>CAWELX010000008.1:0-36696 GCA_963810065.1 uncultured Chloroflexia bacterium | reverse complement strand
GGAGCGGCGTCGTCGTCGATCAGTGCACGGAATGCCGTGGCATCTTCCTCGACCGCGGCGAGCTGGAGCGCCTGACCGACGCAGAAACCGCCCACTATGATGCGACCGGGCCGGGCCAAAGCCGCGAGTCGAGGATGGACGACGTCCCCGATGAACATCGGGACCGCGGTGACCGGGGTGACCCATCGAGTCGCAATCGCCGCCGCGGGTTCCTGGGTGACCTGCTCGACTTCGGCTAGCGGGATCGTGCGCGCTGGGCGGCTGAGTCGGGTCCGAGCGGGGCTATCATTCAGCCATGGCTGAACCAACCCCGCCGGACCGCGCGGCCGTCCCTCGAGATCGAGGCGAAGCTCCACCGCGGCTTCGCCGATCCATCGCGGCTGGGGATCCTGCGCGAGCTACGGCGCGGACCCCTGACCGCCGGTCAGCTCTCCAGCCTCGTTGGCCTGACCCCATCGCGGGCCTCGAACCACCTGCGCTGCTTGCTCGAATGCGGCCTTGTCGCGATCGAGCCGCGTGCGGGCGTTACAACGTCTACTGCCTCGCTGATCCGGCGGTCGAGCGGCTGCTCGACGCCTCCTCGCGGGTCCTGACCGAGGTGGCCCCCTGATCGAGGCCTGCCTCAACTATGGGCCACCATCGCGGCACGCCCTTCGTCCGTCAGCCGCGGGCGCTGCCCTGAGCGTGAAGGCCGATGACCGACCTGAACGAGGGCGCCCGAACAAGGAGACGCAGAGGCTCTTGCGCACGCCACGCACGCCGTCGACGGGCGGCACACGCGGCCCTTCAGCACGGGGTGAAGGCGACCATCTGAGGAACACCCAGGGGTGAGTCGGCCCACCGAGACTGATGAGAGCAGCGTGGGCGCTTGTACGGAACAGCACAAGGAGAAACGCGAATGATGGGATATGGCTTTGACGGCGGCGCAGTCGGGTGGATCTGGATGCTCGGCGGTCTCTTCGTGATGGTTGGCTTCGTGGTCCTGATCGTGTGGGCTGTCGGCGCCGTGAGCCGCGGTGGTGCGAGCCGGGAGCCCGAACGATCGACGGCGCTCGACATCCTGCGTGAACGGTACGCTCGAGGGGAGATCACGCAGCAGGAGTTCGAGCAGGCGAAGAAGACGCTGGGGTACTGATCGTGGGCGAGCGTCGCGTTGCTTGGCTGGGGGCTGGCCTCGTCGCCACCGGCGTCATCCTCATCGCGGCCGCAGGCGCGCTCGGCGCCGGATCCGGCCAGGCTGCCCGTGGGGCTTTGGCCCCGGAGGGATGATGGGCACCGGCCCGGCTAGCATCGGCTCAGCCCCCGATCCGGGCTCGCCGGGCTTCGTCGCGGGGACGACCTCCGCGCCCCGGGTCGTGCGGATCCTCGCGACGCCGGACCTCCGCTTCACACCGGATACGGTCCAGGTCCAGCCCGGCGAGACGATCACGTTCGAGGTCACCACGATGGGGCCCACCACCCATGAGTTCATGGTCGGCCCGGCGGCTGAAGTGGCCGCGGACAAGGAGGGCACGCCGGAGATCGCGGACATCGGCATGATGGCGACGAAATCGCTGACCTACACGTTCACGGGGCCGGGTCCATTCGCCTTCGCCTGCCATGAGCCCGGGCACTACGAGGCCGGGATGACCGGAACGATCGCAGTCGTCCCCTGAGGCGCCAGACTACCCGAGGGGCTCCAGGCTCGGGACGACGAGCCAACCGGCAGCCCGTCCGGCGTAGATCAGCTGCTCGGTGGTTAGCCCCGACCGCGCACGAAGGTCGGCGAGGTGACGCTTCGCTGTGCTCGGCCGAATGCCCGTCCGCGCGGCCGCGTCCGCAACGGATCCGCCGGCGGCGACGTAGGCGGCGAGGACGTCCTTCTGGCGCGGGGTCGCCTGCGGCGAGAGTGCGCCGCGCAGGTAGCCGTCTCTCATGCGCTTCGTGCCGTCGCCGGGAGGAGATCCCCGGGTGTCCGATTGATCATCGTGAGCGGTGGGCGCAGGTGAGTTAAGGAGGGGCTACCCCTCTCGCCCGACCATCCCGAGTTCGACTGTGGAGTGGTGGCGTTCCCCGGATCCTGCTGCGGCGCGCACGCGGACACCCTCCTCGTGCCCCTGCGAACGGCCGCGACGGGGATCCCCGACGTCACGCGCCGGATGGATCCTCCCACCCGTCCCTTATCCGCCACTTATCGCGGCGGCCCCAGGCGCGGAGCACGCGGGTGCTGAGCCGCTGCCAGGCCCGCGTGCTGTACAGGGCGTTGTGCCGGCTACGGTTGGATTGCCGGGCGTGCTCGGTGCAGCGGCTGCCAGAGCGGCTGGTGACGACACCACAGACCGTGCACAGCTTCACCCGCGAATCGTCGATCGGGTGGCTGGCGCGGTCTATTCGCTTGGGGTGCTACGCCTGAGGGATCAACCCTCGGAGCGCACCGGGCGCCCCGGGGGCCGTTCGCCTCTCGCCAACTGCCCGAGTCGCGCCTACGGTGACCGCCAGCGGGAGGCTCTGACGCGCGGCCCATGCTCCGGCCGCCGGGACCGCGCCGAGCCACTGGCGAGACCGACCCGCGAATGCGTCCCAGGGGGAACCGATGTGGGAGGACGCGACGCGGGCCGCCGGCTGCTGGTCGGCCTGATCTCCCTGTGCCTTCTGGCCGGCTGCGGCGCTGGCGCGAGCCCGACGCCGACCCCGACGCCCGTGACCTACGGGCCGGTGACCCTGGTCACCGGCACCCATCGGTGCCCCGGCGTGAACTGGGACTGGACGACCGATCCCGACGGCACCCTGCACCTCCGGGATCTGCCCATCAAGTGCACCGACACGACGGACGATCCTCGCGTCAGCGGCACCCAGACAGCCTCCGCGAACATGGATGTGTGGGGGAGCGCTCGACAACGGCTCGGGCGTCCAGTGGGCCAGCGTGCGCCTCGAGAACGACGGGGGAGCCTGGGAGGGCCGGGTGTTGGGTGTCGCCTCACTGCCCGGACGCGGGGACATCATGGTGTTCTGGTACAAGGGGACCGGCGGGTACGAGGGGCTGTCCTACTTCGAGCTGATCACGGGCTCGGAGCCTTGGAAGATCGAGGGCCAGATCTTCCCGGCGATCCTCCACCTCCGTATCCGGAGGGGACGACGATCACGCGGTCGGAGGCCAGCGGGCCGGTCGCCGAGGACGCGGTGGCCGTGGTGACGGGCACCGCGACATGTCCCACGGCTGACCTCGGGACCCGAACGACCGACGCCGACGGCGTCCAGCACTTCCGGGACATGCTCTGGAAGTGCAAGGTGAGGACCGACGATCCCCGCGTCACGGGCACCGAGATCGCCCCATGGAAGCAGGACCTGTGGGGCACGTTCGAGAAGGGGACGCGGATGCCCGTCAGCGGGGCCTCCGTCCAGTGGGGCACGGCACGCCTCGAGAACGACGGGGGAGCCTGGGAGGGCACCGGCTCCGGCGTCTGGTCCTCGGATCGCGGCGACATCCTCGCGATCTGGTACAAGGGGACCGGCGCCTACGAGGGGCTGTCCTACTTCGAGCTGTGGACCGGACGATATGAGCCCTGGAAGATCCAAGGCCAGATCTTCCCGGGCGACCCCCCGACGCCGCAGGGCGGGTAGCTCCGGCCCTCCCGCACCCGGCCCGGCTCCGCACCGGGCGGCTCCGGTGGGATGGGACGCGCACCGGGCGTTCGGGGCCGTTTGCCTCTGGTCCGGTGCCCGACCGCTGCCTACGATCGGCGGTTGGCGGGAGGCTGTGACACGCGGCCCATGCACCGGCCGCCGGGACCGCGCCGAGCCACTGGCGGGACCGACCCGCGCATGAGTCGAGGGGCGCAGGGTGGACGAGAGGGTCCTCGTGGTCCACGCCGGACGGTATGGATCGACCGCGGAGGTCGCGGAGGTCGTCGCAGAGGAACTGCGCCGGTGTGGCGTGACTGTGGACGCATCGCCCGCGACCGAAGGCATCCGACTCGAGGCCTACGATGCGATCGTCGTTGGGAGCGCCATCTACTGGGAGCACTTGTTGCCCGAGGCGGCACGGTTCATCGAGCAGAACCGCGAGGCCCTCGGCCGGAAGCGCGTGGCCTGCTTCGTGCTCTGCATGGAGCTGACACGGGTCACCGAGGGTCCGGGCCTCGGGGTCCCCGTCACCATCGATCCCCTCCTGGGAGCAGCACCCCGCGTCCAGGGGAAGCTCGGCTACTGGGAACGGACGCACCTCCTGTCGGCCATCCTCGGTCCGGTGCTCGACGCCGCGCCAGAGGTCCGCCCGGTCAGCGTGGGTGTCTTTCGCGGCCGGGTCGATTACCGCAGGCTGCGCTTCGTGCACTTCGTGCTCATGAAGTCGACCTGGCTGCTCTTCAGGAGAGCACCCGAGGGGGACTTCCGGAACTGGGAGGCCATCCGCTCGTGGGCCTCGAGCCTGCGCCCGATGCTGGCTCCCGAGGAATCCGGCTAGAGGTGCTCCAGGCTCAGGACGACGAGCCACCCCAGCGACGCGCCGAGCGCCCAGCGGGCCAGCACCATCGCGCCGTCGGCGCGGTTCTGCCAGGCCTGCATCCGGTCGAGGTCACGGTCGTGCCCGTCGAGGCGGGCGTAGATCGAGTCGGCGCTCCGCTGCATGCTGGCCCGCCGCTCGACGCCGAGCGCCTGGTCCTTGGCGATCGCATCCACGGTGGTCTTGAGCCCCTTGATGTCCTCCCGCATCTCCATCAGCAGGTCGCGCTGCGTGAGGCCCATCGCGTCGTCGCTCACGGCCGCCCCGTCAGGCGGTGCCATCGCATCGCGAGTCGGGGCAGGGGGAGGTGCCCCGATCCCGGACGGGGCGGGCCGGGTCGGCACGATGGAGGGTGCGGCCGACCAGTAGGCGGGACCCCGCCGCAGCGGGGTGGCTCGGAGCATGGAGGCGGACCACGCTCTGAGGGTGGACGCGCGCAGCCCGGCCGGGTATCGGTCAGTTGACCGAGGGGGTCAGGCCTCGGAGCCCGGGAGCCGGTATGGATCGGACCAGCGCGCCGTCATGCCCTGAATGGTGCTGGTCGCGGAGCCCGATTCCCATTCGGCCGATTGGGCCATGCCATCAGGTCCCGGCCGTAGGTACGCTATGCGGGGAGGTGCCGGTTATGGCACGGACGACTCAGCGGGACGTGATGCGAGATCTCTTTCGGCGCCTCGGCGGCGACCACGCCAGAGTCGTCGCGGCGTATGCAGCGGCCGAGCGGCGAGGAGACGGGAAGCGAGCCTCGAACGTCCGCGGCATGGCGCCTGAGGAGTACGCGAGTCGGCTCTACGCGGACGGCGTCAAGAAAGGGTGGATGCTCGCTGATCGGGTGCGTCGCGGAGTCTCCTTCCTCGCCCTCGTCGGGGCCGGACTGGCCCTCGTGGCTGGATGCGCGGCGCCGGGTGGCACCTTGCCGCCCCTGCCCCTCGCCCGTGACCTGCCGGCGGGCACCAGCTGGCGCCTGCCGACGACGCCCCCGCCCAACCTCATCGACGCGGGCCTGAGCTCGGGTAACGACACGCCGGTCATCAGCTTCTACTCGCTCAACGAGCCGATCGTCTCGGTGTGCCAGGCCACCCAGGAGCAATGCCTGAGCCTTCTGCCGACGGCCCGGGTGATCCCGAGATCCGACACCGGGCCCGACGTGACAGTGCTGATCGAGGAGGGCGAGAACGGCGTCGTCCCCCTGACCGAAGAGCTCGAGCGCTACTGGGCCGAGGTCGACCTCGTCGCAGGCCGACCCGCTTGGCTCGGGGCCCCGTAAGCACGCTGATCAATGCGTTCGGCCACCGAGTTCCACGACCCAGGAGACGGCCTCTGCGCGGAGGCGTGGAACATCGCCGTGCGCTGGCACACCGGGCGCGCGGTCTTCGCCAACACCCGGGGCCGCACCTTCGGACGCTACGGGACCTCGGCGGACCCCGCGAGACGTCGTCGCTAACTTACCCAGGGTCCTGGAGCCGCCTTTTCAGGGCGGGGACGCTGGCGTGGCGCGAGTCTGCCATCGTCCGCGTTCGCCGCTTCCTCGGGCCGAGCCAGCCGCCGCGCCAGGATCCACACGAGCTGCGCCGTCGTCTCCGCGCCGACCCTGGACCGCGCGTTCGCCAGGTGGTGCTTGACGGTCGAATGCGACAAGCCGAGGCGGTGGGCGGCTGCCTTCTCGGCCGCCGGTCGTCGGCCGGTAGTGGCGTGCCTTGCGCGTCCACGCGACAATGAAGCATGCCTGTCCGCACCGTCGTCGAACATGGGCCCAAGGACAAGCGGTCGGTCGCCTTCAGCCTCGACTGGCCGGGGTGGAGCCGCGGCGCAAAGACCGGCGAGCTCGCCCTTGAGACACTCGAGGCCTATCGCGAGCGGTACCGTCCCGTGGCGAGCCTGGCCGGGATGGCGCGCGAGTTCGCCGCTGCCGGACCCCTCGAGGTCGTGGAGGACAAGGTCGGCACGGGCTCGGTCGACTTCTGGGGCATCTCCTTCTCGCCGTCCTCCACGGAGCAGGGACCGATGGCGGAGGCCGAGCTCGAGCGCGGCATCACCATCCTGCAGGCCTGCTGGGCGTTCTTCGACGCCGTGGCGGCGCGGGTCTCGCCGGAGATGCGCAAGGGGCCCCGGGGGGGAGGTCGCGACCGCGACCGGATCATCCGCCATACCATCCGCACGGAGAGCGAGGACTTCGCGAAGCAGGTCGGGCTACGGATCCCGGATGAAGCCGCGCTCGCGCCAGACGGCCTGCGCCGAGCACCGCGAGGACTACGTCGCGGCAATGCGCGCCTACAACGCCGGTGAGGTCGCGAAGCCCATGCGGTCGTGGACGCTGCCGTTCCTGATCCGGCACTCGGCTTTCCACACGCTCGACCATGCGTGGGAGATGGAGGACAAGGACCTCTCTGGCGCGGGCGAAGCCTGACGACGGCTCGGCTCCGTGGCCGCCCGCGTGTCTCTCGACGTCATCCCGCTCAATGTCCATGCCGGCGTAGTCGGTCGATCCAGGCATCGACGAGTGGCGGGAGCGCAGTCGGTCGATCCACGCATCGACGAGGAGCGGGAGCACCAGCGGACGAGCCGGCTATCTCGCCACGCGGTAGCGCAGGTAGACGACGCTCGAGCTGAAGGTGCGGGTCTCGACGAGCTCGAGATCCACCCGGCGCTCGTGCCGGGGGAAGAACGGGATGCCACCGCCGACCAGCACCGGGTAGACCATGGCCCGGTACTCGTCGATCAGGTCCAAGGCGGCCGCCTCGGCGGCGAGGGTCGCGCCGCCGATGGCGATCTCGCCCTCTGCCGGCTCGGCACGCAGCCGCTCGATCTCGTCCGCCAGGCCGCCGGAGGCCAGGCGGGCGGTGCCCTGCACCGCCGACAGCGTGGTGGAGAACACCACCTTCGGGAGCGGCTTCCAGAGGGCGGCCCACTCGAGCTCTGCGTCGTCGAGCGATGGATCCTGGTCGGCGGTCTCCCAGTACAGCATCGTCTCGTACAGCCGTCGTCCCATCAGGTGGACGCCGACCTCTCGGATCTCGTCGATCCAGAAGCGAAAGACGTCCGCGTCGGGCGTCGTCCAGTCGAAGCGGCCGTCCGGCCCGACGATGTAGCCGTCAAGCGAGACGCCCATCGAATAGGTCACGCTGCGCATCAGACGTCCTCCTCGGTAACGGGGTCGACAATACGACCGCCGGACAACGAGGGTCTCACGCGGCTCGCCGGATCGCCTGGTCGATCAGTCCGTGAGCCTGGCGAATTCGCCCGGCCTCGTGGTGCATGAGCGGCAGCGAGCGCGGCGCGGCACAATCACCCCATGACGACGTTCGCGAAGCTCAGCCGATCGGGCCAGGCCCGGGCTCTCCGCCGGGCCGCGCAGGCGGCGATCGCCCGGTATGAACTGGAGGTCCGGCGGATCCGCCGCATCGCGCTCGAGTCGAACGCGACGTTCCGGGTCGAAACGGCCACCGGCGAGTGCTTCGCCCTCCGGGTCGGGGTTCCCGGGCCGATCGCCCACTCCGTCGCCGAGATCCGGTCGGAGATCGCCTGGCTCGAGTCGCTCCGGGACGCCCCCGACGTCGACGTGGTCGTCCCGGTCCCGAACAAGACCGGCGACGACGTCACGGTCGTCGATCTCGCCGGCCTGGCCGAGCCACTCCCGTGCGTCCTGTTCGAGTGGATCGACGGTCCCCTCCTCGACCGGCGCCTGACCGCTCCGAACGTCGAGCGCGTTGGGGCCCTCGCCGCCTCGCTGCATCGCCACGGCACGCGGTTCCGGCCGCCCCCCGGGTTCGCGGCCGTCCGCTACGACCGCCCATTCCCCTTCGACGAGCCGGTCGTCCTGTTCGACGACCAGCCCCTGGTCCCGGCCGCGCGCCGGGCCATCTACCGGGCCGCCCTGGCGCGGGTCGAGGCGGCGATCGCCCGGCTGACGGACTCGGGCGCGCCGATGCGCGTGCTCCACGGCGACCTCCATTCCTGGAACGTCAAGGTGACGGGCGGGAGGGTCGTGGCCTTCGACTTCGAGGACCTCATGTGGGGCTGGCCGGTCCAGGACATCGCCACGACGCTCTACTACTGGTGGGGTCGCGACGATTTCCAGCTCCTCCGGTCGGCGTTCCGGCAGGGCTACGAGACCGTCGCGCCGTGGCCGGACGCCACCGGCGACGAGGTGGACACGTTCATCGTCGGCCGCACGCTCGTCATCGCCAACGACGCGATCCAGCTCGTCGACTCGCTGGCGCCGGGCGAGGCGGAGGCAATCCTCCGGCGCGGCCAGGAGCGGATCAGGCTCTACCTGGATCGGACCGGGTAGCAGCGACGAGGGCGGGACCCCGCCGATCGCCGGCGGAGCATGGGCGAGTGCGTCCCCCGGTCACGCCATGCGCCCGTCGACCAGAGGGCCCACAGCGCCAGGAGCCAGGTGCACCGTGAGCAGGACCTGGCTCGGTACGTTCGCGTGGAGGTCATGCGCCACCCCCGGAGACAGCACGAGCAGGCTCCCAGCACCCAGCTCGTGATCGCTCGCCGGCGTTCGCACCGCCACATGACCGACCAGGGTCTGGATCGTGACCAGCCCGTCGGCAACGTGGTCGACCAGCCGGCCGTCCGCCTCGAAGTCGAACAGGACAAGCGCCACCGAGCCGTGATGCGCGATCGTCATCTGGCGATGACCATCCGCAGCGGGATGCGGCTCCGAGCGCAGTTGCGCGGCGATGTCGGCGAGGTTGTACACGTGCTCCGTACCGGCAAATCGCTCGACCGGTGCGCGGCGAAGACGCGCTGGTTCCTGGCCCATCGTTGTGCCTCCTCGTGCCCGTGTCGGTTGCCACCCCGGAGCGTCTGCGGCCTGTCGGGGCAGGTGAGCCACGAGCGACGGCTCAGGCGTCACGTCGCGGCGTGGCGGCGGACGTCCACCTCCGGTCAACGTGCACCGCGCGAGAGAGAGAGCCGCGCCGCCCGGACGGGAGCGACGCGGCTCGCGAAACGTTCGCCGGGGATGGCCGCCCGGCCAACGGTCGTACGACCGATCAGCGGGTGGGGATCAGTCGCGTGGCTGCGTCCGCTCTCCCTCGGCGAAATCACCCCGTGGGGCCGCTGGATCGACCGGCTGGTTCCTCACGCCGTCGGCGTAGCTGCCGCGCGGCTGCACGGTTCCCACCCGGGGCTCCGTCTCCTGGCCGGCTGCGAAGTCGCCCAACAGGGTGCCCTGCTTCACGTGCTGCTTGGTGTTGCCGTCCGCGAAACTCCCGCGGTAGCGTTCCTTCGTCATGTTGACCTCTCAGACTGCCGTTGTGCGGCCGCGGCTCACCCGGCATATGGAGCGCCACCGCGACCCGTGCTGAGAACCGTATGGTATTAGTTGTCATATGTCAAGTATTGTCATGAATTCATTATCTAGCTATCCTGTGCGGGGAGGGAAGGGGAAGAAGATGGAGGGACGTACGTGGCGGACGCGCAGGTCGTGGAGGCCCTCGAACGGCTCGTGACGGCGGCCGTCGGCCTGACGACGGTCGTGCTCGGGGAGGTGAGCGCGGCGGGCGAGCTCACCCTGCAGCAGTGGCGGATTCTCGTGGTCGTCACCCAGTCAGATGGCAGCCGGGTGGGCGAGGTGGCCGGCCGGGTCGGGGTCAGCCTGCCCGCGGCGAGTCGCCTCGTCCGCCGCCTCGAGCGACGAGGCCTGGTGACGGCCTCGCGGGATGAGGGCGATCGGCGGGCGACGATCGTGCGGCCGACCGAGGCTGGACTGCGCCTCTGGGAGGACGTTGCGGGGCGCCGTCGCCGGCGCCTCGTCGCCGCACTGGATGTCCTCCAGGAGCCGCTGCCGGCGGGCTTCGGGCGCGGACTCGAGCTGGTCGCGGGAATGCTGGAGAAGCGCGCCTGACGGCCCGATAGGGTCGACGACCGCTCACGGGCGCTACGACGGCTACCAGGAGCGCACGGCACGACCGAGCGCCCTCGTCCTCCCGGCAGCACCGCCCAACTCCGAGGCGTCATGCGTGGTGCGCTGGCGGGCGCGCGGACCCGGCGCTACGATCGGACGGCGCATGGATGAGCCTGCCGCGGGCTCGCGGCGCTGCTAGCGGAGCCAGGGGATGAGCGTCACGTTGCGTGCCGCGGTGCCGGCCGATACGCAGGAGTGCGGGCGCATCCTGTACGAGGCATTCGCGACGCTGGCGGATCGCCACGGGTTCCCCCACGACTTCCCGTCGGTCGCGGCCGCGACGAAGAGCATGAACGCCCTCATCAGCAACCCGGGGTTCCACGGGGTCGCGGCGGAGGTCGACGGCCGGGTCGTCGGCAGCTCCTTCCTGGATGAGCGCTCGACGATCCACGCCATCGGGCCGGTGAGCGTCGACCCGGCGGCGCAGGATCACCACGTCGGCCGCGCCCTGATGGGCGCGATGTTCGAGCGGGCGAAGGAGACAGGGACCCCGGGCGTGCGCCTGGTCCAGATCTCGTACCACAACCGGTCGCTCAGCCTGTACGCCAAGCTCGGGATGGACGTGCGCGCGACCTTCGCGGCGATGCACGGGGATCCCCTGCGCGTCTCGTTCCCGGGCTACGCCGTGCGCACCGCCACGGCAGGCCGACGAGGCGGCCTGCAACGCCCTGTGCCTGCGCGTCCACGGCCACACGCGGGCGGGCGAGCTGCGCGGGTCGATCGCCCACGGCGGCGTCACGGTCGTCGAGCGCCTCGGGCGGATCACCGCCTACACGACGGGCGTCAACTACTTCGGCCACTCGGTCGCGGAGACGAACGACGACCTGCAGGCGCTCCTCGGCGCCGCGGACGACTTCGGCACGCCGGGGATCCTCGTCCCGCTCGACAACGGCGACCTGTTCCGCTGGTGCCTGGCCCACGGGCTGCGCGTGTTCTTCGTCGTGAACCTGATGGCGATCGGCATCTACCAGGAGCCCAGGGGCGCATACCTTCCCTCGGTGGGCTACTGACCTCGGTCGCGAGCCATCGCCAGGAGCCAGCGCACCGTCTCGACATGCTCTGCCGCGACGAACGGGGCGGCCGCGCACGACCAGGCCACGGTCTGCGCGATGGTCCACCAGCGGGCCCGCTCGCGGTCGAGGCCCAGCTCGGACGTGAGCCGATCCAGCCGGCGTGCCACCGCGCGACGATCGTGTCCCAGCTCGAACGAGCGCACGATCGGCGCGACGCCGAGCTCCCGCTCCCCGGCCAGCGGCTTCGGGTCGATGACCAGCCAGGGCTCCCGCTCCGCCCGGAGGACGTTGCCGCCGTGGAGGTCCTGGTGCAGCAGCACCTGCTCTCCCTGGGACCCCGGCAGCCACCCCAGCGCATCGAGGGCCGCGTCAACCAGGCGCCGCTCGAATGGCCTCCCGGCGCGCTCCCAGCGCTCCACGAGGTGCACCTCCCACCATGCGGCCTCGTCGGCCAGCGGGCGGAACGGTGCACCGACAGGCTTCCAGAGCCGCGGGAGCAGGCCGGCGAGGACGGTGAGCGCTTCCGGTGCGGCGACGCTGGAGAGGGGCGTGCCGGGGACGCAGCGCTCCAGCAGCAGCGCCCGGCGCTCCACGTCCCAGGCCAGCAGGCGGATCGCGCCGTCGCCATCCCATCGGCGGAGGGCGACCGCCTCGTGTTCGCTCTCGCGGTCCGGGAACTGGACCTTGAGGACGACGGCCGCACCCGTCGCGTCCGGTCGCCGGCACGGTCAGCGAGACGAAGGATCCGGCGAACGGCTCCCCGAGCCGGAGGTCCCACGTCGCGGCGCACGCGGCGACGACGCCGGGCAGCGCGGCCAGCCAGGCGCGTCCCTCGGCCCAGGCCGCGCATCCGGGCCAGGCCCGCGGGGATCTGCATGGGTCGATGATCTTCTGTCGCGCGGCTGGCGGGCGGGTCAGCCGAACAGGCCCACCGCGGAGAACTCCGGCAGCGTCCAGTCGTTCTTCGCGGCCCACGCGAGGTAGCCGACGAGGGTGACGGCGGCGGAAACGGCGAAATACGAGATCACCGGCCGGCCGGCGGGGCCGCGCCTTGCCTCCACGGCAGTCCACCCCAGCAGGACGATCGAGAGCGGGATGCCCAGGGCGGCGGTGGAGCCCTCCACGGTGACGAGGAAGAAGGTCACCCCGGCGATCGAGGCCGGCCGCGCGCGCCAGCCACGAGCGCCCGCCCGCGGCCGCCGACGGACGAGTACCGGCGGCCAGGATCAGCAGGGACAGGGCCGCCCATGCGCCGTGCCACATCCAGTGGCTCAGCACCTCGTCGAGCCAGTGGTCCAGCCCGCCTGGGACTCGTCGCGTAGAAGGCGGCCGACGAGTCGGCGGCGTCGCCGACGGAGTTGGCTGCCAGGTGGATTCCCTGGCCCTCGATCCAGACCGCCGCGATCGCCAGGAAGAGCAGCGTCGCCCGGCGCCCGAGTCCGCCCGTCAGGTCGATCACCAGCCACGCCAGCGGGATGACCACGACCGGCGTCAGCAGGTCGGCTGCCTCCTGGAGCGTGAACCCGTCCACCGGCCCGACGGACGCCCGGAGGTAGGGCGGGATGAGCAGGAAGGCCGCGAGCGCGACCGCATACGCGAACAGGGCGACGGGGAGGTGGCGCGCGTCTCGTGGATCGTGTCGGCCGCCGATCATGCGCCGCTGCCTCCCTGCCAACGATCTGCCGTTCGTTTCGGCGAGTGTCACAAATCCTCGCGCCACTGCAAGGGCCCATCGGCCCGCCCTGCGCAGGGACGCCCGCCTCGCGCACGACCGCCTGCGCCGCGCGCGGCCGCACACCTGGGCCGCGCGCTCGAGCGCCTGCGCCGCGCGCGTCGATCGCGCCCGGCTGGCAGCCGGCCGTCGAACGGCCCTCGCGCCCCCTTCCGACGGCGGAGTACCCTGAGGGCCACGACACGGGAGGTGCCTGCCATCGACTTCCTCCGGCGCCTGCTCGGCATCGGGCCGTCCGACGAGACCGACGACACATCGGCCGCGGCAGACACCGTGGGCGCCCCCGCCGCGGCTCCACCGACACCCGTCGCGCCGCGCCCGACCGCCGCATGCCCGTCCTGCGCGTTCCTGCTGGATCCGCCGCCGTCGCGCAACCGCCTCTGCCCTCGCTGCCGGCAGCCAATCGTCGTGCGGCGCAAGGATGGCCGGCTCGTGCTCCTCACCGAGGCGGCCGTGGCGGTGTTCGAGGCCGAGCGCCAGCGGGAGGTCGATGAGCGCACCTGGACCGCGGATCGCGCTCGCTGGCTGGCGCTGGCCAAGAACGTCAAGGCGCCCGTCGCGCGTCGCACGAAGCTGGCCCAGGCGCCGCTGTCGGCCGCCGTCGTGGCGGCGTCGCGGGACCTCTACCTGTCGACGGCAGAGCACGCAGTGCGCAATGCGCGCCGCGACAAGAAGTGGGGCGACATCGGGACGATCCGCCGGGCGCAGGCCGCGGCGCTCTACCAGGAGGCCGGCTCGCCGGTGCCGCCGCCGGACGAGGTCGTGGCGCTGCACCGGGAGGGGATGAGCGCCGTGCTGCGCTCTCTCTCGGCGGTCGCGCGGAATGCCGAGGTGGTCGGCGCCGAATGCTGCCGGGCCTGCCGGGCGGACGACGGCACGGTCGTGCGCATCGCCACGGAGCTTCGCGAGCCGCGCCTTCCCCACGCCGGCTGCCCCCGGGGTATCTGCGCCTGCGACTGGTGGGTCGCCGTCGTCGAGCGCAAGCCGAGCCGTCGACACCGGCCGGCGACGCCGGTGGCGGGTGAGGCGACCGCGGTTCCCGCGCTCGAGGCCGAGGCAGGTCCTGCCGTCGGCATCGCCGAGGCCGCGGAAGGCGCGGACCGTGCGGAGTCCGCTCAAACCGCCGAGACGGCGGAAACCGCGAATGCCGCTGTGACCGCGACTGCCGTTCAGAGCGCCGAGACCGCGCCAGCCGTTGAGACCGCAGAGAGCGCCGAGACCGCGCCAGCCGTTGAGACCGCGGAACGGGCGGAGGCCGCCCAGGCATCGGGGACCGCGGATGCGGCGATCGACATCGTCGCCGCGATCCGCCTGGCGGCCGCGACCGACCCCGCCGCCGCGACCGACCCAGCAGGGGACCCGGAGCCCGTCCGGATCAGCGCGTCTCGGTCAGGCTGAAGCCCCGGCGTCGGAGCTCCGCGGCGTACAGCGGTCCCGGGACCGCGACCTCGGCCGGGTGTGCGCCGCGCGGCGTCACCCCGTGGGCGTTCATGATGGCCTTGATGGAGCCGTCCCAGCCGGTGGTCCGCTCCATCGCCGTGAAGCCGGTCGCCTCGTCGTAGCGGTCGATCAGCTCGACGACGACCTGGGCGTCGCGTCCGTCCTTGCGACCCCGTGCCAGCACGCGGACGATCACCAGGTCCGGCTCGCCGGGCTTCGCCCGGATCTTGGGGTCCAGGACGGCGTGCAGGACGTCGCGTGGAACCACCGGCGCCCCGCCGACCATGATCGGCTCGGTCTCGAGGAGACCTGCGTCCATGTAGGCCTTCCACTCCTCGAAGTGGCCGGGCCAGCGGAGCGTCTTGTTCCACAGGGTCCGGAGCTTCCCTTCAAACGTCCACGGCATGGTCGAGGTGCCGCCGCCGGCCACGAACGCCTCCATCCGGCCGATCGGCGCGGGGAACTCGACCATCTCGTAGTCCTCCACCAGGAAGGTGGGAACCTCGACCCGCCGCCCGTCCCGCAGGAAGTGGGCCACGCCGTGGTACTCGTTGGTGAGCCCCGCGATGTTGAACGTCAGGATGTAGTTGAAGGGCGGCTCCGGGTGCAGCGGGTTGCCTCCGTCCCAGAAGGTCACCTCGTCGGTCTCGTCCAGCAGGGACATGGCGTAGACGGTGAGGCTGGTGCCCATGCCGGGAACCTGGCCGCAGTCGGGGACCATGGCGATCCCGGCGGCTTCGGCCTCGGGCGAGAGGGCCAGCTGCTCGCGCACGAGGTCCGTGTTCCCGCCCAGGTCGGTCATGCTGGACCGGGCCTCGATGGCGACGCGGGCCACTCCCGGGTTGAGCCAGTACGGGACGGCCGAGAGGAACGAGTCGACATCGTCGAGGAAGGCGCGCAGTGCCACGGGGTCGGCGGCGTCCACCGCGAACGGGAACGCCACCTCGCGCCCCAGGAGGCCGTTCACGCGCTCGGCCGCGCGCTCGGCCGCACCAATGTCGGCGTCCGCGACCTTGACGCGGGCAGCGTCGCCGAAGCGGGCCATGTCATAGGCGGCGGCCGTTCCCTGGCGCCCGGCGCCGACGACCGCGTAGGTGAAGCTCACGGGGATCGCTCCTGTCGATGGGGCTGTCGGCGACGGTGGGACGCGAGGAACAGCCTAGCGAGCCGGGGAATCGGACGAGCGCCGGTTCCGATGAACGCGGCGCTCGCAAGGGCTGCGCGAACGGTGGGGTGGGCGGTCTCGTCGGGACAGCGGGTCAGCGCGACCCGGTGCGGACGCGGTTGCTCGGCCCGACGCGGTGCGGGCGCGGTGGCTCAGCGCGACCCGGTGCGGTACGCGGCGACGTGCGCGCTCCACTCGGAGGGCCGGGAATCCGGCGACGCGCTGCTTCCCTGCCAGCCGCACTCGCAGGTCACCTGCTGGAGTCGGTGACGATACTCGGCGATGACATGGCGAGGGCCGGGATCCACCACTGGCCGGCGGGGGATGGGAGATGCCATGGGCAGTGGCCTCCGGGGTGCAAGGTCGGGCGCTCCGCGGCGGTCACGGAAGACCGCAAACCGGCGGGATGCGTCCGCCGCGTGGGAAGGGCCAAGTGTACCCTGTTTGGCCTGAACCTGCCGAGAAGGACCCTCGGCCGGCCGCGGGTCGGCGGGGTACGCTGGCGTTCCGCGGACGCTCTCCGGTCCGTTCGCCCATGACCCGCCCAACGAACTGCCCATCGACCGTCTTGTAGAGGTGACCCGATGACCCCCGAGGAGTCGCGACCGCTCCGGATCGGCCTGGTCGCGCACGACAACAAGAAGCGCGACCTCGTCGAGTGGGCGCGCTTCAACCTTCGCTTCCTGGGTCGCCACGAGCTGTGGGCCACGGGCTCCACCGGTTCGCTTCTTGAGCGCGAGCTGGACCGACCGGTCGTGAAGCTCCAGAGCGGCCCGCTCGGCGGCGACCAGCAGCTGGGCGCGCTCATCGCGGAGGGGAATATCGACTTCCTCGTCTTCTTCTGGGATCCGCTGGAGCCGCAGCCGCACGACCCGGACGTGAAGGCGCTCCTCCGCCTCGCGGTGGTCTGGAACATCCCGATCGCCTGCAACCGGGCCTCGGCCGACTTCATGGTCTCGTCGCCGCTCATGGAGAGTGGCTACGAGCGGTCGCAGCCCGACTACGCGACGTACCTGGGCCGGGCGCTCGAAACGGACGCGCCCGCACCCGCGATGGACGCGCCCGCACCCGCGGCGGACGCGCCCGCACCTGCAGCGGGGGATGCGCGATGACCATCGGAGCGGCGCTCACGTCGCTGGCCGCCGGGATGAGCGGCCACGTGATCCTGCCGAGCGACGCGGCGTACGACGAAGCACGCTGCGTCGCCAACGCGCGCATCGACCGCCGGCCGGCGGCGATCGTGCGTCCCGTCGACAGCGCCGAGGTCGCCCGCGCGGTGGCGTGCGCCCGCGACGCCGGCCTGCCGCTGGCGGTGCGCGGCGGGGGCCACAGCCCGGCCGGTCTCGGCGTCGGCGCCGCCGATGGTGCGCTGGTGGTCGACCTGTCGGCCATGAAGGCGATCACGGTCGACCCGGATCGCGGGGTGGCGACGGCCGAGGGCGGGGTCCTCGCCGGCGAGTACGTGGCGGCCACGTTCGCCCACGGGATGACGACGCCCCTGGGCGACACGCCGTCGGTGGGGCTCGGGGGCCTGACGCTGGGCGGAGGGGTCGGTTGGCTCGCCCGCAAGCACGGCCTGACGATCGACGACCTCCTCGCGGTCGACCTCGTGACTGCCGACGGGGCGCTGGTCCGGGCCAGCGCCGACGACCACCCGGACCTCTTCTGGGCCGTCCGCGGCGGCGGCGGCAACTTCGGCGTCGCGACGCGCTTCACCTATCGCCTGCATCCGATCGGAACGGTCCTCGGCGGCGCGCTCGTGATGCCGGGGACGAAGGACGTGCTGCGGAGCCACGTGCCCATCGCGGCCAGCGCCCCCGACGAGCTGACGACGATCGCGATGCTGATGGCGGCCCCGCCGCTTCCCTTCGTGCCGGCCGAGCACCACGGCACGCTGGCGCTCATCGTCATGCTCGTCCACGCGGGCGACATCGAGGCCGGCCGGGCGGCGGTGGCCCCGTACCGCGCGGTGGCGTCGCCGCTCGGCGAGGCGCTGGCCCCGATGCCGTACCCGGCGATCTTCACGATGGGCGGACCGGCCGGCCGGATGGCGAGCGTCGTCCGCTCGTTCTTCCTGCCGGCGCTCGACGACGCCGCCATCGACGTGTTGCTCGACTTCATGGCCCGACGCAGCTCACCGATGGCGCTGGTCCAGCTGCGCGTGCTGGGTGGCGCGCTGGCACGCGTCCCGGCCGAGGCGACAGCATTCGCATACCGGGACCTGCCCGTCATGGTGACGTTGATGGTGCCGTTCCACGATCCGGCCCAGGCGCCGCTGCACGAGGCGTGGGCGCAGGGCTTGCTCGACGCCCTTCGACCCGCGGCTACCGGCGGCTACGCCAACTTTCTCGACGACGAGGGCGCCGGCCGGGTCCGCGAGGCATACCCCGGCCTGACGTACCACAGGCTCGCCCAGGTGAAGCGGCAGTACGACCCTGACAACCTCTTCCGCGCAAACCAGAACGTCGCGCCCGCGACCTGATCGCGCCGGCGACCTGACGGCGGCGGAGATCCTGACGTCGGAGCTGCGGTGCCGGACGTCGCGGGCCGGACGGTCCGCCGCCATGCGGTCCGAGGCATCCGCGCCGCCGCGCCGTCCGAAGGGACGGGTGCGGCGTCCACGTGCGCCGCCCCAGAACCCCGAGCCGAGGACCCGAGCCCCATGACCGCCGCCGCCCCCGCCCTGAGCACGCCCACCCCGATCGCCGGGGATCGCGCCCGCGGGCTGTTCCGCTGGAACGCCTCGCTGGCGCTCATTCACTTCGCCCAGTTCGCGATCATCCTGCTGCTCTCGCTGGCGAAGACGCCGATGGCGACAGCTCCGATCGTGAGCAGCTACCTCACGTTCGACACCGTCTCCCGGACCCTGGTGCCCGCCCAGCGGACCCTCTTCGAGCTGCCGATCGGGCCGGCGGTGGCCATCTTCTTCCTCCTGAGCGCGATCGCCCACTTCGCCGTCGCCTTCCCGGCGCGCGGCTGGTACGAGCGGATGCTGGCGCGCGGCCAGAACCCTGCCCGCTGGGTGGAGTACGCCCTCAGCTCCAGCGTCATGATCGTCGTCATCGCCACGCTGAGCGGGATCCAGGAGATCGGCACCCTGGTCGCGATCTTCGGGATCAACGCCGCGATGAACCTCTTCGGCTGGAGCATGGAAGCCGCCAACGAGGGCCGTGAGCGGCCGCAGTGGCTGCACTACATCTTCGGCTGCATCGCCGGCGTCGTTCCCTGGGTCGTCATCGCCATCGCGCTCGGCACGGCGGCCACGGAGCCGAATGCCGCGCCGATCCCGGCCTTCGTCATCGCGATCTTCGTCTCCCTGTTCATCAGCTTCAACGTCTTCGCGATCAACATGATCCTGCAGTACCGGAAGACCGGGCGCTGGAGCGACTACCTGTACGGCGAGCGAGCCTACATGCTGTTCAGCCTGGTGGCGAAGACGATCCTCGCGTGGCAGGTGTTCTTCGGTACGCTGGCTCCGTAGGACGGAGGAACGAGGAGCGCATGCGGTACGTCGAGGTCGACGGCCTCAGGACGTCGGTGATCGGGCTGGGGGCCTGGCAGTTCGGGTCTCGCGAGTGGGGCTACGGCGAGGCCTACGCGGCCGAGACCGCCCCCGCCCTCGTCCGGCGGGCCCTGGAGCTCGGGATCACGATGCTCGACTCGGCCGAGGCCTACGGGCCCGGCCGGTCCGAGCGGATCATCGCCGGCGCCCTCGCCACGGTCGCGCCGGAGGCCCGGGCGGACCTCGTCGTCGCCACCAAGTTCCTGCCGATCGCGCCGGCTGAGCCGATCCTGGCGCGCCAGGCCGCCGGCAGCCGGCGCCGCCTGGGCGTCGACGCCCTCGATCTCTACTACGCTCACTGGCCGAACCCGTTCGTCTCGGTCCGGCGGACGATGCAGGCGCTGCGGCCGCTCGTCGATGCCGATGTCGTGCGGCGCGTGGGCGTGAGCAACTACTCGCTGGAGCGATGGATGGATGCGGAGCGGGCCCTCCGCTCCCCGGTCGTCGCCAACCAGGTGCGCTTCAGCCTCGCGAACCCGGCGCCCGCGCAGGACCTCGTTCCGCACGCCGCGGCCATGGGGCGCATCGTCGTCGCCTACTCGCCACTGGGCCAGGGGCTCCTGGCCCGTCGGCCGGATGCCGTGGGTGCGAGCGAGCGTCCGCGCGGGATGCGGGCCGCGAACCCGCTCTTCCGGTCACGCGGCCGTGCGCGGGTGGCGCCTCTGACCCGAGAGCTGGACGAGATCGCGGCCGCCCACGGGGCGACCCGCGCCCAGGTGGCCCTGGCGTGGGTGATTCACCACCCGAACACGATCGCCATCCCCGGGGCGCGCACCATCGCCCAGCTGGAGGAGAACGCCGCCGCGGCGGACCTCGTGCTGGGTGACGACGAGCTGGCGCGGCTGGCGGACACCGCGCACGCCGGCGCCTGACCCGCTCGGCCCGCGTCTTCGGGCCGCTCCACCCTGCCGTGGCGTGCCCGCAGGCGTAGGCTGGTCCGAGCCCGCCGAAGTGAGGACCGTCATGACCGCCGACCCGCACGCCGCCGACGCCGCGACCCGCACCGAGACCGACTCGATGGGGCCGATCGAGGTCCCGGCCGACCACTACTGGGGCGCCCAGACGCAGCGCTCGCTGCACCACTTCGCGATCAGCCGCGACACCATGCCGGTGCCGATCATCCGCGCCTTCGGGGTCCTCAAGCGCGCCGCCGCCGAGGTCAACGCGGACCTGGGGCTCCTGCCGGCCGACAGGCGCGACCTCATCGTGCGGGCGGCCGGCGAGGTGATCGATGGGACGCTGGCGGCCGAGTTCCCACTCCGCGTCTGGCAGACGGGCTCCGGCACGCAGTCGAACATGAACGTCAACGAGGTGATCGCCGGGCGGGCCAACGAGCTGGCGACGGGGAGCCGGGGCGGCAAGACGCCGGTCCACCCGAACGACCACGTGAACATGAGCCAGTCGTCGAACGACACGTTCCCGACCGCGCTCCACATGGCCGTGGCGGCGGAGATCGAGGAGCGCCTGATCCCGTCGGTGACGGCACTCCGCGATGCCCTCGACGTCAAGGCGCAGGCCTGGATGGGGATCGTCAAGATCGGGCGCACGCACCTCCAGGACGCGGTCCCGCTGACCCTGGGCCAGGAGTTCTCGGGCTACGTGGCGATGCTCGACGGCGACCTGGCGCGCCTGCGGGCCGTGCTCCCGGGGCTCCACGAGATCGCCCTCGGCGGCACCGCCGTCGGGACCGGGCTCAACGCCCACCCGGCCTTCGCCGAGCGCTCCGCCGCGCGCATCGCCGAGCTGACCGGCCTCGCCTTCGTCACCGCTCCCAACAAGTTCGCCGGGCTCGCCGGCCAGGAGGCGACCGTCTTCGCCTCGGGCGCCGCCAGGACCCTCGCAACGAGCCTCATGAAGATCGCCAACGACATCCGCTGGCTGGGCTCGGGGCCGCGGGCCGGCCTGGGCGAGCTGCGCCTCCCCGAGAACGAGCCGGGGTCCTCGATCATGCCCGGCAAGGTGAACCCGACCCAGAGCGAGATGCTCACGATGGTCGCCGTCCAGGTGATGGCCTATGACGTCGCAGTCGGGATCGCCGGCAGCCAGGGCAACTTCGAGCTGAACGTCTTCAAGCCGATCATCGCCCACGACCTGCTGCACGGGATCGAGCTCCTGACCGACGGCTGCCGCTCCTTCCGCGAGCACTGCATCGAGGGCCTGGAGGCCGATGAGGGGCGCATCGCCGACCACGTGGCGAGCTCCCTGATGCTCGTGACCGCCCTGGCGCCGCACATCGGCTACGACAAGGCGGCGAAGATCGCCAAGACGGCCCACCACGAGGGGACCACGCTCAAGGCAGCGGCCGTCGCCTCGGGCTTCCTGTCGGCCGCCGAGTTCGACGCCTGGGTGCAGCCCGCGGAGATGACGCGGCCGACGCTGGAGGCCTGAACCGGCGTCCCGCGCGGGGCGCGGGCATCCCGGGCGGCCACCCCGACGCCAGGCGGACCGTTCGCCGGCCGGCGATGCCGCCCGTCGGCTATGCCGGTCCGGCCGCGGGCTGCGCCTCCCCGCCGGCCCGGCGCCGTGAACGGATCACGACGACGAGCCAGACCACGTAGGCCACCAGCACGATCGCAAACGTTGCAGCGGTGAGCCCCACCAGGAGCAGGGCCAGCAGGGCAACGCTGAGACCGGCAAGCGCCAGGAACCAGCCGCCGACCGCGTCCGTCCGACCGCCGGCACCCGTCTCGGCGGCCCGCCGAACCAGCAGCCAGGAGATGGCCGTGGCGACGACCGCGGCGGCCAGCGAGATCAGCAGGATCACCCGGGCGAACTCCCGGTAGGAGTCGGCGATCAGCGTGACGACCTGGCCGCCGATGATGGCCCCCGGTCCGGCGTCCACGACCGCGGTTGCCAGCCCGTCGGCCGCGGAGGCGATGACGAGGCGCGCGACGAGCAGGGCGACCAGGCCCCCGAGGCCCAGGAGCGCCAGCATCCCGAGCCTGCGCCGTGCGAGAACGATCGTCAGGAGCGCCAGCAGCGCCGTGACGACGAAGAGCACGACGACCAGGGCGTCGAACAGGGTCACGTAGCGCTGGGCGGTCTCGAGCTTCGCCGATCCGGCGACCGCGACGAGCCCGAAGGTCGGCTTGAGCTCCCGGCCGAGCGCCGCCGACAGCTCCGCGCGGCTGGCATCGGGATCGTCAGGGTTCGTGAGCGTGGGTGCCTTGATCGAGTTCCCGGCGATGACGATGTCCATGGAGTTGATCTTGGTGAAGACGGCGTCGAGCAACGGGAAGAGGTTGACCACGATCTTGCCGTCCGACGTCTGGACGAACGTGGCTTCGCCACGCAGGACGGCGACCAGCCGGTTGTGGACACCGCGCATCGCCCGTTCCCAGACGCTGGCGAACGCGTCGCTGGCGTACACCTCGCGCGCGATGCCCGTGACGACGTAGCTCGGGATCGGCCCGAGGTTCAGCGCCTCGTCGATCTGCGTCGTGGTGACCTGGACCAGCGCGTCCTGGACCGCGGGGTTGCGGGCCAGGGGCGCGGTGAGCGCGACGAAGTTGTCGGTTCCCAGCACCGTGTCGTGGAGCCACCACGTCGTCGTCGCCAGGACCAGGCTGAGACAGGTCAGGAAGAAGACGAGGCCCACCGTGATGCTGCGGACGCGGCCCATCACGCCGCCGCGCGCTGCGGCCGGGGCCGCCGGGGCGGCGGGGGAAGCCGCCGCGACCGGGGCCGCCGGGGCCGCCAGCCCGGCCGCTGCGGGCGCCGGGGCCTGCACCACCTGCGTGACCTCGGACTCCGCGGGGCGAGCCGTCGGCCGGCGTCGGCGTCGGCGTGGTCGGCGCAGGCCGCGCGTCCTCCGGCTCTTCCGCAGCCGGCTCCGGCTGCGATCGCGTGACGTCGTCCGTCATGGGTGGCTCCTCACCGTTGCTGCTCCCTTGGGCGCCAAGGATACGGCCCGGCCACCATCCCGACCAGCCTCCGGCCAGCGGGAGCGCCCGGCGCGCCCCGGTGCGATCGCCGTCAGCGGAAGAGCCGACGCAGCCCGGGCAGCGGCCGCGCGCCGTTGGTCCGGGCGCTCCATCGCTCCAGGTCGGCGACCGCCGGCGCGAGCGCGGCTCGCCCAGCATCGTCCGTGGCCGCATGTGCCGCCCGCATGCCGGGCTGCCGTGTCCGCCGGCATGGCCGGAGCCGCCAGCGGCACCAGGGACCGCAGCCCGAAGCGCCGTCCCGATGCCGGCTGTCCAGGTACCCGCCGATCGCCACCGGGACCAGCGGGACGCCGCCTGCGGACGGCCCGCCAGGCGGCCCCGGCAGCGATCGTCCGTGTTCTCCCGCGTGCGCTCGGCGACCCCTTCTCGCGGGAAGATCGACCAGGCAGCCGCCCCGCCGCCAGTGACCGGCTCCGCGCGTCGGCGAGGTGGTCGCGGACCGAGCCCGGCGATGCCGGGGCGGGAGATCGTCGGGATCATCCCGAGACGGGGAAGGAGCGGCGCCGCCACCACGAGCCGCGACCATCGTCCGCTCGTCCCCGAACCAGGCGAGACGGCGGAGCATCCGCGGCCGCCACGCGAGCAGCAGCACGAACGGGTCGATCCAGCCCCGGTGCGGGGCAACCGCCAGGACGCACGGGACGACCCGGCCGTCGTCGTCACGGGGCAGGAGCGCGAGGCCCGCTGTGCGGACACGCCAGCCCACGAGGGCGAAGCCAAGCCGGACGACGGCCCGGACCAGCGCGTCGAGCGGCCCCGGCCGCGGTGACAGGCCGGCCAGGGCCCAGCGCATCCGGGCCCGGTCAGCTTCACTAGGCGCGGGACCAGTCGCCACGTCGCCTCCTGCACCCCGGCGTCAGCATAGCCGCGTGCCGGCGGCTGGATGACCGGCGGCGACATATGTCCGCCGGGGCGCGGGACCTGTCCGGCCGGGACCTGCCGGCCGCGACCCGCTGCGATCCGCGCTGGCGGCGCCGATCAGAGACAGGCAGCGAGGATGCCGGCGATCTCGGCGTCGGTGAGCACGATCGGGTTGGTTCGCATGCTGCTGCCCCGGCTCTCGACGACCAGCGCCGGAAGATCGCCCGGAACAGCCCCGAACGCGCTGAGCCGCGGGAGCCCGAGGTCCGCCGTCCACGCCTCGAGCGTGGCAACGAGGGTCTGGCGGGCGTCTTCGTCGGGAAGGGCGGGGTTGCCGGCGAACGTGCGCCCGGCGTCCGCGTAGCGCGCGAGTGACGGGTCCCCGGGCGCTCGCTCTGCCAGGGCGGCCAGGTTGGCCCGCGTCGTCGTTGCGACCAGGATCCCGCAGCCGGTGCCGTGGGGCACAGGATAGTGCGCACCAAGCGCCGCGACGATCCCGTGGACGGCGCCGAGGCCGGCATTCGCGAGGGCGATCCCGGAGCAGCAGGCGGCCCACGACATGGCTGCACGATCGGCAGCGCTGTCCTCACGGGGGGCTCCCCCGGCCGCCGCTGCGTGCCAGCGGGGCAGGGCGCCGGCCGCGGCTTGGAGCCCGGCCCGGGCGACCGCATCCGTGAAGGGCGAGGCGCCGGTCGAGGTGAACGCTTCCAGGAGCTGCGTGACGGCGTCCATCCCGTCTCCCGCGATGACCGCCGGCGGGCAGGACGCCAGGAGGTCCGGGTCGAGGATCGCCACCTGGGCGACGAGCCGCTCGTCGCGAAACGACTTCTTGAACGGCGGGGTCGCCGGGCCGGCATCCGGAAGGCGCCCGGACAGGACGGCGTTCCTGGCCACCTCGCTGCCGGTCCCGGCTGTCGTCGGGACCGCCACGAACGGCGTGGACGGCCCGGGATAGGGGACACCCCGGCCGATGCCCTCGAGGTGGTCCAGGGCCGTCGTGCCGCTGCGCAGGAGTCCGGCGATCGCCTTCGCAGCGTCGAGGGCGCTGCCGCCGCCGATCCCGACGACGACGTCGGGCAGCGCGTCCTGCCGGGCGCTAACCGCCCCATCGACGATCTCCGGGGATGGCTCGCCGGTGACCGCAACATGATCCCAGGCGACGCCGGCCCGCTCCAGGTCGCGCGTGAGGGGTCCCCACGTCGGGCCGTCCGTGAAGGACCGGGAGCCCGTCACCAGCAGGACGCGGCGGCCCATGCCCGCGACGATCTCCGGAACGTCGGCGACGCGCCCGGGCCCGACGACGATTCGCGGGAGCCGTCCGATCGCGAACGACGCGGCCTGCGAGGGGTCGCTGCCGACGCCGCGGGTCGCGATCACCCCGCGCCCGCTCAACCGGCCCCCGGGAGAAGGCCCACGTAGGGTTCCCCGCGACGGGGCTCCGCCATCAGCGGCGCCACCGCCGCGCGCCAGGCGAGATAGTGCGCGGTCTCCTTGTGGGCGCCCGCGGCATGGGCGTCCGCATACGCCTCGTACAGGATGAAGCGGGTCGGGTCGTCGGGCGCCTGCAGGACGTCGAACCGGACGTTGCCGGGCTCGCGGATCGATCCCAGGTGGTTCTCGCGCGTCGCCCTCACGAAATCGTCGACGCGACCCGGCAGGACGCGGACGTGGACCAGCGTGACGTGCATGCGGCGGCCTCCCTGCGGACGATCGACGTCGGGGGCAGGATACGCCGGAGCATGATGCAGCCGATGGCGCCCTTGCCCGGCGAGCTGGGTGCCCGCCGATGCCGCAGCAGGAGGTACCCGAGATGTCCAGAGGCCCCGTCCAGGTCGACTACTACTACCGGACCCGCTGGGGCACGCACGGCGAGTTCATCGAGCTCTTCCTGCGCAATCACTGGCCGATTCTCCGCGAGCAGCTGTCCGAGGGGCGTTTCCTCGACGTGCGGATGCACGCTCCGCGCTTCCACGGCGATGGCCGCGCCGACTGGGACCTCATGGTCACGATCATCTATCGCGACTGGGCCGCGATGGAGGCCCACTCGGAGCGGGAGATCGCGGCGCGCCTGTACCCGGACCAGGAGACGCTCCGCGCGGAGGAGCAGCGCCGCTTCGAGCTCCTGGAGGCCCACTGGGACGTCCCGCTCGAGGAGCTCCCCCTGCCGCGATGACGCCCGCGGGAACGGAAGCCCGCACCCGTCCCATGGGCCGTGGGGCGTCACCGGGAACAGGCGGACCCTCCGCTTCCTGTACCCGCCGCCGCTGCCCGTACGCGGCGCTCGCGGGGCGCGGCCCTGCCGGTGCGCAGCACGGGTAGACTGGCGGCACGGGCCTGGGCCGGCCCAGCGAGCGCGGTGCAGGATGGTGGACGACGGCGAGGCGCGAACGGAGCGCCGGGGCGGAAGGCTCGGGGGGATCCGTCCCCGGCTGCCCCGTTCCGGTCGGGGCGCGTCCCCCGCCGCGAGCCCCCGCCGCGGCCCCGACCCCGGCGGTCGCGACCGTCGAGGACAACGGCCTGCGCTGGATCCACATCGAGCGACCGCGCCTGGCCGAGCGGGAGTGGCTCACCGAGCACTTCGACTTCCATCCGCTGGCCTTCGAGGACCTCGTCTCGCGCAACCAGCGCCCCAAGGTCGACGTCTACGACGACTACCTCTTCATCGTCCTGTACTTCCCGAGCTACGACAAGGCGACCGGGCGGCTCAAGGCGGTCGAGCTCGACCTCTTCGTCGGCCCCGACTACGTCATCACCCTCCCGAACGAGCGGTTCGTCCAGCTCACGCGCCTCTTCGATCGGGTGGATGAGCACGAGGATGCGCGCCGGGAGCTCTTCGCCTACGGCTCCGGCTATCTCCTTTACCGGATCGTCGACGAGGCGGTCGACAGCGGGTTCCCGATGCTGCGCCAGATGGGCGGGAAGCTCGAGGACATCGAGGACGAGCTGTTCGAGGGCCGCTCCCGCGAGATCGTCCGCGACATCTCGGCGGTGAAGTCGGAGATCATCAACTTCCGGCGAATCGTCCGCCCGCAGCGCGTGGTGTACCGCGACCTGGAGAGGGCGGTGAGTCGCTATCGCGCCCCCGACCTTGACCTCTACTTCGACGACATCACCGACGCCTCGGAGCGGATCTGGGACGTCCTGGAGAACTACAAGGAACAGGTCGAGTCGCTCGAGTCCACGAACGAGTCGGTCATCGGCCACCGCGGCAACGACGTCCTGCGCGTCCTGACGATCTTCTCGGTGCTGATCCTGCCGCTCACCTTCGTGGCGAGCATGTGGGGGATGAACGTGCGCGTGCCGTTCGGGGATGCCCAGTTCGGGTTCGAGATCCTCGCGGCGATCATGTTCGCGGTCCTCGTCGCGACGCTGGTGGCCTTCCGGCGCCGCGGGCTGCTGTAGGGAACGCGTCAGGACGTCGCGAGGGCCAGCTCGATCGCCAGCGCCTGGCCGGCCGTCCAGTCGGCCCCGAACGTCGTCTCCAGGCGGTGCCGTTCACGGTGGCACCACCTCGCGAACCCAGGGTGCGATTCGCGCAGCTCCTCGGACGCCGCGTAGCGAGCCTCCATCGAGGCGTGGAAGGCGGCGTAGAGCGTCATCGGCGGCACGGCCGCGATCCGGGCCTCGGCGCCCGGCGTGAAGTCGATGGGGATCATCATCCGGGCGAAGAAGGCGCCGACCTCGCCGGTCGAGAGATCCACGCCCTGGCTGTGGCCCGTCGAGCGGAGGATCGGGGCGTGCGAGGAGAAGACGACGAGCGTCGTCGCCGGGTCCGGGGCCGCGGCGCGCAGGGTGCCGCCGAACGTCAGGAACGAATTGAACACCTCGAGGCGGTCGACGACCCGGATCGTGCCCCACGAGAAGGGACGCTCCTGCGGCAGCGCTGTCGTGCGCGTGATCTCCGCCGGCCGGCCCCGCCCTCCTTCGGCGACCCAATGCTCCACGCGCTCCGGGTCGAAGTGGACCAGCGTCGGGCGCTCGCGCAGGGCGACGACAGGTTCGCACCGTCGGGTGCTTCGGGCACCGTGCCGTTGACGTCGAGGAACCCGAGGTGCTCGATGTGCCGGGCCGCATCGTCGAGCGACATCCCGAGGCGGGGTGGGCGCCCCAGGCCCTCCTGATCGTCCGCCATGCAGCCACCTCCGAGGCAGGTCCAGTGTGGCGCGGCCGCGCCGGAACGGCATCCGCCGGTGCACCTGCCGATGCATGCCGAACGGCCCCTCCCACGGGGCTGGTAGCGTTCCCGTCGTGACTGCGCGCCAGCGACTCCGAGACCTGTTCCTGGGTGATGCGCCGTCCTACCCCGCCACGCCTCGCGATCGCCTCGAGCTGAACCTCCTGGGCCTCCGGGTGCCGGCGCTGGCCACCGGCTTCCTGCTCCTCGCGGTCGTCCTGCTCATGCTGGACCGCAACTACGACGTCCTGCCGCGCTTCGGGCCCATCGATCCCCGGAGCCTGCGCAACCAGGCGCTCGAGCGGGTGGTCCTCTTCGGGCTCGTGCCACTCGCGGTGCTCCTGGCCCTCCGCGAGGATCCGCGGCGCTACGGCCTGGGGCGTGGCGACGCCCGGCGCGCCATCGTCCTGGGAGGGGCTGCCATCGTGGTCACCGTCCCGGCGATCGCGGTCATCGCCGGCGTCCCGGCGATCCGGGACTGGTACGCGCCGTCGATGAGCACCCTGCCCGGGGTCACGTTGACCAACATGCTGGACCTCATCCCGACGGAGTTCCTCCTCCGCGGCTTCGTCCTGTTCGCGTTGCTGCGTGCGATCGGCCCCTTCGGTGTGGTGGTGGCCCTGGTCCCCTTCGTGATGATCCACATCGGGAAGCCGGACGTCGAAGCGCTCTCCACGCTCGGCGGCGGCCTCGTCTTCGGGTGGCTCAACTGGCGGACGGGGTCGATCTGGGCATCCGCGGTGTACCACGTCGCCGTCCAGACCACCGTGATCGTGGCCGCCGCGGCGTGGGTCGCGGCCCCCGCCTGACGCACCCGATCATCCGTCGCCGGCCGCTCGGCCGCCGGCGAGACTGCCGCGTCGGCCGCCGGCGAGGTTGCCGCGTCGGTGGCCACCGCGTCCGCCCGGAATCCCACTTCACATGCCCGAAATCGATCGGCTACTGTGACCGGGCATAGCCCCCCGCGTGCGGGGGCACATACGCTCGGCAGCACACGATCGCTCCCCAACTCACGGGCTCCCGCGAGGATCGACGGTCAAGGGTCGCGGAAGCCGGCGAGAGCAAGGAGCGGTCGTTCTTGTACGCGGACAAGGTCCTCACCTGCGCCGACTGCGGCCAGGAGTTCGTCTTCAGCGCGCGGGAGCAGGAGTTCTACGCCACCAGGCAGTTCAGCGAGCCGCGCCGCTGCGGTCCGTGCCGCGCAAGCCGCAAGGCCGCGCGGGGCGACTCCGGCGGGTCCGGCTACGGTGGTGGCTACGGCGACGGCGGTGGCTACGGCGACAGCGGCGGCTACGGCGGCGGCAGCCGCGGCCCGCGCGAGATGTTCACGGCGACGTGCTCGTCATGCGGCAAGGATGCCCAGGTCCCCTTCCGGCCGACAAGCGGCAAGCCGGTCTACTGCAGCGACTGCTTCGCCCTTCGGCGCGCCTGACGCACCGGCCCGCCGAGGTCGATCCCGACTGACGTCGTCCCGGCGCACCCTTTGCGCCCGCAGACTCCCCAGCCGCAAGCTGGGTGCCCGGCGGCGCTAGACTGCGCCGCACCATCATGGCCAGCTCGCGCCCGCTGCCGCTCCCGCCCGACGATCACGCGACATCCGCGCGCGCGGTGCTCGCCGTGCGCGGCGGCGTGGCGGAGCGACGACCGGATCGGCTCGCGGGCGAGGAGCCCATGGCCATCCGCATCGCCGGGCCAGGCCAGGCGCCGATCGACGTCGCCGTGACGATGCGGACGCCGGGCTGCGACGCGGAGCTGGCGGTCGGCTTCCTCGTGAGCGAAGGGCTGCTCCTCCCGGGGGACCTCGACGGCCTGACCGTCGAGGTCGGCGATCCCGCGGACGTGGCAACCCCCGAGAACGAGATCGTGGTCCGGGTCGGGCGCCTCTTCGACGCCGCGAAGGTGCCCGCCCGCGCATTCGTGGCGTCCGCCTCCTGCGGGATCTGCGGCAAGGCCTCGCTGGACGACGTGGCGATCCGCTGCGCTCCGCTGCCGGCCGGGCCCCGCGTGCCGGCATCCGTCATCACGGCGCTTCCGGATCGCCTCCGCGCCGGCCAGGCGGTGTTCGAGCAGACCGGCGGGCTGCACGCCTCCGGGCTGTTCGACCCGGCGGGCTCGCTCCTGGCCGTCCGCGAGGACGTCGGCCGTCACAACGCCCTCGACAAGCTCATCGGCGCGGCCGCGCTCGCCGGGCTCCTGCCGCTCCATGGCCGGGTCCTCGCCGTGTCGGGTCGGGTCAGCTTCGAGATCGTGCAGAAGGCATCGGTCGCCGGGATCGCCGTCCTGGCGGCGATATCGGCGCCGACCGACCTCGCCGTGGAGGCGGCGGAACGCGTGGGCATGACACTCGTCGGGTTCGTCCGCGGCGGCGGCTTCAACGTCTATGCCGGCGAGGAGCGGATCGCCCTGGACTGAGACGGGTTTCGGTGGGGAGGCGGTCGGGTCCGGGGCAGGCCGGGCGCTTCAGTCCGGGGCAGGCCGGGCGCTTCGAGTCCGGGGCAGGCCGGGCGCTTCGAGTCCGGGGCAGGCCGGTCGGCCCAAGGGCGGGTGGCGGCCGGGCGGGTCGGGCGGCGGGCGGTCGGGCCAAGGCCGGTCGGCAGCCTGGCCAGGTCGGGGGCGCGCAGCTCGGGAGCCTGGCAGGTGCGCGTGCCGGGCACACTGCGTCGGGTCTGCTGCAGCCGGTCTCACCGGTGCGCGGCCGATCGTGCTCGCCCGCGTCGCAGTCGGGCCGGCGCATCGAGCTACCGGGTCGTCCGGGTGCACATCTCGCATGACACGTCCCGCCGCCTCGTGCGCAAGGTGCGCCAGGCGCTCGCGTGGCAGAGATCACCGCGGCCTGCGGTCGGTTCGGCGGCCTGCCGTGGGCCACGCGCCGGTGGATGCCACCGGTCCCGAGGTGCGCTCAGGCCCACGGGCCGGGCCGGGCCGGGGCCTACCCCTTCGGGCGCTCCTGGACGAACTGGAACCCGAAGCGGCCCTTGATGCAGAGGTGTCCCTCGGTGACCGACGAGTCCATCGGCGAGGTGACCTTCACGACGTCGTTGTCCTGCACGTGGAGGGTCAGCGTGCAGCCGACGCCGCAGTAGGGGCAGATCGTGTCGGTCCGGGCCTGGGCCGCCTCGTCCCAGGTGCCTGCGGCCCGCATCTCGTGCTCCGAGCGGAACATCAGGGCGCCGGTGGGGCAGACCCCGATGCAGTTCCCGCAGTAGACGCAGGCTGACGAGGTGAGCGGGGCGTCGTACTCGGTCGAGATCCGGGCATCGAAGCCCCGCCCGGCCACCGCGATCGCAAACGTGTTCTGGGCGTCGGTGCCGCAGGCCTCGACGCACTTGTAGCACAGGATGCAGCGGGAGTAGTCGCGCACGTAGAGGTCGTTGTCGACCTTGGCCGGCAGGCGCGACGGTCTCCGCGGTGTCGCCGGTCGGCGGGTGATGCTGCCCGGGCTGGCGGGCTTCCCGGCTGCCTGCCTCGGCAGGCGGTGCGGGCGGGCCGAACCTGGCGGGGTCCGCGCCGTACTCGGCCATCATCTCGGCGACGCCCGGCGCGAGCGACAGGTCGACCGCCGAGCCAAGCAGCTCCAGCACCATCTTCCGGCTGTGGCGGACACGCTCCGAGCCGGTCTGCACCTCCATCCCGGCCTCCACCCGGCGTGAGCAGGCCGGGACCAGCACCCGGCTCCCGGCGACCTCGACGACGCAGACGCGGCAGACGTTCACCGGGGTGAGGCTCTCGAGGTAGCACAGGGTCGGGACGTCGATCCCCTCGGCGCGGCAGGCCTCGAGGATCGTCGATCCCGCCGGAACGGCGACGTTCCTCCCGTCGAGGCTGATCTCCACGGCGGGCGGTGCCGCCGCCGCCGGCGGCTCCGGGATCCGGGACGGCCGCGCCGGCGGCTCGTAGAAGATCCGCTCGACCTCGGCGCTCATGCCGGACCCCCCGTGTCCGCAGCGGCCACAGCGCCCGGGCCGGCGTCGCCAGCATCGGCCGGGCAGCGTGGCGTCGCCTCCCGCAGGCCGCCTGCCGCCGCGAAGTCGACCAGGCCGGCCCGCAGCGCCGACTCGATGGCCGCCGATGCGGCCTGGCCCAGACCGCAGATGCTCGCGTCGCGCATTCCCCGGCCCAGGTCCGCGAGGAGCGCCAGCTCATCGCCAGGCGTCCCACGGGGCCGCCCGGCCGCCAGGCGCGCCAGCAGCTCCTCCTGGCGCAGCGTCCCGATGCGGCACGGGACGCACTGCCCGCACGATTCGTCGCGGAAGAAGGCGGCGATCCGCAGGAGCGCATCGACCAGGTCGGCGGTCTCGTCGTACACGAGGACGACCCCGGAGCCGAGGGTCGTCCCGGCCGCCCGGGTGCCCTCGAAGGTGAGCGGGAGACCCAGCGCATCGGGTCCGACGAACCCGCCGGCCGCCCCGCCGAGCAGGACCGCCTTGAGGCCCCGCCCGTCGCGGACACCCCCGGCCAGGGCCAGCAGGTCGCCGAGCGTGACCCCGAACTCGACCTCGTAGACGCCCGGCCGCTCGACCGCACCCGAGAGGCAGAAGAGCTTGGTGCCGCTGCTCCCCTGTGTGCCGATCGCCGCGAAGGCCGCCCCCCCGCCGGCGACGATCGCCGGGACGTTGACGAGCGTCTCGATGTTGTTGACCGCCGTCGGCTTGCCGAAGAGGCCCACCTCGACCGGGAAGGGCGGCTTGTTGCGCGGCTCGCCGCGCCTGCCCTCGATCGAGTTGAAGAGGGCCGTCTCCTCGCCGCAGATGTAGGCGCCCGCGCCGCGCACGATCTCGATGTCGAAGGAGAAGCCGGCCCCCAGGACGTCGTCGCCCAGGTAGCCGGCGGCGCGGGCGTTCGCGATCGCGTGGGCCATGCGCGCGGCCGAGAGCGGGTACTCGGCGCGGAGATACAGGAGGCCGCGCTCGCTGCCGGTGGCGAATCCCTCGATCGTCATCGCCTCGACGATCGCGTACGGGTCCTCCTCCATCAGCACGCGGTCCTTGAACGTGCCGGGCTCCGACTCGTCGGCGTTGCAGACGGTGTAGTGGGGGAGCGCCGGCTGGGCCGCGACGGCGGCCCACTTGCGGCCGGTCGGGAAGGCGGCGCCGCCGCGGCCCAGCAGCCGCGACGCGGTGACCTCCTCGACGACGGCGGCCGGCCCGATCTCGATGGCCCGGCGCAGGCCGCGGTAGCCGCCCGTCGCCAGGTAGTCGTCGAGGCTCCGCGGGTCGGTGACGCCCACCCGGGCGAGGAGGCGGAGCCCGGGCTCACCCGCCTGCGGGATCGAGCGCCGGATGTTGGCCAGGCGTTCCTCGTCGGCCTCGATCGGGAGTGGCGGCGGGATGAGCTCGCGCCCGGCGATGGACCGCTCCAGGCGCCCGACCACGGTGGCCGCGTCGACGGGGGCAACCGCGATGGTCTCCGACACGAGCCCCGCGACGGTGAAGAGCGCGGTCGGCCCGCGCTCGCAGCGGCCGAGGCAGGGGGTCCGCAGCCAGGTCGCCTCTCCGCCCAGGGCCGGCTCGCCGGCGGGACCCAGCAGGCGCTCCAGGTCGGAGCAGACCGCCTCGGCGCCGTTGGCCCGGCAGGCGAGATCCTCGCAGACGTGGGCGACGACCGGCGGTCGGGGGATCGTCGAGAACATCTGGTAGAACGCGGCCACGCCGTAGGCCTCGGCGGGCGGGACCGTCAGGCGACGGCAGGCGTACTCCAGGGCGGGCTGGCTGATCCAGCCGACCCGGGCCTGGATCGCGTGGAAGACGGGGAGCAGGAAGTGCCGGCGGTCACGCGCGGCGTGCCCGCCGCAGCGCGAACCGATCGTCGGTCGGGACGTCGCGATCGCCGCCCTCCCAGCGCGTGGTCGCGGTGCCGAGCACGCCATCGACGGCGGCCCGCTCCTCGGCGGACGCGCGCGGGGCCAGGGTGACCAGGTCCATCCGGGGAGTCTAGCGACCCGTCGTGCGCCAGGGACGGCGGACCGCGGAGGGTGGCATCGGGCGCCCGTGGGTTGACCGCGACCGCCCGACCCTCCGCCGGCGCCCCGCCTCAGGCGCCCGGCGCCCGGTACGACGGATGACGGCTGACAGCCTCGTCGATCTCGGCGGCGCTGAGCAGCACCGTCGTCGTGACCCGCACGGTGCCGGTCACGCTGACCGTTGCGGCAAGGCTCGCGGCCGTGGCGTTGTCCGCCAGCTCAGCGATGAGGTAGTAGTCGTCGTCGCCGAACGCCCAGAACTGGCAGATGACCCGTCCGCCGCTGCTGGCGACGAGCGCCTCGACGGCCTTGCTGCGCGCGGTTCCCCCCTCCTTCATGACCCCCTCGAGGCCTTTCGGGGTGTAGGACGCGCGACACAGATAGAAGCCCATGGGTTCCCTCCCTCCGGGCGGCTGGACGCCGCCCCAGTCGCGGGAGACTGCGCGCCGCACCGGCGGGTGTCAAGCCACAGGGGGGTTCCCGATGCGCGGGGTCCTCGTGCGATGGGAGCGGGGCTGTCGCGAGCGCAGCTTCTCGACCCGGATCGCGGTCGCCTTGAACTCGGCGGTGCCGGACTTCGGGTCGGTGGCGTCGATCGTCAGGAGGTTCGTGGCGACCTCGTCGCCGAAGTGGAACGTCATGAAGGCGAGCCCCGGGCGGAGGCCCTCGTCAACCCGGGCGGGAACCTCCACCGCCCCGCGCCGCGAGACCACGCGGACCCGCTCACCCTCGGCGACGCGCAGGCGGGTCGCGTCTTCCGGGGACAGGTCCAGCGTCTCGCCGCGGCGCAGCGGCGAGCGGTAGCCCGCCGACTGGACGCCGGTGTTGTACGACTCCAGGCGCCGGCCGGTGGTCAGGCGGATCGGGAAGTCGTCGTCGAGCCGGTCCACCGGCGGATCGTGGTCCACCGGGACGAACGGCGCGCGGCTCCCCGGCACGGGGTCCTCCCAGAGGCGCGAATGCAGGAACAGCTCGCCGGGGTGCTGCTCGTCGTAGCAGGGCCACTGGAGCCCGCCCTCCGCCTCCAGGCGGGCATAGCTCATGCCCCCGTGCACCGGGGAGAGGCGGCGGACCTCGTTCCAGACCGCCTCCGCGGACGGCTCGCTCCAGTCCTCCGGCCGGCCGCCCAGGCGGCGCGCAAGGTCGAAGATGATCGCCAGGTCGTCGCGGGCCTCGCCCGGCGGGCGCAGCGCCGCGCGGACGCGCTGGACGCGCCGCTCGGAGTTCGTCACCGTCCCCTCGGTCTCGGCCCAGGCGGCCGCCGCGGGCAGGACGACGTCGGCCAGCTGCGCCGTCTTCGTGAGGAAGATGTCCTGCACGACGAGGTGCTCGAGGCGCGAGAGGGCCGCGATCGCCTTCCCCTGGTCGGCCTCCGACTGGACGGGGTTCTCGCCGATGACGTAGAGGGCGGTCAGCTCACCCTGCTCCATGGCGTGGAACATGCCGGTCAGGTTCCAGCCCCTCTTCGGCGGGACCGTCACGCCCCAGGCGGCGTCGAAGCGGGCCCGCAGCGGGTCGTTCTCCACGTGCTGGAAGCCGGGCAGGCGGTCGGGGAGCGCGCCCATGTCGCCGCCGCCCTGGACGTTGTTCTGGCCGCGCAGCGGGTTCAGGCCGCGAACCCCAGCGGCCGACGTGCCCGGTGAGGAGCGCCAGCGAGATGAGCGAGATGACGTTGTCGACGGCGTTGTGGTGCTCGGTGATCCCCAGGGTCCAGCAGATCATCGCCCGGGGAGCCGTCGCGTAGGCGTGGGCCAGGTCGCGGATCTAGCGCGGCCGGGACGCCGGTCTCGCTGCTCGGCGTACTCCAGGGTGTACGAGTCCACGCGAGCCCGGTACTCGTCGAATCCCGTCGTCGCCCGCCGGATGAACTCGTCGTTCTGCAGCCCGGCCGCGATGATCTCGCGCCCGACGGCGTTGGCCAGGGCGATGTCGCTGCCGACGTCGAGGCCCAGCCAGGCGTCGGCCCAGGCGGCGGAGCTGGTCCGGCGCGGGTCCACCGCGTACAGGCGCGCACCGTTGTGGACGGCGCGCAGGACGTGATGGAAGAAGATCGGGTGGGTCTCGCGCGCGTTCGAACCCCACAGGATGACGAGGTCCGTCTCCTCCACCTCGCGGTAGGAGCTGGTGCCGCCTCCGGCACCGAAGATGGTCGCCAGACCGGCGACCGACGGGGCGTGTCAGGTCCTGTTGCAGCTGTCGATGTTGTTGCTGCCGACGACCGCCCGGGCCAGCTTCTGGGCCGCGAAGTTGACCTCGTTGGTCGCCTTCGAGCAGGAGAAGCAGCCGTAGGTGGTGGGGCCGTGGCGCTGGATCGCCTGCCGGAACCCACCGGCCGCGCGCTCCATGGCCTCGTCCCAGGTCGCCGGGCGGAGCACGCCGGTCGCGCGGTCGCCATCGCGGACGAGCGGCTGCGTGAGCCGGACGTAGCTCTTCGCCATGCGCTGAG
>CAWELX010000007.1:0-1533031 GCA_963810065.1 uncultured Chloroflexia bacterium | reverse complement strand
CACCCGGCAGAGCCGGCTGTCGGCGTCGAAGGCATAGCGGGTGGTGACGGTCGCGACGGTGTCGGCGGCGGCCGAGGGGGCGGGCGCGGTGACCCGGGACCGGTTGCCCCGGGCATCGTAGCCGTACGTCGTGACCAGGTTGGTGACCCGGTCCTGCGTCCCCGTCCCGGTGCAGGCGGCGGGGTCCGCGGGCGGCGTCGTGCCGGTGTTGGTGCAGTTGCGGATCTCGGTCGCCAGGCGGCCGTCGGCGTCGTACAGGTAGCGGGTGACGGCGAACGTCATCCCGTTCGCCGTCGGGGCCCGGAGAGCGGGCGGTGCGGCCCGCGTCGTCGTAGAAGGAGGTCGTCACGAGATCGTCGGTCGCGCCCGGGACGCCGTCCACGTAGTTGTCGGTCCGCGTCTCGACGCGTCCCCCGGCGTCATAGCTCGTGCGCGTCTCGCGGCCGTTGGGGGCGACGACGCTCACCTGGTTCCCGGCGGCATCGTAGCCGTACGTCGTGGTGAAATTGCCCGTGCCCGTCCTTCGTGCCCGCGCCGGTGCAGTTCACCCAGTCGGCCGGGATCGTCGTCCCCGAGGTGGTGCAGTTCACGACGGACGTGGCGAGCTGGCCGCCCGCCGGGTCGTAGAGGCTGCGGGTGATCGTGCCCAGCGGATCCTTGACGGCCTGGACGCGGCCGGCCCCGTCGTAGGCGGTCTGGGTGGACGCGGCGTCGCCGGTGCCGACGGCGACGATGGTGAGGACCGTGGCGCCGGTGCCGTCGTAGGTCATCGTCGAGCGGATGTTCGTCCCCGCCGGGGGCGTCGGATCACCCACGCAGGCGGGCGGGGAGGCGGTGGAGGGCGGCGTCGTCCCGTCGTCGGTGCAGTTGGCGATCGTCTCCTTCACCAGGCCACGAACGTTGACGATCGTCCGATCGGCGGTGTCGGCCGGGTCCCGGGTCGCGACGATCGTTCCGGCGGCGTCGTACCAGGTCCGGCTCGTGATGTTCGTCGTCGCATTCTCGGTCCCGTTGCCGGCGCACGTGGTGCCGATGGCAGGCACGGTCGTCCCGCTGTTCGTGCAGTTCGTGATGCTCGTGATCACCCGGTCGAGGGGGTCGACGAGCGCGGCGCTCATCCGCCCGTCGGTGCCGAGAACGGCGACGGCGTTGCCGGCGGCGTCGTAGGTCGTGGCGGTCGAGGGGTCAGGCAGGGCGCTCGTGCAGACGTTGGCGAGCGCGCCCCACGCGGTGTCGCCCTGGGTCGAGGCCTCGACGGTGCGGCAGGCAGGCGCGCCCGAGGCGGTCGTATCCCGTGCGGGACGCGGTGCCGGCCGGGTCGATGATCTTCACTTCGCGGCCCAGTGGGTCGTACCCGTGGGCCGCGGTCAGGTCGAGGCCCCCGAAGTCCTCGATCACCGTCGTGAGGCGGCCCGCGAGGTCGTACACCTCCTTCGTCGTCGAGCCTGCGGTCGTGGCGGTCAGCTCGCGGCCCTGCGCGTCGTACGTGCGGGTGGTGACGACGGCGTCGGGCGCCGTCCCGACCGTCTCGCTGGTGGCGCGTCCGAGGCCGTCGAAGACGCGGGTGGTGGTGACGTTGCCGACGACGGTCTGCGTCCTCGTTCCCGGCGGCGTCGAAGGTGCGGGTCGTGGCGGGCCCCGCCGGCGGCGTGAGCGTTGTCTCGCGGCCGACGAGGTCGCACGAGTGGGCGGTCGTCCGCGACCCCGCCGGGACGTAGGGGGCGATGGCGGGCCAGGAACTCGGTCTCGCTCGTCACGTTGCCGAGCTCGTCGTAGCCGTTCGTCCGGGTGAGGGCCGGGATCGACGTCGTGTCGCCGGGCAGGATCTCGGTTCGTGCGCCGTCCGAGGTTGTCGTAGGCGTATGTCGTGGCGTTGCCGACGGGGTCCGTCTGGGTCGTGGCGAGGCCGAGCGCCGTCGGGATCGTGCCCGCGAAGGTGGAGCTCGCGCGGACGTTCGTCTGTGCGTCGACCGTCCCGGTGCCCGTGCCGCTCTGGCCCCGGGCCGGCGGCGTCGTGCCGCTGCAGGTGTAGTTGCGGACGACCGCGGTCTCGTTGCCGAGCGGGTCGTACTCGTCGGTGGCCCGGCCGAGGGCGTCCCACTCGAGCGTGAGCAGGCCGGTCGCCGCGTCGTACAGGAAGTCCGTCCGGAGGTTCGTCGAGGCATCCTGGGTGCCTCCGCCGGTGCAGGTCGAGGCGTCGGCGGGCGGGGTGATCCCGCTGCTCGTGCAGTTGGCGATGACCTTCGTGAGCTCGCCGTGGCTGCCGTACTCGTACTTCGTGACGAGCTTCGTCGCGGTGTCGCTGTCGGACTCCGAGCGGACGAGGAGGTCGTTGGTGGTGGCGTCGTACCAGGACCGGGTGACGAGGGTGGTCCGGGGCGTGCCCTCGACGAGGTCCTGGGTCTCGACCGTGGCATTCCCGTTCCCGTCGTACTGGTAGGTCATCGTCGCGCTCGTCGTCGTCGTGATCGGCCGGCTGATCGAGGCCAGGTTCCAGGCGGCATCCCAGGCCTGCGTCGTCGTGAAGCCACCGGGGTCGAGGGTCGTCGTGACCCGGCCGTACGGGTCGAACGAGTAGGTGGTGCTGTTGCGGACCGCGGGGCTGTACGTCTTGAGGAGCCCGGCCACGGTGCTCCCGGACCCGTACGTGAACGTGTTCGCCACGTCGGCGTACTGGGCGTGGGCGATCGGGTCGACGACGCTGATCGCCTTGCCCGCGGCGTCGTAAGAAACCTTCCAGATGACCTTGTTGGCCACGCTGTCGCGCGTGAGGCCGACCTGGGTGAGGCGATGGGAGGTGTCATACGCGAGGCTCGTGGTCGGCGTCGCCGCCCCGCCCCCGGGTGCGGACTCGGTGATCGTGGTGAGGTCGAGGCCCGTCGCGTCGTAGGCGAGGTCCCAGGTCCGGCCCGCGGCGTCGGTGGCGTAGTCGACGCGCAAGGTGCCGTTGAACGTCGCCAGCTGGAGCGTCGTCGGCCGGCCCACGGCGTCGGTGGCGACGATCTGGTTCGTCGGGTAGGTCAGCGCAAGGGTCTTCCCGAAGCGGTCGACGATCCGCTTGAGGCGGTAGGCGCCCGTGCTCTCGAAGACGAGCCGGGTCTGGTCCGGCTGGGTGACCGTGTACTCGTTCGTGGGCGACCCGGCGTAGGTCAGCTTCTCGGTGTGGCCGGGGACCGCGGTCCAGGTGCCGCCCGCGAGGGTGAAGGCGACCCGGCCGCCGTCGGCCCGGGTCCAGATCGCGAGGCTGCCCGTGATCGCGAGATGCTGCGTGAGGTTGCTGCTCCAGCCGGTGCCGAAGGCGCCCGCGGCCGCGACGTCGCTGGAGTTGTAGGTCAGCTCGAGGCCGGCCGGCGGGCCGATGGCGCCGATGGCGAACAGGCTGCGCGCCAGGCGCGCCTCGCCGGAGTGGACCCCGACGTCGAGGGACCAGCCACCACCCAGGTCGAAGGGCACGCGGGTGTAGAAGGGCTCGTCGCCGCGGCGGAAGGCGTCGAAGGTGAAGCTGCTGGCGGCGCTGTACGCCGACCAGGAGTGGCCGTCGTAGACGCGGACGTGCCAGGTGTACGTCGTGAGGTCGGCGAGGGCCATCGTGTCGGGCGCGGTCCAGGTCGCCGCGCCGCTCGTGACCTGGCCGCCGTCGAGGCCGGCCGGCCAGGTGGCCCCGCCGTCGGAGCTGAGCTGGACCTGGAACTTCGTCTGGCCCGGCGAGCCGGCGTAGGTCCAGCTGAAGGTCCGGTCGCCGGTGAAGGCGGGCTTGGCGATCGCCGTCGCGCTCGGGACGTGCCAGGTGACGGTCATCTTGGGCTTGAAGGAGTCGGCTCCGGTGTGCTCGGCGGCGATGAGCCGCTTCCAGTGCGTGTTCGGGCAGGCGTCGCTGCCCGAGCCGCAGCCGGCCTCGTCGAGGCGGATGCCGAAGTTGGCAGCGGGGCTCGTGGCCCAGCCCTGGACGATCGTGCGGACCGTCGAGGTGTTGAAGGTGCAGGTGCTGCCCTCCACGCAGGCCTCGGACGTCCAGAGGTCGTAGCTGTAGGAGGAGCGGTTGTTCCAGGTCGGGTCGGTCTCGCGCCAGGTCCCGTTCGGGGCCTCGATCACCTGCCGCAGCCACGTCGGGGTGGTGGCCGGGGCGTCGTAGTACTGGTGGTAGGGGTAGATGGCGAACGACGCCGTGTCGATCGTCGTGCCGGCGAACGGGGCGACGTCCCAGCGCAGGTAGTCGTGGCTGGCGCCCGAGGTGCCCGACGGATCGGTCCCCAGCCAGAGCTCGTGGTAGTAGGGGGAGTCGGGGCGCACGTAGTCGGCGAAGTTCTGGGTCGGGTAGCCCGACGCGATGTGGGCGTCGCCGTAGGACAGGCTGCCCGCGTTGTAGTAGGTCGGGTCGACGTAGACCGGGTAGGTCGCGGTGGCGAGCCATCCCTCGTCGACCGCGACCATCACGGTCCGGCCGTCGGGGGCGAGGGCCAGGCTCACCCGGTCCGTGAAGCGTCCCGAGCCCGTGAGCTCGTCGGGCGTGGAGTCGACGGCGTACGGGCGGGGGATGATCCCGACGAGCGTGCCCGCGGCGTCGCGGGCCTCGATCGTGCCCTCGTTGGTGAGCGCCAGGGCCAGACCTGGGGCCTCCACGACGTACCGAAGGGTCGGCTCCGCCGGGACCGCGCGCCAGATGAAGAAGCTCGTGGCCCCCTCCGCTCCCGCGATCACCCGCAGGCCGACCCCGGGAGTGATCTCGGCATAGTCGGCGACGGCACCCGCGACGACGGGCTCGCCGGGAGGCATCCCTCGCGCGGTCGGCCGGCAGGGCGAAGGCGACCCGCGTCCCGCCGGCCGTGACGGCGAGGAAGCCGTCCGCGCTGGTCGGTGCCGCGACGCTCACCGCCACCGGGGCCCGGTCCGAGACCGCGCTGGCGCCGGGGTCGTCGAGGCCCGGAAGCCGACCTCGACCGGGACCAGGGTGGACGAGCCCTCGGGCTTGTAGAAGACGGGCTCGGTGTACAGCTCGCTGGTCATCCGGCCCGTGGCGTCGAGGTAGGTCCGGCTGAACTCGGTGCGCTTCTCGACGAGCTCGGTGGCTCCCGACGGGAGCGGAGCGAGGCCCGGGACGTCGGCGGGTGCGGGCGTGCCGGTGGGCGTGGGCGTGGGCGTGGGCGTCTCGACTGGCGGCGGCGTCGGCTCGACGGCCGGTGGCGTGGGTTCTGGCGTCGCGACGGCGGGCGGCTCGACTGGCGCGGGCTCGGAAGATGGGAGCGGCTCGGGCGTCGTTGCCGGGGCGGGGGTTTCGGCGCCCAGGATCTCCGTCGGCGGCGCCGAGGGCGTGGGCTCCAACGCCCGCATCGGCGGTGGTCCGCCGATCGCACTCGTCCCTGCGAGGAGGACGGCCACCACGAGCGCGATCGCGCGCTCACGACTCCGGGCACCGCGAGTCATCGGGCGTCACCCTTCCGGGACGCGTCTGCAGGCGCCGGGTGAGGACGACCCACGGATCGGCGCCGTTGGCAATCATGCTGACGACCGGCCCCCCCCGAGGCAATAGGGAAGGTTGCCTATCGGCAGGTGGCCGGTCGTCCGGGGAGCCGGTCTCGTCAGCGGCGGAACGTCCTCCGCAGCGCCGCCGAGCCGGCGAGAATGGCGCCGACGAAGGCGCCGACCACGAGGCCGCGCAGGAAGATCGCGAGCCGATCCTCCGCGGCGCGGCGCGGCATGCGCGTCATCGACCACCTCCCCTGGGGTTTCCGGGACCCACCGGCCGGGTGGGGCCCAGGATCGAGACCAGCACGACGAGTCCGATCCCGGCCCAGGCGCCGACGGACGCGGCCACGAGCCGGAAGTCGCCGATCCGCAGGAAGTCGATCCCGAGGCGCCCGCCAAGCGCGTCGCCGGCCCACGCGCCGAGGATCGCGAGGATCAGCACGAACGGGAGCCGCGCGCCCGCGACCCCGGTGACGAGGACGGCGAACGCGGTCCAGAAGGTGCCGACGAGGAGCGCCAGGACGAGCGACGGGGCGATGAGCGGCATCGCTCAGCCTCCCGGCCCGGGGCGCGTGATCGGCAATGGGCGCGTGATCTTCCCGCCGCCGAGGACGACCTCGGGTTCCGCTTCCGCGTAGAGCACGCAGGCCTGCCCGGGCGCTGCCGCCCACACGGGGTCGTCGGTCTCGATCGTCCAGCGACCAGGTTCCACGCTCGCGCCAGCGGCGGATCGCACCGTGGCCGGCACCGGCGTCGCCCGGTGGCGCACCTGGGCCAGGGCGCGGAAGCTGACGGCAGGCGGGGCGCCGGCGACGAACGTCGCGTCCTCGATGGCGAACCGGCGCGTCTCCAGGTCGGCCCGGCGGGCGAGGGTGATGGTGTTGGTGGCCGCGTCCACCCGGCTCACGTAGCGGGGTTCGCCCACCGCGACGCCGACGCCCGCGCCGCTGTCCCACGGTGAAGGCGGCCGCGCCGGCATGCTCCCCCATCACGTGGCCGTCGGCGGCATCGATCGCCGGCCCGGGCGTCGGCGCCCACCCGGCGCGGGCGCGCAGCGCGCCGGCGACGTCGCCCTCGGGCACGAAGCAGATCTCCATGCTCTCGGCCTTGTCGGCCGTCGCGAGGCCCTTCGCCCGGGCGATCGCCCGGACCTCGCCCTTCACCAGGTCGCCCAGCGGGAAGAGCGCACGCGCCAGCTGGTCCTGGCGGAGGCCGTACAGGAAGTACGCCTGGTCCTTGGCCCGGTCCACGCCGCGCAGCAGTCGGTGCGCCGGTCCCGACGGACCCTCCAGCACATCGGTGCGTGCGTAGTGACCGGTCGCCACGGCGTCGCAGTCGTAGAGGTGGCGCGCGCGGCCCAGCAGCGCCCCGAACTTGACGTAGCTGTTGCAGTCGACGCACGGGCTGGGCGTCTCGCCGCCGAGGTAAGCGGCCAGGAATGGCCGGATCACCCCGGCGTCGAACTCGCGCTCCAGGTTGAGGACGTAGAACGGGATCCCCAGCTGGGCCGCCACCCGCCGGGCATCCTCCGCGGCATCCGCGCTGCAGCAGCTCTTCTTCACCTCGGAGTAGGCGTCGGCGCCCGCGTGGACGCGCATCCAGACGCCGACGACCTCGTGGCCGGCGTCGGCGAGCAGCGCCGCGGCGACGGACGAATCGACCCCGCCCGACATCGCCACGAGCACGCGCACCGCGACGGCCTCAGGCGATCCGGCTGCCGAGCGGGTCGGCGGCCAGGGCGGCGGACCCGTCCCGGATCCCGGCGAGCACCCGCGGGACGACAGCGACGGCGGCATCCACCTCCTCGGCGGTCGTCCCGCGCCCCAGGCTCAGGCGCAGCGCGCCCATCGCGTCGGCGTCGGGGATCCCCATCGCGGTCAGGACATGGGACGGCTCCGGCGAGCCGGTGGCGCAGGCGGAGCCCGTGGAGCACGCGATCCCCTCCAGGTCGAGGGCCACCGAGGCGGCGACGCCGTCGGCCCCCCGCACCAGGAGCGAGAGGAGGCCGGGCAGTCGATCGGTCGGGTGACCCGTCAGCTCGACGCCATCGACCGCCAGGCATGCGGCCTGCAGACGACCCCGGAGGTCGGCCAGGCGGGCCCGGGTCGCCGGCTTCGCCGAGCAGGCGAGGCGCGTAGGCGGCCGCCATCCCGACGGCGCCGGCCACGTTCTCCGTCCCTGCCCGGCGATGCCGCTCCTGGCTGCCGCCGTGCTGCTGGGCGAGGAGCGGCGTCCCGCGCCGGATCCACAGCGCCCCGGTCCCCTTGGGCCCCTCGAACTTGTGGGCGGAGATCGCCACCGTGTCGGCGCCCAGCGCGCCGACGTCCACGTCCAGGTACGGGGCGGCCTGCACGGCGTCCACGTGGAGGTGGATCCCGCGGCGCGCCCGGACGCGCTCCACGATCTCGCGGATCGGCTGGATCGTGCCGACCTCGTTGTTGGCCAGCATCACCGCCACGACGATGGTCCGCTCGTCGATCAGCTCGTCCAGGGCGGCGAGGTCGACCATCCCGGTCGCGTCGACGGGCGCGAGGACCACCTCGAAGCCCCACTTCGACAGGTGCTCCGCGGTGTGGCCGACGGCGTGGTGCTCCACCGCGCTCACGACGATCCGGTTGCCGTGGGCCTTGCGCGCCCAGGCGGCGCCCTTCACGGCGAGGTTGTTGGCCTCGGTCCCGCCGGCGGTCAGGACGATCTCGCGGGCGCTTCCCCCGAGGTCGGCCGCGAGCTGCTCGCGGGCCTCGTCGAGGGCGTTGCGCGCCGCCCGGCCCAGGGCGTGCGCCGACGACGGGTTCCCGAAGGCGCCCCCGAGGTACGGCAGCATCGCGGCGAGGGCCTCGGGCCGGAGCGGCGTCGTCGCCGCGTGGTCGAGGTAGATCGGCGTGGGTGGCATCAGGTGGCGATTGTACGGCCGCCTGATGCGATCGCCCGGTGCCGGTATCCTCCCGTCGTGAACGACGAGATGGCACCCGGGGCCGAGGCACCCGCGCGCCTGGCACCCCTGGCCGAGGCAGCCCCGCCCCAGGCACCTGCGGCCCAGGCGCCGGCGGCCGCCCCGCCCCAGGCACCTGCGGCCCAGGCACCGGCGCCCGAGCACGCCGCACCGGCCCGCCCAGCTGGCTGGCTGCTGGGCTACCCCACCGACCACCTCATGGGCGTGCTCCCCTCCCCGACCGCCGCCGACGCTGCCCGGACCGAGCTCCTGGCGGCCGGCTTCGGCGGCGACACGATCCACGTCCTCGTCGGCGAAGATGCCGCGCTGCGGATCGACGGCCGTGGGACCCACCACGGCTTCGCCGCACGCCTCTATCGCCTCGTCCAGTTCACGCAGATGGACCAGGCGCCGGACTTCCGGCGCTACGAGCTGGAGGCGCGGCGCGGGCACCCGGTGATCGCCGCGAAGGAGGCCGACCCCGCGCGCCGGAAGATGATCCGCGCGATCCTGCGCCGCCACGGCGCGCACTTCACGAACTTCTACGGCCGCTTCGCGACCGAGACGCTCGACCCGTTCGTGGGCCCCGACGAGGGCGACCTCCCGATCTGACGGCACCGGGCGGTCCCCGTCGCGCGGCGACCGCGGCCATCCGACATGCCCGCGGCGCTCTGCCGCACGTGCGCGCGGTCGAGCGGGCCCGCGGCCCTCTGCCGCACGTGGGCGCGGCCGAGTTCCGGGATATTGGCACTGCCGATGTTTTTCACCGCCATGCCACGCGCGATGGTTCGGGCCACGGTGGTGCGGAAGCCCCCGCCACGGCCAGGGCCCACCCTCGCCGGAGCGTTGCGCCACGGCGGATCCGCGCCGCGGGGTGCCAACTTCGTGCGTAGGAGCGCCGGGGCGCGGTATGCCGACGCACGGGCGCGCCCGCGGGCGGATACGAACGACAGGGCTGGTATTCCGGGCCGTCGCCGCGGGCTCGCCGCGAGGGGTGTCAGCGCGGGCCCGCCGCGAGCAGGCCCGATCAGCGCTCCCCCGACCTCCGCGCGTCCTCGCGCTGGCCCGCCTGGCGGCGCCGGTCGTGCATGGATAGCAGACGCTTACGAAGCCGGATGGAGCCGGGCGTCACCTCGACCAGCTCGTCGTCGCCGATGAACTCGATCGCGGTCTCCAGCGTCATCGGCCGCGGCGGCGTCAGGCGCAGCGCCTCGTCGTGGGCGTGCGTCCGGATGTTCGTCAGCTTCTTCTCTTTCGTGACGTTGACGTCCATGTCGCCCGAGCGCGCGTTCTCCCCGACGACCATCCCCTCGTAGACGTCGGCGCCGGACCCGATGAACAGCTCCGATCGCTCCTGCAGGCTGAACAGGGCGTAGGCATTCGAGGTGCCGGCCCGGTCGGCCACGAGGACGCCGTTCGTGCGGTGGGTCACCTCGCCGGCCCACGGGCCGTAGCCCTCGCCGATCTGGTGGAGGAGCGCCGTCCCGCGTGTCTCGGTGAGCAGCTGGCCGCGGTAGCCGATGAGGCCGCGCACGGGGAGCACGAACTCCATCCGGACGCGCCCGTCGGCATCGGTCGTCATCTGCTCCAGGCGGCCCTTCCGGCCGGCCAGCGCAGTCTGGATCTCGCCGATGTAGTCCGGCGGGATGTCGATGGTGATCCGCTCGTAGGGCTCCTGGACGTGGCCGCCGACGGTGTGCAGGATCACCTCCGGGCGGCTCACCTGGAGCTCGTAGCCCTCGCGGCGCATCTGCTCGACGAGGACCGCCAGCTGCAGCTCTCCCCTCCCCGGACCTCGTACGTGTCGCCGGTCTCGGTCGGGAAGAACTGGATCGCGACGTTGCCCAGGATCTCCTTCTCCAGGCGCGCCCGCAGCTGGCGGCTGGTGAGGTACTTCCCTTCGCGCCCGGAGAGCGGCGAGGTGTTGACGCCGAACGTCATGCGCAGCGTCGGCTCGTCCACCTCGATCCGGGGCAGCGGCCGGGGATCCGAGGGCTCGGTCAGCGTGTCGCCGATGGTGACCTCGGGCAGGCCGGCGACCGAGACGATGTCGCCCGGACCAGCCTCCTCGATGTCGATGCGCTCGATCCCGTGGGCGGTCTGCAGGCTGGTGACCGTGCCCGTCAGGGTGACCGTGCGGCCCGGCTCGATCGTGCCCGAAGCGTCGTCGGGTTCCTCGCGGACGACGCTGATCCGCTGGCCCACCCGGATGCTCCCGTTGACGACGCGACCGACGGCCATCCGGCCGACGTACTCGTTGGCCGACAGGTTCGTCACCAGCAGCTGGAGCGGGTGCCCCGGCGTGTAGGCAGGCGGCGGCGTGACCTCGACGAGGAGGTCCAGGAGCGGCCGCAGGTTCGTGCCCGGCTCCGCGAGGTCGCGCGTCGCGGTGGCCGCCTTGGCGTTGGTGTAGACCACCGGGAACTCGATCTGGTGCGCGTCGGCGCCGAGGTCCATGAACAGCTCGTAGACATCGTCGAGGACCTCGGCCGGGCGGGCGTCGCCGCGGTCGATCTTGTTGAGGGCGACGACAACGGGCAGGCGCCGCGCCATCGCCTTCTGCAGGACGTAGCGCGTCTGCGGCAGGGGCCCCTCGGCGGCGTCGACCAGGAGCAGGACGGCGTCGACCAGGTTCAGGCTGCGCTCCACCTCGCCGCCGAAGTCGGCGTGGCCGGGCGTGTCCACGATGTTGATGCGGATCCCGGCGTAGTCCACGGTGGTCTGCTTGGCCAGGATCGTGATGCCCTTCTCGCGCTCCAGGTCGCCGGAGTCCATGACCCGGTCGACGACGGCCTGGTTGGCCCGGAAGGCGCCGGTCTGGCGCAGGATCCCGTCCACGAGGGTGGTCTTGCCGTGGTCGACATGGGCGACGATCGCGACGTTGCGCAGGTCGGACCGAATGGCGCGGCGGCGGGCGCGGTAGCGGCCGGCGCGATGGCCGGGCCCTCGGTCGGCGCCGGGGGCGGGCCCAGGTGGCCGGCGTCGTGGCGGGCGGCGTGGCCGGCGCGGACGCGGCGGTAGGGCTCGAGGCGGCGCCTCCGGGCGCGGCGGGGGCGGCGGTGGGCACGGCGGGGCGAGGCTCCTGGTCGGTCATGGGCCTGGTGATCGTCGCACATCACGCGCGGATGCGCGGACGGAGCCAGATCCGGCGCGGGCGCGGCCGCAGTGGACGCGCGGTCGCGGGTCGCGGCGGCGCCCTGCTAGCATCGCGCCATGACCGTCGCCGCCGTGATCCTCGCCGCCCAGCCGGCGTCCGCCCTGCGCGACGTCGAAGGCGTGCCCAACGCCCGCCGGCTCGCCGACACGGCCTGGGCCGGCGGAGCCCTGCCGATCGTCGTCGTCTCGTCCGATCCGGATGGCGCCGTGGCCCGCGCCCTCGCTGGATCGGCGGCCGTCCTCGCGACCCCCGCGCCGGCGGAATCGGGCCCGGTCGGCCAGATCTGCCGCGGCATCGACGCAGCCTGGGCCGAAGTCGACGGCACCGACGCGGCGCTCGTGTGGCCGGCCCGCATGGGCTGGGTCGACGCCGAGACCGTGACGTCGCTCATCGAGGCTCATGGCGCCGACCGTGCCGCGATCCTCCGCCCGGCGTTCCGCGGCGACGCGGGCTGGCCGGTGCTGGTTCCCGTCGCGCACCTGGAGGCGCTCCGCACCCTGGATCCCGGGCTCATGCCGGGCCCGTTGGTGGAGGCGCTCGTCGCCGTCGTCGGAGGCGCCACCGGCGGTGGCCGGGAACGCAGCATCGTGGAGCTCGGAGATCCCGGGGACCATCCACGACCTCGACACACCGCGGGCCGAGCTGCCGCCGTTCGAGGCGCCGCCCGAGCCTGCCTCCGAGCACCACCACGAGTGGGGTTCACCGGCCGCCTCCGGCCCGGACGAGCCGCCGGAGCCGACGCGCACGGTCCGCTGAGGGCGGCATCCGTCCGGAGCGTGCAGCCGTACGAAGGGGAGACATGACCGCCACCCTCGCACCATCGCGCCCGCCCCGCCGCCGACGCCTGGCGCGCCGGCTCGGCGTCGCCGTCCTCGTCCTGGCGGTCGCGCTCGTGGTGCTCCCCTACCTCGTGCCGCTGCCGCCCCAGCCGGACCGCGCCGCTGCCGACGTCGCTGCCGACCTCGGCCTCGACGGGCGCCTGGTCGCCGCGGACGGCATTCGTGCCTGGGTCGCCGAGACCGGGCCCATCGACGGGCCCGCGGTCGTCCTGGTCCACGGGTTCGGCGGGTCGACGTGGTCCTGGCGGGCGACGCTTCCCGCCCTCGCGGCGGCCGGGTATCGGGCGGTGGCGCTGGACCTCGCCAACTTCGGGCTGACGGACAAGTCGTGGGATCGTGACACGACGCACGCGGCGCAGGCCGGCCTCGTGGCCGGGGTGATGGACGCGCTCGGGATCTCCTCGGCGACGATCGTCGGGCACAGCATGGGCGCCAACGTGCTGACATGGTTCGCCGAGCTTCACCCTGATCGCATGGAGGGAGCGGTCCTCGTGGACGCGGTAACCGGCCCGGCGGTGAGGGACGGGGGCCTCGGGATCGCCGCGTCGCTGGTCCGCGTTCCGAGCGTGGAACGAGCCGGCCGCCTGATCCTGCGCAGCCAGCTCGACGAGGCGCGGATGGGCTCCATCCTCCGGAGTGCCTACGCGGATCCCTCCCGCATGACCCCGGAGGCGCTGGCCGGCTACGCGGCCGCGCTTCAGACCGTCGACTGGGATCTCGGCCTGCTGGCAACCGTGCGCGACGGCGGCGTGGGCCAGCACGGGGCTCCCATCGACCGCATCCTGCACTTCCCGACGGCGATCATCTGGGGGCGGCAGGACACCTGGATCCCCCTGGAGCGGGGGGAGGCCCTCCGGGCCGCGCTTCCGGGCGCGGAATGGCACATCATCGAGGACGCTGGCCACGTGCCGATGGAGGAACAGCCGGCGGCCTTCAACGACGTCCTCCTGACCTGGCTGGAGAGCACGAGATGACCGAACCGAACGAGCCCGTCGAGGCGCCCGCGTCGCTGGTGGGCGAACCGGCTGGGACGCCGGCTGCGGATGGGGCGCCCGCGCCCGCGCCCGCGGCGGCTGCGGCTGCGGCGCCGGCGGATCGGGCGCCCGCGGCGGTGCCGGCGGCGGATGCCGTGGCAGGAGCGCCCGCGGTCTCGGCGGTGCCGGCGGCGGATGCCGCGGCAGGAGCGCCCGCGGTCTCGGCGACGCCCCAGGCAGCGCGGCGCCGCCCTCGGCGGCGGACGGTCGTCCTCGGCATCCTTCTCGTGCTGATCGCTGCCGTGGTGGGCGGCCTTGCCTGGTTCTTCCAGCCCCAGCCGCTCCTGCCCGAGGCGACGGCGGCCCTGGCGTCGACGCCGGGCGCGACCTACGCCGATGCGTCCACCGGCCTCACGTTCACCGCCACGGGACCGGCCCCCACGACGGGCCTGATCCTGTACCCGGGAGCCAAGGTGCCTGCGGCGGGCTACGCGCCGGGCGCCCGGGCGATCGCGGAAGAGGGTTACCTCGTGGTGGTCGTGCCCATGCCGCTCAACTTCGCGATCTTCAACGTCGGCGCCGCCGACGGGGTCATCGCCGCGCACCCGGAGATCACGCGCTGGGCCATCGGCGGCCATTCGCTCGGCGGGGCCATGGCCGCCCAGTACGCGGCCGACCACCCGGACGCCGTCGCGGGCCTGGCCCTCTGCGGCGCGTACAGCGCCTCCGACCTGTCCTCCAGCGGCATCGCCGCCTCGTCGGTGTACGGCTCCCTGGATGCGGCGGCACCCAAGATCGAAGACCCCGCGACCCTGGCGCTCCTGCCGGCGACCACCGCCTACGACCGCATCGACGGCGGCAACCACGAACAGTGCGGCTGGTACACGGGCCAGCCGAACGACCCGCCGGCGACCGTGTCGCGGGCCGACCAGCAGGTGCGGATGATCACGGCCTGGGTGGCGATGCTGGAGAAGATCTCCGCAGCGCCCTGATCGCGTCACCACGGGCCTGCGGGCGCCCCGCGGGGCTCAGCCATTGGTCCAGGCTTCCCGCCGTCAGGCGGCCGGGCGATCCGGCGTGCCACGCCCGGTCGGGACCGCCGCCAAGACGACGCCGCCCAGCACCAGGGCGACACCGGCGAGCTGCATCGGCGACGGGCGCTCGCCGAGGAGCAATGCCGCGAAGACGAGCGTCGCCACCGGCTGGACGAAGAGCAGGATGGAGCCCACGGTTGCCGGGAGGCGCGGCAGCGACATCGTGATGAAGAGATAGCCCAGGACCTGGCTGGTCAGCGCCAGGAGCGCCATCGCCGCAAGCTGCGCCGGCGCCGGCGCCAGGTCGAGCGAGCCCAGGAGCAGGCCGATCGGCACGACCGCGAGCGCCGTCGTGAGCGTGGCGTCGCCGAGGGGACCCGCGGCGCGGCGCCCGTCGCGGTTCACGCGCCGCATGACGATCAGGAATCCCGCGTAGAAGACGCCTGCCGCGACGCCGAGGATCGCCCCCGCCACCGGGTCCTCGCCGTAGGCGGCGTCGTCGAGCACACCCGAGATGAGGACAACGCCGCCAAGCACGACGGGGATGGCCGCGAGCGCGCGGGCCGTCGGTCGCTCGCCGAACAGGGCCCACGTGGCGAGGGCCACGACGACGACCTGCAGGTTCGGCACGACGGTGCCGAGGCCCGCCCCGACGAGCGTGACGGCGTAGTGGAAGCACTGCAGGTCGGCGGCGAAGAAGAGCCCGGCCACGACGGCCCAGCCGCGCTCCCGGCGGGCTCTCGGTCCGAACCGCCGGTCCTCCACGCGACCCAGCAGCCACAGCGGCAGCACCGCGAGCGCGCTGCGCCAGAACGTGGCCGTCGTGGGGGCCACGCCGGAGAGCCGGAAGATGATCCCGGAGAAGGAGATGAATACCGCGCCGAGCATCGCCGCGCCGCGTGGATGGGCCGCCAGCCCGGGGAGCAGCGGCTCGGGGACCTGCCCGGCTTCACCTGCCCCCGTCACGGCACCCGCAGTCGACGGCGACGCAGAAGGGCGCGGCGCCACGCCATCCTTCGCGGCTGCTGCCGCCACCCCGCCATCGGTCCCGGCTGCTGCCGGCGCCACGCCATCCGTCCCGGCTGCCGGCCCGGGCAGGCTCAGGCCTTCTCCGGGCTGCCCACGAAGCGGAGCCCAAGCTCCGCGTACTGACCGGGTTCGGGCGCGGAGGGCGCGTCGAGCATGAGGTCGGTCCCGGAGGAGGTCTTCGGGAACGCCATCACCTCGCGGATGTTGGCCTGGTAGGCGAGGATCATCGCCCAGCGGTCGATCCCGAGGGCGATGCCGCCGTGCGGCGGAGCGCCGAAGTCGAACGCCTCCAGCATCCCCCCGAACTTCTCGTGCATCGCCTCGCGCCCGTGGCCCTGGAGCGCGAAGCTGCGCTCCAGGAGGTCGCGGCGGTGGATGCGCACTGACCCGCCGCCCAGCTCCCAGCCGTTGAGCGCGATGTCGTACTGCATGGCGCGGGCGTGCCCGGCGGGATCGTCCCGCGACGGGAGGTACGGATCGCCGGACGCGGTGACCAGCAGGTCCTCGTCTTCTGGGACGACCCCGCTGAACGGGTTGTGCGTGGCATGCCAGCCCTTGCGGTCCTCGTCCCACTCGTACATCGGGAAGCGATAGACCCAGCCGTACGCCAGGACGTCCGGGTCGGCGAGCCCCAGGCGCGTGCCCAGCTCGGAGCGCAGGCGCCCCAGGACGTCGGCGACGACCGCCGGCGTGTCCGCCACGACCAGGAGGAGGTCTCCCTCCCCTGCCCCGGCGTGCGCCGCAATGGCCCGGACGCGCTCCTCGCCGAGGAACTTCACGGTCGGGCCGTGGATGCCGTCCGCGGCCACCGCGAGATGGACGAGGCCCCGGGCGCCGAAGCGCTTTGCCGTCTCGGTCAGCTCGTCGACCTGGCTCCGGCTCGCGGAGGCGTGGCCGGGCACGACGATCCCCTTGACGCGCCCGCCGGTCGCGAGCGTCTCGTCGAAGACCCGGAAGCCCGACGCCGGGACGCCCGCCGCGTCGACCAGGACCGGGGCGAGGTCCACCAGCTCCATGCCGAAGCGCAGGTCGGGCTTGTCGGACCCGAAGCGCTCCAGCGCCTCCTCGTAGGTGAAGCGCGGGAAGGGCACCTGCTGGATCCGCCGGTCGGGGGCCACGGCGCGGGTGACCTCGATCGCCATCGTCTCCACGAAGTCCATGACCGTGTCCTCGGTCACGAAGCTCATCTCGAGGTCCAGCTGGGTGAACTCGGGCTGGCGGTCGCCGCGCAGGTCCTCGTCACGGAAGCAGCGGGCGACCTGGTAGTAGCGGTCCATCCCCGCGACCATCAGCAGCTGCTTGAGCTGCTGCGGGCTCTGCGGCAGGGCGAAGACCGTCCCCGGCGAGAGTCGCGAAGGGACGATGAAGTCGCGGGCGCCCTCCGGCGTGCTCTTGATGAGGATCGGCGTCTCGATGTCCACGAAGCCGTGCGCCTCGTGGACCCGCCGGATCTCGGACACCAGGCGGGAGCGCAGCAGCAGGCGCTGCAGCATCGGCTCGCGGCGGATGTCGAGGTAGCGGTAGGTCAGGCGCACCGACTCGTCGACCGGCGCATCGGGCTCGTTGATGTAGAAGGGTGGCGTCCGGGCCTCGGACAGGATCGTCAGCTCGAGCGCCTGCACCTCGATCTCGCCCGTGGCAAGGCGCGTGTTCTCCCCGCCGGGCAGGCGCCGGGAGACCGTCCCGACGACCGCCACGACGAACTCGTTCCGGCACTGGGCGGCGGTGTCGTGGGCCTCGGGTGCGTCCGCGGCATCGACGACCACCTGCGTGATCCCGTGGCGGTCGCGCAGGTCGAGGAAGACGAGCTGGCCGTGGTCGCGCCGTCGATGCACCCAACCCGCCAGGCGGACCTGGGCCCCCTCGTCGGCGGCGCGGAGCGCTCCGCAGGTGTGGCTTCGATACGGGGTGGCGAGGCTGCGGGTGGGCTGGGTCATGGCCGCGTCATGGTAGCGGCTCTTCGCTGGCGCCCGCGCGGGCAGGGCCGACCGGCCCGGGCCGGCTCGGTCGGGCCGGCGCCGGCAGGCGTGGACCGCTCCGGGCAGGCCACCGCCCGTCCGGTCCGGGCCGGCCCGGGCGGGCCGGCGCCGGGCGACGTGGAACGCTCCGGCCGGCGCGCCGGCGACCCACTCGGGTGGGTGCGCCGGGGACCCGCTCCGCCGGAGGCGCCCGGGATCAGGCCAGGGGCGTCTTGCGGCGCAGCAGCGCGGCGAGGTCCGCGACCGGGACGAGCTTCTGCGAGGCCGCATCCAGGTCGCGCAGCTGGACGTCGCCGGCGGTGAGCTCGTCGCCGACGATCACCGCGAACTGGGCGCCGTCGCGCACCGCGGCCTCCAGCTGGCGCCCGAGCTTGCGGTGCGAGAGGTCGGCGGCCACGGCCAGCCCCGCGTCGCGCAGGCGCGTCGCCAACACGAGCCGGCCGGCCGTGTCCGCGGGGTCGGCGCCGACGACGACGGCGATCGGCACGGCGTCCGTCGCCGCCCCCGCGTCGGACGCCTCCAGCGCGAGGACGACGCGGTCGAGGCCGAGGGCGAACCCGATCCCCGGCGTCGGCTTGCCGCCGAGCAGCGCCACCAGGCCGTCGTAGCGGCCTCCGCCGCCCAGCGCCTGCTGCTGGCCCTCCGCGCCCCGGCGGTAGAACTCGAAGGCCGTGCGCGTGTAGTAGTCCAGGCCCCGGACCAGCGTCGGCTCGACGCGGTAGGCGATCCCCATCGCATCCAGGTGCGCGCGCAGCGCCGCGAAGTGGCCGGCGCATGCCTCGCAGAGCCGCTCGCTGATCCTGGGCGCGGCCGCGATGAGCGCGGCCATCGCCGGCTCCTTCGAGTCGAGCAGACGCAGCGGGTTCGCGGCCAGGCGCTGCCGCTCCAGCTCCGGCAGTCCGTCCCGGTGCCGTCCGAAGTAGCTCGCCAGGTCCGCGAGGTAGGCCGGCCGACAGGCAGGGTCGCCGATCGAGTTGACCAGGACCTCCACGTCGTCGAGCCCCGCGTCGCGGTAGAAGCGCGCGCCCAGCTCGATGAGCTCGGCATCGACGGCGGGACCCGGGTCGCCGATCACCTCGACATCCCACTGCCAGAACTGGCGGTAGCGACCGGCCTGCGGGCGGTCGTAGCGGAACATGGGGCCCGTGAGCGCCAGCTTCACCGGCTGGGGCCAGGTCTGCATCCCGTGCTCGACGTACGCCCGGCAGATGCCGGCCGTCGCCTCCGGTCGGAGGGCCCAGCGCTCGCGCTCCTCGCCTCGGCTGGGCGTCACCCGGAAGAGCTCCTTCTCGACGACGTCGGTCGCCTCGCCGATGCCCCGCTCGAACACGGCGCCCTGCTCGAACAGGGGCGTCTCGATCTCGCGGTAGCCGTAGCGCGCGGAGAGCTCGCGGGCGATCCGCTCGAGGCGAGCGAACGCCGCACGGTCGTGCGGGAGGAGGTCCCGGGTGCCCCGGGGGGCGCGGAAGGTCGGCATGGAGCCCAAGTCTAGCGGGCGCCGCGCGGGGGCTTCCGTCGCCGCCGCGCCACGGCTACGATCCGTCCGTGCGAGATGCCACCGCGCGGCCCGCTCCATCCGTCCTCGACGTGATCCTCTACCTGGTCGGAGTCGCCGGCATGGCGGCCGGGATCACCCTGCTGTTCCTCGGCATGCGCGCGGTCATGGACATCGGGGGCATGTGCGCCGAGGGCGGCCCGTATGTCATCCAGACCACGTGCCCCGAGGGCACGACCGCGGCGACGCTGCTCGGGATCTTCGGCGGGCTCGCCGGAGCCTTCCTCGCCGGCTGGAAGGGGGCGGCCATCGGCGGGCGCGCCGTCGCGGTGCTCTTCCTGGCCTGGCCGGCCCTGTTCGGCGTCATCGGCTTCAACTTCCTGCAGTACGGCCTCAATCCACCGGGCGACGAACCGGGCTGGGCCTGGGGCTGGCTGATCTGCGGCGTCGTGTTCGAGATGATGGCCTTCGGACCGCTCCTGGTGGGCGTGTGGGGGGCCCGCACGGTGGTCGGCGGGCCGCCGGCCGGCGTGCCGCGGGCCTCCCGGGCGGCCCCCGGAGGCCCGCGCCTGGGGACGGCGATCCTTGACGCGCGGGCGGCACGCGACGCGCGGCGGGCCGCTCCGGCGTCGCCGGCGCTCACGGCGGCCGCCGGGACGGGTCCTGACGACGCCGGCGAAGCAGCGCTCGTCGACGGCCTCGGCAGCGACCGGGCGCTCGTCGACGGCCTGGAGCGCCTCGCCGCGCTGCACGGCGCCGGCGACCTCAGCGACGAGGAGTTCGCCCGGGCGAAGGCCGAGCTCCTGGAGCGGGCCGGGGCATGAGCGAGGGCCGGTTGCTGTTCCTGCTGGTCGTCGCCGCGGTGATCCTCGGCATCCTCGCGGGCGCCTGGATCTTCGGCGCCCTGGCCTAGTCGTCCACCGACCCCGGCGTGTCCGTCAGGGCGAAGAGCGCGTCGACCTGCGAAGCCTCGCGGGCCGCGTTGACCGTCTCGATCGCCCGCTCGGCGTCAACGGCGTCCGTGTCGCTGGTGATGTTGGTGACGCTCTCGTCGCCCCGGCCCAGCAGCGACTGCAGGCGCTCGATGATCCCACCCACGTGAACCCTCCCTTTCGTGCCGTCCTCAGCCCAGGTCACGCTGGACCGAGAGGACGTCCTTGACCTGCTCGATGCGGGCCATGACCCGCGCGAGCTGCGAGACGGACGCCACCTGGAGCGTCGCCACGACGACCGCCGTGTGATCCTGCGTCACCGCGACGTTGGCAGCCACGATGTTGACCTTGCTCTCCGCGACGGCGCCCGCGATGTCGTTGAGCAGGCCCGTCCGGTCGTGGGCCTCCACCCGGATCGCGATCGGGTACGTCTGCGCCGTTGCCGCTTCCCATTCGACGTCGATGATCCGCGCCACCTCGCGCTCGTTGACGACCGTCGGGCAGCGGTTCAGGTGCACCGTGACGCCCTTGCCGCGGGTGATGAACCCGACGATCGGGTCGCCGGGGATCGGGTGGCAGCACTTGCCGAAGCGGACCAACAGGTCGCCGACGCCCTTGACCCGGACGCCGCCCGTGCGCGGTGGCGCGGGCGCCGTGACCGGAAGGGCCAGCTGGCCGTCGTCCACGACCCCGAGGCGCATGACCACCGACTGGGCGGACACGGCGCCGTAGCCGATCGCGGCGTAGAAGTCGTCGAGCGAGTCCTGGCTGTAGTGCTTCGCGACCTCCAGGAGCCGATCGTGGCCGATCGCCGGGATGGTCGTCCGGGCGAGCCGCTTGAGCTCCCGTTCGAGCGCGTCCTTGCCGTGGACGATGTTCTCGTCGCGATCCTTCTTCTTGAACCACTGGCGGATCTTTTCGCGAGCGTGCGAGGTCCGGACGATGGAGAGCCAGTCGCGGGACGGCCCATGCTCGGCCTTCGTCGTCACGACCTCGACGATGTCGCCGTTGCGGAGCCGGGAGTCGAGCGGCACGAGGCGGTTGTTGACCTTCGCCCCGATGGTCCGGTGGCCGACATCGGTGTGGATCCGGTAGGCGAAGTCGAGCGGCGTCGCGCCGGCCGGGAGGTCCTTGATGTCGCCCTTGGGCGTGAAGACGAAGACCTGGTCCTGGAAGATGTCGAGCTTGATGCCCTCGACGAACTCGCGGGCGTCGGAGACCTCCCGCTGCCAGTCCATCAGCTGGCGCAGCCAGGCCAGCTTCGCGTCGTAGTCCCGCTCGGCCCGCGAGCCTTCCTTGTAGCGCCAGTGCGCCGCGATGCCCACCTCGCTGACGGCGTGCATCGCGTGGGTCCGGATCTGGATCTCGAGGGGCTTCCCGTCGAGCGCGATGACCGCCGTGTGGAGGCTCTGGTAGCCGTTGGGCTTGGGAACGGCGATGTAGTCGTCGAACTGGCCGGGGATCGGCTTCCAGAAGCTGTGGACCACGCCGAGGGCCGCGTAGCAGTCGCGCACCTCGTCCACGAGGAGCCGGATGGCGTACACGTCGTAGATCTCGCCGAAGGCGGCGGCCTTGCGCTGCATCTTCTTCCAGATGCTGAAGAGGTGCTTGGGCCGGCCGTTGAGGTCGGCCTCGATGCCGGCCTTCGCGAGCTCCGGCTGGAGGATCGCGATGGCCCGGTCGATGTACGTCTCGCGGTGGCGCCGCCGCCCGTCAAGGTTCGCGGCGAGCTCCCGGTAGCGCTCCGGGTCGAGCGCCTTGAACGACAGGTCCTCCAGCTCCCACTTGACCTGCCAGATGCCGAGCCGCTCGGCGAGCGGGGCGTAGATCTCCATCGTCTGGCGGGCGATCCGCTGCTGCTTCTCGACGGGCAGGCCGCCCAGCGTTCGCATGTTGTGGAGGCGATCCGCGAGCTTGATCAGGACGACCCGGATGTCCTGGGCCATCGCCAGCAGCATCTTGCGGATGTTCTCGGCCTGCTGCTCCTCGTGCGAATGGGTCGAGAACTTGGACAGCTTCGTCACGCCGTCGACGAGCTGGGCCACTTCGGGACCGAAGCGCTCCTCGACGTCGGCCAGGCTGTACTCGGTGTCCTCCGGCACGTCGTGCAGGAGGGCCGCCTCGATGGAGGTGGCGTCGAGGCCGAGCTCCGCGAGGATGAAGGCGGCCGCGATCGGGTGGGTGACGTACGGCTCGCCGGTCGCCCGCAGCTGGCCCTCGTGGGCGACGACGGCGAAGTCGAAGGCGCGGGCCACGGATGCCGTGTCGGCCCCCGGCGAGGCGACCACGACCTCCGCGAGGAGCTCCCGGCGCAGGACCGACAACGGCCGGTTGGAGGAGCGCTCGCGGCGTCCCGACGACGGACGGCGCGGCTTCGCGGCCGGCGGCTGGGCCGGCGAGGAAGCGGCGGTCGGCAGCTGCTCGATCGACATCGGTCCGGCGAGGATAGCAGGGCCGCGCGGGGGCTCAGGTCCAGTGACGGGCCGTCGCGACCCGCGGCGCGCATGGAGATCGGCCGCCGATCGAGAAGACCAGACCTTCAGGTGGGTTGCGCCGCCGCAGACTGGTGCGGATGATCTGGCCACCGGGTCCGCGTGTGCGACCCTCACCTGGGCGAGCATGACCATGACACGAGCGGCAGGGACGGGTGCGCAGGCGCGATTGCGCCTCGTCCGCCTGCTCATCGTCGTCCTGGCCGGCCTGCTGCTGGGGATCGGCTGCTTCGCGATCGCGAGCGCCGCCCTGCAGCCGCGGCGCAGCACGGAGGTGTACGACCCGCCGGTGCTTGCCGGCCAGCAGCTCTGGGGAGCGTGTGCCGGCGGGTTCTATGCCCGCCGCGGGGACACGATCGTGCTCACGTCCACCGGCCACTGCACCGGCGAGGGCAGCGTGGCCTACGACGAGGACGGCACCACCGTGCGCGGCGTCTTCGGTCCGGCCGCCCGGGATGCAGCGTGCCCGTACCCCGGGCACACGTGTGCGGCGTCCGACATGAACTACCTGGTGGTCGCCCCGGACCACATCCCGTGGGGCCACCTCAACGTCGTGGACCTGGGCACGGCCGGCTACCGGATCATCCCGCCCGGCACGCGGCCGCTCGCCTGCGCGGACATCGCGATCGGCGACCTGGCCGAGATCAACGGCCGCAACGTGTACCGCAGCGGCCCGGTGACGAGCAAGGGCGAGAACCTGTACCCGGAGGACGGTGCCTACTTCCCGTGCATGATCGGCGCAGCCATCCAGGTGGGCGTCGGCGACTCGGGCGGCGCGGTCCTCGTGCGGGGAATCCCGGCCGGCGCCGCGAGTCGCAGCTTCGGCGGATCGCTCGGGTTCACGCCCCTGGCCGAGGGCCTGGAGCAGCTGGGCCTGGAGCTCTGCACGACGCCCGACTGCGGCCTGGCTCCGCCTGTGGCCGGTCCGACGAGCACCGGCGGGTGACCACGTCGCCGGTCGACGCGTCCGCGCCGCCGATGACGCTCCGTCGCACCCAGGCGGCCGCTCCCCTCACGCGCGGACGCGAGGCTCAGTAGCCCAGCTCGCCCAGGAGGCGCTCCGCCACGGCGCGCTCGTCCCACGGCCGCTCGTGGTCCGCGTACAGGATGCTCCGCTCGTGGCCCTTGCCCGCCAGCAGCACGACGTCGCCCGGCCGGGCGCGGGCGAAGGCGACCCGGATTGCCTCCTCGCGGTCCGGGACCAGCAGCAGGTCGGTGTCGCGCCGCAGGCCCGCCTCCCGTGCCCCCTCCGCGATCTGCGCCAGGATGGCCGCCGGGTCCTCGCCCCGCGGATCCTCGTCGGTGACCACCACGAGCCGGCAGCGCTCGCCGGCGACCCGCCCCTGGATCGCCCGCTTGGCCACGTCGCGCTCCCCGGCCGACCCGAACACGGCGATGAGCCCGCCGTCGCCCGTGACGAGCGGTGCGAGGACGTCGAGGGCGACCGCGAGCGACGCCGGCGTGTGGGCGTAGTCGACCACGACGACGAACGGCTGGCCGCGATCCACGCGGTCCATCCGTCCGCGAACCCCGTGGAACCCGGCCAGGCCAGCGGTGACGGCGTTCGGGTCCAGCTCCAGCAGCTCTCCGAGCGCGACGACGGCCAGCGCGTTGTGGACGTTGAAGCGCCCGACGAGGGGCACCGCCAGGCGCAGCGCGCCGCGCGGCGTCGTCGCTTCGACGTGCAGGCCGGTCGCCGACTCGGTCACGCGGACCGCCCGGACGTCCGCGGCCGGGTGCGTGCCGTACGTGAGCGGGCGCGCCCCGGCGCTCCGGGTCGCCGCCAGGAATGCCCCGGCCTCCGGGTCGTCGAGGTTGACGATCCCACCGCTGGGCCACGGCCGTCCGCCCGGCAGCGAGGCCGGCTTCGGGACGGCGTCGGGGGGTCGGGCGAGGCGCTCGAAGAGCGACACCTTGGCGGCCCGGTAGGCGTCCAGCGTGCCGTGGAACTCGAGGTGCTCGTGCGTCAGGTTCGTGAAGATCGCGGCGTCGTACGGGATCTCCCCCACCCGCTCCAGGGCCAGGCCGTGCGACGTCGACTCCACGACGGCGGCGCGGTCCCCCGCCTCGACCATCGCCCGCAGCGCCAGCTGCAGCTCGGGCGCCTCCGGCGTCGTGACGTGCGCCCGCGTGTCGGCGGCCAGCCCGCCCACGATCTGGGCGGCCGTGCTGATGAGCCCCGTGCGCACGCCGGCCGCCTCGAGCGCCGCGACGGCCATGCCGGCGGTGGTCGTCTTGCCGTCGGTCCCGGTGATCCCGACGATGCCGAGCTGGCGTCCCGGATCGCCGTACCACCATGCGGCAACGATCGCCAGCGCGTGCTGGCTGCGGTCAACCGCCAGCTGGACGACGGCCGCGGCCCCGGCGGCCGGTCGCTCCAGCACGATGACGGCCGCCCCGGCGTCGACCGCCGCCGCGACGAACGCATGGCCGTCGGCGTGGGCTCCCGGGACCGCGACGAACACCATCCCGGGCCGGACGCGCCGCGAGTCGAAGGTGATGCCGGTCACCATCACGCGCTCCAGCGCGCCGGCGGGGGCCTCCACCGCCCGCAGCCGCCCCGCCCGGCGCAGGCGTTCCACGAGACCGGTCACCGGGCGCGGGGTCGCCGGCTCGGCGGCGGCGAGGCGCTCCAGGAGCCGGCGCTCATCCATGGCGCTCACGTCCCCTGCTTCCGCGCACCGCCGGGACGTGCGGCGATCCGGCGGGTCGCTCGCGTCGCGCGCTGGATCCCGCCGGCCAGCGCGTGCCGCGGCGCGCGGAGCACCTTCTCGTGGGCCCCTGCCAGCTCGATCCAGCGACCTCCGAACGAGCGCTTGAACTCCAGGAGGCCGTACATCGGCTCGCCCGGGCGCGGCTCGTGGCGGGCCCCGCGAACGTCGACACCGCCGAGGTCGAGCTCGGCGCGGCCCTCGCGCGCGGCAAGCTGCAGCGCCCGCCAGAGCACCAGGTGGACGGCGCCCGGATGGACGTGCCGCAGCGCGACGACGTCCCCGGAATGGGAGTACGACAGGCGTCGGCCGTGGCGGTAGAAGATGGCGCCCCCAAGGTAGGCGTCGTCGCTGGCCCGCGCCTCCAGGAGGACGAGGTGCCCGGCCTCCAGGGCGGCGCACCACCAGGCCACGGCCGCCGCTCGGTCACCGATCCCGAACCCACGCCGCGCGCCGGTTTCGAGGAGCAGGGCGTGGAACCGTCCGAAGGCGTCCTCGGCAGCGTTCGCGAGCGGCGTCGCAGGGCGCTCCGTGCCCGGCACGTCGGCCCCCTCCGCGAGATCGAAGCGGACGATCCGGGTGCCCTTGCGCTCGGCGCCGAGGAAGCGCTGCCGTGTCCCACGGGCAATCGCGGCCAGCAGGGCCTCGTCGTCCGCGCCCTCGGGGATCGGGACCCCGACGCGGTGGCGCGACGGGCCGACTTCTTCGACCTGGCGGAAGCCGGCCTTCGCGAGCAGCGCCGGGAAGCCCGTCGCCGCCGGGACCTCCGGGTCCGCGGCGACGACGTCGAAGCCCGCAGCGCGGGCCCAGGAGGCCACCGCCGCGAGCCGCCCCGCCAGCACCGCCGGATCCGCGCCGGCGGCAACGGGCCCCTTCGGCACGTAGGCCCGCCCACCCCCGATCCACCGCCACCGGCGTCCCAGGAGGAGCACAGCCGAGCCGTCGTCCAGCTCCAGGTGGTGCGCCTCCCAGCCCGTGCGCTCCCGGTGCTGCCCCCACGCGACCGACTGCTGGACATCGCCGCCCGCCACGGCGACGGTCCGCTCGTCCCACGTCGCAAGCTCTCCGCGGGCTGCCTCGCGGACGACCCGCCTGGCCGGGAGCACGGCGTCGGCGCCCACGGTGGCGGTCATCCCGCGTCGGCCCCCTGGTCTCCGGCGCTTGGTGCCTCGGCGTCGCCCGCGGCGGGCTCCGACCCGCCGGGCGTGGCGCTCGGGGCCAGGCCGGCCCGCGAACGGGCCCAGCGCACGCGCACCCGCTGTCCGGCGTCGTAGACCCGCCGGCCGGTCGGGTCGAGCACCAGGTCCCACCCGCCGATGTAGCGGACCTCGCGCCCGCCGAACCCCGCCTTGAAGTGGGCGATCCCCGGATGCGCCAGGCCCCACAGGTCGTACGAGGCCGCGCCCTCCTCCCGCGCCCGCCGGATCGCCTCCCACTTGAGGAGGTAGTTCGCCCGAAGCTCGGCGCCGACCGCGGTCATGCCGCCGTAGGGCTCGACGACGCGCCGCCCGCAGCGCACGAGGAACAGGCTTGCGAGGGGCGTCCCGTCCGGCCCGACCGCGAACAGGACGCGCGCCCGTCCGGCCGGGCCGAACGCCTCGTAGACGTCGCGATAGGCCTGCTCGACCCGGATCAGGAACCCCGCCCGCTCCGCAGTCTCGCGGTAGATCTCGTAGAACGCCGGGATCGGATCGCCCGGCAGCTCGACCACGCTGACGCCGCCGGCGCGGGCCTTGTTGACGTACTGGCGCCACTTCTTGCGCAGGTCCGACCAGAGTGCAGCCTCGTCGGCCGCAAGGTCGATGAGGCGGCTCGACGGCGGCTGGACCGAGGGCGCCGGCTGCCAGCCGGCCCCGGACAGCGCGGCGCGCAGCGTTCCGTCCCGGTCGTCGACGCCATCGGCCTCGACCTCGGGGTCGATGCGCAGATGCGACACGCGGCCGAGGTCCGGGCGCGCCTCGCGCAGGGCCACGGTCAGGTCGCCGATGGCCGCTGCGGTCCAGGATTCCGCGACCGGGCCACGCGGCGCATACGCAAACGCCCAGGGCATTGGTCGCGGGCGCCGGAGGAGGACCTGCATCCCGATGCGGGCGCCCGGCGTGCCGGCGACGACGCGGCGCGCCGTCCAGCCGTTCGGCGCCTTGACGCTGGCCCAGCCCGCGAGCTGGAGATACGACCCGTGCTCGGTTCCCTCCACGAACGCGTCCCACGCCTCCGGGGAGCGGGTCGCCTCGCGGCCCTGGTCGCTCACGCGGCACCCCGCCGCAGGCCCGACCGGACGAGATGCACGGTCAGGCCGAGCTCCGGGACACGCACCAGCGCGGCGAGGGCGACGTAGATCGCGAGCCCGACGGTCCCGGCGGCGACCAGCAGCAGCGCCGCGCCGGCTGGGCCCGGCTGGGCGGGCAGGAGCCCGGCCAGGGCGTCGTAGGTGCGGTCCGTGGCCAGCCCCGCGATGACGGCGCCGGCGAGATACCACAGGTGGGCCCGCCCCAGCCGCAGCAGGCCGAAGCTCGATTGGCGGACCCGGAACGCGAGCAGGAGCAGGATCGCCTCGACCCACGAAGCGACCGCGACGCCGAGGGCCAGCCCGAAGATCCCGAGCGGCACGATGAGGAGGGCGGCCGTCACGACGGCCACGGCCACCGAGACGAGCGCCGCCCCGACGGGAATCCACGTGTTGCGATCGGCGAAGAACGCCCGCGAGAGGACGATGATCATGGCCTCCGATGGAAGCGCGGCGAGGAGCCCGAGGAACGCAGCCGCCGTGAGCTCGACCCCGGACGGCTCGACACGGCCGAAATGGACCACCAGGTCCACCACCTGGAGCGCAACGCCGGCCGCGATGAACGCCAGCGGGAGCATCGCGAAGCCGAGAAGTCGAAGGGCGCGGGTCACGAGCGACACGTACTCGTCGATCGCACCGGCGGCCACGCGCTGCGACAACGCCGGCAGGGCGACGATGCCCAGAGGGTACGCGATCGTCCCGAGCGGGATCTGGAAGATCACGAACGCGAGGCCGAATGCGCCGATCGCACCGGGCGCCAGGGTCGATCCGAAGATCGTGAGGATCAGCAGGGTCAGCTGGCTGCCTGCCAGCCCGATCGCCCGCGGGCCCAGCAGGAAGAGGGTCCGCCGCGCCTCCGCATCGCGGAGATCGATCCGTGGCGTGTAGGTGAACCGGACCTGCCGGAAGACCGGCGATACCTGCACCAGCAGGGTGGCGGCGGCGCCGGCGACCGTGCCCCAGGCCAGGCCCGCCAGCCCGAACCTCGGGACGAGGACGACGGCCGCGACGATGATCACGAGGTTGTAGGCGATGGGCGCCAGCACCGAGGCTGCGAATCGACCGCCCGCGTTGAGGATGCTGGTCGCCACGGCCGACAGCGCCAGGAAGATCGGGCTGAGCAGCAGGATGCGGGTGAGCTGCACCAGCTGCTCCGTGTCGGCCTCGTCGAAGCCCGGGGCGATGAGGGGCGCCAGCTGCGGGGCGAGCGCGAACGTGACGATCGCGAGCGCCGCCAGCACCACGAGGAGCAGGTTGGCGATGCTCGAGACGACGCGCCACGCGCGGTCCGGCTGGCCGGCTGCCACGAGGGCGGCGATCGTCGGGATCACGGCCGACGCCAGGGCCCCGGCGGCGACGACCTGGAACAGGAAGTCCGGGATCCGGAAGGCCGCGGTGTAGATGTCGAGCTCGCGCGAGATGCCCAGGCTGGCCGCGATCACGGCAACCCGCACCCAGCCGAGGATCCGCGACACGAAGAGGGCCCCCGTGACCACCATCCCCGCCCGCGCGAGGTCGCGCGCGGTGCCGGTCACCGGGGCTCCGTGCCGCCAGCGCGCGGGTGGGCGCGGCGGTAGACGCTGCGCAGGCGCGCCGGCGCGACGTGGGTGTAGACCTGCGTCGTCGCCAGGTCCGCGTGGCCGAGGAGCTCCTGGACGACGCGCAGGTCGGCGCCGCCGTCGAGCAGGTGGGTGGCAAACGAGTGGCGCAGCGTGTGGGGGGACGCATCGTCGGGCAGCCCGGCGCGGACGCCTGCCCGGTGGAGGCGGTAGCGGATCCCACGTACGCCCAGGGGCGCCCCGCGGTGGTTGACGAACAGCGCGTCCGAGCGCCGCGGATCGGCATCTCCCTGTGCCAGCAGGACGGGGCGCCCGTCCGCGACGTAGCGGGCAATGGCCGCGCAGGCCGGTCGGCCCAGGAGGCTCACGCGTTCCTTGCGGCCCTTGCCGAGGACGCGGATCTCGCCGCGCCCCAGGTCCAGGCCGCCCAGGCGGACTGCGGCCAGCTCCGAGATGCGCAGTCCGGCTGCGTACGCCGTCTCGACCAGGGCGACGTCGCGCAGGGCCAGGGCGTGCCGCAGGGCGCCGAGGTGGTCGGGCGCCTCGCCGTCCAGCGTGGCCGGGACCGGCCCCGGGGGCTCGACAGCGGCCGCCGCGAGGAGTCGCTCGACGTCGCCGAGGCTCAGGACGGCAGGCAGCCGGCGGGGCCGGCGGGGCGTGGCGAGGGCCGCCCACGGGTCGCCGGTCGCGAGCCCCGTCGCGTCGCGCCCAGCGGTGGAACGAGCGGATCGCCGCCAGCCGCTGCGCGACCGTCGTGCGGGCGTGCCCCTCGGTGAGCTCGGCCAGGTAGGCGCGAAGGGCGACCCGGTCCGGCGCCCGCCAGTCGACTCCCGCGGCGTCGAGCCAGCCCAGGTACGCCGAGAGAGCCGTTGCGTAGGCGCGTCGCGTGTGCGGGGAGGCGTCGCGGGCGGCGAGGCTCGCCAGGTACCGCTCGAGGGCGTCCTCGCCGTTCACGCCGGGCGCGCCGCCCGGACCCGCGCGGTCCCCGTGCCGCGGGGCCGGCTGGACCCCGCGGCGCCGCTCCCTCGTCCGCCGCCCCGCGCCCGCGCCGGGCGCGCAAGGGCCGCGGGATCCGCGATTCCCCCGGCGATCCGGCGACCGGGCTCCAGGGACTCCCCGGCGAGGGGCACCGTGGCGCCGCACCCCAGGCAGAGGGCGGACTCGGCGTCGGTCCGGGCGAGCGGCGCCCCGTCCGGGTCGTGGATCGGCCCCAGCGGCTCGCGCGAGGTCGTGAAGCGGCACGTCGGGTACTTCGAGCAGCCCCAGAAGACCGAGCCCGTGCGCCGCGCCCGCCGCGCCACCAGGTGGCCCTTCTGGCAGGTGGGGCACACGACCTGGAACGGCAGCTGGTCGGGCGGCGGTGGCCCGTCCTTCTTGATGTAGGTGCACGCCGGGTAGCGGTTGCAGCCCACGAACGGCCCGAAGCGGCCGCGCTTGCCGACCAGCTCCCCGCCGTCGGTCGTGGCGCACGTCGGGCAGGGCTCCCCCACCCCGGGCAGGACCGGCGCCTCGGGTTCCTCGCCCGGAAGCGGTCGCGATTCCTTGTGCTCGGGGAAGAGGCTGCAGGCCAGGAAGCGGCCGTTGCGTCCCAGGCGGATCACCATCGGGTGGCCCAGCGAGCAGACCTCGTCGGTCGCCTCGGTGGTGAAGTCGCGGCGGCGCGTGTCGCGGCGCACGATCGCCACACGATCCCGCAGCGGCGGGTAGAACGCCTCCAGGAGGGGGACCCAGGGACGCTCGCCGCGGGCCACCTCGTCGAGCTCCTCCTCCATCCCGGCCGTGAACTTCAGGTCGACGTACTCGCCGAAGTGCTCGACGAGGAGGTCCGTCACGACCTCGGCCACGGGCTCCGGGTGGAGGCGCCGCTCGCGGATCACGACGTAGCCCCGGTCCACGATCGTCGAGATCGTCGCGGCGTACGTCGACGGCCGGCCGATCCCGTTCTCCTCCAGGGCCTTGACCAGGCTGGCCTCGGTGAACCGCGGCGGCGGCTCGGTGAAGTGCTGCGTCGGGACGACGTCCGCCACATCGGCCACGTCGCCGACGCGCAACGCGGGGAGCGTGCGCTCCGCTTCGTCCTCGGCGTCGTCGCGGCCTTCCGTGTAGACGGCGGCGAAGCCGTCGAAGAGGGTCTTCGTCGCCGTGGCGCGCAGGCCGTAGGGGCCGTCCGCGAGGTCGATGGTCGTGGTCTCGAGCTGCTTCTCCTTCATCTGGCTGGCCAGGGCGCGCTGCCAGATGAGGCGGTACAGGCGTGCCTCGTCGCGGCCCAGATGCTCTACCAGCGCCTCGGGGTCGCGGGCGAAGGAGGTGGGGCGGATGGCCTCGTGCGCCTCCTGGGCGCTCTTCGACTTGGTGCGGTAGACGCGCCCCTTGGGCATCGTGTACGCCGCGCCGAAGCGTGCCGCGATCACCTCGCGCGCCTCGCCCAGCGCCTGCCCGGACATGGCGACCGAGTCCGTCCGCATGTAGGTGATGAGGCCCACCTGCCCGTCCGGGGTGGCGACGCCCTCGTACAGCCGCTGCGCGACGCCCATGGTGCGCTTGGGGCTGAAGCCGAGCTTTCGGCTCGCCTCCTGCTGCAGGGTCGAGGTCGTGAACGGCGGCGCCGGGCTGCGCTTGCTCGTCCGGGTCCCGACCTCCCCGACGACCGGCCGGCAGGCAGCGATGGCGCGGACGTGGGCGTCGGCGGTGGCCCCGTCGCCGATCTCCGGCTTGGCGCCGTCGATCCGCACGAGATCGGCATCGAAGGGCGTGCCGTCCGGCGCCAGCAGCGAGGCCACGATCGTCCAGTACTCGCGGGCCGCGAATGCCCGGATCTCGCGCTCGCGTTCCACCACGAGGCGCACGGCCACCGACTGGACGCGGCCGGCGGACAGTCCCGAGCGGACCTTCTTCGAGATCAGCGGGCTCAGGGTGTACCCGACGAGCCGATCGACGATCCGACGCGCCTGCTGCGCGTCGACGAGGTCGCGATTGATGTCGCGCGGCTGCGCGAACGCCTCCTTGATGGCCCGCTCGGTGATCTCGCTGAAAGTCACGCGGGACAGCTTGTCGGCGGGGAGGGCCGCCGCCTCCGCAACGTGCCAGGCGATCGCCTCGCCCTCGCGGTCAAGGTCCGTGGCAAGGTAGATCCGGTCGGCCGAGCGGGCGGCCTTCTGGATCGCCAGGACGTGGCGCCGGGTTCGTTCGTCGGGAATGACGTACTCCGGCGTGAACCCGTTGTCGACGTCGACGCCGAACTTGCCCTTCCCGGGGTTCTCGGGGAGGTCGCGCACGTGGCCGTAGGACGCGAGGACGGCATACCCCGGCCCGAGGTAGCGCTCGATCGTCTTCGCCTTCGCGGGCGACTCGACGATCACCAGGTTTCGGCTCATGGCGATCGAGTCTAGCACCGGCATCGGCGCATCCTGCGGTTCGCGGCTTCGCCGCCGCGCTCGCGCGCGGGAGTCGCCGGCCGGCCGTCCAGCGGTCCGGCCAGCGCGTCGAGCACCCCTCCCCGCCTGCCCGCGGGCCCGGTGAAGGCCGGCGAGGCCGCCGTCAGAGCTCGCGGACGCGCCGGAGCAGCTCCTCGTCCAGCTCGATCTCGTCCGGCTCGTCCGGCTGGTCCGGCCTTTCCGGCCCGTCCGGCTCGTCCGGCTGGTCCGGCCTGTCCGATGCCGCGGCCACGGCACGCGGCTCCGCGGGCCGCGACGCCGATTCCCCGGGGATCTCGACGAACCGGATCTGCGAGTACGGGAACACGAAGGTGGACTCGCTGTGGTCGACGAAGATCGGCCGCTGCCGGTTCATGGTGCGCAGGTTCGTGCACACCAGGGTGAGGTCGCTCGGCGACGGCACGCCCGACAGGTCCGCGACGAGCGGCTGCTCGTTGAAGAGGTGGATGACGACGTCCCTGATCACAGCTGCCGACGCTAGCATCGCCGTCCGGCCGGCGCCACGGGACGATGGTCACGTGTGCCGCCTCGGCGCGCGGTCCGGGCCACCTGGCGCGCCCGGCTCCGGCCCCGCGGCGGGAGCCCCGTGCCCCGTCGCACTCGGCCTGGCCCTCGCGGCGCCCGGCTCCGGCCCCGCGGCGGGAGCCCCGTGCCCGGCCGTCGCCGCCCCCTGCCCCGCCGCACGCACGCCGGCCAGCGGGCCGGCAAGGCGGTAGCGACCGAACGTCGCCGCAACCAGGCCTCCCTCCTCCAGGCGAGTCAGCACGGCGAGCACGGTTGCGCCCGCGAGGTCGGCGGCCTCCGCGAGGGCGTCGGCCGTCGTGGCCCCGCGGAGAAGGCGCCGAACGACCGCCGCCTCGGCCGCCCCGAGGCGGGCCAGGACCGCCCCCGGATCGGGAGCCTCGGCTCGGGCGCGATCCCGCCGCCGGGGCCGCACCGCCAGCGCCACGCCGAAGCCGAGGTCCGCGATCAGCTCGTCCGTGCCGACGACGATCCGTGCCTCCCCCGGGTGGTCCCGCAGGAGGCGGTTGCAGCCGACCGCCTCGGGGCGGTCGATCGGCCCCGGGCAGGCGAACACCGGGCGACCCTGCTCGAGGGACCAGCTCGCGGTGATCAGGGCCCCGCTGCGCTCCCCGGCCTCGACGACGACCGTCGCATCCGCGAGGCCGGCGATGATCCGGTTGCGCCGCGGGAAGCCGGCGGGGCGCGGCTCGGCGTCGGGTGGCAGCTCGGCCACGACCGCCCCGCCGGAGCCCTCGATCTCGCGGGCGAGCTCGGCGTGCGCGGCCGGGTAGAGCCGCGCGTGACCGCTGCCCAGGACGGCGACGGTGGTGCCGCCGGCCAGCAGCGAGCCCGCGTGCGCGGATCCGTCGATCCCGATCGCGAGGCCGGAGATCACGGTGGCGCCGGTCGCGGCCAGCGCAGCCGCGATCCGTGAGGCTGCCCGCCGGCCGTCCTCGGTGGGCCGCCGGGTCCCGACGACAGCGATGGACCGCTCGGCGGCGAGCGCGGCAACGTCGCCTCGCACGAAGAGGACGGGCGGCGGGAGCTCGATCGCCCGCAACCGTGCCGGGTAGGCCTCCTCCTCGGCCGTGACGAACCCCACGCCGAGTGCCGAGAGCCGGGCCAGCAACGCCGGGGCGCCTTCCCGGGCAGCGGCGAGTGCCGCGCCGAGTCGCGGCGGCATGACCAGGCCCTCGCCCGCGACGGCGGCCGCGATCCGGGCAGCACCCGCGATCCCGGACGCGACCTCCAGCGCCCGTCGCGCGCTGCCGGTCGCCCGCAGCAGGGCGCCGAAGGTCACGGGGCCCAGGCCGTCGACGGATGCCAGGACGATCCAGGCGTCCCGCTCCGTGAGTGTCGTGGAAGGGACGGCGCCCCGCGACCCCGCGCCGGTGGACGACCGGGCACGCGACGGCCCCTCGGCCGCGGGCGACGCGGCGCGGCGCGGCCCCCCGGCCGCGGACGAGGCACCACCATCGGAGCCGCCCGCTGGTCGGGCGGACGCGTCCCGCGGGGCCGACGGAGCGCCCATCTCACCCGCACCGGCCGCCGTCCCCGCTATACCGAGCGGCCCGCCCCGCCCGACACCCAGCACGTCAGACGACCCGGCGGGCGGCGGCCCGATCGGTGGCGGGCGGCCGGTAGCGGGCCGCCTCCTCCAGGTGCTCGGCGGCCACGCGATCCGCCGCGGCAAGGTCGGCGATGGTGCGGGAGACCCGGACCAGGCGCTCCGTTGCCCGCGCGGTCATCCCGGCGCTGTTCGCCAGCGCGATCGCCCGGCGCTGCGCGGGCTCATCCAGCGCCGCCGCCTCGCGGAGCGCACGCCCCCGCAGCCGGCCGTTGAGGCGTCCACGGCCTGTGAGCTGGCGGGCCCGGGCGACCGCGATGCGCGCCCCGACGATCGACGACGACTCCGGGTCCGCCGCCCGCAGCAGCTCCCGGGGCGCGAGGCGCGGGACGCCCACCCAGAGGTCGATCCGGTCCCGGAGCGGCCCCGAGATCCGGGCCCGGTAGCGCTCGGGCAGCCCCGCCGGACACCGGCAGCGGCCGGCCGGGTCTCCGTCCCACCCACAGGGGCAGGGATTCATCGCCGCCACGAGCTGGAAGCGCGCCGGGAAGACGACGGCGCGCCCGACCCGGGCGACGCTCACGCGCCCCTCCTCGAGCGGCTGGCGGAGTGCCTCCAGCGAGGACCGGTCGAACTCCGGGAGCTCGTCGAGGAAGAGCACGCCGTGGTGGGCGAGGGTCACTTCGCCGGGGGCCACGCGCGGCCCGCCGCCGACCAGCGCGGCGTACGAGGCCGTGTGGTGGGGCGCCCGAAACGGACGACGGCGCACGAGGCCCTGAACCGGACCGGACCCGGCGACGGAGGCCACGACGGTCACCTCGCGCGCCTCCTCGTCGTCGAGCGGCGGCAGGATGCCCGGGATCGTCGACGCGAGCATCGTCTTGCCGGAGCCCGGTGGACCGATGAGGACGAGCGGATGTCCTCCGGCCATCGCGATCTCCAGGGCACGGCGCGCCTCCAGGAGGCCGCGCACCTCCGCGAGGTCGGGCTGCTCCGCCGGGGTCTCGCCGCCCGATGCCGGCATCACCTCCGCGGGCACCATCTCGGTTCGCAGGCCGGGACGGTGCCCGGAGACGCGCCGCCCGCGCAGGACGTCGGCCGCCTCCGCGAGGGTCGCGACGCCGACGACGTCCACCCCGGCGACGAGGCGCGCCTCGGCGACGGAGTCCGCCGGGACGACCACGCGGCAGGCGCCGCGCCGGGCAAGCGCGGCCACCATGGGCAGGAGTCCCGGGACGGGACGCACCTCGCCGCCCAGCCCCAGCTCCCCGAGGAGGGCCCAGTGGCCGCGCGGCCGCACCTGCTCCGACCCGACGAGGATCGCGATCGCGATGCCGAGGTCGAGCGCGGACCCGGCCTTCGGCACGTCCGCTGGCGCGAGGTTCACCGTGATCCGCCGCGGCGGGTGGACGAAGCCACTGTTGCGCAGGGCGCCGCGCACGCGCTCGCGTGCCTCGCGGAGGGCCGCGTCAGCGAGGCCGACGATCGTGAAGCCGGGGAGCCCCGGGGCGACGTCGACCTCCACGCGGACTGGGCGCCCGTCGAGGCCCTGGAGCGTGGCTGCGAGGACGCTTGCGAGCATGCGCCGCACGGTAGCGGGTCCCGCTCACCGGCCCGTTACCTGCGACTTATCCGGGCCGCGGTCCGTGAGGCGGCCGCTCCGACGTCCGGAATGCCGGTGGTGGCGGCGTTACGGGCTCCCCCGGCGCTCCGACGTCCGGAATGCCGGTGGTGGTGGCGTCACGGACGAAGGATCGCCCAGCGCGCCCGTCTGAGAGACCCGCTCGTGCGAGGAGCGAGCGGGAGCGAGCGGGAGCGAGCGGCCGACGCCGCCGGCCGGCTCGGGCCCGGCCCGGAGCCCGGCCGATCGTGCGTAGCGCCACCGGGGCCGGCATTCCGGACCACCACCCGGCCCCGGCGACGACAACGCCACTGGGGCCGGCATTCCGGACCACCACCCGGCCCCGGCGACGACAACGCCACTGGGGCCGGCATTCCGGAACGGCGCCGGGCGCGGAGCCCGTTGCCGGGCCCAGGGAGGCGGTACCAACGCCAGGGCCGGCATCCTGGAACCGCGCTCGGCGCCGTGCCCTGGGCCGACCGATCGCCGTCGCGGAGCCACCCTCGCCCAGACGCGGCCACGATGCCGGTCTCATCTGCCCCGGGGAAGATCAATGAGACCGCGTGGCGGAGCTGTGAGCACGGGGCTGGGGCCATCCGCGCGGGGCCATCCGCGGGGCCGGGCCGACGAAGCCAACCACGCGGGAGCGTCCGCGACGAGCCGGGCCAGGCTCCCTGCCCGCCGGCGCCCAGAGGCGCGGTCCCGTCAGCCGGTCGTGGCCGACGCGCCGACCGCTGCAGTGGAGGCCGTCTTGTCGATCGCGCGGGCGACGTCGTGGAACGAGCGCCCCAGTGGCGAGTCGGACTTCGTGAGCATCACCGGCGCGCCCGAGTTGAGGGCGCTGATCGCCCCCCGGTACTCGTTGAGGACCTGCAGGTCGATGGGCCGCTTCAGGGCTCCCTCGGCGGTCTTGGCGTTGATCCCGGTGAACGCGTTCGAGCGGTTGAGGATGAGCTTGATCCGATCACCCTCGTACCCGATGTGGCCCAGCGTCTCGAGCACGAGCCGCACGTTCTTGAGGCACGACAGGTCGGCGGTCATCACGACGTACACGTGCTCCGCCATGTCGAACACCCCGAGGTTCAGGTCGTCGAGGCGCTTGTCGACGTCGACGACGACGTAGTCGTACATCCCTCGCAGGACGTCGATGATCGTGGCGAGGTGCTCCTTGGTGACGAGCTCGGCAGTCTCCGGCGACGGCGGGGCGAGGAGGAGGTCGATCTTGGAGTCGTGCTCCACCATGACGCCCCGGAGCAGGTCGGCGTCGATGGAAGGGGCGCTGACGACGTCGACGATGCTCTTCCGGTCGAGCCCGAGGTCCATGAAGACCCGGTGATCGCCGAACTGGAGGTTCGCGTCCACCAGGCAGACGCGCCGCCCCAGCTCGCGCTGGAGGGCGATCGCCACGTTGATCGCGATCGTCGTGGTGCCGACGCCGCCCTTGGCGCCGTAGAACGCGAGGACCCGCCCCAGGGGCGGCCGGCCGACCAGCATGTCCTTCGGCGCGAAGCGGGCGAGCAGGCTCTTGATCCGGGCCAGCAGCTCGGCCGGGTGGAACGGCTTGACGAGGTAGTCGTCGGCGCCGGCGCGCAGGCCGCGGATCTTCTGCTCCACCTCGGCTTCGGCCGTCAGCATGATGATCGGGACGTGCGAGGAGGGGCCCTCCTCGGACCGGATCTTGCCCGCCACCTGGTAGCCGTCGAGCTTGGGGAGCATGACGTCGAGCAGGATCAGCGCGGGCTGCTCCTGGCTCCACAGCTTGAAGCCCTCGGCCCCGTCCGCGGCCACGACGACGTCGTAGCCTTCCTGCTTCAGCGTGTAGCTCAACAGGCGCTGAACGTTCGGGTCGTCATCGACGACGAGGATCTTCGCGGCCATCCCGACCTCTCTCGCTGAGCCGGGACGGCGCCGTGCACCCCCGGACGCAGGGAATACTAACGGACGGGGGTCCCGGTCGACCCCCGCCCGGTGGTACCAGCGCTTGAAGGGTCAGGCGCCGGGTGCGGATTCCTCCCCGGGACCCGAGGCCGCCGCCAGGGCGACTCCCAGGCCGGCCGTCAGGGGCCCCACCAGCTGGGTGAACTCGGCGGGGATGACGTACTTCGTCGACGGGCTGGCGCCGATCACCTTGAGGGCGTCCAGGTACTGCAGGAGCATGGTCTTCTGGTCGATCGTCCGCGCTGCCGCGTAGATCCGCTCGAGCGCCTGGCCGAAGCCCTCGGCGTTGAGGATCTGCGACTGGCGCGTCCCCTCGGCCCGCAGGATGTTCGACTGGCGCTCGCCTTCGGCGGTGAGGATCGCCGCCTGCTTGGCGCCCTCGGCGATGTTGATCTCCGACTGCCGCCGGCCCTCGGACTCGGTGATGACGGCGCGGCGCGTCCGCTCGGCCGACAGCTGCCGGTTCATCGCGTCCTGGACGTCCCGGGGCGGGGTGATCTCGCGGATCTCGACGGTCGTGACCTTGCCACCCCAGCGCTCGGTCACCTCGTCGAGCTTGGTGCGGAGGACCTCGTTGATCTGCTCGCGGCGCGAGAGCACCTCGTCGAGCAGGATGTCGCCGATGACGGCGCGCAGGGTCGTGGTCGCCACGCCCTGCAGGGCGCCCGCGAAGTAGGCGACGTTGACGATGCTCTTGAGGGGATCGTTGATCCGCCAGTAGATCAGGAAGTCGACGTTGATCGGGGCGTTGTCCTTGGTGATGGTCGTCTGGCTGGGAACCTCGATGAACTGCTCGCGGATGTCGACCTTCACGGGCCGGTCGATGATCGGGATCAGGAAGCGCAGGCCCGGGTCCCGGACCAGGTGCTCGTTCGTCCGCCCCAGGCGGAAGACGACCATCTTCTCGTACTGCTGAACGACCCGGACCGAGAGGTACAGGATCATCAGGACGATGACCAGGACCGCCACGATGACGGCGATCGTGATGCCGAGCTCCATGGGCATGCTCCCTTGCGATTCCTACGAGGACAGTGTGGGCGAAGACGCCGGCGCCGCGCCGGCCGGCTCGACATAGAGGGTGAGCCCGTCGACGCGAACGACGCGCACGGGAATGCCCCGCGGGATCGTACGGCCGTCGACGCTCCGGGCGGTCCATTCCTCGCCCACGGCGAGCGACGGAGCCGACCGGGTCGATGGGTCGGGCGACCTTGCCGTCCTGGCCGACGATCTGGAGCGACCCCACGAGGACGGGGCTCTGGGGTGCGTGCCGGGATCGGTAGGTGACGACCGTGAGCAGGATCGCAAAGGCAGCCGTCATGCCCACCACGGTCAGGAGGACCGGGAGGGCGACGCTGACGTCGGGGGCGGTGGGGGTCCCGGGCTCCGTGTACAGGGCGGCCGCGCCGAGCGCCACGCAGACGACGGCCCCGATGGCCAGCAACCCGTGGCTCGTGACCTGCGTCTCCAGCAGCAGGAGGACGACGCCGAGGACGATCAGGAGCAGGCCCGCCACGTTGAGCGGCAGGCTCCCGAAGCCGATGAAGGCCAGGAGGATGCAGATCGCGCCCAGGATCCCGGTCACGAAGTTCGGGTTCTGCAGCTCGAAGATGAGCCCGTAGAAGCCGATCGTGAAGAGGATGAAGGCGATGTTGGGGTCCGACAGCAGGTGCAGGAACCCCTGCAGGGGATTGATCGGGACCTCCACGGGGATCGCGGCCGCCGTGGCCAGCGTCACCGTGGAGCCGTCCGCCAGCGTGACCGCTCGGCCGTCGGCCTGCGCGAGGACCTCCTCGATCGTCGCGGCAATGCCGTCAACGGCGCCGGCAGCGACGGCCTCCTGGGCCGAGTAGCTCTTCGCGTCCTTCACCGTGGAGACGGCCCAGTCGACCGGGCGCCCGCGGGCCTGGGCGATGGCGGTGATGTTGGCGATCGCATCGTTCTTGACCTTCTCGCCGAGGGTCCCGCCGATGTCCTGGCCGTCGCTGGAGATGGGGCTGGCCGCGCCGATGTTGGTGCCGGGCGCCATCCAGGCCAGGTGCGCCGCCAGCGTGATGAACGTCCCCGCGCTCGCCGCGCGGCCGCCCGCCGGCGCCACCCAGACGATGACGGGCACGTCTGCCTCGAGGAACGTGCTGGTGATCGACTGCGTCGCGTCCAGGCTCCCGCCGGGCGTGTTGAGCTTGACGACGACCACCTCCGCGCCCTCGCGGGCCGCCTTGGCCACGCTGTCGGACAGGTAGCCCGCCATGACGCTGTCGACCACCCCGGTCGTGGGCAGCACCCACGCCTGCGGCGCGCCGTCCGCGGCCCGCGCCGGGGCCACCGCGCCCAGCGCGAGGCCCAGCGTCCCGAGCCCGAGGGGCACGAGCAGCAGGAGGCGGGCGAGGGTCGCGAGACGTCGCAGCATGCTTGCTCCGTCTCCAGTATCGCACCCACCGCGGCACGCGCCACCAGTGCCGGGAGTCAGAATCGGCGCGCCGTCCTGCGTCGGGCCGGACGGCGCGCCGAGGCCCCAGCGCGGCGGCAGGCCGCGCCCTACACCGAGCCGGGCGGCAGGCCCGCGCGCCCCGGCTGCGCGTCCGGTCACGAAGTCGAAGACCAGCTGGCTCCAGGTCTCCATCCGGTCGTAGACCGAGAGCAGCGCCGAGGGCGCCGCGAAGCGACCTTCCAGCTTGTCCGTCTCGCGCACGGCCACGGGCCGGCCGGCGGCCTCCGCCAGGTAGACGACACCCAGGTGCACGCGCCCCACGTCCGTCTCGTCGTCGTTGAGCATCCCCAGGAGTCGGAACTCCGGGATGAAGTCGGCCACGAGCTCCTCGGACCACTCGCGGGCCAGCCCCCCCGTGAGGTCGACGTCGCCGGGGTTGAGGTGGCCGCCCACGCCGATCGAGAAGCGGTCGTGCAGCCGCTCGTCGGCGCCTGCCCGGCTGCGGCGCATGAGGAAGTAGCGTCCCCGGTCGCGGAGGATCAGGTACGGGATGACCTGCTTGAAGCGCGGGTCGCGCTCCATCGCGGCGCGCGGCTGGAAGCTCCCTTCGGCGGCGATGACGTCCAGGAACGGGCCGGCGCCCGGCGCCAGCATCCCGCGCCAGCCGCGGGCCCCCATGATCCGCTCGCGCGGCACGACGAGGACCTGCTCCTCGCTCACTCGCCCTCCTGGAGCCGCGCCCGCGCCGCGGCGAAGCGAGCGTGCAGCGCAGCCTCGTCCGGGGGGCCCCCGGGAGCCGGCCCCTCCAGGAGCGCCAGCCACTCGTCGAGCCGGTCGCGCACGTCCCGCAGACGGGCGGCAAGCGGCCCCGCGTTCGTCGCCGCGATCCCCGCGCCCATGGCGGGATCGCCGCGTGCGAGGCGCGTCGCGCCGGCCCATCCGCTGGACGCGAGCGCTGCCGCGGCCGCCCAGCCCGGCGCCGCGGCCTCGCCCGGGCCGCCGGTCATGGCTTCGACCAGCGCCGCTGCCACGACGAGCGGCGCGTGGCTGATCGCGGCCACCGCCGCGTCGTGATCCGCGGCCGACATCCTGACCGGCAGCGCCCCGCAGGCGCGGGCCAGCGCCTCGACGGCGTCCACCGCGGCCGGATCGGCGTCGTCGGGCGGGACGACGACCCACGGGCGGCCCCGGAAGAGACCCTCCTCGGACGCCGCGAAGCCGCTCGTCTCGCGCCCCGCCATGGGATGCCCGCCGACGAACCGGACGCCGAGGGCCGCCGCTCGCTCCACGAGGAGGAGCTTCGTGCTCGCGACGTCGGTGACGACCGCGTCGGGCGGGCAACCCGCTGCGTCCTCCGTCCGCGAGGAGGTCCAGCAGGTCAAGGCAGGAGCCCGGCGGCGCCGCCAGGACGACGAGGTCGGCGCCGGCAACCGCCTCGGCGAGCGATGGGGCGGCCACGTCGACTGCGCCCGCCGCCAGGGCGGCCCGGGGTCCGGCGCCGTTCGGGGTCCAGGCGGCCACGTGCCAGCCCGCGCCGTGGACCGCCCGGGCCAGTGAGCCGCCGATCAGGCCAAGGCCGAGGAGCGCGACCCGCACGTCGCGTCAGCGCGCCCGACGGCGCGCCAGCCGGCGCTCGGCAACCCGGCGCTCGTCGTTCCCGGCCGGAGGGCCGGGATCGCCGGGCGGGTTCTGGCGCCGGATCCGATCGCGCCGCTCGACGTCCCTGCGCTCCACGTTCATGAACACGCCGCAGCGCGGGCAGCGGCGCTCGTCGACGAACAGCGACTCCAGGGGCGAGGTCGCGTAGATCTGGCGGCCACAGGCCCAGCAGGCGAGTTGAGGCATGCGCCAATCCTACGCCGCCCCCTTGCCCGGCGGCGCGCGATCACTCCACGACGGGCAGGTGGGTCAGTGCCGCCGCCACGGCTTCCGCGGGGTACTCGAAATCCTCCAGGGAACCGGACAGGTACTTCTCGTAGGCCGACAGGTCGAAGTGCCCGTGGCCGGACAGGTTGAACGCGATCACCCTGGCGACGCCCTCCGCCTTCGCCCGGCGCGCCTCCTCGATCGCCACGTGGATCGCATGGCACGATTCCGGGGCGGGAAGGATGCCCTCGGTCCGCGCGAACTGCACGCCGGCGGCGAAGCTCGCGTTCTGGTGCACGGCCCGCGCCTCGATCAGGCCCTGGTCCTTGAGGAGGCTCACGAGGGGCGCCATCCCGTGGTAGCGCAGTCCGCCGGCGTGGATCGACTCGGGCATGAAGTCGTGACCGAGCGTGTACATCTTGACCATTGGCGTGAGCTTCGCGGTGTCCCCGAAGTCGTAGGCGTAGACGCCGCGCGACAGCGACGGCGCGGCCTCGGGCTCGGCCGCGATCACGCGGACGTCCGCTCCGCCGCGCAGCTTCCGGCCCACGAACGGGAACGTGAAGCCGCCGAAGTTGGAGCCGCCGCCCGTGCAGGCGATCAGGATGTCCGGCTCCTCGCCCGCGAGCTCGAACTGCTCCATGGCCTCGAGGCCGACGACGGTCTGGTGCAGGAGCACGTGGTTCAGCACGGAGCCAAGGGAGTACCGCGTGTCGTCGCGGGTCGCGGCATCCTCGACCGCCTCGCTGATCGCGATGCCCAGCGATCCGGGGTTGTCCGGATGCTCCTCCAGCAGCATCCGGCCGTAGCCGGTCGTGGGGCTGGGGCTGGCCACGACCTCGGCGCCGTACGTCTCCATGAGCATCCGGCGATACGGCTTCTGGTCGTAGCTGGCCCGCACCATGTAGACCTTGACCTCGAGGCCGAAGAGGGCCCCCGCGATGGCGAGGCTGGTTCCCCACTGGCCGGCCCCGGTCTCGGTCGCCAGCCGCTTCACGCCCTCCTCCTTGTTGTAGAAGGCCTGGGCGATCGCGGTGTTGGGCTTGTGGCTGCCGCCGGGGCTCACGCCCTCGTACTTGTAGTAGATGTGGGCAGGCGTCCCGAGGGCCTTCTCGAGGCGATGGGCGCGGTAGAGCGGGGACGGCCGGTAGAGACGGTAGGCGTCGCGAACGGGCCCCGGGATCTCGATCTCCCGTTCCGCGCTCACCTCCTGGGCGATGATGGCCATCGGGAAGAGGGGCGCCAGGTCGGCAGGACCGATCGGCTTGCCGGTGCCCGGGTGGAGGACCGCCGCCGGCGGGACCGGGAGGTCGGCGACGATGTTGTACCAGGCCCGCGGGATGCGGTCCTCATCGAGCACGTACTTCGTCCGGTCGGTCGCCACTGGTCGCCTCCTGGGTGTCCTGGGTCGCGGAGTGCCCGGCGCTCGATCGAGGCGAGCGCCGTCACGGAAGCGGAGGCTACCGCAGCGGCTCCTCGAGCGTTGGGCTCTCGCGGCCGGGCGTTGCGCTCGCGGGGCCGGGCATGGCGCTCTCGCCGTCGAGCATCGCGTTCGCCAGGGGTCGGTAGCGGGTCTGGCCGCCACCCGCCAGGCTCTGGTAGACGACCAGCCGGTCCACGGACCACCCCGCCTCCAGCGTGGCCGCCGCGGCGGCCAGGACCTCGACGACACGCTGGGCGCCCGGCACGCCGTCCGCCCGGGCCAGCGTCAGGTGGCCGCGGAACGGTCGCTCGTCCTCCGGCCAGCCGCGCGCGGCCAGCTCGCGGCCCAACCCGGCGGCCAGCAGCTCCAGCTCGGGACTCCCCTCGGCGAGCCCCAACCACACGACGCGCGGCCGCGCCGCCGACGGGAAGGCGCCGGCACCGGCGAGCCGGACCGGGAACGGGGCCACGTCTCGCGCGGCCGCCTCGGCTGCGGCCACGACGTCGGCCACGCGCCCCTCCGGCGTGGCGCCAACGAAACGCACGGTCAGGTGCAGGTGGTCGGTGACCGCCCAGCGGAGCCGACCTGCGTCCCGCGTCACCGGATCGGCCGCGACGCGCTCCAGGAGGGCCAGGACGGCGTCGCGCGCGGCGTCCGCGACGGGGACGGCGACGAAGATCCTGATCTCGCCCGGCCGGAGCTCGAACGAGCGGCGCCAGTCGATCCGGCGCTCAGCGCCCGTCGGCCCGCTCCCGGATCCAGGCCTGGCGATCGGCGCGCAGGACTTCGTGCGCCCGGTCCCGCTCGCGCCAGCCGACGACCTCGGTGGCCTTGTTCTCCAGCAGCTTGTAGGTCTCGAAGAAGTGCTCGATCTCCACGAGCCGATGCGGTCGCACCTGTTCGAGTCGCTCGATGTGGGCCTGGTGCGGGTCCCCGATCGCGACGCACAGGGTCTTGAAGTCGAAGCCCATCTCGTCGCGCATCTCGAGGCCGCCGATCGGGCGCGCCCAGACGTGGCACCCCGTGAAGGTGGGCTCGTCGATCACCAGCAGGGCGTCGGTGTGGTCGCCGTCATCGGCGCGCGTGCCCTCGATGAAGCCGTAGTCGAAGTTGTAGAAGACGGCCGACGACAGGACCCGGTTGAGCCGGAAGACGCCGGCCTCCTCGTCGAACTCGTACTTGTTGCGGCTGCCGCGGGGGATCTCCACGACGATCTCGACGACGTCGGGGAAGGCGGCCTCGAGTTCAGCGGTCATGCGCGAACCATACGGCACGCGGCGCGGGCCGGTGAAGCCCGTTGCCGGCGGGCAGGGTCGGGCAGGCCCGGCCTGAACGGCCGGCATCCGGAGCGGCCCACACGGTCCCGATACACAGGCCTTCCGAAGACCGCCACGCACAGCCCACGAGCTCGCCGGCCACGGCGAATCTGGGTCGATGTGGTCTGCTGCAATGACCAGCGCCTCGCGCGGCGCCGGGAGGTGCATCATTCGAAGACGCGTCCTGCTACGAGAGGAGGGCTTCGTGCGCGTGTCTCCGTTGCTCGGCAGGTTCGTCACGTTCACGCTCGCCGGGTCGTTGCTCGCGGCGTGCGGATCGTCATCCGGGTCGACCGCTTCGCCGGCGCAGGGCGGCGCGCCCACGGATCCGCCGTCCGCCTCTTCGAACCTCCCGCCGACACTGGAGCCCACCGCGTCGCCGGGCCTGGTCGTCCAGTCGATCGCCGATCTCATCGGCAGCAGTCCAGTCGAAACGACGAGAGACGACCTCCTCTCGATCGCTCCGGGGGCGAAGAGGCCCGACTTCAACTCATCCCCGCTCGCCTTGGCGCTGAACCTCTGCGCTGCCGAGCGACCCGACAAGAAGCAGCCGGCGAGCGAGGCGCACGTCGCGCGCCAGGCATTCTGCCTCGGGGCGATCGCGGCCCTCTGGTCGACCTACCGGGAGATGGCCACCAACGGCTACTCAGGGCAGGCGTCGCTCGACGAAGCGTTCGCTACCGCCGCGTCGGCCTACGGGTACACGGTCGACACCGTCGGGCCGGACGCCAGGACATACCTCGACAGCGCGCTCACCGGCGCCTTCGGCGCGGGGAGTCCCGCCGCCACGGCCAGCCCGACAGGGCTCAAGCCGATCGCGAAGCTGCTTGGGAAGCCCCACCAGAAGCCGAGCACGATGGCACTCGCGAAAGCCTATCGTGCCGCGATCGCCTCGGGAGCCGGCAGGTTCACACCGGAGTACATCCCTATCGGCGGGACGTTCTCGGGCACCTCCTTCATCAACGCCCTCGCGGGATGCTCCCGGTCCCACGGCGGCGGCACCAACGGGCTCGGGGAGCAGCTAGGCAACTGCCAGAGCCTGGCAGCCGGCGCATGGCGCGCGTACCGCGTGACCGGGACGGACGACTACTGGAAGGCCGCGAAGGCGGCCTTCGAGATGGGCTACTCGGTCGCAGACCCGAACTGCAGCGGCTGGATCTGCCGGAACGAGTACCTGGCCTTCTTCTCCAACCTGGAGTGACGGGCACGCGCGCGCCGCATCGGCCGCACGGGCCGGCCGCGGCCGCCCAGGCGCGCGGCCGCGAGGGCGGAGCGGAGCACGGGAGCAAGCGCACCGGAAGGTGCGTGAGCGAGGACACGCAGGCGACAACGCGGCGATGCCGCCGCATCAGCTCCCGGCGGCACAACCGCGCGACAACGCGGCGATGCCGCCGCACCAGCTCCCGGCGGCTCGGGTGGCGACCGCAGCGAGCGCACCCGAGGTGCGTGAGCGAGGACACGCAGGCGACAACGCCGCGATGCCGCCGCATCCGCCGCCGGGCCCGCCGCGCCGCTCAGGCGGCGCGGCCGCGCAGGCGGAGCGCGAGCACCCGCAGCGAGCGCACCCGAAGGTGCGTGAGCGAGGAGCGGACGCGACAACGCCCGCGGGCGCCGCATCAGCGGCGCGGCGTCAGTCGTTGTAGAGACGCTCCTCGATCAGCTTCTCCTGCACGGTCCGGCCGTTGGGATCGAAACAGGAGAATTCGAAGTGCTTCTCGTACTCGAGGTCAACGTTGTCCTGGCCACCGCGGTTCTTCTCCACCGAGGCCACGGCCCAGTCGCGGAATCGCTGAGCCTGGTACGGGTTGAACTCGATGTTGACCTTGGCGACGATGTGGTACTTCTCGTTGAGGATCAGGATGATGTCGGCCTCGTAGTTGATGGCCGACGAGCCGCGCAGGTGGTGGTTGCGGAGGCGGGCCGCCTTGAGGCCTTCCTTGTCCGCCGCCACGATCGCGACCATGCCCACCTGTTCGGCCAGCGCGATGTCCTTGAGGCCGTTGACCACGATGGTCACCTTCTCGGACTCGCTGCTGGGCTCCGGGATCAGCGGCACCTTCTGGAGATAGTCGACGAAGACCATCAGCTGACGGCCGCCCGAGAGGTCCTTGTGCATCTGCACCAGGCGCCGGATGTTGTCGACCGTGCTCGCCGTCTGGGTGCCCCGCATCAGGAACAGGTTCTGGCCGTAGCGCCCGATCCGGTCCAGGCTCGGCCGCAGGCGCGGGTTGGCGGCAAGCTGCGGGCCCGACCCACCCTGGCCCTCGGCCACCCAGGATCCCAGGATCTCGCTCCGGACGTCCTGGATCTTGATGGCGCCCGTCTTGTGCGGCAGGTGCGCGAGGGCGGACTCCATGGCGATCAGCCGGTTGAGGAGGTAGTGCTCCTCGTGCTCGAAGCAGATGTACAGGACGTTGGCCTGGCCGCCGGAGGCGATGTTGCGCGCCATCTGCAGGGCCATCGTCGTCTTGCCGGTGCCCTGGGCGCCGCCGATGAGGAAGAGCTCGCCCGGTCGGAGTCCCCCGCCGATCGTCTTGTCGAGCGGGGTGAAGCCCAGCGGAATGGGCTGGTAGTCGGCGAGGTCGCCCGAGGTGATCCGGTCGTTGAGGTTGACAAGGACGTCCAGCGCCGAGCGGGGCACGAGGCTCCCGGTGTCGGCGTCGAGACGCCACTGCGTCTTCGGCCCGCGCACGGCGGGCTGCTCGATGTCGGTGCTCACGCGCGCACTCGCTCCCCTGGCGTAGCAGACGGCGGGGCAGACCCCCGTGCCGGCATCCTAGCACCCGGGCGGACGCCGGACACCCTACCGGAGTACCACCCCCGGCCGACGCTCGGCGCTCCGCGACGTCAGCCGGCGTCGGCCGCGAACTCGTCGAAGAACCGCGCCAGCGCCCGGATCCCGCCCTCGAGGTTGGCGAGATCCATCCACTCGTTCGGGGCGTGGAAGTTGCCGTTGGGCGGCATGAATCCCATGACCGTGACCGGCAGGCCGACGATCGTCGCGAAGCTCGCCGCGACCGGGATGGAGCCTCCCTCGCGCATGTACAGCGGCGCCCGCCCGAACGTCGCCTCCAGGGCCCGGGCGTAGGCGCGGGTGGCCGGGTCGTCGGTGGGCGTCAGCGTGGGGTGGCCCCCACCCTGGTACACCACGTCGACCCGCACGCCCGGCGGCGTGATCGCAAGGACATGGTCGCGCAGGAGCGCGAAGATGCGCTCCGGGTCCTGGTCGGCAACGAGCCGGCAGGTGACCTTGGCCGTGGCGCGACCGGGGATGATCGTCTTGCTCCCCTCGCCCGCGAAGCCGCCCCAGATCCCGTTCACGTCGAACGTCGGGCGCGCCCCTCGTCGCTCCAGGGTCGTCCAGCCCGTCTCGCCCGCCAGCGCCGGGACGTCAAGGCCGGCACGGTAGATCTCCTCGTCGAACGGCAGGTCGGCAAGCGCCGTGCGGTCGGCGTCCGACAGGGTGATCACGTCGTCGTAGAAGCCGGGGATGCGGATCCGCCCGTCGGGCCCCTTGAGGGCCGCGATGATCGTCGCGAGCGCGTTGATCGGGTTGTCGATGGCCCCGCCGTGGACCCCGGAGTGGACGTCCTGGAAGGGGCCCCGCACGTGGATCTCCGCGGCGCAGATGCCCCGCAGGCCCACCGTGATCGCGGGGATGTTCCCCTCGAAGAAGCCCGAGTCGGCCACCAGCGCCACGTCGGCGGCAAGGCGGCCGGCGTTGGCCGTCAGCCACGCATCCAGGTGGACGGAGCTGGACTCCTCCTCGCCCTCGAACACCAGCTTGAGGTTGAGGGGCAGCGATCCGCGCGTGGCCAGGACCGCCTCGACGGCGGCCACGGCGATGGCGATGTTCGACTTGTCGTCCGATGCGCCGCGGGCCAGGACGCGTCCGTCGCGCACGATGGGGTCGAATGGCGCCGCGTCCCACTCGTCGAGCGGATCCACCGGCTGCACGTCGTAGTGCCCGTACAGCAGGACGGTGGGGGCGCCGGAGGCGTGGAGCCAGTCGGCGTACACGATCGGGATGCCCGCCCGTCTCGGAGACCTCGACGTGCTCCATCCCGACGGCTCGGAGATCGGCCGCCAGGTGCTCGGCCGCCAGGCGGCAGTCGGGCGCGTGCTGCGGGATCCCGCTGATGCTCGGGATGCGCAGGAACGCGAGGAAGCGCTCCAGGCGCGCGTCGGCGGTCCTCGCGAGGAAGTCCTCGAGGTCGGGGCTGGGGGTCGTCACGGGATCCCTCCGGCTGGGCACGAGCGGGCCTGGTCGCCGTTGATTATGGCGGGCCGGCGATGGCGCCGGAGACGTGCCGAGGGGGGCGGGCCGGAGCCCGCCCCCCTCGGCGAATCAGCGGTGGAGCGACGCTCAGGCCGGCTGGGCCGTCGGCTCGCTGGCCGGCGCCCCGCCCAGCTTCGGGACGACGCCGTGGATCGGCTCCTTGGGCGGCAGGTCGGCGAAGAGCGCCTCGAACTCCAGCCCGTCGAGGGTCTCCTTCTCGACGAGCGTCGAGGCGAGCAGGTCGAGCTTGTCCCGGTGCTGCGTCAGGACGTCCTGGGCACGGGAGTACGCGGTCTCGATGATGCTGCGGACCTCTTCGTCGATCTGGCGAGCCACGTCGTCGGAGTAGTTCCGCTGCTCGCTGATCTCACGGCCCAGGAAGATCATCTCCTCGCGCTTGCCGTAGGCCCGCGGGCCCATCTTGTCGCTCATGCCGAACTCGGTGACCATCCGGCGGGCGAGATCGGTCGCCTTCTCGATGTCGTTGCTGGCGCCGGTCGTCGTGTCGCCGAAGACGAGGCGCTCCGAGGCGTTGCCGCCGAGCATGCCGGCGATCTTGTCCTCGAACTCGGTCTTGCTCTGCAGGTAGCGGTCCTCCGACGGCAGCGCCATCGTGTAGCCCAGGGCCATGCCGCGGCTGATGATCGTCACCTTGCTGACGGGATCGCACTTCGGGAGGATCCGCTGGACCACGGCGTGACCACCCTCGTGGTAGGCGATGATCAGCTTCTCCGCGTCGGAGATCACCCGCGACTTGCGCTCCGGCCCGGCCACGATGCGCTCCAGGGCCTCCTGGAACTCGGGCATCGTGATGACCTTCTTGTTGCGCCGCGCGGCCAGGATGGCCGACTCGTTGACGAGGTTGGCCAGGTCCGCGCCGGAGAACCCGGGGGACTGCTTCGCGATCTCCTCGATCACGATCGACTTGTCGAGGGGCTTGCCCTTGGTGTGCACGCGCAGGATCTCGACCCGGCCCTTCATGTCGGGACGGTCCAGGATCACCTGGCGGTCGAAGCGGCCGGGACGCAGCAGCGCCGGGTCCAGGACGTCCGGACGGTTGGTGGCGGCGACCACGATCACGTTCGTGTTCGTGTCGAACCCGTCCATCTCGACCAGGATCTGGTTGAGCGTCTGCTCGCGCTCGTCGTGGCTGCCGCCCAGGCCCGCGCCGCGCTGGCGGCCGACCGCGTCGATCTCGTCGACGAAGACGATGCAGGGCGAGTTGCGCTTGGCCTGGTCGAACAGGTCGCGGACGCGGCTGGCGCCGACGCCCACGAACATCTCCACGAACTCGGAGCCGGAGATGCTGAAGAACGGGACCCCGGCCTCGCCGGCGACGGCGCGGGCCATGAGCGTCTTGCCGGTTCCCGGCGGGCCCACGAGGAGGACGCCACGCGGGATCCGGGCACCCAGGGAGTTGAACTTCTCCGGGTACTTGAGGAACTCGACGACCTCCTGGAGCTCCATCTTCGCCTCGTCGACGCCGGCGACGTCGGCGAACGTGACGACGGTCTTGTTGCCGAGGAACATCCGGGCCCGGCTCTTGCCGAAGCTCATCGCCTGGTTGTTGGTGCCCTGGGCCTGGCGCATCATGAAGAACAGGAAGCCGCCGATCAGCAGGACCGGCAGGAACGCCCCGATGATCAGGCTGACCCACTGCCCCGTCTGGGAGGCCTCCACGCCCGCGAACTCGATCGAGGTGATCGGCTGGCCGCCGGCCTCGGCCGCCTTCAGGACGTCGGCGTAGACGTCGGTGAACCCGATGCCGGGGACGACGACGGTGTACTCCGCGCCGCTCGTCGGCGTCACGGTCAGCCGCAGGTCCTGCTGGACGACCTTCTTGACCTGGCCGCCGCCCGCGTTGGCGAGGAACGTCGAGTACGCGATCGACTTGTCACTGGGCGACGACATGAGAAAGGAGTACATCAGCACCAGCGTGCCCACCACGAGGACGAGCATCACGATGCCGTTGCGCATGAACTTGCCGTTCAACCTGGCCTCCGGGTCGGCGGAGCCGGCACCCGTGGGCCGACTTCGCGGACGAGTATAGAGCGGGTCGCCCGACACCCTGCCGGACGGGGTCGCCGGCGGCATGTCGGACGTTCATGGTCCGTACGAACCGGCATGCCGCCGCGGATTGGATGAAACAACGAGGCCGGCCCCGAAGCGGCGCCGGCCTGAAGGGGTTGCACGAGTGCGGGGTGGTGGCTGGGGGCAGAATCGAACTGCCGACCGGGCGGTTATGAGTCGCCTGCTCTGCCGCTGAGCTACCCAGCCATCGCAGCCAATTGTAACGCAGCGTCTCCGGGGGCAGCGGCAAGGGGCCTCGCGGCGTCGGTGCGGCGACGGGTTCCCGCGGCGACCGGCCTTCGCGATCGTGCGCGAGGCAACCGGTCCCCCGGGCTCGTGCGCGAGGCAACCGGTCCCCCGGCAACCCGCCGGCTAGCGCTGAGGGCCGAAGAGCACCTCGAGCCAGGCCTCGAGCGGCGTGCGGACGGCTTCCTCGGCGCCCAGCCTTCGGGCGGGCGACCCGGGCGCGTCCGGCGGCAGCGACGGCGCGCCGGGGGCCAGCGCGAACGGCCGCTCCTTGCGGGAGCCGAGCTGGTAGGCCCGGGCCTGCTGCAGGATCCAGCGCTGCTCCGTCACCAGGACCAGCTCGCGGCGCAGCGCCTCGGTCTGCGCGGTGACGGCCACCTTCTCGGCGCGCGCCGCGTTGACGTCGGCGGTGGCCTGCGCGGCAGATGCGGCCTGGCCTGCGAAGGCGACGACGATCCAGGCGGCGGCCACGACAACGACCGCCCATGCGATCCGCCTCCGCGAGATGCCGGCGACGCCCAGCTCCGACAGGGATGGCGCCGTGTTCTCGGTGGCGGTCGGGGCGGGCGGGCTCGTGGGGGTGTTCTCGTCGGACCTCGACCCGTCGAGCTCGCCGGGAGCAGTGCGGAAATGCCGCGGCATGGCCGGAAGCGTAGCTGCGCACGCACGGAGTGTCAACCGCGCCCGCGTGCCACACGAGGTGGCACGCCGCAGGGCAATCGTTCGGCCGCGCCCGGCTCGTTCCAGGCTGCTAGACTCCGGCCAATTCCGCACGCCCGTTCTATATACCTGAGGGGACCTCGATGCGCACGTACGCACCCGCCGCGGTCGAATCCGTCCTCGCGCGCGTGCTCGAGGAGCCGTCGCTGGCCAGGGGCGTCCTGCACCACGCGGTGGAACCTGCCCGCGAGGCCGTCACCGCGCCCTTTCCCGCCTGGCTCGACCCTCGCATCCGGGGCTCCCTGGCAGCCCGCGGCATCGATGCTCTCTACACCCACCAGGCCGATGCCCTGGAGGCCGTGCGGGCGGGCCGCGACGTCTGCGTCGTCACGCCGACCGCTTCCGGCAAGAGCCTGTGCTACGAGCTCCCGGTCCTGCAGGCCCTCGCCGAGAACCCGTCCGCGCGCGCCCTCTGGCTGTTCCCGACGAAGGCGCTGGGCCAGGACCAGGTCGTTGCCTTCCGCGGCCTCGCGGAGGCGGCCGGGCTTTCCGTGTCGGCATCCACCTACGACGGCGACACGCCGGCGCCGATCCGCTCCACGATCCGGGCGGCCGGCCAGGTGGTCGTGACGAACCCGGACATGCTCCACGCGGCGATCCTCCCCCACCACACGAAGTGGTTCCAGCTGTTCGAGCAGCTCCAGGTGATCGTCATCGACGAGCTCCACACGTATCGCGGGCTGTTCGGCAGCCACGTCGCCAACGTCCTGCGCCGGCTGCTCCGGCTCTGCGCGCACTACGGCTCGAACCCGATCATCGTCAGCTGCTCCGCCACCATCGCCAACCCCGGCGAGCTGGCCACGCTCCTGACGGGGCGGGCGCCGCTCCTCGTCGACCGCAACGGCGCGCCGTCCGGCGAGCGCCACCTCCTGCTGGTGGACCCGCCCGTGATCGACGCCGCGTCCGGGGCGCGCGGCTCCGCCCTGACGCTGGCCCAGCGGTGGGCCCTCCCGTTCCTGCGTGCCGGGCGCCAGACGATCGTCTTCGGCCGCTCCCGGACCGCCGTGGAGCTGATCCTCACCGGCCTCCGTGAGACGCTTCGCGAGCACGCCGGGCCACGCTCCCGGGTCCGCGGGTATCGCGGGGGCTACCTGCCCACGGAGCGGCGCGCCATCGAGGAGGGGCTGCGCGACGGCGAGGTCCTGGGGGTCGTCTCGACGAACGCCCTCGAGCTCGGCGTGGACATCGGGCGGCTGGACGTCGCCGTGCTGGCCGGCTACCCGGGATCGGTGGCCGCCACGCGCCAGCAGGTGGGCCGCGCTGGCCGGCGGGGCGGCACCAGCGTCGCGGTCCTCGTGGCGTCGGCGGCACCCGTCGACCAGTACGTGGTGCACCACCCGGAGTTCATCCTGGACCAGCCCCCGGAAGAGGCGCGGATCGACCCGGACAACCTCCACGTCCTGCTGGCGCACCTCAAGGCTGCGGCGTTCGAGCTGCCGTTCAGCCCCGGCGAGGTCTTCGGGCCCGGTGCCGCGGACGACCTGCTCGCGTTCCTCGCCGAGGACGGCCACGTCCACCAGGGCGACGACGGGCGCTGGTACTGGTCTTCGGAGAACTTCCCGGCCTCGGCCATCTCGCTGCGCACGGCGGCCGAGGAGAACGTGGTCATCATCGACACGACCCCGGACCGCCCCAGGGTGATCGGCGAGCTGGACCTCTTCTCCGCCCAGACGCTCGTCCACGAGGACGCCATCTACCTCCACGAGTCGGCGATGTTCCACGTCGACCGGCTCGACTGGGACGAGCGCAAGGCCTATGTCCGGCGCGTGGACGTCGACCACTACACGATGGCCGACCGGGCGGTCACCCTCAAGCCGCTCGACGTCTTCGCGACGGCGGCCGCGCCCGGCGGATCGCGGCGCCACGGCGAGGTGATGGTCGCCAGCCGGGCGACCCTGTTCAAGAAGCTCAAGCTCGTCACCAACGAGAACCTCGGCTGGGGACCCATCCACCTTCCCGAGATCGAGCTCCAGACGACGGCCTACTGGCTGACCGCGGAGGATGCCGCCTCGGGCTGGCGGCGCTCCGAGCTGGACGTGGCCCTCGCGGGAGCCGGCCGGGCCCTCCAGGCGGTCGCGAGCGTGCTGCTGATGGTGGACCCGCGGGATCTCGGCCTCGTCACGCAGGTGCGCTCGTCGCACGACGGCGCCCCGACGGTATACCTGTACGAGGCGGTGCCTGGCGGCGTCGGCCTCGCTGAACGCCTCTGGCAGCGCCATGCCGAGCTGATCGACGGGGCGGCCGGGCTGGTTGCCTCGTGCGGCTGCGACGGCGGCTGCCCATCCTGCACGGGCCCGCGGCCGGCCGGCGGCGAGGTGGACCTGGACGCGCGGGCGCTCGCCCTGCGGCTTCTCCTCGCGCTCGGCGCCCGGCCGATCGTCCCGCGAACGGGCGCCGCGGTGCGGGCCGCCCGATGAGCGATGTCGCCACGCTGCAGCGACGGCTGACGCGGTTCCGGGCGACGCGCGTCGAGGCATCGCCGTCCGGGGAACGCGAGCCGGGCGACCGGACGCGACGCGGCGCGGACCTGGCCGACCGCCTGGCAAGCGCGATCGGCGGCGTGGTCGTGGAGGGACGCGGCGGCCGCGTGGTCCGCGTGGAGCCGCCGCCCATCAGCATCCCCGTGTGCCGGGAGCGGCTGGCATCCCTCCCTGGACAACCTGCCCCCGACGCGCGCCTCGTGTGCCTCGACACGGAGACCACCGGGCTCGGGACCGCCGCGGGGACGCTCGCCTTCCTCGTGGGGCTCGGCTGGTGGGAGGGCGACGTCTTCCGTCGGCTCCAGCTCGTCTGCCCCGACCACGGCGACGAACCCGCCCTGCTCGCCGCGCTGGAGGCGGCGATCCCGGCGGACTCGTGGCTCGTCACGTACAACGGCCGCGGCTTCGACTGGCCGCTCCTCGTGACCCGCTATCGCCTCCATCGCCGCGCCGCACCCCCGCATGCCGGCATGCTCGACCTCCTGCCCGGCGTCCGCCGCCTCTTCCGCCACCGGCTGGGAGACGCCCGCCTCTCCACCGTGGAGCGCGAGCTCCTGGGCGTCCAGCGGCGCGGCGACGTGGGCGGATGGGAGATCCCCGGCCGTTATCTCGACTTCGTCCGCGGCGGGTCGGCCGCCCCACTGGCGCCGGTCCTGGCGCACAACGCCGAGGACGTCGCGTCGCTGGCGCGGCTCCTCGCCCACCTTGACGCGCGCTACGCCGACCCGGACCGCAGGCCGCTGGCCCCCGCCGGCGACCTCCTCGCGCTGGGACGGGCGTACACCCGGGAGCGCCGCCACGCCGACGCGCTCGCCTGCCTCGACGACGCCGACGCCGCGTGGCGGCCGGCCACCCTCGGCTCGGCGGCCTGGCCCTTCGGCGCGGCGGCGCCGGCGGCGACGACCACCAGCCGCGAGCGGATCCGCGCCGAGCGCGCCCGCACGCTCCGCCGGCTCGGGCGCTGCGACGACGCCCTCGCGGCGTGGGAAGCGCTCGCCGCCGCCGGTGGAGCGGCTGCGCCCCGGGCGTGGGTCGAGGCCGCCAAGGTCCGCGAGCACGGCCTTCGGGATCCGGCGGGGGCCCTGCAGGCCGCCGAGGCTGCCGCGCGAGCGGCCGAGCGCTCCAGCCTGCGCTGGGGCGGCGATCCCGAGTTCGACGACGCCCTGGCGTCGCGCCTGCGTCGTCTCCGGCGGCGCACGGCCGGCGGGCTCAGCCCGGCGAGAACCGCCTGAGGACGGCCCGGACGTCGGGCAGCGCCGGAACGCCCGCCAGGCCGGGCGCGGCGACATGCGCCGCGGCCACCGCGGCCGCGAACCTGAGCGCCGCGGCCAGGTGGGGCTGCCGGCCGGCCAGCGCCGGGGCCACCCGGGCCGCCAGCATGGCCGCCAGGAACGCGTCGCCGGCTCCGGTCGTGTCGACGGACCCGCTCGCCGGGAGCGCGGGGAAGCGCCGCATGCGCGGCGCGTCGGGGTGGGCGGTGAACGCGATCCCGCCGCGCGCGCCCCACGTCAGGGTGCACAGCGTGCCCGTGCGCAGGAGCCGGAGCAGCCTGCGCAGGTCGGCGGCGGGATCCAGGTCCTCGACGCTCACGGAGACGAGGTCGGCTCGCCGCAGGAGCGCCCGTGGACCGGCGGGGCGCGGCCGAACCGGCGCCCCCCGCTCGAGGTCCCGGAGAAGCCCCTGCCAGCCGAGCGCAACGACCGCGCCCGGCGGGATGGCGGCCCAGCCGTCGGGCAGCTCGTCCGCGACCGGCGAGAGGTACCAGGCGGGCGCGGCGCGCCATGCCGGCGGAAGCGACGCCACCGGGAGAGGCCCGCCTGGATCGTCGCAGCGGAGGGCGCGGCCCGCCGCCCCCTCCTCCAGGTGGAAGACGGGCCCTGCGGGCAGGCGCACCAGGCGCAGCTCGGCGCCGGCCTCCCGCAGCAGCTCCAGCTCGTGCGCGTTCGCCGCGGGCGCATCCACGCCCAGCACGACACCGACCCGGAGCCCGAGCCGTGCCAGGACGAGCGCGCCGTACGCGGCGCCGCCGCCGAGGCGCCAGCCGCGGGGATCGGTATCGTCCACGTCGCGCGAGGCGGCGCCGATCACCACGACCTCGGGCGCGGCGTCCGGCGCCGCGACTTCGGGAGCCGGACTGGGCGCCGCCGCTCGCGCGGGTTGCGCCACATCCGGCTCGGCGACGGGTGCCGCGGACCGGCCGACGCCCGCGTCGGCGTCGGGCGCGCGGCGCGACGCGGCGGCGGGAAGCGGTCCAGGCCGTCCGTATACTGGAGACACAGGGTCGGCAGACGAGGAGACCACGTGTACTACTACGAGCTCCACGAGGGCGACGACGAGCTCTACGCGGACGTGCTGCTGGCGCACGAGGAGGAGTTCGCGCCGGATGACTTCTTCGACCTGGTCCAGGCGGCACGCCGCCGGATCGTGAGCGGTTTCGAGGAAGATACCCTCATCGAGGCGATCGCCGTCGAGCTCGAGCGCAACTACGGCTTCGACTACATCTCGGACGAGCGGCTCGTCGCGGCGGCCAACGTGTCGACCGACGAGGACGAGAACTTCCTGATCGCCACGAGCGAGGACGAGCTGGAGTCGCTGGGCGCCGGCGCCGACTACCGGGGTGTGTTCGCGGACTACGCCGGCGACGACGACACCCGCAACGACTGACGTGCCCGCCTTCGGCCGCGGGCCTACTTCGAGAACAGGATCTCGAGGACGTCTCCGTCGCGAACGCGGTAGGTCTTCCCTTCCGAGCGCAGCTTGCCGTGCTTGCGCGCCTCGGCGGTCGAGCCGAGCGCCAGGAGGTCCTCGTAGGGGACGGTCTCGGCGCGGATGAACCCCTTCGCCAGATCGGTATGGATCGCGCCGGCCGCGTCGACCGCCGTCGCGCCATCCGGGATGGGCCACGCGCGAACCTCGTCGGGTCCCGCGGTGAGGAAGCTGATCAGGCCCAGCAGCCGATAGGACAGGGCGATCACCCGGTCCAGGCTGCTCTCGGTGATCCCGAGCTCCTCGGCGAAGACGGCAGCCTCGTCGGGGTCGAGCTGTCCGAGCTCCATCTCGATGCGCGCCGAGAGCGCGTCCACGAGAGCGTGGCGGTGGTCATACCGGCCGTCGATCTGCGCCACCAGGTCCCCTGCCTGGGGCAGCTCGCCCTCGCCGACGTTGAGCAGGATAAGGACCGGCTTCTGGGTCAGGAAGCGGAAGCCGCGAAGCGCCTTCTCCTCGTCCGCGTCGAGGCCCGCGTCGCGAATCGGGTGGCCTTCCGCGAGGCCCACGCGGATCCGCTCCAGGATGACCGCCTCGCGCTCGTTCGCCTCGCGCTCCGCCGGCGTGCCGTGGCGCCCGCTGCCGCGGAGCCGCTCCAGGCGCCGGTCGACCATCGACAGGTCGGCCAGGACGAACTCCAGGTCCAGCTGCTCGAGGTCGCGCCACGCGTCCACCGATCCGGCCGGATGCGGGTGGTGCGGGTCATCCCAGGTGCGCACGACGTGGAGCAGCGCGTCGGCATCGCGGAGCCTCCCGAGGTGCTCGGCCGGCAGCTCCTCGGTGCCGACCCGGCCCTCCGACGAGGCCGGCGGCGCCGGGAGGTCGATGTACGTGACGTCGGCGTGGACGATCTTCTTCGGGTGGAAGATCGCCGCGAGGCGGTCAAGGCGCTCGTCCGGCACCTTGACCACCCCCACGTGGAGCTCCATCCCGCCGAAGCCGCCGGTCTGCGCGTCGCCGCGCGTCAGCGTGTTGAAGACGGTGGTCTTGCCAGCGCCCGCGAGGCCCACGATCGCGATCTGCATGCCGTCAGTATCCGGCTCCCGGGTCGACCGTGTTGAGCAGCGGCTCGCCGGCGGCGTACCTGCGCAGGTTCTCCGCGAAGAGCTCCACGGTCGCGTCGAGGACGCGGCCGCTGGACCACGACGTGTGCGGCGTGACGATGACGTTGGGAAGGCCGTAGAAAGGCGAGTCGGGCTGCAACGGCTCCTCGCGGAAGGTGTCCAGGATCGCGCCGCCGATCGTGCCTTCGCGAAGCGCCCGGAGCAGCGCCCGCTCGACGATCAGCCGGCCGCGGGAGATGTTCACCAGCCACGCCGTGCGCTTCATGAGGGCCAGCACGCGGTCGTCGACGAGGTCCTCGGTCTCGGGGGTCAGCGGCACGGCCAGGACCACGAAGTCCGACGCGGAGACGACCTCGCCGAACGCTGCTGGGCCCGCGAGCTCCACGCCCGGGGGCAGCGGCTCCTCTCCGGGGTGCAGCTCTCCCGATCGGCGCGTCGCGAGGATCCGGGGCCCGAACGGCGCCGCCAGCTCCGCGATGGCACGACCGATGCTCCCGAACCCGATGATGCCGATCGTGGTGTCGCGGAGCTCACGCCCCTCCAGCGGCTGCCAGGTGCGCTCGGCGGCCAGCTCCAGGAGCTGTGGAAGTCGCCGGTTCACCGCCAGCGCCATCATCAGGACGTACTCGGCGATGGGACGGCTGAACACGCCGCGCCCGTTCGTGATGGTCAGGCCGCGAGCCCGGCCCGCCGGCGTGAGGAGGCGCTCGACCCCGGCCGCCGCCGAGTGGACCCAGCGCAGGTCGTGGGCCCGGGCCAGCACGCGCTCGAAGGCGTCCGGGGCCAGCCAGCCGTGGAGCATGACCTCGACGTCGTCGATCGGGCCGTCGGCGAGCCCTTCCCGCGAGATCGACACGATCCGCGCGCCGGGCGCGGCCGCGCCGATCGCCGCGAGGTCGTCGGCCCGGTACCGCGCCGAGAGCACGGGCGTCAGCGCGATCGCCCGCGGGACGCCGCCGGCGCCCCGGCCCGGCCCGGTCACGAGCCTGCTCCCGCGGCGCCCGATCCGGCCGCGGGCGCGGCGCCCGATCCGGCCGCGGGCGCGGCTCCGGCGCCCATGACCCGGCGCACCCAGCGCTCGGGCCGCTCCAGCTCACCGTCGCGCGGCAGCGTCTCGGGTCCTTCCCAGAGACGCCGCAGCCCGGCGGTGCCAGCCGCCCGCTCGACGGCCGCCACGAACCTCTCGCCCCTCGCGTACTGCTCCATCTTCAGGTCCAGGCCGGTGATGCGCAGGATCGCCCGCTCCATCGGCGTCCGGTTGGCACGCCGGGCGTGGAAGCGCGCGCTGATCGTCTCGACGCCCGGGACGAGATCGCGCCCGACCTCGTCCATCACGTGGTCGGAGAACCCTTCCAGCAGGCTCATCACGGTCTGCGTCTCCCGGAACAGGCGGCGCTGCTCGTCCGACATCAGGCGCTCCATCCAGTGCCCGTCTCCGCCCCGCAGCGCGCGCCCGAACGCCCGCGAGGCGTCCCGGCCGAGGTCGACAGCGCTCCGCGACAGGCCGCCCAGCTGCTTCTCGAGGCGCTCCGCGAGGTACGGCCGAAGCCACGGGTGGGCCTCGAACTCGAAGGCATGCGTCGTCTCGTGGAGCGCGATCCAGGTCCGGAAGGGCTCCAGCGGCACGCCCAGCGCCCGGGCCGTGTGCCGGATGTTCTCCTCGACGAACAGCAGCTGGCCCGGCTCGGACTCGGCGGAGAGGAGCGCCAGATCGTACTGGCCCAGCACCCGCTGGCCCATGAAGCCCAGGAGGAGCGCGAACTGGCGCGTCGTGACCCAGCGGTTCGCCAGGGCGATCGACGCCTTGCCCAGGCCGGCGCCGGGCGGCACGATCTGGTCCAGCAGGTCGCCCTCGAGCCGGCCGAAGAGGCCCGAGAAGGTGGCCAGGTTCGCGTGCACCCATCCGACTCGATCGACGACGGCGACGCGCTCCACGATGCCGGGCAGCGGGGTCTCCAGCGCCTCCTCCAGGGCCGGCACGACGCGCTGCATCGCCGCCACGTAGAGCGGGCCGGTGGCCGCGATCTCCGCCGGATCCAGGCGCCCGGCGGCGTTGCGCAGGCGGGCCTCGGCAAGGCGCTCGACGGCGTCCCAGTCCACCAGGCCGGTCCGCGCGTGCGCCTCCGCGCGCCGCCCCATGACGGTCACGGCGGCGCCAAGCGCGGCGCCCACCAGGAAGCCGGCCTGCCAGACGGTGCCCGACGACCGGGTGGAGCGTCGCCGTTCGGTCATCGCCACGACGCTCCGTTCATCGCGCCGCCGCCTGCAGCTCGATCGCCTCGACGGCCGGGAAGGCGTCGCCGAACATCCGGACGGCGATTCGCTCGAACACCGCGACATCTCCCGTGGTCATCACCCGGTGGCCGGGCGGCGTGGCGCGGATCGTCGGCGGGCGATGTCCCTCGCCCCCGGCATCCGCCGCCGTCCCCCGGGTGGAGCCCGGGACCTCCAGGCCGTTCACGGAGAGCAGCTCTGCGAGGGCGCCCGCCGTGGCCGTCGCGGAGTCCACGATCGCGACGCTCTCCCCCACCGCCGCCTGCAACGCGCGGCGCAGCAGCGGGTAGTGCGTGCAGCCCAGCAGCAGGGTGTCGATCTTCGCGGAGGCCGGCAGCGGGTGGACGAACTCTCCGTTCTCGTCGCGGCGCCCCAGCAGCGGCGCCAGCGCGTCCGCGACCGCGGCGTCCGCGTCCGGGCCGGAGAAGTCGCCGGCCTCCACCAGCGGGACCAGCGCCGGGGTGGCGTGCTCGTAGACCTCGACCGCCGGGTTCTCCTCCTTGATCGCGTCGAAGTAGGCGTGCGAGCGGATGGTTGCCGGCGTGGCGATCACGCCGACCCGCCGCGTCCGTGTCGCCAGCGCGGCCGCCTGGGCGCCGGGGCGGATCACGCCCAGCACCGGCGTGTCGTAGCGCCGCCGGTACTCCCCCAGGGCGACGGCCGTCGAGGTGTTGCAGGCGACGACGAGCGCCTTGACGTCCTCGCGGACGAGCCGGTCCAGGGCCTGGGTGCTGAAGCGCCGCACCTCGTCGTCGGACCGGATGCCGTACGGCGCCCGGGCGTTGTCGCCCAGGTAGATCGTGGGCTCCGCCGGCAGGCGGCGCAGGATCTCGCGGAGGACGGTGAGGCCCCCCACCCCGGAGTCGAAGACGCCGATCGGGCGCGGATCGGCCACCGGGTCAGCGCCGCCCGGCTGCGACGGGAACCACGCTCACCAGGCTGGCGGCGATCCGCGCGATGTCGCGGCTGATCGGGGCGTCCGGGTTCGCGATGACGAACGGGAGGCCCTCGTTGTTGGCCTGGACGACCAGGATGCCGTCGGACACGATCGTGTGCTCCGGCACGCGGCCCAGCGCGCGCGCCAGGTCCTCGGCCGCGATGCCGCCGGTGGAGTCGGCGCGGTTCACGACGTAGCGCACCTTGCCGGCCGGGTACCCGATGGCGCGGAACGCATCCGCGATCGCCAGCGTGTTGCGGATCGTGGTCGAGTCGTACGTGACGATCTCCAGGATCGTGTCGGCCGCGTCGAGCAGCGCGAGCGGGATGTCGCCGAGCGCGGACGGCATGTCCACGACGACGGCCCCGTAGAGCCGGCGCAGGATCGAGAGCGCCTTCTCGACGTCGCGCACGCTGACCATCTCGGCCATCTCCACGCGCGGCGGGGCCAGCAGGATGTCGATGCCCGACGGGTCGCGCCACAGGACGTCCTGCAGGTCCGACTCGCCGATCCGGTCGGTCGGGAGGTCCAGGATGGAGGGGGCGTCCGCCGGCACGCGGAGCAGGGAGCGGAGGTCTCCGAACTGCAGGCTGCCGTCCACGAGCGCCGTGCGCGTCCCAGCCTGACCCAGGGCGACGGCGAGGTTGAAGGCGACGGTCGTCTTGCCGACGCCGCCCTTGGGGGCATAGACGACGACCAGCTTCGAGCGGATGGACTCGCTCGCCGCCTGGGCGGCCTGGTGAATGGAGACGACGACGTTGACCAGCTCGAACCCGGAGAACGGCATGCCAAGGACTGCGTCGATGCCGCCCACCGGATCGCGTGCCACCGGGTTCTGGGGCACGGTGAGGACGACCACCGGGATCCCGAGGCCGGCCTCGCGAAGCTGGACCACGACCTTGTCGCCCCTCGTTCGCCCCTGCAGGAGCCAGTCGACGAGCACGACGTCGGGCCGCAGCTGGCGCGCCTGGGCGACCGCCCGTCCGCCGTCGTTGACGACGTCGACGAGCTTGATCTGGGCCTGTGCGTTCAGCAGGCCGCGCACGTACTGCGCGACCTGCGGCACGTCCTCGACGAGGAGCAGGCGAATGGGACCAGCGCTTGCAGCGGACATCGCGCCCGACGATACCACGCTCATCCGGCCTCGCCGGAGCCCGGCATTCGGGCGATCACGACCGCCCGATCGTCATGGGGCCCAAGCGGCTCGAGGTCGTAGCCGCCCGCGATCAGCTCGACGGTGAGGCCGGCGCCTTCGGCCATGGATCGCAGCTCCTCCACCGTCACCAACCGGACGACGTCGCGGCGCACCCAGCGGCAGGCGGGCTCCCCGGGATCGCCTTCCTCGTAGATCGTGGTGAGGCCGACGGTCTGCGTCGCGGCGTCGTGCTGCGCGGCCGCCGTCTTGGTCACCCAGCGGCCGGTCTCGGGGTCCGGGCGGTGGTACTCCAGGTGGAGCCGACCGTCATAGCGCGACAGATCGTGGGCGTCGGGCAGCCAGGTGTCCACCACCGCCAACCCACCGGGCTCCAGGTGCGCGGCGAGCGCCTCCCATGCGGCCCGCTGGGCGGCCCGGCTCGGCAGGAGGAGGATGGAGTTGAGGCCGATGAACGCGAGGCGGAACCGGCGCTCCGGCACGTCAGCCGGGGCGGCCTCCCCTGCTCGCGGCCGGCGGTGGCGCGGCCGGCGGTGGTGCGGCCGTCGGTGGCGCGGCCGTCGGTGGCGCGGCCGTCAGTGGCGCGGCCGTCAGTGGCGCGGCCGGCGGTCGGCGTCGCGTCCAGCGCCAGCCCCACGACGTCCGCCAGGACCAGCTCCAGGCGGCTCTCGACCTCCGGCCCGGCCGCCTCAGCGCGGCGCCGGGCGCGGGTGAGCATCGCGGGGTCCAGGTCCACCAGGGTGACCGCGTGACCCTGCTCGGCGAGCGGCACCGCGATGCGCCCGCTGCCGGCCATCAGCTCGAGGATGGGGCCGTCGGCCTCTGCGGCCAGGGCCGTCCAGAGGTCCAGGTCCCCGGGGTCGTCCTGCAGGTCCAGGTCGTACAGGCGCGCCAACGCCTCGGCGGGGGTCTCCGTGGCCGTGCGGTCGTACGACGCGGTCATGCGCTGATCGTACGCCGTGCACGCACCACAGGTCGACGGCGGACGGGTGTCGGCCGCGCCCGGCAACCTCGGTCGCTGCGCGGGCCGGTCCAGCGGCGTGACCGCTGGGAATCGGGTGGATTACGCACGGCGCGTACGCTGGAGTCGAGGTTCGTCGTCAACCTCGTGCGTGCGGAGGGGAATCCCAGCAGCTTGGCCGCTAGCACCGGCTTGTCCAAGCGACGTCCGGGAGAGGCTGGCGCACTCCGGGATGCCCGGACGCCGGCCGCACGCCGGACGCGGCGACTCCGCGCCCCGGGACGCCGGCCGCACGCCGCACTCCGGGACGCCGGCCGCACGCCGCACTCCGGGACGCCGGCCGCGCCCGGCCGCACGCCGAGGGCCGCACGCCGGGGGCCCTGCCGCACTCCGGGACGCGGCGCCCGCCGCACCCCCGGGCGCCCAGCCGCTCGGGGCCCCTCCCAGCGGAGACGCCGGGCCCCTCCCCTACCGCGGCGTGAAGCGCACCGGGTGGCCGGCGGCCTTCTTGACCGCCAGCGCCGAGATCGTCTCGAGCGCGCAACGGTTGGCAGCCGCGGCGGTGATCTCCGCGTGGTCGTAGGGCGGCGAGACCTCCACGATGTCCATCCCGGCCAGCTCCACGGCCCCGACGATCCGCCGGATCGCCCGCAGGACCTCGCGCGTCAGCATCCCGCCCGGCTCCGGGGTCCCCGTCCCGGGGGCCATCCCCGGGTCGATGACGTCGATGTCGATCGAGAGGTAGACCGCGTCGGGCCCGTCGAGCGCTTCGGCGATCGCGTCGTCGATGACGGCCTCGGCGCCACGCTCCTCGATCTCGCGCATGAGGTGCCAGCGCATCCCCTGGGCCTTCATCCAATCGAACACGTCCACGGGCGGCCAGTACCCGCGCAGGCCCACCTGCACGAAGTTCCTGCCCGCGACCGCGCCGCTCTCGATGAGCCGTCGCATGGGCGTCCCGTGCCCGGCGAGGACGCCCCAGTCCTCGGGTGCCGTGTCCGCGTGGGCGTCGAAGTGGACGATACCGATGCTGCCGGGTCGGCGGACCTCGGCGATCGCGGTGGCCGAGGGCCAGGTGATCGAGTGGTCGCCGCCCAGGACGATGGGGATCGCGCCGGTCGCGGCGACGTCGCGGACCTTGCGGTAGATGAAAGCGTGGCCCCGTTCGATCCAGGCCGGGATGATGTTCGCGTCGCCGGCATCGACGACGGTGAGCACGTCGAAGAGCTCCACGTTGCCCAGCTGCAGCGAGTTGATCGAGCCGCTGGAGTAGTTGGCCGCGCGGATGGCCCGCGGCCCGAAGCGGGCGCCCGGCCGGTGGCTGACGGCGTCGTCGAAGGGCGCCCCGACGATCGCCACGTCCACGCCGCGCCGGCGGATCTCGTCCGGGTCGGTCACCCAGGGGAGGTTGCTGAAGGTGCCGGGGCCGACGTAGGTCGGCAGGTCGAAGTCGGCAAAGGCCTCGAAGTCGCGGTCCCACCCGTGCATGTGGCCGTAGTCGGGATCGGGGAACGCCCCGGGGGCGCGCCAGCCCCCGGATCCCCCTGCGGCGGGATCGTGGCCGTGCTCGTCGGTCACGCGAAACCTCCTGGCGACCGGGCGACGGCGCGGGCCTCGGCCCGGGCGTCACGCGTGCGTAGGTCGCCGGTGCGGGCGCCGCCGGTTCGTGTCCGCCGTCCGGCGGGGCGCCCGCGGATGATAGCGCGCGCCGCGCGGATCACCAGCCCCTACGCATCCCCGCGGAACTCCCGCCACGCCGCCTCGACGAGCGACGGGTCGGTCAGCAGGTCCAGGGCCGTCTGGACGACGAGCGTGGCCGCCAGGAGCGTCGTCTCGTCGGCGCGGGGCGTGGCCGCGGCATCGCGCGACGCGATGGAGTGCCAGGGCACGCCGTGATCGCAGATCGCCAGCGTCGGGTGGATCGTCGGCAGGACGAGCGACACGTTGCCCATGTCGGAGCTGCCGATGTGCTCCGGGTCGACCCCCTCGTCGACGCGCCCGGCGGCCTCCAGGTTCGCCCGCCAGAGATCGCCCAGCACGGCGTTGTCCTTCATCGTCGTCGAGCCGCCCGAGAAGACGGCCTCGCCGGCCACGTCGGCCATCATCGCTGCGCCGGCGACGAGCGTCTTCATCCGGTCGCGCATCGACTCGTAGTAGGCCTGGTCCGTGCTGCGGATCATGAACCGGGCCGTCGCCCGGTCGGGGATGATGTTCGCAGCGGTCCCACCCTCCATCACGATCCCGTGGACCCGGGCGTGCTGCGGCAGCTGCTGGCGCCACAGCCCGATCGCAGAGAAGAGCAGCACCACTGCGTCGAGGGCGTTCTTGCCCTCCCACGGCTCGCCGGCCGCGTGCGCGGCCTGGCCGGTGAAGGTGACGTCCACGTCCTCGCTGGCGAGCAGCATGCAGCCCACCATGTCGCGGTCGCCGGGGTGGAACAGGAGCGCCGCGTCCAGACCCTCGAGGAGCCCGTCGTCGAGCATGAACTGCTTGCCGCTCCCCCGCTCCTCGGCCGGCGTGCCGAGGAAGACGATCTCCCCGGCGAAGGCGTCCCGCAGCGCCGCCAGGGCGATCGCCGCGCCGACGCCGGAGGCGGCCATCGTGTTGTGGCCGCAGCCGTGGCCCAGGCCGGGCAGCGCGTCGTACTCGGCGAGGACGCCGATCCTGGGCCCGTCGGCGCCCCTGCCGCCCACCAGGCGCCCCCGGACCGCCGTCGCGAGGCGCCCGGCGGGATGCTCCACGGCGTACCCGGCGGCCGCGATCGCCTCGGCGCACCAGGCGGCCGCCCTGAACTCCTCGAACGCCGGCTCCGGGCTCGCGTGGACCCGCGCGGAGAGGTCGAGGATCACCGGTCGCGCGGCCTCCACGGCGGCGGCGGCGCGGGCCTTGAGCTCGGGTGTGGCGGGCATGGAAGACCTCCGGGGCTGGGCGGCCGGGTCAGCGCTCGACGGTGAGCGTGATCTCGGCGAAGAGGACCAGGACGACGATGAAGATGGCGATCGGGAGCGAGAAGACGCCGAGAACGCGAAGCTCGACGAAGAGGCCGACGACCAGCCCCGTCCAGAGGCCCCGGCGCCCGGCGCGAAGCCAGTCGCCGCGATAGGCGATCCGGCGGTGAAGGGCAAACGCAGCCAGCCAGAACAGCGGCGTCGCGGAGAGACCCACGGCCATCCCCATCGCAACCGCGCCCAGCACGCCGGCCACGGGATCCTGCGTGGGATCGCGATTGAGGACCAGCAGGGCGACGACGGCCCACGCGGCGACGGCGCCGGCAAGCACCCCGAGGTTAGCCAGCCGGTCGCGTGTCTCCATCGGGAGCAGGATAGCCGCGGGCAGGCCCCCCGGCGCGCAGTCAGTGAACATGGGCGCTTTCACCGGGCACGGGCGCCCGGCGCATCCCCGCGATCGTCCAGCGCGGCCTCGAGATCGCCGAGCTCGTCCAGCACCAGGTCCGGCTCCACGCCGCCTTCGGGCTCGCTGCCCGGGAGCGGCGAGTCCGCCGGGCGCGTCCGCAGCCAGGCCGCCCGCCACCCCGCCGACGTCGCGCCCACGACGTCCGCCGCCCAGTCGTCGCCGACGTGCAGGATCGAGGCCGGCGCCGGCGGCGCCGCTCCCGGCTCGGCCAGCGCCGCCTCCGCCGCCCGGAAGATCGCGGGATGGGGCTTGATCGTACCGACGCGCTCGGAGACCACGATCGCCGCCAGGTGCGCCGTCCAGCCCGCGGCCTCGGCGTACTGGTCGATCGTCACGGCAAGGGGCCAGTTCGAGAGGATCGCGAGCCGGTACCGCGACGCCAGGCGTTCCAGCACGGCGCCCACCGCGGGATCCGGCGGGATGCCGTCGACGAAGGCCCGGCTGTAGGCGTCGAGCGCGACCGCCACCTCGCCCGGCGTCGACCTCCCGGCCGCTGCCTCGTCGTCCCATGCCGCCTCTGCCGGCGGCACGGCCATCCCCCGCAGGCGCGCCAGCACGCGGCGCAGCCGGACCGCGAGGTCCACCTCGCGGAAGCGCGGCACCTCCTCGCGGAACTGGCGCCCCCGCTCCTGGGCCCACGCCTCCAGGAACGCCTCGCGGCCAACCCCGAAGCGGCGTGCGGCGGTGTCGGCAAGCGCATCCACCACCGCCGCCAGCGCCGCGCGGTCCACGGGGACCAGCGTGTTGCCGAAGTCGAACGTGATCGCCCGGAGCGCCGGGCGAGGCTTGTCGCCGCGGAACGTCGCGCGGAGCACCGGGCGAGGCTGGCCGCCGCGGACCGGGCGAGGCTGGTTGCCGCTCACCGCGCGACGCTCGCCGGGCAGACGTCACGGAGCGCGCACCAGGAGCAGGCCATGTACGAGGGAGTCGCCTCGAACCGGCGCCCGCGGATCCCGGCCGCGGCCGCCCGGATGTCCGCCACGCCCTTCTCCACCCGCTGCGCGTCAACCACCGCGATGCCCACGAGCCCCGACTCCAGGAAGTGGAGCGCCACCGCGTCGGGAAGGCGGCCGGTCTGCGCCTGCCAGGCCATGGCGTAGATCGTCAGCTGGAGCGATTCCTTGGCCCGTTCGCGCGCGCGGGCCGGGTCGCGGACGTCGGAGCTCTTGTAATCGGTGATCACGACGCGCTCGTCCAGGAGCGGCAGCGTGGACTCGATCACGTCGGCGCCACGGATCTCGGCGTCACGGATCTCGGCGCCAACGGGGATCTCGTCGTCCGGCGGCGGAATGCCCCCGGCGCCGCCTGCCCGACCGGCCGCCATGCCGTTGGCGCCCCCCGCCCGGTCGGCCGGCGTGCCGTTCGCCGGGGCGCCGGTGCGACCGCCGCCCGGGAGCGGGATCACGTCGATGCGATCCATGCGGCCCCGAACCCGGTCCCCGTCGAGGGTGAAGGCGAACTCGCGCTCCACGTACGCCGGGATGACGGCGCCCGGCGCCAGCTGCTCCGCGCGGAAGCGTCGCAGGGCCTGCCGTCCCGCTTCCAGGCGCGCCTCCTCGTGCTCGCGCGAGATGAAGCCCTCGTTGCGCCAGGCGTTCTCGAAGGCGGCCGTGAGCGCCTCCTCGCTCATCACGTCGCCGGCCGCATGGCGCCGGTGGAACTCCTGGACCGCCTGGTGCAGGGCCGACCCGTAGACGATGGCGTGGTGCGGGGCGATCGGAACCCGCATCACGTGGACGTACTTGTACTTGAGGGGGCAGGTCAGGTAGTCGTCCACCTGGTAGAAGGAGAGGACCAGCGGCTCCGCCGGCTCCCCGTTCGAAGAGGCCGCGACCGCGACATCCGCGGGGACGGCCTCGAGCGCGGCCAGCCGCTCGGCCGGGCTGGTCGCGTGCGTCTGCGGCATGGAGCCGGCCGGCAGGTCCAGCGCTTCCAGCACGAACGGCGAGACGCGTCGCGTCCGCTTCCCGCCGTAGTCCAGGGCATGGCCCAGGACCAGCTCGTCGCGGGCCCGGGTCATGCCCACGTAGAACAGCCGCCGCTCTTCCTGCACGTGGGCGTCGCCCGTCGGGAAGACTCCCCGCAGGAGGGCGTCCGGAACGGCCAGCTGCTCGCGCCGGCCCCGGGCAGGGAACCGGCCGTCCACGAGGCCGACGAGGAACACGACCGGCCACTCCAGACCCTTGGCCTTGTGGACGGTGACCACCGCGACGGCATTCGCGTCGGGGTCGAGGTCGGCCGTCGCCGGGTCGTCGCCGGCCTCGATGAGGGTCTGCAGGTGCGGCGCCAGGAAGACCGCCCGATCGTCGGCCAGGAGGTCGGACTGGGCCCGCACGATCTCGAAGAAGCGGGCGATGTTGGAGAGCGCCTCGTCGGCCGCGGTGGTGCCGGCCTCCATCAGGCGCGAAAGTGAACCAGATGACCGCAGGAAGTCGTATAGGACTTCGCCAGCCGGGCGCCGGTGGCCGAGCTCGCTATAGCGACGCAGGTCGGCGACGAGCCGCGCCAGCGACGTCCGGGTTTCGGGACGAAGGCGGAGGAGGCCCGGCTGGCCGTCCACCTCCACGAGCGTCTCCCACAGGGAGCGGTTCGTCCGGCGCGCCCGGTTGGTCAGCGCCGCGAGGTCCTCGCCCCCCAGCCCGTAGACGTCCGAGGCGGCCATGCCGTAGACGTCGACGGAGCTGCCCGGGTCGCCCACCGCCCGCAGGAACGAGAGCAGCAGGCGGATCTCCGGGCGCGCGTAGAGCCCCGATGCGCCCGAGAAGCGCCAGGGGACCCCGGCGACGTTCAGGCTCCGGAGCACCGCGTCCGCGTCGGCGTTGGCCCGCACCAGGATGGCGAAGTCGCGCGGCGCGGCGCCGGTCGCCACGCGCGTGGCGATCTCGGCCGCCACCCAGTCCGCTTCCTCGGAGCCGGTGCCGAAGGCGACGTCGCGCACCGGGGTCGCGGCAGCCGTCCGGCGCCCGCCCGAGGTCGCCGCCGTCGCCCGGCCGGGCCGCCGTTGCGCGATGAGCCGCTTCGTGATCCCCTGCTGGACCTCCAGGCGATCCGGGTCGTTGAACCGGACCAGGCGGTATGACGCGTCCAGGATCGGCGCCAGCGAGCGGTAGTTCCGCCGCAGGACGATCCTGCGGGCGCCGCGAAAGCGCTGGAGGAAGTCGACGATGGCGCCGGTGGCCGCGCCGCGGAACCGGTAGATCGACTGGTCGTCGTCGCCCACGACCGCGACGTTGCGGCGCGGCTCGGCCAGGAGCGCCACGAGCTCCGCCTGGGCCCGGTTCACGTCCTGGAACTCGTCGACGAGGATGTAGCGGAAGCGCGCCTGCAGCTCCGCCCGGGCCGCCGGGTGCTCGCGGAGCAGGCGCAGCGCCAGCGCCACCTGGTCGCCGAAGTCGATGGCGCCGGCCTCGCCGAGGAGGTCCTGGTAGCGGGCGTACGCGCCGGCCAGCTCCACCTGCTTCCGCGCCGTCTCGCGGAGGGCATCCCGGGCGGTCTGGTCCCGCTCGGCCTCGGCGTCCGCGGCCAGGCGGGCGGCGTGGGCGGCGTAGGCGCCCGGCGAGATGTCCTCGTCCTTCAGGCGCGAGAAGAGCGTGGCCAGCGCGTCGAGGAAGCGCGTCGGGTTCCCCAGGGGTCGGTACTCGTCGAGCTCGAGCCGGAAGAGGCGCTCCTGCAGGAAGATCACCGTCTCCGGCCGCGAGAGGACCCGGGGCTCGGACGGCAGGCCCAGCTCCAGGGCGTGCTCGCGGATGACCCGGTCGCCGAAGGCGTGGAACGTCGAGATCACCGTGTCCGTGTAGCCGTACGGCACAAGCTGGTCGACCCGGACCTGCATCTCCTCTGCGGCCTTGTCGGTGAAGGTGAGGGCCAGGATCTCGTTGGGCCTGGCGCGTTTCGTGGCGATCAGCCAGGCGATCCGGCGCGTGACGACCTGGGTCTTGCCGGTCCCGGCGCCGGCGACCACCAGCAGGGGGCCGTCGCCATGGGTCACGGCCCTGCGCTGCTCCGCGTTGAGGCCGGCCAGGAGCGCGTCGACGCCCGCCGGGGTCGTGGACGCCGCTGCATCGGCAGTCGTGGGCGATTCGGGTCCCGCCGTGGCGTGGGCAGGCATCGGGTCTGGCGCCAGGTGCTCGCCCCAGACCGGGATCTGCTCGAGAGGGGCGGGCTCTCCGGCCCGGCGAGGTCCCGTCGCATGGTGGCGGCCGGACGTCGACGAAGAACGCGCGCCGCGTCCCGTCCCGGCGCGCGTCATCGCGGCCGGTCCCGGCTCAGTGGCCGCGAGCGCGGGCGGCGGCCAGCTGGATCGCCTCGGCTTCCTCGTCGGAGAGCGCGCCATCCGCGACACCCGCGCGCACAGACTTGGCGTAGAGGCGGGTCTGGTTGCGGGCGTGCAGGCTGTTGAGGATCACGCCGTCGCCGGCCGGATCCAGGAGCGCCACGGCGAAGCTCTGGTTGCCGCCCGTGTCCTCGAACGTGTTGAACCGGACGAAGCCGACCCCCTGGACGGACCGCCCGGCCTGCGCGTCGAGGAGCACGGCGTGGGCATCCAGCTCGTCCTGGCGGCGGGAGACCGCGAGCACCTTGGCAAGGTGGGCGTCGAGCACGCCGGCCAGGTCCCGGCCATCCTCGCCCCGGGTCAGCGCCACCAGGCGCTGTTCCAGTCGCCGGGAGCGGCGCGCAACAACGAAGAGGGCGATGGCGAGAGCCCCGATGACGAGCAGCAGCCCGAACAGGACGAGGGCTGCGTTCTCGGTGACGAGCGCGCTGAGGTCGCTCACGGGTCCTCCGCTGGGGACCTCCGAGTCTAGCAGGGCGCGCTCACCTGGGACGCATCGGCGAATTCCGGGCTGTGCGCGGGCGCCCGCGCGCAGCAGCCACGCGACCGGACGGCGCCGCCGCCACCCGCCCGCCGCACCCCTCGCGCCGTCGATGGCGTATCCTTCCGCGCGGCGGCGTGACATCCGCCAGCCAGCGGGACCCCCACCCGCCCGAGACCAGGAGTACACCCGACACATGGCGAAGCGGCAGCGCGGCGGCGCACGACCGGGCCAGCGCGCCCCCATCCAGCGCAGCAGCCAGACCCCCGCGAAGCCCGTCGCGAAGGCCGCGACTCCGGCCCGCCCGGCGGGCGGCCTCAGCGACGACGACCTGGCCCGCGCGGCAGAGCTCGAGGCGGCGATCGTCGCCGAGGAGCGAGCCGCGACCGACTCCGCGACCCGCGGTCGCGACCGGCGACGGGGCGGCGCAGCGACGGCGCCCGCATCGCGGGGTCGCTCGACCGGCGGGCTCACCGCGGTGGCCGAGGACGAGTACCTCTACGTCAAGCGCGACCTGCGGCGGATCGCGGTCGTCTTCACCGGCATCTTCAGCGTCCTGATCGCGAGCTGGCTCCTGATCGTGGTGGCCGCGGTCAAGCTCTGATCCTCACCCCGGGCGCGTTCAGCCCCGGGTGGTTCAGCCTCCCGGCGCGTTCGTCGCGCCGGGCGGGTTCCATGTCCCGCGCGCCGCGCTCCGGGCGCTCACGTGGCGGTGTCGCGCCCCTTCTCGGCCACGGCCGCCCGCCGCGAACGGCGATCCGCCATCCACTCGCCGATGCGGCGCTCCTCGCCCTCGTCCGACGGGACATACCAGCCGCCGGCCACGCCGCGCGGCAGGTACCCCTGGAGGAGCGCGCCCGCCGGATCGTCGTGCGGGTTGCGGTACGTCTTCGCCATCGGCCGGAGGTGCGGCGGCACGGGACGCGTGCCCCGTGCCCGGACATCCTCGCGGGCGGCGAAGAACGCCCGGCCGGCCGCCGCGGACTTCGGAGAGGCGGCCAGCATGGCGGTCGCCTGCGCGAGCGCGTACAGCCCCTCGTCGTTCGTCTCCGCGCCGATGCGTTCGACGGCGTCGAGGGCGGCGAGCGCCAGCGGCAGCGCCGAGGGCTGGGCGTTGCCGACGTCCTCCGACGCGCTGACGACCAGGCGTCGGGCCAGGTAGCGCGGATCGTCGCCGGCCTCCAGCGCGGTGGCCAGCCAGTACAGGGCGGCGTCCGGGTCCGACCCGCGGATGCTCTTGATGAATGCGCTGATGACACCCGAGCGGTCGTAGTCCAGCGTCGCCGACTGGGCCGCCCGCGCCACGTCCGTCGGGTCCAGGGCGCTGCGGCCGTCCGCGGAGGCCAGCGACACCGCCGTCTCCAGGATGCCCAGCAGGCGCCGCGCGTCGCCCGATGCATACCCGATCAGCTGGCGCAGGGCCACCTCGTCGAGCTCCACGCGCCCGCCGAACCCGTGCTCGGCATCAGCCAGGGCGCGATCCGCGATCACGCGGAGCTCCGCGTCGCCCAGCACCTCCAGGCGGAAGACCCGCAGTCGCGACAGGAGGGGCCGGGTGATGCCGCCGCCGAACGGCGGCTCGGTCGTGGCGCCGACGAGCACGATCGTCCCGGCCTCCACGTGAGGCAGCAGGGCATCCTGCTGCGCCTTGCTGTAGCGGTGCATCTCGTCCAGCAGGACCACCGTCGTGGAGCCGCGGAACGCGGCCTCGTTGCGGGCCTCGGCGACGACATCGCGGAGGGCCGCCACGCCGTCCATCGTCGTGTTGAGGGACTCGAAGCGGGCGCCGACGGCCTCCGCCAGGAGCCGGCCGATCGTCGTCTTGCCGGACCCGGGCGGCCCCCACAGGAGCATCGACGGCAGGCGGCCGGCCTCGACGAGGCGCCGCAGCGGAGCGCCGGGGCCCAGCAGATGAGCCTGGCCGACGACCTCGTCCAGCGTGTGGGGGCGCATCCGCGCGGCGAGCGGCGTCAGCTCCGGCGGCGGGGCGAAGAGCGGGTCGGTGGCCCGGCTGGCCGGGCGTCGCGGGGGCACCGCCCCATGGTACGCGGCGCCGCGGCCGTGGAGCGCCCGCCGGCCCGGGATCGGACGTTCCGGCAATCCCTGTGGCCGGCGTGACCGGCCAGGAGGCGCCCCCTACGGCTCCAGGTCGATGAGCCGCTCCCCGCGCGGACCGCGCGGCACCAGGACGGCCAGCGGCCGGCGGTCGAAGGTCGCCACGCGTCGCACCCCCAGGCGCCCGGCGGCCACCACGAGCAGCGCGTCGGCCAGCCGCGGCCGGTGCTCCGCGGCGGCCGCCATGAGCGCCGCGGCGCTCTCGACGTCGGACTCGGTCGGCGCGACGACCCGAATCGCGCCGCCGGCGATCGACGCGAGCAGCGCCAGGCACGCCGGCAGCCCCAGCTCCCGTTGCAGGACGTGGTCGGCCTCGGCGAGCGTCAGGGCCCCGATGAGCAGGGGCTCATCCACGCGGGAGAACCAGGCGCGCGCCGCCGCGTGGTTGAGGTCGGCCGTGTCGGCCGCGGCCAGGATCGCCGACGCGTCGAGAAGGACGGCCACGGCGCTAGCCCCCCTCCGTGCGGCGCCGCGTCCCCATCTCGCGCCCCGCGATCCGGCGGGCGTCGAGCGAGAGCCGGCCGTGGGCGCTCCGCCCGACGGCCACGAACGGGAGCTCAGGCGCCGCGTCGTGTGCCGCGAGGTAGGCCTCGAGGGCGGCCGTGATCACGGCCGTCTTCGTCGTCCGCATCCGCCGCGCGTGGCGATCCACGCGGTCGAGGAGATCCGGGTCGGCAAGGATCGTGGTCCGTTTGCTGGCGGTCATATGCCGTCATATATACCACGGTGGACGCAGGGCGGCTGCTCCCCTACGCTCCCCTCCCGCCGTGCTCCTGCGAGCCCGGCCGGCACTGCCAGCGACGCCGCAACCCATGACGCCGACACGGACCCGCCAGTCCGACGCCGAACCACCGGACTCGACACCGAAGGAGGCCGATCCCGTGCCCCGTTTCGAGCAGAACCTCCGGATCCCCGGACCCACACCCCTGCCGCCCACGGTGATGGCCGCCGGCGGGCGCCAGATGATCAACCACCGCGGCCCGGAGTTCGCGGCGCTGATGGAGCGGATCGTCCGCCGGATGCGCCCGTTCTTCGGCACAGAGGCCGACCTCCTGCTGCTGACGGCCGCCGGCTCGGGCGCCCTGGAGGCTGCCGTGGTCAACGTCCTCTCCCCCGGCGACCGCGTGCTGGCCGTGACGGTCGGCGCCTTCGGGGATCGCTTCGCCAAGGTTGCCGAGGTGTACGGGGCCGACGTCCGGCGCCTGGAGGTGGAATGGGGCCAGGCCGCAACACCGCCCGTGCTGCGCGCGGCGCTCCTCGAGGAGCCGGACGTGAAGGCGGTCCTCCTGACCCACAACGAGACCTCGACCGGGATCACCAACCCGATCCCGGAGCTCGCCGCGATCGTCCGGGAGCTGGCTCCCGACGCCCTGATCCTCGTCGACGCCATCAGCGCCCTCGGCGCCGTCCCATTCGAGATGGACGCCTGGGGCCTGGACCTGGTGGTCACGGGCTCGCAGAAGGCGTGGATGAGCGCTCCCGGAATGGCGTTCGCGGCCGTCGCCCCCCGCGCATGGGTGGCAATGGAAACCGCCCGGATGCCGCGCTTCTACTTCGACCTCCGGCGCGCGAAGGACAGCGCCGCCACCGGCCAGACGCCGTGGACGCCCGCCGTCGCCGTCATGTACCAGGTGGACGAGGGCCTCCGGCTCATGGAGGAGGAGACGCCGGCCGCGGTGTTCACGCGGCACGCCGCCTGCGCCGCGGCGACCCGGGCCGGGCTGACCGCCCTCGGGTTCGCCCTGCTCGCGGATCCTGCCTATGCCTCGCAGACCGTCACCGCCGCGTGGGTCCCCGAGGACCTCGACTGGAAGGCCTTCAACGGGGAGGTCAAGATGCGCGGCCTCGTGCTGGCCGGCGGCCAGGGCAAGCTCAAGGGCCGGATCTTCCGCGTCGGCCACCTCGGATCGGTGGAGGTCGAGGACATCCTGGGCGCCATCGCGGTGATGGAGGAGGCCGCCCTGCGGGTCGGCCGGCCGGTGCAGCCGGGGGCAGCGGTGGCTGCCGCCCAGCGCGCGGCCCTCGCGGTCCTGGGCGCGCCCGGCGTCGCCACGGACGAACCGGCGACAGCGGCCGCGACGGCAGCCACCCCGGCCACAACGACCGGCACGGCCTCCATCGCGGAAGGGACGCCGGCATGAAGATCCTCGTCGCCGAGCCGCTCGCCCCGTCCGGGGTCGAGCTCCTGCGCCAGCACCACCAGGTCGACGAGCGGATCGGCCTGACCCCGCAGGAGTACCAGGCGATCCTGCCGGAGTACGACGCCCTTCTCGTCCGCAGCCAGGTGAAGGTGGACGCGGCCATGATCGCGGCCGGGACGCGGCTCTCGGTCATCGGTCGGGCCGGGGTCGGCGTCGACAACGTCGACCTCGACGCGGCGACCCACGCCGGGATCACCGTCGTCAACGCCCCCACGGGCAACACCATCGCCGCGGCCGAGCACACGATCGCCCTCATGTTCGCCCTCGCCCGCAAGGTCGCGGCGGCGGACGCGTCGATCCGGCGCGGCGAGTGGAAGCGGAGCGCCTTCACCGGCGTGGAGCTGCGCGGCAAGATCCTGGGCATCGTTGGGCTCGGCAAGATCGGCGGAGCCATCGCCGACCGGGCCCGGGCCATGGAGATGACCGTCCTGGGCAGCGACCCGTACGTGACCGCCGAGGCGGCGGCCAACCATGGGATCGAGCTGGTTCCCTTCGAGGAGCTCCTGGAGCGCAGCGACGTGGTGACGCTCCATGTCCCGAAGAACAAGGCCACCGCCGGGATGATCGGCGCGGACCAGCTGGCACGGATGAAACCGAGCGCCTTCCTCCTCAACGTCGCCCGGGGCGGGGTGATCGACGAGGCTGCGCTGGCCCACGCCCTCGCGGCGGGGACGATCGCGGGTGCCGGGATCGACGTCTACTCCAGCGAGCCGCCGACGGCCGACAACCCACTCCTGGCGGCGCCCAACACGGTGCTGACGCCGCACCTGGGCGCGTCCACCGCCGAGGCGCAGGTGGCCGTCGCCGAGGAGGCCGCCCAGCAGGTGCTGGAAGTCCTGGAGGGCCGACCGGCGCGCTACGCCGTCAACGCCCCGCTCCTGACCCCCGAGACGGCGCGCGCCATCGCCCCGTATCTCCCCCTGGCGCAGATCCTGGGGCGCTTCTTCGCCCAGTTCTCGCGGGGCGGCGTGCAGGCCGTGACCATCGAGGTCGCGGGCGAGCTGGCCGACCACGACGTCACGCCGCTCCAGGCGGCCGTCCTGCGCGGACTCCTCCAGGACGCCACCAACGAGCGGGTCAACCTGGTCAACGCGGGCGCGATGGCGAAGAGCCGCGGGATCACGATCGTCGAGCGCAAGACGCCCGATGCGGGTCCCTTCGCCACGCTCGTCACGATCTCCGGCAGCACCGCGGACGGGACGCTGCGCACGGTCGCCGGCACGCTGGCCAACGGCGAGCCGCGCTTCGTCCGCCTGGACGAGTACTGGCTCGACGTCGCGCCTGCCTCGTGGATGCTGATCTCCACGCACACGGACCGGCCCGGCATGATCGGCCGCGTCGGGACGATGCTGGGCGCCGCGGACGTCAACATCTGCGCGATGCACCTGGGGCGCTCCGCACCCCGCCAGGACGCGGTGATGTTCCTCGCCCTCGACGACCCGGTCCCCGCGGAGACGGAGGCGGCGCTGCGGGCGATGGACGGCATCCTGGACCAGTGGGTCATCGACCTGGAGCCGGCAGGATGATGGACGAGCACGGCGCTCGCGCGGCCCTGCCGTCGACGTCCGGGGCGCCCGCTCCCGGGCCGGGCGTGGCACCCGCACCCGCTCCCCGGTCTGGCGCCTCACCGGTCCCGCCCCCACTCGCCGTCCCGGCCGACCTCGCCGCGACGCTCGTCTTCCTGCGCCATGGCCAGTCGGTCTGGCTGGCGGAAGGCCGCTTCCAGGGTCGGTCCGAGACGCCCCTGTCGCCGCTCGGCCGGCGGCAGGCCGCGCTCGCCGGGGCGCGCATCGCCGCGCCCGATGTGCCTCCGCGCCTGCCGATCCCGGCGGGCGAGCCGGTGGCGATCGTCCATTCGCCGCTCGCCCGCACCCGCGAGACCGCGGACGCCGTGGCCGGGGCGTTCGCCGCGGCCGCCCGCCCCGTGCCCCCGCTCCGGCCGGAGCCCGGCCTCGCCGAGATGGCGCAGGGCGCCTGGGAAGGCCTCCTCCGGCGCGAGGTCGAGGAGCGCTACCCGGGGGAGATCGCGGGCTGGCGGCGCGATCCCGTGGGGGTCCACGCACCGGGAGGCGAATCGCTCGCGGAGGTGGACCTTCGCGTGCGCCCCGCGCTGGCGCGCGTGCTCGCGGATCTCGCCGCGGCACAGGCAGCGCGTGGTCAGAGCGCGGCGGGCACGCCCTCCTACTACGACCCGCACGCTGGCCCCTGGACCGTGCTCGTGGGCCACGACGGCGCGTTCCAGGTGGCCCTCATGGCCCTGCTGGGCCTGCCGCTTGACCGCTTCTGGACCTTCACCCAGACGACGACGGGGATCGCCGTCCTCGACGTCCGCAACGGCCGGACGGTCCTGCGCGCCTGGAATCGAACCGACCACCTTGCACCACTGGAGATCGAGTCCGCCGAGGCCACGCGCGCGGAGGAGGACGCGGCGGCGGAGCGCGCCCGCACGGGAGCGCTGTAGGGGCGGAGCCTGTGGGGTCGTCGAGGGAGGTGAAGGCCCCCAGGCCCGGGGCGTACTCCCGGAAGCCGTAGTGGTACAGGCTGGGGGTCCCGGCATCGGGAGCCGCGGGGACGAGGTCGAGCCTCCCCTGGTACTTCCAGTGGGAGGTGGCGCCTCCGGGCACCACACGACGGGCCATTCCCAAGCTTCCCCCGACGTTGAAGACGCTCCGGAGTGTCCCTCGGACCGCGATCTCGAGATCGGACCTCCCGATCGTTCGCTGATCGAGCGGATCGGCACGGTCGAGCGGGTCGACAAGGCCACGCTCGACACGGCCGTGGAGTGGGTTGAGCAGCAGCGCGTCGATCTCGAACGCCACGCACACGCGTGATCGAGGTCGGTGACAGAGCCCCAGCACGCTGGGCGCCGCGCCTCCGCACAGGGGCGCGGGAGGTCGGCGCAGCTCGTCCGCAGGTGGACGCAGCTCGCCGTTCGGTCAGTGTCTGCCGCCGGGGCGCCGGACGAGGAGCCGGAGGAGCGCGAAGCGCAGGCGGCGCTGCGCCTCGCCGAGGGCCGCCAGGCGGTCCGGCGGCAGCGTGCGGCGGCCGTACGTGGTCTCCACCGTGGAGCGGGCCACCAGCTGCAGCTCCGGGCGCGCCGTGGGGACCGCGTCGGACAACGTGCCGAGGTACTCGTAGACCGTCTGCGTGGGACGGCGCGGGTGCCCCAGGCGGCCGGCCATCGCGGCGACGGTCCGGTAGACGATCTCGGGCTGGACGGGGCGCGCGAGGCGGCGCCGGACCCAGTAGGCGCCCAGCACCAGCATCACGATCGCGAGGGGGATGAGCACCACGATGATCGGGCCGATGCCCGGCGTGCGTGGCGGGGTCGTGGTACCGCCGGTGGGCCCGTTCGGCTCCTCCCTGGGATCGCGACCGGTTGGCTGCGGCGTGGCGCCCGCGCCGCTGGGCCCCGGGGTCGGCGTGGCGATGACGGGGCCCGCCGGGATCGCCTGCGGCTGGCCCACGCCCGCGGTGGGGTCGAAGTCCACCCACCCGTATCCCGGGAAGAAGGCCTCCACCCAGGCATGCGCGGCTGACTTGCGGATCGTCTCGGTGCCGCCCGCGTCGCGCTCGGCCGGCAGGTACCCCTGCACCAGGCGGGCGGGGATCCCCTGGAGACGCAGCATCATGACCATCGTGGTCGCGAAGTGCTGGCAGTAGCCCACCTTCGTGACGGCAAAGCAGTCGGCGACGCCCAGGTCGCCGCAGTCGACGTCGAGGACGTTCGTCTGGTACTGGAACTTCTCCGCGTCGCTCAGCCAGGTCTCGATGGCCCGCGCCGTGTCGTAGGGGGTCCGGGGCTTGTTCGCCGCGAGGATCGTGGCCAGGAGCGCCTTGACCTGGGCGCCGGCCGTGTCCGGCTGGATATTGAGGTAGATCCCGCGGATGCGAGGCGGGTAATCCGTGCCGGCGGCCCGCAGTCGGTTCTCCGTCAGCGCATCGTCGACGCCGTCGGTGACGATGGGGACGTCCGCCGTGGCGGCATAGGATCGCGCCCCGTCCACGCGGGCGCCGCCGAACCACTCCTCGCCCACGAGCGTCACCCGCGACGCCCGGTCGACCGTCGCGGGGATCCCCGGCGCCACCAGGAGGCCCGGGTCGCCGGCGATCCCTGTGACCACGTAGCTCAGGGTCTGCGTGGCAACCGGCTCGGTGGGGAGCTCTCCGCTGCCGTCCAGGAGCGGGTCGCCGGCCGGTACCTCCACGTCCACCGATTCGCTGCGGCTCCACTGGTTCGCGGTCAGCCGGTCGTAGGCCACCGCCCGCCACTTCAGCCGGGGCGTCTGCGGGTCGGTCCGGATCAAGAGCACCGGCGTGTCGTCCGACGTCCACTCGCCCTCGATGGTGACCGTCGCACCGAAGCTCGCCGACCCGAAGCTGGTCCCCGGGCCGCCCGACGGGAAGAAGCGGGCCAGCGTCGTCCCGAACTCGACGAGGCGATTGTCCAGGCCCTGCCACCAGCCCGCCAGCGGTGCCGAGCTGGCGAAGGCGGTCAGCACCAGGCTCGCGACCAGCGCGACGCCGACGAACGCCAGGCCGGAGCGCAGCGACAGGCCCACGGCGTTGCCGACGTCCGCGATCCGGTGACGGGACCACGTCCGCTGCTCGTCGGCCACGTGGAAGCGGACCAGGAACAGGAGGGCCGCGAGGCTGAACAGCGCCAGCACCGCGAACTGGTCGAGGATCGTGATGGAGACGTTGACCACCAGGATGGTGCCGGGCAGGACGACGGCAGAGAGCGGCCGGTGGTGCGCGAACGCGGCGTATCCCGCGAACTGGCCCGTGGCCCACACGAGGATGCCCAGCACCAGGAGGTAGTGGGCGACCTGGGTGGTCGTCGGCCGGCCCACGATGAGCAGGTCGTCCACGGCGCGCCAGACGCCCGTGGCCACGACCCGGATGATCGTGGGGAGGTCCTCGCCCGGGGCCAGCTGGCTCCCTGCCGCGAACACGATGAAGGCGGTGGCCAGGAGCGCCCCGAGCCCGTGCGCCACCAGCCGGCCGCGGCCAAGCTTGGCTGCCGTGAAGCCCCACAGCGCACCGAGGGCGCCGGCCCACGGCAGGAAGTCGGTGTTCGTCTGGTCGCCCAGGACCCAGTGGGCCTCGTCGATCGCCCAGCCGACGAGGGCGCACATCAGGACCAGCAGCAGCAGGCTGGACCAGCCTTCGGCCGGCGCCAGCGGCATGCGTCGCTCGCCGCCCTGCGAGGCCGTGTAGCTGGCGCCGAGGTCGAACGGCGTGTGGGCCGCGGTCATCCGACGAGGACCTCGCCGAGCGCGACGCCGGGCGGTACCGGGTGCGTGCGGATGTCGAACTCGGCCACCTGGTAGCGGGTGTTGCGGGCCGCGACCTCGCGCTGGGCGAGCGCCTCGACCGTGGCCGGCTCCCTCACGCTGTCGTCCAGCTCGGCCACGCGGCGGGCGAAGACCGCCGGATCCAGCCAGATCACCTGGCAGCCGATCCCGCGCGGTCGCAGGGTGGCGAGGGGCCGGACCCAGCCGGGCTCGGTGGAGGCCGTGATGACGATCGCCGACATGCCGCGGCGGAGCTGCGGGAGCCCCACGAGCAGCGCCTCGGCGAGCGGCGTGCCGCCGTCGCCGTCGACCGCAGCCAGGAGCTGGAGGATCTTCTGGCGCTGGCGTGGGCCGCGGTCCGGCGGCAGCACGGTGACGCGGCTGCCGGTCGTCGTCAGCGCGACGGCCCGGTTCTCCTCGATCGCGCGCTCGGCGATGGCGGCCGCGACGCGCACGCCAACCTCGACGGTCCCCTCCTCACCCTCGCCCACCTGGGTGGCGCGGTTGAGGTCCAGCACGATCCACACGTCGGCGGTCTGCTCCAGGTCGAACTCCTTGACCTGGATGTCCCCGGTGCGGGCCGTGGACGGCCAGTGGATCCGGTTGAAGGCGTCGCCCGGGGCATAGGGCCGGATCGACGTCGCCAGGGGCGTCGTCTGCTGCGTGCGCACGGGCGTGGACCGGCTGCCGTCGAGGCTCACCGCCTGGAGGCGCCAGCGCGGGATCGGCTCGATGCGCGGGTAGACCACGAGCGTGAGGCCGTGGCCCACGGTCGCGCTGGCCTCGAAGAAGCCGAAGGGATCGCCCGTCCGGATCTGGAGCGGGTCCACGCGGAAGTGGCCGCGCCGGGCCAGGGGCACCTTGGCGATCCACGATCGCTCGCCGTTCGACCCCAGCGAGATGACCCTCCCGGGAAGGGGCACGGGAAGCGTGGTCGGGTTGTGGACCTCCAGCCAGAGCTTCGGCAGCCGGCTCGTGCTGCGCAGCGTGTAGGTGGCCCGCAGCACCTCGCCGACGTGCGCCTGGAGCTGGTTGACGGCATACCCCGCCTCCAGCTCGGCCAGCCCGAAGCGGGTGACGAGGTAGCTCCCCCCAGGACCCCGAGGCCCAGGTAGACCAGGAAGAAGAGGAACGGGGCGCCCGAGCTGAACGCCGCGACGACGAGAATCGTCGCGACGATGAGGAACGGCAGGCGGCGCAGGATGTGCAGGGCCGGCTCCCTCCGGGGCGAACGCCGCTGGCCTAGCGGGCTCGCGCTTCCTCGGCTTCGATCCGCCGCGGGCCGCCGGGGCGGGACGGGGCGTCCACCGGGACCGTCTCGAGCAGCTCGCGCACGACCGTCTCCGCGTCCACCTCGCGGATCGACGAGCTGGTCTTGATGATCAGCCGGTGGGCCAGCGCCGGCACGGCCAGCGCCTTGACGTCGTCGGGGATCACGTAGTCGCGACCCAGCAGGGCGGCCCGGGCCTGGCCCGCGCGATAGAGGGCGATGCTGCCGCGGGGCGAGGCGCCCAGGTAGACGTCGGGATGGGTGCGGGTCGCGCCGACGAGCCGGACGATGTACTCCGACACGCTGGTGTCGACGTAGATCTCGCGGACCGCCGCCTGCATCGCCCGGAGCTCGTCCACCGGGAGGACCTCGCCCAGGGCGTCGAGCGGGTGCACGCGCTTCTGCTCGTCGAGGATGACGATCTCCTCGGTCGCCGTCGGATAGCCCATCCGCAGGCGCAGCATGAAGCGGTCCAGCTGGGCCTCCGGCAGGGCGAAGGTGCCCTCGTACTCGATCGGGTTCTGGGTGGCGATGACCAGGAACGGGTCGGGCATCGGGTGGCTGATGCCGTCGATCGTGGCCTGGCGCTCCTCCATGCACTCCAGGAGCGAGGACTGCGTCTTCGGCGTCGCCCGGTTGATCTCGTCGGAGAGGACGACCTGGGCCATGATCGGGCCGGCCCGGAACTCGAACTCCTGGGTCTTCTGGTTGTAGATCGAGAGCCCGGTGACGTCGGACGGCAGCAGGTCCGGCGTGAACTGGATGCGCCGGAAGGTGCAGCCCAGGCTGCGGGCGATCGCCTTCGCCAGGACGGTCTTGCCGGTCCCCGGCACGTCCTCGATGAGCAGGTGCCCGCGGCACAGGAGCGCCACGAGCGCCAGCTGGACCTCGTGGTGCTTGCCCACGATCACGCGCTCGACGTTCGCGACGACCCGGTCGCCGGACTCCTGGATCTTCGTCATCAGGTTCCTCGCGCTGCGGTGGCGGACGACCGCCGTGGGCTCGGCAGTCGTGACGCTCGCTCGGCATGCGATGTGGCGGACTCGGGGTCCGCAGATAGTACGACCGATCGCCCGGATCGGTTCCGGGAGGGTCAGCCCCGCACCAGGGTGAGGATTCCCACCCACGCGGTCATCAGCGCGCCGAGCAGGGCCATGATCCCCAGGAACGGCTCGCCCGACGAGAACGACGCCGCGGCCACGCCGGCGAATGTCGTCGCCACGACTCCCGCGATCAGGGCCATGCCGATGCGCTCGATGAGCGGCCGCCGGGCCGCCGCGGCATCCGTCGCGGGAGACGCCGCGGGCGGATCAGGCTCCGAGTCGGCCGTCGAGACGACGGGCTCGAGGGCCTTGCCGGGCTCCGTGGGCTCGGGGTGACCGGTCACGGCTGCGCCGCGAAGTACGCGCGGAGCATCCGCCCCGCCAGCGGGGCGGCGCGCTCGCCCCCGCGCCCGCCCTTCTCCACCAGGACCGCGATCGCCACCGTCGGCTCGTCGGCGGGAGCGAAGCCGATGAACCACGAATGGGGCTCGCCGGTCCCGCCGATCTGCGCCGTTCCCGACTTCCCCGCCGTCGGCACGCCCGGGACCTGCGCCCCTTCCGTGAAGAGGCGCCCGTACTGGCCCTCCACGGCCCGCGTCATGGCCTCGACGACCACGGCGTTCGTGCCGGCGTCCAGGATGCGGCCCATGGACCGCGGCCCGATCGTCGTCTCGCGGCCTTTCGCGTCCACCATGGACGTCACGAGCCGCGGCTCCATCAGCTCGCCACCGTGCGCCACCGCCGCCGCCACGAGCGCCATCTGGAGGGGTGTCGCGAGCACCTCGCCCTGGCCATACGCCGCATTGGCGAGCTCCACGTCGTCGGCGAACCCGCCCGGCAGCGGCCCGCCGCCGTTCGTCAGCTGCGAGGTCGCCGTGGGAAGGTCGAACGGCAGGGGCGCGCCAAAGCCGAGGCGCCGGGCATAGGCGTCCAGCTCCCCGCCGCCGGTGGCGAGGCCCGTCAGGGCGTACCAGATGTTGCACGAGACCTCGGTCGCGGCGGGCAGGTCCAGGGCGGTGTCCCCGGTGAACGGGTGGTGGCCATCACGGATCGTGAAGCCGTCCACGACCAGCCCGTCCTCCTCCGCCCCCGGCTGCTCCGGGTACGTCGTCGAGCGGCCCACCGCGCCGCTCCCGAGGCCCGCGATGGCCGTGACGATCTTGAACACGGATCCCGGCACGTACCGCCCCAGCGTGGCGCGATCCAGCAGCGGGGAGTCCGCTGCCCCGCGCAGCGCCTGGAACGTCTCGCGGGAGGTCGCGGGGTCCGAGACGGCGGACGCGTCGAACGTCGGCGTCGAGGCCATGGCCAGGATCTCGCCGGTGCGCGGATCCAGCATGACGACCGCTCCCCGGTCGGCGCCCAGGAGGCGCACGGCCAGCCGCTGGTACGCCAGCGACAGCGACGTGTGGAGATCCTGGCGGCGATCCTCGGGCGGCAGGAACTTCGCCAGCGCGCGCGAGAGGGGGTCGCCGCCCCCGGCGCCCGTCAGCTCGGCGGCGTAGGCCCGCTCCAGGCCGGACGAGCCGTACGTTGCCGACGCGTAGCCAACGGGGTGGCTGATCGACTCGTCGGCGTAGACCCGGTACGGCGTCCCGTCCGCGGCCCGGCGGCTGCTGGCCAGGGTGCGCCCGTCGCGGTCCAGGATCCTGCCCCGGACCACGGTGCGCGCCGCCGCCAGCACGGCGGCGTCCGTCGGCGAGGACGCCAGCTCGTCGGCCCGGATCACCTGCCAGTAGGTGGCGCCGGCCGTCACGAAGCCGAAGGTCAGGACGAGGACGATCGCGAGCCCCAGCATCCGGCCCGCCAGCGGACGCTCGCGGGACATCGGGGGGCTCTCGCGGCGCACTGGCGCGCGGTCGCGACGCAGCGGGCGGCGTGCGCGGCGCATCAGCGGGCGCTCCCGGGCGCGGCACGGGCGGCCCGGCCGTTCCGTCGGAAGCGTCGGAGGCGCGGCGGGCGCGGGGGCGCCAGGGGCACCGGGCCGCGGTCGGACAGCGCCAGCAGCATCCCGACCACGAGCGCGTTGGCCAGGAGGGACGACCCGCCGTAGCTGATGAACGGCAGGGTGATCCCCGTCAGGGGGATCAGCTTGAGGTTGCCTGCGGCGATGATCGCGGCCTGCAGGCCCACGACGAGCGCGAGCCCCGCCGCCAGGAGGGCCCGGAAGTCGTCGCGAGACGAGGCGGCAATGCCGAGTCCCCGGGCCACGATCACGAGGTAGGCCGCCAGCACGGCGACGACGCCCGTCATCCCCAGCTCCTCGCCGATCGCGGCCAGCGGGAAGTCGGTCTGCACCGCGGGGATCGGCGGACCTCCGGCGATCTCGGGCAGGCCCGCGCCGAGGCCGGTCCCGAGCAGGCCGCCCCGGGCAAACGCGTGGAGCGCCTGGATCACCTGGAAGCCGCCACCCAGCGGGTCGGACCACGGGTCCAGCCAGATCGCGATCCGCTGCTGGACATGCGGGAAGAGCAGCGCGAGGAGGGCGAACCCGGCCGCGAACAGGAGTAGCCCCAGCATCACGTCGGTCAGGCGGCCGGTGGCGAGGTAGAGCAGCGCCAGGAAGACCACGTAGAAGAGGAGCGCGGCCCCGAGGTCACGCTGCACCACGACGATCCCCAGGGCCAGCGCCAGCATTGCCGCGATGGGAGCGAGATACGGCAGCGGGGGCACGGTGATCGGACCCAGCAGGCGCACGCGGGCATCGGCCAGCAGGACGCGGTTCTCGGCGAGGTAGGCGGCGAAGAAGACGACCAGGATCACCTTGAGCAGCTCCGACGGCTGCCCGCTGAAGGGGCCGATGGTGAGCGTCAGCCGGGAGCCGTTGACCTCCGAGCCCAGGACGAACGTCAGCACGAGGAGCACGAGGCCGGCCGCCGCCCAGGTGTACTTGTACAGGCGCATCCAGCGGTCCGATCGGAAGGCCACGGCGACCGTGGTTGCCACGGCCAGCGCGACCCCCAGCCAGAGGAGCTGCAGCTCCCCGAGCCCCAGGGTCCACGGCCCGACGTCCTGGACGACGAGGTCCTGCGGCAGGCGCTCCATCAGGAGCAGCCCGATGCCGCCAAGGAATGCGGCTGCCGGCAGGATCACCTCGTCGAGCCGCCGCCCCGCCGCCACCAGCACGAGGTGGGCCGCCAGGAGACCGACAGCGAAGAGCACCAGGCCGACTGGATCTGCCGGTTCCAGGCGACCCGTGCGCAGGAGCCCCAGGGAGAAGCTTCCCACCGCAAGGGCGACCACGACTGCCGCCAGCAGGCCCAGCTCGCGGCGTCGCGCGCGAGGCCGCGGGAAACCGGGGAGCGCAGGCGCGCGAACGTCAGCAGCCAGCCCGGTCACGCGCGCCCGCGCTCCAGCCGCAGGCGGATCTCGCCGATCTGGATCTCCTCGCCGTATCCCAGCCGCGCGATGCCGGAGACCGGCGCCCCGTCCACGAAGGTTCCGTTCGTGCTCCCCAGGTCTTCCACGTACCAGGCGGAGCCGCGGAAGGTGAGGACGGCATGCCGGGACGACGCGTACGGGTCGTCGAGCACGACGCTGCTGCCGAGGTCGCGACCCAGGGTCGTCACCGCATCGAGGGCGAACACGGCACCGGGCGGCGGCTGGCCACCCGACGCCACCACGACCAGGCGTCCCAGGGCCGCTGCCGGGTCTCGCGTCGCGGTCCGCACGTCACGCAGCAGCGCCCGGGCCATCAGCGCCAGCGCCAGCCACAGCAGCGCCAGGAAAGCGAGGCGCAGCGCCCACAGGGCGAGGTTGAGGCCGGCGTCCATCAGACGCCCGCACCCGGCGGCGGGACCACGATCTCCAGGCGGGTTGCGCCGACCTCGATCCGGTCGCCGGGGCCCACGACGGACTCCCGGACAACCTCCGCGTTCACGCGGGTGCCATTGGTGCTGCCGAGGTCCGTCAGGACGAGGCGGCCACCCCGCAGCGCAAGGCGTGCGTGGCGCCTCGACACCATGGGGTCGGCGACGACCAGCTCCGCGTCCGTCGCCCGCCCGATCGTCACCGGACGGCCGTCCAGCGGCACGACCCGCGGCGGCTGCCCCGGCGTGACGACGCGCAGCATCGCGCCCGGGGGGATCACCGGCGGGAGCGGGTGCACCAGCGTGCGCTCCGGCCGTCCGTCGGCATCGACCACGGGCAGCCGCCCGTCCGCGAACGCCGCGGTGATCCGGACGTCGCCGCGATCGAGCGTCGCGAGCCCCAGCAGCGCCACCATCGGTCGCTCCGGGATGCGATAGCCGCGCCGCCGGGCGTGGTCCAGGGCGGCAGCCGCAAGGTCGTCCTCCAGCGTCCCGATCCGCGCCAGGGCGGCGGCATCCGTGGGGCTCACCTCCACCGTGAAGCGCGTCGGCGCCAGCATCCCGTCGGCGCCCGCCCGACGTTCCTCGTCCATCACGCGCTCCAGCCGCCGGGCGAGCGTCACGGGCTCGAGGCGGGCCCCGAAGAATCGCGCGGACGGTCGCTCGAACAGCCGCTCCAGGAAGCGTTCGAGGGCGGCGAGCGGGCGCATGTGCGGCGGCGGGCCTCCGTGCTGACGTCGGGCGACGTGGGCGAGGGACGATCGGGCGTGCCCGGGAGTACCTCGGTCCCCGGGGCGTTCGGACCCCTACGGTATACTCTCGGCCCCGCGGACGGGTCCACGCGACCCGCTCGTGGTCGCTGCACCGGGGGCCTGATGACGGACACCATCACCGAGTCGTTCTGCGAACGCTGCGGCACGCGGTACTCGTTCGAGAAAGCCGCGAAACGAGGTCGCGGTGGAATCGGCCGCGTCCGGGTCGCCACGCGCGGCCTGAAGAACTTCGTGGCCAACGATGGCATGCCGATGGCGCAGGCGATGGCGGTCGCCCGGGACGACGAGGGCCGGGCCGCGATCTCGCGCCAGCTCGAGGCGTTCCACAAGACCTTCAACTTCTGCATGAGGTGCCGGCAGTACACGTGCGCCAACTGCTGGAACGAGAAGGCCGGGGAGTGCCTCACCTGCTCTCCCGGCCTGGTCCAGGAGGTCCTGCCCGCCGCATTCCCCGACCTGCCCATCACGGGTCCGGTTGCGTCGGGCAACGGGAGGGCGGACGCCGACGCCATGGTCTGGCCTCGCGTCGACCTCGACCGTGCCGCGGAGGCAGCTGCCGCGATCGACACGGAGGAGATCCCCGCCCCTGAGCCGCCGACCGGGCCGGTGATCGAAGAGCCCGACGTCCTCGCCCGGCTCGACATGTTCGTCGCCGCGCCGGCCAGGCCCGGCGTGGACGAGCTCACGGCCGCGGAGCTCGCGGAGATTCAGAACGCACTCGCCGCGACGCATCCTGCCGCCGAGCCGGGGCCTGAGCCGGTGGTCCAGGCCATCGAGCAGGTCGCCGCGCCCACCGAGCCGGTGGTCGAGGCCATCGAGCCGGAGGTCGAGCCGGAGCCGGTCGCCGCAGCCGCCGAACCGGAGCCTGAGCCGGAGCCGATCACGGCGGTCGCCCAGCCTGAGCCGGTGGTCGCCGCCGAACCTGAGCCGGTGGTCGCCGCCGCCGCGCAGCCGGAGCCAGAGCCGGTGGTCGAGGCCATCACCCAGCCTGAGCCGGTGGTCGAGGCCATCACCCAGCCTGAGCCGGTGGTCGCCGCCGCCGCGCAGCCGGAGCCGGAGCCGGTCGCGGCAGGCGCCGAATCTGCACCAGAGGTCCCGACGACGGGCGACCCCGTGGAAATCGGACGCGGGCGCACGAAGGGCTTCCTGCGGCGCTTCCGTCCGGACCGTCCCCCGCTCGCAAGCGAGCCGATTGCGGCGGCGATCGTTGTGGGCGAGCTCACGGCCGAACCCGCGGTTGAGCCCATCGCCGAACCGGCCGCCGCCGCCGCCGTTGTTGCCGGGTCGGAGCCGGTGGTCGAGGCCGTCGCCGCCGTCGTCACCGCCGTCGTGGCCGCGCCGGAGCCGGTGGCCGCGCCGGAGCCGGTCGCCGCCGAGGAGGCGGTCGCCGCGGCCGAGCCGGAGCCGGTGGCCGCGCCGGAGCCGGTCGCCGCCGAGCCCGAGCCGGAGCCGGTGGTCGAGGCCGTCGCCGCCGTTGTCGCCGCCGTCGTGGCCGCGCCGGAGCCTGTCGTCGCGCCAGCGCCGCTCGTCGCCGCGGCACCGGTAGCCGCGGCCGAGCCGGAGCCGGTGGCCGCGCCGGAGCCGGTCGCCGCCGAGCCCGAGCCGGAGCCGGTGGTCGAGGCCGTCGCCGCCGTTGTCGCCGCGGCCGTGGCCGCACCCGAGCCGGAGCCGGTCGGCGCGCCGGAGCCGGAGCCGGTCGTCACGGCAGAGCCGGTCGGCGCGCCGGAGCCGGAGCCGGTCGGCGGAGTGCCGGCCGCACCGATGGACACCATCGAGCAGCCGACGTGGCGGATCCTCGCACCGGAGGCTGGCACGACAACGCCGGAGCGTTGGCCCGAGGCCCCGGCCTGGCCGACGAATCCCCAGGCACCAGTGTCCGGCGGCACCCCCGGTCCGGGCGCCTCTCCGTGGGCGGCTCGCCTTGCGACGGCCCGACCGGAGCCGACCAGCGTCTGGGCGGCCTCGGCCCAGGAGGTCCTCGGAGGGCCCGTCGGACCGAACGCGCCCCAGGGCGCCCCGGCGGTCCAGGCATGCATCAGCTGCGGGCTGTCCCTGTCGGCCAACGCCCGCTTCTGCCGTCGCTGCGGAACGCGCCAGTCCTGATCCACCGTCGACGCGACGGGTCCGTTCGGGCCGCGCGACGGACCCCGGCCCGGCAGGCCCCAATGCCTAGGTCGCCGCGGTCTCGCCCGGCTGTGTTTCAGCTGCCGCGTCGCGTGCCCGTCGGTCGCGTTCGGCAACCCAGGCAGCGCCCAGCAGCAGGATCTGGGTCACGTTGCCCAGCCAGATGAGGCCCAGGAAGAGCGCCCCGAACGCGCCGTACAGCTGCGCCGATCCGAAGAGCAGCGGCCCGAGGAACGCGAACAGCGAGGTCAGGAGGAAGATCGCCAGCCCGGCGCTGACGGCCGGTAGCCACAGCATCCGCCAGCCGGGCCGCGGCCGTGGCACGAACCGGTAGGCCAGGGCGAGGAGCCCTGTCACGGCAACGAGCGAGGCCAGTGAGCGGGCCTCCGAGCTGGGTGCGCCGATGACGTCGCCGATGGGGCCGGGCAGGGTGATCAGGACCAGGATGACGGCGGCGGCGAACGTCCCGCCGGCGACCGCGGCGACGGCGACCACGTCGCGAATGGGCGTGCGACCCTCGCCCGAGTCCTCGAACACCACCCTGAACGCGCCATCCACGGCGCGGACGAGGGAGCTCGCGGTCCACACGAGCAGCACGAGGCTGATGATCCCGGATGTCGCCGCGAGGCCCGAGAATCCCTGCAGCGCCTCCTCGATGACCGGGGCCAGGGGCGGGAACTGCTGGGCCACGATCGCCACGATCTCTTCCCGCACCGCGGGGTCGCTCACGAAGAGGCCGGCCACCGACAGGACGGCCAGGAGCGCGGGGACCAGGGCGAACAGGGCGACGAACGCCAGGCCGCGGGCCAGCACCGGCCCGCTGGAGGCCGAGAAGCGCATGTAGACGGCGTGCGCCATCCCGATGCGGGGAACGCCAAGGATCCGCGCGACGAGCGGCTCGACAACGACCACGACGCGCGTGGCCGTCCGCTGGATGAGGCCGGGCGGATCCTCGAGCACCGGCCGCCGGGCGACGGCGCCCGGCAACTCCGGCTCGACCACCCTCAGAGCTCCTCGAAGAGGCCCGGCTGGAGCGCCTCCGCGGCCACGCGCCGGCGAGGACGCAGGAGCGCCCGCACCTCGGCTCGCCGCACGTATCGCCGGCCCCCGATCTTGAGGGTCTGGAGCCGACCCTCGCGCGCCCAGCGGCCCAGGGTCTCCGGGCGCAGGTGGATGTTCGCCGCACCGAGGATCTCGACCGCCTCGGCGAGGGTGATCCAGTCAGCTGTCGAACGGCTCATCGGAGAGGCCTCAATCACCCGTGCCTGGGCTCGGCGGCGCAGCCCGCTTGCTCGCGCTGCCGGACTCGCCGCGAGAGCTGCTGCCCCCCTCGCTCGAGCCGCTCGACTCGCGGGAGCCACTGCCCCCCTCGCGGGAGCTGCTGCCGGACTCGCGGGAGCCGTCGGAGCCGCCCGAGTCACCGCCCGACGCGCCGGAGCCGCCCGAGTCCCCCGAACCGCCTGGGCCCCTGGAGCCGGCCGAGTCGTCGCGCGAGCCGCCCGAGCCCCCCGCGTCATCGCCGGTTCCCTTGGGCGAGGCCTTCTTCGTCGGTGCGCCGGAATACCGGCGATCGACCTTCGCCCAGCCGCTTCCCTTGAAGTGGATCGTCGGAGGTGCGAACGCCCGCGTCACGGGCCCGCCGCACTCCGGGCACTGGTGCGGCCCTGCCTCGTTGAGACCGCGCAACACCTCGAAGCGATGGTTGCAGGACCCGCAGACATAGTCGTAGATGGGCACGTCGGTCGCTCGCCGTTTCCCGGTCAGCCGCGCAGCAGGCGCATGCCGCACTTCGGGCAATAGAAGGCCCGCTCGTGCGCGGAGGCGAACCCGCAGTGCGCGCACACCAGCCCGCCCCGGCCGGCCGCGGGAACCGGTCGGTCCGGCGGCGCGATGCCGAGGGCGTAGTTGCTCGCGAGGATGTTCTGGAAGAGTCCGCCGAGGATGCGGGCCGCGATCCGATCGGTGTCGCCGCGAACACCGCGGCCACCCCATCCCACGACCGCCCGGACCAGCATGTCGCCCGTCCCCTCGTCCCAGTGCGAGGCCACGCCGCCCACGATGGCGCTGTAGTCCGGGTAGCCGGACGTGTCGACCTCGCCATCGAGCAGCGCCATCGCCATCGTGTCGAACGCGAGGTCGATCGCATCGATCGACTCCAGCACGTAGACCCCGTGGCGCGTGATCGCACCGTTACCGTGGTGGGCGTTGACCCACTGCATCGCCTCCGAGGACCGGATGATCGACGGAGACGCCTCGCTGAACTCGATCGGGAGGGGCTCCACGACCTCGATCTCGCTGCGGGCAAGGCCCGCGAGCATCGACGGCAGCTCGGCGAGCGCGCGCGGCCCGGCCTTGAGGCGGACCCCCTCGCTGCTCTTGCCGGCGTAGTAGAGCTTGAGGATGTACTCCTGGGCGGAGGCATCCTCCGGGACGACGGGCGCGACGACAGCCGGCGCCTCTTCGCGACCCTTGCGCTTCAGGAACTCGAGCGGCACGGAACCTCCCTCGGATCGATCGACGGTAATGCTACCAGCGAGCGGTCCCCCGCCGCGACCCCACGCGTACCCGGCGTGTCAGGCGGATCCTGCCAGGCGCTCCCCCACCAGCACCAGGCCACCGACGAGGCCGACATCGGGGCCGAGCAGCGCCGGGACGATCCGTGCGCGGGCCGCGGGACGGCGGAACGCCAGGGCGGCCACCGCGTCGCGCGCCGGACCCAGGAGCCGATCGCCCTGACCCGCCGCCACGCTCCCGCCGACCACGATCAGGGCGGGGTTGAAGACATCCGCCAGCGAGACGCAGGCGAGAGCGAAGGCGTCGCGGGCATCCGCCATGATTCGGGCAGCTTCCACGTCGCCATTCTCTTCGGCGGCCGCCACGTCCCGGCCCCCGAAGGTGCCGCCCCGCTCGTGGATGAGCGCCGCGAGGGCGGGGCTGCGTCCGTGGTCCGCGGCGACGCGCGCCGCACTCGCGATCCCGCTCCCGGACGCGATCGCCTCCAGGTGGCCCGCGACGCCGCACCCGCACATCGGTCCGTTGCGATCCACCAGGAGGTGGCCCAGCTCCCCGGCCGTGCCGTCCGGGCCCCGCAGCAGACGACCCCCCGTGACGACGGCGCCGCCGATCCCGGTTGACACGGTGAGGTACAGGTAGTCGGCGCAGCCCGCGGCCGCCCCGAATCTGCCCTCGCCGAGCGCCGCGACCTGCGTGTCCCGGTCGAGGAAGGTCGGCAGGCCCAGGGCGTCCGCCACGAGGCCGGCCAGCGGGGTGTCGTGGAACGAGCGTCCCAGGTTCGGCGGGTCGATCACCACGCCCACGTGCGGATCGACCGGCCCGGGCGCCGCGATACCGATCCCGACGAGCGGCTGGCGGTCCGCCAAGGCAAGGTGATCCTGCATCACGGCCCGAAGGCCGGCGATGCAGGCCGCGACGATGGCCGCCCCGCCCGATTCCACGGGAGTGCGGGCCCGGCGCAAGCCGAGCACCCGGCCGTCGGGCTCCACGATGGCTGCCCGGATCTGCGTCCCGCCGAGGTCGAGCGCAAGCACCGGCCCGTCGAGGGCCACGTGCGCATGCTCGGGGGCCCGGTCATCGGCCCTGTCCGGCGTACTGCCCACCGGCCCGTCGAGGGTCACGTGCGCATGCTCGGGGGCAGCGCCTGCGTTCATCGGCGGTGCCTACCTGCCCGCCAGCCGGTCACGGAGCTTCTCCGCCCGCTCGGCCAGCTCAGCTTCGCGCGTCCGGGCGCCGTCGACCACCGCGGCCGGCGCCTTCGAGGTGAAGCGCTCGTCGGCGAGCCGGCCTCGCGCCGACGCCAGCTGCGTTTCCGCCTCGGCAAGCTCACGTTCGAGGCGCGCCCGGTCGCGGGCGGCCGCTCCGGCGTCTCCTTCCGCGGCCGGATGGATCACCGCCTCGAGGTCGCCGGCCACGACGGCCAGGCCGCCCGCCGGGGTGGGCTGGAAGGCTCCCGGGTCGTCCATGGAGCGGAGCGGTCGGGCGTGCGCCAGGCGCTCAAGCGCGGGGCGCAGCTCCTCGAACACCGCTGCGACAGACGATGGCACGGCCACGTCCACGGGCAGCCAGGCCTTCGGATCCACGCGGGCCTCGCTGCGCGCATTGCGAATGGCGCGGACGAGGTCCAGCAGCGCCGCGGTGTCCGCCTCGGCCGCCGGGTCGATCGTCCCGGGCGCGGGCCAGGCCGCGACGATGAGGAGCTCCGGGTCGTCGGCCGCGTGGGGCAGCTGCCCCCAGATGGCCTCCGTCAGGAAGGGCATGACCGGGTGCAGCAGCCGGAGGTACGTGTCGAGCGCCTCCACCAGCGTCCACCACGTGGCCTCCCGGTCGGCGACCGAAAGGGACTCGTCGCCCAGACGAACCTTCGCAAGCTCCAGGCCCCAGTCGCAGTAGTCGCCCCAGATCGCGTCGTAGAGGGTGGCGGTGAGCTGGCCAAAGGCGAAGTCCGCGAGCGCGCGGTCCGCGCTGACCACGGTCGCCGCCACTCGACTGCGAAGCCAGCGCTCCGCCGGCCCCAGCCGGGCCGGGTCAGGAACGACGCGCGCTGCGCCCGCCGGAATGGTCACCGGGCGGGCACCAAGGACGAACCGCGCGGCGTTCCAGAGCTTGTTCGCGAAGTTCCGGGCGTTCTCCAGCTTCTCGGCATTGAACTTCTGGTCGTTCCCGGGCGCCGCGCCGTGGATGAGCGCGAAGCGCAGCGCGTCAGCCCCCGACTCGTCGATCGCCTCCAGCGGATCGACGACATTCCCCTTCGTCTTGGACATCTTCTGGCCGTACGGGTCGCGGACCAGGCCCGAGAGATAGACGGTCTCGAACGGCGCGTCCCCCATGAGGTGGATCCCCAGCATCATCATCCGGGCGACCCAGAAGAAGATGATGTCGTACGCGGTCTCCATGACGGTCCCCGGGTAGAACCGGGCCAGGTCGGGGGTCTGATCGGGCCAGCCCAGCGTGGAGAACGGCCAGAGCCCCGAGCTGAACCACGTGTCGAAGATGTCGGGATCCTGGGTCAGCTCCGCGGCTCCTCGCCCGCACTCCTCGCAGGCTTGGGGGCCCTCCCTGGCCGCGCTCACCGTCACGTGGCCATCCGGGCAGTACCAGGCCGGGATGCGGTGACCCCACCAGAGCTGCCGGCTGACGTTCCAGTCGCGAATCTCGGTAAGCCAATGCTCCCAGACCTTCTCGAAGCGTTCGGGAAGGATGACCGTTCGACTCGTCCGCGTCGCGTGGAGCGCCGCCTCCGCCAGCGGGGCGGTCCGGACGAACCACTGCGTCTTGAGGCGGGGCTCCACCACGTCGTGGCTGCGCTGGCAACGGCCGATGATCATCTCGTGCGCCCTGCTGGCGACGAGATCGCCCGCAGCCTCCAGGTCGGCGAGGATCCGCTGGCGGGCGGCGTAGCGCTCCAGGCCCGCATAGCGGCCGCCGGCGGGCGAGATGTGCCCGCTGTCGTCCATCACGTCCACGAACGGCAGGTCGTGACGCTCGCCCGTCGCGTAGTCGTCGTTGTCGTGGGCCGGGGTGATCTTCACGGCCCCCGTGCCAAAGGCAGGGTCGACGACCGCGTCGGCGATGATCGGCACCACCCGATCGACGAACGGAATCCGGGCGTGCCGGCCGACGAGATCCCGGTAGCGGGGATCATCCGGGTGGACCGCGACGCCGGTGTCGCCCAGGATCGTCTCGGGCCGGGTCGTGGCGACGGTGATGAAGGCGTCCGGCACGTCGGCGCCTGTCGCCTCGTCGACGAGGTGGTAGCGGATCGTCCAGAGCGTCCCGGTCTCCGGCGTCGCGATCACCTCGAGGTCCGAGAGGCTTGTCCGGCAGCCCGGGCACCAGTTGATGAGCGTCTCGTGGCGGTAGGCAAGGCCTTCGCGGTAGAGGCGCTGGAACGCCTCGCGGACGGCGCGGCTGGAGACGTCGTCCATCGTGAAGCGCAGGCGCCCCCAGTCGATCGACGCCCCGAGGCGACGCTGCTGGCCCAGGATGACGTCGCGCGTCTCGTCGATGAAGTGCCACATCCGCTCGAGGTAGCGCTCACGGCCCAGGCTTGCGCGGGTCTCGCCGTCGGCGGCGATGATCCGGTCCAGGACGACCTGCGCCGCGATGCTGGCGTGGTCGAGGCCGGGCAGGAAGAGCGCCGGACGTCCCTGCATCCGGGCGTGGCGGATCATCAGGTCCTCGACGGCGCTCCGCTGGGCATGACCCAGGTGGAGGCTGCCCGTCACGTTGGGCGGCGGCTGGATGATGACGAAGGGTGCCTTGCCCGCGTCCGCGCGGGAGCCGGCCCCGTCCGGCGCGAAGACGTCCGCCGCGATCCAGCGCTCGTAGATGGGCCCCTCGAACTCGCCGGGCCGGTAGGCCTTCGCGAGCCCGCCGCCCTCCGGCGCGCCCACCGCCGCGTCCACGTCCGCCATCACCGCGTCTCCCTCGAAGCAGAACGCCCCGCTCGTCCAGCGGACGAACGGGGTCGTGGTACCACCTGCTGGTTCGGGCGCCGGCGCGGGCCGCTCATCGCGGCTGCGGTCTCCGGTGCCCCTCGTGGCGCGCTATCGGGCGCCGGCCGCACGGCTCGCGAGCGACGTTCACGCCGGGGTCGCCGCACGGCTTGCACCATCCCGCGCTCGCTTCGGCCCCTGCCGGCGCTACTTCTCCCGGTCACCGCCGTGAAGGCAGCGAGTCTAGCACGCTGGGTTGCGCGTCCCGGCGGGATCGCTCCTCACTGCCGGGTCGGACAGCGCATGCCAGGCTCCCGGCGGCAGACTCCCGCGAGGGCATCGACGGTGGAGAGACGCCTCGGTAGTGTTGTGAGGCTCCTCCACCCGATCTGAGGTACCCGATGACCAGGTTCGTCGTCGACGCCAGCGCCGTCCTCCACCTGGCGAGCGCGGGGGTCGAGGTCCCCGGCACGCACGAGCTCCTTGCGCCGACGCTCCTTCGTTCCCAGACGCTGTCGGCTCTGCACGAGGCCGTGCAGCGGGGCGAGATCCCGGCCGACGTCGCTCGCGACCGCCTCGCCCGCATCGGCCGGATGCGGATCAGGCTCCTCGGCGACGCCGTGCTCCGGCGTCGGGCCTGGGACCTGGCGGACCAGCTGGGATGGGCCTCGACCTACGACGCCGAGTACGTGGCGCTCACGCAGTTGCAGGCCGACGCGTTCGTGACCCTGGACGCGGAACTGGCGCGCCGCGTCGAAGGGATCATCGCGACCGCGTCGATCGACGCGCTGCGCTAGGACGGCGGGGTCCGGCCGTCGACCTGCACCGCCCGAGCCGGGGCTCCCGGGTGCGATCTGCCCAGCAGCCCACCTGACCGGCCGCGCAGGCCGTGCGAGTCGAACGGACCCTCGCGGAGGCCGCGATCGCGGCTGCCGTCAGCCCGCGCTCCGTCGCCAGGCGAAGAGGCGGGTGGTGGCGACGTCGCACCAGGCGAGGCCGGGCAGCGCCGGCGGCGGCGCCCCTTCCGTGAGGGTTCGCACCCACCCCGCGGACGAGCCGGGGAATCGCGCCGCGAAGACCTCCGGGTAGCGCGTCACGAGTGCCCGATTCCGCGCGGTCGCCCGCACGACCCAGACGACGCCGACGGATGCGGGCTCATCTCCCCATCGCGCCGCGGCGAGTGCCTCTGCCTCCGCGCGCTTGCGCTCGCTCGAGCGTGCGGCGGCGCCGACGTCCCCGATCGTGTTCCAGCACTCCACGAGGATCAGCCGTCTGCGAGCGTCGTCCCGAAATCCGACGTCGGCCGATCGCCAGGGCTCGGCCGGCCGCGTGGCAAGCTCGAAGCTGCCCGAGTAGCCGGCCGCCCTCCCGAGCCGGAGCACGAGCTCCTGAATCGCCAGGTGCCCCGCGTCGGCCGTCTCCCCGGTCACGTCGCGCTGGAACGCGACATTGAGCGGCCGTCCAAGCGCGACCCCGATCCTCTGCCAGGCATCGAGGGTCAGGCCGCCGCCGAGGCCTCGCTCCGCCCGGCTGATCGCTCCCTGGCTCAGGCCGACGTGCGTGCCGATCTGGGCCTGGGTCTTCCGCCGCGCCGTTCGCCCCTCGCGGAGCTCCCGGCCCAGCCGGCCGCATTGCTCGCGCATCCGGATGTCGGCGGCGATCTCGAGCTGGGTCCGGATGCGGGTCGGCATAGTCGCTGCATTCTTCCTTGCGGCACTTCCCTCTCGCTTATCGCGATCACGCATGGTCCCGGGCGCCCTGCAACGCAGCCGAGGCCGGCCATGGGGCCTCTCCCATGAATGGAGATCGTCGCAATGCGGCCAACGGCCACCGGTTGCGGGCGCCGGCCCGCGGCACCCCCGCACGCAGGAATGGAGCGACTAGAGGCACCAGGAGGGATGAACGGGGGCCGAAGTGGACGGGGGGCGACCCCGGGTGGACGGGGGGCGACGTGGAGCGGGCGGCCGGGTGGGAGCAGGCGGCCGAGGTGGAGGTGGGCGGGGCGCGCGGGCGGCGGTGTGGCGGCGCGGACTCTCCCCGGACGGAACAGCGCCGCGCGGACGACGGATCGACGGCGCTCCGCGGGCGGATCACAGCGCCGCGCGAGCGGATCTCCGACGCATTCGCCGGCGCGACCGCGCGGGGGTCCCGCCGAGCCACCGCCTAGCGGTCAGGCCGAGCCGGGAGCGCGGAACGGACTACGCGCTCTCCCCGCTGGCGGCGACCGTCTCCGCGTAGTTCGTCTCGTCGACGCCCTTCTCCACCTCGGCCTCGGTCAGCAGGAGGGGCGGACGGCCGTCGCGGATCGTCTCCTCGGTGATGATGCATTTGCGGACCTCGGTCCGCTCCGGGATGTCGTACATCACCTCGAGGAGCGCCTCCTCGACGATCGTGCGCAGCGCCCGGGCGCCCGTCTTGCGGGCGATGGCCGCGTCGGCGGTCGCGCGGAGCGAACCCTCGGTGAACACCAGGTCCACCTTGTCGAGGCCCAGGAACCGCTGGAACTGCTTGGTGATCGCGTTCTTCGGCTCGGTCAGGACCCGGACCAGGTCGTCGGCGGTGAGGGCGGACAGCGTGACGACCACCGGCAGACGGCCCACGAACTCCGGGATCAGCCCGAACTTCAGGAGGTCCTCCGGCATCAGGCGGTCGAAGATCTTCTGGCGCTCCGTCCTCGTCTCGGCCTCGTCGTGGCCGAAGCCCAGCGAGCGCTTCCCCACCCGCTCCTCGATGATCTTCTCCAGCCCGTCGAACGCCCCGCCGCAGATGAACAGGATGTTCGTGGTGTCGATCTGGATGAAGTCCTGGTGCGGATGCTTCCGTCCGCCCTGCGGCGGCACGTTGGCCACCGTCCCCTCCAGGATCTTGAGGAGCGCCTGCTGGACGCCCTCGCCCGACACGTCGCGGGTGATGGACGGGTTGTCCGCCTTGCGCGCGATCTTGTCGATCTCGTCGATGTAGATGATCCCGCGCTGGGCCCGCGCCACGTCGAAGTCGGCCGACTGGATGAGGCGCAGGAGGATGTTCTCGACGTCCTCGCCGACGTAGCCCGCCTCCGTGAGCGAGGTCGCGTCGGCGATGCAGAAGGGCACGTCGAGGACGCGCGCCAGCGTCTGGGCCAGCAGCGTCTTGCCGGAGCCGGTGGGGCCGACCAGGAGGACGTTCGACTTCTGGAGCTCGACGTCATCCACCGTCGCGGTGCCGGCGTTGACCCGCTTGTAGTGGTTGTAGACCGCCACCGAGAGCACCTTCTTGGGCTTCTCCTGGCTGATCACGTAGTCGTCGAGCGAGCCCTTGATCTGGCGCGGGGCCGGGAGCTTGGAGGCCGGCTGCTTCTGGTGCGGCTGCTCCAGCAGCTCCTCTTCGATGATCTCCTGGCAGAGGTTGATGCACTCGTCGCAGATGTAGACGCCCTGCCCGGCGATCAGCTTGCGGACCTGCTCCTGGCTCTTGCCGCAGAACGAGCAGCGATACGGGACCTTGGGCGTCTTGCCGGTGGTCACGTCGTCCTCACCCCTTCCGCGGCTGCGATCGGCGCCGAGACCGACCTACGCTCCCGCCGGAGCGGGGCCGCCGTCGGCTTCCGACGGGACCTCGCGGGCCGGGTTGCTCGCCGCCGGCAGACCCGGCGCCGCAGCCCCGACCTTCTCCGGGGGCGTGTAGATGGCGTCGATGATGCCATACCCCTTGGCCGTTTCGGGGTTCATGAAGTAGTCCCGCTCGGTGTCCTTGACGATCTTCTCGATCGGCTGGCCCGTGTGGCGCGCCAGCAGCTCGTGATTAGCGTTGACCAGAGTCTCCATCTCCTTGACCTGGATGAAGACGTCGGGGGTATTCCCGCGGAAGCCGCCGGACCCCTGGTGGATCATGATCCGGCTGTGGGGAAGGGCGAATCGCTTGCCCGGATGCCCGGCGGCGAGGAGCACGGCGGCCATGCTGGCCGCCATCCCCACGCAGATCGTGCTGACCGGGGCCCGCACCAGCTGCATCGTGTCGTAGATGGCGAGACCCGAGGTGATCACCCCGCCGGGCGAGTTGATGTACAGGTTGATGTCCTTCTCCGGGTCCTCGGAATCGAGGAACAGGAGCTGGGCGATCACCAGGTTGGCGAGGGTGTCCTCGATCGCGTCGCCCAGGAAGACGATCCGCTCGCGCAGCAGGCGGGAGTAGATGTCGTAGGCGCGCTCGCCGCGGCTCGACGACTCGATGACCATCGGGACGAGCATCTCGGGACCTCCTGGGGCGTAGCCCTCGGCGCGGCCGTGCGCCGGCCTGGGGCGGGATCGATCGGGGAAGCGTGCGGTCACGCGGGCGAAGCCTCGGCATCGGAGGCCACGGCCTCGGCGTCGGTGGCCACGGCCTCGGGGTCGGAGGCCACGGCCTTGGCGTCGAGGTCGGGGCTGGGAGCGACGGCCTCGGCGTCCGCGTCGGTGGCCACGGCCTCGAGGTCCGGGGCGGAGTCGGGCGCATCGTCGGCGACTGGCGCCTGCTCGTCGGCCGCGACCGTCGTCGGTCCGTCGTCCTCGACGTGGGGCAGGGCCGGGTGCTCCGGGTGCGCCGCCAGCCAGCGGTCGATCAGCATCTCGACGACCCGGGAGCGTCGCAGCGAGCTGCGGATCGCGGCCTGGGCGCGCGGCGTGTCGAAGTAGGCGGCCAGCTTCGGCTGGTCGGCATAGCGGGCCCGGGCGCGCAGGATCTCGTCGATGATGTCCCGGTCGGGGACGTCGATCCCTTCCTTCACGGCGATCTCGCCCAGCACCAGCAGCGTCTTGGCGCGCTCCTCGGCGCCCGGACGGAACTCGGCGTGGAGCTCCTCGGACGTCTTGCCGGTGGCGGAGAGGTAGGCCTCCTCGGTGATCCGCTGGCGGGCAAGCGCGCTCTTGAGCTCGTCGTGCATCACCTCGACCTCCTCCTCGACGAGGATGTCGGGGAGGTCGACCGTTGCGTTCTTCACGGCGTAGTCGATGATCCGGTCGGCGAAGCCGTGACGCGCCCGGTCCAGGGCGTTCCTCTCCAGGCGCGCGCGGACCTCGGCCCGCAGCTCCGCCATGTCGGCGAAGGCGCCCACCGACTGGGCGAAGTCGTCGTCCGCCACCGGCAGGATCTTCTCGCGGAGCTCCTTGAGGTCCACGCTGAAATGGACCGGGGCGCCGCGCAGCGACTCCTCCTGGTAGTCGTCGGGGAACGTGATGTCGAAGTCGGCCGTCTCGCCCGGCCGCAGGCCCACGAGGTGCTCCTCGAAGCCCGGGATGAGGCGCTCCTCGCCGATGACGAGCGGCATCCGGTCAGAGGTCCCACCATCGAACGGCACGCCGTCCCGCGTCCCCACGAAGCCGACGACGGCCCAGTCGCCCTTCGCCGCGGCGCGGTCCTCGACGGGGCCCAGCGTCGCCTGCTGGTCGCGCAGGTCGTCCACGACCCGCTCGACCTTGGCGTCGTCGACCGTCTCGATCTCGGGCTTGAACGGGAAGTTCGCGTAGTCGCCCAGCTTGACCTCGGGGCGCAGCGGGACGGTCGCCTTGTACCGGAGCGGCTTCCCCTCCTCGGATTCGACGAGCTCGATCTCCGGCCGGCCGATGATCACGATCGACGCGTCGTCGGCCGTGCTCCTGGCCCACTCGCCGTAGCTGGTGTCGACGAGCGTCTCGACGGCCTCGTCCCAGACCGCGCCCTCGCCGAGGACGCGCTCCAGCATGCCCCGGGGGGCCTTGCCGGGTCGGAAGCCCGCGACGCGCGTGCGCTGGCTGAGGCGGCGGGTCGCGTCGGCGACGGCCCGCGCGACCTGATCGACGGGGAGCTCCACCTCGACGACGAGGGTGCTCTTTTCGGAGGGTGTGGTGGTCACATGCATGGCCGAGGAAGTATAGGGGCCGACTCCGGGTGCCGCCCGTCGGCCGAGGAGCGCGGGACGCGGCGGGTCGGACTGACGGGACGCGTCGACGGCACGAATGGAGCCCGGTCCCTTTCGAGAGGTCGGTGGCCCTGGCGGGTCGACCGACCGGGTCACGGGCAGGTGTCTGTCTTGTACCAGTCGGCGGTGATGCCGGTCGAGACCTGCTCCCCGGGGATGTCCTCCGGAAGGGCAGTCCAGCCCGGCTCGTAGAAGTACGCGACGCACCGGTCGGCGGCGAACGCGCTGCGAGGCCCTACCGAACCCGCGGAGTCGAGGTTGATGTAGAGGTACTCGATCGGCACGCCGATCCGGCCGAACTCGCGCTTCAGGGCTGCCAGGTCGTCCTGGGCCTCTCGATCGAAGGCGCTGGGGGCCGGACCCACCGGGCCGGCATCAGGGTTCTCCGGATCGACCCACATGATCCGACAGTCGTCGCCTGACGTGGCCGAGGTGAATGGACCACGCCGATAGAGGAAGAACTCACATCCCGGTTGGTCGGTCATGGGCCCCCTGACCATGTATGACCTGACGCCGAGCCGTTCGATTGCCGGGAAGAGCGCGCTCATGTCAGCGACGGACACCTTCGCCTTGGCTGGCTGCAGACATCCGGCCACCGTCAGGCTCGCCAGGATCACCAGCGCGGTCAGCGAGACTCGCCGGCGCGAACGAGCGGACATGACCCCTTCCTGCATCCCATCAACCGATGGGCGCGTTCAGCTGGCGATGACGTAGTACCAGCCCGGGCTGTCGAGCGGCCTGACGCTGACATAGATGCTGTCCAGGAACTCGTCCGCCTCACCGACTTTGGGAGGATCACTTGGTCGGTAGACATAGCCTTGCCAGTTGTCGAGGATCCCCAGCCCCACGGGAAACGCCACCGCGAGCCGCGGACCAAACCCCAGGTACGCGTAACCATCGAGCGTGAGGAGACGGTATTCGGAAGGCAGCCGCACCCGGCCGCCGGATCGCCCTTCAAAGGGCTGAATGGACAGCTCGCCGCGCTCGATCTGGGCGACGACCTCCGTGCGAGCCTGCAACGGATCGACATCCGCCAACGCGGACCCGCCAACGCGGAGGAGTTGGCTCGTAACGGACAGCGCACCCGCGGCCAGCGCGACAAGGACGACGATGGCTGCAACCGCGAGGATCCGGCTTGCCCACGACGGTCGAACGCGGCTATCGCTCATCTTCCCTGCGACGCTGGACCGAGGATGGAGTGTGACGCCAGGAGGACTGCACGCACAGGATGAGTGCTCCGCCACGACCCAATGGGGCTGACCCTGGTCCCGCCCAAGTCCCAAAGGACTCCGATCGACCGCCGCATCCCCGGTCCGGGGAGGCTCATAGGAGCGTGGGTTCCGCTATGGCCGCAACGACCAGAGACGGCCCCGAACGGAGAGGAGGTCGAACTGCGTGCCCCCCGCCACGAGTGCGCCACCTGGCGCGAACGCAACGTCCCGAATCCAGAGCGTCGGGAGTGGCACGGCATCACTCCCGCCCACTGCGTTCAGCGGGACCTGGAAGGCCGGGGCATCCGGGTCGAGTTGTGCCCAGGTGCGGCCATCGGCAGAGGTCCACGTCGCGGCCCCATCGGTCGTCGCACCGCCCGCCAGGAAGCGAGTGCCGTCAAAGGCGAGAGACGTGACGCACCCCTCTGACGGGCCGGGCAGGCGGACCGTTGTCGCAGCATCGGCGACGACGACCCAGACGGCCGGCCATCCGGCAGCGCCCTGGATCGCTCCACCGCAACCGCTCACCACGATCACGTCCCTGCCGGCGACCAGATCCGTCACGCGACGAGCATCGTTTGGGCTCATCGTCTCCGGCAGCGTTCCCACCTCGCGCCAGACATCGCGATCGAGCGAGTAGACCGCGCTGTCTGTCGCGACCATCACCCCGCCGTCCTGGCCGACGCTCAGCGCCTCCGCGGCTGGTGGTCCAGGGATCCGCATCCAGGCGAGCCCATCGGGCGACGTCCACGTTGTCCGCTTCCCGCCGAGGTAGCCGATTGCGGCGAACCCAGTCCCAACGGCCGCGACAGCATCCGGTGACGCGCCATCAGGCAGGTCGCCTTGTTCCCAGGCGGCGAGGGCGGTCGAGGAACGCCAGAGACCCGTGCTCGCATCAGCCGCGACGACGACATCCCCACGAACGGCAAGCGCCGCCACGTTTGCCGGTCCTTCACGCGGGAGTTCCACGGTCGTCCACATCGCCCCATCGCTGCTTCGCCACAGGACGGACCCAGCAGCGAAGACCTCCGTGTCGGATGCGACGAGGGCATTGACCATCTGGCCTCCCGCGTTCGGGATTGACCCTTCCGTCCACCCTCCGGGGCGGTCCGGGACCGCGGTGATCCGAGCCCACAAGGTCGGAGCCACGGCGACGGCAACCGCGAGCGCGAAGAGCCCGAGGACGATGACGAACACCAGGCCGGGCCACGTTCGCCGCCGAGACGGGGACCTCACGACATGAGCCACAGAAGGACGATGTTCAGCGGGTCCGCGGGCGTCAAGAGCCAGATGGGTCCGGCACCTGCGACACGCGAACCTGCCGTTCGCCTCAGCAAGGTCAACGGGAGTGGGAACCCCCGGAGACCGTAACGAAGGACACGCTGCCCATCCTCCGTCACCGACAGAAAGCGTGTCCTCCTGAGCATGCTGGTAGGCGAGGTCGGACTCGAACCGACACGCCGCTCACGCGGCACCGGCTCCTAAGGCCGGCGCGTCTGCCATTCCGCCACTCGCCCGGGTTGGAGTCTAGCGCGCGGGCGGCGCTCCCTTGCCGTCGATGCGGGCGCGGATCTCGTCCTCGCGGCGCGCCACGTCCTCCGCCGAACCCTCGAAGAACCGCTTGATGACCGTGCGGCTGACCTCCGAGGCCAGCGGGACACCGGCGGTCAGGAGCACCCGGCGCACGAACTTGGAGTCGGCCTTGCGGTTGGTGTCCACGAAGGCCGCGAACTCGCGTTCCAGCGACCCGCGCACCTTCGCGCCGTCGTCGCCGAGGGCCCGGACCGCCTTCTCCACCTGGTCCGGGAGCAGGCTGGGCGGCAGCGGATCCGGCGCGCCGACGATCCGTCGCTTGACGGACCGGAAGATCTTCCGGGGCCCGCCGACAGCCAGGAAGGCCGTCCCGCCAACGACCGCAGCGGTCTTGCCGGGGTTTCGCTTGACCTTGGCGCGGACGTCGACGGCGGCGCGTGCTGATGCCTCGAGGCGCACGAGCTCGTCGGCGAGGGCGCCGCGGGCCGCGATCACCTCCGCGAGCGCCAGGACGGTCGCAGGGTCGCTGAGGGCCGCCGGAGGGGTTGGGGGTGTCGGCTCGGCGACCTCGGCCGGAGGGGTCGCGGGTGTCGGATCCGGGGTGGCCGCCGGGTTGGCAGCCGGCGTCGGGTCGGCAGTGGTCATCGGAGCGGTGGCGGTCGCCGGTTCCGCCGCGGAGCCGCCGGCGCGTTCGTCCGTCATGACGCGTCCTCCCTGCTGCCGGGCAGGCGCGCCTTTGCCCAGTCCCGCGTCTCCTCGGCCGCCGCGATGGAGGCCGACGGCATGAAGCGGCGCTTCAAGTCCTCCCAGTCGTAGCCCCGGAGGGCGAGCGCTGCGAGTGCCGGCCACGCGATCAACGTGGCCGTGACCCCCAGGGCCACGCCGACCTGGAGGCTGAAGCTGATGGCCGTGAAGGCCCCCAGGAGCGCGCCCACGATGGCGCCTCCGAAGAACCCGCCGATGGCTCCCCCGACGCCCCCGGCGCGGGCCCCGACCAGCAGGCCGATGAACGCGAAGATCGTGCCCCACAGCGTGAGGCCCACCAGGAGCGGCCGGATCGCGGGATCGATGACGGCCATCGCCGAGTCGCCGATGGCAGTGTAGGCGGCGTGCGGCCACGCGAGGCCCAGCACCGTCCCGACGACGATGCCGATGCCGATCGCCGCGAGGAGCATCCCGGCGAGGTACGACCGCGAGATGCGCAGCGCGCCGAGCACCAGGACGATCGCGGTGGCGATCGAGAAGAGCGTGGCGTGCAGGATCCCCCAGCCCATCGAGCCGAAGAGCCACTCGCCCAGGAAGAGCGCGGTTCCGATCGGGACGAGCAGCGCGACGTACAGGACGAGCGCAAGGGCGATGCCGACCTGAACGGCAACCTGCTTGACGTCGGCGACGATGACGGCCAGCTCTGCCTTCGCCAGGACGATGTGCGAATCGACGAGGGCACGGCCGGCCGCGATGGTGCGCTGCAGCTGCTCGCGGAGGCCGGCCGGCTTCGGGGGCTTCGGCGGCTTCGGGGGCTTCGGCGGCTGGGCGCCGAACGATGGTCCCACGGGCGGGGGCGCACCGGGCGGCGCAGGCGGCGGCCCAGCAGGCGGCGGCGACGTGGGAGGCGGCTGGGCCGCATCCGCGGGCGCCGTGTCGTCGGGCGGCGGCGCCACGGGAGCGGGTTCGGCGCGCGAAGTCGCCGGAGCAGGCTCGGCGCCGAGCGCCGCGGGCGCAGGTTCGTTGAGGTCGTCGGGTCCGGCGGGAGCGACCTGCGGGTCGTCGCCGGGATCGGTCGGGCTCAGGGTGCCACCTCCGGGAGCCGGGAAGCGTTCGCGGCGATCATAGCGCGCCCGCATCCTCGCACGGGCGCGGGTCGGACGTGGTGGCGCGGTTGGACCCAGGCCACCTCCGCGCTGCTGGCGCAGGCAGTGCCGCGCCCGGTCGGATGTCGATCAGCTGATCGTCAGCACCGGCTGCTGGCGCGCCGCCCGGACGCTCATCCGCGCGGCGACCGTCTGCGCCAGCGCGGTCATCGCAAGCGCCGCTGCCCCGGGCTCGCGCTGGGCGACCGCCGGGATCCCGGCGTCGCCGCCCTGGCGGACCGTGACGTCCAGCGGGATTCCGCCGAGGTACTCGATGTCGTTCTCCCGGGCGAACCGCTCCGCGCCGCCGCGCCCGAAGATCTCCGTGGCCTCGCCGCAGTGCGGGCACACGAAGGCGCTCATGTTCTCGACGACCCCGATCACCGGGACGCTCATCCGCTGGAACATCGCGAGGGCCTTCTGGACGTCCGAGATCGCGACCTGCTGGGGGGTGGTCACCAGCACCGACCCCGAGATCGGCACGGCCTGGGCGAGGGTCAGCTGGGCGTCGGACGTCCCGGGCGGCAGGTCCACCACCAGGTAGTCCAGCTCACCCCAGGCGACGTCGCGCAGGAACTGCTGGATCGCCCCGCCCACGAGCGGGCCGCGCCACACGATCGGCTGGCCCTCCGGCACGAAGAAGGCGATGGAGATCACCTTCACCCCGTAGCGCTCGAGGGGCAGGATCTTGTTGTCGGGGCCGGCCTTGGGGGTGCCCTCGATGCCCATCATCAGGGGGATGTTCGGCCCCGTGATGTCGGCGTCGAGGAGCCCGACCGTCGCGCCCGCCTGGGCGAGCGCCACCGCCAGGTTGGCGCTGACCGTGCTCTTCCCCACGCCGCCCTTGCCGGACGCGACCGCGAGGATGTTCTTGACCCCCTCGAGGAGCTCCGGGCCGCCCGAGGGTGCCGCGCGGCGGACCATGGCGCCCCACGTGATCTCGACGTCGGATGCCCCGATGCCCGCGAGCGCCGCCCGGGCGTTGTGCTCGATCTCGTCCTTGAGCGGACAGGCCGGCGTGGTGAGCTCGATCGTGAAGGCCACCTTCGGCCCGTCGATCGCGATCCCCTTGACCATGTTGAGGGTCACGATGTCCCGGCCCAGCTCGGGCTCCTGGACGGTGCGGAGGGCATCGAAGATGGCGCCCTCGGTGAGCGTGCTCATGCGCGGCTGGTCCTTCCGGTGCGGGACGCTTCGGTCCCGGGTGTCGCGCCCGGGGCCCGCATCGTAGCGCGGTCGCGCCATGCATGCCCCGGCCGGACAGCCCGGCCTCGTCGCACTCGACGGCGGCGAGACGCGCATCATCTCCGTCACACACCCGAGCCCATGAAGGAGCCCGCCATGGTCGACACGGCCGTTCTCCGATCCTCCGACCCGGCGCCCCTGCCGGACCGCTCCGCCGTTCCGGCTGTCTGGTCCCGCGTCACGAACATCGCCGTCGACCACGGCGAGGGCAGCTGGCTCGTCACCACCGACGGCGAGCGCTACCTGGACTACAGCTCCGGCATCGGCGTCACGAACACGGGCCACGCCCATCCTCGCGTGGTCGCGGCGGTCCAGGCGCAGGCGGCGAAGCTGCTCCACGGGCAGCAGAACATCGTCTACCACGAACCGGGCCTGCGGCTCTACGACCGCCTGCGGACCCTCCTGCCCGGCGGTCCGTGGCAGGCCTTCCTGTCGAACTCCGGCGCGGAGGCGGTGGAGGCCGCCGTGAAGCTGGCCCGGGTCGCCACCCGGCGCCCGGTCATCCTCGTCTTCCGGGGCGGCTACCACGGCCGCACCGCCCAGACGATGGCCCTGACCACGGCCAAGAACGTCTACCGCGGGGACTTCGAGCCGCTCCCCGGGTCCATCTACAGCACCGCCTTCCCGTACTGCTACCGGGCGCCCGGAGCGGCCCACGCGCCGGACGCCGGCTGCACCTGCGACTGGGAGGCGCAGCTGGACCTGACGCTCCAGACGCTCACCTACCCAGAGCACGTTGCCGCCGTCCTGGTCGAGCCCGTCCTTGGCGAAGGCGGCTACATCGTCCCGCCGCCGGGGTTCCTGCCGCGCCTTCGCGAGATCACCCGCCGGCACGGGATGCTGCTCATCGCCGACGAGGTCCAGACCGGGATGGGCCGCACCGGCGAGCTCTTCGCGGTCCGCCACTGGGAGGTGGAGCCCGACGTCCTCGTCTTCGCCAAGGGGATCGCCTCCGGCCTGCCACTGTCCGGCATCATCGCCCGCTCGGAGCTGCTCGCCGCGTGGCGGCCGGGCGCCCACGGGGGGACCTACGGCGGCAACGTGGTCGCGTGCGCGGCCGCCAACGCGACCCTCGACGTCATCGAGGACGAGGGCCTGCTGGCGAACGCGAGCGAGCGCGGCGCCCAGTTCCTCGGCGGGCTGCGCGGGATCCAGGCGCGTCACCCCGTCGTCGGCGACGTGCGCGGCCTGGGCTGCATGGTCGCCATGGAGTTCGTGAAGCCGGCCGAGGGCGACGGGCGCACGCCGGATCCCGACCTCGCGAAGCGGGTCATCGCGGGGGCCCTGGAGCGGAAGCTGATCGTCCTGTCTGCCGGGTCCTACGCGAACGTGACCCGGATCATCCCCCCGCTCGTGACCACTGCCGCCGAGGTGGACCTGGCCCTCGGCATCCTGGAGGAGAGCGTCGCGGCCGCGACCGGGGCGCGAGCGTGACGGCTCCGGGGTCGCCGAGCCCGCGAACCCGGGTCCGGCGACTCCCGCAACGCGGCGCGTACGACGCGGCCTCCATCGAGGCGGTCCTCGACGCCGGCATCGTGGCCCACCTGGGGTTCGTCGACGACGGCCAGCCCTTCGTGATCCCCGTCCTGCACGCCCGCGTCGGCAACCTCGTGTACGTCCACGGCTCGCCGGCCAGTCGGGCGATCCGGGTGCTGAGCGGGGGTGCGGCGGCGTGCCTCACGGTCACGCACCTCGACGGGCTCGTCCTCGCGCGTTCGGCCTTCCACCACTCGGTGAACTACCGGTCCGTGGTCGTGCTGGGCCGGGCCCTGCTCGTCACCGAGCCGCAGGAGAAGCTCCGCGCCCTGGAGGCCTTCATGGAGCGGGTCACGCCCGGACGGTGGGCCGAGGTCAGGCCCCCGGACGAGCGCGAGCTCAAGGCGACCGCCATCCTCCGGCTCGACCTGGGGGAGGCCTCCGTGAAGCGGCGCACGGGTGGGCCCGGCGACGATGCCGGTGACCTCGGATCGCCGGCATGGGCAGGCGTGGTCCCTCTGTGCGTCACGGCCGGTCCCCCCGAGGACGCGGCCGACCTCGGCCCCGGCATCGTGCCGTCGCCGGCCGTGACGGCGCTGCTGGAGCGCTTCGGTCGCCCGCCGGGAGACTGAACAGGCGACCCGACCGGAGCCCGCGCGCCAGCAGAGCTCAGCCGCGCCACTCCCAGTCCCACGCGGGGAAGACCTCGCCGAAGCCGACCTCCGCGTAGAGGCGGTTGGCCGCCTCGCCGCTGCCGGTGTCGACGCACGCCTGGGTCGCGCCTGCCTGCCGCGCCAGCTCCAGCCCCCGACGGAGCAGCGCCTGCGCCAGCCCGCGCCGCCGGTGATCCGGGTGCGTGCAGACCGGCTCCACGATCGCGAGCCGGTTCACGGGCTCGACGGTGATTCCGACATGAGCCGCGAACGAACCGTCGGGTGCCTCGGCCACCAGGTGCAGGGCGGCGTCGTAGTCGGGGGCATGGCGCTCGAACGTGAGGAACTCCGGCGCGTCGTGCAACGTCCGGCCGAACGCCCCGTTGAGCAGCGCCGCGATGCGCAGCGCGTCCTCCCGCTCGCCCGGTCGCAGCGAGCGCATGACGTACCCCGGGTCCCACGCCGACGACCTGGACGGACCGATCCCGAACCGGAGCCAGCGGGTCACGCCCCAGTCGCCGGTCCGTCGCCACCCGCGCGCCTCGAGCAGGCTCGCGCGCCGCTGGTCGTACTCCCGCACCGGTGTCGCGAGCCGGCGGCCTCCGGCCACGTCGTCGACGGCAAGCGCGTCCTCCGCCCAGGCGATCATCGCCTCCTCGAGGTGGCGATGGGCCGGGTGCACCTGGAGGTGCACCTCGCCAGCGCTCTCGCCGTGAGCGGCCCCGACCAGCGCTCCGTCGTCGCTCTCCCAGGCCCGGCCCTCCTGCTCGCGACGCGGATCCCAGGCCGGGTCGGGCTGGTACCAGCGCCAGCCGTCCCAGCGACGGACCTCCCACAGAAAGCCGGGGGCGGAGATCGGCAGCCCGGCCACCAGGAGATGCCGGACGCGGGGCCAGTCGTCCTCGCGCAACGGCCGGCCCGCGCCGTCGGTCCCGGGTGCCTGTTGCGGGGACACGGGTGCGCCGTCAGCCCTGCAGGCGAGCCAGGATCTCCTCGTGGAGCTGGCCGTTGCTGCCGACGAAGCTTGCTGCCCAGACGTCGCGCGCGCCCGACACGTCCGTGACACGCCCGCCGGCCTCCTCGATGATCACCATCGGGGCGGCCACGTCCCAGCTGTGCATTCCGGTCTCGAACATCGCCTCGGCGGCTCCTTCGGCGACGAGGGCATACCCCCAGAAGTCCCCGAAGCCACGGTCGCGCCAGGAGGCCTCGATGAGCGCGTCGAAGCCGGGCATGAGGCCGGATGACACGTTCTCGCGCCGGCTGCCATAGATCAGCTGCGCGTCGCCGAGCTCGGCCACCCCGCTCACGGAGATCCGCCGGCGCACACCGCCGCGGGCCACCGTCCAGGCACCCGCGCCACGGGCCGCATACCAGCGCTCGCCGAGCGCGGGTGCCGACATGGCGCCGACCTGGATCTCGCCCTCGACCTCCACCGCCAGCAGGGTCCCGAAGATGGGCACGCCGCGGATGAAGTTGTGGGTGCCGTCGATGGGATCGATGTACCAGCGGATCCCGGCCGCTCCGTCCTCGTCGCCGTACTCCTCGCCCACGAAGCCGTGCTGCGGGTAGACGGCCCGGACTCGCTCACGGATGAGGCGCTCGATCGACTGGTCAGCCTCGGTGACGAAGGTCCGGTCGGGCTTGCGGGACGTGGGCACCTCGCGGCGATACCAGCGCCGGGCGACCCGGTCGGCTTCGTCGCACATCTCGAGCGCCAGCGCGAGCCACGAGGCGAGGTCGCCCTCGCTCGCCCGGCGCAGCCCGGCACTCCAGCTGGCGCCGAACGTCGTGGAGGAATCGGTCATGTCGGCGATCCTATCGCGTGGCCACGCGCCCCGCCCGGGCCGTCCGTCACGGCCGGCACGTGTCACCGCCTTCGTCCAGGACCTGGGCGTCGGCGCCGCCGACGAGCCGCCAGTGATACTCCCCGGCGCGGAGCTGCAGCACCAGGACGGCGGGGACACCGGAGACGCGCGTCTCGCTGCCGGGGAGGGGGGCGCCGAACCCGTAGGCCTCGGCGCCCCCGGTGCCGACGACGATCTCCCGCACGCCGTCCGGGTCGGGCCGGCCATCCGTCCCCAGCCTCCCGAACCGCTCGTAGCTGTGCTCGTGCCCGTTCAGCACGAGATCGACCCCCGCGGCGGCGACCGCCGAGAAGAGCGGGGCCATGCCCGCGTCGCTTCCGTGCCCCGTGCCGGAGCTGAACCGAGGGTGGTGCCAGATCGCCAGCGAGCAGGCGGCCGGATGGGTGGTCAGCTCGTCGGCGAGCCAGCGGCCCTGCCGACTCGCCGGATCGCATCCACCGACCTGTGCGCAGTTCGAATCCAGGACGATGACGCGCCACGGGCCGGCGTCGTATGCATACCACGTCGCGTCGCTCGCCCCCGCCGCGGCGCCGAAGTAGTCCCGGTAGCCCGCCGCTCCGGCGGTGCCCCAGTCGTGGTTCCCGGCCGCCGGGCGCGTCCGATCGCGAAAGGCGCCCCACGTCGGCTCATAGCACCGGCGGAAGTCCTCGGCGGTTCCGGACGGATAGGCGTTGTCGCCCGCGGTGAAGACGATCGCCGAGGCGGGAGCGGCGGTCTCCACGAGGCGCGCCGTGAGGGCGGCCCGACCCTCGGGGTCGCAGGCGGCGATGTCACCGGCCCCGACGAGGATCGCCGTTGCGGCCGACACGTCGGCAGCGGGCGAGGCCGTCGTCGAGGGCGAGCTCACGGATGCCCCGGTCGCGTTCGCCGACGGCGACGCGACGGGAGACGTCGCGGAACTGCCCCCGCCGGATGCTCCGCTGCAGGCCGCGAGCGCGCACGCGGCCGCGAGAACGATCGCGAGCGGCGCACCGGCGGCGGGCGCTCGAGCCCGGCGCCGGTGCCCGCGGATCACGTCGTCAGCCGGCCGCCGTGGCCGCCTTGAGAGCCTCGGGGGCCGGGCGGTGCCACTCCGGCCCGTTCGGGACGTAGCGGGCCAGGAGGTCCGCCGTCCCGGTCACCTTCAGCTGGTCGAACAGGAAGGCGAGCTTCTGGGCCTGGGTGGCCAGGATCTCGCCCTTGGTCGCCAGGCTCCAGGTCCGGCGCTTGAACGGGCCGATCGCCTTCTTGCGGGTCGTGTAGAGGAACTGGCTGTCGGTCTGGCCCGGCTTGCGCTCGTCCGCGGCGTTCTCGACGAGCCAGGCCTCGATCTCGGCGCGCAGGTCCGGCGGGAAGGCCGGGTGGTCGTAGACCGCGTTCTGGAAGCCCGTCGCCAGGTGGATCTCGGCCGTATCCATCGTGGGGAACATGTGGAAGAGGCTCTCTGGGAGCGTGCTCGCGCCGTGCTGCACGGCGCCCGCGATGCCGTACTCGGCGCGGCACACCGCGCCGAGATCACGCAGCACGCCGAAGTCGAGCTTCACCTCCGCGACGCCGCCGTCCGGCAGCGGCACGCCGCCGTGGCTCGTCCCGGTCTGGACGCTGACCTTGCCGATGCCGATCGCACCCGGGGCCCGCGCGTCGAGCTCGCGCCGGAAGCCGTCGAGGTAGGCCCGGAGGTCCGCTTCGTTCGAGTTCGCCTTGCCGACCTCGCCGATCTCGCCCCCGATCAGGATCGTGACCCCCTCGGGTTCGAGCTCGCGGATAAGCGCGGCGATCTCGGCGGCGACCGTGTAGTTGACCTTCTGCTCCAGGTCGACGGTCGGCTGGTCGAGGTCGACGAGGGTGGAGCTGTCGATGTCGATGTTGAGGTAGCCCGCGGCGACAGCGTCCCGGCAGGCCTTGCGGATCTCCTCGGTCATCGCCTCGGGGTCCGCGGCGTACTTCTTGGCATTGAACTGGTAGTGGTCGCCCTGGATGAAGACCGGGCCGACCCAGCCCGCCGCGATGGCGCCGGCGAGGACGTTGGGTGCGTACTCGAAGACCCGCTGCCACGTGTAGGTCTGCTCCGAGCGGGCGAGCTCCAGGATCACCGGCCCGACGGCCTTTGCCTTCGCCGTCTCGAACAGCTTCCGCGCCGTGTCGAAGGTGTCCATCCGGATGTTGATGGCCGGGACGGTGAGGCCGGCGAACTCGCCGCGCGCGCGAGCCGCGTAGAAGTCCTGGATGCTGGCCGAGCGGGCGCCCAGCGCCTGGCTTGCCTCCCAGATGATCCAGCGCGCGGCCTCCACGGTGGCAGCATCCTCCGAGAAGGTCTGGGTCCAGGCGAGGTCTTCGATCGTCCGGGCACGGAACGCTGCTTCGTCGGTGACGACGACACGGTCGCCCTCGATGCTGGCGCTGCCATCCAGGAGGGCGATCAGATCGGGGATGGAGGCGGCGACGGTGGCCATGGGCTGGGGTCTCCTGTCCGTGGCGCGCGGCCGCGGCCGCGCGGGATTGGGTGACGGCTCCTCTGGTGCCGCGCCGGGCCTGCCTCGGGCACGGAGAGCGACGGCCCCTACATGGTACGACGACCGACTCGCGCCGCCACCCGTCCGGGCGGCCCTGTCTGGGTGGGCCGAAGGGACGCCCTACGGGTCCTCGCTCGCGAACAGGGTGAGCGCCGCCAGCCCCCGCTCGCGCAGGCGGTACGACCCTCGTCTCACGCGCTCGAACCACCCGTAGACATCGCGGGCAAGGATCTGCTGGGCGTGCGGAGCCTCGGCAGCCACGCGAAGCGCCGCAACCGTCGCGGGACCATCGCGCAGCGCACTCGCGAGGCGCAGCGCCTCCTGCCGGTAGGCCGTCATGATCGGCAGGCCGGCGCCGCCGCCGGGTGTCGGGTCACCCCGCCGCCGCGCATGCTCCCCCAACACCCGCGCCGAGCGCCGCCGGTCGTGGCGCGGGCGGTACGGCCCCGGGTCGACCAGGACCTCGACGCGCGGACGGGGCCCGTGCACCCCGAGAAGCCCCAGGCCCAGGCGCCGGCACAGCGGACGGATCCCACGCCGTCGTGCCGCCCTGGCCGGGACGGCCAGGTACACCATGTCGGCGATCGCGAGCCGGTCCACGCCCTGGAGCACGAGGCCCAGGGTGAACGTGAGCTTGAGCTCGACGATGACGGGTGGCTCGTCGGCCCGGACGGCCACGACATCGCAGCCGGCGATCTCGCCCTTCACGTCGTACCCGCTGGCCTCCAGGAAGGCCTTGACCGGCGCGTAGAGCTCGACCTCCCGCGTCGGTCCGCGGGTGGCCGGGGATCGCGACGATCCGCTGCCGACGGGCACGTCAGCCCACCCCTGCCTCCCGCGACCAGGCAGCGACGATCCGGTCGAGCTCGTCGGCCAGCCCGTCAGGCAGTGGCGGCGGGACGTGGCTCGCGAGGAGCGATCGTGCCCGCTCGCGGGCGCGATCGCGCGGCGACGGCCGGCCGCCGGCCTCCCAGTCCTCCCAGGTACCCCGGTCGAACAAGCGCGGCTGCCAGAGGTCGCGCATGTGATCGATGGTGTGGTCCTCGGCCAGGAAGTTGCCGCCCGGGCCGACCTCGCCGATGACGTCCACCGCGAGCGTGGCGTCATCGACGGTGATCCCACCCGCCAGGTGGCGGATCAGCCCGAAGATCTCCGCGTCGAGGACCATCTCCTCGAGGGCGAAGACGCGGGCGGCGTACAGGAGCCCTGCCCCGGACAGCATGTCGGCGCCCGCAAAGAGGCTCATCAGCCCGGACAGGCCGTTCTCCAGCCCCGCCTGCCAGTCGGGGGTCTTGGCTCCCGGCGCAAAGGTCCCGACGCTGGACGGAAGGCGGTAGTGCCGGGCGAGCTGGGCGAAGGCCGCCTGGTACAGCAGGTCCTCCGGACCGCCGCAGGCCACGAGCCCGGTCCGGAGGTCCATCGTGGTGGAGCAGGCGCCGAAGAACGTCCGCGCGCCCGGGGCGAGCGTCTCCAGGATCGCGACGCCCGCGAGGACCTCCGCGTTCGTCTGCGCCAGGACGCCGGCCGGTGTCGACGGCGCCGTCGCGCAGCCGATCGCCATGACGACGAAACCGGCGGGGACGCCGGCCTCCGCGTAGACGAGGGCCGCCTCCAGCGCGTCGCCCTCGAAGGTCAGCGGACTCAGGCTCACCTGGAACGAGGAGAGGATGGGGCGAGCTCGCAGGGCATCGGCACCGCCGGCCACGGCGCGCGCCATCTCCACGGCGCCGCGTGCCGCCAGCGGCGTGACCGCGGTCATGAGCTGGACGTGCTTGCCGCTGTTCGCCAGCTGCGTCCGCAGCTCGTGCAGCGGACGCACCGGGACCGGGCGATCCCCGGCCTCGACGCCCTGCCACAGGAACGAGATCTCCGGGAGCGCGTCGGCGAGGCGCGTGACCTGGGCGAGGTCCGCCTCGGTGGAGGAACGCCGGATGCCCGACTCAAGGTCGAGGATCTCGGCGGCGCTGCCATCGACCGAGAGGTAGCCGTGCGCACCATCGAGCGGCAGGTCCCAGGCGGGCTCGCGCGCCGCGAGCGTGTAGGAGTGCGGCGCGACCGCGAGGGCCGCCTCCACGAGGTCCGCCGGCAGGCGGACCCGGTCGCCGTCAACGTTGGCACCGGCCGCGGCCATGCGGTCCCGGACGGAGGCCGATCCCACGGCGACGCCGGTCTCCCGCAGGATCCGGAGGCTGGCCGCATGCATCCGGGCGAGCCCATCGGGCGACAGGGGCCGAAGCGACGGCGCCCCGATGGGGAGTGCGCGAACAGGTGACCTGGGGTCGGACATCGGCGTGTCTCCGTGCAGCTTGCCAGTTGCGGGCGGGCCCGGGACGGGTCGGGGAGATCGCGGTGGACGCCGCACCTGTGAGGGCGAGCCTAGCCCACCGGTGCCGCGGCCGCGAGCGCGCCCGGTTGCAGCCGGCCGCGCGTGACGAGGTCCTCCAGGAGGGCCGCCCGGCGGCCGCGCTCCACCTCGAAGTCGCCCGAGCGCATCCGGGTTCGGTCTGCCAGATCGGGCGCGATCCCCCAGGCGAAGTCCTCCCAGCGATCGTCGCGCGAGTCCCACGTCGCCAGGATGGCGGGGCGCTCACGTCGCGGGTGTCCGCCCGCGTCCAGCATCAGGGGCCGGAGGTAGTGGGCGGCCGTGACGCGGGGCTCTCCCGCGGCCTCGCCTCGCCGCTCCACGACCAGCACGACGCCCAGGAATGACGCCTCGTCATCCGTGATGCCCTGCCGCGCGAGCACGTCGAGGACGCCCGCGAGGTCCGGCTCGTTCACGAGGGCGGCCAGCCCACTTCGGCCCGTCGTCACCGCGAGGGCCGCGCGCAGGATGCCCGGCGGTGTGGCGCGCTCCAACAGCCCGGCGACCCGCACGAGCCGGCCGGTGGATGGCGAAGCGGTGGGGTCGGGGCGCCGGTCGGCCGGGAGCGCCTCGACCAGGGCATCGAGGAGCGCTGCGCCGGCTGCGCCGTCGCCGGCCACGAGGACGGGAACGCCGCGCTCCGCCAGGAGCCAGGCCAGGGCGGCCAGCGGTGCGTCGAGCAGGCGCGCCACCACCAGGCCGGGGAGCGTCGGGGGCGCGGGGGTGGGAGGAGGCATGGCTCCGGACCGGCGGGAGTTACGGGCCGCCGAGCCTACGCGCGAGCCCGGGACGCGTCAACCGTGGTCGAGGTCCCTGTCCATGAGGCCTATCGCGGACGGGATCCGTGGGCGATACTGCAGGCGCGATCCGGGGGTTCCGGCACGGAGGGAGTGGCACATGATCCAGCGGTTCCTTGGCGTCTCCATCGGGGCGCTCATCACGTTCCTCATCCTGTGGTTCAGCGATTTCACGAACCAGACCGACCTCATGCCGTGGTACATCGCGGCTGCCGTCATCGGCGCCATCACCAGCTTCTTCTGGCCGGTTGTCGCCGGGATCTGGCTGGGCCGCCGCGTCAAGGCCCGGCGGGACGAGCAGATCCAGAAGGAAGTCGATCGCCAGATGGCTGAGCAGAACAAGGGCTGACGGGACGATCCCGGACCTCGTCGTCGAGGCCCCGCCGGCTCGTCCGGACGAGCCTCCCGGCTCCCCGGGTCTCGGCGGCCGGCGCGCCGGCCGCACGTCCGACCCGCTCTTCCATCCGGGCAGCGCACGGGCAGGCTCCCCACGCTCCCCGGATGGCGCGACGCGCATCGGAGCCGTACCATCGCTGCCATGGAGATCCTGCCGGCAACGTCGGACCTGTGGCCCCAGCTCGCGGACCTGTTCACCCGTCGCGGCGGACCCGATACGCCCTTCTGCTGGTGCATCTTCTGGCGCGTCCGCTCGAAGGACTTCACCGAGGCGACCACGGCGTCCAACCGCGAGCGGCTCCGCGGCCTCGTGGAAGCCGGCCCCCCGCCCGGCCTCGTCGCCATCGAGGACGGCCGGGCGATCGGCTGGGTGGGCCTCGCTCCCCGGCCGGAGTACCAGCGGATCGAGCACTCGCGGGTGATCCCGCGGACCGACGGCCCGGTGCCCTGGTCGATCGCCTGCTTCGTCGTCTCGCGGGACGCACGCGGCCGGGGCGTGGCCGGCGCTCTCCTCGCGGCCGCCGTCGAGCACGCGCGGGCCGCCGGCGCCGCCGCCGTCGAAGGCTACCCCATCGATCCGACCGCGCTGCCCGGGCGGGCGTGTGCGCGACACCGGGGCGTACGTCGGGACCCGCTCGATGTTCGAGAAGGCAGGCTTCCACGTCGCGGCCCGGACCACCTCCGTCAGCGGCGGGCGCCCCGCGTGGTCGTCCGGCTCGACTTCGACTGATCGGCGACCACCGGCCCCGCGCCGGTCGGCCCCGCCCAGCACCATCCTGCTGATACGCCCGGGCACGTGGACACCCCGAGATCGAGGCTTGACAGCCCCTCCGGCCGAGGAGTAGTGTCCGCCCCGGCGCGGCAGTCCCGCGTCCACGACACAGAGGCGTGAGCCACCGAATGAGCGAGCGGATCTACCTCATGAGCGCCCGGGAGCGGTCCTGCACCGCGCCCATCGGCGCGCTCTGCGGGCGATCTGTGCCCAGCTCGGCCTAGTCACGCGGCGGCAGCGCCGCCAGGCAAGGACCGGAGCCGCGGGCCAGATCAGGGCCCAGCGGCTTTTTCATTGCCCCGCGCACGGCGGGGCGGCGACCCGGAGCCGCGGGCCCACGACGCAGGAACTGACGTCGGGCCCGCGGCTTTGTTCGTCTCCGGACGACCGAACGCCGCGACCGGGCCCGTCTCCACCGGGATCGCCGACCACCGAGACGAAGGAGACAACCGTGAGCACCCTCACCGAACCGAAGATCGCGCTCCGGCGGCCCGTCTCGGCACGCGACGAGATGATCGCCCCGGTCCCGGTCGAGATCGCCGAGCCCGCACCCGCGCGGCCCGTCGGGCCTCCCGCGCTCCACCTCGAGCACGTCTCCAAGACGTTCGTGGTGGGCCGGAAGAAGAAGCCGGTGGCGGCCGTGGACGACGTCTCGCTGAGCGTTCAGCGCGGCGAGATCTACGGGATCCTCGGCGCGAACGGGAGCGGCAAGAGCACCCTGATCCGCCTCGTGTCCACCCTCCTGACCCTTGATCGGGGTCGCGCGGAGATCTTCGGCCACGACGTGGAACGGGACGAGATGGCGGTCAAGCGCCTCATCAACCGGGTGAGCGTGGACGCCGCCTTCTTCAAGAAGCTCTCGCCGTACGAGAACCTGGCCTTCGCCGCCCGCCTCTACGGCCTCCATGCCGGCGAGGCCCGGGCGGAGGCGGTCCGGATCCTCGCCCGACTCGGGATCTCCGAGAAGCGGATGGGCAGCCCGATCGAGCAGATGAGCCGAGGCATGCAGCAGAAGGTCGCCATCGCGCGGGCCCTGCTGACCTCGCCGACGCTCCTCCTGCTCGACGAGCCGACGACAGGGCTGGACCCGCGATCGAAGCTCGATGTTCAGACCTTCGTGGAGGACCTCCGGGCCACCCACGACGCCACGATCCTGCTGACGACCCACGACATGGCCGAGGCCGACCGGCTCTGTGACCGGATCGGGATCCTCGACCAGGGGCGCCTCGTCGCCGAGGACACCCCGGACGGCCTGAAGGCCCGCGTGGCCCGCGAAACGGGCCTCGCGCCCTCGCTCGACAACGTGTTCCTGACCTACACGGGCCGCTCCCTCGACGAGGACGTCGAGGAGGCCCCGGAGGACGACGAATGACCCGGCACGACCCGCACCAGCCGGCCGGCCGCGCCCGGCCCCGACCAGACCATCCCCCCGCCCACCGAAGGGAGGTGAGCGCCGTGAATAACTCCACTCGCTACGTCGACGCGGTCCACGCGGATCGCGCCACCCGGTTCCAGGCCGAGGCGCACCACGCCCGGATCTCCCGCGAGGTGATCCGCGCTGACGAGCGCCGCATCCGCCGGGCGATCGGCCGCTCCATCGTCCGCGTCGGCGCGCGCATCGCCGCCGACCCGGCGCCGGAGCGGCTCGTGCCGGCCGGCTCCCGCTGATGCGGGGCCGGCCGGCCTCCCCACCCGAACAGGGAGAACCACCGCAATGACCAGTCTCGACCGCTCGATGGGCACGGCGTCGCGCGAAATCGGCGCGTCGTTCGCGTTCATCGAGCGGAACTTCAACCTCAGCCGCCGCTACTGGGGCTGGGAGATCGCGTTCCTGGTGTACGCGATCGCGGGCGCCCTCGCGATCTCGTTCATCGGGGCCGAACAGGCCGACGAGCGCCTGACGTTCAGCCTCGTCATCGGGGCCATCTTCTGGAACTACCTGTCGACCGTCTTCTCCTTCATCGCGGAGACGATCAGCTGGGAGCGCTGGGAGGGCACCCTTGAGTACACGATGATGGCGCCGGTCCGGCGCGCCTCGCAGCTGCTGGGCTCGACGGCCTACGCGATCATCTACGGGCTGATCCACACGACGGTCGTCCTCGTCGTGCTGACTCTCTTCTTCGAGCTTGACCTCACGCAGGCGAACTTCATCACGGCGGCCGGGATCATGGTGGTCGGCTCGTTCTCCATCGTAGGGATCGGCGTCATGGCGGCGATCCTGCCACTCCTCTACGTGGAGCGCGGGGCCCAGATGACCTTCGTCATCCAGTCCTGCCTCCTGGTGGTCAGCGGGGTCTACTACTCGGTGGACGTCCTGCCCGCCTGGATGCAGGTGCTGGCGAAGCTCTCGCCGGCAACCTACATCCTCGACGGCGTCCGCGCCGGGCTTCTCGACGGGGCCACGCTGGCGGACGTCTGGTACGACATCTGGCCGCTGGCGATCATGGGCGTCGTGTTCATTCCGGCCGGCCTCTGGCTCTTCGGACGCGCCGAGCGATATGCGAAGCGCACCGGCAAGCTCAAGCGAGTCGGGTGATGAAGACGACGAAGGCTGGGGCGGTCGGAGCGACTTCGGCTGCCGTTCCCGTCGGGACCACCCCGACCGCCGTTCCCGGGCTCCTCCTCCGGCCGGCCCACTGGCCGGAGGAGGCGGCCGTCCTCAACGACATCAACAACGCCGGGCGCATCGCGACCGGCAACCTCGAGGTGCTCTCCGTCGAGGGCATCCTCAACAGCTACGCGCACCTCGTGCACTGCGACCTGGCCACCGACCTGCGGATCGCGGACCACGATGGGCGACCCGTCGCCTACGTCCGTGTCGAGTGGCAGGACGAGGTGCGCGGCGGGCGCCACCACTTCCAGGGGCTCTTCACGCGGCCGGATGCGCCGACCGGCACCCTCGAGGCGATCCTCGATTGGGCCGAGGCGCGGACCATCGCGATCGCGGCGGGCCTCCCGCAGGGCTCGTCAATGACGATCGGGGCGTTCCTCAACGAGGAGACCCCGGCCCACCGCGCCGCCCTGGAGGCGCGAGGCTACCGCGGCGTCCGCTTCTTCTTCGGGATGGTGCGCCCCACGCTCGACGACATCCCGGACCTGCCACTGCCCCCGGGCGTGGAGGTCCGGCCGGTGGAGCACGGCCAGCTCCGGGCCATCTTCGAGGCGGAAGTGGCCGCCTTCGAGGGCCACTGGGGCGCGAGCACCGAGGACGGCGGCGAGAACCGCTGGCAATCGTTCCGCGACGATCCGCTCAACGACCTGCCGCTGTGGCAGGTGGCGTGGGCCGGCGACACCGTCGTCGGCATGGTCCGCCCGTACATCAACCCACCGGACTTCGACGTCCTCGGCGTGCGTCGCGGCTGGTGCGAGAACATCTCGACCCACGCCGACTGGCGCGGGCGTGGCGTCGCCAAGGCCCTCATCGCACGGGCGCTCGTCGCCCTCCGCGACCGAGGGATGACCGAGGCCGCCCTCGGCGTCGACGCCGACAACGAGACCGGCGCCCTCGGCGTCTACCGGGCGATGGGGTTCGAGGAGCGGACCCGCGAGACCGACTTCCGCAAGCCGTTCCCGGCGGCGGAGGCGGCCCGATGAGCGCCGCGACCGACGGCGTGGGCATGGCAGCAGGCCGTCCGGACGGCGCGTCCGGCGGCCCGGCCGGGCTGGGCCGGGTTGCGGATGGCCCAGCCGGGCTGGGCCGGGTTGCGGGCGGCCCCGCCGGGCTGGGCCGGGTTGCGGGCGGCCCCGCCGGGCTGGGCCGGGTTGCGGATGGCCCAGCCGGGCTGGCCGTCCTCGGCTGGGACTCCGTCTGGCAGGCTGCGTTCGGCGCGCTGGCCGTCAGCGCGACGGGTCCCGGGCTCGTTCCGGCCCGGGTCGTCGGCGCGCACCGGGGCACCTGGGAGGTGGCAGTCGGCGATGCCGGCGGACCCCTGGAAGCCCGACCCACAGGGCGCCTGCGGCACGAGGCCGGGCCGGCCGAGATGCCCGTGGTCGGCGACTGGGTCGCGGTCGACGCCCGCCCCGACGAGGGATCCGCTTCGGTCCATGTCGTCCTTCCCCGCCGAACCCAGCTGCGGCGCAAGGCTCCCGCCGACTACGGGGCCCCGTTCCAGGTGCTGGCGGCGAACGTGGACGTGGTCCTGGTCGCGACCTCGCTCAACCGCGACCTCAACCCGCGGCGCGTTGAGCGCTTCCTCGCGACCGCCTGGGAGTCCGGCGCGCGGCCGGTCGTCGTCCTCACCAAGGTCGACCTCGCCCGCGACCCCGTCGAGGTGGCGGTCGCGGAGGCCCAGCTGGAGGAGGTCGCGGCGGGCGTTCCCGTCGTGGCCACCAGCGCTGTCAGCGGGGCCGGGCTCGACGCGGTCCGCGCATTCCTCGGCGCCGGGCGGACCATGGTCCTCGTCGGGTCGTCCGGCGTCGGGAAGAGCACGCTCGCCAACGCCCTGCTCGGGGAGGAGCGCCTCCTGGTCAGGGAGATCCGCGAGGACGACGCCCGCGGCCGTCACACGACCGTGGGTCGGCAGCTCGTCGCCCTCCCGGACGGGGAAGGGCTCCTGCTCGACACACCGGGGCTCCGGGAGCTGGGGCTCTGGGACGACGGCACGGGCCTCGACCTCGCCTTCGCCGACGTCGCGGCAGCCGCGGAATCATGTCGCTTCTCGGATTGCCGGCACGACGCCGAACCTGGTTGTGCCGTCCGGACCGCGGTTGCCGCCGGCACCCTGCACGCGGATCGCTTCGACGGCTGGCGGAAGCTCGCGCGCGAGGAGCGGTTCCGGGCACTGGAGATGGACGCCGTGGCCCGCCGTGCCGAGCGGAAGCGCTGGGCCGTCATCGGCAAGGCGGGCGCGGCCCGTTCCAAGGCGAAGCGCGGCGACTGGGGCCGGTAGCGGCGCGGCAGGTCGGTGCGCCGGCGGGCAGGCGGTGCGCCGGCGGGCGCCCGGCTGTCGATCTGCCAGCACGCCTGTCGATCGGCCGCGCCGGCGCCGGGTCTGGCGTGCCTGGCCGTCGATCGGCCGCGCCGTGCGCCGGGTCTGGCGTGCCTGGCCGTCGATCGGCCGCGCCGGCCGCCCCCGGCTGCCGGCTAGAGGGGCAGGCGCCCCTCGCGCGCGACCAGCTCGAGCCAGGGGCGCTCCCGCGCGACGGTCGTGACCGAACCGTGGCCGGGCAGGACGCGCAGCGCATCCGGGAGTGTCGCCAGGCGGCGCAGCGACTCGACCATGGCGTCGGGGTCGCCGCCGGGGAGGTCCACCCTCCCCCAGCCGCCCGGGAAGAGCGTATCGCCCGAGAAGATGACGCCGGCCTCGTGGGAGACAAGGCACACCGAGCCCTCGGTGTGCCCCGGCGTGTGGAGCACCTCGAGGCGAACGTCGCCGAACCGGATCAGGCCGCCCTCGGCAAGCTCGACGGCCGGGACGCAGGGCGGGATGGCGAACGGGGCGAAGAGCGGCTGGGGATCGGTGAGGCGGTACCAGTCGGCCGGGTGCGCCGCGATCTCGGCGCCACGGGAGGCGTCAGCCCGGCGCTCGCGGCCGTCGGGAGCGACGACGACGAGGCCGTGCTGGGCGGCGTGGTCAGCCAGCGCGCTCGCGACGCGCGGGACGGGCAGCGTGGCCGGCGTCACCGCCTCAGTCGCGACACCGGCATCGACTGCGTCCGTCACGACCGCGGTCCCGCCCGCGTCGTACGACCACGCCTGGAGCGCCGCGTTCTCCCCCGTGTGGTCCCAGTGGCCGTGGGTCGAGACGATGAGGGCCAGGCGCCAGCCGCGCGTCACCAGCTCGGCGGTGATCCAGGAGAGACCCGGGATCGCCGTGTCGATCACGATCGCCTCACGGGTGCGAGCGTCGGCGAGCAGGTGGACGTTGGTCTGCAGCGGGCCGATGACGCGGGTCACGAGCTCCATGGACGGAGTGTCGCACGCAACGGGTGACCGGGCCGGGCGCGTGAGCGGGCCGGGCGCGTGGCCGCGCTCGTGCAGCGTGGCCGGCGCTCGTTCAGCGTGGCCGGCGCTCGTTCAGCGTGGCTGCCACCAGACGATCCCCGTCGCCATGGTGACCTGGTTCGAGAGGCCGAACGTCCCGTCCGGGTTCTCGACGATGCGCCGGTCCAGCACGCCCGACAGAACGCCGTCCTTCGCGCTGCCCGGCTCCAGGAAGAGCTGGTTGCGGAGCCACAGTTCCAGCTCGTCGCGGGTCGAGAAGCCGCGCGACGGGCGCGGGACGCGGGCCTCCTCGGGCCGTCGGCCCCGAGCCCGGAGGAGACCCAGGAAGTCGTCGAGGGCCGGAAGGGCGACTCGCTCCTCCCCGTGGACGAATGGCCAGAAGGCGTGCGCCGGGCTCGACGGCTGGCGGTCCGCCAGGATCGCCACGCAGAGTCGTCCGGCGGCCGCCTCCATCGCGTCGAGGAACGGTCCGATCGCCTCCACGTCGTAGCCCAGGTTCGCAATGAGGGCCACGTCGGCCGTCGGCGACGGGCCGGTGGCCGGATCGACGGGCCAGCGGCCCTCCACCACCTGGACGTTGGCGATGCCGTGCTGGGCCGCCTGCTCGCGCAGCGCGTCCAGCATCCCGGCTGACGGATCCAGCGCGATCACGCCGCGGACGCGCATGGCGAGCGGGAGGGCGTAGCGACCGGCACCGGCACCGATGTCCAGCCACGCATCGCCCGGGAGGGCCAGCGGCAGCAGGTGTGGCAGGACCTCGTCGTCGGTCCGCCGCGGGTCGGCGATGAAGAGGCGACTGACCGGTAGGTAGAAGTCGCCCCCCTCCTGCGTCTCGCGCACGCGTGCCGTCTGCTCATGGTGAGCGCGCACGCGGGCGCCCCAGGCGGCCTCGGAGGCGGCGCGATCGGCGGTTGTCATCGGTGGGCGACCTCCAGGGCGGCAAGATCAGTCGGCGTATCGACGTCGGGGTTGGACCCGCCGACCGGGACGTGGATGACGAGCTCCGGGTGCGCGGCGAGGAGTGGTCCGAGGCCCCGGTCGCCCTGGAGCCCGGCGACGAGCGGCCACGCCGGCGGCAGGAGGAGGACCGGGTTCGGGGCTGCGTCGTCGTCGTAGGTCGGCGCCACGGCGAGGGCGGTGGGCGGCGCAGCCATGACGGCGGTCATGACGCCGGCGATCACGTCCGCGCGGACGCGCGGCTGGTCGCCGAGGAGGACCAGCACGCCGGAGGGCGCGGGCTCGGCGGTCGCGGCCGCCATACCCAGGCGCAGGGAGCTGGCGAGGCCCCGTTCCGGTGCACCGTTCACGGCCACCAGCACGCCGTCGAGGGCAGCCGGGTCCACGGCGAGCAGGGCCACCCGGACGGCGATCGCGTCGCGCCCCAGGACGAGCACGATCCGGGCGAGGGCGGCCTCACGCGCCGCCGCGAGCACGTGGGCGACGAGCGGCCGGCCATCCAGCGGGGCGCGGACCTTTCCCCCGCCGAACCGCGTCGCCGTCCCGGCCGCGAGGACCACGCCGGCGAAAGGTCCGCCGCTCACGAGGTCGCCGGGCCGTCCGCCACGGCTCCGAGGATGGCAAGGATCGCGTCGACGGCGCGGTCGCCGTCCTGGGGCGTGGTGGCCCAGTTCGAGACCGAGATCCGCATCGCCAGGCGGCCGTCCCACGTGGTCCCGCCGGCCCATGCCGTCCCCTCGTCCTGGACGCGCCGGATCACCTCGCGGGTCGTGCCATCCGAGTCCCCGAAGCGCACCAGGACCTGGTTCAGGACCACCTCGTTCAGGATCGCCACGCGCGGCGAGAGCGCCAGCCGGTCGGCCATCCTCCGCGCCACCGCGCAGTTGGACTCGACGAGGGCGCGCACGCCATCCCGCCCGAGCGACCGGAGTGCCGCGTACACGGCGAAGCCGCGACCGCGCCGGCTCATCTCCGGGACGAAGTCGAAGGGATCACGCTCATCACCGGGAGCGGGGGGAAGGTACGCGGCGCTCACGCCCATCGCCGCCCGGTGGGCTGCGGCGTCGCGCACGAACACCGCGCCGGCGTCGTAGGGGACGTTGAGCCACTTGTGGGCATCGGTACCCCACGAATCCGCACGCTCGATCCCGCGCACGAGGTGACGGAGCGATGGCGACGCGGCGGCCCACAGGCCAAACGCGCCATCGACGTGGAGCCACGTCCCCGGCCGCTCGCGGACGGCGTCCGCGATCTCGTCGAGTGGATCGAACGCGCCCGTGTTCACTTCGCCAGCCTGCGCCGCGACGATCGTGGGGCCCGGCGACAGCTCGGCGAGCGTCCGCCGCAGGTCCGTTGGGCGCATGGCCCCCTCGCCGTTGACGGCGACGCGGCGCGCTCTCCGCCTGCCGAACCCCACCAGCCGGAGGGCGATGACCATCGAGGCGTGGACGTGCTCGCCGACGACGACGTGCACCGGCGGGGCGCCGATCAGCCCGTCCTCCTCCACGTCCCAGCCGGCGGCCCGGAGGACGGCGTGGCGCCCTGCGGCGAGCGCCGTGAAGTTGGCCATCGTCGCCCCGGTCGTGAAGCCGACGGACGTCTCCGGCGGCAACCCGAGAAGGTCAACCAGCCAGGCGGCGGCCACCTCCTCGACGATCGAGCCGGCCGGCGTCGAGAGGTAGGCGAAGACGTTCTGGTCCCACGTCGAGACGAGCCAGTCGGCCGCGAGCGCGGCCGGCACCGAGCCCCCGACCACGAACCCGAAGTAGCGCGGTGAGCTCATCGCGACCAGGCCATCGTCGACGTCCGCGACCAGCCGCTCCATGACGGTGACCGGATCCTCGCCGAGATCGGGGAGCGGCCCGCCGAGCCGGGCCCGGAGCTGGTCCGCCGTCAGGCCCGGCCGCGCCCCCACGCGGCGTTCCACGAGGCCGGCCCGATAGGCGATCGCCAGATCGGCGGTCGCCCGCAGGAGGTCGCTCGTGCCCGCCTCGTCGGCGCGCGGATCCCAGTCCCGCCTCGACCGATCCATCTCCCCTCCTCCGGCCGCGATCATCCTCGCGCCATCGACCACATCGGCAGTCCGCTGCCGCCGTGCCGATCGGCCACGACCTCCGCCATGATCGCGAGCGCCGTCTCGGCCGGAGCGAGACCCCGGAGATCCAGGCCGATGGGTCCGCGCAGGCGCGCGAGGCTGGCCTCCTCCACCCCGATCTCGAGGAGGCGCGCGCGCCGGTACGCCTGCGTCTTCCGCGATCCGATCGCCCCGACGTACCGGCAGCCGCGGCGCAGTGCCTCCACGATGGCGGGCTCGTCGAACTTCGTGTCGTGGGTCAGGACGGCCACGGCATCCGACGGGCCCAGGCCGATCTCCTCCGCGACCTCGTCGAGCCAACCGATGACGAGCGCGTCGACCCCAGGAAAGCGCTCCCGCGTGGCGAACGCGGACCTTCCGTCCACGACGACGACCGCGTAGGCGAGCTCGTGCGCGATGCGCGCGAGCGGCACCGCGACCTGCCCGCCGCCGACGATCACGAGGCGCGGCGGCACCGGGAAGCCCTCCAGGAACCACTGCCGCCCGCCCGATTCGACGATGGTGGAGCCGCCGCGGGCCAGCAGGTCCCGGGCTCCGCGCGCGATGGCGGCGTCGGCCTCCGGCCAGCCGGTCGTGCCCGCCAAGGTCCCGTCGTCCGTGACGGTGAAGGCCGTACCGGGGGCCTCGCCCGCTCCGGGGGCGTGCGGCCCAAACGCCGCAGGCGGTGCATCGGACGGCAGCGGGATGACCACCGCTACGCCGCCGCGCCCCGCAGCCGCCGCAACCACCTCCGGCCGCACGAAGGGCTCGACCAGGACGTCGATCGTGCCACCGCAGGCAAGGCCGACGTCCCAGGCCTGTTCGTCGCTGATGCCATACCTGATCACCCGGTCAACGCCGTCGGCGCGGGCGCGCTGGATCTCCTCGAATGCGGCGCCCTCCACGCAGCCGCCGGACACCGACCCGGCCAGGCGGCCGTCGGCGGTGGCCACCAGGTTCGCCCCCTCGGGGCGGGGCACCGAGCGGAAGGTCCTTACCACGACAGCGCGCCCAACCTCGGCTCCTTCGGCCTGCCACGCACGGACCTGGTCGAGCAGCTCCTTCATCGACGTTCCCCTCCTGAGGCAGCGTTCATCGGGTACTCCCGCGCGTGGGTCCGGCCGGCAGGTGAGATCCGCCCGGCAGCAGGGCTTCGTTCTCACCTTCAACCCTGCCACATGTGCGCGTGATGCACCTTGCGCGTTGTGCAGCCCGGCCGCCGATGCTTCCTCGCGCTGGAAACCGCCCCATGGGGCACCTGGCGCTCATCCGGCGTGTCCATGCGCCCCCGCCGGCCCGTCGTGCGTCGGCCGGCCCGTCCACCTCGCCGCGGAGCCCACCCAAGGTGCGCACGGCGCACGTCTGTCAGGAGGCGTGGCGTGCGCCGGCGCCCGTGGGGCACCCGGCGCCCGTCGGGCAGCCGGCGCCCGAGTGTCCGCCCGCGGGTGTTCGCCTGCCCGGGCCCAGGCCGGAGCGCCCGTGCGCCGGCGCGGCCCCCGTGCCCGGCGGCTGCGGGACCCCCGGGCGCGCCCGCAGGTCCCTCACCCGCGCAGGGGCCGCGCGGTCGCGGGGTCAGTCCCGGCGGCCGCGCCCGCCCGCGACGGCAGCCCGAAGACCCGCGGCGCCACCGCCGTGATCGCCCGCCGCCCGCTACCGCCCCCCTCCACGCGGTAGACGTTCGGGACGCCGGTGCGCGCCGGGCGGCCGGCGGCGCCAAGGCCCAGCCCGCCCAGCACCTCGCCCAGGCGTTCCAGCGACGCGAGGTTGTGGATCGGCAGGAAGTCGTCGACCGACGGGTACGCCGCCGCCATCCCCGCCGCCAGCGGCTGGTAGCCGTCGGCGCCGGCGAGCGGGTTGAGCCAGATCAGGCGATGGCAGTTCCGCTGGAGCCGCGCGGTCTCGAGCCCGACGATGGCAGGGTCGCCGCGGTCCCAGCCATCCGACACGACGATGACGACGCCGGAGCTGCGCAGCACGCGCCGCGCCCAGCGCAGGTTGAACGTGCGCAGCGACTCGCCGATCCGCGTCCCGCCCGACCAGTCGGTCACGGACTCGCTCACGCGATGGATCGCGAGGTCCGGGTCGCGGCCGCGCAGCTCGTGGGTGATCCGCGTGAGGTGCGTGCCGAACACGAACGACTCGGTCCGCACGCCCGAAGCGCGCGTGAGCGCCTGCACGAACCGCAGCAGGAGCCGGGCGTGGCGCTCCATCGATCCCGAGACGTCGCACAGCACCACGATCGTCCGCGGACGCCGGACCCGCCGCCGCCAGACCCAGTCCACGAGGTCGCCGCCCGTCGCCAGGTTGCGCCGGAACATCGCCCGCGGCGCCAGGCGGCGTCCGTGGGGGTGGAGCTCGTAGCGACGCGTCAGCCGGGTTTCCAGGCGCGGACGCAGGAGGTCGATGAGGCGCTCGGCGTCGCGCAGCTCGGACGAAGTCATCCGGTCGAACTCGCGATGGGCGAACGCCTCCGCTACGGAGAACGCGCGAGGGCTGACGACCCTCCCCTCCCCGATCTCCTGCTCGTCCTCGACCTCATCGGACGGCTCCGCCTGCGCGGGACGGCCGGTCCGGCGGCCCTGGCGCTCAGCGCTCGACTCCGGTGCGACGGCGCCCTGCTCGCGTTCGCCCCGGGGTGGCCGCATGTCCTCCGCCTGCGCGGTCGGCAGGATCCGCGCAACGTGGCGCCGCCAGAACTGGTCGAAGACCGCGTCGTAGACGGGCAGGTCCGCGTGGCGCCGGCACAGGATCGCCTGGCCGGCCGCGTGGACCTGGGTCCGATCGCCGATCTCGACCAGCGTCAGCGCCCGGGCGAAGTCGAGCGCGCCGCGGAGGTCGGTCGGCACGCCGGCGGAGCGCAGGGCGCGGGTGAAGAGGACGGCGTTCCCGAGAAAGACCGCGCCGTCGAACTCGGCCAGCGGATCGGGCGCGGGCGCGCGGGTGCCGGTCATCCGGGATGCCTCGCCGGACGAGTCATCCGGGATGCCTCGCCGGGTGGGCCATCCGGGATCCGCGCCGGACGAGTCATCCGTGATGCCTCGCCGGGTGGGCCCTCACATCCCCGACCCGACGACCTCGTCGACGTAGGCCCCGGCCGTCGCGCCGCGGACCCGGCGCACGTCCTCCTCGTACTTGAGGAGGACGCCGAGCGTCTCGTCGACAAGATCAGGCGCCAGCTCTCGGGCGCCGAGGGCGAGGAGTGCCGCCGCCCAGTCGAGCGTCTCGGCCACCCCGGGGACCTTGGTCAGGTCGGTCCTGCGCAGGTGGCCGACGAAGGCGACGACCTGCCGGGCGAGCCGCTCGGGCGTCGCCGGCACGCGGGCCAGGACGATCTCGATCTCCTTGGCCGCGCTCGGGTAGTCGATCCAGTGGTAGAGGCAGCGCCGCTTGAGGGCGTCGTGCACCTCGCGCGTCCGGTTCGAGGTCAGGATCACCCGTGGCGGCACGGCCGCCCGCACGGTTCCGACCTCCGGGATGGTCACCTGGAAGTCGGACAGGATCTCGAGGAGGTAGGCCTCGAACTCCTCGTCGGCCCGGTCGATCTCGTCGATGAGGAGGACCGGAGCGACGCCGGACTCCGACGCCTCCAGCGCCTGGAGCAGCGGGCGCTTGAGCAGGAACTCCGGGCCGAAGATGTCATGGGCGGTGGCCCGCTCGATCTCGCCACGCGCCTCCAGGAGCCGGATCTCCAGCATCTGGCGGGCGTAGTTCCACTCGTAGACGGCCGTGGTGACGTCGAGGCCCTCGTAGCACTGGAGCCGGATGAGGCGGGTGTCCAGCGTCTCGGCCAGGGTCTTGGCGAGCTGGGTCTTGCCGACGCCGGCCTCACCCTCGACCAGGAGCGGCCGCCCGAGAGCGAGGGCGAGGAACACGGAGGTCGCCAGGCTCCGGTCGGCGATGTAGTCCCGGTCGCGGAAGGCGGCCTGGAGACCCTCGATCGTGGCAAGGCCATCGGGGAGCGCGCTCGTCTGGTCCATCTGCCCTCGGATCGGTGCGAGTGGCCGCGATCGTACATCGCCTGTTCCGGCGTTGGTGCGGACGTGGGCGCGGGCTGCCGGGTGCGGACGTGGGCGCGGGCTGGGGCCACCTGACGGCGGCTGGCCCTGGCACACCCGCCGGTGCGCTCCCGCACGAAACCAGGCTACGCGCCGCCAGCCAGAACACGGAAGCGGGCAGTTTCGAGTTCGGGCACCACGGCATGTGTGCCACCGACCGCGGCTGGATCGTGCCAGGCACGCCGCGACGCCGGGGCACGTCGACGCAAGTCCCGCCGGCTCTCGATGAGCGGCGGATAAGGACGGGCCGCGATCATCGACCTGTGAGCAACGTAACTCGTCGGGCGGGCCCAGTCGAGGCCACTCTCGGGCCCAACGTCGCCGACGTGATCGAAACCACGCGTCGTCGGCTCGGCTGGTCCGAGAGTGAGCTCGCCATGAGGTCGGGCGTCTCTCGGTCTCAGGTGTCCCGGATCGTCCATGGCCACAGGGGCCACGGACGGATCGACGAAGCAGCACGCCTCCTCGACGCGATGGGCGCCCGCGTGGAGCTGACTGTGCGGCCGCCGGTGCTCATCGGCGGGCCGTTCCAGTGCGACGCCGCCCACGCACGCGTGCTCGCATACGTGTCCCGCCACCTCGAGCGTGCGGGCCTGATCGTCGCTCGGGAGGTTCCGATCGGGGCCGATCGAGTCCGCGGCTGGATCGACCTCGTGGGGCTCGACAGGCCCCGACGTGCGGTCCTCGTCGTGGAGGGCAAAGGTGACCTCAACGACCTCGGCGCCCTCGAGCGGCAGGTGGCCTGGTACGAACGAGAGGCTCCGTGGGCTGCGCGCCGGCTCGGCTGGGGACCGCCGCGCAGCCAGCTCCTCCTCGTGGCCGCCCTCGCGACCCAGCACAACGCGGGCTTCGTCCGCGCCAACCGCGAGGCCCTTCACAGCCGCTTCCCGGACCCGATCGGGCGACTCGCAGAGCACATCGGGGCGCAGACGTCGCCAGTCCCGGCGCTCCACGTGCTTGCCTTCGTGGATCCTGCCCGCCGCGGTCCCGCGTGGCTGCTGCGCTCGCCGCTCCAGACAGGCCGCCCGGTGCTTCCATATGCCGACGCTCGTGCGTTCCTTGAAGCCCGGCCCCGCAGGTGAACGAGGCCGCTGAGGAGCGGGGCCGGTCATCGAGGCAAGAAGCGGGCGACGCCCCCGCGCCCGGGCCTCGCCCCGACTGTGGCGCCGGGCCCCCGCCCCGACTGTGGCGCGGGCCTCGCCCCCGCGCCCGGGCCTCGCCTCGCCTGTGGCGCGGGCCTCGCCCCCGCGCCCGGGCCTCGCCTCGCCTGTGCGCCCGGGCCCTCGCCCCAGCGCCGGCCCCCGCCCGGGCACCGGCCCACGAATGTGGCGCAGCTCCGGGCCCCTCCACGCATGGAACTCGCCCTGGAGACGCACGGCGCCGGGCCAATCGCCGGGCTTCGTGCCGGGGAAGGGACGCGACCTGTGCCAGATGTACCGCCGCGCTCCTGGTCAGCCCGCGGCGACCTCGGCGAGCGCGGCCTCGAAGCCGTCGACCATGCCCCGGATCTCCCCTTCGGTGATGACGAACGGCGGTGACACCTGCAACGCCACGCCCCGAAGGACCCGTGTCAGGATCCCGTGCCGGCGGAGGGCGGACGCGACCACCTCCGGCGCGCCCGGGTCCGCGGCCAGCGTGTCGGCGTCCAACTCCACCGCGGCGGTCAGGCCGACGGCCCGCGTCTCGCCCACGAGCGGCGCGTCGTCCAGTCGCGCGATCTCCCGGGCCAGGACCGGCTCCAGGGTCCGCACACGACCCACGAGGTCCTCGCCCTCGAGGATGTCCAGGTTGGCGAGGGCCGCGGCGCAGGCCGTGGCATGCCCGGAATACGTGTACCCGTGGCGGAAGACCGGCCCGCTCGCCCCGTCCCAGAACGGCTCGGCCACGCGGCGACCGATGAGCACGCCGCCCAGTGGCAGGTACCCCGACGTGACACCCTTGGCGAAGCAGATCATGTCGGGCGCGATCTCGTAGCGCTCGCTGCCGAACATCGTGCCGAGGCGGCCGAACCCGGTGATGACCTCGTCGGCCACGAGCAGTACGCCGTGCGCGTCGCACAGGCGCGTGACCGCCTCCCAGTAGCCGTCCTCAGGCGGGATGACCCCGCCGGCGCCGATCACGGGCTCCCCGATGAACGCGGCGATCTCGGTGCCACGGGCCTTGAAGAGGTGCTCCAGCTCGTCGACATCGTGCGCAGAGACCTGGATCGTGTCGCCGACCATCGGGCCGCCGTACCCGGCCTGCATGGCCGGGATCCCGGAGAGACCGGTCCCGAACGCGTGCATGCCGTGGTAGGCGTGCTCGCGGCTGACGACGATCCGCTTCTCGCGGTGCCCCAGCGCGTCCCAGTAGCGCCGGGCAAGCTTGGCCGCCGTGTCCACGCCGTCGGAGCCGCCCGAGCCGAAGAAGACCGAGGCGCCCTCCATGGGGGCCAGGGCCGCCAGGCGGTCCGCAAGGTCCAGGGTCGGGGCGGTGGCAAAGGCGCCGAAGTTGGAGTAGGCCGCGAGCGACGAGAGCTGCCCCGCCGCGGCATCCGCGATCTCCGCCCGGCCATGGCCCACGTTGCAGTACCAGAGGCCCGCCGTCGCGTCGAGATAGCGGCGCCCGTCCGCGTCCTCGATCCAGGCTCCCGCGCCACGGACCAGGACCAGCTCGTGGTCCTGCACCTTGTGCATGTCGGCGAAGGGGTGCCAGTAGCGTGTCGGCATCGGGACGCTGGACTCCTCTCGGACGGGGCTGCGGTCGTGGCGGTGGCCGGATCGCGCGAGGCGAGCCGCGCGGAGTGCGGACGGCCGACCGCCGGAGCGGCGCCGTTGCCGTGGATACTGCCCCAGCGTGGCACATCCTGCCGCGATCGCGCGCGGCGCCGCGGCGGTTGGTGCGGGGCGCGCAGACGAGCAGCCCTCGCAACCGGGCACAGACCACCCTGGGGACCGCGCCGCCCTTCCGCCGGGGACCGCGCCGCCCTTCCGCCGGGGCGCGCGCCGCCCTCCGCCGGGGACGCGCGGCCGCCCTTCCGCCGGGGACGCGCGGCCGCCCTTCCGCCGGGGACGCGCGGCCGCCCGGCCGCTTTACGTTCCCATGACATTCGCCGCCCGGGATGAGGCACCTCCCCCGTAGACTCCGGGGCGTGAAGCGAATCCTCGTCGTCGACGACGAGCCGAACATCGTCGAGCTGCTGCGGCTGTACCTCGAGCGGGAGGGCTTCGCCGTCCTCGCCGCGCGCGACGGCGACGAGGCACTCGCCATGCACGCCCGTCACGACCCCGACCTGGTGGTCCTCGACCTCATGCTCCCCAGGCGCGACGGCTTCGAGGTCTGCCGCGAGCTGCGCCGGCGCGGCGACACCCCGGTTCTCATGCTGACCGCGCGCAGCGACGACGTAGACGCGATCGTCGGGCTTGAGCTGGGCGCCGATGACTACGTGACGAAGCCCTTCAACCCGCGCGCCCTCGTCGCCCGGGTCAAGGCGATCCTTCGGCGCACGACGGCGACCGCCGGCGGCGGCCGGCCAATCGAGGTCGGCGCCCTCCGCATCGATCCGCGACGACGCGAGGCGTACGTGGGTGATCGGCGCCTGGACATGCGGCCCCGCGAGTTCGACCTCCTGGCCGCCCTCGCCCGCGACCCCGGCGTCGTGCTGACGCGCGACGCGCTCCTGGAGGACGTCTGGGGCACGGACTTCCCGGGCGAGACGCGAACGGTGGACGTGCACGTCGCCGAGGTCCGCAAGAAGCTGGGTGAAGACGGGCCGCCCATCGAGACGGTCCGCGGCGTCGGGTATCGGCTGGTCCCGCCGGCACGCGAGGCGCTCCCCCCGCGCGCCGCTGATGCCGCCGACGCGACCGCCACGACGGCCAATGCGCCGACCGGCCGATGCGGCCGACGCGACCGCCGCTACCGCCAATGCCGACGCGACCGCCACTGCCACCGCCGCCGATGCGGCCGGTTCCGCCGGGCCTCCCGACACGGCCGGCTGACGATGCTCCGGAGCCTCGGCGCCCGCCTCGCACTCACGCTGGGCGTGACAACCCTCGCGGTCCTCCTCGCCGTCGGCGCTGCGCTCTTCGTCGCCCTCCGCGACCTGCACCGAGAGGCCGGGTTCTCGCAGCTCCACGCCGTCGGCACGACCGTCCTGGCCCAGGTCGGCCCCAAGGTGGAGCGCGGCGAGGCGCCGGCGATCCTGGCCACGATCCGGGACCAGCTGGCTGGGCTGGAGATCAACGTCGCCTTCATCGCCGTCGGTGGGCGAGTGGTCACGCTGGCCGGCGACGTCCCACCCGAGGGGGCCGCGCCCGCGGTTCCCGCTACCGGGCGGGGCAGCTTCGCCGACGACACCATCGCCTTCGACGACGGGCGGCCGTGGCTCGCGACCACGATGGCGCTGGGCGCCGCGGGCGCCCCGCAGGGGCGCGGGCTGATGCTGGCGACGCTCGACCGCTCCGGCGCGGAGACGCTCTCCGACCTCCTGCACACGGTCCCCTTCGTCCTGCTTGCCGCCCTCCTCGTCGGCGGGCCTCTCGGGTGGCTGCTGGTGCGCTCGACCGTGCGGCCGCTCCACCGCCTGGCCGATGCGGCCGCGACGGTCCCGTCGGGTGGCGCGCCGCGCGAGCCGATCCCCGCCGAGGGACCTTCCGAGGTGCGTGACCTCACGGGACGCTTCAATGCGATGACGGCGGAGCTCGATGCGTCGCGCCGGGCCGAGACCGAGCTGCTCGCCAACCTGCGCCACGACCTGCGGACGCCGCTCACGGTGATCGGCGGGTTCGCCGAGGCGCTGGTGGACGGCACCGCGCAGGGCGAGGACGCAATCCGTGCGGCCCGGACCATCGCGGATGAAGCCGACCGCCTGGAACGGCTCGTGGACGAGCTGGGCGTGGTCACCGGACCCGGCGGCCGTGAGCTGCGTCCCGAGGAGCTCGACCCAGGCGAGATCCTGCGCGAGGCTGCGTCCCGCTTTGCCGCCCGCGCCGAACGAGCCGCCGCAGGCCTGGACGTGGAGGCCGCCGGAGCACCGGGCTTCGCTGCCGACCGCCTCGCGGTCGAGCGCATCATCGGCAACCTCATCGAGAACGCCCTGCGGGCGCTCGAGCCCACAGGTGGCGGCCACGTGCTCCTCGGGGCCCGGGCAGGGTCGCTGCCCGATGGCCGTCCCGCCATCGTGCTGGCGGTGTCGGATGACGGGCCGGGTTTCCCGCCCGGCGCCCTGGGCCGGGTGTTCGACCGAACCTTCCGCGGTGATCCCGCGCGGTCCGGGACGGGTTCCGGGCTCGGGCTCTCGATCGTCCGGGAGCTGGCGCGGGCCCATGGCGGCGATGCGATCGCCGAGAACCTGGCACCCCATGGCGCACGGGTGAACGTGGTCCTGCCGCTGGTCCCGGCTACACTCGACGGGTGAGCCCGCCCCGCCCCGAGCCGCCCGACGAGATCGTCGCCCTCGCGCGCCAGCGCACCGGGGCGCGCGCCACCCACGACTGGGCCCGCGCCGACGCCCTCCGCGCCGAGATCGAGGCCGCCGGCTGGAAAGTGATCGACCGTGGCACGGCCTTCCGACTGGAGCCGGCTGCGCCGCCGACCATCGAGGACGAGGGCGTCGTGCGATACGGAGCGGCCTCCGCCGTCCCATCGCTCCTCGAGGAGCCGCCGAGCGCCCGCTTCAGCGTGGAGCTCGTCGCCGACGACTGGCCCGAGGACCTCGCCCGGATGCTCGCCGGGCTGCGGGTGCACGCGCCCGGCGGCGCGCACGTGGTCATCGTGGCGAACGACCCGTCGCCGGAGCAGGCGGCCCGCCTGGCCCCGGGCACCCCGGACCTCGCTGCGATCGCCGGCTGGGCACCCGAGGTGATCTGGACGAGCGAGCGCCTGGGCCCTGCTGCGGCGCGTAACGTGGGGCTTCGGCGCGCGCGCGGCGCGATCGTCGTCCTCGCCGACACGTCCATCGAGCCGGCCGGGGATGCGCTCGGCCCGCTGGAGGACGTGCTCGACGACGCAAGCGTCGCGGTGACCGGCGCGTTCGGCTTCGTCTCTTCCGACCTGCGACGGTTCCAGGACGCACCCGGCCCTGCCGTCGACGCGGTGGAGCTCGACTGGGCGGCCTTCCGGCGCGACGACTACCTCGCGCTTGGCCCCCTCGACGAGAAGCTCACCTCCGACCGGAACCTCGCCACCTGGTGGAGCCTGGCCCTGCGCGCGGGACCGGAGGATGGGCCACCTCCGCGGGGCGCGGTCCGGCTTGAGCTGCCGCTCGTGCGCCACGCTCGCCGCGACTCGTCGACCCTCCCGGAGGCCCAGCGTGAGCGCCGTGCGAAGCGGGACTTCTACCGGGTCCTCGACCGCTTCCGTCACCGCGGCGACCTGCTCTCCGGCCCGGCATCCGGCGCCGCGAGCTCGCCTGCCGAGGCGACGCGACCCGGCGACGGACCACGGCTCCGGGCCGGTGGCGAGGAATGACGATCGTCGCCCCCCATCCATGGAGCCGGCATGGCCGAATGGAGGGGCGTGGAAGCCGTCATCTCCGCTCCCCCTCTGCGCCGGCCGATCTCCGGCCCGGGTCCGTCGAACGCCCGCTGGTACACTCGAGCCGGCCGTCCCAGCACGGCCGAGCCATGGCCTGCCCAGGGCGCAGCCCACGCTCCGGCAGCGGTCACGACGGAGCCGCGCTTGACTGACCAGTCCTCCACCCAACCGCTGGACGAACGACGAGCCGAAGAGGCCGCCCTCCTCGTCCGGATCCGCGAGAAGGACGAGCGGGCGATCGAGGCCCTGTACGCCCGCTACTCGGGCCCGCTGTACTCGCTGGCGTACCAGGTGACGGGCGCCGAGCGCTTTGCCCAGGAGGTCGTGCAGGAAGTCTTCGTCGCCGTCTGGAAGGATGCCGGCCGGTACGACCCGAGCCGGGGTGCCCTCTCCTCGTGGCTGTTTGCCCTGGCCCGCCACAAGGCGATCGACCTGGTGCGCAAGGAGGCCAACGTCAGGAAGCACACCGCGGACGTGGACCTCGAGTTCCACGAGGCCGACGACGACGTCGACCAGGAGGTGTGGCTGAACCTCCGGCGCGATACCGTACGGGCGGCGATCCTGCAGCTGCCCGACGCCCAACGCACGGCCCTGGAGCTGGCCTTCTTCGCGGGGCTGACCCACGTGGAGGTCGCCGAGAAGCTGGACATCCCGCTCGGCACCGCCAAGACCCGGATCCGCACCGCTCTCCTGAAGCTGCGGGACATCCTCGGACCCAGCGTGTCGGAGATCGACCCGCGCGAGACGTCATGGATCACGGAACCTTCCGCGAGCTAGCCGCCGGCGCGGCGCTCGACGACCTCGACCCCACCGAGCGGGCGGCGCTGGACGCTCACCTCGGCGCATGCCTCCCCTGTCGTCAAGTCGCGCGCGAGCTCGTGGATTCGGCGGGGATGCTGGCCTATGCCGCGCCGCGACGGACGCCTCCGGCGGCGCTCCTGGGAGGGATCCTCGCCGCCGTCGCCGCGTCCGCGGGCCAGCCCGTCGACCTTCCCGCGGCAGGCGCAGCCTCCGCTCCCACGCTCGCGACGCGGGTCCGCCTCCCCCTGGCGCCCGGAGCGTCCGTGGCCCCCGCAGCCGCCCCGACCCAGATCCCCGTTCATGGCGCAGCAACGGCCGATCTGGGCGATGCCAGTGGCGTCGTCCTGGAGCTGGACACCCTGCGGCGCGAGCGGACCCGCTACCGCCGCCTCTCGTTCGCCGGACTTGCGGCCGCGGCGGCCCTCGCGATCGCCGTGGGCGCCCTGGGCGCGACCGCCTCCGGACTCCAGGGCGACCTTGACGCTGCGACGCTCCAGCGCGACGCGGCCGTCGCTCAGCTCGCGACGAGCGACGCGGCCATGACGGTCGCGCTTGCCCCGGGTCACGCCACGGCGACCATGAAGCCGGAGCCGATGGCCGGGAAAGCGACCCTCTACGTGGTCTACATGCCGGGCACGTCCGAGGCGTGGATGATGGCCGGCAACCTGCCGGCCACGCCCGCTGGCGAGGTGTACCAGCTGTGGCTGGCCGACAGCTCCGGCGTCCACCCCATGACGACGTTCACGTGCGACGGATCCAGCCCCTGCCTGGCGCCCTACGGCGCGGACCTGGCGTCCGCCGATGCGACGATGATCACGCTCGAGCCGGTCGGCGGAGCCACCGGCGAGCCGGGGCCGCAGGTCGCCTTCGGCACGCTCGACGGCTGACCGACCCGCGACGGCTGACGTACCCGGTCGGCGGATGGCGGCACTCGCTCATCGCGGCGGCAGGACTCCCTCGAGCTGCAGCAGCGCACGCTTGCGTTCCAGCCCGCCGGCATACCCGGTGAGCGACCCGTCAGATCCCACCACGCGGTGGCATGGGACGACGACGGAGATCGGGTTGCGGGCCACGGCCGCCCCCACCGCGCGGGCCGCGCCCGGCTTCCCGACGCGAGCGGCCAGCTCGGCGTAGGTCACGGTAGTCCCCCGCGGGATCGTCCGCAGCTCCTGCCAGACCCGTCGCTGGAACGGGGTCCCGGTGCGAAACGCGATCGCGACGGCCGACGGCCTCCCGGTACCCGCCAGCTCCGCGTCGATCATGGCCCCCAGCTCGAGGAACGCGGTCGGCGACTCCGTCCATGCCCCGTCCACGGCGGGCCCTCGATGGTGATCGGCGAAGTAGCAGCCGGTCAGGACCGTGCCATTCGGCGTTGCCTCACCCACCAGGAGAAGCGAGCCGACCGGGCTGGGGTGGCGGGTGAACATCGTCGTCGTCATCAAGATCCTCCGTCGTCGTCGCGGTCCATCCGCGTGGTCGGCGCGGTCGGCGTCGCGCCCGGCGACGCCCACAGGTGGTGCACGGCGTACGAGCGCCAGGGCCGCCAGCGCGAGGCCAGTGCCGACATGCCGCGCGCATCGCCGGGTCCGCCGCGGCGGGTCACGGCGTGGCGAAGGGCAACGTCCCCCGGCAGGAACGCGTCGGGGTCGCCGAGGGCCCGCATCGCCACGTAGGCGGCGGTCCACGGCCCGATCCCCCTGATCGCCTGCAGCCTCCGCGACGCCTCGATCCGATCGGCGCCGCCATCCAGGTCAAGCTCGCCCGTCGCGAGGGCGTGCGCGACGTGGTGAAGAGCCGCACCACGCGTGGCAGGCCCCGGCAGGCTCCCCGGGTCGACGTCCGCCAGGTCGGGGGCGGCCGGGAACAGGTGCGTGACCGTTCCCCTGGGAGTCGCCAGCGGCGTGCCGTGGGCCTCGACCAGCCGGGCCGCCAGCGTGCGGGCGGCGGCGACCGTGATCCCCTGTCCCAGCACGGCCCGGGCGGCGAGCTCCGCCCCGTCCACGGCGCCCGGCGACCGGCGCCCGGGCTCCGCTCGGACCAGGTCGCCCAGCAGCTCGTCACCACCCAGGGCGTCGGCGACGGCCACCGGGTCGGCGTCGAGATCCAGGAGCCGGCGGCAGCGCGCGACCGCCGGCCCCAGGTCGCGCGGATCAGCCAGCGCCAGGGCGCAGCGCACGGCTTCGCCGTCGTCGGCAAGCTCCACGATCGCCGGCCCGTGCGGAAGGCGCAGGCTGCGCCGGTACACCCCGTCGACCACCTCCTCCACGCCGGGCACGGCCCGCGACGCCAGGAAATGCAGCAGCGCCGGCCACGCGAACGGCGCGCGGCGCGCCAGGCGCAGGACCACCCGCCCGCCCGGCGCGATGTCGCCGGGCGCGGCGCGCCCCGCGGAGCTCGGTGGGCGCCGCCGCGAAGACCTCGCGGACCGTGGCGTTGAACTGGCGCAGGGAGCCGAACCCGGCCGCGAAGGCGACCTCGGTGACCGGGAGGTCCGTCGTCTGGAGGAGGAGCCGGGCTACGTGGGCCCGCTGGGCGCGCGCGAGGGCCAGCGGCCCGGCGCCCAGGTCGGCAAGCAGGTTCCGTCGAACCTGCCGCTCGCTGTACCCCAGGCGACGCGCGAGGCCGGGGACACCCTCGCGCTCCACCACCCCGTCGGCGATCAGGTGCATCGCCCGGCCGGCGAGGTCGCCGGTGAGGTCCCACGCCGGGGACCCGGGCACGGCGCCCGGGATGCAGCGCTTGCAGGCACGGAAGCCGGCCTCCTGGGCCGCCGCGGCGGTGGGATAGAAGCGAACGCGGTCCGGGCGCGGCGTCGTGGCGGGGCAGCTGGGCCGGCAGTAGATCCCGGTGGACGTGACCGCGGTGAAGAACCAGCCGTCGAAACGGGGGTCGCGGCTCTGTACGGCGCGGTAGCGGCCGGCGAAGTCGAGATCGAGCACCATGCCCGGAGGATCGCATGCGACGCGCCCTGGCGCTCGCGGAATTCGGCCATCGCGAGCGGGGGCGAGGTGGCGGGGCGATGCGGGCGCGGCCACCATGCCTCCGATCGCGCCGGGCATGGAGAGGCCCCCGGCCGGGCGTGCGCCCAACCGGGGGCCCCAGGAGGAGCGGGGCTACTTGCTGCGGACTGTGCCGAGCCGGCGCCCGAACGCGAGGCCGACGCCGACCACGGCGAGGAGCCCGAGGGCGAGGAAGAGGACCGGGGACGTCCCGGCGGGGATGCCGTCGGTCGCGCTGTCGGGGAGCGTACCGTCGACTGCGACGACGACGCCGAGGGCCTGGTCGCCTGTGCCCTCGAGGAGGCCGACCGCGAAGACGGTGTAGTTCTTGCCGTTCGCCAGCTTCGTGCCGGAGAGGTCGAGCGCCGGGCTGGCCGGGTCGCCGCCCGTGGGGTAGACCACGAAGTCGTACGAACCGCCGGGCAGGGCGAGGTACTTGGTGGCATCCGGGAACGCGAGGTTCTTGATGGGCGCGTCGGCGGCGGCGGCGCCCTTCAGGTTGACGTCGACCGCGGGGGTCGTCGGCGACGCGTGGATGACGCGGAGCTTCGCCGTCGTCGACGAGGCAACGGGGTTGTCGACGTAGGCGGTGAGGCGGGGATCCTCGGTGTCGGCCGCATCGAGCGTGCCGATCGCGGCGACCGTGTACGCCTTGCCGGATGCGACCTTGGCGTCGATCTTCAGGAGCTCGGTCGAGGTGCCGGCCTGGTTGATCGAGATCGTGTAGGTCCCGGCGTCCACCATCAGGTAGTCGCTGACGGCCTTGAAGGGGACGTCCGAGAGGACGACGTCGCCGTTGACCAGCACGTCGACAGCCGGTGCGTCGGGGATCAGGTGGGCTGCGCGGACCATCGCCTGGCTCGCGGCTCCGGCGGGCATCACGGCCCCCAGGAACAGGGCGCCGCCGAGCGCGAGGGTTGCGAGGGCGCGGAAGCGAGTGCGCATTGCGGTCGGGTCCTCCGTCGTGTGGGTGCCGGTGGGCTCCGGCTCCCGGCGGGTTGGTGGCTGCTCGGGTCGCTTCCCTAATCGGGCCAGGGGCTCCTGCGGATTGGAGGGTCCGCCGGCCGTGCTCAGCGAACCGCCGCACCCACCATGACCGCGCCGACGACGACGGCGACGAGAGCCAGCACGGCCAGCGACCGGAGGAGCATCAGCAGCCGCCGGTCGGCGACCGCCGTCGTCCCGGCGACAGGGCGCCCGCCCGGCCCTGCGGGAGAGCCCGCCGGCTGCTGCCAGTACGAGGAGAGGGTGGCCCGGATCGGCGGCAGGACGAGGCCCAGCCAGAGACCCGCCAGGAGGCCGCCGATGTGCGCGGAGTTGTCGATCGGGGCGTCCAGCAGGGCGCCGAACCCGAAGCCGATGATCAGGTTCAGGACGACCAGCGCGCCGATCTGGCTCATGATCGCGCGTCCCCGCCGATCCAGGATCGGGCGGTGGATGGCACTCACCGCGAGAAGGACGCCGCACAGGCCGAAGATCGCCCCGGAGGCGCCCACGCTGGGTGCCGGCCCACCGAAGAGGTAGCTGGCCGCCGAGCCCGCCGCCGCGGTCAGGACGTACAGGAGGAGGAACCGGACGGGCCCGTACAGCTGCTCCACGAGCGGTCCCACGAGGTACAGGAAGTACATGTTGAAGAGCAGGTGCAGCAGGCCCCCGTGCACAAGGACGGGGGTCACGAGACGCCACCACTCGCCCGCCGCCAGGCCCTGCTTGTCGAGCCACAGGGCCGCCAGGAGGTCGCTCCCGCCCGTCGAGAAGGCCAGGAACGAGATGACGACGGTGATCCCGATGATCCCGTAGGTGACCACCGGCGCGGTCTCGGCGGGTCGGCTCCGCGAGAACCAGCGCCCGGCCGCGCGCTGGTCGCCCAGCTCCTTGCTGAGCCAGCCGAGGCGCGAGGCGATCTCGGCCCGGTCGGCGGCCGGCGCGCGACGCTCTGCCTCGCGGTAGGCGTCGCGCGCGGCACGCAGGTCGCCGTCGCGGACGCGGGCGGCCGCGACCTGGCGGAACGCCCGGTAGGTGGTCGCGTTCTCCGGGAGCTGCGTGGCCTGCTCCCAGCACTGGCGGGCACCCTCCTCGTCGTCGAGGCGGTAGAGCGCCTCGCCGGCGCCCAGGAGCGCGGCGCCCGTGATGCCGGCATCGGGCATCCCGACCAGGCGGGCGTAGGCAACGCGCGCGGCCGCGTACTCGCCGGCCGCCAGCAGCTCGTCGCCCCGGGCGAGGAGCGCCGACGCGGTCGCCGGGTCGAGGGGGCCGGGCGTGCGTGGATCAGAGACGGAGGAGCCGGTCATCCCTCCGACCGTAGCAGAAGGGCCGCGCGGGTGCCGTGCGGGTGCCGCGCGGGTGCCGCGCGGGTGCCGCGCGGTAGACTCAGCGGCATGTGCGGACGGTTCACGCAACAGCGCCCATCGGCCGAGCTGGCTGCCCTGTTCGCGGCCGAGGACCTCGCCGAGAGCCCGGGGGAGCGCTACAACCTGGCACCCCAGCAGCTGGGCCTCGTCGTGGTCGAGCGCGAGGACCTGCATCGCGCGATCGTCCCGTATCGCTGGGGTCTCGTGCCGTCCTGGGCGAAGGACGCGAGGATCGGCAACCGCCTCATCAACGCCCGCGCCGAGACCGTCGCCACGACGCCCGCCTTCCGGGCCTCCTTCGCGAAGCGGCGCTGCATCGTCCCGGCCGACGGCTTCTACGAATGGGAGCGCATGACGCCGGAGATCCGCCAGCCGAACCTGATCCGGCGCCTCGACGGCGAGCCGATGGCGTTCGCGGGGCTCTGGTCGGTCTGGCGCGACCCGACCCAGCCGGATGTCGAGCCGGTGCGGACGTTCACGATCGTCACGACGTCGGCCAACGCGACCCTGGCGCCGATCCACGACCGGATGCCGGTGATCCTGCCGGCATCTGCGTGGGCAACCTGGCTGGCGCCGTCGCCGGCCGATCCGGGCGAGCTGCTGGCGCTCCTGCAACCGGCGCCGGGCGATCTTCTCGAGCGGTTCCCCGTCTCGAAGCGGGTGAACAACGCCCGCAACGAGGGGTCCGACCTCGTCGTGCGGCTGGGCCCCGACGGGCCGGGGCCCGGAGCGGCCGCTCCCGCCTGAGGAAGGCGTCCGGGGCGCCACGTCTGGGTTCGTGGGAACGACTCGTGCACGACAGATCAGCCGTCGAAGGAGGCGCGTCGGTCAGGACGAACGGCAGGTGGCGTCGCAGCGGGCGGCGGCGCGGTTCGGTCAGGACGCCGCCTGCAGCCGCGCCGGTCGTCCGTGGCGGTGGCGCGGGCCATCCATCGCGGCGGCCTGCCGACGCGGTACGGGCTCTCTCGGACCGCAGCGCCCCGGTGCCTCAGCCGGCGGCGCTCTCCCAGCCACCGCCCTCGGTGGCGCCCCGAAAGGCGTCGGCGGGCGGCACACCGCGATCAAGGGCCGCGGCGAAGGTCCCCACCAGGCGAGCGAACGCGCCTTCCGGGTCCTCCTCGGGCGCCTCGATCAGGGTCGCCGCCGCGTACGCGTCCGGCGGCGGCGGGCCGGACGGCGCGACCACCACGAGGGCGGCACCGGCGAACGCGGCCGCCTTGGCGATCACGGCCGCCCCCCCGTCCGCGATCGGCTCCACGGCCACGATCACGCCGAAGTCACGCAGGTAGCGCAGGCCCAGCGCGACGTCCGCCGGGTCGAGCACGGGAGCCCCCGTCGACATGACCGCGTCATGCCGTGCGCCGCCGGGCGACCGCAGCCCGTCAGCTTCCTCTTCGGCCAGCAGCGCCGGCACGGGGTCCCCCTCGTCATCGGCGGCCACATCGGGGACGGCGAGCGGCGTCGGGTGCGAAGGGTCACGCAGGACGGCGAGGTGGCCGACACCGCTGCGCGCGAGGGCCAGCAGCAGCTCCTCGCCGGCCCCATCCTCGCCCACGCGGGCGAGCAGCTCCACCGACGCTCCGGCCATCGCAGCGTGCGCGGCGATCTCGGGCGCGAACCCGGCGGCGCGCCCTCCCGTGGCCGGGTCCGGGCGATAGGCGGCGCTGCCGACGACGACGATCATGGGCCCCAGCCTAGCACCGTGGATCGTGGGCGCGGGCGGCGCGGCCGCCGCGCGATGTCACCACGCGGCGACGAGGCCGCGAGCGGAAGTTGACGCGACGCGACTTACGCGCCCGAACCCCCGGATCCGCCGGAGACGCTCCCCTCGGGCGTCTCGGTCGGCTTGGGCGTCTTCCCGGGCTCCGGGGTCTCGGTCGGCCGCGGCGTCCTTCTCGGGTTCTGGCGTCTCTGTCGGCGTCGGCGTGCGCGTCGGCCGCGGCGTCGCGGTCGGCGTCGAAGCTCGCGTGGGTTCGGCAGTCTCGCCGGCCTCCGGCGTTTCGCTCGCCTCGGGAGTCTCGCTGGCCTCGGGAGTCTCGCTCGCCTCGGGAGTCTCGCTCGCCTCGGGGGAGGCGGACGGCTCGCCACTCGGTGCCGACGAGGGCTCCGGCGACGACACGGCCGGGCTGGGACTCGCGACCGGTGAGGGCACGGGAGACTGGTCGGGCCCGTTCACGAGACCGCTCAGCGCACCCACGCCCAGGGCTCCGGCGCCGAGGGCGCCCGCCAGGACCACGACAACGAGGGCCATGGCGGGCGCGCGCGCGGCCAGCGGTCGCCCTCCGGTCCACGCGACCCGCCAGAGATCCCCGAAGGCCGCGAGCACGCCCAGCACGGCTCCCCGCCGCGCGGCGGAGGCCGCGGCCATCATCGGTCGCGGCGTCGGCTCGGCCGCGACGGCGGCCATGACGCGATCGGCGAAGCCGGCGCTCGGGGCGATGTCGGTGGCCGCGGCCAGCGACTCGAGCTCCCGCGCGGTCGCCATCACCTGGGCCCGCTCGCCCGGCGTCAGACCATCCTCGATCTCGTCAGCCCGCAGGTGAGCGGGCCGGCTCCAGCGTTCGCCCATCACGCCACCCCCTGCGATTCGAGGGAGCGACGCAGGCGCGCAAGGCCGCGGTGGAGGTGCGTCTTGACGGTCCCCAGCGGGCGGTCGCTCTGGACCGCGATCTCCGCGAGCGACAGCTCCGAGAAGAAGCGGAGCATCACGACCTCGCGGTACGGCTCCTCGAGCCCTGCCACCGCCGTCCGGATGGCCGTCGCGCGTTCGGCGCGAACCGCCAGCAGCGCGGGGTCCGGCGCGCCTCCCATGGCAGACGCAAGGGCGGCTTCGCTGATGCCGTCTCGGGCGCCCGGAGACCCGCCGTCCGCGCCCATGGGCTGCGGGTTGATCCAGGCGACGGGCCGACGCCGCCCGGCCCGTCGAACCGCGATGCGCGTCGCGATGCGCGCGAGCCAGGCCCCGAAGGGCCCCTCGCCGCGCCAGGTCCCGAGCGCGCGATACGCGGTCACGAATGCCTCCTGGGAGGCGTCCTCCGCCTCGTGGAGGTCGCCGAGAATGCGGTAGCAGGCCCGGACGATCGCCCGCGACTCGCGCTCGACGAGGACGCGGAAGGCGTCGGCGTCGCCTCCAAGCACTGCGGCGACGACGCGGCGCGCCTCCGGATCGTCCGGAGGAGCCGTGTCGGGCTGCTGGAGCTCACGCGCGGGGTCGATCGTTCGGTCTCCTGGTCAGTGATCACCCGCCGGGCGAGGATCCGCTGCGGACGATACGCCACGAGGAGCGTCGTGGGTCGCGTCGTGGGCATGGCGGTCGCCCTCGCCCGGTAGGGCCGTGGAGTCCGGCTCCGATCAGTCGTCGCTGCCGCCGTGGTCGTCCGGGGACGCGGTGGGTGCGCCCTCGTCATCACCGCCCTGGTGATCCTCGACGTCCGGCGTCTCGTCCGGCTCGGCGGTCTCGTCCGGCTCGGCGGTCTCGTCCGGCTCGGCGGTCTCGTCCGGCTCGGCGGTCTCGTCCGGCTCGGCGGTCTCGTCCGGCTCGGCGGTCTCGTTCGGCTCGTCCGTGGCGAAGGTCGCCTCGGCGGTCTCGTTCGGCTCGGCGGTCTCGTTCGGCTCGGCGGTCTCGTTCGGCTCGTCCGTCGCGAATCGCCTCGGCGGTCTCGTTCGGCTCGGCGGTCTCGTTCGGCTCGTCCGTGGCGAAGGTCGCCTCGGGGCTCGTCGCGACACCCGGGTCGTCGGTGGAGAACGTCGCGACGGGCGCCGCGTTCGGCGAGGACGGGGCTAGCACGGCGTTCGCCGCAAAGGCGGCGCCGGCCACGAGGAAGACCGAGACGGCCGCCGCGGCCGCTCCGCGGGCGATGCTGGGTCGGATGCGATCCATGGTGTGATTCCCCTCCAGGGCAGTTGCGGGCCGGCCGCTTCCGGACTCCGCGCCGCCGGTCGATCTGACCGGCCCGCTACACCACCTGAGTCGGGGACCTGACGAAAGGTTTCAGGAACCGCGAGCGCTCTCGCCGTCCCCTTCCTCGTCGCGAACGACCTCGAGCTCGCCCAGCCCGAGCGCGTCGACGTCGGACGCCACGGCGTCGGCGTCGCCGACCAGGACGATCGCGAGTCGCTCGAGGTCGATGTGCGCTCGTGCGGCCGCCTGGACGTCCGTCGCCGTCACGGCCTCGACGGCGGGCCGATAGCGCTCCAGCTCGTCGTCCGGCAGCTCGGAAGTCACCAGGCCACCGACCGCCGAAACCACCGGCCCCGGCGTTTCAAAGCGCAGCGGGAAGACGCCGACGAGGTAGTCGCGGGCGGCGCGGAGCTCGACGTCCGTGGGGGGCGTCTCGCGCATCCGACGGAGCTCGGCGACGAGGTCGGCCAGGGCGGGGGCCGTCGCCTCCGTGTTCACTGCCGCGCGGGCCGTGAAGGGACCGGCGAACCGGCGCATGTCAAACCCCGCGCCGGCGCCGTACGTGTACCCCTTCTCCTCGCGCAGCTTCATGTTGAGCCGGCTGTTGAAGAGGCCGCCGAGGATCGCCGACATCACCGAGACGGCGTGGAAGTCCGGGATCCGCCGCCGCAGACCGGGATGGCCCACCCGCAGCTCGGACTGGACCGATCCGGGTCGGTGCACGATCCGCACCACGGGCCGCTCCAGGCGACCGGCATCCGTCGGTGCCGGCGGGGCGGCGGCGCCGGGGGCCGGCGCGAGATCGCCCAGGAGCGGCTCCAGGATCGCGGGCAGATCCAGCCCGGCGAGGTCACCACCGACGACGAGCGCCGCCCGGTCGAATCCGGGCCAGCTCTCGAATGCGGCCGCCACGACGCCGGCATCGATGCCGGCCACCGTCTCGCGGAGGCCGCCGGCAGGCCGCGCATATGGGCTCGCCGGATCGTAGATGGTGGCGAGGTACGCCTCCTCGGCACGCCGCGCCGGGTCGGCCTTCGCCTGCAGCAGGTCGTTGAGACGCTGGTCGCGCAGGCGCTCCACCTCGTGCGCCGGGAACGCCGGCTCGCGGACCACCTCGGCCATGAGCTCCAGGGCCTGGGCCAGCCGGTTGGCCGGGACCTCCACGCCGATCACGGTGGAATCCCAGCCGGCCTCGGCACGCAGCGAGGCCCCCAGTCGCTCGGAGGCCTCCACGAGCGCGAGCGCATCCCGCCGGCGCGTGCCCTCCAGCAGTGAGCGTGCCGCCAGCATCGTCGCTCCGCCGATGGCGGCCGGCTCGTCCACGGCGCCCATCGGCAGCAACAGGGCTGCCGAGACGAGAGGTCGGCCGGGCAGGTGGACGAGGAAGACCGGCAGGCCCCCGGAAAGGCGGCCTCGATCGACGTCCGGGAACCTGAAGGGCCGCGGCGTCCCGGGGACCGGGCGGATGGCGAGCGTTGCCTCGAGCTGATCGATTGCGTTCATGCCCCGGCCTCCGTGGCGCCGTCCTCGAGCGGTCCGCCGGGACCGTCGCCATCCTCGCCGCCCGCTGCGCCATCGTCCCCCGCCGGCGCCCCGGCGGCGGGCACGTAGGTCATGACCACCCGGTTGTGGTCTGCGAGGAGGTCGGCACACGCCTCGCGCACGTCGGCCGCGGTGACCGCCAGGTAGCGCTCCAGCTGGAGATTGATCTCGTCCGGGTTGTCCAGGAGGGTCGCGTACATGCTGAAGCGGTCGGCCCGCTCCGCGACCCGCTGGAGCGATCCCAGCTCGTCCGTCTCGATGAGGGCCTTCGCCCGTGCCAGCTCGTCGTCCGTCACGTCATCGGTGGCCAGGCGCGCGATCTCCGCCAGGAGGCCGGCCTCCACCGCCTCGATCGTGGCGTCGGGCCGGACCGTGGCCCAGCCCATGAACACGGAGGGACCCGAGGCGAACGGGAGCAGGAAGAACGCCACGTCCTGCGCGATCCGGCCTTCGCGGACGAGGCGCCGGTGGAGGCGGCTCCCCTTGCCGCCGGCGACGACCTGGGCGGCGATCTCGAGAGCGTAGAGGCGCCGGTCGCCGAGCGCGGGCGCCCGGTAGGCCGCGTAGATGCGCGGCAGCGGCACCCGGTCCTCCACCGTCTCGCGGACCTCGCCGCCGAGCGTCATCGGGAGCGGGTCGACCGCGAACGGCGGGATGCCCGGGTTGGCCGGGATCGGCCCGAAGTACCTCGCCACCCACGCCCGCGCCTGGGCCGGGTCCACGTCTCCCACGATGGACAGGACCGCGTTGTTCGGGGCGTAGTAGGTCCGGAAGAAGGCGCTGACGTCCTCCAGGGAGGCCGCGTCGAGGTCCTCCATCGACCCGATCGTGGGATGGTGGTAGGGATGCTCGAGCGGATACAGGTGGCCCAGCAGCTTCTCCTGCCATGTCCCGTACGGCTGGTTGTCGTAGGAGAGGCGCTTCTCGTTCTTGACGACGGCTCGCTGGTTGTCGAGATTCTCCTGGCTGAGGGCGTCGAGGAGCGTCCCCAGCCGGTCCGCCTCCAGCCAGAGCGCCAGCTCCAGCTGGTGCGACGGGACGGTCTCGAAGTAGTTCGTCCGGTCCAGCCACGTCGTGCCGTTCATGGTCCCGCCCGCGGCCTGCACGAGGGCGATGTGCTCGGCCTTCGCGACGTGGCGGCTGCCCTGGAACATGACGTGCTCGAACAGGTGGGCGAAGCCCGTCCGGCCGGGCTGCTCGTGCTTGCTGCCCACGTCGTACCACACGTTCACCGCGACGACGGGGACGAGGTGGTCCTCGCTGATGATGAGGCGGAGCCCGTTGGGGAGCCGCTCGTCGGTGAAGGGCACGACGGGAACTGGCATACGGGCCTCGACTGGTGTGGGGGTGGCCGACCGCGGCGCGACGCGGCGACCCCGACGGCGGGGCCGGCGCCCGGCGATTGTAGGCTGCCCGGCCCCGTGGGGTCGCCGACACTCCCATGGGCGTCGCGCCGATGCCCCGCGGAGCCCTCCACAACCACCGTGTCGCCGCCGTCAGCGGGCCGGTCACCACCCTGCCGGGCGCGGGAGGCAGATCCGAGCGGATCGGGCCTCTTGACATCCTGGTCCGCGGCGTGTTAGATATGCGTCTAACACATGAACGACAGTCGAGGAACACCGATGGCTCGCTCCGCACGCACCGCCGATGCGTCCCGGCCCACCCGCGTGCTCGTGCGCGACCTCTCGGCCGCATCGTCGCCGGCCGGCGCTCTCGCGCCCGACGTCGTGCTGGAGGCCCGCCCGGTCGTCGACTTTCTCGTCAGCCTGATGCTCGACACCGACGCTGAGCTCCTTCCGGCGGACCAGGCGTGGTACGCCGCGACCCGCGCGTCGCTGTCCGATGCCCTCAAGCGCGACCTCGCGCGGGCACTCGGCAGCGACGGGTCCGAGAAGGGCATCGGCGGCGCGATCGCGCCGCTGCTGCTCCAGGAGGCGACCGTTCGCAGCGCCGCCGATGCCGTCGCGTTCGCGCGCCGGATCGAGGCCCGCGACCTCCTCGGCGCGTTCTGCGACGACGATGACCTGCGGGGCCCGCTCGATCTGGCGTCGCGCGTGCTCGCGGGCGAGGCGGACCTCCGCGACGAAGCCGTGGCCTCGTTCCCCGAACCGTATCGGGCGGCGCTCGGGCGCCTCCTGGACGACCCTGCCGGCGAGGTCCGGGCGCTGCGGCGCGTGCTCCGCGCGTGGGGCGAGCGCTTCGCGCCGATCGAGGCGCGGGTCGCGGCGATGCAGCAGCGCGACGTCGATGCCCGGCGTGCCGACCTTGGCCGGCTCCCGCTGGCGGACTTCGTGGAGCGCACGACCGGCGGCGTCCGCTGGGTAGCTGATCCCGCCATCCGGCGCCTCGTCCTGAGCCCCAGCTACTTCGCGCGACCGTACAACTACGTCTTCGGCGGGCGCGAGTGGCACATGTACGCCTACCCGCTCGCGGAGGCCGCGCTCGACGCGAGCGCCGGCGGCGTGCCCGCCGCGAGCGTCCGCCTGTTCAAGGCCCTGGGCGACGAGAGCCGCCTGCGGATCCTGAGCCTCCTCGCCTCCGGCGACCTGTACCTGACCGAGATCGCCGAGCGAATGGGGCTCTCCAAGCCCACCATCAGCCACCACCTCGCCCAGCTCCGAGCCGCCGGTCTCGTCACGATCACCGAGGCAGGCGCCCTCACCTACTACAGCCTGCGGCGCGATCGGATCGCGGAGGCTGGCGTCGAGCTCACCCGCCTGGTCGGCGGGCCCACCCAGTAGTCGACGCGCGGGGCAGTCGCCGGCGCACCCAGGCAGGCATGACCGTTAGATATGCATCGAACGGAGGGACGATGAGATGCAGCCAACGATGAGGTCCGGCGTGATGCCGGCCGGGAGCATCTTCACCGGGGAAGCGTCGGCGGTGGCTGGCGAGATCGAGTTCCGGATGGCCCGCCTCGCCCACGAGGCAGGCCGGGAGCACCTGGCCGCTCCGCGCGAGGGCCTCCGCCAGCGCATCGGCCACGCGCTCATGGCGCTCGGCCGGGTCGTCCACGGGCTGGAGCCGGAGCAGACCGCCAAGCCTGCGCTGCGACCGCGCTGACGACCGGCGACGGCGCGCCGGCCCCGTTCAGACCGGCAGGACGACGAGGGCCAGGGCGCCGGCAACGCCGATCGCGGCGCCCGCGACGAAGATGCCGGCGGCTCGCGTGCGGTCGGCCCTGCGGGCGGTGGCGTCCTCCACGCGCTCCACGCTGCCGAGGGGGCCGAAGTTGCTGACGCCGGACACCCCGTAGGCGGCGCAGAAGCGGAAGTGCGCCTGGAGAAACCCGATGGCCCCGACGGCCAGCGGCAGTGCCACCAGCCAGCGCGCCGCGTTCGGGGCGTCGACGACGACCAGGGCCACGGCCAGGACGACGGCCGCGAGGACTCCCGCGACGCCGGCCCGGCGCCGGCGGGAGATCTCTGCGGGCCCGATGTTGCAGGCGCCGGCGCGATACCCGTCGGCCGGCGTGTCGAAGGCGATCTGCGGCATGCTCATGCCCTTTGTTCGTCCGCCGGGGCCCTTCGGATCGCCGGCGCCACGCCCGGGCTGGGCACCCACTCCCCCAGCGACCGGACGTCTGCCAGGCGGCCGGCCACGTCCGGGTCGATCGCCTCGGCCGCGGCCACCGCCGTCTCCATCGCGGTCAGGCACAGGACCCCCTCGGCGATCGCGGCCAGGCGGATGCCCGCGGCGTCCCGCACCGGGCCAGAGCGGGGGGTTGGCGTGTTGACGACGAGCGCGAGGCGGCCGGAGGCGACCAGGTCCAGGATCGCCACTTCGCCGGGTGCCGTCCCTGCCCCGAGCTTCGCCACGGCCTCCGCTTCGTGGCCGAGCGCCGCCAGGGCGGCGCGGGAGCCGGAGGTGGCAGCGAAGCGATAGCCGGCCTTCGCGAGCGCGGCGGCGAGAGGACCCAGGAGCCCCTTGTCCCGGTCGGCCACCGTCAGGAGCGCAAGCGCGCCATCGGGGCCGGGTCGGGGCGGGACGAGCGATGCGGCGACCAGCGCCTTGGCCGTGGCGACGCGCGCGTCGGCGTGGAGGCCGATCACCTCGCCGGTCGACTGCATGAAGGGGCCCAGCGACGGGTCCACGCCCAGCAGCTTGGCGGTCGAGAAGGCCGGTGCCTTGACCGCCACGAAGGGAGGCGGCGGCAGGAGCCCGCTGGGCCACCCGAGATCCGCGAGCCGCTCGCCCAGGGCGATCCGCACCGCGAGGTCGACCAGCGGGACGCCGGTCACCTTGCTCATGAATGGCACCGTGCGGCTGGCCCGCGGGTTGACTTCGATGAGATAGACCCCGTCGTCGCGGACGATGAACTGGGCGTTGACGAGGCCGCGCACGCCGAGCGCCTGCACGATCCGCTCCATCGACGCGACGATGAGCGCCTGGTCGGCCTCGGACACGTTCTGCGGCGGGAAGACGCCCACGGAGTCGCCCGAGTGCACCCCGGCGCGCTCCACGTGCTCCAGGAGCCCGGGGATGAGCACCGTGTCGGCGTCGGCGACGGCGTCGACGTCCACCTCGACGCCCTCCAGGTAGCGGTCGATCCGGACGGGCCGATCGGGGTCGACCACCGTGGCGGCGGCGAGCTGGGCGACGAGGTCGGCCCGCGAGTAGGCGAAGTCGATGGCGAGCCCGCCGATGACGAACGACGGGCGCACGATCACCGGGTAGCCGATGCGGTCGGCGATCGCCTCCGCCTCGTCGATGGAGCGGGCCATGCCGCCTTCCGGCTGGGGGATGCCCAGGCGGTCCACGAGCGCGCTGAAGCGGACCCGGTCCTCCGCCTGGTCGATCGTCTCCAGCGACGCCCCGAGGAGCGGGACCCCGGCCTCGGCCAGGCCGGCCGCCAGGTTGAGCGGCGTCTGCCCGCCGAACTGGACGAACGCCGGCAGGGGCGTGGCGCCCGGCGCCGTCTCGGCAGCCACGATCTGGATCACGCTCTCGAGATCCAGGGGCTCGAAGTACAGGCGGCTGCTGGCGTCGAAGTCGGTCGAGACGGTCTCCGGGTTGGAGTTCACCAGCACGGCCTCCCAGCCGAGGTCGCGGAGGCTGGCGGCCGCGCGCACGGCGCAGTAGTCGAACTCGATCCCCTGTCCGATCCGGACAGGCCCGGAGCCGATGACGAGCGCCGCCGGCCGCGTCACCGGGGGCGCCTCCGGCGGCGACCCCGCGGCTGCATAGGTGCTGTAGAAGTAGGGCGTCTCGGCGGCGAACTCGGCGGCGCAGGTGTCCACCATGGCGTAGCCCGGCGCCAGGCCAAGGGCGGACCGGGCGGCGGCGACGTCGCGCTCCCCCACTCCGGCCAGGCCGGCGATCTCGCGGTCGCCGAGCGCCGCCCGCTTGGCCGTGGCGAGCAGGGTCGCGGATGCCGGATCGGCCGGATCGACGAGCGCGGGCCCGGCAGCGCGAATGCGCCGCTCCAGCGCGACGGAGCGAGCCAGCTCGGCCACGAACCACGGGTTGATCCCGGTCGCCTCGACGAGCGTCGCCTCGCCAAGGCCGCGGCGGAGCAGCGCGAGCACGCGCCACAGGCGATTGTCCGACGGGCCCAGGAACCGCCGCAGGACGATCGGCGCGGCGCTCCGCTGGGCGAGCCGGGTGCTCTCGCAGGCCTCGCCGTCCTCGCCGATCCAGCGGATCACCGCCTCGGCCTCGTCCGGGTCCCCGCCCATGGCAGCGCCCAGGTAGTCCAGCGTCGGCAGCCATGCCGGATCCTCGGCCAGCGGGCCGGCGCCGGCCTGCTCCAGGCCCCGGAGCGCCTTGTTCAGGGCCGCCCCGAAGGTCCGGTCGATCGCCATCACCTCGCCGGTCGCCTTCATCTGGCTGCCCAGGGTCCGGTCCGCGCCCGGGAACTTGTCGAACGGGAAGCGCGGCAGCTTGACGACCAGGTAGTCGAGGGCCGGCTCGAAGGCGGCGACCGTGGTCCCGGTCACGACGTTCGGGATCTCGGCAAGGCGCCGGCCCACGGCGATCTGGGCCGCCACCCGGGCGATCGGGTAGCCGGTCGCCTTGCTGGCCAGCGCCGAGCTGCGGCTGACCCGCGGGTTGACCTCGATCACGGCGTAGTCCCGGGAGTCCGGGGAGAGGGCGAACTGGACGTTGCAGCCGCCCTCCACGCCGAGGCCCCGGATGATCGCCAGCGCCGCGCTGCGGAGCCGCTGGTGGACCGCGTCGGGAAGCGTCTGGACGGGCGCCACGACGATGGAGTCGCCGGTGTGGACGCCCAGCGGGTCCACGTTCTCCATGGAGCAGACCGCGATGCACGTGTCGTCGGCGTCGCGCATGACCTCGTACTCGATCTCCTGCCAGCCGACCAGGCACTTCTCGACCATCACCTGGCCGATCGGGCTGGCCCGCAGGCCGTTCCGCACCCGCTCGCGACAGTCGGCCTCGGTTTCCACGATCCCGCCGCCGGTGCCCCCCAGGGTGAATGCCGGCCGGACGATGGCCGGCAGCCCGATCGTCGCGAGGGCGGCGTCGAGGCTCGCGGCCCGCGCCTCGCTCGTGGCGCCCTCGACGATCGCGGATGGGGCATACGGCTGCCCGAGCCGGTCGAGGAGGTCGCGGAACTGCTCGCGATCCTCCGCCATCTCGATCGCCCGGAGCGGCGTCCCGAGCAGCTTGACGTTGTAGCGTGCTAACACGCCGGCCTGCGACAACGCCATCGCCAGGTTGAGGGCGGTCTGGCCGCCGAGGCCGGCCAGCAGCCCCTCCGGCCTCTCGCGCGCGATCACGGCCTCGATGGCCGGCACGGTCAGCGGCTCAAGGTAGACCGCGTCCGCCACCGTCGGGTCGGTCATGATGGTCGCGGGGTTCGAGTTCACGAGGATCGTCCTGACGCCCTCGGCCCGGAGCGCCCGACAGGCCTGGGTGCCGGCGTAGTCGAACTCCGCGGCCTGGCCGATGACGACGGGCCCGGAGCCGATGATCAGGACCGAGGCGGGCTTGCCGGCCGGACCGCCCAGGCCGTTCGCGACACGCGGGGACATGGCCGCCCTGCTCACGCGGGCCCCTCCGCGCGCCGACGGGCGGCGGCCACGAAGCGGTCGAACACCGCCAGGGCATCCAGGGGCCCGGGAGCGCCCTCCGGGTGGTACTGGACGGTCTCGATGGGGAGGCTCCGGTGACGCAGGCCCTCCACGGAGCCGTCGTTGAGGTTCACCTGGCTCACGATGAAGCCGCTCCTGGACGGCAGCGTCGCCGCGTCGACCGTCACCTCGTGGTTCTGTGCCGTGACCTGGACGTAGCCGCTCTCCGTGTCCTGCACGGGGTGGTTCGCCCCGTGGTGGCCGAAGCGGAGGCGGCGCGTGTCGGCGCCCGCGGCCCGCCCGACCAGCTGGTGCCCGAGACAGATGCCCAGCAGCGGCCGGCCGTCGGCGATCAGCGCGCGCGCCAGCGCGACGGGCCCGTCGAGCCGCGCCGGGTCACCCGGTCCCGGGGAGAGGACGATGCCCGCGATGTCGGGGGCCAGCAGGTCGGCCGGATCGACGGTGTGCGGCAGGACCCGGACCCGCACGCCGCGCCGCCGCAGCGCGTGGACGATGTTCGCCTTCAGGCCGAAGTCGACGATCGCCACCAGCGGCGCATCGGGCTCGGACGTGCGGTCGCCCACCTCGAAGGGCGACGTCGGCGAGACGGCATCGACGAAGTCCTGGTCCTCCCAGCGCGGGACGGCGCCCGCGCGCGCAGCGGCGTCGTCCGGATCCACCTCGCCGGGCGCGGTGACGAAGCCGCGCAGGCAGCCGTGCGCCCGCAGGTGGCGCGCGAGCGCCCGCGTGTCGATCCCGGCGATCGCCGGGATCCCCTCCCCGCGCAGCAGCGTGGCGAGCTGGGCGGCCTTCTCGGCGACCGCGGCCGTCGCCGAAGCGACGACGAGCGCCCGCAGCCACGGCCGCTCGGACTGGTCGTCGGCCCGGATCCGCCCGTAGTTGCCGATGAGCGGATAGGTCATCACCACGACCTGGCCGGCGTACGAGGGATCGGTGCAGACCTCCTGGTAGCCGGTCTGGCTCGTGTTCACGACCAGGTCCCCACCGGCGGACGCGTCGGCACCGAACGCGATGCCCGGGAAGATCGTGCCGTCCTCGAGGGCCAGCAGCGCCGGCCCGCGTGCGCCGACGCGCGGGTCGACCACGGACTCCGGGTCGGGAAGAGGCGGCAGTCGACGGTGCGACCGGTCCGTGAGCGTCATGCGGCCCCGGACACGAAAACGCCACCGGCCCGGCGGGAGCGGTGGACGACGATGAGCATCCGCAAACGTGCCTCCCTTCCGGCCTCACGGAACCGGTTCGCCGGCCTCTCGGGACCGGCCGCAAAGGAACGGCGGAAGGGTAGCACGCCACCGGCTGGCAAGGCGGTGCTCCCGGCGCGAGAGCCGGCGCGCCGGCGTGAGCGGAGCCACCCCGCAAGGCAACGGGACCCGCTGCTGCACAGCCCCGTCACGGCATGGCGTCGGGACGCGCGGGCCGCGACGCCGACGGCGTCCGTCTCCACGCCGGCGCAACCCGCCTACTTCAGGATGCTGTTGCTCCAGACCTGGTTCAGGACGTACTTGCCATCCGTGGTCGGGTTCGTGAGGTTCGCCTGGGCCTGGTCCAGCATGATGAACGGGTGGAGGCGGGCCTGGACCAGGCGGCTCCCGGCGAACGTCAGCTCGACGATCACGGCCTCCTGGGTCTGGCGGCTCCAGTCCTGGCCGAACAGGAAGTTGCCGTGGCTGCCCATGGCGAAGTGGAAGCCGCGGTCGTCCTTCGTGATCGACGCGGGACCCGCCCAGTGCGTCCCGTGGCCGATCACCTGGTCGGCCCCGGCGTCCCAGAAGAGCTCCATCTGCTGCTTCTGGCGGGCCGTGAAGTTGGCGTGGTACTCCGGCCAGCCCCATTGCGGGACCACGATCACCACGTCGGCGACCTTGCGCGCCGCGGCGATCCCGGCGCGGACGTTGGTCTCGTCCAGGTATGCGACACCCGGCGTCGTGGCGTCCGCGCGGGCGCTGCCCGGGATCTCGTTGAAGCCCACGAAGGCGAACTTCACGCCGCGCACGTCGATGACGGCCGGCTTGAGGGCCTGCTTCAGGTTCATCCCGGCCCCGAAGCGCTTGATCCCGTTCTGGTCGAAGAGCTTGAGCGTCTCCTTCAGCGCGCCGACGCCCTGGTCGGTCATGTGGTTCGAGGCGAGCGTGACGACGTCGACGCCCGCGCGGGCCAGGAACGGCGCGACCTTCGGGTCGATCGAGAAGACCGTGCCCGTGTCGTGCTGCCGGAACTTCGACGTCATCGGGCACTCGAAGTCGTCAAGGGTGATCTCCGCGTCGGAGACAAGCTTCCGCACCGCGCCCGCATTGCCGCTCCGAACCGCGTCGACCACCGGCCAGCCGTTGCCGTCGGGTCCGTCGAAGCGGCGATCCATGTGCGTCCCGACGTACTTCGCCGTGCCCCCGTTCAGGGCCCAGTCCCAGCCCTTCTTCAGCGTGTTCGTCTGGTGGCTCACGCCGCGGTCGGGACAGGTGTCGCCCGTGGAGATCAGGGTCCTGACCTCGCCCGGATCGAACGCCGTCCAGGCCGCGGGCGCGGACGTGGCCGTCGCAGCCAGGGGGTAGGCCTTCTCGCGGATCGCGGGACCGCCCAGCAGGTCGGCGCCGCCGATCTGCAGCACCTTCATGCGTGGCGTCACGAGTGCTGCGGGCATCACCGCGAGGGCCGGCGTCCGCTTCCGCACCGCGGTGGTGATCTTGGAGGCCGCGAGGCACGCGGACGGATCGTGTGCCAGGCGCCTGCCATCAAGCGTGATGGCATCGATCCCGCAGGGCACGGCGACGCGTCCTGCCTTCATCTCGCGTGTGAACCCAGCCTTCGTGATGCCCAGCCGAAGGTCGCGGACGTCGGCGACGACCACGATCGGGATCTCGGCAGGGCCGGCCGGGGCGACGGAAGGGCTCTCCTCCGGAGCGGCCGACGGCTCGCCGCTGGCGAGGCCGCCGGACGGGCTCGGGGCACGGCTGGCCAGCGCCTCGCCGGAAGGGGCCGGCGAAGCCGACGATCCCGGGGTGACACCCGGCGATCCGCCCGCAAAGAGCGCCGCGCTCGCGAGGAGCCCAACCCCGGCCAGCGCGAAGAGCAGGACCAGGACGTTGGCCCCGCTGATGGGGCCGGGGCGTCCGCCAGACGGCGCACGCGACGAGCCCCGCGGGGGCGGAGGGACCCCAGTGCCGCCGGCGCGGGGCGCCGGCGACCCGCTGATCGGTCGGGCCATGGGGGGGCGGCGAGGTGGCTCCCGGGGAGGCATGATGGACATTGTGCCCGATGCGACGGATCTGGTCGGTCAGTCGCCGACCTTGTACGGGTAGGTCACCCAGCCGTCGGCCAGCTCCGCGTGGAAGTCGGGTGCGCCTGTGACCCGGGAGCGCCGAGGCTTGTAGTGGATGACGGCGCTGACCGGGTGCCCTCCCGCAGCTGCCGTGCGCGCCAGGACCGCGGCCATCGTCTCGCCGCTCTCCCAGACCTCGTCCACGACAAGGATCCGCTTGTCGCGCAGCAGCGTGGCGTCGGGAAAGTGCCCGAAGATCGGCGCCTCGTGGGTCTGCCCGCCCGTCGTGTAGAACTCGACCCCCGCGACCAGGATCTCGCGGAGGTCCAGGCGATAGGCCAGGATCCCGGCCGGCACCAGCCCGCCACGGGTGATCGCGAGGACGAGGTCGTACTCCGCCCCGACCTTCTCGGCCAGCACCTCGACGAGGCGGTCGAGCTCGTCCCACGAGACGTTGATCGGTTCGGTCGAGATCATCGGCACTCCCCTGGCGAACGAGGGCGAGACGGACGGCGCACGCGGCGGCTCATCACACGCTGCCATTGTCGGCGATCGGGGTCGCCCCCGGGAGCCCGCCGGTCTGCAATCGACGGCCGGGCCTGCCGGGTTGCGACGTGCCGTCGGGCCCGCCGGGCTGATGGCGACGCCGGCGGAGCTCGGGGGGCGACGTGCGCGAGCTACGCGCCCAGGGGCCGGCTCGCGGCCGGAGCAGCCGCCCGGAAGGTCATCGCGCGTCCATCGGGCAGGCTGATCGTGAGCTGCTCACTCACGATGACGTAGCGGGCCGCCTGCTCGAGGTCCCGGAGGTAGACGTCGGCCAGGGAGTCCGGGCCGCAGGCGACGAGGCTGGTCGCGCCAGGACTGAGCGTGAGGCCCGTCCATGAGGTCCCGGTCCGCCCGGGCAGGATCCGTCGGTAGGTTCCCGAGACGGAGTTGCAGTCGGCCCGCGCCTGGAACGTCCGATCCGTCTTGAACTCGACCGTATAGGTCGCCGGATCGGAGACGGCCAGCGGGGCTTCGCCGGCGCCGCCCGTGGTGCCTGTCCACTGCCAGGAGGTCCCCGTCAGGAGGCTTCCGGGCGGCCGCGGCGGAGCGAGGGCAACAGCCAGCGCCGTGATCAGGACGACGGCGACGACGCTGACCACCGCCACTGCGACGATGCGCCGGCCGATCGGCCCCTCCCTGACACCTCGGATCATCTGCTCGTCCATCACGCACAGGTTCGCACAACGCCAGCCCGTGGATCTCGGCCGCGGACGGTCCGCTTCGGGTGCCGCCCGCCGCGCCATCGCGGGGAGTACCGGAATCACGACGCCCCGCCGGTTCGGCGAGGCGTCTCCGAGCGCGAGTGGAAGTGCTGGTGAGCCGGGGGAGATTCGAACTCCCAACCTAGTGATTAAGAGTCACTTGCTCTGCCGTTGAGCTACCGGCCCGGCGGAAGTCTATCGCGGGAGCGGCAAGCGCGTCACGCCGGGGCAGTCTCGGGCACCTTCAGACGCGCTCGAACGCCATCGCGACGGACCCGCCGCCGCCGAGGCACAGCGTGGCAACGCCGTAGCGGCCCTGGCGCCGGCGCAGCTCGTGGAGCAGCGTCGCGACGATGCGGGCGCCGGATGCCCCGATCGGGTGCCCCAGGGCGATGGCGCCGCCGTTGACGTTGACCTTCGCCCAGTCGAGGCCGAGCGCACGGCCATCGGCGAGAACCTGGGCGGCGAACGCCTCGTTGATCTCGACGAGGTCGTACGCGTCGACCGGCAGGCCGGTCCGGGCCTCCAGCTTCCGGACGCCCTCCACGGGAGCCATGAACAGCCACCTCGGGGCGACCTCGGCCTGCGCGTATCCCACGATCCGCGCGAGCGGTGTCAGCCCCAGGCGCTCGACCGCCCGCTCGGACGCGACCAGCGTCGCGGCAGCCCCGTCGGTGATGCCGGGCGCGTTGCCCGCGGTGACGGTCCCCTCCTCCGCCCCGCCGCGGTCCTCGCCGCCCGGGAGCGGGAAGACCGGCTTGAGACGAGCGAGGGCCTCGGCGGTCGTGTCCCGGCGGGGGCTCTCGTCGGCATCGATCACGGCCTCGCGGCCCCTGGCGTCGCGCACCGCGACATTCGCCATCTCGTCGGCGAAGCGGCCGTCGTCCTGGGCGGCCACGGCCCGCCGGTGGCTCTCGAGGGCGAAGGCGTCCTGGTCGACGCGGCTCACCTGCTCCCGGATCGCCACGCGCTCGGCATGGGTCCCCATGTGGCAGTCCTCCAGGGCGCACCACAGGCCGTCCCGAACGGTGGAGTCCACCAGGGTCGCGTCGCCAAGGCGGTAGCCGAAGCGGGCGCCGGGGAGCAGGTACGGGGCCCGGTTCATGCTCTCCATCCCGCCGGCCACCACCAGCTCGGCGTCGCCCGCCCGGATCTCCGCGGCCGCCAGCATGATCGCCTTGAGGCCCGAGCCGCAGACGCGGTTGATGGTCGTCGCCGGGGTCGTCTCCCGGAGTCCCGCCCCGAGCGCCGCCTGGCGCGCGGGGGCCTGCCCCGCTCCCGCCTGGAGCACCTGGCCCATGAGGACCTCGTCGATCTCCGCGGTCGCGGGGTCCAGGCCGGCGCGCTCCACGGCGGCGCGGATCGCGACTGCGCCCAGCTCCGTCGCGGGGACGCCCGCCAGCGCCCCGCCGAACCTGCCGATCGGCGTGCGCGCCGCGGAGACGAGGTAGACGGCGCCGTTGGCCCCCGGGTCGGTCGTGCTCACGGCTCCGAGTCTACCCACCGTGGCGCTCCCGGTCGATGCCTGCCCTCGGTCCGGGGCGCCCCAGCACGGCGTCCGCCACGATGCCCCGGTGGACCTGGTTCGTGCCCTCGTAGATCTGGGCGCCCTTCGCGTCCCGCATGAGGCGCTCGATCCCCGCCTCGCGCGAATAGCCGGCCCCGCCGAACAGCTGCACCGCGTCCGTCGTCACGCGCATCGCCGCGTCCGACGCCGTCCACTTGGCCAGCGACGCCGCCGTCGCGACCTCTGCTCCGCCCGCGCCCCGGTCCCGCGTCGCCGCCGCCTCGCGTGTCAGCGCCCGGGCCGCGGCCACCTGCTGGGCCATCTCGGCGACCATGAAGCGCAGACCCTGCAGCTCCGCGATGGGCGCCCCGAACGCCTTCCGCTCGCCGAGATAGGCCGCCGCCTGCTCCAGGGCCGACCGCGCGAGCCCGGTGCAGGCTGCCGCGATCGCGATCCGCCCGTCGCCCAGGGCGGACAGCGCGACCCTGTACCCCTCCCCTTCCCCACCCAGCCGGTTCGCTGCAGGCACCACCGCGCCTTCGAACACCAGCTCGGCGGCCGGGCAGCTCCGGATCCCCATCTTCCTCTCGTGGGTCCCGAATCGGAACCCGGGCGTCCCCTTCTCGACGAGGAAGGCGGTGATCCCCGCCGGCCCGAGCGCCGGGTCCAGCGTGGCAAAGACCAGGTAGCGCTCCGCTTCCGGCGCATTCGAGATCCATACCTTCGTGCCCGTGAGGCGATAGGCCTCGGGCGCCTCGGCCGGGCCGACCCGCTCGGCGCGCATGCGGAGGGCGGCGGCGTCGGAGCCCGCCTCGGGCTCCGTGAGACCGAACGCACCGAGCGCTTCGCCCGCCTGGAGCGCCGGGAGCCAGCGGGACTTCTGCTCATCGCTCCCCCAGCGGACGACCGGGTTCTGGTGCAGGACGTGCACGCACAGCGTGACCGCGAGGGCCATGTCGGCGGCCGCGATCTCCTCGACGACGACGGTCCACGCGACGGCCGAGAGCCCTGCGCCGCCGACCGCCTCGGGGAATGGGCCCGCCAGCAGCCCCAGCTCGGCCATCCGGTCAACGAGCCCGCGGTCGAAGCGCTCCTCCTCGTCGCGCTCGATGGCGCCGGGTGCGATCACCTCGCGGGCGAAGTCCCGGACCGTCTCGCCGAGGAGCCGCGTCTCGGGGTCGAGGCCGGCGAGGGGGTCGAGGAGCACGCCGCTCTCAGCCCCGCGGGTAGGCGAAGAAGCCGCGGCCGCTCTTCTGCCCGAGCTGCCCGGCCGCCACCAGGTCCTCCAGCACACGCGGGGGCCGGAAGCGCTCCTCGCGCAGGTCGGCGTGGAGGACGCGCATGATCCCGAGCACGACGTCGAGGCCGATGAAGTCGGCGAGGGCAAGGGGGCCCATCGGGTGGTTGAGGCCGACACGAGCACCGGTGTCGATGTCCTCGGCGGTGCCGATCCCCTCCTCCAGCGCCCGCATCGCCTCGGCCAGGAGCGGCATCAGGATGCGGTTGACGATGAAGCCGGGACGGTCGGCCGAGACGATGACGTCCTTCCCCAGGTCGGCGGCCAGGGCCCGCACGGCCTCAACGGTCGCGTCATCGGTGGCCGAGCCGCGGATGAGCTCGACCAGCGGCATCACCGGGACCGGGCTGAAGAAGTGCATGCCGCAGAATTCGGGCCGGCGGGCCGGGGCAAGAGCGTCCGCGAGGCGATCGATCGAGATCGAGCTGGTGTTCGACGCGAAGATGGCGCCTCGGAGGGCGAGCCCATCGATCTCGGCCCACAGCGCCCGCTTCACGGCCTCATCCTCGAACACCGCCTCCACGACGAGATGAGCCTCGGCGACCGCGGCGAGATGGGCCGTCGCGGCGATCCGGTCGAGGACCTCGAGACGCGCCGCAGGGTCAAGACGGCCTTTCGCTACGGCGCGATCCAGGTTCCCGGCGATCCGCTCGCGGCCGGCGATGGCGCGGGCGAGGTCCGGCTCGTACAGGTCCACGGTCCGGCCTGCCACGGCCAGCACCTGGGCGATGCCGTGCCCCATGAGGCCGGCACCCGCGACGAAGGCTCGCTCGATCGGCATGCGCGGCAGCGTACCGCCTGCCGGACGGCGCGTCAGCCCTCCGCACGGGCGCGCCAGTCCGGCCTCGGCCCGCGGCCCGGTCGGACGACCGTTCGAGTTCGGGCTCGCCGCACGACTCCCGCCGGTTGGCACCGGACAGGTTCTGCCGGCGGGCGGCGCGACGATCAGCCGCCGGCGGGCGGCGCGACGATCAGCCGCCGGCGGGCGGCGGTTCCACGGAGTTCGACGGGCTGTTGATGTCGCTGACGTCCAGGGTCATCTCGAACGAGCCGGTGTCGTTCTTCCCGACGATCGCGTAGCCGACGGCGTACCCGGCGTCCTTGGCGACCCAGAAGTCCACGGTCCAGGCGGCACCGGGAAGGCCCAGCGAGTTCCCGATGGCCGCGCCGATGGCGTCCCCGGAGGCCGAGTAGTGCACCGTCTCGACGCCGTTCCGCGTCTCCTCGCCGACCGCGGTCAGGCCGGGCATCCCCGCGAACGAGCCGAGCATCTTCTCCGGGGCGAAGCTGTCAAGCGTCGCCTGCGCGTCCTCGGCGCTCGTCTCCGTCCAGGTGTCGCCCAAGGAGACCCAGGCCTTGTCGCCGATCAGCCGGTAGCCCATCACCAGCTTCTGGGCCGTGGTGCCCATCGAGATGGCGAGGTCCGCGGCCGGTGTCGGCCGGAAGATGATCGTCCCCTCCATCTCCATGCCGTCGCCAAACGCCGAGAAGAGGCTGTCCTCCATCCCCTTCATCTTCATGACGGTCTTGAGGTGGTACGAGTCGAGGTCGGCAAGGGCGGCGGCCGCGCCGCTGATGTCCGGGCCCTGCGCGGTCGTCGTCGGGGCAGCGGTCGCCGCGCCATCGCTCGGCGCCGGCGCGACGGACGCAGGCGCACCGGATGCCGCCGGGGAGCCGGTCGCCTGGCTCGAGGGTGATTGAGATGAACCTCCGCCGCAGGCGCCGAGGGCCAGCGCGATCACGGCGAGAACGGAGAGCGGGCGAGTCCAGCTGGACATGCGACCTCCACGGTCATCCTGGGACGCGCCGGTGCATCAGGGGCCCCGGAGGTGAGATGAGTGCGACTGACATGATCGGGTGCGCCGGGGCCCGGTCAAGACCATTCGGCCCATCTTCAGCCGCCGATCCGCCCTTGACGCGTCCGCCGCCGCGACGCGGCGCCCCGGGGACCTCGCCTCCCGGTGCATCGGGGCACCCGGGCGGTCCGCACGGGCGGTCAGTGTCCCGTGCGGAGCCTCGCGAGGAGCCGGTCGGCGGCGGCGTACGGGTCCAGCTCGTGGCGGACCACGGCGTCCAGCGTCTCCGCGGTGGACCCAGCGAGATCGGGCCCCTCGAGCCGCCGGCGCACCCGGTCGCCGAGGAGCGCCCAGACGAGCGCGGCCGCTCGGGCGCGCCGGACCAGGATGCCGCCTTCGGCGCTGTCCAGCCCCGTGCGGTGGCGCTCGATCGCGGCAAGCAGCTCCGGCACTCCCTCGCCGGTCATCGCCGTCGTGACCAGCACCTCGGGCCGCTTCGGATGGGGGCGCTCGGTCGCGGTCGCGGGCACCGGCGCCGGGGCAGATGCCGCCGAGGGGGCCGACCCCGCCGATCCGTCAGACGGGGTTGACCGGGCCAGCCTGCCCAGCCGTGGACTCGCCACGACCGTGAGCATCGCCCGCAGCTCCGCGGCGGTCCGCTGGGCGCCCGGCCGATCGCCCTTGTTGACGACGACGATGTCGGCGACCTCGAGGAGCCCGGCCTTGATGGCCTGCACCTCGTCGCCCATCTCCGGCGCCTCCAGGACGACCGTCGTGTCGGCCGCTGCAGCCACCTCCACCTCGCTCTGGCCGGTGCCGACGGTCTCGAGCAGGATGAGATCGAAGCCGGCGGCGTCGAGCACCATCGCGGCCGCAACCGACGAAGCCGCGAGCCCGCCGGCGTGGCCGCGCGACGCCATGCTCCGGATGAACACGCCGTCGTCGGCGGCGTACGCCTGCATCCGCACGCGATCGCCCAGGATGGCGCCGCCCGTGATCGGCGAGGACGGGTCCACGGCGATCACCGCAACCGTTCGCCCCGACGCGCGGATCTCCCCGATGAGCGCCGCCACGAGCGTGCTCTTGCCGGCTCCCGGCGCCCCGGTGATCCCGACGAGGTGCGCCCGCCCGGCCGACGGGTGGAGTCTCCGCACGGCCGCCTCGGCGACCGGCGTCCGGTTCTCGACCGCCGTCAGGAGCCGCGCCAGGGCCACGCGATCCCCGGCGAGCGCGGCGTCGGCGAGCGCCTCCCCGCGCGGCGCCGCGTCGGATGGCGCCCGGCTCACTCGCTCAGTCCAGCGTGCGGACGTTCGCCCGGATGAAGTCGGCGACCTCGCCGATGGTGGTGCCGGGGCCAAAGACGGCAGCCACGCCGGCCTCCTTGAGGGCCGGGACGTCGTCGTCCGGGATGATCCCGCCCGCCGTGACGAGCACATCGTCGAGGCCCTTCTCGCGCAGGAGGGCGCAGATCCGGGGCACGAGCGTCATGTGGGCGCCGGAAAGGATCGACAGGCCGACGACGTCGACGTCCTCCTGGAGCGCCGCCGTGACGACCATCTCGGGCGTCTGGCGCAGGCCGGTGTAGACGACCTCGAAGCCCTCGTCGCGCAGGCCGCGCGCCAGCACCTTCGCGCCGCGGTCGTGGCCGTCGAGCCCGGGCTTCGCGATCAGGACCTTGATGGGTCGTTCGCTCATGTCCGGATCATAGCCCCGGGCCGGGGCTGTCGACCATGCCCGAGCGGCCGCGGCGCTCCCGCCTACCGATCCCGCAGGACCCACGTCACGAGCGCCGGACCGCCATCCGGACGGTACTCCAGGCTGATGCGTCCCTGGGCCGGGACCTCGGCAACGATGAACCGCGGAAACGGGAAGTCGGGCTCGATCCTGATCGCGCCGGCTGCCGACGTCAGCAGGACGTTGGGCCACCCCCGCGGGAGCTGGCCATCCTGGGGCAGGTGGAGCTGTGCCAGCGCATCGCCGTCCGGTCCGACGACGATCCACTCGGCGGTGTCGGACGTGAACGTGCCGCTGCCCCGCCCGAAGTCCAGGCGCGCCTCGAGGAAGCCGGCGGCGGGCGGCAACGGCCCGACGCCCGTGTACCGGGGCACCTGGTCGACGCCGGCCACGATGAGCGGCACGGTGCCGCCGTCGGCGGCGAGGATGACCGGCTCGCCGAGGCGGGCAGCCCCGACCATCGGCGTCGCCGCCGGGTCGGACGTTGGCTCCGGCGTTCGCGCCACCCAGGGATCCGGTACCCCATCGCGCGCGAGATACGAGAACTGCACGAGCCGCATCCCGTTCGCATCCTCCTCCGCGCGCTGGGCGTCGATGGTGATGCGGACACCGTCGTCGGCGACCTCCCAGACCATCGTCCCGCGGTAGGCGAAGCCCGGCCCCGTGTCGAGCGTCGTCGTGGAGTTGCCGCCCGGCACGTCCAGGGGAGGCATGGCCGGGTTGAGGTCGAACCGGCCGCCGTAGTTGGCAACGACGATGTTGCGCCCGGGAATGAACACCCCCGGGACCGCGCCGCTCTGCAGGGTCTCGATCTCCACGTCCGCGAGGAGCAGCTTGGCCGGCCCGCCCATCCAGTCCGGGCGGTAGTCGGGCAGCCGGTCGCACAGGCGGACGTTCGAGACGCGGACGAGCGCTCCGGGCGAGCCGTCGGGCGCGGGCACGATCCCCGTCTCGCCCGGCTGGAGCAGGCCGGTCGAGGGCGTCGCATCGCGGTGCGACCGGATCGAAGCTCGGGCGAGGCTTCGCGTCCGGCTGGAGGCTCGCGAGTGCGTAGTCGTCCAGGGTCGGGCAGCGTCCCTCCATGGAAGCAGGCGGAGGTGGTCGGTGGACCGGGTAGCGGAAGCTGCTTGACGTCCCGGAACCCGCGTACCCGAGGTCGACGTTCTCGGCGGCCCCGGCCGGGATCACGACCGTGGTCGACACCTCGGTCCCGACCGGCGCGTCGACCGGGATCGCCAGCGGGTCCGACCCTGTGACGCCGAGGCCGGGGACCTCCTCGCGGCCTTCCCGGACGACCATGAACCGGTCGATCCCGAAGGGGCGGTCGAGGGGCCCGATCACCCGGACCTCGATCGTCACGCCCACGCCGTCGCCGCCCCGGACCGCCGCGGGCGACACGCGGACGAGGAACGCCGGCTCTCCGAACGCCGACGCGACGGCGACCTGGCCCAGGGCAATCTCGCCGGTCGTCGGTGTCGCCAGGGGGCTGACGCTGCTGGGCCACGGCTCGATCGTCGGCGGAGCGCTCGCGACCGGGGCCTGGGGCGGCATGACCGACAGCGCCAGGGCCACCGCAACGACGCCGACGACGGCCGCGGCCAGGAGCGCCACGGTCCGCCAGCGCGGCGGCGTCGACCGGGACCGCGCAGCACGCTGTGCGACGGGCGCGTCCGTCCAGCGCGGATGAGGACCGTGGACGGGATCCAGGTCCGCGGCGAGCATGGCCCGGATGTCGCGCTCGAAGCGCTGCTCAACCATGTCGGACCTCCTCCAGGACCACGGTCCCCGGCTCGTCGCGCCCCAGCTCGTGCCGGAGCCGCTCCACCGCGCGGTGGAGGATCACCCCGACGTTGTTGGCATTCGTCCCCAGGATCGTCGCGATCGTGGCGTAGTCCAGGTCGTGGTAGTAGCGCAGGACGACGGCCGCCCGGGCCCGCGACTCGAGCGCGCGCATGGCAGCCTCAAGCGAGAGGTGGTCGGTGGCCCTCCCGACGTCGTCCCCCGGCGAGACGACCCCGCCGGCGACGTCGAGCTCCACCGGGCGAGGGCGCGGGCGCCGCGCGTCGGCGAGGACGCGGTTGACGACGATCCGCAGGAGCCAGGCCTGGGCCGGGGCGTCGCCGCGGAAGTGGTCGCGATCGCGATAGGCCGAGAGGTACGCCTCCTGGACCGCGTCCGCCGCGGCCCCTCGATCGCGCAGGATCGCCCACGCCGTGCGATACGCGGCCGGGTAGGTGCGCTCGTAGAAGGAGCCGAAGTCCTCGATCTCCGCCCGGAACGCCATCCGAACCCTTTCGCTTCGCCCGTCGTCCCCCGTCGCAGGTCCAGACGCGTTCGGGAGGCGATTCATTACACCGCTGGACGCGATTGCAGCCGACGGGCCAGGTCGAGGAAGTCCGTCAGGCGCCGGGCGAGGGTCGCTGGAGGTGGGCCAGGAACTCGGCCCGGGTCTTGTCGTTGGCCCGGAAGATCCCCAGGACGTGGCTCGTCGTCATCACGGTTCCGGGCTTGCGGACGCCGCGCATGACGGCGCAGAGGTGGGTCGCCTCGACGACGACGCCCACGCCCTGCGGGCGCAGGTGCTCCATCAGGAAGTCCGCCACCTGGGAAGTCAGCCGCTCCTGCACCTGCAGCCGGCGCGCGTACATCTCAACGATGCGCGGGATCTTCGAGAGCCCGACCACCCGGCCGCTCGGGATGTAGGCCACGGCGGCGGTGCCGAAGAACGGCAGCAGGTGGTGCTCGCAGAGGCTGTAGAACGGGATCTCCTTGACGACCACCATCTCGGAGTAGTCGACGTCGAAGATGGCGTCGTTGATGAGACGGGCCGGATCCACGTGATAGCCGGCGGTCAGCTCGGCGTACATGCGGTGGACGCGGCCCGGGGTCCCCAGCAGGCCCTGGCGGTCCGGGTCCTCGCCGATCTCGCGAAGGATCTCGCGGACGGCCGCCTCCACCCGGCCGGTGGCGACGGCGGCGTGGCTGCGCGCCCCGCCCTCGATGGCCGCCGCGCTGACCAGCGCGTCGGGATCCGGGCGTGGCTCCTCGCCGATCTCGGACTCGATCTCGTCGACGATCGAACGGACGTGCTGGGGCAGCGGCTGGCCGGTCATGTCCGCATCGTAGTCCGCGGCGGCGCCGACGGCGACCCGCGCGTCGCGCGGCGCGAGCGCACGGGATTCACCTGGCGACGGCGAGCACGGCCGCGGCCACCGCTCCCGGCTCGTGGCGGACGAGGTTGTGGCCCTGCCCGGGAAACGAGGCCGCAAGGATGGGCAGGAGCCCGGCGCGGTGGCGCGCGCCGGCCGCGCCGGCCAGCGTGGTGGTCCGCGACCCATCCTCGTCGCGCGCGACCAGGGCGGCGATCCGCGCCTCCACGGCCGATAACACGGCGGCCGGGTCGTACGACCACATGGCCCGGACCGATCCGGCCAGGGCGTGCGGATGCACGGCGATCTTGACTCGGCCGGCGGCCGTCTCGACGACCTGGGCGCGCGCGGCGCGCTCCTCGTCGGCGTCCCAGGTCGCAGGGTCGAAGGCCGCGCGGTCGGCCAGCCAGGCGCCCATCGACGCGAGCACCTCCGGCGGCTCCTCGATCGCGGCGAGCCACTCCTCGGGCGTGGCGTCCGTCGTCGCGGCGAGGTCCTCCCAGCCGCCGTCCACCAGGACGAGGCCGGCGCACCGGTCCCCCAGCGCATGCGCCGTCCACGCCGCGACAATCGCGCCGTACCCGATCCCGGCGACGACGAACGGCCCTGCCCGGGCATCTCCCGCGACGGCGAGAATTCCCGCACCCTCCGCCACCGCGATCGCGTCGCCGGCGAGGTTGTCCGGCGTGTACCCGTGGGTGGGGGCATCCGACAGCCCGTGGCCCCGGAGGTCCATCGCGACCACGCGGGCGACACGGCGCAGGCGGCGGGCCACGGGAGCCCAGCTCCACGCGGTCGACGCCAGGCCGTGGAGCAGCAGCACCCCCGGTGTGGCGGCGTCAGGGCGGGCGCCCGCGGGCCCAGCGTCCCAGTCCAGGAAGTGGATCCGGCATCCGTCGTCGCTCGCCACGACGAAGCCCGCGGGCTCCGCGTCACGATCCGGGGACGGCACGTCGACATGGCCGAGGGGCGCGAGCCCGGGTCCGGTCAGCGGGTCCATCGCGCCGTACGATACCGCCGTCATGCCAAAGCGCCGACGTGGAATCCCGGCCGCCGAGCTCGCCGCGCTCCGCCGGCGCCGGGCGATGCGCCATTCCCGGTTCGAGGACCTGGTGGACCGCGCCCTCGCCGGAATCCCGATGCCGTTCTCGGCGGCCCTCGCCGAGGTGGCGATCGTCATCGCCGACGACCCGTCGCCCGAGCAGCGCCGCGAGAACGACCTTGCGCCGGACGAGACGCTCTACGGCCTGTACGACGGCACGCCGCGCACGGCCTGGGGCGCCGACGACGTCCCCTTCCCCAACACGATCACGATCTTCCGGCTCCCGCTGGAGGAGGACTTCCCGGATCCGCTCGACCTCGAGGACGAGGTCCGGATCACGGTCATCCACGAGCTGGCCCACCATCTCGGCATCGATGACGACCGCCTGGAGCAATTGGGCGTCGACTGACGCCGCTCAGGCGCCCCCGCCGGGGGCCGGCCAGCGCGATCAGGCGCCCGGCAGGGGTCCGGCCAGCGCGATCAGGCGCCCGGCAGGGGTCCGGCCAGCGCGATCAGCTGGCCGAAGCGGTCGAGGTCGACGTTGCCGCCGGAAAGCACGACGCACACGCGCTCGCCATCGACCATGGGCACCCTGCCGACCAGGACCGCCGCGAGCGCCGCAGCGCCGGCCGGTTCCAGCACCTGCTTCATGCGCTCGGCCGCGAAGCGCAGCCCGGCCAGGATCTCCGCGTCGTCGAGAAGCACGATGTCGTCCAGCAGGCGCCGGCCCAGCGCGATCGTCGCATCGCTGGCAAATGGCGCATTCAGGCCGTCGGCGATGCTCACCGGGCGGATGGGCACTGGCGTCCCGGCGGCGATCCCCAGCGCCAGCGCGTTCGACGTCGATGGCTCGACCCCGTAGACGCGCGCCCCCGGGCGCAACCCCTTCACGGCCGCGGCCACGCCGCAGGCCATCCCACCGCCACCGACGCCGGCGACCACCACGTCCACGGCCGGCAGGTCTTCCACGATCTCCAGGCCCACGGTCCCCTGCCCCGTGATCGTGTCGAGGTGGTCGAACGGGTGCAGGAAGGTCAGGCCGCGCTCTTCGCGGATCTGCTCCATCGCGGCCCACGCCTCGGCGGTGTCGCTGCCGGCGAGGATCACCTCGGCGCCGTAGCCCCGGCAGGCGTCGACCTTCGAGCGCACGGCGGTCTCCGGCATGACCACGACGGCGTGCACGCCGAGGAGGCCCGCCGCCACGGCCACGGCCGCCGCGTGGTTGCCGGCCGAGATCGCGATGACGCCGGCCTCACGCTCGGCGGGAGCCAGCCGCCCGATGCGCAGGGTCGCGCCGCGAACCTTGTAGGAGCCGGTTCGCTGGAGGTGCTCCGCCTTCGCGTAGAGACGGCCGTCCCCGAGACGAATCCCGGCTGTCACGGCCACGACCCTCGCCGCGGTCGTCGAAGAGAGCATCGGCGTGCGCTCGACCTTGCCAACCAGGAAGCCGGCGGCCTCCTGGATCCGGCCCACGGTCAGCCGGGCGGCGCCTGGAGCTCTGTCCATGGGGCCAGTATCGCAGGCGGGGCCTCACGGGCAGGCGGGGATCCTCTCGCAGGCAGGGCTTCTCACGGGCGTGGCCCCGGTCGCAGCAGGCCAGTCGAACGGCATCCGCGCGCGCTATCCTCGGAGGTGCGTCCTCGTCCATTCCATGCGCCCAGACGGGAGGCTCCCACATGGCCGGCTTCACGCCGTTCACCCGGAACTACACCGACTTGTCGGACGAGAACGGCTACCAGTTCGAGTTCCGCTGCGACGAGTGCGGGTCCGGCTACAAGAGCGAGTTCATCCGGTCCGGTATCGGGACGGCGAGCTCGATGCTCTCGGGAGCCAGCAACCTCATCGGCGGCCTGTGGGGCGCATCCAGCGCGGCCCGCACCGCCAAGGACTTCATGGATCGGGGCGGCCGCGACGAGGCCCTGGAGAAGGCCGCCAACGAGATCATGCCGCTCTTCACGCGGTGCACCGGGTGCAACAACTGGGTCGACGAGACCTGCTTCAACCGCGATCGCAACCTGTGCACGCGCTGCGCTCCGAACCTGGCCAGCGAGATGGAGCGGGAGCGCGCCTCCGTCGAGCTGAACCAGATGCGCGACGCCCTGCGCAGCGAGACCGTGTTCTCCGGCGACACCTCGGCGCGCAGGACCGTCTGCCCGTCGTGCGACAAGCCCGTCGGCTCCGAGAAGTTCTGCGCCAACTGCGGCACGCAGCTCGGCACGGCCCACTGCACCCAGTGCGGCGCCGAGCTCCCTACCGGCGCGAAGTTCTGCGGCAGCTGCGGGACGAAGGTCGGCTGAGGCGACGGCTGCACGATGGCACCCGGGGCGCCCGACCTGCCAACCTACGCCGGCGAGCTGCGAGCACCCGGCGGCACCGCCGTGCGGGCAACCATCACCCTCGGCGAGTCGGCAGCCATCCTCGCGCCGGACGGGGTGCCGCCAAGGACCGTGGGGTATCGCGACCTGGCGGTGATCGCCATCACCGACGGCGTCGGGCTCCTGGCAACGGGCGAGGGCGCTGATTCCGAGCGCTGGCTCCTGGAGCGCTTCGGCGCGGCGATGGGTCCGTTGATCGCGATGCTCCGCGAGCGACGCCTGCGCCAGCGGCTGGCAGATGGGTTCGTGGTCCTGCCGGACACGACGCCCGTGGAGCTGGTCGAGACCTCCCACGGCGTGGCACAGCTCGCGCTCGACGGGTGGGGCGTCACCCTGGCGTTCCTCGACGAGCGGCGGCCCGTGCTGCGGATCCGCCGCGCCGACATCACCGGCGTCGACCTGCTGCCGCCGGTCGGCGGGGTCCGGGTCACCGCCGGCGACGGCGGATTCGACCTGCTGCGCCTGGGAGCGGCCGCGGCGCGCCACCGGGCGGCACTGGCGGAGCTTCCCGCGGCGGCCCATCGGGACGCCGGCGCGATCGTGGCCGCGCTCGTGCCCGACCTGGCACCGGGATCGGCCGGCCGTGCGGCGGCCGCCCTCGTGGACGGGCGGCCGGCTTCGCCGGGCGACCTCGGCGACGCCTGGGACGCGGTGGAGCGCGGCGTCCTGAATCAGCCCATCTTCGCGTCGTCGTACCTCGGCCTGCGCGAGCGCGCCGGCGGCGCGGACGCCCTCCGCTGGCTGGCGCTCGCCCCCGAGCGCCCAGGCGCGGCGGAGAGCTATCGGGCCTGGTTCCTGGTCGCCCTGCCCGGGAACCTCGTCGCCCTGGAGCTGGTGAGCGAAGGGGCGCACGCCACGTACTGCTTCCGGACCGTACCTCGGGCCGCACTCCCCGGCGGAGCGGATCCGGCCGCGATCGACCCGGCCGCGACGGCGCTGGCGGTCGCCGGCATCTCGAATGCGCTCATCGACGCCCGCTTCCTTCGCGAGCCGATCGCCCTGCCGGACGACCAGCTCGCGGCGCCGGAGGGCATCCGCTACCGGCTCGCACTCCGCGCGATCCCGTCCCTCGCCGCCGCCCGCGCCGCGTTCGTCGCCCGGCTGGTCCACCGCGACGAGGCGAGCTGGGGCGCGGCCCTCGACGACCTCATCGTCTGGCACGCGACGCTGCCGAGACGACGCGGCAACCTGGCCCGGACGAGCGGCCCAGGAGTCGGACGTCGCCGAGGCTTCGGCCGATGATCCCGGAGGGCCCGCGGGATGAGCGCCGACCGAGCCGACCCGGCCGCAGCAAGCTGAGGAGCCACGATGCCGACCTTCAAGCACCCGTGTCCCGCCTGCGGCACGTACATCTCGCGAGATGCGGCGCGCTGCCCGTCCTGCGGTCGAAATCGACCCCTTCGTGGGCGGTCGCTGCCCGAAGTGCAGCGCGCCGATCGAGAATCCATCGTGGATTGCCTGCGCCGAAGTGCGGCACACCCCTGAAGGAGGGTGTCGCCCCGATGCCGGCCCCGGTCGCAGCGGCGCCGGCGGGGGCCACGCCCGCACCGCCGGTCAGTTCGGCACCGCCTGCGCCTGCGTCTCCGCCCGCGCCTGCGCCAACGCCTGCGCCTGCTGCCCCGCCGGTGGTTGATCCCGCCCCCGTGGCCCCGCCGGTGGCCGGTCACGCCCCAACGGCCCCCGCTGCTCCGTCCGGATCCGCGACCGCGCCTGCGACTCCGGCGGCGCCGGCGCCCGCGGCGTGCACCGGCTGCGGCGCCCCGCTTCCACCGGGCGCCCGGTTCTGCACCACGTGCGGAACACTGGCCGGCTGATCTCCCGTACCACGTGCGGAACCCCGGCCGCTGGATCTCCCGTTGCCGGGGACTTGCGTTGTTGCGCAAGTAGTGAGATACTCCGCCCGTGGACGTCACGGCACCCTCGACGGATCTCGACAAGCAGCGCGCGGCCCTGATCGGCCGGGCGCTGGCCGACCCCAAGCGGCTCTGCGTCCTGGAGACGCTCGCCGCGGGTGAGGCTTCCGTCTCGGAGCTCTCGAGCTGCGTCGGATGCCAGGTCCCGAACATGTCCCAGCACCTGGCGGTGCTCCGGGCGGCTGGCCTCGTCACGACCAGGCGCGAAGGCAGCTCCGTCTACTACCGGCTCACGGGCCCCCAGGTCCTGGAGGCCTACCGACTCATCCAGGTCCTCGCCCGCTAGGGCGGACCGCGCACCCGCGACACCGGGAGAAAGGAACCTCGCCCCCGATGGCCGAGATCAAGCACGCGACGGACGCGACGTTCGAAGAGATGGTGCTCCACGCCGAGCGCCCCGTGATCGTCGACTTCTGGGCCGCCTGGTGCGGGCCCTGCCGCCTCGTCGCCCCCGAGCTCGAGAAGCTCGCTGAGAAGTACGACGGCGCGGTCGACGTCGTAAAGGTCGACGTGGACGCCAACCCCGGCCTCTCGCGGTCCTTCAACATCATGAGCATCCCGACGATCGCCTTCTTCCCCGGCGAGGGGAAGCAGCCGATGGGCGTGATGGGCTTCCAGCCGGCCGACCAGCTCGAATCCCGGTTCGGCCTCGCCCAGTACGCCAAGCCTGTCAACTAGGGGGGTGCCGTGGGCGGGTCTCCTCCCCCGCCCCATCACGCACCACTGACCGCCCCGCCCGGGTCCGCCCGGGCGGGGCGGTTCGCATTCCGGGCAGAATTGCGCGGATGACCACCGAAACAGCGATGCCCGACTGGGATGCCCTCCTCCGCGCGAATGCCGGTGCCTATGCCCGCGTGGCTATGGCCAACGTCGATCGCGAGTTCCCGAGCGACGTCTGGCACGTGGTCCATGCGCCGGACGACCTCCCGCGCCGCCCGCGCGAGCGGACGCCGGTCTTCTGGGGCAGCTTCGACTGGCACTCCTGCGTGGAGATGCACTGGCTCCTGGTCCGCCTCCTGCGTCTGGCACCCGGGCTGATTCCCGCGGGCGAGGTTCGCGCCCTCCTCGAGCGGCAGCTGCAGCCGGGTCCGCTGGACGCCGAGGCGGCGTTCATGGCCCACCCGGACAACCGGAACCGCCAGCGGCCGTACGGCTGGGGCTGGGCGCTCGCCCTGGCCCACGAGCTGGGGCGCTGGGACGACCCCGATGCGCGGCGCTGGGCCGCGGCAGCCGCGCCCCTCGCGGACGCCGTGGCCCGCAACTTCCTGGACTGGCTGCCGCGGGCCACCTACCCGGTCAGGTACGGCGTGCACGGCAACTCGGCGTTCGGGCTCGGCCTGGCCCTGCCGTACGCGAGATCGCGGGCCGACGCCGGCGACACCCAGCTCCACGACGCGATCGTCGCGACCGCGCACCGCTGGTTCGACGGGGACGCCGACTACCCGGGCGCCTGGGAGCCATCCGGGTTCGACTTCCTCTCGCCGGCCCTCGTCGAGGCGGAGCTGATGGGACGCCTCACCGCTCCGGCGGGCTTCGCGGCCTGGCTGTCGGCATTCCTGCCCGGGATCGCCGACCGCCTGCCCGTCGCGCTGTTCACGCCGGCGATCGTGTCCGACCCGACCGACGGCCACATCGCCCACCTGCACGGACTCAACCTGAGCCGCGCATGGTGCTGGCGCCGGATCGCCGAGACGCTGCCGCCGGACGACCCCCGGCGCGTTCCCGCGCTCGACGCGGCCCGGGCCCACGCGGCCGCCGGCCTCGCGGTCGTGGTCGGCGACGACTACATGGTCGAGCACTGGCTCGCCGCGTACGCCGTGCTCCTGCTCACCTGACCGGCGCGAGGCTCAATTCAGGGGTTCGCCCTCGGTGACGAGGCGGATCGCGCTGTCGAGCCAGGCGACCGCCCGATCCCGGGCGAACTCGTCGACCTCCTCCGGCGCAAAGCGGATCCAGCCGCGCCCGCGGGGCGAGGCCCCGACGTCGGGTGTCCGGAGCGCGGCCGCGGCCACCGCCGTGCGGAGGCACAGCTCCATGTCCGCGGGCCCCAGGACCGCGACCAGCCTCCCGTCGACCAGCACCTCGCGCGCGGCGCCCGCGGGGCGGACCACGACGCGCTCCAGCGTCGCGGCGTGCGCCGCCAGGACGTCGACGAGCGAGGCCCCCGTCACCCGGCCGCCTCCAGGATCGCCCGGAGGTCGTCCTCGTGATCGGCGTAATGGTCAAGGAGCTCGTCCTCGAAGTGGCGCCCGAAGACCGGGTGCTTCACCCAGCGCGTCTCCGGGACCACGGTGAGGTACCCCCGCAGGTCCCCGGGAATGGTGCGGGCGCGCTCTCGGACCTCGTCGGCGGAGAGAGCGCTCCACACGGCCGCCAGCTCGTCGTTCACGGTGTCGCCACGCTCGTTCCAGGCTGCCTCCATCGCCTCGTACGACGGGCTCCGTTCGCTCATCGCCAGCTCGCGGGCGACGTCGAGCGCGTGCGCCTGGTATGCCGCCAGGTGGCTCAACAGGTCGCGGCCCGACCAGCCGTGGGCGGCTTCGACCGGCATCTCGAAGCGTTCGTCCGGAAGGTCGAGGAGCGCCTCGAACGGGCGCCAGGCGTCCCGCTCGTCCTCCAGGAAGGAAAGGGCATCGAAGTACATGGTGCGATGGTAGCGTTCTCAATCCAGCCCCGAAGCGGCGACGAACGAGTGGTAGAGTCCGATGCGATGAGCGACACGCTTCCCACCCTGCCCCCCGTGGACCCGGCGCGGGCCGGCGACCCGGTTCCCGCGACGACCATGACCCCGGAGCTGCTCGCCGGCCTGCTCGCGGACGGCGACGACGAGCTCGCGGCGTGGGCCCTGTCCAACGCGCTGCGCGAACGTTCGCGGGCCGAGGTGTTCGACGGGCTCCTGCGCAGCGCGATGGCGCTGGTGGGGCAGCGCTGGGAGGAAGGGCGCTGGAGCATCGCGGAGGAGCATCTCGCGAGCCAGACGATCGCGCGTGCCCTCGAAAGGATCCGGGCACCGCAGGGCCCAGAAAGCCGCGTCGGACCGCTGGCCGTTCTCGCGGGAGTCGCCGGCGAGCAGCACGGGATCGGCCTGATCTGCCTGGACCAGGTTCTCCGCGAGGCGGGCTGGACCGTGGCAAACCTCGGCGCCGACGTTCCGGCCGCCGACCTGGCCCGGTTCCTGGCACGGAACCAGGCGGAGCTCGTGGCCCTGACGGCGTCGCTCCCAGAGCGTGCCGAGGCTGCCGGGCAGTCGGTTGCCGCCGCACACGCGGTGCGCCCGGACAACCCCCTTCCCGTGATGATCGGGGGTGCCCTCGCGGGCGACCGGGAGCTGATCGCCTCGCTCGAGGTGGACTGGGCGGGCACCTCGCTGACGGCCGCGGCCGCCTTCGCGGCCGAGGTGCTGGGTCGGGTCGCCGACCGAGCACCATTCGAGGTTCCCGAGCTCCCCTGACGTCCCGCCTCAGCGATACGCGGAGATCGCGGCCTGGAGCACGGCCTCCTCGACGTCCGCGGCAACGACCGCCTGGACCACCGCTCCATCGGCCGAGCCCCATACGACGATCGCCTGGCGCGAGTTGCCGTTGACGACGTCGATGCGCCACGCGGGTCGGCCGTCGATCTCGAGCGTGGTCGCCTTCACAGCCTCGGTCCGACGCGACGCGTCGGCGGCACGTCGATACTCCTCGGCCATCAACGCCGGCGTGAGCCGGTCACCCTCGAAGGCGCCCAGCTGGATCCCGCCGCGCTCCCCGACCTCCCAGATGCCACCCCCGAACCGCACCTCGGTCACGCCCGCGTCGTACACGGAGCCGAGCGTCTCCGCGGAGCAGAACCGGCCCGAGTCGCGGCTGTTGGCCGCCCGGTCATCGAGCCGCATCGGGATCCGTGCCTCGAGATCCGGGTAGGCGCCGGGCATCTGCTGGCGCACGGCAGCGTCGCACGCCGCGGCGGGATCGAACGACGTGTTCGCGGCCGGCGAGCACGCGCCGAGGAGGAGTCCGGCGCCGAGAATCGCGGCCAGGGCGATCGCGGACGTCCGTGCATGCGTGGATCGCCCGGGGAGTCGGATCGGCATGCGGCGAGCCTACCCCGAACTGCCCGCCCACGCCGCGCACCACCGGAAGCGTGCACCCGCGCACGCCGCGACGCACCGGAAGCGTGCACCCGCGCACCGGACGAGGGTCCCGGTTCGGTGCGCGGATGCCACCGACCATCGACGGGAGCCGGACCGGGACGAGCCTCCCATTGCCCGCCCCGGGGCGCGGCGGTACGGTCTTCCACGTCAGCCGTCGGCGCACCATCCGGGAACAACCTGGGGCGTCGGCCACGGACCGGGAACGGGAGACGCACAGTCGTCGAGGACGCCGGCAACGGCGTCGAAGGGTGGGTCCCGCCGATCTCGATCACGAGCCGAGTAACCACGGGCCACCGGCCAGCAGGCCCGGACGCGGCGGCGGCGGGCGGCCTCATCGGCCGGCGAAGATCCATTCGCCGGACCGCTTGTCGCTCGCAGGCTGCGGGGCGCCCGGCGTGGGGCGCCTCGCAGCACGTCCGGGGCAGGCGCCCGCGGCGCCGCTCGCCCGGCCGGTGGACGATCCATCCACGAATCAGCCGGCCGGCTCGGCCTCCAGCGCGGCCGCCACGACGCGCGCCGCGTCGAGCAGGTCAGGGTCGCGGGTGATCGCCCGCGAGAGCCAGGCCACGTAGGAAGGCTCCTTCGCGGCGATCTCGCCGAGCGTCCTCCCGTGGAACTTCCCGAAGGTGACGACCAGGGCGCTCGCGGCCTCCAGCGTCGGGAGTGGGCGCCGCCGATGCCGCCGCGACCGGAGGCGTTCCAGCGGCCCGGTCGGATCCGACGCGCGCGGCGGTTCCGCCGCCTCCGCGCGGGCACGCGCCGGCCGCGTGCCGCGCGGGTGGTGGCGATACCCATCGCCGCGCGGCGTGGTGGTCGCGTTGCGCTGATGGAGCAGGTCGGACGTGTCGAAGCGAGCCGTGACCGGCCGCGTCTTCGGCGGCGGTGGTGGTCCCGAGGGAGCCGCGTGCTCGTCGGCAGGTCCCGCGTTGCCACCGGTCGACGAGGACTCCGGGTCCCGGGCCCGCGGGCCGCCGTACACGGGCCCGGCCGCCCCGCGGAGCTCGTTGTAGGCGGCGTTGATCTCGGCCATGCGCCGCGTGGCGGCGCGCCGCTCCCCGGCATCGACGGCGAGGTCGGGGTGGTGCTCGCGCGCCAGCCGGCGCCAGGCGGCCTTGATCGTCGCCGCGCTGGCGCCAGGCGCAACGCCGAGCACCGTGTGGGGATCGCGCCTGACCATCACGCCATCGTAGGCGCTACGCTTCCGACATGCCCGCCTGCCGGTCCCGGCTCGCCGGATCGCGGTCGGCGGCACGAAGGAGACCGCGATGGCGGACGGCGACCTGCAACCCGCGCTCGGGACCTGGGAGGCGATCGACACCCTGCGCGTGGTGCGGGAGTTTGACCCGCGCCCGCTGGAGCCGTGGGCGGTCGAACGCATCCTGGACGCTGGCCGGCGCACCGGCAGCTCCAAGAACCTCCAGCGCTGGTCGTTCATCGTGTGCCGTGACCGGGCCCACCTCGCGGAGCTCGCGACACTCGGGCCGTGGGCCGGCCACCTGGCTGGCGCAGCGGTCGCGATCGCCCTCGTGACCCCGCACCCGAATTCAGCCGACGCTCCGCTGTCGGTCATCTGGGACCTGGGGCGCGCGGCGCAGAGCATGGTCCTTGCGGCATGGGAGCTCGGGATCGGCAGCGTCCCGGCCACGGTCTACGAGCACGACCGGGCGCGCGACCTGCTCGGCTATCCGGCGGAGCTGCACTGCGAGTTCATCCTGTCGTTGGGCTATCCCGCCGATCCGGCGCTGCTGACCGCGCCGAAGCGACCCGGCGGTCGCAGGCGGCTCGCGGAGCTCGTCCACCAGGAGCGCTGGTAGGCCTGTCCGAGCCGCGCGGCCAGCGGCCGGGTCTCCGTGTCCGGCAGACCCAGGTCGGGCGGACCCGACCCGGTTCAGTCGGGCGACACGGGGCTCGGCGGAACCTCGATCTCCGGCTCCGGGTCGAGGTCGAGCGCCTCCCCCGCGCCGCGGGCCTCCGGCGCAGGGGCACCGGCCGCCAGGTACGCGTCCAGGGCCGCCTCCAGGCCGACGTCGCGGCGGCGCCGCTCCGAGAGCAGCCACTTGTGCTCCAGGAGGTCGCAGTACGCCTGGAGGGCATCCCGAACCGGTCCGATCGCCGGCGCCAGGCGGGCCAGGGCCGGCGCCAGCACGTCGGCCTGCCAGCGATCTGCCGCTTCCGCGGACGTCGGGCGGCGCTTCTCGTCGTACTCCAGCCAGGCACGGTACTCCCGCAGGTCGTTCAGGAGGAGGCGCGCCTGTCCTTCGAGGGCAGTGAGGCCGGTCCGTCGCTGCAGCTCGCGAGCATGGAAGTCGCGGCGCGTCACGGCGGCGCGGAGGCGAACCCGACCGTCGGCCCCGGACTCCAGCTCGATCTCACCGACGGCGAACCCCAGCTCGTTGAGACGGCGCACGTGGGACGAGATCGCGAACCGGTCGCCCGGCTGGATCTCGACCTGCGCGAACAGCTCCTCCCAGAGCTGCGTGTAGCGCGTCCGGACTGCCGCGGCGGCGTCGAGCTGCTCGTCCATCGCGTCGCGCCGTCCCTGGTAGGCGGCGAGGTCGGCGAGGCCGAAGGCCACGTTCTCGACGAGGACCTCGAGGTCGTAGGCGCGCTGGCCGTCCGAGAGGGCCGGGTGCACCTCGCTGGTCTCGGCGTCGACGAGGTAGGCCGCGAACGTGTCGCCGTCGCGCCGGAACAGGGTGTTGGCCAGCGAGCAGTCGCCCCAGTAGACGCCGGCCCGGTGCAGGTCCACCAGCAGGCTCGCCATCGCGTCCAGGAGCCGGTCGCGGTAGCCGCCCGGCTCGAGCGGAACGCGCATGAGGAGCCTGCGGTACTGCAGCGAGTGGCGCAGGAACTCCGTGACGAGGATCGCGTTCCCCTCGCCGGCCTGCTCCGCGATGCCGATCGGCCGGACGGCCGGCAGGCCGACATGCTCCATGTGCAGGAGCGCCGCGTACTCGCGCCGGGCGATCTCGGTCGGCTCCTCCTTGAGGGCGTAGAGGGTGGCGTCGCTCACGGCGAATCGCACCAGGTGGCGCGACGGGCCGACCGGAAGCTCGCGCAGGAGGACGCGCTCGCCGCTCCACGCGCCCAGCGGCATCTCCCACGGGAGCCCCAGCAGCGCCTCGCTCGGCTCCCGCAGTCTGAGCCTTGGGAACGTGCGCTCGCTCAGGGACGCTTCCGCAGGTAGGTGGTCACCGAGGCGTCGAAGCCGGCAGCTTCGAACAGCCTCCGGGCGTCCGTCCGATGGTGGCCGGCCGTCACCTCCACGAAGGCGCAGCCGGCCTCGATGGCGGCCCGGTCGACCTCCGCGAGAAGGGCTCGGCCGATGCCCCGTGACCGCACGGCCGGGTCCACGACCATCGCGATCACCCGCGCGAGCTGGTCGTCGTGCTCGAAGCGCGGGACCAGGTGGACGGCGATGAAGCCGAGGCGCTCTCCGTCGCGCTCGGCGATGCGGACGAGCGACCCCATCTCCGCGAAGCGCTCCAGGCGACGGACGATGTCGCTGGCGCCGGCGGGATAGCCCTCGTCGGACAGCAGGCCGGCGATCCAGTCGGCGTCGGCCGACTCGGCATCGCGGAACACGGGGACGGCTTCGATCTCGGTCATGGCGCGATGGTAGCCCACCGTGGAACGGGAGGGCGGATCGTTCGCGGGATCCTCGACGGTGAGGAACAGGTGGGGACCCCACGGCGGTCGCGTCCATGCCAGGAGCTGCGCGCCGAACGGGCCTTCGCCGCGGCGGGGACGCTCGCCCAGGGAGATGAGCCGGGACTGGATCCCGTCCAGCGCCGCGGGCGCCGCAGCGACGTACAGCGCGGCCGGGCCCTCGCCCACGCGCGCCAGCGTCGCTGCCAGCCGGCCCTCGCTCACGGGTTCCCCGAGCAGGACCCCGGGGACTGCCGTCCGTGCCACGCGGGCGCCGAGGAGGCGGTCGTCCGGCAGCTCCTGCAGCAGGCCGCCGAAGGCCGCGCCGGCCCGCTCCAGGTCGACGGTCGCGATCGCGACGGCGCCGAGGCGCACCGCCACGTGGGTTCCGTCGCTGGCGGCGGCCGCCGACCGACGCCGGAGCCCCGCCGGGCCGGCCAACGCCCCTCGCTGGAGCCCCGCCGGGCCGGCCAACGCCCCTCGCTGGAGCCCCGCCGGGCCGGCCGTTGGTGACGATCTCCAACGAAGACGGTCGGGCCCGGCGCTGCGCGCCAGCTCGAGTCGCAGGCCCGGCATGACCAGGACCCCGCCCGGAAGGGCCCGGCACCCGACGGCGAGGAGCAGATCGCCCAGGCGGTCGGGATCGTTCGTCTCCCAGGTGAGGGCCGTTTCGGCGTTGGGGTCGGTGCTCATCGGGCGGCGCCGGCGTTCATCGGGCCCGGCCGGCGCTCATGGCGCCATCCAGCCTCGCTGCGTGGTCCGGTGCCCATCCCGCCGTCGGGAGTGGATCGGCAGCGCCTCGCGCCGACCCAGCGGTCCGGCGCCCGGAAACCGGGACCGGGCTGCCGTCGTATCGGCCGGTATCGACACCTGCATGGGGGGAACATCGTGCATCGTCTGCTGCTTGTCTTCGTTGAGTCTCGTGGCCGCCATGGCCGTCGCCGCGTGCGGCGGCTCCGCAACGTCGCCGTACGGAGGGACCGGCGCGCCCGCGGCCACCGGCACGCCCGCGCCCGCCAGGCGCAGGAGCGCCATCGCTGCCGCCCGCCAGCGTACCGCCGGCCGGCACGGAGGAGGTCGTCACCATCGCCAGCTTCGCCTTCACCCCGGCGACCCTCACGGTGAAGGTGGGCACGACCGTCACGTGGACCAACACGGACTCGGCGACGCACACCGTGGTCCTGGGCCGACGGAAGCCCCGGCGAGCGGGTCGCTGACCGTCGGTGGAACGGCGTACACCCGGACGTTCGACGCCCCGGGCACATTCGCCTACGCGTGCGGAATCCACGCGACGATGAAGGGAACAGTGGTCGTCGAACCCTGACCGTCTTCAGGCGGGCTTCTGCACGACGAGCAGCGTCGCATCCGACGGGAGCGCGATCGCATCCGGAGCCGGCAGGCCCGCCGCGGCGAAGAGCGCGCCATGCTCCTCGACGGTGCGCAGGCGCCCGCCGTGGAGCGCCTCGTCGAGGGCAACCCCGGTGATCAGCTGGCCGTGCAGTGTCGCCAGGTCGTCCAGGTCGGACGGCAGGCACCACCCCAGCACCAGGAGCCGGCCGCCGGGACGCAGCGCTCGCCACGCGGCGGCCAGTGCGGCCACCGGGTCCGGCAGCTCGTGGAGCGCATGCTGGAAGTACGCGAGATCGAAGGCGTCCCGATGGGTGATCCGTGCCACCTCGCGCGCTTCGATCCGGATGCGCGCGTCGAGCCCGGCCTCCTGGACCAGCCGGATCGCGCGGGCGGTCGAGTCGGGCTCGGCTTCGACGCCGACGAGGCGGGCGGCAGGGAACCGGTTCGCGACCGCCACCAGCCACCGGCCACCACCGCAGTGGAGGTCGACCACGTCGGCCCCCTGGACCAGCTGCGTCACCATGTCGGGGAGGGTGGCCAGGACCTCCTCGAAGAAGATGGCGATGTCCTGGCGCGTCAGCTGCTCGATCGAGCGGTAGTACCGCGGCGGACGGGCCGCCACCGTGCGGCCGGTCTGGATGTGGTTGGCCAGGTCCGCGTAGTCCAGGCTGGCCGTGACGGTGTACGTGAACTGCCCACCGAGGTACTCGGGCCGATCCTCATCCAGGAGGATGGAGGCGGTAGTCTCGTCGAGGTGGATGCGGTCGCCGTCGCACCCGACGAGATCGCTGGCGTACGCCGCCCGGCACCAGGTCGTCGTCGCGTCCGCCGACGTCCCCGCGGCCGCTGCCAGGTCGGCGCTCGTGAGCCCGTCCGGGCCGGCGGCGCGGAGCGCCGGGAAGAACCCCAGCTCGAGGCCCAGCTGGATCACCCACGCGCGGTAGAACCCGCCGAGGCTCGTGACAAGGTCGTCGAAGCGGTCGTCGAGCGTCATGGTGGGTCGATTGTCGCATGCCGGCGAGCGGGTCCGACATCCGGAATGTGCCAGCGCGGGCCCTCGCCGGATGCCATCCTGCGTGGATGTCTTCCCGAGCGGCGGCCGACCTCGCGCCCGAGTCCTCGCTCCGCATCGCCGTGGCCCTCGTGGCCCTCTACCTCATCTGGGGGTCGACGTACCTCGCGATCCGGATCGCCGTCGAGACGCTCCCGCCGCTCACCCAGTCGGCGTTCCGCTTCCTGATCGCCGGATCGCTGCTGTACGCGGCGACGATCCGCCGCGGCGACGCCGCCGGGGATCGCCCCGGGCGGCGGGAGTGGCGCGATGCCGCCATCATCGGGGGTCTCCTGCTGGCCGGGGGCAACGGCCTCGTGGCGATCGGCGAACAGACCGTTCCTTCGGGAACCGCTGCGCTCATCATTGCCACGCTGCCCCTGTGGGTCGCGATCCTGGGACGGCTCTTCTTCGGGATCGTCCTCACCCGGACCATCGTTGCCGGAACGGTCATCGGCTTCTTCGGGGTTGCGGTCCTGGTATGGCCGGGCGGGGGTGCTGGCGGCCTGGACCCGTTCGGCGTGGCAGTCCTGCTCCTCTCGCCGGTCTTCTGGGCAACTGGCTCCCTCTTCAGCCGGACCGCCCACGTCCCGAAGCGTCCGCTGGTCGGAACGGCCATGCAGATGCTGGCGGGCAGCGCGGTCCTGTTCGTCCTGGCGCTGATCACGGGTGATCTGATGCGGGTGCGCCTCGACGGGATCGCGACGGAGTCCCTGGCCGCGGTCGGATACCTCATCCTGGCCGGTTCGCTGGTGGGCTACACGGCCTACGTATGGCTCCTGCGCGTTGCGCCGATCTCGCTCGTCTCGACCTACGCCTTCGTCAACCCGGTGATCGCCGTCCTCCTGGGGGCCCTCGTGCTCGCCGAGCCGCTGGAGCCTCGCACGGTCGCCGCCGGGGCGATCATCGTGGTCGCCGTGGCCGTCATCGTGCGTGCCCGCGCCGGCGAATCGCGGCGGGTCGTGCCGGACGAGGTGGGCGAGCCCGGCTAGCGTCCGGCGAGCGCCACGGGCTGGACCCCGGTCCGACGCGGGGGCGACAATGCCATCCTCGCAGTTCGATGATCGACCGATCCGCACCGCACCCGGAGCCCGACCCGATGACGCACGATCCGCTCCACACCATGGGCCAGCAGCACGGTCGCCGCAGCTGGGCCGAGCCGTGGAAGATCAAGATGGTGGAGCCGCTCACCGTCACGACCCGCGAGCAGCGCGAGGCCGCCCTCACCGAGGCCGGCTACAACACGTTCCTGCTCCGCAGCGACGACGTCTACATCGACCTCCTCACCGACTCCGGGACCTCGGCGATGAGTGATCGCCAGTGGGCCGGGATGATGCTGGGCGACGAGGCCTACGCCGGCAGCCGCAACTTCTACCACCTGGAGGCGGCCATCCAGCGCTACTACGGCTACGCGCACATCGTGCCGACCCACCAGGGCCGGGGCGCCGAGCACCTGATCAGCCAGACGATGATCAAGGCCGGCGACCACATCCCGGGAAACATGTACTTCACGACGACGCGGCTGCACCAGGAGCTGGCCGGCGCGACCTTCCACGACGTCATCATCGACGAGGCCCACGATCCGCAGTCGCTCCACCCCTTCAAGGGGAACATCGACCTCGCGAAGGTCGAGCGGCTCGTCGCCGAGGTCGGCGCGGAGAGGATCCCCTACGTCTCTCTCGCCGGCACGGTGAACATGGCCGGTGGCCAGCCGGTGAGCATGGCCAACGTGCGCGAGCTGCGCGCCTGGTGCGAGCCGCGCGGCATCAAGGTGATGCTCGACGCCACCCGCATGGTGGAGAACGCCCTCTTCATCCAGGAGCGCGAGCCGGGCTACGCAGGGAAGTCGATCGCCGACATCCTCCTGGAGTTCTGCGGGTACACGGACGGCGCCTGGATGAGCGCCAAGAAGGACAACCTCGTCAACATCGGCGGCTGGCTCGCGGTCAACGACTGGGACACGTTCGAGGAGCTGCGCAACCTCGTCGTGGTGTACGAGGGTCTCCACACGTACGGCGGCATGGCCGGGCGCGACATGGAGGCGCTGGCCATCGGGATCGAGGAGTCGGTCCAGGACCAGCACGTCCGGAGCCGCGTCGGCCAGGTCCGCTACCTCGGCGAGCTCCTGGAGGAGTGGGACATCCCGATCGTGCGGCCGGTCGGCGGGCACGCCATCTTCCTGGACGCGCGGCGCTTCTACGGGCACCTCGTGCAGGACGTGTTCCCGGCGCAGACGCTGGCCGCGGAGCTGTACCTGGACTCCGGCATCCGCTCGATGGAGCGCGGCATCGTCTCGGCCGGCCGCGATCCGGAGACCGGCGACCACAAGCGCCCGAAGCTGGAGCTGACGCGCCTCACGATCCCCCGCCGGGTCTACACGCAGGCCCACATGGACGTGGTCGCCGAGTCCGTCAAGGCCTGCTTCGACGCCCGGGACGACGCGAAGGGCCTCACGATGGTCTACGAGCCGAAGTACCTGCGCTTCTTCCAGGCACGCTTCGAGCCGATCACGTAGGCGCTCACGCGCTCGGAGTCGCGACGCCGTCAGCCGCGACCGAGGACCCGGCGGGCCACCGCCGCCTCGATCCAGAGGAGGATGCCGGCCACGCTGGCAAGGGCGATCCCGAAGCCGCCGGCGTTCCAGTTGCCCTTGAGGACGCCACCGACGACGACGTGCCAGAGCCCGAAGAGGAAGGCTCCCAACAGGCCGGCGGCGACAGCGCCCGCGAGCACGAGAGCCACCCTGGTACCCGTGCCACCGCGGATCCATGCCGACGTCATCCGTCCCCCCGCCTCCCGCCAGGGCGGGTCGTAGTCGACCAGCGTCTGATCGATTGCCGCCGGCTCCCCCACAGCTTCCGAATCCTCCGAGAGCGCGTCGCCGTCGGCGGGCGAGATCGGCGGCCGCGGGTCAGTCATGGCGGCCCAGCGCCGGCCAGCGCTCCAGGCCCTGCGCCGGGAGCGGCTCGCAGCGAATCGGCCGGTCCTCACGATAGTGCAGGGCGTAGTCGGCCTGGATCAGCGTGTGGAGCTGGCTCGTCCCCTCGTAGATGACCGCGGCCTTGCTGTTGCGCAGGTAGCGCTCCACCGGGAACTCGTTCGAGTAGCCGTTGGCGCCGTGGACCTGGATGGCGTCGAGGGCGGCCTGCACGGAGTGCTCCGTCGCGTGCCACTTCGCGAGCGACGTCTCGCGCGTGCGTCCGGACGCCGTGGTTCTTGAGCCAGCCGGCCCGCCACACCAGGAGGCGCCCGACCTCCGTCCCCTTGGCCATGTTCGCGATCATCTGCTTCACCAGCTGGTGGCGTCCGATCTCGTCGCCGAACGTCTCCCGCTCGCGCGCGTACTTCAGGCTGGCGTCCAGGCAGGCCTGGGCGAGGCCGACCGCGCCGGCCGCCACCGTGTAGCGTCCCTGGTCGATGGCGCTCATGGCGACGAGGAACCCCTCGCCCTCCTCGCCGATCCGGTTCTCGGCCGGCACCTCCACGTTGTCGAGCGTGATGAGCCCCGTGTTCCCGGCGCGGATGCCCAGCTTCCCGTGCAGGGTTCCCGTGGTGAGGCCCTTCATCCCCCGCTCGACCATGAAGGCCGTCACGCCCCTGTGCTTCTTCGAGCGATCGACCGACGCGAACACGAGGAAGTGGTCGGCAATGTCGGCAAGGCTGATCCAGATCTTGCTGCCGTTGAGGACGTAGACGTCGCCCTCGCAGCGGGCGGTCGATTGCAGTGCCGCGGCATCGGTGCCGGCGCCCGGCTCGGTCAGGGCGAACGTCGCCAGCTTCCTTCCCTGCGCCTGGGGGACCAGCCAGCGCCGCTTCTGGTCGTCCGTCGCCCACTGGAGCAGGGCCAGCGAGTTGAGCCCGGCGTGGACGCTCATCACGACCCGGTACGCCGTGTCGGCGCGCTCCAGCTCCTCGCACAGGATGGCGAACGAGATGTAGTCGAGGCCGGCGCCGCCCCACTCCTCGGGAATCGGCGCGCCGAGATACCCCAGCTCGCCCATCTTGGCGAAGACCTCGGGGTGCGCCTCGCCGCGCTCGTCCCAGTCGCGGATGTCCGGCAGGATCTCCGCCTCGACGAACTCGCGGACGGACTGGCGGACGAGGCGGTTCTCCTCGGAGAGGCTGAAGTCGATCACGGGGCACCTCGAGCGGGGCGGCCCCTCGGCCTGCCCACGGACGTTGCGATCGTACGCCGATCCCGCCGCCGTCCGCGGTCGGAATGCCACGCCGGCGCCTGCCGCCGGCAATCCCGCGGCCGCGGCCGCCTGGAATGCCTCCCGCGGCCGCCAGCGGCGGGAACGAGGCCCCGGCCGCCGTCGGTTCGCCCGCCGTCCGTATACTCGGCCGCAGTCCGCCGGAGCCGGGGCATCGCCCGGGTCGGCGAGCGTTCGCACCCGAGGGAGTCGATGGAGCCGATGGAACCGATGGCACGCCGAGCGAGTCGATCCCCACGCCCGCCGCCGGGGGCATCGACCTGGCCGGGCTCGCCGCCGACAACCTCAGCCCGGTGCTGGGTCGCTACTTCGAGCGTTCGTGGAGTCACGGCGAAGGCCACCGCCTGTACGACACCGACGGGAAGGCCTACCTCGACTTCGCGAACGGGATCGCCGTCAGCGTCCTGGGGCACCGCAACCCGCGCGTCAGCGCCGCGGTCCACGCGCAGGTGGACCGCCTGATGGGCCCGATGGCCGCGATCGGCTACGCCGAGCCGACCGTGCGCCTCGCGCGCGCGCTGGCGAACACGCTCCCCGACCCGATCGACTCCGTCTTCTTCATGAACTCGGGCAGCGAGGCCATCGAGGCGGCCCTCAAGATGGCGCGCCGCGTGACCGGGCGGCCGGGCATCGTGGCCTTCCGCGGCGGCTTCCATGGGCGGACGCTGGGCGCCACGAGCATCACGAGCTCCAACCCGAACTACCGCCAGGGCTACGAGCCGCTCCTGCCCAGCGTCTACCTCTCCCCGTTCCCGGCGGCCTACCGCGACTTCGGCGGCGACGAGGAGCGCGCGGTCGAGGTCGCCTTCCGGCACCTGCGCGACCTCTTCCACTCGACGATCTCGCCCGACGAGACCGCGGCCATCGTCATCGAGCCGGTCCAGGGCGAGGGTGGCTACGTCCCGGCGCCGCCGGCGTTCCTGCAGATCCTGCGCCGCGTCTGCGACCGCCACGGGATCCTGCTGGTTGCCGACGAGGTGCAGGCCGGCTTCGGGCGGACCGGGAGGATGTGGTCCTTCGAGCACGCCGGCATCGTCCCCGACGTCGTCTGCATGGCGAAGGCGATCGCCAACGGCCTGCCGCTCTCGGCGATGGCCAGCTCAAGGGCGCTCCAGGTGCGCTGGGGCAAGGGCGCCCACGGCTCGACGTTCGGCGGCAACCCCGTGGCCTGCGCGGCCGGCCTCGCGGTGCTCGAGGAGATCCGGGAGCGCGACCTGGTGGCGAACGCGGCGGCCCGGGGGCGTGAGCTGTCCGAGGGCCTGCGCGAGATCGCGGCCCGCGACGAGCGGATCGGCGACGTCCGCGGACCGGGGCTGATGATCGGGGTGGAGTTCGTCACGGATACGGCGACCCGTGAGCCGGACGGGGCGACCTGCGAGGCGGTCATCCAGCGCTGCGCCGACGCGGGCCTCCTGGTCCTGTCGTGCGGGGTGCAGCACAACGTCATCCGTTGGATCCCGCCCCTCGACGTCACGGGCGATGAGATCGCCGAGGCGCTGGGCATCTTCCGCGGGGTGCTGGCAGCGACCCCCTGAGACCCAGCGGGGTCGGCGCGGAGGCCGAGGCACGGCGCGGAGGCCGAGGCGCGCGCGGAGCCGGCGTGGAGACGGCGCGAGTCAGGATGCCTGGCGGGCGTTCCGGGAGAGGAACGTCATCACGTCCTCGAGACGGAAGCGGCGGTCGCCGCGCGAGCAGACCCGGAAGAACGGCAGCTCGCCGCGGTCGCCAAGGCGCTTCACGGTGTTGACGTGGAGGTGGAGCATCTCGGCCACCTCGCTCGCGGTGAGCAACGGTCCAAGGTCGGTGACGGCCATGCGGGAGTCCTCGCCTGTCTGGAGCCCGGGGCGTCCGGGACGGTCGGATTGACGCTGGTGCGGTTCGTGCGACTGACGAGCGGAGGCTATGGGTTGGAGGTGGCCCGGGCCAAGCCGTACCTTCGTTGTGGGGTTCGGGGTACCCAGAGGTCAGGTGCGACAGCGCACCGGCCGCCGGCCCGCGACCGGGTACGATCCGCCTTCAACCACGTGGAGGGCGCGATGGCAACGGCACGAACGGGCAGGTCGATCCTGGCGCGCGTGCTGCCGGCCCTGTCGCTGGTCGCCGTCGCCGGCGCGTGCGCCCTGTTCGGCCTGTCAACGACCCCCACGGAGGATCCCAGCGGGATCGCCGCCGGGCAGGCCGCCAGCCTCTCGGCCCCGGCGTGGATCACCGCCGTCATGGCGCTGCTCGCCGCCGTGATCCTCGCGCTGGGCGCCGGTGACAATACGGCCCACCGCGCCGGCGGCCTCCTCGGGCTGATCGCCTCGATCGGCGCCGCGCTCGGCGGCCTGCTCAACCTCGTGGGCTACGCCAACAGCAACATCTGGTGGGCGGCGAACCCGGCGGCGATCCGCCAGTCGGCGGCGCTCCTGCTCCTCACCGCGATCGTCGCGCTCGTGATGGTGGGGTCCGAACAGGTCCGCCCCGGCTGGCGCACTCCGGCGCCCGGCGGCGGCTAGGCGAGGTCGAGGACACGGCGGGTACGCCGGCGTCCGTCCGCCGCGGCCGTGTCAGAGCTTGATGCCGAGGCCGGCGCACATCGCTCCCCCGACGAGCAGCCAGCCTCCATGCCCGTCCGACACATCGATGGGACGCGGCCCCGTTGATCAGCGGCGCAGCACGAGCCGGGCCGCCCGCCTGATCGGGATCACGAGAAGCACCAGGAGGATCGCGGCGCCGATCTCGATCAGCCCGTTGGGGAAGCCATTGGCGGTCTCGAACGAACCGGCGCGGCGGAGCAGGCTGCCGACGTCGAGCGACACGTCGTCGTCCGCAGGCCTGTCCGTGCCCCGGCTCGTCGATTCCGGGGGCGACGCATCGGTGAGAGCGAGGATCATCACGAGGGACGGCGGCAACGCTCGCTTCATGCCTCTCACTCGTGGAACCCGGCCCGCGCCCCGCGGCGCAGGCCGCCTGTCTGAGCCTCTCGCATCCGAACGGTACGCGTGCCCCGGGCGGAATCGAGCGCATCGTGCGGCGGCACCGAACGCGGAGCCTATGCCGCCAGCCAGGGAACGGAGCTCACGTCCGCGAGACGACAAGGACCCGCGAGGGTCTCGCGCAGCACCCGGCGCGTGCGGCAGAGGAGGGCCCGGGTGGCGAGCTCGGAGCGGCCGATGGCGCCGGCGATCTCCCGGCCGGCATACCCGTCCGCGGCCATAAGGATGCTGGTGCGGGCGGCCCCCGACAGCGACCCCAGCGCTCGCCCGAGTTCCGGGCTGAGCGACCAGGTCTCGAACTCCGCCTCGGCCGACGGCGAGCCTGCCTCGCGGGCGGGATCGTCGTCCACACCGGCCTCGAATCGGATCGGGCGCCGCAGCTCGTCCACCGCAAGGTTGTGCGCGACGCGGTAGAGCCACGGACGGACAAGAAGGGGCGCCCGCCCGGCCGTTACGTCGCGGATCAGCCGTGCGAACGCCTCGTGCACCACGTCCTCGGGGATGACCCGGCCTCCGAAGCTCCGCGCTACGTAGGCGGCGAGCTCTCCCGCATGGGCTTCGTAGGCCTCTGCGATCCACGCGGACTCGTCGGCTTGCGACGCCCGCGGCCCCGATGCCTCGCTCGATGCGACTGCCTCGGCTGCGATCATCACGCCACTCCACCACCGTGCGAGTTCGACGTGGATCAGGTTGCGAGCGCGCCACCTCGACAACCAGCCATGGAGCCCCGGGGGACCATTCCATGATCTCCCGGACTTGCGGTCGGGCGGCGATGAGGCTAGGTTCGCGTCATGCTGCAGACATCGCGCAGCGACGTCCGTTCCGTCGGCCTGGACGGCGATCTGGCGCGCCGCTCCGAAACAGCGTTCGCACGGAGAGTCGGCTGTGCAGGCGGGCTCGACGTGCCGGCCGGCGACTGACTTCTGAGGCAGCCGAGGATGCGCGCCCGAAGAGACTGGGCCTACATCGCCGCGGCGATCGTGTTCCTGTCCGTGGCGGCGCTGGCCCTGGTAGGACGGGCGAGCTCGCCTCCCTTGTCGCCCGGCCAGAGAGAGTGCATCGGCTTCCCGGCCGAGAAGTGCGACGAATGGGTGGCCGCCCTCGAGCAGGAGGCGGCGACCCACGGGGGCCTCGCGGCCTACCGACTTGTCTGCACCTCCAACGAGTGCACGTCCCAGGAGGGCAAGGGGATCCGCACGGCGGTCTTCGCCGACGGGAAGGTGGTGGACGCCGGCTTCGGCTACACGGTGGCGGGCGCGCCGCCGTCATCGCCTGGGCGAACGGCGTCCCCTCTCGCAGTGGCCCCCGTGTGTGTCAGCCTCCCGCAGTCCTGGTGCGAAGAGTTTGCGCGCCAGCTCATCGCCAGCGACGTGGGCGAGGGTCAGGCCGTCGCCTCCGTCACCGTGGAGTGCATCGCGACCTGCACGGCGCAGAGTGGCGATGCGAGCGTCCGGATTGTCCTGGCCGACGGCACGGTCCTGGCGTCGGACGGCTTCTCGTACCGGGGCCCGTGAGGTTCCGCCCGACCGGCGGGGCGCGTGCCCTCTTTGACGGGTGAGATGACGTCCGGCGCTGAATGCAACGGCGGACGTGGAGCCGACTCGTCCCGGAGATGGGCCCCCGGCCCACCTTCCATGATCTTCCGGACTTGTGGGGCCGCGGCGGGAAGACTACGGTCGATGCATGCTCACGACCCGGTGGCGCGACGTCCTATCCCTCGCCCTGACCGCGATCGTCCTGTCCGTGGGCGCGGCTGCGCTGTTCGCCTGGTCGCCCACATTCCTCTGGTTCTTCCTCGGTTCCGCATTCGGCCTGGGAGTCGTGGTGCTTCTCGGCGGGATCTGGTGGATGAAGGGGGGTCGGGCGGGGCGCGGCCTCCGCGATCTCGCGATCCCCCTCGCCTGCGCCTGCTCGCTGCCCCTGCTCGTGTGGCCCCTGACGCTGGTCTCGACGCCGGCCGCCGACGCAGCGGCAGCCATGACGCCCGCCGTCGCGTGCATCCTCCTGGGGGGCGCCATCAGCGCCCTCATCCCGTCGACGCCCTGGCGTCGGATCGCCCTTGGGGTGGCCGTAACGGGCGGGACCGTCGCCGCGCTCCTGCCACTCCAGCAGTCCGCCTCGGGAGCGAGCGCGGGCTACTTCGAGGGCGAGTGGAACCTCGCCGCGGCCGTGTCGTGGTGGGCGCTCCTCCTCGCGACGCTCGTGCCGATGGCCGTGGTCACGGCGCGCAGACCGCTCCCCGGTACCCCGCTCGCAGGAGCCGACAACCCGGGCCCGATCTGGTTGCTCGCGGCGGCGTGCACGCCGGCCGTCGGCATGCTCGACCAGGCGACACCTCTCCTGTTCCAGCGGGCCGCGGAGTACGTCATCCCGCTCTGGTTCGTCGCGCTGGTCGTCGGACGGGCCATTGGGCGGCGCATTGCAGAGGCGCGGCTCCAGCGCGACCTCGTCGTCACGGTCACCGAGGCCGAACGGGCGCGCCTGGCGGCGGACCTGCACGACGTCGCGCTCCAGGAGCTGACTCTGCTCGTTCGTCGGCTGGACGCAAGTGGCGACACGTCCGGGGCGGCGATGGCCCGATCGGTGTCGGAGCGGCTGCGCGAGCTGTGCGGGGATCTCCACCTCCCGATCCTCGACGAGCTCGGAGCAGGGCCGGCCCTCGACTGGCTCGTCGGGCAGGTCACGGCTGCGACAGGCGAGGAGGTCCGGCTGGAGCGGAGCGACCCGTCGCGACCGCCGCCCGGCGTGGAGCTGGCGGTCTTCCGCGTGGCCCAGGAGGCGATCTCCAACGCCGTCAAGCATGGCGGGCCGCCGATCGTGGTCCGCTACACCACCAGCCAATCGGCCGCCAGCCTCTTCGTCGACGACGCCGGTTCCGGCCTCGACGTCGGGCGCATGCGGGTCGAGCCGCAGCCCGGCCACTACGGTCTGGCGAGCATGCAGCAACGGGCGGAGCAGATCGGGGCCCTGCTGTCGATCCGGGCGTGGCCAGGCGGGGGCACCCGCGTCTCGCTGGAGTGGAAGGCGTCGTGATGGGCGATGTCGACGCCCGGCCGATCCGCGTCGCCGTCGTCGACGACCATCCCGTCGTCCGAGAGGGCACGGCCGCAATCCTGCGCGACACTCCCGGCCTGGTGGTGACGGGGCAGGGTGAGACGGTCGACGACGCACGTGCGCTGGCCCTCTCCGACGCGGTGGACGTCCTGGTGCTCGACGTCCGGCTCGGCTCCGAGAGCGGCCTCCACCTGCTGGCAGAGCTGCGGGATGCCGGCGGGGCCGCGGTCGTGCTCCTCACGTCGTTCGACTATCCGCAGTACGTGGACGCGGCCCTTCGCAACGGCGCCTCCGGCTACGTGCTGAAGACCGCGCCCATCAGCGAACTCGTGAGCGCCATCCGTCGCGCCGCCGAGGGCGGCATGTCGTTCTCCGTCCGGCCTGGCGCCGGCGCGGATCGCCGCCCGACGGCCCGCGAGATGGATGTCGTGCGCCTCGTGATCGAGGGGCGCTCCAATGACGAGATCGGCGCTGCCCTGGGGATCGGCTCGAAGACCGTCGAGACCCACCTCCACCGGCTCTACGAGCGGTTCGGGGTGGCGTCGCGGACGGAGCTGGCCACGCGCGCCCTGCGCGAGGGGTGGCTCGAGCTGCCGCCCGACGGCTGACCTGGAAGGAGTCAGCGATGTCCACGCGAACGAACGCGTCCCGTCCGATCGCGACGATGGCCGTCCCGGTGACTGCAGTCGCGGCGATGGCCCTCAGCGTGGCAGCGATCCTGGTCCTGGCAGGCTGCGCGCCATCCCTGGTGCCCGGCACGAGGGCCTGCATCGGCTTCCCGGCGGAGGTCTGCCAGCGTCAGGTCGCGGAGCTCGATCGGGAGGGTACGACCCGCGGCGGCGTCGCCGCCTACCGGCTCGTTTGCACCTCCGGGACCTGCACCGCCGACGGTGGCGAGGGCAAGCTGACGGTCGTATTCGGTGACGGGAGCGGTCGCGAGGGTAGCTTCGGCTATGCGGTGCCGCTCGGCACCACGCCGGGGGCGCCGAGCGCCACGGAGCCGCCGCTCACGGTGACGCCGCTGTGTCGGGACGTCCCGCAATCGTGGTGCCAGGACTTCGCGCGTTCGGCAGCGGCCGACGCCGCGCGCGGAGGCCAGACGGTGGTGTCGATCACGGTGCGCTGCACGACGACGTGCACGGCGACGAACGGGGACGTGGAGACCCGGGTGACACTGAGCGACGGCACGTCCGTGACATCCGTCTCCGGGTACCGGGGCTGAGCGGCGAAGCTGGGAGGAGTTGGCGAGCGTGAGCACCCAGCTGCCACTCGCGGAGACGCCCATCGGAGCGGTTGCCACACCTCCTTCACGGCGGATCGGCGGCCGCAGCGTCGGGAGCTGGATCCTCTACGACCTGGCCAACACGGCCTTCAGCCTCGGCGTGCTCACGTTGTACTTCCCGAAGCTGGTCAAGGACGTGCTGGGTTACGGCGAGGCGGCGGACGGGACCCTCGGCACCCTCGATGCGCTCGCCGCTGCACTGGTCTTCGTCTCGGCGCCCGTCCTTGGCGCCCTGTCGGACCAGGCAGCGCGTCGCCTCCCGTTTCTGGTCGTCAGCACGGTCCTCTGCGTGGGCGCGACATTCGTGCTCGGGCAGTCGGCGATCCCGATCGTCTTCACGCTCTTCGTGTTCGCCACGGTGTGTTTCCAGGCGGGGCTGATCTTCTACGACTCGCTCCTGCCGGAGGTCAGCACCGAGGAGAACCGCGGCCGCGTGGGTGGCGTCGGCGTCGGCGTCGGGTACGTCGGATCCTTGCTGGCGTTCGGTGTGGGATCGCTCATCCTCGCCCGCACGGACCAGCCAACCCTGGAGGATTACTCGACGGTCTTCCGGGCGATCGCGGTCATGTTCCTCGTCTTCGCGATCCCGGCATTCCTGTTCGTGCGCGAGCGCCCGAGGGTCGCCAAGCCTCTCTCCTGGCGCATCGCTCCGCAGGCGTTCGCCCAGCTCGCCACCACGGCCAGGCGCTCGCGACGATACCGAGGCCTTGGACGGTTCCTCCTGGGTCGGATGTTCTACGCGGATGCCGCGAACACGCTCATCCTGATGGCCGTCCTGTACGCGGAAGGCTCGCTGGGGCTGCGCGGCGTCGCGTCCCTGGCAGTCGCCGCCGTGAGCATCGTGGCCGCGATCCCGGCGGGCCTCGCCTGGGGCCCCGTCGCCGATCGGTTCGGCCCGAAGCGGACGCTCGACATCGTGCTGGTGCTGTGGATGGGAGTCTTTGCTGCCGCCGCGGCGATCCCAGTCCTGCACCTCCCGTCGGCACTGATCTACGTCATCTCGATCATGGTTGGTGTCGCGCTGGCAGGCCTCTGGTCCGCAGACCGTCCGCTCATGGCGCGCATCGCCCCACCCCGCTATTACGGCCAGTTCTTCGGGCTGTACTCGATGGTCGGCCGCTTCGCGGCAATCATCGGCCCGTTCATGTGGGGCGTCATCGTGGATCGGCTCGGCTGGGGTCAGCCCGCCGCCGTAGTGTTTCTCCTGCTGTGGGTCGTCATTGCCTTCCTGGTCCTGCGCCGGGTCGACGACCGGCCGCGCGAGTGGGGGCCGGAGGACCTGCCCGTACTGACCGACGCCGCCCAGGTTCGTGAAGCCACGGCAGCCTGAGGCACCTGCGCGAAGACCGCGCGACTCAGTGGTGCGGAGGCCTGGGCCGGCAATGGGGGGACGACAAGCGACCTGCGTTTCGGAGGGTCGCCGGACGGGATGCGTAGTCCGGTGGGCAGGATCCCCAAGGCGGCGCCTTCTCGCTCGTTGGCCGGCCCGGGCAGGCGGATCACGATCACGTCTCCGTCCTCGGCGGGCGGCGTCGTCCGGAGCGCGGCGTGGTCGAAGCCGGCGAGGAGGCCGGCGAGCAGTGACGCCAGTCCGCTTCGCTTCTGCCGTTCCATCGTTGACCTGGCTCGTGCCCGTGTGCGTTCCGGCTGCGACGTGCCGGGTCAGGCTGCCCTCGTGTGGGCTACGCGGGGTCCGCCTCGCGGAGCGAGTAGGTGACAGTGAGCGTACCCACCGAGTGCACGAGCAGCATGAGAAGCAGGGCGATCAGGCGCGCGCCGCTGCCCCACGCACCCTGCGACCAACGCTGACTCACCGGGAAGTAGCCCAGCCTCGCGAGCTCCTCCGCCTCACGCTGGAAGGCAGCAACCGCGTCGGCTCGCCGGGCGCCGCGATACACACGGATCATCGTGCCCCGCCCTGGTGGTACGTCTCCATCAGAGCCACGAGGAGATGGACCAGCAGGACACGGCGTACCACGGGTGGTCACGTCACGCTCCGGATGAGTGGCGACCCGCGAGCCGACGCGCGGCGCGCCATGCGAGGTAGGGAGCGGCCCGGAACGCCAGGACTACGGCGAACAGGCCCACCCCCTCAGCACCTGACGGTCCACCGCCGCCGGTAACCTGGAGGCCGTACCAGTCGATCATCTCCCCGGCGTGACCGCCGGCCGTCACCCGTGGGCGAGCAGTTGAGCGGTGCTGAGATGGCACCCGCTTCGCGCGCATTCCTGCCCCCTGCAGTGTGAGAGCTTCCCCGTCGTCGGTGAGACGCAGCGTCAGCCTTCCCTGTTGCACGAGAGGCGGCGACGGCCCCATGGACGCGCGGTGCGCGTCCCAGGTCCCGAGGAAGGGAGCACCCAAGCGAACTCCATCGGGGCCTCGGCGAGCTCACCGCTCCTCGGCCTGCGCCTGTTTCGTGTCCGTCACGTTGATTCGATCGTTCGGGACCATCAGGAAGGGGCGTCATGGCGAGGACGCGCCCAATGGGGTACTGTCCGGCCCCAGTGGCAGGATCGACGCCGACGTCAGGTCCGGGGTCTCCAAGTGCCCCGGCAGGTCTTCAGGGCGTCGATCGCACCCGATCGCGCGCTTGCGACCGCGGACCGGATCGCGTTCGGCGACCGGTTCTGACCGGGTCGCGCCTGCGCTCGGCTGGCGCCCCCGGCAGGATTCGAACCTGCGACCTCGGGATTAGAAGTCCCTCGCTCTATCCCCTGAGCTACGGGGGCGCGGGCACACGATCGCACGCCTCGCTCCGACGCGCTCGGCGGCGGTGCGGCCGGCAACCTGCGCGCCGGCGCCTCTGGATCTAGGCCATCGCCAGCACGGGCCCGATGCGCTCGATCGCCCAGTCGATCTCGTCCTGCGTGATGACCAGCGGCGGGGCGAAGCGGATCGTGTTGACGTGCGTCTCCTTGGCGAGGATCCCGGCGTTCTGCAGCGCCTCGCAGAAGCGGCGCGCCCCGCCGGCCTCCGGGTGGAGCTCCATGCCGATCAGCAGCCCTCGGCCGCGCAGCTCGCGGACGTGCGGGCTCTCGATCTCGGCCAGGCGCGCCATGAAGTAGGCGCCCATCGTGGCGGCGTTGCGGACCAGGTCCTCATCCACCAGGACGCGCAGCGCCTCGCGGGCGACGGCGCATGCCAGGGGATTGCCGCCGAAGGTGCTGCCGTGGGTGCCCGGCCCGAAGACACCCAGCACCTCCGCGCTCGAGAGCACGGCGGAGACCGGGTAGAAGCCGCCGGACAGCGCCTTGCCGATCGTCACGATGTCGGGGCGGACGTCCTCGTGGTCGCACCCGAAGAGCCGGCCGGTCCGTCCCAGCCCGGTCTGGATCTCATCCGCGATCAGCAGGACGTTGTGCCTGGTGCACAGCTCGCGCACCCGTCGCAGGTAGCCCTCGGGCGGGATGATCACGCCGCCCTCGCCCTGGATGGGCTCGACGATGAACGCGGCCGTGTTCGGGGTGATCGCGGCATCCAGGGCAGCGGCATCGCCGTACGGCACCATCACGAACCCGGGGGTGAGGGGGCCGAAGCCGGCGCGGTAGAGGGGCTCGGAGCTGAAGCTGATGATCGAGATCGTCCGGCCGGCGAAGTTTCCGTCGCAGGCGATGATCTCGGCCTTGCCGTCGGGCACGCCCTTCACGTCGGTGGCCCACTTGCGGGCGGCCTTGAGCGCCGTCTCGACGGCCTCGGCACCGGTGTTCATCGGGAGGACCATCTCGAAGCCGGTCAGCGCGCAGAGCTCGCGGTAGTAGGGGCCCAGCTGGTCGTTGCGGAAGGCGCGGCTGGTGAGCGGCAGCCTGCCCGCCTGCTCCACCAGGGCCCGCAGGATCCGCGGGTGCGCGTGCCCCTGGTTGACGGCGCTGTAGGCGCTCAGGCAATCCAGGTACTGGTTGCCCTCCACGTCCCACACCCAGACGCCCTGGCCCCGGCTCAGCACGACGTCCAGCGGGCGGTAGTTGTGCGCGCCGTACTGGTCCTCCAGCTCGACCAGCTCGCGCGACGAAGAACGCTCCTCGAGTTTCATGAGGGAGGTCCCGTGTGGTTCGCGGCTGCTCGTTTGGTCCTCGGGAACAGCCCGTACCGAAGGCAGCCCAACTATACCGTCGCCGACGCGGCCATTGCCATCCCGGATGTCGCCGACCGGGGGCGTGCTGCGTCGCGCGTGCTCGTCGCGCGCGCTGCGTCGCGCGTGCTTCGTCGGGCGCATGCCCGGTGCTATGCTCCGCGCCCGCGCGACCCGGGAGCCTCGCGGAGCACGGATGGAGACCTGCCGCATGGCCGATCGAGTCCCGACGCTTGTGCGCCAGGACACCCTCGCGATGACGTCGCTGTCGGAGGGTGCACCCCTGCCGGAGGTCGCGTGTCCAGTGGTGGGCGCCTCTCTGCCGGCGGGCGCATGGGTACGCCCGTCGGCTGACCGGCCGGCCGGCCGGTCAGCGGCTCGAGCCCGCGCCCCGCGGGAGCCCCGCCCCGACCGCGGAGCGGCCCGCCACATCCGCCCCGTCCCGGGCCAGCTGCCCCTCCCGTTCGCGCCCCTGCACGCGCTCGCGATCGAGCCCGACTGGAAGGCCCAGCCGCGCCTGTGGGGCCACGCCTACCACCCGATGTGCTCGTACCTTGCGAGCTTCCCCGCCGCCCTCGCCCACGCGTTCATCGCTCGCTACACGCGGCCCGGCGACGTCGTCCTGGACCCGTTCTCGGGGCGCGGGACGACCCCGCTGCAGGCCTGCGCGGAGGGCCGGATCGGGGTGGGCAACGACCTCAACCCGTTCGCCCACGTGCTGACCGCCGCGAAGGTGGCTCCGCCGACCGGCCGGGAGCTCGAGGCGCGTCTGGCGGCCCTGCGCATCGACTGGTCCTTCGACGCGCCGGCCTGGCTGGAGCTCGCGGCCCGCGTGGCCGACGGCGCCCCGGACGCCATCCCGGCGGCGGGCTCGGCGGTTGGGCCCGGCTCGGGGACGGAGCTCGTCCCCGCCGAGGTCGCCCTGGCCTTCCACCCGCGAACCCTGGGCCAGCTCCTCTTCGTGCGCAGCCGGCTCCGGCTGGACGAGCCGGCCGACCGGTTCCTCGCCGCCGCCCTGGCGGGCATCCTCCACGGCAAGCGACCGGGCTACCTCTCCGAGGTGATGCCGAACACGTTCAGCATGGCGCCGCGGTACGTCCGCGACTTCGCGGCGCGCACGGCGTTCGCCTCGCCCGAGCGCGACCTGTTCGCGCTCCTGGGGGCGAAGCTGGGTCGCCTGGCCCGCGACGGCCGGCCGGCCGCGCCCGGCATCGCCCTCCTCGGCGATGCGCGCGACGCCGGGCTGCGGGCCGGCGAGGCCCTGCGCGTGCGATCCCTGCCCGACCGCGCCCGCCTCGTCCTCACCTCCCCGCCCTACCTTCGCGTCCTCAAGTACGGCTACTACAACTGGCTTCGAACGTGGTTCCTCGGCTTCTCGGCCACGGAGATCGACGCGACCCTCGACGACGCGCATCGTCGCGAGCCGTACGTCGTCTTCCTGCGCGAGGTCCTCGCGGGGCTGCGGCCCGTGCTGGCCGAGGACGCCGTCGTCGCCCTGGTCCTCGGCGACGTCGAGGCGGAGCGCGGACGGGCCGCGGCTGACGGCCTCGCGATCGGCCTTGCCGACGAGGCCTGGGAGGGGGCCGCGCGCCCGGAAGGCTACCTGCTGGCGGGCATCGCCCGCGACGAGATCGCCGCGCCCCGAAAGATGACCAGGCTGTGGGGCGACGAGGCGGGCCAGGCCACGAAGGTGGACCGGATCCTGGTCCTCGCCACGTCGGAGACCGGCCGGCGGCGCGCGGTCGCCGGCGCTGCCGTCCCCGTGGACTGGAGCTGGCCGCCCCGCCGCTGACCGATCAGCGCAGGACCTCGAAGGCGTCGACCTCGACTCGTTCGCGCCCGGTCGTCCCAAGGACGCGGATCTGCACGACATGCCCCGTGAGGGAACTCCACGAGCGTCGCCAGACGGCGCGGGACGGCTGGGTTGCCGCTGCCTCGAGGTTGACCGTGGCGACGAGGGCACCGTCGACGCGGACCTGGGCGAAGCCCTGGCCCGGCCCGCGGCGGGCGAACCAGCCGACAGCCCTCCCGCTGAACCGGAACGTGGCCGTCCGGCCGGCGGTCGCGGCGAAGCGGACCGCCCCGCCCGACGCCCCGGGCGAGCTGACCCGCGTCCAACCGCCGGACCACGAGATCGCGCTCGACGTCTCCTCGTACAGCGCCGCCTTTGCCGGCGCGCTGTACGCCCAGGCGCTCCAGTTGCCGGCCCGGTCACGGGCCCGGACGCGGAACCGGTACGTGTCCCCGGCGTGCAGACGCAGTTCGATCGACGTGGACCGGGCGCTGGCCAGTCCCACGCCCACGTAGGCCCCCCCGTTCGTGCTCCGCTGGAACGAGTATCGGGAGATGCCGGTCCCGACATCGCGGCCGCTCCACGAGATCGACACCGGCGGGTACGTGGCGCTCGGGGACGCGGTCGGTCCGACGCGGACGATCGGCGCGGCCACGGTGGGTGCGCGCCGATCGCCGATCGGGTCGTACGTGACGAGCCACCGGCGACCACCCGAATTCGCTGTACCACTCCGCGACCCACGGGCCCGTGATGTTCACCCGGCAACGGAATGACCACCCGCCATGCTGCTCCTGCGGGATCCAGGGGTCGACGTGGGGCGGGAGGACCGCGGGATGGCAGTACCAGAGCCCGTCCCGGTACGGTGCCCCTCCCGCCGTCCGAAGGCGGTAGGTGACGGTCCCGTCCGCGTCGACGAGGTCGCGATCCGGGAGCATGTAGTACAGCGGGAGGCTCGAGTACGTGATCGCCCGACTCGTCGAGCCGGGCGCGGCGCGGAACGAGCCGGCCACAGTTTCCGAAACGTAGGTGGGCGCGCTGCCATTGGCTGGACCGGAGATCCCCAGGGACCACGTGTACTCGAGCGGGGGCGTGTAGGGGAGCGTGAATGTCCACGGCTCGCAGACGCCGTTCCTGGGCGGCACCCAGAACTGGACCGATACGAGCGTCTCGTCGTAGCCCGCCTCCAGGCGGACGTCCATGGAGCCGGCCTTCAGTCCCCAGTGGCAATACTGGCCCGCGGCGACCCGGTAGCCGGCATCGAACACCGGCTTGACGGTGAACGGCTGGCCTGCCACGGCCGGCAGGGGGAGCTCGAACACCGCCGGCATGTCGTCGCTGCTTCGCTCGTCGCGCGCGAGGCCGTCCGCGACGAACGGCTGCCCAACGTTCCCGAGGTCGTCGACGCCGCGCACGTAGACCGAGCGCGGCCCGACGTCCCAGGAGCCGCCGATCGTTCCCTCGCGATAATCGAGGTAGTTCGGAGCGTAGAACGTGAACGGCGACGGCTTGAGCGAGCGCCAGTGCGTTCCGTCGAGCGAGATCTCCGTTCGGAGGACCCCTACGCCGGCATCGGTCACGGAAGCGTCAACGTACCCGCGCCACCCGGAGATCATGCCGAGGTCCACCCACGTCACGACCGGCCCCGCGCGGTCGAGCACGATCCCGTCGCTGCCGAGGCTCGTCCACGGGCCGGCGCCATCTCCAGCCTCGACCGTGACCGTCTTCGCGCCATCCTCGTCCACGCCGCCCGCCGCCTCGTCGACGAGCGACCAGGTGAACGAGGTGCCATAGGTGCGCGGGACCCAGGTCGTTCCACCGTCGTTCGACACGCGGAGGAGCGAGGCGGAGCCCGTCGGCGCCGCGATTGCCAGCGTGATCGTGGCGCTCCGCGTCGCGGCGGCGCCGTCGTTGATCCTGACCGCCCCCGAAACGGCCTCCGGCGCGGGCTGGGCCACGGTTCGCATGGAAGTGGAGGATGCGCCGGCGGGCAGGGCGCACAGCGTGGTCGCCATCCCGGCCACGAGCAACGCCGTCGCCACCTGGGTTCGCATGGAAGTCCCTCGGGCTTGAGCCGGGTGAGTCAGCCGCCGGCGGACGCCGACGATCGGCCCAGCGTAGCCAGGCGCCACCAGGCCGTCGAGATCCCGCGGTACCGGATGGCTGGGCCGATCGGCAGGCGCGACCTGGCACCACCCCTCCGCGGCCCCGCTGCTGGCCCGCCCGCGGCGAGTCGGCCGACCCTCCCTCGTGCCGGCCGACCCTCCCTCGGCCGCGGCCTCCGCTACACTCAGACGCCATGAAGCAGATGTACCACCCGGACGACCTCGCCGCGATGGATCCCCTGGTCCTCATGAAGAACCTGGACCACGTGCGGATGACGAGCCGCCGGCTCAGCTACATCCTCCAGCAGCAGGTCCACCTCTACACGCCCCAGGCGAACCAGCTCCGCGAACAGATCGACACGTACGTGGAGGCAGAGCGCCAGGTGGAGGGCGAGATGGCGCGCCGTCAGATCCGGGCGTAGCCCCGCCGGCCTCCTCGATGGACGGGGGCCCGGGTCGGCCCTTTCAGCTGACGGGGGCCGCGGCCGGCATCGGCGCCACGGGCGGCCCAGGCGCAACGGGCGCCACGGGCGGCGCGGCCGGTCGCGATCGGCCGCGGCCACCGGACTCCGGCCCACCGGCCGCGCGCTCCTCGTCGATCACCCCCGCGGCCAGGGCCGCGAGATCACGCGTCCCGAACAGGCTGAACCCGATCCCCCGGTCCTCGAGCTCGGCCAGGCTGTACCCGCGGAACAGACGACGGCTCGCGACCGCCCACATCTCGTCGTAGAGCTCCGGCCACCCGACGCGACGGCGGGCCCGGCAGAACCGGACGAACTCCACCGCCTCGGGGTCCGCTCCATCGAGCGCTGGGGCGCGCGAATCCATCGACGACCTCTCCTCCCTGCGCAGCGCGCAGCACGAACCGATCCGGGACCTGGGGCCTGCGGTCCCCGCGGGTTCGGGCGGTCCGACCGCAGTGCCGGGGCGCGATCTCGATGCCCCGGGCTACCGCACGCTGCTCTCCCACAGCGCCGGCGACCTCCGCATCCTAGCCGCCGCAACGGGTCGGGCGGAAGGCCCTTCTCCACCAACCTGCCCACCGACTTGTCCACAGGAACAGGTGTTCGGTGGACGGCCCCTCCTCGGCGCGCCACATTGGTGGACAGGTGGCGGCGACCGGCCCTTGACAGCCCTGCGGCCGACGGCGGGCCAGGCCCTGCGGCCGACGGCGGGCCAGGCCCTGCGGCCGACGGCGGGCCACGCCCCGCGGGCGTCGGATCGACCCCCCGGACGTCAGATCGACCCCGCGGAGGTCGCCCGGCCAGGCTACGCCCGGGCCGTGACGCCATGACCGGGCACGTCGCGAAGCTGCCAGCGGCAGTCGTCGCCCAGCACGAGCCCCTCGAAGGGGTCGTCTGCCAGGAGGAGGCAACCATCCAGGTCGACCCAGTCGGCGAGCGACGCGACGGCCGCCGAGGCGGCGATCCCCACGCTCGTCTCCTCCATGCATCCCAGGAACGTCCGGAAGCCGAGCTCCCGGGCGCGGGCGAGCATCCGCGACGCCGGCCCGGGGCCGCCGCACTTGGCCAGCTTCACGTTGACGCCGTCGACGATGCCGACGAGGGCGTCGAGATCCTCGAGCGTGACGGCGCTCTCGTCCGCCACGATCGGCAGCTGCGAGGCCGCCTGGAGGTCCATCAGCCAGTCGTAGCGCCGCGGCGGGAACGGCTGCTCGATGAGCTCCACGCCGAGGTCGACGAGCTCGGGGATGAGCGAGGCTGCCATGTCCGGGGTCCAGCTCGTGTTGGCGTCGACGCGCAGGGCGCCGCCGTACACGGCCCGGACCGCCTTCAGCGTGGCGAGGTCGGACGGGCCGCCCACCTTGATCTTGAGGGCCGGGAAGCGGGCCGCGCGACGGGCCCGCTCGGCGACGACCGCGGGCTCGTCGATCCCCAGCGTGAAGTCGGTCGGGGGGATCTCGGCGGACAGGCCGAGCAGACGGTAGATGGGCGTCCCCGTGGCCTTGCCGGCAAGGTCGTGGAGGGCGACGTCGAGGGCGCACCTGGCCGCCCCGTGGCCCCGGATGGCCGCGTCGAACGCGGAGCCGATCGCCTCGAGCGAGGCGGCTGCTGCCTCGACGCTCGACGTGTCCAGGTCGCCGGCATCGATCGACTCCAGGAGCAGGTCCATCACCACCGGGACCGTCTCGACCGTCTCGCCGTAGTAGCCGTCGGGGCAGCCCTCGCCAAGCCCGACGAGCCCAGGGAGGCGCTCCGAGCGGAGCTCGACGATGACCGTCGACATGACCGCCCCGCCGTGCTGCGAGCGGGCGATGCGGAACGGCTCGCGATACGGGATCCGCATGATCCGGGTCTGAAGGTCCCAGCCGGGCTTCATCGAGCGCCTCCTGTCCAGGGCAGTGCATCCACGGCGTCCCTGATCGTCGTCCAGAACGCGTCCGCCCCGAAGCGGACCGGGTCCGCCGCCGGAAGGCCGGTCTCCACGGCGACCCCATCGACGATGCGGCGCGCCTCGTCGTCGTCGGCGCACGCGGAGGTGTTCACGGCCACCCCGACGACCCGCGAAGGAGCCACGAGGCCCGCGATCCGCTCGTGCAGGTCGATGAATGGGCGCAGCGGCGCGATCGGGAACGCGCGGTCGGGCAGGTGGTCGAAGTCGTGCGCGGCCAGGCCAATGCGGTGGACGAGGATCATCGCGTGGGGTGTGGCCCCGTGGATCAGGCCGAGCGTCACGGCGCTGTAGGCGGGGTGGTCCAGGCTCCCCTGCCCCTCGACGATGACCCAGTCCCCGAGGCGCTCCCCCTCCTCGACCAGCCACTCGACGGTGCCATTGAGGAAGTCGCTGATGACGCGGTCGACCGAGACGCCCCAGCCGTCGATCATCATCCCCGTCTGCCCGGTGGGCACGAACGCGACCGAGTCCCCGGCGGCGCGGCCGGCGTTGCGGAGCTCCAGCGCGACGGACATCTTGCCGATCGCGCAGTCGGTGCCGACCGTCAGGATCACGCGCTTGCCGGGGAGGTGGCGTCGCCCGACGGCGGTCTCGAAGCGTTCCGGCGGGCGCCGGAAGTCGATGATGTGGACACCGGCGATCGCGGCAGCCGCGGACAGCTCCGGGTCGTCCCCGAGGAACGTGTGGAGCCCCGAGTGGATCTCCAGGCCGGCGTCGACGGCTGCATGGAGAATCCGCCGCCACTCGTCCGGAAGGCGGCCGCCGGTGGGCGCGATCCCGATGAGGAGCGTGTCCGGGCGGGAGCGGCCGGGGACCTCCAGGGCCTCTGCCAGGGTGCCGACGATCGGGACCTCCCGGCCGGGGATCCACTCCGCGACGTTCCTGCCGGCGAGCGTCGAGTCCAGGACGGCGATCACCTCGTCGCGCCCGTACCGGATGACCCCGAACGCGGTCTTGCCCGAATGAGGCCCGAACTGGCCCTCGGTGAGGATCACCAGCCGTCGCGCCGCCTGGGGTCGCATCGGTCCTCCCGTCACCTGGCGAGCGAGGTCGCGCCCCGTCGCCGCCATGCCGGCCGGCACCTGGAAAAGAGAACGCCCCCGGGGCGCGGACCGGGGGCGTCGAGGAGTTCGAGTGGTACCGCATACCGGATTCGAACCGGTGATCTCCGCCTTGAGAGGGCGGCGTCCTGGGCCTCTAGACGAATGCGGCACGTGGTCGGCTGGCCGGGACCCTCCACCGTGGCGGAGGATACCAGAGGCCGGCGACATGCGACAGGCAAGCCGACCGGGGGTCGTTCGCACGCCAACGTCCGTGCTGCGGGCCGGCCCGCCCCCGCCCTTCGGGAGCGGCGACGAGGGACCGGCCACGAGGGAGCGGCGACACGCGGCCCGCAGGCGCAGCGAGTCGCAGCGTCGGTTCCCAGCGGGCGTTACAGGCGGTGCGCCTCCAGGAACACGCGAACCCGATCGGCAACCTGCCGATGGCCCTCCTCCGCGAGCACCAGCCCGTAGTGTGATGCCGCCCCGAATTGCTCGTGCTCCGCGCCGAGCCAGGTGGCCAGACGCTCTGCCGTCAGCGCGGCCGGGGCACCATCCACGCCGGAGCCGATCACCAGCATCGGCACCCCTTCCAGCAGCTCCGGCCGGACCGGGACGCCTGCGAGCATCGACGCCCGCGCCCGCCCGGACTCGTGGGGCTTCTGGCCCAGGAGGTGCTGGATCCGCAGGACGTCGTCCATCGTGAGATCGCGGTTCTCGCGCTGCAGCTTCTCCGGGAGCGTCCCCCAGCCGATCAGCGCCCGCCCGTACACCAGGGGCACGTCGCGGGCGACGTGCGGCTTCTCGGGCGGCCGGATGGCGGCGGGCGCCGGCGCATCGAGGAGGACCATGCCGGCGACGCGCACTCGCTCGGCGACGGCCTTGAGCACCAGCAGGGCGCCCATCCCATGCCCGACGGCGACCGGGTTGGGACCCACCCTCAGGAGCCCGGCGACGACGTCGTCCAGGTAGGTCTCGAAGGTGAGCGTCTGCGGGTCCGCGGTTCGGCTCCAGTAGTGATTTGCGAGGTTGAGGGCGTGACCCTCCCAGCCGCGACCTGCGAAGTACCTGAGCCAGCGCTCCCAGAGCCACGAGCCGGCGAGCTCGCCGTGAACGTAGAACAGCGGCCGTCGTCGCGACCGGCGTTCCGGGAGCCAGCTCTCGACGTAGAGCCCGCGCTCGTCGAGCTCCAGCTCATCCTTGCGAACCGGTCTCCCGGGTTGCCCGGGGCCCGTCGCCTGCATCGGCGGCCGCGGCCAGGCGCGGTCCAGCGGGTCGTCGTTCATCTCACCACTCGAGAGGGTTGAGGACGAAGCCGGTGACCGGCTTCGGGTAGAAGTAGGTGCTCTTCTGGGGCATGACGTCACCGTCATGCGCGACTGCCGCGATCTCCTCGACGGGCGTCCCCTCGAGGAGGAAGGCCGCGTCGGCGGCCTCGGTCCGCTCGTCGACCCAGGTCATCGCCTCGCCCGCGTCCTTCGTGTACGCCACCCGGCCACCCGTGCTCGTGGCTGCGCGGTCGATGCCGCAGAGGCGCTCCAGGGTGGCGGCCAGGAGCGTGACGTCGAGGCGTCGCAGAGCCTCCCCACCGGCGGGGAGCAGCGGCGCGAACGCGTCCCGACGGGCCGTCAGGACGGCTCCACCGGCGCGCGTCCAGAGCCCGATCCTGCCGCCCGCCGTGGCCGTGGCCCCGGGGCCGAACGAGGAGGCGAGGGATGCCCTCTCGGCCGGCGCGACGTCGAAGAGTCCGGACCCGGCTGCCGCCGCTACCAGCCCGTCGGCCGTGCTCACGACCCGCGCCACCCGATGCGTCGGGAGCACGAGGAGTGGCTCCGAGCTCGACATGAAGAGGGTCAGCGCGTAGTCGAACGCGGGATCTTCCTCGCCGCGCGTCATGCGGCGTTCATCGCGATAGCGCAGGGCTGTCTCGTACCGGTGGTGGCCGTCGGCGATCGTTAGCGGGTCACTCCCGGCGACATCCCGGAGCCCGGCCACCAGCGGTGCGGACGGACCATCCTCGGGAACCATCCACAGGCGATGCCGCACGCCGTCGTCGTCGGTCGCGTCGGCAACCGGCGGCGCCTCGGTCGCTTCGACCAGGAGGCGGCCTGCGGCCCCGGACGGGTCCGCGTACAGGACCATGACGCCGGAGAAATTGGCGCCGGTGGCCCGCATCAGCTTGTAGCGGTCCTCCTTCGGCGCCGCCAGCGTCCGCTCGTGGGGCAGGACTCCGCCACCCGGGCCAAGGGTCTCGAGGCGCAGGCGGCCGTAGAAGCCCCGCTGGACGCGCCGCTCGGCCGTGCCCGGGACCGTGTAGACCTGCTCGTACACGTACAGGGACGGCTGACGATCCTTGCGCAGGGTCCCGTCGGAGCGCCAGGACGCGAAGGTGCGGGCCGCCTGGCGGTACTTCTCGTCGGGGTCGGCGGCGCCTGCATCCACCGGCAGATCGATCGCCACGACATTCCGAGGATCACGCGAAGCAAGCTCGGCGCGCCGGCCGGCCGAGATCACGTCGTACGGCGGCGCCACGACGCGCGCGAGGTCGGGAACCGCTTCGGCGTCGTAGCGCAGCGCGCGAAACGCGCGGATCTCGGGCACGCGACCTCCAGGGGCACCAGGACGGAGTCCGGGGAGCCGGCGCCGCGCGGTGCGCGGCGGGGCGGTGCAGAGTGTACCGCGATGCGCCCGCGAACCCGTCACGGGACGCAACTTTTCGGGTCGCTCGGGCGTCTGGAGCGCAGACCGCCCGCGGGGCGGATCGAGAGAGGCCGTCGTGCGTCACGCTCGGAGCTCCCGTGTCCTGCGCATCGCCGGACCATTCGCGGCCGTGCTGCTGGTCCTGGGTGCCGCTCCGTGGGTCGCCCGGGCGGCGAGCCCCTTCCCCACGCCGGCCACCCCCGCGGGCATGACGATGGACGCCCGGGCGCTCGTGCAGGGGCATGCGCGCACCGGCTCGTGGATGGCCGTCCGGGTAGACCTCGCCAACGACGGGCCGGCGTTCACGGGCGAGCTGCGCATCGTCGGAGGCACCCAGGGCCGGACGCGCTTCGCGGTCGCGGTGGACCTTCCCACGACGTCCCGCAAGGCCTACACCCTCCACGCCCAGTCGCCCGCTTTCGGCGGCACGCTCGAGGTGGCCCTGGTTGCCGACGAGAAGGTCGTCACGAAGCGAACGATCGCCTTCGCGCTCCACGACACCGGGCAGCTCGTGGTCGGGGTCGTCGCCGAGCGGGCGGGTCCGCTCGTGGCGGCGCTGAGCCGCCTCCGCGACCCGTCGGGGCCTCAGCCCGCGGTCGTCCAGCTGACACCAGCCGACCTGCCCGACCGTCCTGAGGCGTGGTCTGCGCTCGACCGCCTCGTGTGGCAGGACGTGGACGCAGGCCGGCTCTCGGCCGAGCAGGCGGCGGCACTGCGCACGTGGCTTGCGGGCGGCGGCCGGCTCACCATCGTCGGCGGGACGGGCGGGCTGGGCTTGCTCGCCGGGTTCCCCGACGAGCTCCTCCCCTACCGGCCGACGGCGACCATCGATGTCGAGCCCGCCGCGCTCCAGGGATTGCTCGGCGGGACGCTCCCCCGTGGCGCGGAGATGCTGCCGGCCCTCGCCGGCGAGCTCGCCACGGGCGGGCGCGCGCTCGCCCTCAGTGGCGACCGCACGATCGCGGCGGACCGGCTGTTCGGGTCGGGAGCCGTGACGCTCCTGGGCGTCGACCCGGCCACGCCATGGCTCGCCGAGAGCACTGCCGCCGACGTGCTCTGGGCGACCGTCGTCCCGACGCGCGGGACCTCCCGAGCCCCGCTGTTCATCGGCGACGATGGGATGATCGTCTCCGTCCTCGGCACGCTGCCCGCGCTCGCCCTGCCGCCAGTCGAGGGCCTCCTGATCCTGCTGATCGGCTACATCATCCTGATCGGGCCGGTGAACTACCTGGTCCTGCGCCGCCTCGACCGCCGCGAGTGGGCCTGGGTGACGATGCCCCTGCTGGTCGTGGGCTTCACCGTCGCCGCGTTCGCCATCGGGGCCACGCTCCGCGGCACCGACGTCATCGTCAACCAGGTAGCCGTCGTGCGGGCCGCGCCGGGCACCGACGCCGGGCAGGCCGTCGTCTACCTGGGCGTCTTCTCGCCGAACCGCAGCTCCTACGACATCAGCATCCCGGGCGGGGCGCTGCTCGCGGCCCCCTACAACGGGGAGGGCTCCGACCAGTCGGGCGGGCAGGGCCTCGACGTCCTGCAGGGCGATCCCGCCATGATCCGCCAGCTCGCGGTCGGGTACGGGACCCTGCGGGCGGTGCGCGCCGAGGCGCCGGTGACCACTCCCCGCATCGAGGCCGACCTGCGCCTCGAGGGTGACCGCGTCGTGGGAACCATCCGCAACGCCTCGTCCCAGGCGCTCCTCAAGCCGGCCGTGGTCCTCGGGACCGGGGTGCTCGTGCTGGCCGATATCGCCCCCGGGGCGACTGCCACGGTCGACCTGCGGGCCGTCCCGGACGAGCTCGGACGCCAGCTCTCGGAGAGGATCTTCGGCCAGCAGCAGTGGGGCCCGGACGGCAACCCCACGGGCGACTTCCTGCGGGACCAGGTCCGGCGCCAGCTGGTGGACGGCCTGACGTACGACCCGTTCTTCGGCTCCAGCGGCACGCTCCCGGCGGATGGCCCGGTCCTCCTGGCCTGGGGCCAGCCCGGCATCTTCCCCGTCTCGGTTGCCCAGAGCCAGCCGCGCACCGCGGGCGAGACTCTCTACTACCTGCCGATGCCGCTCGCGGCGACCGGCAGGGTGACCTTCACGCCCGACCTGATGCGGTCGTCGCTGGTCGAGGTGAAGGCCCAGTTCTTCAACAAGGATCCGTTCAACCTGAACATCGGCGGTGGGAGCGTGACCATCGCCTACCGCCCCATCCCGGTGGCGGGCCGCCTACGGACGACGCGCCTGGCCCTGGGGGTCAACCTCGGCCAGAGCGGCCCGCTGGGCCCGGGGGCTGGCAAGCCGATCGAGCCGGGGGTCCCGACCACCGAGGCACCCGCGCCATCGCCAACCCCTGCGTCGTCAGAGGCGCCGGATTCGACCGCCGGCCCCGGCGAGGTCACGCCCGCGCCGCTGCCCGCGCCGGACAAGCCCGTTCCGGCGCCCGTCCCGGGCGACCCGACCCTGCCCGGGATCGAGATCTTCGACCGCTCGGCCGGCACATGGCGCCCGGTCGACGGCGCAGCCTCGGGGCAGACGCTCGAGTTCCGTGAGCCTTCCCGTTTCGTGGATCCCTCGTCCGGGACGGTGCTCCTGCGCCTGACGAACGAACGGCAGGACGCGCTGAGCCTTCAGCTCGTGGTCCAGCTCGAGGGGGAGATGCGGTGACCGGCATCGTGACCGCCCGCGGGCTCGTCAAGCGCTACGACGGCACGCTGGCCCTCGGCGGCCTGGACCTGGACGTCGCCGCCGGCGAGATCTATGGCCTCGTCGGGCCCAACGGCGCCGGCAAGACGACGACGCTCCGGATCCTCGCGACGTTGCTGGTGCCCACCGTCCGGCGACGCCGAGATCGCCGGCGCCTCGATCCGCAGGAACCCCGAGGAGGTCCGGCGCGTCCTCGGGTACATGCCGGACAGCTTCGGCGTCTACGACGACATGCGGGTCTGGGAGTACCTCGACTTCTTCGGCCGCTGCCACGGCCTGTCGGCCGACCGCCGGCGGCGCATGATCGCCGACCTCCTGGAGCTCGTCGACCTGGGCTCCAAGCGCGACGCCTACGTGGCCACGCTCTCGCGGGGCATGCAGCAGCGCCTGTGCCTCGCCCATGCCCTGGTCCACGATCCCGCCGTCCTGGTCCTCGACGAGCCGGCGTCGGGCCTCGACCCGCGTGCGCGCGTCGAGCTGCGCGAGCTGCTCCGGGAGCTGCGGACGCTCGGCAAGACGATCCTCATCAGCAGCCACATCCTCCCGGAGCTGGAGGAGCTGTGCACCTCGCTCGCGATCATCGACGGCGGCCGCGTCCTGGCCCAGGGCAGCATGGCCGAGATCGAGGCCCGGCTGCGGGTCGGCGCCGTTCTCCGCATCCACGTCCTGGGCGACGCCGACGCCGTCGCCGCGGCACGCGACCACCTTGCCGCCGACCCGGCCGTGGCGGCCGCCGAGGTGGTGGGCGAGGGGCTCGTGGAGGTCGGGTTCACGGGCGGCGACGAGGCCGCGGCAGGCCTCCTCGCCGGCGCGATCGGGGCGGGGGTCCGGGTCGTGTCGTTCGCCCGTGCGGCCAGCGATCTCGAGGAGCTGTTCCTGCAGGTGACCGGCGTCGCTCCGGAGGAGGTGGCGTGATGCGTTCGCGGTTCGCGGAGGTCGCAACCGGCGTGGTGGCGGTGGGCTCGAAGGAGCTGCGAGGCCGGATGCGCGGCCCCCGGGCGTTCATCGGCCTGACGCTGTACCTCGCCCTGCTGGCCGGCTTCACCGTGATGATCTACCTGCTGGCGGCCCAGTCGGCTGCCTCCCAGGCGGCGTTCGGCGGCGGCAACCCGTACGCCTCCGCGTCCGTCGGGCAGGCCGTCTTTACCGTCCTCCTCTTCCTGCAGGTCCTCCTCGTCGTGTTCCTGGCCCCGGCGGCCACCGCGGGCGCGATCAGCCTTGAGCGCGAGAAGCAGACCCTGGACCTCCTGGTGGCGACACCGGTCAGCACCCTCGGAATCGTGCTGGGGAAGCTTGCCTCGGCGCTGGCCTTCGTCTTCGTGCTGATCCTGGCGTCGATCCCGCTCACGGCGGTGGTGTTCGTGTTCGGCGGAGTGGGCCCGGAGGACATCGTCCGGGCGTACGTGGTGCTCTTCGTCATCGCCCTCGGCTTCGGGTCGGTCGGGATCCTCCTGTCGAGCCTCACCCGCCGCACGCAGAGCGCGACGGTCCTGACCTACCTCGTGGTGCTGGTGCTGACCGTGGGAACCGCCTTCACCTGGTTCTTCTGGAACCAGATGACGGGCTCCCAGCAGGCGGCGCAGCCGGTCCGCGACTTCTCGTCGGACGTCAAGGGCAGTGACAGCTCCGTGGTGGTCGAGCAGGCCGCGACAGGCGATCACCGTCCCCCGGAGGCGCTCCTCTGGCTCAACCCGGTCGTCGCCGCGGCGGACGTGGTGTGCGGCATGGACGTCAACGCCTACTCCTTCGCCTGCCAGATCATCGGCGAGGTCACGGGCAAGGTCCCGGGCAACGGGAACGGCCGGGTCCTCCCGCCGGGGATCGAGAAGGTCGAGCCGATCGTGAACCTGGGGGGCGCCGTCGCGCCGCCCGCCGGCGGGGTCGTCGTCGGCCTCGCTGGAGGCGGCGTGGCCGTCGTCGGTGACGCGACCGTCGCCGCCCAGGACCCGTTCGCGACCTCCTCCACGCGGGACGGCTTCTGGCCGCGGGCGGCGCTTGCGTGGCTGATCACGTCGGTCGTCCTCGTGCTCGTGTCGGCCCAGCTCGTGAGCCCGACCCGCCGCTGGCCCATGTTCCGCCGCCGCCCGCACACGGAGGCCCCGGGATGACCAATCCGTTCGTCCGGTCCACGTCGACCCGACGCCCCGATCGACCCGTCGCCCCGCCGGACCCCGCCCCGGCCGACGCGGAGCTGCGGGTTCTTCGCCGAGGCCTGCGCCAGCAGCGCGACCGGCTCTGGCTCCGGCGCGCCGTGCGCAGGGCCTGGTGGGCGCTCGCGGCCGTCCTCGTGGCGGAGGTCGGACTGCTGGCCGCGGCCCGGCTCCTGCCCCTGGAGATGGCTCCGACCATCGCGGCGCTCATCCCGGCGCTCGCGCTCGCCGGCCTGGCGGCTGCCGTGGCGCTGGCTCGCCCGTCCCTCGGCGAGACGGCGCTCGCCGTCGACGCCGAGGCTGGGCTCGCAGATCGAGTGGGCAGCGCCCTGGCGTTCGCAGCCGAGATCCCGGGCGCGGACGGGCCCGACACCGCCGCCCACGGGGTGTTCGTGACCCGCCAGCGACAGGACGCGCTCGCGGCGCTGGCGGTCGTACCGCCGGGCACGTTCCGTCCCCGCATCTCCCGGCGGCCAGCCCTCGTGGCGGCCATCGCCGCGCTCCTCGTGATCCCGCTCGTCCTGGTGCCGAACGCGATGGACCAGCAGATCGCCCAGAACCGGGCCGTCCGCGAGGAGGCCGCGCAGACCGCGGAGCGGATCGACCAGCTCGCCCAGCAGCTGGAGCGCAAGGGGCGCACGCCCGACGACCCCAGGACGCGGCTGGCCCATGACCTGCGGGATCTGGCGAAGGCGCTGCGTGACAACCCGGGCGAGCTCGACAAGAACCTCGCTCGCCTCGGCGGCGTCGAGGCCTCTGTCCGCGAGCAGCTGGACCCCTCGAACGAGGAGCGTGCCGCCGCCCTCGCCGCGCTGAGCCGGGGGCTCTCACGCTCCGCGACCGGCGACGCGAAGGCGAATCCCGGCGGCGACCCCAAGGAGGCCAAGGCCGACCTCGACCGGCTCGCCGACCAGTTGGGGGACAAGACCGATGAGGAGCTGGGCCGGCTGGGGCAGTCGCTGGCCGCACTCCAGGGTGCCGCCTCCCAGGCGGGATCCGGTGCCGACGCCGCCCTGCGGGATGCCACGAGCGCGCTTGCCCGCGGCGATCGTGCTGCGGCAGCCGATGCTCTGCGCCGGCTGGGCAATGCGCTGGAGGGTGCGGGCAACCAGGTCGCGACGAACCGCGACATGGGAACCGCGGCCTCGCAGCTGCAGGATGCCCGGCGCCGGCTGGCCGATGCGGGACGCCCCGGCCAGCAGACGGCCGGCAACCAGGGCCAGCAGGGCCAGCAGGGGCAGCCGGGCCAGGGGCAGCCGGGAAGCTCGGGCAATCCCGGGCAGGGACAGGGACAGCCAGGCAGCTCAGGCAATCCAGGCGGCTCGGGGAACCCCGGCCAGGGGCAGGGGCAGCCAGGCGGCTCGGGGAACCCCGGCCAGGGGCAGGGGCAGCCAGGCGGCTCGGGGAACCCCGGCCAGGGGCAGGGCCAGGGCCAGGGGCAGGGGCAGGGCCAGGGCCAGGGCCAGGGGCAGGGCCAGGGGCAGGGTTCGATCGGCGGCGGCGGCTCCAACGCCCGCTACCTGGGGAGCGGCATCGGCTCCGGCGCCGCCCGCGGCCCCGTCAACCCCAACCGGCCGGCCGGCGAGCCCGGCGACCAGAGCTCCGTCTACGCGCCGTTCGACCGTGTCGGCCGCCCCGGCGACCCCAGCTACGTCGCGGGAACCGGCGGCGACGGCGGCCAGGTCCAGCCCGGCTCCGGCACCGGGACCGGCACCGGCAACCCGGCGATCGTCCCGTACTCGGACGTCTACGCCGACTTCTACCGCTACGCCCAGACGACCCTGGACCGGAGCTACGTGCCGCTCGCGGTCAAGGACTTCGTCCGCGACTACTTCAGCGCCCTCGACCCCACAGGCCAGGAGACGAAGTGATGGACCAGTCCCCCACCCTTCCCGCCACCACGGCCGCCTCGGGTGACGCTGCGGCGCCGACTCTGGATCCCGACCGCTTCGTCGAGCTCGCCCGCGGCGTCGAGGCCGAGGTCGGCCGGGTGATCGTCGGCCAGGCCGACCTCGTGCGGCAGACGTTGATCTGCCTGCTGGGCGGCGGCCACTCGCTCCTGGAGGGCGTGCCGGGCCTTGGCAAGACGCTGCTGGTGCGGACCATCGCCGACGTCGTGGCCTGCTCTTTCAACCGGATCCAGTTCACGCCCGACCTGATGCCGGCGGACATCATCGGCACCAACATCCTCGTCGAGGAGGGCGGGAGCCGCGTCTTCCGCTTCCAGCAGGGACCGATCTTCGCCAACCTGGTGCTCGCCGACGAGATCAACCGGGCCACGCCGAAGACGCAGTCGGCCCTGCTGGAGGCGATGCAGGAGCACCAGGTCTCGGTGGCCCGCACGCGCTATCGCCTCGACGAACCGTTCTTCGTGCTGGCCACCCAGAACCCGCTGGAGATGGAGGGGACCTATCCCCTGCCGGAGGCCCAGCTGGACCGCTTCATGTTCAAGGTCCACGTCCCGTTCCCGACCGAGGCGGACATGGCCCTCATCCTGGAGCGGACGACCGGCGCGGACCGCCCAGCGGCGTCGGTGGCGGCCGGCGCCGCGGACATCCTCGCGATGCAGCGCCTGGCGCGCGCGGTACCCATCGCGCCGCACGTGACCGCGTACGCCGTCGCGCTCCTGGCCGCAACCCACCCCGACCAGCCGCGCGCCCCGGAGATCGTGCGGGAGTACGTCCGCTACGGTGGCTCGCCGCGCGGCGCCCAGGCCCTCGTCGCCGGGGCGAAGGTCCGCGCCCTCCTGGACGGCCGCTTCAATGTCTCGGTGGAGGACCTGCGGGCCATCGCCATGCCCTCGCTGCGGCACCGGATCATCCTCAACTTCGAGGGCGAGGCCGAGGGGATCACCGCCGACGCGATCGTCCGCACGATCCTCGACAGCGTCGCCCCGCCGGCCGTCGAGTAGGCCGCGACGCGGCCCCGCGCCATGGAGCGCCCCACCACGGACGCCGCGGCCCCCCGGGACGCCGGGCAGGGCGGGACGTCCCGCTCGCCCGGCGGCCACCCGGCGTTCCTGCCGTCCGACGTCGACCCCACCGTCTTCGACGAGGCATTCCTGCGGCGCCTGGAGCGACTCGCCGTGCTCGTCAAGAAGCCGGTCCGGGGCGGCCTCAAGGGCGGCCGGCGGAGCGTCAAGCGCGGCCAGTCGGTCGAGTTCGCCGACTACCGGGACTACACCCTGGGTGACGACCTGCGGCAGCTGGACTGGAACGTCTACGCCCGCCTCGAGAAGCTCTTCATCAAGCTGTTCATCGAGGAGGAGGACCTGACCGTCACCTTCCTGGTGGACGGCTCGGCGTCGATGGCCCACGGGTCGCCCGACAAGCTCGTCTTCGCCAAGCGGGCGGCGGCGGCCCTGGGCTACATCGCCCTCGCCGCCGAGGACCGCGTGGTCCTGGCGTCGCTGGCGGGGCGGTCGGGACGCCGCCGCGCCGCGCTGCGCGGCTCCGGGCGGGCCTTCCGGCTGCTCGCCGAGCTCTCGGCCATCCATCCCGCGGACGGCGTCACGGACCTCGTCGCCGCGTGCCGTCACGCCCTCGCCCAGGTGTCGGGCCGGGGCGTGATCGTTCTCGTCTCGGACCTCCTGGATCCCGGCGCGGACCGCGCCCTGCGCGACCTTGCGGGGACCGGCTCGGAGGTGATCGTGCTCCACGTCCTGGCCCCCGACGAGGTCGCGCCGACCCTTGACGGCGACCTCCGGCTCGTGGATGCGGAGACCGGCGCCAGGGTGGACGTCACGCTGGACCTGGCGGCCCGCGAGCGCTACGCGGAGCGCATCGAGGCGTGGCAGGGCGACCTCGCGATCCTTGCCGCCAAGCGCCGCATCGCCTACGTGCCCCTCACCACCGACGTGCCGCTGGCCGACCTCGTGTTCGCCGAGCTGCGCCGCCGCCGGGTCGTCGGGTAGGGCCGCCCCGATGCCGTTCGCCGCGCCGCTCGCCCTCGTCGGCCTGGCCTTCGTGCCGCTGGTCATCGCATTCTGGATGCTCAAGCTCCGGCGCACGGAGCGGACCGTGAGCTCGACGCTCCTGTGGCAGCGCTTCGGCGAGGACCTCCAGGCGAACGCGCCCTGGCAGCGGCTGCGCCGCTCGTTCCTCCTGCTCCTCCAGCTCCTGCTCGTGATCCTGCTGGCGGTCCTCGCCGCCCAACCCTTCGTGGAGCGGCCGGCGACCCTCGCCCGCGATCTCGTGATCGTGATCGATGCCTCGGCCAGCATGGCGGCGACGGACGTCGCCCCATCCCGCCTGGAGGCCGCCCGGCAGGCGGCGCTCGGGGCGCTTCGCGACCTGCCCTCCGGCGGCCGGGTGAGCGTCGTGGCCGCCGGGGCGACGCCGCGGGTCGTGGCCAACGCCACCACTGACATGGGCCGGGTCCGCGCCGCCCTCGCCGGGATCTCCGCGACACCCGCCACGGCCGACATGGGCGAGGCGCTGGCGCTGGCCTCGGCGCTCGCCGCCCGGGCGGGCGACGCCCAGGTGCTGATCGCGACCGACGCGGCCTTCACGCCCCCGAAGGACCTGGAGGTCGCGGCGCCCGTCACGGTCCTGCAGGTGGGACGGGAGCGGAAGAACCAGGCCATCGTCGCCTTCGCGGTGCGGAGCTCCCCCACCGCGGTCACCCGCTCGGTCTTCATCTCGGTTGCCAACCTTGACCTCGAGCCCACCACGGAGCGCGTGGAGCTGTGGGGCGACGGCCGGCTCCTGGAGGCTCGTGACCTCTTCCTGGACCCGGTCAGCCGCGCCGACGTCGGCGTCGACGACGTGCCCCTCGACGTCCACGTCCTGGAGGCGCGCCTGGCGGGCGAGGACCAGCTGGGCCTCGACGACCGGGCGTGGGCCGTGGTCCCGCCGGACCGCCTCCTGCGGGTTCTCCTCGTCAGCGACGGCGACCCGTACCTGGAGACGGCGCTGAGCTTCCTGCCCAACGCCGAGCTGTACGGGGTCAAGCCTGCCGCCTACGGGCCGGGCACGAAGCCCGAGCTGTTCGACCTCGTCATCTTCGACGCCGCCCTGCCGACCACCCTCCCTCGGGTCCCGACGCTGGCGATCGCCCCGCCGCGGACGAGCCTCCTGGGGACCGTCACCGGCACGCTCAAGGATCCCGCGCTGGGCCGGCCCGCCCCCGACGAACCGCTGCTCCGGTACGTGGACCTGACGACCCTCCACGTGGCCCAGGCGGCCCGGCTGACGCTGCCCGACTGGGCGCGCACCGTGGTGCCCACCGCCGCCGGCGATCCGCTCCTGTACACGGGCACGCGCGACGGCGTTGCGACCGGCGTCCTCGCCTTCGAGCCGCGGCGCTCCGACCTGCCGCTCCAGGTGGCGTTCCCGATCCTCGTCAGCAACCTCGTCGGCGAGCTGGTGGGCGCGGCCCGGGCGCCCACCGCGGCCGTCGTGCCGGGCAGCCTGGTCAGCCTCCCGATCCCGGCCGGCGCAACCGGCCTGCGCGTGGCCCGTCCGGACGGCACCACGCTGGACCTCGCCCCGGCCGTCACCGGCGGCGCCACCGCCACCTTCGCCTCGACCGAGCAGGTGGGCGTCTACACGGTCACCCCGCTGGGGCTCCCGACCGGCAGCCCGGCGCCGTCGGGATCGCCCGCCGGCTCGCCGTCCGCCAGCCCATCTGCGACGCTGACCGGGTCGGCCTCGCCGTCGCCACTGCTGGTGGATCCCGCGGCGCCCGCCCAGTTCGCCGTCGACCTGTTCGACGTCAACGAGTCCACCATCGCGCCCGGCTCGGCGGCCGCCCTGGAGAAGCTGGGATCGGCCGCGGCCGGCGGCGGTGCCGGCGGCGCTGGCGGTGCCGGGAACGAGCGGCCGCCGGCCCGCGACGACCTGTGGATCCCCCTCGCGGCGATCGCCCTCGCCTTCCTCGTGCTGGAAGCGTTCGTCTTCCAGCGCGACGCCCTCGTCCGGATGCGGCGCTGGCTGGCCGCGAAGCTCGGGCGGGGTGCCACGCCGGCCTCGCCCAGGACGCCGCCGGCTGGGTCGGCATCGGTGGGCGGCTCGGCGGCCCCCCGCCGCGGCCCCCGCCGGAGCACCGGCTGATGGGCGTCACGGCCACCGCGCCCCTCCTGTTGCTGCTCATTCCGCTCGTCGTCGGGCTCGTGGTCGGGCTCCAGCTGCTGGCGAAGCGCGGGCTGGGCGACGCGCGCGTCCGGCTGGCCCTGCTGGCCCGGGCCGTGCTCATCTCGGCCCTCGTGCTGGCCCTGGCCGGTGCGGCCGTCGTCCTGCCCGCGGATCGTCTGGCCACCGTCTTCGTCGTCGACCTCTCCGATTCGGTGGGCAACGCGGGCCGCGCGGAGGCCCTGGCGTTCGTCCGTGACGCGCTCGTGAAGCGGCCCGACGGGGACGTCGCGGGGGTCGTCGCGTTCGGCAAGGACGCGCTCGTGGAGCGCCTGCCCGGCGAGCTGACGGACCTCGACCGGATCGCCTCCACGCCCGTCCAGGCCGCCACCGACATCGGGGCCGCGCTGCGCCTGGCTGGCGCCCTCTTCCCCGATGCCGCGCAGCAGCGGATCGTCCTCCTCTCGGACGGCAACGACACGACGGGCACCGGCCAGGTGGAGGCCGCCCGCGCGGGCGCCCGCGGGATCCAGGTGACGACGCGCACGACCGGCCTGGGCGCCTCCGACGAGGTCATGCTGGACCGGATCAGCGTCCCCACGACCTCGCGTCTCGGCGAGGAGCTCGAAGTGAGCGTCGAGATCCGCTCGACGGTCGCCCAGCCGGCCGCCGTGCGGCTGTACGCGGACGGCGCCCTCGTGGCCACGGAGCGGACGACGCTCGACGCCGGCATCACGCGGGTCGTCTTCCAGGTCACCCCGAAGGAGGCCGGCTTCCACGTCTTCCGGGCGGTCGTGGAGGCGGCCAGGGACACCTTCCCCCAGAACGACCGGGCTGATGCCTCGACGCTGGTCTCGGGGCCGCCGCGCGTCCTCGTGGTCCCCGGCGACGAAGCGGTGGCGGCCGACCTGGTGAAGGCGCTCGAGACCCGCGAGGGCGACGTCGTGACGATGGTCCCCGAGCTCGTCCCGGACGATCCCGCCACGCTCTCGGGTTTCGACAGCATCGTCCTGGTGGACGTGCCGCGCGTTCGCTTCACCACGAAGCAGCTGGAAGCCCTGCGCTCGGTCAACCGGGACTTCGGGAAGGGCCTCGTGATGATCGGCGGGACCCGCAGCTACGGCGCCGGCGGCTACCGCGACACCCCGCTGGAGGCCGCCCTCCCCGTGGAGATGCGGGTCAAGAACCGCGAGAAGCAGCCCGACGTGGCGCTGGTCGTGGTCATCGACGAATCGGGCTCCATGGCCGCCTGCCACTGCAACACGTTCGACCGCAACCAGGCCGTCCAGCTCGCCGGCGTGCGCAAGGTTGACATCGGGAAGGAGGCGATCCTGCGCGCTGCGGCGGCCCTCCAGGCCACGGACGAGCTGGGCGTGGTCGCCTTCAACGAGCGGGCCAACTGGGTGGTGAAGCGCTCGCCGGTCGGGTCGATCAACGACCTCCAGGGGAGCCTCGGCGGGATCACGGCAGACGGCCAGACGAACATCTATGCCGGTCTCGACGAAGGCGTGAAAGCCCTCGAGAGTGCGAAGGCCACCCGGCGCCACCTGATCCTCCTGACTGACGGCTGGTCCAGCTCCGGCCAGTACGACGCGATCCTGGCCCGCATGAAGGCCGCGGGCATCACGCTCTCCACGGTCGGCGCCGGGGGCGGCGCAAACCCGTTCCTGGAGCAGCTGGCGGCCCGCGGCGGCGGCCGCTTCTACCCCGCGACGAACCCTTCCACGATCCCCGACATCTTCCTGAAGGAGACCGAGCAGGTCTCCGGCCAGCAGATCGTCGAGGAGCGCTTCTTCCCGGCGCTCACCGCGTCGTCGCCAATCATCCGCGGCCTCGACGCCGGCTTCCCCTCGCTCCTGGGCTACAACGGCACGACGATCAAGGCGGCGGCGACCGCGGTGCTGGTCTCCGGCCGCTCCGACCCGGTGCTGGCCCAGTGGCAGTACGGCCTGGGACGCGCGGTGGCCTGGACGTCCGACGCGACCGGGCGCTGGGCGAAGAGCTGGGTCGGCTGGGACGGCTTCACCCGCTTCTTCGGGCAGCTGGTGGCATGGACGCTCCCCGGCGAGGAGTCCGGCGGCATCGAGGCCCGCTTCGTGACCGGCCCGGGCGGAACCACGCTGCGGGTGGAGAGCGTGGGCCCGGACGGTTCGCCGCGCGACTTCTACGCGACCAGCGTCGTGATGGTGGACCCGGTGCTGGAGCAGCGGGCGGTGGACCTCGCGCAGGTGGCGCCGGGCGTCTACGAGGCCCCGATCGGCGAGCTGACGCCGGGCGCCTACGCGCTGCGCGTCACGCAGACGCTGGCGGGGGCAGCGGCCATCGGCCGCACCCTGGGGCTGGTCGCCCCCACGCCCGCCGAGTACCGGCTCCTCGGGACCAACGAGCCGCTCCTGGCGGCGATCCGCGACGCGACGGGCGGACGGCCGGTGACGACGGCCGAGGACGTCTGGCGCCACGACCTGGGCACGACCGCCCGCGAGACGCCGCTGTGGCCGTGGCTCCTGGTGCTCGCGCTCCTCCTGTGGCCGCTCGACGTCTTCCTGCGGCGGGTCCAGGTGACGCGGCGCGACTTCTCGGCGGCCGGGGCCTGGGTCCGCGCGATCCCCGCCCGGCGAGGACGCGTCGCGGCACGGCCGGCGCAGGTGGAGGGGATGCTTGCCGCCCGCGAGCGGGCCACCGCCGACGCGACGCGAGCCGCCATCCGGCGCGACGCGGTCTCGGCCGATGCCGCGTCGTCGACCATGCCCGTCACACCGACGCTCCCGGCTCCGCCGGCGAGCGCGCTGCCGGCGCCGAAGGGCGAGCCGCCGGGCGCCACCGCCAACGAATTGGCCGACACGCTGGCCCGCCTCCGCGACGCCAAGCGCCGGGCCCAGCGGTAGGGTCGCCCCCAAGCCGGAGGCCCGCTGCGGCGGCTGCCTGCCCGCTGCGGCGGCTGCCTGCCCGCTGCGGCGGCTGCCTGCCCGCTGCGGCGGCTGCCTGCCCGAGGCGCGACCTCACCTCCCGGCCGCTGCCGCCAGGGACCGCCGACAGCGTTCCTGCACTCCCGGTGCTAGCCTCCGTCCGTGCCCGCTCCATCGCCGTCCACCCGCGCACCATCGCCGCGCCCCCGGTGGCTCCCGCGCCCCGTGCGCCTCCCACGCCCCGGGCACCTGGGCATCGGGCGCCCCAGCCGGCGCACGGACCGGCGCCAGGGCGGGCGCCCGGACCCGCGGCAGGGCCGGCGCCTGATGGTGGCGCTCGTGGGCGTGCTCATCGTCGCTGCGGGTTGCTCCGCGTTCACGCCGCAGTCGCCGAAGCCCACCCCCACCGACTTCGCGGGCGTCGTCTCGGAGCTCGCGAGCGTCGACGTCGCGGTCACCGACGTGGTGTCGGGCGACGCGGGCTGCGACGACCAGCGCCTGGCACGGACGGCGATCTCGTTCAGCGCCTCCGGGCTCGACCAGGCTCAACCCACGCGGGTCTACCTCTACGCCTTCAAGAACGGGGCGGTCTACGACCAGCTGCGCCCGGCCGTGGACCTCTGCGCCCGCAGCTACGTCACCGTCCCGGCCGACTACGCGTGGGTGGACGCGTCGCCCTACGTCTTCGCCGGCCCGGGCCCGTGGGCTCCCACGTTCGAGGACGCCCTGCGCACGGCGCTCGAAAGAGTGGCCGTCGGCGGATGAGCGCGACCGATGCTAGCCTTCCGCCCGTGAGCGACCCCAGCGCCCGCGTCGAGCCCGCGCCCACCGATCGCCCCGGCGTCCCGACCACGGAGCTCCCGTCCGGCCGTAGCGGCGACGTTCATCCGGGCGCCCCGGACGGACATGCCAGCGGCAACGGCAACGGCCATCGCAATGGGCATGCCAACGGCCACCGCAACGGGCACGTCCCCGACGACGCCCTCGGCCGCGACATCCTCCTCGCCCTTCGCGAAGGCGGCGCCTCGGGGCCGGACGCGCTGGCGATCCGCCTCGGCATGAGCCGCACCAGCACGCTGCAGCGACTTCGCGAGCTGGAGGCCGCCGGCTTCGTGGAGCGCCAGGCGATCCGCCACGGAGTGGGCCGGCCACGTCACCTCTACGACATCACCGCGGCAGCCCAGCGCAGCCTGCCCGCCAACTACGACGGCCTGGCCACGACCCTCCTCGACTCGATCGTCGAGGTCGGCGGCGACGCGCTGGTCGAGGCGGTCTTCCAGGCGCGCCGGCGGCTGCTGCGAGATCGAATCCAGGCCCGCTTCGCCGAACGCCTGGGCCCCGAAGCCACGCTGGCCGACCGGGTCCGCGAGCTCGCAGTTGTGCAGGACGAGTCGGGGTACGTGTGTCGCGCGGAGACGACGCCCGGCGACGGCGGATCGCTGGAGCTGCGAGAGCACAACTGCGCCATCCTGGGGGCCGCGGCCGGCCACCCGGCAGCCTGTCGCGCGGAGCTGCAGCTCTTCGAGGAGGTCCTCGACGCGCGCGTCGTGCGGACCTCGCACATCGCCTCGGGCGACCGGGCCTGCGCCTACCGGATCGAACCCCGCGAGACCTGATCGACGACCGGGCGGGACGCGCCTACGCCTCCTCGCGCTCGACCACCCCGCGGGACGCGGGCTCCAGTCGCGCCAGGGGCACATCGCTGACGTTCGGCACGAACGAGGCCTGCATCGCAGTCCGGGCGACCTCCACCTGCTCTTCGGGCGAGAGGATCCCGAGGCGACCCAGCGTCGCCATCTCATCGCGGATGTAGGTCTTGAGCATCTCCGGGCCGTCCGTGTTGATCGTGAAGCGGATCTCGTTGCGCCGGAAGGTGTCGAAGATCCAGCGGAACTCGTCCCAGCCCGACACCACCCGCGTGTTCAGGTTCGAGGTCGGGCAGACCTCCAGGACGATGCCCCGCTCGCGGATCATGCCGAGGGTCCGCGGGTCGTAGGCCGCCTTGACGCCGTGGCCGATGCGGTCGGGCTCCAGCTGCTCGATCACTTCGGCGATCTCCTCCACCGGGCCGGATTCGCCCGTGTGGACGGTGGTCCCGAGGTGGTGGCGCCGCACCTGCTGGAAGAGGCGCCGGTACTCCTTCACCCGGAAGCCGTTCGACTCCGGGCCGGCGATGTCGACGCCCACGATGCCGCGGTCGCGCCAGGCGATCGCCTTCTCCGCGATGATCTCGTTGAGGTGATACGGGAAGGCCCGGTCCAGGCACAGGATGAGGCCGGGCTTCACCGGGTACTCCAGGGTGGCACGGTCCATCCCCCGCACCGCCGCCGCGATGATGTGGTCGAGGTCCTGCTCGCCGCCGCGGTTCCGCTTCATCGGGTTGAAGCGCAGCTCCGTGGTCGTCACGTTGTTCTTGCGGTAGGCGCCGCCGATCACCTCGTAGGTGGCGCGCTCCACCGCGAGCGGGCTCGACTGGATCAGCTCCGTCCACTGGAAGAGCTCCAGGTACCCCTCGAACGAGCGGCCGCGGGTGGGCGACACGGTGATGATGTCGCGGAACTCCCAGTAGTCCTTGGACGGGAGCCGAATCCCCTGCTGGTGGGCGATCCCCCACATGACGGCCGGCGTCACGGCGCCGCCCAGGTGGCAGTGGAGCTCGGCGAGCGGGACCTTCCGGGAGAGCTGGCGGACCATGGCCGTCCCTAGCCGACCGGGCCGTCGGCGGCGCCACCCGGAACGACCCGGCCGTCGGCATCGATCGCGGCCTGCCGGCGCAGCGCCCGCAGCTCGGCGCCCGGCACCTGGTCACGGGCGTGGTAGCTGGAGCGCACGAGCGGCCCCGACTCCACGTGCCGGAATCCCATGGCCAGCGCCTCGCGCCGCAGGTCCACGAACTCGTCGGGGTGGTAGTAGCGGACGAGCGGCAGGTGCTCCACGGTCGGCCGCAGGTACTGGCCGATCGTGAGGATGTCGCAGTCGACCGCGCGCAGGTCGCGGAAGGTGGCCAGGAGCTCGTCGCGCTCCTCGCCCAGGCCCACCATGATCGAGCTCTTGGTGTTGACGTCGAGCCCGAGCTCGCGCGCGTCCGCCTTTGCCCGCTCCAGGACCCCCAGGCTGCGGTCGTAGCGGGCGCGCCGGCGGACCGGCTTCTGGAGGCGCTCCACCGTCTCGACGTTGTGGTTGAGGATGTCCGGTCCGGCCGCCATGACGGCGCGCAGGGCCGCCGCGTCGCCGTTGAAGTCAGGGATCAGGACCTCCACGCCCATCCCGGGGCAGCGCTCGCGGAGCTGGCGGATCGTCTCGGCGAAGACCGACGCGCCGCCGTCGGGCAGGTCGTCGCGGGCGACCGACGTCACGACCACGTGCTCCAGGCCCATCGCGGCGACGGCCTCGGCCACCCGGCGCGGCTCGTCGGGGTCGAACCAGGTGGGCCGGCCGGTCGCGATCGCGCAGAAGCCGCAGGCGCGGGTGCAGACGTCGCCCAGGATCATGACGGTGGCGGTGCGCTGGTCCCAGCACTCCCCCAGGTTCGGGCAGCGGGCCTCCTCGCAGACGGTGTTGAGGTTGAGGCCGCGCAGGAGGTGCCGCAGGTCGCGGACGGCCTCCCCGGCGGGCATCGTCGCCTTCAGCCAGTCGGGGTGGCGGCGGGCGCGAGGGCCGCCGGGAGCTCCGGGCGCGGCAGCGGAGGCGCGCATCGCGGCGTCCGAGGCGCTCATCGCGGCGTCGATGGGGCCCTCGAGCGAGCCGGCCATCGCGACCGAGGGCGAGCCGGCGGCGTGGAGATGCGCGGGCGCGCCCTCGGCGCCCAGGACGGGGAGCTCACGACCCATGGGGCAAGTCTACGGTGCCGCGCAGTCGGGGGCCCGCGCGTACTCGACGCCGGCCATGGCGCCCTCCAGCCAGATCATGATCGTGTCGCCTGCGACGCCGTCCGGGGTGTTCTCGATCGTGACCAGGTGCATCGAGCCGTTCGTGTACGGCGTCATCGTGTAGCCGGGCGTCTGCGCGTTGATGTACGGCCGCTTCCAGGGCGTGTAGCTGTAGATGCTGCCGCCGTACGAGACCCACGACGGGAAGTCCTCGACCCGGATGTCGGCGACGACCGGGCAGCCCGCCAGGCTGACGCCCGACTGGACGGTGGCGTCCGGACCGCCCCACGTGTCGACGTGGTTCTCGCGCCACCACTGGGTCCCGACCCGAACGGTGAAGTAGACAACCACGACGACGATCGCGACCTTGAACAGGGTCCACAGGATCGGGTTCCAGTCGATGGCGATGCGGCCGCCGCGACGGTGGAGCGGCAGCTCGTGGCCGGCCTGCAGGCTCCGGAGGAGCGTGCCGTAGCGGTCGCGGCCGGTGGCCTGGAGCTCGTCGCGGCGCGCAGCGCGCTCGGCGATCGACGGGCGCGATGGACCATTCGTGGGCGGGACGCCGCTCGCGGTTCCGGGGCTGCCCGTCACGTGACCTCCTAGTAGACGGCCGTGTCCGGCCCGACGCCTTCCAGCCAGGCCTTGACATCGCGCAGGAAGAACCCGGCCTGGGCTCCGTCGTTGGCGCGGTGGTCGATCCCGATCACCATGTTCATGATCGGCCGGATCGCGATGACGTCGCCCTGCGGCGTCTCCACGACGACGGGGCGCTTGGTGATCGCCTCCATCGTCAGGATCGCGACCTCCGGGACGTTGATGATCGGCATCGTCAGGTTGCTGCCGAACCAACCGGTGTTGTCGACGGTGAACGTGCCGCCGCCGAAGTCGTCCACGCGGAGCTTCTTCGTCCGGGCCCGGGCGGCCACGTCCGCGATGGCCCGGTTGATGCCGTTGATCGACATCTGGTCGACGTCGCGGATCACGGGCACGATGAGGCCGTCGTCCACCGCGACCGCCACGCCGACGTTGATGTGGCGCTTCGCGAGCAACCCCTGGTCGGTCCAGGTGGCATTGAAGGTCGGGTTGCGGCGGAGGGCCTCGACGGACGCCTTGACGATGAAGGGCACGAAGCTGAGCGAGAGCCCTTCGCGGGCCTGGTAGTCGCGCTTCAGCGCGTCCCGGAGGCGGACGAGGTTCGTCACCTCCACCTCGACGTGGACGTAGGCGTGCGGGACCTGGAGGGCCCGCGTCATCTGGGCCGCGATCCCCTTCCGCATCTGGGTGAGCGGGACGAGGACCTCGTCGGCACCGGGCGGGAAGACGACGCCGGCTGACGGCCGTGGAGCAGGCGTGGCCGCCGGAGCCGTGCCAGATGCGCCCGGGGCGGGAGCGGCGCCCGGGGCGGGAGCAGCGCCCGGAGCGGCACCCTGCATGGGAGCCGCGCCCGGGGCGGGAGGGGCGCCCGTGCGGATGGCCTCGACCGTCGCGATGACGTCGTCGCGGGTGATGCGACCGCCACCACCCGTGCCGTGCACCTGATCGGCGGCAAGTCCATGCTCACGCAGCAGGCGCCGGACGGCGGGCGTCACGCGGGCGTCGGGGTCGCCCACGGCGGGCAGGGCCGCCGGGCCGGCGGGGGCTGGCGACGCGGTGGGCGCAGCGGACACCTGGGCGACAGCGGCAGCCACCGCCGGGGGTTCGGCGGGCACCGCCACGGGTGTTGCTGGGGCACCGGGTGCCGCAGGTGCCGGCGTGGGGGCGACGACTGCTGTGAGTGCCGGAGCTGTGGAGCCCGTCGCTGCGCCTGGCGTCGCCGAAGCCGCCAGGCCTTCGGCGCCCTCGGCCGGCTCGATCTCGGCGATCGGGGTCTCGTTGGGGACCGTGGCCCCCTCCTCCACCAGGATGGCGGTCAGGGTGCCGGCGAAGGGAGACGGCACCTCGGCGTTCACCTTGTCGGTGATCACCTCGACGATCGGCTCGTACTTCTCGACGCGGTCGCCCGGCTTCTTGAGCCAGCGCCCGATCGTCCCCTCGGCGACGCTCTCGCCGAGCTGCGGCATCGTGACCTTCGCCACGTGGTCCCTCCTGCGCGGAGCGGTGCTCCGCCTCACCTGTTCGTACGGGTCGGGCGCCCTGCCGGTTCACCGGCGCCCCCGGGCGTCGCCGCCTAGTTTGGCCGATCCGGGGCCGGCCGGCATGGAGCGGGGCAGCGCGCGGTTCGTGACGGGGCGAGGCTCGCGGCTCCCATCGACCGCCGACGGCGACCGCCGAGCGCCGCCGCGACCGCCGACCGCGACCACCACCCGTGACCCAACTGCTCGCGGCGAACGGGACCACCGACTTGGACCACCGACTTGGAGCCGACCTCCAGGCGGGGAGCCGGCGGCACGGAGGTCGGGGCTCGGGCAGTCTCCGCCAGGCGTCGTTGACGACTGCCAGGCGATGTTCTGTGCGTCGCCGAGCCTCGTCGCGCGTCCCGCGGAGGGTGGGATGACGGCAGCGGCTCCTGGCACCCTCGGCTGAACGTGCACCACGCGGGGCGAGTCGCTGCGCAAGCCCTCGCTGGGCCTGACCTCCGCGATCCGGCCGCAGCACGCATCGACTGGCGTCGTCGATCGGCGGCGGGCGACCAGCCGGTCGGGCCGGCGTCGGGCCGGTGACCGCGCCGGGCGGTCGAGCCTGCTCGGCCGCCACGATGGCACGGAAACCGGGCGTCGAGGGCGGTCGAGCCGGCGGTCGGCCGGCCCCGTGAGCCGGTTGGGCCGGCCGGTCGGGCTGGGCCGGCGGCGGCCGGTCGGACCCGGCGGTTGGGCCGGGCGGTCGGACGCCGGCCGACGACGTGGTCAGTACGCCGCGAGCTTCCGGATGGCCTCGGCGATCTTCGCCGGGCTGAGCATGAAGGCCTCCTCGAGCGGGAGGGCGTTCGGGGAGGCCGGCGAGTCGGGGCCGGCGAGGCGGGTGACCGGGCCGTCCAGGTAGTCGAAGGCCTCCTCGGCGACCAGCGCGGCCACCTCCGCACCGAAGCCGCCGAAGCGGTTGTCCTCGTGGACGACCAGGCACTTCCCCGTCCGGCGCACCGAGGCCAGGATCGTCTCCTCGTCGAGCGGGCGGATCGTCCGCAGGTCGATCACCTCGGCCTCGATCCCCTCCTGCGCCGCGCGCGCCGCGGCCTCCAGCGCGTAATGGAGCATCAGCCCGTACGCGACGACGGTCAGGCGGCTGCCGGTGCGCGGGATCGCGGCCCGTCCGAAGGGGACCGTGTACTCGCCGTCGGGAACCTCGCCACGGACGCTGCGGTACATCTTCTTGTGCTCGAGGAAGATGACCGGGTCAGGATCGCGGATCGCCGACCGAAGCAGTCCCTTGGCGTCGTACGGGGTCGAAGGGATGACCACCTTGAGCCCGGGGACGTGGGCGAAGAAGGCCTCCACCGACTGGCTGTGGTAGAGCGCGCCGTGGACACCGGCGCCGAACGGGGCCCGGATCGTGATCGGGCAGCCGTAGGTTCCGTTGCTGCGATAGCGGATGCGGGCCGCCTCAGAGATGACCTGGTTCATGGCCGGGAAGATGAAGTCGGCGAACTGGATCTCGGCCACCGGCAGCAGGCCGTTGGCGGCCGCACCGATCGAGACGCCGGCGATCATCGACTCGGTCAGCGGCGTGTCGATCACCCGGTCGTCGCCGAACTCCGCCCACAGGCCGTCGGTGGCAAAGAAGACGCCTCCCTTGCGGCCGACGTCCTCGCCCAGGACGATGACCCGCCCGTCTCGGCGCATCTCGTCGCGCAGGCCCTCGCGGATCGCCTCGATGAAGGTCCGGACGGGCATCAGGCGGGACCTCCGCCTACGTCCCGGCTCGTCCCGCCGGGCAGCACCGGCGGTGAGCCGGCTCCGGATCGCCCGCGTTCGGCCACGGCCTCGGGACCGCGTCGCCCGGCGGCCCGACCGCGGCCCGGGCGTCGCGTCGCCTGGCTCCGGCGGCGGCCCTGGGACCGGGTCGCCCGGCTCCGCGTAGACGTGGCGCAGGAGCGTCGACGGGTCGGGGTCCGGCGACGCCTCGGCGAAGTCCGTGGCGTCGTCGACCGCCGCTGCGATCTCGGCCGCGACCGCGGCCTCCGTCACCTCGTTCAGCACCGCGGCCAAGCGGAGCTCGTCGCGGAACCGCGGCAGCGGGTCCTGCATGCGCTGCTCGGCCAGCTCATCGGCAGACCGGTACTTCGTCTGCTGGTCATCGGACGAATGGCCTGTCAGGCGCGTCACCTTGGCCTCGATGAGCGTCGGCCCATTGCCGGCCAGGGCCCGGGCAACGGCATCGCGGGCGGCGAGGTAGCAGCCGATCACGTCGGCGCCGTCGACGATCACGCCCGGCATGGCGTAGCCGGCCGCCCGCACGGCGATGTCGCGGACGGCCGTCTCGCGCTCGGCCGGCACGGAGATCGCGTAGCCGTTGTTCTCGATCAGCAGGATCATCGGCAGCCGGTGGACGCCGGCGAAGTTGAGCGCCTCGTGGACGTCGCCCTGGTTGGACGAGCCCTCGCCCATCGCGACGAGCGCCACCTCCGGCAGGCCGCGCAGCCTGGCCGCCAGGGCGATCCCGGCTGCGTGGAGGATCTGCGTCCCCACCGGCGACGAGGAGGTGAAGATCCGGTGGCCCGCATGCCCGTAGTGGCTCGGCATCTGGCGCCCGCCCGAGCCCGGGTCGTCCGCCTTGCCGTACTGCTGGAGCATCACCTCGCGCGGCGTCATCCCCATGGCCATGACCCCGGTCATCGAGCGGTAGTACGGCAGGAGCCAGTCGCGGCCGGGGGTGAGGGCCGCCGTGACCCCGGCCTCCGCGCCCTCGTGGCCCTGGCCCGAGATGACGAAATGGACGCGCCCCGAGCGGTTCAGGATCCAGGCCCGCTCGTCGAGGGCGCGCGCCATCGCCATGAGCCGGTAGAGGGCGACGAGGCGTTCCGGCGGCAGGCCGGACCGGGCGACGGGATCCTGGGCGCTCGGGGATCCGGCAGTGGTCACGCCGGGATGGTACAGGCCGTGACCGGCGACCGGGAGTCCCGGCCCGGGCGGCCCGTGCACCATCTGGGGACGGACGGTAGCGGGTGCGCCTCGTTCCCAGGGCCCTGACGCGCGCCGCCGGAGTGGCGGCTTCCGGCCTCGGTTCGGCCGGCCCTAGAAGTTGATCGACCGCCCGTCGACGGCCATGGCGGCCTCGCCGAGGACCTCGGAGAGCGTCGGATGCGGGTGCGTGGCGGCCCCGATCTCCCAGGCCGAAGCCTCCAGCGTGAAGCCCAGCGACGCCTCCGCGATGAGGTCCGTCGCGTGCGGCCCGATGAGGTGGACCCCCAGCGTGTCGCCCGTCTCGGCGTGGGCGATGACCTTCGCGAAGCCCTCGTACTCGCCGCCGATGAGCGCCTTGGCGATCGCCTGGAACGGGACCTTGCCGACCTTCACCGGCAGGCCACGCTTCTCGCATTCCTGCTCGGTCAGGCCGATGGACGCGATCTCGGGTCGGCAGTAGGTCGCGCGCGGCTGGGCGTCGTAGTCCATGGCGTGGACGTCCGGGTCGCCGACGATCGTGTGGACCGCGGTCAGCCCCTCGTGGGCCGCCGTGTGGGCCAGCCAGAGCCCGCCGACGATGTCGCCGATCGCCCAGACGTGCGGCTCCACGGTCCGCATGTGGCCGTCGACCGGGATGATCCCCCGCTCCACCGTGATCCGGGTCGTCTCCAGGCCGACCCCCTCGACGTTGGCCGCCCGCCCGGTCGCGACGAGGATGCAGTCGGCGGTGATCTCCTTCGCCTCGCCGCCGTCGGGGCCGACCACGAGCCGGATCCCGTCGTCGGAGGTCTTCAGCGACGCCGCATCGAAGCGGGCGTTCGTGACGACTTCGATGCCGCGCCGCTTGAAGCTCTTCTCGAGCTCCTTGCTGACCTCGCGGTCCTCGAGCGGCACGATCGCGGGGAGGTACTCCAGCAGCGTCACCTTCACGCCGTAGTCGTGGAACATCGAGGCGAACTCCGAGCCGACCGCCCCGGCCCCCACGATGACGATGCTGGCCGGCAGGCCCGTCATCTTCAGCACGTCGTCGGAAGTGAGGATCCGGGCGCCGTCCGGCGTGATGCCGGGCAGGCTCTTGACCCGGCTCCCCGTGGCCAGGATGACGTCCGTCGCCTCCAGGACGCGTTCGCCGCCCGTCCCGGGCGTCCCGTCCTCGCCGTGGAGCACCACGCGCACCTTGGCGGGTCCATCCAGGCGTCCGCGGCCGGCGATCCACTCGACCTTGTTCTTGCCGACCAGGCTCTTGAGGCCGGTCCACATCCGCCGCACGACCTGGTCCCGCCGCCCTGCGACCACCGAGTAGTCGAGGGCCACGTCCCCCGCCACCAGGACCCCCAGCTCGCGGCTCTTCGCGGTGACCCGGTGGTAGAAGTCCGCCGATTCCAGGAGCGCCTTCGTCGGGATGCAGCCCCGGTGGAGGCAGGTCCCACCGATCTTGTCCTCGTCGACGAGCGCGACCCGGAGGCCCAGCTGCGCGGCCCGGAAGGCCGCCGTGTAGCCGCCGGTGCCGGCACCGAGGACCACGAGGTCGAAGGAGTTGGACGAGCCGACGGCCATGGACGGGTTCTCCAGTCGTGCGGATGGGCCGGTCCCCCTGGGGGACCTGGGCGGGGCGAGAAGACGCTCGCGCCATGGTAGCGCCCGGACGCCGCACGACCCTCGGCGGTTCGCGCGAGAATGACACCAGCGTCGGCCACATCGAGGTGCGCCAGGCGCGGGGGAGACCATGACTGCAGCGCGCCACGCACGATCCCGCCCGTCAACGCGGGCAATCAACGCCGCCGCCCTGGCGGCGCTCGCGGTCGTGACCTTCGTGGTCCTCCTGGCTGCCGGGGTCCGCCCGGCGATGGCCGTCGAGCCCCGCAACCTCGCCGAACAGCTGACCGACGGCGCCAACGCGCTCTCCGCGGCCGAGGAGGCCACCGTCCGCGACGCGCTCGACGCGCTCCAGCGCGACACCGACGTCCAGCTCTGGGTGTGGTACACGACCACGACCAGCGGCCAGGACGTCGTGGAGTTCGCCGCGGAGACGGCGCAGCTCAGCTCGTTCGGCGGCACCGACCTCCTGCTGGTGATTGCCCTCGACGATCGCGCCTACGGCTTCTCCTCCCCCGCGGGCTTCCCCCTCTCCGACCCGGAGATCGAGCAGCTGCTGTCGCGCGAGCTGGAGCCCGGCCTGCAGGGACGAGGACTACGCGGGCGCGATCGTCGCGACGTCCGAGGCGCTGGCGGTTGAGCTGACGGCCACGCCCGCCCCAACCCAGGTGGCCCTCCCGACCGACATCCCACGCCCCACCACCGAGCCGTCGGGCGGCACGGGTGGCAACGGCAGCGACAGCGCTGGTGGCGGCCTCGGGACCGTCCTGATGGTCGTGGTGATCGTCGGCCTGATCATCGGCGTCGGCTGGTTCCTGTTCGTGCGGCGCCGCTACGGGGACGCGATGGGCGTGCCGACGGGCGGCCAGGGCGCTCCGGGGGCTCCCGGAGCACCCCCCGACCCGCTCGCGAAGATGAGCGACGACGACCTCGACGCCGAGGCGAACCGCGTCCTCCTCGCGACCGACGACGCCGTGCGCGACAGCGAGCAGGAGCTGGGCTTCGCGCAGGCCCAGTTCGGGGATGCCGAGGCCGCCCCCTTCGGGACGGTCATCGCCGCGGCCAGGGAGGACCTGCGGGCTGCGTTCCAGGTGCGCCAGAAGCTCGACGACGAGATCCGCGAGGACCGCCCGACACGGCGCCGGATGCTGGGGGAGCTCATCGCCCGGTGCCACGCCGCACAGGAGCGCCTCGATGCCGAGGCCGCCCGCTTCGAGGAGCTCCGCGCCTTCGAGCAGGAGGCCCCGGCCGTCCTCGCCGGACTGCCGGCCGCGGCCGACGCGCTGGAGGCGCGCCTCCCCGGCGTCCAGACGACCATGACGCACCTGCAGGACTACGCGGACGCTGCATGGCAGGCCGTCGCATCAAACCTCGACGAGGCCCGTTCGCGGGTCGCGGCAGGTCGCGCCGCCGTCGCCGAAGGCACGACGGCGACCGCGGCCGGCGACACGGCCAGGGCGGCCGCGGCAGCCCGCGCGGGCCAGGCGGCGCTGGGCCAGGCGGGCGCGTTCCTCGACGCGATCGAGCGACTCTCCGCGGAGCTCGACGAGGCTCGCGACAAGGTCGCGGGCGAGATCGCCGATGCCGAGGCGGATCTCGCCCGCGCGAACGCCGCCGTCCCGACCACCCCCGCCGATCCGGCACTCGCGGGGCGGCTCGCGGAGATCGCGGCGCTCCTCGCCGGGGCACGGCAGGAGATCGGCCATCCGAAGCCCGACGTTGCCGCGGCCTTTGCGAAGGCGCGCCACGCCAACGAGCTGGTGGACGAGGTGCTCGCCGGGATCCGGACCGCGGCCGAGCAGCGGGCAGCGCTGACCGCGCGGCTCGACACATCGATCCGGGGCGCCCAGGCGACCTACACCCGCGCCGCCGACTACGTCACCACGCATCGGGGCGGCGTGGGCGGGGAAGCCCGGACGCGGCTGGCCGAGGCCAATCGCCACCTCGACCAGGCGGTCTCGGCCGGAGCCGCGGACCCGGCCGCGGGCATCCGGGAGGCCGAGCAGGCGACCCGGCTGGCCAACGAGGCGCTCTCCATCGCCCAGCGCGACTACGGGGGCTGGGACGACCCCTGGCATGGCACCCGCGGCGGTCCCGGCGGCGGTGGCGGCGGTGGCGGGGACGTCGCGGCCGCGATCATCGGCGGCATCATCGGTGGCATGCTGTCGGGCGGCGGCCGCGGTGGCGGCGGCTTCTCCGGGGGGTCCGTGGGAGGCGGTGGCTGGGGCGGAGGCGGTGGTAGTGGTGGCGGCGGCGGAGGCGGAGGCCGCGGCGGAGGCGGGGGCCGCTGGTAGCCACGGGAGTAGGATGGTCAACGGCCGCGCGGCCTGGCCCGCGGGTCAACAAGAAGGATCCAACTGGATGCGGCGCCCAGATGCGGCGTCGGGATAGCACGGAGGGGACGCTCCATGGCGCAGACCTCGATCCTCGGTCGCATGGGCCAGCTGGTGCGGGCGAACATCAACGCGATCCTCGACTCTGCCGAGGACCCCGAGAAGATGCTCAACCAGATGGTCATCGACTACACGAACAACATCCGCGAGGCGGAGGAGGCGGTCGCCCAGACCATCGGCAACCTGCGCCTCCTGGAGGACGACGAGAAGGAGGCCAAGGCGGCCGCCGTCGAATGGGGCTCCAAGGCCCTTGCGGCGTCGCGCAAGGCGGACGAGCTGCGGGCTGCCGGCAGCGCGGCCGAGGCCGATCGGTTCGACAACCTCGCGAAGATCGCCCTGAAGCGCCAGATGGCCCTCCAGGAGCAGGTCAAGACCTTCGACGAGCAGATCGCGACGCAGACCGTCCTCGTCGAGAAGCTCAAGGACGGCCTCAACGGGATGCGCGCGAAGCGCGAGGACCTCGTCCAGAAGAAGGACGAGCTGATCGCGCGCTCCAAGATGGCGCGCGCCCAGGCGCAGGTCACGGAGACGATGAAGTCCGTCGACGTGATGGACCCGACGTCCGACGTCGCCCGCTTCGAGGAGAAGGTGCGCCACGAGGAGGCCCGGGCGCGGGGAATGGCGGAGGTCGCCTCGAGCTCCCTGGATGCCCAGTTCGCGAGCCTCGGCAACGCCTCGGAGGACCTCGAGATCGAGGCACGACTGGCCGAGCTCAAGGGCGGTGGATCCGGCGCCTAGCTCTTCGGCGCCGCCGCGGCGCCGCACCTCGCACGACGGCCCGGGCGACGCCCGGGCCGTCCGATTCCGGGCTTGCGGGTCAGGCGACGGGTGTGCCGACGCCGGCCGTCTCCAGCCCGTCCAGGATCCCGAGGAGCGTCCGCGACCCGAGCCGCACCAGGATGGGCCGCAGCTCGGCCGCTGCTTCGCGGCCCGCGGGAGTCTCTGAGCCCAGCACCCGCACCATGTCGAGGAGGGCGAACGCCAGCCCGCCATCGCAGTCCAGCTCGCGCCAGGCAGCGAGCGCCTCGCGGTACGTGACCAGGGCGTCGGCACGCCGGTCCTCGATGGCCGCAAGCCCGGCCTCGGACGTGCGCAGGCTGGCCCGGTTCGCCCGGCCCCGATAGCCGAGAGCCCGGAGCCCCGCGACCTGGGTTGCCGCCAGGGCCGCCTCGCCCATCCAGGTCGCCGCTCGCGCGGCGCGCTCCCGGAGGTAGAACTCGTTGAGCTGATCGCGGGCCGCACACTCGACGGCGATGTCGTGCGCCCGTCGATGGTCGCCGGCCAGCCAGTCGAGGTAGCCGGCGGTCGCGTCGTAGTAGAACGTCATCGAGAAGTCCGCCCGTCCCACGCCCGCCACTCGAAGCTCCTCGAGGATGGCCAGGTCGGCGGTGGGATCGTCGCCGGCGAGTGCCGCGTGGATCGCCCTGAGGCCGTGGGTGATGACGAGCTCGCGCGCCTCGGGATCAACCGCGAGCGGCTCATTGAGCCACTGGCGGGCTTCGGGCCAGCCGCCGGCGCTGAGTGCCGCTTCCGCCGCCGTGCCGTTGAGGAGAACGGTCCATGCAGATCGGCCGAGCTGCTGGGCAACGGCGGCCGCGTCCCGGCTCTCGGTCAACGCCGCACGCGGATCGTCGTCGAGGAGCGTATTGACGAGCAACGCGCGGGCACGCAGCTCGGCATCGAAGGCGGCGTTCTGGTGCGCCAGGCGGGCGGCGCCGGCCAGCAGCACGCCGGACTCGATGTTGCGCCCGGCCGTGACGAGCATCGTTCCCTTCGTGGCCAGCGCGTCGACGAGGACGTCGAGCAGGCCGTGGGCCTCGGCGATCTCCAGGGCCCGGTCGGCCCAGGTGAGGGCGTTCTCGCCGCGCCCACTCCGCGAATAGATCGAGGCGGCCCGGGCGGCGACCTCGGCGGCCACGGCCGGTTCGCCGACGAGGTCCTCGAAGTGCGCCAGCAGCGGGGCAATGGCATCGGCCGCATCCTGGGCCGAGGCGAACGATGTCAGCGCGAACGCCCGGTTCGCCCGCGCCCGCGCGCCAAGGCCCGCCCGACCGGCACGCTCATAGCGGTCGGCGGCGTCAGCCAGGAGCTCGGCGGCATCCGCGTGGCGCCCTGCCGGCTCGGCGATGCGTCCGGCGCGCTCCAGCAGAGACGCGGCCTCGACGGCGTCCTGCGTCACCTCCACCGCATCGCGGAGATAGGCGATCGCCTGGAGCGGTGAACCGAGCCCGGCCGCGCGCTCGGCGGCGGCCTGCAGCGCAACGCCGGCCCGGATGCCGATGCCGTCGGCTTCGGGGCTGTCACCCCCCGCGCGAAACGCCGCCATGTAGTGGGTGGCCAGCGCCCCCGCCAGCTCCTCGTCGTCGAACGCCTCGAAGTAGCGGGCGGCGGCGAGGTGGCGGGCGCGCCGATCTCGCAGGGCGAGCGTGTCGTAGGCGACCTCGCGGAGCAGCGCCTGCACGAAGCCGTACTGGCCGCGTTCCGGCGAGCGCGGGTCGGTGTCCTGCTCGAGGATCTCGCGCCGGACGAGGTCCCGCAGGCGCGGCTCCAGGGCGTCCCGCTCGACGCCAGCGACCGCACCGAGAGCCCCGACCGTGAAGGTCTGGCCGAGCACCGCGGCATCCTGGACGAGGACGCGGGCGACCAGCTCGAGGCTGTCGAGGCGGGCGGCCACGAGGGCCCGCAGCGAATCAGGCACCTCCACCGCGCCGAGGTCGCCGGTCGGCACATACACGCCATCGCGCTCCTCGACCCGCCCGTCAGCGACGAGCATCCGGATCGTCTCCACGGCGTAGAGCGGGATCCCGTTGGCACGCCGGAGGATCGAGGCGACCGCGGCCTCCGGGAGTCCCGGCACCAGGCCGGCCAGGAGGGCCCGCATCTCGCCGTCGGCCAGCGGCCCAAGGGCGAGGGAGGTGGAGGCGCGCGCTCCGCCCCACGTCGGCCGGCGGTCGAGGAGCTCCGGCCGGGCCAGGGTCAGGATGAAGATCGGGTGGTTGCGGCTCCACTCCAGGAGGTGCTCGATGAAGTCGAGAAGCCCGTCGTCGGCCCACTGGAGGTCCTCGAAGACCAGTGCCACCGTCCCGTTCTCGGCGATCCGCTCGAAGAACGTGCGCCACCCGGCGAACAGGCGCTCGCGGCCGCCGGGCGGCGCCTCGGCAAGGCCCAGCAGGGCCAAGCAGGCAGGGCTCGATGAACTCGCGCTCTGCCGGGTCGACGACGTGGGCCGCAAGGGCCTCCGAGACGCCGGCGCGCGTCGTGGCCTCGTCGTCCCCTTCGGCCAGACCGGCCCGCTTGCGAACCATCTCGCCGAGCGCCCAGAAGCTGACGCCCTCTCCGTAGGAAGGGCTGCGGCCCTGGTGCCACCAGACCGTTTCCAGAACCCCGTCGGTGTACTTGCTGAACTCCCAGGCCAACCGGCTCTTGCCGATCCCCGCCTGCCCGAAGAGCGAGACGAGGCGCGCCTTCCGATCGCGGCCGCTGGCGTGGAACATCTCCCGCAGGAGGCGGAACTCGGTCTCGCGGCCCACGAACGGCGGCTCGAGCGCCTCCGAGCGGCCGGCCCCGCCGCGCTTCCCGACGACCCGCAGGGCGCGGAACGCGGCCGTCGGCGCGCTCTTGCCCTTCAGAATGGCGTCGCCGGCCGGCTCGTAGGCGATCGCCTCGGCCGTGGCGCGCCGCGTGTCCTCGCCGACGAGCACGGTCTCGGGGGCGGCCACCGACTGCAGCCGCGCCGCGGTGTTGACGAGATCCCCGGCGACGAGGCCCTGGTTCGTGGCGCCAATCGTCACGGCCGCCTCGCCGGTCAGCACGCCGGCGCGCAGCCGCAGGTCGGCCCCGGTTTCGATCCCCAGCGCCCGGATCGCGCCGACGAGGTCCAGGGCGGCACGGACGGAGCGCTCAGCGTCGTCCTCCCTGGCGATCGGGGCGCCCCAGACTGCCATGACCGCGTCGCCGATGAACTTCTCGATCGTGCCACCGTACCGGCCGACGACCTCGCGCGCCGCATCGAAGTACCCCGAGAGGATCTCCCTGACGGCCTCCGGATCGCGCCCCTCGGCGAGGCGCGTGAAGTCGACGAGGTCGGCGAAGAGGACGGATACGACGCGTCGCTCTGTCGTGGCCGCGGGGCTGCCGGCGAGACCCGGCGGGACCTGCGCGGCCAGCGTCGCCGCGCCGCCCGGGCCCACCGGAGTCAGACGCGCCCCGCACTCCGCACAGAACTTGGCGGCCGCGTCGAGGGCCGCCCCGCACACGGGGCAGGCAGCCGCCAGGGGCGAGCCGCACTCGGCACAGAACTTGGCGCCCGGTCGGTTGGGCGAACCACAGGCAGTGCAGTTCAAATCCCCGCTTGGTCCTCCACCCCCCAGCGTGCGTGAGACGCGGAGCGTAGCGGATTCCGGGTCGGAGGCGGTCCTACCGGCGCGGCGGCCGAAGCCCGATCAGCAGGAGGAGGCCCACCGTCCCGACGGTGAGGGCGACGATCGTGACGGGGAAGCCCCGGAATGCCTCGCGAACGGGCGGAAGGAGCGAGCTCAGGATCTCGACGGCAAAGACCGCTGCCAGGACGAGCGCCGCGACGATGACCACCTCGCGCAGGCCTGGCGCCCGGCCGGACCCCCGGGGCTCTCCTTCGTCCTGGGGCGTCTCGCCCCGGGACCCTTCAGGCACGGTCCGCCTCGAGCGGAATCCCGATCGGCGCGACGAGGACGCGCCCCGCGACGGCCGCCCCCCGCCGCCCGCGAAGGCCCTTCTTGGGACGGTGGAAGGTCACCGTCACGTCGGCGCGCACGACGGGATCAGAGAGCTCCCCCGACGTCAGGTCCACCGCGGTGGGGCAGTCGACGGCGAGGATCGGAACCCCCGCCGCCCGGGCGCGGTTGATGAGCTCCACGGCCGACCGCACGGGTTCCCGAAGAAGGCCCCGGACGCCGGTCCCCAGCAGCGCGTCGACCACGACGACGGCCCGTTCGATCCCCTGGCCCAGCAGCGCCACGTCGCGCGGGACCGCCACGTGGATCCGCTCGATGCCCTTGATCGGCGCCAGGCGGTCCCAGTTGCGGAGCGCATCGGGCGTCCGGGGCCGGGATTCTGAAGCCACGAGAACGACGGCCGTCGCTCGACAAGAAGACCCCCGAGCAGGACTTCCGGGACCGCTGGAAGGCGAAGTACCCGGATCTGAAGCCGCTCACCGATGAGCAGGTCCGGCGCGGCCTGGAGATGGAGAAGGTGGGGGCCGCCCGTGAGCGACGACGCTCTCGCGACCCTTGCGGCCGAGCAGGATGCCCCAGGAGCGACGATTGACCCTTCCCCCTCCCCGGAGGATGGTCCGGACGCGCTCGACCTCCTGGCGGCCGAGCAGGACCAGCAGAGACGCGATCGGCTGGGCCGCCTCTCCGAGGTCATGCTCGCGACCGGAGACGTGGAGCCGGCGCGCGGCGGTGCTGGAGGTGGCCCGGAAGAGCGGCGCCGACCCGGCCTTCGTGGAGAACCAGTTCGATTTCTGGAAGACCCGGGTTGACGCCTCGGGCCGTGACGCGGCGCGGCTCGATTGGGATGACCCGGAGCTGGCGTCCCTCATGGTGGACCAGCCGTCGATCGGCGAGATCGTCTACAAGGACAAGCCCGCTCGGCACCACGAAGTCGCTGATCGCGCGGCTCCAGCTCCTGCACGGGCTGCGGGAGCTCGAGGGCGTGGACGGACCTCGCGAAGCTCGTGGACCCGGCGAAGCCACCGAGACGGGCAAGGTCCCCACGGCGAAGGCAGAACTCGGCCGACCTCCAGGGGACGGAGCGCATCTTCGGGAAGGCGACCGGCACCCGGCCGGCGACGCTCGACGAGCAGGTCCACGCGCTCGAAACCGGGGTCGGACCGATCGCGACGGTCGAGACGACCCAGCCGGGTATCTACGGCGAGGCGTTCCGGCGGGCGGTGGACCAGGCGCGGCTCGGGACCGCGGCCTCCCGGTTCGTCCTCGACGCGGCGCGCGGGGCGGACACCTACGAGCTGCGGAAGGAGGCGCTCGCGATCCGCAACCGGGGCGTCGCCCGCGACTACAACGCCGGGCCGTGGGAGGAGGTCATCCTCGACGCGGTGGAGTTCGCGCCGTCGCAGGCGGCGGCCTACGGCGCGGCCGGGGTGGGGTATCTGGTGGGCGCGCTGGGCGGCCGGGCCATCGGGACCGCGGTGGGCTCGCTCGCCGGCCCTGGCGGCGCTGCGGCGGGCGGGCAGGTCGGCCAGGCGGTGGGCGGGCGACTCCTCGCACCGACGGCGACCTTCCTCGCCACCGTCAACCTGGAGATGGCGGACCTCTGGGAGAACCTCGACGCGAAGACCGACGACGGGACGCCGGTCCCGGAGAAGGTGGCGATCGGGGCGTCCATCCTCTCGGCCGTCACGAAGGGGATGATCGAGACGGGCATCACCTTCGGGGTGGGGCTGAAGGCGCTCGGGCCGCTCGGACAGACCATCGCCGGGGCGGAGCGTAAGGCCATCGTGAAGGCGCTCATGGTCGACCAGACCAATTGGGCGCGGCTCGCGAAGGTCGCGGAGACGTGGTCCAAGATGGCGCTCGCCGAGGGGTTCGGCGAGGAGACGCCGCAGTCGATCGTGGAGGACGCGGCGTCCTGGCTCTCGAAGGTCGCCGCGGCGGGCAAGGTCCAGAAGGGGGACGTGCTCGGCGCCATCGACAAGGCGATCGTGGCGGGCGGGAAGGGCACGGCCGGGGCGTTCCTGCTCGGGGCCGGCGGCGCGGCGGTCCACGGCGGCACGCTCGCGCTCGCGCGGGAGCAGTCGGAGCGGGCGGCGGCCCAGCTCGGGGCCATCGTTCCGGCCATCGCCGAGTCGAACACGGCGAAGGCGGCGCCCGAGGTCTTCGTGAAGCAGATCCAGGAGGAGACGCGGCGCTCCGGCGAGCCGGTGACCGCGGCCTTCGTGGACCCGAAGGCGATCGTGCGGCTGGCCCAGTTGGGGAACATGGACCCGGCCGAGGTGGTGCGCGAGCTGGCCGGCGAGGAGGGCGTGCAGTCGTTCCAGGCGGCGCTCGCGACCGGCTCGAAGATGGAGGTGCCCCTCCAGCAGTACGTGGAGAAGTGGGGGACGAAGGGGATCGCCGAGGCGCTCCTCCCGGACACCACCACGCGGCCGGAGTTCTCGACGCCGCGCGAGCTGGCCGAGGAGGCGAAGGTCACCCGGGCGGACATCGCGAAGGCGCAAGAGCTGATCGAGAAGGACGAGGCTCCTCCTTCGCCGATGGAGAGCCTGGTCGAGCAGCTCGTCTCCGACCTGGTGGAGAGCGGGACCTGGAAGAAGACCGACGCGAAGGCGGCGGTGAAGCTCGTGAGGAAGGGGATCGCGGCGCAGGCCATCCAGGCGGGGCTCCAGCCGGACCACGTCGCGGGGCTGGTGTCGATCCGGCTCGCCAACCTGGAGGGCGTGAAGCCCGAGACGAAGGCGGCGGTGGAGAGCTTCGCGCAGGACCCCAAGGGCGCGGAGCCGAAGAAGCTCAAGATCGCCGACCTGCTGACCGATGACCGGAACATGGAGGAGGCGCGGGCCAACGTCGCTCGGGGCCGAGGCTCGATGACCGAGGGTCCGATCACCGTCTACCGACGGAAGGGGAAGCGGAAGCTCGAGGTCGGGAACGGCCATCACCGCATCGTCGAGGCCCTGGAGCGCGGGGAGACCGAGATCGAGGCCATCATCTCGCCGGACATCCTCCACCAGGACGAGCGCGGGTTCGTGGAGATGGTCTCGGAGGGCACCCGCCGGCTCTACAAGATCCTGCTCGGGGAGAAGGCGGACCGCTCGACCTTCTTCCACGAGGCGGGGCACATCTTCCTCGACCTGAAGAAGACCCTTTCCGAGCGGCCGGACGCGCCCCAGGCGACGAAGGACGACTGGAAGCGCACCCTCGATTTCCTGGGCGTCGCGCCCGGCGAGGCGATCGAGGCGAAGCACCACGAGAAGTGGGCGCGGGCCTTCGAGGCGTACCTCTACGAGGGCAAGGCGCCGTCCCGGGAGCTGGCCGGGGTGTTCCAGCAGTTCAAGCTCTGGCTGCGGGAGGTGTACCGCTCGCTCGCGTCGCTCAACGTGGAGCTGGACGATGAGATCCGGGGCGTCTTCGACCGGATGCTCGCCACCGAGCAGGAGATCGCGAGGGCTCGTTCGGCGGCCGGGATGGAGCCGCTCGGGCTCTCGGAGGGCGAGGTCGAGGCCCACGGCGCTGCGATGTCCGCGGCGACGCACCGGGTCGAGGCGGAGAGCATCCAGGAGTCGCTGCGCGTCACGGAGAAGTGGTGGCGGGCGGAGCTGACGAAGGCGAAGGCGGCGGCCTTCGAGGCGTACAAGGCGCTGCCGGCGGCGAAGGCGTGGGCGTTCCTGCGACGCGCGGAGACCGGCGGGATCCCGGCGCTGGAGCTGCTGCTCGGCGAGGCGAAGAAGACCCGGGCGAAGGCGAAGCCGGAGGAGCTGAACAAGGAGGAGAAGGCGCGGCTCGCCCGGGTGGACGAGAAGGTCGCGGCCATCGAGGCGAAGCGGGACCGACAGGGCAAGAACCCGCTGGGGCCGCTCTCGCTTGTGAAGAAGGTCGTCGCGGTGCGGATCCCGGGCGATCCGGGCGGGCTCCTGAAGATGCCGGAGCAGCCCCTCCTGGAGGAGTGGACGCCTGGGATGGGGCTCGACCCCGACTGGAAGCTCGTCGAGGTCACGCTGCCCGAGTGGCTCTCCCTCGAGGCCTACATGCGGGACCAGGAGGCATGGGCCTGGGTGTGGCGCACGTCGCGGGGGCAGTCGGCTTCCCGGGGCCTCCAGGAGCTCCTGTTCTCCTACGCGAAGGAGGCGCTGCGAGGGGTGGCGGAAGCCGGCGTCACGCCGCGGGAGCGCTCCGAGGACTTCGCGAAGCTCGAGCTGGTGGCGCGCTACTTCGGGAAGGCGGGGGACGCGACCCCCCGGAATCGCTCCATCTACGAGAAGATCGCGGCCTGGCTCGCCCTGCCCGTGTCGGAGCGGACGGGCGACCCGATCCCGGACCGGACCTGGGGGCGGCTCTGGACGCGCGAGCGGTCCCGGTACGCGAAGGACTGGTTCAAGGCGGCGCTGGGGGACCGGAGCCACGGGCGCTGGGCCTGGATCGCCGAGACCACGGAGGAGGAGGCGGGCAAGCCCCGGACGACCTCCGACCTGGAGATTGAGGCGGACCGCGCGAAGCTCGCCGAGCTGGCCGACGAGCGGCGCGAGATCCTCGACGACGCCCACGGGCGGATGGTGGCGGAGGCGTCGCCCCATCTGCGGCTCTCCTACGAGAAGGTCGCCGACCTCGTGGGGACGAAGGCGAAGGGCATCTTCCGGCCGGTGGCGGGGAAGGCCGACGAGGCGCTCGACCCGGAGATGCTGGCCGGGGTGGTGGGCGAGAAGAACGCCGTTGCGCTGCTCCAGAAGATGGAGGACGTGGCCGACGCGGCGGCCTGGGTGAAGGCGGACGCCGAGCGGCGCATGGCGGAGCAGCACCCGGACGTGCTCGAGGAGCGGTCCCGGCTGCGGAAGATGGCGGAGAAGGCGCTGCACGGGGAGCCGACGCTCTCGTGGCTGCTCCGGCAGGGCCAGGAGCTTCGCATCCGGGCGAAGGGGAAGGGGTCGGCGAAGGTCGAGGCGCTCCGTGCCGCGGCGGAGGAGATGATCCTCGGCAAGGCGATCGGGGGGCTGCGCGCCTACCCGTTCCTCCAGGGCGAGCGGGCGGCGGCCCGGCGGAAGACTGGGGCGGTCGGGGCCGGCGACTTCGCGGCGGCCTACCTGGAGTGGCAGCGGCAGATCATCAACTACTTCCTTTTCCGGGAGGCGACGCGCTGGACCGAGGAGCGGGAGCGGTTCTTCAATCTCGCCGACAAGATGGAGGACCAGCTCGGGGACCTGGGCCTCGCGTCCCCGGTCTTCCGGGACGTGACCGACAAGGTGCTCGTGGCGCTGGGGTTCAAGGAGGCGCTGGCCCCGGACCCGGAGAACCCGCTCGGGGCTGGCCTCTCCGACCTGGCGCGCAAGTTCGAGGACGCGGAGATCGCCGTCGGCTACGACGAGACGGTGGTGGCGGGCCTGCTCGCGAAGCCGAAGCCGGCGGCCGAGCTGACGGTGGCGGAGATGCGGGAAGTGCTCGCGCTCCTCTCCCAGATCCGGGCGGCGTCCTGGCGCGCGGGCAAGGTCCAGTTCCAGAATCGGATCATCGGGCGGGACGCGCTGCTCGGGGACATCCGCTCGGAGGCGACCCGGCTGCCGCTCCAGAAGGCGCCGGCCAAGTCGATGACCCAGGCGAAGATGGGCCAGGGGGAGAAGGCGCGGATCCTCCAGTCCATCAACGCGGCACGGCGGAACCCGAAGGTGCTCCTCGAGCGGCTCGGGCCGACGGCGAAGACCTTCTTCTACGACCGGCTGAACGCCGGGCTGAAGGTCGAGAACGAGCTCACCGAGCGGGTCCTGAAGGCGTGGGTGAAGGCGTGGGACTCGCTCCCGGCCGACATGAAGCGGAAGCGCTACGACCTCGTGGACTCGTCGGCGTTCCCGTACCCGTCGGACGTGTTCCGCGAGGGGCCGACGGACCGGGAGTGGGCCTGGATCGCGGCGCTCAACATGGGGAACCAGTCGAACGAGAACCGGCTCACGGGCGGGTACGGCTGGGACGCGAACGCCTTCCGGGAGTGGCTCCTCGACACGCTCACGCCGGAGGAGTGGAAGTTCCTCCAGGGCGTGGGCGACATCATGGAGGACACGCTCTACAAGGCGATGGCCGACGAGTTCGAGAAGCACAACGGGACCCGGCCGGAGAAGATTCCCCCGAAGCCAATCGTATTGCGCGACGGGACCGTGCTGCGAGGCTGGTATTTCCCGGCGAAGTACGACCCGGTCAATTCGCGCACCGGGCAGGCTCAGGAAATTCAAGCGGGCGTGAAAGAAATGCAGGGGCGGGATTACGCCAAGGCGACAATGTCGAAGTCCTTCACGAAGGGGCGCGTGAAGGAATACACGGACATTGTCGATCTTTCCAACATCGCGGTGCTGACGAACCACCTCTTCGACGTGATCCACTACGTCGCGTTCGAGGGCGCGGTCCGGGACTTCAACAAGGTGCTGCCGCTCCTGGAGCAGACCATCACCCAGCGGATGGGGCGGGAGTACTTCTGGGCGCTCGCCGGCTGGGTGCAGACCGTGGCGAACCCGAAGGAGGCGATCGCCAAGGACACCTGGGGGCTCTGGAAGGCGCTCGGGATCACTCGGGGCGCGTTCATCTTCACGACCATGGCTCACAACCTGCGGGTGGCGCTCGGCGACCTCTCGAACCCGCTCACGGCGATGATCGGGACGTGGCACAAGGACGCGGTTCGGCCGGACCACATGGCCGGCGCGTTCCTCCAGGCGAACACGGTGGTCGGGTTCCCCTCGATGCTGAAGTTCGCGCGGGACAGCTCGGACATCCTCAAGCGCGACTTCGACCACCAGGGCCAGCGGCTCCGGGACCAGCTCCAGCAGATCGGCGCGCAGGGCCGGCGGAAGCGGGTGCCGGGGACGGCCATCGAGCCGGGGCTTCTCCTGGAGGGGGTCCACAAGAGCGCGTACTACGCCTTCCACGTCTCGTCCCTGCTGACGGAGACGGTGGTGTGGACCGCGGCCTACCGGGACGCGCAAGGCCAGGGGAAGGACCACGCTGCGTCGGTCGCCTTCGCGGACAACATCGTGGAGGACAACTTCCCGCGTGGGGACGTGACGAAGCAGCCGGCCATCCTGCGGTCGCGGGCGGGGATCGGGAGCCTGCTCGCCTTCTTCGGGTACTTCTCGACGATGGAGAACAAGCAGGCCCGGCTCGCGTTCCCGGCCATCGTGGCGTGGCAGAACGCGGAGGGGCTCGCCGAGCACGCGAAGGTGCTGCCAATGGGCATGAAGGTCGGCGCCCAGATCCTTGCGCTCTACTTCGTGACAAACGTCCTGGGGGAGCTGCTCTCCGGGCGCGGGCCGGACGAGGAAGAGGAAACGGCGGACTGGCTCAAGCGAAAGATGGCGGCGGCGCCGCTCACCTACCAGCCGTTCCTCGGCGAGGCGGCCGGCATGGTCGAGGGGATGTTCTCGGCGGACGGGAAGAAGAAGCGGATCTCGGAGCGGTCGGCGCCGGCCACGGCGGCGATGTCCCGGTTCTGGATCGCGCTCGCGAAGGCGGCCGACGAGGACGCGGAGGACGGCGCGAAGTTCTGGGCCACCTACGAGGCCGGGGCGCTCCTCTTCCGGCTCCCCGTGTCCCAGGTCAAGCGGACGGTGCCGTACCTGTGGGACGTGGCCGACGGCCAGGAGCATCCGAAGTCGTGGACCGAGTTCCTCCAGAAGTCGGTGTACGGCGCGAACCCGAACGCGGCCGACAACCCGGTGACGTTCATCGAGGAGGAGGCCCGGTAACCATGGGACTCCCCGTGACAACCCCGAAGGCGGCTCTACCCTGCACTGCGAGAGGTGACGGATGACGGTCTCGACGACTCACTCGACGGAGGACTTCACCGCGGCCGGAGGCGTCGCGGACTTCCCGTTCACCTTCCGGTGCGACGACGTGGCGTGGGTCCAGGTGCTCGCGGGTGGGGTGCTCCAGGAGTCGGGCTACACGGCGGTCCTGAACGAGGACCAGGACATGACGCCGGGCGGCACGGTGACGTTCGACGCCGCGCCCGAGGCCGGGGTGGCGGTGACGGTGCGGCGCTGGCTGCCCTACGAGCAGAGGACCGACTTCCGGCCGCTGGAGGCGTTCCGGGCCGAGTCGGTGGAGCAGGGGATGGACGAGCTGGAGATGCAGATCCAGCAGATCAAGGACCAGACCCCGTACCTGGAAATCCTCTCGGCGAGCCTGATCTACGACTTCGCGTGCTTCATCCATGACGCGCTCATGGACGCCGCGGTAGGGGCGCGGTGGACGGTGGGGCGGTCGGTGGGGGTGCCGGAGAACTTCGTCGGCTCGCAGGCGACGGCCGGCGTCGCGGCGACCGCGGAGACGGTGCTAAACGTGAAGCACAACGGGTCGCTCGTGGGCACGATCACCTTCCCGGCGGCGGGGACGGTGGGGGTGTTCAGCGGCGCTGGATTCGCGACGGCGCCCGGGGACATCGTGACGATCGAGGGTCCGGCGACGGCGGATGCGTCGCTCGCGCTCGTGGCGGTGACGCTGATCGGGTCGAGGAGCGCGTAGGTGGCGACGCGGTTCTTCTTCCTCCCGTGGAGGTCTGCGGCGAACCTCGGGAACGGGGGCCAGCCGCGATGGAATTCGGGATGGGACAACCGCCCCGCGCACGACACCAAGGGGGCGGGTGACGCCTTCTGGTTCAAGCTGCTCGACGCGCCAGCGATGCCGACTTACGCGGTCACCACGGACCCCGATCGGGTTCCGCTGGTCGAGGTTGCGATTCCCGGAACGATCAGCTACGGCGACCCGTTCCCGCACTACACTCCCAGTTCGTACAACTCCATGGCCTGTGCCTACGTGGAGGCCGGGCATCCGGCCCAGTACACGGACGCGCGGAACCCCTGCATCGGGTTCTCCGCGATCCGGCCGTTTGCCAACTGGGTGTTCCGCCTGAAGGAGAGCGGGGCGGACGTGAACGTGCTCTCGTTCCTCTACCGGAACTCGGACTCGGAACAGTACCTCGCCCCGTACACGGTCAACACCCGGCTCCGCCTCGATGCGGTCAACACCTACCCGCACCCGATGACGGGGGTTCCCCAGTACCAAGTGGTGACGGGGCGGCTCGGGCCGGCGCTGATCTACATCTACCGGCCGGGCGTTGGGGTGGTCGCGTACATCGCCGCTGGGCGCACGACCGGCGGGTATGGCCCCGGGTACACCTTCTCGCCCGGCATCACCAAGAGCGAGTTCCCTGCGGTGGGCACGATCAAGCAGCTCCACAGCCAGCTCTTCGGCTTCAACTGGATCTACTACGGCAATCTCTCGTGGCAGGACGGCGACCTGCTCGTCTGGGAGATGTGGCTCGAATCCCAGGGCTACTACGTGAAGGACGCGGTGCTGACTCCCTCCGAAACCATGTCGTTCATGGTCGGCGGCGGGCTCGCCGGACAGCCCTTGACCTACACGGACAGCGTGCCGAACTGGGCTTCGGCCTGGTACTCGAAGGGCACGTTCACGGGCTACGAGCCCTCTCCGCCCGTGCGCGCGCAAGCCTCGGTGGGGTTCTAGATGGCCGTGGAACTGACGCTCGTCCCCGGGCTCACGGGCGAGCTGGCGCGGGCCGACGCGATGTCGGGCGTCGCGACGCTGCACAACCTGGCGGGCTCCCTCGCCGCGGTCCCCGGGCTCACGGGCGAGCTGGCGCGGGTGGCGGGCCTCTCGGGGGAGTTCACCGAGTTTTGGCGCCCACCGGACTTCCCGGCCGGAGCGGTGCAGGTCGGGGACCTCGGCTCGTGGCGCCCCCGGATCCGCGGCGTGCTCGGCGAAGGGGAGCCCTTCTACGCCTGGAAGCTGCTCGGCTGGTCGCTCTTCGGGGCGGACGGGCTGGCGGCGCCGAAGCGGGCGGCCTTCGAGGTCACCAGGGACCGAGCGATCCCCCATCGCTACTTCCCGGGCTCCGAGCGGCCCGAGGACGCGAGCGGCTACACGATCGACACGATCCGGGTGACCGACGCTTTGGCCGTCTACCGGGACGTGTTCGTCTGGTTCCACGCGGACCTCGTCCCGGGGTCTCAGGCGCTCACGGCGCAGATCGGCGCGGACGGCGTCGCGGGCCTCTGCGCTGGCGAGGAGCTGGTCCTGACCGGGGCCGGCGGCACGGGGCCCTACGTCTGGGACCTCACGGTCAATCGGAGCGGCGCGACGGTGACGCCGGAGGGCGTGTACGTCGCCGGCCAGCATGTAGGGATCGACCGGCTCCGGGTGACCGATGCGCTCGGCGCGGTGGGCTACGTCCAGGCGGAGGTGCTCGAAGGCGCTGCGGGCGCCGACATGGTGGTTCTGCCGGAGGATGTCCCCGACGACTACCGCCACAACCTCACCGGCTTCCGGTGCATCCCCTACGCGCTCGTCTGGGGCGAGGGCGGGACCGGCCCGTACACCGTGGCGATGCAGGACAACCAGACCGGGGCGCGGCTCGCGCCTCCTCACGAGCTGCCGGCGGCCGGGGCTTCCACGCGGGCGCGGATGTGGTTCCAGGAGGCGGACGGGTCGCCGGTCGACCTGGCGCGCTGGAACGTGGTCGCGCGCCCGCGGCGGGCGGACGGGGTGTACGCCGGGGCGGCGGAACTCTTCCCGGAGTGGGACGGGTCGATCGAGATCGTGCTCCCGCACCCGGCCGATCTGGAGCTGTGGGAGTCGCACCTGGTGCTCGAGCTGACGATGACGCCGGCCGATGGCGGCGAGGCGGTGGTCCTGGAGGCGCTGTTCGAATCGCCGTCGGAGTCGGCCTACGCCGCGGCGCAATAGGAGGGTGTCATGGCGGAGACGGTAATCCCTGGCGGGTCGGTGACGCTGCACTTGCAGGCGAAGGACGGGTCCGGTGTCGCGCAAAACCTGACCGGGACGACGGTCACCACGGAGGTCTACGCGGCCGGCGTGAATGTCGAGGTCGCGGCGGCGGTGACGGACGTGGACACGACCACGCGCAAGGTCCTGGTGTCCGGTGCCCAGACCCGGGCGCGGGCCGGGAAGAAGGTCCGGGTGCGCGCGTGGGTGGCGTTCCCGTCCACGCTCGAAGAGGTGCCGGCGGAGTTCACCTTCATCGTGGGGGCCTGACCATGCCGCTCTCCCTGACGTACGACAGCCTCGGCGCCCCGGTGGTCTCTGCCGGTGGCGACCTTCCCGACCTCTACCCGGCCGGTGTGCCGTGGATGGTCCTCGGCGGTGGGGGCGGGGTCTACCAGCCCGAGTACGGCGGTGCCTTCGGGATGGTCATGGGCGACGCGGCCACCGGACTCCGGTGGGGCGCCACGATCATGACCGCCAACCCCGAGGACCAGGAACAGGCGGTTGCCGACTGGAGCGTCCAGGCCGCGCTGTTCGAGGCGGACGGACGGCCCGTCGCACCCCTCTCGTGCCGGGTGCTCGGCGCGAAGGCGTGGGCGGTCGACATGCCTGCGCTCCCGGCCGGGCCGAAGCGCGTGATGATCGTCATGGTGACGGCGCGCAAGCCGGGCGTGGCGACGACCATGCGCACGCCGGGGCTCCTCCTGGTGGCCGGGACCTGACATGGCCGTCGGGAGGGGACAGAGCTGGCTCGCGCAGATCGTGGGCGCGCTCACCGCCGGGCGGCGGAAGGGCGACGGGCTCATCCGCATGGGGTTCGCGGGGGCCGTCGTCGCTGGTGCGTTCGCGATCCTCGACAAGCAGCTGGTCGAGGATCGGAAGCTCCGGCGCGAGGAGCGAACCGCGCTCGTCTCGACGCTGCACGAGACGACGGAGACGCTGAAGGCGCTCACGACGGCGGTGGCGAAGGAGGGCGACGTGCGGGAGCTGCGCACTGCGGTGGACCGGGCGTGTGGCGAGGGGAGGCGGCGGTGACCAAGGGCGTGGCTTCGACGCTGGCGGCGCTGAAGGTGCTCGCCTATGGCGGGCCGGTGGCCGTGGCGTTCGCGGCCGGCGGGTCGGCGGTGCTGGGCGTGGCGGTGTTCGGGCGGGGAGGCGAGCACTACGACGCGATGGTGGTGCTCGGCTCCGTGGCGATCGTGCTCGGATTCGTGGAGTGGGCGCTTGCCCGGCGCTTCGCCGCGCACGAGTTGGTGGAGAGCCGGCAGTACGAGCGCGTCGCTGCCATCGCCGACTCCGCGGCCCAGTCGCTCACCGAGATCACGAAGGCGACGCGGGAGCACACCGTTGCCGTGGACGGGTTCCGGGCAGACGTGCGGAAGGTTGCCGGCGACGTGGCCGACCTCGGCAAGAGGGTGAGGGACATCGAGGAGCGCTTCATGCGGCCGGCGATGCTGCCTCCGCCGCGGCGGCCCGGCGGGGCGGACTGATGGCGCTCGGCGATCGGTCCATGAAGTCGCTCGCCGGAGTCCACCCAGACCTCGTGCAGGTGGTCCTGCGCGCCGCGGCGGTGGGCTCGATCATGTTCATCGTCACCGAGGGGCGGCGCTCGCGCGAGCGCCAGCAGCACCTCGTGGCGACCGGGAAGAGCCGGACCATGAACAGCCGCCACCTCACCGGGCACGCCGTCGACCTGGCCGTGCTGCTCTCGGATGGCGTGGTGTCCTGGGAGCGCGCGGCGTACCGCTTCCTCGCGATCCAGATGGCCGGGGCGGCGCGCGAGGCCGGGATCCCGGTGGAGTGGGGGGGCGAGTGCTTCGGGCCCAGCTTCTTCGACGGCCCCCACTTCCAGCTCCCGTGGCGCGAGTACCCGTTGGACCTGTCGTCGCCTGCGGGCGCGACCAACGCGGCGTGAGGGGAGGGCGGGGCATGAGACTTCCAGTGTTCACGGATCCGGTGACGGACCAGCCGTCGTTCTCGATCACGGTGGCGGCGGTTACGTTCGCCGTCGTCCTGGTCCGCTGGGTGCTCGGCGGCCTGACCGTCGGCACGCACCGCTTCGAGCCGGTGCCCGACGCGACGGTGACGACCTGGCTCACGCCCACGTTGATCTTCTACCTGGCGCGCAAGGTCACGGGCGCCGTCGAGGGCGTGCAGATGGCGAAGATCGACGCGAGGACCACGCCATGAGGCCCGCGGTGTTCTGGCCCTCGGCGTCCCTGGCCTTCGTCCTGGGGCTCGCGCTCGCGGCCTACGGGCTGCTCGCGATGGCGGGGGCGGCCCAGGGAGGGGCGGGAGAGGTCCTGCTCTACATGGTCATCCCCGGCGCCCTCCTCGCCGGCGCGGCCGTGCTCGCCGTGCTCGGGCGCGCGATCCGGGCCGCCTACTGGCGGTGGCTCTCGTGACGCCGCTCGACTGGGTGCTCGTCGCCTTCGCGGTGGTGGTGGTCCTGATGGGCCTGCGGGCCTGGAGGTGGTGGCAATGAGGGGGCTTCGGCGGTGGGAGCGGTTGGCGGTGGCGGCGGCGGTGGTCCTTTCCCAGGCGGGGTGCCCGTGGCCGCTCTGGCCGGACCTCCCCGACAAGGGGACCTGCCGGCAGTTCGCGATCACCTCCTGGGGCGGCGGTGCGCCGTGGTCCGAGGTCGACTGGACGAAGGACGTGATCCACATCGACGAGCCGATGCTCGCGCAGTGGGGATGGCAGGGCGACCTCTCGAACCCGGACGACGTGTGCGGGGACATCGGCATCGGGATGGTGAAGGCGAAGATTGCCAAGGCGCGGCTGGCCCGCCCCGGCGCGCGGGTCTGGCTCAACTGGTCCACCGAGGAGTGGATCGCCGTGACCTCGTTCTGCCCCGAGCCGCCCGGCCTGGGCGCGGACGTGATCAGCCTCGACTCGTATGGCGGGCTGAGTGACTTCGAGGTGCACCTCCGTCACCGCCTGAACCAGATGTACCGGCTCCTCGAGCCCGGCCAGCAGATGGGGTTAGTTCCCGAAGCGCACATCATTCCGGGAGCGATCGACTACGACCCGATCGACTACGTCCACCTTGGGTCGCTGTACCTGGACTGGATGTTCGAGCACCACGGCGAAGGGAAGCTCTACGCCCTGGCCCCGTTCCTATGGAAGTCCTACCCCGACATGCTGGGCATGGAGGGAAACCCCCAGGTGGCGAAGTTCTACGCTTCGATCACCATCGAGTACCCGCGGTGTCCCCCGTGAGCCGCGCGTACCGCCGGCGGCTCCCGGTCCCCGAGTTCTGCGCGGTCTGCGGCGAGGAGATCCCGGGCCGGTACGAGCACCGAGGCCCGCCCCGCACCGTGTGCCTCGACAAGCGGTGCGAGACCCGACGCGACGCGGCCCGGCGCGTGCTCCGCTCCACCCAGGAGGCCCGCCCGTGATCGCTCTCGTCCTCGCTGCCGCGCTGTCCCAGGTCCCGTCCCCGCCGACCGGCTGGACCCGTGCGGAGTTCGAGCAGCGGTGGGGCCTGCCCACGTTCGCCGGCCCGCTCGAGGCGCCCTGGGAGCCGGGGGCGATGGTCGCGACCTACGCCCAACGGCGCGACGACACCGACGCCCTGTGCCGGGTCCACACCCTCACGGTCGAGGGCGCGCGATGGATGGCTCTCGTGTACTACGACGCCGCGGCGGTCCTGATCTCCGTCCACTGCCTCCAGCTCGGGAACCTCGACGAGGGGCACGACGTGCTGCCCGACGTGCTCCGCCGCCTACACAGGGGACGGACATGAGCCGCCCGGCAACGCAGACCGACCCGAGGAAACAGAGCCTCTACTTCCCGGAGGAGGTCATCCGAGAGATCGCCGCCGAGGCGCAGCGCCAGGACCGATCGCTCTCCTGGATCGTGCAACTCGCGTGGCGCCTCTCGCGCGACCGCGTTCGCTCTATGCCGGGGGCGCCATGACCTGGCCGCCCCGGATCCCGTGGTGGGTGTCGCCGCTGGCGATCGCCGTCGCGGCCCTCGCCGTGGTCTGGGCGCTCCAGTCGGCCCGGACCGCAACGGCCGACCTCGCCGCGGCGAAGGAGCGGCACAAGGCGGAACTCGCCGGGGTCAACGTCGCCCACCAGGTCGAGAAGGGCGAGCTGCTCGCCGACCTCATCGGCGAGGCGCAAGCATCGGCCGCCTTCGCGGAAGAGATCGCCCGGCTCAAGGCGGCGCTGCCGGACGCGCGCCCCATCGCTACCGCCCATGGCAGCACCGGGCGGATCCGTGTCGGGCCGGCGGCGGGGGGCGCGGTCGCTTCCTCCCCCCTGCGGTTGCACCGGGCGCCTCGTCGCCGGTCCCGGCAGTCTGCCCCGCGTGTCCGGTGTGCCGCCTCGTCGAGGGCGACGAACTGGAGCTGGACGTGGGGGGTGCGGTCTTCAAGACCAACCTGGGCAACGTGGCGGTGGTGGCCGTCGGGACCATCCTCCGCTACCCGGGGGGCATGGGGCCGCCGGAGCCGCTCGGGACGAAGCCGATCGACCTGGACGTGAAGATCCCGGAGCAGGCGGCCGCGCCCGGGGTGGGGTTTCGGGCCGCTCGTCGGCGCCGTCGGTGGTCCCGGCGGCGGTGGGTGGATTCGTGGGCGGGTCGCAGCAACGCCGTCGGTCCGGCTCCTCTTCGGCGTGGAGGGGTCGTTGGTGGCGGGTGGAGGGGTCGGACCGAGCGGCGGCGGTGGCGGGTTCTTGTCGGTGCTGTTCCGGTGAGGGCTACAGACAGACGAGGGTCGGCCGCTTGGCCCAGCTCGTGGCGGCGATGTTGCCGAGCTCGTTCGGGTGGGCCTGCTCTTCCTTCGTGACCTTCCACTTCCCCTTGCCGCAGACGCCGTCCATGAGCTGGGCCCCCTCGGGGGCCGGGGCGGGCCCGTCCACGGCGATGGCCCCGCCGGTGGACTTGTCCCCGTCCATGGTCCGCATCGTGACCTTCGAGGAGGCACAGCCGGCGAGGGCGAGAACGGCGACGATGGCGACGAGACGGGTCATGGTGGCTCCGGTGAGGGGACGAGACAGACTACCGGGCCCGGCGCGCCTCGCCAGATCCCGGATGGGCGTGCGCCCCTTGGCCGCCCTGCAACGCGCGAGGGCCTGGACGGCCCAGGAGGTGGGGAGCGCGAGCGCGTGGCTCAGCGGGGCTCCCAGGGGGTCGCCTTCTTGCTGACTCTTACTGACGCCCCCGGAACCATCCGTGATTCCTGGGGGATTTAGTGGAGGCGCGGGGAATCGAACCCCGGGAATCGGGCTCTCCCGGTGTCCGTCCATGCCTGTTATCAAGGGCTTGCGCATAGGGTCACGCCCCGGGAGGGCCTACCGGGATCCGTCGGAGTCAACATGCGTGTTGACTGCCGGCCGCTCGACCTTCAGGCAGGCCACGTTCCGGCACAGCGTCTTCCACGCGAGGGTGGTGTAGCCGTCGATGGTCTCGCCCGGCGGGGCGTGGGTGCCCCACCGGAGCACGAGCGGGTCGGCCCCGCCGTCCTGGGCGTGGCTGATGCCCGTCCGCCGGAGGTCGTGCGACCGTCGCCGCCGGAGCCCGAGCGCGGGGAGGTCCTTCTCCCGGAGCCGCTTCCCCGCCCAGTTCTTGTCCCGCATGGAGCCGGCCGCCCGGCGCGGCCCCCGGTTCTTGGGCGGCGGCACGGGGAGCACCAGGTCGCCATCGACCGGCGGACGGCCCATCGTCCGCGCCCAGCCCCCGAGCTTCCACTCGGCGAGGATGGCGGCGAGGGCCGGGTGGATCGGCATATGCCGGATCGCCCCGGTCTTCGTCTCGCCCCGGTCGTAGGAGGTGTGCACCACCAGGCGCCCGAGCGGCTCGGCCCTTTGGACTGAGTCCCACCGGAGCCCGGCGGCCTCGCCGGTGCGGAGCATGCCGATCCCGAGGAGCGCGTACCACGCCCGGCGGTCCTCCGGGATGCGGGGGTCGTAGACGAGGAGGGGCAGCTCGTCCTCGGTGAAGACCGCCTCGGCGCGGTGGAACTTCGGGCCGTCCTTCACCTTCCCGATCTGCCGGTGCTTCAGGATGCACGGCGAGGCGGCCGGCGGGATGAGGTCGGCGATCGCCGCGTCGTTGAACATGGAGCGGACGGTCGAGTAGACGTTGCGCCTGGTGCGGACGGCCTTCCCGTCGGCCTTCATGGCGTCCATCAGCGCGACCAGGTGGCGGGGCCGGACCTCGTCGAGGCGCATGTCCCCGAGGGCGGGGTAGACGTGAACCCGCAGGTGAGTCTCGTCGTGCTCGGCATCCTTCACCGCGGCCTTCCGGTCCTGCACCCACTTCGTCCCCCAGCTGCGGATGGTCGGGGCGTCGGTCCCGGTCCCGGCATCCTCGCGGGCCTTCAGGAGCGTGCGGACCTCGACGAGCAAGGCCTCCGCCTTCACGCGGTTTTCGGGGGTGTCGTCGAGCTTCGCGGTGCGGAACTTCCAGGTCGGGCCCACCTTCACGTGGAGGTAGAGCCTGCCTCGGATGGAGACCACTTCTCCGCGCCATTCGGTCGGGGCCATGCCCGGGGTCCTACCCGTGACTTGCGGGGGGCGTCAAGGAAGCGAGGATCCCCGCTCCCGTCGGCGACGAGGCGGAGACCCAGGATTCGAGCGCCTTCCGGCTGATGACCAGGCGCCGGCCGCGCCGCTGCGCAGGGAGCCCTTCGGCCACCCAGGCCCGGACCGTCTTCGGCCGCACGCCGACCACCTCGGCGGCCTCCTCGGTGGAGAGCCACTCGCCCGCCGCCCGGGGGCTCGGCAGGGTGCGCAGCGCAGCCTGCACTTCCTCGCGCACGATGGCGCGGATGGAGTCGTCGAGGGTCATCGTGCACCTGCCTTCGCCCGGGCGCGCGCCACCAGGGCGTCGAGCGTCGGGTCGTCTTTGGAGTCACTCCAACCGTCGAGGGCGAAGGCCAGCTCGCCGACGAGGCCGCGGAGGTCGAGGTTCTCTCCCTCGAGGTGGCGCAGCCGGGCCATCAGCTCGGCTCGCCCCGCCTCGTAGCCTTCCCGCCAGCTCACAGGGGCCTCGTGATGGAGACGGGCCCGAGGTCGACCCGGCGGCGGTGGGAGACCTCGGCGTCCCCGCGCACCAGGTCGAGGAGCCGCTCCTCGCACTCCGCCTGGGTCTCGTAGCCGAAGCCGAACACCAGATTGTCGGGCCCGCGTACCCTCTCCTTCAGGTCGACGATCGTGTAGAGCACGGTCTTCTTCAGGGCGAAGGGGCGCGTGGCGATGATGAACCTGCGGTTGCGGGCCTGCACGGTGAACGGCATCCCCCGCGGCGTGAAGCGGAGCCGGTCGCCGACGCGGGCGAGAGTCAGCAACTCGGGCGGAACCATCGGGATCACGGCTCCCTCCCGCAGTGGGGGCACTTCTCCTGGATCCCGTCGTCGCAGACCGGGCAGGGGAGAGCGGGCGCATCGGAGGGGGACTTGAGGAATTGCTCAATTCCGCAATCCGGGACAGGGGCGAGGGCGCGGATGCGGTCGAGGGCGTTGCTGGCTACTGTGGCCCGGGACTCCGCGTAGGCCCGCACTTCATTCCCATCCGCATCGCGGTTCCTTGCCACCCACAGGAGACTCCTCGCTGCGCCATGCAGTGCCTCACCCAGGGAGTCCACCTGGGCTCGGAGGACGGCAACCTCTCCGTGCCTCGCACAGTCCACGTTGGCCTCTCCGTGCACCGCACAGGACTTGTCGCACTCGTTCATGGCTTCTCCTCCCCCGCCCAGGACTGACGAATCGGGACTGGCTTGCCGTTGATGGCGCTCCACGGTTCGACGTACCCACAGTCGTCGCAGCGACAATCGGGATTCTTCTGCGGGAACGGGTAGCGGAACGGGCTCTTGCACTTGGGGCACGCCGTGCAGTCGTACATGTTCACCGTCAGCCCATCGGAGTTGCGTCGGGACATGTGGCTCATTCCTCCTCCTTCGGGGCGGCGGGCTCATCCGCGAACGCCAGCACACACCCTCGACACTTACAGGTGTCGGAGTGGCCCATGCACTCGTCCCGGAGCGCCACTTCGATCTTCCGTAGCTCATCTATCCGTTGCAGGAAGTTCCCGGCGTGGGTGGGCGCTCCCTCCACCGTGCCACCCAGGCGAGCCACGGTCATGGCGATCTGCGAATCCCATTGGGCCTTGGTCTGCCTGGCGATCTCGGACAGGGCGCGACCCTGGGCCTCCAGTTTCTTTACGTGATCCCGGAGAGTCTTCCTGTCCGCTGACAGGGTAAGGATCTGGCAATACGAAGTGTGAACCCATCGCAGCGCAGCGTTACGGCACGGGTTCGCCTCTGAGCAGCCATGGTCGTCCATCACTCCTCCTTCGTGGCGGCGGGCGCGCACGCGGGGCACGGCATCTCGTTCCGGTGGTCCCATACGATGCCCTCGCCTCCGCACCGCTTACAGGCACACTCTGGGCACGGCACGTTGAGTGGCCCAACCCCAACAGATGACGGCACCGTCCGCAGCCCCTTGCACCTGGGGCACGGCTCCCCCTCCCGTCGCTCGCTGCGCGGGGCGAGGGCGTCCAGTAGGTTAGTCAGCCGCTTCACGTACTCTCGACGTAGATCGGCCTGGGAGGAGGGAGCCACTTCCCGGGGGTGTTCAGGGAACGGGAACCAAGTAGCAAGTTCCCTGGCGGCACGCTCGACCGACTCCAGCGAGGCCACGCGGGCGCGCAACTCCCGAATCGTCACGGAGTCCACCGCGTTCCCCTCTCGCCGTGCCGCCTCCCGGCGCGTCAGCCGCTCCACCTCGGCGCGGAGGGTGGCGATCTCGTCCACTCGCCGGTTCCCGTCCGCGATCCGGTTCAGACGATCGGATTCCTGGGTCATGCGGCCTCCGGCGAGTGCATCGGCAGCACCCGGGCAATGTGCGGCGTGAACGTGTACCCGTGGACCTTGCAGTGCGTCTCGAACCGGAAGTTCCAGTAGCTCGCCGACGGCGCGTTGTGCGTCCTCGCGTGGTTGCACTCCATGCACAGGACCCAGACCGTCGCGAGGCTCTCGGCCTGGTCGCGGCGTCCGTTGCCCCCGAGCCAGTGGTCAAACACGCATCCCCGGCTGACGAGGGGCTTGCCGCACGTCGGGTTCTCGCAGCGGCCCCCGGAGCGGGTGATCGCGTCGTGCCGGAGCTCGCCCCGGGCGAGGATGCGGGCCTCGTTCTTGGTCTTGGCGATGCCGATGCGGACCTTGCGGGTGGGCTTCTGGAAGGCGAGCGGCGCGGCGCTCGGGGCGGCCGGGCGGCGCTTCATCGGCGCACCAGGACAACGAGGATCTCCCCGCACGTCTCGCACCACGAGGCGCCTGGACGCAACTTCGCTCCGCAGGACGGGCAGGGCTTCATCGGCCGCCGCCCTTCTTGCGCGCGGTCGCGTCGCCCTTGAGCTCCTTCTTCGTGAGCTCCCCGTCCCCGGCGTTCCTGAGAAGAGCGTCGGCGCGGCGCTCCACGGCGTCCTGCCCGCAGGCCTTCTCGGCGGCCTCGCGGGACTTGTACGAGCCGATCTGCTTCGGGGTCTTGTCGCCCTCGGGGTACCAGAAGGCCATCCAGTCTCCCGAGAGATTCGTGTCGAGGAAGTAGGTGCCTCCCTCAGCGTCGGCGGAGAACCCGTCGCCGTCCTGGTTCCACATGAGGTCCTCCAGCTCGCTATTCGTCTCGGGCAGGAGGCCAGCGACCCGGAGCACCTCCTGCAGCAGGCCGTCCTTCTCCGGCTCGGGCAGCGTCGTCCCCGGGATCTCCAGCTGGTCCAGGTCGAGCCCCTTCAGCTGGCGCCGCACGTGGAAGACCGACGCCTTGATCGTCTTCACGTGGTTGCCGAGCATCTGGGAGAGGCGCTTCCGCTTGCTGGAAACGTCGTCCTCCTGGTCGAGGAGTTCCTCGAGCCGGTCGCGCAAGTCCGCTTCGAGCGTCGGTGAGAGCTTCGGGGGGTGGGTCTTCTTCGCCATGGCTACGCCCCCGCCCCTTCCTCACCGCCCTGGTCCTGGTAGTCCTCGATCGGGAAGGTCCGGGCCGGCTCGTCGGCGGGCGCCTCGGCCTTCGCTTCCGCGGCCGGCTGGGTGGGCTGGGTCGTTGCCCCGGCGGCCTTCGCCTTGAGCTTCTCCTTGAGGCTGGCGGTCTTCTGCCCGGTCACGGCGGCGGTGGCGTTCTGCTCCATCGCGCCGAGCGTGTCCTGCCACTTCGCGTCCATGACCTCGGACCACTTCGCGTCGCCGTCCTTCAGGGCGGTGTAGATGCCGCGGAGTTCCTCGAGCTCGGCCGGGGAGAGGGTGTCGGCCGGGTGGTTGAGCCACGCCTTGATCTGGTCGGCGGTGACGCCCACGCCTCGGAAGGCGTCGAGGAGCTTCCGCTTCGCCGCGTTGGGGTCGGCAGCGTGCTCCTTCGCGCGGGTCGTGCGGACGGCGGCCATGCACTCGTCGATGAGCCATCCGGGGACGAGCCGGAGGCCGGTGGTGCGGAGCGCCTTCGAGACCAGCGCGTTCTCGGTGTTCAGGATCTCATCGTCGGTGGCCTCGACGAGGTGGACGGGCTGGCCCCGGCTGTTCACCCGGGTCTTGATGGCGACCTGACCCTCGGCGAGCTTGCGGCGCTCAACCCGCTTCTGGATGGTCACGTCCTTCGAGTGGGTGACGTTCGTCTCCATGTCGGCGACGGTGACGCGGAGGATTCGCTTCTCGCCGTCGTCGTAGATGGCGGGGGTGTCGATGGCGAGGTTCCCCATGGCCTGGATGGCGGCCTCGGCGAAGCGGATGCTCGGCCCCTCGACTCCCTCGCCGATGGGCTTGCGGTAGATGGCGACTGCGGCGAAGGACGGCCGGGCGCACTCGCGCATGAGGCGCTCCCGCACGGCGTCGATGTCGCGGGGCCGGTAGTTGGCGATGGTGAAGCGGGCCTCGACGAGCGCCTTCGCCTGGGCGGCGAGGACGGCGGATGCGGTTTCGGAGGTGGAGGGAGCGGCGGGGACGGGCAGGCCGGGACGCTGGACCTGGAGGGCGGTGTTCGGGGCCATGGGCTACTTCTCCTTCGAGAGCCTGAGCACGCGAGCGCCCGGCTTGGTGGTGGTGAACTCCGAGAGGATCTCGTCGAACGCCCTAAGCTCCTGGTCGTCTGTGGGGGCGTGAGGCATGGCCTTGGCGAGCGTGGCGTAGAGCGAGCGGGCCATCGCCTCCCAGTCGGTCTTCTGGGAATCCTTGTTCGCGCGGTACGTGCAGAGCCCCTCGACGCCGGCGGCGTCGCCGACGATGGCGCGCAGCTCGTTGGCGGCTTCCGCCTCGAAGGCCTCGGCCTGCTTCAAGGCTTCCTTCGCTGCCCGGAGGCGGTCCACGATCTCGCGCAGCTCGGGCGTCTCGGGGATGGCGGGGATGGTGTCGCGAGGGTGGCGACGGCGGAGGAAGGCGGTGTAGGCGTCGGACCCGTTGACCGGGGGCGGCACGCGGGCGAGGACGTTCTCGTGCCAGAAGCGGCCGACTTCTGCGAGGAGGAGGGCGCCCATCTCGCGGTCGCGGTGGACTGGGTATTCGCGGTAGTCGCCATTCACGAGCGCGACGAGGGTGGCCTCCTCCAGGCCGACGACTTCGAGCTGCCACTGGACCTGAACGAGGTGGCGGTCGGGGATCTCGTCGATGCCCTCTCCGAAGTCCGACCCGGAGAAAAAGACGGTCTTGATTTCGAGGAGCTGCTCCCAGGTATCGCGAGCCGGGCGGCCGAGGCCGGCGGGCGCGACCACTCGGTCGGGGGAAGCGAGCGCCCACGAGTGCTCGGGGTGGCGGAGGGTCCCGGGGGTGTAGATGCGGACGCCGGGGTGGCGCTCGGTCCAGGCTTCGCCGATGACGCGCTCGACTCGGTGCCCGAACTCGGTAAGGGAGTTCCCCTCGAAGGGGTCCGCGTCGCCGACCTTGCGGGCGTAGGTGGTGATGCCTCCAGCGAGGACGATGTCGGGTGCCTCGCTGGCGCCGATGCCGGTCTTGCGGATGTCGATCTGCTTGTCGGTGAGGCCGAGTGCTGCGGTTGCCATGTGGGCTCCGTTCAGACGAAGAGCAACGAGAGAATCCCGGCGAGGCAGGCGTAAAAGCCGGCGGCCAGGGCGACGATTCGGAGAGGCGACGGGGCGGGCATGGCGCGAACATAGCGAGTGCTAGGAAGCATTGCAAGTGCTAGGACGGCCCAACCCATCAGGGACGCAAGCGGTGGTGCGGACTACTCCAGGCCGGCTTCGCGTCGCGACTGCTCGGCCCACTGGATCGCCTCGTCGAGGCGCTTCAGGGACCGGAGCAGCGGAGTCGCGTGGGCCAGGATGTCCTGGTGCGGCGCGCGGGGCGGGGCGGTGCCGCTCAGGAATCGAGCGGCGAGGCGGCGAGCGTCGGAGTGTGCGGCGCGAACCTCGAGCTGGTCCTTGCGGTGGAGCTCGAGCGCGGTCTGGTGCTGCTTCCTCGTCTCAGCGGATCGGGGCGTCGCGTGAGCGACGGCCGCTGACCTCCTCGGTGAAGGCATCCGCCCATCATGGCGTGGGGGTCGGACACGCGCTCGGCTACTCGCCGAAGATGAGGAATCCCACACCGACGGCGAGAGCGGCGTCCCACAGGAAGAGGATCGGCATCCCCTGCCCGAGGGTCCAGGCGAAGAAGGCGAAGTATCCGGCGACCAGGCCGGCGCTGGCGAGCCATCCCTTCGCGTCGCGGGTCATTGCGTCACCGGGCAGGAAACCACTGCCATGCAGTCATTTGCTGGATCCAGGGTCGCGGTGCAGTCGGTGGGCGAGCACGCGTTCGTGGCTTCCCAGGCGTCCAGGTAGGCGTTGCAGTACATCGCGCCGCCGCCCTCGATGTCGGCGCAGTGGCCGGGGAGGATGCACCCGCCACCCGAGCAGATCCACACGTTGGTCCGCTCGACCTGCGGGGAGGTGGAGCCTCCGCACGCCGAGAAGAGGGCCAGGGCAGCAGCACAAGCGATCTTGCGTGTCGGGTTCATGGGGTTTCCGGTGGATCCGTCGCGAGCAGGTCGTCGGCGCTCTTGTGCAGCCCGCGGTGCATCTTCACGAAGAAGTCGAGGCCGATCGACTTCCCGTTGAGCGCGTTCGTGAGCGTCGGCTCGGCAACGCCCAGCTCCTTCGCGAGGCGGTCGTTGGTCCAGTTGCGCTTGGCCTTGTAGTAGGCGAGCCATTTTCGAAGCCGGGAACGCAGATCTAAGTCCATGTCCGTCCGCCGTGGCATCCCTTGACCTTAGGCCCCTTCTTGGGGCGCACGTGATAGAAGCTCTTGCGAGTGCTATCTAGCGAGTGCTAGTAAGGGTTCATGACGGGTCCCGAGAAGTTGCGGAAGCACATCGAGCGGGCTGGCCTGACGCAGGAGGAGTTCGCGGCCCTGGTCCCTGTGGCTGGGCCGACGCTTTCCCTGTGGCTCTCTGGCCATCGTCGTCCCGACCTCACGAGCGCCTTCCTGGTGGAGAAGGCGACGAAGGGCGCGGTTCGCGCGACCGACTGGATTGTGACGGAACGGTGGGACGCGGCCTGAGTCCATGAGATTCCTCTCTCCCGCCGCCGCCCCTGCCCCTCGACTGCCAGCGTGCCCGGCCGACGGACACGCGGCAACGCCCCGTCCCGGGTGGGCCCGATGAGCTGGGACGACCGCACCCTTTCGGATCTGCCCCTGTTCGGTGCTCCCCAGCGGCCCCGGGTCGAGGCGCCGCCCTTCATCCACGGGTCGGAGACCTCGAGGCAGGCCGCGGTGGCGATCCGGCCGGCGGCTGGGACGCTGCGCGCGAGGGTGCTCGCGGCGATCGAGGCGGCGTCGGACGGGCTCACGGACGAGGAGGGGTGCGAGGCCACTGGCATGAATCCATCGACCTGGCGGCCCCGGCGCGGCGAGTTGCTCGTCGGCGGCTTCATCCGGGACACGGGGCGGACGCGGAAGAGCGCCAGCGGGCGCGAGGCAACCATCTGGGCGGCGGCGGCGGGGAAACATGCGACCGGGATTTGATGGGCGCCCGCCCTGGCGCCTCCGGTGCTGGGCCTGCGGGACGGACTTCGAGATGGCGCGGCGCGGCCGGAAGCGGCTGGTGTGCCGGCGCCCCGAGTGCTCCCGGAAGATCATCAACCATCGGCGAAGGCTGATCAGGGGGGCGGGGTGATGGCTGGGCTGCCGTGGATCAAGGTCGAGGTCGCGCTTCCGAACCACCCAAAGATCGAGCGGCTCGAAGCCGAGCTTGGGATTGCCGATGGGCTCGGTCTCGTCGTTCGCCTGTGGTGCTGGACGGCGGCCTACTACCCGGACGGACGTATCCCGAAGGCGTCTTCGGTCACGATGGCCCGTAACGCGTTACGCGGTCTCGGGGAGGACGACGGGTCGGGTAACGACCCCGTAACGCCTGCCGCGTGCGTTACGGCCCTCGTTCGCGCCGAGCTTCTGGACGCTGAAGGCGACGCGTTCCGGGTCCACGATTGGGACGACTACCACGCAGCGCACGCCGACAAGGCGGCGAAGAACCGCGAGCGCCAGGCCAGGTTCCGCGAGAAACGTCGGACACTTGCCAGCCGAGATTCAGACGTAACGCGTGACGTAACGCACGAGTAACGCCGCTAGAGGGAGAGGGAGACGGAGATGGAGACAAAGACTTTGGTCAGATCGCTTCCTTCCAACCCAGGATCCCATTCCGCTTCGTTGGGGGGTGCAGGGGGGCCAGTACGGCAACCGGCTGGGGGAGGGGAGTACGAGGGAATTCTCCAGAACCCGGACGTGCACTCCTACGAGATCGTCCCCGTCAAGGCCTGGAACAGGCTGAAGCACGCCATCGACGCGGCGGGACTGCGGCTGGAGTACCAGGCCGACTACCGAGCCGAGAACGAGCGGCTTCGCGAAGCCTTCGGACTGCCCCTGCGCGGGAGACACCTCCTCGAAGGCTACGAGGCCGAGATCGCCATCTTCAAGCGCTGGCACCGCCGCATCTGGGGAAGCGACCCCGCGCGCTGGCCCTGGCAGTCCATCCCGGAGGCAGCATGACCACCGAACCCGATCAGGTCGTCCATCCGCCGACGCCGGGGCCAGCGAACCCGACGAGCATTCGCTCCTGCGGCTGCGCCCGATGGCACATGCCGCCCGGCGCGACGAGCATCACGGTCTCCGAGGACGGGATCGAAGTCGAACACCGCTATTCCGCGGAGTGCCGGCGGGTGGGGGGCGGGCCTCTCCCCCGGTCCCGGACGCCGGGCGAGATCGCGGCCGAGAACCTCATGCTCCGGGACGAGCTGCGCCGGAAGCTCGAGCGGATCGAGTTCCTCGAAGCGGCGCTCCACGTTCTGGAGGCCGACCCCGACCTTCCCACCCACGCCGGCCAGGACCCCGAAGCGGCCGGGTTCCCGTGGGTGCGCCCGTGACCCCCTGGACCTCGTTCGCCTTCTTCGCGCTCGCCTACCTGGGCCTCGTCGTCGGGCTCCTCGTTGCGTTCCACCGTCGCCGCAAGCTCCCCCGGTGCCACCGCTGCGGCTCCCACTGGCGGCGGACGGAGCGAGGCGGCCAGTGGCACCTCTGCGTTCCGAACCGTCGGGTGGTTCCATGAAGCGTGAGACGGGGATCCCGCAACCCGCTCCGGTCCGCGCAGCCGGAGGCTCCTTACCCGTGCCGGCCCCCGCGGTGATTGCGGGAAGGGGCCACCCTTGAAGGCGCGGCGCCTGGTCGTCCTCCAGCCGTCCGTGGAGCACCTGTTCTGGTGCGAGAGCCTCCGGGCCCTGCTCTCCTTCCGCGTCTGCCTGGAGCGCCAGCAGCAGCGCGCCAGGGCTCACCGGATGCGCGAGCTCCGTGCCTGGTTTCTGCCGTGCGGCGCGGGCGAGTGCGAGACCGGCCTGGAGGTCGAAGGCATCTTCCCGAAGTACGCAACCAAGAAGCGGCCGGTGACGATCTGGGGCTACGGGCGGACCAGGGGATGACGGGAGGCGGGCATGTCGAACAGGCCGAGGCTGTGGAAACGAGACCAGCGGAACGGGCGTCCCCGCTGCCACTACTGCGGGGGGCGAGCCGTCGCCGGCCGGATCTGGTGCCGGCCCTGCCTCGACCGGATTCGAGTTGTCGGGCGTCGTGGACAGCCCGGACTACCCGACCCGGGAGGATGCTCGGCGAGCGAAGCCACATTGACCATGCCGAAACCGGCTCTACCGTGAGGGAAATCGTGGGGTTGAATCCGAAGCAGCAGCGATTCGTTGCCGAGTACCTCGTCGATCTCAACGCGACGCAGGCCGCCATTCGCTCGGGGTACAGCCAGAAGACGGCGCGACAGATCGCCACGGAAAACCTGTCGAAACCAGCCATTGCCGCTGCCATCGCCGAGCGGCAGGCGAAGCGCATCGGGAAGCTCGAGCTGACGGCCGAGACCATCCTCGGCGAGCTGCTGCGCATCGCGAAGGTGGACGTGCGCGAAGCCTACGATGAGGACGGGAACCTCCGGCCGCTCTCCGAGATCCCGGAGGACGTGCGGCGGGCCGTCGCGGGCATCGAGATCGACGATCGCTGGGAGGGCAAGGGAGAGGACGCCACCCGGTACACGGTGAAGAAGCTCAAGTTCTGGGACAAGAACCGGGCGCTGGAGCTGCTCGCGAAGAACCTGGGCCTCCTGGTCGAGAAGCACGAGGTCACGGGGAAGGGCGGCGGCCCGCTCCCGATCCGCTTCGTGGTGAAGGGCCCATGACGGGACCGGAGTACGAGTGGGTGCTGCCGCCCACGGTGGGGCGGTTCCTCCAGTCGAGCGCGTTCGTGCGGCTGATCATCGGCCCGGTGGGGTCGGGGAAGTCCTCGGGGTGCGTCGCGGAGATCATCCGGCGCGCTGCCGAGCAGGAGCGGGGACCGGATGGGATCCGGCGCACCCGCTTTGCCGTCGTCCGCAACACCTACGGCGAGTTGCGCGACACCACCCGGAAGACGATCGAGCAGTGGCTCGACGAGACCCGGTGGTCGCAGGCGGCGACGTGGCACGAGGCCGAAAACACGCTCACGATCCAGACGGAAGAGATCCACTGCGAGGTGCTCCTACGCGCGCTGGACCGCCCCCAGGACGTGCGGAAGCTGCTCTCCCTGGAGCTCACCGGGGCCTGGCTGAACGAGGCGAAGGAGATCCCGCGCGCCGTCTTCGACATGGTGCAGAGCCGCGTCGGGCGCTACCCCTCGAAGAAGCAGGGCGGGCCGTCCTGGTACGGCGTCTGGGCCGACACGAACCCGCCGGACACCGACCATTACCTCTACGTGATCTTCGAGGAGCAGCGGCCGGAGGGGTTCGAGCTGTTCCGCCAGCCGAGTGGGCTCTCGCCGGGGGCGGAGAACCTCGAGAACCTCCCGGCCGGGTACTACAAGCGGCTCGTCATGGGGAAGAATCCAGACTGGGTGAAGGTCTACGCGGAGGGCCAGTACGGGTACGTCCAGGAGGGGAAGCCGATCTACCCGGAGTGGAACGACGCGATCCACGCGGACGCCCGGGTGCTGCCCTTCGCCGACGGGACGATCTACCTGGGGATGGACTTCGGGCTGACGCCGGCGATCGTCTTCGGCCAGCGGGCCGACGACGGGCAGCTCCAGGTCTTCGACGAGCTGGTCTCCACCGACATGGGCGCGGAGCGGTTCGCCCGGGAGGCGTCGACGAAGCTGAAGCGGGAGTACCCGGGCCGGCGCGTGGAGGGCTGGGGCGACCCGGCGGGCGAGCAGCGCGCCCAGACGGACGAGCGGACCCCGTTCGACATTGTGCGCGCGGCCGGGCTGCCGGTGTTCCCCGCGCCGACGAACGACTTCACGCTTCGCCGGGAGGCGGTGGCGGGGATGCTCTCGCGTCTCACGATGCGGGGGCGGCCTGCGCTCGTGGCGGGTCCGAAGTGCATCACGTTCAGGAAGGCGATGGCGGGGGCCTACTGCTACCGGCGGCTCCAGGTGGCGGGGGACGAGAGGTTCCAGGACAAGCCGGACAAGAACGGGTTCAGCCACGTCGCGGAAGCGGCGCAGTACATGGCGGTGGGTCTCGGCGAGGATCGCCGGGTGGTTGCGGGGAGCGCCCGAACGAGCGCCTCGTTCAAGGTTCGACGCTCGGTGAGGGCGTGAGGAGGACGTGATGGCGATGGACGTGAGAGACCTGAAGGCGCGGCTCGAGCTGCTCAAGTCGGATCGGTCGAATCTGGATTCGACCTTCCGGCAGGTCGAGAAGTGGGTGGGCCAGATGTCGGGCGGGATCCCGGTGGACGAGCAGGGCCTCGGGGAATCGTCGGCGACCTGGGAGCGGGCGGAGGTCTGGGACTTCACGGCGGCGGACGGCGCCGACAAACTCCAGAACAACCTGTATTCGGGGCTCACGAACCCGGCCGAACGCTGGGCGAAGATGAGTTACACCGACAAGCAGCTCCAGTCGGACGCGGACGCGACGAAGGCGCTCGACGACTCGACGGACGCCCTCTTCGCGGCGCTCGCGGCCTCCGACTTCTACGACCAGGCCGGGGCCTTCTTCGGGGATCTGGTGCGGTACGGCACGGGCATCTTCGTCGCCGAGCCGAAGACGGACGCGCTCACGGCGGAGCAGTGGAAGGGGCTCGACTGCACGGCGGTCCCTCCCCGGGAGTGCTACTTCGAGCTGGACAGCTCGGGGAACGTCTTCCGGTTCTGGCGGGTGCTCTCGTGGACGGCGGTGAAGATCCTCTCCAAGTTCAAGCCGGAGACGGTGCCGGAGCGGATCCGGGAGATGGCGACGAAGCCGGAGGGCTCGACGACCCGGCACTCGGTGGCCTACGCGGTGTGGGTGCGAGAGGAGCGGATGGGGCTCCCGAAGGAGGCGCCGCTTGCCGCCGAGCTGCGGCCGGTGGGCGCTGGCTACTTCCTCCTGGAGGGCGCGGAGCAGCTCGGGGAGGAGACTGGCTTCTACGAGATGCCGGTGTACGTGGTGCCCTGGCAGACGGCATCCGGCTCGGACTGGGGGTACTGTCCGGGGATCCGCTGCCTGCCCACGGTGCGCTACCTGAACGGGCTCCTCGAGTACGTCTGGAACTCCGGGGAGAAGGCGCTCGACCCGCCGACGATGGTCACGGAGTTCGGGCTGCTCTCCGACCTGGACCACCGGGCCGGGGCGAAGATCGTGGTGCGGGACCTCGACAACAGCATGAAGGCGTTCGAGTCCGCCGCCCGGTTCGACGTGGGCGACGCGATGATCGGGCGCCTCCAGGTGATGATCCGCCAGCTCTTCATGGTGGACGACCTGATGCTGAAGGAAAGCCCTGCGATGACGGCTCAGGAGGTGAGGGCCCGGCGGGAGCAGCAAAACAAGCTCTTCGGCCCGACGCTCGCGTCCATCGCCTCGAAGTGGCTCGACCTCTTCGTGAAGAACACCTTCGCGATGCTCTACCGCGCGAAGAAGCTGCCGAAGCTCCCGGCGTCGGTGGTGGCGGCGGGCGGGGAGTTCGTGATCGAGTACCAGGGCCCGCTCTTCCGGGCGCAGCGCATCGAGGAGGTAGCGGCGATCGAGCGGCTCGCGTCCTTCGTCGCGGCCCACGTCAAGATGGGGTTCACGAAGGCGGCGCTGGTCTATGACGAGGTGGCGGCGACGCGCGAGGTCGCGAAGCGGCTGGGCACGCCGGCCGTCGTGCTGAAGTCGGAGCGCCAGGTCGCCATCCTCGTGAAGCAGCAGGAAGAGCTTCAGGCCCGGATGCTGAAGGCGGAGGCCGACCGAGCGGAGGGTGAGGCGATCGAGCAGGGCGCCGATGCCGCGGCGTCGGCCGGGGCGGTCCAGCCGGTGCCGGCGAACCCGGTCCCGGTCGTGACGCCCGAGATGGGCGGGGGGCTGATGTGAGGCGTCGCCAGGGCGAGGGGGGGCGGGACGCCGCTGCCGTGGAAGCGAAGCTCCGAGCGGTAGGGGCGTTCCTCCAGTCGGAGGGTGGGCGCGACCTCGTGGAGCATCTCGCGTCGCGGTTCGCCTCTGGCTCGATGCTGGGGGGCACCGTGGAGAAGACGTACTTCAACCTGGGGTGTCGCTTCGTCGTGGAGTACCTCCGCGAGATCCAGACGCCCCGCAAGGAAGGGGAGGCTCGAAGATGAGCGAGGGAACGGACTGGCGTGAGGCGCTTCCGGTGGAGCTGAAGGAGTCGCCTGCGCTGAAGGACTTCAAGGACCCGGCGTCGCTCGCGAAGAGCTACGTGGAGACGAAGGCGCTCGTGGGGGCGTCGATCCGCCGGCCGGGGCCGGACGCCGGCAAGGAAGCCTGGGCGGAGTTCCGGGGGAAGGTGCTCGACGGGATCCCGGAGGCGATCTTGCTGCCGGAGGACCCGGAGGCGCTGAAGGAGGTCGAGGCGAAGGTCTGGGCGAAGATGGGGCGGCCGGACAAGCCGGAGGGCTACTCGATCGAGGGGCTCGACCTGGCGCCCGGGGTGAAGCTGAACGAGGCGCAGCTCCGGGAGGGCGCGGCGAAGCTCGGGCTGACGAAGGCCCAGTTCAAGGTGCTCGCGGCGGACGCGGCGGCGAGCGAGGCGGCCCGGGTGGCGGAGGTGACGAAGGCCCAAGGCGTGCTCAAGACGGAGCTTGGGGCGGCCTACGAGGACCGGCTGCGCCAGGCGGCCAGCGTCGCCGAGTCGGTGGGCTTCCCGGCGTCCATCGTGGAGGCGGTGCGGGCCGGGAACGTCTCGGTCGAGGAGGGGAAGGCGTTCCTCGCGCTCGCGAAGAAGCTGACGACCGAGCCGAATCAGGTGGGGAACCAGGGGGCCGGCGCGGGCGCGCTGACGCCGCTCGAGGCGAGGGCCCAGATCGAGGAGATCCAGCGGCGGCCGGAGTACTTCAACCCGGCGAAGGGGCGGGCGACCCATGACGTGCTGAAGAAGAAGGTCGCGGACCTTCTCCCGCTCGCGTACCCGGAGTTGAAGGGGGCTTGACGGATCGGAGGGCGGCTCTAGCGTCGAGGCATCCGAAGGCGGGGACTACCGGGCGACCGGCCTCCTGACCTTCGGGCCTCGGCCGCGGGCGCATAGCGGCAAGCACGGCGGGCCTGGGGTTCCAGACTACTCGCGGCGAATGGTGAATCGACCAATCGCCCCGAGAGGGGCAGGAGACCACAATGGCCGTCGCAGATTCTCAGCCCCGTCTACTCCCGGACCTACGAAGCGAACCTCCGGTCCCTCTCCCAGCAGAGGGGCTCGAAGCTCCGCAACTGCGTGATCGAGCGCAACGCGCCCGACATGCACCTCTGGGACCGGATCGGCAAGCTCACCACCGCGGCGCGTACGGCCGGCGGCGCCACCGCCGACACCGCGCTCGCGCTGAGCCGGCGCCGCTCCAAGCCGTCCAGCTTCGAGGTGTCGAACCTCATCGACCCGGACAACATCGCCCAGGCGGTGATGGACCCGACCAGCTCCGTCCTCACCGAGCACAAGAACGCCATCGCCCGGAAGATCGACAACATCATCATCTCGGCGGCGCTCGGCTCGACCGAGGACGAGGACGGCAACGCGACCGTGTTCCCGGTCACCCAGGGGCTCGGCGGCGCGGCCCAGGCGTTCGACTTCTCGTTCATCACCACGATCAACGAGGCGTTCTGGGCGGCGGACGTGCCCAGCGAGGAGGAGAAGGTCTTCATCATCCGGCCGAACGGCGCCCGGAAGCTCCTCGCGATGTCCCAGGCCACCTCCAGCGACTACGTGAACGCGAAGGCGCTGGCTGACAACGGCTTCGTGGAGAACTGGCTCGGCTACACCTGGGTCATCTCCAACGAGCTGCCGAACGTGCTCGGGCTCCAGTACTACTACCTCGCGATGACGAAGCGCGCGGTGGGCCTGCACGTCCTCAAGGACATCTGGTCGCGGGTCGCCGAGTCCACCGAGAAGTCCTTCGCGTGGCGCGTCTACAGCGCCTTCGCGATGGGCGCCGTCCGCATCGAGGACGAGCACGTCATCCGGGCTCACGTCCTGGAGTCGTAGTCGTCCGGCCGGCGCGCGGGACTCTCCTCCCTGCCCGCGCGCTGGCCTTCCCGTATCTGGGGGGTGAGGTGCTCATGCTGCAAGTCGGCGCGACGGGACCGGAGCGGGCCAAGATCATCGCGATGCTCAAGGGCGGGGCCTCCTACGAGGATGTCGTGCAGAAGTTCCGGCACGTCGAGGTCGAGTACTTCCGGCGCAACGAGGCGGAGCTGCTGGCCGCGGCCGGGTTCGAGCCGGAGAAGCCGAAGGCGTCGAAGAAGGGGTAGCCCATGCATCAGGTCGAGATCGTCAACCTGGCGCTGGGCAAGCTCGGCGGGCGGATCATCGCCAGCCTCGAGGAATCCTCCGTGGAGGCCAAGGAGGCAAAGGCGGCCTGGGGGCCGTCCCGGGACCTCCTGCTCGAACAGCGGTCTTGGACCTTCGCGAAGACGCGGCGGAAGCTCAACCCCGCGGCGACGCCCCCGGCCTTCGGCTGGGAGAACCAGTACCTCATTCCCTCCGACGTGCTCGCCGTCATCCAGTGCGTGGACGACTCGGGTGAGTCGATCGACTGGCAGGTCGAGGGGGCCTACGTCGTCGCCAACTGGTCGGGGGCGCTGAACGCGATCCTGAAGGTCCAGGTGGAGGATGCCGGCCTGTGGTCGGTGGCGTTCCGGTACGCGATGGCGATGCGGATCGCCTACGAGATCGCGATCCCGGTGACGGGGAAGCCGGAGCTGCAGAAAGCGTGCTGGTCGCTTTACGAGAATGCCCTCAAGGAGGCGGTGACCTCGGACGGGATGCAGGGCCGTGCCGAGCTGATCCGTGGGCCGCGCCTGTCGAGGGTGCGGTGAAGATCGTCCCGCTTCAGACGGACTTCTCCGGCGGGGAGATCACGTCCCGGCTGGGCGGGCGGATGGACACCGACCTGCTGAAGAAGGCGCTCGCCTACTGTGACGGGTTCGAGCCGCTCTCCCACGGGCCGCTCCTCTCCCGGGGCGGGACGCGGAAGGCGGAGCAGTTCGACGAGCTGGACGGGCTCTCGACGCCGCGCCTCATCCCCTTCCCGCGGCAGGGGAACACGGCGCTGCAACTGCTCTTCGGGGCGGGGAAGCTCCGGGTGCTGGAGGACGGGCGGCCGGTCATGTCGGCCGGGGTCGACTACCTGCGGAACACCCAGTTCCTCCAGGGGATGCAGTACTGGACGAGCGGGGACATCACCTACCAGGGCGGCCGGGTGTACGTGTGGGGCGGCCTCTACCCGAGCACGATGCACGGGTACCTATGGCAGAAGGTCGAGGGCGTCCCGGCGGGGACGCACGTCATCGGGATCGACTGCTCCGCCTACGCGGGGAACGCCGCTCGCGTGCTCGTCTCGGCGGTGGAGCCGGGGGCCGCGGACCTGCTCGACGCGGAGACCGACGCCGGCACGGGCCTGTCGGACTTCCGGCGCCAGGAGTTCGAGGTCACGCTGGCGGCGCCCGGGGACGTGTGGGTCTACGTCCGGGCGAAGTACGACATGTTCGGCGGGATCGTCGAAGGCGTGACCGCGCCGGAGTACATGGCGAAGGTGACGATCGTCGTCCGGGAGGTCTCGCTGCGGGCCACCGGGTCGAGCGTCGCGGAGTGGGACTCGACGACCACGCCCGCGCTCCCGTGGAGCGAGGACCAGTACGCGGACATCCACGTAGTCACGGATGCGGCGTTCGACCGGATGATGCTGTTCCACCCCCGGGTGGCGCCCTACGAGTTGATCCTCGACGCGGACGCCGCGACCTGGACCTTCGGCGCGATCACCTTCACCCTTCCGACCCCGGCGCCGTGGGGCGATGGCGTATTCCCGGCGACGGCGGAACTCTACCAGGGCCGGCTCGTCGTCGCGGGCATCTCCGGGAAGCCCAACACCATCATCGCGAGCAAGGCGGGCGAGCCCTACGACTTCACCTTCGGCTCGAACGATGACGACGCCTGGTCGCTGAACCTCTCGACGAAGGGGGCGGTGCGCTGGCTCCGGGGGCACCGGGTACTGCTCGCCGGGACGGACCGCGGGGAGCACGCGGTCATCGCTCAGGGCGGACGCGTCACGCCGACCAACTTCGAGGTGCGGCCGGAGTCGGCCTTCGGGTCGGCGGGGGTCCAGGCCATCCAGGTGGGCGACCTCGCGCTCTACGTCTCGACCGACCGCCGGAAGATCAGGGCGCTCTCGTACAACCTGGAGGAGAACGGGTGGCAGTCGCGGGACCTCTCCTGGACGGGGGAGCATCTGACGAAGGGGATGCTCTCCGAGCTGCACTTCGCGCAGGGGTCGAACGACTGCATCATCGCGGTGCTCTACTCGGGGGAGGTCGTCTGCTGGACCTTCAACCGGGAGGAGGGGGTGGTTGCGCCCTGGCGGGTGCCGTTCGGCGGGACGGTGCTCTCGGCCTGCGTGTGCGAGGGGGCGGGGTCGCCGCGGACGTGGCTGCTCGTGCAGCGCGTCGGGACGGTCTGCCTGGAGGAGTGGGACCGCTCGCTCGCCGATGACGCGGTGCTGCTCGACTCGTGGGTCTCGGCGGAGCCCTTCGACGAGAAGGTGCTGGGGCTCGAGCATCTGGAGGGGCTCTCCGTGACGCCCATCCTCGACGGCGAGGTTCAGGCGCCGCGGGTGGTCGAGGGCGGGATGATCTCGCTCGACCGGGTGGGGACGGAGGCGAAGGTCGGGCTCTACCAGCGGCGGACGGCGCGGCGCTTCCCGATCGTGGGGGTGCCGAAGGCGCGGGCGGTTCGGACGCTCATCCAGGTGAACGACTCGGCGCTGCCCGTCGTGAACGGGGACCGGGTGGGGTTCGACCGGGGCGGGACGACTTCCATGAACGTCGCCGAGCCGCGGGCGACTGGCGCCTTCCAGGTGCGGGCGCTGGGGTGGGACGCCGGCGCGGTCATCACCATCGAGCAGGACATCCCGATCCGCACCGAGATCCTGGCCGTGTACGGCGAGATCGCCGGGGGAGAGGTCTGATGATTCTCGGAGCGATGGCGTCGGCGGCGGGGAGCCTGTGGTCGATCGGGGGAGGGCTCCTGGAGATGGGGCGCCTGAACGGCGAGCGGCTCCGGCGGCTGCGTCTCCAGCACGCCCAGAAGATGGGGGAGGCGCGCTCGGTCGCGGGGGCCTCCGGGGTGGAGTTCTCGTCTGAGTCCATCCAGCGCCACCTTCAGACGATGCAGACCGAATTCACCCGCCAGGAGCAGAACCTCGAGTACGCGGGCGGCCAGGCGGCGCTGAACATGGCGCTCTCCACCGGGATGCAGGGGCTTTCGGACGTGGGGAAGGGCATCGCGCAGCAGGGTGCGCTCGAAAACTGGTGGAGGGAGTAGATGGGGATCCTTCCTCAGATCGAGTACGGCGGGCAGCAGACCCCGAACATCTCGTCGCAGGCTCCGGGCCAGGCGCTCCGGGAGCTGGGCGGCGCGATGTCGAGCATCCTCGCCGAGGCCGGGAAGCAGAAGATCCAGGGCGAGACGCTCGCCGCGACGGCCGACCTACAGGAGCAGCTCGACGCGATCACGTTGGACATCCAGAAGGAGAAGGCGATCCCGGCGGCGAAGGTGCGCGAGCTGCTCGGGGACGAGGTCCCGACCTACATCGCGAAGGAGCTGTCTCGCGAGGTGCCGGACCCGAACACGGGCGAGATGCAGCTCGTGGACAATCAGGCCGTGCCGATGGATGTCGTGGCGGGCGCGATTTACGACAAGAGGGCGCGGGCGGCGCTCCAGTCGGCGACCAGCCGGATCACGGCGCCGGGGTGGCAAGCGGCCTTCCGGGACAACGCGGCGGAGCACATCCAGTCCCGGAAGATGGGGATCGCGCAGCTCCAGTTGAAGGCGATGCGGACGGCCAGGTCGCCTCCACCTTCGATGAGGTGAAGAGGCTCGTGAACTCGCGCGCTTTCGATTCGGCCAGACCGCGGTGGAGACCTCGCTCGTCCTCGACCGGGATGACAAGGTGCGCGCGCTGGAGTTCGTGAAGACCGAGCGCCAGGTGGCGCCGGCGCTTGCCGCGCTCACGTCCGACGACCCCGCGGTGCTGAAGAGCGAGCTGGACCGGCTGCGAACGAGCGAGGACGCAGCGGAGTGGATCCCCGGCCGCCCGGCGGAAGGCGCTGATCCAGGACGTGGAGGGGCGCTACAACCGATTCGAGGCGGTGCGGCTGGGGCAAGAGGCCTACCTCGCCGGCTCCGAGCCGGGCTCCCAGGTGCTCGACGAGGCAAAGGTGTTCCGAGCGCTGGAGACGAGCGTGGCCGGGCTGCCGCCGGGCGTCCAGGTCGAGGCCCGGACCATCCTGAAGGCCCGGATCGCCGACTTCAACGAGGTCCGCAAGACGAAGACGGCGTCGGTCTTCGCGACGGCGCTCCAGGCGTTCCAGGCTCCCGGCAAGGACGGGAAGCCCCGGAACCGGGTGGCGTTCATCCCGCCCGAGGTCGTGTACTACCTGCGGATCCCGCGAACGGGAAGGAGGCGGCGGACCTCTGGAAGTCGCTGCTCGACGCGGAGCGGTCGGACATCCGCGGGGACCGGGAGATGCGGAGCCTTCCGACGGAGCAGAATTATCGGGCCTACGCCGCGCTCGTGAAGGACATGCAGGACAACCCGGGCAAGTACCGGGCCATGCCGGGAGAGCGCTTCGCCTCCGAGACCTACGGGAAGCTCGGCCCCCTCGTGACTCAGGGCATGAGCCTCTACAAGTCGGTGAACGAGCCGAAGCCGGACCAGCGCCACCTGACCGGCGACGAGCGGAAGGCGATGCTGGAGGTCCTTCCCCCGGACTACCGCGCCAACTCGAAGACGAAGCCCGACTCGGTGAAGGGCGTCGTCTGGAGCGAGATGGAGAAGCGGCTCGGGGAGCGGAAGGAGAAGTACCTCGCGAACCCATCGCCGCCGTTGTTCCCGGACCCGCACAGGACCAGGATCGTGCCGGTCTCCCAGCGATCGCTCGCGACCGCGAGTGCCCGCGCGGCCGCCGCAACGGCCGTCCCCGCATGCTCCATGAGCCGGATCCCGGCGACCCCCATGCGCTGGGCGCGGGCGTCCGCGCCGGTCATCGCCTCGGCGCTCATCGGGTCTCCACCCATGGCGTCCGCCCAGCGCGACGCCAGCCCGTCGAGATCGAGGTCGAAGAGCGTCGGGTCGTCGGCGGGAAGCGCGACGGCGCCCGCGGAGCTGCGCACGGGGCGATCAGGGGTCGTCATCGGGGGCTCGAAGCGTAGCGCGTCGGCCGCCGGTGCGTGGCGAGCCGCGGGCGTGGTGCGTGGCGAGCCGCGGGCGTGGTGCGTGGCGAGCCGCGGGCGCGGGTCGCGTGGCGAGGCCCGCGGGCGCGCTCCCCACACCGCCCGGGTGGGAGCTCCCCTACCCGGTTCCCTGCACCCCGGCGGCGATGCCGCTGATGGTCTGGCCGACCAGGCGCTCCAGGTCGGCCCGCTCGGCGGAACCCGCGGGCAGCTCGCCAAGGCGCCGGGCCGCCTGGATCTGGAGCTCGCTGAGCGGATCCAGGTAGGGAGTCCGGAGCTCGATGGAGCGCTGCAGCGCCGGCACGCCGTCGAGCAGCGCGGCCCGCCCGGTGATCGCGAGCAGGCACCGGACCGACCGCGCGTGCTCGTCCGCGATCGTGCGGGCCAGGCGGGTTCCCGGCGGGCCGGCCAGCGCGAGGTGGCGCGCCACGATCGGCGGGTCGGTCCGGGCAAGGGCAACCTCGGCGTTCTCCAGCAGGACCCGGAAGAAGGGCCAGCCGGCGTGCAGGCGCACGAGCCGGGCCAGGCCCGTGGCTCCGTGCCGGTGCAGGTAGGCATCCACCGCCGTGCCGAACCCGTACCACGCCGGCACATTGGCTCGGACCTGGGTCCACGCGAAGACCCATGGGATCGCGCGGAGGCTCGCCAGTGTCGGCATGGCCGCAGTCGCCTCCGGAGTCGCGCCGCGCGAGGCCGGCCGCGACCCGAGGCGGAGCCCCGCGATCTGCACGATGGGCGTCGCCGCCAGGAACGCCGCCTCGATCTCGGGGTCGTCCCACACCAGCGCCCGGTACGCGTCCCGGGCGATCGCCGCCAGCTCGTCCATCGCGTCGGTGCCCTCGCGGGCTGCGGCGGCGACGCTCCGGTCATGCTCCTCGGTCGAGGCCAGGATCGTCGCCGAGACGGTCTGCTCCAGGGCCCACAGCGCCAGGGGCGGGTTGGCATAGCGGGTGGCGATCACCTCGCCCTGCTCGGTCAGCTTCAGGCGCCCGGCGACCGATCCTGCGGGCGCAGCCAGGACGGCCCGATGGGTGGGCCCGCCGCCGCGGCCCAGGGCGCCTCCGCGGCCATGGAAGATCGTCAGCTCGACGCCGGCCTCGCGCGCGGCGGCGACCAGCTTCTCCTGCGCGCGGTACAGGAGCCAGTGCGCAGCCAGGTAGCCCGACTCCTTGTTGGAGTCCGAGTACCCCAGCATCACCTCCTGCCGTCCGCCGCGGTCCTCGAGGTGCCGACGGTAGCGCGGCTCGGCGAGGAGGTCGGCGAGGATCGCCCGGGCTCCCGCGAGGGACTCGGCCGACTCGAAGAGCGGCACGATGTCGAGGGCCGGCGCGCCGGGCGGGATGCCGTGCGTGTCGGCCGCCGGGATCGCCGGGTCCGCGGCAAGCCGGGCGAGCTCCAGGACCTCGAGGACGTCCATCGGCTGCTCGGTGAAGCTGATCACATAGCGCCGGCAGGCCGCCTCGCCGAAACGTCGCTGCGCAGCCGCCATCGCCCGGAACGTCGCGAGCACCTCGGCGACGGTGACCCCCGGCGCCACCTCGCGGGCAAGGTCGGGGCGCGACGCGGAGAGGGCGGCCAGGGCGGCGCGGTGCACCCGGCTGTGCTGGCGCACCTCGAGCGACGCCAGGTGGAAGCCGAACGTCTGCACCTGCCACAGGAGATCCTGCAGACTGCCGTGGGCGACCCGACCGAGGCCGTCGGCGCCAAGCGCCTCGCCGAGCTCCACGAGCTCGGCGACCAGGTGCTCCGGGCCGGCATAGCGGCCCCCCTGCGGACCCGGGAGCCCTGCCAGGTGGGCCCGCGTCCGGCGCAGCCGCTCCGCCACCGCACCCAGGCGCCGCCGATACGGCTCGCGCGGGAAACGCTCCTCCAGCTCGCGCATCGTCTCCGGGAGGTCGTCGACGTCCGCCAGCAGGCGCCGGGCGATCGCCGGCGGGGTCACCCCGGTTCGCGGTCGAGCGGCCACGTCGATCATCAGCCGAGCGGTGGCCGCCACGTAGCCGTGGATGACATGGTCGGCGTGGATTCGGAGCGCCTCGAGCGTGGTCTCAGCCGTGACGTACGGATGGCCGTCCCGATCGCCGCCGATCCAGGAACCCCAGCGCAGGAATGCGGGCACGCGCGGCGGGCGGGTCCCGGTCCTGCCCGCGTCGGGCGCGGCGGCGCCGGCGGAGAGGGGTCCTGCCAGGCGGTCGAGTGCGGCGTCGAGCACGCGATACACGCGGGGCGTCGTCGTGAACAGGGTCGCGTCGAAGAAGACCATCGCCGAACGGACCTCGTCGAGCGGCGTCGGGCGCGCTGCGCGCAGGTCGGCGGTGCGCCACAGGACCGTGATCTCCTCGCGCAGGCGGCGCCGGATCTCGGCGTCGCCGGCGGACGTCAGGCGGGGATCGTCGAGCCCGTCGACCAACGCGTAGATCCGGCGCAGTGCGAGCAGGACCGTTCGGCGCCGGGCTTCGGTGGGATGCGCCGTCAGGACGGGCGAGATGCGCAGGTTGGCGAGGCGACGCTGCGCTGACTCCAGGTCGTCGCCCGCGGCTGCCAGGCGCGCCACCGCGTCGGCGACGGACCCGCTCGCGGGCACGCGTCCGGCCGCCCGGTCGCGGCGACGAAGGGCCCGGACGCGCTCCTTCTCCTCGGCGAGATTGGCCAGCTGGAAGAAGGTGCTGAACGCGCGGGCCAGGACCTCCAGGCTGGGTGCGTCCAGTCCCGCCAGCTCGGCGTCCAGGGCACGACGGTCGTCCGCGTCGTCGCGCCGACGCAGGGCGATGGCGAGCCCGCGGACCCGCTCCACGAGGTCCAGGGCGGCCGCGCCCTCCTGCTCGGCGATCACCTGCCCGAGCAGCGCCCCCACCAGGCGAACCTCGCGCGCCAGGGGATCGCGAGCGCGCGCCGATCCGACGGAGCGCGGTTCCGCGCGGATCGCCGGGTTACGGGCGTGCGGGGTCATGCGGGCTCCCGTCAGCGCAGGGCGGCATATGTCGCGTGCAGCACCACGTCGATGGGGCGCTTCGGGAGGTTCCAGACGCCGGAGAGGTATACGAACACGAGGTTGAGCCCGGGATCGACCCACAGCCGGGTGCCCGTTGCGCCGCCGTGCCCGAACGCCGACGCCGACGCGGGGGTCGTGCGTGGATCCGGCTTGCCCCAGCCAAGAGCGTAATGCTCGTCGAGGATCGGATCGGCCGCGCGCCCGATCCCCCCGGTCGTCTGCTCGCGGGTCATCAGGTCGACGAAGGCGGACGGCAGGATGCGGGTCCCATCCAGCTCGCCGCCACGCAGCATCGCCCGGCCGAAGCGGACGAGATCGCCAACCGTGCTGAAGAGCCCCGCACCGGCCAGCTGCATCGCGCTGAACCAACGCCGCTCCTCCGCCGTCCGCGGGTCCGGAAGCCACGCCGGCCCGCTGCCCGGCGGCATCGCCATCGCGAACGGCGCCACGCGCGCTTCGCGATCCCACGGATCGAACGTCGTGTCGACCATCCCGAGCGGCTCCCAGATGGTCCGCCGCAGGTACGCGGCGTAGGGCTCTCCTGTCACGTGCTCGATCGCGGCGGCGAGGAGCTCGAATGTGGAGCTGGCGTACTGGTACCGGCTCCCCGGCGGGAACTCGATCGGGGCGCTCGCGGCCAGGTCCACCAGATCGTCCCGAGCGATCCGCGATCCGAGGAGCTGCACGAGGTCGAAGTCGGCGATCCCCGACGTGTGGGCCAGGAGGTGCCAGATAGTCACCTGTGGCTTACCGGCAGCCGCGAACGCCGGCACATGCATCTCGATCGGATCGGTGAGTGCCAGCTTACCCTGGGCCACGAGCTGCATGATCCCCGTGGCCACGATCGGCTTGGTGATGGACGCCAGGAGGCAGATGGCATCGACGCCGAATGCCGGGCGTCGTCGCCCCGGGGAATGCCTCTGCCCTGACCAGGCCGTCCCGGTCCGCGACCGCCAGCACGACGAACGGCGCCGTGCCGTCGGCCACCTGCCCGGCGGCGAGGTCGAAGGCGTCGTCAAGGACGGCCGGCTCCAGGCGCGGCGGCGCGCTCACGAGGGAGCTGCCCCGGGGAGCCGCGCGTGTCCGGCGGCATCCAGCTCGATGATCCCGTCCCGCAGGAGGCCTTCCAGGGCGGCCGCGACCGCGTCGGCCGAATGCGTGCCCAGGGGGCCGTGGAGGGCGACGGGCGCACCGGCCGGCGCATCGCGCAGCCGGTCCACGATGCGGCCGCGGAGCCAGCGCGACGTGTGCTCGAAGCGGATCGCCGGCGCCGGCGACGATCGCCCGCGAGGCCTGGTGGTCGGGATACCCATCGCGGCAGCCGAGCTCGTCGAGGCCGGGGTGCCATTCGTCGCCGGATCGCCCTTCGAGGCCGAGCTGGCCGTCGCCGCGGCGAGGCACCAGCGCCGGACGGGGCAGGCCGCGCAGTCCGGGCGTGCCGGGCGGCAGATGGTCGCCCCGAGGTCCATCACGGCATGGGTCCAGGTTCCCGGGCGGGACGGGTCCACGAGCTCATCGGCCACCGCCTGCAGCTCCGCCGGTGACATGAGCTCCGGATCGCCCGTGACGATCCGTCCCACGACGCGCCGCACGTTCACGTCCACGGCCCCAACGGGCCGCCCGAAGGCGATCGCCGCCACGGCCCGTGCCGTGTACGGGCCCACGCCCGGCAGCGCCTGGAGGCCAGCGACGTCATCGGGGACCGCTCCGCCGGCAGCGACGATCGCGACGGCTGCCCGGTGCAGGCCCAGGGCGCGGCGGTTGTAGCCCAGGCCGCGCCACGCGCGGATGACGTCGGCGGGCGTTGCGGCGGCCATCGCCAAGGCGGTCGGAAAGGTCGCCATGAAGCCCGGCCAGCGCTCTTCGACCCGCCCGATCTGCGTCTGCTGGGCCATGACCTCCGAGACCAGGACGCCCCAGGGATCCTGGCGCCCGGCGATACGGAAGTCGAGCTCGCGTCCGTGACCCTCGAACCATGCGAGGGTCGCGCGCCGCAGCGCGCGGCGGGAGGAGACCGGGATGAAGGGCGACGGGAGGGCGCGAGCGATCACGGGCGAAGGATACGCGGGCGTCTCCGTGGCGGCGGTTACCGATCGGTTGCGTGATGGCGGCGGCGAGCCGTCGACATTCCCGGTTCGCGCCGGGACCTCGCCCGCGGGCGGACGATTACTTGCTCGGGATGACCAGGATCGTCCCGATGCGCATGGTCGCCGGGTCCACCTTCGGGTTCGCCTTCTTGAGCGCCGCCAGGCTGACCCCGAACTCCTGGGCGATCGCCCACATCGTGTCGCCCTTCTTCACCTTGTAGCGCTTGCCGGCGACGGGCGTGGCGGTCGGGGTGGCCGGCGCGGCGGTGGGTGCGACGGACGGCGCCGGGGTCTCCACGAAGATGTCCGTGGGTGCCGGCGTCTGCGCCTCCGTCGGTGCGGGGGTCGGTGACGCTCCGCCGCCGCAGGCGGCCACGAGACCGAGGGTGACGAGCAGGATCGCGATCCGCCGACGCATCTCCACTCCTCCGGTGCGGTCACCGTGTCAGGACGGCGCGGGCCGGGCCATCCGCCCGACAACCGCTCGCCTGCAGCCTACGACGAACCGACCCGGGCTGGTGTGACCGGCCCGCAGTGCGGGGTTGCCCACGCCCGCCGGGGACCGAACCGACGCCCGAGGCGGGTACCGCGCGAGCGCCCCATCCGCCCGATCACCCGTCGACGCCCAGCAGGACCGGCAGCGTGGAACCCGCGGGACCCACGACGAGATGGTCGAAGGCCCCGGCATTCTCGGCCGGGTCCAGGTTCGCCAGCCAGGTCTGCGCCCCGAACGAGCGGGCGGCGCTCACGTACCCGGCAGCCGGATAGACGTTCCCCGAGGTCCCGACGGCGAGGAAGACGAAGGGGTCCCCGGAGCGTTTCGCGTCGCGCATGAATCCGTCGATCCGGCGCGTGCTCCCGGCGTCCAGCAGCTCCCCGAACCAGACGATGTCCGGTCGCAGGAGAGCCCCGCACGCGCAACGCGGGAGTGGCGGCTCGACCGGGAACACAGCATCGGCGACGGGCGGCCGCGTGCAGCTGGAGCAGCGGGTCCGCCACAGCGTGCCGTGGACCTCGACGAGGCGCCGGCTGCCCGCCCGCCCGTGCAGGCCATCGACGTTCTGGGTCGCCAGGAGGAACCGATCGCCCAGCCGGTCCTCCAGGGCTGCCAGCGCACGATGCGCCGCGTTCGGCTCGGCGGCGGCGGCGTCGCGCCGGCGCATCGAATAGAAGCGCCACACCAGGTCTGGATCCGCCCGGAACCCGTCGGGCGACGCGACCTGCTCCACCCGGTGGCCGTCCCACAGACCGCCGGAGCCGCGGAACGTTGCCAGGCCGCTCTCCGCGGAGATGCCCGCGCCGGTCAGGACGAGGACCCGGGTCCGCCCGCCGATCGGGATCCGAGGAACGTTCACGTGATCAGCGTAGCGGGATCATCCCGCACCAGGCAGGGCCTCGGCGCAGCCCCGCGAGCACACGCTGCACCGGCCGACGCAACGGGTGCGCACCGTCGAGCGTCACAGACACCGGGACCCTGCGTACAATCGAGCAGTCCCGGCACCAGGCAGTGCCGGCGGCGCGCAATGGAGGGAAGCCATCCGTGGCGAACCAATTCGTGGTCCAGCTCCCGAACCTGCCGGGCGCGCTTGCCGACCTGTCGGAACGTCTGGCCGAGGCGGAGGTCGACCTGCGCGCCATCGGCGGGGGCGGCATTGGCGACAGCGGGCACGTCATCTTCAAGACGGCCGACGACGATGCAACGCGGGCGCTCCTGGAGCGCGGCGGCTACGACTTCATCGAGGGCGAATCCCTGCTCGTCGAGGTGGACGACCAGCCCGGCGGGATGGCCCGGGTGGCTCGCCGGCTCGCCGACGCGGGAGTCAACATCTACGGGCACCTGTTCATCGGGCGCTGGGGGGACCAGGCCCAGTTCAGCTTCGTCGTCAGCGACGTCGAAGCGGCCCGGAAGGCGCTCGAGGGGCTGAGCTCGATCCACGCCGGCTGAAGGGAGCACCAGGGTCTCCATGCACCCCTGGCACGAGGTGGCGGACGGCGTCTTCATCCGCCGCTATCCCTTCCTGGACCAGACGATCGGCGCCGTGCTCGGCAAGGACCGCGTCCTCGTGCTGGACACGCGGTCCTCGACGCAGATGGCGCGCGAGCTCATCGAGGACCTCCACCAGCTGACCCGCCTGCCGTGGGTCGTCGCGAACACCCACGTGCACTTCGACCACGCCTTCGGCAACGCCGCCTTCCGGCCCTGCGAGATCTGGTCGCACGCGGGCTGCGCGGAGGCGCTCCGCCTGCACGGGCCGGCGCAGCGCGAGAACGTCGTGCGCTGGGTGCCGGACCTCGCCGCCGAGCTGAACCGGACGCCTCTCGATCCGCCTGATCGAACCTTCGAGGCGGCGGCGACGCTCGACCTCGGCGGGCGCCTCGTCGAGCTGCGACATCTCGGTCGGGGCCACACCGATCACGACATCGTCGCCATCGTGCCCGAGACGGGGATCGTCTTCGCGGGTGACCTGGTGGAGCACGGCGCGCCGCCCGGCTTCGAGGATTCGTACCCCCTGGACTGGCCGTCCACGCTGGGCATGCTCCTGGACCTGGCCGACGGGGTCGTGATCCCGGGCCACGGTGAGCCCATCAGCCGGGAGTTCGTCGAGAGCCAGCTGTCGGAGATCGCCTTCCTGGCGGAGACATCGCGCCGGGCGTGGCCGGAGCTGCGCGACGCGGGACACGACCCGCACGGCCATGCTCCGCACGGGCTCGTCGACGAGGCGGCCCGCCACCTGGGGTGGCCGACGGAGACGGTCCACGCCGCCCTCGGCCGCGGCCTGGCGCAGGCGGCCGGGCACATCTAGCGGCACGCTGGCGCACCGCCCACCCGGCCGAGCCGGCAAGGCATCAGGCCGGGCCGGGACCCTCCAACGCCAGCTCGCCCAGCGTCGCCAGGAGGCGGTCGACCTCGACCGGCGTCGTGTAGTGGACGAGGCCCAGCCGCAGCACCCCGCCGGTTGGGGCGAGGCCCAGGTCCTCCACCAGCGTGGTGGCATAGAAGTCGCCGTCCCAGGCGAAGATGCCGCGCGCCGCCAGCGCCTCGGCGAGGCCTCGCGGCGTCCAGCCGGCGAGTGTCACGGCAAACGTGGGAGTCCGCTCCAGGGCCCGCGCCGGGTCCGCCAGGCCGTGGACCCGCAGGCCCGGGATCGCCGCGAAGCCCGCCAGCGCGCGTTGCGCCAGTCCGCGCTCGTACGCCTCGATGGCCCGCATGCCCGCGATGACTCGCTCGCGCCGGCCGGCCCCGGTGGCGGTCGCCCCGCCGGCAAGGGTCACGGCCACGGCCGCGTTCCCGGCCACGGCCGCGTTCCCGGCCCTGGGCGTGGCCCCGGGATGGCTCGGCCCGGTCGCGGCGCCGAACCGCTCCCCAATGCGGGCGAGGTAACCGACGGCCGCCAGCGTGCCGGCAATCCCCTCGTGGTTCTGGGTGCCCGTCTCCCAGTGGTCCTCGGCCGGCCGGACCCTGTAGGCGGGGAGCGCGTCCAGGATCTCGGCGCGGCCCCACAGGATCCCGACGTGCGGCCCGAAGAACTTGTAGGCCGAGCAGGCCAGGAAGTCGGCGCCGAGCGCGACGACGTCGATGGGGCCGTGCGGCGCGTAGTGGACCGCGTCGACGAAGGTCCAGGCGCCGACCGCGTGCGCCCGGCGGATGATCTCGGCCACCGGGTTCACGGTCCCCACGGCATTGGACGCGTAGCCGACGGCGACGAGGCGGGTCCGCTCCGAGAGGACGGCGTCGAGCGAGGCGAGGTCAAGGGTGCATGTCGCGAGGTCGACCTCGATCTCGCGGATGGTCGCCCCGGCGTCGGCCGCCGCCGCGATCCACGGCCCGCGGTTCGCCTCGTGATCCAGCCGCGAGATCACGATCTCGTCGCCTGCCCGCAGCGTCCGCCCGATCGCACGTGAAAGCGCGAACGTGAGCGACGTCATGTTCTGACCGAACTTGACCTCGGCCGGCGACCCGGCGCCGAGGAGATCCGCCACCGCGGCGTGTGCGTCGCGCAGGATCGCGTCGCTGCGGACGCTCGTGGCGAAGGCGCCGTGCGCGTTGGCGTTCGCCTCGCGGTAGTAGGCGCCGACCGCGTCGATCACGTCCCGCGGCACCTGGGTCCCGCCCGGCCCGTCGAGGAAGACGACCGGGCGGCCGTCCTGCTCCAGGGCGAGCGCGGGGAACTGGGGGCGAAGCAGGGCGGGGTCGAAGGGCGGCATCTGGATCCTCGGGTCGTCGGAGCGGGCGCCCATTGTCGCGCGCCGGGACTTCGGGGCGCTCGACCCCCTGACCCACGGGTCATGGCAAGGGAGGAACGGGCGGGCGAGGCTTCGGGGGTGAACCACCGGGCTCGCCGCCAGCCGCCGACGTTTCCCGCGCGTCGCGGCATGCGCTCCGCCTGGTTCCGCGGCCGCTCCATTGCCGATGACGACGCCTCCGCGAACAACGCCGACGCGCCCCACGCGGCCGACGCTTCCTCCGGCACGAGCCTGACCCAAGGGGCCGAGCCTGCCTCCGGGAGAAGCTCCACGGAGACTACCGGGGAGGGCGACACGACCTCGATGCGGCCGATGCGCCCCGTCCACGGCCACCCGACGTTCTGAGTCGATGGCCGTCGCGTCCCTGCCCACCTGTCTCCAGTGCGGCACGCTCGCCCGCCGTCCCGGGGTTGCCGTGTGCGGGCGATGCGGGCTCCCCTTCGGGTCCCGGCCGCGCGAGGACGCGGCGCTCCCCGCGTGCCCCATCTGCTACCTCGAGGCGGACCCGGACGGCCTCGTCGCCTCGCCGCTCGGCGCGGCGCGCCGGGTGCCGCTCCCCGAGCACATCCACGACCACGAGCGGGCGCCCACGGGCGACGATGAGTGGCTGGAGTCGCTCCGCGAGGGAGACCGGATCCGGGTCGGGCGCTGGCGGGCGCCCTTCGCCCTGGTGCGCCGTTACCTGGTCACCGGCGTCGTTGACGCCGGTCGAAGCCGGGCCGCGCGGCACGATGCGATCGTCACGGCCATGACCCAGGTCGCGCGCTGGGGCGCCGGGGCGCCCGTGCTCGGCGACCAGCCGGAGTGGGCAGAGGCACGGGTTGCCGTGGCGGCCCTCATGGAGCGCTACCACCGGGGTCGCCCGTAGGCGACCGCCGAGGCTGCCGCACGGGTCGCCACGCACGCCCGGTCACCACCGCTCTCGCGCGATCCACGCGCACCGCCGCGGGTCCGCGGCCCCGGCGTGCCGTATCCTTCGAACGCCATCGACGCGTTCGCGGTGACCCTGGGCCGCGGTCGAGATGCTCGTCGCACGAGCCGCGCCTCGATGAGCGACGAGCCGGGAGCCGCCGCCACATGAGCGCCCAGATGCCAACCACGCCCGAGCGTGGCGACTTCATCCGCGAGATCGTCGCCGCCGACGTGCGCGACGGCCGGCACGCGACGATCGTCACGCGCTTCCCGCCGGAGCCGAACGGCTACCTCCACATCGGCCACGCGAAGTCGATCTGCCTCAACTTCGGCATCGCCCGGGAGTTCGGCGGCCGCTGTCACCTGCGCTTCGACGACACGAACCCCGAGAAGGAGGAGCAGGAGTACATCGACGCCATCGAGGCAGACGTCCGCTGGCTCGGCTTCGACTGGGGCGAGCACCTCTACCACGCGTCCGACTACTTCGAGCAGCTCTACGACTGGGCGGTGCACCTGGTCCGGGCCGGCAAGGCCTACGTCGACGACCTCTCGGCCGACGAGATCCGCGAGCACCGCGGCACCCTCACGGAGCCGGGCCGGGACAGCCCCTGGCGCGACCGTCCCGTCGAGGAGAGCCTCGATCTGTTCGAGCGGATGCGGAAGGGCGAGTTCCCCAACGGAGCCCGGGTGCTGCGCGCCAGGATCGACATGACCTCGCCGACCATCAACCTGCGGGACCCGGTCCTCTATCGGATCGTGCACGCCGAGCATCCGCGGACCGGCGACGCGTGGTGCATCTACCCGACCTACGACTTCGCTCACGGCCAGTCCGACGCGATCGAGGGCGTCACGCACTCGATCTGCACGCTCGAGTTCGAGAACCACCGGCCCCTCTACGACTGGCTCATCGAGAACCTGCCCGTGCCCTCGCGGCCCCGGCAGTACGAGTTCGCGCGGCTCAACCTCACGTACACCGTCCTCTCCAAGCGCGTACTCCTGCGGCTGGTCAACGAGGGCCTTGTGCGGGGCTGGGACGATCCCCGGATGCCCACGATCTCGGGCCTCCGCCGCCGCGGGTTTCCCGCGGAGGGCATTCGCGAGTTCGCGTCCATGATCGGCGTGGCGAAGGCCGACAGCGTCGTGGAGGTGGGCATGCTGGAGCACGCGGTCCGCGGCGTGCTCAACCGGACGGCGCTCCGCCGGTTCGCGGTCCTGAACCCCCTCAAGGTCGTCATCGTGAACTACCCCGAGGGCCAGGTCGACGAGATGTCGATGATCAACAACCCGGAGGATCCGTCCGCCGGGAGCCGCAGCGTGCCCTTCACCCGCGAGCTCTGGATCGAGCGCGACGACTTCATGGAGGAGCCGCCGGCCAGGTTCTTCCGCCTTGCGCCGGGCCGCGAGGTGCGGCTGCGGGGTGCGTACCTGGTGACGTGCCGCGAGGTCGTGAAGGACGCGGCCGGCGAGATCATCGAGCTGCGCTGCACCTACGACCCGGCCACGCGCGGCGGCGATGCGCCCGACGGCCGCCGGCCGAAGGCGACCCTCCACTGGGTCTCCGCCGACCACGCGCTGCCCGCGGAGGTGCGGCTCTACGGCCACCTCTTCAGGCGACCCGACCCGGGCGCCGAGGGCGACCTGTTCGCGGACCTGAACCCGGAGTCGGAGGAGGTTCTCCCGGGCTGCCTGGTGGAGCCGAGCCTCGCTGCGACGCCCGTCGGCGAGACCGTGCAGTTCGAGCGCCTGGGCTACTTCTCGCCCGACGTCGACTCGACGCCCGGCCACCTCGTCTTCAATCGCACCCTCACGCTCAAGGACACGTGGGCGAAGCTCCAGGCGCAGGGCCGACAGGACACCTGACCGGCCACGCCCCTGGGGAGGGGCACTCGGAGATTGGGGTACAATCCGGCCCGCGCGGCGCGTGAGCAGGCTCACGGCCCATCGCTGGCGAGTGGCCTAACGGTAAGGCACCTGACTCTGGATCAGGGGATTGAAGGTTCGAATCCTTCCTCGCCAGCCAACTCCCCTCGTTGGCCTCACGATCATCACTGCCTGGGGCCGGTGCATCGTCAAGGATCTTCCCGGTGTGCACGCGGCTGGTCACCTTCGCGCGAGGGATGCCGGGCCGGGCGGGTTGACGGGCTCAGTCGCCGGGCGCGCCCAGAGAATCCGCCGCGTGCCGCGAGCGCCGCCGCCGCGCCGCGGCTGGTCACCCCGAGCTTGTTCATGATGTGGCTGACGTGGACGCTCGCGGTCTTCTCGCTGATGAAGAGCGTCTCCCCGATCTCACGATTGGTCCGCCCGTCGACGAGGAGCGCGAGGACCTCGCGCTCGCGCGGGCTCAGGCCATAGGGGTCGCCGGCTGGCGGCGCTAGGCTATCCGCGGCGGATACGATGTCCGGGGCCGGCTCGGAGACGGCCAGGTCCAGGCGCGCGCGGCGAGCGAGAGCGTCGACGTCGCGCCGGAGGGGCTCCGCCCCGACCGTGACGGCCCAGGCGCGGGCTTCCCGAAGCGCGTGCTCGGCCCGGGGCCGGTCGCCCGGCCCGGCGAGGGCAGCCTCCGCCTCGCGGAAGCGACAGTAGGCGGCGAGGTAGGTCTCGCCGACCGCGGGGAGGGCGGTGGCGGCGGCGTCCCAGAGGTCGGCGGCCGGCTCGCCCGCTTCCCGGCTTGCCTCGGCGAATCCCCAGGCGGCCTTCGCCCGCAGGAGGTCGTCGACGCCGCCCTCGTCGACCAGGCGGCCGTCGAGCGCGGCCTGGAGGCGCCCCTGGTGGCGATGGGCCGTCGCCGTGGCAATTGCCGCGAGAGGGTGCTGCCGGCGCGCCCGCGATTGCTCGGCGAGTTCCGCCGCGACACGCAGCCCGAGGGCGTGCAGGTGCGCCCGTCGAGAGATGTCGTCGGTCGGCTACGAGGCCTGCCAGGCCCTCGTCGACGAGGTCCAGGGCGGCCGCCGGCTCGCCGCGGACGAGCGCGGCCTCGGCGAGGGAGCCGAAGGCCTCGGCAGCCGTCTCCGCGAAGACCGCCGAACCGATCCCCAAAGCGGCACGGGCGTCGTCCTCTCCCTCTTGCAGCAGGCCGCGACGGACGCGCATGACGCCCCGGAAGGAGAGGAGCTCACTGCGCGTCGTCGGCCCCGCCGCGCTCCGGCCGATGTGCGCCGAGAGGAGCGTCTCGGCCTCGGTCCAGCCGGCCCTGCCACTCCCCGATGACGGCCTCCCAGAAGTCGAAGTACGGCTCGGTGAGAGCCAGTGACCCCTCGCGGTCGACGGTCCGACGAGCCTCGGCGAGCACGTCGCCAACGCGATCGAGGAGCCCGGGGAGCCCGTAGACGGCGACGCGGTTGGCCATCACGATCACGGTCTCCTCGGTGCCGCCGGAGACCGCAACGAGCGCCGCCGCGCGCTCCACCTCCTCGATCGCCTCCTCGTCGCGGCCCAGGCCGACGAGCCCGAGTCCCTCGCATGGATCGCGCGATGGCCTCGTAGCCGGTGGCGCCGCACGCGGCGGCGACGCGGGCCGCTTCGGTCGCCGCTCTCGCGTGATCGCGGTTGTGGCTCTGGTGCAACAGGGCCGAAGCGCGGCCGATCAGCGCGAAGGCGCGCTCGGGCGATGGTGGCTCCTCCGGCACGAGCGTCAGTGCCCGCTCGGCGAGGGCAGGGATCGCGCGCCAAGTCGCCGCTGCTCCTCTGTCCACTCGATGAGACGCACGAGAAGGTACCCCACCCGGGTCGGGTCGCCGGCTCCTCCGCCTCGCCGACCGCGAGGCGCCCGAGCGTCACCGCGCGGCCCGCGTCGCCGCGTGGTAGCTCGCCTCCGCGGCCCGGTCGAGCAGGCCGACGTGCTCGATCCCGGCCCGGGCTTCGGCGCCCGCGGCACCTGCTCGTAGAGCTCGAGGGCGCGCTCGTACAGGTCGTGGGCCTCCGGGTACGCACGAGCGACCGCGGCGGCGTCGGCAGCGCGAACGGTTGCCCGAAGTGCCGCGGGGAGGTCGCGCGCCGCGAGCAGGTGGTGCGCCAGCTCGGCGGCCGCACCGGCCGGCGTCGGGCTCGCGAGATCCTGTCGCTCCACGCAGGATCCGCGCCAGCGTCGCGTGCAGGCGGACGCGCTCGCCCGGGAGGAGATCGTCGTCGATCGCCTCGGCCAGCAGGGCGTGCCGAAACGCGAGCTTCCGGCCTGCCGGCTCGACCACGAGGAGCGCTCGATCGATCCCGTCCTGCAGGGCGCCGTCCAGGTCGGTCGCCGTTCCGCCCCAGCCGCCTCGACCAACGCGGCGTCGACCGGCCGGCCGACCGCCGCGACGATCGCCGAGCGCCCGACGGGTCGGCGCCTCGATTGATCCCGACCCGGGCGAGGAGCAGATCCTTCAGTGTGGCCGGAAGGGGCGTCGCCGGCCCGACCTCGGCGGCGAGCAGCTCCTCCACGAGGAACGGATTACCCGCCGAACGGCCTGCAATCGCCTCGATGAGCGTGGCCGGGACGGTTTCGCCGCGGATCGCCCGCACCAGCCGGGCAACCTCGACCCGATCGAGGCGGCCCAGCTCCATGCGCGACAGCGCGCCCGCCACGCGCGAGCTCGGCGAGGACGGGGAGGAGCGGATGCCGCCGGTGGAGCTCGTCGGTTCGGTAGGTCGCCACGATCGCCGTCCGGCCCTGGCGGAGCCGCCGCGCGAGGTAGGTGAGGAGCTCGAGAGTCGACTGATCGGCCCAGTGGATGTCCTCCAGCACGAGGACGAGGGGCTCGGGCGCGCGATCGAGGAGACCTCGCACTGCCTCGTACATCCGGCCGTGGCTCCCGCCGCCGTCGCCGGCTCTCGCCGACGCGTGGCTCGAGGTCGGGCAGCAACGGGGCGAGCTCGGGGCGAGCGGGGCCGAGGAGCTCGTCGGCACGGTCGCCCAGCGCCTCGACGAGGCGACCAAGGGACTCCACGAACGGCGCGTACGGCAGGAGGTCCGCGCCGAGCTCCACGCACGAGCCGACGGCCACCGTGGTCCCGCCCGCCCTGGCGCGCGTCGCGAGCTCGAGGACGAGTCGGCTCTTCCCGACGCCCGCCTCGCCGCCGAGCAGGACCACCGGGCGCTCGGCGCGCGCGGCGACCGCCTCCTCGAGTGCGCGGAGTTCCGCTTCGCGACCGACGATCGCCGGACTGGAGCGACGGTGGCCCATCTGGGCACTGTAGCCCCCGGGCCTGCCCCGGGGAAGGTCCGGGCGCCCGTCCGCGGCGGCGGTGCGGGGGTGCGGGTGACCACGAGGACGACCGCCGTAGTCAGGCGTAGCGGCGCCCTCGAATGAGGCCCTCGCCGGCTCACGATTGAGGGAACGCCCGATGGCGCCGTCCAGCCGTCGCCCTACCTTTGCTCCATCGAAGATGCGGCGACGAAGGGAGCGACCAAGATGCTGTACGGGACGAAGAACCAGCGGGCGATCCTGGCAGTCGACCTGCGCGCCGACGACCGGCGCGCGGCGGACCGGGCCCGCGCATACACCGAGCTGCTGGCGAGACCGACGCTCGATCTGGCCGCCGGCGGATGCGCCGCGAGCCAAGAGCACTTCGTCCGGGGCGAGCCAGCGCCCCGACCCGTCCCCACTCCGGTCTTCATGAGCCTGCCGCTCCAGGAGGTGCCGCGATCCTGACCGTCCGACGTAGGTGCCCCACCCGGGTTGACAGGTTCCGAAGCATCCCCAAGGAGGTCTCGACATGCGTCGCCTGATTGCGACCCTCTCGGCTCTCGCGCTCGTCGGCTCGCTCGCCGGGAGCGCAGTGGCAACTCCCACCATGCCGCGAAGCAGCAGCTTCGTCGGGAGCTTCGACACAATGGTCAACGGCCAACTCGTCGGCCACATCAAGGCCGTGCTCTGGCCGACGACCGAGAGCAAGCCCGCCGGCGGGACCTACAGCACGTCGGGACCGCTCGGCAGCTCGGTCGCCATCCCGACCGAGGTCGGCTTTCACCACTTCGCGACGTACAACGAGGTCTGGTTCAACGGCCTCGAGGTCGGCACGGGCTACACCAAGGCGGCCTTCACCGGCCACTTCGTCGACAACTTCGACCCCTCCAAGCCGGACACGGTGGAGTTCTGGGTGCAACCCATGGCTCCTGTCGGCGCACCTGGTGGGTTCGCCTTCACCAACGCCTCCGGCAACCCCAATCACTACAGCTTCACGGTCGGGAAGGGAACGTTCGTCCTCGTCGTGCGTTAGGCATCGCCCGCCTGGGGAGAGTTGCACCCCGAGGTGTGGGATCTCTCCGACCACTGCCCGCTCGTCGCCCGCTTCAACCTCTGACCTAACCAGAAGACGAGCTCGATAGAGATCGGCAATGGGTTCGTGCCGGGGGCATGGCCGCCACGAACCCGATGATCGATAGGGACCCCGTTGCGACCGCCGGGCCCGCCTGAACCAGCGTCTCCGTCAGGCGTTCCTCGAGGATCGCGAGGAAGACTCCCGGCGACGGCCCGAGGCGACCCCGCTGCGCCCGGCTGAATCCGGCTCCGCACCGGGCGTTCCACTCCGCTCGCGGGACGGGACGCGCGCCGAGCCTCCGGGGGCCGTGCCGAGCGATGGGGCGGGTTGGCACTGCTGCGCTCGACCCGCGCCTTGTAGGTTGAGGCCTAGGCCCCCTGGACCACGAGTACGGAGGATGCAGCTCATGGAGCCGACGAGCCCCGAGCCGGGTGCACCCGAGCCAGAGCCCGCTACCCCCAACCCTGCGCCCGCGCCTCCGGTCTCCGAGTCCGTTGCTCCAGTGTCGGCTGCCTCGGCTCCTGGCTCACTTGCCAATGCGGGAGATGCCGAGGCGGCGCGCGCTGCGGCGCGAGGGGCGGCTTTGAGGCGACTCGGACTCAAGGACCCGCTATCGCTGACCGTCGTGCGCGAATACAAGGGGAAGCAGCAGAAGGACGCCAACTCCCGGTTCTCCGAGGAGGCCCAGCAGTTCGCAGCGCTCGGCTACAGCGTGTCGAGCCAGTCCTGGGCACAGGGCCAGTGGGGGTGCGGTGCTTGGCTCGTCGCGCTGATCTGCGTTCTCTTGGTGGGCCTAGGGCTGCTCATCCTCGCCTACATGCTCATCGTGAAGCCCGCAGGGACGCTCACCGTCACATACACGCTCATGGGCTAGCCCGCCGAACGCGACCGCACAGGGACCGGATCGTCAGCCGAGCCGAAGCCGTGACCCCCGAGGCGCGGTTGCTCGCCGCGTTCGACGAGCTGCGGTCCACCCTGGCGCACTACCTCGCGGAGCGCCAGCCAGCTCCTCCCGCCCCCGACCGCGAGCACTCCTGCTCCCGTGGCGGGTGGCGGATCGGCTCAAGGCGATCGCCTGGTGGGAGCGAACCTCGTTCAAAGACCTGATCAGACGGGGAGCTGAGGAGCTGGTCAGGCGGCGCCCGGGGTTGGGTTGGGGCGGGGAACGGGTCCCCCCTGGTAGCGTTCGGGGCCGGATCACCAGCCGAAGGCGGAGCCATGTCGCGGGTCGCGGAGCCGCGGCGGGTGACCCGATGATGCCCACGCCGCGCGCGATGTCGTTCCAAACCTACGTACTATGCACGAGATGGACGACACGACACGTGCCTCGTGCCCTGATCACGCACGCCTCTTCGCGATCGCAACCGGACAGGCAGGCTACTTCACCACGGCCCAGGCCCGTGAACTCGGCTTCAGCTCTCCGCTGCTCAACCATCATGCAAGGAGCGGCCGCTTCGTCCGTGTCGCTCGAGGCGTGTACCGGCTCCGAGACTACCCGTCGTCACCCCGTGAGGAACTCCTCGCGGCCTGGCTCAGTCTCGCTCCCGTCGTGTCCGCACGAATCCGCGCTTGAGGTCTTCGGGCTCTCGGACGTCATCCCCGAGCAGATCCACCTGTCCGTCCCGCGGAGCCGACGGAAGCTCTCGCGGCGACCCGGGGTCGCGCTGCACACGACGACGCGGCCGCTTGACGGGTCCAGCGTGGTCGTCCGGAACGGGATGCGCCTGACCGCGCCCGGCCGGACGATCGCCGATGTCGCCGCGGCCGGGGTGGCGCCCAAGCAGGTCGCACGCGCTATCCGGGAGGCCGTCAACCGTGGCCTGACCACGCCGAGTCGCCTCCGGGAGGCAGGGCGCGGTCGAGGTCGCCGGGTCGAACAGCTGGTCGAGCTCGCCCTCGCCGAGCCGGGCCACCTGCTCCATGGCACCGGGCGATGGGCCGTACCCCAAGGTTGGGGGAGTGCAACCGCGCGACGGGGCCCTATGATGGCGCGACCATGACTTGGCGGGCTTCCCGGTCGACCGCTCGGGCCGCAGGAAGCGGCCGTTTTGTCCTGCTCACGATCGTCGCGCTCTTCGTCGCGCACGACGCCATCTTCCTGGCGGAGTACGGGATCGGCGACACGTTCGCCGCCGCCATGCGGCAGAGCGGCCACGACGGCTACTGGCCCGTCTACATGCTCCTCGTCGGCGTCGCGGGAGCCACGCTCGTCGCGAGCACAGCGCTGCGCGTTGCACGACTCCGACTTCGCCTGGCGGCCCTGGGAACACCGCACCGGGGGGCGTTCGCCCTGGGGCTGCAGGATCGGGCTCCCGCCGTGCGCTCGTACCGGGGCGAGCTCCTGGTCCTGTGGATCCGGCTCTTCGCCGCGGTCGTCGTCGGCTATGTCATCCAGGAGAACTTGGAGCACATCGCTCACCACCACGTGCCCGGCCTCGGAGTGCTCTTCGGGCCGGATAATCCGCTGGCTCTTCCGGCCCTGGCGGCCATCACGTTCATCCTCGCGGCCGTCGGCGCCCTCGTCAGGTGGCGGATCGCCATCCTCGGTGAACGGCTCGCGCGAGCCGTCGCTGCCGGTGCCCATCGCAGCGGCCTGCGGGCAACGCGTCCCGCCGCCGGCTCCTGGATTGCCGCGGCCGTCTCCGCCCACCACTGGACCATCGCCCGGCAGGACCCGGGCCGCGCCCCGCCAGCGGTGCCCCGCGCCGCCTGACCGTCCCCTCGCCGGGACGCTGGCGACGTGGCGTTCGGTCGCCGCGTGGGCCGTGGCCCACGCCGTTGTCGCGCACGCGAAGGGGGATTCCGATGTTGTCCGCGCATGCCATTCGTCGCGGGATGGCGGCTGCCATCCCGCTGCTCTTGCTCCTGCTCACCGCCGCTCCCGTCCTGGCCCACGAAGGCCGCGAGGTCGCCGGCTACGAGGTCGAGGTCGGCTTCATCGACGAGCCGGTGTACGTCGGCGGGAGGAGCGGCCTGGAGTTCTTCGTGAACAAGGACGGACAGCCCGTCGAGGGTCTCGAAACGACCGTCAAGGCCGAGGTGATCGTCGGCGACCAGAAGCGCGACCTGCCGCTCTCGACCCGCGAAGGCGAGCCGGGCGCCTACGAGTCGGTCTTCATCCCGACGGTGGCCGGCCCCTACACGTTCCACCTGACCGGTGCGATCGAGGGCGCCGCCATCGACGAGTCGTTCACCTCGAGCCCGGAGGGCTTCAACGAGGTCCAGGAGGCGACCGCCCTCCAGTTCCCGGTCCAGCTCCCGACCGCGGCCGAGCTGGAAGCCTCGGCGCAGAAGGGCGAGGACGCGGCTGCTCTCGTGGTGCCGGCCCTCGTGCTCGGCGGAGCCGGCCTCGTCGTCGGCATCGTCGCCATCGGCCTGGCGCTGGCGAACCGGCGGAAGCCGGCCTGACCGGCGTAACCGGCCCAGGTTTCGCACCGCCATGCTCACGCGAACCCACGCGGCCGCGCTCGCGGCCGCGTGGGTCCTCCTCCTCTGCCTGGCCGCCACGCCTGCTGACGCGCACTCGCAGCTGGTGAGCAGCGCACCGGGTGCGGCTGACGTTCTCGACGTCGGCCCCGCGGAGATCCGCCTCGTGTTCAGCGAGCCCGTCGAGGCGCGCTTCACGGGGCTGACCCTGTCCGATGGCGACGGTCGCGACATCCCGGTCCCGGCCGGGACGACCGACCCGGCCGACGCGCACACCTGGGTCGTGCAACTGCCCACGCCGCTCCCGGATGGTGTCTACACCGTCGAGTGGCGGGCCATGTCGGCGGCGGATGGCCACAGCACGACCGGCTTCTTCACGTTCGGTGTGGGCATCTCGACCGGATCGCCGGGATCGGCGAGCGGCACGAGTCCCGGCAACCTCCACGCGGGTCACGACGCCGGCGCTGCGGTCGTCGAGGTCGACGGGCGAGCGGCGGGGTACCTCGGGTCCATGCTCGCATTCGGCCTCTTCGTCTTCGCGTTCATCGTGCTTCGCCCGGCGTTGGCTGCGACCGCCGGGCGGCGACGGTCCGCGGCCAGACGGCGCCCCGGGAACGCGCCGTCCAGCTGGCGGCGTCGATGGCGCGGCGGCGACGCCTGGAGCACCCTTGCGGCAGCCCAGGTCGTTGCGCTCGTCGCGGGGGGCGTGGGTGGCCTGGTTCTGGCCGTCGTCGCGGCGGGCGGGCCCGCCGACGTTGCCGGCTACCTGGCGGGCACGCGACCGGGGCTGCTCATCCTGGTGCGGCTCGGCGTGGCCCTGGTCGGCGCCGCGACGGCCTTCACCCTTCTTGGCCTCGGCCGGCCCACCGCCGCGGTGGTGGTCGGCGGCGTCGCCGGGCTGGCCGGCCTCGGGGTGCTGGCGCTGAGCGGCCACGCGGCGGCCTTCGCGTCGCCGGCCCCGCTCGCCGTGATGCTCGTGCACCTGGGCGCGGTCTCGGTGTGGCTGGCCGGGGTCGTCGCCCTTGCATGGCTGGCCCTGGCCGACGATCGACGCGAGCTGCTGCGAGCGGCCGTGCCGCGCTTCTCGGCCCTGGCGCTGGTCTCCGTCGCCCTGATCGGCCTCACCGGAGCGGCGGCCGCCTGGGCCGAGACGAGGGAGCTGCTGCCGTTCGGGACGCCGTATGGCGTGGCGTTGGCGGCCAAGGTCGCCATCTTCGCAGCCGCCCTCGGGCTGGGCGCGGCGAACTTCGTCGACGGCGGCAGGGGCCGGCCGACGCCCGACCACCTGCGCCGTCGGCTGCTCGCCGAGGCGGCCATCGCGGCGACGGTCCTGCTCGCCGCCGGCAACCTCGCCAGCGGATCGCCTCCCACCCAGGAGCAGGCCGTCCAGATCGCCCGGGCCCCGAGCACCGCCCCGTCGACGCTCGAGATCGGGCTCGACCTGCTGCCGGGCCGGCCGGGCTTGAACCGCTTCGGGGTGGTCCTGCCGGGCGGCGTCGACGAAGGGCGGACCGTCGTCCTGCTCCTCCAGCGCCTCGACGAGAACGTCGGTGCGTCGAGGATCGAGCTGCATCGGGCGTACGGCGCGGCGGCGACGGCCGTGGCGCCGGGCGCGCTGTTCGTCGCCGACGGCGGCCTCCTGCCGGCCGGCAGCCAGTGGGAAGCGAGCGCGGTCGTCCTCGAGGCGGACGGCACCGAGGTGACGCGGCAACGCTTCACCTTCACGATGGGCCCACAGGGGATCACCAGCGGCCGCGTCGACGGATCGCTCGATCCGGCGTCCGTTCTCGGGTTCGTGCTCCTGGTGCTTGCCGTCCTCGCTGTGTCGTTCGCGGTCGGTGGCGGGCGGCTGCCGCGGACCGAGCAGGCAGCCTCGCGCGTGGCTCTCCTCGCGGGCGGATCGGCGGCGGGGGTTCTCGCGCTCGCGCTCCTGTTCGCAGGAATCGATACCTGAGATCGCGCGCCGCGGAGACCGAGGCTGGCGGTCGTGGAGCGAGGGCGGTGCTCCGCCAGCGGGTCGTTCTTGACCGGCACGTCAGCGTCCCGGGATGGGGCAGCTCGCCGGCCGGGGCAGGGACCGCGATGGCGGCGAGAACGTCCATCTGGCGCCAGGTCGCAGGCCGCGAGAGCGCGCGGCGCAAGTGCCCGACCCTCATGCGAGTCGCCCCGCCTGCGCGCGGCGCTTCGTCCTGGTCGACCTCGATCCGGCCCACGCCGCCGGGCCTCCATGCTCCGGGCCCAGCCGGCCGCCGATCGGGCCCGGTCGTCGGCGCGCCAGACTCAGCTGGATGACCTCTCGTCCGTGACCCGCCAGCTCTACGAGGCGATCGGCTGCATGCCCGGCCAGGCGTCGCACCGCGGTGTGACGGCCAGGCAGCTCACGGGTCGCCTCGCGGCCGCCCAGAAGCGGCTCGCACGGACCTCCCGCTCCTGCGCCAGATGAGCCATCGAGCGGCTCGGGTCCCCTGCCGTCTCCGAGTGCGACCGAGCGGCCCCCGGGGCGCGAACTCCTGGCGCCGCGGTTTGGGCGGGTCGCTACGGGATGTCGATGGCGTCCACGTCCTGGCCGGTCCCGGCGACCAGCCCGTGTGCGGCGCCGGCGAAGTAGGTCGACCAGGTTCCGGCGCTGTCATAGACGACGTTCACGTCTGGAACCGCACCCAGGCCCGGCACCGTCGTGGTCGTGGAGCTGAACGAAAGGAAGAAGTGGGTGGCGTCGACGAGCTTGAGGCCGTCGACATTGGCTGTACCCGGGAGACCGCTGGCGGTCGCATCCCAGACCCGGCTGTAGGTCGATCCGTTCCAGCTGTAGATGTCGGCGTCGTCAGCCGTGCCGGTGACACCCGGGGGATTGGTGTTCCCGAATGTCGAGAAGTACAGGGTCCCCCCGACGATGCTGAACGCATCGATCTCCTGGTTGTTGGCGGTCAGGCCGTGGGCCGTGCCGTCGAAGTAGACCGACCAGACACCGTTGTTGTAGTAGACGACGTCCTCGTCCTGGACATTGCCGAGGCCGGGCACCGAGGTGTTCGTGGCGCTGAAGGACGCGTAGAAGTGGGTGGCGTCGACTCGGACGAAGCCGTCGACATTGGCGCCGCTGGGCAGCCCCAGGCTGCCTGTGCCGCTCGCGTCGATCTCCCGGGTGTAGGTCGTGCCGTTCGTGGCGTAGATGTCGGCATCGTCAGCCGTGCCTCCCACGCCCGGGACTGCCGTGTTGCCCAGCGTCGAGAAGTACAGGAGCGCCGGCGGCGGCGATGATGCACTAACCACGAGCACGGTGCTCCCGAGCGAACTCCAGTTGCCCGCAGCATCCCGCGCCCGCACGCTGAGCGTGTAGCTGCCGTTCGCCCAGGTACTGACGGTGACCGTGGCACCAAGGGTCCACGGGCCAGTGCCGGTCGGGGTCATCGCTGCGGCGTTGCCTGCGCCCGGATCTGCGCCGGTGAACCACTCGGCTGCCGTGACGCCGCTGCCGGCATCGGTCGCCGAGGCCAGCAGGGTGACGCTCGCCGCCCCCACGGTCGGGTTCGGCGCAGCGGAGATAGAGCTGACGGCCGGCGCAGTCTTGTCCACGACGAGGACGATGGTGCTCGTCGCCCCCCAGTTGAGGGCCGCATCCTCACTGCGCACCGCGACCACGTGAGTGCCCTCGGCAAGGGTTGTCGTCGGGATGGTCGCGTGCAGACCGGCGACGGGGGCGGGTGCACCGACCGACATGGCGACGGCCGGGGCGCCGTCGATGGTGTACTCGGCCGCCACGATGTTCGAGCGGCCGGTGGCCGAGTCGTCACCGGTGGCGCTGAGGGCCGCGTCGACCGACCCGTTGGTCTGAGCCGGCGCCAGCGCCAGGCCGGAGGTCACCGGTCCGGTGGCGTCGGGCGTGGGCGTCGGCGTGGGCGTGGGCGTGGGCGTGGGCGTCGGCGTGGGCGTGGGCGTCGGCGTCGGCGTCGGCGTGGGCGTGGGCGTCGGCGTGGGCGTGGGCGTCGGCGTGGGCGTGGGCGTGGGCGTCGGCGTGGGCGTCGGCGTGGGCGTCGGCGTGGGCGTCGCGCCGCCGTCAGAGCGTCATACGTGGCGAGGACGTCCAGGCGCCCGTACCCGTAGCTGTTGTCGGGCCCGGCCACGCCGAGATCGACCGCCGAGCCGGTGAGCGCAGCGGCCTGGGCGTCCGGGCTGAGACCCGGGTGGGCGCTCAGCAGGAGTGCCAGGGCACCAGCAACGTTCGGCGCGGCGAGGGAGGTCCCCGTTGCCACCTGGTAGAAGCCGTGCAGATCGGTCGTCCGGACCTTCACTCCGGGGGCGACGATTTCGGGATAGGCCGTCGCCGCTTCGCCGCAGGCCGACGGCCCGCGGCTCGACGTCCCGTCGAGGACGCTCGTGTTCTTGATCGAGCCCACGGCGAGTGCCTCGGGGTAGTTCGCCGGGCTCGACGCTCGTCGCGGTCCCCGGGCCGTAGTTGCCGGCCGCGAAGATCGGCAGGATTCCCGCCGCGCGCAGCGCCTGCAGGTCCGGCTGGAAGGCCAGGTCGCAACCCGGCGTCCCGTAGGCCCACGAGTTGTTCACGACCTGTGGCGCGTCGGCGGTTGCCGGGTCGCCGTCCGGGTCGAGGACCCACTGGAAGGCTGCGTGGATGGCGGTGGCGGTTGCCGTGCCGGCGTCGTTGAAGATCTTGGCGGCGATCCATGTCGCACCAGGGGCCACGCCGATCGACGTTCCCCCGGCGTCTCCGCCGACCATGATCGCCCATGGTCGCCGTGCCGTGGCCGCTGAGGTCCGTCGGCGTCGTCGGGTGCTGACCGTAAGGATCGAACCAGGAGTTGGTGCCGCCCCGCCACCGACCCGCCAGGTCCGGATGACTCGCGTCAACGCCGGAGTCGAGGTTGGCGACGACCACGCCCTGCCCGGTGTACCCGAGGGCCCACAGGGCCGGGGCATTGACGAGGGAGACGTTCGTCTCCGCCGGGGCGAAGGACGTTGGAGGAGCAGCGGCCGGCCGGAGTGGCACTGCGGCCGCCACCGGCACGATCGGGATCTCGTCCGGCGTGACGCTCGCGACGTCGGCCCGGGCGGCGATCAGGGCCACCACTGCCGGCGTGGCCGTGACCGAGAGGCCGTTGAAGACCCAGAACGAGTCCTGGCGGGCAACGCGGCCGAGCGCGGCCTGCCGGCGGAGGAAGGACAGCAGCGGGGCCTGGGACAGCCCCGCCCGGGCGCGAAGTGCCCGGATGATGGCGGCGAGGCGGGCGGCTCGCGTGCCGCCCCCGATGGCTCCAAGGTCGGCCCGGTCGCGCATCGTGACGATGACGGTGGTCATGTCCGCTGGCGCCGGGGCAGCGGCCGCGGCGCCAGCGGACGTGGTGATGCGCGAACCGACCTGGCCCGGCAAGGACGCCCCGGCGGCCGCGGCGGGCAGGGCCGCGACCAGGAGGACGGCCACGAGGGCCAGGGTGATGGTCCGTCGCATCGGGGGTCTCCAGTCAGCTCTGCGCGTCGATTGGCTGGAGCCGGACGTCGTCGATCACGACCGACACGGGCGTGCCGGCCTGGATCGCGCCGCCGGGGTTCGCGTAGAGGATGAAGTACGTCCCCCCGTCGAGGATCGTGACCTTGTGTCGCATCCCCGTCGGCGCGGGATCACGGTGCCGCTCGGCTCGACGAGCAGGGCCGGCATCGCTCGTCGCGTCGTGGAGGAGGTGGAGCGCCTTGTCCTTGTCGATGACCGTGAACCGCACGTCGATCATGCCGCCGCCGGCGCTCACGGCCACGAGGTTGACCTTGATGCCGTACTCCTCCTCGAGGTCCGACGCGGACACGACGCGGGCGGCGGCGGCATTCGCTGCGGCCGTCGGGCTGCGTCCAGACAGTCGCCGCCACGGCGATCGGCAGCACGAGGACGCCGACGATCGCCGCGATCAGGTGCGAGGCCGCACCCGGCGGCTCGGGGTGACCCCGGCCGGCTCGAGGAGCCGGCACGGGATCCCCGGCTTCCGGACCGCAGCCGTGAGGCTGCGGTCCCGCTCGGACCGTTCGATGCTCGTCATGGCGCTACGGCCCGATGAGCGGCGACACCGTTCGCTTGGAGGTGAAGGAGTCGAAGTACATGAGGGTGTGACCCGCCGGTGGTCACGGAGCCCAGGCGGACCGATCCGACGGAGCCGACGGTGGCCGTGGCGAGCGTCTGAGAGGACACGCCGTTGACGTAGAGCGTGAGGCTCCGGTCGCGGCCGACGCTCCAAACCACCTCGATAACGTTCGAGCCCGCGGAGGATGTCACCCACGACGGGTTGGCGGTCGCCCCGACCTGGATCTGGACTTGCGGCGTGGTGCCGGCGTTCGGTAGCGGACGTGGAACAGCGGGGTGCCGAACGCGGTGTTGGTCCCGCGGCGCCAGGATGTCCTTGCCGGTCGAGACGTTGCCGTTCGGGTTGAAGTAGAACCGCGCGTCGTAGGTCGCCGATGCCGGGTTGGCCGCGGTGCCGAAGTTGTACTGGACGTAGTTCGTGTTGTTGCCCTGCGCCTGAAGGCCGCGCGCGCCGACGATGGCGGCACCGGCGTCGCGTTCAGGCGCGTGGCGCTGTTGGACGAGCGGCTGGACCAGCCCCAGGGCGCGCCACCGGTGTCGAAGCCGTTGGAGAAGATGCCGTCCGCGACCTGACCGTCACCGTCGCGGTCTGGGTGATCGTGCTCCAGTTGCCGGCCGCGTCGCGGATGCGCGCGCCGATCGTGTGGGTGCCGGTCGTCAGGGTGGTCACCGGGATGCTCGGCGTAGGCCGGTGAAGGCCTGCCGGCGCCCGTGCCGGGGCGGCCGTGTCGATCCAGTACTCGCCGCCAGCGACGCCGCTGGCGAGGCCTGTGACCAGCGGATCGGCCGAGCCGACCACCGTCAGGGTGACGCTGGCGGCCGCAGTCTCCGTGGACGGCGTCAGGGTGATGCCGGTGAACGTCGGCGCGGTCCGGTCGATGAGGTAGTCGATGGACGCTCGCGCCCCCCAGCCGAACGCGTTCTTGCCGCGCACGCTGATCGTGTGGTTGCCGAGGGACAGGAGGTTGATCGTCGTGAGCGGGATGTCGGCGTAGCCGGTCTCGCTCGTCGCGTTGAACACCCCATCGGTCGCGACGAACGGGAAGCCCGTGCCGGGAGCCGACGGCGTCGATGAAGCCCTCGCCCGCGGCGACGGTGCCGCCCGACGCGGTGTCATCGAAGGTCGCGGAGACCCGGACCGACGGGTTGCCGCTGCTCTGGCCGTAGCTGCCGTTGTTGGCGGGCGGGTTCGCGGTCACCCCCGAGACCGAAGGTCCGACCGCGTCGACCGTGAGGGTGGCCGAGGCGACGGTACCCCAGTTGCCCGCTGCGTCCGGCTGCGGACGTCCACGGTGGGGCCCGCGCCGAGCACGCTGGCCTGGTGATCGTCGCCGTCAGGCTGACGATCGGTGCGGTCTTGTTGAGGGTCATCGGGCACGTGAAGGGCTCGGAAGGACGCATGGCTGCCGCCGTCGAGGGTGTACTCGGCCGTCGTGACGATGCTATTGCCGCCGCGGAATCGTCGCGGTTGCCTGATGTCGACGATCACCGACCGTTCGGGCTCGGTGTCAGGCACGGCACCGTCGTCGTCGGCCCGACCGCGTCGAGGGTGTACGTGACGGTGCTGAAGCTGCCCCAGTTCGCGGTCGGGAGGGCGCCGTCGAGGCCGTGGACGTAGATCGTGTGGTTTCCCGTCGGGAGCGGGAGGGTGAGCGTGGCCGAGACGGCGGCCGGATCGGACGGGAACATGCCGGTCATCGGCGTGCCGAGGCCGCTGTCCCGGGGGTGTCGACGAAGTACTCGGCGCCGGCTACGCTCGAGCCGCCGGAGGACATGTCGCTGACCGATGCGGTAAGGCGGTCGTCGTGTCGAGCGCGACGCCGCTCGTGATCGGTCCGACGGTGTCACCGGAGGACGAGCCGCTCGGAGCGGCATCGACGAAAGCGAGCATGCCGCCGATGGCGGACCCGGTGCTGTTGTTCAGCGTCATGCTCGCGTCGTAGAGCGCGTACTTGGTGGAGGCGGCGGTGGTCGCCGGGAGGCTCACGAGAATGTCGGCCGTCTGGCCCGGCGCGATCGTCTCGGCGACCATGCCCCGGGGGTGGGCGATCGGGCTGCCGTCCGCGGCGAGCACGGACTGGCGCAGGCCGAGCACTCCGATCGAGTGGTGCTGGATGCCGGCGTTGGCGTAGCGCAGCAGGAGCGTGTTCCCGGAGGTCACGTTGATCGCCGGGGCGTGCGGCCGTGATCGCGTACGCCGACCCATTGACGAGCTGGTACGTCGGGGCGAAGTACCGGAGGTTGACGACGCGGCGTGCTGCTGTTGTTCAGGGTCGGGTCGACCTCGCCGAGGACGACGACGGCCTCCTCGTTGAAGGCGGTCGAGCGTCTGCGTAGGCCTGACCGGGGGCTCCGGCCGGCCGGACGACGAGCACGCCGTACATGCCCATCGCCACCTGGTACTCGGCGCCCGGGGTCAGCCCGGCCTCGTACAGGTACGTGCCCGGCTGCAGCGCGGCCGTGAACGTGTAGGTCACGCTGTTGCCGGCGGTGACGCCGGTAATCTCCGGGATGCCCGGCTGGCCGTCGAACAGGAGCGACGTCGCGGCCAGGTCGATTGGGCAGCTTGACCGTGACGGTGTCGCCCGCGGTCACGACCAGCACGGGTCCGGGCACGGTGGCCGACCCGGGCGTGCCCCGTCGCGTCCGACGTCGGCACGCTCCGATCCCGACCGTGGTGCCGGGCAGGGCCGGTGCCGGTCGTCGCGCACAGGTCGCAGGTGACAGCCGCGCCGATGCGCCCGCCGTCGGCGCCGTGCAGGCGGTCCAGGTGATCGGCCCGGCGGCCGACGCGGTCCCGGGGACCAGCAGCGCCCCGAGCAGCAGCGCCGACCCAGGGCCAGGGAGGAGAGGAGGGTTCGCTTCATCGTACGTCCGGATCATCGTCGTTCCCCTACCTCTCATCACGGACAGCTGTTGGGCAGGGGCGGATCGACCCGCGTGTAGGTGATCGGCCCGGTCATGTTCACGCCCCAGGACGTGATCTGGTACAGCGCGTGGTTGTGGGCGATGATGTAGAACTCGCCGCACTCGTTGAGGGTCGAGATCCCCGGCGGCATCGGCTCCTGGACGCCCAGGTACGGGCTGCCGCCGTAGAACATCCCGACCGTGAGGTCCTGCAGGTTCGGCTCGCTCGCCGGGACCGGGTTCGTCGGGCGAGTAGTCCTCGGCGTCGCGCCAGCTGAAGAGGACGTCCCAGGTCTGGCCCGGTCCGATGTTCACGACGAACTTCGTCGAACGACATGTCCTGGCCGGCGGGCCCGGCGAGCGGCCGCTCCGTCGCGCCCGATCACCTTGCCGTTGTTGCCGTGCGGATGGAACGGGTAGTCCTCCGTCCCCACCCAGGACAGGACAGCGGGTCGATGCTGGGGTCCGGGTGACCCGTCCGCGAGGTACTTGTCGTTCGGGTGGATCGCCGCCAGGGAGCCGTACGGCTGGCTGGGCAGCCAGGCGGCGAAGTTGTCGGCGATGCTGTCCGGGAAGCCGCGGCCGTTGATGAGCCAGTAGCGCGGGTGGTAGGTGTTGAAGTTGAACGTCTTGCCCTTGAGGACCGCCGCGTTGAGGTACGGGTCGATCTCGGACAGCAGGGCGAGGAACTCGGTGTCCGGGTTGAACCGCGAGTCGGCCCGGTCGTAGGCGAACTTCGCGCCGAGGCCGGGCGCACGATGAGGGCGCCGAAGAGGCCCATCCGGACCTGGATCTGCGGGCTCGAGTCGAGTCCGCCGCTCGCCCCCGCCGCCGCTCTCGTAGAGGAAGGTCCCGGGCTGCGCGGCGACGAAGCTGTACGTCACCGTGCCGCCGCTCGGCTGCGCCGCCGTGGCGAGCGAGGTGCGCGCCGGCTCCGTCGAAGTCCGGCTGCGACGGCGCGCCGTCGGCAGTGACGTCCACCTGGCCGGGGAAGATCAGGAGACGGCCGGCGCGCTCTTCGGCGCGTTCGTGAGGGCGTTCTTCAGGACGATCGTGACGGTGTCGCCCTCGTTGACGCAGAGGACGGGGCCCGGGTGCTGGAAGGCCCGCTGCCCTCCGAGAACCCCCACATGTAGGCGGTGGTGCCGTCCGGCAGGTTGATGTAGCCCCGCTGGTCGTGAGGGTGAACGTCGGGTTGGTGCCGGTGCTCGTGGTGCAGGCGATGCCGGCCCTGTTGATCCCCTGCGTCGCGGCCGACGTCGGCCGGGCGGCGGCGGCGACAGGACGCCGGAGACGAGCGCGGACGAGGCCGGCGAGGGAGAGCCAGGCGCGGGTGCGCGGTGGCGTGAATCGCAGCATCGTGATCACTCCGTTCCTCAGCCGCCGTCTCAGCCGTTCGGGTACCTGGGCGGGACGGTGCCCGGTGCGTAGACGCGCACCTCGGTGCGCTGTCCGCCGCCGCCGCCCGTGTTGTCGGCGCGGATGTACGTCCGGTTGTAGAGGACGTACGTGTCGGACCCGCCCGGGCCGGCGCCGCTGTGGGCGGGCGCGGTGAAGATCGCGTCGAAGCTCTCGCCGGCGCCGAATGCCAGCGTGTTCGTCTCGACGAGAGTAGGTCAGGTCCACCGCATCGCGCCCGCGCAGGAAGCGTGGCGTCGCGCCCGACGACCCGCAGCTTGATGCCGGTGAGAGTCATCGCGGCCTCCTTGAAGCCGAGGTTCGCGAACCGCAGGAGGACACGTTCGCCGCGTTGCAGGTCACGAGCGACGAGATCGGCTGGCTCCCGAGTTCCGGGTGCCCGGCCGGCGCGACCAGCGTCTTGTCGCCGTTCCGAGCGACGTTGAAGGGGTCGATCGAGCCCCCGTTCGGTGCGAGCGTGTCGGGACAGACCCGGCCGTTGAGCAGCGCGTAGTCGGCGTGGTAGTCGCTCCACTCCGGAAGCTGGATGTGGGCGTCGGCCCAGTGGGCCTCCGCCCAGAGCTCGCTGAGGAACATCCCGTACTCGCGGTCGAAGCCCGTCGACGCCGGATGATCGGCCGACGCTGTCGTTGTAGGCTAGCCGAGCGGTATGCCCGGAGGCTCGATGGCTCCTGGAAGCGCGGTTCGCTCCGTACCAGGAGACGGCGCTCCGGCGGTGTTCCCTTCGTGATCCTGGGCCGGCCGGACGAACACCAGGCCGGTCATCCCCATGTGCACGTGCTCCACGTCCTCGACGTGGCAGTGGAACATGTAGGTGCCCGGGTCGTGGGACTTGTAGACGTAGGTGAACGTCTGGCCCTGCGGCACCGACACCGAGCCGGTCGGCTCGCCGTCGAAGAACGGGATGACGTTCTTGAAGCCGTGCCAGTGGACGGTGTGGGCGTCGAACAGGTCGGGGCGCTGGGCCAGGCCGACGTTCGTCAGCTGGACCCGGAACTCCTCGCCCTCCTTGGCCCAGAACATCGGGGCAGAGTGCTGGGCCTTGTTCTTGAGCAGGTGCAGGTCCCGGTCCGGGACGCCCGTCCCGTTCGCGAACCCGAAGATGTAGTCGGTGCGCCCGGCGGGCGCATAGCTGTCCGGGTGGACCACGCCGTAGGCGCTGGAGTTGATCTGGGGGCCTGGCAGCTAGATCCAGCCGTCGGTCCCGACGAGCTTGAGGTCCGGGGGACGATCCACGGCGAGGGCCCGGCCCGGCTGGAGGATGGTCCCCACCAGCCGGGGCCCAGGGCCGCCGCGGCCGTGGCCGCGGCGGTGAGCCCGCCGTACTTGAGCACCTGGCGCCGGCTCAGCAGCAACCTGCTCTGGTCGCTCATGACGTTGTCTCCCTCGGCGACGGTTGGACGGGTGATGTCGTGGTCAGGCATGGCACTACGGCCCGACCAGGGGCGACACCGAGCGCTTGGAGGCGAAGGCGTCGAAGTACATGAGGGTGGCGTTGCCGGTGGTCGTCACGGAGCCCAGGCGGACTGCCATCACCGAGCCGGTGCCCGCGGTCAGGGTCTGCGCCAGGCCGCCGTTGACGTACAGCTGCAGCGTGGTCCCCGATTGCCAGACCACCTCGATGACGTTGTTCGCCGTGCCGCCGAGGAGGTTCGTCCACGACGCGTTGGCGGTCCCCGTCCCGATCTGGATCTGGACCTGCGGCGTTCCGGCGTTGAGGCGGTACCGCACGCGGAACAGCGGGCCGTTGAAGGACGCGTTGTTGGTGCCCGCGGCCGCTCTGAAGATGTCGTTGCCGGTCGAGCTGTTGGCGTTGGGCCGGAAGTAGAACCGCGCGTCATACGTCGGCGTGGCGGGGTTGGCCCCGGTGCCGAAGTTGTACTGGACGTAGTTGGTGTTGTTGCCCTGCGCCTGCAGGCCGAGGTTGCCAACGAGAGCCCCGCCCGCCGTCACGTTCAGGCGATTCGTGGCGGCGGTGCCGGTGCCGGCGGGCGTTGCGCTCGTCCAGCCCCACGGGCGGGCGCCCGTCTCGAAGCCGTTCGCGAAGATGGCGTCCAGCACGACGGTGTCCGTGTCGGTCGCAGTGTTGTTCAGCGGCGTCGGGTCGGTGGTGCCGGCGGGGGGTGCAACGGAGGCCGTGTTGGCCAGCGTGAGGCTCGCACTCGGGGCGACCGTTCCGTTCAGCGTCAAGGTCGCGCTGCCGCCGGACGGCAGGCTGACTGTCGTGTTGATGCTGCCGCTGCCGCTGGCGGCGCCGCAGGCATAGCCCACCGCCGCCGGAACCGAGCAGGTCCAGGTCGCGCCGGTGAGCGTTGTCGGGATGTTGTCGGTCACCGGCGCCAGCGCCACGCCGTTGGGGCCGGCGTTGGTCACGGTGATCGTGTAGCTGAGGGCACCACCCGGATTGACCGTGCTAACGCCATCGTCCTTGGTGATCGAGAGGTCCGCCTGGGCGCCCGAGAACTCGTCGGCGCCGGCATCGAAGCCGCCGAGCGCAGGACGCACCTGGCCGTCGATGTCGAACGCGGGCGCGGCAATGGTGGCCTTGGACGCCGCGCCGAGGTTGTAGGCCGGCGAGCCGGTGCCGCCGAGGTGGTAGTTGCCGAGCAGGTTCGGCGGCAGGTCGGCGGCAACAAGGATCGCGCCGACGAAGTTCGGGTTCGTGCGCCACGGGCTGAACGTCAGCGCCGTGTCGTACGAAGAAGCCACCCGCGGATCCTGGTCGACCGTGTTGGTCGGGCTCGCGACCACGTCGTTGTGGTTCGTCGTCTCGGACTGGAGGATCGAGTTGGTGGGCGAGAGCACGAACGACGTGCCCGGGACGCCCATGTCCCAGTGGTTGGCGTCAAGCGTCCCGATGCCGGTCACGGTGCCGCTTCCCGTCGTGCGCGACCCGGCCCGGTTGTCCCAGAAGATGTTGTTGAAGAGGAGCGGGTTGCTGAAGAGCTCCGAGCCGCCCGGCAACGTGGCCTGGAGCTGAGCGCTGTTCTGGCCCGTCGACAGGCCGGCCGGGGCCGGCTGGCCGTCGCTGGTCACGGCCGTCGCGGTCGTGACGTTCTTCATGACCGTGTTGTTGTCGAACCGCACGTTGGGGGCGTCGTCGATGGCGATGCCGCCGCCCTCGTGGGTCGACACGTTGTTCACGATCATGTTGTTGTAGACGTTCATCGGGAAGTCGCCGGCCATCAGGAACCGGATCCCGCCGCCGTCGTCATTGGCGAGGTTGGACTGGATCAGGTTGTCATGGATGGCGACGGAGCCCGAGCCCTTGGGGCCGTTGGGCGTCCCGTAGTTCGCGTTCGGGTCGACCGGCAGCGTGCCGGCGATCATGATCCCGCCCGCCTCGTCGTAGGACTGGTTGTAGTAGATCCGGTTGTGGTCGATGGAGCCGTTCGGGCTGAGGCCGTAGACGCTCAGGCCGCCGCCGTACTCGGCAGAGAAGTTGCCGCAGATGTCGTTGCCGGCGACGGTGTAGCCGTCGCTGCCGGCGAAGATCCCGATGCCACCGGCCAGGTTGGTGCCGGCGTTGGCGATGATGCGGTTGTTGGCGATCCGGACGCCCTCGTTGTGATTGTTCGTGTCGGGGGCCGGCAGGTCCGGCGTCCCGATGCGGAGCGTGCCGTAGGCTCCACCGTTGTTCTGGACCACGTTGTTCGTGATCTGCAGGTTGCGGGCATAGGCGTTGGCGAAGATGGCGCCGCCCTGGGTCACCAGGCCGCCGGGCAGACCGGTGGGCCCGCCGCCGATGACGTTGATGTTGCCGGGGAAGCCCTGCTGGTCGCCGCCGCGGAGGTCGAAGCCGTCGACGGACGGTGCGGTCTTGGCGTCGTACGACGTCGGGAAGGCGCTGCTACCGCTGCTCGGCACGAAGATCGAGATGTCCGCGCCGTCGTAGATGGTCTGGTTCCCGGCCCACGCCAGGTTGCCGATCGTCGTGTACCAGTCCGCGGCCACGGGGCTGTCGCCGGCGAACGCGCCGCCGTCGATGATCGTGCCGCGCACCTTGCCGTCGGGGCTGCCCGGGCCGACGCCCTGCAGCTTCACCCGCTTGGAGATGATGAGGTTCTCGTAGTACGCGCCACGCGGGTTCAGCCGCGGATTGGCGCTCGGCGTGTTCGGATAGACGACGACGAGCGCGCCCGCGGGAGCGTCGTCCAGCGCGTTCTGGATCGCGTGGTTGGCCGCAGCCGGGAGCGAGTTGGCCGGCCGATAGCGCGGATTCGCGCGACGTTCGGACCCACCTCCAGGATCGGCGGCAGGTACCGGTTGGCGGCGTTGTTGACGTTTCGCAGGTAGTGGTAGGTCAGCCCGTTGACCGTGGTCTTGCCATTGCTGGCCGTGACCGAGAGCTGATGCGGCCCGGCCGCCGCCTGGGCGTAGTTCTGCATCTCGATCGTGATCGAGGTGGGGGTCCAGGAGACGACCCAGTTGTTGTTGCTCGGCAGCGGCACGCCGTCGAAGTTGACCGTGCCGCGGGTGGACCCAAATCCTTGGCCCGTGATCGTGAAGCGATCGCCCGAGTAGCCGTACGGCCGGTCGATCGCGTAGAGCTCGGGCGTCGTGGGTGCGACCGCCGGGTCGTTGACCGGGCACGAGACCGCCTGGAACGTCGTGGTGCCAGGCAGCTGGATCGTCACGCCCACCTGGGTCGGCGCCGTGTCGGCCGGGACGATGATGCCCGGCCAGGCCTCGAAGTCGGCCGCGATCGTCCGGTACTGCGGGTTGTAGTTCGTGTTCAGGCGACCGGGGATGCCCGGGTCGTTTCCGACGAAGCGGTAGACGTTGCCGCAGACGCCCGATGGCGTCGGGCAGCTGATCCGGTCGGTCGACGGCAGGAGCACGTCGAACAGGCCGTTGTAGTCGGTCTCGGACGTGGTGACCAGGCGGTCGGCGAAGTCATAGATGCCGACGGGGGTGAACGGAAGGCCCGCCTTCTCTCCATAGAGCAGCGACTTCGGGTCGGTCGAGAAGTTGAGGTCATCGACGTTGTAGGCGAAGAAGCGGCTCGGGAGCGGCACGTCGGTGAAGACGTTGAACCCGGGAACGATCGACTTGCCGTCCTGGAGCGACACGAGCTTCGTGTCGCACAGCGGCTTGGCCAGGCCCTCGTAGGGTGAGCCGCCGATGCCGACGAAGGTAGGGTTGTCCGTGGGCGTCGAGGCCGGCACCGAGATCGTGGCGGAGCCGAGGCCGGACGGGTCGGGGATCTGCGTCGCCGGGTAGTTGTCGGTGGGGTTGTTGTTCGCGTCGACGGGCGTGCCGGCCACGTCCACCGTGTGGAGCGCGCCGACGCAGGCCGGCGGCGGGATCTGCGGGACGTAGCTGTCGCCCGTCGCGATGTTGATGTCCTCTTCACGAGTGAAGTGGTAGACGGGGTTGCCCTGCTGATCGTTGACGTTGCTGACGTGGACCAGGTAGTCGTCGGCAGGCAGCGGTTCGAACGTGCCGCCGTCGCAGACAGGGTTGGCGGGGTCAGTGGCGTCCAGCGTGCCGTTGAAGCAGCCGTCGCCGAAGCCGTAGTTGCCGTCGACGGCGGCGCCGAAGTTGGCGTCGGCGGTCCCCTGGTCGGTCGGGTACGGCCCGAACTGGACCCCCATCAGGGGGCCTTCGAGGCAGTCCTTGGTCGGACCGACCGGCAGGACCTGCTGGTCGGCCGGGTTGGCGAGAGGCGTCCCATCCACGCCGCGGGCGATGCAGTCGGTTGGCCTCTGCCACGTTTCGGTGACGTACGTGTTCAGGAGCTTGCCGCGGGCATACGACCCGTCGGGCGCAAGGGCGTAGTCGCCGTTGGCGTCGCAGGGCTGGCTGCCGTCCGTCGGGCAGGGCACCGGGGCGAACAGGTCGACCGTCAGGCCGGAGACGCCGGGCTGCCAGTCCTCTGCCACGGCGTACTGCGGGTTGACCTCGTTGCGGGTGGTGTCGTAGCTGACGGACCCGACGATCCCGCCGTTCTTCGGGTCGATCCCGTTGTCGCCGGTCGGATCGTAGAAGTGGACCCCCCAGTCGAGCCGGCCGGACAGGCCGATGATCGGCAGGACGCTGACGTCGACGCCGGCCCCCAGGACCGTGGTCTTCGTGGGCTGGTTGTCGGCCTGATAGGTGACGCCGGTCGTGTAGTAGCGGTCGTTGTACGCCTCGAGGACGAGCCACTCCGTGAGCGGGTAGGCGTTCTCCATGACGTAGTAGCCGTTGGCGTCGGTCGTGACCAGGGTCGCGCCGCGGTCCATGAGCGAGTTCTCGCGCTTGCGCAAGGTCAGGGTGAAGTCGGGCACGCCGGGCTCGCCGGCGTCCTGCTTGCCGTTGCGGTTCAGGTCGTTGAAGACATGGCCGTCGAACTTCGTGAACCAGCCCGTCAGGGGAAGGACCCCCATGTCGACGGTCTCGCCGTTGGCCACGGTCACGTTGAGCAGATCGAGGATGTAGTTCTGGGGCTCGTCCCAGTAGGTGATCGTGTAGCTGCCGTCGGGGACGTGCGGGATCGTGAACGTGCCGTCGGCGTTGCCGCGACCCATCCACACGGCCGTGTCGCCGCTGTTGAGATCGCTGAGCGCGATCCATGGCTTGTCGATCGGCTTGTCGACCTTCCCTCCGCACAGGCCGCCCCAGATCGTGCCCGGCAGGCACTGGCCGCCCTTGGTCGGCACATAGACCTTCATGGCGTCCACGACGCCCTTGATGGTGCCGGTCCCGCCGGCGGCGAAGCTGTCGCCATACGGCTTCGAGGTCCCGGTTGCGGGATGTGTCCAGGCGCCGGTCGTCGGGCCGGGAACGAAGCCGAAGATCTGGGCCGGGAACGGCTCTCCGGCGACGACGAACTCGGTGTCGAGGCCGGTGGAGCCCTCCATCACCCAGGAATCCCAGTCGTGGTTGCCCTCGAGGGTGGTCGTCTGGACCCAGCTGGAGCCGGTTGGCGGGACGACGGACAGGGCGTAACGGTTGGGGCCGAGGTTCGGGATCGTCAGCACGCCCGGGCCAAGCTGCGGGTCGCTGTACAGCGGGATGTCGGCCGCGTCCACGACGCCGTCCATGTTGGCGTCGCCCGACAGGCACTTGCCACCGTGGGAGTCGGCGGCGACGACGGGCGCGCCGTCGACCCACGCGTACCCGTTGGGCCCGTCACCGGCCTCGTACTTCGTGCACAGCGGGTTGCCGAAGACGTCGGTCGTCACCTGGCCGATGTAGTCAGTGATGAAGCCGGCGAACCCGGGCAGGCCGTCCTCACCGGGATCGTACTGGCCGTTGGCCGACGTGACGTCGTCAAAGACCTGCGCCTTGATGGTCGCGGTCGGCAGGGGGCTCGGCTGCAGTGGCACGTCGACCACGCCTGGTGCCTCCATCGGGACGCTGAAGGGGGCGCCGTCGAGCTTGTAGCCGTCGGCGAGCACCGAGATGAGGTACCGGCCGGGGGCCAGGCTGGAGATCGTGAAGGTGCCGTCGGCGGTCGTCTCGTCGCCCTGGGCCGCGACCGGGGCAGAGCTCGCGAGGCCGGCGATGGAAGTCCACTTGCAGGAACCCGGGTAGTTCGGGTTGGGAGCCGTGTGGGCGGCGTCGAGCCATGCGGAGCAGGCCGACCCGGGGTCTGCGTTGCGCGTGGTGTTCTGGCCGGTGTTGTCCTCGTTGACGATCCACTTGTAGGCGGTGACCGGGTCGCCTTCCTTGACCCCGGTTGGGACCGCCGGATCAGCGGGGAGCGCTGTGCGCGGAGCCCCGTCGAAGGCATTCAGCTCCGTGCGCGCGGCCTTCACCGCGAACGTGATCGTGCTCGTCGGGGCGGCCGGAGCCGCGGCGGGCGTGGCGGCGGCGGTGTTGATCGGAGCGGCCTGTGCCACCGGCGCGGCCAGCTGCGTCACGATCATCGCCACGCTGGCGAGCCAGATGCCCAGGAACCGAAGCGTCCTGGGCCGGTGCCCTGTTCGCGAATGACCCATTGCCTGGTACTCCTCGTTCCTGGTTGCCCGTCGAAGGCCGGCCCCGGAGGCGCGGTGGTCGCTGCTGCTCATCGATCGCCTCCCGCGGTGATGGAGGCGTCGTGGTGCCTGTTCTTCATCTGTCGCCTCCTGCGGTGACGGAGGCGACCTGGTCTGTGTCGTTCATCGATCGCCTCCGTCGTGGGTCGCTCCCGCGTTCGCGGGCGCCTCGAGTGGCCCATCTGGCGCGGCGACCATCGCCGCGGCACCCTGGGCCGATTGCATGGATGGAGTGGCCCGCCACGCGCCCCGCCAGGGGACCCCGGCGAGCAGCGCGATGGGGGCGATGACGAGGAGCGCCGCCTCCAACGCATACAGGGCGTCGGCCGCGAGGTCGTTGAGGAGGCTGACGCCTTCTTCCTCCTCGGCGCCGAACAGCAGGCCGTGCATCTGGTTTCCGGGGATGCTGAGTGCGGCGAACAGGAGGGCGGCGAGCGCCCCCCAGAGCGCCATGGTCGTCAACGACGCGCGCCCCCCCGGCTCCGTCGGTCGGAGCCTGGAGACGAGGAGCGCGGCGACGACGACCGCGACAGCGGCGAGCGGCACGGCAAGGGCCGTGTCGCGCAGCCAGTGGAGCACCGGCGGGAGCTCGTGGTGCTCGTGCACGCCGGCGTGCACGAGCTGCAGGAGGGCGATCGGAACCGCCGCCAGCAGCCAGGCGTAGACCACCACCCGGCCGGGCAGGAGGCGGAACCCGGCGTCGGCCCGACCGGCGCGGGGTTCGGGGGCGCTGGCGCGGGCGTCAGACTGGCCCATCGTCGTCGCGGTCATTGGCCACCTCCCTCTTCGGCCCTGGGCGGGCTGCTGACACTTGGTCCTGGGGTTGAGTCGGGCTGAGTTGGAAGCAGGCTTCCGCCGCTCGGCACGAGCGTCGAATCGACGTCGCCACCCGTCGGCAACAGCGGCACGGTCGCGGGGTCGGTGCCGCCCGGCGTCGCTGGCAGCGGCGCGGGACTGTCAGCTGGGATCGGGAGCAGCGGAGCGGCGGCCACCAGGACCATGACCGTGACGGGTCGGCCCAGCACCTGCGGCGGGCCATCACCCGTGGCGCGCTCGAGGCTGACCACGAGGAGGTAAGTGCCGGGTTCGGTGGGGACCGGCCCGGACAGCCACGTCGTCTGCGCCGTCGCGGCCGGGACAGCGAGTTCGCGGGTCATCGGCGCCGCCGTCCCGCCGCCTCCAGCGAGGGCGACCCAGCGGCCGACGAGGCGGACGGTGGGGCAGGAAGCGGCGGCCTCGGCGCCCGCGGGGGACGGCCCGGCTGTGCAGACGCCCCACGCCGTCGCCTCGCCGTTGGTGGCTACAACCTGGAGGGAGGCGAGCGTGCCGGCGTTGAGCGAGACGGACGGCGGCGCGTCGAGCCAGGCGGCGCCCGGGCCCCCGACGTGGACGACGACGGCCGGGATCGCGGCCTGAACCGCGTACGGGAGGACGACCCCGTCGCCATCGTGGAGGGTGACCTCCAGGCGGTAGCGCCCACTCGTGGCCGGCAGGTTGACGGACGCCGTGACCCCGCCGAAGGCGACCGTCGCGGGGACGACGTCGACGAGCGACGCAGCCGACTCGCGGGCGACGAGATCCGGAGGGTCGGCTGCCCCGGTGCCCGGGCTGGCGGTGGCGCTGGGGCCGGCCGCGGGGTCGGGGCTGGCCGCGGGGTCGGGGCTGGCCGCCGGGTCGGCACTGGGGCCGGGATCGGGGCTGGCCACCGGGTCGGCACTGGGGCCGGCCGCGGGGTCGGGGCTGGCACCGGGGTCGGGGCTGGCCGCCGGGTCGGCACTGGGGCCGGGATCGGGGCTGGCCGCGGGGTCGGGGCTGGCCGCGGGATCGGCCGGCGCGTCCGCCTCGTCGAGCGGGATCCAGCGGGTGCCCAGACGGTAGGCAGTCCCAAGGGTCACCCCGGCGGGCACCTCCACGGGCACCTGGAGCTGGATCGTGGCGGCGGCCAGCGGCATCCCCGTGAGCGTCGGCGTGCCGGGCTGTGCCCCGAGGTCGAAGGCGTCGGGCGCGACCGAAGGCTGCGGCGGGAGGACGACCTCCCATCCGCTCGGCGGCGTCCCGGGCCCGGGCACGGGACCGCGCGAGGCAGCGGCACCCGAGGCCGTCCCCCGGGCGACCTCGCCGGAGCGCAGGTCCGCGCGCGTCACGAGCGAGCGGTAGAACGCGCTCGCGCGCCTGATGGGGTCCAGCAGCGCGGTGAAGCCCGGGGTCCGCACGCTCTTGAACGCGATGACGTGGTCGTGGTAGTTCGGCGCGTCCCGCCAGATCCCCTCCACGGTGCCCCGCCCGGCGAGGATCGAGCGCACGTAGTAGGCGGGGCCGAGATAGCCGTCGGCGATCACGGCGGACGCGCCCGCCGCCAGGAAGCCCGCGGCGAAGTTGTCGACGCGCTGCTTCGCCACCGCGAGGGTCCCCTCGGGGAGGCCGGGCTCGGAGTTGCCCGAGGCGTAGCACAGGTGGCTCAGGACCACCACCGCGTTGGGCGCGAGGGTCACCCGGTCGGTGAGGTACGCCTCGCCAAAGTACTGGTGGGCGAGGTTGCCCTGCCCGGCGACCGGGTTGAGCCCCAGGCCGTCCTGGGTCCGCGGGTTGAGCCGGCTGCTGTAGCGGCTGGGCCAGCCGTTGCCGTGGCCCAGGTAGACGACGAGCGAGGCGCCCTGCATCGCCGCCCGCGCCGCGCTCCACGTGGCGTCGGGCGAGTAGACCGTCACGACGTCGTCGGTGTACCGGCGCGCCTCGGCGGCCGCCTTCTCGGCGTCGGAGCGGTAGTAGGCGGTCAGGCTCCCGACCGGGCCGACGATGATCGCCACCCGCGGGGCGGCAGCGCGGACGCCGGGGGCGGCGAGGGGGGACGCGGCGAGGAGCAGGGCGAGAGCCAGGGCCGCGACAACCGCCAGCCGCAAGCCGAGGCGGCGGGCCGCACGGCTCACGCTGGCCCGGTCGCCTCGAACGTCCATGGATCCACGCTCGGGGGCGCCGAGTGCACGATCGTCAACGCCCCGCCCCGTCGGGTTTCCCCCACCCTGGCGCAATCTTCCCCCCTTGCGAGTCGCCGCGGCCCGGCGAGCCGGTGGTCCCCTGCCACCCTGGCCGCCAGGCGCCTACCCCCCCCGGGGGAGCGACTCGTCGATGGATGCTGCGCGGACTGCGGAGTTCCGCCCATCGGGGCGGATGCGCATTCACCCCTAAGGGTGGACCCGGAACCTGCGCCATCCGCACCCGGGCGAAGCCGGGGTCAGGACCTGAGCTGCCCGGGCGCGCGACGGCAGGGACCTAGCGGTCGGCGGGGACAAGGCCAGAACGGATCGCATAACGAACAAGGCCGGCGACGTCGTGGATGTCGAGCCGGTCCATCAGCTGCGCGCGATGCGTCTCGATGGTCTTGACACTCAGGTTCATGCTGCTCGCCATCTGCTGGTTCGTCTGGCTCTCGGCGATGAGCTGCAGGATCTCCCGCTGGCGCGGCGTCAGGCCGTCCGACGTCCCGCCGTCGTCCGCTGCCCGGCGCACGTAGTCGGAGACGACGTGGCGGGAGACGGTCGGGCTGAGGTAGGTGCCGCCCTGGATCACCGCTCTGACCGCGAGCTCGAGTTCCGCCGGATGCGAATCCTTGAGCAGGTACCCCACGGCCCCTGCTCGCAGTGCCTGGCGCACATACTCCTCGTTGTCGTGCATTGACAGGACGATGACGCGAACCTGCGGGTGCTCCAGGTGGAGCTGGGCGATCACCTGGATCCCGTTGAGGCCCGGCATCGTGATGTCGAGGACGGCCACGTCGGGCAGGTGAGAGGCGATGACCGACAGGGCCTCCCGGCCGTCGGCGGCCTCGGCGACGACGTCCACGCCGGCGATCCCGTCCAGGAGCGCCCGAAACCCCGCCCGCACGAGCGCGTGGTCCTCCCCGAGAACGACGCGGATCGTCGGCGGCGGGAACATCATCGGACGACGTCCCGTCGCGTTGGGACCCGCAGGCGGGCGATCATCCTCGTCCCGTTGCCGGACCCCGAGCGGACCTCGACATCGCCCCCCACGAGCGACGCGCGCTCGGCCATCCCGGCGAGCCCAAGGCACCTCGTCGAGGTGACGACTGTCGGGTCGAAACCAACGCCGTCGTCGGACACGTCGAGGATCAGCACGCCCGACCGCCGTCGCCAACGGACGTCGACCTCCACTCTGCGTGCCCCGGCATGTCGGACGACGTTGGTGATCGCTTCCTGGGCGATCCGGAAGCACGTCGTCTCGATCTCGGCCGGGAGGCGCGACCTGCCGATGGCCACGCGGCAGGAGACGTCCATGTCGGACCGGAGCGCGACCTGGCGGCAGAGCGCTCGCAGCGCGGCGCCGAGCCCGAGGTCGTCGAGTATCGCGGGCCGCAGGTCGAAGGCCGCCGTGCGAACCTGGTGGAGCGCCGCATCGACGACGGCGATGCTGTCGCTGATCTCGGCCCCGCTCGCCCCGGTCCGCGCGTTCACACGATCCAGCCACAGGAGATTGAGCCGGACCGCCGTCAGCGCCTGGCCGACGACGTCATGGAGGTCTCGAGCGATCCGTGCCCGTTCAGCCTCCTGGGCGGCCAAGAGGCGCGCATGGATCTCTCTGTCGCTGGCGTGGACCTCATCCAGTGCGCTGCCACCCGTCGCGTTGCCCGACAGCGCGACGATGCGTATGCCGTCCGGCGCCGGATCGAGGCCCACCGGAAGGAGCGCAGCCGGCCGCGGCTGCAGCATCTCCGCCCCCATGTGAATCCCCCACCCCGTGTCGGCCCGGAGTCTCCCCTCGGCTCCCGGGCCTCCCCTGCGTGTCGACAGCCACGGGTCTGCGGTCGACCGCCCTACCTGTTCCGATTGCCCTCTTCGACGGGCAGCCACGAGGATGAGGGTGGGCTGGACAATCCAGCTATAGTCGTTTTCGACCATTCCAATGGTCCGAGACCGGTCACGACATGATGAACATGATGGCCGGCGCTGGCGCCGGGCTGGCAGTTGGTGATGGGGGCCGGCGTGTACCGAGGTGGTGGGGGTGTCGCGCAGCCTGGCCGCGGGGACGGCTGGCTCGTCGCGCGCCCGCCCTGGCTGTTGATCGCGCTCGACGCGACGGGCGTCGCGGTGGCGGCTGCCGTCGTCGCCCAGCTGGGTGACCCGGACATCCTCCTTCACGGGCTCTGGATCGTCCTGGCGGTCGAAGTCTTCACCTTCGCCTTCGGCCTGCGGCTGGCAATCCTGCGCATCGCGCTGGCGACGCTCTTCGTGTTCGTCTATGCCGCGATCGCCAACGGCGATTCCGGGCCGACGGCTGCTGCCATGGCCGACCTGGATCTCGAAGAGTGGCCGCTCATGGCCATCATCGCCTTCATCGTGGCGGTCATGGCCAACCGCGTGACGACGACCGGGCACCGGTATGCAGCGCTCTACCGCGCGGCGAGCGACCGGCTCCTGACGGCCCAGGAGGACGAGCGACGGCGCCTCGCGGCGGACCTCCACGACGGTGTCGGACAAACGATGACCGCCCTGGCGCTCACCCTCGACGCAGCGGAGTCGGCGCTGGCGGACCCACGGGCACCCGACGAGGCCGGCCGGGATGCCGTCCGCAGGGCCCGCGAGATGGCTGGCAGGGCGCTCGAGGACGTCCGCGGCGTCGCGTTCCGGCTGCGCCCGGCGCGCCTTCGGGAGACCGGGCTGGTGGCCGCCCTCCGGGAGCTGGCGGCCTCAGCCGGGATGCCGGTGGAGTTCTCGGCCGACGCCTCCCTCTACCGCCCGGACCTCCTCGATCCCGCCAGGGAGGTCGACACGTACCGTATCGTCCAGGAAGCACTCGGCAATGCCATGCGGCACGGCCAGCCGGGCCGGATCCGGATTTCGGTCCAGCGCGTCGCTCGACAGCTCCGCATCGAGGTGATCGACGACGGGATCGGCTTCGACGCCGCCGGCATCGACGCACGAGGCCTCGGGCTGGCGAGCATGCGCGACCGCGCCGCGGCGGTCCGCGGAACCCTCCACGTCATTTCGACGCCGGGCAGCGGCACGGTCGTGCGCCTGGACGTGCCCCTGACGGGCGCGAGCGCGGCCGCCCTGGCGCCCGAACCCGCCGATGTCGCGTCGACAGGTGCGGTCGAGTCCGGGGCGCTGGTTCGGTGACGGCGGACGGGACACGCTCGGGCAATTCGACGCCCACGGCTTCTGCGGGAAGGGCCGGGGCCGACCCCAGGTCCCCTCTGCCCGTGCGCGTCGCGCTCGTGGACGACCATCACCTCGTGCGCGAGGCGCTCAGCCATGTCCTCGCCCTCCAGCCTGGGATCGTCGTGGTCGGTGAGGCTGCTGACCGCGAAGGGGCGTTCGATCTCCTCGCCAACAGCTCCCCCGACGTGATGCTCGTCGACATCACCTACCCAAACGACGACGGCCTTTCGCTGCTTCGCGACCTTGCGAACCGTCGGCCCGGTCTCCGTGTCCTGGTGCTGACGATGCACCGAGATGCCGAGACCATTCGGCAGGCCCTCCGCGCCGGGGCGGCCGGGTACGTCGTGAAGGGCGCGCGCACGAGTGAGCTCGTCGAGGCCATCCGGGCCGTCGCCCGCGGCGAGCGCTACCTCCACAGCAGCATCGCCGAGACGGTGATCGACGACTCCCTCCGGTGGATGGACGCGGGAAGTCCCCTGAGTGTCCGCGAACGCGAGGTTCTCGCGCATATCGCGGCGGGCAAGTCGGCTGCCGACGTGGGCCGAGCGCTCGGCATCAGCCCGCACACGGTCCGCCGCCACGTCGCGAACCTGTCAGCCAAGCTGGGCCTGCGCGGCCCGAAGGCGCTGACCCGGTACGCCGTGGAGCATGGCCTCGTCCACGACGCCTGAGTAACCCGCTGTCAAGCCGCCTTCGCGAGGACGACCTCCTGTAGGGCGCGATGCCTGGCCGGACGGCCGCCCAGGGGTTCGCGAACCGGCTGCCCTCTGCGAAGTCGATCAGGGCATCCGGGCGGGCGCCCTGCTCCGCTCGGAGGGTGGGAAGCGCACCGGGCGAGCGAGGGCCGCAGGCCCTGGGGACGTCCCGATGGAACCCGCCGACGCAACACTCCGGGGCCGACGCAGCACTCCGGGCCGACGCGCCAGCCTTGTGGCGACAGGTCATCCGGGCCCCACGTCCGCCTGATGACCGACGCGGAGCACCGGTCGCCGGTACGGGGGTGGCGGCCCGTCAGCGTGCGAGCGGCTCCAGCAGGCGGCGCGCCACGCTCGTCCAGCTCCACCGTTCGACTGCCGCCCGCCGGGCGGATGCGCGAATGGCCTCCCGCTCGGCCGTTCCGAGGGCCAGCAGCTCGGCGAGCCTGGCCCGGAGATCGCCCACGTCGCCCGACGTGAAGCCGGCCAGGTGCCGCAGCGCCGGCGGGTACTCCTCGGCGAGCCCGGCGGCGATCTCCGCGAGCCCGGAGTGGCGCGCGACGAGCGGCGGGCACCCGGTCGCGGCGGCCTCGGCGGCCACCATCCCGAAGGCCTCCGGGAAGATCGACGGGACGACGCAGGCGTCCGCGAGGGCCAGCAGGTGCACCAGGTGCCGGTGCTCCAGCGGGCCGGTGAACAGGGCGCCGTGGCCCGCCAGCCGCTCCAGCTCCGGTCGGTCGTCCCCGAACCCCACGATGACGGCCCGCGCGTCGAGGTCGTCGAGCGCCTCCAGGAGCAGGTGCACGCCCTTGTTGTGCATGAGCTTCCCGAAGTACACGACCGTCGGCCGGTCCTCCGCGAGGAACTGGGCGAGCCGCTCGGCGTTGCCCTCGTCGGGCAGCCGCTCCCGGGCGTTCCCCGGGTTCGGTGGGTCGCGGCGCGCCTCGTCCAGGAGTTCGGCGAGCGCGGTCGCCCGCTCCTCCGGCTGCCAGTCGTCGATGTCCACCCCCGGCGGAACCTCGTGGACGCGGTCGACGTGGCCACACACGTCCTCCAGGACCCGGCGAACGTGCGCCGAGCCGACGAAGGTGGCAGCGGCCTGGCGCAGGCAGTCCTGCCCCCACGCTGCGAGGATCGGGTTGTCCCGCATCGCGTACTCGAGCTCTGAACCGTGGGCCTTCACCGCGAAGCGCGCTCCGACCGCCACCCCGACCGGCCCCCCGAGCAGGACGTGGTTGCAGAACACGACGTCGGCCGGGAGGTGCTCGGCAATGGCGCGGGCATTCGCCTCCACCCAGCGATCGAGCTCCTCGCGGCTGCAGTCCCCGATCAGCCTGGCCTCATACCCCTCGTATCGATCCAGCACGAACACCGGCAGCAGGCCACCGACGTCGGGGCGCACGACGCGGGCCCCGCCCAGGTCGTACAGGTCGGGCCGCGGGTCCTGGCAGAACACCGTAACGTCGTGGCCGGCCTGCATCCAGGCGCGCGCAAGCAGCCGCGTGTAGACGTTGGAGCCGGTGCCGCCGAGCAGGTAGCCGTGCCAGAGCAGGATCCGCATGCCCCCATCCTGCCACCCTTCGGGAGTCCGTCGTCGGGTTGGCCGGGTGGGACACTCGCGCCGCAAACGAAGAGGCCGCCCTCGTCGGGCGACCTCAGGAGGCGGCGACTCGCCTGGCGCGAGAGCGCGGTCTCAGTGGTGGAGGTAGGGCCAGAGGCGCCGGTCGACGCGGTCGAGCGGCCTGTCGTTCACCTTGCGAACGCCCAGCAGGGCGGCGCCGAGGACCCCGACGAGTGCGATGAGTTCGATCATGTGAATCACCATGCAGGCGTGGACCACGTGGGCGGCGGCGGCCCGCGCGTCAGTGGATCGTGAGCCCAACGGAACAAGGGCACAAGGGATCCCTTGGTCCTTGTTCGTGTGGCAAATGTCACATCAGGGTAGCGGTTCGTAAGGCAGAGCGCGGGAAGGCCGTCCTGGCGGGTGGCAATCGTCTGCGGGCGTAGAGTGAGCCACGTCGGAAGGCCCGCGGTTGCGGGTGCGACGCGAGGCGGTCGGGGATGCAGGCGCGGCTCCTGGGATTCGGCGAGATCGAGGTTGACGGGCAGCGCTGCACCTTCGACGTGGTGATCGACCGCGGCGAGGTCCGACGGCGGGACAAGACCGCGTCGAAGCCATGGCGCGCGGCCTACGGGCACACCCCGTTGTCCCTCGCGGAGGCCATCCCGTGGGGCGGCGGCGAGCTCATCGTCGGAACCGGAGCCGACGGACAGCTGCCAATCATGCCGGAGGTCATCGACGAGGCGCGCCGCCGCGGGATCGAGGTGGTGGCGCTCCCAACGGCCGACGCATGCCGGCTGGTCGGCCAGCGCAAGCGCTCGAAGGTGCGGGCGATCCTCCACGTCACCTGTTGACCGCAGGCGGGCGAGCGTCCGTCAGTTGACCGGCGTGGGCACCAGCGGGCTGGCGAGCACCTGGACCGTGACGGTGGTCGGGCGGCCCAGCACGTGCGGCGAACCACCGCCCGACGAACGCTCCAGGCTGGCCACGAGCAGGTAGGTTCCAGGGTCGAAGGGCACGGGCCCGGTCATCCAGGCGGCCTGCGCCGTCGCAGCGGGAATCGACAGCTCCCGTGTCATCGGCGCGGCGGTGCCGGCGCCGTCGACCGCGACCCAGCGGCCGACGAGGCGCACCGTCGGGCAGTCGCCGGTGTCGTCCGGGCCGTAGCCTCGTTGCCGAGGCTCGCAGCTGCCCCAGGCTTCGGCCTCTCCGTTCGTGACGTCGACCTGGATGGAGGCCAGCGTCCCCGCGGTCACGGACACCGCCGGCGGCGCGTCCAGCCACGCCGCCCCGGGACCGCCGACGTGGACGACGACGCCCGGGATCGAGGCCTGCACCGCGTACGGGAGGGCGACCCCCTCGGGATCATGGATCGTGACCTCCAGGCGATAGCGCCCGGCCCTGTCGGGCAGGGTGATGGTCCCGGCGACCTCACCCCCGGCGACCGACGCGGGGACGACGTCCACGAGCGTCGCGGCCGACTCGCGCGCGACGAGCGCCGGGTCGGCGACCGCCGCGGGATCCGGGCTGGCGGCGGGATCGCCGCCCGCCGGTCCGGCCAACGCACTCGCTTCGTCGAGCGGGATCCAGCGCGTGCCCAGGCGGTACGCGCTCGCGAGAGCCACCCCTGCGGGTGCCTCGACGGGAAGGCGCAGCCGGACCGTGGACCCGGCCAGCGGCATCCCGGCAAGCGCCGGCGTCCCGGGCTGGGCGCCCAGGTCGAACGCGTCGGGCGCGATGGACGGCTGCGGCGGCACGACGATCTCCCATCCACCCGGCGGCGGCGTCGTTCCGGGCATGGGTCCCGCCGGGACGATGCCGGCGGCGGCGCCCGCGGCGAGGACGAGCGACCGCGCGAAGCCGCTGGACTGCTGCTCCGGGTCCATCAGCGCGATGGCGCCGGGCGTCCGCTCGCTGGAGAAGGCGCGGACGTGGCCGTTGGCGGTCGCCGAGTGTTCCCACGCCGTCCGGGCGGACTTCTTCTGCCCGAGGAGGGTCCGAAGGTACGGCGCGGGAGAGGCGTACGCATCGGCCACGACGGCCGACGCCCCGGCGGCCATGAAGCCGGCGGCGAAATTGTCAACGCGCTGGCGGGCCCCTGCCTCGGCACCCTCGGGGACGCCGGGCTCCGCGAGGCCCGATGCGTAGCACAGGTGGAAGAGCAGGACAACTGCCCCCGGCGCCAGGCGCACCTGCTTGGCGATGAGAGACTCGCCGAAGTACTGGTGCGTCGCGTCACCGCGACCGCCGACCGGGTTGAGACCGAAACCATTCTGGACGGACGGGCGAAGCCTGGTCCCGTACGGGCTGGGGAAGCCGTTGCCGTGCCCGAGATACACGACGACCGAGGCGCCCTGCAGGGCGGCCCGCACCCGCGGCCACGTCGCGTCCGGGGAGTAGATCTCGACGACGTCCTTCGTCCAGCGACGGGCCTCGGCCGCGCCCTCGCGCGCCCAGCGGCGGTACGACTCCGTGAGATCCCCCACCGGCCCCACGACGAGCACCACGCGGGGAGCGGGCATCGCGGCGCTGGCGCCGGCGGGCGCCGGCCCGACGAGCAGCAGCCCGACGAGCAGCAGCCCGACGATGGTGCGCACGCGGCCTGCGGTCATGACCCGATTTCGCCCCCTGGTCGCCATTCGCCGTCGTCCCGGGCGGGCCCGGCCGACGATCGCTCGTCGCGGCCGATCTCGCCGGCATTCTGGGCGACCGCGCTTCACGCGCGATTATTCGCCCGCATTGCCGGACGCCGGAAGTCTCGCCGGATCGCCGCTCGGGTGCAAGGGCCGTTCGGCCGCTGCAACAGGGTCGCGTGGTCTCGCGGCACCACGATCGTGGCGGTGACCGCTCTCCGTGGAGGCGAGGGCCCGCTACGAGCCGGTCGCGTCCTCCGGCACGGTGGCTGCCGGCTCGACGACCCCGGGCTCCGCGCCTCTCTTCGGCTCGGTGAATGCCGGCTCGGTGAAGGCGGGCTCGGCGGCTGCGAGCTCGGCGGAGGTCGGCATGCCACCCCGGGCCCCCATCCGCGTCGTCGAGAGCCCGGCCGCGGCGACTGCCCGCGTGGCGGCGCCGACCAGGCCACGACCCTCGGCGAGCCCAGCGGCCAGCGCGCCGTTGAACGCGTCGCCGGCGCCGGTCGTGTCGACCGGGACGACCGGTCGCGCCGGAATCTCCAGCGCCGGCCCGTCGGCCGGTACCACCAGCGCGCCCGCCGCGCCAAGCGTCACGACGATCGATCGCCCGGATCGCCCGCCGGCCAGCAGCGATCGGGCTGCCACCTCCGGCGACCCGTCTCCGCCGATGATGGCGAGCTCGGCCTCGTTCGGCGTCAGGACGTCGGCGAGCGCGATCGTCGCCCCGTCGAACCCGTCGGCCGGCGCCGGGTTCAGGATGCCGGTCGCCCCGGCCCCCCGGGCGGCCGCGAGCGCGGCCCGCACCGCCCCGGGCGGGATCTCGCGGCATGCCAGCACCACGTCGCCGGGCCCCAGGGCCAGCGCGGCAAGCGTCGCGGCAACGGCGTCCTCGTCCAGGGCTCCGTTGGCGCCTGGCGCCACGGCGATGAGGTTCTCCGCGTGCTCGTCGACCACGATCAGCGCGACGCCGGTCGGCCGTCCCACCGTCGCGAGGTGCGCGACGTCGATCCCCTCCCCTTCGAGCGCGTCTCGCGCGGCGGCCCCGAAGTCGTCGTTGCCGACGGCACCCACGAAGACGACGTGGGCGCCCAGGCGCGCGGCGGCGACCGCCTGGTTGCCGCCCTTGCCGCCGTGATGCCGCTCGACGTCGCCGCCCGTCACGGTCTCGCCGGGTCCCGGCAGGCGCGGCGTGACGACCACCAGGTCCACGTTCACGGACCCGACGACGACGACACGTCCCCCGCTCATCCGTCCGCCCCCCGGCGCTGCCACCCCCGGACGAACTCCTCCTGCGTGTGCCGCTCGATCGTGCCCGGCCGGGCCGCCCGGACCCGGCGGATCGCCTCGGAAGCGGGCACGCCCGCGTCGACGAGCAGGCAGGCCACCGCGGTCCCGGTTCGGCCCAGGCCGCCCCGGCAGGCCACGACGATCCGCTCGCCGCCCAGCACACGCCCGCGGATCGCGTCGAGCATGGCCCCGAAGGCGGGCGCGTCGCGGGGCACGCCCATGTCGCGGATCGGGTGCCGGATCACGCGAATCCCGGCCGCCTCCAGGGCCGGGATCGTCCCCCACGCACGGCTGATGTCGAGGTCGATGTCCTCAACCAGCAGCAGGAGCGTGCTGCAGCCATGGACGTCGCGCAGGCAGCGGGCATCGGCTGCGGCGTCGCGCCACTGGGGGCCACCGTACCCGCGCCGTTTCTTGCCCGGCAGGAGCGTCATTCCCAGGGCGCCGCCGGCGCCCGCGAGGTCGCCTGCGTCGCGGAGCGGCACCCAGTCCACCCGCAGCGGGCTTGTCGTGGAGGTCCGCCATCCCGCCTCCGCGAGCAGCCGGTCGAGGAGCTCGCCGGCGATCTCCCGGCCGCGCATCCGGGCCAGCCACAGCTGCGGGATCCCCCCGACGCCCCAGCGGATACCCGCCAGCCCGCCGGCGATCGCGGCCGTCGTGTCCGTGTCGTTGCCGAGGCGGACTGCGCCCTCGACCGCTTCCTGGTAGGAGGTCGCTGCGACGACGACGTCCCATGCCGACCAGAACGCGTCGGCGACGTGGCCGCCGCCGGTCCGTCGCTCCCAGGCCAGGAGCTCGCCCAGGGCGCCGTCGAGGCCGGCCGCCGCCGCATGCCGGGCCAGCGCGCGGCGAGCGTCCGCCATCGCCGCCCCGGGATCATCGGGGTGCACGAGAAGCCGACAGGCGAGCAGGACGTAGAGCGCGCAGGTCGCACGAGGCAGTGGCTCCCCGTGGGTCACCGCCGACGCCGCGCTTGCCCAGGCGACGAGGGTCGCGTCGTCCCTGCGACGGCCGGCCAGTGCGACGGGGAGGATTCGCATCAGCGAGCCGTTGCCCAGCGCGTTCGGTTTCACGCTCCCCGATCGATCGGCCGGGACGCCCTCCTGGAGCGCGCGCACCGCGGCCAGGGTGGCGCCGCCGATGTCGAACGCGCCGTCGCCGTCGGGCGTGTAGGCGCCGCGCTCGTACCACGCCCGGATCCGGCGGCCCTGGTCCTCCGGGTCGAAGCGGATGGAGGCCCGCCCCGGGTCGGCGTCGGCCCGCACGAGCGAGTCCAGCAGGGCCAGCATCAGCGCTCCGTCGTCGCTCCACGTGCCCGCCGGCTGGCCGTGGGTGCCGGAGGCGCCGAAACGGATCTCGCCGATCCCGCCGGGCGGCCGGAACTCGTACGGCACGCCGAGGGCGTCCCCCACGAGGTGACCCCAGACGGCGCCCTCGAGGCGCTCCGCCTCCCGCTCCAGCCGGTCCATCCTGCCAGCGTAGCGGGCCTCGATCGTCCGCGGGAGGTAGCATCGACGCCGGCGTCAGCAGCCCCTGGAGGTCCCCCATGTTCCGCTTCCTCGCCCGGCTTCTCGGCCTCGTCATCGGCGTCTCGATCGTCGCCGGCATCGCAAGCGCGCTCGCGGCTCTCAGCTTCAAGAAGAAGGCGCCGTCGATCCCGGACCCGGCGTCGGACGACATCGACCTCGTGGCCGTGATGGACGGCGTCGAGTTCAAGGGCAGCGGGCCATCGTTTCGCGGCGGCCGTGTCATCAGCTGGTATGCGGGCGTGGACGTCGACCTTCGCGAGGTGACGATCGACCCGGCCGGGGCGCAGCTCGACGTCCGCACGGTCTTCGCCGGCACGCGGGTCGTGGTCGCCCCGGGGGTGCCGGTTCGCATCAGCGGTCCGGCGATCTTCGGCGGCGCCATGAACTCGACCGACGCACCCGAGCCGTCCCTCGACGAGCCCGGGCTGGAGATCACCGGCTTCACGCTGTTCGGAGGACTGCAGGTCATCGCCTCGGAGCGGGGCGAGGAGATCCCGGGGTGGGCCGGCGAGCGTGCACCCGAGCACGACGGCGAGCACGGGCACCCTTCTCCGGCGCTCGACGTCGGCGCCGACGTCACCCCCGCCTGAGCGACCGGGTGACCACGGTCCTCTTCGTCCGCCACGGCCTCACCCCGCTCACCGGACCCGTGCTGGCCGGCTGGACGCCCGGCGTGCACCTCGACGAGCGCGGACGTGCCCAGGCCACGGCCATGGGCGAGCGGCTGCGCGCGGTCCCGCTGGCGGCCGTGGTGTGCTCGCCGCTTGAGCGCTGCCGGGAGACGGCCGATGCGATCCTGGCGGGTCGCGATCCGGCGCCGCCGCTCCACGTGGACGAGGCCTTCGGCGAGGTCGGGTACGGAACGTGGACCGGCCGCGATCTCAAGGCGCTCCGCCGGGAGCCGCTTTGGGCGGTGGTCCAGGCCCGGCCCTCGGCCGCGGTCTTTCCCGACGGCGAAGGCCTCGCGGACATGAGTGCCCGCGCCGTGGCGGCGGTCCGGCGCTGGAACGCGACGCTCGGTGCCGACGCCACCTACGCCGTGGTCAGCCACGGTGACGTCATCAAGGCCGTCCTCGCCGACGCGCTGGGCCTCCATCTCGACGGCTTCCAGCGAATCGGCGTGGACCCCTGCTCCCTATCGGTGGTGCGTTACGCGACGGCAGGGACGCACGTCGAGCGGGTCAACGACACGGGCGGCAGCGTCGTCTCGCTGGCGCCCGCCCGACGGCGCGGAACACTGCACCCGGCGACCCGACGCCGGGCGCGGTAGAGTCGCGGCATGTCTCGACGCATCTACGACTTCGGCCTCCCGGACCGGTTCGTCAGCGGCACCGTCGGCCAGCCGGGCAACCGGACCTTCTTCCTCCAGGCACGGCGCGGCAGCGCGCTCGTCTCGGTCGTGCTGGAGAAGGTCCAGGTGCAGGTGCTGGCCGAACGGATGGCGCTCCTCCTCGCCGAGCTCTCGCGACGGGGCGTCAACGTCCCGGAGGCCCTCGCTGCCGGGCGACGACGACACCGGGTCCCTCGACGAGCCGCTCGTCGAGGCGTTCCGCGTCGGCACGATGACGCTGGCCTGGGACGGCGACAGCGACGAGATCGTCGTCGAGGCCCGGGCGCAGCTCGAGGTGGAGGACGACGAAGAGGAGGGCGAGGAGCCCGACGTGGATCTCGAGCTCGAGGACGACGATCCCGACGGGCCGGACCTCGTCCGCATCCGCCTGACGCCGGCACGCGCCCGGGCGTTCGTCGAACGGGCCCTGCGCACGGTCGCGGCGGGCCGGCTGCCGTGCCCGCTGTGCGGTCAGCCCCTGGACCCCACCGGCCACCTGTGCCCGCGTCGCAACGGGTACGTCCACTGACCCGCCGCGCAGGCCCCGGCCGCGCGGGTCCCCGCCGCGGCGACCCACACCGCGCAGGGCGCCGCCCGTGACGGACGAGACGCGCCGCGCCGACGAGGCCGGCGAGGCCTGGCCGTCCGAGCCGTCCGGGCCCGACGAGGAGGTCGGGCCGGCCCTCCCGCCGGCGGTGGCCCTGCCGCCCGCCACGGCGCTTCCCTTCCTCGAGCGCGGCGAGATCGAGATCGTCGGGCGCCTGGTCCAGGCCTCCAACGTGACGCTCCTCGTCGCGGTCCACGGCACGGTCCCGGGGCGCGGCGACGTCGTGGCTGCCGCCGTCTACAAGCCGATTCGCGGCGAGCGGCCGCTGTGGGACTTCGAGGATGGCACCCTGGCCCATCGCGAAGTGGCGGCCTTCATCGTCTCCCAGGCCAGCGGCTGGGACGTGGTGCCCCCCACGGTCTTCCGCTCGGACGCGCCGGTGGGGCCGGGCATGCTCCAGCTGTGGGTCGAGATTCGCGAGGACCGCGACGTCGTCGAGCTGGTCCGGGCCGCGGATCCGCGGCTGCGCCGGATCGCGCTCTTCGACGCCGTCGTCAACAACGCCGACCGGAAGGGCGGCCACCTGCTGGTCCGGGAGGACGGGATCATCCAGGGCGTCGACCACGGGGTCACGTTCAGCGTGGAACCCAAGCTCCGAACCGTGCTGTGGGGCTGGCGCGGCACGCGGCTGGCACCGCGCGAGGCGGAGGCCCTGGCGCGCCTGCGGCTTGCGCTGCCCGGCATCCGCGGGCAACTGGAGCCCCACCTCGCGGGCGACGAGCTGGAGGCGACGAACACGCGGATCGAGAAGCTGCTCCGGAGCGGCCGGTTCCCGCAGCCGCACCCGGACTGGCCGGCCGTGCCCTGGCCCTGGTACTGAGGCAGGGCTACGTGCGCGTCGGGGCCGGCCGGGGCCGACCCATCCGTAACGCCTCGACCTCCGAACTGGAGGGTGCCGGCAGCACCCGACCTGCCGGTACACGAGGTCTCCCATGCTCGAACACGCCATCTCCGCCGAGGGGCTGCGCAAGTCCTACGGCGACGTTCACGCCCTTCGGGGAATCGACCTGACGGTTCCCAGCGGCACGATCCTGGGCCTCCTCGGCCCCAACGGCGCCGGCAAGACCACCGCGGTCCGGATCCTGACCACACTCCTCCACCCGGACGGCGGCCGCGCCACCGTGGCAGGCCACGACGTGCTCCGCGAGCCCGATGCCGTCAGGGCTTCGATCGGCCTGACCGGCCAGTACGCGGCCGTCGACGAGAACCTGACCGGCCGCGAGAACCTCGAGATGGTGGGACGCCTGCTGCACATCGGCCGGCCGGCCGCGCGAGCGCGGGCCGACGAGCTGCTCGCCACGTTCGACCTGACCGCGGCAGGCGGGCGCCCGGCTCGCACCTACTCGGGCGGCATGCGCCGGCGCCTGGATCTCGCCGCCAGCCTCGTGGGCAGCCCGGCGGTCCTCTTCCTCGACGAGCCGACGACCGGCCTGGACCCGGCCAGCCGCCTCGGCCTCTGGGACGTGATCGCGGGCCTCGTGGCCGACGGCACGACGATCCTCCTGACCACCCAGTACCTGGAGGAGGCAGACCGCCTCGCGAACCGGATCGCCGTCATCGACGATGGGCTGGTCATCGCCGAGGGGACGGCGACCGAGCTGAAGGACCGCCTGGGCGAAGACGTGGTGGACATCCGGATCGCCGATACGGGCCGCACCGGCCTCGCCCTGGAGCTGCTCCGTCCACTCGCCGCGACCGAGCCTCGGGCCGACACGTCCACGGGGCGCATCAGCCTTCCCGTCCACCATGGGGCCGGCACTCTCGCGGAGGTCGTCCGGCGCATCGACGCCGCCGGCCTCGAGGTCGCGGAGCTGTCACTGCATCGGCCCAGCCTCGACGACGTCTTCCTGAGCCTGACGGGCCGCCGCGCGGAGCGCGATGCATCCGGCGACGCCGATGAGGCCGAGGAGGACACCAGCACGCCGCAGGCTCGCCGCCGCTTCGGGCGGCCGGCCCGGAGGAACGCCGCATGACCGCCCTGACCGCCCCCGCCGCGGGGCGACCTGCCCTGCGGATCCGCCGCTCTCCCCTGTGGATCGTCAGTGACTCGATCACGATCGCCTGGCGCAACATGCTGGCTGTCGTGCGCAACCCGCAGCTCCTCGTGATCGACACGATCACGCCGATCATGTTCGTGCTGCTCTTCGCCTTCGTCTTCGGCGGCGCGATCCAGACTCCCGGCGTCACCTACATCACGTTCCTCATGCCCGGGATCTTCGTCCAGACAGTCGTGTTCGGCGGGACCAGCACGGCGGTCGGCCTCGCCGAGGACCTCCAGAAGGGGATCATCGACCGCTTCCGCTCCCTGCCGATGGCGCCGTCCGCGGTCCTGATCGGCAAGACGTTCGCCGACCTGCTCCGGAACGCCTACACCGTCATGATCATGACCCTGGTCGGGTTCCTGATCGGCTTCCGCTTCACGGGGAGCTTCGCCGAGTTCATCCTGGCGCTCGTGCTCGTGACGCTGTTCGGCTATGCCATCAGCTGGCTGGCCGCCAACATCGGCCTCCGCGCCAAGTCGGCCCAGGCTGCGCAGGGAGCCATCTTCATCCCCGTCTTCCCGCTGACCTTCGTGAGCTCGGCGTTCGTCCCAATCTCGACCATGCCGGAGTGGCTGCAGCCGATCGCCGAGGCGAACCCGGTCACGGTCGTCGTCAACGCCGCCCGCGGCCTCATCATCGGCGTCCCCGAAGCGGGGAACGTGCTGCTGGCTGCGGGCTGGATCGTCGGCCTGGTCGCGGTCTTCGCCCCGCTCGCGATCTGGAGCTACCGCCGCAAGGGGTAGGCCACGCAACCGCGGATCAACGGCCTGGGCCGCTTCTGATCAGCAGCCTCGGCCGCTGACGATCATCGGCCGGTGCGGCGCTCCTGGAGCACGGCGTCGGCGACGCTGATGATCCGGGTAGCACCCGGTCCGGGCCCTCCGGGGACGTTCGGTGGCACCGTCCCAACATGGATCGTGACGATGCCGCCCGACATGCCGATCCAGCGGATGCCCACCAGGCCGGCCCCGCGCATGACCTCGGCGATGCGCTCCGGGGACGGGTAGTTCTGGACGCTGCGAACGAGGTACGCGTAGGCGTCCCCCTGGCCGGCGACCCTGCCGATGACCGGCACGACGCGGTCGAACCACCAGCGCATCACGCGCGCCACGCGGCTGCGCGGCCGGGCGATCTCCAGGCAGACCACCTTCCCGCCCGGACGGACGACCCGGGCCATCTCGGCGAACCCCTTCGTGTAGTCGGGCAGGTTGCGCATCCCGAAGGCGATCGTGGCGGCGTCGAAGCGGTCAGCCTCGGCCGGCAGGGCCATCGCGTCGCCCACCACGAACGTAAGCCCAGGCCGACCTTCGTGGCGCCTGCGGGCGACCTCGATCATGCCCGGGCTGATGTCGACGCCAAGCACCTCGCCGCGGGGCTGCGCCGAGCGCAGAAGGTCGGCGGCGACCTTGCCGGTGCCGCTCGCGATGTCGATCGCCCGGCCGCCGGGCTTCAGCGCCGCGACGGCGACCGCCCGCTTCCGCCAGCGCGGCTCCTGGAACGCGCTGATGACGAGGTTCATCGGGTCGTAGACACCGCTGATCCGGTCGAACATGGCGCCCACCTCGGCCGGCGCCGCGGCGTTGCCACGCTCGGTGGCGAGGCCGGAGGGGGTCGGGTCGTGCGCGTCGCGCGCCTCGCGCGGGGTCGTCATGCGGGCTCTCCTGGAGGGGCGGCGGCCGGCGGTCGAGATGGGGTCGGGGTTCCCAGGCCGGGCGCCTGTCCGGCCACCAGCGCCTCGCGCAGGGCCACCGCGACGGGCGACGGCTCGGTGATCGGCGCGGTGTGGCGCAGCCCCGCCAGGACGGCCCGGCGGGCGCCGGGGATCCGGGCGGCAAGGGCGTCCGCGATCGGGGCATAGAAAGGATCCGAGGCACTGCCCGTGAGGATGGTGACCGGGCAGGCGATGCCGGCCAGCGCCGACGGGTCGAGGCCGGCCATGCCTGCGTCCGCGACGGCTCCCCCACCCTCCTCCTCGAGGAACGTCCGGCTGCGCTCCGGCAGGGTCTCCCACGCTCCCCGGCCCCCAACGCCGCGCATGAAGGCGCGTGCCGCGGCGGGCGCCCCTGCGCGCGCCGCGGCATCAGCGGTCGCCCGCGCGACCAGCGCGAAGGCTCGCTGCGTGCGGGCGTCGGCGAGCGGCCCGTATGGCGGCTCGTAGGCGACCACGCCCGCGATGCGTTCCGGCAGCCTGGCCGCCGCCTCGAGGGCCACGACGCCCCCGAAGCTGTGGCCGAGCACGACGGCGCGACCGACACCCTCCGCGTCGAGGAGCCCCTCCAGGTCCACCACGTGCTCGTCCATCGAGACGGCGCGTGGCGGCTCCAGGCGATGCTCGCCGCTCCCCCGGCGGTCCGGGGCCACGACGCGTAGGTCCCCGCCTGCCGCCAGCTCACGCACGAGCGGGGCCAGCTGGCGGCCCGTCGAGAGGGTGGCGTGCAGCACGACCACGAGCGGCGTGAGGCGGTCGCGAAGCTCGCCTCGGCGGAGCTTGCCGGAGGCGGTGCGGGGGAGCTCGTCGAGGCGCAGGAACGCGGCCGGGACCTTGTACGACGCCAGGCGCTCACGGCACCAGGCGCGGAGCTCGTCATCGGAGGGCTCGACGGCCCCCGGGCGCAGCACGAGCCCGGCCACCGGGACGGCGCCCCACGTCGGGTCCGGGCGGCCGGCCACGCCGGCCTCCGCGACGGCCGGATGGCTCTCCAGGACAGCCTCCACCTCGGCCGGCAGGACGTTCTCGCCGCCCGCGACGACGAGGTCGGCGCGCCGGTCGGCGACGAACAGCCGGCCGACCACGTCGAGGCGGCCCGCGTCGCCCGTGCGCAGCCAGCCGTCGGGCGTGAAGGCCGCCGCGGACAGATCCTGGCGCCCCAGGTACCCGGAGAAGGCGGCCGGGGTGCGGACCTGGATCTCCCCCACCCCGTCGGGACCCGGCTCGGCGATCCGGACCGCGACGCCGCGGAGCGCCCGCCCGGCTGAGTCGGGCGTGGCCGCGGCTTCGTCGGCTGGCAGCGCGGTCACCCCGGAGCCGGCCTCCGTCAGCCCGTAGCTCGGCACGACCGGCCATCCGGCCGCGGCGGCACGGAGCACGAGGGCCGGCGGGATCGGCGCACCCCCCAGGAGCACCGCGCGCAGCGTCCGGGGCGGCGGCCCTCCGCCCGCGGCGTCGAGCAGGCGCGCCAGCTGGACCGGGACGAGGGAGAGGTGGCTCGGCGCCCCCGGGCCGCGCAGGTCGTCGAGCACGCTGCCCGCCTCGAAGCCGGTCGCGACGTGGAGCGGCCTGCCGGCGCCCAGCGCCCGCCATGCCACCCCGAGTCCGGCGACGTGCGACATCGCGAGGCACAGGAGCCACCCCGTCGCGGCCGGCAGCGCGGCCGTCCACGCCTCCGCGCTCGCGGCCAGGGCCACGTGCGACAGGAGCGCCGCCTTCGGCCGCCCGGTGGTCCCGGACGTGAGCACGGCCACGGCGGGCGCGGCCGGGCCGATGTCGGCTTCGCCCGGCACCACCCCGCGGCCGCGTTCGACGAGGTCGGCCGGAGCGACGCCCGGCACGCCGTGGCCGGTGGCGATGCCGTTGAACGCCGCGTCGTGGACGATCAGCGCCGGCGATGCTGCTGCCAGCGACTCCCCGATCTCGCGGCGCGTGAGGCGCATCCCGAGCGGGACGGCGATGCCGCCCATCCGCAGGATGCCGAGCAGGAGCGCCAGCGACCCGGCCGATGGCGGCGCGAGCAGGGCCACCCGGTCACCGGGGGCGATACCCGAGGCCTGCAGGGCGGACGCCACCCGATCCAGGGACTGGTCGAGGCCGGCGTACGAAGTGTCGCCCCCGGCATCGCGGATCGCGAGGTCCGTGGGGCGCGCGGCAGCGTGGCGCCGGAGCGCGAGCGGGAGGACCAGCGCCGGGCTCATCCGGCGCCCTCGACGGCCTCGACCGCGAAGCGCCGCATGACGCCATCGTCGAGAGTGATCCCCAGCCCGGCGGCGCCGTCGCCGCCCGGCGCGGCGAGCTCGCCGTCGTCGAGGGTCATGGGCGCCCGGAGGAGATCGTGCTCCAGGAGGCCCGCCGTCGCCAGACCGTGGGGCAGGCGAGTCGTGCCTCCGCGCCACGGCGCAGCCGGAAGCGCCGCGGCGGCGACCCGCGCGGACGCCACACCGATGCCCGTCTCGAAGAGCGTGGACAGGACCACGGGAACGCCTGCCGCCGCGGCGGCGGCGGCGATCTCGGCAACTGCGACCGGGCCACCGACTCGCGCCGGCTTCACCACGAGCACGTCGGCGGCGCCCTCCGCGAGCAGCCGCCTGGCAGCCGAGACGGAGTAGACGGCCTCGTCGGCCGCCAGCGGCACGGCGACGCGGCGCCGGAGCTCGGCAGCCCCGGCCGAGTCGTCCACCGCCAGGGGCTGCTCCACGTACTCGATGTCGAACCGCGCGACCGCCTCCAGGCGATCCTCCGCCGTTGGCAGGTCCCACGCCGCGTTGACGTCGAGACGGAGCCGAATCTCCGGGCCCACGGCCCGACGGATGGCACGCACCCGTGCCACCAGGTCCTCGGTCTCGCGCTCCGCGCCGGCCTTGAGCTTGAGTGTCGTGAAGCCGGCCTGCATGGCCTGGAGGGCGGCCTCCGCGCCCTCACGTGGGGCGGCAAACCCGATCGTCCCGTTCACCGACACCGCGGCGCCGTCCGGCTCGAGCGCCAGGTCGAGGCGCGCGCCGTCGATCGCGGCACGGAGAGCCCGTCCGGGACCCCCCAGCAGCTCCAGCTCCTCGGCGTCGGGGAGGTCGCCCTCGCGCGCCGAAGCGGCCGCATCGCGGATGGCCCGGGCGAGGATCGTCTCCTCGACCTCCGTGGCGTCGGGCTCGAGGACCGCCTCGCCGAGTCCGACCCGCCCGTCGGCGCCTTCGAGCAGCACGATCCACGCCTCACGGTGAAGCCACATCCCGGTCGCGGTGGCGAACGGGCGTCGAAAGGGAACACGCACGCGGAGCGCCGAGAGGCCGGCGACCGGGACCGCCTCCAGGATCGCCCGCAGCGCCGCGGCGTCGCCCGGGTGGAGGGGGCGCGACGGCTCGCTCATGCCGGGCCCCCGCCCGGACGGAGCCCGACGAGGGCGAGCCCCAGCGCAAACAGGAGCCCGAACCAGAGCGCCAGGCGGGCGGTCCCCTTGAGCGCGGCGTTGAGCTCGCGGGGCGCCTCGAAGTCGCGGACCGTCCGCAGCAGCGGGATTGCCAGCGGCAGGGTGAGCAGCGGGAGCCCCTGGGCAAGGGCCGGGAAGCCGCCGCCCGCCGCGAGCCCGAACGCGGCCAGGCTTGCCGGCACCGCGAACGCAACTCCCAGCAGGAGCGCGTACTCGAGCGCGGTGCGCCGGCGACCGAGCACGACGGCGAGGGTTCGCTTGCCGGTTGCCGTGTCGGTCGGGATGTCGCGCAGGTTGTTGACGACCAGGATGGCGGTCGTCAGCGCGCCCACCGGGATCGCCGCGACGAAGAAGAGCGGGTTGAGCCGCAGCGCCTGGAGGTAGGCCGTGCCCACCACGGCCACCAGCCCGAAGAAGATGAAGACGAACACGTCGCCAAGGGCCCGGTAGCCGTACGGGAAGGGGCCGCCGGTGTAGGCCAGGGCGGCGATGATCGCGAGGGCGCCGAGTGCCAGCAGGACCGGCCCGCCGACGGCGACCAGCCAGAGCCCGACGAGGCCCGCCAGGCCGATCACGACCCCGATCGCCAGCTCCAGCTGGCGCTCCGAGACGAGCCCGGCGGCCGCGACCCGCGTCGGGCCGGCGCGGTCGGGCGTGTCGGCCCCCTTCCTGAAATCCGAGAGGTCGTTCGCAAGGTTCGCCAGCACCTGCAGCAGGAGGGCGACGGCAAGGCACCCGAGCGCCGTGTCGAGTCGGAGCTGGGTCCCGATCGCCAGCGCCGCGCCGATCCCGACCACGACCCCCGATGCGGCCGCCGGGAGCGTCGCGGGCCGGATCGCCAGGAGCCACACCCGCAGGCGTGACGGCGGGGGCGGCGAGGTGACCTGCGGCGGGATGGGCTCGATCACGGCCGACGGGGGAACTTCGTGAAGTCCGGCTGGCGCTTGTCGAGGAAGGCGCGCGACCCCTCGTGCGCCTCGTCGGTGGTGTAGTACAGGCCGGTCGTGTTGCCGGCGAACTCCTGGAGCCCGGCCAGGCCGTCGGTGGCCACGAGGAACGCCGACTTCAGGAAGCGGATCGCGGTCGGGCTCATCGACAGGATCTCCTCGGCCCAGGCGACACCCTCGGCTTCGAGCTCCGCCGGCGGCACGACCTTGTTGACGAGGCCCATCGCGGCCGCCTCGTCCGCCGTGTACTGGCGGCACAGGAACCAGATCTCCTTGGCCTTCTTGTCGCCGACGAGTCGCGCCAGGAGGCCGATCCCGTAGCCCGCGTCGAAGGAGCCCACGCGCGGGCCGACCTGCCCGAAGATCGCGTTCTCGCCGGCGATCGAGAGATCGCAGACGACGTGGAGGACGTGGCCGCCGCCGATCGCGTAGCCGTTGACCAGGGCGATGACCGGGACCGGCAGCGAGCGGATCTGGCGCTGCAGGTCGAGGACGTTGAGGCGGGCGACGCCGTCCTCGCCGACGTAGCCGCCGGCGTGGCTCTTGTAGTTCTGGTCGCCGCCCGAGCAGAAGGCCTTGTCGCCCGCGCCCGTCAGCAGGACGCAGCCGATCGTGGCGTCGTCGCGGATCCGGGCGAACGCGTCGATCAGCTCCTTCACGGTCTCCGGCCGGAACGCGTTGCGGACCTCCGGGCGGTCGATCGTCACCTTTGCGATCCCGGTGCCGGAGTGCTCGTAGCGGATGTCGCGGTACTCGCGGACGGGCGTCCAGGCGACGGGCGACGGGGCGGGGTCGGGCGTGGTCATGCGGCGGTCTCCGTGAGGAAGTCCAGGACGAGGGAGTGGAAGCGGTCGGGACGTTCGAGGTGCGGAGCGTGGCCGGCGCCGGCGACGAGGGCCAGGCGCGCCCCGGGGATGCCCGCGGCGACCTCCTCGGCGCGCGCCCGGGCGGGATCGGTGTCGCCGATGACGACGAGCGTCGGCGCCGACACCGCGGCGAGGCGCGGGTGGACCGGCTCCATGGCGCCCTGGCCGGCGTACACGAGCGACGCCGCGAGGCCCAGCGGCTCGTTGGCGCGCCGAATCGCCGTCTGGCGGCGGCGCACGGCCGGGGCGAGCGCGGCCTCCCCTGCCAGGACCGGCTCCGACTCCCAGCGGGCGACGAACGCGTCGATCCCCTCGGCCACGACAACCCGCGCCCGGGCCGCGTCGGCCGCCATCCGCTCGGCGCGGGCCGCCGGATCGGCGATCCCCGCGGACGGCGCCTCCAGGACCAGTCGTCGAACGATCTCCGGACGGTCCACGGCGAGGCGCAGCGCGATGCGGGCGCCCAGGGAGTAGCCGACGACGTCCACGCGCTCGGCGCCGAGGCGCCGCACGATCGTGGCGAGGTCCGCCGCGGTGCGCTCCACCGACGCGCGGGGCCGATCGTCGGCGGCCACCGGCGCACCGGACGGAGTCCCGTCGTCCGACGCCGCCTTCGCATCCGCGGCCGCCGGCACCGCCTCCGTCTGCCAGCCCGTGCCGCCGTGCCCGGGCAGGTCCGGCACGATCGCGCGGAACCGGCTGCCGAGCCCCGCGATCCCCGCCCATGCGAGGCCGCTCCCCGAGAAGCCGTGCAGGAACAGGACGGGCTGGCCCCGCCCCGCAACCCGCACCGTCCACGGCATGCCGTCGACCCGGAGGCGCAGGCGCTCGCTCATGGGATCCGCTCCGCGCCGGCGCCGCCGGCGTCCGGTGGCCCGGCGTCCGGCAGGTCGCCATCCCGCAGCTCGGCGTCCGGCAGCTCGGCGAGGGCGGCCCGGACAACGCCCGCCGCCTCGCGGTGGAGCTCGAGGTTGCGGGCGCGGTCGCTGCGGAGCTCCAGCACGCGGACACCCGGGGCGCCGAGGGACGCCTCCAGCGCGGAGCCCAGCTCGGCCGGTCCCACGATCCGATGCTCCGCCCCGAGCGCGACGACCAGGGGACCGAGGTCGATGCCGTGGGGCGTCCCGAAGAGCTCCTCGTAGTGGGCCGGAAGACCCACCTCCGGCGCGACCGCCGCGGCCTGCGGCAGGAAGGAGAAGATCCCGCCGCCGTCGTTGGCGATGACGACGATCGTCGCCGCCAGGCCGTGCAGGCGTGCCGCCACGAGGCCGCCGAGGTCGTGAAGGAATGCCACGTCCCCGATCACGAGCGCCACCGGTGCACCGGTGGCGGCGGCGCCGAGCGCTGACGAGATCACGCCGTCGATCCCGTTCGCGCCGCGGTTGGCCAGAGGCCTGATCGCCCGCGAACCCCCGGGGAGCCAGCCGTCCATGTCACGCACCGGCATCGAGCTGCCGGCCCACAGGATCGCACCGTCGGGGAGGAGGTCGGCGAGGAGGGCGAACGGCGCGCCCTCGAACGTGACGCCGGCCTCCGTCACGCCGGTGAGCCACCCACGGAGCGCCCGATCCGCGGTGCGGTCCGCAGCCAGCCAGCCCTCCAGCCAGCGGCTGGTGCGAGCCGGCGGGGCTCGTCGCGGGCTGTCGCCCGAACGGCTCTCGACGGTGCCAGTCGGGCGTCGAGCGTCGGCAGTTGCGCGTCGAGCGTCGGTGCCTGCCTCGAATTGCTGGTCGGCGGCGACGGCGTCGGCGAGCGCCAGGGCGGTGGCCGTGGCATCGGCGTGGACCATCATCGCCGGCACGATCGCGGGCTCGCGCCAGCCCCCGTCTCCGTCGACGACGACGAGGTCCGGGCGGTGCTCCTCGAGCAGGACGAGCACGGGCTTGGAGGTCGGCATCGCCCCGAAGCGCACGACCAGCGCGGGCACGTGCGCGTCGCGCCATGGCCCAGGCCGGAGCAGCTGATCGCCGCGTGCCAGCACCCGGGACCGGTCGTGCGGTCCGCAGCGCGCCAGCGAGAGCGGATCCGCCAGGATCGGCCAGCCCAGGACCGCGGCGAGATGAGCGAGCGCCGCGGGGAGCGCCGGATCGTCCTGGGGACCCGCCACGATCAGGCCACGCTCCACGGCGCGGAGGCGAAGCGCCAGGTCCGTGACCACTTCGGCGCCGAGCGTGCGCCTCCCGGTGAGCACCACGCTCGCCGGCTCCCCGGGCAGCGGGCCCAGCGGCCCGCGCGGCACGAGCGGCTCACGGAACGGCAGGTTGAGATGGACGGGGCCGGCCGGGCCTGCCGTCGCGGTAGCCACGGCGCGCGCCGCAACGCTCCGAACGTGGCGTCGCGTGGCGTCATCGCCGTCGAGGAGCGGCAGCTCCGCGAACCACTTCGCGTGGGCGCCGAAGAGGCGGACCTGGTCGATCGCCTGGGGGGCGCCGCGATCGCGCAGCTCCGCCGGCCGGTCCGCGGTCAGGACCACGAGCGGGACCCGCCCCAGCGACGCCTCGACCACGGACGGCAGGAGGTTGGCGGCCGCCGTGCCCGACGTGGTGAGGACGGCCACCGGCCGCCGGGCGGCCTTCGCCATCCCCAGCGCCAAGAAGCCGGCGCTCCGCTCATCGAGGAGGACGCGCACCCGGACCCCGGGATGGGCGCGCAGGGCCAGCGCGAGCGGCGTCGACCGGGAGCCGGGGCAGACGATCGCGTCGGCGATCCCGGCCTGGACCAGCTCGTCCACGAAGCCGCGCAGCGCCGTCGTGTCGGTCACGCCTCACCGTCCTCCAGGCGCCCCAGGGCCGAGGCGACGGGACGCAGCTTGATCCGGGACTCCTCCCACTCGCGGGCTGGATCGGAGTCGGCCACGATGCCGCAGCCGGCGAAGAGCGTCGCCCGCTGCCCGTCGACCAGCCCGCAGCGCAGCGCGACCATGAGCTCACCGTCACCGTCGGCCCCCAGCCAGCCGACGGGGCCGGCATACCAACCCCGGTCGAAGCCCTCGTGCTCGGCGATGAGGTCCAGCGCGGCTCCGCGGGGCTCGCCGCCGACGGCCGGAGTCGGATGGAGTCGCTCGGCCAGGGCAAGGATCCCGGTCTCCTCGCGGAGCAGCCCCTCCATGGGGGTGACGAGGTGCTGGACGTGGCGCAGCGCCAGGATTCCGGGCTCCGGGGCCACGTCGAGCCGCTCCACGATGGGACCGAGCGAATCGCGGAGCATGGCCACGACCACGGCGTGCTCCTCGCGATCCTTGTCGCTGGCGAGGAGGCCTGCGGCCAGCCGGGCATCGTCGTCGGCGTCGACGCCCCGCGGCGCGGAGCCGGCGATTGCGACGGTGCGGAAGGCCCTTCCCTCGGTCCGTGCGAGACGCTCGGGCGTTGCCCCCAGGAACGTGACGCCGCCCCGGACGAAGGCGAAGGTCGTGCTCTCGGGACCCGCGGCCGCCAGTCGACGCAGGGCGTTGAGCGGGTCCAGCTCCAGGGGCGAGCGGATGCCGACCTGGCGGGCGAGCACCACCTTGTCGAGCCGGCCCCGGCCGACGGCCCCGGCGAAGAGGCCGACAAGCCGGTCCCAGTGCAGGCGGTCCGGCTGCTCGCCGGTGACCACGAGGGGGGCGCCGGCCGGCCGGGCGACCAGGGCACCCGGGGCCGGGGCAAGCTCGAGGGCGCGTGCCGCCAGCGTGTCCCAGTGCCGGGCCAGGACCCGCGGCTGGGTTGGCTCGTCGCCGGCCAGGGCGGCCGTCACGAACGTCCCGGACCCGGTGCGGGCGAAGGCCAGGGCAGGCAGCACCAGCGAGGACGCCCCGAACGGCGCCCACGGTCCGCCGGCGGCGGGCACGCCCCCGCCGAAGCCGAGCCCGCCGAGCAGCACGGGCCCCGCGCCACGGGGCAGGGCCGCGAGGCCGCCGGGGGCGCCGGCGAGGCCACCCAGGGTCGCCTCCTCCAGCACCTCGGCCCAGGCGCGCGCGGCCGTCGCGAACCGGTCGGGCCCCTCGGCCTCCACGGCCCACGCTCGACCGATCGCCACGAGCGCGAACCCTTCGACCGGCTGGAGCCAGAGCGCCGCCTCGAGGTCGGCCTCGCGAGCCGCGGCGAAGAGGGCGAGCGGATCCAGGTCGGCGACCGCGAGGGTGGCCACGCGCAGCCGCCCCGGGAGGGACTCGCCCGTCGCCCGGATCGCCGCGGCGAGGTCCGCCTCGCCGGCGGCGAGGTCGGGCCGGTCGATCACCGTCATCGCGCCGATCCCGCCGATCCGCCGCGGTCCGAAGCCGGCGCCGATCCGCGCCTCGGGGACCCCGACGCTGCGGAGGAGCAGGTCGCGGAGCGTCGGGTAGGCGTCCTCCAGGAGCCCCGGGTCTTCGGCCAGCAGCCAGCGCGCGACGACCTCGTTCAGGGCGCCGAACCAGGCGACGCCGGTGATCGCCGTGTCGATCGGCGGGATGGAGCCGTCGGCCACCGCCTCGTCGAGGTAGCCCGCGATGAGCCGCGCGAAGCGGTCATGCAGCTCGTTTGTCTCGGCGTTGAACGCGCGGCCGGCGCCCAGCGCGTCCAGGAAGAGCAGGCGCGCCATCGTGCGGTGCCCGGCGAACGTCGCCAGGACGGCGTGGAGCGCCGCCTCGGCCTTCGCGATCGGGTCGGTCTCGGCCGCCACGGCGCGGTCCACCTTCGCCGCCAGGCGATCCGCCGTGGAGCGCATGAGCTCCCGGAAGATCGCCTCCTTGGTGGCGAAGTGGAAGTAGACCCCGCCCTTGGACGTGTCGGCGGCGGCGGCGATGTCGTCGACCGCCGTGTCGCGGTAGCCGCGCCGGGCGAACGTGTTGAAGGCGGCGTCGAGGATCTGCTCGCGGCGCGTGCGGCTCTTCTCGGCCTGGGCCGTCGTGCGCCTGTCCGGCGGCGTCTGCTTGTCCGTCGTCATCTCTGGGCCGGCCTGGCTCCTGTGTCGGGCGTCGCGCCCGAAAACCGACCGACTGGTCGGTCGGTTGCATGCTACCCCGGGTTTCGCGTGCCCGCCCGCCGCGGATGTGCCACGCCCACTCAGCGGAGCGGGATCTCCAGGACGAACCGCGCGCCGCCGCCGGGCGCATCGCCGACGCTGAGCGTGCCCCCGTGGAGCACGGCCAGGCGGCGCGCGATCGCCAGCCCGAGGCCACTTCCACGGCCCTCGCGCCGGCGATCCGCGAGACGGGCGAACGGCTCGAAGATCCGCTCGCGCTGGTCCGCGGGAACGCCAGGGCCATCGTCGCTGACCGCCACCTGCGCGCGACGTCCCACCTGCGCCACCGACACCGTCACGTGGCCGCCCGGGGGCGAGACCCGGAAGGCATTGTCGAGGAGGACGAGCAGGAGCTGGACCAGCCGGTCGGGATCGGCCAGCACCGGCAGCGGCGGGACCGTTCCAGCGGGCCCGTCGAGGACGAGGTCCTGCTCGGCGGCCAGCGGACCGGCGCGGCGAACCGTGGCCGCGGCAACCTCCACGAGGTCCGTGGGACGGCGATCGACGGCCAGCGTTCCGCGCTCGGACGCCGCGAGCGCGAGCAGCTCCTCCACCAGGCGGCCAAGGCGGTCGGCCTCCGAGACGATGTCCTCCGCCAGGTCACGTCCTTCCGGTCGCACGAGCTCCTCGCGCTGGAGCACCTCCGCCGAGGCCCGGATGATGGCCGTCGGGGTGCGGATCTCGTGCGACGCGTCGGCCACGAAGCGGCGCTCCGTGGCGAACGCCTGGCGGATGGGAACGAGCGCGCGCCCGGTGATCCAGAGCGTGACCAGGGCAGCGCCGAGGAGCCCCAGCAGGCCCACGATGACGATCGCCGCGACCAGCTCGCGGGACTGGGTCTCGTGCACGGTGAGGACGTAGCCGGCCTGGACCCAGCCCTGTGGCGCCGAGGCGGAGCCGATCGGCACGGTCTCCAGGCGGACCGGGCCGACCTGGGCCTCAACCGTGCGAACGTCGCTGCCGGAGGTCCGGGCACCTTCGACCGCGGCCTCCTCGGGGAGGCCGCCGAGCGGGACGTTGGACGGGTTCGAGACCAGCTGGCCCTGGGAGTCGAGGACGAGGAAGAACGTGTCGGAGCCCTGCGGCGCATGCTCGTCGCCCTCGTCCCCGCCGGGTGCCGGCATCTCGCCCTCCAGGCGCTGGGCCTCCGCCGTGACCGCCTGGTGGAGCGCCTGGTCCACGCCGTTGTCCAGCGCCCGCAGGCCGAAGAACACCGACGCGACCCCGAGAACGAGGACGAGCATCCCGATGAGCGCCATCGTCGTGATCGCGAGGCGCCGGCGCGTCGCGGTCAGCAGCGGGTCGGCCGGCGCCGGGGACGATGACCGCGAGCTGCTCACGCGGTCTCGCGGAGCGTGTAGCCGACGCCCCGGACGGTGTGCAGGAGCCCGGCCCGACCCAGCTCTGCGAGCTTGCGCCGGCAGTACGAGACGTACAGGTCGACCACGTTGGAGTAGACGTCCGGCTCCGCGCCCCAGACCGCGTCGAGGATCTGGCGGCGGCTCACCACGCGGCCCTCGTTCCGGATGAGGTAGGCGAGGAGCGCGAACTCGCGGGCCGACAGGTCCACCATGCGGTCCCCGACGCGTGCCACGTGGCGCTCCTCGTCCAGCTCCAGGTCCCCGACGGCCAGGTGTCGGGCGGTGGGCGTGGCCGCCCTCCGCCCAAGGGCGCGGACACGGGCCAGGAGCTCGGCGAAGGAGAACGGCTTGGCGAGGTAGTCGTCCGCGCCAGCGTCGAGTCCGGCGACGCGCTCTTCCACGGCGCCCAGGGCGGTGAGCATCAGGGCGGGCGTCGTCACGCCGCGGCTGCGGAGCACGCGGAGCAGCTCGAGGCCATCCAGGTCGGGAAGCATCCGATCGAGGACCAGCACGTCGTACGGCTCGCCGCCCGGCGCGGCAAGGCCGAGGGCGGCCACGGCATCGGGAGCGAGATCCACGACGTGGCGCTCCGAGGTCAGGACACGCTGGACGAGCGCTCCCATCTTGGGCTCGTCCTCGACCACCAGGATGCGCATGCCCCCATCCTCCCGGTCGGCCCGGCCCGCGTCAACGGCCGGGCGGCCTTCCTGTGCGATCCCACATGAACGGCACACGCGGGCCTCATCGGCCGGGGCGACCATGCGGCCATCGTCACCCGAACCTTCACGCGGCGGAGCCCACGGCCTGCCGCAGCACCACTGGAGCCACCAATGCAGGTTTCGAACCCCTCTCGCCGCACGGGACCACGGCGCTCCGCGATCGTCGTGGCGGGGCTGGCGGCGGCGCTCACCCTGGGCGCCGCCGCCGGTCTCGGGGGCCCGGCCACGCCGGCCGCCCCCGAGACCGTCGCGGTCATGGCGCTCCCGGCGGATCCCCCGCCGCCGGCCGGGACGCAGGTCACCACCGTCTACCAGGAGACCCCGACGGCGCCTCCGGCTCCGGTCGTCGTCGTCCACAAGGTCGTCGCGGGCGGCGGCGAGAACGAGAACGAGAACGAGAACGAAGGAGACGACTGAGATGGCGCTCCGCGAGAACCCGGCCCCGCGGGAGACCGCGCCCGGCACGCCAGCCCGGGCCACTCGCTCGGGTGCTCCCGCCTCCGGCCGCCCGGCTGCCACAGGAGCCGCCGCGGGTCCAGCCGCCCACGGCCGTGCGGCGGCGTCGCGCCCTGACCCGCGCCCGATGCGCTTCGCCCTGGCCGCGGGCGGAGTCGCCGCCCTCTCCGCGCTCCTGGCGACGATCTCGAGCGCCGCCCTTCCGGCCGGCGCCCCGCTGGTCATGGCCCAGGCGGACACACCCGCGGACGCCGCCATCGTCACGCAGGTCACCCGCGTCGTGAAGCTCCCACCGGGCGTCAAGGCACCGCAGAGCGCCGGGCCGAACGTGGTGGTGACCCAGCTCCCGGCACCCGTCGCGAAGCCGCAGACCGTCGTCGTCACGACCACCCAGTCCGGGACTGTCGTCAAGCCGTGATCGGATCCGTCGCCCTGCCGGCCGGTCCTGCCGCCGACGTGGACACGATCGACACCGCCTCGCGTCTCGTGCACCGGGCGCAGGCCATGGGGGGTCGCCTCGAGATCCACGTCACCGCGCCTGCTGGGGACGCACCTGCCGTCGAGCGTGAGATGCGGCGCGTGGCGGCACGCGTCCGGGCCTGGGCCGCGATGCTCACCCGGCACGACCCGGCGTCCCGGCTCATGCTCCTCAACGCCGACCCGCGGTCCGAGGTACCGGTCGGCCCGACGCTCGCCGCGGCGCTCCGCTGGGCGCTGCGAGGCGGGCGAGATCACCGGCGGGGCGGTCGACGTGTCGCTCCTCGACGCACGCCTGCGCGCCGAGGAAGGTCCCGCGGGATCTGCCGGAGCGACCGCCCACGCCTCGACGCTCGGGGTCGGCGATGCGGCCGCGCGACCGTGGGACGTCCGGGGCGGCGGCCGGCACCGCTCCGGGGTCGTGGACCGGGAGCCCGGCGTTCGCCTCGATCTCGACGGCGTGGGCAAGGGCTGGCTGGCCGATCGGGCGCTCGCGGGCCTCCGCTGGGCCGGCGCCCTCGTCGACGCCGACGGGGACGTCGCCGTGCGCGTCATCGCCGGCGAGTCGTGGGAGATCGGCGTCGGCGACCCCCGTGACGACGCATCCCTCCTGGCGGTCCTGGTGCTCCCCGGGGGACCGTTCGGCGGCCGGACCTACGGCGTTGCCACGTCGGGCACGAGCATCCATCGGTGGGGCGGGGCGGACGAGGGGCGCCACCACCTCATCGACCCGGCGACGGGCGCTCCGGCGCGATCCGACGTCGTCCAGGCCACGGTGGTCGCCGGGTCGGCCCGCGAGGCCGAGGCATATGCCAAGGCGATCGTGATCCTCGGTGCGGCCACCGGGCTTGACCTCGTCGAGCGGAGCCCTGCCCTGGGGGCGATCGCTCTCCTGGCCGACGGCCGGACCGTCGCCCTGCCCCGCACGTCGAGGTTCCTCGCGTGACGTACCGCGGACTCTCCTCGCGCACGAGCCTGGTCCGGTGGGGGCTCTTCGCCATCGCCGTCGGGATCGTGCTGGGGACGACGCTGCCCTTCGCCGTGGACGGCCTGGTCCGGCTCGCCGGCAGCGCGCCCGAGCGGCTGCCGTGGGTGGCGACCCGGATCACCGCGTTCCTGTCCTACTTCGCCATCGCCGGCTCCGTGATCTACGGGCTCCTCCTGTCCACGAAGATCCTCGACGCCGATCGCCCACCGGCCCGTGACGTTCGCCCTCCACCAGGACCTGTCGGCGATCGGTCTCGGCCTGGCCGGCGTCCACGTGGTGCTCCTGGGGCTCGATGCAACGGTGCCCTTCAGCTTCGCCGAGATGGTCGTCCCGTTCGCGTCGCCCTACCGCCCGGTCTGGGTGGGCCTCGGCCAGCTGGCCATCTACCTGGTGGCGATCGTGTACGCCAGCTTCCACCTGCGCCGGCGCATCGGCCAGCGCTCCTGGCGCCTTCTCCACTACGTCACGTTCCTGGCCTTTGCCTTCACCACGGCACACGGCATCCTGAGCGGCACCGACACCTCCACGCCGTGGGCCTGGTGGGTGTACGTCGCGGCGACCACCGTCGTCGTCTTCCTCACGGTCTACCGGATCGCCGAGTCCGTCATGGCCCGCCGCGAGCGTCGGGGCCGCGCCCCGGCCACCGGCCCTGGACCGCTGGAGCTTCGCTCGCCCACACCGGCCGACGCCGCCGGGGGCTGAGGACCCGGCCGCCGCCGCCGGGGGCCGAGCACCCGGCCACCGCCGCCGGGGGCTAAGCACCCGGCCACCGTCCGGCGGCCGCCCAGGTGCGCGCCGACGCTCGCCGACCGACGGCCGCAGCGGCGTCGCGCGCCACCGAGCCCTGCCAAATGGTATGTACCACTCACACCATTCGAGGTAGGATGCGTGGAGACCGGTCGGCGCCGACCGGCGGCGCCCAGGGAGCGACCACCCGACGATGCGCGAACCGCTGCACGCCACGACCGCGGGCCGGGTCGAAGCCCGCATCCACGCCGGCGAGTGGGCGCCCGGCGACCGGCTCCCTCCCGAGCGCGAGCTGTGCCGCGACCTCGACGTCAGCCGGGCGACCCTGCGCCAGGCCCTCGCGGAGCTTGAGCAGCGCGGCCTGATCTCGCGGCACCAGGGACGCGGCACCTTCGTGGCCCGTCCGCGGGTCCAGGCCGATCTCGCCGGGTTCTTCAGCTACCGCGAGGCCCTCCGCGCGCGGGGCATGCAGCTGACCACGCGCGTCGTGGCGGCCGCGGTGGTCGATGCCGGTCGTGCCAGCGCCGCGGAGCTGGGGATCCTCCCCGGCGACCCGGTGGTCCACCTGGAGCGGATTCGCGCCGTCGAGGCGGAGGCGCTGATCCTCGAGTCGTCGAACCTGCCGGCTGCGCGCTTCCCGGGCCTCGAGACGTGCGACCTGGCGGTCCGCTCGCTGTACGAGGTCCTGCTGGAGGACTACGGCTGCCGCGTCGCCACGGCCGTGGAGACCCTGGAACCGGTGATCCTCACGCCGCAGGAGGCCCTGCAGCTCGGCGTTCCGCGCAACACCCCGGCCCTGATGATCCGGCGCGTCACGACCGATGCGCAGGGGCGGGCCGTGGAGCACACCCAGGCGCTGCTCCGCGGCGATCGGACCCGCTTCCTGCTGGAGCGTCGCATCAACGAGCCGCCGCCGGCCGGCGAGGAGCGGATGATCGCCGAGGTCGCGCTCGCGACGCCTTCGCCGGCGCTGGCGCCGCGGCGCGGTGCAGCTCGGTCGGGAGCCACCCGCACGGCGCGACCGGCCCAGGCGGCCCAGCCTGCCCAGCCCGCCCGGCCTGCCCGGCCTGCCCGGCGGGTCCGATGAACCGCATGGCGGGCCGCACCATCCTCGTGACGGGCTCGACCGGGATGGCCGCGACCGCGGCACGCCGGTTCGCCGCGGAGGGTGGGCGCGTCTTCGTGACATCGCGAACGGCCGAGCACTGCGCTGCGCTGGTGGACGACATCACCGCATCTGGCGGCGAGGCCGCCTGCCTGCCGGCCGAGCTGACCGACGAAGCACAGGTGGAGGCGGCCGTGAAGGCCGCGGCTGCCCGGTTCGGGCGCCTCGATGGGCTCTTCGCGGTCGCAGGTGGCTCCGGCCGCCGCTTCGGCGACGGACCGGTTCATGAGCTGACCCGCGACGCGTGGGACCGCACCCTCGCCCTGAACCTCACCACCCAGGTGCTGGCAGCGCGGGCCGTGCTGCGCCGGATGCTGGACCAGGAGCCCGACGCCGACGGGAGCCGCGGAGCGCTGCTCCTGATGGGCAGCGTCCTGGCTTCCCACCCGGTGCCGGAGCTCTTCGCCACGCACGCGTATGCCGCGGCCAAGGGGGCGATCGCGGCCCTCGGCACGACCATGGCGGCGTACTACGCGCCGCACGGGATCCGCGTGAACGTCGTGGCACCGTCGCTGGTCGCGACGCCCATGTCCGCGCGCGCCGCGGAGGATCCGGCCACGGCCGCCTTCGCGCGGCGCAAGCAGCCGCTCGCCGGCGCCTTCCTGGCGTCCGAGGACGTCGCGGCCGCCGCCGTCTACCTGCTCTCCGGGGAGTCACGCCACGTGACCGGCCAGCTCCTCTTGGTCGACGGCGGGTGGTCCGTGACGCAGGTCTCGCCATCGTGATGAAGGCCTCACGCGCCTACCCGCTCGCCGCCTCGGCCGATGTCGTGGTCGTGGGCTCGGGATCGGCCGGCTCGACGGCCGCGATCGCCGCGGCCCGCACGGGCGCGTCGGTCGTGCTGATCGAGAAGAACGGCTTCCTGGGCGGCACGAGCACCGCCGTCCTGGACACCTTCTATGGGTTCTCTACGCCGGGGAGCGCACCGCGGAAGATCGTCGGCGGCATCCCGGATGACGTGGTCGCGAGCCTGCGCCGCCTGGGGCCGCGTGGTCGAGCGCCCCAACACGTACGGCGCCGGGACCGGGATCACCTATCACCCGGAGCACCTGAAGGTCGCCTGGGAGGAGCTCGTGGTCGCCGCCGGGGTGCGGGTCCTGCTCCACGCCTTCCTGGCGGACGTCGTCGTCTGCGACGGGCGCGTCACCGAGGTCGTGGTGGCCACGAAGGCGGGTCTCGTGCTGGTGGCCGGGCGGGTGTTCGTGGATGCCTCGGGCGACGCCGATCTGTGCGCCTTCGGCGGGTTCGGCTACGAGCAGGCCGGCGAGCTGGCCCCGGCGCAAACGCTCACGACAACCTTCAAGCTCGTCAACGTCGACCGGAACCGGCGCCTGGAGGTCTCGAACGACAAGCTCCACGGGCTGATGGCGCAGGCCGCCGCTTCCGGCGCCTACGACCTCCCGCGCCTGGAGGGGTCCGACCACGCGACCCCGGTGGAGGGGATGACGGCGACGGTCATGACCCGCCTTCCCTCCTTCGAGGCGCGCGAGGGACGCGTCGTCAACGCGACGGATCCCGAGCTCCTCTCGCGCCGCGAGATGGAGGGGCGTCGGCAGGCCCTGGAGTACGTGCGCTTCCTCGTGGACCGCGTGCCCGGCTACGAGCGCGCGGCCCTCGCAACGTTGTCCAGCCAGATCGGCGTCCGCGAGACCCGCCGCGTCCACGGGGACTACAGGCTCACCCGGGAGGACGTCCTGGGCGCGCGCCAGTTCGACGACCAGGTCGGGTTGTGCGGCGCCCCGATCGAGGACCATCACGAGGGTGCGGACACCGCGCTGGGACTACCTTCCCGACGGCCAGGCGGTCGGCATCCCGTACCGGACGCTGCTGGTTCGCGATGCCGTCAACCTCCTGGTCGCCGGCCGCTGCTTCTCGGCCACGCACGACGCCCACGCCTCGGTCCGCTCCATGGCCCAGTGCATGGCGATGGGCCAGGCCGCCGGCACGGCCGCCGCGATGGCTGCCGAACGAGGGCGCGAGCCCCGCGCCCTGGATCCGGCAGCGCTCCGCGATCGCCTCCGCGCGGCCGGGGCGATTCTCGAGATCGACGCGCTCCGCGGCGCCGCGCCGGCCTGACGCGGCCAGGCCGCCGACCCCCTGCGCGGGCCGCGGCAGCCGCCGCCGCGGGCGGTGCACGACGACCGCGTGGATGCGATCCTTGCCGTCGGGCGCGCCGAGCGCCCGTCGAGACCGACGAGCGTGGAGGAAGCGCGGTGCGCGAGATCGTGGGGTTCGTGATGGGCGCCGCCGCCGGTGCCGCCGGTGCGCTGTTCGCGTCCTCGACAGAGGGCCGCGCGCTGATCGAGCGCATCCGCGACGAGGCGCGCCCGGAAGTCGATCGGGCCGCCACGGAGTGGGAGCCCGTCCTGCGGGAGGTCGGCCGAGCCGTCCGGCTGGCGGCCCGCGAGCTCGAGACCGCGACCGCCGACCTGCGCTCGCGGATCGGCGAGATCGCCGCGGCGCTGCCCGACGACGGAGCCGCGGGGGCTGGAGCGCCGCCGGACGAAGCGGCTGGGGCGGCCGGAGTGGTGGCGCCCGTCGCCGCCGCTGTCGTGCCGAGGGTCGCCCCGGCCGACACCGTCGCTCCCGCCGAACCGATGACGCAACCGGCCAGGCCCGAGCTCGCCCTGGACCTGGCCACCGCGGAACCGCCGCCCGCCGATGCGCCCGTCACCGACGACACCACCCCCGGCGCCTGAGCGCCGCCAGGAGCCGGGAGGCCTTCGACCATGCGACGGTTCTTCGCCCAGGTCATCGTCAACACGCTGACGATCCTTCTCGTCCTCTTCGTCTTCTCCCTGATCAAGGTCGACTACACGGACCCGTTCACCGGAGCTGCGTTCAATGGGCCGGCCCTCGCGCTCGGGTCCAATCCGGTCCTCACGCTCGTCTTCATGGCCCTCTTCGTCGCGCTCGTGGGGGCGTTCGTCCGGCCCGTCGTCCTGGTCCTGGCCGGCCGCCTCCTCCTGCGTTCGATGGGCCTGATCCTGATCGTCGTGAACGTCTTCCTGGTGTTCATCGCGAGCTGGCTGGCGCCGGGCGAGTTCGTGGTCGCCCAGCCGACCTGGCTCTGGGGCACCCTGATCGCGCTCGTGTTCACCCTGCTCGCCAGCGGCATCAACATCGTCGTCGGCATCGACCGGCCACAGCTCGACATGAGCGACCGCCAGCGCGCCATCTGGCGGCTCCTCGATCGCCTGCCCACGCCGCGCCGCAGCAAGCTCGTCGAGAACCTGCGCCTGATCCAGGTCTACAACACCGTGGCCGCCTTCGGCTTCGAGATCGGCCTGGAGTCCACGCCGGTGGCCGTCATCCGTGACCGCTTCCAGAAGCTCGTCGGCGGCATGAACCGGGAGCTCTCGGCTCTCAGCACGCCGGCGAAGGTGCGGGTCATGCTCCAGCAGCTTGGCCCCACGTACGTGAAGATCGGCCAGATGGTCTCCAGCCGCGCCGAGGCGCTCCCGCCGGCGTGGCAGGAGGAGCTGGCCAAGCTCCAGAACACGGTCCCGCCGTTCCCCGCCGCGAACGCCCACGCGATCATCGAGTCGGAGCTGCACAGGCCGGCCTCCGAGCTCTATGCCACGTTCGATGAGGAGGCGCTCGCCGCGGCCTCGCTGGCCCAGGTCCACCGCGCGACGCTCCCCGACGGCCGAGAGGTCGTGGTGAAGATCCAGCGGCCCGACGTCCAGACGATGGTGGCCGCCGACCTCGGCGTCATGCAGGACCTGGCGGGCGTCATGGAGGACCGCTTCGAGCTGGCCCGCCGGATGGACGCGCGGGGCATCCTCGAGGAGTTTGCCGCCGGCGTCCTCATCGAGCTCGACTACCGCAACGAGGCGTACCACATGCGTCGCCTCGCCGAGAACATGTCCGGGATCGAGGGGGTCCGCGTGCCCGACGTGGATGGACTTCGGAGCGCGCGGCGGGTCCTCACGATGGAGTTCATCCGGGGCGTCAAGATCAGCGACGTCGAGGCGATGGGGGCTGCCGGCGTCGACCGCGACGTCGTGGCGCGCAGCTTCCTGCGGGCGATCATCAAGCAGGTCCTCGTCGACGGCTTCTTCCACGCCGACCCACACCCGGGGAACGTGCTCGTCGACACGCGCGACGGGACGATCGTCTTCCTGGACCTCGGCCTCATCGGCCAGCTGAACCGCGACCAGCGCTTCGACCTGCTTGACCTGATGTGGTCGGTGGTCCAGAAGGACGCGACCGGGATCGCGGCCGTCGTGACCCGCATGAGCACGCAGCGTGGGACGGTCAACCCGGACCGCGTGCGCTCGGCGATCGACGCGATCGTCTACCAGTACCTGAAGTACGGCGGCGGGGGCAGCGGCGACTTCGGGGCTGCCATCTCCGGCATCCTGGGGACGCTGTACGACAATGGCCTCAAGCTCAACCAGGACTTCACGCTGGCCCTGAAGGCCATGGTCCAGGTGGAGGAGATCACCCGGACCCTGAGCCCCTCGTTCAGCCTCCTGGACGAAGGGCTGAAGAACGCCCGCGAGCTCCTGGTCGGCGAGGTGACCGCGGAGAAGATGGTCGCCCAGCTGCGCCAGACGGTGGTCCAGACCGGCAAGGAGCTGGGGCGGCGCCTGCCGGACCTCCAGACCGCGACCCTGTCCTGGCTTGACCAGTACCAGAAGGGCAAGATCGTCGTCGAGGTCAACACGGCCGACCTCTCGCGCGAGATCGGCAAGGTCAGCCGGATCGGCCAGATGCTGGCGGCGGGCATGATCCTCGCCGGCATGATCATCGCGACGGGGATCATCTTCACCGCCACGCTGCTCTCCGGCACGAACATCGTGATCTTCCTGCCCTTGCCAATCCTCCTCCTGATCCTCTTCGTGGCCCTGCTCGTCGTCGGGGTCAGGGTTACCAACCGCATGCTGACTGGCACCGTCGACGACCGCGAGCCGTGATACGGCCGGGGTCAAAGGTCCGTACCAATAGGACCCATATCGGATAGACTCGCAACGATGGGCCCGCAGCGTGGATCACGCCCGCTCGCCCGTCGGTCCCCGGGAGGCTGCCGCGTGCCCTTCGTCCGCACGGTCTTGGGCGACATCGACCCGGGCGACCTTGGCGTCACGTACGCCCACGAGCACCTCATCATCGACGGCGGGCGGCCCGTCCAGCTCTTCCCGGACTTCCGCCTGGACTCCGTCGAGGACGCCGTGGCCGAGCTGGCGCCGGCGCAGGCGCTGGGGCTTCGCGCGGTGGTGGACGCCATGCCGGCCGACTGCGGCCGGAACGCGGGGAAGCTGGCCGAGATCAGCCGGCAGAGCGGCGTACACGTCGTGGCGCCGACCGGGCTGCACCACGAGCGCTACTACCACGACCGCCACTGGGGGTCGATTCTCTCGGTCGAGGAGATCGCCGGCCTTTTCGTCGCCGACGTCGCCGAGGGCATCGACGCGCACGACTATGCCGGCCCGGTGGTCCGGCGCACGCCGCACCGGGCGGGTGTCATCAAGATCGCCGGCGACGCCGACCGGCTCACCGCACGCCAGGAGCGCGTCTACTCGGCTGCCGCGGAAGCGCACGTCCGGACCGGTGTCCCGGTCCTCACGCATTGCGAGGGCGGCACCGCGGGGGCCATCCAGGCGCGGTTCCTGGTCGACAGGGGCGTGGCGCCGCAGAACGTCGTCCTCTCGCACACCGACAAGGTGGTCGACCGCGGGTACCAGCGCGAGGTCTTCGCGACGGGGGCGATGGTCGAGTACGACCAGGGCTTCCGCTGGAAGCCGGACGTGCCGAATGGGACCCTGACGCTGCTGGAGTGGGCGTTCGAGGATGGGTTCGGCGACCGCGTGGTGCTGGGCCTGGACGCGGCGCGCCGCGGGTACTGGGCGACGTACGGCGGGAGCCCGGGCATGGCGTGGCTCCTGGACGAATTCGCAGCGATGATGACCGCCCGCGGCCTGGGGGCGCCGGAGCAGGCGCTCCTCTTCGTGGCGAACCCGGCCCGCGCGTTCGCATTTGCCGCCACGCCCGGCTGAGCCGGGCGCATCATGGCCCCTCACCGTCCCCGCCGGAACCCGGAGCACCGTCCATGACCGTCCCCGCCATCCTCACGAGCGTCGTCGGCTCGCACGCCCACCCCTCGTGGCTGGTCGCCGCGATGGCCGCCCACGCCCGTGGCGAGCTGGGGCCGGCCGACCTCCGGGAGACGCTGGACGACGCGGTGAACACGGCGATCCGCGACCAGGAGGAGGCCGGCATCGACATCGTCTCCGACGGCGAGATGAGACGGGCCGGCTTCTTCACGGCCGAGTTCTATCGCCACCTGACGGGTGTGAGCGCCGCGGAGCCCGCTCGCCGCCTGGGCCCGGGCGGCCACGACCAGCAACACCGCTTCGAGGTCCTCGAGCCCATCACGGCACCCGACGGGCTGGGTGTCGTCGAGGAGTTCCGGTATGCCACGACCCGCACGACGCGGCCGCTCCGGGTGACCCTGCCGGGGCCGTTCACGCTCTCCGGGCGGCTGGCCGCCGGCCCCGGCCTGGTCTACCCGACACGGCTGGCCGCGGCAGCGGCGTTCGTGCCGCTCCTGGCCGCCGAGATCGCCGCCCTGGTCGAGGCAGGGGCCACGCTCATCCAGGTCGACGAGCCTTCGCCCGCGATCCACCCCGACGCGCCGGCCGACTTCGCGGGTCTCTTCAACGCGGCCACGGCCCCGGCGCGCGACGCGCCCGGCGTCCGGCTCGCGGCGCACCTCTGCTTCGGCAACTACCTTGGCCGGCCGCTGGCGAAGCGGACGTTCCGGCCGGTCATCCAACAGCTCAAGCAGTTCCGCGTCGCGGAGCTGGTGCTCGAGTTCGCCAACCGCGAGATGACCGAGCTGGACGTCCTGCCCGAGCTGGCGGCGGCCGGGTTCGACCTGGCGGTCGGCGTCGTCGACGTCAAGAGCTACTACCTGGAGTCGGCCGAGGACGTCGCCGAGCGGGCCGAGCTCGTCCTCGGAGGCCGGAGTGCCGGCCGAGCGACTCACGCTCGTCCCGGACTGCGGGTTCAGCCAGACGGCCCGCTGGGCAGCCCGGGCGAAGCTGCGGGCGCTGGTGGCCGGTCGCGACCTCCTGCTGGGTCGGTCGAGCTAGAGAGCGGTTCGCCCGTCTTCGCCGCTGGCGGTTTCGCAATCACTCGCCGGCGGCTGTTCCCCTGCCTCGCCGCGACCTGGGCTTCCCGCCACGTCTCCCCTACCCTGCGCGCGCCTCCCCCGGGGCACGAACACGGAAGGTCGCCGACCAGGCGACCCGCTCGGCCGGCGCCAACACGAGCGCCCGATCGGCGGCGATCGCCGAGGCGAGGTCCTCGTCGGGCGACGTGGTCGGCGCCAGGGCGTGCTGCACGCGGGGACTGTCGGGCGCGGCGGGCCAGCCGCCGTCGTCGAGCCAGATCCCGAGGTTCGGGGCAATCGGCGCGTACCACGTCAGCTCCAGGCGCGCGCCGTCCGGCTGGACCGCGGCGGCAACACCGGGAAGCCCCTCGCCGGTCGCGCTGTCCCAGCTCCCGTAGAGCTCCCAGCCGCCGAAGGCCTTGAGCGCCGTCCCGGCCGTCGGGTCGCGCACGACGTCGAGGATCACGGGGCGACCGTCCGTGCCGGGCGTCTCCGGCCAGTCCGCGCGGCCGGGCACGGGCGCGATCGACAGCCCCGTCGCACTGGCGACGCGCACGGACGCCAGCCCTTCCACGTCCAGCCGCGCCCCGGGCTCGAGGGCCAGCAGCGGGTGCATCGACCAGAGCACGGGCAGCTCGACAGCGCCGTCGTTCTCCAGCTCGTATTCGGCGATCACCCGCGGTCCGTCGAGGCGGAGACGCCGGGTGAATCGGTACGGCCGGGTCTCGCCGGGCACGCGCCCGCGGTCCCAGGTCGCGGCGATGACGCTACCGTCCGACGGCACGTCCACCGGGCGGCCCCAGAGGTCCCCGTGATCGCGGAGCGGCGGGGCCATCGCGTCGAGCGGGTCGGGGCACCGCGCGATGGTGGGCAGGCACTCGTCCCACCCGAAGGCCGTATCACCCCCGTACGGGGCCTCGTGACCCGTCCAGGCCGGGGCATCGCCGGCCGGCCCGACCGTGGGCGGCGCGCCAGCCACGAGCCAGTCGCGACCGGTCCACAGGTCGACGAGCGACAGGACGCGCGCGCCGAGGGCCGGGCACACGACGATCCGTACGCGGTCATTCGCCAGCTCGCACGTGGAGAACGCGCCGAAGGGCGGCCCGGGACGGATCATGAGACGCCTGCCCCGAGGGGGCCGGGAGCGGTCATCGTCATCGCGGGTCGACCTCCGGTGCGCGGCGCAGCCCAGTGGGCGCACGCGCCGCCACGAGGGGCCGGGACGAGGTCCTCGTCGCCTGCAGGGCCACGGCCGTGCGTCGACGTTCGTCGGCGCAGGTGACGAAGCGCCTGATCCGCGGGCGCACCCCGAGGCCCGGATCGCCGCTGCGTCGACGCCGCCACGATACACGAGCGGGATGCCCCCGACGCGCCGTCGCACGCCGGCGCGGCGCGGACCGCCCATCGCACGGGTCGCCCGGTGCCGCTCGCCCGGTGCCGCTCGCCCGGTGCCGCTCGCCCAGTGCCGCTCGCCCGGTGCCGCTCGGCAGCATCGGGGCGGACGCCGCCGGCGTTGACGGCGGACGCAGCACCCGGTCGTGACGTACCGTTGAACGCGAGGTTCGGATCCACTCCGGCCGGCCACCGCAGATCCGGCACGGCTCGGCGCGCGGAGGTGACGACAGTGGGCGCGAGGCCCGTCACGGTCGCACGCGGGTGGCTGCCGGTCGCGCTCGTCGCGGCCGGCGCCCTCGTGCCGGTGCTCCGTCTCCCGGTGCTGGCGCTCGTCGTCGTGGTCGCCGTCTCGATCCTCGCGCGCCAGCCCGGACGGCCCGCAGGCGCGGCCGCGGCCTGGATCGCCGTGCTGCCGGTGGCTGCCGGGCTCGCGGTGGGCGTCCTCCCGGACCCACGCGTCCCCGACCCCGGGGCCTGCGATGACGTCCTCGCCCCGCCCGTCCTCCGGCGTCTCCTGCAGGCGGCCGTGGTCCTCGGGTCGACCGCGCTGCTGGCCGTCCGGATGGGCGGCCGCCGGTCGCTCGGCATCGTGCCTCCGCCTGATCGCCGGGTCACGCTCCTGGCCGCGGCGTGCCCGCTCCTCGTGCCGATCGCGCTCGTGCTGGGTCCCGTGCTGGCCGGCCCCTTCTTCGGCGAGGTGCGCCTGGGCCTCCCGTCCGCTGCGGCGCTGCTCCCCGCGACCATCCTCGCCGTCTCGAACGCGGGCCTCGAAGAGACCGCCTACCGCGGGGCCGTGCAGCGCTGGGGCGCGCCGGCGCTGGGTCGCGGGGGCGCCATCCTGGCCCAGGCGGTGCTCTTCGGATGCGCCCACCAGGGGTCCGACATCGCCGCGGGCGGCATGCTGATCCTGGCCGGGATGATGCTCGCCGGGTACGTCGCCGGCCTCGTGGCGGACCGGACCGAGTCACTGCTGCTGCCCTTCGCGGCCCACACGGCGATCGACATTCCCATCGCGCTCGCCCTCACCTGCCGGCTGGCCTGACGCTGTCCGCCACCGGTCGGCACTCGACCCGGCCGACGGACGCGCGATCCCGTCCCTCTCGGCTGGCCCCGGCGAGGCGCAGGCCTACGGCGCCGGCTCGGGCGTGGGGGTCGGGGTCGGCTCGGGCGTGGGGGTCGGGGTCGGCTCGGGTGTCGGCGTCGGCTTCGGCGTGGGTTTCGGGGTCGGCTTCGGGGTCGGCCTGTGGGTCGGCTTGGGGGTCGGCTTGGGGGTCGGCTTCGCGGTGGGCCCCGGTCCGCAGGACGAAACGCCACTGCCCGTGGCGTGGCTGGCCACCGGCTTGGGAGCCAGGAAGCGCTCCTGCGGCAGCTTCCCGGGCGGCGGGAAGAGCTTGTCCGCCCTGGCCCGGATCAGGTCGAAGTCACCGATCAGGACGTAGCCGCGGGCGTCGTACCCGGAGCGGAGCATGTTGCCGCCGACGACGACGGAGCGGTACGTGTGCGTGCGGTCGACCTTCCGCGCGTACTCGACCAGCGTCGCCACCATCTTGCGGGGGATGTTCGTCTCGACCGTCCGGCTCATGGCCTTCAGGAAGCCCACGGGGTTGCTCAGGAAGCCGCCCTTGACGACACGATCCCGGATCCCCGACAGGACTTCCTGCTGGCGTGCCTGGCGGGTGATGTCGGACTCGCCGCTCGCCTTCCGGATCCGCGCGTACGCGAGCGCCTGGTTCCCCGTCAGCCTGTGGCGTCCCGCGGTGATGCCGAACCCTCGCGTGAAGCCGTACTCGTCGTAGGTCGGATCGCAGAAGGAGCGGGCGACGTTGACGTCGATCCCGCCGAGGGTGTCGACGACCGCCACGAAGCCTCCGAGGTTCACCTGGGCGTAGTAGTTGATGTCGAGGCCGGTCATCTCGCTCATCGCGGCCATGATCACGTCGTGGCCGTCGCCGCTGGACCCGGGGAAGGCACCTGGATTGCGTCGCGCGTAGGCCAGGAGCGAGTTCAGCTTGCCCGAGAAGTGCCGGCCTCCCGGAAGCGGCACGTCCACGAGATCCCGCGGGAAGGACAGGAGCGACACCGTCCCGGCCACTCGGTCCAACGAGGCCACGATCATCGTGTCCGTGAGGAAGGTGCGCCGGCCGACGCCCGCGTCGACGCCGAGCAGCAGCACGTTCACGCGCGGCAGGGTCGGCGTCGCGGTCGGCGCCGGCGTGGGCGTCGGCGTGGGCCCGGGCGTCTCGCCGGGCCCAAGGCTGGGCGTCGCCGTCGGGACCGGCGTCGGGTCGGGATGCCAGGCGCCGGCCGTCGCAGGTCCCTCCACGAACACCTCGTCGGCGCTGTCGCGGGCGGCCTGCGTCAGATACCCCGCGTAGACCTGCGGCGCGGCCACGAGCAGCACGAGGACGGCGACGGGGAGCGCGTCGCGCAGCCGCAGCCGCGGGAGGCGCGGGTCCGTGAGCGAGGAGCCGAGGGCGAGGAGGCGCCAGGCGAGGAGGACAAGCTGGAGCACGATGAGCCCGGCGAGGACCCGGTCGTCGATGACGATCCCGAGGAGCTGGTCCGCGCTCGTCGCCACGATCAGGCCGACGGCCATCGCGGCCAGGGCGATGAGCGGGAGCCCGAACAGGGCCGCCAGGCGAGCGCGCCCTGCCACCAGGTGACCGAGGCCGGGCACGAAGGTGGTCAGCAGGGCCGGGACGTACCGGCCCCGGGCGATGCCGGGGCGATCGGGCGCCGGAGACATCGACGAGGGAGCGTCGCTCACGACTCGAGACGATACCAGAAGTCGTTCGGTCGGCCCCCTGCGCGCGGGCGCCCGCCGACGGCCAGCCCGCCTGCCGGGAGGCGGAGAAGGTCGGCCGGCGATCCCGACCGACGGCCAGCCGGAGGCGCGTCGTTCCTGCGCCACGCCCGGCACGGGAGTGCGGACAGCGCAGCGTCGTTTGACAGATCCGGGTCCAGCCCTGATGCTTGGGTGGTCGAGACGACGCCCCGCAGGGTCCGAGCACCCAACGCCACGCTCCCCGCGCCGCGCCGTCGCCCCTTGATCGCCCCGGCACCATCATCCGCCGGCCGAGCGATCGCACACGTAGCACGGCGACCGGCCCCCTCAATTCGGGCGGCGCCACGAAAGGATTCCAGGGACATGATGTCCAGGCTCTCCCCCGCGCGGCGGCCCGCCGCGCCCCTCGCGCTCGCCGCGCGCACCGCCGACGCGCGCCGTCGACGGCGCCGCCAGGTCGGCGACCCGCGCCTCTACTGCGGCACCAACGGGTGCCCCACCACCCTCCGGGTGGACCCGCGGACCGGCGTCGGCGCCTGCCCCATCTGCGGCTTCCGGCGCGTCCTCGCCTGACCCGCGGACCGCGGCCCTGACGCGGTCGAGAAGTCGGCCGCCGATGCGGCCGACCCGGATCCGAAGCCGGCTGCGGCCGGCGTACGGCGTCGCGACTGTGGACGGCCGTCGTGGACGGCTCGTGGATAACCCGGCCGCCCTGCCGGAATCTCGTGGACAGAACCCCTTGCGGCCCGCGGCATGCGCGGGCGATCATCTGGTCAGCCCGAAGGGGCCGTGATGAACGGACCGCGGTGCCGCCGCAAGGCGGCCGGGCTCCTCGTAAGGGGAGTCGGGCTCTCCGTCAGGAGGGTCGTCCCTTCCGCAAGGGAGGCGAAGCGGTTCGACGGTCGCACTGGTGCCGCAAGGTACCGGGCCCGCTCGCAAGAGTGGGAGGTGCTCCGCAAGGAGCGCCGCAGCTGCCCGAAAGGGTGGCGAGTCCCCCGCAAGGGGGGCGCTGCGACCGGGTCGGCGGTCCTTTCGGGCGCTTCTCTGCCCGGCGCACCCAGCGGCGCCGCGGCCTCCCGGATGTAGACTCGACGGCGATGGTTCTGCGCGCACGGAGCGCGCTCACTCCCGCCCGTCGAGGAACCCGTGTCCGACGCGCCACCCACCGACGCGCCCGTGCCTTCCGCCAGCGCCATACGCCTGGCCGGCGTTCACTTCTCGTTTCCCATCGAGGGACAGGCGGTTCCCGTGCTCGACGGGATCAACCTGGAGGTCGAACCGCGCTCTGTCGTCGCCCTCGTGGGCCCCAATGGGTGCGGCAAGAGCACGCTGCTGCGGGTCATCGCCGGCCTGCTCCGCGTCGCGGACGGGGCGGTGGAGGTGGAAGGCCGCCCGGTCGACGGGCCTGATCCCCGCGTCGGCCTGGTGTTCCAGGAGCCCCGCCTGCTCCCGTGGCGGACCGCGCTCACCAATGTCGCGTTCCCGCTGGAGGTCGCCGGCCAGGAGCGCACGGCGCGCGAGGCGCGCGCCCTCGACCTGCTGGCGCGGGTCGGACTCCGCGACTGGGCCGGGGCCCGGCCCGGGGAGCTGTCGGGCGGGATGCGCCAGCGTCTTGCCATCGCGCGGGCGCTGGCGCTCGAGCCGTCGGTCCTCCTCCTCGACGAGCCGTTCAGCGCGCTCGACGCCCTCACCCGCGAGCGCTTCAACATCGAGCTGCTGCGGCTGTGGGAGCGGATCGGGACCACCATCGTGCTGGTCACCCACAGCATTCCGGAGGCGGTCTTCCTCGCCGACCGCGTCATCGTGCTGTCGCCGCGGCCGTCGGTCGTCGCGGCCGACGTGGTCGTGGACCTGCCCCGGCCCCGCCGGCTGGAGGACCTCGACGCGGCCATCGTGAGCCGCACGGCGGCGCAGATCCGCGCCCATCTCGGCGGGACCACCGACGACGCCTTCGCCGTCGCCTCGGGAGAGGTGGGGCATCACCCCGAGCCCGACGAGGTCCCCGGATGAGCGGCGCGCGCGGGCGGGTCCTCCTCCCCGTCATCGCCTTCGTGGGCTTCCTGGTCACCTGGCAGGCGATCGTGTGGGCCGGCAGCTACCCGGTCTTCATCCTGCCGGGCCCGCTCGTCGTCGCCCAGCGCTTCGTCGAGGCATGGATCGACGGGACCTTCCTGCCGCACCTCGTGACGACGCTCGAGGAGATCGCCGTCGGGTTCACCGTGGGGGCGGCGGCCGCGCTCCCGACCGGCTACGTCCTCGCCCGTTCGCGGCTGGCGAGCCGCATCATGTCGCCCTACCTGGTCGCCGCGCAGGCAGTCCCGATCCTTGCCCTCGCCCCGCTCCTCGCCCTGTGGTTCGGCACGGGCCTCGTCTCCCGATCGATCATCATCGCCCTCGTCGTCTTCTTCCCGGTGGCGATCAGCGTGATGATCGCCGTGCGCGGGGTCGACCGGCGCCTCCTGGAGATGGCACGCAGCTACCGGGTGACGCGCCGGCAGCGGATCAGGCTGGTGGAGATCCCCGCCGCGCTGCCGGGCATCGTGGGCGGCCTCCGCATCGGGATCACCCTGGCGGTGGTCGGCGCGATCGTCGCAGAGTGGATGGGTGGCGAGCAGGGCCTCGGGGTCCTCATCAACCTCGCGCGCGGGAGCCTGTTCGACATTCCCCTGCTGTTCGCCACGCTCGTCCTCATCGCCCTGCTCGGCATCGCCCTGTACGGCAGCGTGCTCCTCGTGGAGCGCCGCGTCCTCGCACGTTCCTGAGCTGCTCCCGCGCTGCGACACGCTCCTGCGCCCATCCGGGCGGCGGTGCTACGATCGTGGCGCCTTCGGGGCAGGGTGCAATCCCCGACCGGTGGTAGCGCCCGCAGGGGCGAGCCCACGAGCATCCCGGCGCCTGCGCCAGGGATGCAGATCCGACCGCGACCGCCTGCCGGTCGCGCAAGCGGGGCCGACGGTCAGAGTCCGGATGAGAGAAGGCCGCGAGTGCGCGCCGCCGCGCGCGAGCGACCGTGCCGAGTTACCCCGGGGCCGCATCGCGACCACGGGAGAAGCGCGTGACCACCTCGACCACCCACAACCCCGCCCTCCGGCGCAGGCGCGGAGGCAGCCCTGGCGTGCTCCTCGGCATCCTGGCGATCATGGCCGCCGCCTGCGGCGGAGGTGCCTCGACGACGCCGGGCGCCACCCCGTCGGGCGGCACCGGGTCGCCCGGCGGGTCCGGGTCGCCCGTCGCCCCCTCCCCGACGCCGGCCCAGGCCGTCAGGCTCAGCGTCGGCCTCGGCTACATCCCCAGCGTCCAGTTCGCCCAGTTCTACCTGGCCGACCAGGCGGGCTACTACCGCGATGCCGGCATCGAAGTCACGTTTGACAACAAGATCGACCCCGAGCTCGTCACGCTCGTCGGCCAGGGCGCCATCGACATCGGGATCGCCGATGGGACGAGCGTCATCCCGGCTGTCAGCCAGGACATCCCCGTCCGCTACGTCTTCACGGTCTACGCCGACTTCCCCAGCATCGTCTTCGCCAAGGCGTCGTCCGGGATCACCGGGCCGGCCGACCTCAAGGGCAGGAAGGTCGGCATCCCCGGCAAGTACGGGTCCTCGTGGATCCAGCTCCAGGCGCTCCTCGCGAGCGTCGGGCTCACCTCGGCCGACGTCGACGTCGTGCCCTTCCCCAACTATGGGCAGATGGCCGCGCTGCAGCAGGGGGTCGTGGACGCCGCCACCGGCTTCGTGAACAACGAGCCGGTCCAGATGGAGCTCGCCGGGACGCCGGTCGTCGTGCTGGCCCTGACGGCCGACTCCCAGCTCCCCGGCAACGGCCTCATCGTCGGCCAGGCCGCGCTGGACAGCCCCAAGGCCGGTGCGATCCGGGGCTTCATCTCCGCGACGCGCCGGGCGATGGACGAGATCGCCGCCAACCCGGAGATCGGCCTCGAGGCAGCCATCGCGCGCGTCCCTGAGCTGGGAACCGACCGCGCGACGCAGCTGGCGGTGATGCAGGCCACGGTGGACGCGTGGCAGAGCGATTACACGACCGCCAACGGGACGGGGGCGGTCGATACCGCGGCCTGGGAGCGCTCCATCGCCTTCATGACCGGCCTGCCGGACTCCCCGGTCGCAAAGCCGGTCACCGCGGCCGACTGCATCGACGCGACGTTCGCGGCGCAGTAGGCGCGGGGGTCCTGGCAGCATCGGCCCCGGCGTGGCTGGCCGGCGCCTGCCGGGATCTGCGCCCTGGCTGCCCGGGTGGCTGCGCGGGTGGCCGGGCGCCGGCCCCGGGGCATCTGCGCGGATGGCCGGCCGGGCGCCGGCCCCGGGGTATCTGCGCGGATGGCCGGCCGGGCGCCGGCCCCGGGGTATCTGCGCGGTCTGCGCGGATTGCCGGAGCGATACCCGTCCCATGACGCCCAACGCCCGTTACGCCAACCTCTGGCGGTCAACGCGACGACACGGTGACCGTCAGTCCGCCCTGCGGGCCGGCCGAGAGCCGGCTGCCGAGCACGCCCGGGTGTTGCGCACGCCCCAGCGAAGCAGCGGCGCTCGCCTCGGCGCTCGCCTTCGCCCTGGGAGCAGGCGCTTGGACGTCATGGGACGGGTGAGACGACCCCCGACCCGGCACGCGGTCGCGCCGTGACCAGCGCGCCGGGAGGGCGGTGGTGGGGGTGTGTCGGGTGCACGAAGAAGCCGGCGCGAACGCCATGAGGCAGTCGCGCCGGCCCGGAGAGCGCGACCTACGCGGTGGCGGCGCCCACCAGCTCGTCCGCGGCGTCGGCCGCACGGTCGTCGGCCGCACGGTCGTCCGCGGCAGCGGCCACAAGCTCGTCGGCCGCGACCTCGAGCTCGACGGTGATGTCGTCCGACACGAGCCAGCCGCCCGCCTCGAGCCCGACGTTCCACGTCAGGCCCCAGTTGGAGCGCTTGATCCTCGTCGTCGCCTCGAAGCCGGCGTGGCGTCGTCCGTCCATCCCGGTGACGATGCCGAGCGCCACTGCATCGAGGACAACCGGGCGGGTCACGCCGCGAATCGTCAGGTCGCCGGTGATGGCCCAGCGGTCGTCATGCGGGACGATGCCCGTGCTGGCGAACGTCAACACCGGGTACGCGTCAGCGTCGAGGAAGTCGGCGGACCGGAGGTGGTTGTCACGCGCGTCCATGCCGCTCTCGACCGTGGCCGCCGGAATGACGACCTCGACGCGGGAGGCGGCCGGGTCGGCGTCGTCGAACTCGAGCGTGCCGGTGACGCCCTTGAAGATGCCCCGCACCTTCGTGATCATCATGTGCTTGGCCGTGAAGCTCACGACCGTGTGCGCCGTGTCCAGCTGCCAGGTGCTCATCCGGATCTCCTGTTCCTGTCCCGTCCTGTCGTCGCGTCCGACGCTCATCCCGCCGATCCGCATGTAGTTGACTGCGCAACTATATACCGATGTAGTTGTTCGTGCAACTACCGATGGCAGGACGCGCTATGATCCCGGTTGCCGAGCCCGCACCCGGACAGGAGCCCATGACGCAGATCACGACGCGCCCCCGCGGCGCTCCCGTCGCCGGGGCGCCCAGCCCCGACGACCCGCGCCTCCGCGCGTGGATCGCCTTCCTGCAGGCGTATGCCGTGGTGACACGCCGCCTCGAGGCGGAGCTCCATGCGGAGCGCGGCCTCTCGCTCGCGGACTACGACGCCCTGGTCCAGCTCGCCATCACCGAGGACCGCCGCCTCCGGATGAGCGAGCTCGCCGACCGCGTCGTCCTCTCCCGCAGCGGCGTCTCGCGCCTCGTGGACCGGCTCGCGGCGGATGGGCTGGTGGAGCGGCGGGCCTGTCCGACGGACGCCCGTGGGTCGTGGGCCGAGCTGACACCGGCGGGCCTGGACCGGCTGCGCGAGGCAGCCCCCGTGCATCTCCGTGGCGTGGACGCCCACTTCCTGTCCCCCATCGCGGAGGAAGATCGGGCCGGGCTTGTTCGCGCGCTCGAGGCCGTGGTGCGCGGCCTGCAGGCACCCGACGCTGCGATGCCGCCCACGTGCGACAGCATCGCCGAGGCCCTGGAACCCTGACCCGCCCGCCCGGCGTCCTGCGAACGGGCACCAGCGGCTTCGCCTATCCGGCCTGGGCGCCGGCGTTCTACCCGCCCGGCACCCGCGGCGACGCCCTCCTCGCGCACTATGCGGCTCAGCTCCACGCCGTGGAGCTGAGCGCGACCTACTATCGCCAGCCGACACTCGAACAGGCGGCTGCCTGGGCCTCGCGGGTCCCGTCGTCGTTCCGGTTCGCCGTGAAGCTGCTGCGGACAGGTACGCTGCGGGCCTACGCAACCGACCCCGCGGGCACGCTGCCCTGGCTGACGGCGCCGCTGGCGGCGTTCGGCGAGCGCCTCGGGACCGCGCTCTTCCGGATCCCCGCCGGCCAGGCGCGCGACGACGAACGGCTCCTGAGGCTTCTCGCCCTGTGGCCCGCGGCCATCCCGCTGGCAGTCGAGGCGCAGGATCCCTCGTGGCACGTCGACGAGACGCACGGGCACCTCCGGGCGGCGGGGGCGACCCTGGTCGTGACCGACACCGACGATGCCCCGGACCCGCCGCTCACCGTCACCGGCCCGATGGTCTACCTGCGCCTGCGGCGGTCGGCATACGGCACCGCCGACCTGGACGCGTGGGCCGCCCGGCTGGAGCCGTTCCTCGCCGACGGCCGGGACGCCTTCGTCTTCTTCCGGCACGATGAGCGCGGCACGACCCCCGGGTACGCGATGGCGCTCGCGGGGCGGCTGGCGCGCTACGTCCCGGGAGGTGCGGCATGACGGAGCGGATCGGGGTGGGCCTCGTCGGGGCTGGCGGCATCGCGCGCGCCCGCCACGTCCCAGGGTTCAGGGCGCTTCCCGATGTCGGGCTGGTCTGCGTCGTGAGCCGCACGCCCGCATCGACGGCACGGGCCGCGGCGGAGCTGGGCATCGGTCGCACGCATCCCGACTGGGCCTCGCTCGTAGCCGACCCGGCGGTGGACGCGGTGGTCGTGGCCACCTGGCCGTACCTGCACGCCCCGGTGGCCATGGCGGCGCTCGCGGCCGGCAAGCACGTCCTGGTCGAGGGCCGCATGGCGATGGACGCGGCCGAGGCGCGAGCGATGCTGGCCGCGGCCGTGGCGCACCCGGACCGCGTGGCGATGGTGGTGCCGGCACCGTTCGGGTTCGGGGACGCGACGATCCGCCGCCTCCTGGCCGCGGGCGCCATCGGCGAGCTGCGCGCCGTGCGGGTCTCGTGGTCGGGCGGGATCGCCCCGACGGGCCGCGACCAGTGGCGCCGCGAGCGCCGCTTCTCCGGCAACAACGTCATGACGCTCGGCATCCTCTACGAGAGCGTCGCCCGCTGGCTGGGCCACGCGACCGAGGTCTCCGCAACGCTCCGCAACTTCGCGCCGGTGCAGGCAGGCCCCGACGGGACGCCCGTCCCGGCCGACGTCGCGGACGTGGCTGCGGCCGTCGCCGCCTTCCCCGGCGGTGTGCCGGTCACCTTCGCGATCGCCGGATACGGGCGCCCGGACCCGGTGAACGGCGCGACCCTCGTGGGGACCGGCGGCACCCTGAGGGTCGACTTCGCGGGCGCCCGGCTGGAGATCGCACCCTCCGGTGCGCCCGGCTTCGAGGAGGTCCCGATCCCCGACGACGAGCGCTGGACCTGGCGGGTGGAGGCCGAGTTCGTGGGCGCGATCCGCGGAACGGAGCCGGTCCGCCTGACCGACTTCGCGACGGGGGTCCGCTACATGGCCTTCACGGACGCCGTCCACGAGGCAGATCGGACGGGCCGGCGGGTCGAGCTGCGGTCGTGAACCTGATGCCGGTCCGGCAGGGTCGCCCCTCCCCGTCTGGCGGCCTCCGCCTGCTGGTCGCCGTTGCCGTCGCAGGCCTCGTGGCAGGCTGCGGCGGCCCGCCGTCGCCGACGGCGCCCACGGGTCCCACGCCCCCTGTCGTAACTCCCGCCCCCTCCGGAACGCGCACTCCGGGCGCCACGCCCGCCGCCAGCCCGACGTCCGGGCCCGGCGCGACGGCGGCCGGCTCGGCGAGCCCGGCAACCTCGATCCGCCTGGAGCCCGTCGCCGAGGGGCTCGCCTCTCCCCTGTTCGTCGGCCATGCCGGCGACGGTAGCGGCCGTCTCTTCGTCCTCGAGCAGGGCGGCCGCGTGCGGGTGATCCGCGATGGGCGCCTCCTGCCTGATCCCTACCTGGACATCGCCGGCCGCCTGGTGGCCGGCGGCGAGCAGGGCCTGCTGGGGCTGGCATTCTCGCCCACGTTCGCGGCCGACGGCCGGCTGTACGTGGACTACACGGACCGCGACGGCAACACGATCGTGAGCGAGTTCACGGCCCCGGATCCGGCAGCGAACCGCGCCGACCCGGGCAGCGAGCGCGTCCTGCTCCGGATCGACCAGCCATACGCCAACCACAATGGCGGTGCGCTGGCGATCGGCCCGGACGGGCTGCTCTGGATCGCGACCGGCGACGGCGGCTCCGGCGGCGACCCGCAGGGCAACGGCCAGCGCCTGGACACGCTCCTCGGCAAGCTGCTGCGCATCGACCCGCGCCCGGCCGGCGGCGCCCCGTATGCCATCCCGGCCGACAACCCCTTCGCCGGGAGGGCGGCGGGCCGCAAGGACGCGAGGGCCGAGATCTGGGCCTACGGCCTGCGCAACCCGTGGCGCTTCTCGTTCGACCGGGCGACCGGCGACCTGTGGATCGGCGACGTCGGCCAGGGCTCCTGGGAAGAGGTTGACCACTGGCCGGCCGGCTCACCGGGCGGCCCCAACTTCGGCTGGAACACGATGGAGGCCAGCCACTGCTTCGAGCCCGACGATGGCTGCGCGCGCGACGGCCTGGTGCTCCCCGTCGCGGAGTACGGGCACGACCGCGGCTGCTCCATCACGGGCGGCTTCGTCTACCGCGGCGCGGCCGTGCCCGGGCTGCGGGGCACCTACCTCTTCGCCGACTACTGCAGCGGGACGATCTGGGGCCTCGAGGCTGCCGCCTCGCAGCCGGTGCCCCGCGTCCTCGTCGAGAGCGGGCTCTCGATCTCCGCCTTCGGAGAGGATGAGGCCGGCGAGCTCTACGTCGCCGACCTCGGCGGCGGTCGGGTCCTCCGGGTCGTGGCGGCTCCCTGACGGATGTCAGGCCAGGGCGACGACCACCTGCACGGTGACGACGATCTCGCTCTCGCCCGCCTCGACGGGCGTCGGCGCCGCATCGGCCGCCATCAGCTTGGCGCCACGCGTGCCCGGATAGGGCGCCGCGGCCGGGGACGATCCCTCCATGACGGAGAGGACGGGCCCGAGCTCGACCCCGGCGGCCTTCGCGAGAGCGGCTGCCTTCGCGAGGGCGTCGGCCACGGCGGCATCCCGGGCGGCGGACTCGGCGGCGGCACGATCCTCCACGTCGAAGCGGACGCCGTCGAGGGTCGTGGCGCCGGCCGCGATCGCCCCGTCGATGGCCTCCGACAGGCGCGCCAGGTCATGCAGGCGGGCGACCACGCCGTTGCGAACCTCGTAGCCGCGCAGGGCCGGGGGCCCGTCGTTGCGGTAGTCCATGACCGGCTGCAGGGCGAGGCCCTGGGTGAGGAGATCGCGGTCCGCCACGCCGGCGGCCCGCAGGGCGGCCAGGATCGCGGTCATCAGGGCCGCCGCCTCAGCCTGCGCGGCCGCCGCGGTGGGCTGCGTGACCGCCACGCCCAGCTGGAGCTCGACCATGTCGGGGGCCATGCGGACCTTGCCGGAGCCCGTGGTGGTGATCGTGCGGGCGGGATCGAGGTTCGGAGTGCTCATGTCCCGAGCATAGTCCCCCGGCGGGCCGTAAGCCTGCCGGGGGACAGCGGTCGCAGCGGTCCGGCTACCCGATCAGGTAGACGACGCTGACCGTCACCATCACGTCGGAGGTGCCCGGCAGGATCGGCGTGGCGGCATCTTCGGCGCGGGCCGCGCCGGCGTACGGGACGGGCCACGGGTTCGACGCCGACTGCTCGCTGATCGATGCGACGCCGACGATCGAGACGCCGGCCGCGGCGGCCAGCGCGTCGGCCTTGGCCCGAGCGTCCTTCATGGCCTGGGTCCGGGCCTGCGCCTCGGGCCCGCTCTGATCGTCGACCCGGAAAGTGATCCCGTCGAGGGTGCTGCCACCGCCCGTGAGGGCGCCGTCCACCGCGTCGGCGAGCTTCTCGAGGTCGCGCACGGTCGCCACGACGCCGTTGCGCATCTCGTACCCGGTGATCTTCGGCGGGGCGCCGTTCGTGCTGTAGTCGTAGACGGGCTGCAGGGAGAGCGTGGTGGTGCGGATGTCGCGCTCGGCGATTCCGGCGGCGCGGAGGGCCTTGACGACGCCCTGCATGGCGATGGCGGCGGCGGCCCGGGCATCCTTCACCTTCGGGCGCTGGACGACCACACCCACGTGGAGGTCGGCGACGTCCGGCACGAGCGTCACGGTGCCGGTCCCGCTCACGCTGATCGTGCGGTCGGGCGTCGGGTCGTCGACGGCGCGGGCCGCCCGCGGAGCCAGGGCGGGGCCGAGGACGACAGCCAGCGCGAGGCCGGCGACCATGCCGAGGGCGACCCAGCCGGGGCGGGATCCGGGCGAGGTCATGACGTTCGGGGTGGACATGGCGGCGTCTCCTGGTGATCCCTTCGGAGGGGCGGCCGGCGGGCGATGGCTCGAGGGCCGCGGTTCGGGCATCTGGCCGATCTGGCCCCCTGACGCGTTGCCCCGCGCGGCGGTTCCCCTGCGGGACCACCCCCGGTGGCGCGCCGCACCGCGTCGCATCGAGGTCAGGATCCCCATCCTGACCTCGCGGTCCTACAGGTCGAGCGGGTCCAGCTTGTCCGGGTCGATCCCGAGGGCGGCGATCGCCTCCGCCACGGCTGCCGCCGGGAGATCCCCGGCCTGCTGGAGCGCGGAGAGCGCCGCCACCGCCACGTGTGGCCCGTCGATCTCGAACAGTGCGCGGAGGGCCTCCCGGGTATCGCTGCGCCCGAATCCCTCGGTGCCGAGGGAGACGTAGCCGGTGGGCAGCCAGCGCCCCAGGAGGTCCGGCAGGGCCTTCACCCAGTCGGAGACCAGCACCACGGGTCCGCCGTCGGCGCCCAGGACCTGGGTCACGTACGGCACCCGGCGCTGCTCGGTCGGGTGGAGCCGGTTCCAGCGCTCCACCTCCAGCGCGTCGCGGCGCAGCAGCTGCCAGGAGGTCGCGCTGTACACCTCGGCGGAAACGCCGAAGCGCTCTGCCAGCAGGTCGCGGGCCGCCAGCGCCTGCTGGAGGATCGCCCCGGAGGCGACGAGCCTGACGCGCCGTGACCCGCCCTCGATCTCCGGCCCCGGCAGGACGCGGTACAGGCCCCGCACGATCCCCTCGTCCACGCCCTCGGGCTTCGGCGGCATGGGGTGGTTCTCGTTGTAGAGCGTGATGTAGTACAGGAGATCCTCGCCCCGCTCGTACATTCGCGCGATCCCGTCGCGCACGATCGTCGCCAGCTCGTAGGCAAAGGCGGGGTCGTAGGCTCGCAGCGGCGGAATGGTCGAGGCCAGCAGGTGGCTGTGGCCGTCCTCGTGCTGGAGCCCCTCGCCGTTGAGCGTCGTGCGGCCGGCGGTCGCCCCCATCATGAACCCGCGCCCGCGAGCGTCCGCGAACGCCCACGCCTGGTCGCCGGTTCGCTGGAAGCCGAACATCGAGTAGAAGATGTAGAAGGGGATCATCGGCTCGCCGTGCGTGGCGTACGACGTGGCGGCGGCCTGGAACGAGGCCATGGAGCCGGCCTCGTTGATCCCCTCCTCCAGGACCTGCCCGTCCTTCGCCTCGCGGTACGAGAGAATGAGGTCGGAGTCGACCGGCTCGTACTGCTGGCCCTGGCTGGCGTAGATCCCGACCTCCTTGAAGAGGGGGTCCATCCCGAAGGTGCGGGCCTCGTCGGGGACGATCGGCACGATCCGCTTCCCGAGCCCCGGGTCGCGCATCAGGTTGCGGAGCAGCCGGGCGAAGACCATCGTGGTGCTGACGGCCGTGCTGGAGCCGGCGGCGAACTCGAGGTCCACCTCCGGCGCCGGCGGCGCCAGAGGCCGCACCCGGACGACGCGCCGCGGCAGGGACCCGCCGAGGGCGCGCCGGCGCTCCATCAGGTACTCCATCTCGGGAGAGCCGGGCGCCGGGCGGTAGTACGGGGCATCCTTCAGGCGATCGTCCGGGATGGGCAGCTCCAGGCGGTCGCGGAAGATCCGCAGCTCAGCCTCGGAAAGCTTCTTGGCCTGGTGCGTGATGTTGCGGCCTTCGACACCCGGGCCCAGCGTCCAGCCCTTGATGGTCTTCGCCAGGATGACCGTGGGGCCACCGCGGAACTCGGTCGCGGCTCGGTAGGCAGCGTAGAGCTTGCGGTGGTCGTGGCCTCCCCGGCGGAGTCGCGTGAGGTCGTCGTCGGAGAGGTGCTCCACGAGCGCCTGCAGCCGCGGATCAGGGCCGAAGAAGTGCTCGCGGATGTACGCCCCGCCGGCCACGGAGTACTTCTGGAACTCCCCGTCGACGGTGTCGTTCATCTTCGTGACCAGGGTGCCGTCGACGTCGCGCGCGAGCAGGTCGTCCCATTCGCTGCCCCACACGACCTTGACGACGTTCCAGCCGGCGCCGCGGAAGACCCCCTCGAGCTCCTGGATGACCTTGCCGTTGCCGCGCACCGGACCGTCGAGACGCTGCAGGTTGCAGTTGACGACGAAGGTCAGGTTGTCCAGCCGCTCGCGGCCGGCAAGGCCCAGGGCGCTCAGGGACTCGGGCTCGTCCATCTCGCCGTCACCCAGGAACGCCCAGACGCGGGAGGCCGACGTGTCCGCGATCCCGCGGTGCCCCAGGTAGCGGTTGAAGCGGGCCTGGTAGATCGCCGAGATCGGCCCAAGGCCCATGCTGACCGTCGGGAACTCCCAGAAGTCGGGCATCAGGCGCGGGTGCGGGTAGGAGCTGAGGCCCGGGCCGGGGACCGCCTCGCGGCGGAAGTGATCCAGCTGGTCCTCGGTCAGGCGCCCTTCCAGGAAGGCCCGCGCGTACATCCCGGGCGCGGCGTGGCCCTGGTAGAAGACCTGGTCGCCCGGCCCGTCGTCCTTGCCGTGGAAGAAGTGGTTGAAGCCCACCTCGTACAGGCTGGCGGAGCTGGCGTACGTGGAGAGGTGGCCGCCGATCCCCGGGAACGCGCTGTTGGCCCGCAGGACCATGGCGACGGCATTCCAGCGCACGAGCCGGCGGATCCGCCGCTCGATCTGCTCGTCGCCCGGGAAGGCCGGCTCCTGCTCGGGGCTGATCGTGTTGATGTAGCGCGTCTGGGTCAGCGGCGGGAGGCCGATCTCACGCTGGCGGGCGCGCTTGAGAAGCTTGTAGGCGACGAACCGGGCGCGCTCCGGGCCTTCCTGGTCGACCAGCTGGTCGAACGAATCGATCCAGTCCTGGGTCTCCGACGGGTCGAGGTCCGGGAGCTGCTGCTTGAAGTCGTCGCTGTACATCGCGTGGCTCCTGGGCGGAAGGCAGTCAGGCGCGGCGCGGCGCCTGGACGGGAGGGTCGGAGGCGACGAGTCGGACGGGAGCGTAGCCGATCCGCTGCTCGAACGCCGGGCGAGGCGCTGCGGTAGAGTCGCGCCATGGACCGCGGGACCCAGGCGGCCGAAGGGAGAGCATCTTGCGCATCCGCACCCTTGTCGCCGTCGGCCTGACCGCCGTCGGCGGCGCATTCGTCGTCGACCGCTGGATCGGCGGTCTGATCGCCCGCGGCGAGGGTCCCGACCCGAAGATGAAGATGGCGATCACGATCGACGCACCCATCGACGAAGTGTGGGACGTCGTCTCCGACATCGAGCGGCAGCCCCTCTGGATGGAGGAGATGAAGTCGGTCCGCCTGCGCTCGCCGGGGCCGGTGGGGGTCGGCACCCGCGGCGAGGCCGACGTGCGGATCTTCCTCGTCGGCGTCGTCGACCCGGTGGAGATCGACGTCTACGACCCGCCCACGCGCTTCGGGATCCGCCACGTCGGCACCTTCGCCGGCGAGGGGCGGATCACCCTGGAAGCCATCGACGCCAGGCGGACGCTGGTCCGCTGGGACGAGCGGCTGGTCCCGCCCCTGTTCCCGCACCTCGGGCAGCTGCTCCAGAAGCCGATCCTCGGCGCCATCTTCCAGGCCGACCTGGAGCGCCTGCGCGAGATCGTCGAGTCGAGGCACGCCGAGGCGATGGCCGGCGCCGGCGTGGACGCCGACTGAGCCGCCCGGGCGGACTGGTGCGCGTCCACCTCGTCGACGCGACCTACGAGCTCTTCCGGGCGTACCACGCGCCCCGGCCCGCCGTCCGGGGCCGCGACGGGATGCCGCTCACGGCCGTTGCGGGCCTGGTCGGGACGTTGCTCGCGCTGCTCCGCGACGAGGGCGCAACGCACGTTGCCTGCGCCCACGACCGGGTGATCCGCTCGTTCCGCAACGACCTGTGGCCCGGCTACAAGACGGAGGCGGGCGTGCCGCCGGACCTGCTGGCCCAGTTCCCCGTTGCCGAGGAAGCGATCGTCGCGCTCGGGCTGCCGCTGTGGGCCATGGTCGAGCTGGAGGCGGACGATGCCCTGGCGACGGCGGCGGCGCGGTTCGCGGACGACCCGACGGTCAGCCAGGTGCTGGTCTGCACGCCTGACAAGGACCTGGCCCAGTGCGTGCGCGACGAGCGGGTGGTCCTGCGGGACCGTCGGCGCGACCTCGTCTACGACGACGCCGGCGTCCGGGCGAAGTGGGGCGTTCCCCCGGCCGCGATCCCGGACTGGCTGGCTCTCGTCGGCGACGCGGCCGATGGCTTCCCGGGGATCAAGGGCTTCGGGGCCGTCTCCGCGTCGAGCCTCCTCGCGGCGTTCGGCACGCTCGAGGGGATCCGCGAGGCACCCGTCACCTCCTGGCCGGGATCCGTGCGCGGCGCCCCCAGGCTGGCGGACACGCTCAGGGGCAGCTGGTCCGAGGCGCTCCTGTTCCGGCAGCTCGCGACCCTGCGGCTGGACGCTCCGATCCGCGAGCGAACGGCGGCGGAGCTGCGCTGGCCCGGGACCGACGCCGGCGCGTGGGCCGCGTTCTGCGATCGCTGGGAGCTGCCGGGCCTGCGCCGCCGGCCGCACCGCTGGCGCGACGCATAGCCGCTCGCCGCCGCGCCGGCGACGCCCGTCGCGACCACGCCCGTCGCCGCCGCGCCGGCGACGCCCGTCGCGACCACGCCCGTCGCGACCACGCCCGTCGCGACCACGCCCGTCGCGACCACGCCCGTCGCGACCACCACGGTCAGGACTCGCGCAGGAGCTCCAGCAGGCGTGCGTGGTGCGCGGGCGGCGCCGCCAGCAGTCCCATGCCCTTCGTGGCGGCCGCCAGGTCGAACCATGGCCCACCGTCCATGTCCGTGACGATCGCCCCGGCCCGCTCCGCGATCAGGCCGGCGGCCGCGATGTCCCAGGGCGAGAGCCCGGTCGTCTGGCTGTAGGCGTCGAAGCGGCCGTTCGCCACGTACGCCAGGGAGAGGGCGGCCGAGCCGAGCTGGCGCGGGATGCGGATGGCGCGTCGCACGCGGCGCGTTCGCAGGGCCGGAGCCCGGCCGCCGACGGCCAGGCCCATCACCAGGTCCACGAGCCGCTCCTTCGCGGACACGCTGACAAGGTGGCCGTCGAGCGTCGCCGGCCCATCTGCCGTCGCTGCGAACGTCTCGCCGCGGATCGGATCGTGAATCACGCCGGCCACGGGGCGGCCGCGCTCCACGAGCGCCAGCGAGACGCAGAAGAACGGGATGCCGTTCGCGTAGTTGACGGTCCCGTCGATCGGATCGCAGATCCAGGTCCGGGGCGTGACGGTCGCGTCGCGGCCGCCCTCCTCGCCGTAGAAGCCGTCGCCGGGGAACCGCGCCGCGAGGTCGCCGCGGATCAGCGCCTCGGACGCGTGATCGACCTCCGTGACGATGTCGCGGACGCCCTTGAAGGCAATCGGGCCGGCGTCGTCCAGGCGCCCCATGAGAAGGCGACCCGCGCGGGCCGCAAGCTCGATCGCGACGGCGAGCTCGAGGGCCCACGCGCTGCCGGGGCTTCCCGCGATCGGCGTCACCGCGAGCAGTCGACCGCGAGCGGTCGCTCGACAGCTCCCAGCCCGGTGACGCGCTGGTCGAAGGTCAGCTTCTGCCCGGCGGCGATCTCGGGCGTCCGGACGTACGTCTCCACCGGCGGGTTGCCGAGGTACGTGGGATCCCAGACCCGGCAGGTCGCCTGGCCGGCCCGCGAGCCGTCGTTCTGCACCGCCAGGCTCAGGACAAGGCCGTCCCCGTCGGGTGCGGCCCCGACCAGGTCCGCCCGGAACGGCCCTACCCCACCCACGAGGAACGTCGCCGCGACGGCCATCCCGATGACGGCGACCGCGATCCCCAGGAAGACCGTGCCGTGCGCCTGCGAGGCGGCCGGCTGCTTGAGGCGCGCCGGGTTGCAGGCGCCACAGAGCGCGTCGGCGAGGGGGATCCGGGCACCGCAACGGACGCAGGGGTGCGTCGGCTGGGGCGCGGCGGGTCGGGCGGGGCTGGAAGTCGTCGTCACGCTCGTCGTGGGGTGGGGCCAGGGTGCCGGCTGGCTGGGTGGGCTCGGACCGGCATCTTCGCACGAGCGGCCGATCAGCGCCCGGCCGCGGCCACGATCAGCGTCCGGCCGGAACCCCGGTTCAGCGCCCGGCCGGAGCCTCGATCAGCGCCCGGCCGCGGCCACGATCAGCGCGTCGACGTCGCCCGTCGTGTTGGCGCCGATGATCGCTCCGTCAGCGCCGGCCGCACGCCACTCGTCGGCCGTGGCCGCGGGATCCACCACCCACGGGCTGGTCGCGAGCGAGCCGCCCTTCGGCAGGTCGAACGCCACGAGGACGCGCTGGCCGGCCCGGTCCTTCCGGGCCGCCGCCAGGGCGCCGAGGTAGGCCGGAAGCCGCCCGGCCAGGGCGGACGCGGGGGTCGTCCAGCCGTCGCCGATCCGGGCCGCAAGCTCCGCGCCGGAGCGCGACTCACCGCCCACGATGATCGGAGGCGGCGGCTCCGGCGCCGGGAAGGCGTGGGCGTCGGTGAGCGGGTAGAAGGGGCTGGGCCGGGTGACCGGGCCGCCCGTCCACAGCGCCCGCAGGACCGCGACCGCTTCCTCCAGCCGCGCGACGCGCTCCGGCGACTCCGGGAACGGGATGCCGTAGGCGGCGTGCTCGGCCGGGTGACCGCCGATCCCGATCCCGAGCGTCAACCGCCCCCCGGTCGCCTCCTGGAGGGTCGCTGCCATGCGCGCCAGCACCGCCGGGTGGCGGTTCATGACGTTGGCGACGAAGGTCAGCAGGCCCAGGCGCGTGGTCGTCCCGCCGACCGCGGCGAGCGTCGTCCACGACTCGAGGACCGGGTCGGACCGGACGCCCCGGCTGACGAAGTGATCCCAGGCCGCGACCCCCGCGTAGCCGGCCACCTCCAGGCGGAGAGCCTGCTCGCGCCACCAGGCGAACGAGACGCCGATCGCCCGCAGGTTGACGATGACGGGGAACGGCGCGGCGGCCGGAGCGTGGGCCGCGGCCTCACCCGGCCCGGTGGCGGCGGCCCCCGCGGCGTCCGGAGCGTGGGCCGCGGCGCGGCGGTGATGCGACGGCATCGGCGGCTCCTCGTGGACTGTCGACGCGGCGAGTGTACGGCGCCGGGCCCAGGCCGACCCGAAACCCAAAGGCGCGCGTGCCGCAGCGTCGCCACATCGGGGGCGTAGTACGATCACGGAAGGCTGCTTGGACGGTCTCGAGACGGGGCCGCGACGGATCGGGAGCGGGCGCAGGAGGACGGTCATGGGCAAGGAGTTCTTCACCGAGGTCACGGAGCCGATCCGGTTCGGCGGCCTCGGCTCGGCGGATCCGCTCACGTACAAGGTGTACGAGCCCGACCGGCATCGTCCTCGGCAAGCGGATGGAGGAGCACCTCCGGATCGGCGTCTGCTTCTGGCACTCCTTCGCCTGGGCGGGCACCGACATGTTCGGGCTCGGGACGTTCGACCGGCCGTGGATCGACGCGGCGGCGGACGCGATGGACGCCGCCCGCATGAAGATGGCGGCAGCGTTCGAGTTCTTCACGAAGCTCGGCGTGCCGTACTACTGCTTCCACGACCGCGACGTCGCCCCCGAGGGCGCAACGCTTCGCCGAGTTCGCGCGCGAACCTCGACGCGCTGGCCGACGACGCGCTCGGCTACCAGGAGCGGACCGGCGTCCGGCTCCTGTGGGGCACGGCCAACCTCTTCAGTCACCCGCGCTACCAGGCCGGCGCCGCCACCAACCCCGACCCCGAGGTCTTCGCCTACGCCGCGGCGCAGGTGAAGCACATGCTCGAGGTGACCCAGCGGCTCGGCGGCACGAACTACGTCCTGTGGGGCGGCCGCGAGGGCTACGACACGCTGCTCAACACGGACCTGCGGCGCGAGGGCGACCAGCTCGGCCCGCTTCCTGCACCTCGTCGCCGAGCACAAGCACAAGATCGGCTTCGACGGGCACGCTCCTCATCGAGCCCAAGCCGATGGAGCCGACCAAGCACCAGTACGACTACGACACCGCGACCGTCCACGGCTTCCTCGTCCGCAACGGCCTCGACGGACGAGTACCGGCTCAACATCGAGGCGAACCACGCCACGCTGGCCGGCCACAGCTTCCACCACGAGGTGGCCTACGCGGTCGCGAACGGCATGTTCGGCAGCATCGACGCCAACCGCGGCGACCCCCAGAACGGCTGGGACACGGACCAGTTCCCGAACTCGGTCGAGGAGCTGTCGCTGCCGCTCTACGAGATCCTGCGAGGCGGCGGCTTCACGACCGGCGGCTTCAACTTCGACGCCAAGCTGCGCCGCCAGAGCATGCGACCGCGACCGACCTCTTCCACGCCCACATCGGCGGCATCGACACGCTCGCCCGGGCGCTCCTGGTCGCCGCGGCGATGGTCGAGGACGGCGACCTGGCGGCGCTCCGTGGACGCGCGCTACGCCGGCTGGGACGGCGAGCTCGGGACGGGCATCCTCGGCGGCACGCCTCAGCCTGGCCGACCTCGCCGCGAAGGTCGCCGGCCGGCGAGATCGACCCGCAGCCGGTCTCCGGGCAGCCAGGAGCTGCTACGAGAACGTCGTCAACCGGCACATCTGGTCGGTGGACGCCCACGGCTGAGGCCCGGCGCTCCGGCGGTAGGAGACCACGATGGCCCACGTCCTCGGCATCGACGCGTCGACGACGGCGACCAAGGCGATCCTCATCGACGAGGCCGGTGCCGTTCGCGGCGATCGGCGTCGTCGACTACGAGCTCGAGCGTCCCACGGCCGCTCTGGAGCGAGCAGGACCCGAGGCTCTGGTGGGACGGCGACAGTCGCGGCGATCCGCGCGGTGCTCGCTGACGACCGGCGTCCCCGGCGACGACGTCGTCGCGGTCGGGCTGACCGGCCAGATGCACGGCGCCGTCCTGCTCGACGCGGCGGGCGAGGTCCTCCGGCCGGCGATCCTGTGGAACGACCAGCGGACCGCTGCCGAGTGCGACGAGATCCGGCGGGTCGTCGGGCCCGAGCGCCTCGTCGCCATCACCGGCAACGACGCGCTGCACGGGGTTCACCGCCCCGAAGCTCGTCTGGGTCCGCGACCACGAGCCGGACGTCTGGGCCCGCGTCGCCCACGTCCTCCTGCCGAAGGACTACGTCCGGCTACGGCTGACCGGCGACTACGCGATCGACAAGGCCGACGGCGTCGGGGACGATGCTGTTCGACCTCGCCGCCCGCGACTGGTCGGCCGAGGTTCTCGACGCGCTCCGGATCGACCCTGCCTGGATGCCGCGGACGCTGCGAGGGTCCCGAGGTCACCGGCACCGTGACAGGGGCCGCGGCCGAGGCCACCGGCCTCCGCGCGGGAACGCCGGTCGTCGCGGGCGGCGGCGACCAGGCCGCGAACGCCGTCGGGGTCGGGGCCGTAGAACCCGGCGTCGTCGCGCTCTCGCTCGGAACGTCCGGGGTCGTCTTCGCGACGACGGATCGGCCCCTGTTCGAGGCGCGCGGCAGGGTCCATGCCTTCTGTCACGCCGTCCCCGGCCGCTGGCACATGATGTCGGTCATGCTCTCGGCCGCCGGCAGCCTGCGCTGGTTCCGCGACGCGGTGGCACCCGGCATCGCCTTACGACGACCTGATGGCCGCTGGCGTCGGAGGTTCCCGCGGGGAGCGACGGCCTGCTCTTCCTCCCGTACCTCACCGGCGAGCGCTCGCCGCATCCCGATCCGCTGGCCCGCGGCGCCTTCGTCGGCCTGACCGTGGCCCACGACCGGCGTCACCTGACCCGGGCGGTCCTCGAGGGTGTCGTCTTCGGCCTGCGCGACGGGCTCGACCTCATGATCGACGCCGGGATGCCGGCGCCGAGCGCAGATCCGCGCGTCGGGCGGCGGCACGGCCAGCCCGCTCTGGCGGCAGATCCTGGCCGACGTCCTCGACGCCGAGATCGCGACCGTCGACACCACCGAGGGCGCCGCCTACGGCGCGGGCCTGCTGGCGGCCGTCGGCGCCGGCTGGTTCACCAGCGTCGAGGCGGCCGCCGGCTGCCCTGGTCACTGCCAGCCCGGTCGCGACGCCGGGGCCGGACGGCCCGCGATACGCCGAGGCGCACGCGACGTACCGGGAGCTCTACCCGGCGCTGGCGCCGATCTTTCCGCGCCTCTAGGTCGGACGCCCCCAGGCGGATGTTCGCCGGCCGCCGATGATCGGCGGCTTCATGCCGGCGCGGTGGCCGGTGCCATGCGTTCCGTCAGCGCAGCTCGATCGCCGCCTTGTCCTTCTCGGTGACCTCGTCGGGCTTCTTGCCGAGGATGATCATGGCGAGCACGTCGTCCGGCGTGACGTTGGCCTTGTCGACCGTGTCCACGATCCGGCCGTGGTACATGACGCTGATCCGGTCGGAGAGGTCGAAGACGTCGTGGATGTCGTGGCTGATCAGGAAGATGCCGATGCCCTCGTCCTTGAGCTGGCGGACGAGGTCGCGGACCTGGGCCGTCTCGGCCGGCCCGAGGGCTGCCGTCGGCTCGTCCATGATCAGGATCCGGGCGTTGAAGTGGACCGCCCGGGCGATCGCGACCGCCTGGCGCTGGCCACCGGAAAGCGACTTGACCGGCAGCTTGAAGTGCGTGAAGTTGGGGTTCAGGCGACCCATCACCTTGCGCGTCTCGGCCTCCATGGCCGAGTCGTCCAGGCTGCCCAGCGCGGGTCGTCTTCTCGCGGCCGAGGAAGAGGTTGCCCGGGCGCGTCGATGTTGTCGGCCAGGGCGAGCGTCTGGTAGATCGTCTCGATGTTGTACGCCTTGGCGTCGCGCGGGTTGCGGATCGTCACCGCCTGGCCGTCGATCGAGGATCTCGCCGGTGTCGGCCGGATGCGCGCCCGACAGCACGCGCATCAGCGTCGACTTGCCGGCGCCGTTGCCGCCGACGAGGCCGATGACCTCGCCGGCGTACAGGTCGATGGTCGCGTCGCGCACGGCGTGCACGCCGCCGAAGGCGACGTTGATGTTGCGCATCTCGACGAGCGGCGTTCGCTCCGCGACGGTCACGGGTCAGCCCTCCTTGCCGCTCAGGAACCGCGTCGGCGGTTGAAGGTGTCGAAGCCGACCGCGAGGATCAGCACGATGCCGGCCACGACGTTCTGGCCGGGCGAGTTGACGCCCATGAAGCTGAGCCCGTAGGCGAGCGACTGCATGACGAAGGCGCCGATGACGGCGCCCGGGGATCGTGCCGATGCCGCCGGCGAACGACGTCCCGCCGACGACCGCCGCCGCGATGACGTACAGCTCGTAGCTCTGGCCGACGTCGAGCGTCGACCCGTTGAGCCGCGCCGAGGCGATGGCCGCCGCGAGGGCGCACAGGACGCCCATCACGACGTAGGTCTTGAGGATCGTCCAGCGCGTGTTGATGCCGGCGAGGTCCGCCGCGTCCGGGTTGCCGCCGTAGGCGTAGACGTAGCGCCCGAACCGTCGCCGGGTGGCCATCCAGGTCATCACGAGGGTCACGCCGATGAGCAGGATGATCGGAAGCGGGAACCCGGTCGGGATCTGCCAGCCGCCTTCGGGCGCCGGACCCCAGTTCTGCTCGGCGGCGATCCGATTGGCGAGACCCTCGGGCCAGAGGTTCGCATTGGCGAACGCGGCGACGCCGAGCACGGCGACGCAGCCGACCACGCCGATCAGCGACCTCCGCCCACATCGGCCTGCACCGGGAAGTCGAACCGCCGACGCTGCCGTCGGCCGTTGATGAGGAGCGCGACGATGGCGAGGCAGCCCGACGAGGCCGAGGATCCAGGTCAGGGTGCCCCCGATCGATCCCTGGGCCCCGCCGCCGATGAGCTGGAAGCTCGGGTCCAGGCCCGACACGGCTGCGCCGCTCGAGAGATACCAGACCACGCCGCGGATCGAGAGCAGCCCGCCGAGCGTGACGATGAACGACGGCACGCCGATGTAGGCGATGATGAACCCCTGGAGCGCGCCGACGAGCGCCCCGAGCCCGACGCCGAGGCCAAGGGCGATGAGCCCAGCGGAACGGGAAATCGGCGCCCATCCCGAGGATGTTCGGCAGCCAGTCGGTCATCAGCAGGGCGTAGGTCATGGCGATGAGGCCGACCAGCGATCCGACCGACAGGTCGATGTTCCGCGACACGATGACCAGGACCATGCCGGTCGCGATGATCGCGACGCCGGAGGCCTGCACCGCCAGCGTGATCATGTTGGTCGGCTGGAAGAACTTGCCGCCGCTCAGGATGTTGAAGGTGAGCAGGATCGCGCCGAGGGCGACGAGCATGCCGAAGAGACGGAGATCGATCTCCGTCTGGGCGATGAGGCCGCGTAACGACCTTCGGGCGGGAGGCTGAACCTGTCCGGATACGGGTGTCGCGTCGGCCACGTTCGTCACGACGGCCCTCCTGGCCCTGGGCTGGAACGGCCTGCGCCCCCTGGAAGATCCCGGGGGCGCAGGTGTATCGCTAGCTCTGCGGTCGAGTGACCGCTACTTGCAGGCGGGCGGCGCCGTCGCGGCGTCGACACCCTTGCAGAGGGCCTCCTTGGTGATCTGACCGCCGTCGATCGCCAGCTGCAGGTTCTCCGCGGTGAGCGGGGTCGGCTGCAGGATGAACGAGCTGACCGACGGTGCCGTTGGGCGTGGTGAACGGCGTGGCCGTCAGGCCGGCCGCCGGGGCGACGGTCGGATCGATCAGGCCGTCGGGCAGCTTCAGGCTGGCCATGGCCGTGCCCTTGCACAGCTCGAGCGCGGCCGCGCCTGCGGTCTTGCCGAGCTCGTTCGCGTTCTTCCAGACGTCGACGTACTGCTTGCCCAGGGCGACGTTGTTCAGGTTGGCGGGATCGCCGTCCTGGCCGCTGAGGGGCGGGAAGCCGTAGTTCTTGGCCGTGAGGGCAGCCACGACGCCGAGCGCCGTGCTGTCGTTCTCGGCGAGGATGGCATCGATCTTCGTTGCCGTCGGCGACGGCCTTGTCGATGATGGCTTCCATGTTCGACTGGGCCTTCTCGGTCTTCCAGGCGTCCGTGAACGTCCCGTCAGGACCGTTGAGGATGGTGATCTTGCCGGAGTCGACCGCGGCCTTCAGGCCGGCCTCGTCCCAGCCCTGCGGCAGGAACGTGGACGCGTTCGGGTCGCCCGGGTCGCCCTTGATCAGGACGTAGTTGCCGGACGGGACCTTGGCGAGGATCGCCGCAGCCTCGGCCTTGCCGACGGCGACGTTGTCGAAGGTGATGTAGAGGGCGCTGGGATCCTCGATCAGTCGGTCATACGCGATGACCGGGATGCCCGCGTCCTTGGCCTTCTGGACCGCCGGCAGGATGGCCTTGTTGTCCTGGGCGAGCAGGATCAGGACCTTCGCGCCCTTCGAGATGAGCGTGTCGACGTCGGTCAGCTGCTGCTCATTGCTGAGGTTCGCGTCCGCGTCGATGTACGTGCCACCGGCGGCCTCGACGGTGTTCTTGATGCCCGGCTGGTCGTGCGCGGCCCAGCGCGGCTGCTGGAAGTTGTTCCACGAGACGCCGACGACGCAGTCGGTGGCGGCGGCTGCCGATGCCCCAGCGGACGCCGCCGGGGAAGCCGAGGCTCCGCCTCCGCATGCCGCGAGCGCGACCGCGGCCACTGCCACGAGCGCGCCAACCTTGCGATACAACACTGATGGACCTCCTCCAGATGTGGACCGACCTTCGATTGATGGCACGGATCCGGACGTTAGGCTACCACCCTCCACAAACTGCCTCCATGTTGTAACTGCAACGCGGTCGAGGGAGAGCATCCGACCGGGTGCGCAGGGTCGGCATGGTCACGCGCTCGCCACATCGGCGAGCCCATCCCGCGGCCCGACCCGAGTCGCGGGATCGGCGAGAAGCGGCTCGAGCGCAAGCTCGGCCGCGCCGAGCAGCGGGGCATCGATGCCGAGCCGCGCTGGAATCACCCGCACGAGGCCCCGGGGCGCCGGGAGCGCCCGGCGTTCCATCTCGCGCGCCACCGTGGCCTCGACGAACGGGTGGACCCGTCCGAAGAGCCCGCCCAGCACGACGATTCCCGGGTTGAGGATGTTGACGAGACCGGCGAGACCGATGCCCAGCCAGCGGCCGACGCGATCGAGCGCCGCCAGGGCCGTTGCGGAGCCCGCGGCAGCATCGCGCAGCACCGCGTCGACGGCCGATCGACCGCCCCCATCGGGGCGTCCGGCGAGGCGCAGCAGGGCGCCCTCTCCCACTAGCGTCTCCCAGCAGCCGATCGACCGCAGCGACAGGGCCTGCCATCCGGGTCGAACGGGATATGGCCGACCTCGCCGCTGTATCCGGCGACGCCGGTCATGGGGCGGCCGTCGACGATGATCCCGCCCCCGACCCCGACCTCCCCCGAGACGTAGAGGACGTCGTCGACGCCCACCGCGGCACCCCGCCGGTGCTCCGCGAGCGCGCCGAGGTCGGCCTCGTTGGCCACCGAGATCGGGACGGGCGTGGCAAGCGCGGCCGCAAGCCGCCTGCCCAGGGGCACGTCGATCCAGCCCAGGTTCGGCGCCATCGCGACGACTCCGTCGACACGCCGAACCACGCCGACGACCGCGACCCCGATCCCGACGAGCGTGTCGACCCGCCGTCTCGCCGCCAAGAACGCGGCGCGTCAGCCCCGCGAGGTCGGCGACCACGTCGTCCACGGACGAGTGGCCTCGAGGCCGGTCGATCCGCGCGATCTCGAACGTGGCGCCCCCCAGCCCGACGAGGGCGACGGCGAGCGAGTCGACGGCGATCGTCGAGGGCGAGCACGACGCGCGCCCTCCGGATCGACGCGCACGAGGGGAGACGGCCGCCCCGGCGTGCCGAGGCGGACGGGCCTCTCCTCGACGACGAGACCTGCGCCTGCGAGCTCGCCGATCAGTTCGCGGATCGCGCTGCGCGTGAGACCGGTCCGCGCGACGAGCTCGGAGCGCGAGAGCGAGCCGCTGTCGTGGAGCGCGCGCACGATCGCACTCAGGTTCGCACGGCGCACGGTTTCGCTGCGCTGGCCGATGTCGTCTGCGGCTGACGGCACGAGTTTGTGTTCCTCTCTTCCAAACCTTGGCAAGACTCGTACACTGAGGTGGCGTTGTCAAGCGCCGCGTCCACGACGTGGCGCCGGAATCGCCGAGAGCGGCGAAGGAGGACACCATGGAGCAGCTCGATGGCAGGGTGGCACTGGTAACCGGCGCGAGCCGAGGGATCGGGGCCGCCGTCGCCCGCGCGCTGGACGGGGCCGGCGTGCGCCTCGGGCTGGCCTCGCGGAGCGGCTGCTGACCTCGGGATCGCGGGCGCCGTCGCGCATGCCCACCGACGTCCGCGACCCGGCCTCGCTCGAGGCGCTCGTGGCCGCGACCGTCGAGCGCTTCGGGCGGCCTCGACATCCTCGTCGTCAACGCGGGCGTCGGCGCCTACGGTCCGTTCCTGGAGCTTCCGCCGGACCAGCTCGAGGAGATGATCGACGTCAACGTCAAGGGCGCCCTGTACGCCGTCCGGGCGGCGCTCCCCCACCTCCTTCGGAGCGACGCGCGCCGATCTCGTCACCATCGCCAGCGAGGCCGGTCGGCGCGGCCTGCCCGAACGAGGCAACGTACTGCGCCTCCAAGTTCGCCCAGGTCGGCCTCACGCGCGCCCTCGACCACGAGCTCCGCGAGCAGGGTGTCCGCTGCACGAACGTCTGCCCGGGTGGCGTCGCAACGGACTTCGCGATGGGCCGCGGTCGCACCCCGGAGATGCCGGCGCTGGCCGGGCATGATGCACGCGGAAGACGTCGCGGAGATCGTCATGTTCGTGCTCACCCGGCCGCGCAACCACCGGATCCTCGAGGTGGCGCTGCGGCCGGTGACCGAGACGTCGTGGGGCTGAGGCGACATGCGCACGCTTCGCTGGGGGGTCCTCTCGACGGCCTACATCGCCACGGAGAAGATCATCCCCGGGATCGGCCGCTCGACGCGCGGCGACGTCGTGGCCATCGCGTCGCGGGACGCGGACCGGGGCCAGGCCGTCGCCGCAGCGGCTCGGGATCCCGCGCGTCCACGGCTCGTACGAGGCGCTCCTGGCCGACCCCGACGTCGACGCCGTCTACATCCCGCTGCCGAACCACCTCCACGCGGAATGGACCATTGCCGCCGCCCGCGCCGGCAAGCACGTCCTGTGCGAGAAGCCGCTCGCCATGACCGCCGCCGACGCCGAGCGGATGGTCGAGAGCTGCCGGGTCGAGGGCGTCCTCGCTCATGGAGGCGTTCATGTACCGGCTCCACCCCTCCTGGGTCGCCGTGCGCGAGCTCGTCGGCAGGCGGCCGGATCGGCCGGCTGACCGCGGTCGACAGCTGGTTCTCGTACTTCAACGACGACGCCGCGAACATCCGCAACATCCGCGGCATTCGGCGGCGGCGCCCTGTACGACATCGGCTGCTACTGCGTGAACCTGTCGCGGATGCTCTTCGGCGCGGAGCCCGGGCGGGTGACGGGCGCCATCGTGCGCGACCCGGCCAGCGGCGTCGACGTGCTCACGAGCGGGATCCTGGCGTTCGATGCCGGCATCGCCACCTTCACCTGCTCAACCCGGGCGGAGCCCGACCAGCGGGTCGACGTCTACGGCACCGAGGGGCGAATCACGATCCCGATCCCCTTCAACATCCCTCCCGACCGGCCGACCCACGTCTACGTGACGGCCGGCGGCGACCCGCCGGTGGCCCCGGCCACGGAGACGCTCACGTTCGCGGTGGCAGACCCGTACGCGGTCGAAGCCGACCGGTTCGCCGACGCCGTCCTTGACGGGGCGCCGCTCCCGACACCGCCGGAGGACGCGGTGGCCAACCTGCGCGTGATCGAGCGCCTCTTCGCTGCGTCGTCGACGACGTAGCGCACCAGCGCGATGGACGCGACTCGAAGTCGGCGTACCATCTGGTCGGCCCCCGGGCTGCAGTCGGTATCCCGGCCGGACACGCCCAGCCCGAACGCCGTCCGGCGACGCCCCGGCTCGACCGGCGAGCCGGTCGATGAGGAGAAGCCATGAACACGACGGGCACCGAGGAGGCGGGAGCGGCAGCGGCGGCGCCCGAGGGGATGTCCCCGGTCGTGCCGCCGCGCCGGTCGCGGCGGCACGTCGTGCTGGCGGCGATGGCCGTTGCCGCGGTCGCCGTCCTGGGAGGTGCCCTCCTTGTGGCCCGGCCGTGGTCGCCGACCGCCGCCTGCCCTCCAGCGGCCAATCACCCCGAGTGGTCGGTCGCGCGCCGCTGGGATGAGACGCTGCTCGACGCAATCCGGCGGGCGCTGCCCAACCCGCCGCTCCACGCCCGAAACCTGTTCCACACCTCGGTCGCGATGTGGGACGCCTGGGCTGCCTACGACCCGGTCGCGCGCGGATACCTCATCACGGAGAAGCACACCGGCGGCGACATCGAGGCGGCCCGCGACGAGGCGATCAGCTACGCGGCCTACCGCGTGCTCAGCGAGCGCTACATCAAATCCGTCGGAGGTGCCGAGTCGCTGTCGGCGTTCGCCGATGTGATGGATGCGCTGTGCTACCCGGTGGACGTGACGAGCGCCGAAGGCGACTCCCCGGCGGCGGTCGGCAATCGGATCGCGGCGGCCGTGATCGCGTACGGCAAGGCCGACGGGTCGAACGAAGCGGGTGGCTACGCCGCGACCGACTACACGCCGGTCAACCCGCCGCTGGTGGTGAACAAGTCGGGGACGACGATGACCGATCCGAACCACTGGCAGCCGCTCCAGATCGAGCACATGATCTCGCAGAATGGCATCGCCGTGACCAACGGCGTCCAACAGGCCGTCGGGCCGCACTGGGGTCACGTCAAGTCGTTCGCCCTGCCCGCCGACACGGGGCCCGGCACGCCGATCGACCCCGGCCCGCCGCCGCGGCTCGGCGACCCGGCCACCGACCAGGCCTTCAAGGACCAGGTCGTCGAGATCATCCAGCTCAGCAGCCAGCTCGACCCCGCAGACGGCGACACCATCGACGTCTCGCCCGGCGCACAGGGCGCCAACTCGCTGGGCACGAACGACGGCCAGGGCCACGCCGTCAACCCGGCCACGGGCCAGCCGTATCCGGCGGACGTCGTGCTCCGTGGCGACTTCGGTCGGGTCATGGCCGAGTTCTGGGCCGACGGCCCGCATTCCGAGACGCCACCTGGCCACTGGAACGTCCTGGCCAACCTGGTTTCCGACGAGCTCGACCCGGACCTGCGCATCGGTGGTGTGGGTGATCCGGTCGATCGCCTGCAGTGGGACGTGAAGCTGTACCTGGCCCTGAACGGCGCGGTCCACGATGCCGCCATCGCCGCGTGGGGGCTCAAGGGCTACTACGACGGCGAGCGGCCGATCTCGATGATCCGCTACATGGGCGGGCTGGGCCAGTCGAGCGACCCGACCCTGGCTTCGTACAACAAGGAAGGCTTGCCGCTGGTCCCCGGCCTGATCGAGGTGATCACGAAGGAATCGAGCGCGTCCGGTCAGCGCCATGCCGCGCTCGCGGCGCACGTCGGCGAGATCGCGATCCGCGCATGGGCGGGCACCCCGGCCGATCCCAAGACCGACGCGGCCGGGGTGACCTGGATCCGTCGCCGTCGACTGGCTGCCGTACCAGATGCCGACGTTCGTGACGCCCGCCTTCCAGGGCTACATCTCCGGCCACAGCACGTTCAGCCGGGCCGCGGCCGAGGTGCTCACCAGCTTCACGGGGAGCGAATACTTCCCTGGTGGCGTGAGCGGTTACACGATCAAGGCGGGCGCCCTCAAGTTCGAGAAGGGCCCGACGACGGACATCCGACTGGAGTGGGCGACGTACGACGATGCGTCCGACCAGGCAGGCCGCTCCCGGCTGTGGGGAGGGATCCACGTGGCCGCCGACGACCTCGTTGGTCGGGAGATCGGGTCCCAGTGCGGCAAGGCCGCGTGGAAGACGGCACAGCACTACTACGACGGCGCGGTCCAGCAGTGATCGGCCCGCCCTGCCGCGCTCCGGGCGACGAGGGTTGGTGAGCGCGTGAACCGCCGGTCGCTGGTGCCGATCGTGATCGTGGTCGGCCTCGCGATGATCGTGGCCGGGTCTGCCGGCGCGTACCTGCTGCTGAGGCCCTCGGCCACGCCTTCGGTCGCCCTTGGCCCGCCCGCGTTCGTCGACGAGACCGCGACATCGGGCGTCGTCCACACGTATGGCGACAGCGACACGGCGACGATCGGGGGCGGCGTCGCGGTCCTCGACTGCGACGACAACGGCCTGCCTGACCTGTTCATCGCGGGTGGCGCCAACCCCGCGGCCCTCTACCGGAACCGGAGCCAACCTGGCGGGAGCCTGGCGTTCGTCCAGGTCCAGGACGCGGCGACGAGCGAGCGGGACGTGATGGGCGCGTACCCGCTCGACATCGACGGCGACGGCCACGTCGACCTGGCCGTCTTGCGCGTGGGCGGGCCAGTCCTCCTGCGCGGCCTGGGCGACTGCCGCTTCGAGGAGGCGAACGAGGCATGGTCGTTCTCCGCCGCCCGCGACCTGGCCGACCGCGTTCAGTGCGACGTGGGAGAGCGCGGCGACGCTGCCCGACGCTGGCCTTCGGCAACTACGTGGGGCTGGATGCAGCGGGGAATGCCACGTATGCCTGCCCCGACAACCAGCTCTTCCGGCCGGATGCCTCCGGCGTCGGGCTACGCGGGCGTGATCCCGCTCGCGCCCGGCTACTGCGCGCTTGTCGATGCTCTTCAGCGACTGGGATCGATCGGGACGGCGCGACCTCCGGGTCAGCAACGACCGCCAGTACTACGACGCCGCGAACGGCCAGGAGCAGCTGTGGCGGTGTCGCCGACGGTGAGCCACCGCGCCTCTACACCGCCGATGATGGGTGGGTCCAGCTCCAGCTCTGGGGGATGGGGATCGCGAAGCTACGACGTGACGGGTGACGGCTACCCCGATTACTACCTGACGAGCCAGGGTCCGACAACACGCTCCAGACGCTGCTCTCCGGGCCGGCCCAGCCAACGTACCGCGACATCGCCATCAAGCGCGGCGTCATCGCCACGCGACCCGCTGCCGGCGGCGACCCGCTGCCGTCGACGGCGTGGCACCCCGAGTTCCAGGACGTCAACAACGACGGGTTCATCGACCTGTTCGTGTCCAAGGGCAACGTCAGCAAGATGCCCGACTACGCGGCCAGGGACCCGAGCGACCTGTTCCTCGGCCAGGCCGACGGCACCTTCACCCAGGGCGCGGCACAGGCCGGCATCGTCAACTTCGACCGGGGACGGGGCGCGGCGCTCGCCGACTTCAACGTGGACGGCCTCCTGGACCTCGTCGAGGTCAACCTCGACGCACCGGTGCGACTGTGGCGGAACGTCGGTGACGGAACGCCATCCAGCCCGGGCGCGATGGGACACTGGCTGGGCATCCGGCTCTTCCAGCCGGGTCCCAACCGCGACGCGATCGGGGCGCTGCTCGAGGTGCGGGTCGGCGACCTGACGCTGCGCCGCGAGCTGGCGGTCGGCGGCGGGCACATCGGTGGGCAGCTCGGCTGGACGCACTTCGGGCTGGGACCGGCCTCGAAGGCCGACGTCCGTGTGGCCTGGCCGGACGGTGAGGTGGGACCGTGGATCGGCGTCGACGCGAACCAGTTCGTGACGCTGGAGCGGGGGGCCGGCGCGGCTCAACCCTGGGATCCAGCCCAGGGCCAGCCCTGACGGCGATGGCTCCTGCGCGCCTGGCGACGATTGACCTTCCGGACTTCGGGATGCCCGGGGCGCGGCCGGAAATCTCCGCCACCCGGTATGCCGAGCGGACGGCCGCGCTCCGGGAGCGCGCTGAGGCGCGGGGCTACGACCGCGTCGTCGTCTACGCGGATCGGGAGCACAGCGCCAACCTCGCGTTCCTCACCGGCTTCGACCCGCGGTTCGAGGAGGCCATGCTCGTCCTCGGGCCCGACGATCCGCCGGCGCTGCTCGTCGGCAACGAGTGCCACGGCATGGCCGGGGCGGCACCGCTGCCGATGCGACGCCACCTCTTCCAGGACTTCAGCCTGCCTGCGCAGCCCCGGGACCGCTCACGGCCGCTGGCGGAGATCCTGGCGGACGAGGGGATCTTGCGGGGCCGGCGCGTCGGTGTCATCGGCTGGAAGACGTTTGCGGATCGCGCGCGGCTCGAGATCCCCGCCTACATCGCGGACGAGCTCCGGACGCTCGCCGGGCGCGACGGGCCTGGTCGAGAACGCGAACGACCTCCTGATCGATGCCCGGGACGGGCTGCGGGTCATCAACGACGTCGACCAGCTTGCGGTGTTCGAGCATGCCGCCTGCCACACCTCGGATGGGGTGCGACGCCTGCTCGCCGGGCTGCGGCCGGGGATGACCGAGCGCGAGGCTGTCCGGCTTCTCGACTGGAACGGCATGCCGCTCTCCTGCCACCTGATGCTGTCCGCCGGGCCGCGCGCGTCGCTTGGACTGCTGAGCCCCGGCGAGCGGCCGATCGAGCGCGGTGACCGCGTTCACGACGGCGTTCGGGATCTGGGGCGCGCTCAACTGCCGGGCCGGGTTCGTCGTGGAGGACGCGGCGGAGCTCCCCGTCGGCATCCGCGACTACGTGGAGCGCCTGGTCAGGCCGTACTTCGAGGCGGTCGCGGAGTGGTACGAGGCTCTCCGGATCGGCCAGACCGGGGGTGCGCTGCAGGCGATCATCGATCGCCGCCTGGGCGACCCGTTCTTCGGCATCTTCCTCAACCCGGGCCACCAGATTCACCTCGACGAGTGGGTCAACTCGCCCGTGGCACCGGGCTCCACAATCGAGCTGGCCTCGGGGATGGCGCTTCAGGTGGACATCATCCCGGCGACCGGCACCCAGTACTTCACGACGAACATCGAGGACGGCATCGCCCTTGCCGATGGATCGCTCCGCGCAGCCATTGCCGACCGCTACCCCGACGCCTGGCGGCGCATCCAGGCACGTCGCGACTTCATGGCCCGCGAGCTCGGGATCGCCCTGCACCCGGACGTCCTGCCGTTCTCCAATCTCGCCGCCTTCCTGCCGCCGTTCCTCCTCCGGCCGGACCGGGCGATGACGCTGGCGGGCTAGCGCTCGCAGGGCCGGGCTAGCGCTCGCAGGTCCGGGCGGACGCGGACGTACGGGCGGGCACCGGCCCCTGGCGGCCCGCGGGTATCAGCCCTGCTTCTGGGCCCGATGCTGTGCCAGCGCGGCGACCAGCTCCCGGCAGAAGGCCGGGATGTCCTCCACGACCCGCCCCCACACCAGGTTGCCCTCGCGGAACGCGGCTTCATCGACCCAGGTGGCGCCGGCATTGACGAGGTCGTCGCGGATGCCAAGCGAGCCCGTCGCCCGCCCTCCGGCGACGATCCCGGCGGAGATCGCGATCAGCCCGCCGTGGCAGATGATCCCGATCGGCTTGTGCGCCCCGTGGATGGCCTTGACGAAGTCGATGACCGGCCGGTACCGACGCAGCTTGTCGGGCATCCAGCCGCCGGGGATCACGAGCCCGTCGTACTCGTCCGGGTCCAGCCCCGCGGCCTCGATGTCGACGGGCACCGCCAGGCCGTTCTTGCCCCGCACGGTGGCCGCCGCGAGGCCCGCCGACGTCACGCGCGCGCCCGCCTCGCGGAGCCGCATCACCGTCACCCAGTACTCGAGGTCCTCGACGCCATCGCCGGCGAGGACCGCGACGTGCAGTCCCTCGAGCTCCATGGAAGCCTCCGTCCTTCCCGGTCGTGGCGCCGGGCCCGCTCGAGGATACGCTGCCCCGCGGCCAGCCTGCGCGTGCCGTACGATCCGTTCCATGGCCTCTCCCCTCCCCGACGACATCCGCGCGTTCGTCGCCGCGCCGCTGCGCTTCGCCACCCTCGCCACCCTCGACGACGACGGGGCGCCGCGCCAGGCGGTCATCTGGTATCGGCTCGAGGCGAACGGGTGGATCGCCATCAACAGCGCCGACGGCCGTCGCTGGCCGGCCAACCTCCGCCGCGACCCGCGCTGCTCCCTGGTGATCGCGGAGCCCGCGAGTGCCTACGCGTTCGTGGCGCTCATGGGGCGCGTCGCGGAGATGATCGACGACCAGGCCGTCGCCCAGGCCGACATCGCCGACCTCGCCCGGCGCTACCACGCCGACGAGCCCGCCAAGGCGGCGTCGGCGATCGCCCGCTTCCAGGCCCAGCACCGGGTCACCTTCCGGGTGGAGATCCTCGCCGTGCATGACCACCGGGTGGACTGACCGGATGAACCCCGTCGCCCGCGGGTTCAACGCCATCGGCGGCCGGATTCTCGCGCGGACCGGCCGCGTGGCGCTGCTCGGGACGATCGGGGCGAAGACCGGGCTGCCGCGCCGAACGCCGGTCGGCTTCCTGACCCGCGACGACGGGTCGATCCTCATCGGCGCCGGTAGCACGACTCCGCGGGGCTGGACCGCCAACCTTCGGGCGAACCCGGCGGCGACCCTGACGTCGAAGGGCGCGACGCGACGCTGCCGGGCTCGACTCGTCGGCGTCGACGAGCGCGAGGCCGCCCTTGCCGAGCTGAAGGCAACGATGGGCGGGAGGGCCGAGCGAGCGGACTGGGGCGATCTCTTCATCCTCGAGCCGGAGGCCTGAGTCCGTGGTCAACGTCCGCTTCGGCGCCCAGCTCTGGAGCCAGGCGAGCGACTGGCCGGGGTTCCTGGCGGCGGCCGTGGCCGCCGAGGAGGCCGGCTGGGATTCGGTCTGGACCTGGGACCACGTGCACGCCATCTTCGGGCCGTGGGAGCAGCCGATCTTCGAGGGCTGGCTGGCGATGGGCGCGGTCGCCGCCCGGACGTCGCGGGTCCGGGTGGGGCTGATGGTCGGCGCCAACACCTTCCGCAACCCGGGTCACACGGCGAAGCTGGCGGCCACCCTGGACCACGTCTCCGGCGGACGCGCCGTCCTGGGCATCGGCGGAGCCTGGTTCGCCCGCGAGCACGAGGCCTTCGGGATCGACTTCGGGGCCAGCGTCGGCGAACGCCTGGACCGCCTGGACGAAGCCGTCGAGGTCATGCGCCGCCTGCTCGACGGCGAGCGGTTCAGCCACGCCGGGCGCTTCTACCGCTTCGACGACGCGCTGATCAGCCCGCTCCCGGTGCAGGCGCACCTGCCGATCCTGGTGGGCGGGGGCGGCCCGAAGAAGACCCTGCGCACGGTCGCCCGCCGGGCCGATGCCTGGAACACCAACGGCACGCTGGAGGAGGTCGCCGCCCGGGACGCGATCCTGCGCGAGCACTGCGCGGCCGTGGGGCGCGACCCCGCGACCATCGAGCGCACGGTCAGCTTCCCGATGGTCCTGCGGGACGACCCGGCCGACGCCGCCCGCGCCTTCCGGGCTCTCTGCGAGCACAACGGGGCGCCCGACGCCGGTCCCGTCCCGACCCTCCTGGGCCCGCCGGAGGCGGTCGCCGCCGCGATCCGCCCGTACGTGGACCTGGGCTTCGCCACGATCATCGTCCGCCTGCCCGCGCCCCACGACCCCGAGACGATCGCCCGGATCGGCGAGGTCCGGGCGGCGCTCGCGGGCTGAATGCCGACGGTGCCGCGCGTCGTCGCGCTCGCCGGCGGGGTCGGAGGGGCCAAGCTGGCCCACGGGTTGCAGCAGGTGCTCGCGACCGGGGATCTCAGCGTCGTCGTCAACACCGCCGACGACGAGGCGTTCCACGGCCTCCTCGTGTGCCCCGACCACGACACCGTCCTGTACACGCTGGCCGGCCTCGCCGACCGCGAGCGGGGCTGGGGCCTCGCCGGCGAGACCTGGTCGGCGGCCGACATGCTGGCCCGCCTCGGGGAGCCCGCCTGGTTCCGCCTGGGCGATCGCGACCTGGCGGTCCATGTCCACCGGACGCGCCGCCTGCGCGAGGGCGCCCGGCTCACGGAGGTCAACCTCGGGATCCAGCGCACGCTTGGCGTCGCGACGCCGATCCTGCCGATGACCGACGCTCCGGTGCGCACGCGGGTCCGGACGCCGGACGGCTGGCTCCCCTTCCAGGACTACTTCGTGCGGCTGCACCAGGCGCCCGACGTCCTGGAGGTCGCATTCGGCGGGATCCAGGATGCCTTCCCGACGCCAGAGGTGGCAGCTGCCCTGGATGCGGCCGAGGCGATCGTGGTCTGCCCGTCCAACCCGTTCGTGTCGATCGGCCCGATCCTCGCCGTGCCGGGCCTGCGGGAGCTGGTCGACGGCGCCCGGTCGCGTGGCGTGCGCGTGGCGGCGGTCTCACCCCTGGTCGGCGGACGAGCCCTGAAGGGGCCCGCGGACCGGATGGCCGCGTCGCTCGGCGGGGAGGCGAGCGCGACCGGGATCGCCCGGCTCTACGCGGGGCTGGTCGACGCCCTGCTCATCGACGAGGTCGACGCGGCCGAGGCTCCGGCGATCGCGGCCCTCGGGATCCAGCCCGTCGTGGGCCCCACGGTCATGACCGACGATGCGTCCCGGGCAGCGCTGGCAGTCGCGGCGCTCGGGGCGGCTTTGCGCGCAGCGTCCTGACGCCGGGATCCGGGCCGTCCGGATCGAAGGAGACGGGCTCCCCCGGCGGAGTCAGGAGCACCCGGACGCCCGGGGCGTAGCGGCGAGCGAAGCGGGCGAACTCGCGGGGCGGGTCCGTCAGCCGCCCGGGGACCACCCGGCCCATTCCGAACGGCCACAGGGTTCCCCAGTGGATCGGGATGGCGTAGCGCGGGGCCAGCAGCCGCAGCGCCTCGGCGGCGCGCCGGGGGTTCATGTGGCCGCGCCCCAGGCGTGGCCCCCAGCCCCACACGGGGAGCATCGCCACGTCCAGGTCCGGGGCCAGCTCGGCCATCGCCGGGAAGACATCCGTGTCGCCCGCGAAGTAGACCCTCGTGGTCCCCTCCTCCAGGACGAAGCCGAGAGCCGGGGCCACGGGGCCCAGCGGCGGCCGCTTGCCGTCGTGCTCGGCGAAGGTCGCCGTCACCCGCACCGGGCCGACGGCGACCGTGTCGCCCGGGCGAACGCCCTCCACCCGGGTGAACCCCTGGTCGCGCAGGAGGCGCTCGCCCCCGGCCGGCATGATCACCCGCGTCTCGCGGCCGATCTGCACCAACGACCGGATGTGGAGGTGGTCGACATGGAGATGCGAGATCAGCACCGCGTCGAGGTCGCGGTGCAGCGCGGGGTCCAGGCGGCTCCCGACGCGCCGCAGGATCAGCAGGCGCTCGAAGACGAGGGGGTCGGTGAGGATGCGCGTCCCCGCGATCTCGATCAGCATCGTGGCGTGGCCGAGAAACGTGAGCGAAGGGAGCCGGCGCGCCGGATCGGTCGTCATTCCGACACGTACGGTACCCGAGCGCGACCTCGTCTACGATCGACCCGTGTCCGACCAGCCGCCGCGCCTCGCCCGACTCGCCGCCCTCGTGCCCGTCCGGAGCCTCGAGGGCGCAAAGGCACGCCTCGGCGAGGTCCTCGACGCGGAGGAGCGCCGGTCTCTCGTCGCGCGGCTCCTGGTCCGCACGGTGGCAGCCGCGGCCGCCACCCCGGGCGTCGACGCGGTGGTCGTCGTCTCGCCGGACTCGGCGGTCCTGGAGCTCGCGGAACGCCACGGGGCCGTGGGAGTGGCGCAGGCGGGCGACGGCCTGAACGAGGCGCTGGACGAGGCCCGCGCCTGGGCCGTGGCCGCCGGGGCGAACGGCATCATGGTCGTCCCGGGCGACCTTCCCGCGGTGGGCGTCGCGGAGCTGACCCGCCTCGTCGTGAGCGCCGGCGCCGCGCTGGACGCCCCGAACAGTCCGGGCGGAGCAGAGCGGGCACTCGTAGCCGTCGTTCCGGACCGGGCAGGGACCGGGACGAACGTGCTCCTGCTCGTCCCACCGGGCAGCATCCCGTTCCTCTTCGGCGAGGGCTCGCGCGCGGCCCACGCGGCGGCGGCCCGGGCGGCGGGGGCGGTGCACCTGGAGCTCGGCGGGCCGCTGGCGCTGGACCTCGACACGCCGGACGACCTGCTCGCCGCCGAGGCTGCCGGGCTCGGCAGCCTGCGGGCGGGGCCATCCGGCGAGGGCCCGGACGCGAGCAGCGACCGGCGTGTGGGCGGCGATGCGCCGGCCGGTGGCAACGCGCCGGTCGGCGGCAACGGGCGGGCCGACCGCGACGCGCCCGGCGATGATCCCGGTGCGCAGGGCGCCGATCATGCTGCGGCGGCCGGCGATCCTGGTGCCCCGCCGGAGCCGACGCGCCCGGGCGATGCGCTGCTGGTCCTGCCGCTCGCGCAGCTTCCCGAGGTCCGCCCGGGCGACGACCTCGCGAGCCTCATCGGCAACGCGCTCGCCGCGACGCCGGGCGCCCTGCCCCTGCGTGCCGACGACGTGGTGGTCGTGACCCAGAAGGTCGTGTCGAAGGCCGAGGGCGCCAGGGTCGACCTGGCCAGCGTGGAGCCGCGCCCGGAAGCGATCGCGTTCGCTTCCCGCTGGCAGCGCGACGCCCGCCAGGTGGAGGTCGTGCTGCGCGAGGCGGTGCGCGTCGTCCGGATGGCCAACGGGGTGATCATCGCCGAGACCCGTCACGGCTTCGTCCTGGCCAACGCGGGCGTGGACGCCAGCAACGTGGGCCCTGGGGGCGGCAACGTGGTGCTCCTCCTGCCGGCCGATTCCGACGCCTCCGCGCGGCGGATCCGCGACGGGCTGGCGGCGCGCTTCGGGACTGCGCCGGGCGTCGTGGTCTCGGACAGCCTGGGCCGGCCGTGGCGCTTCGGGATCACCGATCTCGCCCTCGGGGTCGCCGGCTTCCGGCCCCTCGAGGACCTGCGCGGCACCCGGGACGCGGACGGGCGCGTGATGGCTGCCACCGTCCGCGCGGTGGCCGACGAGATCGCCTCCGCCGCGGAGCTGGTCCTCGGCAAGGCCGCCCGCCGGCCGGTGGCGCTCGTCCGCGGCGCCTCTCCTCCCCCCGGCGACGGCTCCATCCGCGGCGACGTCCTGATGCCCCCGGAGACCGACCTTTTCCGCTGACGAGGGGCGCGGGCGGTGGCCGCCGGGCGGCAGGCCGCTGGGCGGCAGGCGGCCCGGGCGGGATGTCGGGCCGGCGGCCGGGCCGGCGGCTCCGAGCGGCGGGCCGGCGCCGCTCGGTTCGTGGATCCGGCGGGCAGGCCCGGTGTACGCTCCCTTCCTCCCGAGCTCATCCCGTTCCCAGGAGCCTGCCCACGTGAAGATCGGCCTCCAGCTCAACCGCTTCAACTACGCGGGCGGCACCCCGTCCATCGGACCGACGCTCGCCCGCGTCGCCCGCGGCGCCGACGAAGCCGGCTTCGATTCCCTGTGGGTCATGGACCACTTCTTCCAGATCCGCGGCCTGGGGCCGGCCGAGGACCCCATGCTGGAGGGCTGGACCACGCTGGGCTTCCTGGCCGCCCACACGCAGCGGGCCCGGCTGGGGCTGATGGTCGGGGGCGTCCACTACCGGCTGCCCGGGCTGTGGGTGAAGGCCGCCACCACCCTGGACGTCCTCTCCGGGGGCCGTGCCTGGCTGGGGATCGGCGCCGCCTGGAACCAGGAGGAGAGCAGCGCCCTCGGCTTCCCCATGCCGCCGCTGGGCACCCGCTTCGAGATGCTGGAGGAGACGCTCCGCATCGCCCACGCCATGTGGACCGGCGAGCGCGGCACCGAGGAGCGCTTCGAGGGGGCCCACTACACGGCCACGCGCCTCCTGAGCTCACCCCAGTCGATCAGCCGGCCGCGCGTGCCGATCATGATCGGCGGCGGTGGCGAGACGAAGACGCTGCGCCTGGTGGCCCGGTATGCCGACGCCAGCAACGTGTTTGGCGGCCCCGACATCCTGCGCCGGAAGTACGCGATCCTGCGCGAGCATTGCGATGCCGTCGGGCGCCGATACGAGGAGATCGAGCGCACCTCGCTCCAGAGCACCCGGCTCTCCTCCGGTGGAGGTCAGGGCACGGAGACGCCCGCCGCGGCGGCCGAGCGCTTTGCCGGCCTGGCGGACGCGGGCGCACAGCAGGTGATCGTCGGGATCCAGAACATCGAGGACCCGGGCACCGACACCGCGGCCGCCCGCCTGGTCGAGCTCGTTCACGGGATCTGACGCACGACCCCGGCGGGTCCTAGGACCCGGGTCGTCCCCGGCCGGCGCTTCCGGCCGGCACACGGCGCGACCCGGACGAACCCCGTACGACCGGGTCTCTGGTGGGAGTGCCGGTCCGGGCGCAGGCTGCCCGCATGCTGAAGGGCTTCGCCGCTCGACCTCCGTGGGACCCCCAGGCCCAGGCCATCCCGGAGCTTCCGGGCGCCGCGGAGGCCGGCCGAAGGACCGGGGCGAAGCGATCGCGCTCCGAAGCGGAGGCCCCGCCGCCGGCGATCGATCCGCTGGAGTACGCCGAGGGACAGGACGACCCGGCCGTGGCCGTGGAACGCGCCCGGGCAGCGCTCAAGGGGCTCCTCGACGCCCTGGACCTGGAAGACGGCCTCGCGGCGAGTGTCCTCCTGGGGGCTGGTGACCAGCTCCAGGGTCCTGCCGCCACGGCGATCCTGGCCGACCTTCGGCGCCGCATGGGCGCCCAGTCACCGTCGGCCGGGCCGTACCCGTGGCACCGGGATCCCGCGGAATCGCACGCCTACGCCCGCCGGGGACGCCGGCCGCGCATCTCGTGGCGACCCGGCGAGTCACGGCTGATGGGTGAGGACCTGACTGCCTATCTCGAGCGGCTGCGCGACCCGATCGCCATCGTGGACACGCTGGAGCTGCTGGCCCGGCTGGAGGCGACCGGGGGACCGGCCGTCGCCGACACGGCGGGCCACATCCGCCGCGAGGCGATGCCCGCGATCGAGACCGAGATGGCCTGGTGGATCCTGGGCTCGGATCCCTGGCGCGACACCTTCGGGCTGTGGCTCGCCACGGACCGACCCTTCGCGATGCCGCAGGTGCACTCGCTGCTCGTCGCGACGGCCACCCGGTACGCGACGATGGCGACGCGCGTGGCCGGCGTCGTGTGCGGGAACACGGCTCCGTTCGACGGCGTGCCCCTCGTCTCGGCCAGCGCACAGCTGGCGCTGGGCCTGTGGACGCTGGGCCTGTACCCGTCGCTGGTCCCGGGGATCGTCGACTTCGTCGCGAAGAAGCGCCACGAGAACGGGAGCTGGGCGGATCCCGGCCAACCGCCCGACGTCCTCACCACCCTCGCCGCCGCCGAAGTGATGAGCCGCCTTGACCCCGACTTCGACCCGGCCCCCACGGCGACGTACCTCTCCCGGCTCCAGGAGCCCGCCGGCTGGTGGCGCGCCCTGGACCCCGAGGTGCCCTGGCTGACCTCCGCGGTCCTGGCCTGGCTGGAGCGCGCGGACCGGCCGTACCACGAGCGCTTCGCCTGGCCCGCAGTCCAGAAGTGGGATCGCGACCGCAAGACGCGGATCCCCACGTACACCTACTTCTCGGACATGGCGCGCGTGCTGGGCGCCGTGCCCGGTCTCCGCGAGGCGACCATGCCGATCCTGTTCTGCGATCTGGCGGGGTTCAAGGAGTTCAACAACGTGGCGGGCCAGCAGCGTGGTGACGAGGTCCTCCGCGCGTTCGCGGGCGCCCTCGGCGACATCTCGTGGGCCCGCGCGATCCGCGATGGCGGCGACGAGTTCGTCGTGATCGGGGCACCCGGCCGGCCGGGGTTCGTCGACGACGTCGACGCCTTCCGCAGGGCATGGCCCGGCATCTTCACCCGGGCGTTCGGGGCGGACGTCCCCCCGGTGGCGCCACGGCTCCTCGTGTCGTCGGCGACGGGCGGCACGCTCGACGCGGTGCGCGAGCGCCTCGGGCGACTGGTGGGCGAGGTCAAGGAGGCGCACCCGGAGCCCGGCCCCGAGGGTGTCCTCGTCGAGTTCCCCTGAGGCGGGGCGCCGACTGCCGGCCGCACGATACTCCCTGGGGGTATAGTGCGCGTGCTACGATAGGGACCCGCTCCGCGCGTGCCCGCGGCCGAACCCCCAGCACGAGACCGTCTCCCGATGCCCGAACCCACGTCCCCCTTCGGCGGCTTCACCATCGACTTCGGCGCGGCCGCCGACGGCGCCTCCGCGCCGCTCCTGGTCGCCCCGGTCGCCGCCGGCGACGGACCCCTCGAGACGAGCGTCCTGATCCTTGGCTCCGGTCCGGCGGGCCTGACGGCCGCCATCTATGCCGCGCGGGCGAACCTGCAGCCGATCGTGCTGGCGGGTCACCAGCCGGGCGGCCAGCTGACGATCACCAGCGACGTCGAGAACTACCCCGGCTTCCCGGACGGGATCCAGGGCCCGGAGCTGATGGCCCGCTTCCGGGAACAGGCCGAGCGCTTCGGGACCCGCCTCTTCGACGTCGAGGCGGACCGGGTCGACTTCTCGGCCCGACCCTTCCGGGCGTGGGCGGGCGGCGTGGAGTACCGCGCCCAGGCGGTCATCGTGGCGACCGGGGCCTCGGCGCTGTGGCTGGGGCTCCCCTCGGAGGAGCGCCTCCGCGGACGCGGCGTGTCCGCCTGCGCGACCTGCGACGGCTTCTTCTTCCGCGACAAGGAAGTCGCCGTGGTCGGGGGCGGCGACACGGCCTTCGAGGAGGCGCTCTACCTGACCCGCTTTGCGTCGAAGGTGCACCTCCTCCACCGCCGCGACGAGTTCCGGGCCAGCAAGATCATGCAGGCCCGGGCGGCCGCGCACCCGCAGGTCGTGATCCACCGGGGTGTCGTCGTCGAGGAGGTCCTGGGCGAGGAGTCCGTGACGGGCGCCCGCCTGCGCAGCGTGGCCACCGGGGAGACCACCGACCTGCCGGTGCAGGGGTTCTTCCTCGCGATCGGCCACCGGCCCAACACGGCCCCCTTCGAGAGCTGGCTGGAGACGGACGACAAGGGCTACCTCGTCGTCGAGCATGAGACTTCCTCGCGGATCGAGGGGGTCTTCATCGCCGGCGACGTCCACGACCATCGCTACCGCCAGGCGGTCACGGCGGCGGGCGATGGCTGCCGCGCGGCGATCGACGCCGAGCGCTGGCTCGAGGAGCACGGGACGGCGGTGGCTGTCCCGGCCACGGCCGGGTGAGCGATCGGGCCGCGCGCGAGCGGCGCGAGGCGACGCTCGCGCGCCTGGGGATCGTGCCGCCGGTGGCCGACCTCGTGCGGGCCGCGCTCGACAACGCGATCGGGCGAGCCGAGGCCGACCGACGCGCCGAGCACGGGACTGCGACAGGCCGCGGCCCGGAGGTCGTGGTCCTCGACGCGGGCTGCGGCCGCCACTCCGCGCTGGCCTGGTATCGGGCCAGGATCCTGCGCTTCGTGGGGGTCGACATCCACGAGCCGGCCCCCGGCGCACTTCCCTACCTCGACGAGTTCGCCACCGTCGATGTGTGCACGACCCCGACGGCGTTCCCGGCGGCCACCTTCGACGTCGTGCTCAGCTCGTTCACCGTGGAGCACTTCGCGGATCCGCCAGCCGCTTTCACCAGCATCCATGAGTGGCTGCGCCCGGGCGGGACGCTGGTCCTGACGACCGTCAACCGGCGCCATCCGTTCGTGGCCGCTTACCTCAACATGCCCGACGTGCTCCGGCGACGGGTCCAGCCGCTCGTCAAGGCCAGCGCGGCCGATGCCCACCCGCTGGTCGGGATCTGCAACGATCCGGCAACCCTGCGGACGACGCTGGTCGCCGCGGGGTACGAGGACGTGCAGATCCAGACGGTCGGCCACCTCGCCCGCGCCTGGGGGCGCCGCCTGCCGGCGTTCGTCCTCGGGGCCGTGGGCGACCTGCTGACGCGCGGGATCCCGTCGCGCCGCTCCACGGTCGTCGTGAGCGCGCGCGTGCCGGCTTCCCGGGCGGAGGTGTGACAGGTCGCGGAGGCGCGGGCCGGCTCGCACGCGGCTCCTTCGGCGCCGAGGCGCCGCTCCCGATCCCGCCCGAGCGGCGCCGGCGCACGGCGCTCCGGATCGTCGCGTTCTTCCGGCCCTACCGGCTCCAGGTCGCGATCGTCGTCGTGGCGATCGTGGCGACCAGCCTCCTGGGGCTGGTAAACCCGCTCATGCTCAAGGTGCTCACCGACCAGGTGATCATCGGCAAGGACTACGAGAACCTCTACCTGTACATCGGCCTGATGATCGTGGTCCCGATCGTCTCGGGGCTCATCGGCGTCGGCCAGACATACCTCAACAACATCATCGGCCAGAGCGTGATGCAGGACCTCCGCAACGCGCTCTACGCCCATCTCCAGCGGCTCCCCCTGCGCTTCTTCACCGAGACGCGCACGGGCGAGATCCAGAGTCGCCTCGCGAACGACGTCGGCGGCGTGCAGGCGGTCGTGACGGACACCGCCACGAGCGTCGCCTCCAACGTCGCGGTGGTCGCCTCGACGGTCATCGCCATGGTCCTCATCGACTGGCGGCTGACGCTGCTGTCGCTCGGGATGCTGCCCTTCTTCCTGTTCCTCACCCAGCGCGTGGGGCGGGCACGGCGCGCGGTCTCGACGGAGACCCAGGTCGCGCTCGCCGACATGACCTCGGTCACGCAGGAGACGCTCAGCGTCTCGGGCGTCCTGCTGACGAAGACCTTCGGCCAGCAGGCCGCGGCGACCGCGCGGTTCCGCGAGCTCAACCGCGGCCTTGCCCGGCTGCAGGTGCGCCAGGCGATGATCGGGCGCTGGTTCTTCATGGTGATCGGCACGATCTTCAGCATCATCCCGGCCTTCGTGTACTGGCTGGCCGCGGCCCTCGCGATGAACGGGGACCCGTCGGCGCCGACGGCCGGCGACATCGTCGCCTTCACCACGCTCCAGAGCCGCCTGTTCTTCCCGATGGGCCAGCTCTTGAACGTGCAGGTGGAGCTCACGGCGTCGCTCGCCCTGTTCGACCGCATCTTCGAGTACCTGGACCTCGACCCCGAGATCGTGGACGCGCCCGACGCGGTCTCCCTGGAGCCCGCGAGCGTCCGGGGCCGCGTCCGCCTCCACCGGGTCTGGTTCCGCTACCCGACGGCGCCCGTCCCGTCGGCGCAGGCGCTCGAACGCGCCGCGGGGGGCGGGCATCAGCACGAGACGGCGACGCCGGGCGCGGGCGCCGGGATCGACGGAAGCCGCTCCGTGTCCGACGAGCTGGTGACGCTCGACGAAGCCATGGCCGACGCGGTCGTCGTCCCGATCGCCGGGGAGGCGCTGGCGTCGGTCCTCGGCGGGACGCCGACCGCCGACGGCGCCGCCGACGCGGCGCCGCGGACCCCGCTGCGCGGCCCGCGACTCCGCCCTCCCCGCCCCGCCATCCCCTCCCCTGCCCTTCGCGCTCGAGGAGATCGACTTCCAGGCCGAGCCGGGCCAGCTGGTCGCGCTCGTCGGGCCGTCCGGCTCGGGCAAGACGACGACGACGTATCTCATCCCCCGGCTCTACGACGTCGACAGCGGCGCCGTCGAGATCGACGGGATCGACGTCCGCCGGATCGCCCTGGCATCCCTGGGCAGCACCATCGGCGTCGTCACCCAGGAGACCTACCTGTTCCACGCCTCCATCCGCTCCAACCTGCTCTACGCGCGACCGGAGGCGACGGAGGACGAGCTGGAGGCCGCGGCGCGGGCGGCCGCGATCCACGAGCGTGTCCTGGAGCTCCCCGAGGGCTACGAGACGATCGTCGGCGAGCGCGGCTACAAGCTGTCGGGCGGCGAGAAGCAACGGATCGCCATCGCCCGGGTGCTCCTGAAGGATCCCCGGATCCTGATCCTCGACGAGGCGACCTCGGCGCTGGACACGGTCTCCGAGCGGCTGATCCAGGTGGCCCTGGAGCGGCTGATGGAGGGTCGCACGACGATCGCGATCGCGCACCGTCTCTCGACGATCCTGCGCGCCGACCAGATCCTGGTGTACGAGCGGGGCCGGATCGTCGAGCGGGGCCGCCACGACGAGCTGCTGGCGGCCGGGGGCCTGTACGCCCGCCTCTACCATGAGCAGTTCGAGACACCGACGGGGACCGCACCGGCGCCTGGTCCGGGGGTCGCGGCTCCAGCGCTCGACGACTGACACGATCCCGGGATCCGACCGGAGTGGCGCGATCCGGGGGCCGGCCTTGTCGAGCCGCCTGACCCGGGTCGGGCCCCGTGCCAACGCCGATGGTCGCCCTCACGAGGCCGCCCGGGACACCCTCCAGGGTCTTCTGGTTGCATGACTATGCGTTGGCGATGTATAGTCATGCGTGGCATGAACAACCCGGCGATCCGGCACCACCGGCCCGACCACCCCGCGCCTGCATGGCCGCCCGCGAGCGGTCCGATCTCCGCCGCCCCCGCGGTGGCGGCGGTCGTGCGCCCGTGAGCGCCAGGACGGGGGACCCGGTCCTGGTCGCGTCGGAGCGCCGGGCGGTGCCGCTCCCGCGCGGGCCCCGGGGCGATGCACCCGGAGCGCGGATCCGCGTGGCGATCGTCGGCGCGACCGGCTACGTCGGCGCGGAGCTGGTCCGCCTGCTGACGCGCCACCCGAACGTCGAGATCGTGGGGCTCGTGGGGCGCGGGCGCAGCCGGGAGCCGATCGGCGGCACCCACATCCACCTCGACCGGACGGGGCTCCATGTCGACGCCACGGTTCCCGACGCCGACGCCGTCTTCCTGGCGCTGCCCCACGGGGCCGCCGCCGAGATCGTCCCGGAGCTCGCCGCGACCGGCGCCGCGATCATCGACCTGGGTCCCGACTTCCGGCTGCGGGACCCCGCCGACTATCCCCGCTGGTACGGCTTCGAGCATCCGCGGCCGGATCTGCTTGTCCACGCCGTCTTCGGCCTGCCGGAGCTCCACCGGGCCGCGCTGGCGGCCCTCCGCAACGCCCCGACGGCGATCGTCGGCGCACCTGGCTGCTACCCCACCGCGACCATCCTGGCGCTCGCTCCCCTCGCCCGGGCGGGCCTGATCGGCGACCTGGTCGTGGACGCCAAGTCGGGCGTCTCGGGCGCCGGCCGCGAGCCGAAGCAGGACCTCATGTTCGGCGAGGTCAACGAGAGCGTGAAGGCCTACGGCATCGGCGGCCACCGCCACGTGGCCGAGATCGAGCAGGAGCTGGCGGGCCTCGGGGCGACGGCCGAGGGCGCCGCCGGGGGCGGAGCGCCGGCCGGCGGCGGGGCGACCGCCAACCCGGGTGCGCGCGGGGTCGACTTCCTCCCCCACCTCGTGCCGATGACGAGGGGCATCCTGTCCGCCTGCCACGTGCGGCCGACCCGCCCGGTCACCCAGCGCGAGCTGGACGCCATGTATGCCGAGGCGTACGCCGGCGAGGCCTTCGTCCACGTGGTGACCCAGCCGCCGGCGACCAAGCACGTCCTCGGCAGCAACAGCTGCCGGGTCCACGTGCGGGCCGACGAGCGGACTGGCCGGATCCTCGCGATCGGCGTGATCGACAACCTCGTCAAGGGCGCTGCCGGCCAGGCCGTCCAGGCCTTCAACGTCGTTCACGGGCTGCCCGAGGCCGCCGGCCTCGAACAGCTGCCGCTGGCGCCGTGACGGTGAGCCCACGATGACGAACGAGTCCCCGGCGACGCTCCGCGACCTCCTGGCGCCCCTGCCCTCCGCGCTGCCCGAGGTCGTCCCGGCCGCCACCCTGCCCGCGGGCTTCGCCGCCGGCGCCACGACGGCCGGCATCAAGGCGAGCGGCCGCCCGGACCTGGCCGTGATCAAGGTCGTCGGCCCGCCGGCGTCGGCCGCGGCCGTCTTCACCACGAACCAGGTCGCCGCGGCCCCGGTCCAGGCGTCCCGGACGAACCTGGCGATCACCCGTCCCGAGGGCCGGGGCGGCGCCACGGAGCACTACGGACGCGCCCAGGCGATCGTCGCCACGAGCGGCTGCGCAAACGCGGCGACCGGACTGGACGGGCTGACCGATCAGGTCGCGATCGCCCACGCGGTCGCGATCCAGTTCGGCGTCGATCCGCTGGGCGTGCTCAGCCTCTCGACAGGGGTCATCGGGACACGCCTCCCCGTGGACAAGGTGGCCGTCGGGATCGTCAACCTGGCCGCCGTCGGCCTCGCCAGCACGGACGCCGGCCTCCAGGCGGTCGCGGAGGCGCTTCGCACGACGGACTCGGTGGCCAAGGTCGCCAGCGCATTCGTGAGCGTCGCCGGCCCGGACGGGTCCCCGGTCGAGGTGACCGTGTCCGGCGTCGCCAAGGGGGTCGGGATGATCCACCCGCGCATGGCGACGATGCTGGCCGTCGTCCTGACCGACGCGGTTGTCAGCCCGTCGACGCTGCACGACCTGCTGCGGCAGGCCACGGTGCGAACCTGGAACCAGCTCTCCGTGGACGGCGACACGAGCACCAACGACACGGTCTTCCTGCTGGCATCCGGCACCTCCGCCGCGGTCCCGATCCTCCCCGGCAGCGCCGAGGCCGCGGGACTGGGGAGCGCGATCGAGGCGGTCGCGCGGTCCCTGGCTCGCCAGCAGGCAGCCGACGGCGAAGGGGCCTCGACCCTGGTCACCTGCCAGGTGTCGGGCGCCCGCGATGACGCCGACGCGCGGGCCGTTGCCCGCGCCGTCATCTCCAGCAGCCTGGTGAAGGCCGCCGTCCACGGGCGCGACCCGAACTGGGGCCGCATCGCCGGCGCGGCAGGGAACGCGCGCCTGGGCGAGGTCCGCCTCCTCGAGATGGCCGGCCTGGCCCACGCCGACGCCTGTGCCCGGGCCGGCGCGCCGGCCTTCGTCGATCCCGATCGGCTGCGGATCGCGATCGCCGGCCACCTGGTCTATGACGGTCCGGGGGGCGGGCCGGTGGCCTTCGAGCGGGCGGCCGTCCGGGCGGCCATGGAAGCTCCCGAGGTCGTCGTCCGACTCGACCTCGGCGTGGGAACGGGAACCGGCGAGGCCTTCGGCTGCGACCTCTCCGAGCAGTACGTGATCGAGAACGCGGAGTACACGACGTGAGCGAGATCCTCGTCCTCAAGCTCGGCGGCACGACCCTCGCCGACCAGCAGCAGGTGCTGGCCGAGGTCGCCGCCGTTGCCCGTCGGCGCCCCGTGCTCATCGTCCACGGCGGCGGCAAGCGCATCACGGAGTGGCTCGACCGGCTCGGCGTCCCGACCCGCTTCGAGGCCGGCCTGCGCGTCACCGACGCGCAGGCCCTGGAGGTCGCCGCGGCGGTCCTGCGCGGCGTCGTCAACTCCGAGCTCGTCGCCGCGCTCCGCGACCTGCGGGTCGACGCGGTCGGCCTGTCGGGCGTGGACGGCGGGCTGCTGATCGCCGAGCGCGTTCCCGGGATGGGACTGGTCGCCCACGTCGTCGGGATCAAGCGCGACCTGCTCGACGCGGTCCTCGTCGGCGGCCAGGTTCCCGTCGTCGCGCCGCTCGCCCGCGACGAGTCGGGGATCGTCTGCAACGTGAACGCCGACGACGCCGCGGCGGGACTGGCCGCCGGACTCGGCGCCCGCCAGCTCGTCCTGATGACCGACGTCGACGGGATCCGGGACGTCGACGGGGCGAAGATCACCACGCTCAGCGCCGCGGAGGCCGAGGCGCTCATCGCGGCCGGCACGATCTCGGGCGGGATGGTCCCCAAGGTCCGGTCCGCGCTCGCCGGGATCACCGGGCCCGGCGCCGAGGCGGTCATCTGCGACGCCGCCGCCCCGGACGCGCTGGCGCGCGCGCTCGACGACCGGACGTTCGGCACCCGGATCAGCGCCGGGCGCGGTGCGGCGGCGGGAGCCGCGTGAACGCCGTGGCCGCCCGGACGACCGGCGCGCCCGCCCGGACGCCGGCGCGCCGCCCGACCGGTGGCGCCACCCGCGCCGGCGGCGCCACCCGCGCCGCGCGGCGGCAGGCGATCCTCGACCTTGTGGCGACGCAGGATGTCGGCAGCCAGGAGGAGCTGGCCGGGATCCTCCGCGCGCGCGGGTTCTCCGTGACGCAGGCCACGGTGAGTCGCGACGTCGCGGAGCTGGGCCTGGTCAAGGCCCCCCGCGGCGACCATCACGCCTACGTCACCCCGCGCACGCTCGCCGGCGGACCCGCGGGCGCGAACGGCGCGGCGGGCGCGGGCGCCGGGTCCGGCGTCGCCGTGGCGGACGCCGGCGTGGCCCGCCTGCGGCGGATCCTCGCCGACTACCCCGTCAGCATCGCCCGCAGCGGGCTGAGCCTGGTCCTCGTGAGCCGTCCGGGCGCCGCGTCCGCCATCGCCCAGGCCATCGACGAATCCGGCCTGGACGACCAGGTCGGCACGCTCGCGGGCGACAACACCCTCCTGGTCCTCTTCGCCGACGAGCCGGCCCTCGAGCGCTGGCGGGCTCGCTTCGGCGTTCTCGCCGAGCAGGTGGTCGCCGGCCTTCCCGGGACCGACCTCACCAGCACCTACCCGTAGTCCCATCACGGAGGCATCGCCAGCCATGAAGAAAGTCGTCCTCGCCTACTCGGGTGGCCTCGACACGTCGGTCGCCGTCGCCTGGCTGCGCGAGCAGCACGACGCGGAGGTCGTGACGCTCACGGTGGACGTCGGCGGCGGCTCGCTCCGCGAGGGCGTCGAGCGGCGGGCGCTCTCGGCCGGCGCCAGCCGGGCCTACGTCGTCGACGCGAAGGAGACCTTCGTCCGCGACTTCTGCTGGCCCGCGCTCCAGGCGAACGCCCTGTACCAGGGGGCCTACCCCCTCGCCACGGCGCTCGCCCGACCCCTGATCGCGCAGCTCCTCGTCGAGGTGGCCCAGAAGGAGGGCGCCGACGCAGTGGCCCACGGCAGCACCGGCAAGGGCAACGACCAGGTGCGCTTCGACGTCGCCGTGCACGCCCTGGACCCGGGGCTGGAGGTCGTCGCCCCGCTGCGGGTGGGTATGGGCCTCTCGCGCGACCAGGAGATCGACTACGCGGTCGCGCGCGGCATCGAGATCCCGATCACGAAGGCGTCGCCGTACTCCATCGACGTCAACATGTGGGGCCGCTCCTGCGAGACCGGGGTCCTGGAGGACCCCTGGGTTGCCCCGCCTGCCGACGCCTTCGCCTGGACGGTGGACCCCGTCGACGCCCCTGCCGGCGGTCGAGATCGTCATCGGGCTTCGAGGGCGGGATCCCCGTTGCGATCGACGGCGAGCGCCTGGATCCCGTCGCCCTCGTCGAGCGCCTCAACGCGCTCGGCGGCGCCCACGGTGTTGGTCGGATCGACCACATCGAGGATCGCCTGGTCGGCATCAAGAGCCGCGAGATCTACGAGACGCCGGCCGCGACCATCCTCCACGCCGCCCACCGGGCGCTGGAGGGGTTGGTCCTGTCGAAGGACACGCTGCGCTTCAACCGCTTCGTGGCCCACGAGATCGCCCAGCTCACCTACGACGGCCTGTGGTTCAGCGCCCTCCACCGCGACCTGCGGGGCTACGCGGCCAGCTCAGGGCGGGCCGTGTCCGGCGACGTCCGCGTGCGGCTCGACCACGGCTCCGCGACGGCCAACGGGCGGCGTTCGCCGCTGTCGCTGTACGACAAGAACCTGGCGACCTACGACGAAGGCGACGCGTTCGACCATGCCAGCGCGGTCGGCTTCATCGAGATCTTCGGGCTGCCGCTCCGCGTGGAGGCGGCCCGCCACGGGGCGGTGGGCGCTCACTACGGCGCCGCCTGGACGTGGACGGACCCACTCCTCCCCGACCTCCCTTCGACGGTGACCGATCCGGAGCCGGCCGGGATGGCCGACTGACCATCGACGGTCGTCCGCCCCGCGAGCCGGCCGCGGACGGAGCACGCGACGGGGCGCCGGATCGCGCGCGCCAGCGGCCGTCGGACGGTCCGGCCTCGTTCGCGCCACAATCAGCGCCGATGGCACCCCCACGTCGCATCCCGCTTCCGAGGTCCGTGGTCGTGCGCCCGCCCGCGCCGCCCGCGGCGCCCGAGAGCGCGGATGAGCGCGCCGCGAAGCGGGCCGCCGAGGCCACGATGCTCACGCCCGAGACGGAGACGCTGCGCACCTTGCGCGAGCTCGCGTTCATGCACGAGTTCGCCCAGCTCGCCACCCAGGCCCGCGACTGGGACGAGCTGATGCAGACCGTCGTCGATCGGACGCGCGAGGCGCTGCACGTCGAAGTCTGCTCGTTCTACCTGCTGGATCATGCGACTGACCGTCTCACGCTGGCGGCGACGAACGGCCTGGACCAGGAGCACATCGGGCGGGTGAGCCTGGCCCTTGGAGAAGGCATCACCGGCGCAGCCGCGGCCCTGCGCAGCCCGATCGAGGTGCCCGACGTGCGCCTCGACCCGCGCTTCAAGTACCTCCGCGGCTTCGACCTGGCCGGCCTGACCTCGATGCTCTCGGTGCCGCTCACGTGGAACGACCTGGTGGTTGGCGTGCTCAACGTCCAGACCGTCGCCACGCGGCGCTTCACGGAACGCGAGATCACGCTCCTCGTCACGATCGCCGCCCTGCTGGCCGGCATCGTCGAAAAGGGCCACCTCCAGCGGGAGCAGGAGCGCCAGCTGGAAACGCTCCAGCAGCTCGACGAGGCCCGGGCCGAGCTGCTCTCCCTCGTTACCCACGAGCTGCGGACGCCGCTCTCGGTCGTGCGGGCGTACGTCGACCTCCTCGCGGACGCGGCCGGAGGGCTCAGCGAGGTCCCGGCCCGGGCGAGCACGGACGACTGGCGCAACGCTGCGATCGACCAGATCACGCGGCTCGACCGGCTCGTGGACTCGATCCTGGTCTCCGTCCGCGGCGAGGGCCTCACGGCGCTGGCGAGGACGCCGTTCGACGTCACGGGCGCCGTCGGGGAGACGATCGAGACGCTCCGACCTCTCCTGCGCAATCACCGGCTCCGCTGGGAGCACGCGGACGAGGCGCTCATCGGCGTCGGGGACGAGCCTCGCCTGCGGCAGGTCATGGAGCTCCTGCTGGAGAACGCCGCGAAGTACGCCCCGCGCGGCTGGGGCGTCTCCGTGGGCGCCTGGCGCCAGGTCGGCGAGATCCGGGTCTACGTCACCGACGACGGCCCGGGCATCCCGGTGGAGGAGTGGGAGACCGTCTTCGAGGCCTTCGTGCGGAAGGCGCGCCAGCGCGGGCGCGGCTCCGGGATCGGCCTCTACGCGGCGCGGAGGCTCATGGAGGCGATGGGCGGGCGCGTCTGGATCGAGGGAAACGGGTACGGCGGGAGCCGGTTCGTCGTCGCGCTGCCCGCGGCGAGCGAACGCTGACGAACGGAGTGGAGGAGCGAGAGCGATGACGATGCCCCAGGTCCCGGCCGGGCTGCGGATCCTCGTGGTGGACGACGAGCCGGCGATGGTCGGCGCGGTGACCGCCCTGGTGGGCACGGCCGGCCACCAGGTGATCACGGCCTACGACGGCGACACCGCCATCCGCCGCTTCGAGGAGGAGGCGCCCGACCTCGTCCTCCTCGACCTCGCCATGCCGGGCCGGGACGGCGTGGATGTCTGCCGCGAGATCCGGAAGTCGAGCCGGACGCCGATCATCGTGCTCACCGGCGAATCGGACGAGCTGGCCAAGGTCGAGGCGCTCGACGCGGGGGCGGACGACTACGTCACCAAGCCGTTCGGCAAGCAGGAGCTCCTGGCCCGGATCCGGGCCGTGATGCGGCGGCTCGAGGGGGGCGACGCGCCGGCGGGAGGGTTGCGGGTTGGCTCGCTCACGCTCGACACGGGGCGCCACGAGGCCTCGGTGGACGGGACGGTGCTGGCCCTGACCCGGACGGAGTTCGCGCTCCTGGCATCCCTGGCCGCAGCCCGTGGCCGCGTCGTGCCGCACGACCGGCTCCTCGCCGCCGGATGGCCGAACGACCCGGACCCGGATCCGCAGTGGCTCAAGCCGCACCTGGCGCGCCTGCGCGCGAAGCTCGACGAGGCGGGCGCGCCCCTCCCGACCTCGGTGCGGGGCGTCGGCTACCGCCTGGAGGCGCCCGCGGAGTAGCGCGACTCCCGTTCCGGGGAACCTGCGCCGGCTACGGGCGCTGCGCCGCGAAGGTGCGCCAGACGCCTCCGAGAAGTCGGCGCCGGCTACGGGCGCTGCGCCCGGCGAAGCCGGATCCACGCGAGGCCGATCACGGGGAGCCAGGCGATCACGGCGGCATCGCACACGAACGAGGCCGCGGGAAGCCCGGCGAGGCGGACGATCGCGGCGGCCGCGACCAGGATCGTCCATGCCGCGACGGCGAGGATGAACCGGGCTCGCGAGGGACCCTCCTGCCGTGCCCGCTCCTCTCCCACGTGCGGGGTAAGCCGTCGAACGACGTATCCCTCGTAGCGCCGCACGAGCCTGGTCACGTCGACGGGTCGGTGACGCTCCGGAGGGCCGCGGCAATGGCGGCGACGTGGGCCGCCGTGGTTCCGCAGCAGCCGCCCACGATCGACGCGCCGAGATCGACGGCGCGGCGGGCGTAGATCGCGGCGTCGGCCGGTGTCGCGGGGTACGCAACCGTCCCGTCGGCGCCCACAAGCGGCTTCCCCGCGTTGGCCTTCGCAACGAGGAGGAGACCCGGCGCCCCGGCGGCGAAGCCGGGGAGGACGTCGAGGACGGCGTCGAACCCGGTGCCGCAGTTGGCGCCGACCGCCGCGACCCCCAGCTCGGCCAGCGCGGCGGCCGCGGCCTCGGGGCGGTCCCCGAAGAGCGTGCGGCCGCGTTCGAACGTGAGGGTGGCGACGATCGGCAGGCCGGGCGCGGCATCCCGGGCGCCCTCCACGGCGACCCGCGCCTCCGCCAGGTCGGCCATCGTCTCGACCCACAGCAGGTCGGCGCCCGCGGCGGCCAGGGCCGCCGCCTGCTCGCCGAACGCCGCCCGCGCCGCCGCCGGCTCCAGGTCGCCGTACGGGGCCAGGAGCGCGCCGCTCGGCCCCAGGTCGCCGGCCACCAGGACCCCCGCCCCGACCGCGGCACGCGCGATCGCCACGGCCGCGCGGCAGACCTCATCGGTGCGACCGGCGGCCGGGCCATCGGCCAGGCGCACCGCGCTGGCACCGAACGTGGCCGTGAGCACGATGCGCGCGCCCGCCGCCGCGTGCTCCGCGTGGACCGCTCCGACAGCCGCCGCCCCGTCCGGCGTCAGGAGCCAGGCTTCGGGCGGCATCCCGGCCGGGAGGCCACGCAGGATGAGCGCGCTGCCCATCGCCCCGTCGGCGGCGATCGGCAGGCTCATGGGCTGGAGCCAGGCGTTGCGCGGGGCGTCGTCCATGCCCGAAGTATCGATCACGGTGACGTCATCCGGGGCGTGGTCGGGCCGCGCGGACGATCGCGGCAGCTTCCTCGGCCAGGCGCGACACGGTCGCCCATGCACCCTCCTCCAGGAGCTCCCTCCTGGCGAACCAGCTGCCGCCGCAGGCGACCACGTTGGGCAGGGCGAGGTAGGCGGCGAGGTTCCCGGCGTCGATCCCACCGGTCGGGATGAACCCGACCCCGGGGAAGGGCCCGCCGAGCGCGCGCAGGTACGGCACGCCGCCGGCTGCCGCCGCGGGGAAGAACTTGAGCGTCGTGAGGCCCTCCTCCAGCGCCAGCTGGACCTCGGTCGGCGTGCACACGCCCGGGATGACCGGCACCCCGGCAGCGATGCAGCGGCTCACGACCGTGCGTCCGAAGCCCGGCGTCACGACGAACTGGGCGCCGCTGGTCACCGCCACCGCCAGCTGGGCGACGGTCAGGATCGTTCCGGCGCCGATGAGCATCTCGGGGTGAGCGGATCGCATGGCGGCGATGGCGCCGGCCGCGGCCTCTGTCCGGAACGTGATCTCGACGCACGGGATGCCGGCGGCGCAGAGCGCGTCGGCGAGCGGCACGGCGGCGGCCAGGTCCGGGATCTCGACCACGGGGACGATGCCGACGCTGCGGATGCGATCGATGGCGCTCACGGAACGCACGCTCCAGCTCGCCGGGCGATCACCCGGGGACCCGACGCTACCACGACCCGGGGCATCGGCGCGGCCTCCGCGCGCCCGTTCCCGCGCTCCGGGCCGAGGCCGCGAGCCTGTTCCCGCGCTCCGGGCCGAGGCCGCGAGCCTGTTCCCGCGCTCCGGGCCGAGGCCGTAGGATCCTTCCGCATGGCCACCCGACCCGTCGCACGCCTCCGCGTCCTCGTCGCCGCGCCGCTCCCGGCGGACGTCGGCGCGGTCGCCAGCGTCCTGGGGGCCGCGGGTCACGAAGTCGTCACCGCGTACCGTGCGGATGCGGCGATCGCCCGCCTGGTGGCCGAGCGACCGGACGTCGCCGTCGTGGATCCGGCGATCGGCGACACGGCCCCGGCCGACGTCATCGGCCGGCTCGGCGGCTACAGCGACGCGCCGATCCTCGTCCTCGCCGACGTGGTGAACGAGGCGGTCGTGGTGGCGGCCCTCGACGCAGGGGCCGTCGACGTCGTGGGCCGGCCCATCCGGCCGCTCGAGCTGCTGGCCCGGGTCGTCTCGGCGGCGCGGCGCGGCGCGGTGCCGGCCGATTCCGGTGCCCTGCCGGACGGCCTCCGCGTCGACGTCGCCCGCCGCGAGGCCGGCGTCGCCCGGCAGGTCCTCGCCCTGACGCCGATCGAGTTCGACCTCCTGGCCGCGCTCGCGTCCCGCCGCGGCGGGGTCGTCGACCACCGGCTGCTGCTCCGTGCCGCGTGGGCTGACCCGGCCGGGGTGGACGTCGAGACGCTCCGCACGCACCTCGCCCGGCTCAACGCGAAGCTGATCGAGGTCGGGCATCCCGGCCTCAGGAACGTGCGGTCCCGAGGCTACGCGCTGCGCGTCGAGGGCTCCCAGGGCGACGGCGCCTGACGGCGGCGGGGATCGAGCGGGCCGATGGGCGCCCGGCGGCGCGGCGATCCGCGTCTCGATCGATCAGGCCTGGTAGGCGGTCTCGCGGTGCTGCGACAGGTCGAGGCCGGCCAGCTCGTCCTCCGCCTTGACCCGCACCTTGAAGACCAGGTCGACGACCTTGAGGATCGCGAACGTCATCGTGCCGCTGAAGATCCAGGTCGCGCCGACGGCGATCACCTGGTTGATGAGGAGCTGCGGATTGCCGCTTTCCAGCAGCCCGCCGCCGTTGACGGCCGGGTTGACCAGCGTGGAGGCGAAGACGCCCGTCAGGATGGCGCCCAGCGTGCCTCCGACGCCGTGGACGGCCCACACGTCGAGCGCGTCGTCGACCTGGAGGCGCTCGCGCAGGAGGATCGCGCCGTAGCACACGGCCCCGGCGGAGAAGCCGATCGCGAGTGCGCCGCTGACGTCGACGTAGCCGGAGGCGGGCGTGATGGCCACCAGGCCCGCGACGGCGCCCGAGACCGCGCCGACGACCGACGGGGCGCCCTTGTGCAGCCAGCCGATGAAGAGCCACGTCAGCGAGGCGGCGGCGGCGGCCGTGTTGGTGACCAGGAGGGCGTTCACGGCGATGCCGTTGGCCGCCCACGCCGAGCCCGCGTTGAAGCCGAACCAGCCGAACCAGAGGAGGGCGCCGCCCAGGACCACGTACGTCACGTTGTGCGGCTCGAAGCGCTCCGACTCCGTGCGGATCCGCTTGCCGAGGTAGAGCGCGGCAACCAGGGCCGCGACGCCCGAGCTGATGTGGACCACGAGCCCGCCGGCGAAGTCGAGGGCGCCCAGCTTGTAGATCCAGCCGTCCGTGTTCCAGACCCAGTGGCAGAGCGGGAGGTAGACGAGGGTCGACCACAGGAAGGCGAAGACGACGAAGGAGTTGAAGCTCTTGCGCTCGGCGAAGGCGCCCGTGATGAGGGCCGGGGTGATGATGGCGAACATCATCTGGTAGACGACGAAGAGCATCGAAGGGATCGTCGTCGCGTACGAGCCGGGCTCGGTCGCGCTGACCCCCCGCAGGAAGATGTTGTCGAGGCCGCCGATGAGGCCGCCCTGGCTGGGCCCGAAGGCGAGCGAGTAGCCGAAGACCACCCAGGTGACGCTGACGAGCGCCAGGATGAACCAGCTGTGCATGATGGTCGACAGGACGTTCTTGGTGCGGACCAGGCCGCCGTAGAAGAACGCCAGGCCCGGCGTCATGAGCATGACGAGGGCCGTCGACATCAGGATCCAGGCGGTATCGCCGGTGTTCACCACGTCGTTCGATCCTCCCCGCGCTGGCGGGCGCCCGGGGCCCGCTCGATAGGCCGACGGTAGGGCGCGGGGGACGGCCTGCGGCCCACGGCGCGCAGCCGGCTGGGTGCCGCGCGGGTTGCGAATGGGTACTTCCGCCTCCTGCGTCAGAATGGCCGCATGAACGATCTGCGCGAGGGCCCGACGCAGGGCGCGCCGGTGCCCGGAGCCGAAGCCCATCCCACCCGCGTGGCGGTCGTCGGCACGGGCGCCGTCGGCTCCACGTTCGCCTTCAGCCTCCTCCTGTCCGGCGTCGCGGCCGAGATCGTCCTGATCGACGCCAACGCCCGGAAGGCCGAGGGCGAGGCCATGGACCTGATGCATGCCGTGCCCTTCGCCCGCACGACCCGCATCTGGGCGGGAACGATCGACGACTGCGCGGGCGCAGCCATCACGGTCGTCTCGGCCGGGGCGGCCCAGAAGCCGGGCGAGACGCGGCTCGACCTGGTCCGGAAGAACGCGGCGATCTTCCGCGAGATCGTGCCGGCGGTGGCCCGCGCGAACCCCGACGGGATCATCCTCGTGGCCACCAACCCCGTCGACGTCCTGGCCTACCTGACATTCCGCATCTCGGGCCTTCCGTCGGCCCGGGTGATCGGCTCGGGAACGATCCTCGATACCGCGCGCTTCCGGGCCATGCTGGCCGACTACTACGGGGTCGACCCGCGGTCGGTCCATGCCCACATCGCCGGTGAGCACGGCGACACGGAGGTCCCGGTCTGGTCCCTCGCGAACATCGCCGGGATGTCGCTGGCGGACTTCGCCTCGGCCAACGGCATGGGCCACGACCCGGCTCGCCTGCAGGGGATCTTCGAGGCGACCCGCGACGCGGCCTACCAGATCATCGAGCGCAAGGGCGCGACCTACTACGCCGTGGCCGCCGGGCTCATGCGGATCGTCGAGGCGATCCTGCGCGACCAGTCGACGGTGCTCTCGGTCAGCTCGCTGATCTGCGACTACTACGGCATCGACGACGTCTACCTGTCGGTGCCCACGGTGGTCGGACGGGGCGGCGTCGAGCGCACGCTGCGGCTCGCCCTCTCGGCCGAGGAGGCGTCCGGCCTCCGGCGCTCGGCGGATCTCCTGCGGGAGACGATTGCCACGCTGGACCTCGACGCGGGCTGACCGCGCGCTTTTCCGGGCCCGCCTCCAGGGGCGCCGCTTGCGGTCCGGGGGGCGGGCTGTTGGGGCAGTCGCGCGCCGCCCGTCGTCTAGGCCTGGTCGGAGCCCGATCGAGATTGGATGGCCCGCGCAACGACGACCACGCCAACCCCAATGACGGCGATCGGCCAGATCTGGTCCCAGTCAAGGTCCGGGAGCGCCACGCCGAAGGTGTTGACGAGTAGGTAGTAGCCCCCGACGAAGAGCAGGATGGCGCCGAAGATCAGGGCGCCAATATCGACCTTGTGGCCGGCGAGGTGCATCGCGATCCCTCCGAACCTGCCCGACCGAACGGGCAGCACGTCGGCACCCGCGACTGGCGGGAGTCCGCGGCGAGGATCGCCGTGCCGAGCAGGCGCCCACAAGAGCCGAAGGTCGTGTGCTGGGCGGCCGACGGACGGCGGCCGCAAGCAGTGGGAGTGCCAGCCGCCTGACGGCACACCCGCCGGGGCACGCCCGGGGCGCCACGGTCAGGCTGAGGCCCGCCCGGCGCTCGGGCGCCGCGCGTCGGTCACGCCACGATCAGCCCTCGGCCAGTCGCTCCCGGGCCGCCGCGAGGGCCGCCGCGACTCGCGCCGGGCGCCGTCCCTCCGATCACGTCGCAGGAGGCGAGGGCGGCCTCGACGGTGGCGGCCGCGCGCAGCTCCCCGGCGATCCCGGGGTCGCCCGCGAGGCCGAGGGCCGTCGTGTCCCGGGCCTCCGCGAGGGCGGCCGCGATCGTGGCATCCGGGAGCGCGTCGAGCCCGAGCCCGTCCCGCTCCGCCTCGGCGACCAGCCGTCCCACGACGTGGTGGGCCGCCCGGAATGGCACGCCCCGCCGGACCAGGGCGTCCGCGACGGCCGTGGCGGTCGTGTACCCCTCCTCGGCGGCCCGCCGCATGGCGTCCCGGTCGACGGCCAGCGTCCGGACCATCCCGGCCATCACCTCGAGCGACGCCTCCAGGGTGGCGCAGGCCTCGAACAGGGGCGGCTTGTCCTCCTGGAGGTCGCGCTGGTACGCCAGTGGCAGGCCCTTGAGGAGCGCCAGGAACCCGGCCAGCGAGCCGACCACCCGCGCCGCCCGCCCCCGCACCAGCTCCGCCGGGTCGGGGTTCTTCTTGTTCGGCATCATCGAGGAGCCGGTCGAGAAGGCATCGGCGGCGCGCACGAACCCGAAGCGCGGGTTCGACCACCAGGTGATCTCCTCGGCCAGGCGCGAGAGATGGACCATCCCGAGGGCGCAGGCGAAGAGCAGCTCCGCGACGAAGTCGCGGTCGGAGACCGCGTCCAGCGAGTTCGCGGTGACGCCGTCGAACCCCAGCTCGCGGGCGGTCGTCTCCCGGTCGAGCGGATAGCCCGCGCCGGCCAGGGCCCCCGATCCGAGCGGGCTCACGTTGGCCCGGCGCCGGCAGTCCGCCAGCCGACCACGGTCCCGCTCCAGCATCTCGACGTACGCCAGGAGATGGTGGGCGAGCAGCACCGGCTGGGCCGGCTGGATGTGCGTCGTCCCGGGCAGGATCGCGTCGCCCTCGCGGTCGGCAAGCTCGACGAGCGCCCGCTCCATGCCGAGCATCGCCGCGTCGAGCGCGTCGATCGTCCGACGCGCCCAGAGCCGAAGGTCGGTTGCGACCTGGTCGTTCCGGGAGCGGCCCGTGTGGAGCTTCCCCGCGACCGTCCCGATCCGCTGCGCGAGGGCCTCCTCGAGGTTCATGTGCACGTCCTCGAGCGCCGGATCCCACGCGACGGTGCCTGCCTCCACCTCGCCGCGCAGCCCGTCCAGGCCGGCCACGAGCGCCGCCACCTCGTCGGGCGCCAGGAGGCCCGCGCGACCAAGGCCCCGGACATGGGCGACCGAGCCCGCCAGGTCGTCGAGCGCAAGCACCCGGTCGACGTCGAGCGAACGCGTGAAGTCGGCCGTCCGCGCGTCCGTCGAACCCTCGAATCGACCGCCCCAGAGCCGCATCCGATCCTCCGTCGAGCCTCGCCTCCCGCGCCGGGTGGTGTCTGCCCGCTGCCGGGCGCTGCCCGCCTAGGCGGGCGTTGCCGGGTATGGTAGCCGGACCTCGAAGTCCTCCTCGCGGGCGGCTCGCTCCCCGGTGGTCGGGAAGACGGCCAGGGCAAGGATCCCGGCGATCACGGCCAGCACCGTGGCGATGGCGAAGACGATCGCGGACCCGAACGCGCCGAACAGGATCCCACCGCCGACGTTGGCGATGATGGCGGCCAGGCCGAAGCCCGTCAGCTGGTACAGCCCCTGGCCGGTGGCCTGCAGGCGCGGCGGCAGGAGCACGGACATCGTGAGCACGCTGCCGACCCACAGGCCGGCGAACGCGAAGCCCGTGGCGACCCGGGTGGCGATGATCAGGAGGGGGCTGTCCAGCACGATCCACGAGGCGAAGCAGGCGACGTAGAGGAACATGCTCCCGGCGACCAGTCCCCGGATCCCGATCCGGGCGGCGATCGATCCAACCACGAGCATGGCCGGGATCTCCGCGAACGCAGAGACGCCCGCCAGGAGGGCCACGTCGGACGGCCCGCCGCCCAGCTCCAGGATGCGCAGGGGCAGGTAGGTGAACCCCGCGATGACGCCGATGTGGACCAGCAGCAGCGAGAGGAGCACCGGCAGGAGCCGCGGCTGGATCCGGAGGGCGACGACGAAGGAGCCGCCGCGGGACGTCCGCCCGCCGCCGACGGCCCCCAGGTCGGCGCGGGCGATGTCGGGCGCCCGCAGGGCCGCCAGCGCCAGGAGACCGGCCAGCACGGCGCACAGGACGAACGACGGGCCGTAGCCGGTCTGGTTGTACACGAAGCCTGCCGCCGTCACCACGACCCCGAACCCGACCGACGAGAGGAGCCGAATCCGGCCGTACTCCCCGCCGTGGGTCGCGATGGCGTTCACCGCCAGCGCGTCGCCCAGCGGACCCCAGGCACTCTCGAACAGGCTGAACCCGACGAGTCCGAGTGACACCAGGACGAGCGGCACCGGGGCCCCGGCAAGCAGGACGAAGATCGCCGCCCCGACCGCGGACAGCGCCAGCGCCCGCCGCCGGCCCAGGATCACGTCGGCCACGTGGCCCCACAGCGGGACGGCCAGCGCGAAGGCGGCCGACGTGCATGCCGTGACGAGGCCGATCTGTTCGGGCGACGCTCCGAGACCGTCAAGGATCACGGCGATGAACGGGTAGAAGACGCCGAGGGCCGCTCCGTTGAGCAGGAACACGGCGCGAAGGGCTTGCATGCAGGTTCCATGGTACGGAACCGGCAGGCCCGCGGGTGGCGCACCGCCGGGCCATCCGACGGGCACGTCGGTCCGGAGCTGACGGGGAGCACCGGCCCTCCGACCGGCACGAACGGTCCGGCGCCGGCGGACGCACCGGAGGCCCGTGCGCTGGCCGGCGCACGGGAGCGGCATCGGCGAACGCACGGGCGCGGCGCCGCGTGGCAGACTCCGCCGGTGACCTCCCAGCCTGAGCCGCCGGTTCCCGCGCCGCCAGCCCCGCCGCGCCGTCAGTCGTCGGCCCATCCCCCACCGTGCCAGCCCCCGTCGCGCCCCACCGTCCGCGCCCCGCCGCGGGGTACGCCGTCCTGCTGGGCGCGCTGGCCCTGATGTGGGGCAGCAGCTACCTCTTCATCAAGATCGGCGTCGAGACGCTGCCGCCCCTGAGCCTGGTGCTGCTCCGCGTCCTCGTGGGGTTCGCCATCCTCCTCGTCGTCGTTGCCGCCACGCGCACGCCCCTCCCCCGCGACGCGCGCACGCTCGGCCACCTCGCCTTCCTGGGCGCCGTCAACATCGTCGTCCCGTTCTGGCTGATCAGCTGGGCGGAGCAGCACATCGACTCAGGCCTGGCCGGGATCCTCCAGTCGACGGCCCCGTTCTTCACGCTCGTCATCGCCGCAACGTTCGTTCACGACGAGCACATCACGCGGGGCCGACTGGCCGGCATCGGCCTGGGCTTCGCCGGCATCCTGGTCCTCTCGGCGGAGAACATCGCGGGCCTGGGCAGCGCGCTGGGGGCCGAGCGGCTCCTCGCTGAGCTCGCCGTCGTCGGCGCCTCGCTCGCCTACGCCATCGGCAACACGTACGCCCGTCGCACCATGCGCAGCGCCCGGCCGCTCGTGCTGGCGACGGGCCAGGTCGGGTGGGCGGTCGTGCTCGTGGCGATCCTGGCGCTCGTCGTCGACGGGGGCGTCACGCTGCCGGCCGTGCCCGAGGCCGCCTTCTCCGTGCTGTGGCTGGGCGCGATCGGCACCGGCTTCGCCTACATCGTCTTCTTCCGGCTCCTGACGGGCTGGGGACCCACCCGCGCGAGCCTGGTCGCCTACCTGCTGCCGGTGGTCGCGGTGATCCTGGGCGTCATCGTCCTGGGCGAGACGGTCGACGCCCTGTTCCTGGCCGGCGCTGCGCTCATCGTCGCCGGCGTCTGGGTGGTCAACCGGCGCGGATAGCGGCCACGCCGGGCGTTGATCGGCGCGGGTCGCAGCCACGCCGGGCGTTGATCGGCGCGGATAGCGGCCACGCCGGGCGTCAGCTGGGCGCGCTCCGGATCTCCTCCCCTGCCGCGCAGCCGACGACGTGGTCGTTCACCAGGCCGGCTGCCTGCATGAACGCGTAGCAGACCGTCGGCCCGACGAAGCGGAAGCCGCGGCGCTTCAGGTCGCGGCTCATGGCCAGCGATTCGGCGGTCTCCGGGGGGAGGTCACCGAGGTTCACCGCCCGCCGGTCGACGGGGGCGCCCCCGACGAAGCCCCACACCAGCTCGACGAGCGAGCTTCCCGACCCCCGAAGCTCCAGCACCGCCCGGGCGTTGGTGATCGCGCTCGCCACCTTGAGGCGGTTGCGAACGATCCCGGCGTCACCGAGGAGGCGGGCCACGTCGTCGTCCCCGAAGCCGGCCACGACCGCGGGGTCGAAGCCTGCGAACGCCCGCCGGTAGCCGTCGCGCTTCTTGAGGATCGTCGACCACGAGAGACCCGCCTGGGCTCCCTCGAGGACCAGCATCTCGAAGAGGTGCCGCTCGTCCCGGGACGGGCGGCCCCACTCCTCGTCGTGGTAGGCCCGGTAGAGCGGGTCGCCCTCCACGCCCCACGCGCAGCGAACGATGCCGTCCGTGCCGACGATCACCGTCCGCGTCGCCCAGGGGCTGGCGGGTGCCGGCAGGGTGCCGGCGCCCGCGGTCCCCTCCCCCATCAGTCCACGTCCCGCCGGGACATGCCCCAGGCGCCGACGAGGATGCCGCCGATCGCGATGACGACGCACGCGACCATGCCCCCCGCGTCCCACGTCCCGATCATCGGTTGGCCGAGGTGCGCGGTGAGCGCGAGCTGGTAGACCCAGTCGGGCAGCTGGAGCGCCGGGGCGAGGAGGCTGACGAGGAACGTGAGGATGACGAACGCCGCCACGAGCTCCGCGGCCCACGACGTCCGCCACAGCCCGCCGACGGCCACGCCGATCCCGACCATCGCCGCCCCGTAGAACCCGAGCGCGATCGTGCCGGCCGTCGGGGTGAGGACCTCGCTGCCCGCGGACGCGGCACCGAGTGCGATCCCCACGGCGTAGACGGCGGTCATCACGGCGACGGCGAGGAGAGCGCCGATCCCGCCGGCGATCGCCCAGCGGGCCCGCGTGAGCGGCGCCGCCAGGACCATCTCGAGCCGCCCGCTCCCCTCGTCGGAGGCCCACTTGCCGACGAACGTCGCCGCGGCGAAGCCGACGACGATGAGACCCATCTCGACGAAGATGAGCTGGAGGAGCCAGCCGGCCGAGGAGAAGTCGACCGTCGGGAAGACGTTCGCGATGAGGTCGGCGAACGTCGGGTACTCGGTCAGGAGCGACTCTCCGAAGGAGCGGCTCATCGCCGCGATCATGAACCCGAAGACCCCGATCCCGATGCCCCACGCGAGCGCCTGGGGCAGCTGGTCGCCGAACGCTCGGCCGACGGGGCCCCGCAGGCCGAGCGTCGCCCGGGGCAGGCCGGGGACGGGGATCCCGGTCATCACCCCGAGGTCGCGACGCGCGAAGAGCTCGACGCCGACGGCGAAGAGGGCGATCGTCACGAGGGCGACCAACCCGAGCGAGGCCCACTCGTACTGGCCGGCAAGCGGAACGTGGCCGTAGGTCCAGTGGAACCACGAGATGACGGCGATCGGCTCCAGCTCGGGCACGTACGGCGCGTAGCCGCCGAGGATGAAGAACCCGAAGAGCACGGCGCCGGCGACCCCGGCAGCGCTCCCGCGACCGACGACCGGTGCGAGCGCGAAGGCCACACTGCCGGAGACGAGGCCCATGAGGCCGACCCAGGCAGCGAACCCGATGGCGCCGACGAGCGGGATCTCGTCGCCGAGCTCGGCAACGCCGAACACCGACGACGCCACGAGGGTCGCTGCGACCAGGAACACCATCGAGAGCGCCACGGCGGTCACGTGTGCCGCGAGCTTCTCGAGGGCGACGCGGCGCTTGCCGAACGGCGCAGCCGCGATGAAGTCGAGGCTCCCGCGCCGGGCCTCCCCGGCGAGCGTGCCGGAAAGCGCAAGGATCGACCAGAGGCCGGCGAGGAACGCGAAGAACGGGCCGTACTTGTAGGTGAGGAAGCCGCCCATCGTCTCCGGCTTCACGACGGGGCCGGCGATGCCGGCGATGACCGCCGGGATGTCGACGAGCAGCCGGGCGATCTCGGCGCGGGCTTCGGCCGTGGCATAGCCGACGCCCCAGGCCGAGCCGACCGCGAGCATGAGCCCGGCAATCAGCCCGGTCATGATGATGAAGGCGAGCCGCGAATCGCGGAGCGTCTTGCCGTAGATGGAGCCGAAGCCGTAGATCCGGCTCCGGAACGGGATCGGACGAAGCGGCGCCGCCGCGAGCGGCGGCCGCCCGGCGTCGACGGCCATGGCTACTGCACCTCCACGGCCTGCCGGCCGTACTGGGCGAGGAACGTGTCCTCGAGGGAGGGCTCGCGGGAGACGAAGTCGAGCAGCTCGTAGCCGGCGGCCGCCTGCACCACCGGCGTGATGGCCCCGGCCACCCGCATCCGCAGCACGTGATCGTCGACGACGAGATCCGACACCCCCGGGAGCGCGGCGAACGCGGCGGCCGGGACCTCCCCGGCGAAGCGCAGCTCCACCTGGTGGTGGGCGAGGTCGCGGAGCGCGTCGACGGTGTCGACCTTGACGAGCCGGCCCTCGCGGATGATCGCGACGCGGTGGCAGGTCTTCTCGACCTCGGAGAGGATGTGCGAGGAGAGGAAGACGGACGCCCCGCCGGCCACGGCCTCCTTCAGGATCTCGAAGAAGCTCTGCTGGATGAGCGGGTCGAGGCCGCCCGTGGGCTCGTCGAGGATCAGCAGCTCGGGGCGGTGCTGGAGGGCGATGACGAGGCCCACCTTCTGCTTGTTGCCCTTGCTGTACTCGCGGAACTTGCGGCTCGTGTCGAGGTCGAGCCGCTCGATCAGCTCGGCCTGGTGGGCGCGGTCCACGCCGCCCCGCAGGTTGGCGAAGTACTCGAGGTGCTGGGCCCCCGTCAGGCGGTCATACAGGGCGAACTCACCCGGCAGGTAGCCGATCCGCCGGTGGATCGCGACCGGGTCGACGCTGGACTGGATGCCGAAGACGAGCGCCCGGCCGCTGGTCGGCCGGATGAGGTCGAGCATCGTCCGGATCGTGGTCGTCTTCCCGGCGCCGTTCGGCCCGAGGAACCCGAAGATCTCGCCCAGCTCGACCGCGAGGTCGACCTCGATGATCCCGCGGTGGCTCCCATACGACTTGGTGAGCTTCTCGAGCGTGATGACGGGGGGCATGGGGACTCCTTTCTCAGCCGAACCAGACGTGCAGGGATGGGGCGTCGACAAGGACAAACGAGCCGGCGGGCAAGCCGAGGATCCGCTCGATCGCCTGGTTGTAGGCGGCCACCCAGTGCTCGACCTGCTCGAACGCCACGAGTCCGTCCTCGCGATCCAGGGCGAGCCGTCCCACGGCGTCGGCCGAGCCGTAGAGGAGGGTCACCAGGATCGCCGCGGTGTGCTCGGGCGACACGGTGCGGAAGGAACCCTCGGTCGCGCCCTGGCGGACAATCCGGGACAGGACCGGCGTGATGCGCTCGGCCCCGACCCGCGCAAGGCGCATCCGCACGAGGTCATTCTCGGTCGAGTACCACGAGCGCATCAGCCCCAGCAGGAGATCGCTCCGCTCGGTCTTCCACCGGCCGGCCTCCGAGAAGACCGCCTGGAGCTTCGCGGGGGCGGAGAGGTCAGGGTCAGTCGCGATGGGCTCGACCACCTCCATGGCGGTGTCCGTCATCCGCTCGAGGACGGCCTCGAGCAACGCTTCCTTCGAGCCGAAGTAGTGGTAGAACGCGCCCTTCGACGCGGCGAGCTCGTCCAGGATGTCCTGGACGCTCATCTGCTCGTAGCCCCTGGTCCGGATGAGGCGCTCGGCGACGTCGAGGAACGCCTCGCGGCGGACGGCGTGGGTTGTCGGGTTGAGCGTGCGCGGCACCGGGTTCTCGATAATCAGACCGACCGTCGGTCGGATTATACCCCGGGCAGGTCGCGGTGGCGGCGCCGCGTGCCAGGTCGGTGCCGCGTGGCTGGTCGGCGCCGCTGGCCTGGTCGGTGCCGCGGCCTGGTCGGTGCCGCGTGCCTGGTCGGCGCCGCTGGCCTGGTCGGTGCCGCGTGCCTGGTCGGCGCCGGCCGCGCACCTCCACCCGGGGACCCCCGCGTTGCTGATGCAACTGGCGACGGGGGCCGGGCCGGTGCGCCCCGCCTCAGCGCCCCGGCCAATGGAGCCGCCCTACCGTCGGAGCGGTGCCGCCGGTCGCCTGTGCCGACCCGCAGTCGATCATTCGGGCGCTCGCCCCGGGAACAGGCCGCGGGCTGCCCGCGCCTGGCCCTCCGGCGTTCGCCATGGACGGGTCCGAGCCCATCGCCCGCTCGGTCGACGGCGCTGTCGTGCTCCGACGCGCTGCCATCGGGGCGACGCCACCTCGCTCGATCGCGGCCAGCCCGGGGTGACGGGCGAGCGAACCACTCGGACCTCGCCGACGGCGCCCGGGCTCACGAATCATCGACGGACGGTCGGCGGGCCGGCTCACCGGCGGCGGTGGTGCACCACGAGACGGATCGCCTCGACAACGACAAGCCCCTTGACGACGCGGTCGGCGACCCTAGAATTCACCGTGCGATGAAATCGACGGGTCCGGTCACCCGTCGCCGGCTCGAACGCAGGAGGCACCGATGAGCGCGACACCCGGCGCCGAGCCGGCGGACTCCGCCGCGGCGATCCGCGCGGCCGGCCTCGTGAAGGCGTTCGGCACCATCCGGGCGGTCGATGACGTCAGCTTCGAGCTGGCCCCCGGCCGGATCTACGGCCTGCTCGGGCCAAACGGCTCGGGCAAGACGACGCTCATCCGCCTGCTCACGGGCATGGCCCGACCCACCGCGGGCGTGGCCGAGGTCCTGGGCACCCGGATGCCGTCCCGGCAGGTGCTCGCCCGGGTCGGCTACATGACCCAGGCGGACGGGATCTACCCGACCCTCACGGTGGGCGAGAACGCCCGCTTCTTCGCCGCGGTCTACGGGGTCCGTGGACCGGAAGGCGTGCGGGACGCGCTTGGCCTCGTCGAGCTGGCGGACCGCGCCGACACGATCGCGGGCAACCTCTCGGGCGGCCAGCGGCGGCGCCTCTCGCTGGCCTGCGCCCTGGTCCACCGGCCCCCGGTGATCTTCCTCGACGAGCCGACGGTAGGCATCGACCCCCTCCTCCGGGCCGAGTTCTGGGAGCACTTCCGCGCCCTTGCCGGGGGCGGGGCGACGATCGTCGTCTCCAGCCACGTCATGGACGAGGCCGACCGGTGCGACGAGCTGCTGTTCATCCGGACCGGGAAGGTGATCGCCCGCGGCACCAGCGCCGAGGTCCGGGAGCGTGCCGGCACCACCGACCTCGAGCAGGCGTTCCTGCGTCTCGGCGGGAACGTGGAGGCCACGCGATGAGCGGCCGGCGCCTCTTCGCCATCTTCCGGCGGGTTGCCCAGGAGATCCGGCGCGACCACCGGTCGGTGGCGCTCCTGTTCGTCGTCCCGATCGTCATGACCGGGCTCATCACGTTCATCGTCCGGGAGGGCGAGAGCCCCACCGTGGTGGCCGTCGTCGTCAATGCCGCCGGGGTGCCCGGCACCGTGGTGACCGGGGCCCTGGACGACGCCCTGGCCGAGGACGGCGGCTCGGCGACGCTCGTCGCCGATGAAGCGACCGCCCGCGCGGCGATCCAGGACGGCACCGCCTCGATCGCGGTCATCCTCCCAGCCGGGCTGGGGAGGGGCGACCCTGTCACGGTGACCCTCCTGACGGACGGCCTCGACCCGGCGGGCGAGGCCTCGCAGGTCGCCGCCGTCGGGCGGGCCATGCTGGCGGCGGCCGGCAGCGTGACCGGCACGACCATCCCGACCATCGAGCACGTCACGCTCTACGGGGTGCCGAGCGATGACCCGATGGCGCCGTTCGCGCCCGCGATCCTCGCCTTCCTCGCCTACTTCTTCGTCTACATCCTCACCGGCATCAGCTTCCTGCGCGAGCGCACCGGCGGCACGCTGGAGCGCCTGATGGCCACCCCCGTCACGCGCGGCGAGGTCGTCCTCGGGTACACGCTCGGGTTCGGGCTCTTCGCCACGCTGCAGGTCGGGCTCCTGCTCGCCTGGTCCCTGGGGTCCGTGGCGGTGCCCGCGATCGGGCCGCTGCCCGCGTTCTCGGTGGGCATTGGCCTGCCGATCGCCGGGAGCCCGCTCCTGGCCTACCTCGTCGTGGTGCTGGCAGCGCTTGGCGCCGTGAGCCTGGGCATCTTCCTGTCCACCTTCGCCCGCACCGAGCTCCAGGTCATCCAGTTCATCCCGATCGTCATCGTCCCCCAGTTCCTCCTGTCCGGCGTCCTCTTCCCGGTGAGCGGCCTCCCCGAGATCCTCCAGCCGCTCGTCTGGCTCATGCCGCTCACGTACGCCGTCGACGGGCTCCGCCAGGTCCTGATCGCCGGCGCGGACCTCGGGACCTCGGCGCTCCAGCTCGACCTGGCGGTCCTGGCGCTGGTCGCGTTGTTCTTCGCGGGCATCGCCTCGCTGACGATCCGGCGGGAGGTCGCGTGACCCCTGCCGCGATCTCCCGGCCGACGCGCAGCGGACGCCGGCCGGGGCCCAGCGCTACGCGCGCGATCATCCTCGGGGCGGCCAGGGCGATCTTCGCCGAGCGTGGCTTCGACGGCACCACGATCCGCGCGGTCGCGCTTCGAGCCGGCGTTGATCCGGCCCTGGTCCACCACTACTTCGGGTCAAAGCAGCAGCTGTTCGTGGCGGCGATGGAGCTGCCGGTGGACCTGGAGGCGGACGTTCCTCGCCTGCTGGCCGGGCCACCCGACGAGCTCGGGAGGCGGATCGCGCGGTTCGTCCTGGACCTCTGGGAGATGCCCGCGACCCGACCTCTCCTGTTCGGCCTGGTGCGGTCGGCGACCACGGACCCGATCGCCGCCGGGATGCTCCGCGGCGTCCTGGAGGAGGGGCCCTTCGCCGCGCTGGCGAGGGCCACGGACCGGCCCGACGCCGACCTTCGGGCAACCCTGGTCGGGTCGCAGCTGATCGGGCTCGCGATGGCCCGCTACATCGTCAAGGTCGAGCCCATGGCGTCGATGTCGAGGGAGGCCCTGGTCGAGGCCATTGGCCCCACGATCCAGCGCTACCTGGCGGGCGAGCTCGTCGAGGGCGAGCGGACGGCGGGCGGCGCGGGCTGAGCCGCGCCCACGGCTCGGCAGGCGGCGCTCAGCTCGCGGCGACGACCGGCGGGGGGGCTCGCGGCACGACGGCGGAAGTGGTCGCCGGTCACGCGGGACGGCGCGAGGCGGACTCGGCGACGCGCTTGAGCGCCGCCAGCTCGGCTTCGAGGCGCGGCCCGAGCGCGCGACGCTCCAGGAGCAGCACGGCACGCCCCAGCCGCGAGCGACCCTCGAGGTGGACCGCGCCGGCCACCCGCGTGCCACCCGCCGCCGGCGCCAGCTCCCAGCGCCGCTCGCCCGTGATGGTCGACCCGAGGATGCCGACCCGGAAGCGCCGCTCGGGGCGCGCCTCCAGGCTCTCCACCTGGGCGCCGATCGGCAGCGGCCCCAGCCGCAGGTGCCCGGTGCGCCGGGCGCCCGCCGCGGGCCAGTCCGGGCCCGCAGGATCGAGGGCGAGCAGGATGTCGGTGCCGGGAGCGTGCGCCGGGTCATGGAGCGCGAGCCAGACGGCGGCGGGCGGGGCGTCGACGAACAGCCGCCGCTCGACGGCGCCGGCGGGGAGTCGCGGGACGGTGGGCCCGGCAGCCATGGCGCAAGTATCGCACCCGGTCGCCCGGGATCCGGATGGCGGACCAGGATCGCGAGCGGGAGCGACCGGGGCGCCGGTTGGCGGGGCCTCCTCAGGCGAAGGCGTGCTGCTGCGGCTCGTGCCCCTCGCACGGGTTGCCGCGGCCGTAGGTGACCTCGCCGGCGGTGACGTCGGCGATCGTCCAGAACACCGTCTTGACGCGCGATTCCTCATCGGAGGCGGGCGCCGAGCCGGACATCTCGCCGGCCGCGGACGCGTCGCCAGGTGTGGACGCCCCGCCGGCGGCAGGAACCGCGCGGTCGCGGGCAGGCTCGGCGCCGTCGAGGGCGGGCAGACCCGGATGGCGGCAGATCGAGTCCGGGGCGCCCGGCGTGGTCGGAGAGCCAGGCCCGCAGGACCGCCGGCGTGACGGTCCCTGCGCCCGCGGCCGAAGCCGCGCCGAGGAGCGCGCAGGCCCGCTGGTAGCGAACGGCCGAGCGCTGGGCATAGGCCGGGTCGCCCTCGTAGCGCAGCATGGCCGGCTCGACGTAGTGGTTCGTGTGGGCGAGGGTCTCCCCCTCCCCCACCCGGCGGACGATGGCAGCGCCGGCGCTCCCCTCCACGTTGGCGACGCGCCCGTCGCGGTGGGCAAAGACCGTGTTGTAGCTGCTGGCCCGGTCCGGCCGCAGGGCCATCGCGACCGCCTCGTCCAGGCCCCGCGCCGTCAGCTGCTCGCGCACCATGAGGAGCCGCGGCACGCCGACCCGATCGTCGTTCGGGGTCAGCTCGTTGCCGGTCAGCGACAGCCCGGCGTCGTTCCAGCCGACGCTGATCCACGGGCCGATGCCGATGGAGAAGACCACCGGCTCCCCGGGAACGTGCCACTCCACGGCGACGACCTCGGGCTCCGAGCCCTCGCCCAGGTCGTTCGTGTGGGCCACCCACAGGTGTCCATCCGCGGAGAACGGCGGCCCGATGACGAGGTCCGAGCAGCGGCCGGGGACGGGCTCCGTGGTTCCGGCCTGCGAGGGCCGCACGGACCAGATCTCCTCCACCGACGCGGCGAAGAGGGCCAGCGGATCCACGCCCGCCGCCTCCGCCGCGCCGTCGATCTCCGCGACGAGCCACGGCGTCGCGGCCCATGTCGCGGCCCGGTAGCGCGCCGCGAGGGCCAGCTGCTCGGCACGAGAGCGCCCGGGCGGGAGGGCGGCGTCGAAGGCGACGGCGTCCCTGAGCACCGGCGCCGTCGCCGCGCCCACGGCGCGGCCGACCTCGCGGTGATCTCCCGCCACGCGGAGGAAGGGGATCCGGGCTGCCATCGATCGAACGCCTTCTACGTCCCGGCGCGGTTCGCCGGGAGGGGCGGCAGGCGCTTCTTCCCCTTCACCAGGAAGTGATCGAACCAGGATCGGACCTGGACCAGGTTCTCGACGCGCCGGAACGGCGTGCCCGACCTGGTCAGCTCGTGCGTCTCGTTGGGAACGCGCATGAAGCGGACCGGTCGCTTCAGCGTGCGGAGCATCGCGAAGAGCGCCTCCGCCTGGCCGATCGGGCAGCGCAGGTCGTTCTCGGCGTGCTGGATCAGCAGCGGCGTGTGGATCCGGCCGGCGTAGGTGAGCGGCGAGAGCTCGCGGTAGAGGTCCGGATTCTCCCAGGGCTGGGCGCCGAACTCCATGATCCCGAAGATCCCGCCGGCCAGGTCCCCGGTGAGCATCAGGCTCGTGAGGTCGGTGACGCTGCGACAGGTGAGCGCCGCCGCAAAGCGGTCGGTGTGGCCCACGATCCAGTTGGTGAGGTAGCCGCCGTACGAGCCGCCGGTGACCCCGAGCCGGGCGGGGTCCGCCACACCGGTCCGGACGAGTGCGTCGACGTGCGCCATCACGTCCCGCATCGGACCCTCGCCCCAGTCGGGCAGGTTGGCGCTGTTGAAATCCTCGCCGTAGCCCTCGGAGCCACGCGGGTTGGTGAAGAGGACGCTGATCCCGGCGCCCGCCAGCACCTGGAACTCCCAGTAGGGCGACCAGCCATACAGGGTGTGCGGCCCGCCGTGGATCTGGAGCACGAGCGGGGCCGGCTCTCCGCGCTCGGCCGCGGCCGACGGGATCAGCCAGCCCTGGATGCGCCGTCCGTCGACGGTCTCCCAGCGCTCCTCCGGCTGGCGCACCTCCAGGTCCGCGAGGACCTCGTCGTTGAACGCCGTGATCCGGCGCAGGCGCGCCCCACGCCGCACGCGCCCGTCGCCGCCGAGGTCCAGGACGTGGACGTCGGACAGCGCCGTGGCCGACGACCGGATGGCCGCGACCCTGGCGCGGCCAGCCGGCGAGGCGATCTCCCAGCCCGACAGGTAATGGCGATCCTTCGTCAGGCGCTCGACCGCTCCGTCGTCGATGCCGATCCTCCAGAGCTCGTAGGAGCCGTCGACCGGGGCGCTGAAGAGCAGGTGCCGCCCGTCGGGGGACGCCCGGAGGCGAGTCGCCTCGCCGGGCGTCACGTCGCTGCCCATGCCGGAGCCGACCATCAGGTCGTGACGGCCCGAGAGGTTGCGGCCACCGCCCGGCCGCGCCTCGGAGCCGTCGGCACCGAACAGCCAGATGTCGTTGCGGCTGCCGCCGCCCCGCGGGAAGCGATGGCCGACGACGGCCAGCGTCGCCCCGTCCGGAAGCCACGCGGGGCTCCCGAAGACGCACCCCGCGCCGTCGGTGATCCGCGTGACCCGCCCGGTCGCGACCTCCACCACGAAGACGTCGTACTGCCAGTCCAGGTCGTGGTCGCGGCCGCGGCTGGCACTGAAGGCGATGCGCGTGCCGTCCGGCGACCAGGCCGGCTCGTCGTCCGACGTGGGGCCGTCGGTCAGGCGCCGGGCGGCGCCGGTCGCGACGTCGACCAGCCACAGGTGCGCCACCTTGTCGTCGATGAAGCCAGGGCCGTTGAGCATGTTCTGGAGTCGGTCGAGATACCGATAGTCCGACGGCGGCGTGGCCCCCGGCTTCGGCGGCTCGGGCCTGCCGCGCGCCTTCCGGTCCTCCGTCCGCGTGGCGCCGAACGAGGTCGTCCGCAGCACCAGGGCGCTGCCGTCGGGCGCCCACTCGAACCCTTCCACCCCGCGCGGCAGGTCCGTCAGGCGGCGCGCCTCCCCGCCCGCGAGCGGCAGGAGGTGGACCTGCGTGCCGTCCTCGCGGTCCTTGGGAGCGTCCGGCTCTTCCTCGACGAGCGGCCGGCGATCCGAGAGGAAGGCCAGGGTCGCGCCGTCGGGCGCAGAACCGGGCGTGGCGGTCGTGCCGCGCGCCCAGGGTCACCTGGCGGGGCGGGGCGCTGCCGTCAGCCGGGACCAGCCAGACGGCGTGGCGGTAGCCGTCGCGCCCGGGCGCGACCGACTGGACCGTGATCGCCACGAGGGCGCCGTCGGGAGAGGGCTGGGGATCCGTGGGGATCCGGAAGCGGTAGAGATCGTCGGGGGTCGGTGATCGAAGCATGCGCCGGAGTGTACGACCGTCCGCCCATCGCGAGGGGCCGTTCTGCCGTGGTGGCGCGGCGCCCGAACCGCCATCATGGCGCTGGACCACCCACCCGGAGTCCGGCCAGGCCTGTCACGGAGGTGCCCGCCATGCGCATCCTTCTCGCCCTCGATGGCTCCGCGTCGGCGGACCGCGCCCGGTCGCTGGTCGCATCCCTGCGCTGGCCGGAGGACACCGTCGTCCGTGCCGTCGCCGCGCTGGACGTCGCGCCGGCCCTGTGGGGCGGGCCATGGATCCCCGCTGTCCCCGTCGACGCGGACCAGTTCGAGGAAGCGGCGGTGGTCGAGCTGACCCGCGTGCTGCAGGAGGCCATCGGGCTCCTGGCGACCAGCGGCCTCGCGGTCGAGGCGGAGCTGCTGCGCGGGCGACCCGCGACGGCCATCGTCGAGGACGCGAAGCTCTGGCAGCCCGACCTCATCGTCGTCGGCAGTCGCGGCCACGGCCCGGTGGAGACGGCGGTCCTGGGATCCGTCTCGGCGGCGATCGTGGACCACGCCAGCTGCCCCGTCCTCGTCGCGCGCGGCGACCACGCGGCCCGCGTGATCCTCGCGGAGGACGGATCTCCGGCCGGCATGGCCGCCCGCGACCTGGTGGCATCCTGGCCCGCGTTCGCCTCCATCCCCGTGCACGTCATCGGCGTCGTCGACGTGGCGGCGCCCTGGCGCTCCGGGATCGCGCCCACGATGTTCGGGGCCGCGATGGACGTGTACACCGACATGCTCACGACCGCGCGCACCATGCACCGGGACATCGTCGCGGCCACCGAATCGCATCTGCGGAAGGCGGGCCGGACGGTCACCGGCGAGCTGCGCGAGGGCGACCCCGCGGATCAGCTGCGTCGCGCCGTCAGCGACCCGGCCGGCGACCTCATCGTCGTCGGTTCGCGGGGCTACGTGGGCGTCACGCGCCTGGTGATGGGCAGCGTGGCGCACGCGGTGCTGACGCACGCCCACTGCTCGGTCCTCGTGGTGAAGCAGCCCCACGACGTCCACTGAGGGCCCGATCGATCCGGTGGAGCCCCGGGGGGCCGGCAGCGCGCGGACAGCACGGGCCGGCAGCCCTCAGCGGCTCCGGGCCGCCCTCACGACCCCGCCGATGCTGGGACGCTGCCCGTACAGCAGGACCCCGGCCGCGTAGATCCGGGCCGCCACCACGAGCGCGACCAGGATCGAGGCCACCAGGAGCCCGATCGCGAGGGCCAGCTCCCACGGCGCGACGCTCCCGGCGACGAGCCGGGTCATCATCAGGTACGGGCTGAAGAACGGCACCCAGGAGAGCGGCGCCACCCACCAGGCAGCCGGCGTCAGCGAGGCGAAGAACGCGGCGAAGTACGCGACGAACGAGATCATGAGCATCGGCAGGGCCACCTGCTGGACGTCCTCCTGGCGGCTCACGAGCGACCCGGCCGCGGCATAGACGAGGGCCGTGAGCAGGAAGCCCAGGAGGTAGAAGACGACGAAGGCCGCCAGGACCCCGGCCGTGAGGCCGGCCAGGGGCGAGCCGTCGGCATCGGCGCCGAGGACGAGCCGGGCAAGCGGCTCCTGCAGCACGACCACGATCGCCGCCGGCAGCACGATCGCCGCCAGCTGGGTGAGGCCCGCTCCGCCGACGCCCAGGACCTTGCCGCCAAGCATCTCGCCGGGTGTCGCGGCGTTCAGCATCACCTCCATGACCCGGCTCGACTTCTCCTCCGCGACGCTCGTGGCGACCCACATGCCATACGTCACCGAGGTGATGAAGATGAGCATCACGAGGACGGTTGCCAGGATCTGCCGGCCCGCCGCGTCGACGTCGCTGCCGGCGGGCCGATCTCCGGGGACTGCATCGGTGACCACGAAGTCGCCGACGAGGCCGCGGGCTTCGTCGGCCCGGATGCTGGCGGCGATCGCAACCGCGACCAGCTGGAAGAGCACGGCCTGGCGGCTGCCGGGGTTGGCGGTGACGTATTCGAAGTCCAGCCGCTCCTGTGGGCCGTACGTCAGGACGAGGAGCCCATTGAGCGCGCCGGAGGCAACGTCTGCGCGGGCCGCCTCGACGCCGTCCGGCTCGACGGACGAGAACCGGTAGACGGACGACCCCGTCGGGTCGAGGCCCGACCCCGCGTTGAGGACCAGGTCCAGCGAGCGGACGGTCAGCTCCGTCGTGCGCGCATCGGGGGCGCTGGCGGCGATCTTCACGACCACGTCGCGCTCCAGGGCCCGCATCGCCAGCGGCGCCAGCGCCGTCGCCGTCGCCACGACGGCCAGGATCAACGTCGAGATCGCAAAGGCGCGGCTGCGCACGCGCACGCCGTACTCCCGCCCGGCCACCAGGCGGACGTTGCGGGCGAAGACGGAGGCTGGGTCACCGCGGCGCACGGGCGCAGTCTGCAGCACCTCGGCCCGGAGCGTCGTGGAGCGCGGCCGGCCCCCCCCGAGCGTGGATCCTGCGCCGGCAGCGCCGCATCTACAATCGGGGCATGACTTCCAGCTACCTCCGCGGCGATGACATCACGGCGCCGGTCCGGATCCACGCCGACCGCGAGGCACGGACGCTCCGCATCGAGTGGGCCGACGGCCATGTCTCCACCTTCGGGTTCGACCACCTGCGGTGGCTCTGCCCATGCGCCTACTGCCGGGGCGAGGCCGGGCTCCCCGGGTGGCTCGACTCGAACCCGACGCTGACGGCCGAGCAGACGCGGCTGGTCTCGATCGACGTCGTGGGCGGCTACGCGATTGCGCCCGAGTGGGGCGACGGCCACCACACGGGGTACTACGCCTACACCGCGCTGCGGGCCCACTGTCCCTGCGCGGCATGCACGGCAGCGCGCGCCGCCGGAGGGCTTCCGGAGTCACCGGCCGCCCGGGGCTGACGAACCCGCACCGGCCGGGCGGGTGGATGCTGCGCGCGTGCTACGATTCCCCGTCCCCGCGACCGTCGTCGTCAGCGTCGGCCGCCCGCAGAGGACGCTCCACCGATCCGCATGACCACCCCTCGCGCGCGCACCCATCGCCCCAGCCGCCGCCGCCACCCAGCCCCGTACGTCAACCGGGAGCTCTCCTGGCTCGACTTCAATGCGCGCGTCCTCCATGAGGCCCGCGACGAGCGCAATCCGCTGCTGGAGCGGGCCAAGTTCCTGGCGATCTTCGCGTCGAACCTCGACGAGTTCTTCCAGGTCCGGGTCTCGGGCCTGATGGAGCAGGTCGCTGCCGAAAGCGCGAAGCGCTCGCCCGACGGCCGCACGGCGTCGGAGCAGCTGGTCGTCATCCGTGATCGGGTGCGGGGCCTGGTCAACGAGCACGCGCGTCTCTACGGCCAGGTGCGCGCCGGGCTGGCGGCCGAGGGCGTGTCCATCGTGGACCACGCGGCGATCCCCGAGCATCATGCCCGCCTCCGCGAGCGCTACCTGGAGGAGATCTTCCCGGTCCTCACGCCCCTCGCGGTCGCGCCCGGGCACCCGTTCCCGTACATCAGCACGCTGAGCCTGTCGCTGGCAGTCACGGTGGCCGACCCGGTCACCGGGGAGCAGCGCTTCGCCCGCGTCAAGGTGCCGCAGATCCTGCCGCGCCTGGTCCAGGTGGAACGCCAGGTGTACGTCCCGCTCGAGCAGGTCATGGCGGCCAACCTCGACGCCCTGTTTCCGGGCGTGCAGGTCGTGGAAGCCCACCCGTTCCGGGTCACGCGGGACGCCGACTTCGACGTGGAGGAGGACGAGGCCGGCGACCTCCTCTCGGCGATCGAGCAGGAGCTGCGTCGTCGCCGCTTCGGGTCCGCCGTGCGCCTCGAGGTCGAGGAGGGGATGCCGGAGGAGATGCGGGAGTTCCTCCTGGCGGGCATCGGCCTGGTCGCCGACGACCTCTACGCCATCCCGGGCGCGCTGGACCTGACCTGCCTCTGGCAGATCGCCACGCTCGACATCCGCGAGCTCCGCGACCCGCCCTGGACGCCCGTCGTGCCCGCACGCCTCCGGCCCGCGGACGAGGGCGATCTCGTCGACGTGTTCGCGGCGATCCGGCAGGGCGACCTCCTGGTCCATCACCCCTACGAGTCGTTCACCGCATCGGTCGAGCGCTTCATCACCCAGGCGGCCGACGATCCCGACGTCCTCTCGATCAAGCAGACCCTGTACCGGACGTCCGGCGACTCGCCGGTCGTGCGGGACCTCATCCGGGCCGCCGAGCAGGGCAAGCAGGTCGCCGTCCTCGTCGAGATCAAGGCGCGTTTCGACGAAGAGGCCAACATCGTCTGGGCGCGCAAGCTGGAGCAGGCCGGCGCCCATGTCGTCTACGGCCTCGTCGGCCTCAAGACCCACAGCAAGGTCGCGCTCGTCGTGCGCCGCGAGGGAACCGGCCTGCGCCGCTACCTGCACCTGGGGACGGGCAACTACAACCCGAAGACGGCGCGCATCTACACGGACCTCGGGCTCCTGACCTGCCGGCCCGAGCTTGGCGCGGACGCGACCGACCTGTTCAACTTCCTCACGGGCCTCTCGCGCCAGCAGGGGTTCCGGCGCCTCCTCGTCGCCCCGGACACCCTGCGCTCCCGCATCCGCGATCTCATCGCCCGCGAGGCGGACCACGCGCGCGCCGGGCGCCCCGCGCGGATCGTCATCAAGGTCAACGCCGTCGTGGACCCCGAGATGATCGAGCATCTCTACGAAGCGGGCCAGGCCGGCGTGGAGATCGAATGCATCGTCCGGGGCGCGTGCAGCCTGCACCCGGGGCTGCCGGGGACATCGGATCGAATCCGCGTCCGCTCGATCATCGGGGAGTTCCTGGAGCACAGCCGGATCTTCGGCTTCGCGAACGGCGGCCGGCAGGAGTGGTACACCGGCTCAGCGGACCTCATGGAGCGCAACCTGGACCGGCGCGTCGAGGTTGTGTTCCCCGTCGAGGACCTGGAGGCGCAGGCCCGCATCGAGGAGATCATCGCGGTCATGCTCGCCGACGATCGTCGATCGTGGCAGCTGGGATCCGATGCGGTCTGGCGCCGAACCGAGGAGATCGTCGCGGCACCCGGGATGATCGACACGTTTGCCGTGCTCAAGGAGCGCGCCCTGGCCGCCGCCACGCCGATCGTCGCGGAGCACCGGCACGGCGCGCCGAGTGGGTCGCTGGACCCGCGGGCGTAGGGAGGGAGCCATGGCGCCGGCGCACGTGGAGCTGGAGCTCAAGTACCGCGTCGCCGACGCCGCGGCCGCGACGAGGCTTGCGACGGTGCGTGCGCTCGGACCGTTCCGGGCGGCGGGGCGGGCGCGCCAGGTGCAGATCGAGGACCGCTACCTCGACACGGCGGACGGGGCCCTGGGCCGGGCCGGCTACGCGGTCCGCCTGCGCCGCGGCCCCACGTCGACGATCGTCTCCGTCAAGTCGACGACCCCGGCCACCTCCGCGCTCCACCGTCGCGAGGAGCTGGAGGGGCCGGCCGGATCCTCGCTCGACGCCCGCGCATGGCCCGCGTCGCCGGCCCGCGCGCTGGTCCTGGAGCTTGCCGGCGCCGCCGCCCTCGTCGAGCTCGTGACGCTGCGCCAGCTCCGCCGTACGCGGACGCTCGCCGACGAGTCGGCCGAGGTGGAGCTCTCCCTCGACGAGGTGGCGGTCGTGATGGCCGGCCGCGTCGTCGACCAGTTCGTCGAGCTGGAGCTCGAGCTGCGGCGCGGTGACGCCTCCGCCCTCGACGCGCTCGCGGCAATCCTGGCGGGGGATCCCGACCTGGCACCGGAGACCGCCACGAAGCTTGAGCGGGCGCTGGCCGCCGCCGGCGCTGCCCGCCGGGCCGCGCGGCGGCGGCCCAGGACCCGCCCGGTCGCTGCCCATCCCGCTGCGGACGCCGCCCCGGATGCGATGGTCGCGAACGCGGGCGCAGCGTCCGCGCCGCCGGCCGCCCCGACCGACGGCGCCTCGCCAACGGCGGCGCCGATCGAGGGCGCGTCGGGGGCAGGGTCCGCACCGCGCCCCGCCGAGCAGGAGCGCCCCGCCGAGCACGCCGGCACGCCCCGGCTCGTCGTGGGCAAGACGCCCGGCGTGACCGCAGACGACATCCTGGCCGAGGCTGGCAGGAAGGTGCTCCGCTTCCACTTCGCCCGGGTGCTTGCGAAGGAGGCCGGCACGCGGTCCGGGGAGAACATCGAGGATCTCCACGGGATGCGCGTCGCCACGCGCCGGATGCGGGCCGCCTGGCGCGTGTTCGGCGACGGCTTCCGGCCCAATCGCACCCGCCGCCTGCGCGACCGCCTGCGGGTCGTTGCCGGGCGCCTCGGAGCGGTCCGCGACCTGGACGTCCTCCTCGAGGCCGCGGCGGCCCACCGGGCGACGCTGGGCGCCCGCGAGGCCGCCAGCTTCCAGCCGCTCATCGACGCCTGGCGCGATGAGCGCGAGGCCGCCCGGATCGTCCTCCTGCGCGAGCTGGACAGCGCGGCCTACGCCCGCCTCGTGGAGGACTACCGCGTCTTCGTGGCCGCCGAGGGCGAGGCAGCCATGCCGCCCGCCAGCCCGGTCAGCCCGCACCGCGTCCGCGACACGGCAGCGTCGCGCATCTGGCTGGCCTACGAGCAGGTGCGGGCGTACGAATCCGTCCTGCGCTGGGCCGACATCGAGACCGTCCACCAGCTCCGCATCGCCGGCAAGTGGCTGCGCTACACGCTGGAGTTCTTCCGCGAAGCCCTTGGCCCCGAGGTCGACCTGCTGATCCCGAGGGTCGTGGTTCTGCAGGACCACCTCGGCTGGCTCCACGATGCCGACGTGACGATCTCCCTCACCCGGCAGTTCCTCGTCGCCAACGCGGGCGTCCTGTCGCACGAGGAGACGCAGGCCATCGCCGGGTACCTGGCGCTCAAGGAGCGCGAGCTCGCCCGCCTGCGGCGCACGATGGGCGGCCCCTGGCGCGCGGTGAGCGGGCCGCCGTTCCGGCGGCTCCTCGGGAGAGCGGTCTCCGCCCTCTGACGGGACGAGGCGCCGGTGCACCGCGGCGCGGGCGGCGCCCTGCGCTTCTGCGGCAAGGGCCCGCGGGTCAGCCGCCCCAGCCGTGGGCCAGGGCGTCGAGTCGATCGCGCCAGCCCGAGCCGGCCCGCGCGAGCGCCAGGATGACCCCTTCGCGAAGGCCCTCCTCCACGGCAGTGACGCGCTCCACCGCGTAGCGATCCATGAGGGCCTCGAGGATCGCCGCGCCGGCAGGGAGCAGGCGGGCTCGCTTGGCGGTGATCCCGAAGCGGGTCGCCACCTCCGCCGCGGGGTCGCGTTCCAGCGTCCGGACGGCCGCGGCGAGTCGGCGCCGGGTGAGGGTGCGGTCGCGCCCGGCGGCGGGCACGACCTTCACCAGGTTCGACGAGGTGCCGCCGACGGCAAACATGGCGGCGGGAGCGCCGCGCGGCGCATCGATGACGGCCACCCGGGCCGCGGCCCGGAGCTCGGCGATCTCCTGGACGGTCGGCGGATCGTGGGCCACGATGCGCCGCGCGAGCGTGGCGCATCCGACCGGCAGCCCGGCCGAGCGGGCGTGCGCACCGGGATCGATGACGACGACCTCGCTGCTGCCGCCGCCGATGTCCACCACTGCCAGGGGTGACCCCACCGCGCGGCCGGCCGTTGCGCCGAGGAGGTTGAGCAGACCCTCCTCCTCGTGCTCCAGGACGTGGACCGGGATGCCGGTGGCGGCCTCGACGGCCATCACGACGGCCCGCGCGTCGGCGGCCCGGCGCAGCGGCTGCGTGCCGACGAACGCGATGTCGCGCGCGCCGAGCTCCCGCGCGCGCACGGCATACCGGGCCAGCTCGGCGACGAGCTCCGCCCGATGTGGCTCGGGGATCGCCCCGTGCGTCTCGACGGTGTCGCCGAGGCCCAGCAGGACCGACTCGTCGACGAGCGGGTCGAGCCGGTGGCCATCGACGGCGGCCACCAGGAGGTGGATCGAGTTGGACCCGATGTCAACCGCGCCGAAGACCGGGGCGGCGTCCTGTCCGCTCAGCGGTCAGGTGTCCCGCCCGGCGCAGGCCGGGACCGCCTGGCGGGTGCCGGTGCGGGCGTGGCTGCGGCGGGCGTGACGGCGGGCTTCGGCTTCACGGCGGCCGTTGGCGCGGCCTTCGCGGCGGGCTTCGGCTTCGCGGCGGCCGGCTTCGCGGCGGCCGTTGGCGCGGCCTTCGCGGCGGGCTTCGGCTTCGCGGCGGCCGGCTTCGCGGCGGCCGTTGGCGCGGCCTTCGCGGCGGGCTTCGGCTTCGCGGCGGGCTTCGGCTTCGCGGCGGCCGTTGGCGCGGCCTTCGCGGCGGGCTTCGGCTTCGCGGCGGCCGGTGGCGCGGCCTTCGCGGCGGGCTTCGGCTTCGCGGCGGCCGGCTTGCCGCGGCCGGCTTGGCCGCGGCTGGCTTCGCGGCAGGCCGGCGCGGCCGTCGCGCTGCCGGCACCGCGGCAGCAGCGGGCTCCGACTCGGCGGTCGCGCCCTCGGGCGCTGCACCCACGGGCGCCGCGTCCTTCGCTGCCGCGTCCTTCGCTGCCGCGTCCTCGGGTGCGGGCCCCACGAGCTCGGCCAGGAGGAGCCGCAGCACCGCCACCTCCGCGCGGGACGCCTCCAGACGGGAGGCGGCCTTGGCTTCGCGCTTGAGCGCGGCGCCAAGGGCCCGCTCGACCCTGGTCACCCGCGCGCTGCGCGTGGTCTTCGCCCGTTTCGGATTGGCTGCCGACCTCTTGCCGGTCTTCTTCGTCATGGCCTGATCCCCTCTCCGTCGCTGCCCGCGGGGCGGTCAATGCCTGGGAACGTCCCCGTCCGCCGCACCGGGGGTGCGCTCCCGGACGTGGGAAGCGTACCGGCTCGAGCGACTCACCACGTTTCGGCCGCAGGCAACCGTGCGACGGCGCCGTTAACAATCACTTAACCGCCTGCAAACCGGTGGTTCACGGCGCCCTCCGACGCTCAGCTGGCAATCGGACTCACCAGCCGCCCGGGCGCGCCGAGCCGCGCCCGTCGGCACCAGGAGGAATCACCCAGTGACGATCACGTCCACGAAGCGCATCGGCGCGCTCGCCCTCGTTGCGGCCTTCGCCGTCGCGGCCTGCGGCGGCGGTGCGAGCGCCAAGCCGTCGGCTTCCGCCGGCGCAGGCGAGTCCCCCGCCGCCTCGGCGCCGACGGGCGGCGGAATCTCCGGCTCGATCAGCGTTTCCGGCTCGTCGACCGTCGAGCCCATCTCGACCGGCGTGGCCGAGGCGTTCATCGCGTCGAACCCGGACTTCAAGCCCACGATCGAGGGCCCGGGCACCGGTGACGGCTTCAAGCGCTTCTGCGCCGGCGAGACCGACATCTCCGACGCGTCCCGCAAGATCAAGGACGAGGAGGCTGCGGCCTGCAAGGCGGCCGGCATCGAGTACGTGGAGCTCAAGATCGCGTACGACGGGATCACGGTGATGACCAACCCCGCGAACGACGCGATCACGTGTCTCTCGTTCGCAGACCTCTACGCCCTCACCGGGCCGGAGTCGACCGGCTTCGACACCTGGGCGAAGGGTGCGGCGCTGGCGAAGGAGCTGGGCTCCAACACGGTCCTCCCCGACGCGCCGCTGGCGCTCTTTGGCCCGGGCGAGGAGTCGGGCACGTTCGACACCTACGTCGAGCTGGCCATCAAGGATCGCCGCCAGCAGGACGATCGACCCGATCACGACTCGCCCCGACTACACCGCCTCGGCCAACGACAACGCCATCATCGAGGGCGTCGCGGGGTCCGACACCTCGCTCGGCTGGGTCGGCTTCGCCTTTGCCGAGGAGAACACCGACAAGGTCAAGGAGCTCCAGGTGGCCAAGGACCCCAACGGGACCTGCGTCGCCCCGTCTGCCGCGACGATCGGCGACGGCTCCTACCCTCTCTCCCGCTCGCTCTACATCTACGTCAACAAGGCCAAGGCGGCGGCCAACCCGGCCGTGGGCGCCTACGTGGACTTCTACCTTGCCGACGGGACCATCTCCAAGGTTCTCGAGACCGTCCCCTACGTGAACCTGCCGGCTGCCGACCTCGCCGCCACGCGCGCCGCGTGGGACGCCGCCAAGTAGCTCGCGCTCACCCGACGGAACAGGCCGGGCCGGCTCGGAGGCCCGGCCTGTTCACGTGTCGCGGGGGCGGCTAGACTCGTCGCCGCTCGCCCCGATCCCGGCTCATCAGGAAGGAGATCACGTCGCATGGCGGGAGCCACCCTCGGCGCGCGGCCGCCCGACAGCCCCCTCGTCGGCACAGCCGCGCGACGCCGGAGCGAGGCGCTCGTGCGCCTGGTGCTCGCGACCAGCGGCCTCGTGTCGATCGCGATCAGCGTCGCGATCGTCGTGTCGCTGGGGTACGAGGCGCTCCTCTTCCTCTCGTCGATCGACCTGTCGCAGCTCGTGGCGCCCGGCTGGTTTCCCCGCCGAGGCATGTACGACCTCCTGACGCTCTTCATCGGGACCCTGATGGTGGCCAGCATCGCGATGTTCCTCGCGGCGCCGATCGGCCTGGCGACGGCGATCTACCTCTCCGAGTACGCCAGCCCGCGAACGCGCCGCACGGTGAAGCCCGTGCTGGAGATCCTGGCGGGCGTCCCGAGCGTGGTCCTCGGCTTCTTCGCCCTCACGTTCATCAGCCCCAACGTCGTCCAGGCCATCTTCCCGTCGGCGCAGGGCTTCAGCTTCATGGCCGCCGCGCTGGCCGTCGGGATCCTGACGATTCCCCTCGTCGCATCCGTCTCGGAGGACGCGATGCGCGCCGTCCCGCGCTCGCTCCGGGAGGCCTCCTACGGACTGGGCGCGCGCCGGATCACCACCACCTTCCGGGTCGTCGTGCCGGCCGCGATCTCCGGGATCATGGCCGCCCTCATCCTGGCGATCTCGCGCACCATCGGCGAGACGATGGTGGTCGCCGTCGCCGCCGGCGCGACGGGCGGCTCGCTCCGCACGTTCAACCCCCTGGGACCCGGCCAGACGCTGACGGCGGCCATGGCTTCCCTTGCGACGGGCTCCGACCAGGTCACCGGCGATTCGTCGGCCTACCTCAGCCTCTTCTTCCTCGGCCTGCTGCTGTTCGCCGTGACGCTGGTCCTCAACCTGGCCGCCGACGTCTTCGTCCGGCGCACGCGGCAGAAGTACTAGGAGCCGCGCGATGGCCAGCCGATCAACCGCCGCGATCGTCGTCCAGGGGTCGCTGCGCGCCCGGTCGCGCGATTCGAGCGGCGCGATCCTGCAGGTACTCCTCGTGCTCGCGCTGCTCTTCTCGCTCGCGACCCTGCTGGTCCTCGTCTTCGACCAGGTGGCGAAGGCGCTGCCGGTCTTCCAGGAGCGCGGCATCGACTTCCTGACGTCGGGCCTCTCGGCCAACCCGGCGAACGCCGGGGTGGCCCAGGGGATCCTCGGCACGGCCATCATCGCCGTCCTCGTGTCGCTGCTGGCCTTCCCGCTCGGAATTGCGACGGCGGTCTACCTCGAGGAGTACGCGCCCGACAACCGGTTCACCCGGGTCCTGGTCCTGAACATCCGCAACCTCGCGGGCGTGCCGTCGGTCGTGTTCGGCCTGCTCGGCCTCAGCGTCTTCGTGGCCGCCCTGTCTGCCATGGGCGTCGGGAACGGGCGCAACCTCATCTCCGCCGGCCTGACGCTCACGGTCCTGGTGCTCCCGATCGTGATCATCACCACCAGCGAGGCGCTGCGTGCCGTGCCGAGCACGATCCGCGAGGCCGGCTTCGGCATCGGCGCCTCTCGCTGGCAGGTGGTGCGCAAGCTGCTGCTCCCCGCGGCGTCACCGGGGATCCTCACCGGGACGGTGCTGGCGCTCTCGCGGGCGCTGGGCGAGACCGCCCCCCTGATCGTGGCCGGCGCCGTCATGGGCTTCTACTCGAACGCGGGGGCGTCGCCGGCCGACACCCTGACCGGCCCGTATACCGCCCTGCCCGTGATCGTCTACGACTGGGCGCGGAAGCCGCAGGAGGAGTTCCGCGCGCTGACGGCGGCGGCCATCGTCGTCCTTCTCGTCATCACCGTCATCACGAATGCGGTCGCGATCGTGCTCCGCAACCGAGCGGAGCGAACATGGTGATCGGACCCGAGCCCACCGGAGAGCCCATGACCACCGACCTGGAGCGGCCGACGGGGGCCGCGAGCCCCACGATCGCGATCCGCATGGACCGTGACGCTGCGCCCACCGGCCCCGACGACCCGACGGCCGTGCCGGCGGTGCGGTTCGAGGACTTCCACTTCTACTACCGCTCGTTCCGGGCCGTGAAGGAGATCAGCACCTCGATCCGGCGCAACAAGATCACGGCCCTCATCGGGCCGTCCGGCTGCGGCAAGTCGACGCTGATCCGCTCCATCAACCGGATGAACGACCTGATCGAGGGCACCCGTGCGACGGGCCTCGTCGAGTTCCACGGCGAGGACCTGTATGCCGGCTACGTGGATGCCGTCGAGGTCCGCCGGCGGATCGGGATGGTCTTCCAGAAGGCGAACCCGTTCCCCAAGTCGATCTACGACAACGTGGCCTTCGGGCCCCGGGTGAATGGGCAGAAGGGCAACCTGGACGACCTCGTGGAGAGTTGCCTGCGCCGCGCCGCCCTGTGGGACGAGGTGAAGGACAAGCTGCAGCAGAACGCCTATGCCCTCTCCGGCGGCCAGCAGCAGCGCCTGTGCATCGCCCGGGCCATTGCCACGAGGCCGGAGGTCATCCTGATGGACGAGCCGTGCTCCGCCCTGGACCCGCGCTCCACGCTCCAGATCGAGGACCTGATGCGGGAGCTGGTGGAGGACTACACGATCATCATCGTGACCCACAACATGCAGCAGGCCGCGCGGGCCTCCGACTTCACGGTGTTCATGAACATGGCCGACGATCGCGCCGGCTACATCGTCGAGCAGGGGCCCACCAGCCAGCTCTTCACCAACCCGACGAACCAGATGACCGAGGACTACGTGTCCGGGCGCTTCGGCTGAGCGGGCAGGAGGAACGCATGAACGACCAGGATCGCCCAATCGAGCCGGCCCCCGACCGGGAGGTCAACGCGCTCCTCCGGTCCATCGAGGGGGAGATCCCCGAGCCGTTCGTGCAGCTCCCCAGGGGGCCGCTCGACCGGGAGGAGCGCACCATCAAGGACCTCCTCGTCCGGATGGGCAGCATCATCGAGGAGCGCATCCGGCTCACCGTGGAGGCTCTCGAGACCCACGACGCCGAGAAGGCGCTCTTCGTGATCCGGGGCGACGTGGAGCTGAACGCGCTCCAGGTCGAGGCGTCCGATCACGTGATCCTCACCATCGCCACCCAGGGACCCGTTGCCCGGGACCTGCGGTTCCTCCTCACCCTCGACCGGATCGGCTACGAGCTGGAGCGGATCGGCGACTCGGTGGCCAACGTCGCCAAGCGGGCCCGCGAGCTGGCGCCCGAAGCGACCCTCGAGGGCAACCTCGGGGTGCCCGAGATGGGGCGCCTGGCCGCCCAGTTCCTGGCCGAGACGATGCGGGCGATGACGGATGCCGACGCCGCGGCCGCCCGGGAGGTCGCCGTCCGGGACGACGAGATCGACACCTACTACCACCGGGCGGTCGATCGCCTGACCCAGCTGGCCAAGGACAGCCCCGACAACGTGGAGCGCGCGATGAAGCTCCTCATCGCGGCCCGCTACATGGAGCGCGTCGGCGACCACATCACGAACATCGCCGAGGACGTCGTCTTCCTCTCGTCGGGCCAGCACGAGGACCTCAACCCGTGACGGCCGCCGGCGCCCCGATCCGGGTGCTCTTCGTCTGCACCGGCAACTCGGCCCGCAGCCAGATGGCGGAGGCCATCCTCCGCCGGCAGGGCGGGCCGGCATTCGTCGTCGCCTCGGCGGGGACGGAGCCGAAGGGCGTGAACCCGCTGACCGTGCGGATCCTGGCCGAGATCGGCATCGACATCTCCGGGGCCACGTCGAAGTCGGTCACCGAATACCTCGGGCAGGATTTCGACTACGTGATCACCGTCTGCGACCAGGCGCGCGAATCCTGCCCGGTCTTCCCCGGCGCCCACGAGTCGATCCACTGGGGGTTCGACGACCCGGCCGCTGCGGAAGGCACGGACGCCGAGCGGCTCGCCGTCTTCCGGCGGGTCCTCAACGAGATCAGCGTGCGGCTGAAGCCGTTCCAGGAGGTCGCGCTTCGCCAGCACGGCCGTCGCGTCCGGGCCACGAGCCTCGAGGAGTGACCGGCGCCGGGCGCCAGGGCGGCATGATCGAGCTCTGCGTCCTGCGCCATGCGCACGCGGGCGACAGCCTGGCCTGGGAGGGGGATGACGACGTTCGCCCGCTGACCGAAAAGGGCCGACGCCAGGCGGAACGCCTCGGCAGGCTCCTGGCGGCCGCGGGCTACGTCCCCGACGCCGTCATCACCTCGCCGCTGGTGCGCGCCCGCGAGACGGCCGACATCGTGGCCGACCTGCTCGGCGCCCACGTTCGCGTCGAGCCCCGCCTGGGGGAGCCGCTGAGCTTCGCAACGGTCGAGCGGATCCTCGATGACGCCGGCAGCCCTCGGCGACCGGTCCTCGTGGGCCATGACCCGGACTTCTCGGAGCTCGTGTCGGAGCTGGTCGGGGCGCCGATCGCCATGCGCAAGGGATCGCTTGCCCGGATCGACCTGGAGCGGCCGCTCATGCCCGGCTCCGGGGAGCTGCGCTGGCTCGTGCCGCCGGACCTCCTGCGGGGCTGACGGATCCCCTGCCAGTCGCGCTCGGCCGCGCGACACGTCGGCCTCGGACGCCGCTGGAGCCGGAGCTGTGTCAGCCGACCTCGATCGTGGCGACCACCCCGAGGTGGTCGGAGGGGTACAGCGTCGGGTCGATCGCCGCGGGCCGATCAGCCCACAGGCGCGCCTTCACCGCGCTGGCAGGCCCGCGGAGCCAGATGTAATCGATGCAGGACGGGTCGCCGTCAGTGTCCATCGCGGGCGCCTGCAGGCCGGAAGGCCACGTCACCTCGGGCTCCGTTCCATTCGCCTCGGCGAACGCCGAGCGGAATCCGGCAGCCACCATCCGGGCGTACGCGGGCTCGGTCGGGTCGGCATTGAAGTCGCCCATCACCACCTGGGCGGTCGCGGCAGGCGCCGCGTCCAGCCAGGAGACCAGCGCGGCTGCCTGCTCGTTGCGGATCGCGGCATCGGGGACCCGGTGATGGAGGTGGGTCACGGCCACCACCAGCCGGCTTCCGTCGGCCAGCCGCACGGCCACCCTGAGTGCCGACCGGGAGTGCCCCAGGTCCAACCGCTCCGCGCCGTCCGGGGCCGCCAGCGGCGCCCGCACGAGCAGGCTGTTGCCGTACTCCGGCCGCCCCGCCCAGCCCCGGTGCACCGCGTAGTGGTCGGGTGACCCGGCACCCAGCAGGCGGTCCTGCTGCATCGGGTAGACGACCTCCTGGAGTCCCAGGACATCCGGCCGGAGCGCCGCCGTGTCGGCGAGCAGGAGCGGGAGGCGCTCCTCCCAGCGGTCGGCAAGGTTGAGGATGTTGAGCGTCGCGACCCGCAGGAGGTTCATCCGCGGCTGCCGGCGGTTGCGGGCGTCCCGGGATGGACGACGGGCAGGCGCCGGCCCCGGGCGACGGGCGGGCTCCCGAGCGCGGATGCCGGGCGTGCCGGTCCGGCGGACCCGAGCTCGCCGGCGATGGCGGCAAGCCGGGCCGAGACCGAGGCGTCGAGGCGGTACCAGATCCACGTCCCCCGCCGGTCGCCGTGGACCAGCCCTGCCTCGCGCAGCACCCGCAGGTGATGCGAGACCGTGGGCTGCGACAGCCCGTCACAGGAGGAGAAGTCGCAGGCACAGACGTTGCCGTCGGACGCGAGCTGGCGCACGATTGCCAGTCGCGCCGGATCGGCCAGGGCCGCCAGCAGCCGGACGTCGGGATCGTTCGACTTCGTCATGGCGGCATGTTATCGACAGACTTCTATATTGACAATAGTCGATATATATGGCAGGCTGGCCGCGTCGAACTCCACCACCTCTCGAGGCAGCACCATGTCCCTCCAGGTCCAGATCCTTGCCGACATCGTCAACCAGGAGCGCGCCCAGAGCCTCTCGCCCGCGCAGGAGCGGCGCCGGTCGGCGGCCCGGCTCCTCGCGGAGGCCCGCTGCTGCACCGTCCCTTCCTGGAGCAGCCGCCTCCTCGCGGCCCTCGACGGCCCGGCCACGGGCTGCTGCATCGCGGCCTAGCGCTCGACGCGCTGCCGGCCGGTGCCGACGCTGCGCCGGCGTCATCATCACGACGAACGCAGGGAGCCCTTCGATGACCGACACCATCCGCGACGAGGTCCGCCGCCACTACGCCCGCGCCGCGCTCGCGGTCCTGGAGCCGGGCACCTGCTGTGGCCCGACCGCCCCGACGCCGGCGGGAGACGGCCCAGGGGCCGGCGCGCTGGCCGTCGGGGATCCGGTCTTCGGGCCGGGCCTGTACGACGGCGCCCAGCTCGCGGCGCTTCCCGCCGACGCGGTGGCGGCCAGCCTCGGCTGCGGCAACCCGACCGCCATGGCCGACCTGCGGGCCGGCGAGACCGTCCTCGACCTCGGCTCGGGCGGGGGGATCGACGTCCTCCTGTCGGCACGGCGCGTCGGGCCGACCGGCCTCGCCTACGGCCTGGACATGACCGACGAGATGCTGGAGCTGGCCCGGCGGAACGCGGCGAAGGCCCAGGTCGAGAACGCCCGGTTCCTCAAGGGCGAGATCGAGGCGATCCCCCTCCCCGACGCCTCCGTGGACGTGGTCATCAGCAACTGCGTGATCAACCTGTCGACCGACAAGGGCCGCGTCTTCGCCGAGATCGCGCGCGTCCTTCGTCCCGACGGGCGCATGAGCGTGAGCGACGTCGTCGCCGACGACGTGCTCACCCCGGCCGATCGAGCCGCCCGCGGCGACCACGCGGGCTGCATTGCCGGCGCCCTGTCGTTCACGGAGTACGCGGAGGGTCTCGCGGCGGCGGGACTCGACCGGCTGGAGCTGCAGCCCACGCATCGTGGGGTCGACGGGATGTTCAACGTGATCATCCGGGCCCGTCGGCCGGCGGCTTCCGGCGGCGGTGTCCCGGCGCACGGCGGTGGTGTCCCGGCACGCGGCGACGCCATCGCGGGTGCCGAGCTCGACGTCGCCGCGGCGGTGGCCGCCCGGGCACTCACCTCAGCGCGCGCGCTGCCCCACGACGGCGTGGTCGTGCTGGCCGCCGATGCCACCGACGCGGCCGACGCCTGCGGCGCGGCGTCCTGCTGCCGATGAACGCGACGCGGGCTCTCGGAAGTAGGGCGGGCCCGCTCCCGCCGATCCGGGCGGCCGCGGCGACCGACCTGCCCGACGTCGAGGCGCTCGTCGGCGCGGCCGGGCTGACCCTCGTCGGGCTCGACGCGTGCGTTGTCGAAGGGACGTCCGTGATCTGCCGCGATCGCGACGGGCGCCTCCTCGGCGTCGCGGCGACCGAGCGCCATGGCCGGGTCGCCTTCCTCCGCTCGGTCGCGGTCCACGCCCCGGCGCGCGGGCACGGCCTCGGCAGGGCGCTCGTCGAACGTGCGCTGGCCGACGCGCGGATCTCGGGGGCGCGCGACGCATGGCTGCTCACCGTATCCGCGGAGCCCTTCTTCGCGAGCCTGGGCTGGTCCCGCGCCGATCGGGCGGACGCTCCGCCGGCCGTCGCCGGCTCGGTGGAGTTCACCACCGCCTGCCCAGCCACGGCCATCGCCATGCGCCGGGCGCTCTGAGAGCTGCGGGCGGTTCAGGCGCCCCGCGGGGACCGCTCCCCTACCCCGGCAGTCCGTCGCCCTCGACGCAGGCCGCCGCCACGCCCAGGCTCGCAAGACGATCGCGGGTCAGGGCGTCGCGGACCGTCCACGCGGCCAGCTCCAGGCCGGCAGCCCGCACGCGGGCAACCCGCCGGGCGTCGATCCGGTGCCGTTCGGCGGCGATCCCCGCGCACCCCAGGTCGACGGCCGTCCGAATCGCCCGGTCGCTGAGCCACACGGTGTTGAGCCAGCAGGGCCAGGCAGGCTCCAGTCGTCGGACCGTCGCCAGCGTCTCCCGGTCGAACGAGGAGAGCACGAGCCCGGCCACGGTCCCATCCGGGCGTCCGCGTGCCGCGCGGAGGGGGCCCAGCGCCGCCTCCCCGAGGTCCTCCTTCAGCTCCACGTCCAGGAACGCACCCGGCCGACAGGCGGCCAGCACTTCCGAGAGGCTGGGCACGCCGTGCGCTGCCAGCTGCTGGGCCGTAAGCCGGGACGCACGGATGCGCCTCCCCTGGACGCGGCGAAGGGTCCCGTCGTGGAGCACGACGGCGACGCCGTCCGCGGAGGCCCGGACGTCCAGCTCCAGCCCGTCAACCCCGGGGATCCCCAGGGCGGCTCGGAAGGCCGCCAGCGTGTTCTCCGGTTCGCGGCGATGGTCGCCCCGGTGGGCCAGCAGGAGCATCGTCAGGCGCGATCGGCGGCCGTGGGGCCGGCGGCCGGGGGGACGGTGGCGCGATCGGGGGCAGAGCGCGGCACGCGTCAGGCGCCCGGCGACGCGGCAAGGTCCGGGCCCGACACCGGGATGGCGAACGAGAAGGTCGAGCCGACCCCCTGCTCCGATTCGGCCCAGATCCGGCCGCCGTGCGCCTCGACGATGTGGCGCGCGATGGACAGGCCGAGTCCTGTCCCGCCGGCTCCGCGGGTCCTGGCTCGATCGCCCTTGTAGAAGCGCTCGAAGACCCGCGGCAGGGCGGCCCGGGGGATTCCCTGCCCGTGATCCTCGACCGCCACCACCACCTCGCTCTCGGCGGCCGTGACCCGCACCGTGACGCATGAGCCAGATGGGCTGAACTTGACGGCGTTGTGGAGCAGGTTGAGGAGCGCCTGCCCCAGCCGCTCGCGATCGCCGCGCACCCGGGGCACGGCGGGCGGGACGTCCACCTCGAGGATCACGTCCTGGCGCTCCGCGAAGAGCCGGATCCGGTCGACCGTGGTCGTCGCGAGGCCGGCCAGGTCGACGTCATCGACTGCCTCGGTCGCGATCCCGGACTCGATCCGTGAGAGGTCCAGGAGCTCGTTGACCATCTGCACGAGATGCCCGGTCTCCACCTCGATCTTCGCGACTCGCTCGGCGGCCTTCGGTGGCAGCGAGGCGGCATCGGCGGCGAGGGTCTCGGCAAGGAGGCTGACGGTGGTGAGCGGCGTGCGCAGCTCGTGGCTCAGGTTGTCGATGAACTCGGTCCGGATCCGCTGCAGGCGGCGCAGCTCGGAGACGTCCTCCAGGACCAGCCAGGCGTCGCCGCCGGGCGTCCGCCGGGCGCGGACGAGGAGCGTCGGGCCGTGCTCCAGGCGCACGGTCAGCTCGCCCACCGCCGAACCCGCCTCCAGCGCGTGCGGGCGATCTCCTCGACGTGGTGGTCGGTGAACGCCTCGAGGACGCTCCGGCCAGCCATCGTCCCCGGCCGGCGCCCCACCAGGCGGTGGGCGGCCTCGTTGGCGACACTGACGGTCAGGTCAGGCGCGACGCGCACGGCGCCCACCCCGACGAGCTCGACCAGGACGGCAGCGTCGCGATCGGCCGCGGCGACCGCGTCTCTGCCGCGGACGCGCGAGCCTCCGCCGCCGCGAGGCCGGCCGTCGACGACGCCCTGTCCGCGGCGTCGGCTGCCTCGCGCCGCCGGGCGCCGGACCGCTGGAGGAGCGCGGCGAGCAGGAGGAACGCTGCCGCGAGGAGCGCAAGAAGGGCACCGAGCTCCAGGAGGGCTCCCATCCGGGCTCCAGGCCGCCCGCCCGCCCGGCCTAGGCCAGCAGGCGCGCTTCGACGGCCTCGAGCGGCTCGATCGTCCGCTCGCCGGTCGCCCGGACCGTCACCTCGGCACCGCCGGCGGCCAGCGAGCGCGGGCTGATCGTGACGATCAACGGCATCCCCAGAAGCTCCGCGTCGGTGAACTTGACACCGGGCGATTCGTCGCGGTCGTCCCAGATGACCTCCCGGCCGGCGTCGAGCGCCCGATCGTGGAGGCTCTGCGCGATCTCCGTCACCCGCGGGTCCTTTGCCGCGGACACGGTCACGAGGTGGGCGGCATAGGGCGCCACCTCCGCCGGCCAGGCGATCCCCTTTGCGTCGTGGTGGGCCTCCACCACGCAGGCCAGCGCGCGTCCCACGCCGATGCCGTAGGAGCCCATGACGATGGGGTGCGCCATCCCGTCCTCGCCAAGGTACGTCGCGCCGAGAGCGCTCGTGTACTTGGTGCCGAGCTTGAAGATGTTGCCGACCTCGATCCCGTTGCGCAGGATCACGGGCGCGCCGCAGGTGGGGCAGCCGTCGCCCTCGCGGGCGTTCGCGACGTCCGCGACCAGGTCAGCCGTGTAGTCGCGCCCCACGTTGACGTTGCGGTAGTGGAAGCCCTCGCGGTTGGCCCCGGCGACGAGGTTGGACGAGCGCGCCACCAGGTCGTCCACCAGCACGAAGGCCCCCTTCGCGCCGATCGGGCTGCCGTAGCCCGGCTCCATGCCGGCCGCCTTGATCTCCTCGACCTGTGCCGGCCGGAGCGCCCGCGCGCCGGTGGCGTTGGCCAGCTTGGTCTCGTTGACGTCCATGTCGCCGCGCACGATCGCCGTGATCAGCCGGCCGTCCCCGTCGACGAAGAACGTCGCCTTCGCCGTCTCCTCCGGGCTGATCTCCAGGAACGCCGCCAGGTCCGCGATCGTGGTCGTGCCGGGCGTGGCGACCTCCTCGAGCGGGCGGGGCTCGGTCGTCGGCGGCTCCGACACGCGCACCCTGGCAACCTGGCGGTTGGCGGAGAAGCCGCACTTCTCGCAGAGCACCAGGACGTCCTCGCCGAAGTCGTTGAGGACCATGAACTCGTGGGCCTGGCTCCCGCCCATCATCCCCACGTCGGAGGCCACGGCGATCGCCCGCAGGCCCAGGCGCTCGAAGATCCGGGTGTAGGCCTCGTAGTGCTTCTCGTAGGCGACGTCCAGGCCGCCCTCGTCCAGGTCGCAGGTGTACGAGTCCTTCATGACGAACTCGCGGACCCGGATGAGGCCGCCGCGCGAGCGCGGCTCGTCGCGCCACTTCGTCTGGAAGTGGTAGACCATCATCGGGAGCTGGCGGTAGCTCTTCACCAGGTCCGCCAGCAGGCTGGCGACGACTTCCTCGTGGGTCATCGCGAGGACCATGTCGCGCCCGCCGCGGTCCTTGAAGCGGGCCATCTCCGGGCCGATCTGGTACCAGCGCCCGGTCTCCTTCCAGAGGTCGGCCGGGTGGACCACCGGCATCTCCATCTCCTGGCAGCCGATCCGGTCCATCTCCTCGCGGATGACCTGCTCCACGCGCTTGCTGGCCCGGAATCCCAGGGGCAGCAGGGAGTAGATCCCCGCGCCCAGCTGGCGGACGTAGCCGGCCCGGACGAGGAGTCGATGGCTGGGCATCTCCGCGTCGGACGGATCGTCGCGGAGGGTGGTGAAGAAGAGCTGGCTCAATCGCATGCCGCAAGGATACCGGCGCGCCCGCTCGAGCGGCGCGAGCGGAGGTTGAAGGGGGCGGGGTTCGCGGTTGGCGCGGCGGCACGGGAGCGCGGCGCTCGCGAGAGCGCCTCAGGGAGCGGGCGTCGCGTCCGGTGCCGGGGTGGGCTCGGGTGCCGGCGTGGCCTCCGGAGTCGGCTCGGGTGTGGGTTCCGGCGTGGGCTGGGGGGTCGGCCCGGGTGTGGGCGCCGGCGTGGCCTCCGGGGTCGGCTCGGGTGTGGGCGCCGGCGTCGGAGGGACGGTCGGCTCGGGTGCGGGCTCGACGGTCGGCGTCGCGTCGGCTGTCGGCTCCGGGGGACTAGGCGGGGCGACGAGAACCGGGCCAGTGCCCGGGTAGTTGCGGCCCGACTCGGCATCTGTCGGCGCCGTGGACGGCTCCTCCGTGGGGGAGCCGGCCCCGTCATGCGAGCAGCCCTCACAGCCCCGGTACTCGTCCTTCGCGGTCCCGAAGCAGGCGTCGATGCCGGGGCCACCGTCGAGGAGGTTCCGACCGGTGCCGCCTTTCTCAGCCGATCTCCGTCGCGCGCCGTAGAGCGTGTCGTCGCCCTCGCCACCCAGCAGAACGTCCTTGCCGTTGCCGCCAACCAGGAGGTCGTTGCCGTCGCCGCCGACGAGGCAGTCCTTGCCGGTGCCGCCCTCGATCGTATCGTTCCCGCCCAGCCCGAAGACGAGCGCTCCGCCGTTGCCGGCGACGAGGTGGTCGTCTCCGGCGGTGCCCACCAGGACCTGCCGGAACTTCATCGTCCGGCACTCGTCGGGAACGGGGGGCGGCGTGACGGGGGCCATCCCGATGGTCGCCGTGAAGTGGCGGCTCGCGGTCCCGGTCCACGCGGAGCCGATCCCAAGGGCCGCGGAGGCAGCGACGAAGACCAGCAGCGTGATCGCCAGGAGCGGGCGTCGCGGCATCGATCAGGCCTCCGGAACAACCCGGGCGGCGCGCCGGCGGCGCGCCCGAGCGAGCTCGTACCCTGCCCAGGCAACGCCGAGGAGGGCAGCGAGCCCAGCGAAGACGAGCGGGAGCGGGTAGTTGAGCAGCGGCCACCCCAGGCCCGGCAGGATCGCGTAGGCGCGCCCCAGGACGTCGCGCTGGTCCACCTGCCCGGGGTCGCGGAGTGCGTTGGCGTCGCCCTTGGTGACGAACTGGTAGGCGGTCGTGGTGGTCATCGAGCCATCAGGCTGCTTCACGCTGAGGTTGATCGTGATGATCGACTCGACCCGGTGGACGACCTCCACGCGGGTCCGCTCGCCGGTCGTGAAGAGGATGACGTCGCCGTTGGCGATCTCCGCCGGCGCGACGGGTCGGACCAGGACGACATCGCCCTGCGCGATGGCAGGCGTCATCGAGCCGGAGCTGATCGCGACGATGCGCCACCCGGCCACGAGGTGCAGGAGCGCGACCGTGAGGAGGAGCCCGACGCCGAGGCCCGCGACGACCCGGGCGAAGGTGCTCACCACGCGAGGCATCATGGCTCCCATGTGGGGACGCCATGGATGGCCGAGCCGAGCCCGGCCATCCATGCGCGGGACTGGCCTACGAGCCAGCTACCAGGTTGACGGTGAAGTTCAGGGACTTGGCCCTGGCAGGCGTCCGGCGACCCGTCGATGCGCAGGTTCGCCAGCCACGGCGTTCCGCCCGCGGTCGCGCCCGGCGCCGCCCAAGGGCTGCCGTCGACGTCGAGCTTGCCGGCCATGTAGTGCCTTGCAGCCCGGGACCCCGAAGACCTGGTCGACGACGACATCGCCGCCGATCAGGTGGAGGCTGACGCCCGGGTCCGCCGGGGTCGTGTTCTGGAAGGTGCCGTAGCTGACGGGGATCCAGCCGGCGCCGTCATAGACGATGTTGTCGTTGTAGGCCATCGCGGATCGGGCACCGCGATGGAGATCGTGCCCATCTCGTTGCTGAAGCCGCGCTGCCCCGACGTTGTCCAGGCGAAGGCCACGCCGAGCACGAGCGCGGCCGTGAGACTCAGGCCGAACGCGGATGCGAAGAACTTTCGCACGATGATGACCCTCCCGAAGCACCGCGGGCTGACGCAAATCGGCAGCGGTGGCGGTGCGCGCGGACGCTCCGTCAGCGGATGGGTACGGATCCCTGACGTCTGCTCCGTGGTCGCCGGCATCCGCTCGGCGACGGGAGTGCGCGGCCACCGCAGGGGGCACGAACTCCGGCCAGCCCCTCCTCGGGAACGGTCAACGCCGAGCCTCACAACGAGGGCGACGGTGACTGAACGTACTAGGTCGATCGCCGGTTGGCATGGGACTTTTGGCACCTTTCTGGCTCGGCAACCCCCCGTGGTCGGCGCCGTCAGGCGGCGGACCCGCGGTCCATCCGCACCGAGCGACGCGGAGGGGTGCGCCGCGAACGCCGCGACTGCCCTCAGGGGGCTGGGACCCGGCGCTCGGCGCCTGGCCAGGTCGCCGGCGACCCTGCTCGCCCCGGGAGCTCGATCCACGGCGGCAGCGCGGCCCCGCGCGCCGGCCGCGCACGACGAGAGGCGGCGTCGCATCATGGAGGCGCGGGGGGCGGAGGGCGTCCGGTGCCCGCCGCCCGGGCCGCTCGACCCTCCAGGAGGTGCCCGTGAGCGAGCCGCCGACGATCGTCGTCACCGGGATGTGCAACACGAAGAGCGCCGAGATCAGGTTCCTGGCCCAGCAGGTGGCGGAGCACGGCGGGACGCCGCTGATCATGGACCTCAGCCTCGGTGCCGCGGTCGACTGGGCCGACGTCTCGCTCGGGGAGGTCCTCGCGGCCACGGGCACGCAGATGGACGATGTCTTCGCCGCGCCCCGCGCGATGGCCATCGACCTGGTCGGCCGGGCCGGCGCGGCGAAGATCCTGGAGCTGCACGCGGCGGGCCGGTGCGACGGGATCATCTCGTGGGCGGGGGCGGTGGGGACGACGACGGCGACGCACGTCATGCGGGCGCTGCCCTTCGGCGTGCCAAAGGTGATGCTGACCGACATGGCGCCGAGCGACGTCAGCCTGTGGCTCGGGAACAAGGACATCTTCCTGGTCAACCCCACCGCGGAGCAGGGCGTCAACGTGGTGACCCGGCGGGTCGTCGCGAACGCCACGGCGGCCGTCGTCGCCATGGCCCGGGTGCCCGACGTGCCGGCCGGCGCTCGGCCGCTCTGCGCGATCACCTCGTACGGCTCCACGACGCCCACCGTTCTCCGCTGCGCGGCGTTCATGGAGGACCGCGGCTGGGACACCGCCGTCTTCCACGCCGTCGGCGTGCCGGGCGCCACGATGGAGGACCTCGTCCGCTCCGGGCATGATCACCGCCGTGATCGACCTCACGACCGCCGAGCTGATGGGCACGCATCTGGGCAGCGTCTACCGCACGCCGGCGGCCTGGCTCGGCGACGCGGCTCACGGCCGCCGGGGCGATGGGGATCCCCCAGGTCGTCGCCCCCGGTGGCCTGGACCAGGCGGCGCTCGGCGCTCTCGAGAAGGTGCCGCAGCGCTATCTCGACGACATCGAGAACGGCCGTCGCCCGGGGTGGCGCGACACCGGGCTTCCGTACCTCCACAACCCCAGCGTCACGATCCTCATGCCGACGCCCGCCGAGGTCCGCGAGATCTCGGCGATCGATCGCCGAGCGCCTGGCCGGACGACGGGGCCGACGGTCTTCCTCCTCCCGATGCAGGGCTGGTCGGCCTACGACCAGCGCGAGGAGCTCGCGAGTCGCGAGCGCGGCTGGGCGGAGGGGAACGGCGACGGTCCGTCGTGGGAGCCGGACCCGGAGCACCCGGCCTGGTCGCGGAAGGCTGTCCTCATGCGGGCAATCCTCGACGAACGGGTGGACCGGGCGAACGACAACCTCGACGTGATCGCCGTGGACCTGCACATCCTGGACCCGGAGTTCGCCGACCTCGCCACTCGGGCCATGGGAGACATGCTCGACGGGACGTGGCGGAAGGGCCTCTACCGCGACGTCCCCGGCGTCCTGGGCTGACGACGGCGATCCTGGCAACTGACCCGACGCGCCCGGGAGTCCGCGGCGGACCCAGCGACGCCGACGGGCTGCCTCAGGCCGCGGCCATCAGTGCCAGCAGGACCCCGCCCGCGACGACGCTGGCGACCTGGCCGGCGGCGTTGGCGCCCATCGCGTGCATGAGCGGGTAGCTCTCGAAGTCCTCCTCCTGGGCCACGCGCTGGACGACCCGCGCCGCCATTGGGAAGGCGCTGATCCCGGCCGCCCCGATCAGCGGGTTGAAGGTCCCGCCGGCGAGCCGGTTGAGGCCCTTGGCGAAGACGAGGCCGGCCGCCGTGTCGAGCGCAAAGGCCAGGATCCCGAGGCCCAGGATGGCGAGGGTGCTCCCTGTCAGGAACTGCTCGCCGACCATCGTCGAGCCAATGGCAAGCCCCAGGAAGAGCGTGACGGTATTCGCGATCTCGTTCGAGGACGCGTGCGTGAGCCGCTCCACCACCCCCGATTCCCGCATCAGGTTGCCGAGCATGAGCGAGCCGACGAGTGGCGTCGCGAACGGCACGAGCGTCCCGACGAGCAGCGTCACTCCGATTGGGAAGAGGATCCGCGTGCGCCGGGTCACGGTCCGCCCGCCGTACGGCATCCGGATCCGCCGCTCCGCGGGCGACGTGAGCGCCCGCATGATCGGCGGCATGATGACCGGCACGAGGGCCATGTAGCTGTAGGCGGCGACGGTGATCGGCCCCAGGAGGTGCGGCGCCAGGATGCCGCTCACGTAGATCGACGTCGGCCCGTCGATGGCGCCGATGATCCCGATCGACGCGGCCTCCTCGCGGCTGAAGCCGAGGAGGAGGGCCAGGATGAGGACGCCGAAGATCCCGAACTGCCCGGCCGCCCCGAGCAGGATCATCCGCGGGTTCTCCAGCAGGGGGCCGAAGTCGGTCATCGCCCCGATCCCGATGAAGATCAGGAGCGGGAAGAGCTCGTTCTCGATCCCGGCGTCGTAGAGGAGCGTGAGGAGCCCCTCCTCGCCGATCAATGGCGAGAGGGGCAGGTTGGCGAGGAGGCACCCGGCCGCGATCGGCAGCAGCAGGAGCGGCTCGTACTCGCGGACGATTGCGAGGTAGAGCAGGATCCCGGCGACGGCGAACATCACCAGCGACTGCCAGGTGAGGCCGGTGATCCCCGCGAGCAGCTGGTCGACGGTCTCGGGGCTCATCCCGTCGCGGCCCGGCTCATCCGGCGGCGCCCAGGCGGACGAGCGGATCGCCGGGCCCGACGGGCCGGCCGGGCTCGACGGTGATCTCCAGGACGACGGCGTCGCGCGGCGAGCGGATGATGTTCCGCATCTTCATCGCCTCAAGGACGAGGATGGGGTCGCCGCGGCGCAGCGCCGCGCCGGGCGCGACCAGCACCTCGAGGACGACGCCCGGCATGGGCGCCGCGAGGATCTCCGGCCGGCTGCCCGCGGGCGCCAGGCCCGCACCGGCTGCGCCTCCGGCGGGGGCGACCGCGCGTGGGCCCGGGCTCGATGGCGGGGCGGGCTGCGCGATGACCCGCGGCGCCGGCGTGGGCCGGGCGTCGTCGGGGATGGCGATCTCCGGGGAGATCATCGCGCCCGGCAGGTCGCCCTCCTCCTCCAGCGTCGCCTCGAACGTCAGGTCGCCCACCGTGACCTCGAAGCGGTCGGCGGTGAGCTGGTGGACATCGATCGTGTAGGTCTGGTCGCCGATGGCGACGCTGAAGCGGCGCATCGACTACCTCGCCCGCCGGCGCCAGATCTGGCCCTGGCGCATGCGGCCCGCCGCCACCCAGCGGCTTGCGAAGAGGAGGCTCCCCGGCCAGTAGCTGCGCATGGCCGGGGCCGCCTGCCGTCGCCGGGTCTCCGCGTGCCTGAGGACGGCGACCGTGATGGCGGCGACGAGGCGGGGGTCGAGACCCTCGGGGACGCCGGCAAGGCGGACGAGACCGGTGGATGCCGGCCCGACTTCTGCCTCGGAGGCCGACACCCCCGGCATGGCGCCCATCGCGCCGGGTACGGCGTCGTCGACCGGCCTGGAGGCCTCGTGACGGCGCTCGACGCGCAGGGCGAGCGTGAGCAGCGCCCACATGATCGCGAGGAGACCGAAGACGATCCCCATCCCGACGACGGAGACGGCCAGGCCGAAGCCGAGGTTCTCCATCGGTCGCCTACGCGGGGAAGAGCCCGTGCTTCTTGGGCGGGTTCTGCTGGACCTTCGTGCGCAGCAGCTCCAGCGCCCGGATGAGGCGCGGTCGCGTCTCGCGCGGCTCGATGACCTCGTCGATCTGGCCGACGTCGGCGGCCCGGTAGGGGTTGAAGAACGCCTCGCGGTAGCGGGCGACGTACTCGGCTTCCGCGGCGACCGGGTCGTCGGCCGCGCGGACCTCGCGGCGATACAGGATCCGGACGGCCGCCTCGGCGCCCATCACGGCGATCTGCGCGCCCGGCCAGGCGAACGCGACGTCGGTCCGCATCTGGCGCGAGGACATCGCCACGTAGGCCCCGCCCATCGCCTTGCGCGTGACGATCGAGATCTTGGGGACCGTCGCCTCACAGTAGGCGTAGATGATCTTGGCGCCGTGGCGGATCACGCCGCGGTACTCCTGGTCGACGCCGGGCAGGAAGCCCGGGCAGTCCACGAAGGTGACGACCGGGATGTTGTAGACGTCGCAGATCCGGATGAAGCGGGCGATCTTGTCGCTCGCGTCGATGTCCAGCACGCCGGCCATCACCGCCGGCTGGTTGGCGACGATCCCGACGGAGAAGCCGTCGAGACGGGCGAAGCCGACCACCGCGTTCGGCGCGTAGGCAGGGTGGATCTCCAGGAAGCTATCGCGGTCGAAGACCAGCGCCAGGACGTCGCGAACGTCGTAGGCCTCCGCCTCCTCGGCCGGGATGATCGTGTTGAGGACGTCGTCCATCCGGTCGGCCGGGTCGTACGGCGCGACCTGCGGGGGGTCCTCGTTGTTGTTCTGGGGCAGGTAGCCGAGCAGGAGCTTCACGAGCTCCAGGGCCTGCGGCTCCGTATCGGCGGACAGGTGGGCGACCCCGCTCCGGGCGTCGTGGACGTCGGCCCCGCCGAGCTCCTCGATCGTGACCTGCTCCCCGGTGACCGCTTCGACGACGTCGGGGCCGGTGAGGAACATCGACGAGGTGCCGCGGGCCATCACCACGAAGTCGGTGAGTGCCGGCGAGTAGACCGCGCCGCCGGCGCACGGCCCCAGGATCAGCGAGATCTGGGGGATGACGCCCGAGGCCATCACGTTGCGGACGAAGACCTCGCCGTATGCCGCGAGGCTCGCGACCCCCTCCTGGATCCGCGCCCCGCCGGAATCGTTGAGGCCGATGAGCGGGACGCCGCTCTCGAGGGCAAGGTCCTGGATCCGGCTGATCTTGTTCGACTGGACCCGGCTGAACGACCCGCCGAGGACCGTGAAGTCCTGGGCAAAGGCGGCGACGCGCCGGCCGTTGATCTTCCCGAAGCCGGCCACGATGCCGTCGCCCGGGTAGCGCTGGTCGGCCAGGCCGAACTCGGTCTCGTCGTGGGTGGCCAGGGCGCCCATCTCCTGGAACGAGCCGTCGTCGAGGAGCAGTGCCAGGCGCTCGCGGGCGGTCAGCTTGCCGCGGGCGTGCTGCTGGGCGATGCGCTGGGGGCCGCCGCCCTCCAGCGCACGCGCACGCATGGCGCGGAGGGTCTCCAGATGATCGGTCACGCGATGATCGTGGCCGCGCGACGCCGGCCGGCGCCACGGCCAGATGGCCCCAGAGCAGGGCCGCCCGGGGCACCTGCTTCCCGGCCAGATGGCCCACGCTGGGATCGTCGCGAGACTAGGCGGGCTGTGCGCCACGCTTGTCGGACGCATCGGCAGCGGCGCGGGGCGCGGCCGCTGCGTCGCCGCCGACCAGCACGAGCCACGCGGGCAGCGCGTCTCCGCCGTCGGCAAGCTCCAGCCAGCGGACGGCGTACGCCGCCTCCAGGGGGCTCATCGGGAGCGGCGCCGCGGCCGCGTCGACCGCGAGCCGGCGCAGGGCCGCGAGGCGCGTGCTCTCGCGCTCGAACGACGCGCTGAGCATCCGGCGGTCATGGAGGGGAGCGAGCTGGCGACGGAACGCGTCCACGTCCCGCGCGAACCCCGCAAGAGACCACCGGGCGGGAGGGCTCGCTCCCCGACGCTGGAGCACCTCGCGGGCCCGCGCCACCAGGGTCTGCTCCGCGGATGGCGCCGGTGCAGCCAGGATGCGACGCCGAACCGGCCGGCGCGCCGGCGCGGTCGAGGACGTCGGCAGCGCGACGGGCGGGACCGGCTCGCTCGGGCTCACCATGCGTGGAGGCTCGGCCCGCCCGGTCAACGCTGCGTCGACGGCCGGTTAACGCTTCGTTTGCGATGACGCACGAAACAGCCAGGCCCGGACCGTGCGATGCGAATCGACCACGCAGGGCGTTAACAACATCAACATACTGGCGCCATGCAGCGCCGCTTCATGGGTGAACGAAGGACGCCGTCGTGGAAGGCGTGACCCTGACCCTCGTCGTCGTCATCGTCCTCGCCGTCGTCTTCGACTACATCAACGGCTTCCACGACACCGCCAACGCCATCGCGACGTCGGTGGCGACCCGGGCCCTGCGCCCGGCCCATGCGATCCTCATGGCGGCCGCGTTCAACTTCATCGGCGCCTTCGCTGGAACGGCCGTGGCCAAGACCATCGGCGCCGGCCTCGTCGACGAAGCGACGACCACCCAGGCCGTCGTGATTGCTGCTCTCCTCGGGGCGATCACCTGGAACCTGATCACGTGGCGCCTGGGAATCCCGAGCTCGAGCAGCCACGCGCTCATCGGCGGCCTGCTGGGAGCCACGCTGATCGCGGCCGGCTGGGGCGCACTGAACATCCAGGGAATCGTCAACAAGGTCCTGGTGCCGCTCGTGACCTCGCCGCTCATCGGGTTCTTTGGGGCGCTCCTGTTGATCGTCGCGCTGTTCTGGATCTTCCGGAAGAGCGCACGCCGCCCGCTCGCCCACCGCTTCCGGCGGCTCCAGGTCGTCTCGGCGGGGTTCATGGCGTTCGCCCATGGCTCGAACGACGCCCAGAAGACGATGGGCATCATCACCCTCGCCCTCGTCTCCGCGGGCCTGATCCCGGGCGGTCCCGACCTCGTCATCCCACCCCAGGTGATCGTCATCTCGGCGACCGCGATCTCCCTGGGCACGGCCGCTGGCGGCTGGCGGATCATGAAGACCATGGGCCACAAGGTCGTCGAGCTCGAGCCGATCACCGGCTTCGCGGCGGAGACCACCGCCGCCACGGTCATCTACACCGCCGCCCACTTCGGCATGCCCGTCTCAACGACCCACGTCATCTCCAGCGCGATCATGGGCGTCGGCACCAGCAAGGGCGCCCGTGGCGTGCGCTGGGGGGTGGCCCGCAGCATCCTCATCGCCTGGGTCGTGACCATTCCGGCCGCCGCGATCGTTGGCGCCCTGTCCTGGCTCGTCCTCAACGCGCTCGGCATCAAGTGATCCATGCACCGGAGGTGACCCGCCCATGCCCCGCCTGATCCCGCGCGACGAGGCGTTCCAGGAGATCTTCGTCAAGGACGGCGAGAACCTCCTGAAGGCCGCCCGGGCGCTCAACGACATGTTCACCGCGTTCGACCGGCTCGACGAGCGGGTCGCCGAGATCCAGGCCCTGGAGCATGCGGGCGACGAGATCGACATCGAGATCGCCGTTCGCCTCGAGCGGTCGTTCATCACCCCGTTCGACCGCGAGGACATCCACGAGCTCTCCGCCCGCCTCGACGACGTCGTCGACGGCATCCAGGAGGCGGCCGAGACGGTCGTCATCTACGGGATCGAGGAGGCCACGGACGAGGCCCGCCAGCTGGCCGGCATCGTCGCCGCGCAGGGCGAGCAGCTGCTGGAGGCCCTCAAGCTGCTGGATCACATGGACCAGGCCGGGTCGCACATCACGCAGGTGCATGACCTGGAGAACAAGGCGGACGGCCTCTCGCGCTCGGCGATCGGGCGGCTCTTCCGCGAGGGAGGCGATCCCCTGCGCGTCATCAAGCTGCGGGACCTCTACAACTCCCTCGAGGAGACGATCGACGCCGCGGAGGACGCGGCCGAGGTGATGGAGCGGATCGCCGCCAAGGGCCAGTAGGCACGGCGGGTCGGGACGGCGCGGCTGCGCGGACGGCCCGCCCCGCAGGCCCTCGGCGCGCGGGTGGACGGCCCGCGCGGGTGGACGGCCCGCGCAGGTGGACGGCCCGCGCAGGTGGACGGCACCCGCCGATGAACCCGCGGATCGGCGACCTTCAGCCCTTGGTCCGGGTCGGCCGGAACCGCATGCTGGCCCCACGAACGCCGCACCGTGAGGGTCCCGCATGCCCGTTCTCGTCGCCTATGCCAGCCGTCATGGGGCCACCCGGGGGATCGCCGAGCGGATCGGCGAGCGCCTGCGGGCGGCAGGGCTGCAGGCCGATGTGCGACCCGTGACCGACGCCGGCGCCGTCGCCGCCTATGACGCCTTCGTGGTCGGTGGCGCGGCGTACATGTTCCACTGGCTGAAGGAGGCCACCGGGTTCGTCCAGCGCAACCGCGCGATCCTCGCGGCGCGACCCGTCTGGCTGTTCAGCAGCGGGCCCCTGGGCACGGACCTGGTCGACGAGGAAGGCCACGATGTGCTCGCCACGACCGTGCCAAAGGAGTTTGCGGACCTGCGGGCCGCGATCCACCCGCGCGGCGAGCGCATCTTCTTCGGCGCCTTCGATGGGAACGCGGCGCCGAAGGGCCTTGCCGAGCGGATCGTCCGGCTGATGCCCGCGGCCCGCAACGCGATGCCCGTCGGCGACTTCCGCGACTGGCCCGCCATCGATGCCTGGGCGGACGACATCGCGGCCGATCTCGGCGTCGTGCCGGTGCCCGTGCCGGGCCCGTGAGGCTCGTCCCCGCCGCCACGGCATGCGCCACGACGCCAACCTGAGCGTCGCGCCGGGCTGCGTCAGTCCGCAGGCTGCCCCGGGCCGGGCGGCGTACCCGTAGTCACCGACAGCCCCGCGACCCCAGTCGCGCGCTACCGGAGGTCGTCGACGAGGTCCGCGATCGAATCGGCGATCCGGGAGGGTCGGAACGGATACCGGTCGACGTCGGCCGCGGCGGTGGATCCGGTCAGCACGAGCACCGTGTGCATGCCGGCCTCCAGGCCCGACTTGATGTCGGTGTCCATCCGGTCGCCGATGATCGCGGCGGTCTCCGAGTGAGCGTCGAGGGCATTCAGGGCGCTGCGGACCATCAGCGGGTTCGGCTTCCCCACGAAGTAAGGCTGGACGCCGGTTGCACGGCTGATGAGCGCGGCCACGGCCCCGGTTGCCGGCACGGGTCCCTTCGCCGTGGGCCCGGTCGGATCCGGGTTGGTGGCGATGAAGCGGGCCCCGTCCGCGACGAGCCGGACCGCGCGGGTCACGCGCTCGAAGCTGTAGGTGCGGGTCTCGCCCAGCACCACGTAGTCCGGGTTGCGCTCGGTGAGCGTATAGCCGGCGTCGTGGAGGGCCGTGGTCAGGCCGGCCTCGCCGATCACGAACGCGGATCCGCCCGGCCGCTGCTTCCCCAGGAACCGGGCCGTCGCGAGGGCGGACGTCCAGATGCTGGCCTCGGGGACGTCCAGCCCGCTCGCCCGCAGGCGCGCGGCGAGATCCCGCGGCGTATAGACGGAGTTGTTGGTCATGACCATGAACTGCCTGCCGAGGTCCCGGAGGCGCGAGAGGAAGGCACCTGCGCCCGGAATCGCAACCTCCTCGTGGACCAGCACGCCATCCATGTCGATCAGCCAGGATCTGATCTCGCGCGAGGTCATCGGTCCTCCGGGTACATCGGGCGAAGGGTCGGTCAGTCGTCGGGCGCCGGCCGTGCACGCCTGACCGGGCAAGCCGTCCGCCGGCGAAGGCACCCCAGGCGTTCCGCTCGAGCGCGTCCTGGGACGTCCGTGGCCCAGAGGAGGATGGCATGGGCGGGCCCCCCCGTCCAGCGGGTCCGGGGGCTGGCGTCCAGACCCGCTTCGTGCAGCCCGCGTCACCGCACCCGCCGCCTGGGCTACGCCACCCGGCAGACGAGCATCCATTCGCCGTCGCGCTGGACGAACGCCGTCCGGCCAACGCGGCCGTCGGGCAGGCGGCACGGGTGGTCGGTCACGGGGTGAGGGCCGCGCCGAGCCATGCGCTGCGCGGCGGCGAGGAGCCTGGCCCGCGACGACGGACGCTTCGCTCGCGAATTGAGTGCGGCGCGACGGCGGGCGTGGCGCTGGTCCTCGTCCCGGTGTCGCTCCTGGTCAATGGTGGCGGCCTGGATCTGCACGAGCATGATCGGGGGACGCATGGGTTCTCCTGCTGGGGTGGCGCGGCGGACCGATGCGGTTCAGCGGCCCAACTGCATCGGGACGATCTCGCCCCTTGCCGCCAGGACATGGATCGCCTCGTCCGTCGTCGCGACACCGAGTCGCTCGCGGACGTCGGCCAGGTGCTTGTTGACGGTGTGCCAGGAGATTCCGAGCTGCTGCGCGGCTCCCTTGGAGCTACCGGCGACGAAGTACGCCTCGACGGCCTGGAGCTGGCGCGGAGTGATCCTCATGCGCCGAGTCTCGGGCCTGGCCGTTATCGCGGTGTTGCCGATCGTTCAACATCCGAACGTCGCGACTCCGGTCGGCCGCCTCCGTCTGGCGGGTCCCCACGTCACGCTGCGGCCAGGCCGGACCGTCCGTTGCGCCGGCAGCGGGTTCAGGCCGGGCGGCGGAAGACGTAGCCGACGCCGCGGACCGTCTGGATCAGCGTCGGCGCCGCCGGTTCGGGCTCGATCGCCGTGCGCAGCCAATGGACGTGGACATCCACCGTGCGCGTCTCGCCCGCGTAGTCGTAGCCCCACACCCGCTCCAGGAGCTGCTCGCGGCTGAAGACCTGCCCGGGATTGCGCAGCAGGAACGCCAGCAGCTCGAAGACCTTCGGCTTCAGGGGCACCGGCCTGCCGTCGCGCAGCAGCCGGTGGCCGGCAAGGTCGACGGTCAGGTCGCCCAGGCTCATCGTGGCCGGCCCTTCGACGATCGGCTGCTCCGTGCGCCGCAGGAGCGCCCGGATGCGGGCCGTGAGCTCGCGCAGGCTGAACGGCTTGGTCACGTAGTCGTCGGCGCCCAGCTCCAGGCCCAGGACCTTGTCGATCTCGGAGGTCTTCGCGGTGAGCATCAGGATCGGCACGCCCGACTCCTGGCGCAGGATCCGGCACACCTCCACGCCCGAGAGCTCGGGCAGCATGAGGTCCAGCACGACCAGCTCCGGGTGGTGCTCCCGGAACTGGGCCAGCGCCTCGCGTCCGTCGGCGGCCGTGATCACGCGGAAGCCGTCCGCGTCGAGCGCCTCGGCCAGCGTCTCGCGCAGGGTCGGCTCGTCGTCCACGACGAGGATCGTGCGGGCCATCACCCCACAGGATAGGCGCCGCCGTTATCGGCGCGTTGGCGGATTGTTAACGAACGCGCGGGCGACCGCCCCGGTCGTGAGGCCGGCGCCCCGGTCGTGAGGCCGGCGCGCCGATCGTCAGGCCGGCGCCTCGACCTCCAGGGCGCGCGCGGCCCGGTCGAGGCGCGCGAGGGTTCGGTCCCGGCCGAGAGCGACCATCGATTCGAACAGCGGCGGCGTGGCCGTCTTCCCGGTGAGAGCGACCCGGATGGTCATGAAGAGATCGCCGGCCTTCCAGCCGCTACCCTCCGCCACGGCGCGGAGCACCGACTCCAGGACCTCCACGGTGAAGCCGTCGATCCCGGCGGCGTCGATCGCATGGCCGGCGGCCGCGAGGCCCGCGCGCGCGGTGCCGCGCTCCCAGCGTTTCGGGACGAGGAGCGCGGGATCCAGCGCGACGGCGTCCGTGAAGAGGAAGCCGACCAGGTCGCCGATGGCGCCCAGGACGGGGAGCCGCTCGCGGACGAGCGGCAGCAGGGCGGCGATCTCGGCACGCTCCGGGTTGCGCTCGATCCGGCCGGCGGCCCAGTCGGCCTCCAGGAACGGGGCCAGCCGCTCCGCGAGATCGTCATCGGCCAGGCGCCGGATCCACTGGCCGTTGAGCCACTCCAGGCGCACGCGATCGAAGATGGCGCCGCCCTTCTGCACGGCGGCGAGGTCGAACCGCTCGACGATCTCGTCGAGCGAGAGCACGTCTTCCTCGGTCCCCGGCGACCAGCCGAGGTAGGCGAGGTAGTTGACGAACGCCTCGCGGACGAATCCCTCGGCGATGTAGTCCTTCACCGCGGTCTGGCTCTTGCGCTTGCTCATCTTCGTCCGGTCGGCGTTGAGGATGAGCGGCAGGTGGGCGAACACCGGCTCGGGGTGGCCCAGGGCCCGGAAGAGGAGGATGTGCTTCGGCGTGTTGGAGAGGTGGTCCTCGCCGCGGATGACATGGGTGATGCCCATGGCCGCGTCGTCGACGACCACCGTGAAGTGGTAGAGCGGCGTCCCGTCGGCCCGCAGGATCACGAGGTCGCCGCCGAGTGCGCCGGCGTCGATCTCGACGTGGCCGCGAACCAGGTCGTCGAAGGCAACGATGCCCGGCTCCACCCGGAAGCGGAGCGCCGGGCGCCGGCCCTCGGCCTCCCGGGCCGCCCGCTCGTCCGGGGTCAGCGATGCGCAGCGGCCGAGGTACCGGGGCGGCTGCTGCGTCGCCTCCTGGGCCCGGCGGTCGGCGTCGAGCTCCTCGGGGGTGCAGTAGCAGGGATAGGCGCGGTCGTCGGCGAGGAGCCGGGCCGCGGCCTCGGCGTACAGGGGCAGGCGAGCCATCTGGCGGTACGGCCCGAAGGGGCCCCGCTCCTCCAGCCCGCCGGCCGCGGGGCCCTCGTCCCACTCCAGGCCCAGCCAGTGGAGCTGCTCCAGGATGTCGCGCTCGAACTCGAGGGTCGAACGCGCCTGGTCGGTGTCCTCCAGGCGCAGGATGAAGGTCCCACCGACGTGGCGCGCGTAGAGGTAGTTGAAGAGCGCGGTGCGGGCCGTCCCGATGTGGAGCGGGCCGGTGGGGCTGGGCGCGATGCGGACGCGGGCGGACATGCGTCGATTGTACGGGGCGCCGCGGTGCCCACCGGATCGGGCGACTCGGCCCGGCCAGACGATCATGCCGCTCATCGACGCATCGCGCGATGGGAGCACGATCAGGACCGGCGGACGCCCTCGGGGACGTGGTGGAAGAGCGCCGGGTCGGCCTCGCCACGCAGGACATGGACCAGGCCGGCCGGTCGCAGGCCCAGCGTCGCCCGCCCGAACGGACCCTCCAGCGTGACCGCATCCAGGGATGCCGAGCGGGCAAGGATCGTCACGTGAGCGCCCGGGGTCAGGCCGCGCGCCTCGAGGTACGAGAGGAGGGCCGGGTCCTCCTCGGCGGCCTCGGTGATCCGGTAGACCGTCGCTCGCTCCCCGGCCTCCAGGCCGGCGAGCGGGACGCCGGCCGGCCGGCGCTCGGCCGCGGCGAGGTCGATCGGGTTCCCGTGCGGGCAGGTCTCGGGGTGGCCCAGCATCTCGTCCAGGCGGGCTTCCACCCGCGGCGAGATCGCTCCCTGCAGGCGGGCTGCCTCGACGTCGGACTCGGCCCAGCCGAGCCCGACCACGGTCGTGAGCAGCCACTCCAGCAGCGCATGCCGGCGGAAGATCGCGTCGGCCGCGGCACGGCCGGCGGGCGTCAGGGCCAGCTCGCGTCCCTCGCCCTGGGCCACCAGGCCGTCGGCGGCGAGGCGCCGCACCATCTCGCTGGCCGCCTGCGTGGTGACGCCGACCTGGCGGGCGATGTGGGCGGTGGTCACGCGGCAGCCGTCGCCGGCCGCCACGCGGAGGGCGAGCAGGTACTCCTGCGCGGCGCTGGAGAGATCGGAAGGGGCGCGGCGCGTCACAGCGTGATCCTACCCTGCGACCGCTCGGCCGACGTGACACTCACGTCTCGGCCGGCCAGGGGTACGGTGCCACGCGTCCGGCGCCGACCAGGAAGGCGCCGAAGGCCCATGCGATGGCCGCCAGGACGACGGCGGCTTCGGATGCCGGGCCGCCGGGGACGAACGGCCCGCCCAGCGCCGCCACGACGGCGACGATCGGGACCGCCGCGAGGACGAGGGCGAGGCCGCCGCCGGCCGCCGCCCACGCGGCGCGCGGGACGAGCACCAGCGCGACGATCCCGGCGGCCTGCAGTGGCAGCGTGGCCGCGATCCCGCCTGGGAACCCCGCCAGCGCGCCGAGGGCGAAGCCGGGGACGAGCCATCCCGCGACGGCGAGCGCCACGCGGGCGACGATGCCGGGCGCTCGGGCGGGACGCGCGGCGTACCTCGCGACCTCGGGCGCGCGGGACGGTGCCGGCCCGTCACCCGATCGGTCTCCGGGCTGGGGCGGTCCCCCGGCAGTTCGCTCGTCCGGCATCGGCTCGTGCTCGAAGGCCGCCCGCCCGGTGCCCGGCTGTGACGCCGCGGTCCACGTCCTTGCTCGCCACGCCGGCGGGATGCCGCCGGCGGGCGTCGAGCTGTGCTGACCTCGACCTGCTTCGTCGTGGCCGGCTTCCGGAGGCTGCGGGGGCTCGGCGGAATCGGGGCCGGCGGCGGTCCCGGCTTCGGACATCGCGTCGGCATCCGGTGCTGCTTCTGGCCCCGACCCCGCGCTCGCCGCCGGATCCGGCGTCGTGCCGGGCGTGGCCGCGGCCCGGCGCCGGGCGCGCGCCTGGTACTCAGGCCCGTGCTTGCGCGGGTCCGCGTACTCCTTCGGGTTGATCGTCCAGTAGGTGCCGGAGGCCGGCCCGTACCATGTCGCGCCGCTCCAGTCCGGTTCGAAGGCCTCTTCCGCCTCGTCGTACGAGGTGGACCCGAGGGTCGCGCGGCGGCGGCCGGACGTGCGCCGCCCGCGCGGCGCGTCGTCGGTCCGGGCGTGGCCTCCGGCCTTGCCCGCACCCGGCGCCCCGGTCCGCCGCACCGGCGCCCCGGGTCCGCCGCACCCGGCGCCCCGGGGCCTGCCGCCGCACCCGGCGCCCCCTGCCCTGTCGAGCCGCGAGCCCCCGCCGACCCGTCGGCAGGTCGGCGAGCGCTGCCGGCCCGGGGACGCCGCGCCCAGTCGGTTCCCGGGCTCGCGCCGGCGCCCGCGTCGGCGGCGTCGCGTGCCCCCCTCTCCCGGCTCCCGGCTGCCGGGCCGCGCGGCTGCGCCGGACGGCGCGCCGGGCGACCCGAAGGCGCCGCCGGCGTACCCCTCGGGGAGCCGCCCGGAGCACCGCCGAGGAGCGTCTCGTACGCGTCCTGGATCTCCAGGAATCGGGCCACCGAGCCCAGGCCGGCATCGGGATGGTGGCGCTTGGCGAGGGCGCGGTAGGCGCGCTTGACTTCCGCGTCGGTCGCGTCGCGGCCGATGCCGAGAACGCGATACGGATCGGCGTCGTTCCTAGCCACCTGCCTCGAGTCCCCCGTCCCGGGTTCCGCCCTGGTCCCCGACTCCAGTTCGGCTCAGCGCCGTCCACGGCTTGCCTGTCCGCCCGCACGAGCAGGCTCAGCCGAGGAGCTCCCCCACCGGGGCGAGCTCGAACGCCGCAATCGTCTCGGCGGCGATCCGGCCGTGCGGATCGAGTACCAGCGGTCGATGGTACCGGCCGACGACGCGCAGGGCCTGGCCCTCGAGGACTCCGGCGAGGCGAAGCGCCTCCACCGACGCCGCCCACATCGCCCGCTCGAAGCCCGACCCATCCTCGACCTTGACAACCAGCGCCGAGGCGCCCGTCCGTTCTTTCGCGGACGGCAGGACCGCGATCCCCAGCAGGCCCTCGGAGCCGCCCTTGACGACCAGCCTCCCCGGGAGCGCCTTCATGAGCGACGTGTCCAGCCGCTCGCGAGTCCCGGCCACCATCTCGGGATGGGCCACCATGGCATCCCGAATCACGCGGAGGGAGGGTGCCACGCTCCGGCGCGGGTCGTCGGCGGCGATCGCGTCCGGGTCGGCCAGCAGGGCGTAGGCCCGGGCGATGGCGGCCAGGGGGAAGGCAAACGTCTCGACGCCGCAACCGTCGATCGCCAACTGGAGGCGCTCCGGCGTCGTCTCGAAGACCCGCGCGACCACGGCACGGACGGCGACCTGGGCCGGATGGCCGGCATTCCAGTAGTCCTCCAGGGTCCAGTCGCCGAGGCGGGCAAGGAGCAGCATCGCCGCGTGGTAGCCGGAGCACGTGTGGCGGACGGGGCCGGCCCGCTCCCCGTCGCGGGACAGCCGGGCAGCGGTGAGCGGGTCCAGCGGGGCGCCCTCGCTGCCGCACGCGAGCAGGGTCTGCGTAAGTCCCGACCGACGGAAGATCGCCTGCAGGGTGCGGACGTGGAGGTCCTCGCCGGAGTGCGAGCTGGCCATGAGGGCGATCTCGGACGAGGTGAGGCCGTAGTCGCGAAACCCGCCGGCCTCGGCGAGCGCCGCCAGCGCGAAGGGCTTCACGCACGAGCGGAGCGTGACCTCGATCTCGGCGTCCCCGGTGACATGGGTGACGAGGCCGGTGGCGTCCACCCGGACGACATGACCCCGGTGGACGCTCTCGACAATGTCGCCGCGCACCTGGCGCGCCAGGATCGGCGGCGCCTTCCGGGAGCCGCGGGCTGCGCCGGCGGTTGGACGGGCGCCTCGTGGGAGACGTGGGGACGGCATGGCGACCCGAGGATAGCGCGGCGCGGCGGCTCCCAACGGCCCGTCCTGCGACCCGGTCCCGGGCGAGGGTCGCCGGGGCTCCCCGGCGGCCGCTCCGGCGCTCCGCGGAGGCTGCGCCGGCCGGCGCGCAGCGGGCGGGCACCCCCCGAATCCGCGGAGGCTGCTCGAGCGGGCGTGTCCGGTGCTAGGATCGGCCCGGTCGGGTCCCCGTCCCCCGGGACGCCGGCCGCGCCGACCGCCAGCTCCATGCCCGAGGTGCGCGCCCGTGACCGACAGCAAGCCCGTCCCGCCCTCCCTGCACGTCTCCCGGCACCCCGCCGTGCTGCACAAGCTGGCGATCCTGCGGGACGAGAAGACCGAGCCGAAGAAGTTCCGCGAGGTGGTCCGGGAGCTCTCCTGGCTGCTGGGCTACGAGGCCCTGGCCGACGCCCGGCTGCGCCCGCTGCGCGTGCGGACGCCCCTCGAGGAGGTCGACGCCCACGAGCTGGCAGACCGGATCGGCCTGGTCCCGATCCTGCGGGCGGGCCTCGGGATGGTCGACGCGATGCTGGAGCTGATGCCGACAGCGCAGGTCTGGCACCTGGGGCTCTTCCGGGACGAGCGGACCCTGCGTCCCGTGGAGTACTACAACAAGCTCCCGGACTCCGCGACCGTGGATCTCGTCCTGATCCTGGACCCGATGCTGGCGACCGGCGGCTCCGCGACGGCCGCGATCGACGTCCTCAAGAAGTGGGGCGCCAGCCGGATCAAGCTGATCAACCTGATCGCGGCCCCGGAGGGCGTGGCCGCGGTGAGCGCGGCCCATCCCGACGTCACGATCCACACGGCGGCGCTGGACCGCGGCCTCAACGACAAGGGCTACATCCTGCCGGGCCTCGGCGACGCCGGCGATCGCCAGTTCGGGACTGGCCGCCGGGACTGACCCGCGCAGGGATCAGGTGCGCGGAAGGCGAGTTCTCGCGCCCGGGTCAGCGAAACGACCGGGGGGGCCTGCTCGTCTCAGGGGCGTTCGTAGCCGCCGCGTCCGCCGGTCGTCGTCGGCCTCGTGGAAGGAGGTCACCATGGGGAGCCCGGCGCCCTGCAAGGCGCTCTCCGCTCTCGTCCTCGCCGTCGCCGTCGCCGGCTGCGGTGGCACGTTGCCGTCAGGGGCGACTCCCGAGACACCCATGGCGTCGCCGGCGTCATCGGCAACCCCTGCGGGCGGCGTCGCACCAACCGACACGGCCACACCCACTCCCGGGGCAACACCCGCACCCACGGGCCCGGGGACGCCGACTGCAGCTGCCACGGCCATGCCGACCGCCACGCCGACAAAGCCGCCGATGGCCACGCCGACCCCACAGCATGTCCGGGCGCACTGGGACACCCTGGGGTTCGTCGCCCCCGTCGCGGTCACCACCAACAAGGCCGTCCGTCTCGGCGGCGGGGGCATCCTGTTCCTGGCGCAGCGAGAAGAAGACAAGCCGTATGCCTCGGTCTGGTCCCCGGCGAAGGGGGAGGTCCGGGCAACCACGCCGCTCAACGCACCCCGCACGGAGTTCGTCGCGGTTCCCCTGCGCGACGGCCGGGCGATGGTGATCGGTGGCACCAACGACGTCGACCAGTCCTACTCGAGCACGTACATCTTCGACGCGGCGGGTGGCGGATCGTGGACCAAGACCGGCCTGCTCCACCAGGCTCGGTCGGCGCCGTGCGCCGCCGTCCTGCGGGACGGCCGCGTGCTGGTCGCCGGTGGCTACTTCCGCGTCAAGCCCGACTGGGGATCGGTCGCGCCGCCGGCCGTGCTGGCCGTCGCCCGTCCCGGCGGATCCGACGCCGGGCCGCCTCCGCTCAATGACATTGCGCCACCCTTCGTTGGCGCGGCCATGGCCACCGCGGAGCTCTTCGACCCGGCGACGGGGACGTGGTCGAAGACGGGCGCCCTGCGCTACGCCCGGGCGGGCTGCCAGGCCGCGACCCTGGCCGACGGCCGCGTGCTGGTCGTCGGGTCCGGGTTCTCCTGGGAAGGCGTGGGGATCGACGAGCGCGCCTTCGACACCGCCGAGATCTACGATCCGAAGACAGGACGGTTCAGCCCCGCCGGGCAGTTGCCCGAAGTCAGCCGCAGCACGTCGCGGGCGCTTCACGACGCCGGCACCTCGGGTGGCGAGGGCGGATCGCTGGTCGCCCTCAGGAACGGCGGCGCGGTGCTGATCGGCGTCGGGTATTACTGGAAGCACCAGGGTGAGGCGACCCGGTCGTTCCGGTACAGCCCGGCGCGGAATGCCTGGGTCGAGATCGGGCAGACCTGGGCGGTCTACTTCGACGACCCGGGGAGCACCCCCACCGTCGTGACCCGCGGCGTCCGCAACCTGGCCGGCGCCGCCGCGGCGCTCCTGCCCGACGGGCGGGTCCTGGTCGCCGGCGGGCTCTCCGTACCGACGAGGACCGACGACCAGGCCTACGACAGCGTTCCCGTGGCGGCGGTCCTCGCCTACAACCCGACGAACGGGAGATGGTCCAGGCTCCCGTCCATGCCGCGGGCGCGCGCGGGCGGTTCGGCTGTCGCGCAGGCGGACGGCTCGGTCGTCGTCGCCGGCGGCAGCGGCGATGACGAGGGGACGGAACTCCGGTCATTCGTCCGGTACACGCCGCCAAGGTAGCCTGGGAACGCCTGCCCGGCTCCGGCCGGGCGGGGGACAAACGAGAGATGTCGGTCAGGTCGCGGCCGACATCGCCGCGGTCATTGACCACGGGCCGCGTGCCCGGCAGACCTGCCGGCTGATCCGCGGGCAGATCGCACCGGGCTGACAGATGGGCGCGGGCGCGTCTATCGTTGACCCGTGAACGCTTCTGAGACGAAGAACGCGAAGCCCGCATGGCCCGCGTCGCTGGTGGTGGCGGCCAGTGACGAGCCATCCGGGTGACGTGGCAGCCGCAGCCTTCTTCCGGACCCCAGGCGCGTAGCCGCATCCGGCGCCACGCCCGGCCCTCCAGTCGAGTTCCGGCATTCACGCCGCCCGATCGTTCCGACGGGCGAGGGCCGCGGCAATGACGATGGACGCCTGGATTGCGGCGGCGGTCTTCGTCGTCGCCTACGTGCTCATCGCCCTCGACCGGTGGGACCGCACCCTTATCGCCCTGATCGGCGGTCTGCTCGTTGTCGTCCTCGGCGTGATCGACCAGCAAGAGGCGTTCGCCGCGATCGACCTCAACGTCATCTTCCTGCTCGCCGGGATGATGGTGATCGCGTCCGTTCTTGCGAGGACCGGCTTCTTCGAACTGCTGGCGATCCGCTCGGTCCGACTCTCTCGCGGCGAGCCACTCCGGCTCCTGATCATCCTCGCGGTCGTGACAGCCGTCGTATCCGCGTTCCTCGACAACGTGACCACCGTCGTCCTCATGACGCCCGTGATTCTCTCCGTTGCCCGGCGTCTCGGCGTGTCTCCGATGCCCTATCTGATCTCGAGCATCCTGGCATCCAACATCGGCGGCACGGCGACGCTCATCGGAGACCCGCCGAACATCCTCATCGGATCTGCCTCGGGGCTGGGGTTCGACGACTTCCTCTTCAACCTGGGCCCGGTCGTCGTGCTCGTCTTCCTCGCCTTCGCCGTGATCATGCGGTTCTCGTTCCGGGGCGTACTCCAGGTCCCCGACGAGCGGCGCGAGGCGGCGCTCGAGGGGGCTGAGGGGACCGCCATCAAGAACCGGCCCCTCCTTGTCCGATCGCTTGCCGTCGCCATCGCGACGATCGCCGGGTTCCTGGTTCACGGCGCACTCGGGCTCGAGCCCGCGACGATCGCGCTGCTGGGGGCCGCGGCGTTGATGCTCGTGGCCCGGCTCGACCCACACGACGTCCTTCGCGAGGTCGAATGGTCGACGCTCTTCTTCTTCATCGGGCTCTTCATCCTGGTCGAGGCCATCGTCTCGGTCGGCATCGTGGGCGGGTTCGCCGACGCACTCGCCAGCGCGACCAAGGGCGATGAAGGGGTGGCGACGATCACGCTCCTCTGGTTCTCCGCCCTTGCATCCGCGTTCATCGACAACATCCCGTACACCGCGACCGCGATCCCGGTCGTCGAGCGCCTCGTCGCGGACGGCATGAGCGCCCAACCGCTCTGGTGGTCGCTCGCGCTCGGCGCCTGCCTCGGCGGAAACCTGACAGTCATCGGCGCGTCAGCGAATGTCGTGGTCGCGAATCTCGCGTCCCGGGACGGACATCCCATTGGTTTCGCCGAATTCCTCCGCTACGGTGCGGCGGTGGCGGTTGTCTCTCTCGTGATCTCGACCGCCTACGTCTGGCTCCGCTACCTCGGCTGAGCGGATCACCGCGGTCCGAGCCGCAGTCTTGCTGCGTCGTCCGTCCGCGACCTGAGGTGCCGGGCTCGCCCAACCGGGGCCAGAGGACCCGCCGCCGCGCAGACCCCCATCCTCGAGGCCGGTGATGGCCACGTGAGCCGGAGCTGGCCGCTCGCGGCGAGCATCCGCGAGCGGCCAGCTCCGGATGCGACCGAAGCTCCCTCGCGGGGCCGGCTTCGGTCGGTGCGGCGAGGCGCAGGATCAGCCCTTCACAGCCCCGTCGGCCAGGTCCAGCGCCCCGTCGATGATCGCGAACGCCTCGCCGAGCTGTTCCTCGGTGATGCACAGCGGCGGGTTCGTGTGGATCCCGTTGTTGACGACCATCGTGTAGAGGCCGTTGTCGCGAAGGTGCTTCGCGACCGCCTTCATCTCGTCCGAGGTGCCGTTGAAGGCCGTCATCGGGGTCCACGGGTCGTGGCTGCGGACGAGGTCGATGATCCCGAAGAGGCCCAGGCTGCGCGTGGCTCCCACGCTCGGGTGCTTCGCGGCCAGCGCCTCGTGGTGACGCCGCAGAACCGCCCCCATCCGGGCGGACTTCTCGACGAGGCCGTCCTCCTCGTAGACCTCGATCGTGGCCAGGGACGCCGCCAGGCTGACCGGGTGGCTGCTGTACGTGAGGCCGCCGTAGAACATCTTCGTGTCGAAGGCCTCGGCGATGTGGTGGCGCATGGCCACCGCGCCCGAGGGGCAGGTAGCTGGACGTGAGCCCCTTGGCCATCGTCATGAGGTCGGGCACGACGTCCCAGTGGTCGACGGCGAACCACTTCCCGGTCCGTCCGAAGCCGGCCATCACCTCGTCGGCGACCATCAGGATCCCGTAGCGGTCGCAGATCTCGCGGACGCCCTGGCCAGGTAGCCGTCGGGCGGGATGAGGATCCCGTTCGTTCCCACGATCGTCTCGAGGAACACCGCGGCGATCGTGTGCGGCCCCTCGTACGGATCACGTCCTCGAGGCCCTGGAGCGCCTCCGCCGCCGGTCGGGGCTCCTTCTCGCCCCAGCGGTGGGTGTCGGGGTAGCGCACGACCCCGTAGATCGCCGGCTCGTTGGCCCAGCGGCGCGGGTCGCCGGTGAGCGTCATCGCCCCCAGCGTGGCGCCGTGGTAGGTGCGGTACCGGGCCAGCACCTTCGTCCGGCCCGTGTAGTGGCGGGCGAGCTTGATCGCGTTCTCGACGGCCTCGGCCCCGCCGAGCGTGAAGAAGACCTTGTCGAGGTCGCCCGGCATGATCTCGGCCATCTTGGCGCCGAGGCGCGCCCGGATCTCCGTGGCGAAGGCCGGCTGGACGTACTGCAGCTTCGCCGCCTGGGCCGCGATGGCGTCGATGACACGGCGGTCGCCGTGGCCGAGGTTCACCGACATCAGCTGGCTGTTGAAGTCGATGATCCGGCGGCCCTCGGGGGTGTAGAGGTAGATCCCCTCCGCGTGGTCGATCGCGATCGGGTCGATCGCGCCCTGGACGGACCACGAGAAGAACGTGTGCGCCCGGGCGAGGCGGACGATCTCCTCGCGACGTCATCGGGTCGGTCGCGGGGCTGGTGCTCATCGGTCCCTCTCGGGTCGCCGCACCCGGCACGTGGTCACCGGGACGGTCGACGTCCTGTCGCGTCTGCTCGGACCGCAGCCGGGCGGGCTGCCGCGGAACGGCCGGAACGCGGGGGTCGCCGGCCGACCGGGGCGCCGGGACCTTCTCGGGGTCCCGACGTCGGTCCGGGAATGGTGGCTCAATTACACCACAGGCCGATCCGCCGGCAGCGGGCATCCCGCACGCCGCGGCAGGACCCGGAGCTTGCTCAACCGGCCGCGCCAGGCCGCCGCCCGCCTGCGACAGGTCCGTCCGGCAGGCCACGAGTCGCCGTCCGGACCTTGCACGCCCGGGCCCGAGTGGCCAAGGATGGATACAGTTGCACGACACGGGTCCGGCGGCCGACCCCGACCCCAGCCCGCCTGACCCGCGCGTCCTGTCGCAGAGCCCCAAGGAGGCATCACCGATGACCACCGACGTCCGCCCGCCGGCCGAGACGGCCGCGCCGCCCATCCTGTCCCACTGGATCGACGGCGCACCCGTCGAGGTCGCTCCCCGAGCAGACCGGGCCCGTGTACAACCCGGCCACCGGCGCAGGTCATCGCCCGCGTGCCGCGCGGCGGGCAGGCCGAGGTCGACCGCGGCGGTCGCCGCGGCCGCGGCCGCCTTCCCGGCCTGGCGGGACACCCCGCTCATCGCCCGCAGCGAGGTCTTCTTCGCCTGGCGCGAGCAGCTCTGGCAGCACCGCGAGGAGCTGGCCGCGCTCATCACCCGCGACCACGGCAAGACCTACCCCGACGCCTTCGCCGAGGTCATGCGCGGCCTCGAGACGGTCGAGTTCGCCGCCGGCCTGCCGGTCCACCTGGCCGGGCATGATGACCCCCAACGTGGCCACCAACGTGGACGCCTTCACCCTGCGCGGGCCGCTCGGCGTGGTCGCCGCGATCACGCCCTTCAACTTCCCGGTGATGGTCCCCATGTGGATCGTCCCGATCGCCCTCATGTGCGGCAACACGGTGATCCTCAAGCCCTCCTCCCACACCCCGGGCGCCACCCAGCTCCAGGCCGAGCTGTGGACAGGCGGCCGGCGGGCCCGACGGCACGTTCAACGTCGTGTACGGCGGCCGGGAGGCCGTGACCGCCATCGTCGAGCACCCCGACATCCGGGCCATCCAGTTCGTGGGCTCCACCGCGGTCGGGCGCTACGTCTACGAGGACGGGCACGCAGGCGCGGCAAGCGGGTCGGGGCGTACACCAGCGCCAAGAACGCCATGGTCGTCCTGCCCGACGCCGACATGGAGCTGACCGCCGACGCCGCGGTCGCCGCGGGCTACGGCTCCGCCGGCGAGCGCTGCATGGCCCAGACCCTGCGTCATCGCGGTCGGCGACACGGCCGAGCGCCTGCGCCCGCTCATGCTCGAGCGGATCGCGAAGCTCAAGGTCGGCCCGGGCATGGAGCCCGGCATGGACATGGGCCCGATCTACACCAAGGAGCACCGGGCCTCGGTCATCTCGCTGGATCGACGTCGGCGTGCGCCGAGGGTGCCGAGCTCGTCGTCGACGGGCGGCCCTTCGTCCATCCCGACCAACCCCGACGGCTTCTTCCTCGGGCGTGACCCTGTTCGACCACGTCACCCCGGACATGAAGATCTACCAGGAGGAGATCTTCGGGCCGGTCCTGGGCATCGTCCACGCCGCGACCTACGACGAGGCGATCGCCCTCATCAACGGCCACAAGTACGCCAACGGCACGGCCATCTTCACCACCGACGGCGGCGCCGCCCGGCGCTTCAAGCTCGAGGTCGACGTGCCGATGATCGGGGTCAACGTCCCGATCCCGGTGCCCGGCCGGCTACCTCTCCTTCGGCGGGGCCAAGGAGAGCGCCCTCGGCGACCTCGCCATGCGCGGCGAGGACGGCATCCGCTTCTTCACCCAGCAGAAGATGGTCACCGAGCGCTGGCCGGAGCCCGGCCGCCGCGGCGCCCTCTCCCTGGTCTTCCCCGGCAACAGCTGAGGACAGCGAGCCGGCTGCGGGCGACCGCGGCCTGGCCGACCACCTGAACCGACGAAGGGGCCCCTCCTCGCGGAGGGGCCCTTCGTCTGTGCTCTTCGGGACCTTCGTTGGCCCCGGCAGTGGTTCGTCGGTGGTCGGTCAGGCGGCCGGGACGGGCCCGGAGACCGGCGCGGGTTCCGCATCCGCGGTCTGCGCCTGGATGTGCTTCCTGCCCACGGTGAGCGTCGAGGGCGCTGTAGAGGATGAAGGACACGACGAGGCCCACGATCCAGCTGTAGTCGTAGACCGGCTTGAGGAACGGGATGTACCCATCGACCGGGAACGGTCCGGTCGGCAACCCCGTTGCATCAAGCGCGGAGTTGGCCCCACCGACGGCGATGACAACGCCGATCAGCAGGGACGACGACCGCGATCCAGTTCCAGCCCTTGGCGTATCCGTAGACGCCGCCGGCCCGGTACAGGTCCGCGAGCTTCAGGTTCCTGCGCCGGACCAACCAGTAGTCGGCGATCAGGACGCCCGCGATCGGGCCGGTGGCGCCGCCGTAGGTGCCTAGCCACGTGAAGATGTAGCTGCTGGAGTCGGCAAGGAGGTTCCAGGGCATGAACAGGATGCCGAGCACGCCCGTGATCACGCCGCCGATCTTGAAACTGATCCGACGGGGCCAGGCATTCGAGAAGTCGTACGACGGGCTGACGACGTTTGCCGCGACGTTGGTGGTCAGCGTCGCGAGCATGAGTGCCAAGCCAAGAAAGACGAGGAGAATGGGGTTGTCCAGCTTCCCCGCCAACTGGCTCGGGTCCCAGATCGGATCCCCGTTGAAAGCGATCGCGGCGGCCGAGGCAGTCAGGACGCCGACGAGCGGGAACAGCGTCATCGACGCGGGTAGGCCCACCGCTTGACCCACCGTTTGATCACGCTGGCTGCGCCCGAACCGGGTGAAGTCGGGCATGTTCAGCGAAAGGGTCGACCAGAAGGCGATCATTGGCCATGAGCGAGATCGGCAGGATCTTCCAGAAGTCCGGGCCCCAACCGAGCTCTCCCGGGTTGTTCGACAACCGGACCAAGGCCACCGGCCTTGCTGATCATCACGAGCATCAAACCGACGAAGACGACGACCAGGAACGGGGCGGCCCAGTTCTCGAATCGCTTGATCGCCTCCATCCCCCGCAGGATGATCAGCATGTTGAGCGCCCAGAAGATGGCGAAGCTCAGCCACATCGTCCACGGCTGGGACGCGGCCCCTCCGACGCCGATCGAGATGTTGTCGGCCGTCACCCAGAAGGAGTCCGGGCCAAGCAGCGCGCCGACCACGGCGAACAGGGCCGCGCCGCCGATCCAGGTCTGGATGCCGAACCAGCCGCAGGCGACGCCCGCGCGCATGAGGGCCGGCAGGTTGGCACCGTACGTCCCGAACGAGACTCGGGCAACGACAGGAAACGGGATGCCGTACTTGGTGCCCGCGTGGCTGATCAAGAGCATCGGGATCAGCACGATAACGTTGGCCAGGAACGATCGCCAGGATGACCTGGTACCAGGCCATTCCTTTGTCGACCAGGCCCGCCGCCAGGAACCAGGTCGGGACGTTGATCGCCATGCCGATCCAGAGGGCGAGGTAGTTGTAGGTGGTCCAGGTCCGCTTCTCGATCGGGACCGGGGCCAGGTCCTCGTTGTGGAGACTCGAGCTTCCAAGCGCCGCGTCGACCTCGGGCAGGAGCTCCACGCGCCCGTCGGGCCTCATGACCTGTTCCTGTATCGCCACCGAATTCGCCTCCCTCCGCAGTTGTCCCTCAGCGGTTGATGCCACACGGATCGGTGAACATGCGCCCGTCGTTCGACTCGGTCTGGGGCTCTCGTCCTCCTCTTCGGCCTCACCCTGCGGCGCCCGTGCCAGCCCGCGTACGGTCGGGCGGCGCGCCCAAGCTTGCGGGGCATCCTACGCGACGGCGCAGGCGGCGGCGCGGCATCCGCGCAGGTGACTACCCGACCATGACCGAAGGCTCGTCCCTGCCTGGATTGCCGGCCTGCGCTGACCCGCTCCGGCCCGCGCCGACCGCCAGAAGCGGGCCATCGACGCGGTGTATCCTCGGCCGATCTCCCCCGACGACGAAGCGAGGTGTGACGGTGACCCGGATCGTTCGCGGCGCGCTCCTGCAGGCCACCTGGACCGGCGACAAGGAGTCGATGATCCAGAAGCACGAGGGCTACGCCCACGAGGCGGCGAAGCAGGGCGCCCAGTTCATGCTCTTCCAGGAGCTGTTCTACGGCCCCTACTTCTGCCAGGTCCAGGACAAGAAGTACTACTCCTACACCGAGCGCATCCCGGACGGCCCGACGACGAAGCGCATGCAGGACCTCGCGAAGCAGACCGGCATGGTCCTGGTCGTCCCGATGTACGAGGAGGACGAGCGCGTCAACGGGCTCTACTACAACACCGCCGCGGTCATCGACAGCGACGGGTCGTACCTCGGCAAGTACCGCAAGACGCACATCCCGCACGTCGAGGGCTTCTGGGAGAAGTTCTACTTCCGGCCCGGCAACCTGGGCTACCCGGTCTTCGAGACCGCCGTCGGCAAGATCGGGGTCTACATCTGCTACGACCGCCACTTCCCGGAGGGTGCCCGCGCCCTGGGGCTCAACGGCGCGGAGCTCGTCCTGATCCCGTCGGCCACGAGCCGCGGCCTCTCCGAGTACCTCTGGCGGGTGGAGCAGGTCAGCCACGCGCTGGCGAACGGCTACTTCGTCGGGACGATCAACCGGGTCGGCGTCGAGGCCGAGATCGGCCCCGACGACTTCTACGGCCAGAGCTACTTCTGCGACCCGCGGGGCCAGTTCATCGGCGGGGTCGGCAGCCCGCACGACGAGGAGCTGCTCGTCCGGGACCTGGACCTCGAGATGGTCAAGAAGGTCCGCGAGACCTGGCAGTTCTACCGCGACCGGCGCCCGGACGCCTACGGCGACCTGACCCGGCCGTAGGCCGCAGGCCGCGGGCGGGAGGGGGCCACCGATGGAGTTCGGATTCACGATCAAGCCCGACCACTCGATCGAGCGCACGGTCGCGCTCGCGAAGCAGGCCGAGGCGGCCGGCTTCGCCTACGGCTGGCTCTTCGACAGCCACGTCCTGTGGCGGGATCCCGTACCCGCTCCTGACGCTGATGGCACAGGCCACCACGAGCCTCCGGCTGGGGACCTGCGTGACGAACCCGGCCACGCGCGAGCCGTCGGTGACCGCCTCGGCCCTGGCCGTCCTCCAGGAGCTCTCCGGGGGTCGCTTCGACCTCGGGATCGGGCGCGGCGACTCGGCCCGCCGGGTCCTCGGCAAGGCGCCGACGACGATGGCCATCCTCGAGGAGGCGGTCCACGTCATCCGGGCGCTCGCCGAGGGGCGCCCGGTCGAGTACGAGGGCGCCACGCTCCAGCTCACCTGGTCGGCCGGCCATCGCCTGCCGGTCTGGATCGCCGGGTACGGGCCGGTGGCCCTGAAGATGACCGGCCGGATCGCCGACGGGGCGATGCTCCAGATCGCCGACCCGGACCTCATCCGCTGGTTCGTCCAGCCAGGTCCACGATTCGGCCCGCGAGGCGGGCCGCGACCCGCATGCCGTCAAGATCATGGCGGCGGCGCCCGCCCACGTCGGCGACCTCGCGGACGCGCGCGACCGCGTCCGCTGGTTCCCGGCCCTCGTGGGCAACCACGTCGTCGACCTCGTCAACAAGTACCAGGGCGAGCTGCCCGAGGCGCTCACCCACTACATCCGTGGCCGCGAGGGCTACGACTACCTGCACCACGCCGAGGTCGGCAGCTCGAACGCAGCGTTCGTGACCGACGACATCGTCGACCGTTTCGGGCTCGTCGGCGACACCGGAGGCCCACGTTGCCAAGCTCCGCGTCCTCGCCGAGGCGGGCGTCGACCAGTTCAACCTCTACCTCATGAACGGCAACGAGGAAGAGCAGCTCGAGATCTACGGCCGGGAGATCATCCCGGCGCTCCGCGACGTCCCCGCGGCCAAGGCCTGAGGAGGGTTCGATGCGCACGCTGATCAAGAACGGCCTCGTCGTCACCGCGGACGGGTCGTTCGAGGCCGACGTCCTGGTCGTCGACGGGACGATCGAGGCTGTCGTCCGGCGGGCGTCGGGCCCGGTCGAGACGGCGCTCGCCGGGCTCGTCGCCGACGAGACGATCGACGCGACCGGGAAGTACGTCGTCCCCGGCGGGATCGACGGCCACACCCACTTCGAGCTGCCGTTCGGTGGCACGTTCGCGAAGGACACCTTCGAGACCGGCACGAAGGCCGCCGCCCACGGCGGGACGACGACGATCATCGACTTCGCCGTCCAGCCCAAGGGGCACGCGCTCCGCGAAGGCCTCGACGTCTGGATGGCCAAGGCCGAGGGCAACGCCGTCCTCGACTACGGCTTCCACATGATCATGAGCGACGTCAACGACGCGAGCCTGGCCGAGATGGACCAGCTCGTCGCCGAGGGCGTGCCCGACTTCAAGCTCTTCACCGCCTACCCGGGCGTCTTCTTCAGCCCGGACGACCACATCTTCCGGGCGATGCTGCAGACGGCGAAGAACGGCGGGCTCATCCTCATGCACGCCGAGAACGGGCCGGTCATCGACGTGATCGCCGCCGACCTCGTGGCCGCCGGCACGACCGACCCGATCGGCCACGGCCTGGCCCGCTACCCGGGCCTCGAGGGCGAGGCGACGAACCGCTGCATCCGCCTCGCCGAGGCGGCCGGCGCCCCGGTCTACTTCGTCCACCTCTCGTCGCGCGACGCGCTGGAGGCGGTGTCGGCGGCCCGTCACCGCGGCTCGCCGGTCTGGGCGGAGACATGCCCGCAGTACCTCCTCCTCATCGCTCGACGACCTCGGCAACGGGTTCGAGGGCGCGAAGTACGTCTGCAGCCCGCCCCTGCGGCCGAAGGATCACCTGGACGACCTCTGGCGCGGCCTCGCTCCGCGACGACCTGCAGCTCGTCGGCACCGACCACTGCCCGTTCGACTTCGAGGGCCAGAAGGAGCTCGGCCGCGGCGACTTCCGGAAGATCCCGAACGGCCTGCCGGCCGTCGAGGACCGGGTCGACCTGCTCCACCACTTCGGCGTCGTCGAGGGCCGCATGACCCGCGAGCGCTGGGTGGAGATCATGGCGACGAACCCCGCCAAGATCTTCGGCATGTACCCGCAGAAGGGCACGATCGCGGTCGGCTCGGACGCGGACATCCTGGTCTACGACCCGAACCGGAAGCGGACGATCAGCGCGACGACGCACCACATGGACGTGGACTACTCCCTCTTCGAGGGCTGGGAGATCCAGGGGGCGCCAGACGTGGTGATGAGCCGGGGCACGGTGCTCGTCCGCGACGGGGCGTGGGTCGGCCCGGCAGGTCACGGCCGCTTCCTTCGGCGCGGCCGCGCGGACTACGCCCGGCTGGCATAGCTCCGGCCGGGATCCCGGTTGGGGTCTGGGCCGTTGGCCCGGCCCCGTGGCTCCTGGCGTCCGGATCCGCGGCGGGGCGTCGGGCGCGGGCCCGACGCGGGCGCCGCGGTCAGGGAGTCAGGACGCGCCCGCGCGGCCGGCGCCGGACGATCGTCGCCGCCACGGCGATGCCCAGCATCGTCGCGCCCACCGCGAGGTCGATGACCTGCTCGGCGGACAGCGGGCCAACCGCATGTGGATCGCGCCAGGTGGACGCGACGAACCCGCGGCCGAGGGCCCACAGCCCGATCCCCACGAGCGTACAGGCGGCCGTCGGCGCGGCGGAGCGGCGTGAACCGGCGCCAGCACGACGACCACGAGCAGGACGATGGCGGTCATCGCCGCCTCGTAGAGCTGCGCGGGATGCGCCGGGATCTCGGCGCCGGGGCTGCCCCACGGGCCGGGGGGCAGGTAGGCCGTCGCCCAGTCCGCGACGTCGACGGCCGTGCCCTGGCCCGACCCGCCGAGGGCCTGGGCCGCCTTGCCCGAGTCCGAGGACGAGGAGCAGGGGCACGATCGCGACCTGCATCCAGCGGCCGATCGGCACGTCCAGCAGGGCGCGCGACGTACAGGCCGGTCAGGGTCCCGCCGACGACCGCGAGGGTCAGCTCCATGCTCCCCTGCCCCGGATCGAGCAGCATCCGCCAGTCGGCGCCGTAGTAGTCGGCGTGGAGCAGCCCGTAGCCGACGCGTCCGAGGATCACCGCGCCGGGCACGGCGCCCAGGAGGATGAACAGGAGGTCGTCGCGGCGAAGGTGCCACGGGCCCTCGCGTTCCTCCTCCGGCGGCTCCTCCTCGCCGATCCACTGCGCCCGCCCGGGCGTCCGGCCGGCGAGGAGGGCCGCGACCACGATGCCCACGAAGACGGCGGCGGCGATCGCCAGCGTCTCCCAGCGGATGGCCCGCTCGCCGAGTGCAGGTACGGGTCGAAGTCGAAGACGATCGCGGCGAGGACGCTCGGCGTCATCCGGCATCCTCCAGCGATCCCGTGGACAACGCTGCCCGGCGGCCATCGTGGCCTCGACGCGGATCCCGTCGGCGCCGCTGGGCCCAGTCGGCCGCGCAGGACCGCCGTCGGATCGCCCGAGAGGATCACGAGGTCGCTGCGCGCTCCCGACGACGAGACGCCCCGCCGTCGTCGTCGCCGAGCACGGCGGCCCCGGCGGCCGTCCAGGCGTGCAGCGCCTCCGCGGCGGAGAGCGCCGGGGTCGTGGCGGAGCGCCGCCCGCACGCCGTCCAGCGGGCGCCCCGGGAACCACCGGCCGATCGCTGGAGAAGGCGGTTGGGATCCCGGCCGCAAGGAGCTGCGCGAACGGCAGGAGACGTGCGGCGCGCTCCTCGCCGAGGCGGGCACGGTAGGTCGATCCCGGCCCACGCGAGGAACTCGGGCTGCACGACGGCCGCATGCCCCGGATCCGGCGAGGCGGGCCACCAGGTCCGTCGTCGAGGAGCATCGCGTGCTCGATCCGGTGGGCGATGCCGGCCGGTGCGGGCGCGGCCGCGTAGGCGTCAAGGACGGCGTCGATCGCGGCGTCGCCGATCGCGTGGGTCGCGCTGGCCCAGCCGGCCGCCGCCGCGCGACGCATCGCGCTCGGCGAGCGCCGCCGGATCGTGGACCGGGCCGCCCGCGTGCGGCGCATCCGCGTAGGGCGCGCGCAGCCACGCCGTGCGCGTCGTGAGGGCGCCGTCGGCCTTCAGCTTGACGTGGGTGAGGCGCGCCCGTCCGCTCGCACTCCGCCCGGAGGAGCGCCGCGAGGTCGGCCGGGCGAAGGGACGGGGTCCGATCGGGTTCGGCGGCGATCCGGACCAGCCCCGGCAGCAGCGAGACGGCGAGCGGCATCGCGCCCGAGGCGAGGGCCTCGCCCCAGGCCGCGAGCTCGACCGCGACGCCGGCGGTCGAGCCGACGTCGGCGTCGGCGACGCTCGTGACGCCGTCCGCGGCGAGGCGCGCCGCCGCCCGGGCCAGCGCGGCGCACGCCATCCGTCGTCGTGGGGGCGGCATCGACGCGGCGATCCGGTCCCAGGCGTCCGGGCCGCGCACGACGCCCGTCGGCTCGCCGGCGGGATCCGCTCGATCTCCAGCCGCCCCGGGACGTCCGACGGCCGCCCGGTCGATTCCGGCGAGCGCCAGCGCGAGGCTGTTCGCCGCCACGGCGTGGCCGGAGACGTGGGCCAGGAGGACCGGCCGGTCCGGGACGGCGCGGTCCAGGTCGTCGCGGGTCGGGTCGTCGGGGCGATCCCAGCCCGTCGGGTCGTAGCGTGCGACCAGCCAGGCATCGGGTCCGAGCTGCTCGCCGGCGCCGGGGACCGCCCGGAGCGCGGCGCGTCGCTCGCGCCCCGCGACGAGCGCCATCCCCGCCACGAACCCCTCCCAGTACGGGTGGGCATGCGGCTCCACGAAGCCCGGCAGGACGGCGCGGCCGTGGAGGTCGACGACCGCGGAGTCGGGCCCCGCCAGCGAACGAGCATCTCGTCGTCGGTGCCGACGGCGAGGATCCGCTCGTGGGCGTAGCAGATCGCGGTGGCGCGCCGACCGGCGGCGTCCGGCAGGCCCTCCTCGCCAGCAGCGCGCGTCGCGGCATCGCTGGGTCGCGCCCCGTCGAGGGTCAGGACGTGGCCGCCGTGAAGGACCGTGTAGTGATGGGTCACGGTCTTGAGTCTAGCCGCGGCGGGTCAGGGCGGGGGCGCGTCCCGGCCCACAGGCGCGTGCGGCCACGACCGGACGACGCCGTGCCGCGGCCCCTCGGGGAGCGCCCATCCGCAGGCGCGACGGTGGTGCGCGGATCCGTGGCCGCGACGGACTGGCGGCCGCGGATCCTCCGATGCCGCGGCGCGAGCTCAGGCCGGCAGCTTCTCCACCAGCTCGCGGACGGAAGCCGCCGAGTGGGCCAGCGCGGCCGTCTCCTCGTCGGTCAACGAGATCTCGATGATCTTCTCCATGCCGCCGTTGCCGAGGACCACCGGGACGCCGACGAAGAGGCCGTCGATAGCCGTACTCGCCCTGCAGGTAGGCGGCGCAGGGCAGGATCCGGCGCCGGTCGAGGAGGATCGCCTCGACCATCTCGACGACGGACGCCGCCGGGGCGTAGTACGCGCTCCCGGTCTTGAGGAGCGCCACGACCTCGGCGCCGCCGTTGCGGGTCCGGTCCACGAGCGCGCGATCCGTTCCGCGGACAGGAGCTCGGTGATCGGCACGCCGCCGACCGTCGAGTAGCGCGGCAGCGGGACCATGGTGTCGCCGTGGCCGCCGAGGACGAAGGCGCGCACGTCGCGGACGGAGATGTTCAGCTCGGCGGCGATGAAGTGACGGAAGCGGGCCGAGTCGAGCACGCCGGCCATGCCGATGACGCGCTCGCGCGGGAAGCCGGAGGCCTGCATGGCGACGTGGCACATCGCGTCGAGCGGGTTCGTGACGACGATGATGATCGCGTCGGGGCTGACGGCGGCGGCCTGCTTCACGACCGACGCCGACGATCCCGGCGTTCTTCGCCACGAGGTCGTCGCGGCTCATGCCCGGCTGGCGGGCGAGGCCCGACGTCACGACGATGATCTTGCTGCCGGCCGTGTCCGCGTAGTCGTTCGTGCCGGTGACCCGGACGTCGTAGCCCGACGACCGGGGCCGCCTCGGCGAGGTCGAGGGCCTTGCCCTGCGGGCAGCCCCTCGACGATGTCGACGAGGACGACGTCGGCGAGGCCGGTCTCGATGATCCGCTGCGCCGTGGTGGCGCCGACGTTGCCGGCGCCGATGACGGTGACGCGGCGGCGGGGGGTGCGCTGCATGGGGTGCTCCTCCGCGATGGGCTGGGATGCGCGCGGGTTGTTGCCGCGGATTGTAGGGAGCGGGGGCCACCAGGTGGCGCGCGTCCCGCCCGGTGATGTGTCGGGATCCCGCCCGCCTTGGTCCGGCAGCAGGCCCGTAGCCAGTCATTGTCTCAGTACGTGAGCACGCGGACTGGAGTGAGGGCGACGTCGCGCGCAGTGCCGGTGAGGACCGCCGCGTCGTCCGTGAATGCCGCGGCTGCGATCAGGGCGCCGGCCAGGCCGAGCGTCCCCCCGGCGGCCCGTGCGTCACCCGCACTATGCGCGGCCAAGCGCCCCGAGCAGGTCCACCACCAGGTCGTCGGCATCCTCGATGCCAGCCGAGAGGCGGATCAGCGCCTCCGGCACCTCCAGGGGCGTCGCGGCCACCGACACGTGGGTCATCACCGCCGGCACCTCGACCAGCGACTCGACGCCGCCGAGCGACTCGGCCAGGGTCCAGAGGCGCGTCCCCTCGACGAGCGCGATGGCCCGCTCGCGGGCGCTGCGCGCCGTGACGCCCGCCGGGGGCGGGCACGAAGCTGATCATCCCGCCGAACGCGGCCGGTCCGTCGGCGCCGCCGAGCCGCATCTGGCGCGCCGCGACCGCCGCCTGCGGGTGGGCGTGCCGGCCGTCCGCGAGCCCCGGATAGCGCAGCCAGGCGACGTCGTCGCGGGCGGCGAGCGCGCGGGCCACGACCATGGCGTTGGCCGAGTGGCGCTCCACCCGCAGCGCCAGCGTTCGCAGCCCGCGCAGGACGAGGAAGCAGTCCTGGGGCCCGGGGACTGCGCCGATCGCGTTCTGCAGGAACCGGAGCCGTTCCGCGACGGCGCCGTCCGAGGTGACGACCACGCCGTTCACGGCGTCGCTGTGGCCGCCGAGGTACTTCGTGGCCGAGTGGAAGACGATGTCGGCGCCCAGCGCCAGCGGCCGCTGCAGGGCCGGCGAGGCGAACGTGTTGTCGACGACGACCAGTGGCCGCTCCCCGCGCGCACCGGCGTGCCCGGCGACCGCCGCCGCGACCGTCGCGATGTCCGTCACCTTGAGCAGTGGGTTCGACGGTGTCTCGAACCACACGAACCGGGTCCGAGGGGTGAGCGCCGCTGCAAGCGTGGCCCGTGGGTCGCCGGCCAGGTCGACGTACCGGGGGACCAGGCCCCTCGGCCGGGCCACGTGATCGAAGAAGCGGAAGGTCCCGCCGTAGACGTCGTCGCCGACGACGATCTCCTCGCCCGGCGCGCCAGCTCGGCCAGGGTCGCCATCGCCGCCGAACCGGAGGCGAAGGCAATCCCGAAGGCGCCGCCCTCGAGCGCGGCGACCGCGCGCTCCAGGCGCTCCCGGGTCGGGTTCTGGGTCCGCGCGTACTCGTAGCCGCCACGTGGCCGCCCGACGCCCTCCTGCGCGTAGGTCGAGGTCTGGTAGATCGGCGGGCTGACCGCGCCCGCGACCTCGTCGGGCTCCGCGCCGGCGTGCACGGCGCGGGTGGCGAATGCGTCGTGGCGCCCGGGATCGGCGGACGGCGGCGGGGCGCTGTCGCGGGGATCGGCGGACGGCGGCGGGGCGCTGTCGCGGGGATCGGCGTCGGACATGCCGGCCATTATGGAGGCCCTGGAGCATCGCCCCGGCGGACGTAGCGCCCGCATGGCTCGCCGTCGTCGCCGAGGAAGGATCGCTCCAGGGAGAACCCGCACTTTTCCACGAAGCGGATCGAAGGGCCGTTGGGCTCGTCGATGATGGCGACCAGGATCGGGATCCCGAGGCGTTCCGTCCGCATCGGCGATGACGGCCAACATCGCCTCGGTGGCGAGCCCCCGACCGTGGTGCCGCGAGGCCAGCATGCAGCCGATCTCGGGCTCGGGCCCGACGGGTTCTCGGCCGGGAAGATGCCTGCCACGCCGACGAACTCCCGGTCCAGCGCCACCGCGGGATCGGCGCCCTCCAGGACCCAGGTCGGGTAGCCCGCCGCGATCCCCTCCTCGATCCAGGAGCCGAGGTCATGCTCCGCCTGCGTGCGCTTGTCCGCCTCGGTCAGCGCGGGGTCCGCGTAGTCGTCCCAGAAGCGGACGACGACCGGATCGAGGACGAGCTGCCGGAAGAGCGTCTCGAAGTCGCCGGGCGCATAGGGCCGCAGGCGAAGGCGGGGCGTGCGGAGCTCCATCGTCGCGCCGGGCGGCCGCCGCCCTACGACCCGAGGCGCGGGTGGTGGCTGAGGTACTCGAGGAGGTCGAGCTTGGTGACGACCCCGGCGGGCCGCTCGCCGCGCATGGCGAGGACGGCCGGGGCTCCGTCGGCCAGGAGGTCGAAGGCCTCGTCGAGCGTCGTGGTCTCGCCCACCTGGGGCAGCGGCGGGTCCATCACCTCGCCGACGGTGCGCTCCACCATCCGCGGATCGTGATAGGCCCGCAGGAGGAGACCCGTCTCACTGACCGAGCCGACCAGCACGGGCAGGCGCACGCCCGCGCGGTCCTCGGAGACCGGCATCTGGCTGATCCCGAACTCCTGGAGCCGCCCGATCGCCGCGCCCACCGTCTCCGTCGTGCGCGCCACGACGACGTCGGGCAGCTGGTTGCCGTGGTGGTGGTCGTCGAGGATGTCGCGCAGCGTGACCACCCCGCCGGGCGTCGGCAGGAGGCCGTTCGCCCGCATCCACTCGTCGTTGTAGAGCTTCGAGAGGTAGTTGCGTCCACCGTCCGGGAGGATCACCACGACCACGGCGTCCGACCCCCCGCCGCGCTCCGTCAGCTCGTGGGCGACCTCGCAGGGCCGCGACCATCGCCGTCCCGCTCGACTCGCCCGCCAGGATCCCCTCCTCGCGCGTGATCCGGCGCGCCATCGCGAAGGCGTCGTGGTCGGAGACCCGGATCCAGCGGTCGATCTGCGCGGGATCGAGGGTCCCCGGGACGAAGTCCTCCCCGATCCCCTCCGTGAGGTACGGCCGGGCGGTGTCCCCCGAGAGGACGCTGCCCTCCGGGTCGGCCCCGACCACCACCAGGTCCGGGCGCTGCGCCCGGAGGCCCGCGCCGCGCCGGTGATCGTCCCGCCGGTGCCGACGCCGGCCACCAGGTGGGTGATCCGGCCGGCCGTCTGCTCCCAGATCTCCGGCCCGGTCGTCGCCTCGTGCGCGCGGGGGTTCTCCTGGTTCCAGTACTGGTCGGGCCGGAAGGCGCCGGGGATGTCGCGGGCCAGGCGCGCTGCGACCGAGTAGTAGCTCTCCGGGGAGTCCGGCGGGACGTTCGTCGGGCACAGGACCACCTCGGCGCCGTACGCCCGCAGGACCGCCTGCTTCTCCGCGGACTGCTTGTCGGCCATGACGAAGATGCAGCGATAGCCCTTGAGGGCGGCGGCGATGGCGAGCCCGTGGCCGGTGTTGCCGGACGTCGGCTCGATGATCGTCCCACCCGGACGGAGGAGCCCGTCCCGCTCGGCCGCCTCGATCATCGGGACGCCGATGCGGTCCTTGACGGAGCCGCCGGGGTTGAACATCTCCAGCTTGGCGAGGACGAGCGGCTGCGCTTCGAGCGGGCCGATCCCGCGGGTCAGGCGGGAGATTCGGACGAGCGGCGTGCGCCCGACGAGGTCGAGGATGGACTCGGCGTACTGCATGGGTCGCGAGTATATGGCGCTCACGCGTCGGGGGCGGCCCAGCAGGAGCGCGGTGAGCCATGGCCAGCGCCGGCGGCGGCCCGGCGGATCGACCGTCGCCGGGTGGAGCTCGGCGATGACCGGGGCCAGCAGTGCCTCCAGCGCCTTCGGCCGCGCTCCGGGCGATGGCCAGCTCTTCGCGCGAGCCGGGCTCGGGCACGCCGGCCCATGCCTCCCCCACCAGCTCCGCCACGCTGACCGGCGGGAGGATGCGGGTGGCGAACCGCTTGCCTCGGTAGAGCTCCTCGGCCCCGACCACGGCGAGCGGGACGATCGGGACCCCCGTTCGAAGGGCGATGACGAAGGCACCGCTGCGGAACGGCGTCGGGCGGTCCGGGGGTCCGCCGATCGTGCCCTCGACGAACGTGGCGAAGACGCCGCCGCGCTCCAGAACCGCCCGCGCCGCCGCGACGTGGACGTCGATGCCGATGCCGCCGCGCCACACCGGAAGGACGCCGCCGACGATCCGCATCAGGCGCTCCTTCCAGGGCCGGTCGAAGGCCGATGGGCCGCTCCCCAGGGTCCACACGCGGGGCTCGATCGGGACGGCATCGAGGGCCAGGAACGGATCCATCCAGCCGCGATGCACGGCCGCCAGCAGAAGGTATCCGCCGCCCGACGGGAGCTGCTCGCGGCCGCGCGCGTCGACGCGGAACCCGCAGAGGCCCATGAGCAGGAGGCGGGCGATGCCGCGGGCCAGGCGGTAGACCAGGCCCGCCTTGATCACCGGCGGCTTGCCCAGCCAGTCGAGCCCTTCGCGCACGTCGCGCCCCGAGCCGCGCAGCTCCTCCGGACGCACGTTCGCAGCGGCCCGTCGCCGCGGCCCGGTCATGCCGGGGGCGTCGCTGCCGGGTCGCCGGTCGGGGCCGGGTCGGCGTCGCCGGGCGCGAACGGGTGGGCGGCAGCCGGGTCGGCGTCGCCCGGCGCGGCGCCTGCGTCCGGCGCAGCCGGGTCCAGCGCGGCGGCAGCCGCGGCCCTGGCGTCCCGGGTGGCCCGCTCCCCGGCCGCTGCTCCCGGGCGATGCCGCCAGGCCAGGGCTGCGAGGGCAAGGAGCACGAAGGCGGCACTGATGATCGACGCCACCGGGATGTCGAAGAAGGTCCAGTTGTTCGAGCGCAGCGGCTCCAGCAGGAACCTGGTCGCGCCGTACCAGACGAAGAAGAGCAGGACGATGTCGCCGGGACGCAGCCCCTTCACCTTCCGGGCCACCAGGAGCAGGACCAGCGCGCCGACGAGGCCGGAGATCGACTCGTACAGGAAGAGCGGGTGGAAGTGCGCGTCCACCGGCGTGGCGCCCAGCGGCGGGCAGGCCCAGGCCTCGGTGCGGTTGGCGCAATCGATCGCGATGCCCCACGGCAGGCTGGTCGGCGGCCCGTACAGCTCCTGGTTGAAGAAGTTCCCCCAGCGTGCGACGGCCTGCATGATCAACAGGCCGGGCGCCGCGCAGTCGGCCCACGTGAGGAAGGGCTGGCGCTTCCAGCGCGCGTAGAGGATGGCGGCGATGAAACCGGTGACGATGCCGCCGTAGACGCCGAGGCCGCTGTACGGCGGCAGGACGATCGCCGGCAGGTCGTCCTTGAAGCGGTCCCACTGGTCGATGACGTGGTAGAGACGGCCCCCGATCAGCGCGGCGATCGCGACGATGATCATCCCGTTGACGAGAATGCCGGTGTCGAGCCCGCGGCGGCGCGCCTCCCGCTCGATGACGATGAAGGTCAGGGCAAGGCCCAGCGCGTACATCACGCCGTACCAGCGGATGTCGAGCGGGCCGAGGGAGATCGCGATCGGGTCGGGCGTCCAATCGATCATGGCCCGGGGAGTGTAGCCGCGTCCGCCGCCGGACGGCGCGCGGACGGCCCAGGTTGCGAGGCGCCGGCGTGGCCCCGCGGTCGCCACACGGCTCCGCAGCCCGGCATCCCCGCCGCTCCGCCGCTCCGTGCATCCGCAGGTCCACGCCGCCCGATACACTCGACGCCCATGAATACTGAGTACGTCTGGTGGGTCGTCGTGCTCTTCCTCGTCGGTGGAGGCGCGATCGCGTTCCTCGCCCTGGGCCGCGTGCCCGAGATCGGGGACGGGTTGGACGGCTGGCCCGGGGACGAGTCCGAGGGCGGGCCGCAGGGCGAGACGCCGCCCGACGCCGTGGCGACGGTCGACGGCCGGGCACGGGCAGAGGCCGGCGATGCGGCCGGGACCGGTCAGAGCGTGCCGGTCAACTCCACCGTCTCGGCGTCCGACGAACCCGCCGTCACGAGCGAGACGCCGTAGACCACCCCCGGCGGCAGATCCGCCGGGATCGCGACCGGTCCGGTCCACCAGGCCACGCCCGCGGCCCAGCGCATCGTGCCGATGGGAGTGCGTGTGTCGCCCACCTGAACCCAGCAGCGGTACTCGGCGCCGTTCGTCGGCTCGTCCAGGGCGGTGGCCGTGACGAGCAGTCGCCCCGCCGAGGCCGACAGGACGACCGAGCCGGCCGGTGTGCCGGCCGCGTCCACCAGCACGACCTCCTGGACGTCGGAGGCGGCCATCAGCGTGGTGGTCTCTCCGGCCACCTCCTGCAGCGCCACGGCCGCGTCACCTCCGCCGCCAGGGGCGCCGTTCCCGACGAGCAGCGCCCCGCCGAGGAGTCCGACGACGAGCGCGGCAGCGAGCGTGGCCGCCCATGCCGGCACGCCGACGGCGCGACGCCGTCGACCCTCGCGCCGGTCGTCGGCCTGGGCGAGCGGGTCGGGGGCCGCGGCTGACTGCTGCATGGGCGCCAGCCGGCCGTCGGCGTACGCAACCGCCGTCGCGGAGATCCCGTCGCGCGCCACGCCGACCGCCCGCACCAGGGCCAGTGTCCGCTCGCGCAGGCCGGGATCCGGCTCGGAGGCCAGGATCGGGCGCAGCAGCGTCTCCGCCCGGCGCAGGCGAGCCATCTCATCGAGGCAGTCGGAGCAGCCGACGAGATGGCCGACGACGACCGCCGAACCCGGCGTGTCGCCCGCCTCGAGGCGATCCAGGCCGTCCGGCTCGACTGCGGCCAGCTCCATCAGCTCACGAATCTCCTCGTGCTCGTTCATGCCGGGCCCTTCTGCCCCGGCTCGTCGGGGAACGCGGCGGGCGGCTCCGCCCCGACCCGGATCGGCACCGGCGCCAGCTGCGGGCCGTAGACGTCCGCCAGCACGCCGCGAAGGCGCGCCAGCGCGCGGCGGGTCCGGGTCTTGACGGTCCCGAGGGGCCACCCGAGGCGAGCGGCGATCTCGCTCTGCGTGAGATCGTCGCGGTAGGCCAGCAGGATGACCTCGCGTTCGGGCGCCGGCATCGTCGCGAGGGCCGCGTCGATCGCGGCGCGCGCCTCCGACATCTCGAGAACGCTCTGCGGGTCGGTCGCGTCGAACCCATCGTGATCGCGCCGGCCCTCGGCCGCACGCTCGAGGGCCTCGTCGGCCGATCCTTCGCCGTCGTCACGGCCCAGGCTGACCACCTGCGGTCGACGGCCCGCCGCACGCAGGCGGTCGATGGCCCGGTTGCGGGCCATCGTTCCCAGCCAGGCGATGAGCGAGCCGACGGTCGGATCGAAGCGCTCGGCGCGGTTCCAGAGCGTCAGGAATACCTCCTGCACGACATCCTCGGCGACCTGGCGATCGGCCGTGAGGCGCAACGCCGCCGCGTGGACTGCGCCCGCGTGGCGATCGTAGAGCGCGGCGAGGGCATCCTCGGAGCCCCCGGCCACCGCCGCGACCAGCGCGGCGTCGGCAGGAACCGGCCCGCTTCGCCCTCCCGCCATCTCTACGGGGCCCGCCGCCTGCCGGATTTCCTCGGCTTGCCGGCATCGCGATGGATCGGCAGCGGGCGCCGCTCGAAGGGTGTCGAGAACACGATGTCCGTCTCGGTGCGATACACGTGGCGGGTCGTCTGGACCCGGCGAACGACCCGCTCCAGGTCGACCGTGTCGCTCGCCCGGACCTTCAGGAGGTAGTCCCCCTCCCCGGCGATCCTGTGACAGGCCTCCACCTCGGGGATGCCGGCGAAGTCATCCGTGATGTCGTCGGCGATGCTCCCGGGCGCCTGGCTGACCCACATGAAGGCAAGCACGCCGAGGCCGACCGCGGCGGGGTCCACCTGGGCCATGTAGCCGCGCAGGATCCCGCGCGCCTCCAGCTTCTTGACACGCTCATGCGCCGACGGGCCGCTCATGCCGACCTCCGCGCCGATCTCGGCATAGGAGGTGCGGCCGTCCCGCTGGAGGATGTCGATGATCTTCGCGTCGATCCCGTCGATCAAGGGTCATTCCCTCTGCCATGTACCAGTACGTTAGGCTAGGTGCGCTTGACGACCGCTGTTCGTTAGGCTATTATTGATGTCCGCCCACCATTATGCGGGCGGCAATGGATACGATGGAGGTGCGCACGATGGTCCTCGCATCCGTGCTCGGCCTCCTCGCGCTGTTCTCCTTCATCAGCATCCTGCTGAGTGGCGACGACGAGCTGCCCGAGGCCGATCCCCGCGACAAGCTCCCCGTGTGGGCGCGCTTCGGGCTGCGCTGACCGGTCTCCCCACCCCGGTCCCGACCGCCGGTCCCCCACGCCGGTCCCGCCCGCCGGACACGCATACCCCGGACGGGAGGCCTCGGTCGGCCGGTCCCCATGGCCTGGTGATCTGAGACCTCGGCACCCGGGGCCTCGGCGACGCGGGGCTCACCACTCCCCCGCCCTCCGGCGGCGCGGCTCGGGCCCGAGGGTCCCGGCGGCGAGGTGCGCCTCCAGGCAGGTCACGCCGGTGGGGCCGACCACCGCATCGTGCTCCGTGCCCGCCGGCAGGTCCAGCCGATCACCCACGCTGAGTGCCACGCTCTCCCCGCGGCCCGGCAGCCCGAAGACGATGCTGCCCGCGGCGCAGGCGAGCACCTTGTCGTACCCGTGGGCGTGCGCCCCGTACGTGTCGCCCGGCCCGTTGCCCCACGAGCCCGGCACGAGACCCTCCGCGCGCAATCGCCCGTCGAGGTCCGCCGTGGTCATCGATCAGGCACCGACGTTGACGCCGATGAGGCGGCCGACGGCGAACGTCACGATGGCCGCCGCGGCGCCGATCCCGACCTGGCGCAGGCCGGAGAAGACCAGGTTGCGGCCCGTCAGCAGGCTGACCAGGGCGCCCAGCACGAAGAGCCCGACCAGGCTGGCCACGAAGCTGATGACCAGGACCGCATCGCCGCTCCCGAACAGGAACGGGATGATGGGGATGACCGCCCCGATCACGAACGCGCAGAACGAGCCGCCGGCTGCCGCCCAGGGCGAGCTCATCCCGTCGCGGTCCAGCCCCAGCTCCTCGCGGACCAGGGTGGTGAGCGCCAGCTCCGGGTCCGCGAAGATGTGCTCCGCAAAGCGGCGCGCGTCCGCCTCCGGCATCCCCTTCGACTGGTAGATCGCGACCAGCTCCTCGAACTCCTCGTCCGGGATCGCCGCGAGCTCGGCCCGCTCCAGCGCGATCTGGCGCTCGAGGACCTCCACCTGCGAACGGACCGAGATGTACTCGCCGGCGGCCATGGAGAAGGCGCCCGCGAGGAGGCCCGCGATCCCGGACAGGAGGATGATCGACGGCTCGGAGGTGGCGCCGGCCACACCCATCACGAGTGAGAGGTTGCTGACGAGGCCGTCCGAAGCCCCGAAGACGATCGCCCGGAGGGTCCCCGCGCCGCCGCGGTGCCAGCTCTCTGCCTTCGTGATGTCGGCCACGCCGGCGGCGGTCCGGCCGCGCCGCTGCGCGTCGACCTGCGTCGCAGCGCCGGCGGCGCCCGAGGAGTCCTCGCGGATCTGGCGCCAGACCTCGGCGTGCCGTCGCTCGTCGGCGGCCATGGCGGCCGTCGCGTCCAGGGGCTGCCCGGCCACGGCCGGCGGCGCGCCGCGGGCGTAGCGGCGCTCGTCGTTGCCCTCCATGGAGCGGACGAGGTCGGCGACCGCACGCGTGCCCATCACCTGGGCGACGACGAGGATGAGACGAACCCGGGGCCCGGGTCGGCCCGGGGCGGGAACGTCGACGCCGGCGTCGCGCAGGCGACGCTCCCAGGTTGCGGCGTGGCGCCGCTCGTCTTCGGCGATCGAGCGCATCACGTCGGCGCGGGCCGGGTCCTTCTCGCGGGCGGCCAGCCCGTCGTAGAGGTGGATCGCGTCGCGCTCCATGCGCAGCGCAGCGAGCGACTCCTGCGGGGTCGTGGAGGAGGGAGCATGGGATCGAGTCATGGATCGATCGTACGACGATCGGGGTGATCGCCGCCGGTCGAGCCCGTGCTAGAGTGCCGCCGCCACCCGGAAGGATGGGATCCCGCAGGAGGTTGCTGGCATGGACGAGGAGCTCAGGGTCGTGGTGATCGTGTACCCGGACCACGACACTGCGATGCGGGTCTTCGAAGAGGTGCGCCGGCTGGATCACGAGGGCAAGGTCAAGGTCCACGACGCCGCCGTGGTCACGGCCCTCGACGACGGCCAGATGGAGGTCGTCAGCACGCATCGGCACGCGGTGAAGGGCGCCGGCAAGGCGGCCTTCTGGGGTCTCCTGATCGGCGGGGCGCTGGCGCTGCCGGTCGTCGGGCTGGTGCTCGCGGGCGGCGCCTACGGGCTGGGCACCCACAGGGCGGACCGGGGCAAGGAAGCGGAGTTCGCCGACAAGGTGCGGGCCATCCTCCTGCCGGGCAAGACGGCGGTCTTCATCACCGGAGCCGCTGGAACCGCGACGCCCGACGAGGTGATTGCCATCCTCGCGCCGTTCGGCGGCGAGCTGGCGCAGAGCTCCATGCTGATGGCGTCCGAGGAGAAGATGCGGCGTGCGCTGCGCGAGGTGGCCCACGAGACGGCGACCGCTGCCGACGCGCGCCGCGCCTCCGCTCGCCGGCGCCTGTGGCCGACGCCGGCGACGACGCGACGCGCGCCTGACCAGGCTCGACCCAGGCCCCCGGGCCCCGCCGCCGCTTGCTGCGACCTTGATGCCGGCCGCCGAAGCGCTGCTCCGCTACCTGGCGTCGGCAGACGTGGTCGCCTGCATGCCGGAGCTCCCCGAGCGGCTCAGGCTGGCCGAACGGACGCTCGTGGGACTCGTGGAGGGCGCCCAGCTGCCCCCAAAGGTCGGCGTCCATCCTCGCCCGGCAGGGTCGTTCGCGCACGCCATGCCCGCCTACCTCGCCGGCACCGCCCGGGACGGCGGCGGCGACATGGTCGGGATGAAGTGGATCGCGGGCGTTCCGGGCAACGTCGAGGCGGGCCTGCCGGCCCTGCACGCACTGGTCGTCGTCAACGACCCGCTGACCGGAGTCCCCACGGCAATCCTCGACGGCGGCCCGATCACGGCGTCGCGCACGGCGGCCGTCTCCGGGACGGCGATCGCCCGCTGGGCGCCCGAGGTCGCCGGCCGGGCGCCGCGGGCAGCCATCGTGGGCGCCGGGGTCCAGGGTCGGGCCCACGTGCCCGTCATCGGCCACCTCATGCCGGGCGTCGAGGTCGCCATCCACGATCGCGACGCATCCCGGGCCGCCGCCCTCGTCGACGAGGCACCACGCATCCCGGGAATCGCGGCGGCGCGCGTCGCCGTTGATGCCCGGGCCGCGGTGCGCGACGCTGACGTGGTCGTGACCTGCGTCGCCTTCGGGCCCGTCCGCCAGGTGATGAACGACACGTGGTTCGCGCCCGGTGCGCTCGTGATCGCCGTGGACTACGCGACGTCGGTCGCCGCGGATGTTGTCAGGGGGGCGGGCCTCTTCCTCGTCGACGAGGAGGGCCAGTTCCGGGCCAACCGGGACGCCGGGCTCTTCGACGGCTACCCCGACCCGGCGGGCGTCCTCGGGACGGCGATCCGCGACGGGTGGCCGCGCCCGGCGGCCGGCCGCGTCGTCGTGACCCACCTGGGCGTGGGCCTCGCGGACCTCGTGTTCGCCGACGCGATCCTCGCGGCCGCGGAGGCGCGGGGCGTCGGGACGCTGCTGCGGCGCTGACGCGACCCGATCGGGCGGCATCCGAGGGACGCATGCGAGGGCGCGTGCCAGGCCCCCGCCGGGGTCCGCGCGGCCGGCCTGCGGACCTGCGCGAGGTTGGGCACACTGCGCGGAACGGCGCGGCGCGCCGCGGAGGAGGAGAGGGCCCCGTGCGAATTGTCGGCCGCCTGGTGGCGGTCCTGCTGGTCGTGGTGCTCATCGTGGGAGTCGCGGGGGTGGTCGCCGTCGGCGGCCTGCTCACCTGGGTGAACGCCCGCTCGCAGCCCCAGGCGGCCGGGACGCTCCAGGTGCCCGGGCTCGGCGCGTCGGTCGAGGTCATCCGGGACGACACGGGGATCGCGCATCTCTACGCCGACACCGGGGACGACCTGTTCTTCGCCCAGGGCTTCGTCCACGCGTCGGAGCGCATGTGGCAGATGGAGGTCTTCCGCCACATCGGCGCCGGCCGGATCAGCGAGCTCTTCGGAGAGTCCGCACTCGACAAGGACCGCTTCATCCGCACCCTGGGCTGGCGCCAGGCGGCGGAGCGCGACCTGGCGGCGCTCGACCAGGAGACCGTCCGGGTGCTCCAGCGCTACGCGGACGGCGTGAACGCCTGGATCGCGCAGAGCGCTGGCCAGCGGAGCCTCCCATTCGTCGTGACCGGCTTCCAGTCGGGGAAGGGCGGTGGCCTCGGCGGGTACGACCCGGAGCCGTGGACGCCGCTCGACACGGTCATCTTCGGGAAGCTCCAGGCATGGTCGCTGGGCGGCAACTACGACGCCGAGCTGTTCCGGCTCCTCGCCGACGCGCGCCTGGCTGACCCGGCCCTGACCGACCTCCTGGTGCCCGCCTACCCCGACGGAGCGCCGACCATCACGACCACCGCCGACCTGGTCGGGGCGCCGGCCGGGCGGGGGCCAGGGCTGGTCGCCGCCTCACCCGTCGACACGCGTGCCAGCATCGACACCAGCACCACCGTTGGCTCCCGCGCCACCGTCGACAGCCGCACCGCGGCCGGGCTCGCCGGGCTCGCGGCGATCGGGGACGGGATCGGCGCGCTGGCCGGCTTCGACATGGGCGGTGCCGCGATCGGTCACCCCGGGGTGGGATCGAACAACTGGGTGGTCGCCCCCGCCAGGAGCGCCACGGGCCGGGCCCTCCTTGCCAACGACCCCCACCTCGGGGTCCAGCTGCCCAGCATCTGGTACATGAACGGCCTGCACTGCCGCGTCGTGTCGTCCGCCTGCCCCTTCGACGTGGCCGGCGTCTCCTTCCCCAGCGCCCCCGGCGTGATCCTCGGCCACAACGCGCGGATCGCGTGGGGCGCCACCAACACCGGGCCCGACGTCCAGGACCTCTTCATCGAGACGCCCGATCCGGCGAACCCGGCCAACTACCTCTACAAGGGAGCGTCCGTCCCCTTCGAGACACGCCAGGAGACGATCGCCGTCGCCGGCGCCGATCCCGTGACCATCACGGTCCGCTCCACCGTCCATGGCGCGATCCTCAACGACGTCGTCCCCGAGCTCGCGGGCAGTGAGCCGCTGTACGCCTTCCGCTGGACGGCTCTCGTCGAGCCGGACGGGCTGATGGGCGCGTTCCTGAAGGTGAACGTGGCCACCTCGTTCGACGAGTTCCGGCAGGCATTCCGCGACTACGTCGCGCCTGCGCAGAACTTCGTGTACGCCGACGTGGACGGCAACATCGGGATCCAGATCCCCGGACGGGTCCCGGTGCGTCCCGCCGGCGACGACGGGCGCCGCCCGGTCGACGGATCGTCCGGCGATCACGACTGGACCGGCTACGTCCCGTTCGAGCAGCTGCCGGCGCTCTACAACCCGCCGGACGGCCTGATCGTCTCCGCCAACAACAACCCCGTCGACGGGACCTACCCCTACCACATGGGCAACGATTGGGACCCCGGGTGGCGCGCCGCGCGGATCCGCGAGCTGCTGGATGCGGCTGCCGCGGACGGCGGGGTGACCCAGGCCGACCTCTCGCGCATCCAGCTCGACACACAGCTCCTGCGGGCCGCCGACCTCGTTCCGGCGCTCGTCGGGGCGGACCCGGCGACCGCGGACGGACGCGAGGTCCGGCGGCTCATCGAGTCGTGGCGCCGCACGTGCGACCTCGACAGCGCCGGGTGCGCGGCCTACGAGGTGACCGAGTGGCGCCTCATGCGGGCCGTCTTCGACCCGTGGCTCGGGACCCTGGCCCCCATGTACCTGGGCTCAGACCCGTCGCGGCTGGCCATCCGGGCCATCGTGGCCGACGCAGCATCGCCCTTCTGGGATGATCCGAACACGGATGCCGTGGAGACCCGCAGCCTGCGCCTGGCGGCGGCCCTCGACGACGCGGGGGCCGAGCTGCGCGGGGCGCTCGGTGATCCGGACCGGTGGAGCTGGGCACGCGTCCACACCACGACGTTCCGGGAGCAGACCCTGGGCACGAGCGGGATCGGGATCCTGGAAGGGCTCCTCAACGCGGGGCCATACGGCGTGCCCGGCACCAGCGACGCGGTGAACAACGGCAACACGAGCCTGGGCGCCTGGTATCCGGACCCGGACGAGCCGGGCGCCATGCCCGGCACCCTGATCGACGCCTTCACCATGACCAACCACCCGTCCTACCGGCTGACCATCGAGATGGCGCGCGATCGCCTGGACGCCGCCCGGATCATCACCAGCACGGGGCAGGGCGGGAATCCCGGCGGCCGCCACTACACGGACCTGATCGACGACTGGATCACCGGCCGGACGGCTCCCCTGCCGTTCTCGCGCGACGCGGTGGAGGCGAGCGAGTCCACCCGCCTGGTCCTGCAACCGTGAGCGGCGCCGAGCCGTCGGCGGTGAACGCCGAGCCGTCGGCGGTGAACGCCGGGCCGTCGGCGGTGAACGCCGGGCCGTCGGCGGTGGGCGCCTTCCAGGAACCACGAAGCCCCGGGCACGCCCGGGGCTTCGTGCAGGCGGCGCCGCGTCCAGGTGGCGCCACGATGCCGCGAGACCACGATCCCCGCGGCGTCCGCGTCAGAAGGGCTTGCGCCCGCCATAGGCGACGACGAGATCCTGCTCCATGCGGGCCGTCATCTGGAGCTGGGCGATGATCCCGGCGGCCGCGACGACGGCCCAGATCGCGATCCACAGCCAGCCCTCGGTGTAGATCGCGACGAGCGAGCCGTCTGGTCAGCTCGTCCGGCTTGACGATCCCCGAGGAAGCAGGGCGATGCCGGCGGCCAACCACGAAGCTCCGGCGAACGCGGTCAGGATGATCGCGACGTACTTCGGGGCGTTGGCCATGAGCGCGACGAAGGCCACGGCCACGCCGGCGGCCAGGGCGATCAGCGTGGTCACGAACCCGTCGTCCGTCGAAGCCGACGGCGACCAGCAGCCAGTGGGCGATCCAGTACCCAAGCGTCCCGCCGATCACGGCGACGGCGCCCCACCAGTAGAACCAGCTGAGCACGGCGAAGACGAGCGCCACGACGACGCCCACGCCGATGGCGAGCACGCTGGCCGAGGAAGCCCTCGCCGAGCAGCATGGCGGTCGCGCCGGCGCCGACCATGAACCCGACGAACAGGCCCCAGATCGGCAGGAGCAGCAGGAAGCAGCGGTAGCCCGCAAAGGCGAACGCAGCGCCGAGCACGATGCCCAGCAATCCGATGACGATTCCCTCGAGCGACATGCGCAGTGACCCTCTCTCCCGGCCGCCGCCACCCACGATGCCTCGGACGCCGCGCGGCCGGCCGCAGCATAGCGCGACGGTCAAGCGGCGTCGCTCTCATCGCGGCGGGACGAGGCGCTGCACATCGCAATGCTGTGCAATGATCGTCGCCACGCAATGGGCCGGCTGATCGTGCCCCCGGGCGGCCACGCCTCGATGGAGATGCCATGCGGCGCCTGATCGACTTCTACAAGCTCCAGATCCACGTGATGCGGACGTGGCGACCCGAGGGAGGGTCGCGGGTGCGCCGCCTGCTGGCGACGCTGGTGGTGAGCGTCCTCTCGTTCGGGGGGGCCGTGTGGCTCACGCCGGGCGTGGACCTCGCGCCGGGCGCCCCGGTGATCGGGTCACTCCTCCTCGCGGCAGTCGTGCTGGGCGTGCTGAACATCCTCGTGCGGCCCGTCTTCCTGGCCCTGTTCGCCGGCATCTCGGTCATCGCCGTCGTGATCGCGACCCTGGTCTTCCAGGTCGTCTCGTTCTACGTCCTGCCGTTCTTCGTCAGTGACCTCGTCATCACCTCGGTGATCGCGGCCCTGATTGCGTCGTTCATCTACGCGATCGGGAACACCATCCTCACGGCGATCTTCTCCATCAGCAGCGATGACTCCTACTTCGCGATCCTCATGCAGCAGGTCTCCGCGCGCCAGGCCGACGTGGTGCGGACCGACAGGCCCGGTCTCGTCGTCGTGCAGATCGACGGACTGGCCCAGCCGATCCTGGCCCGCCAGGTCCGTGCCGGGCGGGTGCCCCACCTCGCCGGCTGGGTCCGCTCGGGCCGTTACCGCCTGGACGGCTGGGAGGCGCTGCTGCCCCCGACCACCCCTGCCAGCCAGGCCGGCCTCCTTCACGGCAACAACGACGGCATCCCTGCCTTCCGTTGGTACGAGAAGGAGGCTGGGCGGGTCATGGTCGCCAACCACCCGGAGGACGCCGCGCTGGTGGCCACCCGCATCTCCAACGGCGAGGGGCTCCTGTCGAACGACGGGGCGAGCGTGGGCAACCTCTTCTCGGGCGACGCCGTGCGCTCGTACATGACGATGGCCACGATCAAGGACAAGGGGCAGGGCCTGGGCAAGAGCACCACGTTCTACTCGTTCTTCGCCAGTCCCTACAACTACCTCGGCACGATCGTCCGGTTCGGCGGCGAGATCTTCAAGGAGTACCTCCAGGATCGTCGTCAGCGACGGGCCGGGATCGTCCCCATGATGCATCGCGGGATGCCCTACCCGATCGCCCGGGCGGCCACGAACGTCGCCCTCCGCGACCTGTCCACGTCGCTCGTGATCGAGGAGATGTATCGCGGGGCGCCGGTGATCTTCGTCGACTACACCGACTATGACGAGATCGCCCACCACAGCGGGCCGGAGCGCGGGGAGACATTCGACGCCCTCGACGGCGTGGACCGGGCGATCGCCACCCTCGAGAAGGCCGCCGGCTCCGCGCCTCGACCGTACCGGTTCGTCGTCGTCTCCGACCACGGCCAGACCCTGGGGGCCACCTTCCTCCAGCGCTACGGGAAGACGCTCGGCGACGTGATCCGCGAGCTGATGGGCGGCACGACCACCCTGGAGCAGGCCACCGGCCGGGTCGAGGAGTGGGGCCAGACCAATGCCTTCCTGTCCGAGGTGACCCAGACGAAGGGTGTCACCGGCAGCCTGGCCCGAACCGCCCTGCGGTCGCAGACCGAGGATGGCGTCGTCGGGCTGGGGCCCACTGGCGAGGAGACGGCTCCGGGCGACGCGAGCCGGGCTGCCGAGGCCCCGGAGGAGCGCCCGGACCTGATCGCGATCGCCTCGGGCAACTTCGGCCTGGTGTACTTCCCGCGGCTGCCGGGCCGGGTGACCGTCGAACAGCTGGCTGGGGCCTACCCGGGCCTCGTCGACGCGCTCTCCGGCCACCCCGGCATCGGGGCGATGCTGATCCGATCCGAGACCCACGGCGCCCTGGTCGTCGGCCGGGACGGCATCAACTTCCTGGACGAGAACCGGGTCGAGGGCGTGGACCCGGTGGCCCAGTACGGCGGTCGGTCGCGCGAGGCGTTCGTGCGCCTCGACGGGATGGATCACTGCCCCGACCTGTCCGTGATCAGCCTCTACGACCCGGAGTTCGACGAGGTGGCGGCGTTCGAGGAGCTGATCGGGAGCCACGGCGGCCTCGGCGGCCCCCAGACCCACCCGCTCATCCTGCACCCGGCCGATTGGCCGCTCGACGAGGAGCTCGTGGGCGCGCCGGCCGTCTACCGCCAGGTCCGCCGCTGGGCGGAGCGCTACAACGGCCACCGGTTCGGGAAGGACGGGACCGCGGCACCGCTGCCGATGCCGTCCGGCGACGCGGGCGCGGACACGCCGGCGGCCTGAGGCAGCGCGGGGATGCATCGGGGCGGTCCCGGGGCGCCACGGGAGGCCCGCGGTCGGCGGAGCGGCCCGGCGCCGGCCGGGCCTGTCTCCTCGTGGTGGCCGTCGTCGGAGCTGGCGCCGGCCTAGAATCGCGGACATGCCCGTTCCCCGGACCCCGAACCCGCTCCCGGCATCCCCGCTTCGGCGCGAGGAGGCCGAGCAGCGCCTCCGCGACGCGATCGTCCGCGGCGAGCTGGCCCCGGGCGAGCGGCTCACCGAGGACGAGCTGGCAGCATGGCTGGGCATCAGCCGCACGCCGGTCCGGGAGGCGCTCAGCCGCCTTGCGAGCACCGGTCTCGTGACGATCGACGCCAACCGCGGCGCCCGGGTCGCCCCGCTGGACCCCGTGGAGATGCTGGACCTCGTGCAGGTCTCGCGAGAGCTCATCCTGCTCGCCCAGCGCCTCGCCGCCGAGCGGGCCACGGACGACGAGCTCCGTGCGCTGCGCGAGCATCACGAACGGCGCCTCGTCGCCCTCGGCGCTGGCGACCTGGTGGGTGTTGAGCGTGGAGCCATGGCCTTCCACAGCGCGATCCTCCGGGCGTCCCGCAGCCAGGAGCTGCAGCGCGTCTACCCGATGGTCTTCTCGCGCCTGGAGCGCGTCTTTCGCGTCGCCTACCCGGAGTGGTTCCGGGCCGCGGGTGTCGACGTCGACGGCAGGATCCTCGCGGCGCTGGAGGCACATGACCCGCGGGCCGTCGCCGACGTGTCGGGCGCCGGCTGGGACGCGCTCGAGGCGGGCATCCGCGCCCGCGCCGCGGAGCGGGCGGCGCAGCCGGAAGCGATCGGAGGCCCCGCGTAGTCAGCTTCGGCCAACCCGCCCTCGGGCAGGCCCGGGGGCTGGCAGGCCTCGGCCACCGACGCCCGGGGGCTGCAGCGCCTCGTCACCGGGCGCCGCGCCGACCCCGCGAGGCCGGGTCAGGCGGGCCAGTCCACGAAGATCCGGCCATCCTCGATCGCGACCGGGTAGACGGCCAGCGGCTCGTCGGCAGGCGGATCCAGCGGGTCGCCCGAGCCAAGATCGAACCGCGAGAGGTGGAGCGCGCAGGTGACCGTGCCCGCCGTCAGGAAGCCCTTGTCCAGCTCGAAGTACTCGTGGCTGCAGATGCCCTGCACGGCGCTGATCATCCCGCCGACGTTGACGAGCAGGACCGGCTCGGTGCCGTCGACCCAGGTCATCTGCATCGTCCCGTCGGCGAGGGCCGCGAGGGGGCCGCAGTCGATCCGGCGCGTCACGCGATCAGGCGGCGGGCGACGCGGACGCCAGCGACTCGGCCCACTTCGCCTCCAGGATGGCCCACAGGCGCTCCTGCTCGGACACGAGGGGCACGCGCGCGACGACCGGCTCCAGGAAGCCGAGCGTGATGAACTTGCGGGCTTCGTCGGGCGTGATCCCGCGGCTCTCGAGGTAGAACAGCTGCGCCGGGTCGATCGGCCCGACCGACGAAGCGTGGGCGGCGCGCCGGCAGTCCGGCTGGTCGATCTCCAGGCTGGGAATCGTGACCGAGCGGCTCTGCTTGTCCAGGAGCATCCCGAACTCGCCCAGGAAGCTGTCCGTGCCGCGGGCCGACTTCTCGATGGAGATCAGGCCCTTGATGTAGGCCCGCGAGCCGTGCTGGAGCACCGCCTTGCTGAGCAGGTTGCCGGTCGTGTCCCGGCCCACGTGGCGGGTGTAGGCGGTCAGGTCGAAGAGCTGGTCGCGGCCGCCGAAGACGATCTCGACCTGCTCCACCTCGCTCCCATCGCCCTCGAGGCGGTTGTCGATTCGCGAGCGGACGACGCGGCCACCGAGATGGGCGATCGCGAAGCGGAGCGTGGCCCCGGCCGCGATCCGGGCGGTCCGCTGCTGGAGGGCGGTCGTCCCGCCGGACAGGTCCTGGATCGAGGCGAACCGCAGCACCGCGCCGGGGCCCAGGTCGATCTCGCTCGTGCCCCCGAACAGCGACTGGGGCACGGGCTCGCCGGCGGCGCAGTCGATGGGCGGGCCCGACGGCACGAGCTCCTCGACGAGCGCTGCCTCGGCGCCCTCGTCGAGCCGGATGACGGTGCGGGTCAGGAGGGCTCGCTCCGGGACGCCGGCGGCCCAGCGCAGCACGATCGGGCGCTCCAGGCGCACGCCGGCCGGCACGTGGACGTGGACGCCCTGGCTCCAGAAGCCGCGCGAGAGCCAGGCCAGCTTCTCGTCCGCGGGAAGAGCCGTCGCGGTGAGGGCCTCGCGGATCCCGGCGGCGTCCCGTGCGAGCGCAGCGCCCAGGGTCTCGAGCGCCACCCCGCGCTCCGCCAGGCCGGGAGCCAGGGCGAGACGCAGGACGCCGTCCTCGCGCAGCTCGATGATCCCGTCCGCCCCGTCGGGGATCGCGCCCGGGGTCGCGGGCGCGGAAGCCGTGGCGACGTAGGGATGAACCCCGAACAGGTCGGCCGCGCGGAAGTCGACGTAGGACGTGTAGAGCTCGCTGGTCTCGACCGGCAGCTGCCCGAAGGCCGCCGCGGCCGCCAGGCGATCCTCGCGCAGCCAGGCCGGCTCGTCTCGCTGCGCGCCCAGCGCTGCAGCCAGTGCCGCGTCGGGGAACGCGAACGGGAGGTCGGCCGGCGCCCGCCGGGCGCGGGGCGCGGGCCCGGTTGCGGAGGCGGCGGCCGACGATTCGGCGGGCGTCTCCGTGGGCGTCGTCATCCCAGCGACCCCTCCATCTCGAGCTTCACGAGCCGGTTGAACTCGATGGCGTATTCCATCGGGAGCTCCTTCGTGAAGACCTCCAGGAAGCCCTGCACGACGAGGTTCGTCGCCTCGTTCTCCGTGAGCCCACGGCTCATCAGGTAGAAGATCTGGTCGGCCGACACCTTCCCCACGGTGGCCTCGTGGGTCATCGTGGTGTCGTCCTCCTGGATGTCGATGTACGGGTAGGTGTCGGAGCGGCTCTCCTCGTCGAGGAGGAGCGCGTCGCAGCGGACGCTGGCGACGACGCCGGTGGCCCCGGGCGCCACCTTGAGGGTGCCGCGGTAGGTCCCCCGGCCGCCGTCCTTCGACACGGATTTCGAGACGATCCGGCTCCGCGTGTTGGGGGCCAGGTGGACGGCCTTGGCACCGGTGTCCTGGTGCTGGCCGTGGCCGGCAAAGGCCACGCTGATCACCTCGGCCGTGGCGCCCTCGCCGCGCAGGTAGATCGCCGGATACTTCACCGTCGCGCGGGAGCCAGTGTTCGCGTCGACCCACTCGACCGTGGAGTGGGCGTGGGCGTGGGCCCGCTTCGTCACGAGGTTGTAGACGTCCCGGCTCCAGTTCTGGATCGTCGTGTAGCGGATCTGGGCGCCCGGCAGCGCGATCACCTCGACGACGGCCGCGTGGAGCGCATCCGTGGTGTAGATCGGCGCGGTGCAGCCCTCGATGTAGTGCACCTTGGAGCCCTCGTCCGCGATGATCAGCGTCCGCTCGAACTGGCCGGTGTTCTCGCCGTTGATCCGGAAGTACGCCTGCAGCGGGAGCGGGACCTCCACGCCCCTGGGGACGTAGACGAACGAGCCGCCGGACCAGACCGCGCTGTTGAGGGCGGCGAACTTGTTGTCCTCGGGTGGCACGACCGTGGCGAAGTACTTCTTCACCAGGTCCGGGTACTCACGCAGCCCCTGGTCCATCCCCATGAAGACCACGCCGATCTTGGAGAGCTCCTCGCGGACCGAGTGGTACACGACCTCGGAGTCGTACTGGGCGCCGACCCCCGCGAGGAACTTCCGCTCCGCCTCGGGGATTCCCAGCTTCTCGAACGTCTGCTTGATCTGCTCCGGGACGTCGTCCCAGGACTTCTCCTCGCGCTCGGACGGCTTCCGGTAGTAGACGATCTTGGAGAAGTCGATCCCCTTGACGCTCTCGGGGACCCAGCTGGGCATCGTTCGCTTGAGGAAGTGGTCGTAGGCGCGGAGGCGGAACTGGAGCATCCACTCCGGCTCGTCCTTGAACCCGCTGATCTCCTCGACGGTCGCCCGCGTCAGCCCGACCTTGGTCTCGGCCAGGTAGGTGACGTCGTCGTGGAAGCCGTACTGGTACTCCTGGGAGACGATCTCCTCGCGGGCGGTGGTCATCGTCACTCCTCGTGGCGTACGGCGGCGGCGCAGGGGTCCCGCGTCGCGGTGGGGGCGAGGGATGGAGTTCGGCCGGTGGGACGCTGCCGGATGGGAACGCCGGGGACGAAGCCCCGGTGAGGACGCCCGGACCCGGCCGAATTCCGAGTTGGATTGTCGGATATCGGCGCCGTCCCGTCAACCACCCGCGGCGGCGTGTGTGTGCCGAGCCGGGCGGGTAGGATCGCATCCATCGAGTTGGGGGCCGGCCGGCCCCCGGAGGTGCCGCATGACCCGTGGTCGCATCATCCTGGGACTTGGGGCGCTGGCCGCCGTGGGCGGCGCCGTCGCCTCGTCGCGGCGCAACGCCGGCGAGCGCGTCCCGTCGTTCCCACCGGGGCCGGTCGCCCTGGACGCCGCCGACGCGGGGGCCTTCGCCGCGCGCCTGGCGGCCGCGCCGATCGTCCGGACGAAGGACGTCGCCGTCGCCTTCGCGCCGAGCACCGCGCGGGCCGTGGAGCCGCTCCTCCACGGGACCCGCTACTTCCCGCGGATGCTCGACGACCTCCGGGCCGCCACGTCGTCCGTCCATGTCCTGATCTACGGCTTCAAGCCGGGTGAGGTCGGCACGCAATTCCGGGACGTCCTCCTGGCGAAGGTCGCCGAGGGCATCCCCGTGCGCCTCTCGGTGGACGCCGTCGGAAGCGAGGTGCGCGCCGGCTCGAAGGAGCTCTTCGCCGACCTGGTGGCCGGCGGCGTGCAGGTCGTCCAGAACCGGGGGATGTTCCCCGACGTGCGCGGACCGCTGGGCCCGGGCGCGCCGATCGGCTGGCGCCGCGAGAACGTCCTCCACTTCGACCACCGCAAGTTCATGGTCGTGGACGGGCGGATCGGCTGGCTGGGCGGGACGGGCATCGAGGACCACTTCAACGACGAGCGCTTCACCGACGTGATGGTCCGTTTCGAGGGTCCCGCGGTGCGCCAGCTCCAGGCACTCTTCGTGGCCGGCTGGCGGCACCAGGAGGGGCCGCTGGACGCCGACGAGGCGACGCTGGCTGCCCTGTTCCCGCCGGACGAGGGGCCGGCGGCCGGCCCGGGGGTTGCCGTGGCAACGCTCCTTGTCAACGTCCCGGGAACCGGCCACGTGCCCGATCAGCGAGGCCTACGAGCAGGTGATCGACGCTGCGGAGCGGCGGGTGGACCTGGTCAACCCGTACATCTCGGAGCGGCCCATCCTGGACCGCCTGGTCGCGGCCGCGGAGCGCGGCGTCGCCGTCCGGATCATCGTTCCGGGCAAGCCGACGCCCCCGATGCCCGCCGCCGCGTTCCGGCACAACGTCCCGCGCCTGCAGGCGGCCGGTGCCACGGTGCTCTTCCACCCCACGATGGCGCACGCGAAGGTCATGGTGGCCGACGACCGCGTGCTCGTCGGCGGCTGCAACCTCGACGCGCTGAGCTTCTACCGCAACTGGGAGCTGAACCTCCTGCTGGAGGGTGAAGCGGAGGCCGAGTCGTTCGAGCGCGCGATCTTCGACCCGCTCGTCGAGGTGTCCGCGCCCGCGGAGCTCGTGCGATCCCCGGGACGCCAGGCGTTCGACGCGCTCATGGACCGGATCTCGCCGCTGCTCTGAGTTGGGGCCGGGCGCCCGGCGGCGCGGGCCCGCAGTACCCTCGCACGGGGCAAGGCGGCATCGGTGCCCCGCGGCGACACCGTGATGGCGTGACGCATCCCGACGCGGTCGCCGCCGGCGCAACTGGTGGCGTCCGCGCACCGCTTCTGCCCGAACAGCCCCTATCGCGCGGAGCGCGTTCAGGCTAGACTCGCGCCCGGTACGGTCGGCCGGCGCCGATCGCGGGTGGAGGGGGACATGGCTGGTCTGGGGGCGCTTGGCGGAAGCGGCCTGATCGCCGGCAAGAGTCTTGCCGTGCTGGGGGCCGGCCTCCTCTCGGGCGCCGTCGCCGGATCGGCGCTCGTCGCGACCGGCACCGTCGAGTTCGGCGGCGGCGCGGCCGGGCCCGCAAGCGCCGGCGCCGGCCTGCAGCTCGTCCCCTGCCCCGACCAGGGGCCGGTCCTCGGGAGCATCCCCCGCGACCAGCAGGTCCTGGTCACTGCTCGCTCGGCCGACGGCGCCTGGCTCCAGCTCTACTGGCCGGCGCCCGGCATCGAGCGCGCCTGGACGAAGGCCGGCCCCCTGGCCCTCGACGGGGATGCCTCGTCGCTGCCCGTCGCCGAGTGCGAGGCGCCTGCCAAGCCGACGGCGCGACCGACGGAGGAGCCGACGCCGGCGCCGGAGGTCACGCCCTCGCCCACGCCGTCGCCGATCCCGACGGCGGGCCCCACCGCCAGGCCCACCCCGAAGCCCACCCCGAAGCCGAACGCCGCGCCGAAGCTGTCCGGGCTCACCGTCTCCACGCGAACCGTCAGCTACGACCAGGCGGCCTACTGCGCCGGCGACCCGAAGTCAGTCACGTTCTCGATCGGCGCCTCGGACAGCGACGGGCTGGCCAGCGTGACGCTCTTCTACCGGCCGCCGGGCGCCGCACGCTACCTCACGAAACCGATGAGCCTGTCCGGCGGGAGGTACGTCGCGACGCTGAACACCACCGCCGACAACCTGAAGACGGCAGGCCAGCTCAGCTACTTCATCGTCGCGAAGGACGGGAACGCCAGCCCGAAGACGACACGGACCCCGCCGTCGGGCGCCCTGGCCATGACCGTCAAGGTGTGCAAGAACACCGGCCCGAAGTTCACGACGCTGACGGCCACGCCGACGTCGATCATCACCGACCCCCTGGGGGCCGGCTGCTCCGGCTCGACGCTCACCTCGTTCCAGGCGCGCGCCACCGACGTCGACAGCGTCAAGAGCATCCGGCTCTACTTCCGCAAGCCCGGCGCGTCGTCCTACTCCAGCCGCTCCTTCAGCAAGGACGGCACCACCTGGTACAACTACATCAACACCGTGAGCAGCGTCGACAACATCGTCCGCTCCGGGACGATCAGCTGGTACGCCGTCGCCACCGACGGCAAGGGAGCGACGACGAAGACGCCGGTCAGGACGATCACCGTCAAGCGCTGCGACAGCGAGGCGAGCTTCGATGCCCCGCAGGTGTGTCTCGCGCATCGGTCAATCAGAAGTACCAGTATTCGTGCGGATCGGCCCGCATCACCTTCGGCCTCTACGCGTCGGACGCCGAGACAACCCCGCCTCGACGGGCCCTGAAGGTCACCTTCCACTGGACGCTTCAGAACCGGCGGACGGGCGCCAAGACGGGCGGCTCGATGGCCGGGTCCCAGGCTGCAGCCGGACAGGCGTTCTACACGAGGCCGAACAGCCGCGTTCACCGGGCAGACCTTCTATGACGGCTACGCTACGTTCTATGTCGTGACGGTGGACCAGTACGGCGGGAAGACGACGTCGCCGACGTTCAAGTCGCCCGACCTTCCACGTGCTCGGTTGTCCAGTGACATGCCCATCCTCGGACTGATCACCCGCTTCGTGCTCGCCGCGGTCATCGGCCTCGGCGGGGCCCTGGGCGTCGCCGCGGTCACGGCTCCGCCGGCGTCGAACCTTCTGCCGGCCCCGGACACCGCGTTCGAGCTGACCAAGGATGCCGGCGACACGGGCGACCAGGTCGTCCCGTTCGGCCTCAGCAGTGTCCCGGCGGATGAGCCCGTCGCGCTCCAGGCGCTGCCGGCCGAGGCGACCCTCCAGCTGGTTGCCTATGCCGAGCCGGGCACCGGTCCCGACACCGGCGGGAACACGCGGCCGGCATGGCTGCTCCCCACCGGCCATCCGCGCGTCCCCCCGATCACCCAGTTCGACGGCGGCCCGCTGGGCAACGCGAACTGCACGATGGCGTCGGGCGCCATGCTGGCGCGGCTGGGCTACGGGATCGTGACGAACGGCTCGCAGCTCCGGGCCCTCCAGCCGGACCAGGTGGGCGGCACGTCGCTCGCCGACCTGCAGGTTTCGATCGGCAAGTGGGGCGTCACCTTCAGCCAGGGCGCGATCTCGCCGCTCCAGCTCCGGGCGCTCCTGTACGCGGGCGCGGGCGCCGTCGTCCAGGTCACCTACGGCAGGGTCCCGGTCGCGTTGCGCCTGCAGAAGAGCTTCACGGGAGGCCACGCCATCTACCTGGACGGGTTCCGGCCGGCAGGGACGGACGGGCCCGCTGCGTACTTCGTGATCGATCCCCTGGGGCCCACCTGGTCGGGCTACCGGGGCGCCTGGTGGCCCGCCGACGTCGTGGAGGCGGCGGGGCTCGACTTCGGAGGCGGGAGCGTCTACACCGCGTGGGCCTTCCCGGGCGGCAAGGCGCCGTCGAACCCGCCGCCCCTGCCGCCGAGCTCCTATCCCGACGAGACGCTCGCGCCCGGCGCCACGCCCACGCCCACGCCGGTGCCAGGCGACCCAGCTCCCCCGGTCGACCTGCCATCGTCGGAGCCGTCGCTTCCGCCGGCACCCGCCGGCGACGATCCGCCCGTCGTCCCGGGTGACTTCTGGTTCCCCACGTGGAGCGAGCTGTTCCAGGGCGGCGAGGTCCTGAGCCCGGTGTTCACGGCGTGCGTGGTGGACCCGCCGGCGTGGTGTCCGGGCGGCATCATCGGGGTCTGGCCCGCGGCCGCCACCGCCCCGCCGACGCTCCCGCCGCTCAAGCCTATCGGGATCGACCTCCTCTACGCGAACCCGATCGGTGGCGGCCTGATGCAGGTCGTCTTTGCCGTGCCGGAGGGCGCCACGCCGTACCTCCAGTTCTGGAACTCGGAAGAGGCGGCCGGCCCGCTCAAGGCGGCGCCTTCCATCGAGGCGGCGCTCCTCGACGGGAAGCGGGTCCAGGTGGCGACGTTCCCCATCGTGCAGGGCGCCAACTACAACTTCGTCGCCTCGGCCCAGGCGCTCGGCCAGAAGGCCGTCAGCAAGGTCGGCACGGCGGGGCCGTAGCCGGCGCGGCGGGCACGGCGGGGCCGTAGCCGGCGCGGACGTCACGGCGGGGCCGTGGCGCGCGGCGGGCATCGGCAGCGGGCCGTAGCGGGTCGCGGCGGGACCAGGCGCGATCGGCACGGCGGGGCCGTAGCGGGCGCGGCGGGACAGGCGCGATCCGTCCGGGCCGAGCACCGGGCCAGCGTGGAGCGGGCTCGACGACCTCGCGCACGCCCGTCATCTGCGCCGGGCCAACGACGCCGGCCCGCACCCGTCGGCTCCCAGCTCCCGGCCGAGACCGATGTCGCGCACGCCCGTCATCTGCGCCGGGCCAACGACCCACAGTCGATCATTCGTGTGTCGATCAGTCTCGGCGGCCGGACCGCAGACGGCCAGGCGCCCGCTCGGTCGAGCGGCCGCGCTGAACGCGCCGCGGATGCGCCACAGAGGCGACGGTCCGCGCTCGACTGATGGATCGCCCGTCATCTTTCGGGGAACCGCAGGCTCCCCGATCCGAGATCGATGCCACCGTCGGCTGCCAGAACGACGTCCGAGCGCGAATGATCGACGCTGAGTCGTCGACATTGACGGTCGGTGCGGCCGCGGGCGATCGGTACGGTCGGATGGGCGGTGCGGCCGGGCGTCGGGTGCGGCCGGTACGGTCGGATGGCGGTGCGGCCGGTGCGGCCGCGGGCGTCCGGTGCGGCAGATGCGCGTCTGCTCGAGCCAACCGGCCAGCGGTGCCGGTCCGCCCAGGGGTCGGCCGCCAGGTTGTGCGGTACTTCTCGGCCGCGACCGATGTCACCGGTGCGTCGCGCTGCCGCGCATCGCCACGGGCAATCCATCCATCAGGTGCGCTGCCCGCCCGTGGACGTGCATCCAGACGAGCGCGTCTCCCTGGAGCGCCGAGCTGCCGCGGAGCGCAGCGACGGCTGAGCCGGCCGACACCGGGTATGCGGCCGCAAACAGCGCCGGCAGCTCTCGCACGACAGCGCGGGTGGCCTGCGTCGACCGCAGCACGAGGAGTCGGTGGACGGCAGGCGGCGCCCCGGCGGCCGCTGCCGCCATCCGGTACAGATCCGTCGAGCGGAGGGCGTCAGCTTTCTCGTTCGACCAGCGGAGGGTCTGCTCCGCCCGTCGCAACTGCGACTGGAACTCCACGGCCACGAAAGAGCCGTCGCTCGAATCGATGATGACGAGGTCGATCGCGCCACGGGCAGGCGTCCGGACCGGCACCTCCGGGAAGGGCGTCCATCGAGCGTCCAGCTCCCGGACGACTGCGTCGACCATCCGCGCCTGGACCCGGTCGCGGATGGCGACCCCGGCTCCCGGCACCAGTCGCACCGAGACATCCCCGCCGAGTGCCAGCGCGATCCGGACCAGCGTCTGGATGGAGGCCTGCCGCTCGCCGCGCAGGATGCGCGAGACCATGTCCGGGCTCACGTGCGACGCCCGGGCTACGTCCGCCGGTCGAACGCCGGTGTCGTCGAGCAGGCGCCGCAGGTCGCCAGCCACGGCGGTGACGATCTCCGCGGCCCGTTGCTCTGCCCGCAGATCGAGGCGCGATCTCCCGCTCACGGACGAATTGAGCCACGAAGCGCTCATCTGGCGCGTACCTGTGGCTTCACCGCCGGTCTGTCGAGCACCTGGCGCGCCCCACGGCACCATCGGGGCCGTGGGCGTTGGCGTGGTACTCGGCGGGCCGAGCTCTCCACGGCGGGCGGGGCTCTCCACGGCGGGCGGGGCTCTCCACGGCGGGCGGGGCTCTCCACGGCGGGCCGAGCTCTCCCCGTCGGCCGAGCTCTCCACGTCCAGTGTGGGTGCCTCGCCGATCGGCGGGCGCGTCGGGCGCGGGTACCTCCGCGCCGGGCGGGCGCGGCGGGCGCGACGCGACGTCAGGCTTCGGTGCGCGCCTCGACCTGCGGTTCGCCGGGGGCAGGCTGGGTGACCGCCATGACGGGTACGCCGACCGCAGCGACCTCGCCGGCACCAAGCGGCTCGCCCTCGGCCCCCCCGGGTGCCGCCACGTCGCCCGTCACGGCCGCGCGCCGTCGCGAGATCAGGCCGACGATCGCGGTCGCGAGCAGCGACATCGCGATCGAGATCGCGACCGAGAAGATGAAGAGGCCGATGACGCGGCCCCGCTCGTCGTGGGTCAACCAGTCGCGCGCCTCGCGGCCCACCCGTACGATCTCGCGGCCGCGCCGTGCAACCTCGCGATCCCGGAGCAGCCACGCGCGGGCCTCGCGGCCGATCGACCCGAGCTCGCGCTCGTCAGAGAAGGTCATCGTCGGATCCTCCCTTTCCTGGTTGGGCGCAGCCTCGCGCAGCCCGGCGTCCGCGGCCAAGTGCCGGAGCGCCCGAAGCGAGCCGCAGACGGGACCCCGAATCGAACGGCCGGGGGACCCGAATCGGCGCGCGAGCGGCACCCGAATCGAGCGGCCGGGCGGCACCCGAATCGAACGGCCGGGCGGGAAGGATCCCGCCCGGCCGAGAAGGCGCGTCCGCGGGCGAAGCGCCTGCGGGAAGGCGAGGCGCCGCTCGCCGGCGGCGAGGCGCCGACCGTCAGCCGGCGCCGGGCATCGATCAGCCTGCCGGCGCCGGCTCCGCCGGCGGCGGGGTCGCGGGGCCCTGGTCGGCCGTCGCCGTCTCGGGAACCGCCTCGCCGCGGCGGAGGCGCCGCGCCAGGCCCGACTTCCCGCCGTCGACGAGCGAGTACAGGACCGGGATCACGAGCAGGGTCAGGAACGTCGACGAGAAGAGCCCGCCGATGACAACCGTGCCCAGCTCGGCCGCGATGATCGAGCCCTTGCTCAGGCCCGCGGCCAGCGGGATCAGGGCCAGGATCGTCGCGATCGCCGTCATCAGGATCGGCCGGACACGCGTCCTGCCGCCCTCGATCAAGGCGTCCTTCGTCGAGTGCCCCTCCGCGCGAAGTCGCTCGACGAGATCGAGGAGGACGATCGCGTTCGTCACCACGATCCCGATCAGCATCAGGAAGCCGATGAGGGCGCTGACGCCGATCGGCGTGCCGGTGATGTAGAGCGCCGGGAAGGCGCCGATCGTCGCGAGCGGGAGGCTGAACAGGATGATGAACGGGGTGACGAGCGAGTTGAAGGTCAGGACCATCATCACGTAGACGAGGAGGATCGCGACCCCCATCGACAGGAAGAGGTTGCCGAATGCCTCGTTCATCTGCGCGGTGACGCCCGCCAGCTCGACGGTGACGCCGCTGGGGATCGTCCCGGCGGCCACCAGCGCGTCGATCTCCGCCTGGACCTCCTTGGAGACGGCGCCGGTGTCGTCGCTGGCGATCTCGGCGGAGACCGTCGCGGCCGGAGCCTGGTCCACGCGGGTGATGCTGCCCTGGGCTGCGACCTGGTCCACCGCGGCGATGCCGCCCAGCGGCACGGTGACGACCGTCCCAACCGGAAGGGCGCGCAGCGTCTCGACGCTGTTCACCTGGGCCGGATCGACCTGGACGAAGACCGGCATCGGGTCCTGCGCCGGGTCGACCTGGGCCTTCGTTGCCTCCTGGCCGACCAGGGCGATCCGGACTTCGCCGGCCACCTGGGCAGCGGTGAGCCCGGCCCCGATGGCCTTGTTGGGGTCGACGACGACCTGGACCTCGGGCGTGCCCTTCGACAGGTCGGTCTTGAGGTTCAGGAGGTCGGTGTTGTCCGAGAGGGCCTTCATCACCTCGTCGGTCGCGGCCGCCACCGCGGCCGGGTCGTCCGAGCTGATGACGATGCTCAGGCCGTTGGACGTGAAGCCGGCCGTCTGGGCCACGGCCACGTCGAAGCCGTCGGTCTTCACCGGGGCGAGGTCGTCGGAGAGCTTCTGGGCGTACGTCGTGAGGTCCACGGCGTCCGAGAGCCGGACGGCGAGCGTGGCGCTGTTGGCCGGCCGGCCGCTCAGCGCCGCCTGGATCGTGCCGAAGCCCGTGTCGCCCTCGACGGGGACGCTCGTCTGGACGTGCTCGACCTCCGGGTCCGCCAGGAGGATGGTCTCGGCCTCGATGGCCCGGGCGAGAACGGCGGCGGAGCTCGTGCCGGCCGGCGGTGCGACCGTCACCTGCAGGAGCTTCTCCGAGCCGGCATTGATGAACCCGGTCGGCAGGAGCGGGACGATCGCCATCGAGACGAGGAAGAGGCCCGTCGCGACGGCCATGACGCCCCACTTCGTGGCGCGGCCGCGCAGGGCCAGGAGGATCGTCGGCGTGTAGGCGCGGATCCAGAAGGAGTTCTTCGGCTCGCCGTCCTCGTCGACGTTGAGCTTGACCTTCCCGATGAAGAGGTAGGCGAGGACCGGCACCACCGTGAGGGCGACCACGAGCGACGCCAGCAGGGCGAAGGTGACGGTGAGGGCGAACGGCAGGAAGAGCTGGCTGACGATTCCGCCCACCAGGCCCAGCGGCAGGAAGACCGCGACGGTCGTCAGCGTCGCCGACGTGATTGCCCCGGCAACCTCGCGGGGCCCCTTGAGGGAGGCCGTCAGGCGGTCGTCACCCAGGGCACGGTGGCGGTAGATGTTCTCCAGGACGACGATCGCGTCGTCGACCACGCGGCCGACCGCGACGGCGAGGCCGCCGAGGGTCATGACGTTGATGGTGGTGCCGGTGATCTGCATGATCACGAGGGCCGTCAGCACGGACAGCGGGATGCTCACCGCGGCGACCAGCGTCGAGCGGACGCTGAACAGGAACAGGAAGATCGTCAGGACCGCGAAGAGCGCGCCGAGGCCACCCTCCCGGAGGAGGCCGTCACGCGACTCCTTGATGAACGTCGAGAGGTCGGAGATGACGGTCACGCTGACGACGTCGGCGTTGGCATCCCCGATCTCGGCGAGCTTCGCGGAGACCGCGTCCGCGACCTCGACGGTGTTGGCGTTCGACGTCTTGGTCACGGTCAGCGTGAGTGAGGGCACCCCGTCCGTGCGGGCGAAGCCGGTGGTCGGCACGCCGACCTGGACGACCGACGCGATGTCCTTGAGGAAGACGGGCGTCGGCGGGACGGGGGTCGTCGGCACGGCCCCGGGCTGGGCGCTCGGCTGAGCCCCGGGGACGGCGCCGGAGCCGCTGCCGGCGGTCTTCACGCCGACGACCAGGTTCTCGATCTGGGCCACCGACGTGAGCGAGCCGATCGTCGAGACGGGCACGTTCTGCGTCGGTGACTTGATCTGGCCCGAGGGCAGGGTGAGGTTGTTGGCCGCCAGGACACCGTTGACCTGGGCGACGGAGATGCCGGTCGCCGTGAGCTTCTCGGGGTCGAGGGTCACCACGACCTCCGGCTGGAGCCCACCGGTCAGGTCGACCGTCGCGACCCCGTCGATGCCCTGGAGGGCGGGCACGATCTCGGTGCGCGCGACCTCGGTCGCGGCGTCCAGGCCGTCCTGGCTGGTGCCGGCGACCGACGCGATGATCACCGGCGAGGAGTTGATGTTGAGCGCGGAGACCTGCGGCGTGATGCTGTTGGGCAGGCCCGCCAGCTGGAGGTTCTGCTCGATCGTGGAGCGCGCCTCCTTGACGTCGGTCCCGAACTCGAACTGCGCTACCACGATGGCCAGCGAGTTGGCCGACGAGGAGGAGAGCGCGGAGAGCCGCGGGACGCTGGCAACGGATCGCTCGATCGGCTTGGTCACCTGGCTCTCGACGTCGGCCGCGCCGACGCCCGGGTAGGGCGCGATGACCGTGATGATCGGGAAGTCGATGTCGGGCAGCAGCTCCTGCTTCAGGCTGCCCCACGCCGAGATGCCGGCAATGAAGAGGCCGAATGCCAGCAGGAGCGTGACGCTCCGCTTGGCGACTGACAGCTCGGTGAGACGGCTCACGCGGGTTCTCCTTCGGTAGAGGGGGACGCAGGGGCGACGGCCGCGTCGCCGGCGGCCGCAGGGGCGACGGCCGCGTCGCGGGCGGCCGCAGGGGCGACGGCCGCGTCGCGGGCGGCCGCGGCGGCGAGGATTTCGACGGCGGTCGCGACGACCGCGAGGTCGGCGGCTTCGATGCGGGCGAGGAGGGTGCGGATCTGGCCGGCATTCAGCTCGCGGAAGAGCTGCAGCTGGGTCGCGCCGGCGCTCGTGATCCTCAGGACCACGTGGCGCCGGTCGGCCGGGTCGTCCCGGCGGCCCAGGAGGTCCTGGTCGACCAGCCGGTCGACGACCCCGCTGACGGTCGACAGGGAGACGCCCAGGCGGGCCGAGAGATCGGACATCCGGAGGTCGGGCTCGGCCTGCACCAGGTAGAGCACCTTGGCCTGCGACATCGTCACGCCCACCTCGAGGAACTCGGGCGCGTGGGTCGACGCGACGCGGTGCATGAGCGTCTCGTACGCGGCGACGATCCGCTCCACGTCCACCTCGCGCGTCGGGAACGGCGCCGCGCTCGTACGTCGCGGGGACCTCGGACAAATCATTCGCTCCATGCAAAGTGTTGGCTCGGACGGAAGGATATCGCATCAGCGAAGAATCCGGATTGACCCGAAGGTCCGGCCCGGCCCCGACGTCCGGGTGGGGTTGTGGCTCCGATGACGGCGCGTGCGCGGCGCGACCGGCTACGATCCGCGGCATGCCCGCCCAGCGTCCTCTCTCCCCCGCCGCGGCCCGGCGCTTCCTGGTGATCCGCCACCTGCTCGCCCCGCCGCGCTCACTGCCGGCAGCCGAAGAGAGCGTCCTCGCGGTGGTGGATCGCTTCGGCTCCCTCCAGTTCGACCCACTGGAGGTCGCCGGGAGGAACCACGACCTGGTGCTCCACGCCCGCGTCGCAGGCTACCGGCGCCCGTGGACGGACCACCTGCTGTACGACCGGCGGCTCCTGTTCGAGGCGTACAACAAGGGCCTGAGCATCCTGCCGACCCGCGAGCTGCCGTGGCATCGCCTGACCTGGGATCGCGCGCGCCGCGCCCACGAGAGCGACGTCTTCCGCGAGCACGGCGACCACGTCGCCGAACTGCTGGACCGGATCCGGCGCGACGGGCCGATCTCGACCGCGGACCTGGACCGCAGCGAGGCGATCGACTGGTACTGGGGCCCGACGCTCAAGTCACGGGCGGTGCTGGAGGCGCTCGCCGAGGCCGGCATCCTCGGCATCTCCCGCCGCGTGGGAAACCGCCGGTTCTACGACCTCGCGGAGCGACTCTTCCCCGCCGGACTCCTCGCCGAGCGGGTGCCGGAGCGTGAACAGCTCCTCCACCGGCTGCTGAGCCGGTACCGCGCCCACGGACTCCTGGGGGCGACCGGCCAGGCCGAGGTCTTCCTGGGCTTCGGCGCCGGCGAGATGCTGGCCGACGGATCGCCGCGGCCGCGCCGCGCGGACCTGCTGGCCGAGCTCGTGGACCGCGGCGAGCTGCTCCCGACGGCGGTCGAAGGCGTGCGGGGCGTGCGCCACGTCGTCACCGACGAGCTGCCGCTCCTCGCCCAGGCCGAGCGTGAGGTCGCCGAGGGGCACGCGCCGGGCGGCGAGGCCCCCGGCGTCACCTTCCTCGCTCCGCTCGACCCGCTGGCCTGGGATCGCGACCTGCTGCGCTCGCTCTTCGGCTTCGACTACCTGTGGGAGGTGTACGTCCCGGCGGCAAAGCGGCGCTGGGGCTACTACGTCCTGCCCCTCCTCTTCGGCGACCGGTTCGTCGGCCGGATCGAGCCGCGGTTCGAGCGAACCAGCCGCGCAGTCCGCCTCCTCGGCTTCCACTGGGAGGACGGTTTCGACCCGCTCACGGCCGAAGGGTTCGTGCCGGCGTTGGCGGCGGCGCTGGACGCCTACCGGGCCTTCCACGGTGCGACGCGCGCGACCTTCCCCCGCGACCGCGCCTCGCGCGCCCTGGCAGCGGCTGTCGCACGCGTCGGCTGATGCTGTCGGGCACGTTCGCTGAGCTCGCCATCAGTGCCATCGCACGCGCCGACGGAGCCCGGCACCGACTCCGCGTACCATCAGCACCCGGAGCTGGCCCCGCCGCGCCACTGCCAGCGGACGGCGGACGGCGCGCACGGCGGAGGCGGACGGTGCGCACCACAACAGACCCGCACGACAACCTGCAGGAGGGACCCATGGCCGCGATCCGCACCGCCGAAGTGACCTGGAACGGCTCGCTCATCGACGGCAAGGGCACGATCGACGACGTCACCAGCGGCGCGTTCGCCGGCCTCCCCGTGTCGTGGGCATCGCGGACCGAGGCTGCCGACGGCCGAACCAGCCCCGAGGAGCTCGTCGCCTCGGCCCACGCCTCGTGCTACGCCATGGCGTTCTCGGGCGGCCTGGGGCGCAATGGCACGCCGCCCGCGTCGCTGCGGGTGAAGGCCATCGTTACCTTCGACAAGCTGGAGGCCGGCTGGCGCGTCGTCTCATCCGCGCTCACCGTCCACGGGGTGGTTCCCGGGTTGGACTCCGCGACGTTCGGCCAGCTGGCCGAGGCAGCCAAGGACGGCTGCCCGATCAGCCAGGCGCTCAAGGGCAACGTCGAGCTCTCCGTCGAGGCCACGCTCGAGGGCTGACGCACGGGTCGAGGCTGCGGGGCTCGGGCCGTGGCGGCCCGGAACGGCCCAGGCCACTCGGTGCTGCGCGGCCTCGGGTCGGGGAGCCGAACGCACAAACCGATTGCGGGACGGGGGGCCGAACGCGCCGGCTCGCTGCTCGTCCCGTGGCGACGCCTCGCGCGGGCTCGCGGCGCCGGCCAGGCGCCGCCCCTCCGGCGCCCCACCCGCTGCCTCGCTCAGGCGCCGCCGACCTCGACGAACTCGACCATCTCGGCCGCCGTGCGGCCGGCCAGGCCGAGCGACGCGGCCGTGCGCCCAGCCGCCCGGAGATCCTCGTCGAGGAGCAGGCACGCCAGGTCGATCACCAGGTCGACGGCCGGCGTGGCGATGCCCAGCTCCCGGGCGATGGAGGCGATCGGGACGAGGCCGTAGGGCACGTCCTCGGTCAGGTAGCGCGAGCGCAGCTCCCTCGGCGCGCGGATGTCGCGGTGCACCCAGCTGTCGCGGTTGAGCTCATACGTGGTGTCGCCGACGAGGCCGTAGAGCCGGCGATCCCACTCCGTCGCGGCGACCTGGGGCAGCCCCAGCGCGGCCACGACCGCCAGGCGATCGGCGTCCAGGGCATCCATGGCCCGCGCGACCGACGGGCTCACGCCATCCGTGTAGAAGCGGAAGTCGCCGCCGGTGGTCTCGATCCAGCCGGCGTTCAGGAGCGCCGGCAGCGGGTGGGCAACCGCGTTCAGGTTGTTGAGGCTCGTCTCCAGCACGTTCGCGGCGACCGCCAGCGTGGCCGGGAAGATGCCGCCCAGCAGTTCCGCGACCTGGCCGCTGCGACTGGCCGGGAAGGCGGCGATGGGCAGGTCGTGCTTCTGGCCGCTCACGTGGACGTGCACGGGGTCGACCTTGCGGCAGGCGAATGGCAGCGACAGCGTCTCCGCGACCGTCACGCCGTCGGAGCGCCCGGCCAAGCGGAGGGCCTCCGCGACAGCCAGCGCGCCACCGGTGCTGCCGGGCGTCAGAACCACGAGGGCGCCCTCGTGAACGAACGGGGCGCACGTCGCCGCGAACAGGACCTGGGCGAACGCGGGCACCGCGACCAGAAGGATGTCCGCCTCCTCGACCGCCTCGCGGGCGTCCGTCGTGATCCGCGGGGCCGCAACGGTCACGTCGCCGAGGACCCCCGACAGGCGCAGCGCGCCGGCCTCGCGGATGGGCGCCAGCACGTGATCGAATGCCGGGAGGTCGAAGAGCGTGCAGCCGATCCCGCGCCGCACCAGGTCGGCGGCGATCGCGCAGCCGCCGTTGCCCGCCCCGAGGACCGCGACCCGCGCCGACATGTGCGCTCCCTCTCCGCTCGTTCGACGGCCCCCTTCTCCGGTCGACGGCGCCAGTCTCCGTTCGCCGGGCCGGGTCGTCAACCCGCGCGTAGACTGGCCCCGCCGGCCACCGTCCCAGGTCGGTCCGGCGCACCCCGGGGCATCCTCACCCACGAGGGCATCGAGGTCGAGCGGATGACGGCGTCGGACTACCTGGCGGGCGCGGAGATCGTCGTCGTGGGGGCGGGGGCGATCGGCTCAGCCCTCAGCTATCGCCTGGCGCAGGCGGGCGCCCGGGTGACGACCGTCGAGCGCCGGCATCCGGGCGCCGGCACGAGCGGCAGCACCTTCGCCTACATCAACGGCACCGACAAGCCGCCGCGCGCCTACCACCGCCTGAACGTGCTCTCGATCCGCGACCACGAGGACCTCGCCGACGAGCTGCAGGGCGACTGGGTCCACGTCACCGGCTCGCTGCACTGGGCGAACGCCGGCGACGCGGCACGGGCGGCGGATCTCGCGCAGGTCATGCGCCGGCTCCTCGACTGGGGCATGCGCGTGGACCGGCTGAGCGCGGAGCAGGCCACGGGCGAGCTCGAGCCGGATCTGCGGATCGCGCCGGATGGCGTTGAGACGGTCTTCCTCGTCCACCGCGCCGGATGGGTCGACCCGCTCGCGATGGTCCACGCGACGATGGGCGCCGCCTCCCGGCGGTACGGGGCGCGCCTCGTCACGGGCGAGGTCGCGGCCGTGCGGCGCAACGGCGAGATGATCGACGCCCTGGTCCTGGCGGACGGTCGCGAGCTGGCCGCGGACGTCGTCATCAACGCCGCCGGCCCGGACGCCGGGCGGATCGCGGCGTTCGCGGGTGTCCAGCTGCCCCTCGAGCGCACGCCCGGCCTGCTCGTCGTCACCGCGCCGGCGCCGGCCCGCCTGCGCCACGTGGTCTACGCGCCGGGCGTCAACCTCCGGCCGGACGGCGGGTCGCGCCTGATGATCCAGCGCGAGGCACTGGACGCGTCTGCCGTGAACGGCTCACCGCCCGGGATCGACGACCAGCGGATCCGCGAGGCCATGAAGCACGCCCGCGGCGTCGTGCCGGCGCTGGCCGAGGTGGAGGTGGAAGCGGTGCGCCTGGGCGTGCGGCCGATGCCGGCGGACGGCCTGCCGCTGGTGGGCTTCGACCCGCTGATCGCCAACCTGTACCACGTCGTGACGCACAGCGGGATCACCCTGGCGCCGCGGCTGGCGCTGCTGGTGACCGAGGAGCTGACGGGCGGCGACACCTCGCCGCTGGAGGCCTATCGGCCGGCCCGGTTCGCGGGCGGGTAGGTCAACGCGCGGGGCGGCCGGCTCGGCCGACTGAGCCCCATCCGCGGGCCAGCGGGCGGGGTAGGTCAACGCGCGTGGCGGCCGGCTCCGCCGACTGAGCCCCCGCGCTACCCCGCGATCGCCAGGATCCGGCGCGGATTGTCCACGGTGATCCGCCGGATGTCCGCCTCACCAACACCCCGCTCGCGCAGCCGCGGCAGGAACTGCTCGGCCAGGTAGGCGTACCCGTTCCCGCCGTAGAACACGAGCTGGCTGTTGTCGCAGACGTCCTGCGACAACAGGATTCGGTCACCGTGGCCCCGGGCGAGGAGCTCCAGGATCAGCTCGATGACGCGCGGCTCGCCCTTGCGCTCCATCGGCGTGAAGGCCATGCCCAGGAAGTCGCACTCGATCGACGCGCCGCGCTCCACGATGGCGAGCCAGTGCTCGAGCACCGGGTACGAGTCACTGTGGCCGATCACGACGCGCGCCGGGTCCGCTCCCGCCTCCTCCAGGATGTCCAGCTGGCGGAGCCCGATGGGCGACATGACCGCGTGCGTCGTGACGGCCATGCCGGTGGCGCGCGCCGCCTGCCCGCAGGCTCGGAAGACGCGTTCCTCCTGCGCCGACACCCACGGCTTGTGAACCCCGATCTCCCCGATGATCCCGGGCCGGACCCGGCAGCCATCGGGGCCCTCGCTCCCCGGCACGCCGTCCACGAACTCGCGGATCACCTGGTCCGCGAGCTCCCCCACGCTGCGCCGGTCGATCAGCGCCTCGGGCGGGTAGTAGGGCTGGCGATACCAGCCCGTGCCCATGACGACGTGCAGGCCCGTGCGCTCCGCGATGCGCCGGAGCCAGGCGGGATCGCGGCCGATGCCCGGCAGCGTGACGTCGGCGAGGCAGGTGCCCCCCGCGGCGCGGAAGCGTCCCAGCTCGGCCACCACCACATCCTCGTCCGGGGTCAGCTCCCAGTAGTCGAACCGCTCCGGGATCTGCCAGAGGTGGCACTGGGTGTGCTCGTGGGGAAGGGTGAACCCGAGCTCGCCCGGATCGACCCGCCCAAGAACGGTCTGCACGAAGGTCAACATGCCCGCAATTATCGTCCGCGGGTCACGCCCACGAAGTGCGCTTCGGCCCTGTGCGCCGGGGCATTGTCGGCAGGTGTCGAAGGTGCGATAGTGCGCCCGTCCGCGACTGGCGCCAGTGGGCGCGCGCGGTCCAGGGCCTGCTGTCAGGTGCGTCCCCACGGGACGCAGGCCCGAGCAGCTCTTGGAGGAGGAGCAGATGACGAAGAGCCTGCGGCTCACGGCGCTCGCTGCGATCGCCGTGCTCATGGTGGCCGCCTGCAGCTCGGGCGCCAGCCCGACCGTCGCGCCGACGAGCGCGCCCAGCGCGGCCCCGTCAACCGCGGCGAGCGAAGCGCCGTCCGCCGCCCCGAGCATCGACCCGGCGTCGCTGCTCGGCAAGATCATCGCCGACGGCAAGATCCGGATCTCGACGGACCCGAACTACGCGCCGTTCTCGTTCTTCGACACCGCGACCAACAAGTACACCGGCTTTGACACTGCGACTGCCGAGGAGACCGTCAAGCGTCTCAGCGCGAAGCTCGGCACGGAGATCGCCCTCGAGTGGCAGACCCCCAACTGGGACCTCATCACCGCCGGCAGCTGGGGCGGACGATGGGACCTCTCCATCGGCTCGATGAGCATCACCAAGGGACGTGAGAAGGTCGTCGACTTCGCCGACGCCGTACTACTACGACTACGGTTCCATCGCCGTGGGAACGGACTCCACGATCACGTCCGTCAAGGAGCTCGACGGCAAGAAGATCTGTGTCGGTGCGTCCACCACGTACGAGCAGTGGCTCCAGGGCACGCTGGAGATCCCCGACCCGAACATGGCGCCGCCGCCGGCGGGCGCGGACATCACGTCGCTCCCGACCGACAACGAGTGCCTCCAGGCGCAGGCTGCCGGCCGCAAGTTCGACGCGATCGTGGCCAACGAGAACAGCCTGGCAAACGGGGTCAAGGAGGGGATCCCCGTCAAGATCCTCGACGTCCCGCCGCCATTCGTGGTCCAGGTGGCGTTCGCGCTCGACAAGAGCGGGCCGCCCACGGCCGAGCTGCTGGCGATCCTCAACGAGATCGTCGCCGACATGCATGCCGACGGCACGCTGAAGGCGCTCTCCGAGAAGTACCTGGGCAAGGACGTCACCCAGAAGCCGTGAGGCGTTGCCCGAGGCCCCGTCGCCCAGGCGGCGGGGCCTCGCTGCATTCCGCCCGGCCCGCACCGTAGCGTTCCGCAACGGCTCGCACGAGGGATGAGGACCGACGGATGACCCAACTCGCGCAGGCGCAACCGGATCTCGGCGACCGGATCCTGGCGGCAGAGCGCGGCCGAGCGTCGCGCTGGCGCATCGAGTTCCTGGTCGTGTGGGCCGTGATCCTGGCCGGGATGATCGCGTTCATCCTGATCACGGTCGACCTGGACGCCGGCTTCATCACCAAGGTGGTCCCGTTCATCGTCGGCGGCGTCGGGGTCACGCTGCTCATCTCGCTCAGCTCGATCACCCTGGCGATCATCCTGGCCGCCCTCGGCGCGCTCGGCCGCCTCTCCCGCAACCCGATCGCCAACGGGGCCGCGAGCTTCTACGTCTCGCTGGTCCGGGGGACGCCGCTGCTCCTGCAGATCCTGTTCATCTACCTGGCGCTGCCGCAGGCGGGCCTCGTGCTGGACGCCTTCATCTGTGGCGTCATCGCCCTCGGCTTCAACTACGGCGCGTACATGACCGAGATCTTCCGCGCCGGCATCCAGGCCGTGCCCGGCGGCCAGACCGAGGCCGCAGAGTCACTGGGGATGACCGGCCGGACGACGTTCTTCCGGATCATCGCGCCGCAGGCCTTCCGAATCGTCACCCCGGCGATCGGCAACGACTTCATCGCGATGCTGAAGGACTCGTCGCTCGTCTCCGCGATCGGGGTGCACGAGATCCTCTTCAACGCCCAGGTGGCCGGACGCCCAACCTTCCAGTCGATGCAGACGCTGATCATCGCGGCCCTCGTCTACTGGATGATGACGATCACCTTCTCCTACTTCCAGAACCGGCTGGAACGCCGCATGGCGACCGCCGACCGCGCCAAAGGGGCCGTGTGATGGCCGCTGTCACCCGCGTGGGCGCCGATGGCCAGCCCGTCCACGTCATCGATCCGGCCGAGCGACCAGGCGCCCTCGTCAAGCCCGGCGCCGAACCGATCCTCAAGGCGACCAACGTCGAGAAGTGGTTTGCCCGGAACCACGTGCTCAAGGGCTGCTCCATGACGGTCTACCCGGCCGAGACGATCACGATTCTCGGGCGGTCGGGCTCCGGCAAGAGCACGTTCCTGCGCTGCCTGAACTTCCTGGAGGAGCCCAGCGCCGGTGTCGTCGACATCGACGGAATCCGGGTCGCCGGCGACCCGCTGCGCCCGCGCACCAAGAAGACCCGCGAGCAGATCCGCCTGCTCCGCCTGCAGGCCGGGATGGTGTTCCAGGAGTTCAACCTCTTCCCCCACCTGTCCGTGATCGGCAACCTCCTGGAGGCGCCGCTCCACGTCAAGAAGATGCACAAGGCGGAGGCGACGGAGCTTGCCGAGTCGTACCTCGAGAAGGTGGGCCTGATCGACAAGCGGAACGAGTTCCCCTCGCGACTCTCGGGCGGCCAGCGGCAGCGTGTCGCAATCGCGCGGGCGCTGACGATGCAGCCCAAGATCATGCTCTTCGACGAGCCCACCAGCGCCCTCGACCCCTCCCTCGTCGGGGAGGTGCTCAAGGTCATGGAGAGCCTGGCCCACGAAGGCCGGACGATGATCGTGGTGACCCACGAGATGTCGTTCGCCAAGGAGGCAGCCGACCGGGTCTACTACATGGACGAGGGCGAGTTCGTGGAGATCGGGCCGCCCGAGCAGGTTCTCACCAATCCGCACGACGAGCGGACGCGTCGCTTCCTGAAGCGCTTCCTGGACATCTGACGGCGGCATCCCTTGGCCCGGAGCGGCTACGCTAGCCGGCATGACCGGCCAGCCTCCGCCGACGGACGACGAGATCGAGCGCCGCCTCGCCGCGCTCAAGGCCGGGGCGGACCCCGCGTCGTTCGAGCCGCCCCCTCGGGCGCGAACTCCGGGCCCGACGTCCCGGGGACCCCGACTGGACGCACGACGGACGCGGGTGACCTCCCGCCCGCGCTCGTCGGCGAGGTGATCGACGCGGACGGACGGGCGTGGACCCCCCTGGGCGGCGCGGGGGCACGGGGCGGGCCGGCGCCCGGCCCGGGTCCGGGCGCACCGCCGCCCGGGCCGGGCGTGCGCGTCGTCGGCTGGGGAATCGGCCAGGCCGAGGCCGGCAAGCTGGGCCTGTGGATCGGTCTGGCGCTGGTCGCGTTCGGCGGCTACCTGGTCCTCGCGGAGTTCGTTCCCGGCGTCGCCCTCCTCGGCTCCGCTGCGCTGGCGATCCTCGGCGTCGGGCTGGTGGCCTGGCACCTGCGGGGGCGCGCGGGAGCGTGGGCCGTGCATGCCGGGATGGTCCTCGCCGGCTTCGGCGCTGCCCGCCTCGTCGCCGAGGTGGCCGGCCTGGCGTCGGCCGGCTGGGGGACGCTGGGCGCGGGCGTCGGGCTGCTCCTCATCGGCTTCGTCCGGATCACCCGCGGCGAGGGCGTTCGCTGGCAGGCGTGGGTTGGCGGCGCGCTCGTGATCTTCGGCGGCTGGGGTGCGCTGGGCGCCGCGATCCCCGGGTTCCCGACCCTCGGCGACCTGATCGTGCCGCTCGTGCTGGTCCTGATCGGCTTCGTCGTGCTTCGCCGGGGCCTGCGGCAGCGATAGACGGCAGGGGCCCGCGGCACGAGCGTAGGCGTCACGGGCCCGCGCGCTGGGATAGGCCGCACGCGGACTCGGAGCTGCGCGCGGACCCGCAGCGCGGCGAGGTCTCCGCAGGCGGCGGGCTACCGCCCGGGGGCCGGACTCGCAGTGGCAGCGGCGATGGCTCCCGCGACGCCGTCCGCGATCCGGACGAGCTCGTCGTCGGTCGTGACGAACGGCGGCCCCAGGAGCACCGTGTCCCCGTCCACCCCGTTCGCCGCCCCCGTGCCGGAGTAGACCAGGACGCCCCGCTCGCGCGCGCCGGCGACCACGGCCTCCATGCGCCGGTCCGCCCGCGGGAAGGCCGCGGTGGTGGCGCGGTCGGCGACGAGCTCCACGCCGACCATCAACCCCCGGCCCCGGATGTCGCCCACGTGGGGGTGGTCGCCCAGCCGATCGCGGAGGAGCGCCCGGAGCCGCTCGCCCTTCGCGGCAGAGGCGGCAACAAGGTCCTCCTCGCGCAGGATGCGCAGCACCTCACGGGCGACCGCCGCGCCCACGGCCGAGTGGCTGAAGGTGAAGCCGTGGACGAAGCCACCGCTGACGATCGCGTCGTACACGGGGCCACTGGCCGCGGCGAAGCCGAACGGCCAGTACCCCGACGTCGCGCCCTTGGCCGCGACGAGGATGTCAGGCCGGAGCCCCCAGTGGTCGCCCCCGAACCAGCGCCCGGTGCGCCCGAAGCCGGTCATCACCTCGTCGGCGATCAGCAGCACCCCGTGGCGCCGGCACACGTCGGCGATCGCCGGCCAGTAGCCGTCCGGCGGCGCCACCGCCCCCAGGGTCGCGCCCACGATCGGCTCGGCGACGAACGCGGCAACCCGGCTCGGTCCGGCTGCCCCGATCGCCGCCTCCAGCTCGGCGGCCAGCGCGGCGGGGTCACCCAGCGCATGTGCCGCCGCCTGCCCGGCCCGATACGGGTACGGCGTCGACACGTGCTGGAACCGCCCCAGCCATGCCTCGTACGGCCGCCGGAGTGGCTCCCGCCCGGAGAGGTCCAGGGCGCCCAGGCTGTTGCCGTGATAGCTCCCCCACCGGGCGATGACGACGTCGCGGCGCAATTCGCCGCGGGCGAGATGGTATGCCCGCGCCATCTTGAGGGCCGTCTCGATCGCCTCGGACCCGCCCGACACGGGGTAGATCGCCGGCGCGTCCAGCGGGAGCACCGCACCGAGATCGGCGGCGTACCCCTCCAGCGCTTCGGTCGTGAAGGCCGTCCCGTGGGCATACGCCACGCGTCCGGCCTGGGCGGCCATGACCGCGGCGACCTCGGCCCGCCCGTGGCCGATCCCCACGACGACCGCGCCCCCGGCGGCGTCGAGGTAGGCGTGACCGTCGGCGTCCCAGATCGTCGCCCCCTCGGCCCGGACGGCAACGGGAAGACGGCGCCCGAAGACGCGGGGGAAGACACGGCCGGCACCGGAGCGCGTGCCCGGAAGCTGTTCAGTCATGGGTCAATTGTAGGGAGCGCCCCGGGCGCCGGGCGGCGCGTGCGTGTCGCGGGCCTGGCGACGCGAAGGCGCCGGGTCAACGCGATCGTCGACCCGGCGCCAGGCAGGCGTGAGGTGAGGGCTAGACGCGACCCTTGGGGACCGTCTGCCAGTAGGTCTTGTTGAAGACGATCTTGCCCAGGTGCCAGAGCTGGTTCGGCTTGGGCGGCTTCGGCGGGTGGTCATAGTCGAAGGAGAGCAGCGTGCCCTTCCCGTCGCCGACCTCGAAGAAGCACATCACCTTGCCCGTGTACAGGGCGTGCTTGCCGGAGGGCTTGCGGCCCAGGACGGCGGCGGCGACGCGCTCCGCGACGATCGGCGCCTCGAAGTGCGCCGTCGACCCGGCCTTCGAGAGCGGCAGGTCGGTCGCGTCACCCAGGGCGTGGATGTTCGGGTAGCGCTCGACGTCCTCGTCCTTCGTGCCCGGCGCGGCCGTTCTCTTGACCTGCAGGGTGAAGCGGTCGGTCGGCAGCCAGCCCGACTTGGGGGCCAGCCCGGAGTCGGTCACGACCTGGGCGCCCTTGTGGGGCGGGATGCAGATCAGGAGGTCGTACGCGTACTCCTCCATGGCGTCGGTGATGACGACCTTGCGCTCGGCGTCGATGGAGTCGATCCCGGCCAGGAGCTGGAGGTCGATCCCCTTCTCCTCGAAGATCGGCGTCGCCATCTCGCTGACGCTCTCGATGGTGAACGCCCGGTTGATCGGCGACAGGAACTGCAGCTCGGTCTTCTCGCGGAGGCCGCGATCGCGCAGCTCGGATTCGATCAGGAAGGCGACCTCGAGAGGCGCCGGCGGGCACTTGTAGGGGATCCCGGCGATCCCGATGAGGATCTTGCCGCCGTTGAACGCGTCGAGTGCCTTGCGCAGCTTCGCGGAGGCCGCGGCCGTGTAGAAGTGATGGGCCTCCTGGTCGAAGTGCTCGATCGATTCGGGCACGATGCGGGAGCCCGTCGCGATCACGAGCTGGTCATAGACCAGCGTCTCGCCGGAGGCGAGCTCAACACGCGACGCCTCGACGTCGATCCGCGTGACCACGTCGACGACGAGGTCGACATTGCGGTCGAGGAGCTTCCGCTCGGGCCGCTCCAGCTTCTCCTTCTTCTCGTGGCCCATCGCGATGTACATGTAGCCTGGCTGGTACATGTGCCTGCCCGTGGCATCGACGACGGTGACCTTCGCCTCGTTGGCGGCGATCCGGGCCTTCAGCTTGCGGGCGACGAGGTTCGCGGTGAGCGTTCCGCCGACACCGCCACCCAGGATGACGACGCGCTGCATCGGTGGCTCCTACCGCGCCTTCGTGACGATGATCTCGTCGTAGCCGTCCTTGGTGTCGATGCCGACGAGCGTGTGGCCGGCCTTCTCGACCCACTTCGGGATGTCGGTCTTGCTGCCCTTGTCGGCGGACCAGACGGCGATCGTGTCGCCGACCTCGGACTCCTTGATGGCCCGGATGAGCTCCATGAGGGGACCCGGGCAGAAGCTGCCGCGGGCGTCGATCGTGCGGGTGATGGTGGCGGACATCGTGCGGGTTCCTTTCGCTTCCGGGACGCGTCAGACCGGGGCCGGGACGCGGTGTGCCGGCGGGCGACCGGCAGGCCTGCACCGGCGATTTTCGCAGGCCCGCGGCGCTGGCCGACGTTCCGATGATCGCCCGCCAGCCGCGCTGGCCGGCGTTCTGATGATCGCCGCCCAGCCGCGCCCGGAGAGATCAGATGAAGAGCGGCGCGTCGCCACCCTGGAGCAGCGAGATGACCGTCGCGGCGCCGACCGGCTCACCGAGGCCCTCGATCATGTCCTCCTTCTTGAGGCCGAACATGTCCATGGTCATCTGGCAGGGCATGAACTCGACACCCATCGCCTGGGCGATCTCGAGGAGCTCCTTGGGGCTCGCGACGTTGTACTGCTTCGCGAGCTTGCGCATCATCCACGGGCCCATGCCCAGGAAGTTCATCTTCGACAGCTTGCGGTGGGAGATGCCCGGGCGCTGCATCGCCGACATCATCTTCTGCATCACGTTGTCGCCGGTGATCCGCTTCGAGTCCTTCACGAACGTCTGGAGGCCCCAGAACGTCAGGAAGACGCGGACCTTCGCGCCCATCGCGGCGCCGGTGGTGGCCAGGATCATCGTGGCCCAGGTCTTCTCCAGCTCACCGCTGTAGCAGATGATCAGGATGTCCCGGGGCTTCGCCTCGGCTTCGGGCGCCGGCTCGGGCGCTGCCTCCGTGGCGGGGACGGGGGGATCGGCGGTCAGGGTCATCCGGTTCGTCTCGCTCACTTCTTGCGGAGGACGAAGCGATAGACGCCGCCCTCGACTGTCTGCTCGACCATCGGGTTCCCGGTCGTCTTCGCCCATGCGGCGAAATCCTTGACGGAGCCCGCGTCGGTCGAAAGGACCTCCAGGAGCTGACCGGATGCGAGGCCCTTGATGGCCTGCGCCGTCTTGACGATCGGCATCGGGCAGGACAGCCCCTTGGCGTCCACGACCTGGACGATCTCTTCGCTGGACATGCGTCCCTTCCTTTCGAGCGGCTCCACGATGCAGCCGCGTGATCCGCGTTTCAGATGAAGAGGATGTGGCCGTCGCCGGCGTTCAGATAGAAGGCCGTCACGCCCTCGACGCCATCGACGAGCGGGTCCAGGTCCTCCTCCTCGATCCTGAGGACGTCCATCGAAAGGGAGCACGCCTGGATGTCGAGCTCGCCGAGCTCCTTCGCAACGCGGAGCGTGGCATGCCATGGCTGCTGCCCGGCGGCGGCGGCTTGGGCCACGAGGGCCGCGCCACGCTCACCGGCCTCGGGCGCGAGACCCAGGCTCGTGGAGATCCGGTCCTTGCGGAAGGCCTCCAGGCCCCAGTACTGAAGAAAGATGTTCACCTTCCGACCGAGCGCCGCGGCGCCGCTGGCCATGACCGCGGCCGCCTGCAGGCGGTCCTCGGTCCCGGAGAACACCACGATGTTGAGGGGTTCGTCTTCCACGAGATCTCCTTAGCCGGCGCCGGCGGGCGAGGCGGCAGGCATCGGCCGCTCGTCGGACGGGTTCGGGCGATCAGATAGCTCGCCAAGGCGGGCGAGCCGGCGCATGAGCACCCCGCGCATGAGGTTGCAGGCATCGATGACCTCGGGGTCGGTCAGGTGATACCTGACCTCCCGGCCATCACGCTGCGCCTCGACGATCCCGGCGGCTCGCATCACGGCGAGATGCTGGGAAACGTTCGGCTGCGTGATCCCCATCTCCTCGGCGAGGCGGCCGACTTCCTTCGGCTCCTCGGCCAGCAGATGCAGGATCTCGAGCCGGCGGGGGCTCGCCAGGATCTTCATCACCTCCGATTGGAGGCTCCAGATCGGGTCCATGTGCGCATTCTGGACACATGCGCAGATGCGCATCATTGCCGGATGGACCGTTCCGGTGTCCGGCCGGCACGGGGCCGGGGGGCCGAATGGCAGGGGTGCGGGGGCGGCGATGGTGCCGTCGCGAGCACCGCGCGGGTGCCTGGCGACACTCGAGCCGGCTTCAGCAGATGCGGGGCAGCTGCTCCCCCACCAGCATGTCCACGATCCGCTCGCTTCCGACGATCGTCCGGATGGTGACCATGCCGGGGTGATCGGCAGTGACCGCGCCGATGCGGGCCGCTCCCTCGCCCTCCGGGAGGGCCCGCATCGCGGCCACGACCGCATCCGCCGAAGCGGCCGGCACGATGGCCACGAGCTTCCCCTCGTTGGCGACGTGGAACGGGTCGAGCCCCAGCATCTCGCAGGCTGCACGGACCGGGCCAGGGATCGGGATCGCCGCCTCGTCGAGGACCATGCCGACACCGGAGGTCGCAGCGATCTCGTTGAGCGCCGACGAGAGCCCACCGCGGGTCGGATCGCGGAGCACGCGGATCGCCGGCTCCACGGCGAGCATCGCCGCGACGAGCCCGTTGAGCGCCTGGGTGTCGGACGCGATCTCAACCTCGAACTCCAGGCCCTCGCGCACGCTCATGATCGCGACCCCGTGCAGGCCGATCGGGCCCGAGAGAATGAGCGCGTCGCCGGGTCGCGCCCGGTCCGCCGACGGCGCGATGCCGTCCGCGATGACGCCGATGCCGGCCGTGTTGACGAAGAGCCGGTCGGCGGCGCCCCGCCCGACGACCTTCGTGTCGCCGGTGACGATCCGCGCCCCCGCCCGCGCCGCCGCCCGTGCTGCCGAGGCGGTGAGGTCGGCAAGCTCCTGGAGCGGGAGCCCCTCCTCGATCACGTAGGCCAGCGACAGGGCGAGGGGCTGGGCGCCCATCATCGCCAGGTCGTTGATGGTCCCGTTGACCGCCAGCTCGCCAATGTCACCGCCCGGGAAGCGGATCGGGCTCACCACGAACGAGTCCGTGGTGAATGCCAGGCGCACCCCGGCGACGTCCACGACGGCTGCATCGTTGAGCGGACCGCCGGGAGAGGCGGCCGCGAGGGCCGGCCCGATCACGTCCCGGAGCAGCGCACTGGAGAGCTGGCCGCCGGATCCGTGGCCCAGGATGACCCGCTCGCCCTCGGGAATCGGGGCCGGGCAGGCGAGACCCTCGGCTTCGATCGTCGGCGTGGGCGAACCGTCGCCGGCCACGAACGGATCCGCTTCGGAGCTCATCGTGCGGACTGCTCGACGGAGCCAGCGGCCGCTGGACGGGCCTGGACCGGGAGCGGCGCAACCTGGACCAGCGGCGTGACCGGCAACGGCGATCGTGCTCCCCCGAGCCCGCGTCCGGCGCCGTAGAACGCGGCGCAGGTGCCCTCCGAGCTGACCATCGGGGCGCCAAGCGGCTTCTGCGGCGTGCAGAGCGTCCCGTACGCAGTGCAGTCGAGCGGCAGCTTCTCGCCGGTCAGGATCGCCCCGGCAATGCACGCGGGGTGCTCGTTCGTGTGGATCTCGCCCACGTCGAACCTGGTCTCGGCGTCGAAGCGCGCGTACGCGTCGCGCAGCCGATAGCCCGACTCGGGGATCGCGCCGACGCCGCGCCACTTGCGCTCGCCGACCTCGAAGACCTCGAAGATCTGGCGCTGGGCGAGCGGCACGCCCTCCCGCTGGACGGCCCGGACGTACTGGTTCTCGACCTCGGCGCGGCCCTCCTCCAGCTGGCGGATGGCCATCAGGATCCCCTCCAGGAGGTCGAGTGGCTCGAAGCCGGTCACGACGATCGGGACCCGGTACTTCGCCGCGATCGGCTCGTACTCGGTCCAGCCCATGACCGCACAGACGTGGCCCGCCGCCAGGAATGCCTGGACCTGGTTCTTCGGCGAGTCCAGCAGCGCGGTCATCGCCGGCGGCACGAGCACGTGCGACACCAGGACGCTGAAGTTGTCGATCCCGCGCCGGGCGGCCTCCGCGACGGTCGTTGCGTTCGCCGGTGCGGTGGTCTCGAAGCCGACCGCGAAGAAGACGACCTGCCGGTCGGGGTTGGCGGTCGCGATCCGGAGGGCGTCGAGCGGACTGTAGACGATGCGCACGTCGGCGCCCCGCGCCTTCAGCGCGAGGAGGTCGGTGGTGGAGCCCGGGACGCGCAGCATGTCGCCGTAGCTGGTGAAGATGACGTCGGGCCGGGCCGCGATCGCAAGGGCCTTGTCGACCTGCTCCAGGGGCGTCACGCAGACCGGGCAGCCCGGTCCGTGGATCATCCGGACGCCCGGCGGCAGGGCCTCGTCGATGCCCTGCTTCACGATGGTGTGGGTCTGCCCGCCGCACACCTCCATGAGGGTCCAGGGCCGCGTCGTGATCCGGTGGATCTCCGCGACGAGCTTCCCGGCGAGCACGGGGTCGCGGTACTCGTCGAGGTACTTCACGCGGGCGCCCCCGGTGCCGCGCCCCGCCCCCCGAACGCGCCGGTCACCGGCGTGCCGTCGTCGGACACCACGGCCGGCTCGTCCATTCCGGGGCCCATCGTCGCCAGCTCCTGGCTGACCAGGTCGCCCATCGTGGCCAGGATCTCGAGCGTCTTGAGCGCCTCTTCCTCGTCGAGCCGGCTGATCGCGAACCCGACGTGCACGATCACGTAGTCGCCCAGCTGGATCTCCGGGATGTAGGCCAGGCAGGCCTCTTTCCGGACGCCGCCGAAGTCGACCTTCCCCATCGCCAGGCCGCCGTCGTCACGGATCTCGATGACCTTGCCCGGGATTCCGAGGCACATGGTTCGCTTCCTCCTCAGGCGCGGCGGACGACGACGTCGGAGCCCGCGTTGCGGGCGCCCGTCCTCGCTGCGGCGACGGCCGCCTGACCATAGCTGATCCCGCCGTCGTTGACCGGGACCTGGCGGTTGATGAACACGTCGAACCCGTCCCGGGCGAGCCGCCGCAGCAGCGTCGAGGCCAGGCGCCGGTTCTGGAAGACGCCGCCCGACAGGCAGACGATCCCAAGCCCCGTCTCGGTCCGGGCGCCGCCCACGAGCTCGCGCGTCACCTCGACGATGGTCTCGTGGAACGCGGCGGCGAGGGTCCGCGCCGGGCGGCCGCCGGCCACGCCCTCCAGCAGGGCGACCAGCGTCGGCCACGGGTCGAAGACGAGGAGCCCGTCCACCCGGACGACCTGCCAGGGCAGCGCGGGGGCCGCGATGTCGCCCGCGGCGATCTCGAGATCGATGGCCGCCTGGGCCTCGTACTCCGCCACGTCGCGCAGGCCGAGCAGCGCCGCCGCGGCGTCGAACAGGCGTCCCGCGGAGGAGGCGAGCGGCGCGTTGAGACGCCGCGCCACCTGGGTCCTCAGGACGGCGACTTCGCGCGGATCGAGGCGCCCCAGGAACGCCGACATGAGCTCGGGATCCATGTCGCCGCCGGCCGCCGGCGTGCCGACTGCCGCCAGTCGTCCCCCTGCGGCCGCTCCGATGCGAGCAGGTAGCCCAGCGCCATGCGCCACGGCCGCTTCACCGCCAGCGCCCCGCCGGGGAGCGGGGCGCGCCCGAACCGGGCCAGGCGGCGATAGCCGACCAGGTCGGCAGCGAAGACCTCGCCGCCCCACAGGGTGCCGTCGTCGCCCATGCCGAGGCCGTCGTAGGCGACCCCGATGAACGGCGTGGTGATGCCGTGCTCCGCGGCGCACGAGGCAACGTGGGCGTGGTGGTGCTGGACGGCGATCCGCCGCTCGCGCGGGTATCCGGCGACCGCGAACTTCGTCGAGAGGTACTCGGGATGGAGGTCGTGGGCCACGATCTCGGGCTCGATGGCCAGCAGGCGCGAGAGGTGCGCGAGGCCGTCCGTGAACGCGCGGTGAGCGGGCAGGTCCTCCAGGTCGCCGTTGTGCGGGGCCACGTGGGCGCGCCCGCCGCGGGCAAGCGTGAACGTGTGCTTCAGCTCCGCGCCGACCGCGAGGATCGGCCGTGCCGCCGGGATCGGCAGCAGGAGCGCCTGGGGCGCATAGCCGCGCCCGCGCCGGACCATGGACGTCCGGCCGGCCACCACCCGGCTCACCGAGTCGTCGTAGCGCGCCCGGATCTCGCGGTCGTGGACCAGGAAGGCGTCGACGAGGCCCGCGAGGCGCTCCGCGGCATCCGCGTCGTCGATCGCCAGGGGCTCGTCGGAGAGGTTCCCGGACGTCAGCACGATCGGCCTGCCGACGGCTGCCAGCAGCAGGTGGTGGAGCGGCGTGTACGGCAGGAAGACGCCGAGGCGATCGTTGCCCGCGGCGACCGAGGGGGCCAGCCGTGGCTCGCCGCGGCGGCGTCCGACGAGAAGCACGATGGGCCGCTCGGGTCCCGCGAGCAGCCGTCGCTCCGTCGCCCCCGTCCGCGCCAGGCGCCGGGCGGCGGCGACGTCGGCGACCATCACCGCGAACGGCTTGGCCCAGCGCCGCTTGCGGTCGCGGAGCCGCCGGACGGCCGCCTCGTCGGTCGCGTCGCAGGCGAGGTGATACCCGCCGAGGCCCTTGACCGCTACGATCCGCCCGGCACGGAGGTCGGCCGCCGCCGCCAGCAGGGCGTCGTCGTCGCGCGCACCGGCGGCCACGGCCCCCGTCACGCGGTACGCAAGGCGCGGGCCGCAGGCCGGGCATGCCACCGGCTCCGCGTGGAATCGGCGATTGGCGGGATCGGCGTACTCGGCTGCGCAGGCCGGGCAGAGCGGGAACGCACGCATCGTGGTGCGGGCCCGGTCGTACGGCAGCTCGTCGATGATCGTGGCCCGCGGGCCGCAGTTGGTGCAGTTCGTGAAGGGGTAGCGGTAGCGCCGATCGGCCGGGTCCAGCACCTCCTGCAGGCACTCGTCGCAGGTGGCGATGTCCGGGGGGAACAGCCGCTCCGTGGCAGCTGCCGCCGTGCTCTCGTCGATGCTGAAGGGGCGGACCAGCGTCGCGGCCTCGACCGGCCCCAGGGGCGCGGCCGTCACGGTGTCCACGCGCGCCCGGGGCGGGGCGTCGCTGCGAAGCCGGCGCACGAAGGCGCGCAATGCCGCAGGCTCGCCTGCGACGCGGATCTCCACGCGCCCGGCTGCGTTCCGGACACTCCCGGCGAGGGCCAGCTCCGTCGCCAGGCGCCACACGAACGGCCGGAAGCCGACGCCCTGGACGACGCCCTCAACGACGATCTGGCGGGCCGCACTCGCGTCCATCACCCTGGCGGCGGGGACGCGCGCGCCCGGCTCCACGGAGGCAGCCATGGAAAGAGGGTGCCCTGCGCCACGTGGGCGAGGATGGGCCGAATGGCCCGTGGATGGCCCCCGGCCGGCGGTTCGTGACCGTGGACTCTGGCCCGGACGTGGATGGCGGCGCACGCTTCGCCCTGGAGCGGGGCCACCCGGCCCGCCGCGACACGCCCGGAGGCGATCCGATGAGGCTCCACGACGAGCATCCGCATCGGCCGGTCACGCTTGTCTGGCTCGACGCCGACGAGGCCATCCTCCTCACTGGCGACGGGCCCGCGGACAGCGGTGTCCATCCGCCCGTGATCCGGCGGATGGTCTCGGGGGTCCCGCCGCACCGCCGGGCGACCGGCCAGGCGCACCACGACTCGCGGGTCCGGTCCGGTGGCGGTGCCGACCCGGACGACCTTGCGGATCGGCGCCGGGAGCATCTCCTGGCGGCCTACCTCCGGGAGGTGGCGGCGCTGGTGCCCGAGGCGGACCGGGTGATGGTCATCGGGCCGGGCCAGGTCCACGGTCGGCTGGCCCACGAGCTGCGGGCGGCCGATGCCCGGCACCGGCGGCTGCGCTCCGTCGATGAGGCGGCGGCCGGGCCCCTGACTGAACGTCAGCTGCGCGCTCGGTGGCGCGAGCTGAACGGATCCGCGCCGGAGCGGCAGCTCCCGGCGAATGCCGGGACGCGCCCGTGACGCCACCGCCCGGCCCCGGCGGGGCGGCCGTCGAACGTGCCGTTTCGACACCGAATCGCAACCGTTCGGCACTCCCCGCCCCGCTGCGCCGGGAGGACGCTCGGAGTACCACTCGCGATCGCTGGAGGCACCCACCCGCATGATCGCCGTCGCGGCCGCTGCAGTCGACGACCTCTCGTTAGCAGGCGCGGCGGACCCGGCCGGGGCAGGCCGGGCCGCGCCCGCGCCATTCCAGCCCATCCTCATCGACGCGGAGCGCTGCAAGGGGTGCGCCCTGTGCGTCAGCGCCTGCCCGAAGGGAATCCTGGCCCTCGACGAGACCCGCGTGAACGTCCAGGGCTACCACCCCGTCCACATCACGAACCCCGATGCGTGCACGTCGGACGCGCACTGTGCCCGCGTCTGCCCTGACTGTGCCATCACCGTCCTCGCCCGCCCCAGGCCCCCGCGGGAGGTGCCGGCATGACGACCCGCGAGGCGCCGGCGCGAACCGCCGCTCCCCGAGCCGGCCGCACCGGCAACCATCACCGCGGCCGGCGTGTCCTGATGAAGGGCAACGAGGCGATGGCCGAGGCCGCGATCCGCGCCGGATGCGACGCCTACTTCGGCTACCCGATCACCCCCCAGGCGGAGCTGCTGGAGTGGATGGCCCGGCGGATGCCGGAGGAGGGCCGGCCCTTCGTCCAGGCGGAGTCCGAGCTGGGGGCGATCAACATGGCCCTCGGCGCGGCCGCGACGGGAGCCAGGGTCCTGGTCAGCTCGTCCTCGCCGGGGATCAGCCTCATGGCGGAGGCGATGAGCTACATGGCGGCCTCGGAGCTCCCGGTCGTCCTGATCAACGTCATGCGCGGCGGTCCGGGCCTCGGGAGCATCGGACCCAGCCAGTCCGACTACTTCCAGGCCGTCAAGGGGCACGGGCACGGAGACTACCGGGTGCCCGTCCTCGCCCCGGCGTCGATCGGCGAGGCGATGGTGCTCACGGCCGATGCGTTCGAGCTCGCCGAGCGCTACCGGACGCCGGTCATGATCCTCACGGATGGAATCCTCGGCCAGGCGATGGAGCCGGTCGAGCTCACCTTCCGGGAGCCGCCTCGCAGCAGCCCAGACTGGGTCCTGACCGGCGCCGACGGGCGTGCGCCACGCGTCGTCCGGTCGCTCCACCTGCAGCCCGAGGACCTCGAGGCCCACAACCGGCACCTGCAGGCGAAGTACGACGTCATCGTCGAACGCGAGGTGCGCCACGACGCAGAGCATCTCGACGACGCGGAGCTGGTGATCGTGGCCTACGGGACTGCTGCCCGGGTGGCGCGGTCGGCCATCGCGCAGGCACGGTCCGACGGCCTGCGGGCGGGGCTCCTCCGGCCGATCACGCTGTGGCCCTTCCCCTCGCGGGCGCTGGCCGACCTGGCGGACCACGTTCGCGGCTTCCTTGTCGTCGAGCTCTCTGCGGGCCAGATGGTCGAGGACGTCCGCCTGGCCGTCGAGGGCCGGGCCCCGATCGCGTTCACCGGCCGGACGGGCGGCATGGTCCCGACGCCCGGCGAGGTCGTCTCGGCGCTGCGCCACCTGTGGGCCACGACCGCGCCACGAGCCGGGGGAGCGTCGCGATGAGCGTGACGATCCCGGAGGGCGCCCGGGTCATCTTCTCGCGCCCGGACCTGCTGGTGGACCGCACCAGCCACTACTGCCCCGGCTGTGGCCACGGCGTGGTGCACCGCCTCATCGCCGAGGTGCTCGGCGAGATGGGGCTGGGCCCGCGCACGATCGCGGTAGCCCCGGTGGGCTGCGCCGTCTTCGCCTACGACTACATCGGCGTCGACTGGCTGGAGGCGCCCCACGGACGCGCGCCGGCCGTCGCGACCGGCGTGCGGCGGGTCCGACCGGACGCGTTCGTCCTCACCTACCAGGGCGACGGCGACCTCGCCGCGATCGGCACGGCCGAGATCGTACATGCGGCCGCGCGGGGCGAGCTCCTGACGGCCGTCTTCGTCAACAACGGCATCTACGGGATGACCGGCGGCCAGATGGCCCCCACCACCCTCCTGGGTCAGCGGTCCACCTCGACCCCGACCGGCCGTGACGCTGCGTTCCACGGGTACCCGGTCCCGATGACGGAGATGCTGGCGGTCCTCCCCGGCGTCGCCTACGCGGCCCGTGGGTCGGTGGCGGACGCGGTGTCGATCGGCCGCACGAAGCGCTACCTCCAGCGCGCCTGCGAGATCCAGCTGGAAGGTCGCGGGTTCGCCATCGTGGAGGTGATCAGCAACTGCCCGGTCGGCTGGGGCATGACCCCGCAGGAGTCGATCGAACGGCTGAAGGAGGTCGTCGCCCTGGAGTACCGCCCCGGCGTCATCGTCGACCGAACGCTCCCGCCGGCGCCAGGCGCAGGAACAGGCCAGCCCGGCGCGGGGGTCGCGCCACGCCGCGCGGCCGGCGCCATGGCGGCCCCGCCCACCGCACCTCCCGAGGAGCGCTGACCGTGGAGCGCTCGATCATCATCGCCGGCTTCGGTGGCCAGGGGATCCTCTTCGCGGGCAAGGTGCTGGCCCGGGCCGCGATGAACGAGGACCGCGAGGTCCTCTGGATCCCCTCGTACGGCCCGGAGATGCGCGGCGGCACCGCGTCCTGCACGGTGATCATCGGCGATGAGCCGATCGGCTCCCCGGTCGTCGACCGGGCCGACGCCGCGGTCGTGCTCAATCCGCCGTCCCACGCCAAGTTCGAGGCCAAAGTCGCCCCCGGCGGTCTCCTGGTCGTGAACGAGACGCTCGTGCGCGAGCCGACGGCCCGAACCGACATCGTCGAGCTCCGGATCCCCTGCACGCGGCTGGCCAAGGACGCGGGGGACGACTCGCTGGTGAGCGTCGTCGCTCTCGGGGCACTCGTCGGGAACCTCCGCCTCGTGCGTCCGACGTCGGTCCGCAATGCGATCCGCGAGACGGTCGGTACGAGGCACCTCGAGGTTCTCGACGCCGACCTCGCGGCGTTCGACGTCGGCCATCGGGTCGGGGTGCGGAGCCGCGGGCCGCTGGCCGAGGTGGCCGTCCCGGTCTGACCGGCGACGAGCCTCGCTCCGCGCGCCAGCCCCGACGTCAGCGCTGGCGGCGGCGGCGGGGTGGACGTGCCTACCGGCTCCCGTCGCGGTCGCGGCGGCGCACCTCGCGCTTCGAGAGGACGGGCGGCGCCTCTTCCGGCAGGATGCGGAGCCGGGACGCCGCCGCGATCGTCACGCCCCCGACCATGGCCAGTGCTGCGACCGGTGCCAGCGGCGAGTTGCCGAGCCCCCAGGCGGGGAGGGTCGAGACGCCGATGCCCGCGGCGATCCCGGCCCAGGCGATCACGTAGAGGCCGCCGTCCGGCACCCGGAACCCGCGGGCAAGGGCGGAGACGGCGAGGTAGCCGGCACCCGCGAGGACGCTCCAGATGCCGACGGCGAGCAGGCTGATCCTGGGATCCGAGCTCGGCAGCAGGACGCCAAAGGCGCCCAGCAGGATGCCGCCAATCGCCGCTCCGAGAAAGGGGAGCGACCGCATCAGCCCGCCCGACGCACGCGATATGCCGCCGGGCGCGCGCAGGAGGGCGGCCAGCAGCACGATCCCTCCGATGAGCTGCCAGGCGCCGACGACGAAGGGCGCCGGGGCGACCTGCAGGGCGGCCACACCGGCGGCCACGAGCCCAAGGGCGCCGGCGGCGGCGAACCCCCACCAGACGGCGTGGGACAGGCGGGCGTACGGCTGCATGGGTGGAACGGCCTCCAGCACTACGGGAAGGTCAGGTCCGGTGGAGTATGGGGGAACGAGCAGGCCGGGCGCTGCGCGCCCGGCCTGGTGACGTCAGCAGGCGGGCCCTGCCCGCCGCCGGGTGCTCCGGCTCAGTCGCGCGCCGAAGTCGCGGGATTGCCGCCGGTCGACCACGAGCGGAGCGTGCGCATGTAGTTGGCCCGCTCGAACGCGGCAGGATCCGCGACGGCCGCCTGGGAGACGCTGCCCCGCAGCTGGTCCACCGACTCGTATTCGTGCTCGGTCATCCAGGCGACGAGCCCAGCCTCGATGGTCCGCAGGTACTCCGGCCCGTTGTGCAGCACGGCCGACGTGGTCATCGCGACGTCGGCGCCCACGAGGAGCACCTTGGCCGCGTCGGTGCCGGCGTGGATCCCGGACGTCGCCGCAAGGGAGACCTCCGGGCCCAGCTGCGGCCGCAGGATCGCCGTCCAGCGCAGCGGAAGCCGGAGCTCCGCCGGCCGGCTCAGCTCCAGGCTGGCCACGACGTCGAGCGTCTCGAGGTCGAGGTCCGGCTGGTAGAAGCGATTGAAGAGGACGAGCCCGTCGGCGCCACGCTCCACCACCTGGCGGGCGAAGCTCGCCAGCGCCGAGTAGCAGGGGCTCAGCTTGACGGCGAGAGGGATCGTGATGGCTGCCCGGACGGCCCCGATCAGCTCGAGGTCGCGCGCCTCCATCGCCGAGGCGTCCCTGGCCGGGTCCGCGGCCAGGTGGTAGAGGTTGAGCTCCAGGGCGTCGGCGCCGGCGTCCTGCATGAGCCGCGCGTACCGGACCCAGCCACCGGGCGTGCTGGCATTCAGGCTCGCGATCACCGGCACGGCGACCTGCGCCTTGACCCGCCCCAGGCGATCGAGGTACTGGTCGCCGGACCCTGCGAACGACGAGACGGCAGGGAAGTAGTCGAGGGCCTCCGCAAAGGCGTCGGTCCCCTGCTCCAGCGAGCGGTTGAGCTCGAGCTCCTCGTGGAGGATCTCCTCCTCGAAGAGGGAGGGAAGGACGATGGCCGCCGCGCCCGCGTCGACGAGCTGGCGCGCCGTGTCCGGCTCCCGGGTAAGCGGCGAGGGAGAGGCGACGAGCGGGGAGCGCAGCTCGAGGCCGAGGTAGCGGGTGCGGAGATCGACGGTCACGCCTCATCTCCCGTGGTGCTGTCGCCGGTGGGCGCCGGCATGGCGCCCGGACCGTGATGGACATGGGGCACGCTGCGGTGCATGGCCGCCAGCTGCTCGTAGTAGCGCCAGCGCTCGTCGATGTCGGCCTGGGCGAGCTCGGCAAGCTCCGCCGCCCGCTCGGGCTGCGTGCGGGCGAGGATCGCGAACCGGGTCTCGCCGGCGGCGAACTCGCTGACCGGCATCGACGGCTTGGCCGAGTCGAGCTTGAAGGGCTGCCCCTCCTCCACCTCGCTTGGATGGAACCGGTAGAGCGGCCAGTAGCCGCTCTTGACGGCGTCCTTCTGATGGGACATCGACTTCGCCATGTCGATGCCATGGGCGATGCAGGTGCTGTAGGCGATCACGAGCGAAGGTCCGGGCCAGGCGTCCGCCTCGAGCAGTGCCTTCGCCGCCTGCGCGTCGTTGGCGCCCATCGAGATCTGCGCGACGTACACGTCGCCGTACGCCCTGGCCACCGCGCCAAGGTCCTTCTTGCCGCGCGACTTGCCGGCCGCAGCGAACTTGGCCACCGCTCCGCGGGGCGTTGCCTTCGACGCCTGGCCGCCGGTGTTGGAGTAGACCTCGGTGTCGAGGACGAGGATGTTGACGTTCCGACCGGAGCCCAGGACGTGATCGAGTCCGCCGTAGCCGATGTCGTACGCCCACCCGTCGCCGCCGACGATCCAGACGCCCTTTCGGACAAGGTCGTTCGCGAGCGCGAGGAGCTGGCGGGCATCGGTGGCGTCCTCGCCCTCGACCGCTGCGAGGATGCCGCGGAGCGCCACGATCCGCTCCCGCTGCGCGTCGATCCCCGGCTCGGTCTCCTGGTCCGCGTCGAGGATTGCCGTGACGAGATCCTGGCCGACCGACGGAGCGAGCTTCGCGAGGAGCAATCGGGCCTGGTCGTTCTGGGCGTCGAGCCCGAGGCGCAGGCCCAGGCCGAACTCCGCGTTGTCCTCGAAGAGGGAGTTGTTCCAGGCCGGGCCCCGGCCCTGGGCGTTGACGGTCCACGGCGTCGTGGGCAGGTTCGCGCCGTAGATCGACGAGCAACCCGTGGCGTTGGCGACGATCATGCGGTCGCCGAAGAGCTGGGAGACGAGCTTGAGGTACGGCGTCTCGCCGCAGCCGTTGCAGGCCAGCGAGAACTCGAAGAGGGGCTCCAGGGCCTGGGCGCCCTTGACCGTGTCGTGGGCGATCAGGCTGCGATCGAGCGGCGGGATCGACTGGAAGAACTCCCAGCGCGGCCGCTCGACATCGCGGTGCTCCGCCGCGGGCTCGAGGTTGATCGACTTGTGCTTGACCTCGGTCTTGCTCTTCGCGGGACACACGTCCACGCAGACGCCGCAGCCGGTGCAGTCGTCGGGAGCGACCTGGATGGTGATCCGGTGGTCGACGAGATCGCGGGACTTGAACTCCTTCGAGAGGAAGCCTGCCGGTGCGCCGTCGACGGCGCCGGCCGGGAAGACCTTCATGCGGATGGCCGCGTGCGGGCAGACCATGGCGCACTTGCCGCAGTCGATGCAGATCGACGGGTCCCAGATCGGAAGCTCCAGGGCGATCGCGCGCTTCTCGTACCTGGTCGTGCCGGTCGGGAACGTTCCGTCGATCGGGAAGGCGCTGACGGGGAGCTGGTCACCCCCGCCGGCCATGAGGACGGCGGTCACGTTCTTGACGAAGTCCGGGGCACTGTCCGGGACGACGGGCGGCAGGGCATACCCGGTTCCGGCGGGGCCGAGGGTGACGTGGCCCAGCCGCTCGATGGAGGCGTCGATCGCCGCGTAGTTGCGGTCGACGACGGCCTGGCCGCGCTTGATGTAGGTCTTGTTGACGAACTCCTTGATCCGCGCGATCGCCTCGTCCGGCGGCAGCACTCCGGAGAGCTGGAAGAAGCACGGCTGCATGATCGTGTTGATCCGGTTGCCCATGCCGGTCTCGGCGGCAACGGCCAGCGCGTCGATGACCCAGAAGTCGATCCGCTTGTCGACCAGCTGGCGCTGCACCTCGTTCGGCAGGTGGTCCCAGATCTCGCCAGGGCCGTAGGGCGAGTTGAGGAGGAACGTGGCGCCGGGCTTCGCGAAGTCGAGGATCTTGATCTTGTCGAGGAGCCCGAACTGGTGGCACGCGATGAAGTCGGCCGCATCGATCAGGTAGGCGGACCTCGTGGGCACCGGCCCGAAGCGCAGGTGCGAGACGGTTGTGCCGCCCGACTTCTTCGAGTCGTAGACGAAGAAGCCCTGGGCGAAGCGATCCGTGCCCTCACCGATGATCTTGACCGAGGCATGGTTCGCGCCGACGGTGCCGTCGGAACCGAGGCCGAAGAAGAGCGCCTGCACCTCGCCCGCCGGCCGGGGGGTCCGGTAGTCGACGTCGATCGGGAGGCTGAGATGCGTGACGTCGTCATAGATGCCGACGGTGAAGTGGCGCTTGGGCGCGGCAGCCGACAGCTCGTCGAAGACCGGCCGGATCATGCCCGGCGTGACTTCCTTGGACGACAGGCCGTAGCGGCCACCAAGGATTCGGGGCACGGCCGCGAACGGCGGCTCATCTGAGTCCATCCGCTCCGTGATGGCTGTGACAACGGCCTGGTACAGCGGCTCGCCGACCGCGCCGGGCTCCTTGGTCCGATCGAGGACCGCGATCGCCCTGACCGTCGGCGGGAGGACCGCCAGGAGGGCGTCGACCGGGAAGGGCTGGAACAGCCTGACCACGAGCACGCCGACCTTCTGGCCGGTGGCGTTGAGGGCGTCGACGGTCTCCTCCACGGCGCCCGCCGCGGAGCCCATGATCACGATGACGCGATCGGCGTCGGGGGCGCCGTGGTAGTCCACCAGGCCGTAGCGACGACCGGTCTGCGCGGCCAGCTCCTCCATGACCTCGGTCACGATGCCCGGCACCGCGTCGTAGAAGCGGTTGGCCGCCTCGCGAGCCTGGAAGAACGCGTCGGGGTTCTGGGCGGTGCCGCGGACAACCGGCGCGTCCGGCGTCATGCCCCGCGCGCGGAAAGCGAGGACCTCCTCGTCGCGGACCAGCGACCGGATGATGTCGTCATCGAGGAGCGCGATCTTGTTGATCTCGTGCGAGGTGCGGAACCCGTCGAAGAAGTGCAGGAACGGGACCCGGCTGCGGAGCGTTGCGGCGTGCGACACGAGCGCGAAGTCGTGGGCTTCCTGCACCGAACCGGCGGCCAGCATGGCCCAACCCGTGGCGCGGGCGTGCATGACGTCGCTGTGGTCACCATAGATCGAGAGCGCATGCGTTGCGAGCGTGCGCGCCGCAACGTGGATGACCGTCGGCGTCAGCTCGCCGGCGATCTTGAACATGTTCGGGATCATGAGGAGCAGGCCCTGGGACGCCGTGAAGGTCGTTCCGAGCGCGCCCTTCTGCAGCGCGCCGTGGAGCGCGCCCGCGGCGCCGCCCTCGGACTGCATCTCGATGACGTCGGGGACCTTGCCCCAGAGGTTCGGCTTGCGGGCCGCCGCCCAGTCGTCAGCATGCTCTGCCATGGGCGAGGCGGGGGTGATGGGGAAGATCGAGATCACTTCGCTCAGCGCGTAGGCCACGCGCGAGGCGGCCTCGTTGCCGTCCATGCACTCGAATTGCGGGTGGTGCGTCCCCGGCTCGGTTGCGAGGGGGGCCGTGCCCGGGCCGGTGGCGGGCCGCTCCGGCGGCGTGAGCAGGGTCATGCGAGACCTCCGATGGCGCGCAAGCGGCTTGCGAGGCTGCCGCCTTCGACGTGTTTGAGGATGGTGGCGCCGATCCCGGCGTCGCGGGCGTTGCGGGCTTCATCGGCGCCCAAGTAGGCCTCCAGGACGACAATGCGGCTGCGAGGGACGACGCCGTCGAGCGCCTCGGCCACGGCACGCCACCCACCCCGGAGCGCCCCGTCCACGAGGACGAGGTCAGGATCGCAGGTGCGGGCCGCGAGGGCCGCGGAGCGCGCCGAACGGACCTCACCGACCACGACGAAGCCGTGGCGGCCGAGGTGGGCAGCCAGCGCGTCGCTTGCGGCCAGGTGGTCGCTCACGATGAGCAGGCGGCGGACCATGTCGGGACGCGGACGGAACATGCTGCAAGGGTCCCCCTCGCGTGCCCGGATCGGACCCCCGCTCCGTCCCGAAACCTAGGGCCATTCGGCCCTGCCGCCTGTCGTGAACGCGGGCGACACTTCGCCGCGTGGTGGACGTCGCAGGGGACGCGCGGCGTCCACCACTACCTGTCTTCCGTCGGCCAAATCGGGCCGTCCGGCAGGGTGGGACTCCTCCTGCGCACGCCGTGACCGCGGCACAGACCGCGAACAATCCGTCTCGCCCCCCGGCGGTACCCCGCCGGGGGGTCTCGCCGCCCGCCGGTACCCGCCGGGCCTACAGGTAATGGGTCTTGCGGGCCTGCGCCGTCAGCTCGTCGCGGAAGTCCGGGTGGGAGATCGCGATGAGCGCCTGGGCTCGTTCACGGATCGACTTCCCGTGAAGCTCCGCGACGCCCCATTCCGTGACCACGGTGCGCACGTGCGCCCGCGTCGTCACGACGCCTGAGCCCTCGGCCAGGAAGGGCGTGATCCGCGAGACACGCCCGTCGGCCGCGGTGGACGGCAGCGCGATGATCGCGCGGCCCTCGGGCGCGAGCGCAGCGCCCCGGATGAAGTCCATCTGGCCGCCGACGCCGCTGTACAGGTGCCAGCCGATCGAGTCGGCGCAGACCTGGCCCGTGAGGTCGATGGCGATCGCGGAGTTGATCGCCGTCATACGCCGGAAGCTGCGGATCACGTGGGTGTCGTTCGTGAAGTCGCAGGCGCGCATCTCGACCATCGGGTTGTCGTCGACGAAGCGATACAGCTTCTCGGTCCCCATCATGAAGGAGCACACGACCTTGCCGCGGTTGCGCTCCTTGGCCATGCCGGTGATCACGCCGGCCTCCACGAGGTCCACGACGCAGTTCGTCATCATCTCGGTGTGGACGCCGAGGTCCTTCTTGTCGCCGAGGAACAGCGCCACCGCGCTCGGGATGGCGCCGATGCCCATCTGCAGGGTGGCCCTGTCGGGCACGAGGTCGGCCACGAACTCCCCGATCCGGCGCTCGACCTCGCCGATGGCCGGGTCCGGGTAGTCGTAGGGCGGGATGTCCACGTCGACGCCGTAGTCGATGTCGTCGACATGGACGAAGCTCTCCCCGAGCGTCCGCGGCATCCCCCGGTTGACCTGGGCGATCACGATGCCGGCCGCCCGGATCGCCGCCTGCATCGCCTCCACCGAGGTGCCCAGGGAGCAGAAGCCGTGCGCGTCCGGCGGCGAGACGTTGACGAGCACCGCGTCCAGCGGCAGGAGGCCTCCCGAGAAGAGGTGCGGCACGTCCGAGAGGAAGACCGGGATGAACTCGGCGCGCCCCTCGTTCACCGCCTGGCGCGCGTTGGGGCCGATGAACAGGGCGCGATGCCGGAAGTGCGGCGCCATCTCGGGGGCGAGGTGCGGCCCGGGTCCCTCGATATGGAGGTGGACCATGCTCACGTTGTGCAGCTCGGGTGCCCGGGCCACGAGTGCGTCGAGCACCGCGGACGGGGTGGCCGCGGCGCACTGGATGTAGACCTGGTCGCCGGACCGGATGTCGGCAACCGCTTCCTCGGCGCTGACGATCTTCATGCGCGCAGTCTAGGAAGCGTCCGCGAGAATCCGGACCGGCCGGAAGGCACGTCGCGAGCGCCGTTCGGCACCCGTCCGGACGGGCCGGCGGGCCGGCTGGCCGGGTGAACCGGGCGCGGGTTGACGCGGCAGGCCGACGCCCCCGACCATTGCCGCAGATGCCGACACCTGATCCGTACAAGCTCCTCCAGGTCGACCCCGAGGCCGACGTGGAGATCATCCAGGTCGCCTACCGGAAGCTGGCCCAGCGCTATCACCCGGACGTGGCGTCGGGGCCCGAGGCGGCAGGTCGGATGGCCGAGCTGAATGCGGCGCGCGACCTCCTGCTCGACCCTTCGGCCCGCGCCACGTACGACCGGCAGCGCACCCGGCCTGGCAGCGCCGGCGGCGGCGCCGCGGACACGCCGACGCACGTGGAGGCGGCAGGGAGCGGGAGCGCCGGCCGGCCGGGCGAGCCATCCGCCGGGCCCCCGCCCGGCAGTCCGTCGGGCAGCCTGCTGACGTTCGGGCGCTACGCCGGGTGGTCGCTGGGCGAGATCGCCCGCCGCGACCTCGAGTACGTGGAGTGGCTGGACCGCACGCCGATCGGCCGGCCGTACCGGGCCGAGATCGACGCGATCCTGCGACGCACCGGGCGCCGGGGGGGCGCAGCCGGGGCCGAGGAGCCGCACGGCCTGTTCAGGCGGCGCTGACGCCGGTGCCGCCCGGGGCCAAGCCCGGGGAAGCCCGGGACGCCCGACCACCCGGCCTGCCCGGGCCGCTGGCCCTCGGCAGGTTAGGTGCCGGAACCCGGGAGGCGGTGCTTCGCGACGAACGCCGCGGCCTGGGCGCGGCGCTGCAGGTTCAGCTTCGAGAGGATGGAGCTCACGTAGTTCTTCACCGTCTTGTCCGACAGGAAGACCTCCTGGGCGATCTCCTTGTTCGTCTTGCCCTCGGCGACGAGCTGCAGGATCTTCTGCTCCTGGGCGGTCAGCTGGGCAAGCTCGTCGGTGTAGGTCCCGGAGGCGATGCGGCGGACGCGCTCCAGGACCTTCTCGGTCACGGCGGGGTCCAGGAGGGACTCTCCGCGGCCGACGGACTCGAGGGCGGCGACCAGGTCCCGCGACCGGATCTGCTTGAGGAGATAGCCCGACGCGCCCGCGATGATCGCCGAGAGGACGGCCTCCTCGTCGGGATAGCTCGTGAGCATGACGACGCGCGTGCCGGGCATCTCGGAGCGGATGTCGCGACAGGCTTCGATCCCGGACCCGTCCGGCAGGCGGACGTCCATGACGACGAGGTCGGGCTGGTAGCGGCGCGCGCAGTCGAGGGCTTCTTCGACGGTGCCGGCCTCGGCCACGACCTGGAAGCGCTCGCGGCGCTCCAGCAGCGAGACGAGGCCCTGGCGGACGACTTCGTGGTCGTCGACGACGAGCAGGCGGAGGGGACGCGGCTCAGGCTGCTCACTCATCTCGTGGTCGATCCCTCCCGTGCTGCCGTCGTGGCACCGCGTTTCGCGGGCGAACGGCTCAGGTGCCGGCGAGCTCGCTCGCGGGTTCGTCCTCGTCGGACGGCGCACCGGGCACCCGGACGATGATACGCGTCCCCGCGCCCGGATGGCTGTCGACCAGGAGTGTCGCCCCGATCGAGACGGCGCGCGTCCGCATGTTCCGCAGGCCCTGGTGCCCCAGCCCGCGCGGGGCGGCCGGGTCGAAGCCCGAACCGTTGTCGGCCACGACGATCTCGAGACCGGCGATGGCCGGGTCGGGATCGACGGTCAGCTCGGCGCGCGTCGCATGCGCATGGCGAGCGATGTTGCTGAGCGCCTCCCGGGCAATGGACAGCACCTCGGATGTCCGGTCGGCGCCGATGTAGGGCGCCGAGACCGTGGGACCGGCGCGCAGCTCCACGTCGATCATCGTGTTCACCCGGAACTCGTCGGCGAGGGAGGCGAGGCCCTCGACGATGTCGACGTCGTCGAGCAGCGCGGGGCGGAGCCCGAAGATGAAGTTGCGGATGTCGCGGATGGTCTGGTCGAGGCTGTCGATCGCCCGCTCGACGCGGCGCCGCGCCTCCTCGGGCTCGTCGTCCATCATGTCCGGGACGTCGTCGAGCGACAGGCCGACCGCGTAGATCGCCTGGATCACGCTGTCGTGGAGATCCTTGCCGATCCGCTCGCGCTCCTCCACGATGGCCAGCCGCTGGACCTGCTCGTGCAGCCGGGCGTTCTCCATGGCGATGCCGGCGTGGCGAGCGAACGTCTCGATGACCCGCTGGTCTTCGTCGGTGAAGCCGCCGACCTTCTCGGTCAGGTACAGGTTGCCCAGCGTGCGGCCTCGCGCGATCACCGGGACGCCGAGGAACGGGTGCATCTCGGGATGGTTCGCGGGGAAGCCGGCGCGGCGCGGGTCGGCCATGAGATCCGCCAGCCGGATCGTGCGGTTCTCGCGGATCATCAGGCCCAGGAGCCCATGGCCCCGGGGAGGCGCTCCGATTCGCGCCCGGTCGGTGCGGCTGAGCCCGCTCGTGATGAACTGCTCGATCACCCCCGCCTGGTCGTGGATGCCGAGCGCCGCGTAGGTGGCCCCCGTCAGCTCGCGGATCCGATCCACGATCACCTGCAGGACCCGATCGATGGACAGGACGCCGGCCATCGCCCGGACGGCCTCGTCAAGCGCCTCCTGGCGGCGGCCCGCCCGGGCAACCTCGGCCCGGTCCAGGGCCGTCTCCAGCGCGAGCTGGACCACGCGCCGCGGCAGGTCGATGGGCCGCGCGGGGCTGTCCAGCCAGAGCGTGCCGACGGGCGCCGGGGCGGTGTCCGGCGCCGGGGCGGTGACCGGCGCCGGGGCGGTGACCGGCGCCGGGGCGCTGTCCGGCGCCGCGACAGCCGTGCCTGCGTGCAGCTCGATCACGACGATGCCCTTGCGCGCCGTTCGCCCCGGGCGCCGGACAAGTGTCCCCCACCCGCCGCCCACGGTGGTCGCGGGCTCCAGGGTCACCTCCAGGTGCGCGCCGGTCGCGCCGGCCGCGAGGGCCACCTTCGCAAGGCCGTCGAGGAGCGGGCGCCGCTCACCGACCGGCCCCGCAGCCCAGGCACGGAGGGTGGTGAGCGCATCAAGCAGGTCGCCGGGAGTGGCGGGCGGCAGGTCGACGGAGGTCATCGGGGCGAGCGTAGCAGGGGCGGCCGGCGGGCGTTCCTGCGTGTTACATATGCGCATGTGCGAACACCATGGGACGGTCGGCCCGCCGCGATGGGGCCGAATGTCACGAGGGAGGCGGCGTCGACACGCGTACCATCCCGGTCCATGGAACCGACGACGCCCCCGGGCACCCTTCCGCCGTCTCAGCCGGATCCCGAGACGACCGAGCCCGCCGGGCTCGACGCCTCCCTGACGCGCCGCGGGTTCCTCCGCGGCGCCGCCCTCGCGGGGACAGGTCTCGTCGCCGTGACGGTCGCCGCCTGCGCCCCGGCCGCCGCCCCCGTGTGGGAGTACGCGACGTCGAAGCCCCAGCCCGTGCCCACGACCCCACCGGCATCGGCAATCCCGAGCGCGACACCGGGGATGTCCATGGGGCCCGCCTCGCCCACCCCCGTGCCATCGCAGCCCGCCGGCAACATCCCGCCCGGCTGGAGCGAGCACGACGTCAACGCCCGCAACGTCGTGCGGCGCTACGTCGGCAACCTCGCCCCGGCGCTCAAGGGCATCTTCGACCCGGTCGATCCCGCGATCTTCACGGCCCTCGCGACGATCCTCGGCGCGGCCGACAACTACCCGGAGCTCTCCCTGCCGCCCTCCTTCGCCCAGGTGCGCCAGGTCTACATCGACGACATCGTGACGCCCCTCACGCCCACGATGGACGGCGACGTCAAGGTCTTCAAGATCACGATCGACGAGTTCGAGCAGAAGATCGACGAGAAGATGGCTCCCGTCGCCGCCGTCGGCTACAACAAGGCCTGGCCCGGTCCCACGATCCGCGCCGCCGAGGGCGACAAGCTCCGCGTCACGTTCGCGAACAACCTCAAGGAGACGACGGGCGTCCACTTCCACGGCATCGAGTTCGACAGCTTCTTCATGGACGGCGTCCCGTTCGTCACGCAGCTGCCGATCCCGCCCGGCGAGTCGTTCACCTACGAGTTCACGGCCAAGCCGGCCGGCTCGATGATGTACCACTCGCACCACAACGCCACCGAGCAGGTCGGACGCGGCCTGCTGGCGGCGTTCATCATCGACCCGAAGGACGACAAGGATCCCAGGAAGGCGTACGAGAAGAAGTACGGGGTCGGCTACGACCGCGAGTACACCTGGATCTCGAACGACACGCTCGGCGGCTTCACCATCAACGGCCACGGCTTCCCGGCAACCGTGCCGGTCCTGGCCGCCGTCGGCGAGAACGTCCTGATCCGCTTCATGAACGAGGGGATCATGATGCACCCCTGGCACAGCCACGGGTACCGCATGAAGGTCGTCGCCCGCGACGGGGCACCCCTCGGGACGGCTGCGTTCGAGTGCGACACGCTCGGTGTGAACCCAGGCGAGCGCTGGGACGCCGTGATCTCCGCGGATCGGCCCGGCATCTGGGCGTTCCACTGCCACATCCTGCCCCACGTCGAGGGCCTCGACGGCATGTTCGGCATGGTCAGCACCCTCATGGTCCTGCCGACCGCGAAGGACGTCGACGCGGTCATCCAGGCGGTGGCCAGCCAGTACACCCCCGCATAGCCGGCGGGCGAAGGCGAGCCCGGCTCGTGCACATCGAGACGATCCTCCTGGCCACCGACACGTCGCCCGCGTCGGTGGCCGCCGAGGACCATGCCATCGAGCTTGCCGAGCGTCTCGGCGCGCGCCTGCTCGTCGTGTCAGTCGTGGCCGGGACGCCCTCGATCCGGGAGGCACGCCAGCTCGCCATCGAGAAGATCGTCCAGCGCGCACGGGGCATCGGCGCCGATGCGCAGGGCATGACCTGGGACGGCCCCGCGGGCGAGTCGATCGTGGACGTGGCGGAGGCCGAAGCGGCCGACCTCATCGTCGTCGGCACCCACGACCGCGGGGCGGTCGGCCGGCTCTTCCTGGGCAGTGTCTCGGACCATGTCGTGCGCCACGCGCGCTGCCCGGTGATGGTCGTGCGCCCGACGCGCGTCGCTTCCGCGGTGGCATCGGCATAGCGCCGTCCGCAGAGCGCCGTCCGCGGCCGGTCAAGCGCCGCCGCGGCATGCCGCAGGTGGCGCCGCGGTCGGCCGGGTTCCCCTACTTCGTGTACATACCCTCGGGGTCGAGCTCGGCCCGGATGAGGCGGAGCTCCTCCGCGGTCGGCGACGGGGTCACCCCGAGTGCCGGGGAGATCTTCGGGTCCCAGCCGATGGTCGCCCGGACCTCGTCGAGCGTCGCGCCGGGATGGAGGAAGTCGAGGCGCATCTCGCCTTCCTCGTCGAAGTGCCAGATCCCGAGGTCGGTCACGACGACCGACGGGCCGCGGCCCAGCCAGCCCTGCTCGCGGCGGATTCGCTCGGCCTTCTCGGCGCCGCCGAGGTTACCCGGTGATGTGCGGAAGTCGATCGTGTCCACGAACGAACGGGCAGACTGGCGCATGATCACGAAGATCTGGCGGGCGTTGATGGCGATCTCGCAGGCGCCACCGGAACCCGGGAGGCGCGTCTTCGGGGCGGCATAGTCGCCGATGACGGTCGTGTTGATGTTCCCGAAGCGGTCGATCTGGGCCGCCCCCAGGAAGCCGACATCCACCAGGCCGCCCTGGAGGTAGTAGGCGAAGAGCTCCCACATGCTCACGACGGCCGTCGCGCCGGTCACGATGGTCGGGTCCCCGATCGAGAGCGGCAGCCGCGCCGGCTGCGCCCCGAAGACGCCGGCCTCGTAGACGAGCTCCATGTCCGGGGCCACCGTCCGCTTGGCGAGGTTCACAGCGATGTTCGGGAGCCCGACGCCCACGAAGCAGACACGCTGGCCGGCAAGCTCGCGGGCCGCGGCCACGATCATCATCTCCGACTTGGTGAACCCGGACGCCACGTCGCCGGGCGCCTCGCCGGGCAGCGCACTCCCGCCAGGCGCGGCGGGCCGCGGGCCGGCCATCAGCGGTACTCCCCGTAGTCGACGACCCCGGACGGCGCAGGGCCGGACGGGCGGAGCGAGGCGAGCCGGTCCGCCCCCAGCTTCTCGAGATAGGCCCCTCGTCCGTCGAGGTCATGCACCCAGGCGCGGAGCCAGGCCTCGGTGGCATCGGCATCGCGGCTGATGGGATCCCACTCGCGGTAGAACCGGTTGTCCCGATCGTAGTGGCCCTGGACGTACGAGGGGTGGGCGCCCCACGGCTCCACCACGACGGCGTCGACGATGATGCCGGGGATGATCGTCCGGTTGGGGTCCGCCCGGATGACGGCCTCGTCCACGAGCTCCTCCACGACGACGATCACCCGATCGGCGGCGAAGGCGGCCTCCTTCTGGCAGCCCGGCAGCCCCCAGACCTGGGTGTTGCCGGCGGCGTCGGAGCGCTGGGCATGGATCACCGTGACGTCGGGGCGGAGCGGCGGGACGGCGTAGACCGTGCCGTCGCCGTAGGGGCTCTCGATCGGGCGGATCAGCGGGTTCGCCGTCGGGAGGTCTGTCTCGAAGTACGAGCGAAGCGGCATGAAGGGGAGCTTCGCCGCGCCGGCGGCGTAGCGGGCCACCATCCCGAAGTGGCTGTACTCCTCCAGCTCCAGCGTCGCCCCTGCCCCCTCGGTGACGCGGCGGATCGCGTTGAGCCCTCCGACGCCCGGGTTCCCCAGCCAGCTGAAGATCAGCTTGCGGGCAACCCCGGCCGCGATCATCTGATCGTAGATGACGTCGGGCGTCATGCGCGCCAGGACGAGATCGCGCCGGCCCTGGCGGATGATCTCGTGGCCGGCGGCGAACGAGATGAGGTGCGTGAAGCCCTCGATGGCAACGGTGTCGCCGTCGCGGACCAGCTCCGCCACCGCGTCGCGCATCGTGGCGACCTTGGAGCTCACCCGCGCACCCTCCCTGTTGCCCGGCCCCTGCCGTGACGGTGACCGGCCGCCCACGTCAGCAGGCGGCCCGCGTTACATCGATGTGCCGAATTCCTCGCGAATGATGCCCGCGCGACTCGCGACCTCCACCTCGTCGACGTCCTGCGCGTGATGGCCGGCGACGTGGGCGATCGACTCGCTGAAGATCCGGATCGCGGTCGCCATCTCGGCGGCAGAAACGACGAGCGGGGGTGACATGCGGACGCAGTCGTCGCCGGCCTCCAGGACGAGCAGCCCCCGCGCGAAGGCCTGCATCTGGACGGCTTCGGCGGTCTCGCCGGAGTCGAACTGGACCCCGATCATGAGGCCCTTGCCGCGGACGTCGCGGACCAGGTCCGGGTAGTGCTCGATCAACGGGCGGAGGCCCCGCAGCCCCTGGTCACCGCGCTCCGCGGCATTCGCGATCAGCCCGTCCTCGAGGAGGTCGATCGTCACCATCATGGCGGCCAGCGCGACGGGGTTGCCGCCGTAGGTGGACCCGTGCGCCCCGGTTGTCCAGTCCATGACGTCGGCCTTGGCGATCATCGCCCCGATCGGCATGCCGGACGCGATCCCCTTCGCGGTGAGCAGGATGTCGGGCTCGACGTCGAAATGCTCGATGGCCCACATCTTCCCGGTCCGCCCTGCGCCCGACTGGACCTCGTCGGCGATGAGGAGGATGCCGTGCCGGTCGCAGATCTCGCGCAGGCGCGGGAAGAACGCGGCGTCGGGAACGACGTAGCCGCCCTCGCCCTGGATGGGCTCCACGATGACGGCCGCGAACTCGTCGGCCGGCATCAGCCGCCGAAAGACGCGCTGCTCCAGCTCATCGAGGCCGGCGCTGCCGAAGGGGACGTGGTAGACGCCGGGGAGAAGCGGCCCGAAGTGGGCGTGGTACTTCGCCTTCGAGGCCGTGAGGCTGACGGCGCCCATGGTCCGGCCATGGAATGCGCCGAGGAAGGCGATCAGGTTGGGTCGTCGCGTGTGGTACCGGGCAAGCTTGAGCCCCGCCTCCACCGCCTCTGCGCCGGAGTTGCCGATGAAGACGCGGTTGGGCCCGCGCATCGGCGCGATGCGAGCCAGCCGCTCGGCCGCATGCGCGTAGATGGGCAGGTAGAAGTCCGAAGCGCTGAAGTGGATGAGCTCGGAAGCCTGCTTCGCGATCGCGGCGCTGACGCGCGGGTGGGCATGCCCCGTGGAGTTGACCGCGATCCCGGCAGCGAAGTCGAGGAAGAGGTTGCCGTCGATGTCCTCGACGGCGCAGCCTTCGCCACGCACGGGCACGATCGGGTAGGCCCGCGGGAGGCTGGGACTGGTCCACGCGTGGTCGAACTCGATGTGGGCGCTGGCCCTGGGGCCCGGCAGCGCGGTGACGATGTTCGGCACGGGACCTGCCCGGAGCTTCGAGCTCACCCGGAAACCTCCTGCTGTTTGGCGCCGGCGCGACGCGCGGTGACGCATACAGATTATGCAGTCTGGATAGGCGCGAGTATAGCCGAACGGTACCCTCGCCCGTGACCTTCGGCAGGACCAGTCTCCGGGTGACAGGAGGCGCGCGGATGGTCGGAAGTGTCAGCCTGGCATGACCAATACAGTCAGTCCGCGCTGACCGTCAGTCGACGATCGTGTGGCTCTGCTCTCGCATGAAGTGGCCCGGGTAGTAGAGGCTGAGGCCTGCCTTGCCCGTGGAGCCGGAGCCCTTCCAGCCGCCGAACGCCTGGACGCCGGGCCAGGCGCCCGTGGTGGCGCCCGCAGCGCGGTTCACGTAGAGGACGCCCGCCTCGATCGCGTCGAGGAAGCGGTCGACCTCGGACGGGTCCTCGCTGTACACGCCGGCCGTGAGCCCGTAGGTGCTGTCATTGGCGAGGGCCAGCGCCTCCTCGAGCGAATCCACGGCGTGGACCGCCGTGAAGGGCACGAAGAGCTCGTCCTGGAAGAGGCGGTGGTCGGCCGGGAGGCGCCCCACGACCGTGGGCTCCACGAACGTGCCGCGGCCCAGGTCGCCGTCCGCCAGGCGCTCGCCGCCGATGAAGACGCGGCCGTCATGCCGCGCGTCGGCGACCGCGGCGAGGTAGCGCTCGACCGCACGCTCGTCGATCACCGGGCCGAGCCAGTTGGTGCGGACGAGCGGATCACCGATCACGATCTTCTCGGTCTTCTCCACGAGGAGTCTCACGAGCTCGTCGTGGACGCGCCGCTCGACGTAGACCCGGCTGTTGGCGGAGCACTTCTGGCCGCCGAAGCCGAACGCGCTCCGGACGATGCCGTCGGCCGCCTCGTCGAGGTCCGCCCTTGCCGTGACGATGGCCGGGTTCTTGCCGCCCATCTCGACGATGCACGGCTTTGGCCAGCGCCTGGAGAAGGTACGGAACAGCGTCATCCCGACCTCGTACGAGCCCGTGAAGACGATCCCGTCGATCCCGGGGTTCTCCTGGATCTCCTGGCCGACGCTCTCGCCCGGGCCCATGACAAGGTTGAAGACCCCGCCGGGCAATCCTGCGTCGCGGAAGACCTCTGCCAGGACGACCCCGCTCATCGCGCTCACGGTCGCGGGCTTGAAGACGACGGCGTTCCCGGCCATCAGGGCGGCCCCGCTCGGGCCGGCCGCCAGGGCCATCGGGAAGTTGAACGGACTGATCACCGCGAAGACGCCGTACGGGCGCAGGATCGAGCGGGTGTGGACCCTCGGGTCGCCGAGGTTGTCCATCTCGTGGTCGTAGCCGTCGTTGCGCTCGTAGACATCCGCGTAGTAGCGCAGGAGGTCGGCCGACTCCTCGACCTCGCCGAGGGCCTCGAGGCGGCTCTTGCCGACCTCCATGGCCATGAGGGCCCCGTACTCCATCTGGCGTTCGGAGATCAGGTCGCCGGCCCGCCGGAGGAGCGCGAGGCGCTCGCGCCACGGGACGGCGCGCCAGGCCGGCTGCGCGGCGCGCGCCGCGGTGACGGCGTCCTTCACGTCCGCGCGCGAGCCCCGGGCGAAGGTCCCGACGAGGATGTCGCGGTCGATCGGCGAGCGGAGCTCGAACGAGCCATCACCGTCCCGACCCGCCCCGGCGATCCAGTTCTGGTGGTGGCGGCCGAGCCTGGCCTGCGCTCGCTGGATCCCCGCGTCGTAGAGCGCGTGGAGCTCCTCGTTGTCGTTGCGCAGGGTGGCGTAGGTGATCTTGAGGCGCGGAGCAGGACTCGTCATCGGTTTCCTCTGGCACGGGACGCGGGCGCGGCGAAGCGACCCTGAGCGTACCGGTCCGGCCGCGTTCTGTCCGGCGCAGCGGAGGCGCTCGGCCCGGCGCGACGACGCCGGCGCGGCGGAGGCGATCGGCCCGGCGCGACGACGCCGGCCCGGCGCAGCGTGACGCGCTCAGCCCCCCGAGAAGATCGGCGAGACGAGGATCCTGTCCCCGTCCTGCACTTCCTCGTCCTCGGTTGCCCCGTGCCCGTTGCGGGCGATGACCATGGGCCGCGCACGATCGATTGTGGCGGTCACGAGGATGTCGCCGATCGTGGTACCCGGCTCGACGTCCAACTCCTTCTGGCTGAACCCGACGGTGTGGACGAACGCGCCGGCCAGCTTGAGCGTGATCTTCATGGTCACCCGAGCGTCGCGTACGCCTCCGCGGCCGCCATCTCCGCGTCAAGCCCCAGGCTCTCCAGGGTGGCGCGGGTCGGCACGCCGCGCGTGTCGTAGCCCCGGATGTCGTAGTAGTGCTGGAGCATGGCGTCGTACTTGTCGTACTCCAGGTGCCGGCCCTCGATGGGGCCGTCCGTGTCGACGTTGGACGGGTCGAACCAGGCGGCCGGCGGGTAGTCGGCGGTGCGGTCGGTCTCGGGGAACTCGCGCAGCCAGAAGAGCTTGATGAGCGCGTAGATCCGGTCGGAGATCGGCCAGAAGTCCTCCAGCTTCCAGTCCTTGCCGGTGATCGTGTTGAAGTACGTCGGGTAGTGCTCCACGCCCCAGCCGACCTCCACCCACGGGAAGCGGCAGGTGATGATCGACTCGAACAGGCCGCCCCGGATGCGCTGCAGGTCGACGATCTTCTGGGCCTTGTCGCGCCCGTAGGACTCGCGCGGCGTCTGGTTCACCTCGTAGGTGATGATCCAGGACTCCTTGTGGTGCGCGCCGATCGGGCTCACGCCGAAGGCGAGGGCCATCCCCGGGATGAACTTGCAGTTGTAGGCCGAGATCTCCAGGCCCTTGACCTGCATGGCATAGGCCTCCGACCCGTGGCCGAAGGCGCGGGCGGCGGGCAGCGTCCCGTCGGCCAGGATGCTGCCGATCTCACCCTCGCGGTGGGCGATCTGGCCCAGGAGCTTCTTGAACGCCGTGATGTCGCCGAAGAGCGGCTCGCCCGGGGCATCCCCGCGCTCGACGGCGTCCGCGTAGAAGCCGAGAACGCCGCCGGCCGAGATCGTGTCGAGGCCATAGTCGTCGCACAGGTAGTTGAGCGCGCCGACCTCGGCGAGGTTGTACAGGTCGAGGTTCGGCCCCAGCAGGCCGATGTTCTCGTAGTCGACCTCGGCCTCGCGACCCTCGTCGTCCAGGACGGCGATGCCGCAGCGCATCGTGCAGTTGGGGCAGCCGTAGGTGGCAACCCGCGCCGCGTGCACCCGCTCGCCGTCGACCATCCAGGCATCCGGGTGGTGCGTGCCCCGGAAGTTGTGGACCGGGAGCGCCGCGACCTCGTTGCACCAGGGCAGGACGCCGGTCGTGCCCTGGAGGGACCAGCCGGCCTCCTTGTCGATGCGGTGGACCTCGCGCAGGTCGTCGCGGCCGAGCTCCTTCATCTTCGCGGGGAATGCCTGTGGGATGGGCTTCGAGCCCGTCACCACGATCGCCTTGAGGAGCTTGGACCCCATGACGGCGCCCATGCCCGGCCGGCCGCCGGAGCGCCCCTCCAGGCTGCGAACGACGGCAAAGTGGACCATGTTCTCGCCGCCCTGGCCGATGTTGAGGACGCCGGCGCCCTTGCTGTACCGGGCGTAGATCCACTCGTTCGTCTCGATCGTGCCCTTGCCCCAGACCTCGTCGGCCGGCAGGAACTCGACGCGGTCATCGTCGATGGCGAGCATCGTCGGGCTCGCGGCGCGGCCCTCGACGATCAGGGCGTCGTAGCCGGCCTTGCGGAGCTGGTCCGTCATGCGCGTGCCCAGGTTCCCGTCGCCGTAGCCGCCGGTCGCGGGCGACTTCGCGGCGACGATCGTCTTGCCGGTGTTGGGGGCGGGGACGCCGGAGATGGGGCCGACCGCCACGACCAGCTTGTTCTCGGGTCCGAGGGGATCGATGCCCGGGGCGAGCTCGTCGTAGAGGATCTTGACGGCGAAGCCGCGGCCGCCGATCCACGTGTCGGCGAACTCCTGGGAGAACGTCTCCACGCGGTGCGTCCTGTTCGTCAGGTCGACCCTGAGGATCTGCCCGGTCCAGCCGTCCATCAGTCACTCATCCTCGCATGCGGTTGTCGCGTTCGAAGGTAGGCGGCACGATCGCCCGCGTCTAGTGGTGAATGGAGGCCCTCTTTCCGGGAGGATTGGCCCTCCCCACGGCGAGTCACCGGAGCGCGGCGACGACATCGCCAAGGGTCGCGGCGACCGCCTCCGGGGCCGCGGCGCCGCGCAGTCCGCCCGCCTCCTCGAGCGTGGTCCGGCCCGAGAGGACCAGGATGCCGCGGAGGCCGGCCCGGTGGGCGCCGCGGATGTCCTGCGGCGCGTGGTCGCCGACCATGGCGACCTCGTCCCGGCGCAACCGCGGGCCCCCGGCCGCGGCAACCTCCGCCGCCAGGGCCCGGAACGCCATGCGGAACATCAGCGGCCCGGGCTTGCCGGTGAGGCGGGCGCGGACGCCGCTCGCGTACTCGATGGCGGCGACGAAGGCGCCCGTGTCGATCGTCTCCCCCTTCTCCGTGTACCACCACCCGTTGCGGTGCATCGCGATGAGCTCCGCACCGCCCCGGACCAGCCGGAAGGCGCGGTCGAGGTTCTCGTAGCTCAGGTCCTCGGCGCCGTCGCCGAAGATCACGGCCGCCGCTCGGGCGCCCTCCGCCGCTCGGGCGTCCTCCGCCGCTCGGGCGTCCTCCGCGTCGGCGTCCTCGTGGGCGAGGAGCGGGTGGTCGCCGAACTCGCGGAGCCCGTCCGGGCGGGTGATGACGAAGACGGGCCGGCCCGGATACCTCCGGCGCACATCGTCCGCGGTGGCTGACAGCGCCGTCACGATCCGCTCCGGCGGGATCGCCAGGCCCATCCGGGCGAACCGGGCCGCGAGGGTCTCGCGGTGCACGGCCGAGATGTTCGTGGCCACCCGGTAGGGGATCTCGCGCTCGTCCAGGCAGGCCAGCGCCTCAGGGACCCCGGGAAGGGCGGCTCTCCGCATGACGAGGACGCCGTCCGCGTCCAGGACGAGGGCACGCACGCCGCGGAGCGCGGCGCGGAGGGCGGTGACGGTCGAGGCGGCGAGCGGGGGCGAAGCTGCAGCCATCAATCCGGTTGCACGGGCGTGGCGGGTGCGGCCGGGCTCCACGACGGGAGACGGGCGAGCCACGCCACCAGGATGACGCCGCCGACGGCCAGACCGAGCTGGATCGGGAGGTGCTCGACCACGAAGACGATCGAGATGGCGAACGTCGCGATGACCATCGCGATGGCAATCGCCTTCGCCCGGGGCGGGATCGCCCGGTGGTCCTGCCACGCGGCAATCGTCGCCCCGAAGGTGCGGCTCCGAAGCAGCCGGTCGTGAAGCGTCGACGAGGCGCGCAGGTAGCAGGCAGCGGCGAGCAGGACGAAGGGAGTCGTCGGCAGGACGGGGACGACCAGCCCGACGGCGGCGATCGCGACGAAGACCGTCCCGAGGACCACGAAGATGGCGCGAACCGGGCGCGACCGGCGCTTCCCGGTGAGCGAGTCTGGCGCCTCCCCCGGGCCAGCTGGGCGGTCTGTCGCGCGCTCGTCCACGAGCGGATCGTACCCCGGGCGCCCCGCGGGTTCCGCCCGCGCCGGCGGCTTGGTCGGTACGATGTCACCGAGGGGCCCGCGCGCGCGGCCCGAGGGAGGATCCGATGGGGCTGCTCGACGGCAAGAACGCCCTGGTCTTCGGGGTGGCAAACGACCACTCGATTGCCTGGGGGATCGCCAGGGCGCTGCACGAGCACGGTGCGACGGTCGGGTTCAGCTCGATGGAGAGCCTGATCGAGAAGCGGGTGGCCCGGCTGGCGACAAGCATCGGCAGCACGTTCGTGGAGCCCTGCGACGTCCGCGACGATGTCGCCGTCAAGGCGGTCTTCGACCGGTGGGGCGCCGAGGTGGGCGGCCTGGACATCCTGGTCCACGCGCTCGCCTTCGCCAACCGCGAGGACCTCGAGGGCGAATTCGTGGACACCTCACGGGACGGCTTCGCGCTGGCGCTTGACGTCTCCGCCTACTCGCTGGTGGCCATCGCCCGCGAAGCGCGCCCGCACCTGCGCCCGGGCGCGAGCATCCTGACGCTCAGCTACTACGGGGCCGAGAAGGTCGTCGCCCACTACAACGTGATGGGCGTGGCGAAGGCGGCCCTCGAGGCATGCGTCCGCTACCTCGCGGCCGACCTCGGGCCCGAGGGCGTGCGGGTCAACGCCATCTCGGCCGGACCGGTCCGGACACTCGCCGCCCACGGGATCCGCGGCTTCCGAACGATGCACGACGCCTTCCGCGAGGTGGCGCCGCTGCGCTCGAGCATCACCATCGAGGACGTCGCGGGGACGGCCGTCTGGCTTGCCAGCGACCTCTCCCGCCAGGTCACGGGCGAGACCATCTACGTCGACGGCGGCTTCAGCATCCTCGCGGTGCCGACGCCGGAGGGTTGACGCCCGGCTCCGGGGTCGTGCCCCCGCCCGGACTCGCCTCCCGGGCGGGGGTCAGGCGGCCCCTGATGCCCATCGCGGCGGGAGTCAGCGCCGGCGCCGCGTCATCCCCTGCCGCCAGCCATGCCTCGTAGCGCGAGGCGAACAGGGCCGGCGTCCCGCCGGTCGCGACGAAGACGATCGCCCGGTGCGGCACGGAGTCGGGGGGCAGCGCCACCAGTCCGGCCAGCGCCTTCCCGGAGTAGACCGGGTCCAACAGCAGGCCCTCGCGGCGCGCCGCAAGCTGCAGTGCCGCGCGACATGCCGTGGTCGGCGCGCCGTATCGCTCCCCGACCTGGTCTCGCACCAGCCACGGCTCGCCCGAGGGCCGCGGCAGGCGGACGAGCGCGGCCACGTCGACGGCGAGGGCCCGGACGGTCGCGGCCGGATCGGCGATCGCGCCGACGTCGACCCCCATGACCCGGTCGTGACCCAGGCGAGCCGCGAGCCCTGCGTGCGTGCCGCCCGAGCCCGTCGCGGTGACCACCAGCGCGTCGTCGTGACCCAGGTCCGCGACGATCTCGTCGGCCGCCGCGACATACGCGCTCGCGCCGAGCGGTGACGAGCCGCCGATGGGAATCACGTACGGCCGGCGGCCGGCCCGGCGAAGCTCGTCGGCGATCCGGTCGAGGGCCGGATTGAGCTCGTCCATCCCGATCGGGCCGAGGAAGCGACGTTCCGCACCCAGCAGAACGTCGAGCACCTGGTTCGCCTCCAGCCGGTCGGGAGGCGCAGCGTTGAAGGCGAGGACGCAGTCGAGGCCGGCCCGTGACGCGGCGGCCGCCGTCGTCCGCGCGTGGTTGCTCTGGAGGCCACCCCCCGACACGAGCACGTCGGCGCCGGCCGCGAGCGCAGCAGCGACGAGCAGGTCGAGCTTCCTGGCCTTGTTGCCGCCGGTCGCCAGCCCCGTGCAGTCATCGCGCTTGACCCACAGGCGCCCCGCGGCCAGGCCGAGGGTCGCACCGAGCCGATCGGCGGGTTCGAGCGGGGTCGGCAGATGGGCGAGCCGGAGACCGTCGTGCATGTCGCCATGATGGCGCATCGATCGCCCCCGCTCAGCCGCAACCGGTCGCGTCAGCCGCAGGAGCGGCGGCGCGGCCAGCGAACGCGCGTGTCAGCGGCAGGAGCGGCAGCGACCGACGATCGTGACGTGGGACAGGTCCACCTCGAACCCGCGCTCGGCGTCGAGCGATCGGACGATCGACGACGCCTCGTCGGCGCTGATCTCCCAGCAGCCGCCACACCGGCTGCAGTGGAGATGGCCGTGGACGGCGTCCGGCAGGACGTGGTACTCCTCCTGCCCGTTCGGCCCGTGGCCGTGGCGGACGATCCCGAGCTCCTCCAGGACGTCGAGCGTGCGGTAGACCGTGGACGGGATGGTCGCCGGATCGCGCTGGCGGCAGCGCTCGACGAGCTCGGCGCCGGTGACGTGCCCGTGCGGTCTCGGAGAGCACCGTCACGAGCGCCCGGCGCTGGGGCGTCCAGCGCAGCCCGCGGTCGTGGAGGCGCTCGCGGACGGTCTCCCAGATCTGGGCATCGTCGCGGCGCGCGGGGGCGGGCAATCCGGAATGGCTCATGGAACGGAAGTATAGGCGGCGCCGGCGCTCCGCCGCGCTGCTGCAACATGTTGCATACAGAAACACGACGCATCTACAATCGGCCAGCGGCCGCCGGCCGGGCGAGTGCCGGCCGCCAGCCGCGAGGGAGAGATGCCGATGTTCGCGTCGATCGCCGGAGTCCATCGCCGAGCCGGGTGGCCCGGGACCGCTCGAGATGCATGCGCCCGGACGGCTTCCTGTCGCTGCCGATCGCGGTCGCTCATGTGGGTGCTCACCAGCTGCGTGGCCATCGCGCGTCTCCGTGAAGAAGACCAACGAGACCTTCGACGAGCGCGCCATCCCGCTGATGGGCGTCACGGCGGCCTTCATCTTCGCGGCCCAGATGTTCAACTTCCAGGTCGATCGGCGGGACGTCCGGCCACCTCCTCGGCGGCGTCCTCGCCGCGGTCCTGCTCGGGTCCATGGGCCGGCACCCTCGTGATGGCCGCTGTCATCGCCGTTCAGGGCCTCGTCTTCCAGGACGGCGGCCTCGTGGTGATGGGCGCCAACATCTTCAACATGGGCGTCGTCGGGACGATGGGCGGCTACGCCGTCTACCGCGCGCTGTGCGGCGGTCTTCGGCGGCGAGCACGCGGGCACGCATCCCCGCGGCCGGGATCGCCGCGTGGCTGTCGGTCGTGGCCGGGTCGCGCGCTGCATGGCGCTCGAGCTGGGCATCTCCGGGACGACCGACGCTCGTCGTCGCCCTGGCGGCGATGGCTGGGCATCCACGTCCTCATCGGGATCGGCGAGGCGCTCGTCACGATGGCCGCCCTGGCCTTCATCCAGGTGACGCGGCCCGACCTGCTGGAGCTGCGCGACGCGCGGATCGGCTCCGCCGCCCCCGCCTGAGCGAGAGGCACGAGATGAGCGACCGCTCTCCCGCCACGTCCCTCCGGAGCAGGCCCGTCGGCCGCCCGAGGGCCTCCTCGCCCGCTACTGGTGGGTGGTCGGACTGGCGATCGCCGGCGTGATCGCGATCCTTGCGCGCCGCCTTCGCCTCGCGGCGACCCGGACGGCCTGGACTCCGTCGCCATCCAGCAGGGCTTCGAGGACGTCGGCAAGGAGCCGGGCTTCCAGATCCTCCCGGACTACACCATCCCCGGCCTCGACGGCACGGTCTCCGACGATCATCGCCGGGCATCGTCGGGATCGCCATCGTCTTCCTGCTGGTGTTCCTGCTCGGGCGCCTGCTGGCCCGCCGGCGAAAGGACACGGCGGCCTGACCTGAACCTCGACCGCTATCTCGCCCGCGACAGCATCGTCCACCACGTCGACGCCCGCCTGAAGTTCATCCTGACCGTCGCCTTCATCGTCTCGGTCAGCCTGCTTCCGGTCGGGTCGTTCGCGGCTCTCGGGATCGCCTGGCTCGCCCTCGTCGGCCTCTCGACGCTCGCCCGCCTCGGGCCCCTGCGCCTCACCCGCTCGGCGTTCTTCGCCCTGCCGTTCATGCTGGCCGCGCTCCCCCTCATCTTCACCCGCCCGGGCGACCCGCTGGCGACGATCGAGATCGGGCCGCTCGTGCTGACGATCAGCGAGCAGGGCCTGCGCGAGTTCGCGACGATCGCCCTCAAGAGCTGGGTCAGCGTGCAGGCGGCCCTCCTGCTGTCGTTCACGACCCCGTTTCCCGACCTCGTCGAGGCGCTCCGGCGCCTTCACCTGCCGCGCCTCCTGGTCGCGATCATCGGGTTCATGTACCGCTACCTGGCGGTGCTCTCCGAGGAGGCGGGACGCCTGAACCGCGCGCGCCAGAGCCGTTCCGCGGTGGTTGCGGGCCGGGGCGGCGGCAGCATCCGCTGGCGGGCCGGGGTGGTCGGCGGCATGGTCGGCTCGCTGTTCATCCGTTCGTACGAGCGCAGCGAACGTGTCTATGCCGCCATGCAGGCGCGGGGCTTCGACGGCGAGTTCCGCTCGATGGGCGGCCGGGCCCTGACCGCCACGGACTGGACGGCGTTCGCGATCGTCGCCGCGGCGATCGTCGCCTTCGTCGTCGCCGGCCAGCTGATCCTCCCCCGCCCATGAACGGAGCCTCTCGCGACGTGATCCCCGCCGCGCCCGAGCCTGCGCGAACGCCCCGCCCGACCCGCACGTCCATCCTCACCCTCACGAGCATGCTCACGAGGACGCGCCCCCGCACGCGCACCTCCACGTGCACGAGCATCCGGCCGACGAGCTCCACGCTGCGCAGGACGCAAGCGCGGCCGGAGCTCGACCCGGCGACGCGGCCAGCGAAGCGACCCAGGCCGACGACGTCGCTGCCCGCTGGGTGGAGCTGGAGCACCTGCACTTCGCCTACCCGGACGGCTTCGAGGCCCTGCGGGGCGTCCACCTGCGGATCGGGCGCGGCGAGAAGGTCGCGCTGGTGGGCCCGAACGGCGCCGGCAAGAGCACCCTGATGCTCCACCTCAACGGGATCAACGCCCCCACCCACGGCTCGCGTGCGGATCGGCGGGGTGCTCGTCGACCGGAAGAGCGTGAAGCGGATCCGCGCCGAGGTCGGCCTCGTCTTCCAGGACCCGGACGACCAGCTCTTCAGCCCCACCGTCTTCGAGGACGTGGCCTTCGGGCCGCTTCACATGGGCGTGCCGGAGGCGGAGATCCACGACCGCGTGGAACGGGCGCTGGCGGCCGTGGGCATGAGCGGGTTCGAGCGGCGCCTGCCCCATCGCCTGTCGCTCGGCCAGCGGAAGCGGGTGGCGCTTGCGACGGTCCTCTCGATGGACCCGTCCGTCCTCGTCTTCGACGAGCCGTCCGCCGGCCTGGATCCGCGCGGCCGCCGCGAGCTGATCAGGCTCCTGCGGTCGCTCGACCAGACCATGCTGGTCTCCACGCACGACATGCGCCTTGTCGCGGAGGTCTTCCCGCGGATCGTCGTCATGGATGGCGGCGAGATCGTCGGCGATGGGCCCACGGCGGAGATCCTGGGGGACGACGCGTTCCTGGAGGCCCACGGGCTCGAGCGACCCTGAGGGCCGGCCGGTCGGCCAGGTCCGGGTCTGGCGCATCCCTCGCGATGCCGGGGTCGACGCCGGGTTGGCGGCAGGCCGGGCCAGCCCACGCCGCCCCTTCGCAGGCCTCGCCCGACAGCCGGGCTACGGCTTTGGCGTGGGCTTCGGGGTCGCCTTCGGGAGCGGGATGATGAGCTTCTGGCCCACCTTGATCAGGTTCGGGTTCTTGATGTTGTTGGCCTTCTGGATCGCGGCGACCGTCACCCCGTAGCGGGCGGCGATGCGGGCGAGCTGGTCACCGGGCTTCACCACGTAGGTCACCTGGGTGGGTGCCGGCGTCGCGGTTGGAGCGGGCGTCGGGGTCGGTGCAGGGGTCGGCGTGGGTTCGGCCGTGGCGGTCGGCGCGGGCGTGTCCGTCGGGGCCTCGCTCGGGACGATCGACGGCGGCGGTGTCGTGTCGACGCCGGGGCCCGGGAGGATGGTCGGCAGCATCAGGCCGGCAACGAACCCGACCGCGGCCACGGCCGCGATCGTCACGATCCCGAGGAGCACGCCGCGCGCACGTCGGCCACCACGCCGCGGCTCGCCATCGGGCTCGGGCGTCACGGCCGGGCGGTCGCGGTCCCGCACGACGGGCTCGTCCTCGCCGGAACCCTCGAGGACGTCGGCGTCGGATTCGTCGGGTGGTTCGGCACGGGCCTCCGCCGACTCGCCCGGTTCATCCGCGGCAAGCACCCCGAGCGTGGCCAGCGCGGCCGCCTCGTCACCTGCCGGCGCTGCCTCGTCGTCAGCCGACAACGCCGTGACCGGTTCCTCCGCGCCCTCGTCGAGCGGTTCCTCGCGGAACCAGCCGGCAGGCTCCTCACCAGCGGCGGCGGGCTCGCCAGCGTCCTCAGCGGCGGGCTCGGCCGCCTCGGCGTCAGCCGCGGGCGCAGCAGCGCCATCTTCGGCCGCGACAATGTCGCCTGCCACGTCGTCGGCGGCCAGTGTGGCGGCCTCCGCTTCGGCGGATGCGGCGTCAGCGGGCTGCAAGAGATCGGCGACCACGTCGGTCGCCTCGGCGTCGGCAGGTGCAGCCGGCTCGAGCGCCCGCTCCGCCTCGGGCGATGGCGACGGCTCACCCGCGGTCGCGGCCGATCCGTCGGGCGCACCCTCCATCGGTGGGTGTCCTTGCCGGGCGGCGCGGCTTCGTGTGCGTCGGATCCGTGGATCGGGCATCGCGGCCGATTGTACGAGTGCCGTGACGTCGCCGCATGGGCCGCCGGCAGCGGACTGCGCCGACGCGTGGGCCGCCTCCCACGGGGCGTCCTGCGGCCGGGTCAGCCTGTCTCGCTGACCTCGAATTGCGCCAGGCGGCGAGCCCCAAGGACGAAGGCGACGACGAGCACGACGACGGAGAGCACAGCGGCCACCGCCAGGTCCACGCCCTCACTCCCGGGGGCCCCGGCGGCGTCACCTCCGAAGGCCGACACGACGGCCAGGGCGTACTCCCGGATCGACAGGATCCGGGTTCCGGCGAGGAGGCCCGTGACGAGACCCTCCCAGACGAGGACATACCCAAGGCCCACGACGAGGGCGCGGCCGGTGTAGACGGAGAGCGTCACGAACACGACGACGTAGAGCACGGAGGCCAGGAGAGCCCCCGCGACCATGCCGGCGAGCAGCCCCGGTGACGACGTGCCGAGGATGAGCAGCCCGGAGAGGAGCGTCGCGGCGCCCGTGAGCGCGGCGCTGGCTGCCCCCGCCACCAGCATGGCCGCGAGGACCACCGTGCGGCGCGGGACGGGCTTGACCAGGAGGTACACGATCGTGCCGTCGTCGATCGGCGTTCCCAGGGCCGCCGTGCCCAGGATCAGGGCAGCCAGCGGGACGACAAGGCCCAGGGTGATACCGGAGAAGACGGCGTAGCCCAGGGTCTCCGCATCGCCGAGGCCGCCCGCGATCGCGAGGATCGCCGCCACGAACACCGGCGCGGCCGCCAGGACGACGACGCCAAGCGACCGGCGACGCCCCAGCAGCCCGCGGGCCGTCAGGCGCACCAGCGGCCCCAGCGCGGCAGGATGCTGCAAGCGGGCGTTCGCCGGGGCGGCGGGCCCGGCGCGCACGGCGTCGGGAGGCGGCGGCGCCGCCATCCCGCTCACGGGCGCACCAGGTAGGAGAACACGGACTCCAGCGACTCATCGGCAGGGATCAGCTCGTAGATCGAGATCCCCTGGGCACGCGCGATCCCCGCCAGCTCACTGGTGAAGGCCGCGTAGTCCTCCGCTCGAACGACCAGGCGCCCATCCTCGAGAGCGACGCCGGCGACGGTCGGGCGGGCCACGACGGCCGCGGCGAGTGCCCGGTCGTCCGACGTGCGCAGGCGGAACGCGTGGGGGCGATCGGTCATCAGGCGCCGGATCTCGCGGAAGTCGCCCGAGGCCGCGAGGCGACCGGCGACCACGACGAGGACCCGCTCCGCGACGCGTTCCACCTCCTCCAGGATGTGCGAGGAGAAGAGGATCGTCCGGCCGGCCCCCGCGAGGTCGCGCAGGAGATCCATCATGTGGAGCCGCTGGCGCGGGTCCATGCCGTTGAACGGCTCATCGAGCACGAGCACGGATGGGCCGTGCACGAGCGCCGCGGCCACCTTGGCGCGCTGGCGCATCCCCTTGGAGTAGGTCGCGAGCGAGCGATCGGCTGCCGCCTCCAGGTCGACCGTCGCGAGGGCCCGGTCGACCGCCTCGGCCGGCGATCGCAGCCCCTGCAGGTCGGCGTTGAGGCGGATGAACTCGCGCCCGGTGAGGAACCCGAAGACCGCTTCCCGCTCCGGCACCAGGCCGACACGCCGGAAGACCGCGGGGTCGCCATACGTCGGACGGCCGTCCACGGTGACGGCGCCCGCGGACGGGTGCAGCAGGCCCGCGATCATGTGCAGCAGCGTCGACTTGCCGGCGCCGTTGGGGCCCAGCAGGCCGGTGACGCCGGCCCCCAGCGAGAAGGTGACGCCGTTGACGGCGACGACGTTGCCGTACCAGCGCGAGACGTCGGCCAGCTCGACGCGCGAGGGCGCCGGCAGCGGGGCGCTGGAGCCCATGGTCCCGGTCATGCCGCGATCCGCCGGTAGCGCAGCACGAGCACGCCGAGGCAGCCGAGCGACACGCCGACGGCCGTGGCCGCGAACAGCCAGACCGGGAGATTGGTCTTGACGATTGCCGGCGTGGTCGGATCGACCCCGAACAGGAGCGCGGAGACGCCGTCCATCAGGGCAAAGGGATCGGCGAGCGCGATGAGGGACACCGGCCCATCGAGCCCGACCCGATTGACCAGGACGGTGACCACGCCGCTGGAGACGAGGAAGACGGCGATGATCGCCCCGGCGGCGAACGAACGGCGAACCGTGAACGCGCTGGCGACGAGGCCAACCCCCGCGAGCAGCGCCGAGATCACGATCGTCCGGCCCACGGCCGGCCAGAGCTTCGGGACCGCCTCGCCGAGCCCGTCGGTGAAGCTGGGCGTGGCGAAGAGCGTCCCCAGCAGCAGGATGACCTGCGGGACGGCGAGCACCAGGGCGGTGGCGCAGAGAAGGGCCAGGTACTTGGCCAGCACGTAGTCGGTCCGCTCCAGGGCGCGGCTGAAGTAGAGCGTCAGGACCCGGTGGCGCTGGTCGCGGACGAGGAGCTCCGGCCCCTGCGCGGCGACGAAGAAGACCAGGAGCGGCTGGATGAAGGAAAGGTAGCCCTCGAGCGTGATCGGGTTCAGGTCCTCCGCGCCGCCGCCGGGCCCCCCTGCGCCGCCGATCAGCGCGCCGAACCCGACGCTCACGACGGCCGGGAGCGCGATGAGCCCCCCGAGGATCAGTGGCGCTACCTTGGCCCGGCCGCTGCGTCCCAGGCCGAAGACGGCGCGGAGGCCGTGCACGAAGAGCGCCCCCACGGCGTGCCGCCGGCCCAGGCGCGGGCCATCGTAGCGCCGGTATCCGAGGTCGTAGATGCTCCCCGTGGCAGAGCCCGCGAGGACGTCAGGCGGCGTCGCCACGCGGACCTCCATCGAGCAGCGTGTCGCGGAAGAGGTCCTCGACCCGGTGGCGCGCCGGCTCCAGGCGGGTCAACGCCAGCCCGCGCGTCGCGATGGCGTCCCGCACCAGGTCGAAGGGCCGCTCGTCCGTCACCGGGACCAGCACCCGCCGGGGCCCATCCTGACGCGCCGCCACGCCCGCCGCCACCAGGTCGGCAACCACGTCGCCGGCGCCCTCGTCCAGCTCGACGATCAGAGTCCCCGTCCGCGAGGTGAAGCTGGCGAGCGGCGCGTCCTGGAGCAGGCGGCCGGCGTCGATCGCGACCACGTGGTCGCAGACCCGCTCGATCTCACCCAGCAGGTGCGAGCTCACGATGACGGCCATCCCGAACTCCGTGCCGGTTCGGCGCACGAGCTCCAGCATCTCGTCCCGGCCGGCCGGGTCGAGGCCGTTCGTCGGCTCGTCCAGGAGGAGCAGCCGCGGGTCGTGGACCAGGGCCTGGGCGAGCTTCACGCGCTGCTTCATCCCGGTGGAGTAGCCCCCGATGGGCCGATAGCGCTCCTCGAACAGCCCGACGTGGCGGAAGACCTCGGCAGCTCGCTCGCGGGCCTCCGCGCGCGGCAGCCCTGACATCTCGGCGAGGTGCGTCACGAGGTCGGTCGCCGAGACGTCCGGGGGGAGCACGTCGTGCTCCGGCATGTACCCCACCTGCTCCCGGATCCGGGATCCGTTCGTCCGGACGTCCATGCCGAACACCGTCGCCGCGCCGGCGGTTGGCACCAGGAGGCCGAGGAGGATCCGCAGGAGGGTGCTCTTGCCGGCCCCGTTGGCCCCGACGAGCCCCACGATCCCCGGCTCGATGTCGACGCTGAGGTCGTCGAGCGCCAGCACGCCGCCTCCGGCGCCCGGATAGCGGAAGGAGAGCGCCTGCGTCGTGACCAGTGCCATCGTTGTCGAGTCTATCCCGCCGGCGTCGTTGACACGATCCACTTGCCCGGCGACCAGGGCGATGCCGGCCGGCTGGTGGCTCGTCGCCGCACCGGCGGGACGAAGACCGCGAGCCCGACGACCGCGGCCGAACCCGCCAGACAGGCGGTCCATGGGGCGGGCCGCGCCATCATGGCGACGGGGCCGCCCACGGAGCGTCGACCATCCGGTGGACCACGTTGACGCCGTCCTGCACTCGATACCCGACCGCGATCGGCTGGAGGGTGACGGCGTGCTCGGCGAGGTGCGAGGCCGCGAACGCGGTGCCGTCGACCTCGAGCGTCCCGATGACGAACGGGATCGACTCCCCCTGCTGGGTGCGCAGGGTGAACCCGACGACCTCGCCGGCCGGGGCGTCCAGCGAGATCACGATCCCGGCCGCGGCCTTCCCCGGGTCGCCGCAGGCTCCCGTCACGATGAGCGCGAGGAGCAGCAGCGCCAGCGCACGCAGCAGCACGGGCGCGGGGGGGCGTGCATGTCGCGGCTCGGGCACGAGAGCGCCCGCCGTACGCTCGCCGGGCGCCGGCGTCCCCCTGAGCTCCGAATGCGCGGCGCCAGCTCCGGGGAGGAGGAGGGCGGCCTGGAGGGTAAGGACCGGCGCCGTCGCGGTCCGTCGGGCGTGCATCGCCGGGAGGGTAGCAGGAAGCATGCTGCAACTCGACCGTGCCCTGGTCCGCCGCCCGGGCCCGGGTCCGCCAGTGCCGCGCCTCCGCCGAACCCCCTACCGGATCCCGGTGTCGTACGCGAGATCGGCGACGGCCCACGCGGCCGCGCCGTCCGGGACGACCAGCGAGATGGGCGCCGGCGTCCCCATGAGCCCCTCCACCGGCTGCGCCTCGACGGTGTACGCGCCGCCGCCGGGGACGGCGATCAGGTACGTCCCGTCCGGGTTCGTCGTCGCCTGGCTGACTGGGCTGCCATCTCCGCGCCGAACGATCACGAGGGCGCCCGCAACCGGGCGCTCCGCGCAGGCCGGGTCGGGCGGGTTCCGGAGGACCGGGCAGGTCGGGCCCGCCAGGGCGCGGCCGGCGATCCAGGGTCCGCCCTCGGCGGGGACGGCCACGGGCGGGCTTGGCGGCACACCGCCGGTGCCGTCGGGCAGCGGATCGCCGCCCTCTGCCACCAGGGTGACCACCCCGGACGGATCGACGTCGTAGGTCCAGGTGTGACGGCTGATGCAGCCGGCCTGGCAGTCGCCCCACCCCTTCGTGATCACGACCCGCCACCCGACCGTGGCGGGAGAGACCTCGTACCAGGCCGACTGGCCGATGAGGTTGGGGTCCAGCGGGCCGATGCCCTGGAACCGGGGGTCCTGCCCCAGGACCTTCGCGACGGCCGCCTCCCGGCCCAGGGCCGCGCCCGGCGTCGACGAGGGCACGGGAGACTGGGGCGGCGAGGCTGTGGGACTCCCGGCGGCGGCGCACGCGCCGACGAGAAGGGCCACCGCCAGGACGGCACCCGGCAGGCGAAGCGACGGGACACGACGAGGCAGACGATCGTGCATGGCCCCCTGACGGTACTCGGGCGCGCCCGGTTCCGGTGACCTTCGGCGGCGGGATCCGATCCGAACGGCCGTCGAGCGGAGCGTCGTGGTCGCGCACGATGACGGCCTGGAGGTGTCCCGATGCACGGCCGAACAAGTCATCCGCCCGCGGCGCCCGTCCCCGGCGTCGACCACGCGCCGAGTCCCGGCGAGCGGACGACGAGCCCGGGCGCGACGGGCCCCACTCCGTCCACGATGCCGCACGGATCGCTGGGGGCCGCGATCGTGCTCCTGGCCGCTTCTGAGGCGGTCATCGCCCGGACCCGGCCCGACGGCCGGGACGAGATCGCGCGCGTCCAGCGCCGAAGCCATCGCGCGGACGCTCCCTCCTTCCACGTCAGGATCCTCCACGAGCTTGGTGACCGGGCGCCGGTGCTGATCATGGGTCCCTCGGCCGATCGAACCGCGTTCGAGCGCGAGTTCGTGGCCGTCTCGCACCGCCCGGACCGCCTGATGGAGGACGCCAGCGTCCACGACGCCCACCCCGAGGCGCTGTTGGAGCGCCTGCGAGGGCTCCGATCGCACCCGGGTTAGGGCGCCTTCCCGGCTGACGAGCATCCCGAGCTCACCCTGATCGCTGCCGGCACGCACCACACGAAGGTACGGGGACCGGCCTGATGTGTGGATAAAGCGCTGGACCTGCGTGCCCGGACGGGCGAGAATGCAGGTCCGTCGGGGCAGGCTGCCGCAGGCGGATCTAGGGGGGGGTTCCGGAGCGCCACATGGGGACGCGACCGGCGGAGGGGCGCCGGACGGGTGACCGGGGCACGGGCATCGCCGCGCCGGGCGTGATGCAGGCGAAGGTGCGTGCCCCGCGCGTCCGCGGGGTGGCGCGCGAACGGCTCGACCAGCTTGGGCCCCAGCTGTGGCTGCATCGCCTGACCCTGGTCGTCGCCCCGGCAGGGTCGGGCAAGACGACACTCCTCGCGGCATGGGCCGGCCTTGGTGTTGCCCCCGTCGCCTGGTATCGCGCCGAGAGCGTCGACGGGTCGCCGGCCGCCCTCGCGGCCCACCTGGCGGCGGCCTTCCGCGAGGCCCTCCCGGGGCTGGCAGGTGGGTGGCGCACCGTGGAGGAAGCGGCCGCCGAGCTGAACACGCGGCCCGAACCGCGCCTGCTCCTCGTGATCGACGACCTCCACGCTCTTACCGGTACGGCCGCGGAGGCAGCCATCGAGCGGTTCCTGGAGTACGCACCCCCGTCCCTGGCGGTCGTCGCCGGGACGCGGGTGCTGCCGTCGTTCAACCTCTCGCGGCGGCGGGTCTCCGGCGAGCTCCTGGAGCTGACGGGCGACGACCTCCGCTTCCGGTCGTGGGAGGTGGAACGTCTCTTCCGCGACTTCTACGGCGAGGCGCTCCGCCCCGACGAGCTGGCGCGCCTTGCGCGCCGCACCGAGGGGTGGGCGGCAGGCCTCCAGCTCTTCCACCTCGCCACGAGGGGCAAGCCTGTCGGGGAGCGCCAGCGCCTCCTCGCCAGCCTCGGGGCGAGCTCGAGACTCATGCGCGAGTACCTCGCCACCAACGTCGTGTCCGAGCTGCCCCAGGACCTCCGCGAGTTCCTCGTCGGGACCTGTGTCCTGCGCCGCCTCACCGGCCCCCTCTGCGACCGCCTGCTGGGCCGCCACGGCAGCCGGGAGCTCCTCGAGGAGCTGGAGCGGCGCAGCGTCTTCACGGTTGCGGTCGACGACGAGGGCACGTACCGCTACCACGAGGTCCTTCGGAGCCACCTCGAGGGGATGCTCGTCGAGCTGGTCGGCGAGACCAGCGCCCGAGCGCGCGCCTCTCGAGCGGGCGAGCTGCTGGAGGCCGACGGCGCGATCGCCGAGGCGGTCGCCGCGTTCAGCCGCGCGGAGGAGTGGGCCGCGGTCGACCGGCTCCTCAACAATCACGGAGAGCGCCTTGCGGCGGGCCAGGGCGCCTGGATGGACACCCTTCCCCCGGCGTTGCTGGTCCAGGATCCGTGGCTCATCCTGGCGACCGCGCGCCGCCACCGTGCGGAGGGCCGGTGGGCGCAGGCCGTGGACGCGTACGGGCGAGCCGAGGCGCTCCTCGGCTCGGGCGAGGCCGGTGCGACGTGCCGCCGGGAGCGTCTCGCAATCTCCGCGTGGCTCGACCCGCTCCCGGCGCCGGGGCCGGACTGGAGCGGCACCGTGCGCTCCGCGGTGGCGCACGATCCTCTCCAGCCCCGGACGTCGCACGCGGGCGATCCGGGAGCCGGCCTGGCCGCAGGCCTCGGCGCGCTGCTCGGCGGCCGCATCGCCGACGCGCGCCGCCTCCTGCGGCGCGCCGCCGACGACGAGGCCGCCGGACCCGCCCTGGGAGCGGCGGCGGCGCTCGGGGCCGGAGTCGCCGGACTCCTGGGAGATGACGCCCGAGCTGTCGTGGAGACGGAGCGAGCCGTGGCAGCGGCGGAACGCCTGGGCCTGGGCTGGCTGGCCCGGGTCGGCCGCGCTGCTCTCGCGATCGCGGCGTCGCCTGCCGGCGCCGAGTACGCCCGCTCGGACGCGACCGCCGTCCGCGAGGTGGCGGCACGCGAGGAGGACCGATGGGGCGAAGGACTGGCCGCGCTGGCGGAGGGATGGTCGTCCCTGGCCGACCCGGAGGCTGCGCTGGAGCCACTGGAGTCGGCGGCGACACGGTTCCGCGTCCTGGGAGCCGGGACGCTTGAAGCCTGGGCCAGGGGCCTCACCGCGCTTGCCATGGTTCGGGCCGGCGCCCCGGATGCCAGGGAGACGGCGCTCGCAGCGGAAGCCGTCGCCCGCTCGACCGGCGTTGCCGTCGCCCAGGCCATGGCGCACCGGGCGCTGGCCCACCTCGACCCGAATGGCGCCCACGAGCTGCGCTCGGCGGCGGACGCAGTCCTCGACGAGGCCGGGCTGGTGCTGCCGGGACGGCGACCCGCCCACCCGGCGCCCGGGGATGGCGACCCTGCCTCCGGGCAGAGCGCCACGCCGACGTGGCCGGCCGAGGTGCGCCTCTTCGGGTCATTCTCGCTGTCGATCAACGGGCGGCCCATCGATCTATCCGGTCTGAAGCCGCGTCCGCGCGCGGTGCTCCGCTTCCTGGCCCTCAACGAGGGACGGCCGGTGCACCGGGAGGTGCTCCAGGAGACGTTCTGGCCCGAGGCCGACGGCGACGCCGGCGCGAAGAGCCTTCATGTCGCCCTCTCGGCGATGCGCCGCGAGCTCGCACTCCACGCCGAAGGAGGCGCCGGCGAGCTGCTCGTGCGCGATGGTGAGGCATACCGCCTGGCCCTCCCGGCCGGGTCGCGCATCGACCTGGCGGTCTTCGAGGCAGCCGTTGCGGAGGCACAGCGGGCCCGATCCGCCGCGCCACCCAGCGTCGCCCTCGGGCTCTGTCGCGCGGTCCTCGCGGCCTATGGCGGCGATCTCCTGCCCGAGGACGGACCGGCCGAATGGGCGGCCGCGCGACGCGACCGAGCGCGCGCCGAGGTGGTCGAGGCCGCGCGCGCCATCGCCGGGCTCCTCGTGGAACGTGATCCGACCGGGGCCGCCGAAGCCTGCGCTGCCGGCCTGGCGGTCGATCCGTACCAGGACCCGCTGTGGCGGCTCCTCGTCGAGGCGCGCGAGCGGGCTGGCGACCAGGCGGCCGCGACGAGCGCTCGCTCGGGCTACGCCCGCATGCTGGCCGAGCTCGGGGTGGCGACGGGCGCGCGAGGGTGACCCGCGATCAAGGCACGGCCGACGACGCTGCCTGCCGTTTGCCGAAGAACTCGATCTCCGTGATCGCAACCGGAGCGCTGGGCGTCGCCGCCAGGTAGACGGAGCGAACCGTGAGGCGGACCTCCGCGGCCGCCTTGGCGCCCACGTCGAAGGACTGGGGCTCCACCTGGTCCTTGAGCTCGTAGCTCTTCGAGGCGATCACGACGCCGCCGGCGTCAAGGAACTCCAGCGTCACGTCCCGGGGCCGGGCGAGGGACTTGAAGCTCTGGCCGGACGCGCCTGCCGTGATGAGCACCTTCGAGATGTCCGCCGGCGGCGTGAACGCCGCCTGGATGGCCGGCGGCGACCCGTCCTTGAACGGCGCGGCCCAGTACGTGGTCGTGCCGTCGAAGGCGAGCTGGGCCGGATGGTCCTTCGCCGATGGTCCCGTCGCCTTGCCGGACGTGCTCACCGGATCGGCTGCGGGGAGGAAGGTGCCCGTGATCGACCCGATGACGCCGTTCACGGTGTCCCGCCAGGCCGGCACGAGCGCGTAGCCCGCGACGGCCCCGATGACCGCGGCCAGCAGGAGGACCTGGAAGCCGGCCGAGACCACGCGGCCCGGCTTGATCCCGTCGCCCGTCTTCCCATCGGTCCGCATGCTCTTCGGCCGTTCGCCCGCGGCCACCTTCTTCTCCTTCCCCCCACCGAAGAGACGGCGGTACCAGGGGATCCTCGGGGTCGGGGCGACCGTCGCACTGGCCAGGCTCTGGCCGCATCGACGGCAGAACTTGCGGGCCGGATCGTTGCCCATCCCGCAGTTGCCGCAGACGAGGTCGCCCGGATTGGGGGCCGGGGTCTCCTCCTGCGCGAGGCGCATCGCGGTCCTCGGGCGCTCGGGACCCGGCTTCACCGCCTCGGGCCGACGGGCGGCCGGCTGATCAGGCGGCAGCGGAGGCGCGGCCGCTGCCGACGCCGCGACCACGGCAGCCGCCGCAGCGGCCGGCGGCACGGCAGCGGGACGGGCGCGCTGCGGGCTGGGCCGGGCCAGGTCGCTGGGCCGACGGTTGCGTCGGGGCGGCGGGCTTGCTCGCAGCGGGCTGGACGGGACCGGGAGGAGACGTCGTCGGCGGAGGGACGACGATGGGTGTCGGGGCCGCTGCCGGGGGAGCGGGCGTCGCCGCGGCCGGAGGGGGTTCCACGGGCCGCGCCGGCTGGACGAGCGGCTTCGGCTTCGCCGCAGGCGCCGCACCCGGGAGCATCGGCCGAATCCGCTGTTCCCCGCGCGCCGGCGGGCTGGGGGCGCCCGGAGGCGTGGCGACCGGTGGCGTGGCGCCGGATGGCAGGCGCTCGCCGCACGAGACGCAGAACACGCGCCCGGCAGGGTTTGCCCGGCCACACGCGGTGCAGGTCGGACCCGTGAGCTCGGGCGATGCCAGAGGCGCGAGGGCGGGTTGTGGCTCCGGCTCGGGCTCGGGCGCGGGCGCAGGCGCGGGCTCGGCTCGGGCTCGGGCGCGGGCTCGGGCGCGGGCGCAGGCTCGGGCTCGGGCGCGGGCTCGGGCGCGGGCTCGGCCGGCGCGGGCTCGGGCGCGGGCTCGGGCGCGGGCTCCGGCGCGGGGGCAGGCGCAGGCTCCGGCTCGGGCGTCGGGCGCGGGCGGCGGGCGCAGGCTCGGGCTCGGGCGCGGGCTCGGGCGCAGGCTCGGGCTCGGGCTCGGGCGCGGCGCGGCAGGCGCCGGCTCGGGCTCGGGCGCGGGCTCGGGCTCGGGCTCGGGCGCGGGCGCAGGCGCGGGCTCGGGCTCGGGCGCGGGCGCAGGCTCGGGCTCGGGCTCGGGCTCGGGCGCAGGCTCGGGCTCGGGCTCGGGCGCAGGCTCGGGCGCGGGCGCGGGCTCGGGCTCGGGCGCGGGCTCGGGCGCAGGCTCGGGCTCGGGCTCGGGCGCGGGGGCAGGCTCGGGCGCGGCGCCGGCTCGGGCTCGGGCGCAGGCTCGGGCTCGGGCTCGGGCTCGGGCGCAGGCTCGGGCTCGGGCTCGGGCGCGGGCGGCAGGCGCGGGCTCGGGCTCGGGCCAGGCTCGGGCTCGGGCTCAGGCGCGGGCTCGGGCAGCTCTTCGGTGACCCGGAAGACGCGGGTACCACTCACGACCACCGGAACCGGCGCAGGAGGTGCGGCAGCCGCGATCGCGGCCACCTCGTCTGCTGCCGCCTGGCGCGTGGCGGCGTCGGCGCCGGCGGCCTCCGCCGCGGCCGCAGCTTCGGCCTCGGCCGCGGAGTGCCCACCAAGGCCCACGGCTTCCTTGACGCGGCCGATGAACCCCGCCTGGTCCGCGGGAAGAGGCTCAGCTTCGACCGCCGCCGGTGCGGGCTCGGGTGCGGGAGCAGCTTCGTCGACCTTGGCCCCGGTCCACTCCAGGAAGCTCCCGCACGAGCCGCAGAAGCTGTCGGTCGGGTCGTTCTGGAACCCGCACTTCGTGCAGACGATCACGTGGCGACTCCTCGTGGACCGGGAACGTGGACGCCGCCGCCGCGGCCCTGCTGCGGATGTGACCGCATGGTACCGCGGGCCGAGGTGCTTCCAGCAGGTTGGCGCGGGCGGCGGCTCACCCCTTCACGATCTCCAACCGGTGCTGGACATGGGCAGGCTTGGACGCGGCAACCAGGGCCTCCAGGCGCGATGCCGAGACCGCCTTCGGGTCCTTGACACGGACCCGGATGAACAGGTCCGGCGAGGTCCCGGCGGGGACGGCCGCGCCCGCCTCGCGGGACCAGCCCGCCGCGCCCGGTTCCGCGATCTCGACCTCTCCGCCGGTGAAGATGGCCACGTGCGCAGCCAGTCCGGCGGCGGTCCCCCGCACGCGGAAGAGCTCCGTGGCCGACGCGACGAACGCGCGGCGACGCTCGACCGGCCACGTCTCGTCGGGCGTTGCCCCGACCCAGCTCCCGATCCACTCGAGGAAGTCCTCGGGGGCGAGGGCCGGATCCAGGTACGCCGGGAAGCAGTCCAGCACCTGGACCGCCCCCGCCAGCACCTCGTCGAACGCCGCCGTGAAGCGCTGCGTGAAGGCGTCGTCGCGGTACAGGCCGGGGAGGTGCTCGCCGATCGGGAACGGGCTGGCCAGGCCCGGCTGCGTCCCGCGCATCGCTACGCCTCCTCGACCATGAGCTGGTGCTCGTAGCTGAACACGAGGGCGTGGGCCTCGAGGTCCAGGCGTTGCGTCGCCTGGCCGCGCTGCCCCGTGATCGGGGTCAGCGCCGAAGAGGCGCACGTCCTCCACGAGCTCGGTGCCGCGAACGCGCTGGAGGACCGAGTAGACCTCGCCGACCTGGACTGGGCGGCCGAACGGCCAGCCGGCGCCCTCCGGGCCGCCGGTGATGGGGTTGAAGTAGTCGTAGAGGGCCCGCAGGGCGTCCTCCTGGAGTCGAGTCGCGGTGATGCGCGGGCGCGGACGCAGGCGGGCGACGATCGTGATCCCGCGGTAGACCGGCGGCTCCACGATCACCCGCGTCCCGACGACGCGGGTCTCGTCGAGGCGCGCGGCCACCCGCGCCAGGGTGTCGTCGGAAGGAACCAGCTGCTCGAAGCGCAGCCGTCCCGCCTCGGCCGGGGCCGCTGGGACGACGAGGACCCGCACGGAGCCGGCATCTGCTCCGTCGCCGGCCGCAACCGCGTGGACGCGCGCCAGCTCCGGCGCCGCTTCGCGGGCCAGGTGCTCGAAGTCCTCGGTGGTCACCGCCCGACCGCGCGTGCGGAGCGTGATGGGCCCCCGGACCTTGGCGTTCTCGATGTCCTCTCCGTCGACGCCGCCGGCCATCGCGTAGCGGTTCTCGACCCGGCTGACGTACGGGATCGACGACTTCAGGATGCTGATGGCCCGGGGGGCGAGGTTCCCGAGCCGGCCGCCGCCGGTCAGGTAGACGTCCACCTTGATCCGGTGGCCCTTTTGCGGCACCTCGCCATGGCCGCGCACCGTCCCGTCCGCCTCGCGGACCGCGGGACCGAACGAGATCTCGCCGGCGACGGCGTCGAGCACGAAGTGGAGGTCACCGGCCTCGGAACCCGAGAAGTCCGCGACCTGCGTCCACTCCTGCCAGCCGTCCTCGTCGTCGGAGACGCGCACGGACGTTGCCCGGTCGCCGGGCACGACGGGCCGATGCCTCAGCAGGAAGCGCTGGCCGGCGACGCCCTCCGAGGCGCCCAGGACCTCGTCGACGACGACGTCGGCATGCACCGCGTCGGTCGTGCCGCCGACGGTCGCGGCGGTCAGCCCGCGGATGTTCGGCGAGGCGGAGTAGAACGGCTGGCCCTCCTCGGGCGCCAGCACCCGGGCGCGCAGCCAGCCCGCCCGCAGCTTCTCGACGACGGAGACGACGTGGCCGGACGGCACGTGCAGGATCACCTCGCCGTCGCGGTTCAGGCCGCCGGTGGCGTCACGCTCCAGGTCACAGGGCGTCCAGTCGTCGCCGGTCCACGCCTCCCACGCCAGCGGCGGCCAGGTGGGGTCCACCCCGACGCCCTCGATCGTGCACCGGAAGTCGAGCCGGACCGCGTTCGACGGCGCCGCGTCGGAGAGGCCGACGAGCAGCAGGTTGCCCGCCTGGGGCTGGGCTTCGAAGGCGACGACGTCGCGGCCGTTCTCGATCTCCGTCGTATGGTCGGCGTGCTTCTTGCCGTCGGCCGACGTCAGCACGTTGGCCAGCGTCACCGGTGCGATCGGCAGGTCATCGAGCGTCGTGAAGACGACCGCGTCGTCGGTCTCGGTCCGGATCGTGGCGACCTGCGTCCCGCCGGCGATCCGGACCGCCTCCGGCTGCGGCGCCGACAGCCAGAAGGTGACCGGCCCGCGGGCGGCGGACGGCGGGAACAGGCGGACGCCGATGAGCTCCAGGAACTTGACGTAGTGGCGATCCGGGACCCGGTTCAGCCGGTACAGCAGCTGGTCGGTCATCCAGGCGAACGCCTCGATGAGCGTCACGCCCGGGTCGGAGACGTTGTGGTCCGTCCACTCGGGGCAGCGCTGCTGGACGAGCCGCTTTGCATCGTCGACCAGGTCCTGGAAGCGGCGGTCGTCCAGGTTCGGGACCGGCAGGGCCATCGGTCACTCCTCCGAGGGGATCACGTAGAAGGGGAAGACGAGGTTGCGCGGGTCGTTTGAGGACCCGACCGAGTAGCGGATGTCGATGTAGAGGGTCGAGGGGTCGTCCGGGTCGGGGGCCACGTCGACGTCCTTGACGGCGATCCGCGGCTCCCAGCGCCGCAGCGAGGCCCGGACGTCGGCGGCGATCCGGCCGAAGGTCCCGGCATCCGCCGGGGCGAAGACCTCGTCATGGATCCGGCAGCCGAACTCGGGGCGCATCGGCCGCTCGCCGCAGGCGGTGCCGAGGATGAGCCGGATGCTCTCCTCGATCTCCCGCTCGCGGGTCACGAGCGCGATCCCGCCGGTCGCGTCCGTCCGCAGGGGGAAGGCCCAGCCGGCGCCGATGAACTCGTCGTTGACCATGGATCGTCTCCCCTACCCCAGCTGGACCTGGCTGCCGCTGACCTTGGCGACCCCGCTGGTGCTGACCTCCACGCCGGCCGACCCGCTGAGCTTCGCCTGGGCGCTCGAGGTGATCTCGACGCCTCCGTCGCCCTTGATCGTCACCTTGCCCTTGGCCGTGATCTCGATGTCGCCGTCGGCGGACAGGACGATCTTCCCCTGCGAGGTGCCCGTCAGCTCCTTGTCGGAGCGGCTGAGCTTGAGGTCCACCTCGCCGCCCTGGGTCTTCATGCCCAGCGACGAGTCGTCCGACTTGTCCCACAGGTAGACCTGGTTCCCGTCGCGGCTCACGAAGTGGCGGCCCTGCAGCTTCCCGTCCTTCACGTCGATCGGGGGCGGCGCGTCGGACCCGTTCCACAGCCCGCCGAGCACGAAGGGATGCTGGGAGTCCCCGCCCTCGAAGGCGACGAGCACCTCGTCGCCCACTTCGGGGATCCAGACGCTGCCCCGTGAGGGCCCGTTCCCGGGCGCCGCGACCCGCGCCCAGAAGCTCTCGTAGTCGCCCGAAAGCCACGGGAACGTGAGCTTCACCCGCCCCTGGCCCTGGGGATCCTCGATGCCGGTCACGAGTGCCACCCCCACGCCCTGGGCCGATGCGCCGCCACCGCCTCCGCCGCCACCCCCTCCGCGTCCGCCGGAGGCACTCGCCGTGGCGCCGGCCATGAGGCCGACGAGGGAGCGATCCTGGCGTCCGCTGACGATGAAGTGGGTCCGGTAGCCGTCCCGCGGGTCGTACGTGTGGCGCGTGTGGCTGAGGGTGTAGCGGCCCGCGAATGGCGCGGCCACCTGCGACACGTTGACCGCCACGCCGGCCTTCAGCTTGGGATCCCCGAGGGCGATGCCGGACGCCTCCGCGAAGGCACTGCCGACCTTCTCGGCGAGGGCCGCCGCCGCGCGGTCGGCCGATCCCTGGTCCTGGTGGGCGCTCTCCATCGTGAGGACGGGGCTCCCGAAGCGCTCGGCGAGGCTTCCCGGGCCGTCGGGCAGCTGGGCGGCTGACGTGCCGGCCTGGGCCGTCGCGATGATCGCCTGCTTCGCGGCCGGGTCCCAGCCCCGGACCTCGACACGGCTCACCTGGCCCGACGAGGTCACGCGCGGCCGGAACTCCACCAGGTTCTCGCCGAAGACCAGCTGGTCGAACCGTCGTGCGTCGAGATTCCCCGCCTCCGGAGCGCTCGCGGCCTCGGTGGGGCGCCGGAAGTCCAGCCCGCCCTCCGCCACGGCGACCTCGAACCCGACCTCGCGGGCGAGGCCCTGCAGGAACTCCCAGTCGGTCTGGCCAGCCTGGCCGAGGTGTTCGTGGACCGATCCCGAGTCATCGATCCGGCCGACCTGCAGGCCAACCTTGCCGGCGATGTCGCGCGCCACGTCCGAGTACTTCACGTTCTGGAAGGTGGCCGACTTCCGGCCGCGGGAAAGCCGGTGCGAGTGGTCGTAGCCCCGCGCCACGAGAAGGGGTGCCTTCCCCTCCCGGTACACGCCTTCGAGCGCGGTCACCTCGCCGTGGATGAGCAGGCTCGGGGCAGCCTCGCCGACTGCCGAAGCGGCGATCTTGACGACCGACCCGACCCTCAGGCCCGCCTGGCTGGAGACCGTGACATCGGGCGTCTCCTGGAGGGTCAGCTCAAAGGTGTCCGGGAGGAGCAGGTGGTCGTCCACGATGACGCGCACCAGGGCCGGTTCGACCGCGGCCGGCAATCGCTGGCCGTCGACCTCCACCTGGATGGAGCTGGCGTGGGCGGCGTCCGGCATCGCTCAGCCCTCCCGGGCCGCGAGGCGGCGGGCCTCGTCGGCCGTCGGGACGAGGATCCGGCTTCCGTCGGCGACGCGCAGCGGATCGTCGATCTCGTTGAACGCGGCGATCCCGCGCCACAGGCTGGCATCCCCGTACTCGTGGAAGGCAACGGAGTGCAGGCTGTCGCCGGCGTTCATGAGGTGGCTGCGCCGGCTCTCCCGCGACCCCGACGTGGGGTTCTGGCCGGCCGGCTCCTCGGGCACCTCCTCCAGGCTGATCGTGGCGCTCGCCCGGACGGGCGTGCCGTCGGGCTTGAAGAGGACGTACTTGGCGTTGACCGACTTGAGGAAGACCTGCAGGCCCGCCAGCACCTGGTTGCTGCCCCACTCGAAGCCCAGGACCGGCGGGCGCGGCAGGCGCCGCTGCACCGACTGCGGCGTGGGCTTCGTCCACTCGAAGAGGGTCTTGACGCAATCGGTCACGTTGGCGTCGGCGGCGTCCCAGGCGTCGAACCAGATCTCCATCTGGACGGTCTGCGGCCCCGCACCCGTGAACTGCGGGCGGCCCGCGGAACGGGCCCCCTGCTGTTGCGGCCGGTTCCAGTTCGCCGCCTTGGTCGTCGTCAGCTCCGCGGGGTTGTACATGAAGTCGAGCACGCGCGTCTCCGGGTCGCCGTCGACGACCCGCAGCCGCGCCTTCTCCAGTCGGCCACCGCTCAGCATCAGCGTGCGAACCCGTTGTGGACCAGCTCGAGGACCTCGAGGGCCACGGCGTTCGTCCCGGTGTCGAGGGAGGGACCGCTCCAGCGAACCGGGTAGATCCCCTGCAGCCGCCAGCTTGCGACGGTCTCGCCGCCGCCGTCGAGGATGGCGACCTCCGCGGTCGAGCGCTTCGGGTCGGTCGCGACCGATGCCAGCCAGTCCGCCACCTTCTGGGTGTCCTTGGTGACGGGTCGTGTGAGCTTGAGGTTCTGCAGCTTCAGACGCCCCGGCCAGCGGTGGGTGAAGTCGTTGTTGCCGCCCTCCTTCACCTCCAGGACGTCGTACTCGACCGAGAGCCCCTCGCACTTCGTCCAGGTGCCCAGGTCCGTGTGATCGTCCAGCGTCACCTTGAAGCAGAGGCTGAGGCCGTAGCTCACGCGTTCGGTCATCACATCACCCGTCGATCAGGAGGCCCATCCGCTCGCGGTCGAGCAGGAGCTCGCTCGCGAAGCGGCTGCGAATGCGGTCGTAGACCCGGTCGGCGATCTCCTCGTAGTCCTGGCCCGCCCCCGAGCCGCCGCCCCCGGACACGCTGCCGGCGGAAGCGCTGCCGGCCGGCTGCGCCTCGACGGTGGTCGAGATCTCGCCGATCTCGACCGTGCGCTGGACCAGCGGGCCCGCGCCTCCCGGGACCGGCGCGAACCCGGCACCCGCGGTCCAGCCGGCGAACGGGCCGGCGGCTCCGGGCGGCGAACCATTCCCCTCGTCGAGCCCGGAAGAGACCGGGGGCTCCGGCGCGGTCGACACGGCCGTTGCTGCGCCCGATGCCGCGAGGCGGGCCACCGGCAGCACGGCGAGCCCCGCCCCCGGGCCGGCGAGTCCAGTCCCGAGGCCGGCGAGTCCAGTCCCCGGGCCATCCAGCGTCCGCGCGCCGGCGTGGGTGGACGTGGCACCGGGTGACGATGGCGGCCGGGTGAACGCTCCCAGGGCGGCTCGCTGCGTCACGACCGGTGCGCGCGCCGGGCCGGGCACGGCCGGAGCTCCCGCCCCGGCGCCGGGCGCGCGGGAACGGGACGACGGGGACACGGCGGTCGCAGACATGCCAACCGCTGCACCGCTGATCGCGCGGCGGGCGACCACGAGGCGGCCCGGGGGCGGCGCCGACGCGGGAAGACCGGTCGCGCCCGCCGCATCGCCGACATCGCCTGGCAAACGAGGGCCGACGGTCGACGCCGGCGGCCCCACGTGATCGCCGGGCGGGGAACCGACAACGGACGTCGCCACGTCGTCCCCGCCGCGCGCCGCCAGCCGCAGCCCGCCCGCACCGGCGATTGCCCCCCCGTCCACGTCCTCCGTGGATGCGTGAGGGTCGTCCGCGGCAGCGGAGGGACTGGGGAGTGGACGCCGGGTCAGGTCGCTCGCGAGCGGGCGATCCGCCGAGCGCTGGAGCGGCATGGGGGCGCTCTCCACCGGGCCGTCGGGGGCGGAAGACACGACCGGCGAGCCCGCTCCGGGATCCCCGGCGGCGTCGAGCCCGGGATCAGCCGCCGGCGGAGCGTCCGACCGGGTGGACGCGACGGACGGGGTGGCGTCGATCGGGCGCAGGACCGGCAGCGCGGCGGGCGCCGCGGTGGCGGCGCGGGGTGGCGGCGCGACCGTCGTTGCGGTCGCCGGCGCCGCGGGAAGGGCGGCGCGGGCAAGCGGCAGGCTCACGCCGGAAGCGGCAGCCGCGAGGTGCGCAGGCCGCGACGCGAGCGGGGCGCCCAGGCCCAGCCGCCGGGACTCGCCCAGTGTCCGGCGCTGGACTGCCGGTTGCGGCGTCGCCCGTTCCGCCGTCCCGCTCGCGAGCTCCGCCGCGGACGGAGCAGCGGGCCGGTCGTCGTGCCGGCCGCCGGCCTCGAGCCCAACCGGGGCCGCGTCGGAAGGCGCCCCCGGCCGCACAGCGTCTCCATCCGGGGCCGGGCTGCGCTGCACGGACGGCCCGGCCGGCGCGTGGGCGCGGACCGGCTCCGGCGCGCTGGACGGCGCCACCCGCGTGGCCGCGAACGCCGCCGACGCCGCGCCCGGCGACACGAGGGGCAGCGCTCGTGGCGGAGCAAGTGGGCCCGCGCCTCCGGGCGGATGCGATCCGGCGTCGCCCTGCGGTGCCGAGGGAGCCGCCGGCTCATGGTCCGCCTCCACGACAGACCCTCGGGCGGGCGGGGCCGCCACGGAGGTGACCGTCGCTCGCCGTTGGACGGCGCGGTTCGCCGGCAGCTCGGTGGCTCGGCCGGTGACGGCGGCCGACGACGGTCGTGGTGCGGTGAGCGGGGTGGCGATCCCGCTCACCAGGCCTGACGGGCCGTCCGCGGCGACGTCGTGCGCCAGGGGCCGGAGGGCCAGGTCGGGGGGGCGTCGCGTGGCGAGCTCGCGGACGAAGGTGGCGGCGGGCGCCGTCAGGGCCATGCCGCCGGTCGCGCGCTGCACGGGAGGAAGGCTGCGCCACGCTGCCGGGCGCGACGGGACACCGGGCGCGCCGGATGGCCGCGGCCCGGCGCCGGGCGTGCCGGCGTCACCCGACAGGCCGCCGGCAGCGGCCGGGGCATCCCGGTCCCCCCGGAACAGCAGCGAGAAAGGCCAGCGCACGACGAGATCACTCCCCTTCGGTCAGGCGCCGGTTGATCCGGGCGATCTCCTCGACGAACCGGACCCGGTCCGGGTGCTCGAGGTCGAGGATCGCGTCCATGGACCAGTGCAGGTGGTAGGCAACGTACGCAACCTCCTCGAAGAGACGGTCGGCGGCGTACGTCAAGACCCCCCCGGCGCCGCGCCCCCGATCTCCACGGTGAACTCGTGGCTGCACGCCGGGCAGGTCACGGCCGCCTGGGACGTGCCTTCCTGGTTCACCCGGCGATAGAGGTCCTGCAGGAAGGCCAGGTCCGAGGCGAACATCCCCTCGATGACCTGCGGCGTCACCTGGCCCAGCGTCCCGAGCCGGACGACGACGCGCGAGAGGAGGATCACCGTGAGGTAGGCCTCGTTCTCCCGCACCCGCGGATCGCGGAGCGGAGTGATCTCGTCTCGGGCCGTCGCCAGGCGCATGGCCCCCTCGCGGTGGAGGGCGCCGGACTCGTCGACGTAGCCGCGTGGCAGGACGAACGGGAACTCGGTCCGCAGGGCCCCCGAGGCGGGGCCGGGCCCACCGCCGGAGGCGGCAGCCGGCCCCGCGATCAGGTCGAGGACCATGTCACTTGACCCGCTCGAGCCGCTCGCAGACGATCGTCACCTCCTCGACCGAGGGGGCGTTGTCGCCGGCCTTCATGCCGCTCGCGGTGAACTTCGAGATCCAGGCGTCGTAGAAGTTGTAGCGCGCGACCTCCTGGTATGCGAAGTCCAGCTGGACGATGGAGCCGTCCTTGCGGGCGCCCAGCAGGGCGCCCTCGAGGGCCGCCTTGTGCCAGTTCCACAGCTCCATGCTGGCGTCGGCGGCGCGCTTCAGGGTGATCGTGGGGGGCTTCGTGGCGCCGATCATCTTCTTGAGGATCGGCTTGCCGAGGATGTCGTTCGCCTTCAGCTCCACCACCTCCACCTCGGAGGTGATGCCGCTGACCTCCTGGAACGAGGCGATCGCGACGCCACCAACCTCGATCTTGAAGCGTTGGGCGACGAGAGCATCGAGAGGCAGCGAGGGAATACCGGCTGGCATGGGTCCTGGTCCTCCAGTTCGATGTCAGGCAGGGCGGTCGGTCGACGTCACTCGCTGAGCGACGTGCCGCCGGAGAACTGGGCGAGGCGGAAGATCACGAACTCCGCCGGCTTCACCGGGGCGATCCCGATGTCGACGATGAGCTGGCCCGCGTCGATGGTCTCGGCGGTGTTGTTCTCGCCGTCGCACTTGACGAAGAACGCCTCGGCCGGCGACGCCCCGAAGAGCGCGCCGTCGCGCCACGTGCGGACCAGGAACGAACCGACCGTCCGCTTGACGCGCTCCCACAGGTCCATGTCGTTGGGCTCGAAGACGACCCACTGGGTGCCCAGCAGGATCGACTCCTCGATGTAGTTGAAGAGGCGCCGGATGTTGAGGTAGCGCCACGCCGGGTCGGACGAGAGGGTACGGGCGCCCCAGACGCGGATGCCGCGACCGGGGAACGTGCGGATGCAGTTGATCCCGATGGGGTTCAGCTGATCGTGCTCGGCGCGGGTGAGGTTGAGCTCCAGGGCGATGGCGCCCCGGATGACCTCGTTGGCCGGCGCCTTGTGGACCCCGCGCTCTCCGTCGTTGCGGGCCCAGATGCCGGCAATGTGGCCGGAGGGCGGTACGAAGACAGCCTGCCCGGCGACCGGGTCGAAGACCTTGACCCACGGCCAGTACAGGGTGGCGTACTTGGAATCGTAGCCCGCCTTGTCCTGGCGCCACTCCTTGACCTGCTGGGCGTTGTAGTCGGGCGGGGCGTCCAGGATGGCGACCCGGTCGCCCATCAGCTCGCAGTGGGCGATCATCGCCAGCTGCACCGCCTTCAACCCGTCCATGTCCAGGACGCCGGCCTGGTAGAGCGCCATCAGGTCGGGCGCCGCCACCATGGTGATCTCCTCGACGGCCTCCAGGCCGCCAAAGCCGGTCCGGTCGGCGGTGTTGCCCACGTACTCGTCCGGCGTGACCCGCACGGGCCCGCTGGTCGTCCCACCGGCAAGGGCGCTCTTCGTCCCGACGGCCGGGGCGACGTCGCCCTTGGCAACCTCCTCCAGGCGCACGAGCTTGGAGGTCTTCACGGCGGTGAAGACGCTCTGCTTGCCGCGCTTCACGGAGACGTTGTCGTAGACCTCCTGGTCGGAGCCGCGGGTCACGATGAGCTTGAAGACCCCCTCACCGGGCTCCGAGGGGTCGGACACCTCGACCGCGATGTCGTTGCCCGCGCCCCCGGCTTCCAGGGCAACCACGCGGAACGCCGGCTGGGACTTGTCGGTGGAGCTGGGCAGCTCCAGGCGGGCGCTCGGGGCGCCGGCGCCATCCGCGCCGATCCGCACGACGTAGGCCGTCGTGCCGCCGTTGAGGAAGAAGCCGTACACGGCGTGGGCGAGGTACGACCCCTCCGTGAAGTCGCCGAACGAGGCGACGAACTGGCTCCAGTTCGTGACCATCACCGGCGTGTTGGCGGGGCCGCGCTGGGCCAGGCCCACGAACGCGGCCACGGCCGTGCCCACGCCCTCGATCGGGCGAGACGCGGCCTGCACCTCCTCGATGTAGACGCCGGGCGAGAGATAGTTCGGCATGCGGATCGGCCCTCCGGGCGGTGGAGCTGGAAGCCTTCCGAGCGTGGACCGCTGCCGCGCGGCCGACAACGGACGACGGGACAGCCGAACGGGCCGGTCGCGCTGCCCGATCGGGCAGGCCGGCGCGCCCGATCGACTGCCCTGCGGCGGCTTGCCCGCGGGCAGCCCCGCGGCGACGCTGGCCGGGCGATGATCCAGGACGTCGACGAGACTCTGCGCGCGCTCCTGAAGCGCGAGGCGCTCAACGGGAGCCAGGTCGAGATCGCCTTCGACGCGCCCACCCGCGACTGGTCGGCCCGTCGCAATGCGCCGACCGTCAACCTGTACCTCTACGACATCCGCGAGGATATCTCGCGTCGCGAGGCCGGCCACATGCCGCTCCGCGCGGCCGAGGGCTACGTGACCGGGCACGCCGCGTTCCCCCGCCGCTACAAGCTCTCGTACCTCCTCACCGCCTGGACGCAGCGGCCCGAGGACGAGCACCACCTCCTCTCGGCGTGCCTGGGGTCGCTGATCCGTCACGACGCGATGGCGCCCGCGGAGATGGAGGGCGCGCTCGCGGAGCAGTCGCTCCCGGCGTACGTGAGCGTCGCACTCCCTCTCGGCCCGGACCGTTCCATCGCCGACATCTGGTCCGCGCTCGGCGGCGAGATGAAGCCCTCGCTGGACGTGGTCGTCACGGCGCCCTTCGTCGTCAGTCGCGAGCTCGCGGCCGGCCCGCCGGTCCGCGAGGTGCCGCGGATCTCCGTGGTCCGACCCGACACGGACGAGGCCGAGCAGGTCGCACGCACCCGCTCCCGGCGGGCACCCCGCGGAGCGCGCAGCGGACCGCTCCGTCCCGACGAGCCGATCGTCCAGGACGAGACGGTCGTCGGCGGAGCGAAGGACAGCCCGGGGCGCATCTTCCGGGTGCGCGGCCACCCGCGCCCCTGACCGGGCATGGCTCCATCGGGCAGCATGCCGACGCCGGCGCTCGCGGCCCCTGCCGACGCCTCCTCCCGTCACCTCGCCGCGCGCCTGGGCCTCGTCGCAGACCGGGTCCGGTCGGCCGTCGAGCGACGGCGCAGCGGCGACCCGGACCCCGAGGACCGGTTCCGCGGCCTGTACGTCTCGGACGCCCAGGTGGACCATCTCCTCGGCGGCGGGCACGGCCCGCTCCTGGGTCCGGACGCGGGCGCCGCATGGGCCCGGGACCTCGCCGCGGTGGAGGACGAAGCCGACGACGCCGAGGCGGCCGGCGCGGACCTTCGGCTCCGGCGCCTGGCGCGCACGTTCGACCTGGAGCTCCTGGACCTGGAGCTCCTCCTGGTGGCGCTGGCGCCGGACCTCGACCCCCGGTTCGAGCGCCTCTATGGCTACCTCCACGACGACGTGTCGCGGCGCCGCGCCGGCGTCGGGCTGGCCCTGGAGCTGGCCGGTGTCGGCGAGGGATCCGGGGTCGGTCGGGCGCGCCTGGGTCCCCTGGCGCCGCTCGTCGCGGGGGGGCTCCTCGTCGTCGAGGACGCCGACCGCCCGTTCCTGACCCGGGCGCTGCGCGTGCCGGATCGCGTCGCGGCGCACCTCCTCGGCGACGACACGCCGGATCCCGTCGTGGACGCGCTCAGCATGCACCCCGTGGCCCACGACGCCGCGGGAACCGACGCCCTGGAGCGGGGCCTGCGCGCGGGCGCCCGCCTGGCGTACGTGCGCGAGCGGATCGGCACGGCGGCGGTCACGGTCGCGGCGCGGGCGCTGGGCCGCGTCGGGCCGCCGCCGGTCGTGGTGGACCTGGGCCGCCTTGGCCCCGGTGACGATCCCCGCGAGGCGGCCGCCGGGGCGGTGCGCGAGGCGCGCCTGCGCGGGACGGGCCTCGTCGCGGGCCCGCTCGACGTGGTCGCCGAGCGCACCCCCGCCGCCGTGCGTGCCTGGGCCGAGGCCGCCTGCCCGGTCGTCCTGCACGGCACGCGGGGTTGGGACCCGTACTGGTCGAGGACGGTCCCGTTCCTGCTCGACGCCGACCTGCCGGGCGCCGAGGAGCGCCGCGCGGTCTGGCTCGGCTCGCTCCGCGGCACGGCCTCCCCCGACGTGGGCGCGGCCGTGGCGGGTCTGCCGTTCCGGCTGTCCCCGGAGTCGGTTGCCCGCGCCGCCGAGGCGGGACGCCTGGCCGCCGCCGCGGCCGGGCGCGACCTGGCGGTCGCTGATGTCGCGGCGGGCGCCCGGGCGCAGAACGCCGCCGGCCTGGAACGCCTCGCCCGGCGCGTGGAGCCACGCGTCGCGTGGGCCGATCTCGTCCTGCCCGACGGCGTCGTGCGCCAGCTGCGCGAGCTGGCCGCACGGGCGCGCCATCGCGACCTGGTCCTCGACGAGTGGGGCATGGCGCGCACGTCGCTCAAAGGGCGCGGCGTGACGGGCCTGTTCGCGGGCGACTCTGGAACCGGCAAGACGATGTCCGCGGAGGTGATCGCCGGCGCGCTGGGCCTGGACCTCTACGTCATCGACCTCTCGACGATCGTGGACAAGTACATCGGCGAGACCGAGAAGAACCTGGACCGCGTCTTCTCGGAAGCCGACCGCGTCAACGGCGTGCTGCTCTTCGACGAGGCCGACGCCATCTTCGGGAAGCGCTCGGAGGTGAAGGACGCGCGCGACCGGTATGCCAACGTGGAGGTCGCCTACCTGCTCCAGCGGATGGAGCAGTTCGACGGCATGGCGATCCTCACGACCAACCTTCGGGCCAACGTGGACGAGGCCTTCCTGCGACGGCTCGACGCCATCGTGGACTTCCCGCTCCCGGAGGTCGACGACCGGCGACGCCTGTGGGAGCGCAACCTGTCCTCGGACGCCCCCAAGGCCGATGGCATCGACCTCGACTTCCTGGCCCGGCGGTTCAGCCTGACGGGCGGCAACATCCGCAATGTCGCCGTGGGAGCGGCCTTCCTCGCCGCCGACGACGGACGGGCAATCTCCATGGAGGACCTCATCCGCGAGACCGCCCGCGAGTACCGCAAGCTCGGCCGCCTGTGCACGGAGGCGGAGTTCGGGTCGTGGTTCGCGCTGGTGGGCTGATCCGGGGGCCCAATGGCGGTCTGGACGCGCCGCCGGTTCGCGCGGGACGCGCCGGTCCGAGCGGGCCGCGCCGGTTCGCGAGACGACGCCGTCCGAGCGGGACGCCCGCGAGCCTCACGCCCGCGAGTCTGCCCGATCGGACCTTGATGCAGGCACCTGCCCCGCGTGATGCTGCACGCAGGCGGGTCCGCGCCCCGCGCGAGGTGCGGGCGTCCAACGACTCCAGGGGAGGAGGCCCGGATGCGCGAACACGATCTGGAGGCGCTCGAGGCCGGCAGGGGCCACGCGCCGGCCCGCGAGACGGCCGACGTCGCGTCGCCGGAGCTCGCCGCCCGCGCCGCGGCCACCGGCCGCACCGAGGCCCTCGCGCCGGCCGCCGTGCTGCGCCTCCAGCGCGCCGCCGGCAACGCCGGCGTCGCCGCGGCCCTGGACGAGCAGGAATCCCCGGTCCGGGACGTGATCGGCAAGGGCGCGGGCCAGCCGCTGGAGGCACCGGTGCGGCAACGGATGGAAGCGTCCTTCGGGGCGGACTTCTCCGACGTCCGGGTCCACGCGGGAGGCTCCGCAGCGGCCTCCGCGCAGGCCGTGGATGCCCACGCGTACACAGTCGGCAACGAGATCGTCCTCGGCGACGGCCAGACCCCGGGCTCGCCCACGCACGAGCGGACGCTGGCCCACGAGCTGACCCACGTCGTGCAGCAGCGCTCCGGGCCGGTCGACGGGACACCGGCGGCAGGGGGCATCAGCGTCTCGAGCCCGTCGGACCGCTTCGAGCGCGCAGCCGAGGCCACCGCGAGCTCCGTCGTCGCCACGGGATACGCACCCGGGGCGGGAGCCGCGGGCGGCGGCGCTGCGACCTCGGTGCAGCGCGAGGCAGCGCCCGAAGAGGAGGAGCTCCAGACCCTCGCGATCCAGCGGCAGGAGGAACCCGAGGAGGAGGAGCTCCAGACCCTCGCGATCCAGCGGCAGGAGGAACCCGAGGAGGAGGAGCTCCAGACCCTCGCGATCCAGCGCATCCAGCGCGAGGAAGAGGAAGAGCGGCTCCTGCTGTAGGCGCCCGGATCGACCGACGCTCGCGGCGCGCGGCGCGAGCGGCGCGCGACGACGCGCGGCGGCAGAGTCCCCGCGCCGGATGGCCGCCGGAGCTAGATGAGTCCCTGGCGGATCGCGTAGGCCACGGCGTGCGTCCGGTTCCGGAGATCCAGCCGCGAGGTCACGTCGTGGATGACGTTCTTCACGGTTCGCTCGGAGAAGAAGAGCCGACGCCCCACCTCGGCGGTGTCCAGGCCATCCGCAAGGAGGCGAAGCACGGCCACCTCGCGCTCGGTCAGCCCGGCGAACGTCAGCCCCCGCGGATGGAGGACCTGGCGCTGCAGGCGGCCCACCTGCGAGAGAAGCCGGCCCAGGAGGTCGGGCGGCAGCGTTCCCTCCCCTGCCGCGGCCGCGCCGATGGCGGTGGCGAGGTGACCGGGGGTAGCCTGGCTGCGCCGGACGACTCCGCTGACGCCTGCCTCGACGGCGGCCAGCAGCCCGGCGTCGTCCACCTTGGCGACCAGCAGCACGATCCGCTCGTGGCCGGCGTTCCGGAAGGACCGGATCTCGCGGGTCGTCTCCTCGTCCACCTCGTCAGCGACGACGACCACGACGCCGGGGGCCCCGGGGTCGACCGCGTCGACCACCTCCATGCCCGCATGGCTGTGCAGCTGGGCGGCCAGGCCGGCGCGCGACACCGGGTCGCTCGTGGAGATGGCCACGGGCAGCCGCTCCACTGCGACCGGCCGCAGCGCATGGACGGTGGCAATCGGCGACATCCGGAATCCCCCTTCCGACGGGCCGGCACCCCTGCCGGCCGCAGGACCGGACTCTCGCGCGCCGGACTTAACGGGCACCTAACGCCCACCTAACGGCAGCCCGATCGGGCACCCGTTCTGCCCGAACCCGTGGCCTCCGCGCTGCCCGGGAGGTCCCGCCGGCCGGCCTCGTTGCCCAGTAGCGCGCGGCGGTTGCGGCCCGTAGACTCGCCCATCATGGGAGCCCTCGTCACGCTGTCCGAGAAGACCATCGAGGTTCTGCCCGGCGCCGTCGCCACGTGCACGGTGACCGTCAAGAACACCGGCACCGTCGTCGACCAGTTCACGATCGACATCCTCGGCGATGCGGCGGCCTGGACGGCTGCCGATCCCGCGACGCTGTCGCTCTTCCCGGGAGCGGAAGGGACCACCACGGTCTACTTCCGCCCGCCCCGCGCAGCCGACACACCCACCGGTGAGCTGCCCTTCGGGGTACGGGCGCGCTCACAGGAAGACCCGGCCGGCTCCGCGGTCGAGGAAGGCATCCTCACCGTCGGCGCGTACCAGGACACGTTCGCCGAGCTCGTCCCACGGACCTCCCGCGGGAGCCGCGGCGCCACGCACGAGCTGGCCGTCGACAACCGGGGCAACAGCCGCCTGAACGCGACGGTCACCGCGGGCGACCAGGACCAGCTCCTCGGCTTCGACGTCGAGCCTCCGGGGCTCGTCGTTGATCCGGGGACGGCCGGCTTCGCGAAGATCCGGGTCAAGCCCCGGGCGCGCTTCTGGCGCGGCCAGCCCAAGACCCGCGCCTTCAAGGTGGCGGTCCAGGGCGAGGGCGGTCCTCCCACCGTCCTCGACGGGTCGCTGCTCCAGGAGGCGCTCCTGCCGCGCTGGCTCATCCCGGCGCTGCTGGCGGCCCTCGCGGCGCTGGTCATCCTGGCCGTCATCTGGCTCACGCTGCTCCAGCCGGCCATCAAGAGCGCCGCGACGCAGGCCCTGGAGGACGCGGGGATCACGCCGATCCCGACGCAGCCCGGCGGAGGCGCCGCCACGCCGGCGCCGGTCCCGACCGGCGCTCCCACCGCGACGCCGACTCCGGGGCCCACGCCGGCGCCGGGAGAGACGGCGACGCCGACGCCCGCCGCGCCGGCACCTCCAACGCCCACCCCTCCGCCCGTCGGCGAGGGCGTGCCGGCTGACGGCCGTCTCGCCGTCGACGGCAGCTACCCGAACAGCGCCAAGTTCAGCCAGGTCTACTACCTGACGGACCTCGTCTTCGCCAACCCGAGTGGCAAGGCCGGCACCATCCAGCTGCGGCGGAACGGCTTCGTGCTGATCACGCTGCGCCTGGAGAACTTCCGGGACCTCGACTTCCACTACGTGACGCCGATCGTGGTCCAGGCCGGCCAGACGCTCAGCCTGGTCGCGAGCTGTACGGGCGGTGGGGCCTGCGACCCATCCGTCTACTACTCCGGGTTCACGAAGCCCTGACCGGCATGGACGGTCGTCCCTGCCGCCGCGCCCGGCCCCTCGCCGTCGCGGCCGCCGCGCTGCTGGCGGTCACCTTCGCCAGCAGCGCCCTGGCCGGACCGCTGCCCGGCGACCGCGGCGCGGGGGCGGCGCCGGCCGCGCTGCCGCCGGGCTCGGTGGAGACACCCGGCCGCAACGAGCTCGTATCGACGCCCCAGCTGGCCGGTGGGGCGCGATCGGCGAGCCCGGCGAGCCAGGTCGAGGACCTGTTCGGCCCTCCCACCATGTCGGCGGACGGGCGCTTCGTCGTCTTCCTCCAGGAGCCGGACCCGGACAAGGGCAACCGGCTCGCGGTCCGCGACCGGCGGGAGCGAACCACCACCGTGATCGACGGTCCCGACTCCAACGGCCCGCTAAGGGACCCGACGATCTCCGGCGACGGGCGCTGGATCGCCTACACCCGGTCCATCGACGGGCCCTCGCCCACGGAGGTCGTGCTCGTGGCGCGGGCCACCGGTGCCGAGGTGAGCCTCCCCGATCAGCCCAAGGGCTACTACTTCCCCGACCAGCCGGCCCTGAGCCGGGACGGTCGGTTCCTGGCGGTCCGGATGCAGGCCAGCAGGGGGACCGAGGTGCTCGTCCTCGACCGGACCACGGGCCGCTGGGAGCCCGTCTCGGTCGACGTGAACGACCGACCGACTGCGGCAACCTCCGCCCGGGCTGCGCAGCCGGCGATCTCCGCCGATGGTCGGTTCGTGGCCTTCACCGCCCTCTCCGCGGCCGCCCAGTTCGTCGCCACGCCCAGGGCAACCAGCGACTTCCGGCAGGTGTACCTCCGCGACCGGGATGCCGGGCGGACGACCCTCGTGTCGATCACCCCGAGCGGCCAGCCGGGACGCGGACCATCGCTCAACCCGGCGATCAGCGGCGACGGGCGGGTGGTCGCCTTCCCGAGCGCGGCAACCGATCTCGTCGCCGATGGCGGGCCGGCGCAGGTCCACGTCTACGCCTGGTCCGCCGCGACCGGTGGCGTCGAGCTCGTGTCGCGCGCCTCGGACGGGTCCCCCGGCAACAGCGCCAGCGCGTTCCCGGCGGTCACAGCGGACGGGGCGTCCATCGCCTTCACGTCGCAGGCCACGAACCTCGTACCCGGCGACACCACCGGCGGTCCGGCCGGCGTGATCGGCAACCGCGACCAGAGCTTCCTCGCCGTCCGCAACGAGATCGTCGTCGCCGGGGACGTGTTCGTCCGCAGCCGCGCCGCGGCTCGGACGTCGCGCGTCTCCGTCGCGCGCAACAACGCCAGCCAGGCCAACGGCGTCAGCACCTATCCGTCGATCTCCTCGACGGGCCGCTACGTGGCATTCACGTCGTATGCGACGAACCTCGTGGCGGGTGACGCCAACAAGGCCGCGCCGGATGTCTTCGTCCGCGACCGCCCGCCGCGCCTCGCCGCCGCTCCCAACCCGCTGGACTTCGGATCCGCGCCGGTCGGCTCCCTGGGCACGACCCGCCCGGCCACCATCCGGAGCACCGGCGTCACGCCCGCCCGCGTGGGGACGATCACCATCGGCGGGAACGATGCGGGCGATTTCATCGTTGCCGCGAACGCCTGCACCGGTCGCACGCTGGCGCCGGGCGCCACCTGCGTGGTGCAGGTGCTGTTCATCGGGACGGCGAGCGGCAAGCGGACGGCCACGCTCGTGATCCGGAGCGACGCCGGCAACCCGCTGGCCGTGCGCCTGCTGGGCGCCGTCGGCGTCGCGAAGCTGAAGGTCGAGCCGCCCAACGGCCCGCCGGGGATCGTGGTCATCGCGAAGGGGACCGGGTTCCCGCCGAACGCTCCCGTGACCCTGCTCTGGTCCGTGGGGATCACGGCCACGCCGCTGGCACCGGTCGTGTCCGACGCCGCCGGTGCGTTCACGGCCCAGGTGCTCGTCCTGCCGAAGGACCGGCTGGGGCAACGCCGCCTGCGCGCGATCGCCGAGGTCCCGGGCCAGCTGGTGGCTCCGGTGACCGCGAAGTTCCTGGTCACGGCCTCCACGGGCCACCCACCGACGAGTGGCCTGGTCCAGGTCTTCGCCGCCACGCCGGGCGAGCCGATCATCCTGCGACGCTGAGGCGTGCCGGCGGCTTCCCCGTCGGCTACGATCGGCGCGTCAGGCGCGCCACGGAGGAGCACAGGCCACGATGACCACCTGCGCGAAGTGCGGATCGGAGAACGTCGCCGGCGATGCCTTCTGCGGCAATTGCGGCGCGTTCCTCGAGTTCGCCGCGGAGGAGGCCGCCGAGACCACGCAGGGCGACCCGGGACCCGCGGCGCCGGAGCCGCTCGCCGGGGCCGTCGACGGGGACCCTGCGGGGCCGCACCCGGCGGCTGCTCCCGGGGCTCCATCGGACTCGGCCGCCCGTCCGCCACGGCCGGCCCCCGGCGGCGCCATCGGCGCCGGTGCCGACGGCGCGACGTGCGCGGCCTGCGGGCGCGTGAACCCGGTCGGACGCCGCTTCTGCATCTCCTGCGGCGAGCTGCTGCCTTCGGGCGCTGCGGCGGCGGGCCGTCCGGCGACGCCGCCCAGGGGCGGATTCACGGCGGCGGGCCTGGGCGCCGCGGCCGCAGGCACGGCCGGCGGCGGCGCTCCGTCGGCCGCCGGAGCGCCGCCCGCGCCTCCCGCGGGACCTGCCAAGCCCGCGTGGGACTTCCCGACGGCGCCGGTTCCCGTGCCAGCGCCCGGCCCGTCGAAGGACCCCGTCTCCCGCGCCGACGGCGCCGGCCGCTCGCGCCTCCCCCTGATCATCGTGGCCCTCGTCGTGCTCGTGGCCGTCGTCGGCGGGGCGTTCGTGGTGCTGGGCGGCGGTCTCGGCGGCGGCACGCCGGCGCCGTCCGCGAGCGTCGCACCGTCGACCGCGCTGAGCTCCGCGACCCCCGGCCCCGGGCCAAGCGGCGAGCCGGCCTCCCCGGAGCCCAGCTCCCAGCCGACCACGGCGCCCACGGCCGCGCCGGCCACCATCCCACCCGGCCCCGCCGTCGGGATCAAGATCAAGGGGGCCAAGGCGTCGAGCCAGCTCTCCTCCAAGCGGTCCGTCAAGAACCTCTACGACGGCTCGCCGGCCAGCGCCTGGAAGAGCGCGTCGGGCAAGTACGAGGGCTCCTGGATCCAGGTCTCCTTCGCCCCGACCGCGGTCACCCGGCTCCTGATCTGGTCCGGCTGGCAGATCGACGAGCCGTTCTTCTACGGCAACTACCGGCCTCGGAACGTGACGGTCGCGTTCGACGGGGGCGACCCCGTGCCGCTCCAGCTCAAGGACATCCTCGGCGCCCAGAAGGTGGACATCCCGCCCGAGCTGGGGATCACGCGGGCGACCCGCGTGCGGATCACCATCCTCGACTCCTACCCGGCCCGCAGGACCTCGGCCAGCGGAAGCCCGACGGACCAGGTCGCCGTCAGCGAGATCCGGATCTTCGGCGTCCCGGTGACGCCATGAGCGCAACGCGCCGCAGCGACCCGGCGCCCGGCAAGGAGAGAGCGTGATTCACCAGGTGCGCGAGCTGCACGTCCGCCGCGAGGCGCGTGCGCGGTATGGCGCCGGGGAGGCGCTCTTCACGCTCTCCGGGAACGCAGTCCTCCCGAACCTGCGGGCCGTCCGGGACCTCGCCGCCGCGATGACGGCCGCGCGCCGCGCTGCCGGCGAGGCGGACCCGGTCGTCGCGCCGGGATCGCTGAACGCGATGGGGCTGATCGACGAGATCCTCCACGCCGTCGTCGCCGTGTATCGCGAGCACGAGGACCCGGAGGCCGTCGACGACGCGCTGGACCACCTCGACGAGGTGCTGGGCACGGAGGCCGTGGACGAGGTCCTGCTGCACTTCACCGCCGACTTCCCGCCCCTCGTCGTGCACCGGGGCGCGGTGACCCCGGAGGACTACCTCGCCGGCGAGACGGCCGGGACGCCGAACCGGGAGATCGCGCTCGAAGAGCTCGCCGCCTGCTGGCTGGAGAACGTCAACCCGGCGTTCCTCCCCTACCGCGAGCTGTTCGACGACCGGAGCCTGGCCGCGGCCACCGCGTACCGGCCCGTCGTCGAGGAGCTGGGCCGGTTCTTCGCCGGGCGCGCCCCGTTCGGGCCGGACAGCCAGGACCTCGTCACCATGCTGCGTGCGCCCGCGCGGGCCGAGCCGGCGTCACTGGCCGGGCAGCTGCGCTGGATCCGGGTCCACTGGGGTTCCTTCCTCGCGGCGTACCTCGGCGACCAGTTCGCGGCGCTCCTCGACCGCCTCGTCACCGGCCTCGACGTCGCGGCCGAGGAGGAGCGGGCGCTCTGGATGCGGCACCACCCGTCTCCGGGCGGCGCGGGATCCGCGCAGGCACCGACGTACGGCGGCCTGGACGCGGAGCCCGAGCGGTTCTCCGAGGACAAGGACTGGATGCCGCACGTCGTGCTCATGGCCAAGAGCACCTACGTCTGGCTGGACCAGCTGAGCCGCTGGTACGGGCGCGAGATCCGCCGGCTGGACCAGGTCCCCGACGAGGAGCTGGACCGCCTCGCGCGATGGGGATTCACCGGCCTCTGGCTCATCGGCCTGTGGGAGCGCAGCCGCGCCAGCCAGCGGATCAAGCAGCTCCGCGGCAACCCCGACGCCGTGGCGTCCGCCTACTCGCTGCTGGACTACGCGATCGCCGCCGACCTTGGCGGGGAGGCTGCCTGGGCGACCCTGCGCGATCGCGCGTGGGCCCGCGGCATCCGCCTCGCCTCGGACATGGTCCCCAACCACATGGGGATCGACTCGCGCTGGGTGATCGAGCACCCGGACTGGTTCCTGGCCCGACCGGACAGCCCGTACCCCGGCTACACCTTCGGGGGGGCCGACCTTTCCGACGACCCGCGGGTGGGGATCCAGATCGAGGACCACTACTGGGATTCCAGCGACGCCGCCGTCGTCTTCCGCCGCGAGGATCGCTGGACCGGCGACGTCCGGTACGTGTACCACGGCAACGACGGGACGAGCATGCCCTGGAACGACACGGCCCAGCTCGACTACCTGAAGGCCGAGGTCCGCGAGGCCGTCATCCAGACCATCCTGGCCGTCGCCCGGCGCTTCCCGATCATCCGCTTCGACGCCGCGATGACGCTGGCCAAGAAGCACGTCGCCCGCCTCTGGTATCCGGAGCCCGGACAGGGCGGCGCCATCCCCTCGCGCGCCGAGTACGCCATGACGAAGGCGGCCTTCGACGCCGCGATGCCCGAGGAGTTCTGGCGCGAGGTCGTGGACCGCGTGGCCGCCGAGGTCCCGGAGACACTCCTCCTCGCCGAGGCGTTCTGGCTCATGGAGGGCTACTTCGTCCGGACGCTCGGCATGCACCGCGTCTACAACAGCGCCTTCATGCACATGCTGCGCGACGAGAAGAACGCGGAGTACCGGATCCTGATCAAGAGCACCCTCGAATTCGATCCGGAGATCCTCAAGCGCTACGTCAACTTCATGAACAACCCGGACGAGAAGACCGCCATCGAGCAGTTCGGCACCGGCGACAAGTACTTCGGGATCGCCACGGTCCTGGCCACGATGCCCGGCCTCCCGATGTTCGGCCACGGGCAGGTCGAGGGCTTCGCCGAGAAGTACGGCATGGAGTTCCGGCGCGCCTACTGGGACGAACGTCCCAACGAGGGCCTGGTCGCGCGCCACGAATGGCAGCTCTTCCCGCTGCTGCACCGCCGGCGCCTCTTCGCCGAGGTGCGGGATTTCCGCCTCTACGACGTGGTGGACGATGCGGGTCATGTCAACGAGGACGTCCTGGCCTACTCGAACCGGGCCGGCGCGGATCGCTCGCTGGTCATCTACCACAACCGCTTCGCGTCGATGCGCGGACGCCTGCGCGATTCCGTCGCCTTCGCCGTGAAGGACCAGAGCGGAGCGAAGCACCTCGTCCGGACCTCCGTCGCCGACGGGCTCGGCCTCACGAGCGACCCGGGGGCGGTGGCCGTCTTCCGCGATGCCGTGGACGGCCTGGAGTACGTCCGCGAGATCGGCGACCTCCGCGATCGCGGCCTGCGCGTGGAGCTGGAGGCCTACGCGGCACGCGTTCTCCTCGACTGGCGCGAGATCGCCGGCGACGCGGCGGCGGAGTACCGGGCCATGGCCGGGGACCTCGGGGGCGCCGGGGTTCCCAGCGTGGAGGCTGCGCTCGCGGAGCGCCGCCTGCGGCCGCTCCACGACGCCGCGGCAATCCTGGTCAACGACGCCCTGGTGCGCGAGGTGACGGAGGCGTTGGCGGCTCATCTCGCCGTCGCGGCCCGCGCCGGCGACCCCGGCGTCACGGGCGTTCCCGATGCTCCCGGCGTTCACGGCGCGACCGGCGCCGCGGAACCCACCGGCCAGCGCGCAGCGGAGTCCTCGGCCACCCTGACGTCGCCGACGCACGCGGCACCGGCCCAGCAGCTCCCTCCCCCGGACCTCGGCGGGCTCGTCGCCGCGTGGCAGGAGCGGGCGGGCGACGCCCTTCGAGCCGTCCGCTCGATCGTGCGCCCGGCCGTCCCGGACGCCGAGGTGGTGGTGCTCGCGGAGCGCTTCGGCACGCGGCTCCGGGCCGCCTTCGACGCGGCGCTCGTTGTGCCGGCCGACGATTCGGCGGGTGCCGCCGCCGACCTTGCCGATGCGGCCGATGCCTACGTCGCGGCCGCCCTGCCGCCCGACGCGCGCACGTGGGGCGCCCTGCTGGGCTGGCTTGCGGCCGAGGCGATCGCCGGGATCCTGGAGCCCGATCCCGCGGCCCGCGCGACGCGCGGCTGGTTCGACCGGGCCCGTCTCGGCCGGGTCTTCGCCGACGCGTTCCGCTGGCGCGGCCTGGACGAGGGGGCGGCCTGGTGGACCGTCGAGGCGGTGCGCCACCTGATCGCCCGCCCCGGCGGCGCGGCGCTCGCGGCACCGGTGAACGAACAGGCCGGGCGACTGGTGCGTGCCTGGTTCGGCGACGACGAGCTGGCGCGCTGGCTCGGCGTCAACCGCCACGACGGCATCGCGTACGTGAACCGCGAGTCGTTCGAGGTCGCGCTGCGCTGGATGGTGGTCGTCGTGGCGGTGACCACGAGGAGCGACGACCCGCCTTCGGCCGACGCGGCGCGGGCCCGGGCCGACGCCCATGCGCTGGCCGTCCGCCTGGCGTCCGATGCGGCCGCGGCGGGCTACGAGGTGGGTCGGATCGTCGAGCGCGCGACGGCCTGAACCTGCCGGGCGCCCGGCGCGCGCCCGGGTCGGCGTCGCACCTGGGCGCGGCTGCGCGTCAGGCGGCGGCCCGCGCGGCGAGCGCTCGCCGGCGATCGTCCGCGAGCAGGCCGCCCCCGGTGGCGAAGGCCCACGCCAGGACCAGGCCGATCGCGATCCCGAGCGGGCTTGCCATCCACGCGCGCAGGGCGCCGAGCACGGGAGCGCCCGCGACGACGACCCCATCGACCGCGGTGAGCGTCGCGGGCTCAGGATCGTCGCCTGCGACGGCGTCACCACGGGTCCGGTACCCGATGATCTGGCCGTCCTCGTCACGCACCACGCCGACGGCGCGGTGCGTCAGGTGCGACCCATCCCCACCGTCCACGACGATCACCGCGCCGATCTGGATCGCCGCGACGTCGGCCGGCTCGGCGATGAGGAGCAGGCTCCCGGCGGAGTAGGCCGGGGCCATGGACCCGGTCGTGAGCGACACGGCGCGGACGCCGGCGAGCTGGAGGAGGGCCGGCACCACGAACACGACGAGCGCTCCCGCGGCGATCACGCGCACGGCCCAGGACATCGTGCGCTCGGCGGCCCCCAGCGCCTCCGGGGACACGCCGTGCAGCGGCGGCGCGCCCTCGCCCAGCCGGCGCAGGAGCATGGCCAGCAGGAGCAGGACGACGGCCGGCAGCAGCGCGGCCACCACCAGCGGCGACGGCCCCGGAAGCGTTGCCAGGTCGCGGAACGCCTGCACCGAGACGTCATCCGCGACCGAGGCCGGACGCGCGAGCACCTCGACGACGTCCTGCTCGAACACGGCCATGGCGGAGGCGATCGCGAGCGTCGCGGCCATGGCCACCGCCCCCAGGGCGCCGGCGGCCGCCACCGCCCGGGCGCGCTGACGCCCGGAGACGACGGCCCGCGCGGACTCGACCGGCGGGTCCACCGAGTCCGGCGCCGGCAGGGCGAAGCGTGGGGCGAACGGGGGGGTGGACATGCAGGGACCTCGAACGGGACTCTCAGGTCCGCGGGCAGGTGCGGGTATCCCCCGGAGGTCGTGGGTCGCTATCCTGCCGGGCATGACCTTCGAGCCCTCCGGCGTGGATGCCCGGCCGCCCCGGCCGACGTTCGGGGCGCAGTCGATGACGGCGCCGCTCCACGAGGTGCTGGTAAAGCGTCCCGGGGCGGCGTTCGGCGCCGCGTTCGACGATCCGGCCCATGGATTCCTCCGCCCGGTCGACCTCGAGGTCGCGCGTCGCGAGCACGACGCCTTCGCGGGGCTCCTCGCCCGCCTCGGCGTCCGGGTCCTCGAGCTCGGGGACGAGGGCACGCCGCATCCCGACCTGGTCTACACCTTCGACCCGCTCCTGGTGGCGGACCGCGGCGCCATCCCCCTCCGTTCTGGCAAGCCGACGCGGCGGGGCGAGGAAGTTGTCGTCGAGGCCTGGCTGGGCGCCCGCGGGGTGCCGACCGTCGGGCGCATCGTGGCGCCCGGCACCGTGGACGGCGGCGACACGTTCTGGCTCCGGCCGGACCTCTTCTGCGTTGGCCGCACGCTGCGCACCAATGGCGACGGCGTGCGCCAGCTCGCGGCCCTCGTGGGTGGCGACGTGCGCGTCTTCGACCTGCCCTGGTGGCGTGGCGACCGGGAGCTCGTCCACCTCCTGTCGGTCATCTCCCCCGTCGCGGACGACCTCGCGGTCGTCTACTTGCCGCTCCTGCCCGTCGGGCTCTGGGAGCTCCTGGGCGCCCTGGGGATCCGCACCGTGGCCGTCCCCGACGAGGAGTTCCCGACGCTCGGCTGCAACGTGCTCGCCGTGCGCCCGGGCGTGTGCGTCGTCGCCGAGGGCAATCCCGCGACCCGCCGGGCGCTCGAGGCAGCCGGCTGCGAGGTCCACGCGTTTGCCGCCCGCGAGATCGGGATCAACGGGTCGGGCGGGCCCACCTGCCTGACGCGCCCCCTCCTCCGCCTCGCGTGAGCGGCGCCGCGGCCGGCGAGGTCCCGGCTCCCATCGAGGCGCTCGCCCGCCGCGCGGCCGACGCGGTCGACGCGGCCGACCTCGAGGCACGGCTGCTGGCTCTCCTCGCCGTCCCGTCGATCACGGGCGACGAAGCCGCCGCCCGCGACGCGATCGCCGGCCAGATGGCCGCGGGGGGCCTCGAGGTCCGGTCGTGGGACGCGGATCCGGCGGCGCTGGCCGCCGACCCCGACTTCCCGGGATCCGAGCGGCCGCGCACGACGCTCCCCCTGGCCGCGGGTCGCCTGGCCGGCTCCCGGCCGGGGCCGCGCCTCCTCCTGGCGGGCCACACCGACGTCGTGCCGCCCGGCGACCGCGCGACGTGGTCGCTGGACCCGTTCCGGCCCGTGGTCCGAGAAGGCCGCGTGTATGGCCGCGGCGCCTGCGACATGAAGGGCGGCCTGGCGGCGGCGGTTGCCGCGCTCGCCGCGGTGCGGGCGGTGGTGGATCCGGGCGCCCTGTCCGGCGAGGCCACCGTGCTGGCGGTGCCATCGGAGGAGGACGGGGGCGCCGGGATGCTGGCCGCGATCCGGGCCGGCCATGGCGGCGATGCCGCCGTGATCGCCGAGCCGACGCGCCTGGAGATCGTGACCGTCCAGGCGGGCGCCATCACGTTCCGGTTGACCGTCCCCGGGCGCGCCGCCCATGCATCCACGCGCCGGGAGGGCGTGTCCGCGCTCGAGAACCTGGAGCTCCTCCACGCGGCGTTGCAGCGACGACGAAACCCGCCGCAACGCCGCCGAGACCCGGCCCGAGATGCGGGCGCTGGGCCTCCCCTACCCCACGATCATCGGGACGATCCACGGCGGTGACTGGGCGAGCACGGTGCCGGACCGCGTCGTCGCCGAAGGGCGCTACGGCGTCCGGGCCGGCCAGGCCGCCGCCGGCGCCATCGAGGAGCTCCGCGCGGTGATTGCCGCGGCCTGCGCCGCCGACCCGTGGCTGCGGGACCATCCCGCCACCCTGGAGATCCCCGGCGGGCGGTTCTCGTCGGCCGAGGTCGCGGCCGACCACTGGCTGCCGGTTGGGCTCGCGGCCGCGGCCGAGCCGATCCTCGGGCGAAGGCCCCCGTTCGTCGGGGTCCCCTACGGGGCCGACATGCGCCTCCTCGTCCACGAGGGCGCCACGCCCACGGTCATGTTCGGACCGGGCGACGTCCGCGTCGCGCATGCCGCCGACGAACACGTCGACCTGGAGGACGTCGTCGCGTGTGCCCGCATCCTCGCCGCGTGGGTCGTCCGAACGCTCTCGTCCGCGACGCCCTGACCCGGCTCGCACCCCGCGACGGCCGCCGCCGCGGTCACTCCCGCCAAGGTCGCGGAGCGCGCAGGCCGCACGCCCGAAGTGGGATCATGAGGAGCGTCAACACCCACCCACGAGGATCTCGCAGTGAAGATCGAGGACGTCGAGGGAATCGGCCCCGTCTACGGAGCAAAGCTCCGCGACGCGGGCATCGCCAGCATTGACGCCTTGCTCGCAACGGCCGGCCCGGCGGCCGGGCGCAGGAAGCTCGCCGAGACGACCGGCATCAGCCCGGAGCTGCTCCTGCGCTGGACCAACCACGCGGATCTCTACCGGATCTCCGGTGTCGGGTCGGAGTACGCCGACCTCCTGGAGGCCTGCGGCGTGGATTCGTGCGCCGAGCTGGCCCAGCGGAACGCCGCCAACCTGGCGACCACGATGACGGAGGCGAATGCCGCCCGGAACTTCGTGCGGCGCCTGCCGGACGAGGCGACGGTGGCCGGCTGGATTGCCCAGGCCAAGGACCTGCCGAAGGTCGTCACCCACTGACGCGGATGCGGCGCGTGGCGCCGGGTCCTGCGCGGACGCCCTGACGACGCGCCCGCGGGCCGACCTACTTGCGCCCGCCCTTCTTCTTGTGCTTCTTGTGGCCCTTCCCGGAGGGCCGCTCCACAGGAGCCGGCGTCGAGGGCTCCTGCGCGGCCGCCGGCAGCTCGACCGCGATGTCGGCGGCCGGCTCGCCGCCCCACATCGCGTCGAGACGGTTCTGGAGGCGGGTGAGCCCGATCGGGTCCAGGCGGTAGTAGCGGCGGGTGCCCTCCGGCCGTTCCAGGACGAGCCCGGCGGCCTTGAGGACGCCCAGATGCTGCGACACGGCCGGCCGGCTCACCGGGAGCCCCGTCGCGAGGTCGCCGACGGTCCGCTCGCCGTCGCGGAGACTCTCGACGATCGCCCGCCGCGTGGCGTCGCCGAGTGCATCGAAGGGGTCCACGGCACTTCGGTAAGCGTTCACGAACAGTAATCTCCCCCACGGCGGCCGCCCTGTCAAGTACCTAGGCGGATGAGCGAGGCGATGCCGGGCGCCCTGCGGTGCCATTCGGCCTCCGCGCGGGTGTCGTTGCGCCCCGTCACGGCTGGGAGGGCCGCCGCTATCCTGCTCGCGTGGCTCGCGACCTCGTCCACGCCGGTCGCCGCGTCCCGCTCGTGCCGGGCAGGACGCTGTTCGACGCGGCCGACGAGCTGGCCATGGTGGTCCCCGCGTCGTGTCGCCGTTCCGGCCGATGCCACGAGTGCGTCGTGGAGATCCTCCGGGGCGGGGATGCGCTCTCCGGCCCCGACGAGCAGGAGACGTTCCTGCGGCCCGGCTACCGCCTCGCATGCCGGACGGTCGTGGAGCGCGAGCCGTCCGAGACCGACCTCGAGTTCGTCGTCCTGCGGCGCCACCTGAAGATCCTGATGCCGCCCGACGGGCCGGCCCTCGACCTCGATCCCGCGATCACGATCCGGGACGGCCGCGTTCGGTGGTTCGACGAGGACGTCGATGGGGCCCGCGAACGCCTCCTCGGCGTCGCCCTCGACGTCGGCACCACGACCGTGGTGCTGCAGGTCCTGGACCTGCGGACCGGGCAGGCGCTGGCCGTCGGCGCCTTCGAGAATCCCCAGCGCTTCGGCGGCAGCGACGTGATCGGCCGGATCTCGTACGAGGCCGAGCACCCCGGCGAGCTCCGCCGCGCCGTCCGACGGGCCCTCAACCACGAGCTGTCGCGGATCTACGCCGAGCACGGCCTGGAGCGCCACGACGTCCTGGAGGTCGTGGTGGTCGGCAACGCCACGATGCGGGATCTCTTCTTCGACCTCGACGTGGCGCCGATCGGCCACTCGCCGTTCCGCAGCGTCACCGAGGTTGCCTGGCGCACGGGTGACGCGCCCGACAGCAGCGTCGTCCGCCTCGCCCACGAGCTGGGGATCCTCGTCCACCCGAGGGCGCGGGTCTGGGGCGCTCCGCTCATCGCCTGCCATGTCGGCGCGGACGCGGCCGCGGATCTCGTCCCGACGGGGATGCTGGAGGCGTCCGATCCGGCAACGTCGGCCGGGCCGGCCATGCTCGTGGACGTCGGCACCAACACGGAGGTCGTCATCACGGACGGACGGCGCGTGCTGGCGGCCTCCTGCCCGGCGGGCCCCGCCTTCGAGGGAGGGCTCCTGCGCTTCGGGATGGCCGGCTCGGAGGGCGCCATCGAGGCCGCGCGGCACGACGGGACCGGCTGGCTGGTCCGCACCATCGGCGACGTGGAGCCCGAGGGCATCTGCGGTTCCGGGCTGATCGACGTGCTCGCCGAGCTGCGCAGAAGCGGGGTGATGTCGCCGACGTCCGCGTTCGCCGGCGGCGCGACGGAGGTCGTGATCGTGCCGGAGCAGGGGATCACGTTCTCGCGTGCCGACGCAGCCCAGCTGGCCCAGGCCAAGGCCGCCAACGCGGTCGGGATGCGCGTGCTGCTGCGCCGGCTCGGCCTCGGCCCCGGCGACCTGGCGGCGCTCCACCTCGCCGGCGGGTTCGCCTCGCACCTCGACGTTGCCAACGCCCAGCGGATCGGGTTCCTGCCCCCGGTGGCGCCCGAACGCGTCATCGTGCACGGGAACGCCTCGGTCCGGGGGGCTGCCGCGCTGCTCCTCTCCCGCCGGGCGCGGACCCGCCTGGCGGCATTCGTCGGTGGCATCGAGCACGTGGAGCTCGAGGCGGAGCCGGACTTCTTCGATCTGTTCGTGGACGGCCTGCGCTTCGAGCCCCTTCCGTCGGTCGTGGAGGCACCCCCCGCATGACATCCCAGGGCAAGCCATCGCTCAGGTCACGCCTCGTCGAGACGGACGAGTTCGTCACCGTCACGGAGATCGTGCCGTCGCGCGGCCTGGCGCTCGATCCGCCGGCCCGCAGGAGCCTGGAGGCCGCGCGGGCCCTCGTGGACGACCCGCGCATCGCCGCGATCTCCATCACCGACAACGCCGGCGGCCACGCGATGGCAAGCCCGGTCCCGATCGCCGAGGAGCTGCTGGCGAAGGGCCAGGACGTGATCGTCCACGTCGCCTGCCGGGACCGCAGCCGCAACGCGCTGCGCTCCCTCGGCTGGGAGCTGCAGGCGCGGGGCATCCGCAATGTGCTCGCCGTGTCGGGCGACTACCCCGTGGAAGGCACGGGGGGCCTCTCCGGCCCGGTCTTCGACCTCGACTCGGCCGGCCTGCTGGCCCTGTATCACGACCTCGCGAACGAACCGGGACCGGACGGCGCGGAGCACGCGCCAGGGCTCTACCTCGGGACTGCCGTGTCACCCTTCAAGCGACTCGAGTCGGAGGTCATGCTGCAGTACCTGAAGCTCGGCCTGAAGGCGCGCGCCGGGGCCGACTTCGTGATCCCGCAGCTGGGCTACGACAGCCGCAAGTGGGACGAGCTGCTGCGCTGGATGCGCCTCCACGAGATCCGCCTCCCAGTCCTCGCCAACGTGTACGTCCTGACGCGGACCGTCGCCCGCCTCTTCAACGCCAACGAGATCCCGGGCTGCGTGGTGTCCGACCGGCTCCTGGCGACGATCGAGAAGGCAGCGGCCGGGCCCGACAAGGGCAAGGCCTTCCTCCTCGAGCTCGCGGCGAAGCAGGTCGCGATCGCCCGCGGGCTGGGGTTCCGCGGCGCCTACCTCGCGGGCCACAGCCTCCCGGCGGCCGACGTGGACCGGATCCTGGCCCAGGCGGACGCCTTCGCCGCGGACTGGCCGGCCCTTGCGAAGGAGGTCCAGCACTCCCCCGCGGGCACCTTCTTCGCCTATCGGCGCGATCCCGACACGGGCCTGAACACCGACGAGCCGGACCCCCGGTACGCCCGATCCATCACGCCGAGCGCCCGGGCGCGGGCGCGGCGCCGCGGCTCGCTCGTCTACAAGGCCAACCGGCTGACCCACGACCTGGCGTTCACGCCCGGTACGCCCGGCTACCGCGCGGCCACCCGCTTCTACGCGGCGGTGGAACGGCGCCACCTCTCCCGCCCGGCGCACCTCCTGGAGCACGCCGTCAAGATCCCGCTCTTCGACTGCCAGGATTGCGGCGACTGCTCGCTGCCCGATGTCGCGTACCTGTGCCCGGAGAGCCAGTGCCCCAAGGGCGAGCGCAACGGCCCCTGCGGCGGCAGCCACGACGGGATCTGCGAGGTCCTGCCCCAGCCCTGCGTCTGGGTGCGCGCCTACGACCGGCTCAAGCCGTACGGCGAGGAGCTGGCGATGCTGGACCGGTCGCCGGTCGTGATCGACCACGCCCTCCGGCGCACGAGCGCCTGGGCGAACACGTACCTTGGGCGAGATCACTACGGACGTGCCGCCGCGGCCCCGACGGCGGCCACGCCGACGGTCGCAACCCCGGGCGCCCCCGCCTCCCCCGCCTCCCCCGCCAAGGAGAACAAGGCATGACCGACACCGTCCGCGGCCCGTTCATCATCATCGGCGAGAACATCCACGCCACGCGGGTCCTGCTGCGGAACGGCGCCCGGGTCGCGTCACTCCCGGACGGCCGGCCGGCGCTCCCCTTCACCGACGAGGAGGGCGGCGAGCGCATGCTGCCCGTCCCCGACACCGCCCTCGAGGGGGCCGGTGAGAAGCAGAAGGTCAAGCACGTCAAGGCCGCCGTCCTCGCGGGGCTGGCGGGCGGCGACGAGGCCGCGCTGGGACGCGGATACGTGCGCTTCCTGGCCCGCCGCCAGGTCGAGGCAGGCGCCGACTACCTCGACCTCAACGTCGACGAGGTGAGCAACGACCTCGCGGTCCGCGTCGCGGCGATGCCGTGGCTGATCGGCGCGGTGGAGGACGCCACCCCGGCGGCGCTCGCCCTGGACTCGTCGGCGCCGGAGGTGATGCGGGCCGGCCTCGCGGCGGCTGCCCGGACCGCCGGGCCGCCGCTCCTCAACTCGGCGTCGCTGGAGCGCCTGGACGTCCTGGATCTCGCGGCCGCCGACGGATGCCCGGTCGTCCTGGGCGCCGCCGGCGAGCACGGGATGCCCGCGTCGGCCGCGGAGCGCATCGCCAACGCGACGCGGATCGTCGAGGAGGCGACCCGGCGCGGCGTGGCCCTCGGCGCGATGCACGTCGACCCGCTGGTCATGCCGGTCGCCGTGGAGCCGGAGGTCGGCGCCTGGTTCCTCGAGGCGCTGCGCACGCTGCGGAGCACGTACGGGCCGGAGATCCACCTGACCGGCGGGCTCTCCAACGTGAGCTTCGGGATGCCCCTGCGCAAGCTCCTCAACGACGTCTTCATCGATCTCGCCGCGGAGGCCGGAGCCGACAGCGGGATCATCGATCCGATCGCCTCCGACCCGCGCCGCATCTTCGCCCAGGACCGCTCCAGCCGCGCCTACGGCATGGCCGCCGAGCTCCTGACCGGGCGCGACGCCTTCGGCATGGCGTTCCTCACGGCCTACCGCGCCGGCGAGCTCGCCTGAGCCGGCGGGCGCGGCTCACCACGACTCGACCGGCACTCTCGCGGGAGCGACAAGGAGACACGCATGGCAGATCTCGAAGCCCTGACCGCGGCCATCGAGGCCGGCGACCGCGCGACGGCGGTGGCGATCACGGGGGAGGCAGTGGCCGAGGGGATGGACCCGCGGACCGTCCTCGACGCCATGACCCGGGCCATGGAGGTCATCGGCGCGAAGTTCGCGTGCAACGAGATCTACGTCCCGGAGATGCTCATCAGCGCCCGGGCCATGAAGGAGGCCACGGCGGTTCTCGAGCCGGTCCTTACCGCAGCCGGCATCCGCCCCGAGCACACGGCCGTCATCGGGACCATCAAGGGCGACCTCCACGACATCGGCAAGAACCTCGTGGGCATGATGTGGAAAGGCGCCAACATCGAGGTCGTGGACCTCGGCACCAACGTCTCCCCGGAGGCCTTCGTGGCCGCCGCGAAGGAGCACGGGGCGAGCATCGTCGGCGTGTCGGCGCTCCTGACCACCACGATGGTCGGCATGAAGGACGTCGTGGCCGCCGTCCGGGCCGCGGACCTCCCCAACGTCAAGGTGATCATCGGCGGGGCCCCCGTCACCGCCGACTACGCGGCCTCCATCGGCGCCGACGGCTATGCCCCCGATGCCGCCACCGCGGTCGAGGTCGCCAAGAGCGCGGTCGGGATGGCGTAAGGGCCGGTCGCGATGGAGTAAGGGGGAAGCGGCGCCTCCCAATGTGTGGGACGCAGCGCCGCTCTCCCGAGGGGCGTCAGCCCGCGGGCTCGGCCCGGATCACCGCGTCGTCGTAGGACATCGCCAGGCGCTCCCCCGGCTGGACGACGAGGAAGTCGTCCGCACCCCAGTCGCCGTCGACCAGCCGGCGCACCAGGATCAGCTCGCCGGCCAGCTTCTCGAACGTCCAGCCTCGGCGGGTCGCGTCGTCGCGGGCAAATGCCTCGACAGCAGCGGCCGCGCGCGGGTCGGCCACCGCCATGTCCACGTACGCGGCGCGGTCGTAGTGTGAGCGCCAGCCGCCCAGAGCCTCCATGAGATACGCGGCGTTGTCTTCGCCGTACTTCGCGACGTATTCCTCGTACGTGGCGCGCGCCTCGGCGTCGGACACCGCCCCCATCCCGGCGAACTGGCCCTCGGCGTCCGATCGCTCGACGAAGTCCTGGACGTACCAGTAGGTGCCGGGGTGACCCGTGAACTCGGTCGTGTACCGGTCGCGCGAGCCGAGGAAGAGGGTGATGCAGTCGTGGGCCCGGGGCACGACGAGCGGGATCGACCCCGCCCGCAGCCCGGCGGTTGCCGCGCCGCAGAGGCCGTAGGCCAGCACGATCGCGTCGTACGGCGCGCCCATGGCCTCGCCGGCAGGGGCGCGAGTGCCGTCGATCGCGTCGATCTCGCGCTGCAGGATCGTCCGCAGGTTCGGCGGGTCGTCGTGCAGTCCGCGCCGGTTGAGATGGACGTCCACGACGTGCGGCGACCGGGCCGCACACAGGTACACGGAGCGGGCGAGGACCTCGCAGGTCAGGGCAAGCAGGCGCATTGGCGCAGGGTAGCGGGCGCGGCACGCGACCGCGAGCCGGTCCCGGACGAACGAGCCGCGGGCCGAGCGTTCGGCTCGGCCCGCGGCGTCGATCGGTGACCGGTCGGCCGGAGCCGCCCGGTCACGCCCCCCTAGGGATGGATGCGGAGAACCTGGCCGCCGCCGGCGGCGATGGACACGTTCGTGACGTAGATGGCGCCGTCGCGACCCACGGCGACGCCGCCGGGTGCGAACAGCGGGCTTTCGAGGAGCGTCGTCTGGCTGCCGTCGTGCGCCACGCGGACGAGCCGGCCCGTGAAGTCGCCGGTGCCGAAGGCGTTCAGGAGGCCGTTCTTGGCGATCTCGACGACATACAGGCAGCCGTCACGGCCCGCGGCGATGTCGACGACATTCGTGAACCCGGCGGCGAAGACGCTCGGCGCGTGCCCGGGCCTGACCTTCCAGATCGAGGATCCTCCGACCGGGAACGGGAACCCGGTCAGCTGGCTGACGTAGAGGGCTCCGTCCCGGCCTCGGGCGATCCCCGTGGGGACGGCCTGCAACGGGATCTGCGTGCCCGCGGGAAGACCCAGGAACGGCGGGGCGTCGACCAAGCTGGCGTGAAGAACGGCCACCGTCCGCGTGCGGCCCCGATGATCCGTGAAGAGCAGGTCGTTCCCCCCGGCATCGGTGGAGTAGACCCCGAACGGGGTCGCGAGGATCCCGTACGGGTTGCTGTCCACCTCGGAGCCCGGATCGCCCTGGTCAGGGTTGTGCTTCGCCTCGTACGCCGCAAGGTCGGCGACCCTGCGGACCGTCCCGTTGTGGACGTTCGCGCGGACGATCGTGCCCAGCCGCCGGGCGCCGTTGCCCAGCGCGGCGCGGTCGTCCGGGGTGCCGCCGAGGCCGATCGTGAGGTAGAGGTTGCCGTGGCCCTGGAAGGACAGCTTGTGCGGTCCCCCGGCCGCGCTGCCGTCGGCGGCGGCCAATGACGGCAGGCCCGTGACGACGCGCTCGACGCTCCCCGGGCGGATCCGTGCGATCGCCCCGGTCGCGCCGAGGCACACGGTCTCGCCCTCGGGGCTGGTCATGCACGGGCCGGCGCCCCCGGACCCGGCCTCGGCGACGTAGATCGCGCCGTTCGGGGCGATCGCGATCCCCCGCGGGTTGTTGAGCCCCGACGCCACGACGGTCACGGCGGGACCGGAATCGGCGGCGGCGATGCCGGGCACGAGCGCGGCCGCCAGCGCGGCGGCGAGGGTCGCAGCGACGAGCGCGCGCGACCGAAGACGATGATCCATCCGCATGGATCCCCCCAGCTCCACGGACGTCACCCGGAGGCCCCCCTGACCCGCCCGACGGCAACGCCCGAGTGGGTGTTGTACTCCGGTTTCGGCGTCCTGTCCAGCGGGAGCGCCCGGCGCGACACAGAGCCGGCAGGACCGGCCCATCCACCCGCGCTCGAGCGGCCCATCCACCGGGGCTCGAGCGGCCCCGGCTCGCGCCCGTCAGCCCCCGGCGCGGGGTCGGATGCTCCCGGACCTCCGATCGCTACTTCGTGAACGTGAACGTCGAGAGCATCCCCGCGAAGACCGGAGTGTCCTCCGCTTCCGAGCCGGCCTGCTCAGTGAAGTAGACCTCCCAGCCGGTGTCGCCCTGCATCGCAATCGCGTCGACGAGGTAGACCTTCACCTTGTCCGCGTTCGTGAAGTGATAGGTGAGCCAGCGCCCCGGCTGCCCGCCGAGCACGATCGCTTCGTCCGTCTCGGGCTGGTCCCCGAGGTTCTTCTCGTTGGCGGCGATGAGCTCGGCGTGCAACTGGTCCAGCGTGTAGCCGGGCAGCGCCTGCGGCGCGACGGTGACGTACGGCGTGCCATCGACGAGGTACGAGTCCTTGCCCTTCTCCTCGCTGACCGTCCAGCCGGCGGGGTGCGCCATGGAGTACCCGAGGCGGGTCGAAGTGAAGCGCTCCCAGGCGTCCTCGGGCGCCTGTACGGTGGCAGGCTTGCCAAGCCCGGACAGGTCCAGGTCCATGGTCATCGTGGCCGGCGTCGTGGTCGCCCCGGTGACCTGGTCCCAGCTGATCGTGATGGACCAGGACGCGGGCGTGCCATCGTCCTCCGCCCAGAAGTCCATCGTGACGGCCGCGTCCTTCATCGCGGGGTCCGTCAAGCCGAGGGCGTCCGGCGCCAGCGTCACCGAGGCCGGGGCGACCAGGTGGTGCAGCTGGCGGCCGTCCTTGGCCGCCACGCCGAGGTCCTCCAGCGACGTGAGGGTCTCCAGGAACGCTGTCAGCGTCTTCGACCGATCCGCCGGCGTCGCGTTCGCGACCCAGGGTCCCCCATTGGAGCGCTCCCACTCCGCGGTTCCGACGCGGATCGTCTCGTTCGTCTGGCTGCCGGCGGGAAGGGCCAGGGTCAGGCTCGACTGGGAGTCCGATCCTGCCATGGTGACCGTCCCCGAGATGGGAACGTCGGTCGTGGCGAACGTCAGCTTCCCGGACATGTCGATGACGCCGGTTCGAGCCACCAGCAGCTGGGCAAGAAACGCGCCCGCGATGTCGAGCGGCGTGGCGGTGGGGGCGGGCGTCGGCGTGGGCGCCAGCGTGGGAGCGGCCGTCGGTGTGGCTGCCGCGCCGCACCCGGCAAGCGCGATCGCCAGCGTGCCCACGATCACCAGGCGACCCACGCCCCTCGCTGGAGTCATCGCTTCCTCCTCTGCGCCGTTGCCGCGGCCGGCGAACCGGAGGCCGCCGCGCACCGCTGGTACGTCGCTCGCAGGATAGGCGGTCGGAGGGCCGCTCCGCGCGAGGATCCGCGGGCCCGCGGCTCGACCGTGACAGCTCGCCCGTGGAGGGCTGCCCCTGGCTGCTCGCCCATGACGGTACAGTTGGCAGCGCGACGGCATGCATCTGCCCGCCGCGTCCACCCGCCGCATCCGTCCGCCCCAGCCCAGCGCCAGGAGACTCGTCGTGGCCCTTCCCTCGCTCGCCCGCATCCCCGCCCCGCCCGACCCGATCCTCGGTCTTGCCGAGGCCTTTCGGAACGATCCGCGGCCCGCCAAGATCAACCTCTCATCGGGCGTCTTCGTGGACGAGACGGGGACGACCCCGGTGCTCCCGACCGTGGCCGAGGCCGAGCGGCGGATCCTCGCCAAAGGTGCCACCAAGCTCTACCGCCCCATCGACGGGGATGCCGCCTACCGCTCTGCCGTGCAGGCGTACGTCTTCGGGGAGGGCAACGAGCTCGCGACGAGCGCGACGGTCGCCGTGAGCCAGACGCCCGGCGGCACGGGCGGCCTGCGCGTCGCGGCCGACTTCCTGCGGCAGGCCGGCGCCGCCGCCACGATCTGGATGAGCGAGCCGACCTGGCCCAACCACCCGCAGCTGTTCCAGATGGCCGGATTCCGGATCCGGACCTACCCGTACACGGATCCCTCCGGCCGGCGGATCGACGAGGACGCGCTCCTGGCCGCGCTCGGTGACGCGTCTCCGGGCGACACCGTCCTGCTCCACGGGTCGTGCCACAACCCGACCGGCGTGGATCCCTCGCCCGCCCTGTGGCGCGCGATCGGCGACGTGATCGAGGAGCGGCGCCTCCTGCCGTTCGTGGACTTCGCCTACCAGGGCTTCGGCCACGGGATCCGCGAGGACGCCGACTGGATGGAGGGGCTCATCCGGCCCGGCGCCGAGCTGCTCATCTCGACGTCGTTCTCCAAGAACTTCGCCCTCTACAACGAGCGCGTGGGTGCGCTGCTCGTCGTCGCCCGCTCCGCGAAGGACGCCTCGGCCGCCCAGAGCAACGTCAAGGTCGCGATCCGCTCCAACTACTCCAACCCGCCGAGCCACGGGGCCGACATCGTCTCGACGATCCTGGGCGACCCCGAACTGCGCGCCCAGTGGGAGGTCGAGCTGGCCGGCATGCGCGCCCGGATCAGGGACAACCGGGCGCGTCTCGTCGAGGCCCTGGGCTCGCGCGGCATCCCCGGCGAGTGGGCGCCGATCGCCGCGCAGCGCGGGATGTTCGCCCTCCTCGGTCTCACCGTGGAGCAGGTGGCGCGCCTCCGCGACGAGCACGCGGTCTACGTCGTCGGGAAGGGCCGCATCAACGTCGCGGGCTTCACCTCAGCGACCTTCGACCCGTTCGCCGACGCACTCGCGGCAGTCGTCGCCGGATAGCCGCCGCCGGTCAGCACGCGCGCCGGGGTCGCGGCCGCGTACCATCCGCGCATGCCGATCGAGCCCGTCGCCCTGTTCCGCTCCGTCGGGCTGTCGCTCGACGGACCCGCCCGCTGGGGCGCCCCGATGCGGGCAGCCGGACCCGGCGTCTTCGTCGTCGAGTGGCCCGCGGCCCTGGACCGCGCCCCGGTCGACATCTCGGCGGTGGGAACCTGGCTGACGCGCGTCCCCACGCTGCGGATCGACGGCGAGCAGCCGACCGGGAAGGGCCTGGCCGCGCGCCTGGCCGCCTGGTGGCTCCCCGGGGAGACGATCGTCTACATCGGCTCCGCGAAGTCCCTGGCGAAGCGCCTCGACGCGCTCGTCCGGACCCCGCTGGGAGACTCCCGCCCGAACCCGGCCGGCCAGTGGCTCAAGGCGCTCCGGGGGTACGAGGGGGCGCGGGTCTGGTGGGCCGCCGCGAACGCCCTCGAGGAGTACGAGGACGCCCTGCTCGAGGCGTTCGCGGGCGCCGTTCCGCCCGCGACCGTGGCCGGGCTGCCCGACACCTCGCTCATCCTGCCGTTCGCGAACCGGCGCCGCCCTGGCGGGAAGGTGCGCGCCGACGGAATCACGGGCTCCACCGCGGAGCCGACCGAACCGGCCGGGCCGTCCCCGACGGCTGCCGGCGCGGGTGCCCGTCGGCGCCCGACGGAATACACGGAGGATGACCTCGCCCGCGTCAACGAGCTGCTGCAGCGCATCGCGTGTGGCGAGCCGAGCCTCCAGATCACCCCTTCGCAGGCCAACGCCGAGGGCGCCCTGCGCCGGCTGCTGGGGGAGGATCCCTCGCGTCCTCCCAGCGCACTGGGCCAGCTGCTGCGGGCCGGGAAGATCGAGGGGGCGCACCAGGATCTCGACGGCCGCTGGTCGATCCGCTGCACGCGTCGCGGATCCTGAGCGGAGTCGCTGCTGGCTGCGGCCGACAGGTACGCCCCCGCCCGCGGTCGAGCCTCGGCGACTGACAGCGGGTCGCGCCCGGCAGCCTACGCGCCGGGAGCGGGTGGGGCGGCTGAGCCCGCGAGCGCGACGAATGCCGCTGCGCGATCGTCGGCCCAGCCCTCGAGACGGCGGATGATCCAGATCAGCAGGACGCCCGACAGGGCGGTGCAGCCGAGGGTGGCCGCGGTCAGGGCGAGGAGGCTGCGCACGGCGCCCACGGAGTCGGCGGCCGCCGTGAGGTTGGACGCGAGCGACGTCGCCATGTTGCCGCCGATGTAGAGGAGCCACCAGGCGCCCACCAGCCCCGTCGACGCCCCGGCGCCCTCGGGCGCCGTGCGGCGCCACAGGTCGCGCATGATCATCCACGGCAGCGCGAGGTTCGCCACCGGTACCACCCACCAGGCAGCCGACTTCGCCGGCGTCCAGCGGGGGATCCCGCCACCAAGCGCCGGCGTGTTCGCGACGCCCCGGTGGACCCACGCGAGAACGGCGAGCGCGGCGCAGAGCTGGCACAGCAGCGTCAGCCCGTCGAGGGTCGTGGCCGCAGCCATGAAGTCGTCCATCTCCGCGCTCGTCACGGAGCCGTTCCAGGCCCGCGTGGCGAAGCCGATGCCGTCGAGGAGGAAAGCCATCGTGGCAACCAGGACGCCGGTCGTCAGGCCCACGCCGAGCTGGGCGAACGTCGCGCGGGTCCGCCCGCGGCGATAGGGTCGCGGCGGCCACGATCCCTCGGAGGTGGGTGGCGCCGCCCAGCCCGGCGGCGGGGGCGACGTCGGTGGCGCCGGCGGCGGTGCCCACACCGTCCCGGGCGGGAGCCACGTCGCCGGAGGTGGGGGCCACGCCGTCCCGGGCGGCGGGCCGGGCGGCGGCGGGCCAACGCGCGGATCCGGCAGCGGCCAGCCCGACCGCGGGTCCGGCGGCTGCGCCGCCCGCGGAAGGTCGGGCGGCGGCGAGCCCGTCACCGGCTCATTCCGCCATCTCGAGCAGCCGGCACAGGGCGTTGGCCAGCTGCATCTGGCGCGGCGTGCGACACGCCACCCTGACGAGCGCCGGCGAGGCCACGACGAGGGCCACGCAGCGGGCCCGCGACGTCGCGACGTTGAGCCGGTTGAGGGAGTACAGGAACTCCATGCCACGCGGGGCGTCCTCCGGCGTCGACGAGCCCATCGCGTAGATCGATAACGGCGCTTCCTGCCCCTGGAACTTGTCCACCGTGCCGACCCGGGCCCCCGGGAACCCCGCCCGGCCGAGCGCCGAGGCAACCAGGTCGGCATGGGCGTTGTAGGGGGCCACGACGACGATGTCCTCGAGGCGCAGGGCGGCCGTCGCGCCCTTCGCGTCGGTCCACCGGGCGCCCGCGTCCAGGAGCCCTGCGACCACGTCGACGATGGCGGCCGCCTCCTCCGGCGAGTCGGTGTCGTTGCCCGCGTGCAGGACCGGGAGCCAGCGCATCCCGCTGCCGCGGGTCGCGGGCGCGGCCATCGCCTCGCGGGCGGGCTCGATCGCCTGCAGCTCCATGCCATCGACCGGCTCAAGCTGCGAGGCATAGAACACCTCGCTGGTGTACGCGCAGATGGCGGGGTGGAGACGCCACGTGCGATCGAGGAAGAGCCCCAGCTCCGGCGGCATCGTGGCGTGCTCGCCGGCCTCGCCGTCGCCCGGGTCACCGGCGAGCAGGTGGGCGAGCGCGCTCCGCTCCGCTCCCGGCGGGTGGCTCCCCTTGAGGGGCTGGTCGAGCTGCTGGGGGTCGCCGAGGAGCACGAGCGAGCCGCCGGCGGGCGAGACGGCGACCGAGTTGGCCAGGCTGAACTGGCCGGCCTCGTCCACGAGCAGGACGTCGACGCTGCCCTCCATGGCCGCCGAGGACCACAGCCACGCCGTCCCGCCGACGACGTCGAATGCGCCCCCGGCGAGCGCCGTCGCGATCTGCCCGGCGCTCGACGTGGCCAGGTCCGCGGCATGCCCGCAGGTCGGAGGCTCGTTCTGGCCCGGCTTCTGGGCCAGGCGCACGGTCGCGCCCTCGGCCAGCGCCGCATCGTGAACGGCGTCCAGCACGTTGCCGATCACCTTGTGGCTGTTGCCCGTCACGCCGATGCGCTTCCCCGCGGCGACGAGCTGCAGGATCATCCGGGCGCCGGTCCAGGTCTTGCCCGTTCCGGGCGGCCCCTGGATCGCGAGCGCGGTCCCGTCGAGCCCAAGGACGAGGCGCCGCGCGGCGGCGAGCGCCGTCTCGTCGTCCGAGCGCAGTGGAGCCCCGGGAGCGTGCCCGGTCGACGCGCGGCGGATGGCGCAGGAGCAGCTCACGTCCCGGCCGGTCGGCGTCGGTGTCACCACCGATCCCGTCGGCTGCCACGCGCTCCCCGATGCGCAGGAGCGAGTCCTCGATCACCGCGGTCGGCACGAAGTCGTAGGGGATCAGCGAGGTCGGGGTCCCGGGCTTGAGCTGGCCGGCGGTCCGGTACAGCGTCAGCGTGCCGGCCACCTCGTCGAGCTCCTCGACGGTCCCGACGCCCGCCTGGGCGCGGGGATCGTCGACGCGGCGGCCCTGCTTCACGGCGTGGTCCTGGGGCGGGAACGCGTATCGCTCGCGGCGGCCGCCCCTGCCCGCCGGACCCAGGTCCTCCACGATCGTCACCATGCCGATCGGCTCGCGCTCGGCGACAAGCTCTGCGTCGGTCAGGCCGCACAGGTCGTAGTAGCGCCACCAGAACGCCTTGTTCTCGCGGCGATGCCAGCCGAGGAGCTGGGCGAGGAGCCAGGTCGCCCGATCCTCGCCCCGCAGGTCGGCCGGCTCGAGGGCAGGCAGGCGCGCCAGGAGCGCCCGGACGACGGCGGCCACCGCAGCCTGGCGATCGCTCGGCTCGGGCGGCTCCTTCGCGGCATCCTCGGGCTCCGGGCGCGGGACCGGCGCGCCGAGATGCTCTGCGAGATCGAGCCGACGCACCTCGAGCCAGTCGCGCAGGCGCCAGGTGGAGACGACGTCGTCGCGGTTGTAGCCCTCGATCCCGCGGAGGATCTGGTCGCCCACGAGCCCGTCCGCCGTCGCCCCGCGGCCCAGCCACACCTCGAACTCGACGATGCTGCTTCCCGCGTCCTTGAGGGCGATATCGCGCACGAACCCGTAGAGGGGCTCCAGGCGCTTGATCGAGTAGCTCTCGACGCTGGCCCGGATCCCCTGCCGGACGACGCGGTAGAGATCCACCAGGACCCGTCCCTTGAGGAGCCGGTCAACCTCGTCCTCGCGGGTTGCGTGGCGCTGCGCAAGACGGGCCAGGGCGGTCTTCTCGTAGGCGGCGTAATGGTAGACATGGAGCGTCGGGTCCTCGTCGAGGCGGGAGATGAGGAAGTCGACGGTTCGCTCGAAGGCGGCCTTCTCCGCGGCGAGGGTCACGCTCCCGTCGTCGTCCAGGCTCCAGAACGCGCGGAACGCCGGGACCCGGCCGGCATCGGGCGCCGCCGCCCAGCGCGGATCCACCTCCGGGTGGGCCGGGTCGAGAATGCCGAACAGGTAGTCGATCCCGTCGTCGAACGCGAAGGGGTCGCCCTCCAGGTCGAGGAAGAGGTCGTTGGGCGACGGCTCCGGGAGGACCAGGAACCCGCGGTCGGCCACCAGCCGATGCGCGCCGGTCTCCGGGTCGCGCGACCGTTCCGGTTCCAGGAGCTCCCAGAGCAGCTCGCCGCGCTCGTCGCCCTGCACCTGGATCCGCGCCTGTTCTCGCACCCGTTCGAGGGACGCGGCGCTACCCCCGCCGTACCCGGGACCGAGCGGCAGCACCAGCCTCGCCAGCCCGCGCCGGGTGGCGATCGGGCCGGGCGGCTGGTTCGCCGGGAGCTCCTTGAGTGCCTGGCGCTGGCGCGCGCTGATGCCGGCGACGAGGCTCAGGTCGTCGTCCCCGCGGCGCCGGCCGGCGCAGTCCGCCCACCAGCGGCACACGTCGCAATGCTCCACGGGCTCCGGATACGTCGCGTCGGGCGGGTACGCCGCGCCGCCCGCCCCCGCCGCGGCCAGGAAGTCCGCCTTCACCCGCCGGAAGTAGGCCATGTAGTCGTCGACCCGCAGCGTGACGGTCTCGCGGGCGCTGCCGCCCAGCGCCACGTGGAGATGCTCGGGGCGCCGGCCCTGGACACGCTCCAGCTGCTCGACGTACGAGCAGATCTGCAGGACGGCGCCGGCCTTCACGTGGCGCGCGAGCTTGGTGTCCGCAACCTCGTAGTGCCAGTCGCCGAGGGCGCTCGCCGGCTCCCCGGGCGCGTGATCCACGCGCAGCAGGAAGTCGGCGTGGCCGCGCCACGCCTCGTCGAAGAACGTGGCCTGGTAGACGACGTCGGCGCGGGCGCGCATCGCCTCGAGGGTCAGGGCGGCCGCCTCGCGGAGGCCTGCGCGTGTGCCCGAGCCGGAGCCGTCCCGCGCGATCTCCACGACGCTTCGTCCGGCGGCGCGCAGGTCATCGAGGTAGCGCCGCTCGTGCTCGTACCCGCGCTCCTGGATCAGCTCGATCGTGGGATCGCTGCGGATCGGCTTCGCCACCAGTCCCGCCAGGGCCGCCCGCTCCAGCTCGAACCGATGGGCGCAGGCGACGAACCCCACGAGGTCGGTGGCCGAGTAGACCGGGGCCCCGTCGATCAGCTGCATGGCGGCCATCGTACGGGGGTGGCGTGCCAGCTTGTCCGTCGCGGCCGCGTCCCGGCCGACCACCCGGAGGATCGGGCCGGCGCAACCCTGGCCGGCATCGCCGGCAGAGGCCTGGACATCAGCCCCGGCCCAGCCGGAGGCTCAGCGCGCCCGGGCGAGGGCAAGGCCAGGCTGGTGGGGCGACGGGTCCATGGGCGCGTCGCGGTCGTTCGCCGGCCCGTCAGCCTCCAGCACGGCACGGACGATGATCCGGTACTCCGACCGGGCCCCGAAGCACGTCTGGAAGGTCAGCGCCGGCTCGTCCGTGGCGTTCCAGGCCCAGGTGTCTCCCGTCCTGCCCCACGTGTCCACCGGGGCGACGCGGGCCCACGTCACCCGATAGCGCTCCACGGCGCCCCCGGCACCCCGCACGAAGACGGACATGCCGACGAGCGCCCGGGTGCCCGCCCGCACGCCCCGCGCCGCGACGAAATCGTGGAGCGGCCGGAACGACGCGAACGCGTGACCCAGGAGGTACCGGTTGTTGGCCCCGGCGCATCCCCAGCGGTAGATCCCGGACGCGATCGTCCCGCCGCGGCAGCCCCACTCGTGGATGGTGCCGCTCATCGTCTCCCGGCCGGATGCGCCGAGCCCGGGAAAGCGCAGCACGCCGGCGGACGACGCGGCGGACGACCCGGCGGCGAAGGACTGCGCGCCGGTGGACGACGCGGCGGCGACAGGAGGCACGCGAGCTCCCGGAATGGCCGCGTCAGGAGCACCACCTCCGCCCAGGAGCGCGAGCGCACACACGGGAGCGACGAGGAGTCGAGCGAGTCGGGACATGCCGCCAGCGTGGACGACGTGCCGGCGCCCGGCCATGGCCCGATCATCGGGCCCGGGTGGGAAGGTCGGATGGTCCGAGAGCGGTCCGCTGCGGTCGTGAGCGGATCGGGTCAGCCGGCGAGCGTCCCGGGCAGGTCGGCTCGCGAGCGTCCCGCGCGGGTCAGCCGGCGACGCGCTCCCGCGCGGGCAGCCTGGCCAGGAGCGGCGACGCGCCCAGCTCGGCGAAGATGGTGCGCGCCTCCTCGGCGGCTGTCGCCGCTGACGGATCGTCTGGCAGGAAGACCGCGTGCTCCAGGGCCGCGAGGCCCAGCTCGAAGCGGATGCCCAGGTCGCGCAGACCGGCCTCCGCGGCCAGGTAGCCCGGCGCGGGCTTCCTCCGGCCTGCCCTCCAGCGCGGCCAGTCCGGCCCGGAGCACCGCGAACCGGAGATCCGTCGCGCGGCCCGCCGAGGCGTCGCGCTCGCCCAGCGCCTCCCGCATGCCGGCGGTGTCGCGCAGCCAGAGGGACGCTCGGGCCGCCGGGATCGCGTCGTCGGGGTACATCTCGCGGTCGCCGAGGAGCTCCGCGGCATTCCGCCGCATCCCCTCGTCGATCGCCTGCCGCGAAGCGCAGCTGCGCGGACGCGTCGTGAGTAGCCGTGGGCGACCTGGTAGTCGTCCATCAGCGGGCGGAGGACGCGCTCGAGAACCTCGGCTGCCTCGTCGACCGCCCCGCGGTACGCGCGCACCATGTAGACGCCGATGAAGATGCTGGCGCTCTGGTCCGCCGGGAGCAGCCCTTCGGCGTCGAGGTCGTCGGCGAGCGCCAGGATGGCGTCCCATTCCCCGACCTCGAACGCCCCTTCGGCCCAGTTGCCGGCCAGTCCGCCCGCCCAGCCGGCGAGCCGGCGACGCCGCGCGATCGCCGAGGCCATCGAGCGACGCGGCCATCGAGCGCCGTGGGTTGTCCACCATCTCCCAGGCCGAGAGGTTCATCGCGCAGCGCATCCGGGCGTTCAGGAATCCGTGCTCGTCACAGAACGCCACCACGCCGCGCAGGAGCACGAGCGCCTCGGTCGGGCGTCCCGCCCGCGTGATCGCCCAGGCCCGGCTGACCAGCAGCTCGGCAATCGACTCCAGCTGGGCGGTTGCCTCCGCGCGCACGAGTGCCGCCTCGATCACGGGCAGGGCCAGAGCTCCGGCTGGCCCGACATCAGGTAGGCGCGCCCGAGCTCGGCCTCCAGCCGCACCATCTCCGCATCCGGCGCCCGGCCCGCCAGCTCGTCCACGGCCTGGCCCAGGATGTCGCGGGCCTCCTTCGCGTGGTTGTTGTGGGACAGCAGGCTCGCCAGCGTGGTGGTAGGCGCGAGCGATGGCGGCCGGGTCGCCGCCCGCCTGCGTCGCCTCCAGCGCGCGGCGCGCGTAGCCCTCGGCGCGGTCGAACTCCGCCAGCTCCTTCGCCCCGTCGAACGCCGCGCCGGCGAGCCGCTCCAGGATCGCTCGCTCGTCGGCGGGATCGGCGGCGAAGGCCAGGGCCTGCTCCAGGAACCGCTCCTCGCTCGCGTAGGCGTGCAGGTCCCGCGAGCGGGCCGCCGCGTCGATGAGGGTCGTCCGCGCCTTCGTGGCGATCTCGTCGCGCTCCCGGCCTTCCGGTGACAGCCGGTGGGCCTCCAGGTAGTGCGTCGTGACGATCCCGGCCAGCTCCGGGTCATCGAGCTCCTCGAAGTAGCGCGCCGCGGCCAGGTGGCGGGCCAGCCGGTCGCGCTTGGCCAGCCGCTCGTAGGCGACCTCGCGGATCAGGCCCTGGACAAAGCGGTACTGGCCGCGCTCGGGCGACCGCGGATCCTCGTCGAGGTCGAAGATCTCCTTGCGGACGAGCGTGTCGAGGGTCGGCCCGAGGTGCGCCTCCGAGTGCCCCGTCGCCGCCGCCAGGGCCCGCACGGTGAAGGAATGGCCCAGCACCGCCGCGTGGCCAACCAGCATCCGCTCCGGCTCCGTGAGGCCGTCGAGCCGCGAGCCCAGCAGGCCGGCCATCGTGTCCGGGATCGCCAGTGGCCCCAGGTCTCCCTCGAGGTGGTAGCGGCCGTCGCGCTCGTGCAGCACTCCCTGGTCCAGCAGCATCCGAACCATCTCGACCGCGTACAGGGGAATCCCCTCCGAGCGGGTCACGATCGCCGCGATGGCCGTCGCCGGCAGGCCCGGGGCCAGGCCGACGAGGAGCATCTGCACCTCGTCGGGCGCCAGCGGGTCGAGCGGGAGGTTCGAGAAGCTGCGCAGGCCCGCGCCCCACGTCGGGCGCCGCTCCAGCAGGTCCGGCCGCGACAGCGTTACGACCAGAATCGGCCGAGCCCGCGAGCGATCCGTGATGGTCTCGATGAAGTCGAGCAGTGCCGGGTCGGCCCACTGGAGCTCCTCGAAGACGAGGACGACGGTCCCGCGCTCGGAGATCCGGTCGAAGAGCGTTCGGCACGCCGCCTCGAACTCCTCGCGCTCGCCCGGTGGCGCCGCCTCGAGCCCGAGGAGGGCCGCCAGGCGCGGCTCCATCCAGGCCCGTTCGGCGTGGTCGGTCACGTATTCGAGGAGCATGGCTCGAAGCTTCTCGCGCGAGGTCGCCGCGTCGTCGCTCTCGGCGATGCGGGCCCGCTCCCGGACCATCTCGCCCAGGGCCCAGAACGCCAGTCCCTCGCCGTATGCCGGGGAGCGGCCACGATGCCAGTAGATGTCGGCTGCGACGCCGTCGACGTACTTCTCCAGCTCCCACGCAAGCCGGCTCTTGCCGATCCCGGCGATCCCGATGATGGAGGCCAACCGGGCGCGTCCGTCACGCGCCGTCGCATGGAGGAGGTCCTTGAGGAGCTGCAGCTCCTCGTCCCGGCCCACGAACGGCGGTTCCACGCGGTTGCTGCGGCCCGCCCCGCGCCGCCCGCCGACGACGCGGAGGGCCCGCCATGCCGCCACTGGAGCGGTCTTGCCGCGCAGGATCTGCTCGCCCGCGGCCTCGAAGACGATCGCGTCGATCGCGGCGCGCTGCGTGGCCTCCCCCACCAGCACGGTCCCGGGCGGGGCGGCCGACTGGAGCCGTGAGGCCGTGTTGACGAGGTCCCCGGCCACCATGCCCTGGCCCTGGGCCCCGATGACGGCGGCAGCCTCGCCGGTCAGGACGGCGGCCCGCGCCTGCGGGCGGTCCGCGGCGAGAGCCGGCACGGCCGCGACGAGGTCGAGCGCCGCGCGGACGGCGCGCTCGGCGTCGTCCTCGCGGGCTGCCGGCGTCCCCCACACGGCCATGACGGCGTCGCCGATGAACTTCTCGATCGATCCGCCGTACCGCTCGACGACCTCCCGTGCCAGCTCGAAGTAGCGACCCAGGAACTCGCGAACCGCCTCCGGGTCGCTGTCGTCGGCAAGGGACGTGAAGCCGACGAGGTCGGCGAACAGGATGCTGACGAGCCGCCGCTCCGTCGCGGGCACCGGCGCCGCGTCCTCGCCCGGGCGCCGGGCGCCGTCACCCCGTTCGGCAGCGGGCCGCCCCCCTCCGTCGAGCACCGCGCCGCAGTCGCCGCAGAAGCGATCGTCGGGATCGTTCGACGCGCCACATGTCGGACAGGGCGCGGCCATGACGGCGCCACAGGACCGGCAGAACTTCCGTCCCGCCCGATTGTCGGTCGCACACGCCCCGCAGATCACCGGCGGAGTGTGGCGCGCCGGGCGCTCGGCGTCGAGAGGGAAACGCGCAGGTCAGCGGCTTCCGACGAACGCCATGGCCAGGACGATCACGCCGAGCACGACCGCGATGACGAAGGCGGCGTCAACGAACCGTCGAAACCACATGCTCGGACTCCAGGGCACCCGCAGGCGGCGGCTCGCCCGTACCCGCCGACGGCCGGCCCGGCCACGCGGACAGGTAGCCGCCGAAGGCGATCACCCAGATCACGATGGGATACGCGACCCAACGCTCAATTCCCCGATCCCGAGCCCCGCCAGGGGGGTGCCATCGAGAGAAGGGATCAGGCACTCGCCCAGCAGGATGTACGAGCCAAGCGTCGCGAGTGCGATGATCCCGAGGAGGGCCGAGAGGAAGCGGAACGGCGGCTGTGTCACCCTGGCCGTCACGATCGCGGCAATGCCACCTCCGATGAACGTGAGCATCGCGAAGAGGCCGTGGATCCCGCCGGTGTTGCCCGGGAAGATGCCGACACCGACTCGCACCGGCGCCCACCGCCGCGACGGCCAGCGTCACCGACATCCGCCCCAGGCCAGCCTGAAGGCCCCATGCAGCCCCCAGCACCAGCACTCCGCCGACGATCATGGCGAGGTCGAAGACCGTCGCCGAGGGCTGCAGGACGAGCCCTTCCGGCGGCTCCGTGCCGCCAAGGTCACTGATCTCGTTGCCGCCTGTCGTGTAGGCGGCGGGATAGAGGGCCTCGGCGGTGATGATCCCCATCAGGATCACGGCCCCCGCGACGAACGAGCGCGCCCGCGAGGCGGACGAGCGACCACAAGGGCGAGAGACCAGAGCTTCACGCGACGAGCGAACCGACGAGGCTCATCGCGTGTGGCGGGTGGGGCCGCCCTCACCACCCGCGCGAGGGGCTGGCGTGTCGTTGTCATGGGCGGAGTCTGGATGGCGAGTGTTGGAGCATCATTGGAACGTGCACCTCCATCTGGACCGCTCGTGACCGCGCCCAGAATCCCCGGGCAGCGGCGCGGCCGGGTGCCCTCCGTCCTCGTCGTCGAAGACCAGCCCGCGCTCGCCAGGCTCATCGCCAAGGTTCTCGGCGAGGAAGGCTTCCAGGTCACGGTCGCCGGCGACGGTCCCACGGGTCGCGACGCGGCCCTGGCCAGCCCGCCGGACGCGGTCATCCTCGACGTCAGTCTGCCGCGCCTCGACGGCCTGGCCGTGTGCCGGGCCATCCGCGCCCGTGGCCTGCGCATGCCGATCCTGATGCTCACCGCGCGCGACGCCGTGCCCGATCGGGTTGCCGGCCTCGAGGCGGGCGCCGACGACTACGTGGTGAAGCCGTTTGCCTTCGAGGAGCTCCTCGCTCGCCTGCGGGTCCATCTCCGTCGGACGGGCGTGGTCACCGGCCCGCTCCACGTCGCCGATCTCGTGGTCGACCCGGACGCACGGGCGGCCAGCCGGGGCGGGCGCCTGCTCGAGCTCTCGGCCCAGGAGTTCGCGCTGCTGGAGCTCCTCGCACGCCATGTCGGACAGGTCCTGACGCGGGACCGGATCCTGGAGCATGTCTGGGGCTACGACGCCGAGCCGAGCTCCAACGTCGTCGACCTCTACATCCACTACCTCCGGCGCAAGGTTGACCAGGGCTTCGAGACACCCCTCATCCACACCGTCCGCGGCGTCGGCTACGTCCTGCGAGCCTGAGGGGAAGCAGCGTGTTCGCTCGTGTTCGACGCCGCCTGGTGATCGCCAACGTCCTCGTGATCGGCGGGATCGTCCTGGTGCTCGGGATCGGGATCGTCGTGGCGATGGATCGCTTCCTCGTCGATCAGCGCGCCGAGACGCTGCGGACCGTCGCCCGGGAGGTCGTCGAGCGGCTGCAGACGGATCCGCGCGACGTGGCGCTGCCGCCGGAGGGCACCTTCGCCGGCATGTTCGCCGCCGCCTGGTCCGCCGCAGGTGAGCTGGTGGTCAACCCCGCGTCGATGCCGGCTGATTCCCTGCGCCCGGCGGCCGAGGAGGCCACGCCGGACGGCTCGCAGGCCGTCATCCGGCTTCCCTCGGGGATGCAGGTCCTCGTGGTGTCGTTCCTGGCCGGGGCCGGAGGCGTCCTGCAGGTGGGCCAGGACCTGGCTCCCGTGCGCGACCTGGAGCGCCAGGTCACGATCCTGCTGCTCATCGCCGGGACGATCGGCCTGGCCCTGTCAGTTGTTGCAGGCTGGGTTCTCGCCGAGCGGGCGATGCGCCCAATCCGGCGGGCGTTCGATCGGCAAAGGGCCTTCGCCGCCGACGCGTCGCACGAGCTCCGAACGCCGCTTGCGGTGGTCGACGCGGGGCTGCAGATGCTGGCCCGGCATCCCGACGAGCCAGTCCACGACACGCCGAGACGCTCGACGCGATGCGCGCCGAGACCGGCAGGATGAACCGGCTGGTCAGCGGATTGCTGACGCTGGCGCGGGCCGACTCGGGGGCCGCGGCCATCGCGGCGGTGGAAACCGACCTGGACGCGCTCGTCCGGGGCGCGGCCGCCGGCTATGGACCCCTCGCCGCCGCGCAGGGGGACAGCATCGAGCTCGTCGAGGCGACGGCGGGGGTGGCGCGCGTGGACCCGGACCGGATCGCGGAGCTGCTGGGGATCCTCGTTGACAACGCCCTCCGGCACGGCGGGCCCGGCATCACGGTGCGCGTGGCCGCGCGACGGGCGCCGGGGATCGAGCTGATCGTGAGCGACGACGGCATCGGGATCCCGGAGTCGGAGCGGGCCGTCGTCGTGGAGCGCTTCGTCCGAGGCGATCCCGCCCGCTCCGGCGAGGGATCCGGCCTCGGGCTCTCGATCGCGACGTGGATCGTCGGCGCCCACGGCGGGCGCCTCCTCCTCGAGGACAACCGTCCCGGGCTGCGGGTGCGGATCCTCCTGCCGGGCTGACGCTCGTTCGAACGGGCCGTCGGGGGCCGTCGGCCGGACATGACCCGTTGACTGGTACGCTGCACGCGTGATCCGCATCGAGGATGCCGTCGAGGTCGCCGTGGCGGCCGACGTGGCCTTTGCCTTCGTCACCCGCATCGCCGACTACCCGGCCTGGCTGCCGGGCGTCCTCCGCGCCGAGCCCACGGGCACGGCGACGCCAGCGGGCACGCCCGCGGCCGATGCCGGGCCACCCGCGCCGGGGCAGGCACGCCCGCGTCCGAGGTGGGGCCGCCCGCGCCGGGCGACGGCTTCCGGCTCGTCTCGGCAGGACCCGGCGGCATGGAGATCGTCTCCACCGGCCGGGTCGAGGCCGTGGATCCGCCCCGCTCCATCGCCATCTCGGCCGCGTCCGGCTTCTTCGGCCTCACTGCCTCGTGCGAAGTGACGTCGCTGGGGGCCACGCGGGCCCGGATCGCCGTGCGGGCGGGCATCGAGCCCAGGGGCTTCGCGACCCTGGCCGCCGGCCGGATCGAGAAGGAGCTCCGCGCGTCCGTGCCCGACACGCTGCGACGCCTGCGGGAGGCCCTCGAGGGCTCCGGACCGGCCTGACGCGCCTCCGCGCGTTCCCGGCTATGCTCCGCCCATGACGACCCGCGATCGCCGCAGCCCGAGCGGCGCCTGTTGCTCCTGTCCCCGGCGAGTGCCGGCACGGGGCACGGTCGCGGTCGCTCGCTGACCTCCGGCCCCCTCGCGCGGGCCTCGCGGATCCCTCTCCCCCGCCCCGCCGCGCGCCGTCGCACGCCCCGCGGCCCTCTGCTCCGACGATCCCCGGAGGCTCACATGCTCCTCATCGCACCCATCCATCACCCGGCCCCACGCCGAACACCCATACGCCCTCGCCCATCCGACCCGGGGACCGCCGGGCCTGGAGGAGATCGATGACCGAGACCGTCGACCACGACCGCGATCACGCCCTCGCCGAGGCCCTGGCGGGCGGGCGCGCGGAGCACGGCCGGATCTACCCCCTCAAGCGCGACGTCGCGACGTTCGCGGATGGCCTGCTGGGGATCCTGTTTCCCCAGCTCTCCGACGACGCCACCGCCACCGCGGATGACCTCGCCGCACGGCTGATCCTGGTCCGTCGCGACCTGCGACGCCTGGTGGAGCCACTTACCGACGCGTCCACCGCCGAGCGTGTGATCGCCGGGTTCGCTGCCGCCCTGCCCGACGTCCACAGGCGCCTGGTCCTCGACGCGGAGGCCATCTGCGCCGGCGACCCGGCGGCCGAATCGGTCGACGAGGTGATCGCGGCGTACCCCGGCTTCCTGGCCATCGCGATCCACCGGATCGCCCACGCGATCCACCACCTGGGCGTGCCGATCCTGCCACGACTGCTCGCCGAGGTTGCCCACACGAGGACCGGCGTCGACATCCACCCCGGCGCGACGATCGGGCGCGCCTTCTGCATCGACCACGGCACCGGCATCGTCGTCGGGGAGACCGCCGTCATCGGCGACGACGTCAAGCTGTACCAGGGCGTCACCCTTGGCGCCCTCTCGGTCGCCAAGAGCGCCGCCGGCACCAAGCGCCACCCGACGATCGGCGACCGCGTCGTCATCTACGCGGGGGCCACCGTCCTCGGCGGCGACACCGTCGTGGGCGAGGACAGCATCGTCGGCGGCAACGTCTTCCTGACGAACAGCGTCCCGCCCGGCTCCATCGTCTACCAGACCAGCCAGTTCCGGGTCCGTCGCACGCGCGACGGCTTCGAGGACGCCGACTTCGTCATCTGACCCCCGGCCGCGCGGGCCGGCCGCCCGACGGGGCGCACCGGGCCGGCCGCGCCGGACCAACCGCGCCGAGCGACCCTCCGACCACCGCCCACAAATCCGCAGCCAGCTGAAAGGAACCGACCCATGCAGGCCGACTCCATCCTCGCCACCATCGGCAACACGCCGCACGTCCGCGTCAACCGGCTCTTCGACCCGCGCGTCTCGGTCTGGTTCAAGCTCGAGCGGGCCAACCCGGGCGGGAGCATCAAGGATCGCATCGCCCTGGCCATGATCGAGGACGCCGAGCAGCGCGGAATCCTCAAGCCCGGCTCCGTCGTCATCGAGCCGACCTCGGGGAACACCGGGATCGGCCTTGCGCTCGTCTGCGCCGTGAAGGGCTACCGCCTCATCCTGGTCATGCCCGAGTCGTTCTCGATCGAGCGTCGCAAGCTCATGACCGGCTACGGCGCGGAGCTGGACCTCACCCCCCGGGAGCTGGGGATGAAGGGCGCGATCGCCCGGGCCCAGGAGCTCGCAGCCGAGACCCCGGGCGCCTGGATCCCCCAGCAGTTCGAGAACCCTGCCAACCCGGCCGTCCATCGCCGCACAACGGCGGCGGAGATCCTGAGGGACTTTCCCGACGGCCTGGACTACCTGGTGACCGGGGTGGGGACCGGCGGCCACATCACCGGCGTGACGGAGGTCCTCAAGCCCCTCTGGCCGAACCTGAAGGTCTATGCCGTCGAGCCGACCCTCTCGCCGGTCCTCTCCGGCGGGACCCACTCGCCCCACCCGATCCAGGGCATCGGCGCGGGATTCATCCCGGGCGTGATGCGGACCGACCTCCTGGACGGGATCCTGCAGATCGCGCCGGACGACGCGATGGCCTACGCCCGGCGATCCGCGCGCGAGGAGGGCATCCTCGTGGGCGTCTCGTCGGGCGCCTCGCTGGCGGCCGTGGCGCAGCTGCTGCCGTCGATGCCGGACGGCTCGCGGATCCTGACCTTCGCCTACGACACGGGCGAGCGCTACCTCTCCATCGACGCGCTCTGGGGCTGACCCAGGCGCGGCCGGGACCGGCCCCCTCGCGGGCCGGGACCGGCCTGTCCGCGGGCCGAATGCCCGTCCGCGGGCCGGGACCCTCCGCGGGCCGGATGCCCGTCCGCGGGCCGGATGCCCGTCCGCGGGCCGAATGCCCGTCCCAGCAGCCCGGCCGCTGGGAATCGCCGTCGTCGCGTTCGCACGTGCCGCAGAACCGCAGGTTCGGGCGCAATCGCGTGCGCGAGAAGCCCAGAAGCTAGCGGCTCAACTGCTACGACCAGCCGCGCCAGGTGCTGACATCCTCGATGTCCGGGGCCATGCACCGATCCTCTACGACAGCGAGGCGCGCGACTGTGAGCGGTCCCAGCGGTGTTCCCGCAGCGCGTCCAGCAGGTCGGCGGGGAGCGGCCCCGCCTCCGTCGCCGCGACGTTGGAGGCCAGGTGCTCCGGCTTCCGCGTGCCCGGGATCACCGTGGTGACGTCCGGGTTCGAGAGGATGAACCGCAGCGCCACCTGGGCCAGGGTCTGGCCCTCCGGGACCAGCGGCCGCAGCGCCTCCACCCGGCCGACCGTCTCGCGCAGGTTCGCGGGGGAGAAGTAGGTGTTGCGCCAGTCGCCGTCGGGCCAGCGGCTGTCGAGGGTCAGCGTGCCAGTCAGGCTGCCTTCGTCGAGGGGCACGCGCGCGATCACGGCCACGCCCAGCTCACGACAGGCCGGGAAGAGCTCGTCCTCCGGTGCCTGGTCGAACACGTTGTAGACCACCTGGACCGCATCGACCAGGCCGGTCCGGAGCGCCTGCAGCACGTTCGCCGGCTCGCGGCGGTTCACGCTGATCCCGACATGCCGCACGAGGCGGTCCCGTCGGAGGTCGTCCATGGCCCGCTGCCAGCCCGGGTCGTCGGCCCACGCGTCCTGCCAGACGTGGAACTGGATGAGGTCCAGGGTCGTTCGCTTCATCTGGCGCAGGCTCGCCAGCACCGAGTCCCGGACGTGGTCGGGCGGGAACACGTCCCGGATCGCGTCCCCCGGGCGGGCCGGCCACTCGCGGTTCTTGGGCGGGATCTTCGTGGCGAGGAAGAGCTCTCCGGACGGATTCGCCCGGGCCAGCTCGCCAAGGAGCCGGTCGCTGTGACCCGCGCCGTAGACCAGCGCCGAGTCGTAGAACGTGATCCCCGTCTCCACGGAGGCCTGGAGCACGGCCATCGACTGCCGGTCGTCGGAGCCGGTCCAGCCACCCACGCCGCCGCCCATCCCCCACATGCCGACGCCGAGCTCGCTCACGGATCGCCCGGTCCGTCCGAACGGTCGTTGTCGCATGTGGGCTCCTCGTGGGCGCCGGTGCGCTCATCTGGTTATCGGGAGGGTGGAGCGGGAGACGACATTCGAACCCGCGAGATGCAGCCTGGAAGGCCGGGGCACCCAAGCGTAGCAGCGCCGCGGATGACAGCGGCGCGGGCACGCGTCCCCGCTCGGTCGTCGACCGCCCCGGGACCCCGCACTGCGAGGGATAATGGCAGACCCATGGGCGTCCGTCGCACCCACCTGCTGCGCGTCCCGGCCGGAGTTCCGGCGGGCGTCCTGGCGACCATCACCATGGACGTCGCCATGGTGGCCGCCAGTCGGCTCGGTGGGAGCGCCTTCACCTCCGACCGTCTCGACGTGGACGTGATCGGCCGCTGGGCGGCCGGCCTCCCGCGCGGCCGATGGCGCCACGCTGACATCACGAGCGAACCGGCACAGCGCGGAGAGCTCGCGCTGGGCATGCTCACGCACTACGCCACGGGCATCATCCTCACGCAGGCATTCCTGCTGCTTCCGCGGCGGGGAGACGGGCGACCGAGCTTCGCGGGAGGGGCCGCGTTCGGCATCGCGACGGCCGTCCTGCCGCTCCTGGTCCTGTTCCCGTCGATGGGCTACGGCTGGCTCGGTCGCCGGTCCGGAGACGCGGCCCGGCTCGGCCGGATCATGCTCCTGGGCCACATCGCGTTCGGCATCGGGATCGGGCTGTGGGCGCCGCGCTTCGCGGCGCGCCGGCCGCATCCATAGCCGAAGCTGGCCCGGGCCTCGCGGCCGCTGGACGTCGGCCTGACGGGCCGGCAGACGGACGGTGGGTTCGCCCGCCCGTCAGGGCTGGTCGTTCCCTCTAGCGCCGTCCGTCGTCGGGCGGGCGCGGGGCGACGAGATCCAGGAAGGCGAGCGCCCGTCGCTCCATGTCAGCCCGGCGATAGGAGTCGCCCTCCTCGACGCGCTGGAGGACGAGACCGTCCAGCAGGGCGGTGAATCCTCGGGCCATGGACTCGATGTCGAAGTCGGGGGGAAGCTCTCCGGCGTCGACCGCCTCCCGGCCGATGAGCGCAGCAACGGTCACCGTCCGCTCCCGGCGCCGGACCAGCAGGTCGCGGATGAGTGGCTTCTGCGACGCCAACGCCCAGCACTGGACGAGGAAGGCGGCGGCGCCTGGCGCGTCGATCGTGAAGTCCATGTACCCCAGGATCGCCCGCTCCATCTTGTCGCGAGAGCTGCCCACGAACCTGCCGTCGGCGAGGACGGCGTCCGCCTCGACGTTGACGGCGGCCAGGATGCTCTCGTGGATCAGCTCATCCTTGCCCCCGTAGTAGTTGTAGATGGCGCCCACGGAGACGCCGCTCTCGGCCACCACGTCGTCGATGCTCGCCTCGTGAAAGCCCTTGGCGACGAACACCCGGCGCGCGGCAGCGAGGATGTGCTGGCGCTTCTCGGCCTCGTGGGCTGCCGTGATGCGTGGCATTCGGGGCCTCCGTTGGTGTTCACATAGAACGCTCGCTCGCGTCATCCTTGGGCCATTCTAGCACCCTCCAGAACAGGCCGAATGGCACATGCAAAGCGAGCGCTCGTTTTACTAGTCTGCTTGCGTAGCGATCTGGCGAGGCCCGACGCACACCAAGCGGGGGCTCCACCCCCGGGAGACAGACCAATGGGAATGGCAACGCACATCGCACACCCTGACCTCTCCAGGCGGATCGAGGCGATCGGCTGGGGGCTCCTGTTCCTGATGTCCGGGATCCTCTTGCTGGTTCCCGGCCTGCCCGAGGGGACCTGGCTCGTGGGCCTTGGCCTCCTCATGCTCGGCCTCAACGCCACGCGGCTGTACGTCGGCCTGCCGCTCGACCGGTTCGGGGTGATCCTCGGGGCCGGTGCGGTGCTGGCGGGACTCGGCGCCATGGCCGGCATGGACATCCCCGTCTTCGCGCTCGGGCTGATCGCCTGGGGGCTCGCCATCATCGCCAAGCAGGTCGGGCAGGAGGCCGAACGATGATCTCGACGAAGGGCAGCTCGCTCATCACCAATCGGGTCCACCTGCCGGACCTCGGGCGGCGCGGCGAGGGCTGGGTGGCCCTTCAGGCCGTCCTGGTCGTCGGCATCACTGCCGCCGGGTTCAGCGGACCGTCCTGGAGCGGGACGGCCCGGACGCTCGCGGCGATCGGCGGAGCGGCGCTGATCGCCGTCGGCGTGGGGCTCGTCACCGCCGGCATCCTCCGCCTGCGACGGCAGCTGACCGCCTATCCGCGGCCGGTGCCGAGTGGGCGGCTCATCGAGGACGGCGTCTTCGGTCTGGTCCGCCACCCGATGTACGGCGGCGCCGTGATCGCCGCTCTCGGCTGGGGCCTCGTCATGGCCTCGCCGATGGCCCTCGCGGGCGCCGCCCTGCTCGGCGTCTTCTTCGATCTCAAATCACGCCGCGAGGAGGCGTGGCTGGGCGAGCAGTTCGTCGGCTACGCGGCCTACCGGCGCCGCACGCGCCGGCTCATCCCGTGGGTCTACTGACCCACAGCTGATCGCGAGAGCGCTTCGGCCGGCTTATCTGGCGTCGACCGCGGCCGGCATCCCCGGAGATGCCGGCACAGCATGTCGCGCTGAGCACCGCAACGGGGTTTGGAGCGGGAGACGAGGTTCGAACTCGCGACATGCAGCTTGGAAGGCTGCCGCTCTGCCAACTGAGCTACTCCCGCCCGGGCGCACGGCGCGCGGGCCGCGACAGCACGAGGGTACCACGGAGATCGTCTCGATCTGCGACCGACGGCACTTCCCGGCCCTCCCGATCGTCACTAGGGTGATCACGCGTCCCGATCGGCACGAGGGACTGCCCGATGCGCTCGACCCACCGCCTGCTGCTCGGCATCGCCGTCGGGGCGCTGCTTGCCACCTCTGTGCCGCAGGTCGCCGGTGCCGCGAACCCGACACCAGCCGCCCCTGCGCCGCTCCGGCTGGCGGCCGGCGTCCACACGGCCTACACGATCACCCCGGCCGGGACGGTCGCCGTCGCGTCGCAGCTCACCCTGACCGCGCCGCTGACCGTGACGACCAGCCAGCGGCGCCTCGTGGCCGGTCACGCCTACCTGTTCGTCGCGTCGGGAATGCTCGCCGGCAGGTACGTCCCCGAATCCGCGCTCGCCGCCGTGCCCGGCACCGTCGGCCTCACGACGCTCTCGCCGGCCGTGACGATCCGCTTTGCCGTGGACCCGGCCACCGGACGGCGCGCCTACATCGGCTACCAGTTCCACACCTCCGGCGCGCTCGCGAGCACGAAGGTCGCGACGCTGCACGCGGCGGCCACGGCCCGGGCCGACCGCGTGGCGATCATCGGCGGGCGACGCTACGTCCGGATCGTCACCGGCACCTGGAGCGGGTGGTGGATGCCGGCGGGCGGCACGAACGCGGCCGGCGTGACCTGCCGGGCCGGCAACCGACCCGGCGCCGGGTCCGCCCAGGTCCTCACCCGGGTCTCGAAGGCCACATCCGAGGTCGCCCTCACCTTCGACATGGGCGGCCGGCTGGACCCGGCGAAGGCGATCCTGGACTACCTCGTCGTCGAGCGCATCTGCACGACGGTCTTCCCGACGGGCGCCGCGATCGCCACGACTCTGGGAGCGACCGCCATGGCCATCGTGCGCGCCCACCCCGAGCTCTTCGAGGTGGGGAACCACACCCAGCACCACTGCAACCTGCGCGACGGCGGGGGCGGCGCGGCCTGCCCGACGACGCGTCCGGACGCCGCCTTCGTGCGCCAGGAGCTGGCTGCCGGCGCGGCGGCGATCCGGGCTGCCACCGGCCAATCCCCCGCTCCCTACTGGCGACCGCCGTACGGAGCCCAGGACGCCACGCTGCGCGCCGTCGCCGCGGCCGCGGGCTACACGAAGACGGTCATGTGGGCGGCCGACACCATCGACTGGCGGGCCGTCGCCGACGGTGGGCCGACGGCGCTCGACATCGCGAACAAGATCCGGGGGGTCGCGACGGGCGGCATCGTCCTGTCCCACCTTGGGGGCTGGAACACCCTCGACGGGTTGCCGTACGGGATCGCCGGCCTGCGGGCGCGGTCGCTGATCCCGACGTCGCTCTCGGGCCTGCTCGACTGAGCGCGGGTCAGGGCCGGCCGACCCGGTAGGCGCCCCAGTTCCCGAGTCCGTCGATCGCCTTCACGCGGACGACGACCCGGGTGCTCCGGCTGGGCAGGGGCAGGGCCATGCCGCTGGCCGAGGTGCGCGTGACCAGCGTTCGCCAGGCGCCGCCGTTGACCGTGTACCAGACCTTGTAGAGGATGGGCCCGTGGGCATCGGTGGCCCGCCAGCGCGCGCGCCATGACCGCGACGTCGCGCTGTACCAGACCTCCGGCGCCGACCCCAGCACGGGGCCCGTGCGGTCGACGACCACCGTGGCGCTCCGCGCCGCCGACACCGTTCCACCCTCGTCGCGGACCTGGACGTAGACCCGCTGCGACCCATCGCGCGTGGTCGACTTCAGGATGACACCGAGGGCCGGGGGCAGGCTCCCGTCGGGAGCGGTGCCGCCCGCCGCGGGAAGTGGCTGCCAGGCACCCCACGTGTGGCCGTCCTGGCCGAAGCGGGCGTGGGTCACTTTGCGGCTCCCCGGCGTGGCCGTCACGGTGGCCGAAAGGACGAGACCGCTCGTCGGGCTGGGCGCCAGCGACAGGGACGCCACCCGCGGGGGACCGAACATCGTCTTCAGGAGACTCCAGTACCCGGGCACGCCGCGGTCATACCCCAGCGCCCAGATCCCGACCCCCGCCAGGTGGCGCGAGATGGCGTAGGCGTACTTCGGGCGCAGCGACGTCGGCGTGTCGTAGAAGACCTGGCGCCACGTCTTTGCGACCTTGTCGTACCAGGCGTACCAGCTCACGGATTCGCCCGGCTCATAGCGCAGCGACACGCCCAGCGACGCGGGTTTCCCGATCTGCTTGCGGGGGGTGTAGGTGGTGCCGCTCCCCGTGCGCGCCGCGCCGAGCGCCGATGACGCCGTCGGCCAGGTCATCCCGTAGTAGGGCAGCCCCAGCAGCACGCGCCCCAGCGGGACGCCCTCGGCCGCGTAGCGGTCGATCGTCCACCGGATGTCGAGCCCGGAGGGCGACGATCGGCCGGTGAGCGGTGCGATCGCGCCCGGGTTCGACCCGGCCGACCGGTAGGCGTAGCCCATGATGAAGATCCGGTCCGCCCCGGCGTCCGCGGCCCGCTTCGCCATCTGGGCGCCGGACGTGTTGCCGTTCGTGGCGACCGAGACGGTGGCCGTCGGGTTGTCGGCGCGCAGGGCGGCCCGAAGGTTCGCCAGGAAGGTCGCGTACTCGTCGAACCAGACGCCCTTGATGAGCTCAGCGTCCACGTTCACGCCCTGGAGCCCCAGGTCGCGGACGAGCGCCCGCAGCTCGGCGATGGCCGTCGCCTGGCGTGCCGGGCTCCCGAACAGGTTCTCGTTCTTGGTGTACCCGAACGTGGTGAAGCAGAGCTCCACGCGCACGCCGCGGGCCTTGGCCGCGGCGACGACGGAGCGCCCGATCGAGCCGACGATCGCCTTGTAGCCGGGCTCGGTGCGGGCGAGCGTGCCGGATCCGGTCCAGGTCACCGAGAAGAGGCTGATGGCCGACAGGGCGTTGTAGTCCAGGTAGTCCAGGACCGCGCTGCTCATCTCCCAGTACGGGAGGTAGCCGTACACGTCACCGGAGAGATGCCGGCTCATCGGGGAGCTGGGGCTGCCGATGCCCGGCGACGGGGTCGGCGTCGGCGTCGGTGTCGGAGACGGGGTGGGCTCTGCGTTGGGGACCGCCGCCGGCGCGGCGCTGGGGGCCGGCGACGCGCTCGGGGCCGGCGCGGGGCTCGGATCGGCCGAAGCGCTCGGGGCCGGCGACGCTTCTGCGCCGGGGTCGGGCGAGGGGCTCTCGACCGCCGGGCTCGGGTCGGCCGCCGGCGAGGCCCCGGGGTCGGGCGAGGGGCTCTCGACCGCCGGGCTCGGGTCGACGGCCCGGGCGGCCGGCTCCACGGCGGGCGCCAGCCCGATCGCGAACGCGAGGAGGGCGACCGAGGCAAGGAGCATCCGGGGCGTGCGGGCAGACATGGAGGGCAGAGTGGCACGCGGGGCGCGCTCCGGTCAATCGACCGGTCGTCCCGGCCGGGATGGGACTGCCGACCCACGGACGCCCCGCGGGCGGCCGGTCCCGGAGCTAGGTTGCGGGCTCGGTCAGCTCACCCGCGCTCGGGGCGCCGCCCACGCGCCCGGCGAACTCGGCCGAGATCCCGGCGGCGATCAGGCTCGCCTCGGCGCGGTCGCGGATCCCCAGCATCTGCTTGCGGGTCATGGCGAAGACACCGAGACCGAACGCGTTGGCCATCACGCCGGCGGCGGGCCCGTCCGGCGTCTCCATGCGGACGCGGAACCGCTCCACGAGGCGCGTGCGTGTCCCGTCGTCCAGCGGCTGCAGCACGAACGCCCAGCTGGCGGCGAACCCCGGCATGGAGGGCATCATCTTCCCGGCCGCCCGCAGGTTGGCCGGGGTCGCCTCCGTGTCCTCGCCCATCTCCTTCCGCTGCCGCGCCGCCGCCACCTGCTCCTGGACCAGCGCCTCGTCCGCGTACAGCACGAGGGCCCGCCCGGGATCGACGACGCGCACCGCGAAGGCCGTGTCGGGCGAGTTCGGCACCAGGTCGCCGACGGCCAGCTCCTGGAGCTCCGGGACGATCCGGTCGACGCTCGCGCCCTTCATGTCGATGACGTCGTAGCTGTACCAGCCGGCGCGGTTGTAGCCCATCTGGACGAGCCACGGCCAGACGGCGGCGGGGGGCGCCCCGATCTCGACGCCGCGGGTCTCGACCACCGTCGCATCCGCGACGAGGTCGTCTCCGGCCAGGGCAAGGTCGGCGTCCGCGGGGTCGACCCCCCACGAGCGCACCCACGGTCGGACCGCGAAGGCATAGGCAGCCGCGGCGCCGGCTGCTGCGCCGGCCGCGCCGACGAGGAACAGGGTTCGAGCACGCATGCGATGCACCTCCAGCCCGTGATCATGGGCCGGGGCTCGCGGCCGGGCGAGTGCCGGAGGGCACCCCACGGCGTGTCCAACCGGTCCCCCGCCCGACGGGCTACGATTCATCCATGTGCCGCAGCATTCGTCCCCTGCGCGGTCGGGCCGCGCCCCCAGCCACCGAGGGCGACCTCCAGGACGCCGCCCGCCAGTACGTCCGCAAGGTCGCCGCCACGCGCGCGCCGGCCACGCGGGATGCGGCGGCCTTCGACGCCGCCGTCGAGGAGATCGCCGCCGCGACGGGACGCCTGCTGGCCGCGATGGGCGCCGACGTGGTTCCGGGCCCGCCCACCCCGCCCGCGATGTGGCCAACCCGGCCGGCACGCCGGGCGCGGCCGCCGGCCCCCGCCCCGGTCCCGGCCGCGGCGCCGGCAGGACGGCGCCCGTGACCGGCGACCCCCTGCGCGCCCAGTGGGCCGCGGTGGCGGAGCACTACGGAACCGGCTGGTCGCACGCGGACGGGCCGGATCTCGGCTGGATGGTGGACGCCGCGGCGGCTCGCCCGACGGACCGCGCCATCGACCTTGGGGCCGGCGCCGGCCACGCGGCGCTGGCCCTCGCGCCGCACGTCGCGCACGTCGACGCGATCGACCCGACCCCGGAGATGCTGGCCGTCGCCGCCCGCCTGGCCGCGGAGCGCGGCATCGCCAACATCACGTGGACCGAGGCACGCGCGGACACGCTCCCCTTCTCCGACGCCACCTTCGACGTCGCGATCAGCCGCTTCTCGATCCACCACTGGCCAGATCCCGCGGGGTCCCTCCGCGAGGTGGCGCGCGTCCTGCGCCCCGGTGCCCGGGTGGTCCTGGTGGACCTCGTCGCCCCCGAGGATGCGGGCCTGGACACGTTCCTCAACGCCGTGGAGCTGCTGCGCGACCCCACCCACGGCCGCACGCCACGCGCGTCCGACTGGCGCGCCGTGATCGCCACTGCCGGCCTCGTCGGCGACATCGTCCGCGCGTGGCGCTTCCGGCACGCCACCGAGGACTGGCTGTCCCGGACCGCGCCGGCGCCGTGGCGCGCCGACGCGGTCCGGAGGATGCTCCGGGAGGCCCCGCCATCCGCCCGGGAGGCCTTCGAGATCGCGCCGGACGGCTCCGGCTTCACGGTCGGCGCGGTCGTCGTGGCCGCCAGCCGCCGGCCCCGGGGAACGGACGACGTGGCCGCGGGCCGCCGGCCCTAGGAACGGCCCTCCCGCCGCGCGGCGATCGCACGCCGGTACATCGCCGCGTAGGCCGGCGCCGCCGCTCGCTCCCACGACCAGTCCACCGCCATGGCCCGCCGGACGAGCCCCTCCCAGCGCACCTGGTCGGCCTCACGGAAGACCGTCATCGCCCGCTCGCAGGCGAACTGGAGGGCCTCGGGCGTCGCGTCGTCGAAGAGGAAGCCGGTCCCGCTCCCGGGATCCTCGTGGAGGTCGACGACCGTGTCGGCGAGGCCGCCCGTCCGACGCGCAACCGGCGGCGTCCCGTAGCGCATGGCGATCATCTGGCCCTGCCCACAGGGCTCGAAGCGTGACGGCATCAGGAAGACGTCGGCGCCCGCGTAGATCCGCCGGGCCAGGTCGCGATCGAAGCGCTCGACGCACGCCACGCGCCCCGGGTGGGCCGCCGCCGCAGCCCGCATCCCCCCGACGAGGCTCGCGTCGCCGCTGCCGAGGGCGACGATCCGCGCCCCGCCGGCCACCAGCCCCGGCGTGGCGCCCGCGACGAGGTCGAAGCCTTTCTGCGGATCGAGCCGGCCGACGACGCCGAGGATCGGCGACGGATCGGTGGAGTCGAAGCCGACCCGCCCGCACAGGTCGCGCCGGCAGGCGGCCTTCCCGGAGCGGTCGCGCAGCGCCATAGGACGCGGCGAGCGCGCCATCGTGCGCCGGATCCCAGAGGTCCTGGTCCAGGCCGTTGAGGATGCCGACGAAGTGCGCCCGGCGCGCCAGCAGGTCGCCGTCAAGGCCCATCCCGTGCTCGGGACGGAGCACCTCGCGCGCGTGCGTCGGGCTCACGGTGTTGATCATGTCCGCCCGCCGGATTCCCTCGCGCAGGAGATCGACGCCCCAGGCGTCGCCGACTGGCGGGTCGTCGCCGAGCCCCAGCTGGGCAACCCGATCGCGCGGCGTCCAGCCGTGATACGCGAAGTTGTGGACCGTCAGGGTGACCGCGGCGGGGCCGATCGTCGGGTCCGCGTCGTACGCGAGGTCCCGCAGGATCCCCGCCGGGCAGGCGTGCCAGTCGTGGAGCGCGATGACGTCCACGGGCCGGCCCTCGGTGCGCCGGGCCTCGAGCGCGGCGCGGGCCAGGAGCGAGAAGCGCCGCACGTTGTCGGGGTACTCCGCGGTCGCATCGCCGTAGACGCCGTCCCGGTCGAACGCCGGCGGGTGGTCGACCAGGCGCAGCCGGTATCCCGCCGCATCGAACGAGCGGATCGCGACCTCCGCGGTCCCGCTTGGGGCCAGGGGATCCGGGACGCGCAGGGCGAGGGTGGCAACCGGACGATCCCGGGGGTCGGGAACCGAGCGGTAGCGCGGCAGGAAGACCTCGACCGGCTCGTCGAGGGCGTCGGGCACCCGCCCCAGCGCCCGCGCGAGCGCGTCCACCACGTCGCCGAGGCCGCCCGTCTTGGCCCACGGCTCGCACTCGGCGGCGACGAAGATCACGCGCACGAGGCCGATGGTACGCCGCCCGCCTGCGGCTCGGTGCGCCGCCCGGTCCCGTGCGACTAAACCGGTTCACACGCGACCGTCGGCGCGGTATGATCCCGCTTTATGGAACCCCTCGTCCGCGTCCCCACCCTGCCCGGCGCGCCGTTCCGGCTGCCGCCGCGCTTCGAGGGGCTTCGCCGCCTCGCCTACAACCTGTGGTGGATGTGGCACCCGCGCGCGGCGCTCCTCTTCCAGCGCATCGATGCCACCACCTGGTCGCGCTACCGCAACCCCATTGCCCTCTTCGAGAGCCCCATCAACTGGCAGCCGATGCTGGACGACCCCGGCTTCATCGCCGAGTACGAGGACGTCCTGGCGGCCTTCGAGCACTACATGGCGAACGGGGCGGACCGCTGGTTCCAGCGCACCCACGCGAGCCAGCTGGGCGGCCCCATCGCCTACTTCTGCGCCGAGTACGGGTTCCACGAGTCGCTCGGCATCTACTCCGGCGGCCTGGGCGTCCTCGCCGGCGACCACATGAAGAGCGCCTCCGACATGGCGCTCCCGTTCGTCGGCGTGGGCCTCCTCTATCGCAAGGGCTACTTCCGCCAGTCGATCGACGCCGACGGGCACCAGGAGCACGCCTACCCCGACTTCGACCTGAACCGGCTGCCGGTGCTGCGGGTCCTGGACCGGATGGGCGATCCGCTGTACGTCCCCGTCGAGCTCCCCGGGCGGACCATCCACGCGGCCGTGTGGATGCTGCAGGTGGGCCGCGTCCCCGTCCTCCTCCTCGACACCGACCATCCCCGCAACGACGAGGCGGACCGGCCGATCACCAACATCCTGTACGTCCGCGGCCGGGAGATGCGCCTCCACCAGGAGCTGGTCCTGGGCGTCGGCGGCGTTCGCGCCATCCGCAGCCTGGGCATCTCGCCGGCGGTGTGGCACCTGAACGAGGGCCACTCCGCGTTCCTCCTCGTGGAGCGCGTCCGCGAGATGGTGGCCGCCGGCACGCCGATCGGCGACGCCTGGTCGCAGGTCAAGCGCTCCAGCGTCTTCACGATCCACACGCCGGTCTCGGCCGGCAACGAGCGCTTCGACGTCGACCTCGTCCGGCGCGTCGCCGGGCCGCTCTGCGCGGGCGACGGAAGCGCGGGCGCCGTCCCGATGGACGAGGTCCTGGCGCTGGGGCGTGGCGTGGACGGCGACGCGGGCCAGTTCGACATGACCGCCCTCAGCCTGCGCCAGTCGAACGGCGCGAACGCCGTCTCGAAGCTCCACGCCGACACCGCCAACGACACCTGGGAGGGGCTCCTGGGCGGGCGCGCCATCCTGGGCGTCACCAACGGGGTCCACACGCCGACCTGGGTCGGACGCCCCATGCGCGAGCTGCTGGAGCGGTTCGTGGACGCCGACCTCGACGACCTCGACGGCCAGTCGGACGCGGAGCGCTTCTGGGAGCGCGTGGGGCGGGTGCCGGACCGCGACCTGTGGGAGGCGCACCTGCACCAGAAGCGGGAGCTGGCGGTCTTCGCCCGCGGGCGCCTCGTGGCGCAGCTGGCCCGCCATGGCGAGTCGCCGGCCGCGCTCACGGAGACCGGCGGGGCGCTGGATCCGGAGGCCCTGACGATCGGGTTCGCCCGCCGCTTCGCCACCTACAAGCGAGCCTCGCTGATCTTCACGGACCTCGACCGGCTGGCCCGCCTGGTCCACGGAGCCGAGCGGCCGGTCCAGTTCATCTTCGCCGGCAAGGCCCACCCGGCCGACCGGCCCGGCCAGCAGGTCATCCAGTCCATCTTCGCCCGCAGCCGCTCGCCCGAGCTGCGCGGCAGCGTCTTCGTCCTCGAGGACTACGACATGCGGGTCGCCAAGCTCATGGTCCGCGGCGTCGACGTGTGGCTGAACAACCCGCGGCGACCTCTCGAAGCCTCCGGCACCTCCGGCATGAAGGCCTCCGCCAACGGCATCGTCAACCTCTCCGTCCTCGACGGCTGGTGGGACGAGGGCTGGACCGGTGACAACGGCTGGGCCATCGGGGGGCGGTCCACGAACCCGGACGAGGGCGCCCAGGACTGGGCCGATGCTCTCGACCTGTACCGGATCCTGGAGGAGGAGGTCGTGCCGCGGTACTACACCCGCGGCGCCGACGGCCTGCCGCGCGGATGGCTCGAGCTCATGAAGCGCGCCATGTCGACGACGATCTGGCGCTTCTCGACGACGCGGATGCTCCATGAGTACACGGAGCAGCTCTACCTGCCGGCCGCAGGCGTCGAGGCTGCCGTCGCGACGGCGCGCCGGCACGTCGTGACCGAGGCCGGCTGACGCGTCACCGGCGGATCTCGCCTGCAGAGGGACACCCCACCACCATCCGCTCCCAGGGAGGACCCGTGGCGCCGCGCATCTCGCTCGCCCTCGCGCTGCACAACCACCAGCCGGTCGGCAACTTCGGCTGGGTCTTCGGCGACGTCTACGACCAGGCCTACCGGCCCATGCTGGACGCCCTGGACCGCCACCCGGGCGTCCGGCTGGCCCTGCACTACACGGGGCCCCTCCTGGACTGGCTGCGGACCGAGCGCCCGGAGTTCCTGGAGCGCCTGCGGGCCCTCGTCGACCGGGGCCAGGTCGAGCTGCTGGGCGGCGGTTACTACGAGCCCGTGCTGGCATCCCTCCCCGAGCGCGACCGGCTGGGCCAGCTGGCCAAGATGGCCGACGAGATCGAGGCGATCGCGGGGCGCCGGCCCCGGGGGGCGTGGCTCGCGGAGCGGGTCTGGGAGCCGGACCTGCCGACCTCGCTGGTCAGCGCCGGCTACGACTGGACGATCCTCGACGACAACCACTTCCGCGCGGCCGCGATCCCCGAGGAGCGGCTGTGGGGGCCCTACACGACGGACGACCAGGGCCACCTCCTGACGGTCTTCGGCACGGAGAAGGGCCTGCGCTACCGGATCCCGTTCGGCGACGCGGACGACGTCATCGCCTACCTGCGGGCGCACGCGACGGAGGACGGCGAGCGGGTCGGGATGATGGGCGACGACGGCGAGAAGTTCGGCTCGTGGCCCACCACCTGGGACCACTGCTGGGGCGCCACGCGCTGGGTGGACCGCTTCTTCGAGGCCCTCGAGGCGAACGCCGACTGGCTCACGACGACCACGCCCTCCGACTGGCTCGACGGCAACCCGCCCATTGGCCGGGTCTACCTCCCGACGGCCTCCTACGCCGAGATGGGCGAGTGGGCCCTTCCGCCGGACGAGAGCCGCGTCTTCACGGACCTCCTCCACCGGGCGGAGGCTGCCGGGGCGCCCGAGGCGCGCTACCTGCGCGGCGGCTTCTGGCGCAACTTCCAGGTGAAGTACCGGGAGGTCAACGACCTCCACAAGCAGATGCTGCGGACGTCGGCCAAGGTCGCGGCGATGCCGGAGGGGCCCGCGAAGGCGGGGGCGCTCGACCACCTCTACCAGGGCCAGTCCAACGACTGCTACTGGCACGGCCTGTTCGGCGGCATCTACATCAGCCACATGCGGCTGGCCACGTACGAGCACCTCGTCGCCGCCGAGGACACGGCCGACCGGGCGGCGCGCGCCGCGGGCGTGAAGGTCGACGGCGTCCGGGCCGAGGACATCGACCTCGACGGCGTGCCCGAGGTCGTCCTGGCCACCCCGGGCCAGGTCGTGGCGGTGAAGCCGTCCGAGGGTGCCGGGATCGGCAGCTGGGACATCCGCGCGGTGCGCCACGCGCTGGCCGCCGTCCTGCGTCGCCGGCCCGAGGCGTCGCACGCGATCCTGGTCGCCCACGAGCGGGCCCTCGCGGAGAACGGCGGCTCCGCGGCCGCGTCAGGTGGTGTCGGGTCCATCCACGACATGGTGAGCACCAAGGAGCCCGGGCTCGCCGGGCGGCTCCACTACGACGCCTACGAGCGCCGCTCCGGCCTGGTCCACCTCCTGGCCCCCGGCACGACGCCCGGCGCCTTCGCCCGGGCGGAAGCCGCCGAGCTCGGCGACTTCGTGGCCGGCGCGTTCGTCGTGGAGGCCACGGGCAGCGACGAGGGATCCGGCTGGGCGCGCCTGCGCCGCGACGGGGTGGCGCGAACGCCGGCGGGCGACCTGCCCGTGCGGGTCACCAAGACGATCGCCGCCGGCGGCGACCGACGCACGCCCACGCTCGCCGTGGAGGTCCACGTCGAGAACCGGGGCGTCGGTCCGCTGGAGGCGACCCTCGCCGTTGAGTGGGCCACCACGATGCTCGGCGGCGGCGGCAACCCGGCCGCGTACTACCTCCTGGACGGCGACCGGGTGGCCCACGACTCGGCCGCCAGCCGCGCTGCCCTGGCGAGCCTGCGGTCCGGCAACGAGTATGTCGGCCTGGACGTCGCGACGGCCGTGGCACCCGCCGCCGAGACGTGGATCTCCTCCATCGACACGGTCTCGAACTCCGAGGCCGGGTTCGAGCGCGTCTACCAGGGCTCGGCCCTCGTGTTCTGCTGGCCGCTGGTCCTGCCGCCCGGGTCCGCCACGACCGTGCGCATCGAGCACACGGTGACGACGACGCGCGATGCGGCCGCGGAGGAGGACGCCCGGGGCGCGCGATGACCCGCGGCCGGCTCGCGATCCACGCCCACTTCTACCAGCCGGAACGCGGCGACCCCTTCGGCGGACCGGGGCGCCCGGACCCCAGCGCCGCACCGTTCGCGAACTGGAACGCCCGGATCACGGCCGAGTGCTACCGCCCCAACGCGGAGCGTGGCAACCTGGACCACATCTCGTTCGACGTCGGGCCGACCCTCACGGGCTGGCTCGCGCGCGAGGACCCCGACACCCTGGCGCGGATCGTGGCCGCCGACCGGGGCGCCAATGCGGTCGCGCAGGGGTTCCACCACGCGATTCTCCCGCTGGCATCCGCGCGCGACCGGCGCACGGAGATCCGGTGGGGGCTGCGCGACTTCGAGGTCCGGTTCGGACGGCCTGCCACCACCTTCTGGCTGCCGGAGACGGCGGTCGACACGGCCGTCCTGCGCACCCTGGCCGAGGAAGGGGTCCGGTCGACGATCCTGGCCCCCTGGCAGGCATCCACGCCCGGCCTCGAGACGCGCCGCCCGCACCGCGTGGACCTCGGCGGTGGACGCGAGCTCGTGATCGCCTTCTACGACGCGGGGATCTCGGGCGCCGTCTCGTTCCAGCCGGAGGTCACCGCCGACGCCGACCGCTTCGCCCGCGACTTCGTCCTGCCGCTGGCCTCGCCGGCGCTGCATCGAGACGGCTCGGCACGCCGGGAGCCAGGGATGCCGCTCATCGTGGTCGCCACGGACGGGGAGCTGTACGGCCACCACCAGCGCTGGCGCGACCTCTTCCTGCAGCGGCTCGTGGATCCCGCGGTGGATCGCGGCTACGACGTCGTCCCGCTCGGGGAGACGCTGGCCGGAGAGGATCCGGCGAGCCTGCCCGCGGCGCAGATCGCCGAGCGGACCTCGTGGAGCTGCCACCACGGCGTGCTGCGCTGGTCGGCCGAGTGCCCCTGCGTCGCCGACGGCCGCTGGAAGCAGCCGCTCCGGACCGCCCTGGAGCGGCTGGCCGGCGCGATCGACGTCGTGACCGAGGAGCGGGCCGCGGCCCTGCCGAGCGAGCCGGTCCGCCGGGGGGCGCCCGACGGCATCGACCCGTGGGCCGCCCGCGAAGCGTACGTCGACGTGGTCCTGGGGCTCCAGTCGCGGCAGGCCTTCTCCGCCCGCCTCCTTGGCGATGCCGCACCCGTGCCCGCCCGTCGCGAGCTCGAGGGCCTCATGGAGGCCCAGCGCTGGCGCCTGGCGATGTTCGCCAGCGACGGCTGGTACTGGGAGGACCCCTCCCGGCCGGAGACGAAGCAGGTGCTCCGCTCGGCCGCCCGCGCCGCCCGCCTGATCGACGGGATCGCCGGGACGCACCTGGAGGCCGGCCTCCAGGACGACCTGGCCCTGGTGATGTCGCCGGCCCGCGGGATCGACGGGGTGGCGATCTACCGGGAGGCGCTCGCCGAGGTCGGGCAGCGCCCCTGAGTCACCCCAGGGAAGGGGCGCCGCGCTTCAGGCGGGCAGCACCGTGCGCCACGCCGGCAGGCGGGGTGCCCCCCGAGCTCGGACAGCACCCCCTCGCCGCACCTGCCGGACGGCCGTCGCCGGGCGCCGGACACAGATGAACCGCCGGCTGGGCCGACGGTTCATCCGGGCTCGGTTCGGCGGGAGGGAGGAGGAGGGAGGGAGGGTGCCTCGCCGAGCGTGTATGGTCGGCCCGCGAGCGGGCCGGATGTCAGTGGGCGCCGTAGAGCGGCGCGTGCGGGTCGTCCGACTCGCTGCGCGAGTCGACGCCGAGCTCCACCGCGAAGAAGTCGAACGCGGCAAGCCCGATGAGGGCGACCAGCAGGAGGAGCAGCAGTTCCATTGAATCTCGAGCCTCGGTGTCGTACGTCTTGCGAGCGTTGATATAGTCAAGTAGTACAAGCAGATCCTAGTTGGACTATCGAACTATGTCAATGGGCGAGAAGTCCCGAGATGCGGGGGCCGGAGCGCAGGGGGCCGGACGCGATTCCGAGGCCATTGCCGGCGAGCCGATCGCGGCAATCGCGGCGGCCCCCACGGGCGCGGCGGCTTCGCAGCTCGCGTCCGCCGCGGGCTCCGCCGTCGCCACCACCCCGGGCGGCGCGGCGGCCGCGGGCAACCTCGACATCGCGCGGGACTCCGACGTCCCCATCTCGACGCAGCTCTACTGGCAGCTTGCCTACCAGGTCGACACGGGACGGTTGCTCCCGGGGGCCCGGCTGCCCACGGTCCGCGAGCTGGGCGCCGTGCTCCGCGTCAACCCGAACACCGTCCGGGCCGTCTATCGCCGCCTGGCAGACGCCGGCTACGTCGTGAGCCGCCAGGGGGCCGGCACGCGGGTCGCCGCCCGGGCGCCCGTGCGGCGGACCACGGGTGCCCTCGATGGGCTCGTGGCCGAGCTCCTTCGGGCGGCCGCCCGTGCCGGCTACTCGGCGGACGAGGTGGCGTCGGCCGTGTACGCGGCGGCCACCGAGCGCCGACGCCCGGGGCCGCGCGTCCACGTGCTGTTCGTCGAATGCACGGCGGCCGACGCGCGGCGCGCGGCCGAGCGGATCAGCCAGGCCTTCGAAGGGACGGCGGAGGCAGACGGCGCGCTCATCGACGTGGTCGTGGAGCGACTGGAGCGCCATCACTACGACCTCGTGGCGACGTCCACGTTCCACGCCGACGAGACGATGGCCCTGGTGGCCGGCCGGGCGCCCGTCATCGCCCTGATGGCCGCGCCCTCGTACGCCGAGCTCCTCGACGAGATCAGGGCGCTTCCCCCGGGCAGCACCGTTGGCATGGTCTGCTCCTCGGGCCGCAGCACCGCGAACATGGAGGACTGGCTGGCCCGCTCGGGCGGCGGCACGCGGCTCATCGAGGCGGTCGCCGGCGACGACGAGGCGCTCGTGCGCGTGGACCGCGAGGCGGACCTGCTGCTGCTCACCCGCGAGGCGCTGGATATCGGCCTGGGGCCGCGGTTCCGCCGGCCGGAGCGGATCCGGGAGTGGACCTACGACCTGGATCCGGCCGGCATGGAGCTCCTGCGCCTGGCGATCGAGCGGGCCCGGGCAGTCCGGGCGGTGGAGCCGTAGGCTCGACCGCGCCGCGGCGAGGCGTGAGCCGCGGCGAGGCGTGCGCCGCGGCGAGGCGTGAGCCGCGCGCCGGAGCCGCGCCCCGGCCGCGATTCGGCCGCGTGGGCCGCGCCCCGAACCGACGATGCGTCAGGCGCCGAGCAGGATCCGGCGGAGCGCCGGGATCGGCGGCGTCCCGTGCGCCAGCACCGCCTCCAGGTGCTCCCGGTAGGCGAAGCCGGGCGTCTCGCCGAACCCGCCGACGACGCGCGGGGCAGGCACGGCCGCCGCGCCGCGCGGATCGCCGGACGCGATTGCCAGGCGCCGGCGTCGCTCCTCCTCCAGGTCCCACAGGGAGACCGAGCCGACGAAGTACGTGGAGAGCTGGGTTGACGAGAGGCGGGCCCGCTCGTACTTCCTGGTGGCCTCGCTGTGCTCCTGGAAACCGCCCTCGACCATGAGCCGGACCGCCTCGTCCTCCGTCATCCCGCGCGCGTGGATCCCGACGTCGATCAGGGCATTCGTCACGACGCGCAGGTAGAGCTTCCAGTGGACGAGGAGCAGCGCGGGATCGTGCGCCGCGTAGCCGAGATCCATCATCACCTGGGTGACGTACACGGCCCAGCCCTCGGCGAAGACGCCCGATGCAAGCGCGGCCCGAACGAAGGACGGCGACCGGTTCGCGTAGGCCAGCTGGAGGTAGTGACCGGGCACGGCTTCGTGGATGACGAGCGTCACCAGCATCCGGTCGTTGTCCTCGCGGAGCGCGGACTCGACCTGCTCCGGCGTCCAGTCGTCCGGCGGCGGCGTCACATAGAAGTAGCTCCGCAGGCCGCGGTCCAGCGGCCCCGGCGAGCTGAGCATCGCGCCCGCCGAAGGCGCGCAGGAAGAGGGGCGTCCACTCGATCGCCAGCGGCTCCTCGGAAAGCCCGACCACGTCGCGCTCGCGGCAGAACGCCTCCACGCGAGCGAGCTCCTCCCGGCAGAAGTCGAGCATCCCGGCGGGCGCCTGGTGGCGCTCGGCGATCGTGTCGAGCGCACCGCGGACCAGCACGCCCTCGTCGGCCGGCACCGGCTCGCCCGGGCGGAGCGCCGGCCAGAGATCGCGCGCGATGCGGACCATCTCGGCGCGGACGGCCGCGAACTCCCGGCGGGCGCGATCCTCGAGCGTGTCGGGCGTCAGCTCCACCTGGAGCGTGTGCCGGAGCTTCGCCGCAAAGAGCGCCTCGCCCAGGCGCCCCTCGCCCTCGGCGCGCGGGAGGACGACGTCACGAAGGTGGCCGGCAAGAGCATCCAGCGCGGCCTGCGCGGCAGCGACGGCGGGCTCCAGGCGCGCTCGAACGGGGGCCAGCTCGCCCTCCTCGTCGGCGTCCGCCGCGGCCGCGAGGGCCGCCCGGCACAGCTCGCCGACGCCGGGCAGCTGGGCCAGCGCGACCTCGGTGTGGAGGCGGCTGACCGGGCGGTCCGGCGTTCCCACGAGGCGCGCGCGGGCCGCTGACGCAACGGCAGGGATTCCTTCGACGCGCTCTGCTACCGAGGCGAGTCGCACCCCGAGCGGGGCGAACTCGCGGGCGAGCAGCAGGTGGATCCCGTCCCCCAGCAGGTAGACGTACGCGAGGGGGTCCCACGCCTCGGCGCGCATCTCGGTCTCACCGAAGCGAAGAGCCGCGAGCTCGGCCAGGACGACGTCGCGATCCACGGCCTGCTCTGCCGTGAGCGCGTCGGCCGGCAGGGCGCGGAACGCGTCGGTCCAGCGATCGAGCAGCGCGACGAGCGATCGGGAACCGTGCTCGGTCTGGTCGGGCCACTCGCCGTCGTGGTCGTGGTTGCCGATCAGCGTGGCGAAGACCGGGTTGACGCGGAAGAGGTCGGCGAAGAGGCCATGGACGAGCTCGTCGAAGGTGGTCACGGGTGGCTCCGCGGGTGCGGGGGGCGGACAGTCCGGGGAGCATATCTCCGCCGAGGCGTGGCGGGCGTGGCGTCCGCGCCGATCGCGCCGATCGCGCCGGCGAGCGTGACGTCCGCGCGGTTCGTGCCGGGGGCTGGCGTCGCGTCCGGCTCAGCCCGCCGGCCCGCCGGCCAGCCGCGATTCGACATCAGTACGCAGCCCGGAGCCTATGGCCGCATCCGGCACCACCGACGACCGACCGCTCCGTGGGCGGGCGCAGGCCCGACCGTTGCGAGCGTGCGCGAGCGCGCCGTGCGGACGACGATCGCGGCGGGCCACCGCCACGGGTGCCGCCGGGCCCCGACGCGGCCCATCGCGGCCATGTGTGTGCATCACGTCGATCCCGCGGGCTGGCCGCCGGGACAGTCACCTCCGCCAGCGGGCGTGGGGATCGCCGGGGCTGGGAGGAACCCACGACACCGCGCACTTCCGGTCGGCCGGCCGCGCCGCGCAGCCCCGTGGAGGGGACGTCCAGCCGGCCGGGTACATCGCCGACGGAGCTCCATGGGGTGCGCGATCATCGACGAGGACTGGCCGGCGGTGCGGGAGCGGCTCCGGGCCCGGTTGGCCACGCCGGCGCCGGAAGCCAAGGGGGACGCGACGTGATCGACAGCCCGCTCGAGGTCGCGACGGTCGACTACCACACGGGCGGCGAGCCCTTCCGGATCATCGTCGGTGGCGTCGCGCCGCTGGAGGGCTCCACGATCCTGGAGCGGCGCCGCTACGCCCTGGAGCACCTGGATCATGTCCGGCGCTTCCTCGTGCACGAGCCGCGCGGTCACGCCGACATGTACGGCTGCCACGTCGTCCCGCCCAACGACGCCGGGGCGGATCTCGGCGTCGTCTTCTTCCACAACGAGGGCTACTCCACGGCCTGCGGGCATGGGACGATCGCCCTGGTCACGTGGGCGCTCGAGAGCGGCCGGCTCCCGATGACCGGGGCGGAGACGTCGGTGACCGTGGACGTCCCGTCCGGCCGTCTCGCGTGCGTCGCCCGCTGCGACGTCGCCGCCCGGCGCGTGACGAGCGTCCGCTTCACCAACGTGCCGTCGTTCGTGCTGGCGACCGGGGTCACGCTGCCCACCGCGCGCGGGCCGCTGACCCTCGACGTGGCGTACGGGGGCGCCTTCTACGGCTCGGCCGACGTGCGACCCCTGGGCCTGGCCGTCGACACGGCGAGCCTGCCTGCGCTCATCGCGCTCCAGCGGGAGCTCCGCCCCGCCCTCGACGCCACGCTCGACGTGATCCACCCGGACGAGCCCGAGCTGCGGGGCATCTACGGGATCACCTGGTGGCAGGACGAGCCGGCCGCCCCGGGCGACGATGCCGCCCTCACCCAGCGCAACGTCACGGTCTTCGCCGACGGCGAGGTGGACCGCTCGCCGTGCGGGTCCGGCACGTCGGCCCGCCTGGCCCTCCTCCATGCGTCGGGTCGCCTGCGCACCGGCGAGCTCCTCCGGCACCGGAGCGTCGTGGATTCCGTCTTCGCCGGGCGCGTCACCGGCGCGACGGCCGTCGCCGGCCGCGCTGCCGTGATCACGGAGGTGGAGGGCAGCGCATACCTCGCCGGCCGCAGCCGCTTCGTCCTGGACCCGGCCGACCCGCTCGGCACGGGCTTCCTTCTGCGTTGAGGGGTCGCCGATCGGCGCGAGGCGTGGGATGATCGGGGTCGGCCGCGACGCCGACGCCGTCACGCTCCACCGGGACCTGCCCGCCGACGAGGCGTCGGCGATCGGAGGAGCCCGCGTCGTTGCGGGAACCCGCGTCGGCGCGACGGTCGACGTTGCGAACATCGTCGTCGCGACGGTCGTCGGTGTGACCGTCGTCGGCGGGCGGATCGTCCATGGGGAGGGCGCTGCATGAAGGGCTTCGTCGCGACGTTCATCGCCACCGGTGTGGCGCTCTGGGTGGCTGCCCGGTTCGTGCCCGGGATCAAGATCCCGTCGTCCGACTTCACGACGATCCCGCAGGACCTCATCGCCTTCGGGACCGTGGCCGTCGTCTTCGGCGTCGCGAACGGCCTCATCGGCTCCGTCGTCAAGATGCTGGCCCTGCCGTTCAACCTGGTGACGATGGGACTCGCCGGCTTCTTCGTGAATGTCGCGCTGTTCATCGTGGCCGCCTACGTGTCGAACGAGATCGGCGGCTCGATCACGGTTGGCGACTTCCCGCCGGAGATCCTCACCCAGGCAACCCTCGTCGCCGCGGCGCTCGGCTCGCTCGTCGTGGGCCTGGTCTCGGCCATCGTCCGGCTGATCGTGCCCGACTGACGGTGGAACCTGGGGGCGGACCACCTGCGCGAAGCGGGGCCGGCGTGTCCGGAGCGGCGGGCGACCGCCTGCCGGCCCTGGCGCCGGCACTCCGGGCCGCGGCACGGCGCCACGGGACGCCGCTCTACGTCACGGACGCGACCGCCCTCGACGCGGCGGCCGAGGCCGTCCGGGCCGCCTTCCCCGACCCGTGGCTGCGGTCCTACTCCCTGAAGGCCAACGACCTGCCGGCCCTCGTTGCGCGAATCGCGACCCATGGGTTCGGGGCCAACGTCGTATCGCGCGGAGAATGGGCGCTGGCACGCCGGGCCGGCCTCGCCAACGCCGCGATCACGCTCGAAGGGATCGGCAAGACGGACGCCGACCTGCGGGCCGCCGTGCGCGCCGCGGCGCGCGGCGAGCCGCTGTGCTGGATCGCCGTCGAGTCCGCCGACGAGGCGGCGGCCCTGGCGCGGATCGCCCGGGCAACCGGCGGCCCCGACCTCCGCGTCGACGCGCTGGTCCGGCTCAACCCGGCCGTCGAGCCGGAGACCCACGCGGGGCTCGCGACCGGCTCGCGGGCGTCCAAGTTCGGCGTGAGCCCGGACGAGGTGGGAGCGGTCATGGAGGCCGGCGGCGGCCCTGACGGACCGGTCCGCTGGCGCGGCCTGCACGTCCACGTCGGGTCGCAGCTGGCCGCCGTCGACGCCTGGCGCGACGCCGTCCGGCGGGCGCTCGCCCTCCTGGCGCTGCTGCAGGGCGGGCTGCCCGACTTCGACACCCTCGACGTGGGCGGCGGGATGCCGGCCGTGCCACGGCAGGCAGGTGGCCGGGGCGGCCCGGGCATCCCCGACCAGGGCCCCGGCGCCCTCGACCGACGTGCCACGGCCGGTCGACGTGCCACGGCAGGTCGCGGGGTCTTCGATCGCGACCTGGGCGCCCCGCCCGCGGTCGCCCCCGGGCCCGCGCACTTCGCCGGCGAGATCCCGGCCCTCCTCGACGGGATCCCGGCCGACCGCCGGCCGCGGCGCCTGGCCGTGGAGCCCGGCCGCTTCCTGGTGGCGGGATCCGGGTGGCTCGTGGCGCGGGTCCTCCACGTGCGCGAGCGGACGCTGCCGCCCGCGCCGGCTTCGATGGAGCGCTCAGGGGCCCACGGCCTGGCCGTCCTTCCCCCGGGCTCCACCACCGAGGACCGGACGCGCCGGATGGTGATCGTGGACGCCGGGATGACCGAGCTGCTGCGGCCTGCCCTGTACGGCGCCGACCACGAGATCGTGGCGCTGACGTCGCTGGGCCGCGTCCCGCGCCGCGACGTCGCCGGCCGGCCCACGCGGGTGGACGGCCCGATCTGCGAGTCGACGGACACGTTCGGCGAGCACCTGCTGCCGCCGCTGCGCCGGGGCGACCTGGTGGCGATCGCCGACGCGGGCGCCTACGCTGCATCCATGCGTTCCACGTACAACGGGCGGCCGCGGCCCGCCGAGGTGATCGTCGAACCCGACGGCAGGCTGACCCTGGCCCGCCGGCGTGGCAGCCTGGGATCACTGGCGTGAGGCGGCTCCTGCCGTTCCTCGTCGTCCTGCTGGCGATCGCCGCCTGGCTGGCGCCGGTCGCCCCGGTCCGGGCGGACGTCCCGCCGGGTCCGCCCTTCCCCGACCCGGTGTCCGGGCAGGCCGTCTACGACACGGCCGGGCTCTTCACGCCCGCCACGATCGCCGAGGTGGAGGCGACGATCGACCGGATCGAGGAGCGGACCGGGGCCGAGGTGGTCGTCTACACCCAGGTGAACCCCGACGCGACGACCGAATCGACGGAGCTGGACGCGCGGGCGCTGATCGACCAGTGGGGTGTCGGCCGGAAGGGCTTCGACGACGGCCTCGCGATCTTCATGAACGTCTACACGGAGCCCGGCGGCCGCGTGCGCGGCCAGGTCCAGCTCTACGCCGCCCCGGGCTTCGCCGGGCTCTACCTCACCAACGAGGAGCGCCAGCAGATCTACGACGAGGAGATGGTGCCGCTGCTGCGCCAGCAGCGGTTCGACGACGCCCTCCTGGTGGCGATGGACCGGATCGACACCGCGGCCACGGCTCAGCGGGCGGCCCAGCTCCAGTTCGCGCGCCAGGCCAACGCCGTGATCGGGATCATCGGCGGTCTCGGCGGCTTCATGCTCCTCGCCGGGTACGCGTTCTTCCACTGGCGGCGCTACGGGCGGGACCCGTTCGTGCTGGACAGCCCGTCGATCTACCTGCCCGCGCCGCCCCCCGAGCTGACGGCCGCCGGCGGCGCCCTGCTGCAGGACGGGAGCTCCTCGCGCCGGACGCTGACGACGGCGCTCCTGGACCTTGCCTCCCGCGACGAGCTGGTGTTCCGATCCGATGACCAGCTCATCGGCCGGGACCAGGTCACCGTGGAGCTGCGGGTCCCGGACGAAGCCGATCCGCGCATCGGCCTCAACCGGCGCAACCCGCTCTCGCCGGCGGAGACCTACGCCCTCAAGGAGCTCACCAGCAACTCCGATCCACGGGCCGACGGCGTGCGCGAGCTCGACAAGACGGCTCTCCTGGAGTTCGGGAAGTCCGTCTCGGCGTTCGACGAGCTCCTGGAGGGCGATCTCGTGGGCCGCGGCTGGTTCACGGAGGCACCCGGCAAGGTGGCGAACCGGTGGCGCGTCATCGGGGTGCTCGAGATCGTCGCCGCGATCGTCGCCTTCATCCTCGGGAACGAGATCCCCTCCAGCGGGCTCACGCTCCTCGCGTTCGGCCTGGGCGCCGCGGGCGTCTTCACGTTCGCAATCGCCGGCGCGATGCCCGCACGGACGCTGTCGGGCGCCACGCTGAAGGCGATGCTGGCGGCGTACCGGCGCACCCTGGAGGCAACCCTCCGCGGCGCGCGGTCCATGGACCAGGTGATCCAGGAGCCGCGGCTCGGCTGGCTGGCGACACCCGACCGGGCGCTCGTGTGGTCCGTCGCCCTGGGCCTCCAGGACGAGGCGGCGGACGTGCTCAGACGCAGCATGGAGGACCTCTCGAGCGGGCGGGTGGGCACGGCGTACCTGCCGGCCTGGTACGGCCCCGCGGGCGGGAGCTCCGGCTGGGGCGGCGGAGCGGGCTGGGGCGGGGTCGCCCCGGGGGTCATGTCCAGCTCGCCGATCCCGGACATCGGCGGGATGTTCTCCGCTCTCGAGACGATCGGGAACACGCCGTCGTCGTCGTCGAGCGGCGGCGGAGGCTTCTCCGGCGGCTCGTCGGGCGGTGGGGGCGGGGGCGCCGGCGGCGGCTTCTGAGCCCGCCGCGGCCGCGTGGCGTGCGGCTTCTGAACCCGGCGCGGCCGCGTGGCGTGCGGCTATTGAACCCGCCGCGGCCACGTGGCGTGCCCATCGCCCGCTTCCGCTAGACTCGGGCCATGGGTGCCGTGGACACGATGGAAGTCTTCTTCGAGGAGCTCAACGCGGGCGCACGCGACCGTGCCGTCGCCCTGATGGACGAGCGCGTCGAGATGCGCGTCCACGTCGGCGACAGCGCGCGGACGCTGCGCGGCTTCGACCAGGTGAGCGGCTGGTTCCTGCGCGCCGACACGGGGCTCAAGATGATCCCCGGCGAGATCAAGGACATGGGCAACACCTGGCAGGCGGACGTGCTGGTGCTGCGGCCCGGCGCCACCTCGCAGCACCTCGACGCGGCCTTCCGGGTGGAAGCGGGCAAGATCACCTCGATCAACCTGACGCCGCGCCGGTAGCCGCGCGGGCCGCGCCGGCCTGCGACGGGGAGTCACCGATAACCGCGCCGGTGGCCGCGCGGGCCGCGCCGGCCTGCGACCGCGGGCCGCACCGGCCTGCCACCGCGCCGGTTTCGCCGGTGGCGGCGCACGCCCGCCGGTGGCGGCGCACGCCCGCCGGTAGCCGCGCGGATCCGCCGGCCTGCTACGGCGCCGGGGTGATCTCCTCGTTCACGATCGTCGTCGGGAGCGGCTGAGGGATCACGATCTTGTCGCCCGGGGCGATCAAGTTCGGGTTCTTGATCTTGGGATTGGCCGTCATGATCTGCTCGACGGTCACGCCGTACTTGGCCGCGATCTTGGAGAGCACGTCGCCCTTCTTCACGGTGTAGATGACCTGCTCCGGGGCTGGCTTGGGGGTCGCGCTCGGCTCCGCGGTCGGGGCGATCGACGACGACGCCGCCGGCGTCGGGCTGGCCTGGTCTCCGCTGCCGCCCAGCCCCTTGAGGAGCATCGGCGTCGCGAACAGGCCGATGCCGACCAGGGCGATGACGAGCGCGATGATGGCGGGCCGCGGGATCCCCCCGCCGCCGCGTGACTTGAGCGTGGGGTAGGCCTCCGACCTTCGCGGCTCCTCCCAGCTGGGAGCTGCCGGGTCCGTCCGGGCGCGGCCGGAGCCGCCCGCACGACGCTGGTTCTTCGCGGGCGCCACCGGCGCGTAACCCACGGGGACCCGGCGCGGCTCGGCGACCGGGCGGGGCGCGGGCAACCCCGTGTCGCGATCATCCTGCGACAGGTCGTCGATGGCACTCCACGGCTCGTCGTCCACCCACGCGGACGCGAGTGGGGGCGGGGCGGACTCGGGCGGAGCCGGGGCCGCACGTCCGCTCCGGCCGGCGAGGAAGGCGGGCGTGTCGTCGGCCGGCGAACCTGCGGGCCGATCGTCGACACCCGTGGCCGGGCGCTCGTCGACCAGGTCCTGGTCGGGCTCGTCTCCAGCGAGGGTCCCGCGGCCATCGCCCGCCACCAGCACCCCACCGGCTGCGGCGCCCGTGACAGCGGCCCCGGCCCACGGCGGCGGCGCCGCCCAATCGTTCTCCGAGCGACGCGGCGCCGCGTCGACCGCGGAGGCCGAAGGAGCGGCGGCGACCCCAGGCGCCCCGCGCGGCGCACCGGCCGGGCCCCGCAGCGAACGGACCGGCGACTCGGTCTTCGCTGGTGCGGCCTCGCGACGCGCCCAGTCCACGAACGTGGGGCAGCCGGGGAAGGCGCCGACCAGGCAGTACGCCGCCTGGTGCGCGAGTGCCCGCGGAGCAGCGGGGCTCTCCGCAAAGCAGCGGTGGCGGTGGTCCGGACCCGCAGACCGATGGTCACGGTCCTCGTCGAACGCGACGAACGGACAGACTACCTGCGGATCCGCGACGTGCTCGCTCACGCCTCGATGATACCCGAGGGGCTGGCCGGCCCATGCATGTGATCCGGCCCATGCACGTGATCCGACGCATGCCCGTGATCCGGCCTGTGCTCGTGATCCGGCCCATGCACGCGACCCGGCCCGTGCAGGTGACGATCGACCCTTGACGGTCGGGCGCAGCGAGGCGCCTACTGCCGCCATGATGGAACGCCGTTCGCGCGCCCTCACGGGCATGACCCTTGCCCTCGACCCTGGCCCTGGCGACCGCCGCATGCGCCGGCACCGGCTCGCCGTCTCCCTCCGGTGCGCCCGCCAGCCCGTCGCCCGCAGCGACGCCGTCGCCCGCCGCGACGCCCTCGCCTGCGGTCACCCCGGCCCCCACCCCGGTTTCGAGCCTGGCTCCCACCCCGGCTCCGACGGCCTCGCCCAAGCCGCCGCCGACCCTGCCCACCGCCCGGCCAACTCCGGTGCTCCCGGCGTTCGTCTGCGGCAAGACCGTCTCGCAGAAGGGGTCGGTCGACACGGCCCGCATGCGTGGTCTCGCCGTGTCGAACGCGAGCACCTTCGGGCGCGTGGTGTTCTCGTTCCGGCCCGTAGGCAGCAAGGCAGCCACACCTGACGTCCTCGTTCGCCCCACGACCCCGCCCTTCACGCTGGACCCCAGCGGGCTGCCGCTGAGCGTGAAGGGATCGCATTTCGTCGAGATCGTCCTCCAGGGCGGGACCGCGTTGGACGCCAACTTCAACCCGACGTTCGGGGGCCCGTTCAACGTCACTCTCAACGGCAGCCCGATCGTGCAGATGAAGCGCGCCGGCGACTTCGAGGCCGTGTCGACCTTCATCGTCGGCCTCGACGGCCCGCCGTGCGTCCGGATCCTGCCGCCCGACGGCACGAGCACCGTCGTCATCCAGATCAAGACCGAGTAGCCCGTGGCCGTCACCAGGCGCGACAGGCCCGGTCCGCTGCGGCGCCTCACACGCTGGATCGTGTCCCAGCTGCCGGGCCCGCCCGCGGAAGCGGCCGACGATCCCCTCCTGGCCGACCTCGAGAGCCTGACGGCGGCGGAGCGCGAGGCGCGGATGCGCGCGTCGGATGGCCGCTACTGGGGCGGCCGCGGCATGGGCGGAGGCGGCGCCGGAGGGACCGGCTGAAGGCTCGACCCGGGCCTTCGCCCCTGAAGCCGGGGGCCCTGCAGGACCAGCGCGAGAGGTGCCGACAGAGGAGCAGCCCATGGCCGGGGCCTGGGATTCCACGGTCGTCCGATTGCGGTCGCCCGGCCGGTCGAGTGACGAACGCTCGATCGTCGCGCCTTCCACCCATCCAGACCAGCACCACCGCATCGTCACGTCCCGCGACGACCTGCACCGTCGGCAGGCCGCAGAAGGCTGCCTCGTGGGACACGCTCACCCGGGTGGGCACTGGTTGCGGAGAGTCGATGCTCAGAGCGATTGGCACCCGGGCGGTTCGCCTGCACGGGGGGCGAGCGCCGTCGCTCAGCCCAGGATGGCCTCGTAGACGGCGCGCCAGTCCGAGAGGTCGGTGAAGACGTGGTCGGGCGCGTGAGCCGCCAGCTCCTCCACCGGGTGGCTGCCGGTGGCCACCGCCACGGCCTTCACGCCGAGAGCAGCGCCGCAGGCGATGTCGGCCGGCGTGTCGCCGATCACCACGATCTCCTTGCCGGCGAATCTCTTGCCGGTGAGCTCCTCGGCGCGCGCGACCGCGACCGCCGGCAGCTCCGCGCGCACGGCCGAATCGGAGCCGAAGGCGCCCACCGGGAAGAGCGGCGCGAGTCCGGTGGGCGCGAGCTTCACGCGCGCGCCGGCCTCCATGTTGCCGGTGAGCAGCCCGAGCACCACGCGGGGGTCGCTGTGCAGCGCCGCGAGCAGCTCTGGCACCCCGGGCAGCACCTCGATCAAGCCGTCCACGGCCTCGCGCTGCAGGTTGTGCATGTAGACGTCGAGGCACTCCTGCAGGCGCTCGTCGACCTCTTCCGTGGCGGCGCCCCACTCTCGCGCCAGCTCGGCGACGATGTCCGGGTCGGTGCGGCCATAGAAGCGGCGGTAGCCGTCGAACTCCCCGGAGACGCCGAAGACGTCCCTGATGGCGGCCGTGAGGGAGCGCCCGCCGACGCCGTGCGCATCGATGAGGGTGCCGTCGACGTCGAAGAGGGCGAGGCGCTCCACGCGGCGAGTATAGACGGCACCCGTCGGCGGGCACGACCGGGCAAGCCTCAACCCTGCGCACCGAGCACGCCAACGATGCACTCCCATCACACTAGCCCCAGGGCCGTGTGACGCGTTAAGGGACAGGCACTTCGAAGCACGCCCCGCGCCCGCCCGTTCGTCGTCCATGGAGCGCGAGGGCCGCGCCCTCGTCGAGCGTGTGTGCCGGCCTGAGAACGCACAGAGGCCCCGGGGTCTCGCGGCCTCGACCTTCGTGCCGATCTACGTCGCGCGGGGGTCCGGGTTGCCCGTGTCGGGGTGTGCGTCAGATCGGAGGCCCTACCTCCTCTCCCGTCGACCGTTTGACACTCCGGCGGGGCGCTCCGACACTTGCGGGGAGGAATGGAGCGCCCCTCCGCCCGGAGATGCCCCGGGGTTCGCCCAACCCAGATCAACCAAGGAGTGCCCGATGCGCCTGACCCGCCAGCTTCGCCCGACCACCGTCGTGCGGGCCCACTGCGACGTCCCGTGCGGAATCTACGATCCCGCCGAGGCCCTTCTCGCCGCCAAGACCGTGGCCCGCATGGTGGAGATCATCAACGGCCTCGAAGGCAACGACACCGCAACCCGCAACAAGTTCATCCGCTGCGTCAGCGTCAAGGAGCAGCACGCCGAGAAGGTGAAGAAGGAAGTCCAGGTCATCTGGTCCGACTACTTCAAGCCCGAGCACCTCGAGGCGATCCCGGACCTCCACACCAAGGTCTGGAACCTCCTCAAGCTCGCCGGCAAGAACAAGCAGAACGTCGACGCCGACGCCGCCGCGCAGCTCATCGCGGCGACCCAGGAGTTCAGCGACCTCTTCTGGTCGACCAAGAAGTAGCGATCGCTGCGCTGCCAGGCGCCCCCGCCGCCGCGGCGTCGGGCGCCCGCGTCTCCGCACGCGGGACGGGCTACCGCGTCGCCGCACGCGGGTCGGCAACAACGGAGGAGCACGTCACGGACGATCGACCGAACGCCGGGCTCGACGCCCGGCGTTCCTCGTTCCCGGATCGCCCGCGCGGCAGGTTCCGTCGACCGCGCCGCACGACGGTCTACTTCGTCGTCCTGGAGATGCTGGCCCGGACGTTCGATCTCGCGATCACGCTCCGGCGCGCCCGCGGCGGCCCCTGGCGCGCGGAGGTCGCGGAGGAGAGCATGGTCCCGGCGCTGCTGCCCGGAGACTGGCTCCTCCTGGATCCGACCTGCCGGCGCTGGCCGCGGCCGGGCTCCATCGTGGTCGTGCGTGAGCCCGCCACCGGGATCCTGGCGATCAAGCGGGTCGCGGCGCGGGGACGCGCGGGCGCCCTCCGGCCGCGCGAGGCATGGCTGCTGGGCGACGCGTCCGACGGCTCCATCGACTCCCGGCGCTACGGCCCGCTGGACGCCGACGACCTGGTCGCCCGGGCCTGGTTCCGCTACGGCCCCCCGGGGAGGATCGGCCGAGTCCGCTGAGCGACAACGCCCCGGCGCGTCGGGCGGCCGGTCGGCGTTGCCCGACCGGCACTCGCCCGGTCAGCTCCCCGCGAGCGGGAGGCCGGCGGCGCGCACGTCCTCGGCGAAGCGCGCCAGCCCGTCCACCGACGTGTCCCAGCGCGAGGGGAACGCGACCAGGCGGTTGAGCCCGAGGGCCGCGAAGGCGCCCAGCCGGTCAACCCGCTCCTGGCCGACGGGACGCACGTCGCCGTCGCGGCAGTACAACGAGATTCGCAGCGTGGCGGGGTCGCGCCCCTCCTCCTCGCAGCGCTGGCGGGCGATCGCCATGTGCTCGCCCACTCCCGCCGGGTCGAGGAACACGAGGTTGAGCTCGTCGGCGAAGCGCGCCGCGAGCCGGAACGTCACGTTCTGGCCGTTGCCGCCCACGATGACCGGGATCCGCGGCTGCTGGACGCCCTTGGGGACGTTGATCGCGCCGTCGACGCGCGCGTAGCGCCCTTCGTAGCTGGCCCGGCCGGGGCCCAGCATCCGGCGGATGATCTCCAGGTGGTCCGCCAGGACCGCGAGCCGCTCACGCAGCGACGGGAAGGAGTAGCCGTAGGCGATCCACTCGTCCTCCTTCCAGCCGGCTCCGATCCCCAGCTCGAAGCGGCCCCCGGAGATGACGTCCAGCGTCGAGGCCATCTTGGCCGTAAGCGCAGGGTTACGGAACCCGGTGCAGACCACCATGTGGCCGAGCCGCGCCCTCGACGTCGCCTGGGCGATGGCGCCGAGCATCGTGAACGATTCGAACGTGATCTCGTCGGTCGGGTCCGGGACCGTCGTGAAGTGGTCGAACACCCAGATCGACTCGAAGCCCAGGGCTTCTGCCTGGCGGGCGCGCTCGACCGCGTTCGCCCAGGCGTCGACGGCGTTCCAGCGGTCGTACTCGCCCTTCCATCCCTGGGGGACCATCACCCCGACGTCCATGCGTGTCCGTGCCTCGCGTTCTGGTGGGCTGCGCGGCGTCCGTCGCGCCTCGGTGCACCCGGCGCCGCAGCCTATCATCGCCATCATGGAGACGCCGCCGCCGTTCGACCCCCTGGTGACAGCCCATCCGGACCCCGAGGCGGTCCTGTCCGGCCCGCCGGAGCCGTGGGCCTTCCTGCCCCAGCCCGCGCGTCGCGATGGGCCGCCGTGGTGGATGACCGAGATGATCGAGGCCGAGCCGGCGCTCGCCGGGCGGGTGCTGCGGCGCCTGGGCGTGGTCCGGCGCAGCTCGGGCGTGCCCGGCGTGGGCGCCCGCCTGGAGGTTCCCGGCCGAGAGACGGCCGCCGGCCGTCTCTCGATGGCGATCCGGGGCACGCTGGAGAAGGGGGAGCCGGTCGTCGTGACCGGCTGCGGCACCAGCGAGCACGGCGCGCAGGCGTTTGCGGCGATCGTCGGCGAAGCGGCCGCCCGGGGCGGGATCCGGGGCGCCGGCCAGCCGGGGAGCGTGGTGGCCCGCCAGGCCTTCGAGGCGTCCCTGGCGCCACAGCGGGGCGGCCTGATCGTCGGGATCAGCCACGAGGGCGGAACGGGTGCGACGCTCGCGGCTCTGGATGCGGCGGCAGCGGCCGGGGCCCGGACGGCGGCGGTCACGGTCCACCCCGCTTCGCCGATCGGGCGGTTCGGGATCGTGCTGGCGACGGGTGAGATCGACCGGAGCTGGTGCCACACGATCGGGTACCTCTCGCCGATCCTGGCGGCCGTCGCGGTGGGCGCCGCGCTCACCGGCGAGCCGGCGGACGCGGACCCCGTGACGGTTCGGGCGCTGCTCGACGCGGGCCTGGCGCAGGCGGCGGAGGCCGAGGCGATCGCCGCGGAGCTGGCCGGGATGCGCGAGGTGATCGTGGTCGCCTCGGGCGCCGACCTCCCGGCGGGGCGCGAGCTCGCCCTCAAGATCGAGGAGGCCACCTGGCTCCCGACGACGACGCGCGAGCTGGAGACGTTCCTCCACGGCCACCTGCCGGCAATGGACGCCCAGACCGGCGTCGTGCTGGTCCTTGCCGACGGCGCGGGTCGGGCGGCGCGCTCGGCACGCGCCCAGCAGGCGATGGCGGCCGCCGGCCGAGTCGGCATGCGGGCGGCCGGGATCCTGGCCGCGGAGCTGGACGGCGACTGGCCGGCCTTCCTCCTGCCGGCCGGCCGGATCCTGGTCCCGGAGGCGGCGTCCCTCCCGGGTCCCGTCGCCGCCCTCGTGGGGACGGCCACGCCGCTTCAGCTGGTCACGGAGCGCCTGGCCCGTGCCCGCGGCACGGACCCCGATCCGATCCGCCGCGATCAGCTCGCCTACCGCGAGGCCGCCACGCTCGGAGAGTAGGCGCGCGCGGAACCCGGCGGCCGGGGCGGCCGCCGTCGCCCGCCGGCCGTTCCGGCGGCCGGTCAACCGCGGACCAGCACCTCGCCGAGAAGGTCGATCATCTCCAGGTCCCAGGGCAGCATGTCCTGCAGGACCAGTCGCTCGGCGCCCGATGCAGCGAACTGCGCAACCATCGCGCGGGCCTCGTCCGGCGTGCCGAAGACCCAGCGCGGACGGCGCTCCTCGAACCACTCCATCCCCGCATCGTCCACGCCAAACGCCTCCAGGATGGCGCCGCAGCGCCGGTCGACCTCCGCCTGGTCGCGGCCGACGAGAACCCCGACCATCGCCGAGTGGATCAGCGTGGAGGGGTCGCGGCCCGCCGCCCGCGCCGTCTCGTCGAGCTTCGCGAAGCGCTCGGCAACACGCTGGGGCGAGGAGCTGGTGACGTTGAACTCGTCCGCATAGCGCACCGCGATGCGCATGGAGCGCGGGCTCCCCTCGCCGCCGACGATGATCCTCGGCGCCGGCCGCTGGACGGGCCGCGGCCGGAACAACGACCCCGGCACCGTGTAGTGGCGGCCGCTGAACGACCACCCGTCCGGCTCCTGCCAGAGGCCCCGCAGGATCGCCAGCTGCTCCTCCAGCATCTCCGCGCGGACCTCGATCGGCGGGAACGGCAACCCGAGGTGCGCGTGCTCCGGCTCATTCCATCCGGCGCCCAGCCCCACCACCACGCGCCCGCCCGACATCTCGTCGACCGTGGCCACGATCTTGGCCAGGGTGCCCGGGTGCCGGAACGTCACCGGGGAGACCAGGACGCCAAGCTGGATCCGCGCCGTCTCGCGGGCCAGCCCGGCAAGGACCGTCCAGGCATCGGTGGTCGGCCGGCCGGCCTCCCCCGGGAAGCTGTCGTAGTGGTCCGAGCGGAAGAGGGCCTCGAACCCGGCCGCCTCGGCACGCCGCGCGATGGCCAGCTGGTCCGTGTACGAGCACCCCTGCTGGGGTTCGATCATCAGCGTGTAGCGCATGGGGCTCCTCGCGTGGGCGCGACTCGACAGGCCGGCGAACCGACAGGCCGGCGATCCGACGGGTTGGCGATCCGGCGGGCCGGCCGTCGGACGAGCCGGTGTTCGACAGGCCGATGATCCGCCAGCCCGCGGTCCCGCGTTTGACGGAATGATTGCGACAATCTATATTGTTCAGGTGACCGCAACTGATCTTCCCCGCCCGACGACCACCCGCGATGACGCGCTCCGCGAGATCGCGGAAGGCATCGCAGCACTTGCCAGCCGCCGGCGCTGCGCCGTGGCCCGGCGGGTCCACCACAGCGGAATCAGCCTGGGCCACCTGCAGATTCTCTGGATTCTGCAGGAGCACGGGCCGCTGCCGGTGAGCCGGCTGGCGGACTGGCTGGGGATCGGCGCGCCGAACGCGACCGGGCTCCTGGACCGGATGGAGCAGCGCGGCCTCGTCGAACGGGTCCGCGACGCCGAGGACCGCCGCGTCGTGCTCGCCCGGGCCACCGACCTGGGCCTTGCCGCGGTGGCGGAGCACGACGGCTGGCGCGTCGAGCTCATCGAGGATCTCCTCGGCCCGCTGCCGACAGAGCAGGTCCTGGCGCTCGCGGCCAGCGTGCGCCGGGCCCGCCGCGAGGCTGATCCGGCGCCCGCCGACGCACCGTCCCCTGCCGGCGCGCCGTCCCCGGGACCCGGCCCCGATCCGGCCATCCACCGCCCAGACGATCACGCCGCCACCGGAGGCGCGGCCGCAACGCGAGGAGTCCCCACCCGATGATGGACGGCAGCCCGGTTGCCGAGACGATGCCCGGCGCCGAGACGAGCCCCGGCGGGGAGCCAAGCCCCGGAGCGCCCCGCGGCGCCGAGACGATCCCCGGCGGGGAGCCGGCCCCCGGAACGCCCCGCGGCGCCGCGCCGCACCCGGCGATCGAGCTCTCCTCCCGCGCCCGCTTCGAGGTCCTGGGCGCGATCCTCCTCGCGCTCCTGCTGGGCGCCCTGGACCAGACCATCGTCGGGACGGCCCTGCCGACGATCGTCACCGACCTCCAGGGCAACGCCCTGTACATCTGGGTCGTCACGGCCTACCTGCTGACGTCGACGATCAGCGTCCCGTTCTACGGCAAGCTCTCGGACTACTACGGGCGCAAGCCGATGCTCCTGATCGGGATCACGCTGTTCCTGATCGGGTCGGCGCTGTCGGGCCTCAGCCAGACGATGGAGCAGCTGATCCTGTTCCGCGGTATCCAGGGGCTTGGCGCGGGCGCGCTCTTCCCGATCTCCCTTGCCGTGATCGGCGACCTGTTCACGCCGGCGGAGCGGGGCAAGTACCAGGGCCTGTTCGGGGCGGTCTTCGGCCTGTCGGCCCTCGTCGGGCCGGCGCTGGGCGGCTTCATCACCGACAACATCGGCTGGAACTGGATCTTCTACGTCAACATCCCGCTCGGGCTGATCTCGCTTGCCGTGGTCGCCCGGGTCCTGCCGGTCGTGCGGCGGCCCCACGGGAAGCTCAACCTCGACTGGGTCGGCGGCGGGGTCTTCATCGCGGGCATGATCCCGCTCCTCATCGGCCTCACCAACAAGCAGCTCCACGAGTGGGTCGACCCGGAGGTTGGCGGGCTGGTCGCGGTGGGCCTCGCCCTGCTGGTCGTCTTCCTGTTCATCGAGTCCCGGGTGAAGGAGCCCATCGTCCCGCTCGACCTGTGGCGCGACCGGACGTATGCCGGTTCGCTGGTCGCCACGTTCTTCGCATCGTTCGGGTTCTTCGCGGCGGTGATCTTCCTGCCGCGCTACTACCAGGTCGTCCTGGGCGAGAGCGCGACGGCCAGCGGGTACGCGCTGGTGCCGCTCCTCATCGGCGTCATCTTCTCCAGCATCGTGAGCGGCCAGATCGTGGCCCGCACCGGGAAGTACAAGGTCCTGCTCCTGGTGGCCGTCACGCTCCTCGGGCTCGGCTCGTACCTCTTCACCAACCTGGCGGCGACCACCACGAACACGACGATCTGGCTCTGGCAGCTGGCCCTGGGCATCGGGATCGGCCCGACGCTCGCGGTGTTCACGATCGTCGTCCAGAACGCCGTGCCGTTCTCCAAGCTGGGTGTCGCAACCTCCAACCTGACCTTCTTCCGGCAGATCGGCGGCACCGTCGGCCTCTCCATTGCCGGCTCGGTGTTCGGGTCGCAGATCGTGAGCCTGCTGCCGGAGCGACTCGTGGCCAACGGAGTCCCCCAGCAGTTCGTCGACCAGCTCCAGGCGCAGGGCGGCGGCGCGTTCGACCTGAACAACATCGTCGGGGTCGGCACGGACCTGGGCGCATCCATCCTGGCCAACGTGCCGGAGCAGGCCAGGCCGATCGTGGAGCCGATGATCCCGAAGATCGTCACCTCCATCTACGAGGCCATCTCGTTCGCGATCGCGTCGGTCTTCTGGCTGGGCGTCGTGGCCGCGGTGGTCGCCTTCGTGGCGATCCTGGTGATCCGCGAGCTCCCGCTGCGAACCTCGCTCGGCCCGGTGGCCTCGGGTCCGGCGCGCCCGGGCGGGGCCCCGAACGTTGGCGAGGCGCCCGTGGCGGGTGCCCCGGGGGCGACTGTCGAAGGCACCCCGGTCGAGGCCGCCGCTGCCGCCCGCGTGCCGGCCGCCGACGCCGCCCCGGCACCGCCAGGCGGCTGACGAGCGCCCGATGACCCGGATCGCCCCCACCCCCGCGCACCTGGCGGCCCCCGGGACCGCCGGCGCCCCGTTCGAGCCGGTCCTCCCGGTCGCCTCGCTGCCGCCGGGCGCCCTGCTGCGCGTGACCCGCGGGGACCTCGACATCCTGCTGGCCCACGTGCCCCAGGGCATCCTCGCCACCGACGACCGCTGCCCCCACATGGCGGCTCCCCTGTCCATCGGCCGGCTCGACGGCTGCGTCATCGACTGCCCGCTGCACAACGGGCGCTTCGACCTGGGCACGGGCGAGACGGTCCAGGTGCCGACGACGGGGGGCCTGGACGCGGACGGCGTCGCCCATCCCACCTGGTCGCCGCCCGGATCGGCACCGAAGCCGGAGCCCGCCGGAACGAAGGCGGAGGCACGCCGGCTCACGCGGATCCGGCGCCTGCGCTACTACCCCGTCCGGATCGTCGACGAGGTCGTGCAGGTCGCGTTCCCGCGGGCCTGAGATCCCCGGGCACGCCGCGACGGCGGCCCGCACCCGTAGCGGACCCGACCCGGATCGCGCCCGGGTGGCACCGATTCGTGGTGCCTCCGGGCACCACCCGAAGGTACCCCGACGACCAGTACGTTTGACAGCCCGGGCGGATCGCCGCTACCGTCCGATGTCCAATGCGTATCCGCCTGATCGGGGGGATCGCCGCACTGGCGATTGCCCTTGGGGCCCTGGCGTTCCCCAGCGCCGAGCCCGCCCAGGCCCTGTCGAAGTGCACCGGCTGGTCCAGCTCTCTCGTGCCGCCCACCTCGATCCGGGTCTATCGAACCGCGACCAAGCGCACCCAGACGGTGCCCTTCCGGACCTATGTCGAGACGGTCATGGCCGCCGAGTGGGGATCCACCGCGCCCACGGCCGCCCTCCGGGCAGGCGCCGTCGCCGTCAAGCAGTTCGCCTGGTACTACGCGATGTACTGGCGCGGCGGCAAGGACGCCGGCGGGCACTGCTACGACGTGACCGACACCTCGACGGACCAGATCTACGATCCATCCCGCAAGCCGGCGACCTCGCACCGGGCCGCCGTCGCGGCGACGTGGGCGGTCAGCCTCCGCAAGGGTGAGCGGTTCTTCCTCACCGGGTACCGACCCGGCACGGGTTCGTGCACCGCCCACATCGACGGCTGGAAGCTGTACCAGCGCGACGCGGTCGACTGTGTCCATCGGTATGGCGACCAGGCGGAGAGGCTCGCGCGGCGGTTCTACAGCTCCGTCTCGTGGACGACGCCCGGCGCCGGCGACTTCACCGGCGACGGCCGGGGCGATCTCGGCCTCGTCACCGTCAACGCCGACACCGGCGAAGCCACGGCGAAGGTCATGACCTACGACCCTGTCTACCGAGCGGCCGTCGCCGCGGGCTCGCTGGCGGGGATCACGGTCACCGGCGTGACGGCCGATCGCCTGCTTGGCCGCGCCGTGGGCGACGTCACCGGCGACCGGCGCGCGGATCTCGTGCAGCTCGTGCAGCGGGACGACGGCGTCGCCCTCGAGGTCATCCGGGGCAGCGCCGCCGGCTTCCTGCCGGCCGTCACGTGGTGGAGCGACAAGGCCGACGTCACGACGCTCGGCGTGGGCGACTACCGGCTCGTCGTGACGGACTTCACCGGCGATGGGAAGGCCGACGCGGGGATCATGCGGATCCGCCCGGGCGACGCGCCGACCTCGTCGCTGTACCTGGCGACCTCCACGGGAACCTCCTTCGCCGCGGTCAAGCGGACATGGACTGCGGCCCTCGACCTGTCCGCCTCGGGAGTCCTGGCCGGCGACCTGAACGGCGACGGGCTCGGCGACCTGGTGGTCCTGGCGCCGATCGCCGCCGGCGGGCTGGCGGTCAGGGTGGCCCGGTCGGGGCCGTCCACCGCCCTGGGCTCGCTCGCAACCTGGGGAACCGAGCCGCTTGCCCTCGCGGACATCCAGGCGCTCATGGGAGACATCGATCGCGACGGTCGGGACGACGTGATCGTCGTCCGCCGCAGCGGCGCCGACGGGATGCGCCTCGTGGTCTATCGCGCCCCGACGTCGGGGTCGACCTTCTCGCGGCTCCACGTCACCGGGACGCTGGCGCTCTCGTTCGCCGGCTCCCGCTTCAGCTCCGCGGACCTGACGGCCGACGGGCGGGCCGACCTCTACGCCCTGGTGGACCGCGGCGTCGACGGCGACGGGAAACCGCTGGGGACCGCCGGCTGGCGCTTCCTCTCGACCGGCACGACGTTCAACGCGTCCGCGTGGTTCACGAGCGCCTGGATGCCCTGGGCGTCCACGTTCCCGTACTGATCCCCCCGGAGGGCTGAGCCGCGCCCCGTGCTGAGCCGCCGCCGGGCTGAGCCGCCCTCGAGCGGGCTCGCTCAGGTCGCGGGCCCGATCAGGTCGCGGGCCCGACCGCTCCCGTGCCGGCCCTGCCCGTGCCCTGGTCCACGAATGCCCGCATCGCCCGCGCGATCTCGGCCACGTCGTCGGTCACGCGCACCAGCGCGAGGTCCTTCTCGTTGACCAGGCCCATCGGCAGCGCGGTCGTGCGCAGCCAGTCGAACAGGCCGGCCCAGTACGTGGTCCCCACCAGGAAGACCGGGAAGTGGCGGATCTTGCCCGTCTGGATGAGGGTCACCGCCTCGAAGAACTCGTCCAGGGTCCCGAAGCCGCCGGGCAGGATGACGAACCCGACGGCGTACTTCACGAACATCGTCTTGCGGGCGAAGAAGTAGCGGAACTCGACGCCGAGGTCCACCCACGGGTTGAGCCACTGCTCGTGCGGCAGCTCGATGTTGCAGCCGATGGAGAACCCGCCGGCCTCGTGGCAGCCCCGGTTCGCCGCCGCCATCACGCCGGGGCCTCCCCCGGTGATGACGGCGAAGCCCGCGTTCGCGAGGTGCTCGCCCAGGAGGCGAGCGGTCTCGTAGACCGGGTCTCCCTCCTCCACCCGGGCGGACCCGAAGACGGAGACGGCCTGGCCGACGTCGGCGAGAGCGTCGAAGCCCTCCACGAACTCGGACAGGATCCGCAGGGCGCGCCACGGGTCCGTGTCGGTGAACTGGGCCCCGACCGGGCGCAGGAACTGCTCATCGGCGGTCTGGGCGGAGTCGGGCACCTGGCGCTCGACGGCGTCGCGGCGCACGACCAGGCGGCCGGCCCGGAGGCGGTCGCGGCCCGACGTGATCGGCTCGCCGCCTCCGGCGCGGGCGGTGGCCCGCGACTCGTCGGAGCGGGACCGGGGCTCCGGGGGGACGGCGCTGGTATCGGGCATCGCGGGGTGCCTCCTGGCGGATGGCGACGGGGCGCGGCTCAGGAGGATCGTACTGCGGGGCCATGGTCGTGGTGGTGCCGCCGGCGCCCGACGGTGCGGGGCGCGTCGGCCCGGCGCGCCGTGCGTCACGCGCCGTGCGTCACGCGTGCGTGCCTCCGTGCTGCTCCCCCCGGCACGCTACGATGCCCCGGCCAGCAGAGGAGGCCCCATGTCCGCGTGGTTCACCGTCCGACTCGACGATCGCCCGGGCTCGCTCGCGCGCGCGGCGCAGGCGCTCGCCGATCGCGGCGTCAACATCACCGGGATCGTCGGCGTGGCCGAGGACACCGACGGCGAGCTGATGCTCACGACCAGCGACGCCGACGCGACGCGCGAGGCGCTCACCGCACTGGGCGTCGTCTTCGACGAGCACGACCCGACCGATCCGCACGGCCTCGCCTCCCCCGGCTCGCTGGCCGACATGGCCCGCACGCTGGCCGACCGCTGAGCGCGGTCCCACATGCTGCCTGCCGACCGACACCCGGCGACTCCCGTCTCGTGCCCCGCCCATGAGCTCCCACCGCGCCGATGCGCGCCGGCGCCGCGGGCTCCCGCCCATGAGCCCCCGCCGATGAGCCCCCGCCGATGAGCCCCCGCCGCGCCGCGAGCCAGCCGCCGACCGTGGCGATCCGCGTCATCCACGAGGATCGACCCGAGGCGCTGCCGGCGATCCTCGCCGTGGTCGCCGCCGCGGGCGGCACCGTCCGCACCATGAGCACCGTCCGCCGCCTCCCGCCGGACGGTGACGGCGGCACGCCGGCGGTCGAGACCGAGGTCGAGATCGAGGGCCTGTCGGAGGACGTCGTCGACGCCACCGTCGCCGCTGCCCCCGGGGTCCGCGAGCGCCACGCCACGCGCGCCCTCGACCGGATCTTCGGCAAGCGGGTCATCGTCGTCGGCGGGGGCGCCCAGATCGCCCAGGTCGCCCTGGGCGCCGTCAGCGAGGCCGATCGCCACAACCTGCGTGGCGAGCGCATCTCCGTGGACACGATCCCGCTGGTCGGCGAGGCCAACATCGCCGGCGCCGTCCGCGCCGTCGCCGACCTCCCCCGGGCGCGCCTCCTCGTCCTCGCCGGCTCGATCATGGGCGGCGACATCAGCGCCGCGGCGGACGAGCTCCGTGCCGTCGGCATCCCGGTGATCGCCCTCAACATGGTCGGCTCGATCACCGACCACGTGGACCTCGTCGTGTCCGACCCGGTCCAGGCCGGCACGATGGCCGTGATGGCCGTCGCCGACACCGCGACCTTCGACCTCACCCGCCAGCGCGGCCGCCGCTACTAGGTCCGCCGTTCCGGGCAGGTAACCTGGGGCGAGCGGGCCCCGGCGCGCTACCCTGTGCCCATGCGCATCGCCACCTGGAACGTCAACTCGCTCAAGGCGCGGCTCGAGAAGGTCGAGTGGTGGCTGGAGCGGGCCGCGCCCGACGTGCTGCTCATGCAGGAGACCAAGCTCGGCGACGACGACGCGCCGGTCCTCCCCTTCCGGATGCTGGGCTACGACCTCCTCCATCACGGCGAGGGGCGCTGGAACGGCGTGGCGATCGCCAGCCGCGTCGGGATCGAGGACGTCGTGACGAACTTCGGCGACGGATCCGTCCGCAACTCCGGCCCCGGAGCCGCGGCGCCCGGAGAAGGCGACTTCGATCCGCTCGCCGAGGCGCGGATGGTGTCGGCCGTCTGCGGCGGCGCTCCGCGTCGTAAGCATCTACGCACCGAACGGCCGCGAAGTCGATACCACGTGGTACGCGGGCAAGCTGCGCTGGTTCGAGCGACTCGGGCGCTGGCTCGCGGAGACCCAGGACCCGTCCGCTCCGCTGCTGATCGGCGGCGACTACAACGTGGCCCCCGCGGACGACGACGTCTGGAACGCGGCCGCGGCCCACGGCGGCACGCACGTCTCGGAGCCGGAGCGCGACGCCTTCCGGGGCCTCCTTGCGTGGGGACTGACGGACACGTGGCGGGCGGCCAACCCGGGCCTGCGGCGCTTCACCTGGTGGGACTACCGCGCCGGCAACTTCCAGCGGAACGAGGGCATGCGGATCGACCACCTGCTGGCGACTCCGCCGGCCGCCGCGCGCGTCGTCGCCGTGGAGGTCGACCGCGAGGCCCGCAAGGGGACGCCGACCCCGTCGGACCACGCGCCGCTGGTCCTCGACCTCGATGCGCCGGGGAAGGCGTTCGACGCCGGCTGGGGCGGATCGGAGGAGCGCTTCGCCGCCCGTCGCGCGGCGCAGCGGGCGTGAGGCGCCGGTTCGCGACTCTCGCGCTCGGCGTCCTGGTGGTCGCGGCCGCATGTGGCGGGACCTCCCCCACCCCCTCGGGCTCCGTCGACGGCGCCGAGCTCGCCGCCTCCTTCGTCGCGATCCTCGGCGATCCCACCCTTCACGCCGACATCGTCCAGCAGGCAACCGCGACGGCCGACCAGGCCGGGGATCCCCTCGACTTCCGGGTCACGATGAGCGGCGTGCTGGCGCTCCCCGACGTCGACCTCGCGCTCGTCGTCGAGGCGGAGGGCCAGTCGACGCGGTTCCGGGTCATCGTCGTCGGCGACCAGTCGTTCGCCGACCTCGGCACGGGATGGGTCGCGGCACCGCCCGGCTCCGTGGACACGAGCGAGCTCACGAAGGCGGTCGTCGTCGTCACGGATCCCAACGACCTGGAATACCTGGGCACCACGGAGACGGACGGGCGGACCCTTTATCACCTCGCGACGACGGGGCCGCTGCCCTACACGCCGGCCGGGTTCGCGGGGAGCGACACGGGGACGGGCACCATGAACGACATGGATGCCTACGTCGAGGCGGATGGGACGCCGGTCCGGATCGCGCTCTCGTTCACCGCCACCGGGTCGACCGACGCCGGCACGACCACCGTCAACGGCACCACGGAGATCCGCTTCAGCGACGTGGGCGGCAGCCAGGTGGTCGTCGCGCCGTCGCTCGCGCCGTCCGCGGGGCCATCCGCAGGGTCGTCCGCGGCGCCGTCGACGGGCCCATCTGTTCTGCCCACCGCCGCGCCCTGAAACGCGATCCCGGTGCGTGGCCAGGGCCACGGGTACGACCTCGACCGGGCGCGACGAGTCCCGCGGCGAGTCCCCCCTTCCGGGTGAGACCGCCCGGACAGGTGCGTCAGGTGCGGGCAGGTGCCGCCGGCATCGTGGCGAACCGCGCCTCGGTGAGCTCGCGGCAGAGTCGCTCCCGGGCGTCCGCCGGGGCGCCCAGCTCGTCGAGGCCCAGGAGGGCGGCTCCGAGCACGGGCGGGGCGTCGAGGTGGTGGACGGTGGCCCGCGGCGCGACCGAGGCCAGCCGTTCGCGGAACCGCGCGAGGAACGCCGGGTCGTCGGCACGGAAGACGGAGCCACCCAGGACGACCGGCGTGGGGCTTCGAACCAGGCGCAGGCGCCGGAGGGCCGCGATCGCCATCGTGGCCAGCTCATCGGCCAGGCGGTCGACGATCGCGCGGGCCTCGGCGTCCCCGTCCCGGGCAGCGGCGAAGACCGCCGGCGCCAGGTCGCGGACGCGCCCACGCTCGATCCGCCCAGCCTCGATCCCGAGGGCGATGTCGACGGGGCGGCGCACGCCGAGAACGACCGGGAGCGTCTGCTCCAGCACCGTGCGCGGGCCGCGGCCGTCGCGTCCCCGGATCGCCGCGCCCAGCCCGGCCAGCCCCACCGCGGACCCGCCGCCCCAGTCCCCGGAGAGCGGCCCGAGGGCGGGCAGCCGGTAGGAGCGGCCGTCGGGCGCGATACCCAGGCAGTTGACGCCCGAGCCGCACACCAGGGCGATCCCCCACCCCACCGGCGAGCCGGCCCGCAGGATCGCGTCCGTGTCGTTGCGCACGACGACCCGCCGGGCGAGCCCGGCCTGCGCGTAACGTGCGTGCAGGCGCCGCACCTGCGAGGGCGTGTCGGCCCCGGCCGCGCAGATCACCGCGAGCGCCGCCGAGCCGGGAGGCGCGCCCACGGCCGTCGCGAGCTCGACGAGCTGCCGGGTTCCACCGCCGAAGCCGACCCGCTGGTGCGAGGCCGTCGGGCCGCGCCGCGCCGCCAGCACGGAGCCGTCCGCGCCCACGAGCACCACGTCGGTCTTCGAGTTGCCCACGTCGGTGGCCAGGATGGCCGCGGGTCGGTCGTCGGCCGCCGCTGGCGGGTCGGCGGGCCCGTCGGCGGCCAGGATGGCCGCGGGTCGGTCGTCGGCCGCCGCTGGCGGGTCGGCGAGCCCCTCGGCGGCCGTGCGCCCATCGGCGGCCATCGCAGGCGGGTCGCCGCTCGGCGCGAACGCGGATCGCTGGGCCGCGCGCTGGTCGCCGCCCGGCGCGGTCACGGGAGTCGATCCCAGGCCACGAGGGCCGCCCCGAACCCGTCGAGCGCCACCTCCGCGGTCCCGCCCTCGACCGGCAGGGCCGCGCTCCCGTCGGCCGACACGAGCCGGGCCGTCGCCGCGTCGGGGGGCAGCCGCAGCGTGACCGCGCGACCGGCTGCGGCGTGGTTCGTGAGCGTGACGAGGCCCCCTGCCGGCCCCAGCAGCGCACCCGTCGTGACGTCGGGATGGCGGGCCGACGCAGGCTCGGCGACGCCTGCGCACGCGGCCAGCCCGGCGTAGAGCCCCCAGCTCCGGTCGGCCGGCCCGTGCGCGTCGGGCAGGCCGGCGAGGAGCAGCTCGACCGGGTGGGCGCAGACGACCGCATACCCGTCCCCGCGCCGGGCGACGACGAGCGCCGGGTCGCCCGCAGCGTCCACCGCGACGACCCGGCTGCCCGCGGCGGCGGCCAGCGTGGCGCTCCGCTGCGCCAGCGAGCCGTCGCCCAGCGGCAGCTCCAGCGTCTCCCCGGCCGCGAACGGGCCCCAGGGCTCGACGAACTGCAGGACCGGCGGGGCCGCGGCCGGCGCCCGGTCCACGATACGCGCCCCCAGGTGCGCCGCCATCTCGGGGATCGCGACATCGGCGGAGCACGAGACCCAGGCCGAACCGCCCCGCGCCAGGTGCGCCGCGGCGCCGTCCCAGAACGTCGTGCGCAGGTGGAGGCTGCCCGACGACCCGGCACTCGGCGCGGGCAGGAGCACCAGCCGCGCGTCGGGCCAGGCGCCGTCGAGCCGCTCGCGCGGGAACGAGGCCGCCAGGCCGGCTCGCGCCCCCATCACGTACGCGTTGAGCCATCCGGCGACCAGCGGGCGCGGGTCGCGGACCGGCGTCCAGGCGGTCTCGGCCGGGAGGTAGCGCCCGGCAGGCACGTCGTCGAGCCCGTAGCTCACCGGGTCGTAGGGGCGCGCGTACTCGTGCGGCACGACGATCGCCGCCGCCGACGACGGACCGAAGCCGGCGTGGCCGTCGAGGTCCAGGCGCGCAACCGTTCCCGCGAGCTCGGCCAGGACGTGGCCGCGCGGCCGCATGGCCCCGTTCGCGTCGACGACACCGAACTGCGTCTCGTGCGGCGCCCGGACGTACGGCGCGCGCCCGTACGCGGCCGGCTCGGCGTCGATCCAGCACCAGGCGAAGAAGCCGGCCGCCCCGCGACCCAGGCTCGACCACGCCAGGAGCCGGTCGTGGGCGGCGATCCGGTGAGGATCGAACTGGGCCGACGAGGCGCCGTACTCGTGGACCATCACGGGCCGGCCCGTGCCCGCGGCCAGCGCGACCTCGAACGCTGCCGCATGGGTGGTGCGGGGGCTCAGCAGGCCGTCCGGGAAGACAGCCGGGTGGTAGATCGGGTACGGGTGGACGCAGGCGAAGTCGAGCTGCTCGGCCACGACGTCGGCCCGGAACGGGCCCCAGGTGATCTCCTGGCCGGCGGTCCCGATCGTCACCAGCGCGCCGGGGTCGCCACCCCGGATCGCGGCAGCGAGGGCGAACGTCCATGCCCGCGCCTCGTCGTCGGTCGTGTCGCCGAACGGCCAGAACGGCGGCTCGTCGGTAAGGTCCCAGGCCAGGACGCGCGGGTCCCCCGCCCAGCGCCGGGCGAGCATACCCGCGTGCGACGCCTGCCCATCCACGAACGCGGCGTCGCGATGGGGGTGACGCCCGGCTCGCCAGGGCACGTCCCAGAACGCGTCGCCCACCTCGCCGCCCATGAGGAGCGCCGGGTGGAGGAGCAGTCCGTGCCGGCCGGCCGCGTCCAGGATCTCGTCGAGGACCCGCAGGTGGGCCTCGTCGTAGGCGCCCGGGGCGGGCTCCACGGCCTCCCACGCGAAGTCGATCCGGACCGAGGTCATGCCCGCGGCCGCCATCGCGGAGAAGCCGCGGTCGAAGGCGTCGGCGCCCACCCGCCACGGCCAGTCCGGCCCTTCGGGCGGCACCAGGTGGGCCCCGACGGGCAGGAACGCGCGGTCGCCGCGGCGCAGGTACGGGGAGCCGGCTTGCACGCGATCACCCATGGCCGAGACCCTACTCCTTCGTCGTGACCTTGCCGCCCACGCGGAACGCCCCGGGAGCACCTCGCTCGCGCGCAAGGCGCCACGCCAGCAGCTGGAGCGGCACCGCTGCCGGGATGACGGCGGTCGGACCCGCCAGTGGAGGCACCGGGCAGGCCAGCACCCGTGCCGGCGCCGTCCCTGGCGGGCCGATCCACGCCACGGGCGATCCGGCGTCCCGCAGGTCGGTCGCGAGCTCCGCGTCGAGCGCCGTCGTGGCCGGGTCGAGCGCGATGATCGCAACCGCGGCGTCGGGCCCTGCCTGCTCCAGCGGCCCATGCCGGAACGTGGGACCTGACATCGCCTCGGCGTGGACCAGCGTGGCCTCCTTGAACAGGAGCGCGGACATGCCGGCCACGGACGCCGACCGGCCGCGGCCCAGCACGAACAGCGTGCGGCGGGCGCCCAGCCAGGCGCGCCACTCCTGTGCGATGGCCGCGTGATCGACGAGGAGCGCCTCCACCGCCCGGGCGGCAGCCTCCGCCGCGGCGGCAGCCTCCGCGGCGGCCAGGGCCGGATCCACCCGCCCGAGCACGGCCGCCACCGCGCCGAGGGTCACGATGGAGGCCGTGTAGCTCATCGTGGACGGCGCCACCTCGTGACCCGCCCGCGTCTCGAGGACGATCGCCGTTCGGGCCGCGACCGGGTTCGGCGCGAGGTTGGTCACCAGGCAGAGCGCTGGACGGCCCGTGCCCTCCCGGTCGGCGAGTCCCCGCGGGTCCGCGATTCCGATCGCGTCAGCGCGCCTGATCGCCTGGGCGTTCCCGATCGCGTCGGCGTCCGCGAGCACCTCGGCCAGGCGGAGCGCCTCGGCGCTGCGGCCGGACTGGCTGACCAGGACGACCACGTCGGCAAGCGCCAGCAGTCCCCGGCGCGCATGCACCAGCTCCGCCGTCTCGACCGCGAACGCGGCCACGCCACCCGCAGCCAGCAGGGGCAGGATCGCCCGACAACCGTCGAGCGAGCCGCCCATGCCGGTCAGCAGCACGAGTGGGCAGCGGAAGGCCGCCTCCGCCCCCGCCACAGCTGCGCCCGCCCGCGCCATGACCGCGGCGAGCGCCTCCAGCGCTGCGGCCTGCTCGACGACGGCCGCCCCCGCGCGGCGCAGGGCCGCCGGCTGCGCCAGGATCTCCTCGAGGAAGCGATCGCGGTCCGGGTGGGTCATCCCGCGTCCTTCACGGCGCCCGCCGTGAGGCCCTCGATGAAGCGCCGCTGGAGCACCAGGAAGACGACGACCATCGGCGCCACCGCCACGACCGTCCCCGCCATCGTCTGGCCCCAGACCACGGTGTTGCGCCGGGCCAGCAGCGCCAGGCCGACCGGCAGCGTCCGCATCTCGTCGGAGTTGGTGACGATCAGCGGCCAGAGGAAGTCGTTCCAGGCCCCGATGAAGGTGAAGATGGCCAGGGTCGCCATCCCGGGCGCGGCCAGCGGGAAGATGATCGAGCGCAGGATCCGCCACTCGGAGGCCCCGTCGATCCGCGCCGACTCCAGGATCTCGTCGGGGATCGACTTGAGGAACTGGCGCATCAGGAAGATCCCGAAGACCTGGATCGCGGCCGGGGCGATGATCCCGAAGTAGGTGTCCACCCCGATCAGCGGCGAGATCCGGTGGAGCTCCACCATGATCCGGTACAGCGGGATGAGGTTCACCTGGAAGGGGACCATGAGGGTGAGCAGGAACACGAAGAAGAGGAGGTCCCGGCCCGGGAACCGGAGCTTGGCGAACGCGTAGGCCGCCGCCGTCCCGAAGACCACGTTGAGGCCCACGATGAGGGCCGTGACGATCACGCTGTTGGTGAAGTAGGTCGGGAACGGCAGGCGCCGGAAGACGTCCTGGTAGTTGGCCAGCGTGAACGGGTCCGGGATGAGGTTGCCGGAGAAGACGTCCCCGGGAACCTTGAACGAGGTCGCGATGGTCCAGTAGAAGGGCGCCACCATGACGAGGGCCGCGACAGAGAGGCCGACGAAGAGCGCGATCCGGCGGGCGCGACGCAGGCGCATCAGTCCCGGCTCTCGAAGAGGCGCATCTGCAGGAAGGAGAGAACCGCGAGGACCACCAGCAGCAGGTAGGCGATCGCCGAGGCGGTGCCCAGGTTGAGGCGGTTGAACTCGTCGAGCATGTCGTAGACCACCGTCCGGGTCGAGACGCCCGGCCGGCCCTGCGTCATCACGAAGATCTGGTCGAAGGTCTGGAAGCTGCCGATGATCCCGATGATGTAGATGAAGCCGATCGTGGGGCGGAGCCCGGGCAGGGTGACGTGCCGGAACTGGGCCCAGCCGCCGGCGCCGTCGACGCGGGCCGCGTCGTAGAGCTCGCGCGGGATCGCCTGCAGGGCCGCCAGGAAGACGACGGTCTCGAAGCCGAACCCCTGCCAGATCGACGTCACGACGACGGCCGGCAGGGCCGTGTTGGGGTCGTTGAGCCAGGCGTGGCCGGGAAGCCCGAACACCGCGAGGACCTGGTTGATCAGGCCCTCCTCCTGGTACAGCATCTTCCACACGGCGGCCACCGCCACGAGGGCCACCATCGTGGGCAGGAAGAACGCCGTCCGGAAGAGCGGCCGCAGGCGCACCGAGTTGTTCAGGGCGATGGCGGAGGCGAGCCCGAGGGGCGGACCGATGCCCATCCCCATCACCACGAAGAAGACGGTGTTGCGCATGACCTGCTGGAAGCGCGGATCCGTCAGCAGGTCGACGTAGTTGTCGAGGCCGACGAAGACGGGGGCCTTGATGCCGTTGAACTCGGTCAGGCTCCAGTAGCCCGACACGACCATCGGGACCAGGAAGAAGAGGGTGGTGGTCAGGACGGCCGGGGCCACCAGGATGTACCCCGGCAGCCCCTTCCGCAGCTGGCGCACCACCGTCCCGGCCCTCGTCCCGCCCGGACCCTACTTGGCCAGCTCGGCGTCCACCGCCTGGGCGGCCGCGTCGAGCGCGCCCTGGGCGTCCGTCGTGCCGACGAGGGCGGCGTCCAGGTTCTCGCCGATGATCGTGTCGATCTTCGACCACTCGGGGACGTACGGGAAGTGGGTCGCCGTGGACATCGCGTCGAGGAAGACCTCGAACGGCTTCTGGCCGCCGAAGTACTCGTCGGGCTGCGTCAGCTCGGGGCTCTGGAGCGCCGCCAGCGTGGCGGGCGCCGCGCCGGTCACCGTGAAGACGCCCTTCTGCTGCTCGGGGCGCAGCATGAACTGGGTCAGCAGCCAGGCCGCCTGCTGGTTCCTGGAGCTCGCCGGGATGGAGAGCCCCGTCCCGCCGAGGTAGCTGCCCGGCTGCTTCGAGTACGGGTGGACCGCGACCTTCCACTTGCCCGACTGGTCGGGCACGCCGCTCTTGAGGAGGCCCATGTAGTACGGGCCGTCGGAGAACATCGCCACGCGGCCGTCGCTGATCGCCGGCGGCAGGTCGCCGTCGGCGTCCGACCAGTAGAGCCCGGTCCCGTCGCTCGCGAGGTCCATCTGGACCTGCAGGGCGGCGACGCCTTCGGGGCTGTTGAAGGCGGCCCTGGTCAGGTCGTCCGTGAGCAGCGAGCCGCCGTTCTGGAACAGGAACTGCGAGTAGTGGAAGGTGTTCGGGCGCAGCGCGTAGAGGTACGTGTCGAGCTTCCCGTCGCCGTTCCCGTCCTCGGCGAGCTTCTTGGCCGCCGCCCGCAGCTCGTCCCAGGTGGTCGGGACCGCGATCCCCTTCTGCTCGAAGAGGTCGGCGCGGTAGTAGAGGGCGTACGCGTCGAAGTCGTACATCATCGTCACGTAGTCGTCGTTGTACGTCATCGCCTCGACCGGGCCGGCGGCGTACACGTCGGTGATCTTCTGCTCGTTGACCATGCCGCCGCTCAGGGCCTTGAGCCCCAGCAGCACGTCGTTCGAGGCGAGCGTCGGGATCCAGGTCATGTCGAGCGTGGCCAGGTCGGGCCCCTCGCCCGCGGACACCGCCACGTTGAACTTGTCGAGGAACGTGTCCCAGTCCAGGTCCTCGCGCTGGACGGTGATCCAGGGGTACTCCTTCTGGAAGGCCGCGAGCGCGTCGGTGGTGAACGGGGTGACCTCCTTGCCGTAGTAGTCCCACACGACCACCGTCACCGGCGTCGTGTCCAGGCTTGCCGCCGGCGTGGCCGACGCTCCCGGCTCTACGCTCGGGACGACGGCGGCTCGGGCTGGCCACCGGGGCCGGGCTGGCGGCGCTGCCGCACGCCGCGATGACGAGGGCGAGCGCCGCGGCGAGCGCCCCCATCCGAACGAATCCACGCGTCACGTTGCTCCTCCTTCGGCCGGGCGACGAGCCCGGCGGGCGCTTCCTCCGGTCGCGCTCCCGCGGCCGGTGCTCCGAACGTGCCCCGGATCCGGGCGGGGTGGCCCGAGGGGCACGAGCGCGCGTGCGCGGGTGCCCCGTGACTCGAGATACAGCTTCGAGCGATCGCCGGCGAGGTGGGTGATCGTGTACTCGATCGCCACGCCCTCGTCCGTGTAGGTCGTCCCGTCGATCAGGAGCGCCAGCCGCTCCGTCGTCTCCAGCAGGCGCCGCTCGCGGGCGCCCAGCAGCACCGGCTCGATGGTCTCGTGGATCTCGCCGAGCCGGACGCCGCGGGCCGCCAGCGCCTCGTAGAGCGACCCGCCCTCGAGATCCTCCTCCAGGAGGTCCGGCAGGCGCGCCGCCGGGAGGTGCGCGCACTCCAGCATCACCGGCGTGCCGTCCACCAGGCGGATCCGCTCCACGCGATGGACCCGTGCCCCGGGATCGAGCCCGAGGGCCACGGCCACGGCGGCGGGCGCGGCCACCGTGATGGCTCCCACGAGGCGGGTGGACGGCACCACGCCGCGGCGCCGCATCTCGTCGGAGAAGCTCCAGGCCCCGGTCAGGTCGTGGAGGATCCGCGGCCGCCGGACGAAGGTGCCTCGTCCACGCGCCCGCTCCAGGCGACCCTCGCGCACCAGCTCGTCGAGGGCGCGCCGCACGGTGATGAGGCTGCAGCCGAACTCCTCGCAGAGCGTGCGCTCCGGCGGCAGCTGGTCCCCGGTCGACCATTCGCCGGCGTCGAGCGCCGCCTGCAGGTGCAGGTAGACCTGGTGGTGGAGCGGCACGGGCCCGGGCTGGAGCTGGTAGCGCGCCATGGATCTCCCGCGTGGATGCCGGTCGTCGTGGCGTGAGGGAGCAGGGTATTGCGTGCAGGTGAACGTGATAATGTTATAAGCATCGTGGCAAGTCGGGTTGCCGCTGTCAAGTCGGGTGACGCAGATGGGCCTCAAGGTCGCGGTCGTCGGTGGCGGGAGCACCTACACCCCCGAGCTCGTGGACGGCCTCGCCGTGCGTGCCGATCGCCTGCCGATCGACGAGCTGGTCCTCCTGGACGTGGCCTCCGAGCGGCTCGACGTCGTGGCCGGGCTGGCCGGGAGGATGCTCCGGCGGCGTGGCTGGGCGGGCCGTCTGGTGGCGACCACCGATCGAGCGGCAGCCCTCGACGGCGCGGACATGGTGGTCGTGCAGCTCCGCGTGGGCGGCCAGGCCGCTCGCCTGCTCGACGAGACGATCCCGCCGCGCTTCGGCTGCATCGGCCAGGAGACGACGGGTCCCGGCGGCTTCGCCAAGGCTCTGCGGACCGTCCCCGTGGTCCTCGAGATCGCGGAGGAGGCCGATCGTCGCGCGGCGCGCGACGCGTGGATCGTGGACTTCACGAACCCGGTGGGCATCGTGACCCGGGCGCTGCTGGAGGACGGCCATCGGGCCGTGGGCCTCTGCAACGTCGCGATCGGCTTCCAGCGCCGGCTTGCGGCGCATTTCGGCGTCGCCCCGGAGCGCGTGGAGCTGGAGCACGTCGGCCTCAACCACCTGAGCTGGGAGCGCGCCGTGCGCGTCGACGGCGTGGATCGCCTGTCGGAGCTGCTCGCACGCGACGAGGCCGGCATGGCGGACGAGGTGGGGCTGCCGATCGACCTCCTGCGCGACCTCCGGGCGATCCCCTCGTACTACCTGCGCTACTACTACGCGACGCGCGAGGTCGTGGCGGAGGAGCTGTCTGCGCCGACGCGCGCCGAGGAGGTCATGGCGATCGAGCGCGACCTCCTGGAGCTCTACCTGGACCCGACCCTGGACCACAAGCCGGCGCTCCTGGAGCAGCGCGGCGGCGCCTTCTACAGCGAGGCCGCGGCGCAGCTCATGGCGTCGCTCCACGACGGCGCCGGGGACGTCCAGGTGGTCGACGTCCGGAACGCCGGCACGCTGCCGGAGCTGCCCCCCGATGCCGTGGTGGAGGTGCCCTGCCGCGTGGATCGCGAGGGGGCCCATCCCCTGCCGCTCGCCCCGCTCGCGCCGGAGATGCGCGGACTGGTCCAGCAGGCCCTCGCCTACGAAGAGCTGGCCGTGCGTGCCGCGGTGACCGGGGACCGCACGGTGGCGTTCCGGGCCCTGCTCGCCAACCCGCTGGTTCCCGACGCCGCGACGGCGCGCGACCTGCTGGCCGCGATCCTGGAGGCGAGCCGCAGCCAGCTGCCGCGCTTCTTCCCGGCCTGAGTCCCTGGGCCCCGCTCCCCACGGCTGCCAGCCGCCGCCCCGGCGTCTCCGCCGCCGCCGGTGCCGCCCCGCGCTCGGTCCCCTAGATCCGGATCATCTCCGCGACGTCCAGGACGAGGATCGTCGCCCCGGCGTAGGACACCAGCGCCTCCCGCCAGTCGTGCAGCCGCTCCGTGAGGACCAGCGGCACCTCCACCTCGCGGCTGCGGCAGGTCTCGTGGAGGATCTCCACGACGTCGGGGACGACCTCGTCCTCCACGGCCAGCATGAGCGTGACGTTGGGGGTCTCCAGGAACCCGCCGGTGGAGTCGATCCGCGTGAACCGATGCCTGGCCGTCCGCAGCTGCTCGGCTGCGCGGTCGGCGTCCGCCGGCTGGACGATCGCGACGAGGAGCTTCACGCGCGAACCCTACTCCTCGTCGACGACCGGTGTCGACGGCACCGGCACGGAGGCGGTCGCGGCACCGCGGCCGCCGCCGGCACCGGCACGGGCCCGGAGCCGCTTCGCCTCGGCGCCCTCCAGCTCGGTGCGCCAGCCGCGAACGGTGCGGATGCCGTCCATCGCGTAGCGGTCCGCGACCATCAGGTCGAAGGCCTGCACCGAGGCCTCCTGGTTCGAGTAGCGTCCCGCCTTCCAGCTGCGCGAGCGCGTGCCCTGCTGCTGCATCTCGACGACGTGGTAGTCCTCCCGGTTGGTGATGTCCCAGAACTCCACGGCGCCGGAGACATCCACCGTGCCGAGATCGGCCGCCTCCACGTAGAGGTCGCAGTGGACCACGCTGCGGTTGGGCCCATCGGGCCAGGCCTGGTGCGTCAGGACGTAGTCGGGGTGGACCGAGACGATCAGGTTGGGCCACAGGATGTAGTAGAAGATCCGCCGCGCCTCGGTCTCGTCCCGGGCGTAGAGCAGCGGCCGGCCGTTGCGCAGCCCGTCGATCGACATCGTCTCGCAGCCGTCGGCAAAGACCATCCAGCCGCCCTTCCACGGGCCGTCGGCCAGGAAGTCCTCGCCCTGGTCGTACGGCGTCAGCTTGTTCAGGAGCGGGTGGACGGGTGGGCAGTGGTAGCACTCGCTGTAGTTCTCGGCCACGATCTTCCAGTTCGCGTTGACCTCGTAGGCCAGGCGCGCCGCTCGCCGCAGGCTGCTCATGTCGCGCCCGAAGCCGGTGTGATGCTCGTACCAGTCACCCATGAAGGTCCGCAGGTCGGGCGTCGTCGCCTCGTCCGCGAAGCACAGGAAGACGAAGCCCTGCCAGGTCTCCGCCCGGATGGGGGTCAGGCCGGAGGTCTCCAGGCTGAAGTCCTCGAGGTCCTCGGTGTGCCTGGCGCGGAGGAGCCTCCCATCGAGGTCGTAGATCCAGGCGTGGTACGGGCACTGGAAGCGGACGGCCTTGCCGCACTCGCGCTCCTCCACCGCGGTCCCCCGGTGGCGGCAGACGTTGTAGAAGGCGCGGATCACGTCATCGCGGCCGCGCACCAGGATCACGTTCTCGCCGAAGAGGTCGCGCAGGACGAAGCTCCCGGGCTCCGGCAGCTCCTCGGCCCGGCCGACGGCGATCCAGTCGCGGAAGAAGATGTGCTCGGCCTCCCACGCGTAGATCGATTCGTCGTGGTAGGCCCGCGCCGGGAGGAGGGTGGCCTTCCGGAACGGCGCGCGGATCGCGGCGACCTCGTCGGGGGTCAGCGGCGATGGCGCGGGCTGGCGGGTGACGGCCACGGGTGCTCCTCCTGTGAAGCCGCGATCGTAGCCGAGGTGCCGCCACCGGGCAGCGCCGCGGGCGACGAGGCCGGCCCCGGCCGTCGGATTTCCCTGGTCGTCGGGTGTCCCTGGCCGGGCGCGGGGTCGCTCGGTCAGTCGAGCGTGACGGTCTCGTGCCAGCGCGGGACGTGCACCTCGAAGCCGAGTGCGACCACCTTCGGCTCCAGCTCCGCCTGGGGGCCCGGGTCGCCGTGGACCAGGAAGACCCGCTTCGGAAAGCCGGGCGCCCCGGGCTGCCTGCCGGCCGCGAAGCCGCGCAGCCAGTCCAGCAGCTCCGGCTCGTCGGCGTGGGCCGAGAAGCCGCCGACGGAGCGGACCTGGCAGCGCACGTCCCGGATGGCGCCGTCGAGGCGCACCGTCGTCGCGCCCTCCTGCAGGCGCCGCCCGAGCGTTCCCTCGCCCTGGTAGCCGACGAACAGGAGCACCGCGCGCGGGTCACCGATGAGCTCGCGCAGGTGGCCCAGGACGCGGCCGCCGGTCAGCATGCCGTTGGAAGCCACGATCATGTACGGCCGCGGCGCCCGGGCGATGGCCCGTGACTCTTCGACCGTCTTGATGATCCGCTGGCGCGGATAGTCCAGCGGGGTGTCGCCGGTCTCGAACAGCTTCCGCGTGTCGGCGTCGTAGTACTCGGTGTGCGAGCGGTAGATGGAGGTCGCCTCGCGCGCCATCGGCGAATCGAGGTACAGGGGGAGCGTCGGGATCAGGCCCGCCGTCGCCATCCGGTCCAGCTCCCAGATCAGCTCCTGGGTTCGCCCGATCGCGAACGAGGGCACGAGGAGGACGCCCTCGTTCTCCGCCACGAGGCGGACCACCTCGCCGAGGATCCGTCGGGCCTCGGCCGCGGGCTCGTGCTCGCGACCGCCATAGGTCGACTCGCAGAGGACGTAGTCGGCGTCGGCCTGCGGCGTGGGATCGCGGATGATCGGGGTGTTGCGCTGGCCCAGATCGCCGGAGAAGACCACCACCCGCTCCGACCCGCCGGGCTCGTCCACGACCCGCAGCCGGATGATCGCCGAGCCCAGGATGTGGCCGGCGTCGAGGAACGTCGCGTGGATGCCGGGCGCGACTTCCTCCTCGACCTCGTAGCGGATCGGCTGGAACCGGCGCAGCGCGGCGACCGCGTCATCCTCGGTGTAGAGGGGCTCGTCGAGATCGATGTGGAGCTCGGGGGGTCCGGCGGGGGGGCCGCCCTGGACAGGGCCCTCGGCGCCAGGTTCTGCCGGGGTCGCGACACCGCCGCCAACGGTCCGTGCGCCGTCAGCGGGGCTGCTGCCGACCGCCCGACCACCTGCCGCCGGCTCGCGGACCGCGGCGGGCGCGGCGAGGCCTGCGTGCGCGCGGGCCAGGTGCTCCCCGGGGAGCTCGCGGGGGCCGCGCGGCAGCGCCCGCCGATCCCATGTCCCGTCGCCGGCCTCGTCATGCCCGAGGGTCGGGCCGTCGTCGCGCCGTGGAGGCGCCTCGCCCTCGCGCCTCGGAGGCGCCTCGCCCGCCTCGATCGCCGTGAGGGCAGCTTCGCCGGCCTTCTCGATCTCGTCGCCGTCCTCGGCCTCCTCGATCGCCGTCTCCAGGCGTCGCAGGTCGCGGGCGTCCTCGGCGGCCGCCTTCTCCGGGTTGCGCCGCTCCCAGCGCGCGCCGCGCTTGGCGAACTCCTCCTGGAGCCGCCCGGAGTCCATGAGCACGAGGCGGGCCAGCTCGATCGTGCCGGCGGTCGCGCGGATCGGCCCGCGGAATCCCTCCCGCACGACGACCGGGATCAGGCCGCAATGATCGAGATGGGCGTGGGTGAGGAGGATCGCGTCGAGCTCCGCCGCCTCGTAGCCAAGGGGCACGCGGTTGCGGATCGCCTCGTTCGGTCCTCCCTGGAACATGCCGCAGTCGACGAGGATCCGTGCCTGCCGGGTCTCCAGCAGGAACTGGCTGCCGGTGACGGTGGTCGCGGCGCCGAGGAAGGTGAGCTCCATGCGAGCATGGTGCCACGCGACGGGCCGCGTCATCGTCCGGCGGCGCGGGCGCGTGCGAACCCGGCCCACGCCGGCGGTCACGCGAGCGTCAGCAGCGTTCCCACGGCATAGCCGAAGACCGTCACCGCACCCACTGCCTGGCCGGCCTCCTCGAATGCCTCCGGCATCATCGTGTCGGCCAGCATCGTGAGGACCGCGCCTGCGGCGAACGCCTGGATCGTCGCCACGACGATCGGCGGGCTTCCCGCCAGCAGGGCGTAGCCAAGGCCCGCAGCAACGGCGCTCAGGACGACGACGATCCCCCACAGGATGAGCACGCGTGACACCGACCAGGCGGGCGGATTGCCGGGGCCGACGGGCCGCGACGGGTCATGCGGCGCTCGGAGGCCCGTGGTCGCCGCGATCGCCTCCGGCAGGTTCGAGATCGCCACCGCGGCCAGGAAGGCCAAGCCGATCCCCTCCCCCTCCAGCAGCGAGATGCCGATCACCACGGACTCGGGGATGCCGTCGAGGATCGTGCCCAGCAGGATGCCCAGCGGGTCGTCCTTCTGGCGCCCGTGGGAGCGCTTGCGGTGCCGCGCCGGGCCCCCGCGGTGGATGAGAACGTTCCCGATCGAGAACGCCGCTGCCCCGAGCGTCAGCCCGATGGTCACGGCGGGGATCCCCGCCGCGGCAAAGGCCGACGCCGTCAGGTCCAGCGTCACGGCGGAGATGAGCGCGCCCGCGCCGAACCCGGCGATCAGGCCGATCGCCGGGCGCGGCCAGGGAAAGGCCATCGCCAGGAGCGCGCCGACGAGCAGGGTCGACGCCCCCGCCATTCCCCAGAACGCGGCCTCCAGCACTCGACGAACCTCCCGCCCATCCAGCGCCGCCCGGAGCGCGCCTCGGGCGGATCCCGCGGCCGACGTCGGGCCCCATACGACCGGACGCCCGCGGCCGACCCCATCGGCCGACGCCCGGCGCCAACGCCGCAACCGAGCGGCGGCACGGCGCTCGCGGTCAGGATGCCACGCCCGCCGCTACCATCGCGCGATGCGCGAACAATTCATCGGGCGCACCGTCCTGCGCCGGCTTCCCGGGCTCCTCGCCGGGCTGGTGCTCTTCGGCGTCGGGATCGCGGTCATGGCCGCCAGCGGCCTGGGCCTGGGGCCGTGGGAGGTGCTGCACCAGGGGATCGCGAACCGGACCGGGCTCGCGCTCGGCACCGTCAGCATCCTCGTGGGCATCCCCGTCCTCGCCCTGTGGTGGCCCCTCGGGGAGCGGCCGGGAGTCGGCACGATCCTCAACGTGGCCCTGATCGGGACGTCCACCAACCTGGTCCTGCCGCTCCTCCCCCATCCCGGCGAGCCGGTGGGCCAGCTGGCGATGAGCGTCGGCGGGGTGCTGATCATCGGGCTCGGCTCGGGCCTGTACCTGGCGGCCGACCTTGGCCCCGGGCCGCGCGATGGCCTGATGACAGGCCTCCACCATCGCTTCGGCTGGTCGATCCGGCGGGCCCGAACGTCGGTCGAGCTGATCGTGCTCGTCGTCGGATTCCTGCTTGGCGGGACGGTCGGCCTCGGCACGATCCTGTTCGCCTTCGGGATCGGGCCGATCGTCCAGGCGCTCCTGCGGGTCCTCGACCCCGACGGTCGGGTGATGCGCACCCAAGGGCCCGAGCTGGCGGAGGAGCTGGAAGCGCCCGGCACGGTCGGCGAGTAGGACCGGGACGCCCCCATCGCCGACGGTCATCCACCCCGGCCGGCGGACGGCCCGGTGAGCCCAGGCGCGGGTCCACCCCGACGGCCCGAACATGATTCCTAGAACAGCCGGATCACCACGAGGGCGTCGACCGCAATCGCCGCGAAGAGCACGGTCAGGTAGCTGATCGAGAACTTGTACAGGCCGATCGCGCCGGCCGTGGTCCCCTCGGCCGTCACCGTTCGATTGAGCTTCGCCGCCTGGCGCAGGAAGAGCGCGCCCATCACGACGGCGGCCACCAGGTAGATGAGGCCCATCTTCGCGACCAGGAAGAAGACCAGGCTGATCACCACGAGCAGGATCGTGTAGAGCAGGATCTGGCGCGTCGTCTCCGCCGTGCCGCGGACCACGGGAAGCATCGGGAGGCCGGCCGCGGCGTAGTCCTTCGCGATGCGCAGCGAGAGCGCCCAGAAGTGCGGCGGCGTCCAGTAGAAGACGAGCGCGAACAGGAACAGCGCGGGGATCTCCACGCCCCCGGTCACCGCCGCCCACCCGATGACGGGCGGCAGGGCGCCGGCCGCGCCGCCGATGACGATGTTCTGGGTCGTCGTCCGCTTCAGAAGCAGCGTGTAGACGAAGACGTAGAAGGCGATCGCGAGGAGCGTCAGCAAGGCCGCGACGAGGTTCACGAAGTACACGAGGAGGGCGATCGAGATCACCCCGAGGATGATCCCGAACACCACCGCCTGCCGGGGCTCAACGGAGTTGGCCGGCAGTGGGCGCCGGCGGGTCCGCACCATCAGGATGTCGATGTCGCGGTCGAGGTACTGGTTGATGGCGTTGGCGCTGCCGGCCGCCAGCGTCCCGCCGACCAGGGTCCAGACGACGAGCCAGCCCCAGTCGATCCAGTCGACGCCGGGGAGATCGCGCGTCGCGAGCACCATCGCCGGGACGGTGGTGATCAGGAGCAGCTCGATGATCCGGGGTTTCGTCAGGGCGACGTAGGCGCGGATGGTGTCGGACCTGCGCGGCCTGGCGGGCGCGGGGCCGTCCGCGGGCGCGGTCGGAGAGCTCATCTGCGGGCCGCAGGCCCGCCGCGGACGGATGATCGTCGGCGGGTGGAACGCCGGCGGGGGGCGGCGGGCCGTCCAGGACCGCGGCCGCGATGCCGGCCGGGGGCGCGATGCCGTCCGAAGGAGTGCCGGAATCGCCCGGCGGCGCGTCCCCCGGGGTGCTCCCCGCAGCGGGGCCCCCCGCCACGGAGGGGTCCACCATGTCACCCGCGGGGCTCCCGGTGAACGTGCTCACGTGGACCTGCTCCCCGCGGAGGGGCTCCCTGCGACCGTGCTCCCGGCGGGCGTGCTCCACGCTGCGGCGTTCGGCGGGACCGTGTTCCGGGCGCCATCCCCGCGGAGGGCGTCGGCCCGGGCACCGTAGTAGCTGACGAACGCAGCGCCGACGGCGGCCACCCAGATGAATGTGGCAAGCGCCACGTGGAGGGTCTGCGTCCACGGCGCGAGCTGCGTCCAGACCTGCATCGCGCCGACGATCGCCTGCAGCGGGTAGAGGACCGCGGCGATCGTGACGAGCGCGAACAGCTTCCGGCCCAGCAGGTCTGCATGCCGCCGGCGCCAGGCGGCAATCCACGTCGCCGCGAGGACCACCCCGACCACGACGCCGACGTAGCGATGGAGCGCCTGAGTCAAGGCGAGGTTCGCCGTCTTCTCCGGCATGTCGCCGAACGGCGGGACGATCGCGCCGCCCATGAGCGGCCAGTCCGGGAAGATGAGGGCGGCGTCGGCGGCGGTCACGTTCGCCCCGAAGATGAGCATGGCGAATGTCGCGACGGCCGTGAAGGCGGCGAGGATCGTGAAGCGCTGGCTGCCGCCCGGACCGGGGAGGCGCGCCGGGTATCCGGCCCTGACCAGCAGGAACGCCAGGAGCCCGGCCACCGCCATCGCCGCCGCGAGGTGCGCGGTGACCGAGGCGCCGGAGTTGCCGAGGCGGACGGTCTCACGTCCCAGCCACGCCTGGAAGACGACGAGCGCAACGGCTCCCAGGGACGCCGCCACCAGGCTCCGCCGGTCCCGGTGATCGATGACCGCGAGGACCGCGACGCCCAGGATCATGACCCCGATCACGGCCGCGATCAGGCGGTGGATCCATTCCGCCCACGCCTTGAACTCGAGCGGCGGAATCCACGACCCATAGCAGGTCGGCCAGTCGGGGCAGCCCAGGCCGGAGCCGGTCGCCCGCACGATCACGCCGACGATCACCAGGGCGAGCGTCATCGCCAGCGTCGCCGCGACGAGCTTCTGGAAGCGGGTCACCGAACCTCCGGGGGTGGGCCTTCCCGGGCGACCGGGCCGACGCGGGGGCGCTCGGGACCGCCGGCCGGACACGCTCGGGAGGAGCGGGGCGGATTGTACCGTGCCCACCCGAGCGGGAGGGAGATCGCCCCGAGCACGGCTGCCGGCGACGCGCGATGGGGAAGCTGCGACCGCCGCCGGGCGGCCGGCGACCGGCGACCGAGGAGCTGTGCGCGGATGACCCGCAACGAGCGACTGGGCGACCCACGCCGGGCGCCAGACTCATGGCCCCGCGGCACATTGCGCGTCGCCGGGCTAGCATCATGCCGTGCCCTCCCCCGCGCGACCGCCGCGCTCCCTCCAGCGCCCGAACCGGCGCTCGCGCAGGAGCCTGTTCACCGCAGGCCTGCTCGGCGTCGGGCTTGCCGTCGCCCTCGCAGCTTGCACGCCGATGAGTCGATCACCCGGCGCGGGAACCGCCACAACCGGCGAGACTCCAGGCCCGACGCCGGTGGGATCCGCGGCGGCCGCCTGCGACGCCGGCGAGTTCCCGGGGTGGCCGAAGCCGGGCCAGGTCACCACCAGCGGCGTCATCCCGGTCCTTGCCAGCTCGGAGAAGATCGCGGGGCAGAGCCGCCTCCTGTTCGCCCTCGTCGACGGGCAGAACCGGCCCATCGCCAACGAAGCGCTCGAGGTCGAGATCGGCTTCTACGACCTGTGCACGGACCCATCGACGACGACCGAGGTCCTCACCCCGGCGTTCGAATGGGGCATCGTCGGCGAGCGCGCCTTCTACGTCGTGACCCCGGACCTGGCGCAGCCCGGCCCATGGGGCGCGGCGATCACGGTCCGCGATCCCGCGACCGGGACGACAACGGGTGCCAAGCTCCAGTTCAGCGTGTCCGAGGGCGGTTTCGGCCCGCGCGTCGGTGACGCCGCCCCCGCCGTGAAAACCCTGACGCTCGCCGATGTCGGCGGCGAGGTGCGGAAGATCTCCACCGACCCCCAGCCGGATCCCGCGTTCTACGAGACGTCCCTCGACACAGCCCTCGAGGCGAACGAGCCGTTCGTCCTCGCCTTCATCACCCCCGCCTTCTGCAAGAGCGCGCAATGCGGCCCGACGATCGACGTCGTCAAGGCGGCCGTCAGGCAGGCGCCGATCCGCGTCGTGGCCGTCGAGCCGTACCAGCTCGTCTACCAGGACGGCCGCCTCCTGCCGGTGCTGCAGGACGGGAGCTTCATCCCGGTCGAGGCGGCGAACGTGTACGGCATCCCCACCGAGCCATGGCTCTTCGTCGTCGATGCCGGCGGCACGATCACGTCGTCGTTCGAGGCCGTCGTCGGCGAGCAGGAGCTGGCGGACGCGATCCGCGCCGTCACGAGGTAGCCGCCCGCGGGACCGCGGCGTCTTCGCCTACGCGGGATACCCCGTGATCGCCCGGATCTCCTCATAGAGCGGCGCGAGCCGCTCGTACATCCGCCGGTACACCCGCCGGTAGAGCGCGTCGTACAGCCGGGCCGCCTCGGGGTCCGGGTCGCGAGTCTCCACCACCCGCGTCATCGCCCCGACGGCGGCCTCGAAGGTGGGGTGGATGCCCAGGCCAACGGCCGCGTCGATCGCGGCGCCGAGACCCGACGTCTCGAACGTGTGAGGCCGCCCCACCGGCAGCCCGAAGACGTCCGCGGCGATCTGCACGACCCGCTCGGACCGCGCTCCTCCGCCGGCGACGCGGAGCTCGGTGATGGGAACCTTCGTCCGGCGCTCGGTCCGCTCGCGGCCCTCGCGGAGCGCGAAGGCCAGGCCCTCGACGACCGCCCGGTACAGGTGCGCCCGGGTGTGGACGTCGCCGAACCCGATGGCGGCACCCTTCGCCTCCGGGCCCGGGATCCGGACGCCCGGCGAGAAGGTCGGCTGCAGGATGAGGCCCATCGCACCGGGAGGCGTCTGCCCCAGGAGCTCGTCGAGGAGGTCGATCGGCTCGATCCCGCGGGCGCGCGCCGCGGCCTCTTCGGCGGCGCCGAACTCCCGGCGGAACCACTCGACCAGCCAGAAGCCGCGGTACACCTGGATCTCCAGGCTGTACGCATCCGGGACCGCGGCCGGATACGGCGGCACGAGCGGGATCGATTCCACGTAGCGCCGGTGCGTGGTGTTGATGGTGGCCGTCGTCCCGAACGACAGGGCGCCGACATGCGGGGCGAGCGCGCCCGAGCCCAGGACCTCGCAGGCCTTGTCCGCGCCCGCGGCGATCACCGCGATCCCGGCCGGGAGACCGAGATGGGCGGCCGCTGCGGCGGTCAGCTCCCCCAGCCGTCCGCCGGTGGGCACGAGGTCGGGCAGCATCTCCCGCTCGACGGCGATCGCCTTCCACTTCCAGTCGCTGGCCTTCGCCCACCGGCGATTCTTGAAGTCGAAGGGCAGGTAGCCGACCTGCGCGGCGTCGGCATCGACATAGCGCCCGACCAGCCGCTGGACCAGGAAGCCCGACAGGAGGAGGTACTTCGCCGTCCTGGCCCACGTGGCCGGCTCGTTGGCGATGAGCCAGTTCGCCTCGGCCTCGGCCTGGAAGCTGGCGACCGTGCCCGCCACGCCAAGGAGCCGGAACGCAACGCCGCTGGCGCCGCCGATGCGCGGGAGGCCCTTCGTGCGGCGCTGGTCGAGCCAGACCATGGCCGGGCGGAGCGGCCGACCGTCCGCGTCCACGACGACGACCGTGCCGCGTTGCGTGGTGAGCGCCAACCCGGCGATCGCGTCGACGTGCACGGCCGGGTCGGCGACGAGGGCCCGGCAGGCCTCGCCGACGGCGCCCCAGTAGAGCTCCGGGTCGTTCTCCGCCCACCCAGGGTGGGGCGCCACGTACGGCTCGATCGGCACCCTGGCGCGGGCCAGGAGCGTCCCCGCGGGGTCGAACAGGAGGGCCCGGACGCTCTGCGTCCCGACGTCCACCGCGAGGAGCTGGTCGGCGCTCACGCGGCGGCCCCGGCGGTCCCCGGGTCCGGGCTCAACGGGGTCGCTGCGCCCGCCGCGCCCGGGCTCGACGCAGTCGCTGCGCTCGACGCGGTCGCCGCGGCGGGCTTCGGCGCGTGGTCCCGCTCCCAGCGCTCGCGGTAGGCGGACTCCTCCGCCTCCCAGCGCGCGTCGTCCCAGCCCAGCTCAGGCGCCACCAGCGAGCGGATCCGCGGCAGGTGCCCGGCCCCGCCGTCGGGAAGCAGGAGACCGAGCCGGACCCGGCGGAGCAGCAGGTCGTCGAGGTGCACCACCCCCTCGGCCCGGGCGGCCCAGCGGAGCGCGGCCCACGGGTCGGGAGCCCCCGGGATCGTGGCCAGCTCGTAGCGGTCGGCGGCGGCCTCGACGAGCGCCGCCGCGTCCGCGCCGTGGCGCCCGGCCAGCCGCCGCCGCAGCCCGGGGGCCAGGAGCGTGAAGGCTTCCGGCAGTCCGGCCGCCGCCGGCAGCGGGTCCAGCGGCGGCGCGCCGGGGTCGAACGCGGCCGCCTCCAGCGTGCGACCGGAGAAGCGCGGCCGCAGGGCGGACAGGGCGTCGCGGGCGACCGCGTCGAACGTGGTGAGCTTCCCGCCGGTCACCGTCAGGAGGCCGCCTTCCTCCCAGCACGCGTGGTCGCGCGACTCGGCCGACGGGTCGGCCTTTCCCGACCCGATGACCGGCCGCACACCGGCGAACGTGGCGTGGACGTCGCTCGCCTGCAGGTCCAGGGCCGGGAAGACGTGGCGCGCCCACGCGAGCAGGTACGCGGCCTCCGCGCCCGAGATCCGGGCCCCGGCGTCGAGGTCGTCAGGATGGTCGACGTCGGTCGTCCCGACCAGCGTGACCGACTCCCACGGGTAGGCGAAGACGGGGCGGCCGTCATCCGGGTGGGCGAAGCTGACGGCCTGCGCCACCGGAAGGCGCCACGCCGGGAACAGCAGGTGGCTGCCCCGCAGCGGCCGCAGGCGCGTCGCGCCGCCGACGGGCGCGCGCAGGCGGTCCGCCCAGGCGCCCGTGGCGTTGACGACGGCCGTGGCGCCGATCTCGGCGGTCCGGCCGGCGCCACCGGGAGCGCGATCGGTCACCCGGACCCCGAGGACGGCGCCCGCCCCGTCCAGCAGCAGCTCCTGGACCTCCGCGTACGAGAGCACCACGGCGCCCGCCGCGATGGCGTCCTGCGCGACCCGGAAGACCAGTCGGGCGTCGTCGGTCCAGGCGTCGCCGTAGCGGAACGACGCCGTGAGGTCCGTGTCGCGAACGCGCGGCGCCAGCAGCCGCAGCTCGCCGCCGTGGAGACGGCGGTGCGTCCGCCGTCGGGCCAGCAGGTCGTACGCCGTGAGACCACCTTCCATCATCACGCGCCCCGGCGACGCGCCACGGGCGACCGGCATGAGGAAGCCCAGCTCCTCGACGAGGCCCGGCGCGGCACGCAGCAGCGCCTCGCGCCCGCGGACGCTCTCCCGTACGACGCCGACCTGGAGGTGGGCCAGGTACCGGAGCCCGCCGTGGACGAGCTTGCTCGACCAGGCGCTGGTGCCGCCGGCCAGGTCGCCCTTCTCCACGAGCGCCGTGCGCAGGCCGGCCTGTGCGGCCCGCCGCGCGATGCCGGTCCCGGTGATGCCGCCGCCGATCACGAGCACGTCGAATGGCGAGGCCGTCAGGCGCTCCCAGGCGCGGTCGCGCCAGCCCGGTCCGAGGCGGACGGGGACCCGGCGGGCGGGACCCGGCGGGCGGGACCCCGGCTGGCTGTCGCGCTGGCTCGCCGGGCCCATCATGACTCCGCCCCGTCGACATGCGCCGGCAGCAGGACGCCGGGATGCATCAGGCCGGCCGGGTCGAAGCGCCGGGCCAGGTCACCGATGGCCGCCATCCCCAGCTCGCCCTTCTCGGCCGCCAGGTACGGGGCATGGTCCGTCCCGACGCCGTGCTGGTGGCTGATCGTGCCGCCGAGGCGCACGATCGCGGCGGACGCGAGCCCCTTCAGGCACCGCCAGCGCGCGAGCGTCACCTCGGGGTCGTCGGCCAGGCGGAACACGAAGGTCGTGTACAGGCTGCTGCCGGTCGGGTAGACGTGCGACAGGTGGGTGAAGGCGTGGACCCGCTCGCCATCGTCGCCGAGCCCACGGCGGATCGCGGGCGCGAGGGCTGCCGCCATCGCCGGGACCCGGTCCCATGCGACCGCGGTCTCCAGGGTGTCCACCGCATAGCCGGCGTCCCACAGCGTGTTCCGCAGGTATGGCGTGCGGAAGCGGCCCCGGTGCCACTGGCGCCCGAACGTCGCCGGGGCCCGCACGGCGCCGAACGCCTTCCCGATCTCCAGCACGTCGGCGTAGGCGGCCGCCATCACCCGGCGCCGACCCACGAGGCCCAGCAGGACCATGCAGCGTCCCGGCCCGGCGCCGCGCGCGGACAGGTAGCGCCGGAGCGCGGCCAGCGTCCGCCCGTGCCCGGCCAGCGCAAGGTTCGTCCACGTCTCCGCAGGGGTGGAGGTGCGGACCATCGCCAGCGGGAGCCGGGCGCGGGCAACAGCCCGGGTGAACCCCAGGGCCCGCTCCCAGTCCGGGAAGAAGAGCGTGGGGAACGCCTCGATCTCAGGGAGCGGCGCGACGCGCAGCGTGGCCTCCGTCACGATCCCCAGCCGACCCTCGGACCCCAGGATCGCCTGGCGCAGGTCCGGCCCGGCAGCCGATGCCGGGTGCGGCGGAAGCTCCAGCGTGCCCACCGGCGCCTCGACCGTCCCCCCGGCGAACAGCGCCTCGATCCGGCCGTACCCCGCCGACTGCTGCCCCGAGCTCCGCGTGGCCACCCAGCCCCCGACCGTGGAGAGCTCCCAGCTCTGGGGGTAGTGGCCCAGCGTCAGGTTCCGGGCCCGCAGCGCCGCCTCGACGTCCGGCCCGGCGGTCCCGGCTCCGAAGCTCGCGAGCAGGCTGGCATCGTCGAGGTCACGCAGGCCGGCGAGGTGCGCCAGTGACAGCGTAAGCCACGGGGCACCGTCAGCCACGGGTGTCACACCCCCCACGACGGTGGTACCACCGCCGTACGGGACCACCCGGGCGCCGACGGCACCGGCCCACGCCAGGAGCTCGCGGACTTCGGCGGGATCGTTGGGGAAGGCGACGCCGTCCGGGACGGCGGCGAGGCGGCCGGTTCGCAGCGCGACCCAGTCCGGCAGGCTCTGGCCCCGCGCGTGTCGCACCCGCACCTCCGGGTCGTCCACGACCAGCCGGTGGCGCGGCAGGCGCGTCGCGGGAACCGATGCGACGACGTCCGCCAGGGCGGCGTCCCGCGGGGGCGTCGCGGGACCGACCGCACGCTGGATGGCGGCCACGCCGCCAGGCGGCAGCTCGTCGTGGATGGACTCGTCGCCCCAGCCGTTCCAGCGTCGCATGCGGAGATGATGCGCCGCCGGGGCCTGCTCGTCGCGTCCCGTTCGGCCCGTGCGGGCGGGCGCTACGCCATGGTCGCCCCGCGGTGCAGGCGTCGACGTCGGCGTCCGTCGCCGGGACGACGTGCGCGGATGACATGCAAGACCCGCCGCCGACCGTACCGGACCGGACCGGACCATCGCGTCCTGTGCCCGCGCTCGGGATCGGCGCATGGTGCGGGCTGCGCGTCCCGCCCAGCCGTCTTCCGGAGCGCCCTTCATGCCGCGCCTCACCTCCAAGGTCTTCACCGATCTCGCCATCTGGATGACCGGGTTCGGGCTCCTGATCGGGCTCGTCTTCCCGCCCTTCTGCCTCCTGCTGGGGCTGCCGGCGGACCGCATCCTCACGCCGCTCTTCTACGCCAGCACGCTGTCGGCGGGCCTCGTCGTCGGCGCGGTGAACTTCGGGCTGGCGCGGCTCGTCGTGGGACGGCGCCTGCGGCTCCTCGCCGACCGCATGGGGACCGTGGAGGAGCGCCTGGGGCAGGCCGTCTACACGCAGGACTGGAGCGGCTGCGACCCCGAGGCGTGCGCCCTGCCCGTGGACTCGACGGACGAGGTCGGCGCGGCCGCAGGGTCGTTCAACCGCCTCATCCGCACGCTTGCCCGGAGCCACGGGGTCGAGTTCGCGATGCGCGACTTCAGCGCCGTCCTCTCGAGCGAGTTCGAGCTGGAGGGCCTCGGCAACGCCGCCCTGGACGGGCTCCTGCGCCACACGCGCGCCGATGCCGGCGCGATCCTCATCGTCGGGGAGGACGGCGTCGAGCCGCTGGCGTCCCTCGGGTTGCGCGCGTCGGGGGACCTGGCTGCCAACGACCACGTCCGGCGGGCCCTCCGCACGGGCCGGGTCGAGCGCCTGCTGGTCGCGGCGCCGGAGACGATCATCGACTCGCTGCTCGTGGGCCAGCCGGCCCACGAGATCATCGTCGCGCCGGTCGCCTTCAAGAGCGTGCCCCTCGGCGTGATCGTGCTGGCGGCGTCCTCGGCGTTCGACGACGACGCCCTGCCGCTCATCGAGCAGTTCCGCGCGGACCTCGGGCTCGCGGTGAACAACGCCCTTGCGCACGATCGCCTGGAGCGGCTGGCCGCGGTCGACCCGCTCACTGACGCGTACAACCGGCGCTTCGGCCTGGCCCGCCTGCAGGAGGAGTACTCGCGGGCCGTCCGCGCGGAGGCGCCGCTGGGCATCCTCATGCTCGACCTCGACCATTTCAAGAACGTCAACGACGTCTACGGGCACCTCGTCGGCGACCGCGTGCTGCGGGCCGTGGCGCGCGCCTGTCGTCGGGTCATCCGCGAGGGCGACGTCCTGGTCCGCTACGGCGGCGAGGAGTTCCTCGTGCTCCTGCCGGGCGCCGGCGCCGAGGACGTCACGCAGATCGGCGAGCGCATCCGCCGGGCCGTCGCCGAGACGTTCGTGGTGGAGGGTGACCAGCGCATTGTCGTCACGGTCAGCCTCGGGGGAACCACGTATCGGGACAGCGGCTCCAGCTCGCCGGAGCAGCTGCTGGCCCAGGCGGACGCAACCCTCTACGAGGCCAAGGCGGCGGGCAGGGATCGCCTGCTCGTCGCGTAGGCCATCGAACAATCGCACGGAGGTTCACGAATGGATGCCGAGACCGTCGTCGGGGTGATCTCGCAGGCGAAGCGGAAGACGGGACTCTTCTCGTCGACAACCTACGCGCTCGTCGTCACCGATCGGCGCCTGCTGCTCGCCGAGCAGACCAGCGAGGTGGCCAAGCGCCAGGCGGCGGAGGCCAAGGAGTGGGCGCAGGCCGCCGGCAAGGGCGTGGTGGGCCAGTGGGCGGCCTCCACCGGCTCCGGGCTGGACCGCGGGCGGCACTACCTGCAGATGGATCCCGCGGCGATCCTCGCGGAAGCGCCGGGCAACGCCGCCCTGGTGCCCGGCGAGGTGCGCGAGGTCAAGGTCGACCGGAAGGTCATGTCCGACGAAGACGGCTCGATCGAGAGCTCGCTCAAGATCACGATCAAGACGGCGCGCGGCGACGCCACGTACACCGCCCCGGACGAGAAGCCGTCGCGCGACGAGGCGCGGGCACTCCTCTCGCGGGTCTTCGGCGCATCCGTTCGGTAGGCCAGGGCACCCGGACGGACCGGGCGTCGACGCCACGGGCTGGCGGTCGCGCGCGGCGGGCGGCATACTCGCCACCCAGGAGGTGCCACGTGGGCGACAAGACACCGAAGCGACCACCCAAGCCCAAGAAGCCCAAGCCGCCGAAGACTCCGTAGGCCAGGCGCCGCCCGTCAGGCGGCGCCGACCGCTCGCGGGAGATCCGCAGCACGCATCCGGGCGCCGTGTCGTCGCGCGCCCTGTCAGGCGGCGCCGATCCCTCAGGCGGCGCCTGTCCCCGTGCTCCCCGGCGCGTACAGCGGCGTCCCGTCGGCGCAGCGCGGGCAGGTCGCCGTTCCGGCCTCGAAGGTCGGGATCTCCATCTGCCACAGCCCCTGCACGGGGTAGCGTCGGCCCGTCGCCGGCGAGGCCAGGACCGCGGTCCCGCCTGACCGGTCGGCCATGACGAAGCAGCCGACGATCTCGCCGCCGGCCGCCTCGACGGGCGGGAGCATGCCCAGCAGCGAGCCGCCGGTGGTCAGGATGTCGTCGACCAGGAGCACGCGCTCGCCCCGTTCGATCGCGAAGCCGCGCCGGAACTCTCGGTGCGTCGACCCGCCGGCATCCCGGACCTCCTCGGCGAAGATGCCGCGGACACCGAGCTGGCGCGCCGTCTCGAAGGCCAGGACGATGCCCCCGGTGGTCGGGCCGGCCACGACGTCGACCAGTGGCTCCCCGCCCGTCCCGCGCGCTGCGGCAGCCCAGAACGAACACAGCTCGCTCGTCACCGCCGGATCCTGCAGGAGCAGGAACTTCTCCAGGTAGCGCTCGCTGTGGCGCCCGGACTTGAGGAGGAAGTGCCCCTCCTTCAGCGCACCGGCACGCTTGAACAGCGCCTCCGTGCGCTCGGCAACGGCGGCGCGCGCGGCGATCTCGAGGGCGGGGCGGATCGTGGTCATGGGCCAATTCTAGGGTGCAAGATGGGTGCCCGGCGGCCCGGCCGCCCGCCGCCGAGCGTGGCCCTCAGCACCAGGCGGCCCTCGAGCGTGGTGGCCGCCGAGGGGCTCACACGGCCGGCGCCGGGCGGCCCACACGTGCGGTCGCCGTCAGCGCCAGGCCGCCGTGGAGTGCGGCCGGGCATACGGCTGGCGGAAGAAGCCCAGCAGCGGCTCGCCGGTCGACTGCCTGAGCGCGATCCGCACGGCCCACGCGCGTCCAGCGTCGGGGTCCACGCTCGCGAGGAGCTGAACGTCGTCGGAGCCCGGATGGTTCGGGTCGTAGACGCGAATGCGGAACCCCTCCTCGTCCTCCTCGTAGGCCCACGCCAGCACCTGGTGGTTCGTCGTCAGGCTCCGCGGCGACCAGCCGGCCACGCGGACGAGGCCCACGACGGGCAGCGTGCCCGCGTCAAGGTCCGCCCGGATCCGGGGCCACTCGGCGCGGACGGCGACGACCCGGGCCGGCTCGCGGTGCAGCAGCGCCGCCGCGCCGACCGGCGGATCCGGCCGGAAGGCCTGCAGGTCGTAGTAGCGCAGCGGGACGCGCAGCCAGTCGAGCGACTCGACCTGGCGCCGGACGACGGCCCGGAAGCGCGGGCTGCCATTCGCCGGCGGCTCGACGTCCGGCGGGATCGCGATGCCGGCCTCGAACAGGTCCCGGACGGTTGCGACCATCCCGCCACACAGGCCCGCCGACGCATCGCCGATGCCGACGACCCGCGGGTCGAAGGGCCCGAACGTGATCGTCGGACCGGGCGGCCAGCGGTTGGCGAACGGGAACCCGTGCCGGCTCGGCAGGAACCCGGGCACGGCGGCACGGGTGCTCACCCGAGCACCAGCCAGAGCAGGATCGCCACCCAGATCAGCGTGGCCACCGACTGGACGACCCAGAAGCTGCGGTGCCGCGTCTTGTGGCGCATCCCGAAGAAGACCAGCCAGGCGCCCCCCACGCCGCCGCCGAGGCACAGGATCCAGAGCGTTCGCTCGCGCACCCGGCGGGCGCCCCGCGGCGCCGCCAGCTTGTCGTAGGCGTAGGCGGCCGCCGTGACGATGTTGATGACGACCAGCCAGGCGAGGATGACCTGGAGGATGCTCATCGAGCCTGCCCCACCGGCACGTCCTCGGGGACGGCGTCGAGACGCTCGCCCGCAACGCCCGGACTACTCGGATTGCCCGGGGCCGGGGCCCCGGGGCCGCGGTAGAGCGCCGGGTCGAACCTGCTCACGGGCGGCGGGTGATGGAAGACCATCGGATCGGTCGTGACCTCCACCAGCTCGGGAGCGTCGGACGGCCGCGGTCCGCCGCAGTGATAGCAGGCGGACACGGTGGGGGCATTGACGGAGCTGCAGGCCGGGCAGGCCCAGGGGCCCGCGTCCTCCGGCATGCCCGCTCGACGTCGACTCCAGCGCGCGACGTGGGGCAGGAACCGGCGTTCCAGGCGGGTCGAGGCGAACCGCGCCACGATCCACACCACCGCGAGGACGACGACGCCCACCGCGATCGCGAGCGCCACCCACAGGAGGCCATCCACCGCGCCGAAGAAGTCGAGTGGGTCCATGGGGACGTCCGGCGCCCCTCTACGGCCGGTACTCCGCGCCCTTCGCCGACGCGGGGGCCGGGCGCTTCGGGAGCGCGGTCCCGACAAGCGGCCGGCAGGAGGAGAAGCCCAGCCGTGAGCACTCCCCCGCCAGCTCGTCCACGAGGCGGACGGGCAGCGTGGGGTCGGCGAAGATGGCGGTGCCAACCTGGACCGCGACGGCGCCGGCGGCCATGAAGTCGAGCACGTCGTCGATGCCCGTCACGCCGCCGATCGCGATCACCGGGATGTCCACGACCTGGCAGACCTCGTAGACGATCCGGAGGGCCACCGGCTTGATCGCGGGCCCGGAAAGCCCGCCGTAGGTGTTGCCAAGGAAGGGCCCGGTCCGGTCGGCGCGCAGCGCCATGCCCGACAGCGTGTTCACCGCCGACAGCGCGTCGGCACCAGCGTCGGCGATCGCCTTGGCGATCGGTCGGATGTCCGCGACATTGGGCGAGAGCTTGACGATCAGCGGGAGATCCGTCGCCCGGCGCACGGCGCGCGTCACCGCCGCGGCGGCGTCCTGGTCGATCGCGAACTGCAGGCCGCCCTTCCCGACGTTCGGGCAGGAGATGTTGAGCTCCACGCCGGCGACGCCCGGCACGAGGTCCAGCCTGCGAACGACGCCGACGTAGTCCTCGATCGACTCGCCGGCCACGTTGACGATCACCGGGACCTGCCAGGTGGCCCACAGTGGCGCGTACCGCTCCAGCACCCCGTCGATGCCGGGGTTCTGGAGGCCGATCGAGTTCAGCATCCCACCCGGCGTCTCGGTGACGCGCGGGGGTCGATTGCCGCTCCGCGGCCGCAGCGTCGTCCCCTTGCAGCAGATGGCGCCGATCCGCTGGATGTCGACCACGTCGGCATACTCGACGCCGTACCCGAAGGTCCCCGACGCGACGAGGATCGGGTTGGCGAGCACCAGGCCACGCCCGAGGTCCACCGACAGGTCGATCGACGACGGATCGAAGCCGTGCGCCGCCGCGGCGCCGCGCCCGCCGGGGCCCACGGGCGCGAGGGCCGGGCTGCCCAGGGCGACGATCGGCGACGCGCCGCCCGCGCCGGCCCTCGCGGTCCCACCGGGACCTGCGGATCCGGCGCCCGCACCCTGCGGTCGGGCCGCCTTCGGCTCGACGATCGCGCTGCGGATCGGGCGCACCGTCGGCGTGCGGCGCTGCTTGCCCGCGCCGCTCACCGGCCCGGGCCCCTTGCCCTGCGTGACGACTCTTCTCTTCGGCCTCATCGGCCGCCTCTCCCATTCATTGCTTGTGGGTCCCGGCGCCCGCGGTCGCGTCCCAGTCGATCTCCCCGCTGGCGAACACCGGCCCTTCGCGGCACACACGCTGCGGGCCGTCGACACCCCACACGACGCAACCCAGGCAGGCACCCACGGCGCAGCCCATGTTCTGCTCCATCGCCACCTGCAGGAACGCCTTGCGGCGGGCCTCGGGAGAGCCGGGGCGGACCGGCTTGCCGGCGCCGCGCTTGCGGCCGAGCGTGGCGACGCCGAGGCGCCGCGACCGCCCGGTTGCCATCGTCGCGCAGGGTTCGAAGCATCGGGAGCGGGCCGCAGGCGAAGGCCTGGTCGGCCCACGCCTCGTACTCCAGGACCAGGTCCGTGACGAAGCCGTGGTGGCCGACGCTCCCGTCGTCGGTCGCGACGAGCGTACTCCAGCTCGTCGGGGAGGAGCGAGCTCGGGTAGACCTCGGATGCGTCACGGCAGCCGTACAGGAGGGCAACCTGGCGGCCGTCGCGGAGGGCCTCGTCGGCCAGCAGGCGCACGTCGGCGATCCCGAGACCGCCCGCCACCAGCAACAGGTGCCGGCTCCGCGCAGTCGACCTGGAACCCCTGCCCCAGCGGCCCGAGCATGTCCAGGTGATCGCCGGGCCGCATCCGGGACATCCAGGTGGTCCCCTTTCCGACCTCCCGGAAGTGGATGGAGATGGTGCCGCTGGCCGGATCGGCCGTGTTGACCGTGAACGGTCGCCGCAGGACGAGCCCTGACCAGTCGCCGGTCCGGACATGGACGAACTGGCCAGCGCGCGTTGCGGTCGCGATCGACGGGGCATGGTAGTGCTGGAGCCACTGCCCGGGCAGGATCTGGCGGCTCTCGAGGAGCTCCGCGTCGACGAGCTGCATCAGGCCGGCTCCGACGTGCGGACGGCGAATCGCGACGATCTTCGACCGGGCTGCCGGTCAGGGCCGCTTGTCGGCCTCTTCGGGCTCGGCGGCCTCGTCCTCGTCGGCCGCGTCGTCCTCGTCGTCCTCGTCGGCCTCGTCGGCCTCGTCCTCGTCGTCCTCGTCGAGCTCCGGAGCGACGGCAGGGTAGGCCTCGGCGACGGCGTCGGCGACGTCCCCGAAGACGTCCGTCGGGTCGTAGAACTCGACGAGCTCCTCGGGCGTGCCCAGCTTCCGCCACTCTCCCTCGGCGCCCTCCGGGACGACCTCGGCGACGATCCGGCCGGCACCCGTCAGGGTGAGCCGCTCGTCCTCGTCGTCGATGACGATCAGGTCGCCGAGATGCCCGGCCAGCCCCGCGACGGTCGACTGGAACTGCTCCAGGAGATGCGCCTCGCTGATCTGGCTCCGCTCCTGGAACGTGAGGGCGATGTCGTACAGGCGGTGAGCCGCGGACTCGGCGTCACTCGGCTCCACCGACTGCGCGGCCGCCCACTCGTCCGCGGCGGCTGCGTACGCGTCCCGCTCGACCGGCGGAACGGTCTCCTCCGGCGAGATGCCCGCGACATTGAGCAGGTCGTCGGCGGCGGTCGGCTCCGGGCCCAGGCCGGCCGCCTCGCGAGCGGCCTCGGCGAATGCAGCGTAGATGTCGGAGGGGTTGTACAGCTCGACCAGCTCGGACGCCGACTCGATGACCTCGGTCTCGCTGACCCACTCGTCCGTCGCGTCGTCCTGGTAGCGGGCGCGGCTGCGGAAGGTGAGGTCGGGCGCGATCGACAGGTAGTCCGGATCTTCGTCGATGAGCACCAGGCCGCCGATCTCGCCGATCCGGGCGGCGTTGGCGTCCAGGAAGCGGTCGAGCTGCTCGGCGGCGCGGGCGAGGAAGTCGGAGCGCTCGAGCGCCGCGTCGCGGGCGAGCTCACCGAGAAGGTCGGCGCGGTTCACGTCCATGGCGGGCGGCTCCTTCTGGTCCGGGGTGTGGCGTGGGCGTTGTGGCGGGCCAGGCGGGCCGGGCGTTCGCACGATGAGCGGGCGTCGGCCCGGCGTGCTTTCGTCAGCCGCGTTGGCGTTGGTTGCCGCGTTGGCGTTTCGGCGTCCGTCTGCGGTAGTCGGCCGGGTCTGCGGTGGTCAGCCTCCGTCCTTGCCGAGGGTCTCGATCCCGAAGTACTTGAGGTCGGGTCCCATGCGCTCGCGCAGGAACATCGCGTGGTGGCGCTCGAAGATCCACTCGCCGGCGCGGTGCCCAAGGGCTGCGGTCCCGGCATCGGCCTCCAGCTTGTCGATCGTGGCGTAGTCGGGCAGCTCGAGGAGGATGACGTTGTCGTAGTCCCAGCCGTACGCGACGTTGTACCAGCCGAGGAACTTGATCCCGAACTTCTCCTCGTACTCGCCGACCTGGCGCGGGAAGATCGAGCGCATGAAGAACTTGAAGAACGAGTCGCGGCCGCGGCGGACGTTGAAGAAGGTCGCGAGGACCGGCACCGGCGGGATCCCTCCTCGAGGTGGCGTGGCCAGCTGATCGTGCCGCGCGGATCGACCGCGTGCCGGCCCCCGGTGCACACCGGGCGCAGGGCTATTGTCGCACGCCGAGGTCGGGGTCCTCCGGGCTCGCCGAGGGCTCGCGGGTTGCGTCGGGCTCTCGGGGTTGCGTCGGGCTCCGGGGTTGCGTCGGGCTCCGGGGTTGCGTCGGGCTCCGGGGTTGCGTTCGCCCCGACCGGCGGGTGCCCCCCGGGCGTCGTGTCCTCCGCGATGGCGTCGGGCGTGTCCTCCGGTGCACCGGCTGCGCCGGCCTGTCGACTCGCAGTCAATGATTCCTGCGCCCTTCCCTCCGTCACGCTCTCGAGGCGGGGACGCGCGCGCTGCAACGCCGCTCCGACACCCTCCGAGGAGCCCGCTGGAGGCCCCTCGGCATCGGCCGCAGGCAGCTCGGCATCGGCCGGAGAGGCATCGGCATCGGCCGCAGGCTGCTCCATGGCGACGTCGGCATCGGCCGGAGAGGCATCGGCATCGGCCGTAGGCTGCTCCATGGCGACGTCGGCATCGGCCGGTCGCCCGCCGAGAGGGCTGGCAGCTGCTCGCGCACGAATGATCGACTCCGAGTCGACTTCCGCGGGCGCTGGGCCGGAGGTAGCCACGGCAGCGGCGATCCCCGTGGTGGCTGCCTCGACGGCGGCAGCGGCATCAGCGTCCGCGGCCGGAGAAACCCCGGGCCGCGGCCCGCTCCCGACGGCGGACACGACCTGCTGATCGTCCTCCATCTCGCCCACCGTCTTCGTGGGGCTCGCGAGGGGGCGACGACGACCCTGGGAGCGGCGGTCCGCGGCCACCAGTCGCAGGAGGAAGATCACCGACTGCCCGGTGAGCAGCAGCAGGCCGATGACCACGAAGAGCAGGATCGCCAGCACCTCGAAGGGCCAGGCAAGGGTGATCCCGATCGGGATCAGGACGAAGAACAGGCCCAGGATGATCAGCTGGAACCAGAAGCAGCCAAGGCCCGGACCACGCTCGGGATCCAGCTCGGCGCCCTTGTACTCGGGACGGTGCGCGCGGATGTCGGCCGCGGACGGCGGGCGTGCGACGCCGGGCGGCAGGATGCCGGGCAGCGCCTCCTGCCCGTCGCCGGGCTGGGCGTCGGGCGCGGGCGGGTTCGGGGTCTCGTCCGTCATTGGGGTCCTCGCGATGCCCGCGCGGGGCGGTGGATCGTGGCCGCCACGATACGCCGAACGGGCCACGTTCGCGCGGCGGGCCGCGGGCGGGCGCGCGGCCGCGGGCGGGCGCGCCGCGAGGCGCAGGAGCACGCCGGGACCGCACTGGCGGGCACCGACGCGGCCCGCGCGCTACCCTTCCCCGCGATGTCGCCCCCGGACGATCCCATGGGCTCCGCCGGCTCCCCCGCCGACGATCCGCTCGCTGCAGGCCGCTGGCACCCCGAACCGGAGCTGATCGCGTTCGGCGACGAGGCGACCGCCCGCGCCGCCCTGGAGCGTCTCGGCGAGGCGACATGGCGGACGGCGCTCGACTACCTCTACGACGAGGGCGTCCGGCGCGGCATCGCGCCCGTGACCTACCCGAGCCTGCGCGAGGAGTTCTTCGCGCCGAGCGGCGGCCGGCCCGCCTCCGCCCCTGGCGCGCCCATCCCCTCGGCCGCGATCCTCGCGGAGTTCCGCGAGCGGCTCGCGCCGTACATGCTGAATGCCTACCACCCAGGCTCGTTCGCCTATTTCACGCCGCCGCCGCTGGCCCTCTCGATCGCCGGCGAGGTCCTGGCCCAGTGGGCCAACCAGGGCGTTGACGTCTGGTCCTGCGGCCCGGCCGGCGCCTTCGTCGAGGAGGAGGTGATTCGCTGGCTCGGCGACCTCGTCGGCTTCGCACGGGAGGACGCCGCGAGCGCCCCGGAGAGCTTCGGGGTCCTGACGTCCGGCGGGACGATGGCCAACATCATGGGCCTGCTGGTCGCCCGCGAAGTCCACGCCCCGCGCCTCCTCGAGGTCGCTGCTGCCGCCCTGCCCGCCCCGACCGCGCTCGACCCCGGCGCGATGGCCGCCGCGGGCCTGCGCCCCTACCCGCCCCCGCCGCGCGCCGCCGCTCTCGAGGGCTGGCGCGTCTACGCGTCCGACCAGGCCCACTTCTCGATCGCCAAGGCGCTCGACTTCCTGGGCTTCCCGCCCGACACCCTGGCCGTCGTGCCGTCCGACGAGCGCTTCCGGCTGCGCGGCGCCGCGGTGGCGGAGCAGGTCGAGGCCGACCTCGCGGCGGGCCTGGCTCCACTTGCCATCTGCGGCGTCGCCGGAAGCACCAACACGGGAAGCGTCGACGCCACCGGGGAGCTGGCCGACGTGGCCGCACGCCACGGGCTCTGGCTCCATGTCGACGCGGCCTACGGCGGCGCGGCCCTCCTCTCCCGCCGCGACGGGCCGCGCGTCCCCGACCTCGCCCGGGCCGACTCCATCACGATCGACCCCCACAAGTGGTTCTTCCAGGCCTACGACATCGGTGGGCTCCTGGTCCGGCGCCGGGCCGACCTGGAGCAGACGTTCCACCGGCGGCCCGAGTACTACCGCACCGCGCATCACGAGGAGGATCCCCTCAACTGGTACGAGCTGGCCCTCGAGGGCACGCGGCGCTGGCGCGCCCTCAAGCTCTGGATGAGCTGGAAGCACCTCGGGACGGATGGGTTCGGGCGCCTCATCGAGCACAACGACGACCTCGCGGTGCACCTGGCCGACAGGATCGCCGCGGCCGACGACCTGGAGGCGATCCCCGACGGGCGCCCCGACCTCTCCGTCGTCTGCTTCCGCCACCTGCCGGGCGGCGCGGCCCGGGCGGCGGCGATCGAAGCGCTCGATCCGGGCGCCCTCGACCGCTACACGGACCGCCTGGCGACGCTCCTCCAGCACTCGGGGGACGGCTGGCTCTCGACGACGATCCTGCGCGGCCACACCTACCTGCGCGCCGGGATCGTCAACTTCCTCAGCTCGGCGGCGGCCGTCGACCTGGTCCTGGCCCGGCTGCGCGAGCTCTCCGCAGCGGCCGCCCGGGAGGCGGGGCTGCCCGAGCCCGGCTGACCGAGCGCTCGCCGGGCGCCGGGCCTCGCGCGCGGCGACCACCCGACGACCACCGACGTGACGCTGGGTCCGGGACTCGTGGCTCAGGCGTTCGACCCAGCCCCGGCCGTATGACCGCGCACGGTCGGGGCGGCTCCGGGGCCCGGCGCACGTCCGGGGTCCACAATCGGGCGGGCGATCGAACCGGCGGCCCCTCCGCGGCATCAGAAGAGTGAACCGTTCGCCGGGCAGGAGGATTGGTGGAGCGCGACGTCGTCGAGCGAGCCCGGCGCGGCGACGTGGAGGCGTTCGAGGTGCTGGTCCGCGACGGGATGCCGGTCGTCCACCGGCGGGCGCTCGCGATCCTCGGCGACGAGGCCGATGCACGCGACGCTGCCCAGGAGACGTTCATCGCGGCGTGGCGCGAGCTCCCCCGCCTCCGCGACGCGGCCAGCTACGACGCCTGGCTCGCCCGGATCGCGCTCAACGCCTGCCGCATGGCGATCCGCCGGCGCGGCCGCGTCCGCGAGATCCCCGCCGCCGGCCTGGCCGGCCTGCGGATCGGCGACGCCGGGGCGAACGGCGCCGGCTCCGCAGCCGACCGGGACGCGATCCGGCGGGCATTTCGCCGCCTCTCCATCGAGCAGCGCGGCCTCCTGGTGCTCCACCACGTCGAGGGCCGCTCGATCGAGGAGCTGGCCGCTGTCCTCGACGTCCCCGCGGGCACCGTGAAGTCGCGGCTCCACGCGGCGCGGTCGGCGCTCGACATCGCTGAGTCGTCGCCGGCGGCAGCCCGCGAGGCTGGCCTTCCCGACGCCGGCTGACCGAAGGGCCGGTCGGCACTCGACGCGCGGACGTCCCGAGGGCATGCTTCGGCGACCGGAAGGAGCGCCGGGAGGTTCGCGTCGAGGAGGGCGCGGACGATGGGGGTCTTGGAGTTGTCTGCCCGCCGGGCGACGCTCGACGGCGCACGTTCCCGTTCGCGCGCGACCTCCCTTGCGCGCCTTCTTGTCCTTGCCGTCTCCACGGCGGCACTCGCGCTCGTCGCCCTCCCGACGGGAGCGTCCGCCGCTCCACGCGTCCCGTCGCCGGCGTGCCCGTCCGACACGACCCTCGGGGGCATCGAACGGGCAGCCGGCGGCATCATCCTCAGCGGGACCGTGGTGGGAGTCACGCCCGACGTTGGGCGGGTCCGCCTCGCCGTTGACGCCTGGTACCACCGCTCGCCGGTCCCGGGTCTCGCTCCGGGTGAGCACCCTTCGACGATCGACCTGATGCTGGGGCCGCACGGGTCACGCTCCGGCCGCGTGGCTGTCACACACCTGCCGCAGGTCGGGTCGCGCTTCGTGGTGGCAGGGACCTGGGCTGGGCCCGGCGCCGAGGCGAGCATCGCCTGCGGCATCTTCGCGAACACCGCGACGCCGGTGGGCGCCGCCTGGCTGGCGCGCGCCACCGACCACTACGCGGCCATGGCTCCAAGCGTCGCGTGGGGCATGCCCGGACTCCCTCTCGCGGCTCCCTGGTTCGAGCTCGGGCTCGGGGCGACGATCATGATCCTCGCCGCCATGGTGTTCGGCGCGCTGGCACAGGCGCGCGATCCCGCTCCTGCCACCTGACGGAGGCGGGAGCGCAGCACGTCGGGCCTGGCGGTCAGGCCTCCGGGTCGCGGTACGCCAGCCGCCCCTCGGCAACAGTCACGAGCACCCGGCCAGGGAGCTCGCGGCCAAGGAGCGGCGTGTTCTTGCCCCGCGACGCGAGGACATCGGGCGTCACCGACCAGGTTGCACCGGCGTCGAAGACGACCAGGTCCGCCGCTGCACCCTCGACGAGCCCGCGGACAGCGCCACGCCGCCCAGCCCTCTCGCCCAGCACCCCTGCCGGCCCGGTCGTAAGCGCCTCGACCGCCCGGCCAAGCGTCAGCCGGCGCGCACCGACCGCGGCCAGGAGCACGCCAAGCGCCATCTCCACGCCGCTGATCCCGTTCGCGGCGAGGCCGAACTCGGCCTCCTTGTCCACCTGCGTGTGCGGCGCGTGGTCGGTGGCAACGGCATCGGCCGTGCCGTCGACGAGGGCCGCCAGGACCGCCGCGGCGTCGTCGGCCGACCGGAGCGGGGGGTTGACCTTGCACGCGGTGGCGTAGGGGTGGGCGACGAGCGCGCCGTCGGCCCAGGGGTCGCGCGCGGCGCCGTCCTGGTCCAGGGCCTCCCATGCCCATCGGCGCGCTCCGGCCAGCCACTCGTCGGTGAAGCCCAGGTGGTGCGGGGTCACGTCGCAGGTGACGGGGAGCCCCGCGGCCTTCGCCCGGCGCACCGCATCCAGCGCCCCGGCCGTCGAGAGGTGGGTCAGGTGCAGCCGCGCGCCATGGGCATCCGGCAGCACCGCGGTCAGCACGGCGATCGCGCGCTCCACGGCGACGACCTCGCCCGCGACGGGCCAGCCCTTGAGACCCAGCACCGACGCCACGTAGCCCTCGTTCGCCTCCGCGCCGGCAGTCAGGGCCGGGTCCTCCGCGTGCTCGAACAGCGGCACGCCCAGCATCCCCGCGTACAGCAGCGCGTTGCGCAGGAGGACCGGGCCCTTCACCGGCGAGCCGTCGTCGGAGAAGCCGACCGCGCCCGCGTCGGCCAGCTCGCCGAGGGCCGCCAGGCGCTCCCCTCCGCGTCCGTCGGTGGCGGCGCCGTGGAGCAGCAGCTCAACCGGTGACCCCGCGGCGGACGCGGCCGCCCGGACCCGCGCAAAGACGCCGGGCTCGTCGGCGGCGGGAGTCGTGTTCGGCATGGCGCAGACGCTCGTGAAGCCGCCGTGGGCCGCGGCCGCCAGGCCGGACGCCACCGTCTCGGCGTCCTCGTTGCCGGGCTCGCGAAGGTGGACGTGGAGGTCCAGGAACCCGGGCGCCACCACGACCCCGTCGGGACCGATCCCGTCGGCGTCGGCGCCCTCCAGCCAGGTCACGGCCTCCAGCACGCCGTCGCGCACGACGATCTCGCCGGGGCCCTCCCGGCCGGCGACCGGGTCCACCATCCAGGCCCGGCTGATCTCCAGGAGCTCGATCGTCTCGCCGACGCGCATCTCCGCCGCCTCCGGGGCGCGCGCGGCGCCCGAACCCTTCGCCTCAGCCACCGATCGAACCCTCCGGCGCCCCGCCGTGCACGCCCGACAGCAGGTACAGCAGCGCCATCCGAACGGCGACGCCATTCGAGACCTGCTCCGTGATCACGCTGCGGTCGTGGACCGCGACGTCGGCGGCGATCTCCACGCCCTCGTTCATGGGACCGGGATGCATCACCAGCGCGTCGGGCCTTGCCGCCGCCAGCCGCTCCCGCGTCAGCCCGAAGCGCGCCCCGTACTCCCGCAGGCTGGGTAGCAGCCCGGCGTCCATCCGCTCGCGTTGGAGCCGCAGCGCCATCACGACATCGGCGTCGGCCATGGCCGCGCCCATGTCGGAGGTGACGGTGAAGCCGGCATGCCCCGCCGGACCCCGCCCGTTGGCCCAGCGCCCCGCCCAGGTGTCGAAGCCGCGCAGGATCGGCGTCGGACCGCAGATCCAGAGGTCGGCGCCCATCGCGGTGAGCGTCCAGACGTTGCTCCGCGCCACGCGCGAGTGGAGCACGTCGCCCAGGATGACGACCTTCTTGCCGCGCACATCGCCAAGGTGCGCCCGCATCGTGTACAGGTCCAGCAGCGCCTGCGTGGGGTGGGCGTGCCAGCCGTCGCCCCCGTTGAGGACGCTCCCCGAGAAGACCTCCGCGGCGAGATACGGCGCGCCCGACGTCCCGTGGCGCATCACGATCATGTCGGCTCCCAGCGCCTCGATCGTGCGGATCGTGTCGACGAGCGACTCGCCCTTCGTCACCGACGAGGCGCTCGCCGCGATGTTCACGACGTCGGCCGAAAGGTTCTTGGCCGCCACCTCGAAGGAGACCCGGGTCCGGGTCGAGGCCTCGTAGAAGATGATCGTCACGTTGCGGCCGCGGAGTGCCGGCACCTTCGTGATGGGCCGGGCGAGGATCTCCGTCATCGCGTCGGCCGTCTTCATGACCAGCCCGATGTCGGCCGCCGACAGGACGTCCACGTCCAGCATGTGCCGGTGGTGCCAGGGATGCTCCACGGTCGGCTCGATCGGAATGCCTGCCTCGGGCGTGCTCACGCCTGATCCTCCCGACGTTCGATGCGAACAGCGTCCTCCCCGTCGGACTCGACGAGGTGCACCTTCACGAGCTCGTCGCGCGCAGTCGGTACGTTCTTGCCGACGTGGTCGGCGCGGATCGGCAGCTCACGGTGGCCGCGGTCCACCAGCACCGCGAGGCGGATCGCCTGGGGCCGGCCGAAGTCGACGAGGGCGTCCATCGCAGCCCGGATGGTGCGCCCCGTGTACAGGACGTCATCCACGAGGACCAGTGTCTTGCCGTTGAGGTCGACCGGGATCGTGGTCCCCTTCACGATCGGCTGCTGGGCGACGAGCGACAGGTCGTCGCGGTAGAAGGTGATGTCCAGGGCGCCCACAGGGAGCGTGACACCCTCGTGCTCGGCGATCGCGGCGGCGAGCCGCTGGGCGAGCGGGACGCCGCGGCGCTGGATCCCGACGAGGACGAGCCCCTCGGTCCCGGCCTGGCGTTCGACGATCTCGTGGGAGATGCGGACGATCGCCCGGCGGATCTCATCCGCCGTCATGATCTGGCGATCGTTCATCCGGCGACCGGCCCGAGACAGGGCCCGGTGCACCCGGGGCGACGTGGCACGTGCGTCCTCCTTCCCGGCCTCCCGGGACCGGTCGTTAAAGGGTTCCGCGCAGTTTAGCGCGCGGCGAGGTCGCCGACCGGGTCAGTGAGCGACGACGACGGGCTCGTTCCCGGGGTCGGGCATGCTGCGCAGCTGGCCGGCCGCGTCGCCGCGCCAGGCGTAGACCGTCACCAGGCTGCCCTCGCCGTTGCGACCCGGCGGCGTCGACCACGCGAGCCGGTCGGCGTCCAGCGAGAACCCGGAGAGGGCCGCTGCATCAGCGAGAACCACCGCGCCCAGCGTCCCGTCGGCGTCGACGTTCACCAGCGCCAGGCGTCCCGCCCCGGGCTCGGCAGGATCGGCGACCCACACGCCCAGGCGGCGCCCGGCGGGATCGAAGCGGACCTCCCACACGGCGACCGAGGTACCGGCGGCCTTGCGGGGGAGTGACCGGGTGGCCACGTCAGCGGAGCCACCGAGGAGCGCCTTCCAGTCGGCCGCGACGAGGTGGCCGCGCGCGGGGATCCACGCCTGCTGGGCGTCACTCCATGCCAGCGAGCCCTTCCAGTACACGGCGACGCGTTCCGTCGGGTCGACGACCGGCCGCCAGATGTCGTCGCTGCCGACCTGCGTGATCGTCCCGCGGGCGGGATCGACCAGGAAGGAGCGCGCCACCACCGTGGCCGGGTCGGCGTCGGCCGGCGGGACGGCATCCGACGGCGCCCCGTCGGCCGTCCCCGCGACACGAGCCGCGCTGGCGAGGATGCGGCCGTCCAGCCAGGCCGAGAAGACGGAGCCGTGGTCGCGCGTGAGGATCCGGGCCCGCTTCTGGCCGACCCGCCATGCGTAGACGTCGGGGCCGCGGGACCCGTCTGCGGGCGCCGCGGAGAACGCGACCCAGCGCCCGTCGGGGCTGTACGCGGGGGAGGCGCCCACGAGCACGACCCCTTCGGCGATCTTGAGCGCCGTGGCGGCGGTGGGACCCGGCGTAGCGGGGGGCAGCGTGGGAAGCGGCGTCGCCGGGATCGGCGTGACCTTGAGGGTGGGCTCAGGCGACGTGGCCGGGTCGGTCGGGCCGGGGGTCGACGTGCCGGGCTCGGGCGTCAGCGCGGGCGACGGCTCCGGGGTCGGGCTGCCAGGCTCGGGCGACGGTGCGACGCTGGGGTCCGGGCTGCCGGCCTCGGGCGACGGCGACGCCGGCGCGGAGGGCGACGGCGGAGCGGGGGATCCCGACGGCTCGGGAGAGTCGACCGGAGGAGAAGCCGGCTCCCCCGACGCCGCCGGTGATTGGGCAGGCCTGTTGGTTGGTACGGGAGACGCTTCCGGGATCGGGGTTGTGACGGGCTCCGTGAAGTCCACGGCGACCGCGTACACGGCGTCCTGGCCGACGACCACCGTGGGGCTCCCGTTGTTCGACAGGAGGACCGACCTGGGCTTCACGTCGAGCGAGGCGACGGTCCGCGCGCTGCCATCGAGCGTCCCGCAGGCCGTCGTCCCGACGCCCGGGCAGACCTCCCCCACCGTGGCGCTGGAGATGACGTACGTCCCGTCCGCCTTCCGGCTGACCCAGGCGACCGGCTGGGTGTCGACGGTGATCGGCGTGGCCTGCGGGAGCAGGCTCGTCGCGGGAGGCGGCGTCCCGGCCGGCGCTCCGAGCGGCGCGGCAAGCGGCCCGACGAGGAGGGCCACGACCGCCACGGCCGCGAGCCCGGCGAAGGCGAGGCTGGGTCGGCGCCCGGGCGTCCGGCTTCCCGCACCACCGGCGGCGCCGGCAGGGCGGCCGGCGCGACCGCGCGTGGCCCGGCGAACCTCGTCGTCGAGGGCCAGCGAGAGGCGGGCCCCGAGGTCGCGAGGCACGGGCGGCGGGTCGTCGCGGAGGCCGCGGAGGAGAGCCGCGTCCGCGGCGAAGGCGTCGCCCGCGAGGCGGCATGGGTGGCAGCCGGCGAGGTGCTCGGCGAGCCACGCCGCATCCCCCTCGTCGAGCGTGTCGAACAGCGCCTCGGAGGCGAGCTCGTGGGCCCGCGTGTGCGGGTCGTTGAGGCGGTCCGGGTGCCGGACGATCCGCTGCAGGCCGCTCATCGGCGCGCCTCGCCAGAACGGTCGGGCCGCGTGGATCGCGCGGCGGCCAGCGCCTCGCGCTCGGCAGAGGCGGCCTTCTCCTCGGCCAGGGCACGCCGGAGGCTCTCGCGGGCTCGAGTGAGCAACGCGCGGGCGGCGACGTGCGACGTGCCCAGCGCGTCCGCGAGCTCCAGCCCGGTCATCTCGTGGACCTCGGCCAGCAGGAGGGCGGAGCGCTGCCGCTCGGGGATCCGCTTGAGCGCCCGCTCAAGGTCGCCGGACAGGCGGCCGTCCATCGCGGTCTTCTCCGCGGACGGAGCGGCCCCGCGCGACTCGCCGGTCCACGGGACGAACCGGATGATCTTGCGGCGGCGGATCTCGTCGAGGGCGACGCGGTGGGCGATCTGGTACAGCCACGCCCGGGCCTTGGACGGGTCGTCGAGGTCGGCGTGGGCGCGATACGCCCGGATGAAGGCGTCCTGCGTCAGGTCGGCCGCCAGCTCCGGGTCCCGGAGCATGCGCACGAGGTAGGAGTAGATCTCGCCCTGGTGGCGCGCGAACAGCTCCTCGATGAACGCGCGCGCGACGATCGGGTCGGCGGGGAGGATCGCGGCACGCACGGCGCGGGCGGAGCCGACGGCGCCGGCGGGGGCCGGGGTTGCCGCCGGGATCTCGTCCCGCTCCGGCTGCGGGAGATCGCGGCCGGGAATCACCGGACGCACTCCCCAGCGGAGCGAGAGATCGACGAGCACGAGACCTCCGGGATGCCGACGCGGCGCGGACGGATCCCGCGCTCAAGCCCAAAGACGAGGGGCGCCCGAAGCGTGTGACGCGCGCTGGACGGCTCGCCCGGCGCCCGATCCTGGGACCGTCGACCCGCCCGCGATCCACGGTGGCCCGGGCAACAGCTCACGGCCGCCCGCTCCGTTGGTCGGGCCGTGGGCCCGGCCGGTCCCCGTCCTCGCCGCGATCCATGTGGCGCACCAGCTGGTCTGCCGCTTCCTCGGGGCTCACCGAGTTGACCGGAAGCCCGGTGCCCAGCTCCAGGCCGGCGATCTCGCGGAGGCGGGGGTGGATCTCCCAGTGCCAGTGATACGTGGCATCCACCTGCCCGGCGACCGGCGCCGTGTGCAGGACCAGGTTGTACGGCGGCCCGCCCAGCAGGTCCAGGCGGCCGAGGACCTGGCGGAGGCCCTCGGCCGTCGACGCGATGTCGGCGTCGGTCGCCCGCCCGAAATCGGCCTGGTGTCGTCGCGGCACGATCCACACCTCGAACGGCGAGCGCGAGGCAAAGGGGGCGAACGCGACGGACGCGGTGTCCTCCCAGATGAAGCGGCTGCCGCGCTCGCGCTCGACGCGGACGGCGCGACAGTACGGGCACTCGCTCTCGCGGATGACGAAGCGGGCCGCGCCACCGATCTCCTCGGCGACCTCGTGCGGGATCTGGGGGAGGTCGTACAGGTCCAGGCACAGGTGGTTCGTCCGGGCGCCCGCCTGGCGGCCCCAGTTCTGGAGCACCTGCAGGTACGAGGTCTGGCCCGCCCGCGACGCCTCGGCGAGGGCGTCGCGGGCGGCCGTGAGGAGCTCGGCGATGAGCCCGGTCCCCACCGAGTGGAGGGCCCGGTGCTCGCCCGGTGGAGCCACGATCGTCCGCCAGCTTCCGGCAGCCCGGGCCTGGCTCAGGGCGATCTGGGTGACGCTCTTCTCCTGCTCGCGCGCCTCGGCCTCCGTGCCGACCGTCCGGAACGCGAAGTCCTTGAGGATCCGGGTGCGGACGCCGTCGCCGGGTGGGAGCCGGCAGTTGAAGCAGTCACCGTGATCGTCGACGGGCTCCGCGTGCGTCACGAATCGCTCGCGGTCGAACTCTCGGTCGACGAGCGTGGCCACCCACCAGCCGGTGATGGCGTCGCGCCGCAGCTCGAAGAGCCCGGCGGCCATCAGCGGGCTCCCGCCCGGGTGGCGGGTGGTGCTGCGGCGGCGGGCGGTGCGGCTGGGGCGGGCGGAGCGGCTGGGGCGGGCGGTGCGGCTGGGGCGGGCGGATCGGCGGCGTCGAGTCGGCCGCCGATGCTCTCGAGCGACCGGCGCTCCGAGGCGGTGTCGGCGGCGGGCGGCAGGTCGCCCACGAGCTCAGACCCAAGCCGGTTCGCGAGGGCGGGGCCGAAGGTGGCCGCCGCCCGCGCAACGCTTTCGGTGGTGGGAGTCATGTCCGCGGCCGGCAGGCCGTCCTGCGCCTGCAGGCCGGCTCGCTCGAGCTCCCGCGCAATCGACGTCGAGCGCAGGCCCGGCATGCCACATGGATCGATGAGATCGAAATCGGCGAGGTTCGTGGTCACGTTCAGGGCGATGCCATGGAAGCTCACGCCGCGCGCGACCCGGATGCCGAGCGCCCCGATCTTGCGCGGGAGCGGCGTGTCGGCGCCGATCCAGCAACCCGGGTGCCCGGTCCGCGGCCCGGCGACGATCCCGGCTGCCGCGCAGGTGTCGGCCATGGCCCCCTCCAGGGCCTCCACGAAGGCTCGGACACCGATGGGTCGCGATCCCGACACCCGGGAGCCGGCGCCTGGTGGCCCGGTGCCGCCGCCGGCCCGCCCTGGATCGGCACCCGGCGACCAGGAACCGGTACCCGGCGACGCGAGGGCCACGATCGGGTACGCGACGAGCTGGCCCGGGCCGTGATACGTGACCTCGCCGCCACGCTCGACGCGGACGACCTCGATCCCGCGTGCCGCGAGCAGGTCCGGCAGCGCCAGGACGTGCTCAGCGGCGGCGTTGCGGCCGAGTGTCAGGACCGGGTCGTGCTCCACGAGGAGCAGCTGGTCCTCGTCGAGGATGCCGTCCGCGCGCGCCGCAGCCAGCGCCTGCTGCAGCGCCCACGCGTCGCGATACGCCACCCGGCCCAGCCATCGGGCGCGCAGGCGCCGGGGCGGCGCCGCATGCTCCTCCATCGTCACGCGCTCCACCTGCGCACCATACCAGCGCCGGCTGCACCGCCGGTTCGCGGACGCGCCCGGCGCCGCCGCGCGGCCCGATTCTGGCGACCACGGGCGGGACCTCCGCGAGGGCAGGGCCGGGAGCGCCCACATCGCTTGGCACCGGCGATCGGCGGGTGGGACTTCCGCCAGGGCAGGGCCGACGGCTTCAGCCGAGCGCCGGTGCATGGGCGAACTGACATCTCCAGTTCAGGAACTCTTCAGGAGCGCGTGGCTGAATCTGGATCACGGAGCTCGGCCTCCTCCCCGAGGCTCCTCACACCGCCGGACGACCGAACTCCTCCCGGTCACCAGGCAGCGAGACTGGACCCGCGCCGCCTTCTCCCTTTCTCGGGCGGCCCGGGTCCGTTTCGCGTCCAGGGCCGTCGCGCTCGTCCACGGCGCGCCGCGCAGCAGGGCGGACGGTCGGCGACCCCGTGTGGCGCCGGGCGGGGGGCGATGCGAACGCGCTCCGCCGACGTGGCTGGCCACGGCCTGGCAGGGGCGCGGCCACCGCGACGGGCGGCACGCGTCGCCGCGACCGCCACTACGGAGACGTACCTATTGCGGTCCCCCGCTCACGAGACCACCCTTCCGGCCCGACCCGGTGCGTCCATGCACCGGTGGAGATCGGGTGTCTGCTGGAGTCGTGCATGGCCCTTGGATGGGATGTCGGCAACGTCCTCACGAACGTCTCGCCGGCCTCACGCCGGCGCCGGCGCGAGGAGGACGCGCGCGAGCTGGGTGCCATCGAGGCGGTGGCGGTCCGTCGGCTCGCGGTGATGTTCGGCGTCCCGGAGCTGCTCCGCCAGCTCCCCGACCGGGGTGACGAGGCCGGGTCGATGGCCGGCCCGGACGTCATCACCGGAGCCGCAACGGTCGCCGGTTCGGGCGCGGTCGCAGGCGCAGGCGCCGGTTCTGGCGCGGTCGCCCGCACGATCGCCGCGGCCTTCGCAGCGCCACCGCGGGCCCATGGATCCTCCCACGGATCCGCCAGGCGACGGAACCCGGCCGTCGGATGGACCGCCCGTGCGTCGCGCATCCACGTTGCCCACGGCGTTTCGGCATTCCTGGCACTCGGCGGAGTGCTCGTGATCGCGGTCACCGTGCTCGCGGCCATCAGCCGGCCGGCGCCGCCGCCCGGGGACGGCGCCTACCCGGCGGCCGTCATCGCATTCTCTCCGGGTCCCTCCAACGCGCCCAGCGTGACGCCCACCGGCGCGCCGAGCCTGCAGCCGTCGAGCGTTCCGGGAGCGGCGCCGGCCTCCCTGGCGCCGGTGATCCCGCCCTCGATCGGACCGCTGGACTCGCCGTCGCCGGACCCGGGCGTGATCGCCGACCTGCCGGCCACCCCCTCGCCGACCAGCATCACCGGCGCCGCGCCGACGCCGGCACCCACCCCGCGGCCGACGCGGCGCCCGGCGGCGGCGACGCCGGCCCCCACGCCGCGCCCCACGCCGCGCCCCACGCCTCGGCCGGTCGCGACCCCGAAGCCCACCCCGAAGCCAACGCCGCGCCCCACGCCCACACCAACGCCGATCGTCGTCCTGCCGCCGACGCCGGCGCCGACGCCCGAACCCACGCCGGCGCCAATCGACCCGCCGACACCGGCTCCCTGAGCCGCGGGCTCCGGCAACGCCGGTTGAGGGCCACGTGCCGCGAATCTCCGGTGTCGGGCGGCGGGGCATAGAATCCCCCGCATGAGCCCCCTGTTGTCCGGCGCGCCCGAACCTGCAGCCGCGGACGCTCCCCTACCGGGTGCCCCTGTCGTCATCGTCGGGGCCGGCCTCGCCGGCCTGACCGTCGCCCTTCGCCTCGCCGACCGGCACCCGGTCGTCGTGCTGGCGAAGCGCGGCCTCGACGAAGCGGCCACGGCCTGGGCCCAGGGCGGCATCGTGGGCGTGCTGGGCGACGACGACAGCGTGGACCTGCACGTACGCGACACGCAGGACGCCGGGGCGGGCCTCGTCGACGAGCACGCCGCGCGGTTCATCGCCGAGCACAGCGCAGAGGCCATCGAATGGCTGGTCGAACAGGGTGTGCCGTTCACGACGGACCCCGACGGGCCGCTCGGGCTGCACCTGACCCGCGAGGGCGGACACGCGGTCCGACGCATTGCCCACGCAGCCGACGCCACCGGGAAGGCGATCCACGAGACGCTCCTCCAGCGCGTGCGCCGCCACCCCAGCATCACGCTGCGCGAGCGCTGGATGGCCGTGGACCTCGTGACGTCGCGGCATCTTCGGCGCGATGAGCCGACCCGCTGCTACGGCGTCTACGCGCTGGACATCGACAACCAGCGCGTGGAGACGCTGCCGGCGACGGCCGTCGTGCTGGCCACGGGCGGCGTGGGCAAGGTCTACCGCTACACGACGAACCCCGACACGTCCACCGGTGACGGGATCGCCATGGCCTGGCGCGCCGGCTGCCGAATCGGGAACATGGAGTTCATCCAGTTCCACCCCACCTGCCTGTACCACCCGCAGGAGCGCAGCTTCCTGATCACGGAGGCCCTCCGCGGCGAGGGGGCCCAGCTCAAGCTGCCCGACGGCACGCGCTTCATGGCCGCGCACGACCCTCGTCTGGAGCTGGCGCCGCGTGACATCGTGGCCCGCGCAATCGACTTCGAGATGAAGAAGCACGGCCTGGACTACGTCTGGCTGGACGCCACGCACCTCGGAGAGGCGTTCCTCGAGGAGCACTTCCCGACCGTCCGCGAAGGGTGCCTGAAGGCCGGCATCGACATCGCCCGCGAGCCGATCCCGGTGGTGCCCGCCGCGCACTACACCTGCGGCGGGGTGGTCACCGACCTGGAGGGCCGGACCGACCTCCCGGGGCTTTTCGGGGTGGGCGAGACCACCTACACCGGCCTGCACGGGGCCAACCGGCTGGCCAGCAACTCGCTCCTGGAGTGCGTCGTGGTCGGGCGCAGCTGCGCGGCGCGGATCGACGCCGACGCGCCGGGCCCGCTGCCGGCCCTGCCGGCCTGGGACGAGAGCCGCGTCGAGAACGCCGACGAGCAGGTGGTCATCTCGCACAACTGGGACGAGCTCCGCCTGTTCATGTGGAACTACGTCGGCATCGTCCGGACGACGAAGCGGCTCGACCGGGCGCTCCGCCGCATCGAGCTGCTCCGCGGCGAGATTGACGAGTACTACGCGAGCTTCCGGGTCAACCGCGACCTCCTGGAGCTGCGCAACCTGGTGGACTGCGCCGACCTCGTGGTCCGCTCGGCCCTGTCGCGCCACGAGAGCCGCGGCCTGCACTACAGCCGCGACTACCCGACCACGTACCCGGCCACACTGCCCACGGTGCTGATCCGCGACACGCAGGCCTGATCGCGGGCGCCGCGGCCGTGGGCGGGCCTCGGACGTCGGGCGCGGCGGACGAGCCTGGGATCTGGACCGGGTCCGAGGGCTGGGCGCCGGGGAACCACTCACCGCTCCGGGGATCTGCCGCGGGGATGGACCCGGGTGCAGATGCCAGCATCTCCACCGTTCGGGCCGAAGCCACCCGCGATACCCGTCCTATGACGCCCAACGGGCCGATCGACGACCCCGATCGAGGGTGCGCGCGGTTCTGGCCTCGAAGCACGCACGACACGGGACTCGGGTGCGCGCGCACACGCGGGCCGCCGCTCCCTGGTGGGCGGTGAAGGCGGTGCCTGCGGGCGGCCCGCACCGCGATGCCGTCGTTGGACATCATGGGACGGATCAACGACCGGCCATTCCGCCGCCTCCCGTGGGCGCAGGCCAGACGAAGATCGGTGGCGGCGGGGTGAGCACGCGGCGGCGGCCGCGCGGGGCGGCGGCCGCGCGGAGCGGCGGCCGCGCCGCAGGGCGGCGGCCGCGCGCGGGGCGGCGCGCGAGGCCGAGTGCGCGGCGCCGGGCCTAGACGATCCGCATCGAGAAGTCGACGGCGCGCACGTTCTTCGTGAGGGCGCCGATGGAGATCCGGTCCACGCCCGTGGCGGCGATCGCGGCGAGCTCGTCGAACTGAACCCCGCCAGATACCTCGAGCAGCGCCCGACCGGCGGTGATCGCCACCGCCTCGCGGATGCCATCGAGCGTGAAGTTGTCGAGCAGCACGCTCGTGGCGCCGACGGAGAGCGCCTCGCGCAGCTGGTCCAGCGTCTCGACCTCGACCTGGACGTCGACGCCTGCCCGGAGGGCGTGCGCGCCGGCGAGCGCGGCGGCGACGCCGCCGGCCGCGGCAACGTGGTTCTCCTTGATGAGGATCCCGTCCCACAGGGCGATCCGCTGGTTCCTGCCCCCGCCCACGCGGACCGCGTACTTCTGCGCCAGGCGCAGGCCCGGGACCGTCTTGCGCGTGTCGAGGACCGCGCAGCCCCGGGGGTTCGGCGAGGCGCCCTCGATCGCGCGCACGTGGCGCCGCGTGATCGTGGCCGTGCCCGAGAGCAGCTGCAGGAAGTTCAGCGCCGGGCGCTCGGCCGAAAGGAGCGCGCGGGCGTCGCCGGTCACCTCGCAGACGATCGTGTCGGCCGCCATGTCGGCGCCCTCGTCATAGCGCCAGGCGATCGCTGCGGCCGGATCGAGCGCGAGCACGCAGGCCGCGAACCAGTCACGGCCACACAGCACCGCCGGCTCGCGGACCAGGACGCGCGCCGTGACCGGGCCGTGCGGGACGAGCTGGGCGGTCCAGTCGCCGGTGCCGACGTCCTCGCGCAGCGCGTCGCGTACGTTGCGGGCACGCGCCTCCTCGGGCGTCTCGTTGGCGGCCGGCGGGTCGTAGCTCGGCGCGCCGTCGCGCGGCTCCTCGGCGGCCGACGGGTCGTGGCTCGGCGCTTCGGATGAGTCCATGCCGCCCGGCCCCGCCCTACGCGGAGCCGAGGTGCGGCACGAAGCCGTGCGGCGGCAGGACGACGCTATCCGGGTTCGCCGCCACGAAGGCCAGCATCCGCTCGATGGAGACGAGCGCGCGCGCGCGCGTCGGCTCCGGCACCAGCACCTCTCCGCTCCCCCGCTCCAGGCAGGCGATCACGCCCGGGACCGCGTTCATCGCCATCCACGGGCAGTGGGCACAGCTCTTGCAGGTGGCGCTGTCACCCGCCGTCGGTGCCTCGATGAGGGTCTTGCCGGGCGCCAGCTGGCGCATCCGGTGGAAGATGCCGCTGTCGGTGGCCACGATGTACTCGCGCGCGTCGCCCTCGACGACCGCCTTGAGGAGCTGCGACGTCGAGCCGACGACGTCCGCCTGGGCGACCACGCTCGCCGGGGATTCGGGGTGGACAAGGACCGGCGCGTCGGGGTGCTCCTCGCGCAGGAGCGTCAGCTCGATCCCCTTGAACTCCTCGTGGACGACGCAGGCGCCGTTCCACATCATCATGTCGGCCCCGGTCTCGCGGGCGATGTAGGCGCCGAGGTGCCGATCGGGCGCCCACAGGATCTTCTCGCCCGCATCCGCGAGGTGACGCACGATCGCGAGGGCACAGGAGCTGGTCACGATCCAGTCGGCGCGCGCCTTCACGGCGGCGCTCGTGTTGGCGTAGACCACGACGGTCCGGTCGGGGTTGGCGTCGCAGAAGGTCGCGAACTCGTCGGGCGGGCAGCCCAGGTCCAGCGAGCAGGTCGCGTCGAGATCCGGCACCAGGACCCGCTTGTTCGGGCTCAGGATCTTCGCCGTCTCGCCCATGAATCGCACGCCGGCCACGACCAGCGTCCGGGCCTGGTGGTCGCGCCCGAAGCGGGCCATCTCCAGCGAGTCGGCGACGATCCCGCCGGTCCGGAGGGCCAGGTCCTGGATGTCGCCGTCCACGTAGAAGTGGGCGACGAGGACGGCATCCTTGGCCAGCAGGAGCTCGGCCGCGCGGGCCATCTGCTCGGCGCGCTGGGCGGGCGTCGGGATCAGGGGCACGCGCGCCCACGCCCGCGCGAGGCGCTCAGAGCCGTCGGCGGCGGGCTGCGCGTACTCGACCCGGACGCGGCTGGTGATCCCGGGCTTCCCCGCTCGCTGGTCCACGGGTTGATGCTAGCAGGAGGGCCTGATGGCCGTTCTGGACGGGCTCCCGGGGCAGCGCCCTGTTGCGCCGGCTCGTTCCGCGTCTCAGGCGTGATGCAGCCGATCGAGCTCCCCGGGCGGGAACGTCAGGTCCGTGTTGCCGAGCTGGAGGCAGCGGAACGTGTTGGCGGCCGCGTCCTCGAGGTTCAGCGCCCGGCGGTAGGCCATCTCGATCGTGTCGCCGAGCGTCGAGGAGCCGTGGAAGGCAAGGATCACGGCATTGCAGTCCCGCGAGGCCTCGGCCGCGGTGTCGGCCAGCTCGTCCGAGCCGTTGGGGGCATATGGGGTCCGGGCGACCTTCCCGAGGTACAGCGCCTGGTCCGCCGTGATCAGGCGCACCGAATGGCCGAGCGCATCCAGGAGCACCGCCGTCTGCGGATGGAGGTGGATCACGGCGTTCACGTCCGGCCGCACGTGGTAGGTCCGCTGGTGGAGCTTCCACTCGCTCGAAGGCCGCGGGTTGCCGCGCCGGATCTCGCCGTCGAGACCCATGACCGTGAAGTCCCCGACGGCCAGGCGGTCGAGCCACGTGCCCGTGGCCGTCACGACAAACTCGTCGGCCCCCGGCCGTCGGGCGGACAGGTTCCCGGCCGACGCGAGGGCGAGCCCTCGACCGACGGCGTCACGGCCGGTCTCGGTCAGCTCCCGGATCAGGTCCTGAAGGTCGTCTGCCACGGCGTGGGCGCTCCTCTCCTGCGTGCTCGCGGCCCCCGATGCGGACGCGGGTGCCGGGAGTCTGTTCGTCTGGATGCACCGATCCGGTAGGTCACTGGTCGCCCAGGAAGTGGCGCAGGCTGGCGCGCCAGAGCGCCCGCCCATGGAACGAGACGTCGGGCCCGATCGCCGGCAGCCCGCCGTACCAGATGAGCGTCTTGAGGAGCGGTGTCACCTGCGAGCCGTAGGCCACCATGCAGGCCTGCGGCTGGACGCCCGGCCACGAGTAGCAGGAGACGACCGTGCGCCGCTGGGCGGTCGGGATCTCGGGGGGCAGGCGGTCCCAGGCGGGGTCGTCCGGGCCGAACTCCCACTGGTCCAGGTTGCCCTGGGGGATGCCCTCGATCCCGCGCACGACCGGCGGGTCATCGTCCAGCAGGTACGGGTCCACCGCCAGGTCGCAGACGACCGCGTGGTGGGGCAGGAAGCCCAGCCAGGCGTTGGGGAACAGGGGACGCGACGTGTCACGCCGCGCCGTGGCGTCGACGAGGATGTCGGTCAGGGCCAGGCGGTGCCGGAAGTAGGCCTCGTTGCCGGCCAGGTTCTGCTCGGCCACGACGACCTCGACCCCGGGCAGGCCCTCGCGGACGAACCGCTCGTTGCGCGCCTCGTCGCCGCACTTGGCGGCCCACTCGATGGCGTGCTTGCCAACTCCGCCGGCGCCCAGGATCGTGACGCTGACCGGCGGGCGGGCGGGCGAGAGCAGCGGCGGCCAGCGCCGCTCGAGGGCGTCGAAGGCCGCGGCCAGGCCATTGCGCGCCACGTCGCGGAGGTTCTGGACCAGGCGCCGCCCGTCGTCCCCGGTGACCATGTCGAGCGCGATGGCCTCGATGCCCAGGCTGTGCAGCAGCTCCACGCGTTCTGGCCGCGTGGTGAAGTGGAGCATCGAGAGGAGGATCGCGCCGGGCCGGAGCAGCTCGTAGCGCCCTTCCGGCGCCCGCAGCACCACGACGACGTCCTGGCGATAGGCCGTGGCCTCGTCGACGATGTGCACGCGCGGCGACACGGCCCGGTAGTCATCGTCGGAGATGCCCATGCCGGACCCGGCCCCGGCCTCGACGTACACGTCGGCCTGGGTGGCCGCGAGCAGGCCCATGAGCGGCGGCAGGAAGGCGCGCCGCTCGCCGGGCTCGTTGTACATGCGCGGGAAGCCGAAGGTGAGGTGGCGGTCGCTGGTCATCCCCTGCCCCTGTTGTCTGACCGTCGAATGCCGGGCGGTCGCGCCCGGGTCCGTGTCGCCAACCGGCGCGGCGCCGGACGGCGATCCGTCCCGCGGCCCGGCGCTAGATCCGCTGGTCCGTGCTTGGCTTCTCCCAGAGATTGACACCGCCCTCGACGGCGAACAAGTCGATCTCGGCGAGCTCCTCCGCGGAGAACGCCAGGTTCGCCAGCGCCGCGACGTTCTCCGTGATCTGCTCCGGGGAGCTCGCGCCGATCAGCGTCGTCGTGACCCGCGGGTCGCGGAGCACCCAGGCAAGCGCCATCTGGGCCAGCGACTGGCCGCGCCGCCGGGCGATCTCGTTCAGCCCCCGGACGCGCGCCAGGTTCTCCTCGGAGAGCATCCGCCGCTCGAAGGAGTCGCCGCCGGGACGGTTGACCCGGGCGTCGGCGGGGATCCCGTCGAGGTACTTGTCGGTGAGCAGGCCCTGGGCCAGCGCCGTGAACGCGATCATCCCGGCGCCGACCTCTTCCAGCGCGTCGAGCAGGTCCGGCTCCACCCAGCGGTTGAACAGGTTGTAGCTGGGCTGGTGAATGAGGAGCGGGACGCCCTCGGCGCGCAGGATCGCGGCCGCCTCGCGCGTCTTGCCCGCCGAGTACGAGGAGATCCCGACGTACAGCGCCTTGCCCTGGCGGATCGCGCTCGCCAGCGCGCCCATCGTCTCCTCGAGCGGGGTGTCGGCGTCGAAGCGGTGCGAGTAGAAGATGTCGAAGTACTCGACGCCCACCCGGCGCAGGCTCTGGTCCAGGCTGGCCAGCAGGTACTTGCGCGAGCCGCCGCCCTGGCCGTACGGGCCCGGCCACATGTCCCAGCCGGCCTTGCTGGAGATGACCAGCTCGTCACGGTGGGCGGCCAGGTCCTCGCGCAGGATCCGGCCGAAGTTGACCTCGGCCGTGCCGTAGGGCGGGCCGTAGTTGTTGGCCAGGTCGAAGTGGGTGATGCCCAGGTCGAAGGCGGTGTGGACCATCGCCCGCTGCTTCGCCAGCGGTGTCGTGTCACCGAAGTTGTGCCAGAGCCCCAGGGAGATGGCCGGGAGCTGGAGGCCGCTGTGCCCGCAGAGGCGGTAGGGCATGGCGTCGTAACGATCGCGTGCGGGCACGTAGGTCATCGGGCGGGACTCCGGAGCGGTGGGCGTGGGGCGGGCGGACGCGGTGGATGGGCGGACGCGTCGAGTCCATCATGACGCGGCGGCGCGGCCGGCGACGGTCGTCTCCGGGAGCCGGCGGGCGTCCCGGCGTGGGCGGGCGTCCCGGCGCGGGCGGCTGCCGCGGCGGCGGCCCCTCCTGTGCCGATCAAGGCGGGGCGGCCTCGCTCTTCACCTTCTCCCAGGCGTGCCGAGCGGCCCAGTAGGCCTGGTCGTAGCTGACGTAGGTCTGCCGCGCGAGGTCCGTCATGGTGTGCGCGAGGATCGACTTGGCGAAGTAGTCCGTCTTGGCATTCGACAGCGCGAGGGCTGCAACCGGGACTGCCGCGAGCGCCTTCCGATAGCCGGCCTCGGCAAACGCCGCCCGCGCGGCGCGCTCCTCCGCATCCAGGACCAGGCTCTTGTAGGCCACGACGTCCTGCGCGACGATCCCCTGGATCTCCTCGAGCCGGTCCTCAGCAGCCTGGTAATCGGTCGAAGCGGCGCTCTCGGCGGCAACCGCCGTCGCGAGCGCCGCCTGGAGCGCCGAGCTCTGGCCCGCCCCGGCGAGCTGCTGCTCGGCGGCGAGGCGTGCCTGCTGCGCCGCCTCCAGGCGAGCCTGGGCCGCGTTCGCGGTCTCCGTGGCGTCGCTCGCGGCCGCCCGTGCGCGGTCGAGGATTGTCGAGGCCTCGATGACCTTCTGGTCGGTGCTGCTCGCCTCCGCCTGGGCCTGGTTCATCCAGTGCTCGTAGAAGCTCACGTCCTGCCGGGAAGCGACGGCCGCATTGCTCGCCTGCTGGAGCGCGTACTCCGCATCGGTTGTGGCCTTCTGCGCCTGCTCGGCCGCCTGGTCGTAACGCTCGTACTGCTCCTTGAGGGACGCCACCAGGAGCGACAGAAAGTTCGCCGCCTCGAGCGCCGGCGAGCTCTCCAGCAGGTTCATCCCGGCCTGGTACAGGTTCAGGTTGGCCTCGTCGGCCGCCAGCTCCGCGGCCGACGCCTGATCGGCGTCGAGCGCGGCCGCGTCGAGCGCGGCGAGGTAGTCAGCTGCCGCCTGGATCGCGTCGCCCGCGGTGGCCACCAACCCGGCGAAGGCGCCCTCGGTGGTGGCGGCCCCCGGTTCATCGCTCCCCGGGGCCGGTTCGCCGCCCGGGGCCGGTTCGCCGCCCGGGGCCGGTTCGCCACCCGGCTGCGGTCCGCCAGTGATCGGGACGACCCGCACGGCTGTCAGGGTGCCGTTGAACTTGCCTCCGTTCGCCTCCGACTTCCAGGTGACGGTGATGAGACGACCGTCAGAGCTGGCGCCCAGGGTCCCCGTGCCACGGTCCTCCTTGTCGCATTTAGCGAACGACGGGCCGTGCCAGAAGGTGAACGTGGCGCGCCAGCCCGTGATGGTTCCCCGGATGATCACGCCCTCCGGCGACGTGCCGGTCAGCGTCGTCCCGCGCTGGACCAGGTCGATGGACCCGAGGTCTGCCGACGCCCAGTGGCCGGTCAGATCCACCGGCGGGCCGGCCGGCGCCGCCGAGGCATCCGGCGTGGGAGAGGGACCGGCGGCCCCGACCGGCGCGCCGAACGCAGCTGACAGGGCGAGCACGATCGTGAGCACGACGCCGAGCGCCGGGACGAACGCGCCCGAGAGCGCCGGGGGGCTGTCGCGCTGTCTCGGCTGAGTCACGGCCACAAGTGAGCACCCGCCCAGGGAACCCGCGGGACGCCGACAGGCGGCATTCTACCGCGCTCCCGCACGGTGCCGGCCCTCCCGGCGGGCGACGCGCCCTGGTGGGCGCTCGCGCCGGCGACACTCCCTGATCGTGCCACGCGGCGCGGCGGCGGCGTGGCTGGACGCGGGCCCATCGGCCCGGACCGGCGCCGGCCGGGCGCGACCCCGCCGGTCAGGCCAGGGCGAACCCGGGCGCCGGGACGTCGACCGCGATCGAGCCGGGATCGATGCTCCACCCGGCCCCGAGGAGACCCCTCAGGTAGATCGGGAACCCGACCGGGAACCCGACACAGTCGAGGAGGTCGACGGAGCCGATGGTCGGCGTGGCCAGCGCATACGTGGCCAGGCCCACCGACCCACCTCCCGCCGGCGCTGCGAGGGCCGGCCGTACTGGGGTGCAGGACCCTGTCAGGCAGTGGTGCCGGGGCGGGCCCGCCGTCCCGCCGAGCATCGCCATCGCCACGAGACCAGTCGCCACGGCTGCAAGGATCGTGCGCTTCATGTCGGACCTCCCCGTCAGCCCCGGTGCCCGACTGAGGGCTCGCTGACGAGGAGGACTGTGCGACGGACAGGGCCTTGGGCCCGAGGGGGGCCGTCACGCGTGAAGCGGTATTCCGTCACACGCTGGGTGGCGGACAGGCGCCCCAGTGTCGCGGTGACGATCAGGGTTCTTCGAGGCGGATCAGGGTCGCGGCATCCGGGTGCTTGGCGTCGGTGGCCGTGCAGACCACGAGGTAGCGGTTCGCCAACGACGGGCCCTTCAGGACGAACGTGTGCTTGCCGGGCACCGAGGTCTCCTGCAGGAAGCCGGGCCCGGTGTTCGGCCCCGTGTACAGGGGGAGGGACGGCCAGGCGGTCCCGAGGGCGCCGCCATTGGGGGCGCTCCCGGCAGGACGGGCCTCGGCCTTGATCACATCGGCCCACGTGAAGTAGGCCCACGCCGGCGCGAAGATCAGCGTGCCGCCGCCCCCAGCGCGGGCGATCGAGAAGTCGACCGTCAGGCGGGAGCCCAGGGGGACGACCGCCGGTCCCCGGTACGTGCACGTGCTGCCGTCGTAGGTGACGGCCGCCCGCAGCGTGTCCTCCCCACCTGCCGGCGCGGTTGCGGACCCTCCCGCCGCGAGGTCGCCGAGCACGTCGTCGAGGCTCGCGTCGCCCTGCGCCAGGTAGGTCAGCATCCCGGTCGAGAATGCCGAGGCGACCTGCGGCGACATCAGCCCGGAGGCGTCCGAGCGGAAGGCGCCGGTCCGCAGCGCCGACCGGAGACGGCTCACCTGCGCGCGGTCGACCGCGTCGCGGACCGCGGACAGGTCCACCGCGCGGACCGGCAGCAGGCCGGGCGCTGCCGCGGCCCCAGCGAGCCGGGCGGCGAACCCCGGGCCGAGGAGGTGCTCGACGAGGCTGCGCACCTCGGGCCGGTCGTGGAAGACGACGACGAGGTACGTCGTGCCCCGGGTGGCGCCGGCATACGCGGGGTCGACCGCGGGGAGCGCGAACCAGCCGGCCTCATCGGCGAGCCCCGCCGGCCACCCCTGGCGATCGGCCCCGCTGCCGAGGGTGAGCCAGCACGACGGCGGGTCCCGGTCGCTGACCTCCGGCCACTCGCTGACCTCCGGCCATGCGGCAAGGCGCGCGGGGATCAGGCTGATCGAACCCGGGCCACCCAGGACGAAGCCATCCCCGAGGGCGATCTTCCCGAAGCGCTCGAAGCCGGAGCGGACGCGGAAGTCGGAGAACGGCACGGCCGATCCCGTCTCCTGCCCGAGGCCCCCGACCGCCCAGTCCTCGTAGACCGCGGGCCCGGATCCGCCCAGGACGAGGCTCTCGACCCAATCCGCGGCGGCCGCCCCCGACTCCGGGCCGGCCTCGACGCCGAGGCACCACGGCGTGCGGCCGTCGGCCACCATCCGGCGGCTCAGGGCAACGAGCTCGTCCCAGCTGGTCGGAACCGCGTAGCCGACCTTCTCGAACGCCGCCTTCGGGTACCAGATGAGGCCGCCCAGCGACGCCGCCACGGGCGCGCCGTAGAGCGTTCCCGAGCCCGCCGGCCACGTGCCCTCCGCGTCGAGCGTGCCGAGCGACCCGAGGTAACTCCCGAGGTCCGTTCGCAGCTGGCCCGCGTCGACGAAGGCACCAAGATCGATGAGCCGTCCCTGCCGGGCAAGCGCCGCGACGTCGTAGGGACGGGACACGAGGGCGAGGTCGGGTAGCTCCCCGGCGGGCAGCGATCCCAGTCCGACGGTGCCCACGGCGACGGCGACCCCGATGCCTTCCTGCGTCAGCTCGGGCAGGAGCGACACGAGGTCGGCGGGCAGGTCGGAAGCTACCCGCACCTGCGTGCCGTTGAGATCCTGGCCGGCCAACGCGCTCACGGGCACGACGCCGGATGCCGAGCGGACCCCGAGGTCGCCCGGCGCGACCCCTGCGTCGCCGCGTGCGGGGCAGGCGTCGACGTGGAGATACCTCCGGCACTCCTCGTCGGTGAGCGTCCGGTCGGAGTGCCCGGCGGCGAGCGTCACGAGCTCAGCCGGGGGAAGGAGGGAGATGCCCCGCGGCCCGTCCGGCCCCGCGCGCACCGCGAACGAGCCGTCGCCCGCCGGGTAGGTCACCGCGGCTGCCTGGAGCGCCCAGTGGAGGGCGTCCATCGTCTCCTCGGTCATGTAGCCGCGGTCCGCCGTTGCCCGGGCGGATTCGACCGCCAGCAGCAGGCTGAGGGACGGGTCAACGCCGAGGTTCGCGCTCGACGCCGCGGCCAGCTCGCGAGCGTCGGCGACGGCCGCCTGCTCGCGGGCGCCCTGGGCCTGGCTGGCAACGACCACCACGAGCCCGACGGCGAGGAGCGCCGCGGTGGCGAAGAGGGCGACGAGGGCGCGCAGGCGGGTCGACGCGCGGCGCTCCAGGGCCAGCTCGTGGGCCGCCCGAGCCCTGGCCTCGTCGGCCACCCGGCGCCGCTCCGCGACGCTCGCCTCGAGGTAGGCATGCTCGAGGGCCGTGAGCGCGAGCTCCGTCGATGCCGCCCAGCCCTCGAAGAGGTCGAGCCGGCTGCCGGCCAGCAGGAAGCTGGCGTCGCGGTCGGCGCGCGACCACTCCCCTGCGGCATCCTCGAGGCGGCGGCGCATCCATAGATCAGCGCGGTCCTGCTCCACCCAGCCGGCAAGGCGCGGCCAGCGCGTGAGCAGGGCCTCGTGGGCGATCTCCACGGTGGGCTCGCCGCTGACCGCATCGCGGTCGAAGGAGAGCAGGCGCCCATGACCGAACGCGTCCAGGACCTCGCCCAGGCGCGCCGGATCGTCCGCCAGGGAGGTCAGCTCCGTCGTCGGGACTCGCCGCGCCGTCGCGCCCGCACCGTCGCCCGGGACGACCAGGCGCAGGAAGGCCTGGCGGGCGAGCCCGCGGTCGCCAGCATCGAGCGCGCCGTACGTGTCCTCGGCCCGGCGCCCCAGGGCCCCCAGGACTCCGCCGACGGCGGCATAGGTACCGCGCGCGAGGCGATGGCCGTCGCTCCGCTCGAAGAGCTCGGTCAGGGCGTACTGGAGCTGGGGCAGCGCTCCCGGCTGGCGCGCCACGTCGGCAATCACCTCGGCCGCAAGACCCGGCTCGAGCTCGAGGCCCACGGCCGCTGCGGGCCGGGCGATCGCCTCTTCCAGCTCGGCGCGCGTCAGGGGCGTGACCGCCTCGAGGCCCTCCCGGACGAGCTCGCCGAACTCGGGCACGAGGAGCGGGCGGTCCAGGAAGTCCGCCCTCATCGTGATCACTGCGAGGATCCGGCCGCGGGCTCCTGCGAGGGCCCGGCCCAGCGCCTCGAGGAAGCGCTCGCGGACGGCGCCATCCCGGGTGACGGTGAAGAGCTCCTCGAACTGGTCGACGACGAGCAGCAGGCGGCTGTCGTCGCCCGTCAGCACCCGGGCGACCGCCCGTCCGATGTCGCCTGTTCGATCGAGCTCCTCGGTCAGGCCGGCCGGTGGCTCGGATGCGACCGAGCCCAGGGCCGCGGCGAGCTCCTCGAAGGGGCGGGCTCCCGGCAGCATGACCGCGATACGCCAGGCCGCGGAGCCGGTCAGCCCCCCTGCCCGCAGGGCCGGGATGAGCCCGGCCCGGACAACGCTCGACTTGCCGCTGCCGCTGGGGCCGACGACGGTGAGCAGGCGCCCCGCGCGCGCCACCTGCCCCAGGCGATCGACGAGGCGAGCGGTGAGGTCGGCGCGGCCGAAGAAGTCGGCCTGGTCCTGCTCCCCGAACGGGCGCAGGCCCTTGTACGGGTTCCGCGCCGGCGCGCTCGTCGACGCCGGGTAGGCCGCGCCGGGCCGGACCGCGAACAGGGCGATCGGCTCGGCCACGCCCTTGAGGTGCGGCGAGCCGCGGGATTCGAAGCTGACATCGAGGGATGTTCGGGTGAGCGTCCGGACAGTGTCGGTGACGAGCACCTCGCCGGCCCTGGCCACGCTGCAGACCCGGGCCGCGATGTTGACCGCCGAGCCCACCAGGCCCTCGGCGGTCTCCACGGTCTCACCCGCGTGGACTCCCACGCCGACCCGGATCGGGAGCCCGGGGTTCGCTGCGGTCGCTTCCCCGGCGGCCCGGACGATGTCGATGCCGCACAGGACCGCAGCCCCTACCGAGGCGAAGACGAGGTAGAAGCTGTCGCCCTGGGTCCGGGCCTCGGCCCCCTCGGCCTGCACCTCGGCCCACTCGTGCTCCACGAGGACCGCGCGGACCAGGGGCCGGAACACCGCGAGGAGCTCGGCGGCCTCCCGGTCGCCATGGGTCTCGATGAACTCGGTGTAGCCGCGCAGGTCGGCGAACAGGAAGCCGCGCGTCCGGGCGTGCGCGCCGGCGCTCACCTCACGATGCCCCCGTCGAAGCTGTCCCGGCGCACGGCAACCCCACGCGCGCAGCGGACGTGGGTCCGGGTCGGCACGTCCGCGTGAGGAGACGATGCCGGGAGCAGCACCGTCTGGCGAGGGCCGAAGGTCGCGGATCGGGGATCGAAACGGGCCGGATAGCACTCGTGAGACGGCCGCGCGGCGGTGTTCTCTAGCGCCGAAACCCTTCCCTCGCCTGTTCGGAGGGTTCGATGCCGAGGCACCTCCTGGCCCTGCTGGTCGCCGGAGTTCTCGTCGGCTCGGGGTGCGCCAGCGCGACGCCCGTCCCGTCGGCCGGTCCTACGGCGACCGGCCTTGCGGCGAGCCGCCAGCCCACCCCGGGAGCCGCCGGCGCGCCGACCGCGACTCCGGCGGCCGCGAGACCGGTGGACGTCACGGCGACGACCTACCGGCCAGAGCCTGTGGGGCACTCCGGCGGCACGCTCACCATCGGCACGTGGGGCACCCCACCACCGATGAGCCAGCTCCAGAGCCTCTGGGTCGAGCGACCCCTCGCGCTGTTGAGCCTATGGGAGGTGACCCCTGACGACAGGTACGTCCCCCGGCTGGCGACGCAGGTCCCGACCCTCGACAACGGGGGCGTCGTCCTCCGGCCGGACGGCGGCATGGACGTCACGATCGACCTCATCCCGGGCGCCCGCTGGTCCGACGGGCAGCCGATCACCTGCGAGGACCTCGACTACCAGGCTCTTCTCACCGGCGGGTCCCCAATCCAGGACGTGGACGGCGGCAGCGGCCCGCGCTGCGTCGCCCACTTCGTACGGCCATCGCTGGACTACCTCCACATATGGTTCCCGCTCCTCCCCGCCCACTACGTGAAGGGGCGGGAGATCGCCGAGCTCTACCCCACGACCGACGTCGCGTCGGGGGTCTACAGCGGCCCCTACATGCCGGCGCGACTGGCCGAGGGCAAGGAGATCCACTTCGTCCCCAACCCGCAGTTCTGGGCAACGATCGGGAAGGGCGAGCCGCCCTTCGACTCGGTCGTGATCCGGTACTACCGCTCGTCCGACGCCGAGATCGCCGCGTTCGCCGACGGGGAGCTCGACGTGGCCCTGGATCTCATGAGCCCGGACCTGCCCAAGGTCGCCTCGTTTCCCCCGGGTCAGGTGCACGCGATCGACGCGGCCGTCTCGATGTCGACCATCTGGAACAGGGCCGCGCTCGTGGCAGCCTGGGGCGAGGCCGGCGCCGGCGCCGTCCTGGAGGCTCTCCACTACGCGTACGACAAGCAGACGATCGCCGACCGCGTCCTGGCGGGCGCCGTCGACCCCGTCTGCAACCCCGTCTCGGCGCTCCTCTGGTACCACGCCGACACCGGCTCCTGCTACGGGTACGACCCGGCGAGGGCCGACGCGATCCTGGACGCCGCCGGCTTCGCCCGGGGTCCCGACGGTGTCCGCGCCAGGGACGGCAAGCCGCTCACGTTCCGCGCCTGCACCGAGGCGGCTCCGGGAATGCCCGGACAGGTCCGGATCGACGTTCTCACGCTCCTCGGGAAGCAGCTCCTTGAGGTGGGCATCAGGCTGGAGCCACCGTTGATTTCCGAGCACCTGTGGGCGTCGGGCGGCCAGGTCGAGGCTGACACGCCCTGCAACTTCTACTACGGCACGTTCGACGTGGCCCTGGTCGGCTGGCCCCCCTACCAGGAGCCACCCACGGTCTTCATCGACTACTACCACAGTCCCCCGAAGGGCGACGAGAACTGGTCGCGCGTCGAGAGCGAGGTCGTCGACCGCGTCCTCGACGCCATCGAGGCATCCGTCGACTTCACGGCGATCCGCGACGCGATGGGCGTCTTCCAGGCGTACGCCACCGACCCGGCCAACGGCTTCCCGGAGATCCCGATCTACCAGGTCAAGACGGCCCTGCTCCGGGGGCCCCGGATGCACAACGTCAGCGCGACCTGGGCCTATCCAACCTGGAACATCGAGGACTGGTGGCGTGCGCCGTGAGGCAGGCTGGCGGCTGGCTCGGATGACCCTGCGCCGTCGAGCGATCGGCGCCGACCCGCCGGCGAAGGCGATCACGCCTCCCGCGGGCGCCCTATGCTCCCGACGTGGCTGACGATCGACCCCAGGTGCGCGCAGACACGCCGGCCCTGCCCGGTGGTCCGCTCGACGAAGCGTTCGCGGGCGGCCGCCGGCTGAAGCTGCGCCCGGGCGCCGTCCTCTTCGAGGAGGGCGACGCCTCGAACCGGGTGATCCTGCTCCTCGCGGGTCGGGTCAAGGTCTCGTCGTTCTCCGAAGACGGCCACGAGACGATCCTGGGCTACCGCGGCGCCGGGGACGTGCTGGGCGAGCTCGCAGCGATCGACGGCGAGGCACACCTGGCTCGGGTGACCGTCGTCGCGCCCAGTGAGGCGCTCGTCGTCGTCGCGGAGCGGTTCGTGGCGGCGCTGGAGACGCAGCCGGGCCTTGCCCTGGCGCTGCTCCGGTCGGTCGTCGGCAGGCTGCGCGACGCGGACCGCACGCGGGCGGAGTTCGTCGCCCTTGACGTCGTCGGCCGGGTCGCCCACCGGCTCGTCGAGCTCGCGGAGCACTACGGCGAGGCCGCCGACGGCGGGATCCGGATCGAGCTCTCGATCTCCCAGCGGGAGCTCGCCGGCTGGGTCGGGTCCTCGCGCGAGGCAGTCAACAAGGCGCTCGCCCAGCTGGAGCGCGCGGGCCTGATCGCCGCCGAGCGGCGCCATCTCGTCGTCGTCGACCTCGAGGGTCTGCGCCGGCGGGCCACGTAGCGCCGCCTTCCCGCGCCTTCCCGCGCCTCCCCGGCGAGCGGACCTCCAGCTCACATCCGCATCCGCAGCCCGTAGCCGCGCGGGTAGACGGCGGCGTACATCACGAGGCGGCTCGCCGAGAGCGGCCTGGGGGGCGGCTCGCGAGTCGGCCGTGGGCGCTGGTCCGGCGCTGCGGCGGGGAGCTCGCGCTCGCGCTCGCGGGCCCAGGCCGCCCACGCCCCCGACTCGATGGGCTCCAGCTCCGCCTCGACCTTCGGCACCGGGCGTTCCTTCGCCGCGTCCCGCGGCCACCAGCCGAACAGCTGCCCCAGCCCACGTGCCTCGAACATCGTCTCGTCCTCCGTCGCCGGCCCCCAGGCCGGCTCTTCGACCTCGCCTGCAGCTCCGCTCGCCGGGGCGTCTGGAGCCGGGGCGCGAGGCGGGATCAGATCCACTGCGGAATCTCGTCGAACACGACCATCGGGCTGGACGGCCCGATCTGAGCCGGCGCTGGCGCCGGGCCGGAGACGAGGTGCACCGGTGTCCGGTGGTGGGTGACGCCGACGCGCGGGTGACCGTGACGGACGGCCCCCGGCTGACCACACCCGGTCACGACCGCGGCCAGGAGCACCGTCGCGAGGATTCGGCGTCTCATCTTGAACCTCCCTCGCCAGCTCCCGAAGCCTGCCTCGGGATCGCGCTGACGGGGGCGAATCTGCGGCCGGTGAGACGGCTGACCCGAGGACCGCGATCACAAGAGGTGCGGTAATCCGTCACACGGGAGCTGCAGCCGCCCTGAACCCGGTCGCGGAGAACGCGCCCTCTCCGAAGCGTGCGCCCGCGCTGCGAGGCGATGACGATCCCTGAAGTGGGTCAGGTCAGCCGCAGGCCCATCAGGATCGAGGTCTCGTGCCGCTCGACCTCGGTGAAGCCCAGGTGGCGATAGAACGCGATGGCGTTCGCGTTGCCGGGCGCGACGTCCAGGTGCACGCCGCGCGCGCCCTGACGGCGGAGGCCCTGGAGCTGTCGCTCGACCAGCCCGCGGCCGAGGCCCTGGCCGCGCGCCCTGGCCAGGAGGTCGATGTGCAGGTGGGCCGGGAACTCGCCAACGACCTCCTCGGGCGCCCGCGGGGGCGAGTAGAACAGACGGATGATCTCGGCGTCCGGCGAGGCGGCATCCGGCGAAGCGGCATCCGGAACCGCGTACTGATCGCGCAGCGAAGGCCACCAGGCCGCCTCGGCCCACGCCTCGAAGGCGCGCGTGTCGCGCGCGGCCAGGCAGTAGCCGGCCACGCCCTCGGGATCGACGACGACGAGCGCAAGGTCCGGCTGGCCCACGACGTACGGACCCACGAAGACGTGGCCGAGCAGGTCGGGATTGCGGAACTGCGCGCTCGCGTCCTGCCCCGCGTCGCCGGTCAGCAGGCAGACCCGGTAGACGCCCGGGAGGTCGTGGAGCGCGGCAGGCCGAACGAGGAGCATGGCGTCCACACTACCGCTTCCTGGAGCGGCCTCGTGGAGCGCATCGGAAGGGACCTCGAAGTGGTCTGGCCATCGATTGCCATCCCGCGGCGTGCACGCCTAGACTCCCGGCGTGGCGGAGAAGGAAGCGTCGACCAGGCAGCCGCTGTGTGCGTGCCTCCGAAGACCGACGTCGGTGTCCCCCATCGGCGACGCCTCGCCCACACCCGCGTGATCCCCGGCAGCCCGTTGCCACGCGTACTGGGCGTCGACGGTGGTCAGTCCGGCATCCGGCTGCGCCACTCCCTGGGCGATCACATCGTGGAGGTCGACGGGGTCAGCCACCAGGAGGGCGACTCCATCGCCGCCGTTGCGAACGCCGTCATCGAGGGGTGGCGCCGCGGCGGCTTCGGTCCGGTTGAGCGCATCGTGCTGGGGCTGACGACCGCGCCCGCCGCTGCCGACGGGTGCGACAGGCTGTGCAGCCTCGTCGGCGCGGCAGTCGGAGCGGCGCAGGTGTGGCTGGCCGACGACGCCGTCACGTCCCACGCGGGGGCCCTGTCGCTGGACTGGGGAGTCAGCATCGTCGCCGGCACCGGCGTGGCGTGCCTGGCGCTCCCGGAGCACGGCATGCCGCGGATCATCGGCGGGCACGGGTACCTGATCGGCGACGAGGGGGGCGGCTTCTGGATCGGCAGCCGTGGCCTGCGCGCGGTCCTCCGCTCGGCCGATGGCCGGGGTCCGGGCACGTCGCTGACCGGTCCGGCCCAACGTCGCTTCGGTGCGCTGGCAGATCTCCACGTCCGGCTGCACGCCGGCGACCGCCCGGTCAACGCGATCGCCCGGTTCGCCCCGGACGTGCTGCAGGCCGCCGAGGCCGGGGACGCCGTGGCATCCGGCATCGTCGACGAGGCATCCCGGGAGCTGCTGCTGGTGGCGCGGGCCGGGGCGGCGTGGGCGGGCGGCGAGCGTGCGGCAGCGTGGGCGGGCGGCGACGAACGGCCGGCGTGGGCGGGCGGCGACCCCGGCGGCGTGCCGCTTGCGATGGGGGGCCGGCTCCTGGAGTCGGGGACCGAGCTCCGGCGGCGGCTCGTGGACCTCCTCGCCGACACGCGCCTGCCCATCGTTCCCCGGTCGGCGGACGCCTCCGCGCTCGACGGGGCAATCCAGCTGGGACTGTCCGGCGACCCCGGCGCCTATGGGAACCTGGTTCACACCTGGAGCGAGGGAGGGTCCGCATGAGCCAGACGATGCCGTCGCCGGGGCGGCGCTACCTGGAGGAAGTGCAGCGCCTGATCGAGCGGCTGGATGGCGAGGAGTGGCCCAGCATCCGCGCCTCCGCCGAGCTGGTGGCCGACGCGCTCCAGCAGGGCCACCAGGTCCACGCGTTCGGGACCGGCCACTCGCACATGCTGGCCGAGGAGCTGTTCTACCGCGCCGGCGGCCTGGTCCAGGTGCGCCCCATCCTGTTCGAGGGCCTCATGCTCCACGCCGGCGCGCAGCTGGGCACCTCGCTGGAACGCCTGCCGGGGCTGGCCGAGGCGCTGTTGCAGGACCACCCGGTGGCTCCGGGTGACGTGCTGATCATCGCGTCCAACTCGGGCGGCAACGCCGTCACCTCGGAGCTGGCGCACCTCGTGCGCCGGGCGGGAGCCCGCGTGATCGCCGTGACCAGCCTCCGGCACGCGACATCGCCGGCAGCTCGTGCAAGCGCCGTCCCGCGCCTGCACGAGCTCGCAGACGTCGTGATCGACAACGGCGGTCGTGTCGGGGATGCCGCCGTCGACATCGAAGGCCTGGACACGCCGGTTGCCCCCACCTCGACCGTCGTGGGGGCCGCGATCCTCAACGCCGTGGTGGCCGAGGCGGTGCAGCTGCTGCTGGACCGGGGGATCGTTCCCGACGTGTACGTGAGCGCCAACACCGCCGGCGGCGACGCGGCAAATGCCCGGCACGGGCACCAGGAGGCCTCGCGATGACCGAGTCGGGAGGCCCCGGGGTTCAGGCATCGGGCGGCCGCACCGTGACCGGGGCGCACGGCCCCGCGATGACCGGGCCGGGCGCTCCGACCTTCGCCGTGCGCGGGATCATCGAGGGCTTCTACGGCCGGCCGTGGACCCACGCCCAGCGCCTGGAGCTGATCGAGTTCATGGCCGCCCGGGGCATGAACACCTTCGTCTACGCGCCGAAGGACGATCCGCTCGTGCGCCGGGCGTGGCGGATGGCCTACGAAGGCCCGGACCTGGCGCGCCTCGCCGAGCTCGTGGAGCACGGCGGCCGGCATGCCGTCGACGTCGTGTACTGCCTCTCGCCGGGCCTCTCGATCCAGTACTCCAGCACGGCCGACACCGACGCACTCGTCGCCAAGTTCGAATCGATCGCCGGGCTGGGCGTGCGCCGCTTCGGGCTGCTGCTGGACGACATCCCCCCCGACCTGCAGCACGCCCCGGACCGGGCGGCGTTCGGCGACCTGGTCGAGGCGCACATCGCGCTCGTCGGGCGCGTGTTCCAGCGCCTGGGTCCCGGCAGGGACCTCGTGGTCTGTCCGACCGTGTACTGCGGACACGGGGACGAGGACTACGTCACGAGGCTCGGGCACGGGATCGACCCGCGGGTGGACCTGTTCTGGTCCGGCCGGGCCATCTGCTCGGCGACTCTCGACCTGGCGGATGCGGCGACCTTCGCGCGCTCGGCGGCGCGGCCCGCGACCTACTGGGACAACTACCCCGTCAACGACGTGGCGATGGGGCACGAGCTGCACGTCGGCCCCTACCGCGGGCGCGACCCGCACCTGTGGCGCTTCGCGACCGGCATCATCGCCAACGGCATGGAGCTGTTCGAGTCGTCGAAGATCGCGTTCGCGACGATCGCGGACTACCTCGCATCGCCGGTCACCTACGACCCGGAGACGAGCTGGCGGGCCGCACTGCGCGATGTCGTGGGTGAGGCGGACGTGGACGCCTACGCGCTGTTCGCGGACAACGTCCGCTCGTCGTGCCTGTGCTCCGACGACGCGCCGATCGTGAGCGGGGCCCTCGCGTCGTTCGGGTTCCGCACCGCGCAGGGCGACGGTCCCGCGGCCGCGGTGGAGCTCGGGGCGCTGGCGGATCGACTCCTGGAGGCCGCCCACCACCTGCTCCGGGGCCCGGTGGCCAATCGTGGTCTCGTGGACGAGGGACGTCCGTGGATCGAGGCGTTCGGGACCGGGGCGCAGGCGCTGCGGCGCATGGCGGACCTGGCCGCGACGGCACGGCTGGAAGCGGACGGCCCCGCCGAGCTCCTCCCCTACCTCGAGGCGCTGCGGCGCGCACGCGTCCGCGTCTTCGGCGACGCCCTGGAGATGGCGCTGATCGACCTGACCGGCGCGGCGCTCCCACCCGGCAGGTGGTCAGCGGTCGACGCGGGCGACGGGGTGGCCGGCTCGTGAGGGCGTCGTGCTGCAGGACGCCGTGCTGCCGGGCGTTCTGCTGCCGGGCGTCCGGCTGCCGGACTGCCGGCTGCCGGGCGGCGTGCCGGTGGTCCGCCCGCTGGCGGCCCGCCTGCGCGACAATTCCCCGATCGCACGCGTGCGGCTGACCAGCGCGAGAAGGCGCCGCCCCCGACCCCGGGCGCGCGGACCACGAGGATGAGGACGATGCCCGACAACGCCACCCTTCGGTTCGGCCTCGTGGGCACCGGCTACTGGGCGAGCGAGACCCACGCCGCGGGCATCGCGGCCGCCCCGGGCGCCACCCTCGCCGCCGTGTGGGGGCGCGACGCCGCGGCCGCCTCCGTGCTCGCCGCGCGGTACGGCGCTGTCGGTCATGCCGACTTCGACGCCTTCCTCGCGCAGGTCGACGCGGTCTCGTTCGCGGTTCCGCCGGACGTGCAGCCGGCCCTTGCGCTGCGGGCCGCGGCAGCCGGCAAGCACCTGCTGCTGGAGAAGCCCCTGGCGCTCGACGAGGCCAGCGGCGACCAGCTGGTGGAGGCCGTGGAGTCCAGCGGCGTGGCGGCCCTGGTCTTCTTCACGCACCTCTTCTCGCCGCCGGTCGTTGCCTGGTTCGAGGAGTGCGACGCCCACCCGTGGCTCGGCGGCGACGCGTACTGGCTGGGTTCGGCCCTCACGGACGAGAACCCGTTCAACACCCCCTGGCGTCGTCGGTACGGCGGGCTGTGGGACGTGGGACCGCATGCCGTGGTGGACCTCTGGCGCACGCTTGGACCGGTGGTGCGAGTCGCCGCGGAGCTGGGCGCCCCCGACGTGACCCACCTCGTCCTGCACCACGAGCGTGGCGTCAGCAGCACGAGCACCCTCACCCTCTCCGCGCCCGACGCCGCAGACGGATTCACGATGATGCTGTGGGGCCCGCGGGGCCGCACCCGGATGCCGATCGACGACGTCGACTCCATGACGGCGCTGACGGTGGCCGCCGAGACGCTTGCCGGCATGGTCCGGACGGGCCAGCGGGACCACCGGGCGAGCGTGCAGATGGGACGCGACGTCCTGGAGGTCCTGGCGTCCGCACAGCGCCAGCTGGATGCCGGGGCGAAGCCGTGAGATCGCTGAACATCGTCTTCCCGCAGGCACGCAGCGTCGCGCTGGAGGAGGCCGACGTCCGCGAGCCCGGGGCCGGCGAGGTCCGCTGCCGGGCGCTGGCGTCCCTGGTCAGCACCGGCACGGAGAGCTTCTGCCTGGCCGGCACGTTCGACCCGGACACGTTCTGGGAGGAGTGGGTCCAGTACCCGTTCGCGCCCGGCTACAGCATGACCTCCCGCGTCGTGGACGTCGGTCCGGAGGTCGAGGGCATCCGGGTCGGTGACCGGGTCGCGACGAGCACGCCCCACAGCTCGGCCTTCGTCGTGCCGGCCGGCGAGTGCATCCGCGTGCCGGACGAGGTGACCGACGAGCAGGCCTGCTGGGCCTCCCTGGCGTGCACCACCCAGCTGGGCGTGCGGCGCGCCGAGGTCCAGCTGGGGGAGAGCGCCGCCGTCGTGGGGCTGGGCGTCCTGGGACAGCTCGTCGTGCAGTACCTGCGCCTGTCCGGCGCTCGCCGCATCATCGCGATCGACACGATCCCGTCGCGCCTGTCCGCCGCCGCCGCCGGGGGCGCCACGGACACCATCGCCGCCGAGGTTGGCGCGGCCCGCCAGGTCGTGCACGAGCTCACCGCGGGCGCCATGGTCGATGTCGCGTTCGACATCACCGGCCACCCCGCCGTGCTGGCCCCCACCACGCGCCTGGTGCGCCAGCTGGGCCGGGTGGTCCTGCTGGGCGACACGCCCATGCCCAGCCGCCAGCAGCTGGGGCCGCGAATCGTCGCGGACTCGGTGGCCGTGCTGGGCGTCCACGCATCGGCCGCCCCGGAGGTCGCCACCCTCCGCGACCCGTGGACCCTGGCGGCGATGGCCGACCTCTTCTTCGACTACGTGGCCGCGGGCCGGATGGACGTCGACGCCCTGGCGTCGCACCGCTTCACGCCGGACCAGGCGGTCGAGGTCTACGAGGCACTGCGGCAGGACCGGTCCACCTACCTCGGGGTCTTCCTGGACTGGACGGGGGTGGACGTATGACGGTGCCGGACCGCGGGGCGGCGCCGGGACCCGGGGCGGCGCCGGGACCTGGGCGGCGCCGGGCGCGGATGGCGCCCGGACGCGTGACGGCGCCGCGGCTGCGCTGGGGCGTCCTGGGCACGGCCGGCATCGCCGCGACCGTCGTGCCGGCCATCGCCCGGTCCGAGCACGGCCAGGTCGATGCCATCGCCAGCCGGACCTTCGACCGCGCCCGCGACCAGGCCCGCCTGCTCGGGATCCCGACCGCCTACGGATCGTACGCCGAGCTGCTCGCCGATCCGGCCATCGATGCCGTGTACATCCCGCTGCCCAACTTCCTGCACCACGAGTGGGTGCTGGCCGCCGTCGCCGCCGGCAAGCACGTCCTGTGCGAGAAGCCGCTCGCGGTCACCGCGGACCAGGCGCAGGAGATGGTCGATGCAGCCGACGCGGCCGGCGTCGTGCTGGCCGAGGCATTCATGTACGGCCACCATCCCCGCTACGACCGGCTGCACGAGGTCGTGCGGTCGGGCGAGATCGGCGAGGTTCGCAGCATCGCGGGAACGTTCACCTTCGATGCCAGCGACGAGCCCGGCCTCACGATCTTCGCGGGACACCCCGGCAGCGGGGCGGTCTACGACGTGGGCTGCTACGTGCTGCACGCCGCCCGGACGCTGCTGGGCGGCGAGCCGGTGGCGGTGACCGCGCACGCGCAGCTCTCCGCCGCGCACGCGGGTGTCGACATGATGACCTGCGCGCTGGTGGAGTTCCCGGACGGCGTCTCGCTCCTGCTGCAGTGCGGGATGTGGACCGCCGACGAGGACAGCCTCCGGATCCTGGGTTCCCGGGGCCGGATCGAGATGCCCAGCGCGTTCTTCGCGGCAGCCGGCGTCGAGGGGTTCAGCGTGCAGGTCGGGGAGCAACGCCGCCACGAGCAGGTCCCGGACGTCGACCACTACACGCTGCAGGCCGACCGGCTGGCCCGGGCCGTCCTGTTCGGATCGCCACCCCGCTACCCGGCACGGGACCCCGTGCTGGGCGCCGCGGCGCTGGAGGCCTGCGTGCAGTCACTGCGCACCCGATCGCGCGTGGCCGTGTCCCTCCCGGGGGTGCGTGGATGACACACTGATCGCTGCGACCGCCGAACCCGACGAAGCCGAGCGGTCAGCAACGTCACGCCACGGGCGCGACGTGCTCGCCCCAGGGAGGCACACAGCCCCCGAACCACTCCTGCCGGAGGACGTGCTCACGGTCCGACGGCCCGCTGAACGAGGTGCACCATGCAAGGAACTCGCCCCCGCCGGATGACGACCGCGATCGCGGTCGTTGCCCTGGCCGCCGCGCTCGCCGGCTGCTCCTCGGGTGGCAGCACGCCGTCGGCCAGCGCCGTCGCGCCGTCGGGCAGCCCCGCCGCGTCGGCCGCCCCCAGCGTCGCGCCGTCGGCCGCCAGCACCGAGCCGTTCACGATCCGCGTCGCCTTCGGGTCCACCGGAGACGCGGTCGACGGGATCTTCACGGAGCTCAAGACCGCCTACGAAGCGAAGTACCCGGGTCGAACGGTCGAGATCATCGTCCAGGAGGACGACGTCTACGAGACCATCGGGCTCAACAACCTCCTCACGTCACGGAACGCCCCGGACGTGTACTTCGAGTGGCCGGGCGCCAGGCTCGCGACGAAGGTCGCCGACGGCTACGGCGCCGACCTCACCGCGGCAATCGCGGATCCGCGGTTCACGAGCCGCCTCGACCCGGCTGCGTACGCCGGGATGGCCATCGACGGCAAGACGTACATGATCCCCTGGACCGGGGATGTCACCAACGTGTTCTGGTACAACAAGGCGATGTTCGCCGAGCACAGCTGGACTCCGCCCACGACGTGGGACGAGTTCATGGCGCTGTGCGCTGCGATAAAGGCGGCAGGGATCACCCCGATCATCGACGGCAACAAGGACAAGTGGCCCATCGGCAGCATCGCCTCGCACCTTGCCGAGCGAACCGTCGGCAACGACGCCTACATGGCGGCCGTCAAGGGCGACCAGCCGATGAACTCCCCGGAGATGGTGACCGCGTTCGGGAAGCTGCAGGAGCTCGCCCAGAACGGGTACATCAACAAGGGCGTGAACGCCCTGCCCGACGACCAGGCGACCGCCCAGTTCCTGGCGGGCAAGGCCGCGATGATCGGCATCGGCAGCTGGCTGGTCTCGGATCAGCTCAGCCAGGCCCCGGACCTCGAGCTCGGCTACTTCAACATGCCGACCTTCCCCGGGGCGGGCGATCCGAAGAGCGTCCTGGGCGTGTCGACGGGCTTCGTCGTCAATGCCAAGAGCGAGCATATCGACGCCGCCACGGACTTCCTCGCGTTCGTTGTTGCCCCCGAGGCGTCCAAGCGCTTCGCCGAGGAGGGCCTGACTCCCATGACCATCGACCCGTTCGCCGGGGTGACGGCCGATCCGAACACGGTGGCCCTGACGACGCTGCTCAGCACCGCGCCCGTCAAGGTGACGCCCGGGGACAACCTCGACGTCCAGCGGGCGGCCGAGTTCTATGGGGCCGCGGCGGCGGTCATCGGCGGCCTGAAGACCCCGCAGGAGGCGCTGGACGCAGCGCAGAAGCGCGTGGAGCAGCTGCCGAAGAGCTAGGGCCTGGCGCCCCGATAGACCAGCCCACATCGTCTCCTTCGGCAAGGAAGAGCGTTGAAGCCGAGCAGCCGCTGGACGCCCTACGTGCTCGTTGGCCCTGCCGTGGCCTTCTTCACGTTCGTGGTCGGCCTGCCGCTGCTCGGCACCATCGGGCTCAGCTTCGCGAGCTGGACGGGCACCAACCGGCTGACGTTCATCGGGCTCGACAACTTCGTCCGCGCCTTCGGCGACGAGGTCTACCGGGGGGCCTATCTCAACACGTTCATCTACATCGCGGCCACCCTCGTGCTGGAGGTGGCCGTCGGCTTCGCCCTCGCGGGCCTCGTGTCCGTGAAGGGCAAGCGGACCGGCTGGTACCGCATCACCTTCTTCATCCCCGTCATGCTCCCAATGGTCGTGATCGCGGTGCTGTGGTCGTTCATCTACAGCGACGACGGGGGCCTGATCAACTCGTTCCTCGGCGCCATCGGCCGGGAGGACCTGCAGCACGTCTGGCTGGGTGACCCCAGCACCGCGCTGCTGGCGGTGTCCGTGGTGTCCGGCTGGGTCTACGCCGGCTTCTACATGGCCATCTTCTACGCGGGCCTCCAGCGCGTCCCGCAGCACCTGCTGGAGGCCGCGGAGCTGGACGGGGCGTCCGAGAGGGACCTGTTCTTCAAGATCAAGGTCCCCCTCCTGCGCGGCATGACGGAGGTGGCCGTGCTGCTGTGCGTCACCGGCGCCTTCGCGACCTTCGACCTGTTCTACGTCATGACCAACGGCGGCCCGGACCACGCCACCGAGATCATCACGACGTACGTCGTGTCGGTGGTGTTCCGGGATCACGAGGTGGGCTACGGCGCGGCGATGTCGGTGATCATGACCATGGTCGTCGTCGGCATCGGCCTGGTCTACGCCAGGCTGCGGCGGGGAGGCGGGTCGGACCTTGAGTACTGAGATCCCCACCAACCCGCCCGGGGCGCCCGTCCCGCCCGGGGCGCCCGTCCCGCCCTGGCGCCCGTCCCGGCCACGCGACGCCAGTCCCCGCGCGGCGCGGGGTGGCTGGCGTCCAACACCCTGTACTACGCGGTGATGACCACCATCTCGCTGGCCTTCATCGTGCCGCTGGTCTGGATGGTGATGTCGGCCTTCAAGACGCAGCAGCAGATCTTCGACTCGCCCTGGTCGCTGCCGACGTCCATCGACCTGTCGGTGCTGGCCACGGCGTGGGAGCGGGGCGGGTTCGGCACGTACGTCGGCAACAGCATCATCGTGACCACAGTGGCGGTCTCCGCGATCCTCGTGTTCGGCGCCATGGCCGCCTTTGCCCTGAGCCGGCTCAACTTCCGGTTCCGGGGCTTCTTCCTGGTGTTCCTGGCCCTGGGACTCCTGCTGCCGGTCCAGTCCTACTTCGTGGCACAGAGCAGCCTGTTGAACGCGATCGGCATCAACGACACCCTGCTGGCCCTGATCATCCCGTACATCGGGCTGGGCCTGTCGCTGGCGGTGTACCTGCTCAAGGCGTACCTGGACACGCTGCCCCGGGAGCTCTTCGAGTCGGCCCGGGTGGACGGTTGCGGCGACATGCGGATGTTCGTCGCGCTGGTCTTCCCGCTCATCCGGCCCGGCCTGGCGACGGTGGCGGTGTTCTCCATCCTGAGCGCCTGGAACGAGTTCCTCCTGGCCACGCTGTACATCCAGAGCGACGAGTACAAGACGATCCCGGTGGGTCTCGTGGCGTTCACCGGGCGCTACGCGACGGACTACCCGATGCTCTTCGCGGCGCTGTCCATCATCACGATCCCGATGATCGGGATCTACGTGATCTTCCACCGCCAGGTCACCAGCGGGATCACCGAGGGCACGCTGCGCTGACGGTCGGGCGACCCGTCGCGACGTTGACCTCGCTCGGCTTCCCGTCCTTCACACCCTTCATCGAGCCGAGTGCGCCGGTGAACACGAACTGGAGCCCATCGAAGGGGGGACACGAGTCGGCGTTCGGGTTCGCGTCGGGATCCGGCACCGGGCCGGCCCACCCTACCTGTCGACCGCAGGCGTGCTGTCGCTCGTGGGCCGCAGGCTCCTCAGTGCGGCATCGGCCGCCGCCGCCATGAAGCCGTAGTCCGACGACACGGTCACGAACGTGAAGCCTTGCTCGCGGCGCCGGATCGCCACATCAACCGACGGGGTCCAGATCCCCGCAGGCACGCCCGCGTTGCGCGCCTTCTGCACCACGGAGGCAATCGCGGCTTCGACCTCCTCATGCGCGAGGTCACCGGTGTGACCGAGCGCGGCCGCGAGGTCGTTCGGACCGATCAGCACCGCATGCATGCCGGGGACCGCCAGGATCGAATCGAGGTCCTCCAGCGCCTCCCGCGTCTCAATCTGGATGCAGCACGTCACGAGCGAGTCGGCGGCTCTCAGGTACTCCGCGCTCTGGCGCCCGTAGTCGGCCGCGCGACGCGGTCCGAATCCGCGGTTCCCGCGCGGCGGGTACCGACACCAGGAGGCGGCGTGCTCCGCATCGGCCACGGTGCGAACCCGGGGAATGAGGACGCCAGACGCTCCCGCGTCGAGGGCGTGCATGATCTGGATCGGCTCGTTGGCACCGACACGATGCAGCACTGGCACGCCGGCCGCCCGGGTGGCGATGAGGATCGTCACGAGATCAGAGGCGGCAATCGGCCCATGCTCCCCGTCGGCCACGAGGAAATCGAAGCCGGAACCGGCGATCAGCTCGGGTACGGTCGGATCCAGAATGGTCAGCCACGTGCCAACGAGAAACGGCTCCGCGAGAAGGAGATCACGGAGGCTGGGAACCATGGGAGCCCGATCGGTCATTCGCGAAGGTCCTCCCCTGGGTCACTCGCCCAGTTCTGACGGCATTCTGGGGCCGGCGACGCGGGGTGTGTTCGCTGCCCCAGCAGACAGTACCGCGACGTGGCAGCGGCGCTCACGATGCCGAAGCGAACCCGCGGCCTGGCGACTACGGCCGCCAACTGCGACCGGGACTCCGACCGCGGCGAGTCCGATGCTAGAATGCGATCCTCCCGAGCGGGAGTAACTCAGCTGGCAGAGTGTCTGCTTCCCAAGCAGAATGTCGCGGGTTCGAATCCCGTCTCCCGCTCCAACATCTCGGTGCTGATCTCAGCGAAGACACCCTGACTGGGTGTCTTCTCTTGCGTCTGGGCCGCTCGACTACGAGCACGCCGCCGCAGGACACCCGGCGTGGCGGACTCTCCCCTCCTCTCGTCCCCGGGCCGTCCCGGTCGATCCCGCCGGCCGGTACGGAGCGGCCCCACCCAGCCAGGGGACGGGCGACCGGGGCCACTTCGCGACGGATGCCTCTGGGCAGCGACGCACGCGCGACCGACGCTCCCCCCGTGCGACCAATGGCTGTGGCACGCCTGGGAGGTGGCGGGACATGCAGGACGCGGATCTGTTCATGGAGCTGGCCGGGATCGCCGGCGTGTTCGTCGGGTTCGGAGCGCTCATCGCCGTGCGGGGTGGCGGCGCAAGCGAGGCTCAGGAGGTCTCGGCCATGCGCGTCGTGGTGGCGATGGGGGTGATGACCATCATCGGGGCCCTCGCCCCGGTGACCCTTGGCCGCTATGACCTCACCGACCACCAGGTCCTGGCGCTGAGCAGCGTCCTGGTCCTGGTCGGCTCCTTCGGCATGGGGTTCCTCCACGTCCGGACGCCCGAGTACAAGGAGTTCATCGGGGCGAGCCCCTCGGGAAGGTCCCGGGTCGTCGGGGTCGTCGAGATGGCGGCCTGGGTGCTCCTGGTCGGCGGGGCGGCCCTCGCGCCGATCATCATCGTGCTGGGCCTGGCCCCGGAGCTGGAGGCGGCGCTCTACTTCACGGTCCTCGTGCTCATCCTGCTCCTTGCCGGGTGGGCCCTCCTGTCGCTCGTCTTCATGCAGCGACGCCCCGCGAGCGCGTGAGGCGGCCCGCCGCGCCCGGCTGAGCCGCCCCGCCGCGCCCGGCTGAGCCGCCCGTACGGCGGCGCCGTGCTCGTCGCCCTCGGCTGGGGCCTCGTCATGATGTCGCCAATGGCCCTCGCGGGCGCCGCCCTGCTGGGCGTCTTCTTCGATCTCAAGTCGCGCCGCGAGGAGGCATGGCTGGGCGAGCAGCTCGCCGGATACGCGGCCTACCGGCGCCGCACACGCAGGCTCACCCGTGGCTGTACGAGCCGATCGAAGCCAGCCCGGGCGCGGCGAGCTGCTGGCGACTTGGTCGTCGCAACTCCCGCGAGGGACGGCGACGGTCGGAGCGTGCGCTCGAGCGTTACGCGGTCCACGCCGATGACCAACGCACGCCGGCCCCGACCGACCGGGAAACGGGCCGGTCGCTGGTCCTTCGTGCCGGCGATCGGTCCGACCCGTCGTGGGCCGCTCACCAATGCCGGGACGGCATCACCTGACGGCGGCGGCGACCCGGGCGTGCTGCTCCAGCAGGTCCTGCAGCGTCACGGTCTCTCCACGCTCGCCGAGGCGGGACATCCCGCACTCGGTCGCCACCGAGAAGGGACGGCCGGCGCTGCCTGCGGCCGCGACCAGCTCATCGATGCGCGCCGAGTCGTTCTCGTAGTCGATGACCCCGAGGGCCAGCTCGGCGTCGCCGACGGCCAGCTCGAGGAGCGGAGCGAAGTACGTCTCGGCGCGGCCGTTCTCGCGGTCGACCGGCATGTGCACGAAGTCGAAGGGCGACGAGGCCGCCACCGCGCTGGCGAGGCGGACCGAGAGACCCAGGTCGGTCGGGGCGACGAAGTGACGGTGCTTGTAGTCGCCATAGCAGAGGTGCAGGCCGCGCACGACCGGCGGGGCCACCTGCTCGAGGCAGTCCACGAGCTCGGTCACGATCCGTTCGAACGACGCCAGCTCGGGGATCGGCGTGAACACGCCCTCCAGCGCGCCGATCTCGACGGCGACGTCCCACTGGATGGCCAGGTCCCCGGCAGGGATCGCCCGCTGGATGACCGCGATCTCGGCGAACAGGGCGTCCTTGAACGGCTGCCAGAGCCGTCGCTGTGACTCGCCGGACGACCAGGCAACCACCACGGCGAAGGGCGTCGGGACACTGACCTGGAAGCGCACGCCCTCGGGGACGACGCCGCTGCTGCGCAGGCGGGCGAACTCGGCGTAGGAGTCGATGGCCGCCGCGGCGTAGCCCAGCGCCCCATCGGGGATGGTCACCCCGGCGTCGACCTCCAGTCCCGGGAAGACCGAGTAGTCGGGATTCCCCGTGTCGGGGTTGATGTGCGGCTGGCCCACGCGGATGCCGTCGAGGGCGGTCAGCTTGTCGATCTGCCACCAGATCCACTGGGCGCGCTCCCCGGTCTCACCGTCGGTCAGGCGGCGCAGGTGCCGGCCGAGGATGCTGGCGGTCGCCGTCATCGCGTCGGCGGCGGTCGGGGCGGCGAGACCGCCAACCAGGTGCGCGCCGCGGGCCAGGGTCTGGGTCATCGTGGTGCCATCCTTTCGCGTTGGGGATGGCGTCGGGACCGATGAAGCGAGAAGGCCCCTCCGGCGAGGAAGGGGCCTCCGAGCGATCCCTCATCTCGCAGGCGGATGGCCTGCCCGGAATTGGCACCTTGCCGGCCTCACGCCGGTAGGTTGTCGTGACTTCATCGGGCCGGTCCCTCCGCCACTCTTGATAAGCCGCTCTTCAGTTGTCGGGCGATCCTAGCGACCGAGCCTGCCTTGGTCAATCACCAGTCGGGCGGACAGGGCCGGGCCGCATGAAGGGCGGGCCGGGCTGAAGTGAAGGGGCCGGGCCAACCGGCCGGGCGCTGTCCCGCCCGAACCTGGCCTACCATCCACTCAATGGCGACAGGCAGACGCAGCGCACTACGCCTCGGCCGCCACGAAGGGAACACGATGACTGACAAGGCCGGCTCGCCGGCACCGGCACACCTGCCGTCCGGGCGCGGTTCGCACGCGCCTGCCACCCCCGCGCTCGAGTGTCCCAAGTGCCACGGCGTGATGCGGACGTACGCCCGAGGTGGGCTCATCCTCGACCTGTGCGAGGACTGCCGGGGCATCTTCCTCGACAGTGGCGAGCTGGAACGCCTGATCGACGCCGAAGGAGGGGGATGGTCGGGGATCGTGTCCGCGGCCGTCGACCCCAGGCGCTGAACGTCGCATGAGGCCAACCACGCAGCGACCAGCCTGGGTCACGGCACTCATCCGGGTGGAGACCACAGATGATGGTCGTCCGCCGATGAGACGGGAGCGGTCGACGACGAACCACATCGGGTCACGTTGAGGGAGACGAGCAATGCAGACGCGCCGGCTTGGAAGTGATCTGGAAGTCTCGGCCATCGGCCTCGGCTGCATGGGCATGACCGGCGCCTACGGCCCCGCCGCGGACCGCCACGAGATGATCGCCGTGCTCCGGTCGGCCGTCGACCGCGGCGTCACCTTCTTCGATACCGCCGAGGTGTACGGCCCGCTCGTCAACGAGGAGCTCGTGGGCGAGGCGCTCGAACCGTTCCGCGGGCAGGTCATGATCGCCACGAAGTTCGGGTTCAAGCTGGATCCGGCCGGCGGGCCCGAGTGGGTGGGCCTGGACAGCCGACCCGAGCACATCCGGGAGGTCGCGGAGGGCTCGCTCCGACGCCTGCGGGTGGAGGCAATCGACCTGTTCTACCAGCACCGGGTCGACCCGGACGTGCCGATCGAGGACGTGGCGGGCACGGTCAGGGACCTGATCGCGGAAGGCAAGGTCCGGCACTTCGGACTCTCCGAGGCCGGCGCGCAGACCATTCGTCGCGCCCATGCCGTGCAGCCGGTCGCCGCCGTCCAGAGCGAATACTCGCTGTGGACGCGGGGGCCCGAACGCGAGGTGCTGCCCACGCTGGCGGAGCTGGGTATCGGATTCGTGCCCTTCAGCCCCCTCGGCAGGGGCTTCCTCACCGGCCGGATCGACGAGACCACGACGTTCGACAGCTCCGATTACCGCAACAGCCTGCCGCGTTTCGCGGCCGAGGCCCGCAAGGCCAACCAGGCCCTGGTCGGCCTGCTGCGCGAGATCGGGGAGCGAACGGGGGCCACACCTGCCCAGGTCGCGCTCGCGTGGCTCCTTGCCCAGCGGCCGTGGATCGTGCCCATCCCCGGCACCCGGAAGCTGGAGCGCCTGGAGGAGAACATCGGGGCGGCCGGCGTCGACCTGGCGGCCGAGGATCTTCGCGAGCTGGAAGCCGCTGCCTCGCGGATCTCGGTGCAGGGGGCCCGCTACCCCGAGCTCGAGGAGCAGATGACCGGGCTCTGATCAGCGATCGACCCGCCGACCGCGGAGCGCGAGACCTGCTCGAGATCCGGTCGACACCCGGTCGAGATCCGGCCGAAGCAGCCGCCGGCGAAGGGCTCGCCCCCGCGAACGCCTCAGTACTGCGGCTCCGCGACCAGATTCTCGCGCCACAGCTGCTCCAGCGCGCCCAGGTCGGCGCGCACGTCGTCGGGCGCCATGGCGGGCCTGATCTCCAGCACGTCGAGGATCTCGAAGACGAAGGCGTCCGACGCCGTGCAGGCGGAGATCGGCGGCAAGACGGTGGTCCAGGGCGCCCGGGGTCTGCGTCGCCTTGGCGAAGTCGAGCTTGTTGCGGACGGCCGCGAGGTCCGTGGTGGACCCAACCAGCACGCGGCCCGTGGCCGTGTTGCGGAGCGCGTAGACGCCGGCCTCGGAAGGTCGCTGCTCGTACTCTGCCCGCAGCTCCCTGCGGCGCTCTGCGCTCGTCATCCCTGTTCTCTTCATTGGTGGGCAGTATCGCGCAGGCCGGGCTGTGAAGCCGCTCTTCACGGGCGCCATGACACCCGACGAGGCGAGGGCCGCGAGGGAGACCTCCCGGGCTCGGCCTCGGTAGGTCGGCCGGACAGACCGGGAGCGCTCCGTGAGCGCTGCATCCGCTGGTGCGGCCGGCCCCCGGCGCGCCCCAGGGCGCGAGCTCAATCCCCGATCCGGCTCCAGAACTCGATCGGGACTCCCGCCTCCCGCAGGTGCGAGCCGGGGTCGATGCCGGCGTGGGCGGCCGACCAGGCCGCGAGGAGCCGCAGCGGGTCGTCGCCCTCGAATCCGTCCAGGGCCGCGATGGCCGCGGGAACCGCGTCGGGCTCGATGGCCCATGACCATTCGTACTCGGTCAGGCCGGCGCCGAAGATCCGCTCGACGCCCGGGCCCAGGTCCTGGCCCTCGATGAGGATGCCGCCGTCGCGCCGGCGCGTCGCCTCCAGGTGCCGGATGCCATCGGCATCGCGCTGATGCCGGATCACGACGCCGGCCGGCGCTTCCCCGTGCGTGCCGTCGCGGGCGGTCGTCACGGCGACATGTCTCCCCACAGGCCCCGCGCGGCGTCGCGGGCCTGGCGCTGGGCGGCCAGGAGCACGTCGACATACCGGACGTCGGGCGGGTAGGTGGACACCTGCGCGTAGCCCTCGGCGACGAGGGCCAGGTTGACGAAGGTCCACGTCCCATCGCGCTCGGTCCAGACGTTGCGGAGGAGCCGGTCGTACTGGTCGCGCTGGGAGACGTCCTTCTCCAGCACGAGCCGGCCCCCGGCCAGCAGCCGGGCGTTGGCCTGGGTGGCCGCCTCGGCGTACGGGTCGGGCGTGGCCGCCGAGCTGGTGTTGAGCTCGGGCGTGTCGATGCCGATGGAGCGCACCCGCTCCTCGACTCCGCCGACCATGACCCGGATCGTGTCGCCGTCCACGACGCGGACGAGCGTCGCGTCCTGCGTCGTTCCGGTCGGTCGATCAGGGGCGCCGGGGATCGGAGCAGGCGTGGCGGGAGTGGTCGGCCCAGCGCCGGACGCGCCGGACCCGCCGGTCGAGCCCGGCGTCGCCCCGCCGGCGCCGCAGCCCCCGACGACAAGCACGAGGGCGAGGGCGAGGGCGATCGCCCGGAGGGCCGTCAAACCGAGGGGCCTGTTCACGACCCCAGTGTCGGTTCCCGCGTGCATCAACGCACGGCCCTCGCGCGATCACCAATCCTGGGTGATCTCGACCACCTCGTCCGGCACGAGGTGCGTGCCGCACCACTCGGCGTCTGCGACACTCACGCCATGACGCGGGGCGAGGAAGCCGAGCGACAGGTCGAGGAACGCCTGCGCGACGCCCTGCCGTCCGAGTACCGCCTCTACCCGAACGTCAACTGGACGGGGCCCATGCGCGACCGCGGGCCCGCGGAGGACGGCGAGGCCGACCTCGTGATCGCTCACCCGGAGCAGGGCATCCTGGTCCTCGAGGTCAAGGCCGGCGAGCCGAGCCGGGACGCGTCCGGCCGATGGTGGCTGGGCCCGAACCAGCTCGACCGCTCGCCCTTCGAGCAGGCGATGCGCAGCCAGCACCAGCTCGTGCACAAACTCACCTCGCTCCCGGGTTGGCCGTCGCAGCGCGGCAGCGACCACCGCGCCGAGCCGCACGCCGGCCACGGCGTCGCCTTCCCTTCCGTCGACCTGGCGAGCCTGCCGCCCGGCCACGTCCTCCTGGGGGCAGACGCGCCGCCCGAGATCGTGCTGGACGCGACGGCCCTCGAGACCCCGGATGGAGCCCGCGCCTGGGTGGAGCGGGCATATGCCTACTTCCTGGGCGACGGCGTGCGCGGCTGGCCGCTCGAGGAAGCCGGGATGCGCCTCCTCGACGAGCTCCTGTCCCCCACCCTCGCGCTGCGCCGCCTCGTGCGCGGCCGGATCGCGGACGACCGCGTGGAGCTGCTCAACGCATCCCGGGAGCAGGGGCTGATCCTCAACCGGGCGCGCTCCCGCCGTAGGGTCGAGGTCGTCGGGCCGGCCGGCTCGGGGAAGTCGGTGCTGGCGGCCGAGAAGGCCCGGCGCCTCGCGCGGGAGGGCTACCGGACGTTGCTCGTCTGCTTCAACCAGCGCCTTGCTACCACGCTCCTACGCGAGCTTGCTGACACGGAGGCGCCCGGCGGGCTTGAGGTGACGACGTTCCACCGGCTCTGCGAGCGCATGGGGACGACCGCGGGCGTCCTGCCGGCGCGGCCGGTGCCGATTCCGCCGGCCTGGTGGGACGAGACGCTCCCCGGAGCGCTGGAGGCGGCGATCGACGCGCTTCCCTCCGAGCGGTTCCACGCGATCGTCGTGGACGAAGGCCAGGACTTCGCCCGCGGCTGGCTGGAGACGCTCGACTTCCTGCTCGGCGCGCCCGGCGAGGACACCCTGTGGGTCTTCCACGACCCGGGCCAGGCGCTCTACCGCGACGACGTGGCCGGCGAGCTGGGCTTCGAGCGGCTCGAGCTCCACGAGAACTGGCGCAACCCGGAGTCGGTCGCCGCGCTGGCCGGCCGCTTCTACCACGGCGGCGAGGAGATCAGCGCGCTGCGCGAGGGCGGCATCCGCCACCGGGTGATCGAAGCCGAGCCCGGACACGCGACCGTCGAGGCGCTCCGCAAGGTGCTCCACGAGCTGACCGAGGTGGAGAAGGTGCCGCCCTGGGAGATCGTCGTCCTGTCCGGCCGCTCGGCGCCCGACAGCGACACCTGGAAGGCCAGGCACTTCGGCAATGTCGCCCTCTGGAACGAGGCGATCAACGACGACGGATCCTCGAAAGGCCTCCCGCCGGAGCAGGTGCCGGAGGAGCCGCAGGACTGCGTCGTCTTCGAGACGATTCGGCGCTTCAAGGGGCTCGAGCGCGAGGTCGTCGTGCTGGTCGAGCTCCCCGAGACGCACGACCGCCTCGACGGGCTCCTGTACGTCGGCCTGACCCGGGCGACCACGCAGCTCGTCGTCATCGCCCCGCCGCGGCTGGCGGCGCGGCTGCGGTAGAGGCTCGGCGTCTCCGAGCGGCGCGGCGGCAGGGGTCCGTCTTCCGAGCGGTGCGACTTCGGTGGGCGCCCGTTCGCGGGATCCTCGCCAACGCCGATCCGCAGGCCAGGCCGGCCCGCGGGGGTCGTCAGGCGGAGGTCATCCCCTCCGCGATCGTCCGCGCCACGATCGCGGCGTCCTCGCCGACCCCGAACAGGGTCGACGACTTGCGGGTTCGCAGGAAGTGGGTCCCGACGAAGAAGAGGCCGTCGACGACCGTGCTCGCGCCGTCCACCTGGATCGGGAACCCCAGCTCGTCGAATGCGTCGGGCCAGGGCAGCCACGACCGGAAGTCCGGGCGGAAGCCACCGGCGAAGACGACCGCCCCGAACCCGTCGAGCGAGACGCGCTCCGGCGCAGCGCCGTCGAAGGGCGGCGGCTCGGGGATCTCCGGCCGCAGAAGGCCGCGCTCGTCGGCCACCCGGAGCACCTGGGCCATGATCTCGCGGTACCGCGCGTCCCCCCAGGCCACCGTGTCGGCGAGGTCCGCGGCGAACCGCGCCTGGTGACCGGCAGCCCCCAGGAAGTGGCCGACGAGCGTCACCCCCATCGCCCGGAGCGTGCGGAGGTCCAGGTCGTGCCCGCCGCCGTGGCCGGTCGCGATCGGATTGGCGCCGAGGCGGGCAGCCGGAGACGGCAGGCTCGCGACCGACTGGCCGAGGAAGCCCGACTCCTCCAGCCACCAGACGAGGTCGCGGCCACCCAGCCGGCGCGGGCCCCACGGGGCCTTGCCGCACGAGAGGACGACGTCCCGGCCGGCTTCCCGCAGCTCCTCGGCGAGCTGGCTGCCCGACTGGCCGCTGCCGACGACCAGGATCGGCCCGGGTGGCAGGCTGGCGGCGTTTCGATAGCCCTCCATGTCGATCTGCAGGAGGCCGGTCGGCAGCGAGTCGGCGCCGGCGGGGCGGTGGGCGCGCTGGAACGCGCCGGTGCACAGGACGACACGGGCGGCGAGCACGTCGCCGGCCGACGTTCGGGCGACGAAGCCGCCCGCTGCCCGATCGATCGTCCGGACGGCGACGCCCTCCCGAACGGGCGCCCCGGAAGCGGCGGCGTATCGCTCCAGGTGGGCGACGATCTCGTCACGGGGCATGAAGCCATCGGGGTCGTCGCCGGCGTAGATCCCACCCGGGAGTCGCACGGACCAGTTCGGCGTGACGAGGCAGAAGCTGTCCCAGCGATCCCGCCACGTCTGGCCGATCCGGCCGCGCTCCAGCACGACGTGGTCGATCCCCAGGCGCGCGAGCTCATGGCTGACCGCAAGGCCGGCGGACCCGCCCCCCACCACCAGGACGTCGACGCGCTCCATTGGCGCGGAGTCTACGGGGCGGGCGATGTCGACGCCAGAGGGCGGACTGGGCTCGATGGCACGGTCGGAGTCGCCGATCCGGGATGCGCTCGCCCGATCGGGTGCCGGGGCGACGCGCAGTCCTCCGCGCGGTCATTTCGCCGGATGACGGCGGGTCGATCGCACGAGTAGAACGCGGGCAGGCAGGCGCTGTGCAGGAGGCCGTTCGCGTCGGCGTCGCGGACCTCGACGGTCACCCGACCCGCGGCCGTCATCGCGCGGTGGTCGTCGGAGCAGGCGAAGAGCTGAGGCGCGCGGATCTGTTGGTCCCGCCAGCCCTTGTCAGGGCCGGCGCGGCGTCATGACGGCGGGTCGACGCGGGCGGGCTCTCGACTGCTTGCCCCGCCCGCCCATGGGCTGCCGCGCCCATCCTGATCGGCGTTCGCCGATGCGCGCGAGGAGACCCCTGCGCGGTGGTGCCGTCTGGTCGTCGCCGGGTGCCGATAATCGGGACGTCACCACGACGGCCGCCACCCGACAGGAGCGAGGCACGGCACATGGGTCTCGACACGTACGCGTCCCGGAGCCCGGACGACATCGAGCTGACCGTCGAGGATGAGGTGGCGTTCGGAGAGGCCGCGATCCAGCTGTGCGGCGGCCTGCACTCCGGCGTCGGCGACCCGACCTCCTTCCGCGGCAAGGTCTACGTCGCCGTCGTCGAACGCGTGGCCGGCGCGAGCCTCATGGAGGAGTGGATCCCGCCCGAGGAGGTGCGCGACATCGCCGCCGCCTTCAAGGGCTGCGATCCCGGCCGGGTGGTCGTGGGATCGGCTGACGATGCCTACCCGGTCTCGGAATTCGAGGTGCTGGAGCTCCGCCGGTTCTTCCGCCTCTGTGCCGAGCGCAGGCTTGGCCTGATCGGCTGGTCGTAAGGGACGCCGACGCGGGTCACGCCTCGAGCCCGGCCGGTTCCACGGGCGGCGCGTCGAAGACCGGCCTGTACGGCTTGATGTCGAGGATCGGGGAGCCGTCGAGGGCATCGAGGCCGACGACCGTGATGGTCGAGCCTTCGGTGCCGACCACGCGCACGAGCGTCACGCCGATCGAGTTGGGGCGGCAGCTGGTCCGCCGCGCGAACAGCTCCCCGGCGAGGCGGTCATCCCACGCTGCGGCGCGGTGGAGGTGATAGACCACGACGAGGTGCGCTTCGACCCCCAGTGCCGCGACCGCCGGCGCGAAGCCGGGATCCAGCACCAGTCGCGACGTCTGGCCCCGGATCAGCTCCGGGCGAACGGGCTCCTCGGCTGTGCAGTGCACCGCGCCGATTGGACGATAGACCACGAGGTCAGCCTGGGAACGCGACATCGATGCCCTCGTCGGTGTGGAAGAAGCAGTCGCTGGACTTCTCGTGATCCTCGTGCGAGTGCGTGATGGTGCTCCTCTCGGCCAGCACACGCTGCTGCTGCCCTGGATCGAGCCGCCCCGACTGGTACATGTCCACCAGCGCACGCGCGACGGCGCGACGCTCCGAGAGGTCCGAACTCATCGCGAGGATGCCGATCAGCAACTCGAACGCGCGCGGGTCCTTCGTCAGGCCGGGGAACCGGAGGGCGGACGACCGCAGCTCGGCGTCCACGAGAGCGGCGGCGATGAGGGGCTCCACGGCACGCGGGTCCGCGATCTTGACCAGGGCCTCGACGACGGCCGTCGCGAACCGTGGACTCCGGTCCGCGAGGGCACCGAGGAGGGGCGCGACGGCACGCGGGTCGCCGATCGTGCCGAGTGCCTCGGCGGCGCGGTACCGCACGTCCGCATCTGTGTCGCTGAGACACGCGGCGAGCGGCCCGACGGCACGCGGGTCGCCGATCGCGCCCAATGCATCGGCGGCACAGACACGCACGTTCATGTCGGCTCCCGCGAGGGCGGCGATGAGGGGCGCGACGGCACGCGGGTCGCGGATCTCGCCCAGGGCGTGGCCGGCCGCCCTCCACACGTCCTCGTGCGCGTCCGAGAACGCGGCGACAAGCAGCTCGACGGCGGGGGCGCCGATCATGCGCAGGGCCGCGACGGCACCGGTTCGCACGTCCCGGTTCGCGTCACCGAGACGCGCGGCGAGCGGCTCGACGGCGCGCGGGTCGCCGATCGCGCCCAGCGCCTCGGCGGCGGCCCTGCGGACGGTAGCGTTCCGGTCCGCGAGGGTCGCGATCAGCGGTTCGACGGCCGGCGTGCCGATCTCGACCAGCGCGCCGGCTGCGCCCGGGTCCGGGAGCTCGGCCACCAGGCGTCCGACGGCGGGGGCACCGATCCGGGCGCATGCAGCCCAGTCCTTGCGGATCGCCCAGTAGGCCGCGCCGGCCTCGGTCGCATCTGGCTGCCAGCCGATCGTAGCGAGCGCGTCGGCGGCGGCCCTCCGCGTCCTGGTGACGGGGCTGGCGAGGGCGGCGACGAGCGCCGCGACGGCTGAGGGGCCGATCCTGCCCAGGGCCTCGCCGGCTGCCTTGCGGACGCCCGCGTTCGCGTCGCCGAGGATCCCGAGGAGGGGCTCGACGGCGCGCGGGTCGGCGATCGCACCGAGCGTCTCGGCGGCGCCCCGGCGGACGTTCTCCCTGGGGTCCCCGAGGGCGGCGATCAGCGGCTCGACGGCCGGCGGGCCGAACGCAGCGAGCGCGTCGGCGGCGTACCGGCGGATGCCGGGGTCGGCGTCGCCAAGGGCCACGACGAACGGCCCGACCAGGCGCGGGTCGCCGATCTCGACGAGGGTCCTGGCGGCGGACCGGCGCACGTCCGCATCCGGGTCCCGGAGGGCGGCGATGAGCGGCTCGACGGCGGGGGCGCCGATCTCGACGAGGGTCCGGGCCGCGGACCGGCGCACGTCCGCATCGGGGTCCCGGAGGGCGGCGATGAGCGGCTCGACGGCGGGGGCGCCGAGACCGACGCACCGTGCCCACTCGCGTCGCTCGACCCAATAGGCCGCTCCGGCGCGACCGTCATCCGGGATCCAGCCCATGCCGACGAGCGCCTCGGCCGCGGTGGACCGGAAGCTCGGGTCGCGGTGCTCCAGGGCGGCGATCAGGGCCTCGGCCGCGCGCGGGTCACCGGTGGCGGCAAGGGCGCGCGATACGGTCCTGAGCTCGGCGTAGGACGAAGCCCGGAAGGCGGCGATGAGCGGCTCGACCGCTCGCGGGTCGCCGATCCTGCCGAGCGCCTCGGCTGCGGCCGATCGCAGGAAGCCGTCGGCGAGCGCGGCCACCAGCGGCTCTACGGCCTGCCGGTCGCCGATCTCACCCAGCGCCTCGGCGGCCCGCTGGCGCACCGTCCGGTCCTTCTCGTACCCCAGGGCCTTGATCAGCCCCGGGACGTCCTTCCTTGTCTTGAGCTTGGCGATGTCAGGTGGTCCGAAGAGCGACATCTGGTCCTACCTCAGCGCGCGTGCGCCCGGCCGGTCGGGTTGGCGACTGGTCAGACCCTGAACTTGACACCGATGCCCTCGTCGGCATGGCCCCGTGTCGTGAAGTCGATGCCCTTGCAGGTCACCGTGCCATCCACCTCCCTGTCGGTGTGGGTTTGGGTGATGACCTCGCGCTGTGCGAGCAGCATCACCCTCTGTCCCTCGTCCAGGGCACCGGACCGATAGAGGGCGACCAATCCCCGCGCGGCCGTGGTTCGCACCAGCCGGTCGGGGTCCGTGAGGGCGGCGACGAGATGGCCGATGGCCGGCGCTGCGGGGATGCCGTCGAGCGACGTCCAGCCGAGTGCGCCGAGCGCCTGGGCCGCGGCGCTTCGGACACGCAGATCCGGGTCCTCGAGGGCGGTGATCAGGGGGACGACGGCGCGAGCGTCGCCGGCCCTGCCGAGCACGACGGCGGCGGGCTCGTGCAGTGAACCCCCCGGGTCGCCGAGAGCGGCAATGAGGGGCTCCACGGCGGGGGCGCCGATCTGGAGGAGGGCCTCCGCAGAACCGTGGTGGAGCGCGGCGATCAGGGGGCGGATGGCGGGGACGCCGATCCGGACGCAGGCGGTCCAGTCCCTGCGGATCACCCAGTAGCGTGCCCCGGCCTCGGTTTCACCAGGCTGCCAGCCGATCGTGTCGAGCAGGTCGGCCGTCGCTTCAGACATCCGCCAGTTCGTGCTCCACATCGCGGGCACGAGGAATGGGACGGCGGCTGGACCGACTCGCACGAGAGCCTTGCCGGCCATCGCGCGCTCGTGGGCCTTCTCGCTGCCGAGCATCTCGATGAGCTGTCGGACAGCGCGGGGGCCGCCGAGCTTCCCCAGGGCCTCGATGACCCACCGATGTCCGTCGCCGGACGTCTGTCCGAGGGCGGCGATGAGGGGCTCGACGGCGCGGGCATCCCCGATCTCCCCCAGCGCCCAGGCGACTGCCCCGCCTCGAACGTCCTCGAGGACCCCGGCCAGTGGCTCGACGGCGCGGGGGTCACCGATCCGGCCGAGAGCGGCTGCGGCAGCCTCCCGCACCTTCATGTCCTTCTTGTATCGGAGCGCCTTGACCAGGCCCTTGACGTCTCGCCTGGCTTCGAGCCTGGCGACGTCAGGCGGTCCGAAGAGTCCCATCTACTGGCCTCCGAGCTCGGGGATTTGCGATCCGCAGCTGGGACACGTGTACCTGTGGTCGTAGTAGCACTTCGAGCAGCAGACGGCGCTGCAGCCGGGGCACCTTCCTCCAACGCTCCGCATCACTGCATGGCGGCGCTCGATCCCGCCGGGCTGCCCTCGCCCGGCGAGCACCTGCGTCGCGTCACCCTGCGTGAAGCCGAAGTGGTCGATCTGCGAACCGCACGTCCTGCACGACTGCGTCAACCGCCCTCCCTCGCCATGGCCGTGGGCCGGGCCTGCCGGCGGCACGAGGATGGTCGGAGCCGATGGCGGCGCGGGGGGCGCTCCAGGCGCCGTTGTCCCCACCGGTGCTGCCGGGACCGGCGTCTGCGGGAAGGCGACGCCCGCTACGTCGTGGTGATCCGTGCAGTCGCTCGCGCTCGTGAAGTCCGCGTGCGGGATCGTCATCGAGCTGCGGTTGGCGAGGATCAGCTGCTGGTGCGCCGCGTCGAGCCGTCCCGACTGGTACATCCCCACGAGGCTGCTGGCGGCAGCATGCCGCACGTCCGACGGGGTCGCCGCGAGCATCGACACCAGCGGCTCCACGGCGCGCGGATCACCGCACCCGGCGAGGGCCACGGCAGCCGCCTGGCAGACCCCGGGGTCCTCGTCGTCGAGGGCGGCCGCGAGCGGCTCCACCACGTCTGGGTCGCCGATCTCGCCAAGCGTTCGCGCAGCGGTACGCCGGGGCAGGATCCTGCCCTCCCGAAGCACTGCCGCGAGCGCTGGCACGGCAGGCGAGCCGATGCTGACGAGCGACCTGGCCGCCATCTGTGCCAGCCTCTCGTCGTCGTCGACGAGCGCCCCTGCAAGGGCGGCCACGGCTCGCGGATCGGCGATCCTGCCGAGGGACTCCGCTGCGCTCGCGCGCACGTCCACGACATCGTCGCCGAGCGCCGCGATCAGCGGGTCAACGGCATCCGGCCCGCCGACCTTGCCCAGGCCGGTGGCGGCGGCCGCGCGAACACCGGGGTCATCATCGTGGAGGGCGCCAACCACGGGCTCGGCCACCCGCGGGTCCTCGATCTGCGCGAGCGCGAACACGGCGGCCTCGCGAAGGGGGGCGTCGCCGTCCCCGAGGACCGGCGAGCAGCGGCTCCACCGCGGGCGCACCGATGCCGGCGAGCGTCGAGGCGGCGGCGTACCGCGCCTCGGAGTCCTCGCCGGCGAGAGCCGCAACGAGCGGCTCCACCGCGGGCGCACCGAAGCGGACGAGCGCGGCGGTCGCGGTCCTGCGCACGTCGCTGTGATCATCCCCGAGCACCGCGATCAGCGGGCCGATCGCACGCTCGTCACTGCTCATGGCGAGGATCTCGACGGCCCCTTCCCGGGCGACCCAGGACTGGTCGAGGGCCGCCGTCAGCGACTCCACGAGGTGCGGGTCGATGCCCGGTGCGAGCACGCGCGCCACGCCCCGGATGACACCGATGTTCCCGGCCCGCAGCGCGGCGGCGAGGGGCTCGACAGCAGGCTCGCCCAGCCGGGCCAGGGCAGCCGTGGCGGCCTCCCTGATCTCGACGTCCGCGTCCGTGAGCGCCACGACGAGCGCCCCGGCGGCCCGGCTGTCGCCGTTCCGCTGCAGGAACCCGGCAGCCTGCATGCGCACCCGGGCGTCCGAGTCCCCGAGCGCCGCGATCATCGGCTCGACCAGGCGCGCGTCGTCGGTCCTCGCGAGCATCAAGGCGACCGCCTCGCGTACCCCGGCATCGCTGTCGGCAAGCATCGTTGCCGTGAGCGGCTCCATCGCCCGCGGATCGCCGAGCCGGGCGAGCGCCTCGGCGGCGGCACGGCGGATGCCCGGGTCCTTCGGGTAGCCGAGCGCCTTGACCAGCCCCGGAACGTCCTTCCCGGCCTCCAGCCTGGCGACGTCAGGCGGTCCGAAGAGCCCCATCGCGCGTTCCTCCTTCGGTCGTCGGGGCCGGGCGCCCGGTGCCTGGCGGGGAGTCGGGCAGGGGCAGCCCGGCGGCGAGCCAGCGGGCCTCGTCGATCTCGAGAAAGTCGAGCGCGCTCACCAGGAGCGAGCGGGCCCGGGCGTGCAGCGCGCCGCAATCGACCGGGGGAGCGTCGAGGTCCGACCCGGTCACGCCTCCGGCCCAGGCACGGCAGGCGCCCCCGCACAGGTAGCGGAGAGAGCAGCTCCGGCAGGCGCGGTTCGAGTTCACCGTATGGCAGGCGAGGTCGCCGAAGGCCGCCGAATCGAGCACCGCCGCGAGGCCGCCCTCGCCGTCGATCGAGCCGAGGAGGCGCCCCTCGCCGCACCAGGCGTAGCAGGGGTACGCCCGCAGGTCGGGCTCCACGTACAGGTTCTCCCCGATGCCGCACGACGCCGTGGGCTCGAAGCCGTAGGCGAGCATCCGGGACGGGTCCAGGTGGCCCCACACTGTCTCGGGCACGACATCGAGATTCGAGTCGACCGCCCGGCCGAGCGGCAGCAGGGGGCGGAAGCGGGTGCGCCGGATCCCGAGCTCGCGGGCCAGCTCCCGGACGGACTCGCCGGGCGCTCCGTTCGCCTGGGCCAGCGGCAGGACCGCCGCGAGGGAGAGCTCGGTGGTGACGCGCAGCGCCGCGATTGCCCGCAGGTTGGCCACTGCAAGGTCGTACGTGGCGGGGCCACGGCGGGCATCGTGGGTCTCGCGGTCGCCGTCGAGGCTGACCACCAGCTCGTCGGTGCTGCTGCGGAGGCGCCGGACGAGGTCGTCGTCGAGCGGCACGGCGAGGCTGGTCCGGAGCACGGTGCGCGTCGGCTTGATGCCGGCCCGCAGGGCCGCGAGCGCGTCGAGCATCGCGTCGCGACGGGGGTGGACGAGCGGCTCGCCGCCGGTGACGACGACGTGGCGGAAGCCGGCCTGCGCGGCCTCCCGCGTCGCCCGCTCCAGCTGCGCCACGCTCATCGTGCCCGTCCTGGGCGGTCCCGCCTCCGCGTAGCAGTGCGAGCAGCGCAGGTTGCACGCGAAGGTGACGTGCAGGTAGCAGTTGTTCATCCCGGTCGCGGGAGCCGCGAGGCGCGCGTGCAGCGATGTCATGGCCGCCTCGGCGCGGCCGGGGGCGACGGCGAGGCCCGCGTGCACGAATCGTCGCGCCGCCGCGGCCGGCTCCCCCGTTTCGGCCAGCGCCACGGCCGCGGCGATCACCCGCGCCTGCCGGGCGACCTCCGAGGGGTGCGGGCCGTCGCGCATGATCGAGATCAGCTTCCCGCGCCGCAGCAGGCCCTGGGTCTCGTCGGGTCGCTCGATCACCGCCTCGAGGTTCGCGGGCGAGAAGACCTCGGCCATGGCCCGCTCGCCGATCGCCTCGAACGTGCGGCGGTAGGCCTCGCAGTGCGGGTCCCGGGCTCCCGGCGCCAGGGTGCCGCCGGCACCGACCAGGGCGTTGTAGGGACAACCGCCGTTGCAGAAGGCCACGTAGGCGCAGACCCCGCAGGCCGCCTTGACCTGCTCCTCGCGCGCCGCGAACGCGGACCAGACGGGCGAAGCCTGGAGCTCCGCCAGGCTCGGCTGGGCATGCACGTCGCCCACCCCGAACTCGGGCAGGCCCGCGAAGCGCTGGCAGGGGTAGATGGTACCGTCCGGGCCGACGGCGAGGTAGCCGCCCAGGCAGTCGCCGAAGGTGCAGGTACCGCCCCGCCCCATGCTCATGCCACGGGCCATCGAGTCGAGCGTGCTGATGCGCACCTTTGCCAGGTTCGAGAGGTAGCGGTCCAGCAGCCCGACGAGCAGCTCGCCGTGCGCGTCGGCCGGGAGCGACCAGCGATCGGCGTCGGGGTAGCGCAGGGACGGCAGCGCGGCGTGGACGCTGAAGTTGAGCCCTTCGCCCAGGAAGAAGTCGAAGATCTCGTCGGCGCGTGGCGCCGTCTGGGCGGTGAAGGTGCAGATGCAGCCGACGTCCAGGCCGTGCGCGCGCGCCCGCTCGATGCCGGCCATGGTGCGGGCGAAGTAGCCCCGGCCGCGCTGGGCGTCGTTGATCTCCTCGGGGCCGTCGAGGCTGGTGCCGATGGCGACGCGGTGCTCGCGGAACAGCTCGCACAGCTCGTCCGTGAGCAGCCACAAGTTGGTCTGGATCGCGAAGCGGGCCTTGCGGGGCGCGAGCCCGTCGCGGAGCAACGGCAGGGCCGTGCGGTACCACGGCGCGCCGGGCACGAGGGGCTCGCCGCCGTGGAACGTGATCTCGATCCGGTTGGCAGGCGTCTCCCCGACGCTCCCTGCCTCCCCGACGCTCCCTGCCTGCCAGCGGACGACCGCCTCCAGGGTCCCGCGACGCATCGTCCCGCTGCCCGCGTGCGGCCCGAAGCAGTAGGAGCAGCCGGCCGGGCACGCGAGGGACGGAACCAGCATCAGGTGCTCGAACCCGGCCGCCCGGGTCGGTGGCGGCCGGCCCACCCCGTCGGGCGCGAGCCCGGGATCCATCACCCCGCAGGATCCCGATCGACGTCCGACTCGAAGCTCGATTGGACCTGGAGGGCCAGGCCGAACGTGCGGCCAGCTTGCTCGTGGGCCGCCACCGCCGGGTCGAACGCGTCCCTGCTGAGCTCGCCCTTCATGAAGACCGCGGAGCCGTCACCATCGAAGACCCCGACGCTGACCACGCCCTTGCCCGGCAACCGCGACTGGTGTCCTGCCGTTGCGATCGTCCTGGGCGCTTCCGCATGATCCCCCGGCAGGAGGGCGACGATCTCGCCCTCGGTGGGAGCCTTGCCGACGGACTTGACGAACTCGGCCCGGTTCCCCGAGTCGATCGACTCGACGAGGGACAACAGCACGGGACCGACCGCCGTCATGCCCGACCCCCGGTGAAAAAGCGGCATGACCGCCCTCCGTGTGGTGAGCCGACGATCGGCCATGACCTCTCAGCGGCCGGCTGCCCTTTGACGATCCGCTCCGGGTCTCGGCACGGATCACGCCGACACCTGCACCTGCGGCCACCGCCCGCAGCGTGGCGGTCGTGTCCACGGGGGGCAAGGGCCAGAGGGCCTCGCCTGGGGGCCAGATGCAGGTGGCGGCTCGATGGTGGCGCACCGTCACTGCGGGTTCGCACGTGCGCGCCCTCGCGCGCGCCGGCGCATATGCCCGCGGGCAGCTTCGCTGCCGCCCTCTTGACGGCGTGGCGTAGACCCAAGGGAGCGACCCGGCGCGCTGTTCGCCGGGACAAGCCGACAGGCCTCGGGCAAGAGCTCCGAAAGGGGACACATGGGCAGCGCATCGGGCTTCATCTGCAGGGCGTGCGGGGCACGCTTCATCGCGAAGGGAGGCGGCGGCTTCTTCTTCGACCTGCTCCACTGCGACGCGTGCGGCGCCAACGCGGAACGTCGGGCACGAGGAGCTGGGCGACATCCACCTCCGGTACGTCAAGGGCCTCCCCGGGCCGTACGCCGTCTGCCCGGACGGAGATGGACCGCCGGATCCAGCAGGAGTACCCGGGCGAGCCGATCAGCCGAGAGGAGTACCGGGCCCAGGCCGAGGCCAGCCTCGACACCTGCGCCTGCGGCGGCACCTTCCGATACGACGCGCCGGCCCGCTGCCCGGGCTGCCGGTCGACGCACGACCAGTGGGACCCGGACCCGAGGGGGCAGCACGTCTTCTATGACTGACCACGCGCGCCCCTTCCGGCACCTCTCGGAGGCCGAGGCGCTTCGCGCGCTGTACATCGACTTCGAGGGCGAGAAGGGCGAGCCGCCGATCCTCCTCGGCGTCCACCGGCGCGGCCGGGGCGCCAGGCCGTTCGTGCAGCAGGACGTCCTCGACGAGGCGTTCGCCGGGCTCGCCGGCTCCTGCCTCTCGCTGCACGACGCCGTCGAGAAGGTCGTCCGGCGCGCCGAGCACGGCGACCGCCGCATCGTGGCCTGGACCGAGCACGAGCTCGAGGTGGTGCAGACACTCGCAGCCGAGGACCCGGAGCTGGTCGCCCGGTTCGAGGCCCGCTTCGTCAACGCCCGGGCGGTCGCCGAGCGCTGGCGCAACAAGCTCCACGACGGCGACAGGCCGAAGCCCGGGCGTCTGGTCGACTACCTGGTGCTCGTCGGCTACCCCGTGCCCGGGGAGGCTGCCGGCGGCGACGTCGGCGAGACGATCCGGGTCCTCGGGCCGGCTGGAGCGCGGGCTCTCCCCTACCTCCGCGCAGCAGGCGCGCTGGGATCGCCTTCTCGAGCACAACCGGCACGACTGCGTGGGCATGCGGCGCGTATCTGCCTGCGGGCGACCGCAGAGCTGTCAGATGCCGACGACGATCTCCGTCACCCGGTGAACACAGGTCGCGGATGCGGACATCGGCGGCATCATCGGCGGGCATACGATGGACCCGCCGCACGTCGGCGGCCCGAAGGCACGGATGGAGGCGCCTGATGTCGACGAACGAGCAACCCACCTGCGAGGTGTGCGGGGCCCCGATCGAGCCCGGGGAGGCCGTCGTCCTGGGGCAGGAGGCCGAGGGCGTGACGCTGCCCGGGCTGAACGATCCGGGCGCGGAGGGACGGCTGGCGATGTTCCACGAGGAGCATTGGCCGATGCGAGTCGGCGACTGGCGTGAACGCGACCGGGGCCACGAGCGCTGAGCGCGATCGGTCGATCCCATCACGGCCGACCACTCGAAGCGTGGCACCCGCCGGGCCGCCGCTGGACGACGCTCGAGCAGAATCGCTCATCGAATCGTCGATGTCGGACGCCGCGCGGACGAGCATGATGAGCGCAGCTCGTCCGTCGTCGGTGCGCTGACCTGGAGGCCGAGATCGATGTCCGCCAAGCGCTGGGCCTGTGCTCGCTGTGGCGCGACGAATGCCGGGGGCGTCGCGAGGTGTGCGTCGTGCGGCCACCTGCGCGGCTCCGTCGTGGTGCCGTCGGCGCCGACTGCCCCGATCCCGGGGAGCGCGCCTTCCACGCGGAAGCGCGCCGCGGAGTTCCCGAACCCGCCCGCTGATCCTCACGCGATCGGGCTGATGGCCCCATTCCTCGTGGCTGGGTACACGAGGGCGCGTGTCCGGGAGCGCGGCCGGGGGGCGGCCCGCAGGGCGATCCTCGTGACCGCGGTCGGCTCGCCGATCATCGTCGCGATCCTCGCGTGGACCACGAGCGGCGGACAGGAGGCGCTGTTCCTGCCGGTCGGGATCCTCGGCCCGCTCCTGCTGGGCGTGGCAGCCGGCATCGCGATCCCCGGCGTGGCGGGCTGGACCTTCGCCGTCATCGGCCTGGCCGTGGGTGGAATTGCCGTGGGGGTGGGTCTCTGGGTCGGCGTTGCCACCGGCGCCGTGGACATGGGCCAGGACGCATCCTTCGGTCTGCTGGAGGCGCTGGTCTACGTCGTGCTCATGGCGATCCTCGTCCCCATCCTCATGGGGGCGCAGGTCGGGGTCGGCGTGCTCCTCGGCAGCGGCCTCGCCGGGTTCCGCCACCGCATCGGCTGAAGCCAGGCCAACGCCGCTCGGGCCCCAGCGACCGGCCGCCGGCGCCTACCGCATCACGAGCCAGCCGATGAGGACGCCGGCGAGCGCCGCGGTGCCGGCGATCGCCATCGTCTGGAGCGCCGTCCGCCAGACCGGCTCGTGCCCGATCCGCCCCCGGGCGATCCCCAGCACGGCCATGAGCGCGCCCGTGACGACCAGCGAGACGATGCGCGCCGTCTCGATGGGGAAGAGCGCGAAGGGGATGACGGGGATGCTCGCGGCGAAGAGGTCGGCGACGAACATCCATGCCGCGTGGGTCCGGGGCGACGCGCCGGGCACGCGCGGAACCCCCAGCTCGAACGCCGCGATGTAGTCCAGGAGCGCCTCTGGGTTCCGCTCGAACGCCGATGTCACGCCCTGTGCCTCGACCTCGGTGAAGCCGGCGACGCGCAGCTGCCCGGCAACGCGCTCGCGCGCTCCGGCCGGATCGGCGGCGATCGCGCTGCGAGCCTGCTCGACGAGGCCCGCGGCGCGGCTCCGCTCCGAGTGCACGTCGAGATACGTGCCCGCCATCATCGAGACGGCCCCGGCGATCGCGCCGGCCGCGCCGGCAAGGAGGACGATCCGGCTGTCGTTCGTGCTGGCGGCGACACCGAACACGAGGCCAGCGACGGAGACGGCGCCGTCCTCCATCCCGAACGCGACGTCCCCGATCGAGGAGACGAGCGACGCGCGGACGCGCCGGACGACGTCGAGGATGGGGCGCACGATCGAGGCGGCCTCGCTGCTGCGAAGACGCCCAGTCTACCGGCGAGGCCGGCGAGGCCGGCGAGGCCGGCGAGGCCGCGGCAGGGTCATCCGGCAGGACCGGCAGGGCTGGCCGCGGGTCGCGGCGCCCTGGGACTCGAACCGACACGACAGGTCCGTGCCGCCTCGATCGCTCCGGAGGTGGATGGCCCCAGACCGGCGCCCCGCGCGTCCCTGGCCGAAGAGGTCAGGCCTCCTTCGGGAGCTGTCCGAACAGGCCGGCGAAGACCTTCATGACGCGGTGGCCGCCGTCCGACGTTGGTCCGTACATCAGCGGGCACCCGCCCGCGATCGAGGCGATGCCGCTCTGCCGGCACAGCTCATGGGCTTCCTTCGAGACGCTGCCGCCACCGAAGGAACGATGCATCCAGACGCGGGTGATGCCCAGGTCCTTGCACTGCTGCGCGACCGAGGGGGCGACGGCCGGCTTGGTCGCGATGACCACGGCATCCACGCCGCCCGGGATGGAGGCGAGGTCGTGGTAGCAGGGGTCGCCCTCGACCGTGTCGGCGTTGGGGTTGACCGCGAAGACCTCGTAGCCGCGGTCCTTGAGGCGCTTGTAGATGACGTTGCCGCCGTGCTTCCCGCCCGGCTCGCGCGAGACGCCGGCGACGGCGATCCGCTTCTGCGCCAGGAAGTCGGCAATCGCCGCTTCTGCCGTGGGCATGGGGGTGCTTCCTCCGTCGTCGTTCGACCGCCCCGGACAACCGGGGGCTCCGCACGGCGTCGCCATGAGTGGCCGTGCAGCGCGAGGGTACGGCGCCCACCGGGCCCGGTGGCCAGTGCCGTTGCGCCCGCGACGGCGCGTCGCTTGACCTTGCGGTGGTGCGCCGGGCGGAGGAGAAGGCCCGGGGCCGGCCGTTGGCCGGACGCAGGAACCCGGCCGGGAGCGGACGCCCGGGCGGGCCCGGGGCCGGCCGCAGGACCCGGCCCGAGGCCAGGTGCAGTTACATCATCGGGCTGAGGAGCTGGAAGTAGTTGCCGTCGGGATCGGAGAACGTGGCGATCCAGGCGTCGGGCATCTGGCCCGGCTGGTACGGCTCGCGGACCACGGTCGCACCGGCCGCCTTGAGCCGCTCGAAGTCGCCCTTCACGTCGGCGCTCTCGATGCCCCAGATCAACCTTCCCGGCTGCGCGTTGCTGCCGCTGACCTGGTCATGCGGCCCGACCGTGACGAAGCCCGTGCCGATCTTCCAGCCGGTGTATCCGCCTTCGTCCCAGCCGGGCGTCCCGAAGAGCCTGGTGTAGTACTCCTTCAGGCGCTGCGGATCCGCGGAGCCGATCAGGATGCTGTTGAGATTCATGGAGCCCCCCTGTTGATCCTCGGGCTGGCTGGGACGCCGACCTGTGCGAGGACGCCGAGTATGCGCGCGGGCGGGGCTCCTGTCGCGGATCGATCTCGGCCCGACGGGGCGGCTGCGCGGCGCGCCAGAGGACCCCCGGATCAACCGCGCGGCGCCTCCACGTCGTGGTCGGCGAAGGAGATCCGCCACGGCCCGGACCCGGGGATGAACGGCTGCATCAGCGCCCGCTCAGCCTGGACGACGTGCATGGTGTCGTGGGCAGCCCACTCGTTGAGCAGCTCGCGGAGGCTCACCATCCCCAGCTCGGCATGGCGGGCGGCGCGATCGAGGTCGGCCGGCAGGAGCGAGTCGAGCGATCGGAGGCTCTGGGCCCGCATGCGGGCAAGCTCGTCCGCGAGCTCCGGTGCCGTCGCCACGATGCGGTGCACGCGCCCGCCCACGTCCGGGTCGTAGGCGTCGAAGTCCTGGCCGTGCAGGATCGCCAGCACCCGGGCCCGGAAGACAGCGTGCTCCGTGTCCACCACGTGCTGCAGGCACTGGATCGCCGACCACTCGCCCACCGCCGGCTGCCGGGCGAGCAGCGCGGGGTCGATGCTCGCTAGGGCAGCCCATCGGACAGCCGTGGTCGCCAGGACGGAATGGACCAGGTCGATCAGGTCGAGCATCGATGGCTCCTCGCTGGCTGGGCATGCCGCACCGTCGAAGGGATTCTACCGGCGTCGATCGCGAGCCTGGGGCGCGGGCCGTGGTCCACGGCGCAGTCCGGGATTACGATGGGGCTGCCAACGTCCCCTGCCCGAGGCGTGTCCCATGCTGTCCGATGCCATCCGCTCGCTCGTCGCGACTGGCCCGCTCGTCCACGTCGTAACGCTCGCCGCCGACGGAAGCCCGCACGTGTCGCTGGCATGGGTCGGGATCGAGGGCGACGAGCTCGTCATCGGCACCCTCTTCGACCAGCCCAAGCTCCGCAACCTGCGCGGTGATCCGCGGATCGCGCTGTCGTTCGTCACCGGGGGCCACAACCAGATCGGCCTCGACAACTACCTGGTCCTCCGCGGCCACGCCCGGGTCACCGATGGCGGGGCGCCCGAAGTCCTCTCCAGCCTGGCGAAGACCTACATCGGCCCGGACGTCGTCTTCCCGCCCATGCCGAACCCACCGCCCGGGTTCGTCATCCGGATTACCGTCGATCACGTCTCGGGCATCGGTCCCGGGAGTCCCGCTCGCTAGCCACCGCATCAGGAGAGCCATCGATGGACGCCAAGGAAGTGCTCGAGCAAGCGCGCGACGCCATGACCGTCAAGCGTGTCTTCGGCGACCCCTACGAGAAGGACGGGCTCACGGTCATCCCCGTGGCGAACGTGATGGGCGGTGCGGGCGCCGGCGGCGGCACCGGGGCCGGAGTCCGGCCGGCCGGCGCCGACGACGAGGCCGCCGAGGACGCCGCTGAAGGCGCCGGAGAATCTGGCTACGGGATGGGCTACGGGATGCGAGCGTCCCCGGCCGGGGTTTACGTCATCAAGGACGGCGAGGTCGAGTGGAAGCCTGCCCTCGACACGAACCGCCTGGCCCTGCAGCGCGCCGGCGTCATGATCGTGGGCCTGCTGGTCCTCCGGTCGATCGTCAGGACGATCGCGAAGCGCTGACCTCCTGCGCGGGTGGCCGGGGCGGCGGCGCAACCATGGCGCTCGCCGCGACGACCCTGGGCCGGGACGCGGCCGCGGCACGCCTGCGCCCACCGGTGACCGGCCGTCGCCCGCCGGCGGTCGGCCGAAAGGACACCGCGGTGAGCGAGCCTCAACCCCGGATGAGCATCGTCCTGGCGGCCTGGACCATCGTCCTGGCGTTGTCCCTCCTGCCCACCGTCATCGCGCAGGAGGTCCTGGGCCAGGCGGTCACCGACGACATGAAGCTTGGCACCTCGGTCGTCCTGATCGCGGCCGGATACATCGTGACCATGGGCTGGACGTCCATGCGGCCGCTGCGGCCGCTCCTGCTGCTCTTCCTCGTCCTGCTGGGAACGCAATGGCTCGTCCACGCGCAGGTGGACAGCCTGCCCATCGTGCGGACCTGGCTGAGCGATCCTTCGTTCGGGGTCTACATGCCGGCCGAGCTGCTGCTGAACCTGCTCGTGACGCTGGCGATGATCGCCACGCTGTTCGTCCTGAAAAGGGATCGCCGGGCCTTCTACCTCGCGAAGGGCGACCTGTCCGCCCCGGCCGAACCCATCGGCTGGCTGTACGTGAAGCCGGGCGACCGCTGGAACAAGGTCGGGCGCAACCTCGCCTTCTTCATCAGCCTGGGCACGCTGGCGTTCCTGGTCCTCTCCGGACAGCCCTCGGCGGACATCGTCGTCCGGGCGCTGCCGTTCCTGCCGGCGATCCTCGTGGCCGCGGCCCTGAACGCCTTCAACGAGGAGGTGACGTACAAGGCCTCGTTCCTGTCAGTCCTGGTGGAGCCCGTGGGCTCGCGCCAGGCGCTGCGGATGGTCGCCGCCTACTTCGGGATCGCCCACTTCTACGGCGTGCCCTACGGCGTCATCGGCGTGCTGCTGGCCTGGTTCCTGGGCTGGATCCTGGCGCGGTCCATGCTGGAGACGCGCGGCCTGACGTGGGCCTGGTTCATCCACTTCGTGCAGGACGTGCTGATCTTCGGGTTCATGGCGATCGGCGCGATCACGCCGGGCGGCGGCTGAGCGGCAGGGTCGCCTCGCCGGTGTCTGGCATCCGCGTGGCCGTCCCGGCGTCTGGCGGGCGGCCGTGCCGGACCAGGCGTGCCGGGCCAGCCGCCTCATCGACGCCGAGCCTCCACCGGCGGAGGTGGGAGCGATGCTGGCGCGGCCGGCGTACGCTGATGATGTCGGCCGAAGGACCAAGCGAGGCGCACGATGGACGAGGCGGCGGGGCTCCTCGCGAGCGCGATCGGACTCATCCTGGTCCCCGTCTGCCTCGCCCGCCTCGTCCTGGGTCGAGCGGACCTGGCGGCGCTCTACCGGGCACCCGGGGTCGAGGGTTGGCCGCGTGGCGTGCAGGAGGAGGACTGCCCCCGATGGCGCCTGGCCGGTGAACCGATCCCCGGGACCGCCGGGCCGGAGAATTCGGCGCAGCTGCTCGGGAGCGCAGCGGTCGAGCTCGTCGCGAGCGGCGCTGCCGACGTCGCGACGCTCGACCCGTGGGCGATCCGCAACCCCCGCCTCCACGTGGTCCAGTCGAGAGTGACCGTCCACGCTCGCATCGGCCTCGCCGGGCAGCTGTCCCGGCCCCTCGTCGAGCCCACCCGACGCGCCAGCCAGGCTCCCCGGTGATCGGCTCGGACGATTGGCCCCCAACCGCGAGGTGACGGCCGAGCGCCCTGGCTGACCGTCGACCCCGGGCGGAGCGCCGGAGGGGCGCGGTCGAGGCGCTACGATCGCCACGACCAACCAGCCAGAAGGGAGCACGATGACGGAGCAGACGATGGCACGCGACCTGGCAGCGCTGTATCGCGACCTGCACGCCCACCCCGAGCTGGGGTTCCACGAGACGCGGACGGCCGAGATCGTGGCCGGGCGGCTGCGATCGCTCGGCTTCGAGACCACCGCGGGCGTCGGCACCACCGGCGTGGTCGGGATCCTCCGCAACGGCGACGGGCCAACCGCCCTGCTGCGGGCCGACATGGACGGCCTCCCGGTGCTGGAGGACACGGGCCTCGACTACGCGAGCACGCAGCGCGGCACGGACGGCGACGGCCACGACGTGCCCCTCATGCACGCCTGCGGGCACGACATGCACGTCACCTGCCTGCTCGGTGCCGCCGGGCAGCTCGCGGCCGACATGGGGTCCTGGTCGGGCACGCTGATGCTGGTCTTCCAGCCCGCCGAGGAGGCGGGCGCCGGCGCCCAGGCGATGATCGACGACGGCCTCTTCGACCGCTTCGGCCGCCCCGACGTCGTGCTGGGCCAGCACGTGGCCCCGCTGCCCGCGGGCATGCTGGCCCTCCGCTCGGGCACGGCGTTCGCAGCTGCCGACTCGCTGCGGGTCATCCTCCGCGGACAGGGCGCGCACGGGTCGCGTCCGGAGGCGTCGATCGACCCGGTGGTGATGGCGGCAGCGACGGTCCTGCGGCTGCAGACGATCGCCTCGCGCGAGGTCGGCGGCACGGAAACGGCTGTCGTCACCGTGGGCGCGCTGCGGGCCGGGACGAAGGGCAACATCATCCCCGCCGAGGCTGAGCTGCTGATCAGCGTGCGCACCTTCGACGGGGCGGTCCGCCACCGGGTGCTGGCCGCCATCGAGCGCATCGTCCGGGCCGAGGCGGCGGCGTCGGGCGCAACCCGCGAGCCCGAGATCACCGTGCTCGAGTCCTTCCCCGCCGTGGTCAACGACGCCGCGGGTTGTGCCCGGACCCGAGGCGGCTTCGACGCCGCGTTCGGCCCGGGCAGGGTCGTGGACCCGGGTCCCGTCACCGGCAGCGAGGACGTCGGGATGCTGGCGACGGCCGTGGGCGCCCCGCTCGTCTTCTGGCTGCTCGGGGGTGCCGACCCGGCGCTGTTCGCCGAGGCGGAGGGCGTCGAGGACGTGGCGCGGATTGCGGGGGATGTCCCGTCGAACCACTCACCGCACTACGCGCCGGTCATCGAGCCGACCCTGTCGATGGGGGTCGCCGCCCTGGTTGCCGCAGCGCGGACCTGGCTTCAGCCGGCGGGCTGACCGGCGGCGAGCGGCCTCGGCCCGGATGACTCCCCCGAGTGCCGCTGCGAAGCGCTCGGCGCCGTCGCGTCGAGGCCGTCCTGGATCCGGTGCAGCAGGTCGATATAGGTGCGCAGCTCCGCGTCCGAGAGGGTGCCCAGCCAGGCCTTCTCGTGGCGATGGACGAGCGTCCGCAGCTCCCCGAGCACGGCAGACCCGTCCGGCGTGATCTCGACCAGCAGGCTGCGACGGTCGGCCGGGTTCGCCAGCCGGCGGACGAAGCCGCGCCGCTCCAGCGAGTCCAGCAGGCCGGTCACCGTGGCGCGGGTGACGATGAGCCGGTCCCCGAGCTCCGACGGCGGCATGGGCCCGTGGTCGCGGAGGATCCCCAGGACGAGACCGCCCGCGGCGCTGACGTTGAGCGGACGGAGGAGCCGTCCGATCCGGTCGAAGAGCATGTCGGCCGTGCGGATGGTGTTCATCGCGGCTTCGGTCGCCAGGACGTTGGCGTCGGGCGTCTGGTCGTGGAAGTCGGCGGGCATCTGGATCTTCGGCATGGGCACATCATACGGGACTTGACAATACGGTGCCTAACCATATAGTTACGGCCCTGACGACCGGCCGAATGGCGCGGTCACGACGAAAGGGTGGGGTTCCAGCATGGCGAAGGCGATCGTCCAGCACCACGTGGCCGACTACGACTCCTGGTTCGCGGTGTTCAACGAGCACGAGGCAATCCGCCGGAAGCATGGGGCGACGGGCCACTCCGTGAACCGCGACGCGGCGGACCCCAACACGATCGTGATCGTGACCGACTTCGCGACGCTCGAGGGCGCCCAGGGGTTCACCCAGGATCCGTCGCTCCGGGCGGCGATGGCGAGCGGTGGCGTCGAGGGGGCGCCCCAGCTGTGGATCGTCAACGAGGCCGACGCCCGCACGTACTGAGACCGGCCGTCGGGCGGTTCGCCTGGCGGGCCGCCCGACCCGCGACCCCCGTGGGACGTGGTTTCGACGTTCACGACCGCTGGACGCGCGTCAGGACCCCCGGAAGTTCGGCTGGCGCTTCTCGGTGAACGCGGCGATCCCCTCCTGGTAGTCGTCGGAGTCATAGACCTCGCGGCGCAGGGCCTGGATCCGCTCGTACGCCTCGGGCGTGAGCGGATGGGCGTTCGAGAGGACGCGCAGCTCCTCCTTGAGGATGCGGTTCACGAGCGGCGAGGTGGCCACGATCGAGGCGCCGAGTGCCGCGGCCGTGCCGGTGAGCTCGCCGGCCGGGACGACAGCGTTGATCACCCCGTAGGCGCCGAGCCGGCTGGCGCCGACCGGCCGCGCCGTGAACAGCATCTCCTTGACGAGATGGAGATCGGCCACCTTGAGGATGTTCAGCATCCCGCTCAGGTTGTACGGGACGCCCAGGCGGGACGGTGTCAGGGCGAACGTCGCCTCGCTCGAGGCGACCACGAGGTCGCAGGAGAGGACCAGCTCGCAGGCCCCGCCCCAGACCGAGCCCTCCACCATGGCGATGACCGGGGTCGGGTGGGTCTCGATCTGGCGGACGACCTTGCGAAGAGGGTCGTTGTAGGTGAGCGGGTCACGTCCGTTCACCGGCAGCTCGGTGACGTCGTGGCCGGCGGAGAACACGTTGGCGCCCGGGACCGCCCGGATGACCACCGCCCGGATCTCGGGTGGCCCCGCCCTGTCGAGCGCGGCGGCGAGCTCGTCGATGAGCGCGATGCTCAGGGCGTTCACGGGCGGGCTGTCGAGGGTGAGCCAGGCCACCTCGTCGCGGATCGCACTCCGCACTCGCGCTCCCCGAACCGGTGTCGATACCACGGCGTCGATCTCCCTTCGGCGTTCACGACCCGGGGGCGGCGACATCGCCCGGGCCGATGGTGCGTGCCTCGCGATGCGATCGTCGGCCGGGAGGGCTGCCAGGGTCAAGGGCGAGGTGGCATTGCCCCCCTCCGGCATCGCCACGTCGCCCCCCTTGCGGGGCACCGCGTCCTGGTCAACCTCCAGGCGAGAGGGGGAATCGCGCCGGTGATCGACCGGCGATACTCGCTGGCGGAAGTCCCCGAGGCGCTGCGCTACCTGCGCGAGGGGCGTGCCCGCGGGAAGATCATCATCACGGTGGAGGCGGACACCCGTCCCCGCCCGCCCCAGGAGACGCTCGTGACCCTCGCGGAGATCGGCAACCCCACCTACATCGCGCTCAAGACGTTCCGGAAGAACGGCGAGGGCGTGAGCACCCCGGTGTGGGTGACGGTCGAAGAAGGCAGGCTCTTCGTCGTGTCGGAGCGTGGCTCCGGCAAGGTGAAGCGCATCGCCAACGACGCGCGGGTCGCCGTCTGCGTGGCCGACATGCGCGGCCGGCCCAAGGGTGCGTGGGTCGAGGCGCAGGCCCGCATCGTCGAGGACCCGGCGGAGGCCGACCGGGCGCTGCGGGCCCTGCGGGACAAGTACGGCTTCCAGTACCGCCTGTTCAGCCGCCTGGGCCGGGGAAGCCTGAACACGGTGATCGAGGTCAGCCCTCGCCCCTGAGCCGTCGCCGCGCCCGAGCCCACGGGGTCGGCGCCGCAACCCCCGAGGTCACGGGGTCGTCGCTGATCCTCTGCCCTGCGTCGCCTGCTGGACGGCCCGCGCCAGGATCTCGAACACCGGGGCCAGCTGACCCAGCAGCTGGGCGTTCTCGCCGTAGATCGACAGGCTCGTGCCCTGCAGCACCCTGGACGCTGCCTCCACGATCTGCGGCGCCTGCTCCAGGGGCAGCATCTCGCGACGCAGATCCTGCTGCGCGCGCGGGAGCAGGAGCTCGTGCTCGACGTCGAACGCCTTGACCTGGTTCTGCAGCTTCCGCATCTCCAGCTCTTCGCGGAGGATGCTGCCCTCCTGCGTGATCCGCAGGAGCCGGACGGGCGCTTCGGTCGTCACCCGGTCCTCCTCTACCTCCATCTCGGCGTGGAGCCGCTCCAGCTGTAGCTGGAGCGCCTGGCGCTCCGTGGCGGCATCCTCGACCGCCATCCGTCGCCGGCGAGCCAGCTCCACCATCTCCAGCTCCTCCTGGCGCCGCAGGCCCTCACGATCGCCGGCCAGCTTCTGCTCCTCGACCCGCCCATCCGATGCCATCTGGGTCAGCCGGGTCTCCTCCTGGGCCCGGATGTTGGACTGGTCGCTCATGAGCTTGATCTCGTTGCGGACTTCCGCCTCCAGCTGCTGGCGCAGGGCGGTGTCCACGATGAAGACCTGCGCCAGCTGGGCAACCTCAACCGTGATGCCCCAGTCGCTGGCCCGGCCGCTCTCGTCGTGGATGGTCGACTGCAGGGCTGTTCCCGCCACCGCGCTCAGCGTCGTCTTGCGCTGCTCGATGCACTCCACCATGGTCATGTGGGAGACGGCGTGGCGCAGCTCCCCGAGACAGACGTGCGTCAGCAGGGCGGTGATCTGCCCCACCCCGGCCCCCGGCGCGACGCTGAAGTCGAACAGGCGCGCTGCGGCGACCGGGTCCGTGATCCGGTAGATGACGATCCCCTTGAAGCGCAGGGGAATGCCGTCCCGGGTCTCCTGGGTGAACTCGAAGGCAGCTTCCTGCTTCGTGCTGGGCACGAGCACGTAGATGGCGCCCGGTCGCAGGATGGCCTGCACGGCCGAGCCCCGGTTCTCCAGCGTTCCTCCGCGACCCACCAACAGGTACTGGTTCGGGCCCGCCTTTACGACCGGCATGCGCTGAACCTCCCGGCGGGTTGCGCCCGGCCGCGGGGTCTGCCACGGCGCTGGGGCTCTCCCGACTGGCCCCACGATGCGATCGGCACCATCCGCGAGCGATCCCCCGTCGGTACGGGCCCCTGCAATGCCGCGATTCGGCCCGTGCCGCGTGATTCAGGGGCTGGTACTTTCGGGTGCTCGCGCCGGGGCCCGCGGCCGGTCCCGGGGCGTGCCCTCTCCCCGCAGCAGCGCGGCCGGGACCGCGACGGAGCCGGCGCGCCCTGGCCGGCCAGATCGCCGGCGCTCCAGGACCTGCCGGCGCGCCCTGGCCGGCCTGCCGCGTTCGCCTTGCCTCAGCCGGCGGCCCACTCCAGGCCCAGGCGGGCCAGCGTCTGCGGCGTCGGATTGCCCGTCCCGCCGTCCCACCCGGCCAGCCGGAAGTACTCGTCGAGGGCGTCCTCGATCGCCGCGGGGTCCAGGGCGACGCCCGCCGTCGGACCGCTCCCGGTCATCGGCCGGAAGAACTTCGCGGGCAGGCGGTCGGCCGTCCGATCGATGCCCTCCCGGGCGTTGAAGGCGCGCAGCATGTTCAGGCGCCGCTCGCCGATCTCCATCAGCTCGGCGACGTCGAAGTCGTCCCAGCCGGTCACGGCTCGCACGAAGTCGACGGCCTCATTCGGCCCGTACAGGCTCCAGGCCGGGCCCCACACGAACTGGCACAGCGAGGCCGTGTCGAGGAACGAGTAGAACTGCTGGGTCCTGAGGGCGAAGCGGACCTTCTCGGGGCCGAACGAGTCCGGAGGCAGCGCCTCGTCGAAGCCCGAGGAGCTTCAACCGCTCCAGGGAGAGGTCGGAGGCGCCCTCCTCGATCATCGGATCGTGCTCTGACGACTGGTGATCCGCGCCGAACGGGTTCACCGCGTAGACCACGCCAAGTGTTCGCTTGGCCTGCGGCGCGTGGGCCGGCGCCTCGGCGCCCTTGACGGTGATCAGCAGGTCGTGGCCCTTCCCCAGCAGGTCGGCGGCCCGCCGCGAGCCGTTCGCCAGGATGTCGCCGAAGCCCTCCCGGGTGGCCAGCATCTCCGTCAGGCGGATCATCGCCGCGGTGTCGCCGAACGGGGCCGGAAAGCCGATCTCCGCCTCGGTCAGCAGGCCGTGCTCATAGCAGTCCATGACCCAGGCGACCGTGGCCCCGGTCCCGATCGTGTCGAGGCCGTGCTGATTGCAGATCTGGTTGGCCAGCGAGATGGCGGCCAGGTCGTCGACGCCGCAGTACGACCCGAAGACGGCGGCCGTCTCGTACTCGGGGCCGCCGTACCGCGGGTCCACCGCCCGGCCCCGCCACTCCGCCTCGACCACGCGCTTGCAGCGCACGGAGCACGCGTAGCACGTGTCGCGCTCCTTGAGGATCGTCGCCGTCATCGTCTGGCCGGAGATCGCCTCGTAGCCATCGAACTGCCCGGCGTCGTAGTTGAACGTCGGCAACGAGCCGATCGCGTGCTGGAACTCCAGGACTCCCTCGGTGCCGTTGGTACGCAGGTCCAGGACGTCGGCGTTGTTGGCGATCTCCGCGGAACCCCAGCGCGCGAGCCGGTTGAGGCCCGCGGCGTCGGCGAACGGGAGCTTCTTGCTGGTGCCCCGGGCGACGATCGCCTTGAGGTTCTTGGAGCCCATGACGGCGCCCATGCCGGTCCGGCCGTTGGCCCGGTTGGACATGTTCATGATCGCGGCCAGCCGGACGAGCTTCTCACCGGCCGGCCCCACCTGGGCCACCTCGATCTTGTCGTCTCCGAGCTCGGCCTTGAGGAGGTCGTCCACCTCCGACGTCGTCTTTCCCCACAGGTGGCCGGCGGGTCGGAGCTCGGCCTCGCCGTCGTGGAGCCAGAGGTAGACAGGCTGGGCGGCCCGGCCCGTGATGACGAGCCCGGTGAAGCCGGCGAAGCGCAGCTCGGCAGGGAAGAAGCCGCCGGCCTGGCTGTCGCCGATGCCGTCCGTCAGCGGCGAGCGCGCACTGACGGTGACCCGGCTCTGGCCGGCGATCGGCGCTCCGGTCAGGAGGCTGTCCATCACGGTCAGGACGTTGTCGGGGTGCAGGCCGTCCGTCCCGGGCGTCATCCCCTTCAGGATGTAGTACAGCCCCATCGCGGAGCCGCCCAGGTACTTGCGGTAGAACGACTCGGGCGGGTGCTCGACGTCCAGCGCACCCGTCGTGAGGTTCACGTGGAGGATGCGCCCGGTGGTCTCGACTGCCATTCGCGTGCCTCCGATCGGTCGACCTGCGTCCGCTCCGCCGCCCGCCATCATATCCGGCGGTCCCCGCGCCGAGGGCTCCCGGGACACGGTACGGAACGCGGATTCGCGCTCAGGGCAGCTTCCGGGCGAGGAACCAGCCCGGGCGCTGCAGCCAGCGCACGAACGCGAGGCCGCAGCCGTCGAGCAGGCGGCACAGCGCGGGCTCGTCGAGCAGGCGCGCGCTGAACCCCTGCTGCCACGAGCGGCCATCCACGCTGTAGCGAACCTCGGCTTCGAGGCGATCGTCCACGACCTCGGCCCGGAGCAGCGTGATCCGGGCATCGCCGAGCTGCTGCTCGCGGCCGACGGCGCTCGGGGCGTCCCAACCGGATGGGTAGGTCTCCCCGACGACGACGCCGCCGGGCTCCAGGTGCGCGGCCGCGGTCGCCGCGAAGGCCGGGCCGTCATCCGCGGCATTCACGAGATGGCTGGCAAGGAGGACGGCGTCGAAGGTGCGCCCCAGGCGAACGGTGCGGGCGTCGGCGACGATGCCCTCCACGCCGGGCGGGAGCGCGGCGATCATGCCCGGCCCGTCGTCGACGCCGACGACCCGATGCCCGAGGGCAGCCAGCGGTCCCGCGATCCGGCCCGGACCGCAGCCAAGGTCCAGCACCGACGCCCCCGCCTGGATCACGGCGTGGATGAGCTCTGGCTCGCCCGTTGCCGGCAGGCGCCGATAGAACGCGACGGGGCTGCCGTCGGGGGCGACGTCGGTCATGGCACTGATCCTGGCTCTCCCGCCTGGGCCGCGGCGAGGGACCGGATGGCCCCGGCAGCCGCGCCGCCGAAGCGTAGCCGCCTCGCCGATGCCGGCGCCCGGGACTCGTCCAGCGCGGTGGCGCTGTTCGGCCGACGGTCCAGCAGCGCTGCCGCGGGATCGGGGCTTGCCCGGTGTCCCCGGTCCTGCGACGATCGTCGCGCCATGCCCTTCGTCCCCGATTCGTTCACCCCGCCGGGCGGGCTCGATCACGCGGCGTTCCGCCTGCGTCCGCTCGGACCCGAGCACAACGCGTCCGACCACGCAGCCTGGAGCTCCAGCATCGATCACATCCGGGCGACCCCCGGCTTCGCGGGGCGCTCGTGGCCCCGTCCGATGACGCTCGCCGAGAACCTCGGGGACCTCGTCCGGCACGCCGACGACTTCGCCGCGCGCACCGGCTTCACCTACACGGTCCTCGCGCCCGGCGACGACGACCGCCATCGTGATCGGCTGCGTGTACATCTACCCGGCCGAGAACGCTGCCCACGACGCCCATCGTCAGCTCGTGGGTCCGGGCGTCGGACGCGCACCTCGACCCGGTGCTCCATCGCGTCGTGCTCCGGTGGCTCGACGAGGCGTGGCCGTTCCAGCGCGTGGAGTACGCTGCGCGACCCGGCCCGGGATGAAGGAGACGGGGGCGATGCCGCCGGTTGCGGTTGGCCGGGCACGCCGCCAGCGCCGGTAGGCCGGCGGGGGCGCACATTGACGACAGCGTGGGCTCTCCCACGGAATTGGGACTCGCAGGAGGCAGGAGGCCATGAGCAGACACGTGCTGGCTGACGCGTTCGCGCACCACGTGTGGGCGACCCTGCGCTTGATCGACACCTGCCTCGCCCTGACGCCCGAGCAGCTGGCGACGGGCGCGCCGGGCACCTACGGCTCGCCGCTGGCGACCCTGCGTCACCTGGTCGCCGCGGACTGCTCGTACCTGGCACTCCTGTCCGGCGGGCGCGTGCACGAGATCGACGAGGATCAGCTGGACCTCACCGGCCTCCGCGCGGCGATGGAGGGCAACGGGCCGGTCTGGGCGGCCCTGGTGGCGGCGGACCTCGACGCGGACGCCGTGGTGGTGCGCCACCGCGAGGATGGGTCCGAGAGCCACGCCCCGCTGGGCATCCGGGTCGCGCAGGCACTGCACCACGGGTCGGACCACCGGAGCCAGGTGTGCACCGCGCTCACGGCGATGGGGATCGGCCCTCCGGAGATCGACGCCTGGGACTTCGCGAACGAGGACGGCCGGCTCACGGAGATCCCGCCGCCCTCCTGAGCGCGGCGACGGATGGCGCCGGCGCCTGCGACCGACGCCTGAGCCCGACGCTGTGCGCCCGGCCAGACATCAGCCGGGATCGCGGCGCATGAACCAGATGCGCGGGCCGCCGTCCGGCGCGTCGGCCTCGCGCAGCGTCCGGAACCCGAACCGCTCGTACAGCGGCAGGTTGGCGGGCACTCCCGTCTCGAGGCATACGGGCAGGCCCTGCCGCTGCGCACGCTCGATCGCGAAGCGCAGCATCGCGCCGCCGATCCCCCGGCCCTGCGCCGCCGGCTCCACGGCCAGCTGGTCCAGCAGCCAGTGCGGCTCCGGCGGGAGCATCGACCCGACCCATGACCAGAACCGCTCGTAGCGCTCGCCGCCGTCCGGGGTCAGCGACGCCAGCGCCGGGGCGATCGCGACGGCGATCTCCCGCTCTCGCTGGGCGCTGGCCGGCGGCATCAGGCTCATGACGCCGAGTCCCTCGCCGGCCGCGTAGATCCAGCCCTCGCCGGCGAACCCCGTGTCGACGATCTCGAACATCGTCCGGATGCGCGCCGGCAGGTCGTTGTCGGAGACCATGGGCCAGCGGACCATCGGGTCGGCAGCGAACGCGCGGGCCAGGACCCCGGCCAGCCCGCGGATCTCGGAGGCTGCCGCTGGCCGAACCGGCACGAGCCCGGGTGGCGTGTCCAGCCCGACGAGGGCGTCATCCTGCATCCCCCGATCCTACGATCCGCCGCCGGCACGTGCCCGCCATCCGATCCCGCCGCCGAGCGCGATGCCCCTGCCAGGTCCTCGCCGACGAACGGGATCAGCTTCGGGAGACGAACCCCGCGCCGGCCACGGCGTCCACGGCGTAGAGGTGCGGGGTGAGGCCCGTTCGCACCGGGTAGTCGGCCAGCACGCGCTCCCGGAGCTCCCCCACCGCGCCCCGCTCGACCAGGTTGACCGTGCATCCCCCGAAGCCCGCGCCCGTCATCCGGGCCGCCACCACGCCCGGCGTGGCGAGCGCGATCTCGACGAGAGCGTCGAGCTCCGGCGAGACAACCTCGAAATCGTCGCGCAGCGAGGCGTGGCTGCCGGCCCAGGTCCGGCCCACGGCCCCAAGATCGGAGGCGGCGAGCGCCTCGATCGCGGCCCCGACCCGCGCGTTCTCCGTGACCACGTGGCGGCAGCGCCGGAAGGTCTCTTCGTCCACCCGCAGCGCGACTGCCGGCAACATCGCCTCCGTCACGTCCCGGAGCGAGCGGATGCCGGGGTCGTCCACCGCGAGCGCGGCGGCGGCGGCCTCGCACTGGGCGCGCCGGGCGTTGTACTGCGACGCGCTGAGGCTCCTCGTCGATCCCGTGTGGATGACGACGAGCGTGTGCCCGGCCAGCGGCAGCGCCACCGGCTGCCACGCGAGCGAGCGGCAGTCGAGGAGCATGGCGGCGCCGTCCACCCCGCAGGCGCTGGCGAACTGGTCCATCAGCCCGCAGTTCACACCGACATACGCGTTCTCGGCGCGCTGACAGATGTGCGCGAGCTCGAGGGGCGGGACCGCCGCCGGGTCGACGGCGAGCGCCCAGGCCGAGGCGAGCTCGAGGGCCGCCGACGACGAGAGCCCCGAGGCCCGCGGCAGGGACGAGGCCAGGATGCCCCGGAAGCCGCGCGCCGGGATGCCGGCCTCGGCCAGCGCCCAGGCCGTACCGGCCACGTACGCCGCCATGCCGCCGGCACTCGGGCCGATCGCATCGAGGTCGAACGACGCCCGCTCACCGGTCGCGTCGCTGACGAGCTCCACCCGGCGATCGTCGGTCGGCACGAAGGCGATCCGGATCTCGAGGTCGATCGCGGCCGGGAGGACGAGGCCCAGGTTGTAGTCGGTGTGCTCTCCGATGAGGTTCACGCGACCGGGCGCCCGGACGACCAGGATCCGCCCCGAGTCCGCGGCCGCCGACGGCTCGAGCGCGGCGAGGCGGGCGGCAAGTCGCCCCGGGTCCAGCTCGAGCGCGCGGGCGGCCGCCGGATCGACGGCCCGCGTCACGGGCGACCTCGGGCGCCGGAGATCACGCAGGGATCTCCCCGGATGGCACGACGACGAACCCCGGGTGCTCGTCGCGGGCGACGACGGGAACGACGCGCAGCAGCGCCGCATTCTCCTCGGGCAGCGTGTCGTTGATGAACAGGAGGGTCGCCGTCTCCACTGATGCCCGGACCTTCATCAGGCGCTCCGAACGGTGCGGCGGGTAGAGCTCGACCGCGAGGTGCCAGTCGTCAGCGCCGCGGGGCGCCTCCAGGACCACGAGCATGTACGGCAGCTCGAAGCCGAAGAGCCCGTTGTAGCGCTCAACGACGTCGTGGAGGGCGCCCGCCAGCGCGCGCGCCTCGTCGTCGTCCAGGTCCGTCAGCCGCCGCACGCCGTGGCGGATCGCGCGGATGTGGACCTCGAAGGGCCACCGTGGCGCGAAGGGCACGCTGATCGCCCAGTGCGGATCCGCCCGCACGATGCGCTCCGACGCCAGCTCGTCGGCGACGACGGCGCACGAGACGCAGCCACCGGTGCGCGTCCGGCCCTCGGCGAGGGCCCCCACGCGGCGCTCGATCCAGGGCGGCACGTGGCCGAAGGCGTAGATCTGGCCGTGGGGGTGCGAGAGCGTCGCCCCGATGGCCTCGCCCCGGTTCTCGAACGGCATGACGAACGCGATCCGGGGGTCGCTCCAGAGCTCCGCCGTTCGGTCGCGCCAGACCGCGACGACCCGGGCGGTCTCGGCCGGGGTGAGGGTCGCCACGTTGCCCTCGTGGCGCTCGGTGAACATCACGACTTCGCAGGCACCCAGGGACGGCGCGAAGCGCGGGTCGGCCGGGTCCGGCACGGCCGGCGGATCCAGGGTGAACGAGGGGAACCGGTTGTCGAACACGGCCGCCTCGTACCCGAACGCGAGCTCGGGTCCGCCCGGGCAGAGCGGGCAGCCGAAGTTCGCTGCCGGGCTCCCCGGGACGGTCCCGCGGTCCGACGGCGCGGAGCTGTGAGGGCGGACGTTGCGTGCCGGGGACACGGCGACCCATGATCCCGAGAGCTCGTCGCGGCGCAGGTGCAGCGCGGTCGGCTCGGCGTTGGGCGCGTCGGGCAGGGGCGCGCCGCGCACGTCGCCGTACACGTGGATCCGGCGGCCGTCGGGCCGGAGGAACGTCGTGCGCGGGAGCGGCGCGCGCGTGGGCGGCGTGCGCCCCGGCGCAGGCGAGGGCGCCGACCCCCGCCGGGACGGGGGCGTCCCGGCGGGCTGCTTCGCGCTCGCGTCGTGCGATCCGACGTCACGCACGGGGATCGTCCTCCACGACGTCCAGGGCGAAGACGCGGGCATGGAAGTCGCCGAGCGCCGGCGCCTCGCCCCGATCAGCCTCGAAGAACAGGCCGACCTGCATCAGGTCGTCGCCCCCGCGGACGAGCGCGTTGACCCGCTGGATCCGGTCACCCGCCGGGGGCCACGGGGTCACCCGGTAGCGACGGGCCGGATCGAGACCCCGGAGGCGCAGCCGCTCGGGGCCCGGGTCGGCCCGGTTCAGGATCCGGTACCAGCCGACCACCGCCCTACGAGCGTCCTCGGCGACGCTCATCCAGGCGACGCTGTTGCGGTCGCCCTCGAAAGGACTCCGCAGGCGGTGGAAGCGCCCGTACTGCAGCACGTCCCGGTGAGCCGTGTAGAAGGCGACCTGGTCGCGAACCGCGGCCCGCTCGTGCCTCGAGAGGCGCCGGGGATCCATCTCGTAGCCGAAGACGCCGAAGAACGCCACCGCGGCGCGCGTCGCGAGCGGCGTGACCCGGCCGACCTGGTGGTTGGGCACGGCGGACACATGGGCCCCCATCGAGCTCGGGGGATAGGCCAGCGATGTCCCCCACTGGATCGCGAGCCGCTCGACCGCATCCGTGTCATCGCTCGTCCACGTCTGCGGCGCGTACGCCAGCATGCCCGCGTCGAAGCGGCCGCCGCCGCTGGCACAGGACTCGAAGAGGATGTCAGGGAAGGCTTCCGTCAGGCGCCGCCAGAGATCGTAGACGCCCAGGATGTGGCGATGGAACAGCTCACCCTGGCGATCGGGCGGGAGCGACGCCGAGAATGGCTCGGTGAGGCTCCGGTTCATGTCCCACTTGACATAGGAGATCGGGGCGCTGGCCAGGACCTCGCGGAGCATCCCGAAGAGGTGGTCCACGACCTCCGGGCGGGACAGGTCGAGCACCAGCTGCTGTCGACTCTCCGTCCGCGGCCGGCCGGGGACGCCGAGCGCCCAGTCGGGGTGCTCGGCGAAGAGCCGGCTCCGCGGGTTGACCATCTCGGGCTCGATCCACAGGCCGAACTGGAGGCCCAGGGCGAGGACCCGTCGCGCCACGGCCTCCAGCCCGCCCGGCAGCTTGCGCCGGTCGACGACCCAGTCGCCGAGCGAGCTCGTGTCGTCGTCCCGCTCGCCGAACCAGCCGTCGTCCAGGACGAACAGCTCGACGCCCAGGTCGCGCGCCGCGGCCGCCATCTCGACCAGGGTGTCCTCGGTGAAGTCGAAGTAGACGCCCTCCCAGCTGTTGAGGAGGACCGGCCGGGGACGATCGCGCCAGGCGCCGCGGGCCAGCCGCTCCCGGAAGAGGCGATGGAAAGCGTCGGAGAGCTCGTCCAGGCCGTCGGCGGCGTAGACCAGCACGGCCTCGGGCGTTGCGAGCTCCTCGCCAGGATCGAGGGTCCACGCAAAGCCGTCCGGCTCGATCCCCATCCGGACGCGGGTCGTGGCAAAGGCGTCCACCTCGGCCTCGGCCCGGAAGTTGCCGGAGTACACAAGGCCGAACCCGTAGGCCTCGCCGTGCTCCTCGGTCGTCGCGGAGCGCTGAAGGACCACGAAGGGGTTGTGCTCGTGGCTCGACGCGCCCCGCAGGCTGCCCACCGACTGCCGGCCGGGGGAGAGCGGCCGCGACGCGACATGGCGCTCGCGCGACCAGGTCCCATCGAGCGTCACCAGGTCCCAGGCCGCGTCGGGCAGGTCGAGGACGGCGCTCATTGCGCAGCGGACGCGCACCGGCGCCGACCCTCCGTTGCGGATCGTCGCGCTGCGGACGATCACCGGGTAGGCCTCGAAGACCGTGTAACAGAGGCGAACCTCGACGCCACTCGGCGCATCGACGAGGTGCACCTCGACGGTCGTTGCCTCCGCGTCGTCCTCGACATACGTGGCCGGGAGCCCTGGCAGCCCGGGCTTCCCGGCCAGCACGCGGTGCCCGCGATACGCGAGGTGAAGGACCGGCGAGCCGTCGGCAGGCTCGACCACCAGCGCCGGGACACGGAAGTCCCCGCTGCCGCCGGTGGGGTACTCGCGCGGCACGGGGTGGCCGAGACGGTTGGAGAACCCCTCGAAGGGCCGGCGCGACAGGTGGGCGTACGAGTGGCCGGGCTCCAGGCGCGCGCCGAAGTACAGGTGCCCGAACGAGCCGTCCTCCAGGATCCGGGCGAGGTAGCTGATCCGTCCGTTGTGGAGGTGCATCTCGTTCGTGGCGGCATCCCAGGCGGCAGGCATCGTCTCCCTCAGCGCCGTTTCGTGGCCAGGCTCTTGCCAAGCGCGGCCGCGCCCACGACCGCGCGCTGCAGCGCCCGATCCGCGATCACCGGGCTGGGCCGTGGGCGGTACATCAACACTGCGTCACTCGACACGGCCGTCGGGCGCCTCCGTGGCGGCCGGGTCGACGACGATGAGGTGGCGGACGACGCGCTCCAGCGTCCGGCGAGCCTCCTGGTCGAGCCCACAATCGGTGATGAGGACGTCAGGCTGGTCCAGCCGCGCGATCGAGCTGATCCCGATCACGCCCCACTTCGTGTGGTCGGCGACGATGACGAGCCGGCGGGCGGCGTTGATGAGGGCCCCGTCCGTGTCCGCCTCCAGGAGGTTCGGGCACGTGAACCCGGAGTGCGGGTCCATGCCATGCACCCCGACGAACGCAAGGTCGACGTGGATGGTGCGCAGCGCAGCGGTGGCAAAGGGGCCGACGAGCGCCTCCGACGGGGTCCGCACGCCGCCGGTCAGGATGATGGTCTGGTCGGGCCGGCCGCCGTGGTGGAGGACGTCCGCGACCGGGATCGAGTTCGTCACGACGGTGATGCGGGGAATGTCGACGAGGTTCCGGGCAAGCGCATGGGTCGTCGTGCCGGCGGAGATCGCGATGGCCATGCCGGGCTCCACGAGCTCCGCGGCGGCGGCAGCGATCGCGCTCTTCTCCGCCTGCTGGCGACTCGACTTGGCCACGAAGGTCGGCTCGGCCACGGCGAGGTCCGAGAGCGCCGCCGCGCCGCCGTGAACCTTCTCGAGGAGGCCGCGATCGCTGAGGATCTCCAGGTCGCGACGGACGGTCATGTCGGACACGCCGAGCTCGCGGACCAGGTCCGCGACCCGCACCCCGCCGTCCTCCCGGACCCGCTCCAGGATCACCGCCTGGCGCTGGCGCGCCAGCATGATGCGACCCCCGTCCGGGGCAGTGACAACCTCGGCCTTGCCTGACACCACGATGCGTCCTTCCCGCATGACTTCCCGAAGATTGCGGCACGGACGCCCGAAAGTCAACGGACTCGCACAGAAACGGCCAGAAGAGGCACCCAGAACCTTGACATCCCCGGATGTCCGCGCGCACACTCTGCCGGAACCTGTTTGATTCTGTCACAGGTCTCTTTGGAGGAGCACGAGAATGGCTGTATCCACTGCGTCGTGGCGCAGGACAGGGCTGGTTGCCCTGGGTGCGCTCGCGATCGTCGTCTCGGCCTGCGGCGGCGGCGCAACCGCCTCGCCGGCCGCATCGACAGCACCCTCCGCCGCGCCGCCCGCGTCCGTGGAGCCGTCCGCGACCCCCGCCGCCGGCGGCGGCGCGACGACCCTCGGCTCGAACGAGAGCGACGCCAACCCGAAGGCCGCTGTCGCCGCGATCGTCGACTACTGCCAGACGAAGGCCGGCATCACGGTCACCATCAACACCACCGACCACAACACGTTCCAGAACCAGATCAGCTCGTACCTTCAGGGCACGCCTGACGACGTCGTGAAGTGGTTCGCCGGCAACCGCGTCCGCTTCTTCGCGGCGCAGGGCCTGCTGTCCCCGATCGACGACGTCTGGGCCGACATCGAGCAGTACAAGACGCCCGGCCTGAAGGCCGCGTCGCTCGGCGCCGACGGCAAGGCCTACTTCGTTCCGGTCTACAACTACCCGTGGGTCGTCATGTACCGGAAGAGCCTCTTCGAGGAGAAGGGCTACACCGTCCCGAAGACGCTCGCCGAGTTCACCGCCCTCGGCGACAAGATGAAGGCCGACGGCATCGTCCCGGTCGCGTTCGGCGACAAGGACGGCTGGCCGGCGATGGGCACCTTCGACATCCTCAACATGCGGATGAACGGGTACAAGTACCACATCGACCTGATGGAAGGCCGAGCGAAGTGGACCGACCCGCAGGTCAAGGCCGTCTTCGAGCAGTGGGCCGAGCTGCTCCCCTACTTCCAGGAGGGCGCCCCCGGCCGCACGTGGCAGGACGCCGCGAAGGCCGCGCTGGTCGACAAGAAGGCCGCCATGTACTTCCTGGGCACGTTCGCCCTGGAGCAGGCGGGCGACGCGGCTTCCGACGTCGGGTTCTTCCCGTTCCCGACCCTCGGGACCGAATGGGACGCCGAGAACGCCATGGACGCCCCGATCGACGGGTTCATGATGGTCGCCAACCCGAAGAACCCGGAGGCCGCCAAGGCCTTCCTCAAGTGCGTCGGCTCGCCCGAGGCGCAGGTCGCCTACGTCACGAGCCCCGGCATCGGCAGCGTCGCCGTCTCGCCGCTCGCCGACGACAGCAAGTACACCGAGGCCCAGAAGCTGAACGCCGCGGTCCTCAAGAGCGCCGGCAACATCGCCCAGTTCCTCGACCGCGACGCGCGGGCCGACTTTGCCGGGCCGTCGGGCATGCAGGGCTTCCTGCTGAGCTTCCTCAACGATCCGTCGCAGGATCTCGACAAGTTCCTGGGCGAGATCCAGACCTACTACGAATCCCTGCCCCCGCAGTGACGTCGGCCTAGGCTGACCCGATCGAGAGCGATCGCGTGACGCGATCCGTCAGCGCCACCCCGCCGGCCCCGGCCGGCGGGGTGGCGCCGTCTCGCACCGAGAAGAGGAAGAAGCGCTACAGCCTGCTGTCGCGCGGCGACAAGGTCACGCTGTGGCTGATGGCGGGGATCCCCACGGCCATCGTGATCGTCTTCATCCTGCTGCCCACGTTCGCCTCGATCGTCCTCTCGTTCACAAGCTGGAACGGCATCGGGGGCTTCGACAAGATCCAGTTCATCGGCTTCAAGAACTACACCGACCTCTTCACGATCTACAAGCCCTTCTGGCCCGCGGTCACCCACAACCTCATCTGGCTCTGCTTCTTCCTGTTCATCGCGACCCCGCTGGGGATGTTCCTGGCGGTCCTCCTGGACAAGAACATCCGCGGGACCCGGGTGTACCAGAGCGCGCTCTACATGCCGGTCGTCCTGTCGCTGGCGATCGTGGGCTTCATCTGGGAGCTGATCTACGCGCCGGACTACGGCCTGCTCAACACGGTCCTGGGACGGACGGAGCAGGGCAACCAGATCTCGTGGCTGGGGAACCCGAGCATCAACCTGTGGGCGATTCTCGTCGCCGCCAGCTGGCGCCAGGTGGGCTACGTGATGATCCTCTACCTGGCCGGCCTCAAGTCCGTCGACCCGGCCCTGCGCGAGGCCGCCTCCATTGACGGGGCAAACGAGCGCCAGGCCTTCTTCCGGGTCATCTTCCCCGTGATGCGCCCGATCAACATCGTGGTCCTGGTGATCACCGTGATCGAGTCGCTCCGGGCGTTCGACCTGGCCTTCATCACCAACAAGGGCCTCAACGGGCTGGAGCTGCTCTCCACGCATGGTCACCAACAACATCATCGGCGAGACGAGCCGGATCGGGTTCGGGTCCGCGATCGCCGTCGTGCTGCTCGTGATCGCGGTGGGTCCGATCATCTCCTTCCTTGTCCGCGCCCTCCGGGAGGAGAACGAGTGACCGACATCGCGGTCCCCTACCAGGAGTCCGCGGCCGCGGGGAGCGCCCGCCGAAGCAAGGCGCTGCGCCGGGCCGGCCTGCAGGCATTCCTGATCGTCATGAGCCTGATCTGGCTCCTGCCGCTGCTGTGGGCCGTCTACACCTCGTTCCGGCCCTACGAGGACACGGCGGGGAATGCCCGGGGCTACGTCTCGATCGGCGGCGCCTACAACCTCGACAACTACATCGCCGCATGGAACCAGGGCGAGTTCCCGAAGTACTTCCTGAACACGGTCATCGTCCTGGTGCCGGCCGTGATCCTGGTCCTGCTCCTGGCCTCGATGATGGCCTTCACCGTGTCGCGCTACAGCTGGCGCTTCAACCTGACCCTGCTGATGCTCTTCACGGCGGCCAACCTGCTGCCGCCGCAGGTCATCATCACGCCGCTCTTCCGGATCTTCCTGGCCCTCCCGCTGCCCCCGTTCCTGAGCGACAACGGCGTCTTCTACAACCAGTACGTGGGGCTCATGACGATCCACGTCGCCTTCCAGCTGGGCTTCTGCACCTTCGTGCTGAGCAACTACATGAAGACGCTGCCCAAGGAGCTGAACGAGGCGGCCGTCGTCGACGGGGCCGGCGTCTGGAAGACCTACTGGAGCGTGATCCTGCCCCTCACGCGACCCGCGCTGGCGGCGCTGGCGACCCTCCAGGTGACCTGGATCTACAACGACTTCTTCTGGGCCATCGTGCTGATGAACAAGGGCGCCCGGTTCCCGATCACCTCGGCCCTGAACAACCTCAAGGGCGAGTTCTTCGTCGAACAACAACCTGATCGCCGCCGGCTCGCTCATGGTCGCGATCCCGACCCTGATCGTCTTCTTCGCCCTGCAGAAGCAGTTCGTCAGCGGCCTGACGCTGGGATCCACGAAGGGGTGATGGCCGCGCGCGCCCGACCGGCACCCTGGGAGACGCCCGAGCTGACCGGGATCGGCCGCGTGCCGATGCACAGCGTGTCCCACGCGGACCGCGTCGCCCTGGACGGGCGGTGGCGCTTCCAGCTGCTCCCCGCGCCCGACGCCGAGCCCGCGGCCGGGTGGGGCGAGATCGACGTTCCCGGCTGCTGGACGATGCTGGGCTGGGGCGACCTCCCCCACTACACGAACGTCGTGATGCCGTTCCCGGGGCTGCCGCCCGCGATCCCCTCCGCGAACCCGACCGGCCTGTACGAGCGTGAGGTGGAGGTGCCAGCCGGCTGGGCGGGGCGCCGGATCGTCCTCCACGTCGGCGCGGCCGAGAGCGTGCTGATCGCCAGCGTCAACGGACGGGAGGTGGGGATCAGCAAGGACTCGCACCTCGCCGCGGAGTTCGACGTGACCGACGTCGTCGCGGTCGGGCGCAACACGGTCTCGCTCACCGTCGTGAAGTGGTCCGACGCCAGCTACGTCGAGGACCAGGACCAGTGGTGGCACGGCGGCATCACGCGATCGGTGTTCCTGTACGCCACGGAACGCGTCCACCTGGCCGACGTGCGGGTCATCCCCACGCTGGCCGAGGACCTCGCCAGCGGCTCCATCGAGGTGCGGGCCGAGGTCGCCTTCGCCGGCGTCCCGCCCGAGCCGGGCTGGAGCGTCGAGGCACGCCTCGGGGATCTCACCGGCATGCTCGCGGCCGCCGTGCCCCACACCGGCCGCTTCGAGGGCCCGCGCCCCAGCCGCCACCGACGCGAGCTGGCCGACCGGGCCATTGCCGGGATGCCGCTCAGCGACGAGGAGCGCACCGACCTCTGGCCGCGCCTGTATGCCGACCTCGCCCCGGCGAACGTGGGTGAGGTCACCATGCGGGCCGACGCGGCCGGCGTGCAGCCATGGTCCTCGGAGCTGCCGGTCCTCTACCCGCTCACGGTCACCCTGCGCTCGCCCGGCGGAGCCGCCGTCGAGGAGATGGAGCTGCGCGTCGGCTTCCGGCGCGTGGAGATCGTGGGGCTGGACCTGCTGATCAACCGGCGGCGCGTCTTCATCCGCGGCGTCAACCGCCACGACTTCGACCGGCACACCGGGCGGGTGATCGCCCGCGAGGACATGCGCGCCGACCTCGTGGCGATGAAGCGATTCGGGTTCAACGCCGTCCGGACCTCCCACTACCCGAACGACCCGGCGTTCCTGGACCTGTGCGACGAGCTCGGGCTGTATGTCATCGACGAGGCCGACATCGAGTCGCACGCGTTCATCGACAGCGTCTGCGACGACCCGCGCTACCTGGGCGCGTGGGTCGATCGCGTGGCGCGGATGGCCCGCCGCGACAAGAACCACCCGTCCGTGATCATCTGGTCGCTGGGCAACGAGTCCGGCTACGGCGCGAACCACGATGCCGCGGCGGGCTGGCTCCGGCGCTACGATCCGTCCCGGCCGCTCCACTACGAGGGCGCGATCAAGTGGGACTGGGCCGGCGACCAGACCGCGAGCGACCTGACCTGCCCCATGTACCCGCCGATCTCCGCGATCGTCGGCCACGCGCGGCTCGGGCTGCCAGCGGCACCCGCTGATCATGTGCGAGTTCTCGCACGCGATGGGCAACAGCAACGGGACCCTGGCCGAGTACTGGGACGCGATCGAGTCGACGCCCGGCCTGCAGGGCGGCTTCATCTGGGAGTGGTGGGACCACGGGCTGGTCCAGGAGCTGCCCGACGGGACGACACGCTGGGCCTACGGTGGCGACTTCGGCGACGAGCCGAACGACGGCAACTTCTGCATCGACGGCGTCGTCTTCCCCGACCGGTCGCCCAAGCCCGCGCTGTGGGAGCACCACGCGCTCGCCGCCCCCGTCCGCGTGCACGCGACGGCCGACGATCTCCACGCCGGGCGGGTGACGGTCCACAACCGCCAGGACTTCCGGGACCTCGCCTGGCTTCGCGGCCAGGTCGAGGTCACGGTGGACGGTGTCCCGGTGCACGCAGCCGAACTGCCGCTTCCCGCGCTCGGCCCCGGCGGAGACGCCCTCGTGGTCGTCCCCGGCCTCGCGGGGCTTGCGCTCGCCGATGGTGAGGCGTGGCTTACGATCCGGTTCGTGACGGCGGCAACGGAAGCGTGGGCCGACGCAGGCCATGAGGTGGCCTGGGCCCAGCTCGCGCTCCAGGCTGCGCCGGAGACCCCGGCCGCGTTCGCGACGTCGGCGGCCGGCGCGGGATCCCGCGCGCCACTGGACGCCGACGGGCTCCTGATCCACGACCTCCTGGCCTCCCCTCCCCTGCTCAGCCTTTGGCGCGCGCCCATCGACAACGACCGGATCCCCGGGCTCGCCGCGACGTGGGACGCGCTCGGCGTGGCCCATCTGCAGCGGACGCTCGTGGGCGTGGAGGAGACGGGCGGCGGGACGATGGTGCGGAGCCGGTACCGGACCGGCGCCGGAATCGAGGTGCCCCACGAGATGGTCGTGACGCCGCTGGCAGGCGGCGCGATCCGGATCGACGAGACGGCGCAGATCCCGGACGCCCTCACCGACCTTGCGCGGGTCGGGACGGTGCTGGAGCTGGCCGCCGGTCTCGACCGGGCGGAGTGGTTCGGCCGGGGGCCGCACGAGACCTACCCGGACCGCCGCCGGGCCGGGCGCCTCGGCCGCTGGCGCTCGACGGTCGATGAGCTCTTCACCCCGTACGTGCGACCGCAGGAGAGCGGCGGACGTGCTGATGTCCGTTGGATCGCCCTGCTCGACGCGGCGGGTCGGGGCCTCCGGATCACCCTGGACCGGCCGCGACAGGTTTCCGCCACCCGCTTCCGCGCGGAGGACCTGGCCGCCGCGAACCACCACGGCGAGCTGGTGCCGCGGGCCAACGCGGTCGTGCACCTCGATGCCACCCACCGCGGTCTTGGCACGGCCAGCTGCGGGCCCGACACGCTGCCGGAGTACCTGGTGGGACCCGGCACCCACCGTTGGTCGTGGATCCTGGAGCGCGTCGAGGCGTGACCCCGCGACCCGATCACCTCTGCCGCGTCTCCGTCCTCGACCTCGGCGGGACGGTCCATCTCGGCGCGACGACGGCGGAGATGGTCGCGACCTCCGCGATCCGGCCGACGAAGGTGCTCGACCGGCTCGCCGACCTCCTCCCTGGGTAACGGGATGGCAGGCTTCGTCCTCGGGATCGACCAGGGCACGAGCGGCAGCCGCGCCCTCGTGCTCGATGCCGATGGTGCGGTCCGAGGCTACGGCTACCGGCCGCTGGCACGGCTCCACCCGGCGACCGATCGCGTGGAGCAGGATCCGCTGGCAGTGGCCGCCGGAGTCCGCGAGGCGATCACCGATGCGCTCGAGCGGGCCGGGATCGGGCCGGCGGACCTCGCGGGCTGCGGGATCGCCTCCCAGCGCGACACCGACTTCGCCTGGGACGCGCGGACGGGCCGTCCGCTCGCCAACGCCATCACGTGGCAGGACCTGCGGACGATCCCCCTGGAGGCGGCGCTCCGGGACTGGCCCCTGGTCGGCGAGTGCCGGCGGCGCCTCGGGTACTGGCCGGGGCCGTGGAGCGGGGCGCTCCACCTCGCGTGGCGGATGCAGCACGATCCGGTGGTCCGCGACGCCGCCCGGTCCGGCTCGCTCCGCGTCGGGCCCTCCGCTTCGTGGGTCCTCGCGGCGCTCGGTGGCTCACCTGAGCCTCGGGCGGATGTCTCGCTGGCCCAGAGCATCAACTTGTGGGACTTCCGGGCGCGCGACTGGTGGGATGACTGGCTGAGGTACCTCGAGGTCCCGCGGGCCGCGCTCCCGGCCGTCGCACCGACCGTGGCCGAGTTCGGGCACCTCGACCTCGACGGGACGCGCGTCCCGGTACGGGCCATGATCGCCGACCAGCAGGGCGCGCTCTTCGGGTACGACTGCCGGCGCGCCGGCGACGCCGAGGCGACCCACGGCACCGCGTCGTTCGTGAACGTCTGCCTTGGCGACGCGGTGCCGGAGCTGGACACGATCAAGGTCTATCTCGCCTGGCTGCTGGACGGCCACCCGACGTACTGCCTCGAGGCGGACACGACCGTGACAGGCGCCGCGGTCCGCTGGCTCCGTGAGGGTGCCCGCATGATCGACCGGGACGAGGAGCTGGGCGAGCTGGCGGCCACGGTGCCCGACGCGGGCGGCCTCGTCTTCGTGCCCGCCTTCACCGGGCTCAACGTGCCGTACGACGTCCGCGAGGCGCGTGGGTCGCTGCTGGGCATGACCCTGGGCCACACCCGGGCCCACATCGCCCGCGCCTTCCTCGACTCGATCGGATTCCAGCTCCACGCGATCCTCGCCGAGATCCACCGGGCGACCGGCGTGAGCGTGACCGAGCTGAAGGTGGGCGGTGGGCTCTCCGCCAGCGACGCCGCCTGCGCGATCCAGGCCGACTGGCTGGGGATCCCGGTCGTGCGCTCGTCGTTCGGCGAGACGACCGCACGGGCCGCGGCCCTCCTGGCCGGCATCGGCGCGGGGGTCTGGGCGAGCGAGGCCAACCTGCCGCCCATGCCGGGGACGGTCCGGCGCTTCGAACCGCGCCTGGACGCCGGACGACGCGCCGAGGGTCACGCGTCCTGGCAGCATGCCGTGGACGCGGTGACCGGCTGGGCGCGCCCCTAGGGCCGAGGACACCGGCCCAGGGGGGCTGGCCCCACCCCGAAGACGCCGGGTGCCCGGCTGGTTCGGCGAGCCGGCGGGCCGCAGCATCTGGGCATCGATCGCGATCGGTGCCGGTTCCGGCTGGAGGACCGGCCCAGGCGGCAAGGACCGGGCAGGTCGCCCGGGCGACGCCTCCCGGGACACCGATCGAGCGTCCCGGGAGGCAGGACACCGTGAAGGTCAACCGCAGGCTCCTCAACTGGGGGGTCTTCTTCATCGCTGCGGGCGGCGTGCTGCTCGCCGCGCAGGGCGAGGCCGTCAGCGACGACGCCATCACCGGGGCCCTGCGGCTCTGGCCGGTCCTGGTGATCGCGCTGGGCGTGGCCCTGCTCCTCCGGCGGACCCGGTTCAGCCTGGCGGGCGGGATGCTGGCCGCCGCCGTCCCCGGCCTGCTCATCGGCGGGATGCTGGTGGCCGCACCGGCCGCGGTGGCCCAGGTAGGTCCCGCCTGCAACGGCGTCGGGCCGGCGAGCCTCGCCTCCCAGCAGGGCGCCTTCGACGGCGCCGCGTCCGTGGACCTCCGGCTCACCTGCGGGGAGCTGACCGTCACGACGGGCTCCGGCAGCGGCTGGACGCTCGCAGACAGGCAACGGCACGGGCACGGCCGCGGTGGTCGACGCGTCGGCCGATCGGCTCGCCGTCACGTCATCGACCCGGGAGCGTGGGTTTGGCTTCGTGCGAGGCGCCGACCTGTGGAACCTGACGCTCCCCACCGCGAACCCGCTGGACCTCGCGACCGACGTGAGCGCGGGGAAGGGCCGCCTGGACCTGGCGGGTGCGCGCCTTGGGGACGTCCGCCTCGTCGTGAACGCCGCCGAGATGACCGCGGACCTCGCGCAGGCGACGCTGGAGCGCCTCTCGGTCACGGTCAACGCCGGATCGGCCTCGCTGCGCCTTCCCGCGCAGGACTTCAGCGCCGACCTGGTGGTCAACGCCGGCGCGCTCCAGATCTGCGCTCCGGGCAACCTGGGCCTGCGGATCCAACATCACGGCGTGATGACTGCGACCACCTACACCGGGCTTGTGCGCCTCGGCGACACCTGGCAGAGCCCGGGCTATGCAACGGCAATTCACCACGCGGACGTGACCATCTCGGCCAACGTTGCTAGCGTGGACGTCAACCCGATGGGAGGGTGCAAGTGAACCCGCGTCGTCTCTACCGCAGCCGCCGTGATCGGCAGCTCGCCGGCGTCGCCGGCGGCATCGCCGAGTACCTCGAGATCGACCCGACGATCGTCCGGATCCTGTGGATCCTGTCGATCTTCCTCGGCGGCTTCGGGATCCTGCTGTACATCATCATGGCCTTCATCGTCCCGCTCGAGCCGCTCCCGACACCGACGGGCGGACCGTGGCAGGGACCCGGACCCGCCGGCGGGCCGTGGCAGGCGCCGGGCCCCGCGTGGGGCACGCCGCCCGTCCAGGGTGCAGGCACGGGAGCCGCGCCGACGGGCGCGGCGAACCCGGCGCACGGCGCAGAGCCCGGCGAGGAAGGCGCGGCGAGCGCCGATGCCGGGGCCGGGCCCGCGGCGGACACCGGCGAGACCAACAACGCCTGGACCGCGCCGAACCCCGGCTGGGTGTCTCCGGATCCGACCTGGGCTGCCGCGAGCCCAGCGTGGGCGGCCCCGGGGCCGGATCCTCGCCGTGACGGCGCCCGCCCGGGCAGGGCCGGCCTGGTCTTCGGCGTCCTGCTCGTCGTCTTTGGGGCGATCGCCCTCGTGAACGTGATGGTCCCCGGCTGGGCCGCGGCCGGCCTCCTGTGGCCGGCGTTCGTCCTGGCCCTTGGCGTCGCCCTCGTCGTGGGCGCGACCGGCCGGAAGGCCTACGCCCGGTGATCGGCGGCCCGCTCCTCGTCCTGGGGCTGCTCCTGATCCTGAGTGCCCTCGTCGGGCCCAGGGTCGCGGGGCAGTCCCACGGCGCGGTCCGGGCCTTCCTCCTCTCCCCGCTCCACCCGGCCACCTGGTACGCGACGTTCGCGATCCTCCTGGGGTTCTGGGTGGAGCTCGTCGCGTTCAGCTTCGCGATGGCCGCCTTCTCGTCCGGCGCGTCGCTGCTGGTGGTGGGCATCGGCTTCGTGATCATCGGCCTGACCATCGAGGGATGCCGGCTGGTCGCCCGGATCGAGCGCCGGCGGGCGGGCCTGGCCGACCGCGCGGCCGCTCCTGCCGCACGCCTACCGGCCGTACGGCAGCGGGCTGCGGGACCTGCTCTTCGCCATCTTCCTCGACGTCAACCGCTGGCGCGACGTCGTGTACGTGTTCGTCGCGTTCCCGTTGACGGTCCTCGAGCTCGCCGTCACGGTCGGGCTCTGGGGAACCTCCCTGGCGCTGCTCTCCATGCCGCTCTGGTACGCGACGTCCGGCCTCGCCGCCGGCCTCGGGAGCGACGGTGACGTCGTCGACGGGGATCGCGCTCGCCGGCGGGATCCTCGGCCTGGCCCTCACGCCGGTCGCCGCCTCCGCCGCCCGAGGCCTGATGGCTCTCCATCGCGCCGTCGTCGCCGGCCTCCTGTGCGACTCCGAGCAGCGCCAGCTGGAGCGCCGCGTGGAGACGCTGGAGGGCAGCCGGAAGGCCGTCATCGACGTGGAGGCGGACGAGCTGCGGCGCATCGAGCGCGACCTGCACGACGGGGCCCAGCAGCGCCTGGTGATGCTGTCGATCGACCTGGGCATGGCCATCGAGCGGATCGACACCGATCCCTCCGGCGCGCGGACCCTCGTCGTGGAGGCGCAGGACCAGGCTCGCCTGGCCCTTGGCGAGCTGCGCGACCTCGTGCGCGGCATCGCGCCCGCGATCCTGCTGGACCGCGGCCTGGTCCCGGCGCTGAGCGCCATCGCGGGACGGTGCCCGGTTCCGACGGTGGTGGTCAGCACGTTGCCGGAAGGCCTGCGGATGCCGGACGCCGTGGAACGCGCCGCGTACTTCGTGGTTGCCGAGGCGCTGGCGAACGTCGCCAAGCACGCCAGCGCCGGGCGCTGCGAGATCCGCTGCCGCGGCGAGGGCCCGGCCCTCGTCGTGGAGATCTGGGACGACGGGACGGGCGGCGCCCGGGTCGTGCCCGGCGGAGGGCTGGCCGGGCTGGCGGGCCGGGTCGAGGCGCTGGACGGCACGTTGGCGGTGGAGAGTCCGCCGGGCGGGCCGACGCTCGTGCGCGCGCAGATCCCGGTTGCCCCGGGCGGCTCGGCGATGGCGGGCGGCTCGGCGATGGCGGGCGGCTCGGCGATGGCGGCCGCCCCGGGTCCGGGTACCGGGGCTGGCTTGGAGTCCAGGTAGGTCAGCACCGCGATCACGCGCCGGTGGTCGTTCCCCGCCACGGACCTGGTCGCATCAGCTGGCCAGCCTGATCCGGACAAGAGCGACGACGCTCGCGACGTCCTCCTCCGAGGCAACCTCGATCCGGACTGCCCGGCCCTCGGGATAGGTCGGCCCGCCGGCCACGAGAGCGCGGATGGGCGCCGGCAGGTCGGCCTCCAGGGCCTTCGGCACCGCCCTCTCGGGGAGGGCGAGACTCGCGCGGAACCGCCCCGCCATGGGCGTCAGGTAGACCATGGGTCGGTCGCGGTGCTTGAGCCGCAGCGACCAGCCGTAGGCCTTGCCCGAGTACGTCCAGGCCTCGGAGGCCGCGCCGAAATCCAGCGCGAGCCTGGCCCGCAGAGCCGCCCACAGCACGATCGCCGGGCCGAGGCTGGCCCGGACCTCCTCGTCCGTGGGGATCCTGGTCTTGTCGCCGAAGACAGAGGTCATCCGCGTTCATCCGCCCGGCTGGCGCCCGCCCCGGGGCGCCGGACCACGCTGCGCGCGGTCGTCGATCCGGGCATGTCCGGAACGGTGGCACGCCAGATTACGCCCACCCGGGGGGCGCTTCGTCCCGTGTCCCTCGAGCCGATGCGTCCGAATCGCGGCGGCCACGACAGGTCAGGAGCCCAGGTAGGTCAGCACCGCCAGCACGCGCCGGTGGTCGTTCTCGGAGTCGGGCAGCTCCAGCTTGCCGAAGATGTTGCTGATGTGCTTCTCGGTGGCGCCCTCGCTGATGCCCAGCAGGGCCGCGATCCCCATGTTCGTCCGGCCTTCGGCCATCGCCGCCAGCACCTCCCGCTCGCGCGGCGTGAGCGCGTGGAGCGGGTCGTCGGAGCGCCGCGCGACCATGAGCTGGGCCACCACCTCGGGGTCGAGGGCCGTCCCTCCGCGGGCGACACGGCGCAGGGCGTCGATGAACTCGCGGATGTCGGCCACCCGGTCCTTGAGGAGGTAGCCCACGCCCCCGGCGCGGTCCGCCAGCAGCTCGGTGGCGTACTGGCGCTCGACGTACTGGCTCAGGACGAGGACCGGCGTGCCGGGCACCAGGCGGCGCGCCTCGATCGCCGCCCGCAGCCCTTCGTCGCGCTGGGTCGGGGGCATCCGCACGTCGACGACGGAGACGTCGGGCCGATGCTCGAGGACGGCCTCCACGAACGACGGGCCGTCCCCCACCTTGGCCACGACGACGCCCCCGGAGTCCGCGATCAGCCGCGCCAGCCCCTCCCGGATGAGCGCCGAGTCCTCGGCGATGACGACCCGCAGCGGTTGAACGTCCACCCGTCGATCATGCGCCAACCGTGCGGCCGCCGACGGCGCCGGGCGCGATCTCACGGCCGGCGGAAGACGTCGTGGCCGCCGATCCGCCGCCAGCGCACGTGCGCCTCGCCGCGGCGCAGGACCCGCCGGAGATGGCGGCCGAACCGTCGGGGCGAGCCATGGAGCGCCCCACCCCGGACACCTGCCGGGTCGGCCCTTGACGGGCCGTGAGAGACTCTCCTATCCCACGTCGCGCCCAGCCAGGTGCGCTGGGCTCGTGGGTGCATGAGGTGGGTGGGGGCTCATGGCAGGCTCGCCGGGGCAGGCGGTGCCGGGGGGTTCGATCCGAACCTTCCTGATCGCGGACGTTCGCGGCTACACGCGCTTCACGGCTCAGCACGGCGACGAAGCCGCCTCGCGGCTCGCAGCGCGGTTCGCCCAGGTCGCCACCGAGGGCGTGGAGGCGTGGGGCGGAGACTTGATCGAGCTGCGAGGCGACGAGGCGCTGGCCGTGTTCGCCTCGGCCCGGCAGGCGTTGCGGGCCGCCGTCGAGCTGCAATCGGCCTTCACGGACGAGACGGCCGGCGATCCGTCGCTCCCGCTGGGGGTCGGCATCGGCCTCGACGCCGGCGAGGCGGTCCCGGTCGGTGACGGGTACCGCGGCGCCGCGCTCAACATGGCCGCCCGCCTCTGCAGCGTCGCGGCGGCCGGCGAGGTCCTCGCCAGCCAGAGCCTCGTCCACCTGTCAGGCCAGGTCGCCGGCCTCGAGTTCCTGCCGCCAGAGCCCGCGTCGCTCAAGAGCTTCGATGAACCGGTCCAGGTCGTCAGGGTGCGCGCGGGCGGGAGGGCGCCGACGGACGGTCCGGCAAGGGCGGGCGGACTCCCCCGTTCCGGCGTCGACGGCGCGCCGAAGGAGGAGCGTCGGGCGCTCCCCACCGAGCTGGACCCCATCGTGCCCCTCGTCGGCCGGGAGCGCGAGCTGCGCTGGCTCGGCTGGCACTGGCGCCGGGCGAGCCATGGCCATGGGCGCACGGTCGTCCTGTCCGGACCGCCGGGCATCGGCAAGACACGGCTCGCAGCCGAGCTGGCCACTCTCGCCCACGCGGGCGGCGCCCTCGTCGCGTACCTGCCCGCCGGCCGCGGGGCCGACGACGGGCCGGTCGCGAGGACGCCGGGCCAGGGACCCGCCCTCCTCGTCATCGACGACCTCGACGCGGCCAGCCCGGACGGCATCCAGGTTGTCGTCGAGCTGGACGCGGACCTGGCCGGCCGCCCGTGGATGCTGCTCGTCACCCACCGGCTCGAGACCGCGCCGTCCCTCGTCGCTCTCGCCGAACGCCTCGCGTCGCCCGAGCAGCGTCGAACGCTGGGGCCGCTCGACGCGCCCGCGATCCGCGAGATCGCTGCCCTCTACGCCGGGACGCGCCGCGGACGACGCGCCACTCGGCGAGATCGCCGCCGAGTCCGGCGGCGTGCCGGCGGCGGTCCATCGCGTGGCCGGGCGCTGGGCGCGCACCTGCCGCGGCGAAGCCGCCTCGGGGCCTCCGCCGACCGGACCGCGGCCGAGCGGCGGGGCCTCCGCGCCGCGGAGGCGGACCTCATCGGCGACATGGCCGACCTGGAGCTTGCGCGGGAGCGAGAGCGTCTCTTCGCCGCGTCGGAGCGAGTCCCATGAGGGCCTGGCCGCGTCGCGGACGGTGTGCCCCTACAAGGGGCTCGCCGAGTTCGACGCCGCCGATGCCGAGCTACTACTTCGGCCGCGAGCGGCTGATCGCGGAGCTCGTGGCCCGGCTCGTCGGCGCGCGGTTCCTCGGCCTGGTCGGCGACTCGGGCAGCGGCAAGTCCTCGGCGCTCCGCGCCGGGCTGCTGCCCGCGCTCGCCGGTGGCGTCCTGCCGGGCAGCGACCGGTGGCCGCAGGTGCTCCTGCGGCCCGGCGAGCATCCGCTGGCGGAGCTCGGCCGCGCGATCGCGCGGGCGATGCCCGACGTCGACATTCCCGTGGGCGACCCGGCGGCGGCGCTCGGGCTGCGCCCTCGCGTCCCTCGGCAGCGGCCATCGCCTCGTGGTCGTCGTCGACCAGTTCGAGGAGGTCTTCAACGCGACCCGCGACGAGGCCGAGCGCAGCGCCTTCATCGACCTCGTGACGAGCGAGCGACCGGGCCTCAAGGTGATCGTCTCGATCCGTGCCGACCACTACGGCCGGTGCGCGGCCTACCCGGCGCTTGCGCGGCTCCTGGGATCGGACCAGGTGCTGGTCGGCCCGCTGGCCGCCGGGGAGCTTGCGGCCGTCATCGAACGCCCGGCCCAGCAGGTCGGACTGCGCGTCGAGCCTGCCCTGACCGACGCCCTGGTCGCCGACGCGGGCAGCGAACCCGGGGTCCTGCCGCTCCTCTCCACCGCCCTGCTCGAGCTGTGGCAGGCGCGCGATGGCGAGCGCCTGACCCTGGCCGCGTACCGGGCGAGCGGCGGCCTGCACGGCGCGATCGCCCGGCTCGCCGAGGCCACGTTCGCCGAGCTCGATCCGCACCGCCGGCAGGTCGCCCGCGCACTCCTCCTGCGCCTGGCGGGTCCCGGCGAGGGGACCGAGCTGGTGCGCCGGCGCGTCGCCCTCGGCGAGCTCGACGTCGACCGCGACCCGGTCATCGCCGACGTGCTCGCGACACTCACCGCCGCCCGGTTGCTCACGAGCGGGGAGGGGCACGTCGAGGTCGCCCACGAGGCGCTGCTTCGCGAGTGGCCACGGCTCCAGGGCTGGCTGGAGGAGGACGCGGCGGGTCGCCAGGTGCGGCTCCACCTCATCGGCGCCGTGCGCGACTGGGAGGAGCGCGGACGCGAGGCCGGCGACCTCTACCGCGGCGCGCGGCTGCCACGGCGCTCGAGTGGGCCGCCGAGCACCAGGTGGAGCTCAACGCCGCGGAGCGGGCGTTCCTCGACGAGAGCGGTCACGCCGCGGAGCTGGAGGTCGAACGCGAGCGGCGCATGAACCGCCGCCTGCGCGCGCTGCTCGCGGGCGCGGCCGCCCTCCTGCTCGTTGCCGTCGGAGCCGGCGCGCTGGCGGCGGTACAGGGCCAGCGCGCGGAGGGGGAGGCTCGGCGAGCAACGGACGAGGCGGCCGGCGCGGAGGAGCAGCGCGCCGCAGCGGACCGGAACGCCACGACGGCCCGGGCGCGCGAGCTGCTGGCCTCCGCGATCGCCGCCCGACAGCTCGACCCGAGCCTCGCGAAGCTGCTCGCGGTCCAGGCGATGTCCGTGGAGACGGCACCCACCTTCCAGTCGACGAGCGTGCTTCACGACGTGCTCGCCGCGGACCCGGTCATCGCGCAGTTCTCGTGGCCCGAGGATCGGGCGGTGACGGACGCCTGGATGGACCTCGCTCCGGGGGGCGACGGGCTCGCCGCGCTCGTGTACGCCGAGGATCGGTCCGACCCGACGGCGGAGGCACCGCTCCCCCTCCTGCCGGACGTGCTGGAGGCGATCGCGCTTCCCGATGGAGCGCTGCGATGGTCGTTCCCAGCCCCAACGGCAGGTGACCAGGTGGCCCGACTGTGGGATCCGTTCTACACGCGCGACGGCAGCCGCGTGATCTCGACGGCGTTCTGGGAGGATCCGAAGGAGGGGCCGGAGCCGTATGCGGAGCGCGAGCTGGGTGTCCTGGTGATCGATGCCGCGACCGGAGAGCTACTGAAGACCATCGATGTCGGTCCGTGCGGCGCGCACCTGAACGGGGTGGATGGAGAGGTCGCCCTGATCCGCACGCCCCGCCCCGCGTCGGATGGAGCATGCGACTGGGGCGGTTCTGAGGGCCTTCCGCTCCAGGCGGTGGACCTGGTCACCGGGTCGGTCCAGACGCTCGACGCGGAGGCGCCCGACTGGGGCACGGCGATCGGGGCGGGGGGGCGAATCGTGGCCTACGATACTCGGCGGGGCGATGAGCAGTACGTTCGCGTCGTCGACAGCCAGACCGGCGAGCTGATCCTGGAGATCGACCTCAAGTCCATCCCGATCTCGATGGTACACGGCGCCCGGGCGGTCAGCCCCGACGGCCGGTATCTCGTCTACGGAGGCCGGCCCGGCCTCATCGTCGACCTCCAGGCGTCGTCGCCCGACCGGCTCGTCTACACCAAGATCCAGGCGCTCTGGGGCGAGGACAGCGGCTTCATCTTCGACCGCACCGGTGCCAGCATCCTCGGCACGGCCCGCGATGGGACGATGCGGCGCTGGGCGGTCCCGTCCGGGCTCCAGATCGAGGAATGGCCAGCCGTCCAGTTCCAGCGTCCGTCGCTGTCCGCGGATGGACGACTGGCGTTGATCGGAGGCGGAGATGCCGGGCCAGCCGCGACGCTCTACCGCATCGACCGCCGGATCCATGGAGACCTGGCAGCGGCACCCACCTGCGACGGCTTCACCGTCGGCTCCAGCCTCCAGATCGCCGACGGAACGGGGGCGCTGTTCCAGGTCTGTGACGGGATGGAGCCGCTGTCCGGCATGCTCCAGGTCTTCGATGCAGACACGCTCGAGCTGCGCCAGAGCCTGCCGGAGCTCGGCACACAGCGCCTGGCGCTCTCGCCCGATGGTCGGCTGGCGGCAGCCCAGCGCGTCTACGACCAGACTCGCTTCGGTCCGCCCGTGGTCGTCGACCTGTCCACCGGTTCGGTGGTCCGTGAGCTCAGTGGAACATGCGACTGGAGTGGCGCGCAGGAACGACCGGCCGATGGGTGTGAGCGCTTCCCGGAGACCCCGTTCCCGGTCTGGGCCGAGACCATCCGATGGTCGCCGGACGGACGCCTGATCGCCGTCCTGGACGGGTGGGCGATCGACGGCGGCCCAGATCGGAACGTGGCGGTGTGGGACGCATCCACCGGGAGTCTCGTCTTCAGGTCGCCGGCACCGGATGCGGGCGTCGATCGCGAGGGCAACCCCGCCCACTGGTCGGACGTGACATTCACGCCGGACAGCGCGTCCCTCCTCGCCTCCGACACCGCTGGACGGATCACACGGATCGCGACCCGCGACTGGAGCCGGACCCAGGCTGTCACTCTCAAGGGCGATGCAGCCCCTGCCATCCCGACATTCCTCGGGTTCGATGCGCTCGGCCGCCTGATCGTGTCGGATGGCTCGAACCTTCAGCGACGTTCGTCACTTGCCTGGCTGGACTCGGAGACGTTCATGGTCCTCGCAACCGTGAAGGTGGCCCATCTGGGGTCACTCAAGGGCACCACGATCACCCCCGACGGGACGACCCTGGCGACGGGCGCCTCGGACGGCATGATCCGTGTCTGGGACACGGGCACCCAGGAGCTGCTCCAGGAGGCCCGCGTCCCGGCCCAGGTCCAGGGGCTCGCCTTCGTCGACAACGAGCGGCTCGTCGTCGCTCCGGACGGCGGCGGACTGGCCACGTTCACGACCGATCCCGGCGAGCTGCTCGGACTGGTCCGATCGTCGCTGAGCCGCGGCCTCACGGACACGGAATGCGCGACGTACCGCATCAACCCCTGCCCGACGCTCGAGGAGATGCGCTGACCGTCACGCGACAGGTCAGGAGCCCAGGTAGGTCAGCACCGCCAGCACGCGCCGGTGGTCGTTCTCGGAGTCGGGCAGCTCCAGCTTGCCGAAGATGTTGCTGATGTGCTTCTCGGTGGCGCCCTCGCTGATGCCCAGCAGGGCCGCGATCCCCATGTTCGTGCGGCCCTCGGCCATCGCCGCCAGCACCTCCCGCTCGCGCGGCGTGAGCGCGTGGAGCGGGTCGTCGGAGCGCCGCGCGACCATGAGCTGGGCCACCACCTCGGGGTCGAGGGCCGTCCCTCCGCGGGCGACACGGCGCAGGGCGTCGATGAACTCGCGGATGTCGGCCACCCGGTCCTTGAGGAGGTAGCCCACGCCCCCGGCGCGGTCCGCCAGCAGCTCGGTGGCGTACTGGCGCTCGACGTACTGGCTCAGGACGAGGACCGGCGTGCCGGGCACCAGGCGGCGCGCCTCGATCGCCGCCCGCAGCCCTTCGTCGCGCTGGGTCGGGGGCATCCGCACGTCGACGACGGAGACGTCGGGCCGATGCTCGACGACGGCCTCCACGAACGACGGGCCGTCGCCGACCTTGGCCACGACGACGCCCCCGGAGTCGGCGATCAGCCGCGCCAGCCCCTCCCGGATGAGCGCCGAGTCCTCGGCGATGACGACCCGCAGCGGTTGAACGTCCACGCGTCGATCATGCGCCAACGGCAGCGCCCCGGTCCGTTGGATCGGCGGCCCACCCGCCGACCGCCGGCGACAGGAGCAGGGCCGGGTCCAGCCGCTGGCGGGTCTCCGGTTCGATGGGCAGTCGCCCTCAGTGGCGGCCGGCCTGGCCGGCGCGGAGGAAGGGGATCCTCACGGCACAGCCGCCAGCAGGCTCAACGCGCCCTGGGCGAGGCCGACGGCCGCCAGGGAATGGTCGGCCGCGCTGGCAGGATCGTCGAGCGTCATCGAGAGGGCGAACCAGCGGTCGTCGGCACGCCGAAGCAGCCAGGTGAGCTGGAGGACTCCCGGCTCGGAGCCGCCCTTGAAGCCGACGTAGGGCCAGCGCGCCTTGTCGACCGGCATGACCGGGTTGACGGCAAGCGTGGCGAGCGCCTGGCCCAGGCCGGGTTGCCCGCCGAGGCCCTGCAGGTTCGCCATCGCGGCGCACAGGTCGGTCGTGCTCGCGAACCACTCGAGCGTGTCGAGCTGCCGCGGCGAGGTCCAGTCGGCGAGGTCGGCCAGGGCGATCGGGGTGGACGCGACGGGCCCGTCGAGCAGCGCCCGGCGGCCGGCCACGTCGGCGGCGAGGTACTCCTTCGCGAGGGTCGCGTTCTTCGTCGCCTTGAGGATGAACAGGTCGCGGGTCGAGGGGAACGGGATCATCCGCGACGGGTCGGCGAGCCCCATGGCAGCCAGGTTCTTCTCGACGTTCTCGCGGCCCAGGCGGTGGAGCAGGTGGTCGGCCGCGGTGTTGTCGCTGATCGAGATCATCTGCGTCGCGAACCAGGCGAGGGTGTGCTTCGTTCCAGCCGGCTCGTCCTGCATCGTCCCGCTCGGCAGGCTCTTCCAGGCGTCGCGGATGGCCAGCTTCTCGTCCCACCCGGCGGTGCCGGCCGCGACCTGGCGCGCCAGCTCGCCCAGGACGTACAGCTTGAAGGTCGAGGCGATGGCCCGGCTCGTGGGCCGCGTCGAGCTCGTGGACTCGGCGCGCAGCGCCCGCCCGTGATCTCGGCGGCCAGCAGGCTCGGCTCGGGGACGAGACCGCGGAGCGCGGTGTCGATCTCGCCCCAGGATGCGACCGGGGAGGCGGAGGGGCCCGCGGCCGCCGGCCTGAACAGCGAGGCCGACGATCCGGTTCGGAGGCAGCCGCGTCCACGGCGATGCCGACCGAGAGGGTCGCGGTCGACACCGTCGAGGCGCGCCTCGGCCTGCAACGCGTCGAACCCCGGCGTGTACGAGCCGACGGTGAACGGCCCGGCGGCGGCGACCTGCCCGAGCGCAGCGATGAGCTGGTCCACCGGCACCTGGGCGAGGAACGACGGCGCGAACGCCTCGTTGGCCTGGGCAGCGGTGAGGTTCGCCCCACCGCCATTGATCAGGTCGAGCACCCATTGCAGCCGCGTCCCGGCGGGCGTGGCCGGAATGGTGATCGGGCCCGTCGGCCCGGCCGAGGGGGCGGCCGAGGCGATCCCGGACGGAGAGGCCGCCGGAGCCGGCGAGGCGACCGGTGTCGTGCCCGAGGCCGCAGCCGAGGGCGCGGCGGAGGATGTGCCCGAGGCCGTCGGACTGGCATCGGGTGCCGAGCCGCAGCCCGCCAGGATGATCCCCGCGACCGCGACGGTCAGCAGGGACCGCGCGTGGCCACCGCGTTGCCCCGCCCGGCGCAGCCATGCGTCATGGATGACCCCGAAGCTCATGCCGGCCTCCCGCGAGAAGCTGTTTCTTCGCCACGATGATGTCTGCCCGTCGGCCGGCGCCGACGCCCTTCGCCATGGCTGCACCATTCTGCGCGTTGACCCGGCCGGGGGCGCGGCCCGGACGGCCCGCCTGCGTCGATCGACAAAGGCCGTACCCTTCCGCCCATGACCGCCACCGTCCTCGTGCTCCGCGCCGGCTTCGGCGGCCTGAAGCTGTCGTCGCGCCCGCCGGGCCGCCCGACCGGGACCAACACGGCGCCGTCCGCACAGCAGGCCGAGGACAAGGTGGAGTTCGGGACCAGCCGCCACGTCCGCTGGTTCGGCCGCGCCGGCGGATGACCGGAGCGGGCTGACGGAGGCCGGCAGACTGAAGCCGGCCGACCGAGGCCGGCTTCGGTGCCGGCCCCGAGGCCCTCCGCCGCCCCATCCCGGGACCCCCACAATCGCAGGACATGCCGATCACCGATCCCGACGCGCTGCTCACCGGCCTGGACCCGGCCCAGGTCGAGGCCGTCCGGATCACGCGCGGGCCGCTGGTCATCCACGCCGGCGCCGGGTCGGGCAAGACGCGGGTCATCACCCACCGGGTCGCCTACGCCGTCGCCACCGGCGCCATCGACCCGCGGCGGGTCCTGGTCGTGACGTTCACCGACAAGGCCGCGGGGGAGATGGCCGAGCGACTCGCCGAGCTCGGCCTGCGGGGCATCGCGGCCCGGACCTTCCACGCGGCCGCGCTCGCGCAGCTCCGCCACTTCTGGCCGTTCGCCCACGACGGCCAGCCGGCGCCCGGCGTGCTCGACTCGAAGATCCCGATCGTCGGCCGGCTGGCGCGGGCGCTGCCGGGCGGCTACCGCTACACCGCCGCGAAGGACCTTGCCGACGAGATCGAGTGGGCCAAGAGCCGGCGCCTGCGACCCGAGACCTACGCCGGCAGCGCAGGCGCGCGGACGCCGCCGATCCCGGTGGAGCTGTTCGTGCGCCTGTGGGGCGGCTACGAGCGGGAGAAGGAACGGGCGGGTCGGCTGGACTTCGACGACATGCTCATCCGGACGGTCGACCTCCTGGAGTCCGATCCCGCCGCGGTCGAGACCGTCCGGGCGCGGTACGCGTGGTTCAGCGTGGACGAGTACCAGGACACGAACCCGCTCCAGCAGCGCCTCCTCGAGCTTTGGCTGGGTGATCGGGATGATCTGTGCGTCGTGGGTGACGAAGACCAGACCATCTACACCTTCGCCGGGGCGACGTCAGCGTTCCTGAACGGGTTCGCCGACCGATTCCCAGAGGCCCGCAAGGTCACGCTGGATCGGAACTATCGCAGCAGCCCGGAGGTGCTGGCCCTCGCGAACCGCCTCCTGGCCGATGAAGGGCGGCGCAAGCGGCTGGTGGCGACACAGCCCAGCGGGCCGAAGCCCACGATCCGGCGCTGCGCCGACGGAGCGGCTGAGCTGGGCGTGCTGGTGACGACGATCCGCCGCCTGATCGTCGACGGGACGCCGCCCGCCGAGATCGCGATCCTCGTCCGGATGAACGCGCAGGTTCCCCCGCTGGAGGCTGCGCTCACGAGGGCCGGGATCGCGTTTCGCGTCCGCGGCCAGCGCTTCTTCGAACGGCGCGAGGTGAAGGAGGCGCTGCGGCTTGTGCGCCGGCTGCCGACGACGGCACGCGGACCGGACGTGGTCGACGCTCTCGAGGCACGCCTCCGTTCGGATCTCGGGTTCGACCCGGACGGCGACGCGGTGGGCGCGGAGACGCGTGAGCGGACGGCGGCGCTGGCGCTGGTCATGGAGATTGCCCGTTCGGTGGTGGCCGGGCAACCCGGGGTGGACGGCTTGGGCCTGCTGGCGGATCTCGAGGCTCGCGCGGCGGCCGAGGCGGAGGGCTCGGCCGACGGCGTCAACCTGCTGACGCTGCACCGGTCCAAGGGACTCGAGTGGGACGCGGTCCTGCTCCCCGGGCTGGAGGAGGGCACGCTGCCGATCCGGCAGGCTGTCGATGACGACGAGGCACTGGCCGAGGAGCGGCGCCTCTTCTACGTCGGGCTGACCCGCGCACGCCGCGTTCTCGCACTCTCCTGGGCGGAGCGGCGAACGGGATCGAACGACCGGGAGACCGCGCGACGCCCGAGCCGGTTCCTGCGCGCGCTGGAGGCGGCGCACCCTGGCACCCATGCCGGTGGTGCGACGGGCCATCGTCCGGAGCTCGGGAACCAGCCGTGAGCGACGGGTCACCGTCCTCCCCGGGGCGCCGGTCGTCGGACGAGCGCCGACCGGCCGGCCGACCGACGAGGCGCTGATGGCGGACCTTCGCGCCTGGCGCTCGGCACGTGCCCGCGCGGACGCCGTCCCGGCGTTCATCGTGGCCCGCGACGCCGACCTGGCCGCGCTGGTGGAGGCGCGCCCGGGCTCGCTCCCGGCGCTCCGGCGCGTCAAGGGGATCGGCCCGGCAAAGCTCGAGGCGTACGGCACGGAGATCCTCGCGATCCTGGCACGCCACTGAGCACTCGTCCGCCCCGGCTCGCATGGAGGCGCTCGCCCGCCGGGAGTTCGGCGGTGGCGTGCCAGCCAACCTGTCACGGGCCGGCCGCAGGATCGTGGCGTGACCACCACCGAGATCCCCCACCCGGCTGACGGCGGCCCGCCCGCATGCTCGATGCTCGACGCGCCCCTGCCGGCGTACGAGAGCCACTCGTCCATCTCGACCTACACGGCATGCCCGCTGCGCTATGCCTACCGGTACGTCGAGCGGCGGCCGGGCGAGGTCAGCCCAGGCCAGTTCGCCTTCGGCAACGCCGTCCACCGTGCGTTCGAGGCCTTCGTGCGCGAGCGCATCCGCGCCCGGGCCGACTGCGGCGCGCCGGCGCCGGGCCGGGAGGTCCTGCAGGCTGCGCTCGATCGGAAGCTCGACAGCTGCGGGACTGGCGCCCGACGAGGTCATTGCCGCCCGGCACCGGGCCGTCCCCGTCCTCGATCGGTTCCTGGAGAGGGAGGCCTCGAGCGCGGCCGAGCCCGTGGCCGTTGAGCTTGGCTTCGGGATCCCCGTCGCGCTGCCCGGTGATCCGGCCGGGATCAGGTTCGTCGGGTATGTCGACCGCGTGGACCGCGCCCGTGATGGCTCCACGGAGATCGTCGACTACAAGACCGGGCGAACCCGCTCCCAGGCCGACGTCGATGCGGATCGCCAGCTGACCGCGTACGCGCTGGCGGCGGCGCGCGGCGCACTGCACGACCCGGTGAGCGGCGAGACGCTCCCGCCGGCGTCGCGCCTGGGCCTCTACTTCGCGGATGCCGGCGAGCACGCGTGGACGACCCGCGCAGACGAGCAGCTCGGCGCGTTCGAGGCCGATCTCGTGGTGACGGTGGGCCGCATCCGCGAGCGCGAGTTCGACGCTCGACCCGCCGCATGGCGCTGTCGCTGGTGCGAATACCGCAACGAGTGCGCGAGCGCGGCGTCTCCGTAGAGGAGGCGGCCTCCGATAAGGGCTCGCCCGGCCAGGCTCGCGAAGCTACGTGGTCGTGGTAGCCCCGGCGTCGTGATCCGCCTCGTCGATGGACGCCACCGCCCCTCGGCCGCGGCGTCCGCCACGGGTCCCTCAAGGACCTCGACGACGACTCTCATCGGCCATCTGCGTGCGGTGCCGCGCCAACGCCGTCGCGCGCGCACAGGGAGGCGCCACGATCCGGTTGGCCAGATCGTGGCGCCCGTCGGGTGGGCGGCCGGAACCTACTTGCGAGGAGTCTCCTCCTGGCCCCGGGCGAAGTCGCCGCGCAACCCGGTCGGATCGATCGGGGTCTCCTCCTGGCCGGAGGCGAAGTCGCCCACCGGCTGGATGGTGCCCGAGCGCGGGGTCTCTTCCTGGCCTGCCGCGAAGTCACCCATCAGGGTGCCGGCGACCACGTGCGTCTCCTCCTGCCCCTCGGCGAAATCGCCCACGTGCTCGAGGTCGTCCTTGGTGCCAAGGGCTTCGGTCGGCTCGAGGATGTCGTTCGTCATGTCCTTGCTTCCTTCCATGTGGGCGGGGTTCAGTCCTGCCCGGGTGAGCGCCTGATGACACGAGCACGATCGGGAGATGACCGTCGCGCTCCGATGGCCGCTCGCGCGGCGTTCCTAGAGGTGCACGCGGCGGCGCGGCGTGATGGCGCGCCAGACGACGAGCACGACGACCGCTCCGGCGATCGCGATGAGGATGCTCTCGAGATTGAGGGCATTCATGGTCCCGGCGTTGAGGACGGAGGTGGCAACGAAGCCACCCAGGAGCCCGCCGACGATGCCGAGGAGGACCGTCTTGACGACGCCCTCACCGCCCCCGACGAGCAGATTGGCGACGAAGCCGGCGATCGCGCCGAGCACGATCCAGGCGAGAAGTCCCATGCTCCATGTCCTTCTTGCGGCCTCGCCGGTCAACCCCGCCAACCTGACTATCGTGCCTGCGATACCGTCGTAATTATATGGTCTGATCTGGAGTATGTCAAGCCGGGCTCGGACCACCGGGCGCGGTCGGCGAGCCCAAGGCCGACGGCAGGGTCCCGCCGGCCGCGCCGGCCGCGACGCCCTCCCAGAACTCCACCGCAGCCCGCTCGTAGAGCAGGCTCATCTGCAGTGTCTGGCCGCGCCACTCATCCACGGTGAGCTGCCTGCCGTCGTCTCCGTCGAGCGCGCGCCCCAGGCGCTCCTCCTCCTCGTACCCGGCGAGCTTCGCTCGATGTATCGGCAGCTGCTCATGGGCGATGAGGCCGCGGGCGTTGGACGACCCCATGTCCGCGAAGAAGAGCTGGAGCAGTCCCGGATCCCGGAGCTCGGTCGGTTCAAGGGAAGGCCGGCCGAGCCACGCCCGCAGAGCATCGACTCCGGCTCCCGTGATCGAGAACACGCGACGCCGCCGGCCACCCTGCTCCGGCGTCTCGATCGCCAGCCCGAGCGACACCAGGCGGGGCGGCTCGGCATACAGCAGCGCGTGCGGGAATGACCAGAACCGGCCCAGGGTTGCCGCGACGTAGCGCTTGAGGTCATAGGGGGTGGAAGGGCCCTCGCGCGCGAGCAGCCCCAGGACGAGGTACGAGGTCTGGCTCAGCTGATCGCCTGACATAGTACGCACTATACCATCTGTGGCGGATCATGCAAGTGGTACTATGTGAATGCGGGGCACGCTGAGGCCATCCGGGAGCAGCGTGCAGAGGCGGTCTGGCCGTCGGCCACCGTGGCGTGTCGGCCCGATCACGGCCTGACCGAGGACGACCCTGACGGCATGCGTGGCGCCGTCGTCGACGAGCGGGATCGTGGCCCCGCCGCCCGCGACGGGCTGGCCATCGATGAACGCCGAGGCCACTCCGCCACTGACCCCCTGCGGGTTCTCCACGACGATCTCGTACCGGGCGGAGTGGTAGCGGAAGTCGATCTCGTAGCCGCGCCAGGCGCGCGGGATGCAGGGCTCCAGAAGCAGCGACGAGCCGCGCAACCGGAAGCCCAGGATCGACTCGACGCCGGCCTGGTACATCCAGCCGGCGGAACCTGTGTACCACGTCCAGCCGCCTCGACCGACGTGGGACGGCTCGGCATAGATGTCCGCCGCCATGACGTACGGCTCCACCTTGTAGCGATGGACACCGGCCCGCGTGCTGGCATGGTTGATCGGGTTGAGGATCGAGAACAGCTCGCCCGCCTTGTCGCCCTCGCCGAGGGCGGCGAAGGCGAGGACCGACCAGATCCCCCCGTGGGTGTACTGGCCGCCGTTCTCGCGGATGCCGGGCACGTATCCCTTGACGTAGCCCGGATCGACGTCCGAATGGTCGAAGGGGGGCGTGAACAGGAGCACGAGGCCGTCGCCGCGGCGGATGAGGTACTCCTCGACCGCGGCCATGGCACGCCGGGCGTGGACCGGGTTCGCGGCGCCCGACAGGACGCTCCACGACTGGGCGATCGAATCGATGCGGCACTCGGCGTTGATCGCCGACCCGAGCGGCGTGCCGTCGTCGAAGAACGCCCTGCGGTACCAGTCACCGTCCCAGCCATCGCGTTCCAGGGCCCGCCGGAGCGACTTCATGTGGGCGCGCCAGCGTTCCGCGCGACGGCGATCGCCACGGTTCTCCGCGAGCGGCGCGAAGGCGGCGAGGACCGTATGCAGGAACCACGCCAGCCAGACGCTCTCACCTCGGCCCTCGTGGCCGACCCGGTTCATGCCGTCGTTCCAGTCGCCGGACCCGATCAGCGGCAGCCCGTGACTGCCGACCGCGAGGCTCCGGTCAATGGCCCTGGCGCAGTGCTCGAACAGCGAAGCCGACTCCGCGGAGCGTTCGGGCTGGAAGTAGGCGTCCACCTGGTCGGCGCGGAGCGCCGGTCCGTCGATGAAGGGGACCATCTCGTCGAGCACCGCGGAATCGCCCGTCACCCCCAGGTAGCGATCGGCCGCGTAGGGCAGCCAGAGTCGATCGTCGGAGATCCGCGTTCGCACGCCCCGGCCTGACGGCGGGTGCCACCAGTGCTGGACATCGCCCTCGGGGAACTGGTGGGCCGCCGCCCGCAGGAGATGCTCCCGCGGCAGCTCGCGCCTGGCAGATGTCAACGCGATGACATCCTGGAGCTGGTCCCGGAATCCGTACGCCCCGCCGGCCTGGTAGAAGGCGCTCCTGGCCCACAGGCGGCAGGACAGCGTCTGGTAGAGCAGCCACGTGTTGAGCATGATGTCCATGGAGCGGTCCGGTGTCCGCACCTGGAGGGCGCCGAGGATGTCGTCCCAGTGGGCGCCCACGTCGTGCAAGGTCGCTTCGAGGTCGGCCGAACGCCAGCGCCTGACGAGGTCCGCCGCCGCCGGGGCGTCGGCGGCCTCCCCGAGCAGCACGAGGACGTCGGCGCGCGCTCCGCCGGCCAGCTCGATGGTCGTCTGCAGGGCGGCGCACGGGTCCATCCCGGCGCCCACGGCTTGCAGGAGTCGGTGTCCGCGCTGGAGGCCGGCGGGCCGGTCCGGAGCGCCGTTGCGGCCCAGGAACTCGGTCCGATCGGCCGTCCAGGCGGTCTGGCGCCCGCCCAGGTCGAGGAAGGCGACTCGGCCGCCGAACTCCGTGTTCCACGGGTTGCGTGCGAGGAGCGCGCCCGTCTCTGGCTCCAGCGAGCTGACGACGTGGGGCGCGGCCGCGCCTCGCGCCGTGCCGAGGACCCACTCCGCGTAGGCCGTCACCGACAGGCGCCGGGAGCGGCCGGAGCGGTTCTCGATGGTCAGGACGGAGATCTTGACCGGCTCGCCCAGCGGCACGAACTGGACGAGGTTGAGCGCGATGCCGTCGCGCACGTGCTCGAAGCGGCTGTACCCGGGACCATGCCGCGCGACGTACGTGGATTCGTCGCTCCGGATCGGCAGCGCCGTCGGGCCCCACAGCTCTCCGCTGTCATCGTCGCGGACGTAGATCGTCTCACCCACCGGGTCGCCGACCGGGTCGTTGGACCACGGCGTGAGCTGGTTCTCCCGGCTGTTCTCCGACCAGGTGTAGCCGGCGCCGGATTCCGAGACCTGGAACCCGAACGACGGGTTGGAAATCACGTTCAGCCACGGGGCCGGGGTCGACTGGCCCGGGCCAAGGACCGCCACGTACTCCCGGCCGCCCTCGGCGAAGCCGCCGAGGCCGTTGAAGAACTCCAGCTCCGGCATGGGAGCGGCGACCTCCGCCCGGACTGGCCCCGGAACCGGCTGCGGCGGGGCGGCCGGGGCGACCCTGGGCGGCCGCTCCAGGCGGAGGACCTGGTCGGCGAGGCTGCCCCGTCGGCTGAGCAGGACCGCCCGGGCGGCGGCCTGGAGCAGGCTGCGGTCGTCCGCCGAGAGGCGGTCGCCGCGCAGGATGTAGACGCCGCCGTGGGCTTCGTGACGCTCGTGGACCAGCGTGGACTGGCTGGTTCGCACGACGGTCTCCAGCGCGTCCTGGAGATCCTGGGCGTACGAGACGCCGTGGTCGTTGATGATCACGAGATCGACGTCGAGCAGCTTCAGCCGCCAGTACTCGTGGGCCCGCAGCAGCTGGCGGACGATGTCGATGTCCGCGGTGTCGTCGATCCGCACGAGGACGATCGGGAGGTCCCCCGAGATGCCGTGCACCCAGAGCCCGGGCGCCCCGCGCTCGTTCCGGGCCAGCTGGGTCGCCGGCGGGCGAAGCGTCGGGTCCGAGTAGAGGATCCGGCTGGCGAGGCGCTGGAAGAGATGGGCCTCGTCGGCGTCGATGCCCAGGTGGTGGAGCTGGACCTGGGCCTGCGTCCAGGCCAGGGTGGCCGCCCGCTCGAAGGTCGCCGAGTCGCGGTGCTTGTCGGCCAGGTCCAGGACGGCTTCCCGTGACTCCGCGACGACGGTCGAGAAGACCGCGTGGGCGGTGGCGCCCGGTGGGAGCGACACGCGACAGCGGAGGCTGAAGATCGGATCCAGCACCGCGCCGACCGTGTTCGACAGCGGTCGGCCGTCGATGACCGAGACCGGGGAGCGGACCGACCGGCCGCGGCCGAGGAAGCGGGCGCGATCCGTCTCGTACTGGATGACCCCGGCGGTCTGTTCCTCCACCACCGCCACGTGGGCCGCCCAGACCTGGCGCTCGTCCCTGGATCGTGGCCGGCGTGTCGCCAGCAGGGCGCCGGTCTCGGGCACGAACTCCGTCTGTACGAAGAGGTTCTGGAAGGCGGGGTGGGCGAGGTCCGCCGCCTGCGGCGCCAGGACGATCTCCGCGTACGACGTCAGCTCGATCTCGCGGCTGTGGGAGCCCAGGTTGGTCAGGGACACGCGGCGGATCTCGGCGTCGTGCTCGGCCGACACGACGATGGTGAGGCCGGTCGCGATCGAGCCGTCGCGACGCGCCACCTCGGCATGCTCCTCCGAGTAGCTGACCTCGTAGCTGTCCGCCTCCACCCCACTCGGCTGATGACCCGCCGACCAGACCGCGCCGGTTCGCGTGTCACGCAGGAAGAGATAGGTTCCCCACGCGTCGCGGGTCACGTCCTCGCGCCAGCGCGTGACGGCGATGTCGCCCCAGCGGCTGTAGCCGGATCCCGCCGCGGTCACCATGACCGCGTAGCGCCCGTTCGAGAGCAGGTGCGTCCTCGGCGTCAGGTCGTGCGGGGAGGTGAAGCGACGCAGGACCGGCGGCACGAGGTCGCGCACGTCGGCCGCGCTCTTCACCTCCTCGGCGCGGGGACGCGCCACGAGGACATCGCGAGGCATGCGCTCCTGCAGGAGGAGCTCGGTCGCCTGGACCACCGGCTCGGCGTGGAAGCGCTCGACCATCGCACCGTCGTTGAGGACGTTGCCGATCGCCACCAGCGCCATCCCCTGGTGGTGGGCCATGTAGCTGTTGACGATGGCGACCGACGCGCCCTCGGGGAGGCGCCGCGCCGTGAAGTCGAGGGCCTCCTTGAAGCCGTACGGCCCAGTCGCTCCGGCTCTCCGCAGTCGATCGAAGTTCCGGACGGCCGCCTCGGGCTCGATCATCGCCCCGAGGGCCGTGGCGTACGGCGCCACGACGACATCCTCGCCGAGGCCGCGCTTGAGGCCGAGGCCCGGCACGCCGAAGCTCGAGTACTGGTACGTCCGCTGGAGATCGCGCGCGTTGAACGCCGATTCGGAGATGCCCCACGGCACGCCGCGCTCGGCCGCATAGCTCATCTGGCGCGCCACGACCAGGCTGTACGTCTGGTCCAGCAGGCTCCGAGCGGGGGCGTGCATGACCAGCGCGGGCATCAGGTACTCGAACATCGACCCCGACCACGAGATGAGCGCCGAACCGCGACCCACGGGCGTCAGGGCGCGACCGAGCCGGAACCAGTGCTCCGGGTCGACGTCGCCCTTGGCGATGGCGAGGAAGCTCGCGAGGCGGGCCTCCGACGCCAGCAGGTCGTAGTAGCTCGGGTCCAGCACGCCGTCCCGGATCCGGAAGCCGATCGAGAACAGCTTGCGCGTGGGATCGAACAGGAAGGCGAAGTCCGTCTCCCGGAAGAGCTGCTGGGCCCGGTCGGCGATCGCCTGGAGCCGCCGGGCGAGGGACGCCGGTGCGGTCGCGTCGCCGTCCGGATGCGGGGCCTGCAGGTCGGACAGCTCGCCGAGCGTCGGAAACGGCGAGTCCTCCGGGGTCAACGGCTCCGCCGCCTGGCTCGCCGCGATCACCGGCCGCAGCAGGTCCAGGTCGCGGACGTGGCTGGCCACCGTGAGCCGGGTCGCCTCGGCCCACGTGACGAGCTCACCGTCGGGTCCTTCGTCGCGCTCGGCCGTGAGGGCCGCCGCCACGTCCGCCAGCGTCCGCGCATGACCGGTGAGCTCGGTGAGCCGCGCAGCCCACGCGCCCGGCGTCACCGGATGGTCTCCCGGTCCCGCAAGCGGGTCCAGAGCCTCGGCGAGCTGCCTTCGGCTGAGGGTCTGGGTCCGTCGCTCGTCGCCGATCGCCGCCGCCGCCGCGCGGGTCAGGCTGATCGCGTCGTCGATGCCGGCGAGGGCCGCAGCGACCGGGAGCGGCCGGTCAAGCATCTCGCGACAGGCGTTGGCGAGCACCAGCAGGGCACCGCACAGGTTGCCGCTGTCCACCGACGACACGTAGGTGGGCTCCATCGGATGCAGGTCGCGCGTGTCGTACCAGTTGTACAGGTGCCCGTGGTGGCGCTCCAGGCCGGCGATCGTGGCGAGCGTCGCCTCGAGGCGCTCCACCATCTCGAGCGTCCCGATCCAGCCGAAGTCGCGGGCGGTGAGGATCGTCAGCAGGTAGAGCCCGATGTTCGTCGGCGACGTTCGGTGCGCGACGACGGGCTGGGGCTCCTCCTGGAAGTTGTCGGGCGGCAGAGCGTTGTCCTCCGGGCCGACGAAGACCTCGAAGAACCGCCAGGTTCGACGACCGATCAGGCGGAGGGTGCCGGCATCGGCGGCCGAGAGCTGCCTTCCGATCAGCTCGGCAGGCGGCAGGCTGACCCACCGCGCCACGGCGGGCGCGAGCAGCCAGAGGACCACGAACGGCATCGCGACCAGGACTGCCCCCGGCTTCAGGGCCAGGACCATGGCGCCGCTGACCGCCGCGATGACCACCCCGCCGGCCATCTGCCGGTAGAACCGGGCCAGGTCAAGGTTGAGGCTGGCCTTGGCCTGCGAGGCAGTGGTCCACTCGAGGAGGTTGGTGCGCGTCAGCCAGAGGCGCGCCAGCGTTCGCAGGATGGCATCCGTCATGAGCGCCGCCTGGTGGGCCAGGAACGTCACGCCGAGGGCCACGTGGGCGGCGGCCAGCGCGATGTCGGCGGCCAGCGCCCGCAGGTGGCTGCGCTTCGAGATGCCGCGACGATGCGGGAGCAGCCCTCCCAGGACCGGCAGCGCAGCGGGGATGATCAGCGTGGCGAGGACGAACCCGGTCCAGACGCCAGCCGAGGCAGCCGGAAGCGTCCATGCCGCGAGGAGCGTGGCCAGCGTCAGCGGAGCCGAGAGCGTCCGGCGCAGGTTGTCGACCATCTTCCAGCGTGCGATCCCGGGGACCGGCCGCCGGCTGCGCCCGCCCGTGGCGTCACGGGCCCGACCCAGGATCCACGGCAGCAGCTGCCAGTCGCCCCGCGCCCAGCGGTGATGGCGGGCGGTGTCCTCCTGGTAGTGCGACGGGAACTCGTCGAACAGCTCGATGTCGGTCACCAGCCCGGCGCGCGCGAAGGAGCCCTCGAACAGGTCGTGGCTCAGCAGTGCGTTCTCGGGCACCCGGTCCGCCATCGCCTGCTCGAACGCGTCCAGGTCATAGATCCCCTTGCCCGTGTAGCTCCCTTCGCCGTACAGGTCCTGGTACACGTCGGACACCGCGGACGCGTACGGGTCGATCCCCGCCGACCCGGCGAAGATGCGCTGGAACAGCGATGCCTCCCGTTCGGCGGGCAGCGTGGGCGTGATCCGCGGCTGGAGGATCGCGTAGCCGTGCATGACCCGGCCGGTGCGTGGATCGAAGCTCGGTCGGTTGAGGGGATGGGCGATCGTCCCGACGAGGCGCGCCACGGCCCCCCTGGGCAGCCGCGTGTCGGCGTCGAGCGTGACGACGTAGCGCACGTCCGCCGGCGGGGTTGACGCCGCACGCGCCGGTGTCAGGATGTCCGTGGTGGTCGAGCCGCGCAGCAGGGCATTCAGCTCGCTGAGCTTGCCGCGCTTGCGTTCCCAGCCCATCCAGCGGCCTTCCACCTGGTTCCAGCGACGCCGCCGGTGGAAGAGCAGGAAGCGGGCCCCGCCGCCGGGGGCCTCACCGTGCCGGGCATTGAGGCGGTCGATCGCCGCGGCGGCCGTCGAGAGGAGCTCGTCGTCGCCCGCGACGCTCTCGCTCGGGGCGTCCAGCCAGTCGGACAGGAGCGCGAACCGCAGGTCGCCCTCGGGGTTCCCCAGGTAGTGGATCTCGAGGCGGTTCACCTGCTCCTCGACGCCCACCTCGCTGGTGAGCAGCGTCGGCACCACGATCAACGTGCGGAGGTCCGACGGCACGCCCTCGGTCAGCGCCAGGCGGGAGAGCCGCAGCGGGCCGAACACGTCGGTCACGACCCGGTTGACCAGCGCGACTGCCAGGTCCGAGGCCGGAGCGACGGCCAGAATCGCGAGCAGGAGCAGCCCTGGACCTGCCGCGCCGCCCCCGGACAGGACGAGCGGCACCGCGAGGATCAGGGCCGTGGCCAGCGCCAGCGTGCCGAGGTACGCCGGAGTGGCGGCCGCGTAGGCTCGCCGCAGGCGGTCGGGCAGCGGAACGCGGGCGCGCAGCGCACGTTCGAACGCGGGCCGGCCGTCGGAGACCAGGTAGTAGCCTGGGTCGGCCATGCGACGCTGGTCACCGCTGGCCGGGGCGCCGCCGGGGCCTGGCCCGGCTCCGCCGGGTTCGCCGCCGCGCTCTGCCAGGGCTCCGGCCGCGGCGCTCTCTGCCAGGGCTTCGGCCGCCCGGGCCACGTCGACCTCGGATCGCCCCGACTCGCGGGCCAGCTCTTCGACGGCATGGCGGTACTGATCCCGCGTGCCGAAGTCCATGTCCCCGAACGAGCCACTCGATCGAAGGATCTCGTCGACGAGGCTGACGCTCTCGACGAACTCGGCCCAGTCGAACCACGAGATGAGGCGCATGCTCGTGATCACGTTGCGCACGGTCACGTTCATCTCCGCCTGCCGCTGGTGCTCGCGGCGAACGGTCTCCTCGGCCGTCGTGCCCTGGGCGGTCAGGAGCTCCTCGAGCCAGCCGAGCGCCGGGGTCACCGCCGGGTCCTGGTCACGCAGTCGCTGGAAGAGCTGGACTCGGCCAGCCGTCGGCAGCGTCGCATTGGTCTGTCGACGCAGGGATGCCGCCGCGGCCTCGGGGGTGTCGTCCCCGAGGCCCAGCAGGCTGTCGGCCAGCCGGTCCGCCCGCTCCCGCGCCGATCGGCGGCGCACGATCTCCTCGGCCAGGCGGCGGAGGTTCTCGACCAGGATGATCCGCAGGCTGATCGGCGTCGCCCACAGCTCCCCGAGGGTCAACGGCTCGACCCGCTGGTAGGCGCGCACCATGCGACGCAGGCTGTCCGGGTCGAACCGGCTGTCGGTGTGGGCGACGTAGGCCCAGACCAGGCCGAGGACGCGCGGGTAGCCTTCCAGGTGGCCATCGGCGAGCTTGGGGAGCTCGCGATAGTAGTCCGCCGGCAGGTCGTCGCGGATCTCGCGCAGCTGCTCGTCGACGATGTGGAAGTTGTCGACGAGCCACTCCGCCGCGGGCGTGATCGAGCGCTCTTCCTTGATCGCCCCGGCGAGCACGCGGTAGGACTCCACCAGGACGCGCCCGTTCTGTGCGATGCGGGGTCGGATCGCGCGCCCGCGGCGAGGTTCCCCGGTGATCGTCTGCGCGGCGGCGAGCGACTCCGCGTGCTGTTCGAGGCGCTCGGCGCTGAAGAGCTCCGCGACGATCGGCTCCCCGAGGTCGCCGAGCGGGCCCGCCGGCCGTCGAACCGGCCTGCGAACGCCGACGGGCCGGTCGCCGAGAGGCTGGATCGTTCTCACGTTCGATCCTCAGCCCGCAGGCGAGCCTCGCTGCATCCCAGTCGCCCTCCGCATCGTCCGATGATACAGGCCTCTCCGCGTCCTCCCGGGACGCCCACTGCCGCGATGATGCCGGCGCTCAGCCCGGCGGCACGATCACCGACAGCGCGCGGGGCAGGACCGTGCTCCTGGGGGGCGTGCGGCCGACGATGGTGCCATCGATCGCCACGGTGCGCCCGAGCCGCGTCGCGATCCGCGCCTCTCGCGCCGCGGAGCGGAAGGCATGGCCGCTCGGTCGCGCGGGATGCCGGGTCAGGCGCCCGGCGCCTTTCGCTTCGGCTTCGGCTTCGCTTCGCGCACGTCATCCCCGAGGTTCCCGAGGTCCTTGCGGACCTCGTCCCCGGCGTTGCCGATGGCATCCCTGGCATCGGTGCCGTCGATGCCCCGAACAGCCTTCTTGGCCTCGACCTCCACGTCGCGAACGACCCCCTTGGCGTCGTCGAGTGCGTGTTCACCGCTCATCGCAGCCTCCTCCGCGTGCCCCGGGGTCCGTGCCGGCCGGGCGATGACGGCGCCGCCAACGACCAGCGCCGGCACCGCAGCTGCCAGCGCGACCAGGCGCGGCGCGCCGGCGAGCTTCAGCCCGGCCGCCAGGCCGATCGACGCCGCCGCCAGCAGCCGCAACGCCTGGTCGGGCATCTTCTGCAGCGTGGTCGCAGTGCCCTGGGCACCGTGGCGGGCACGCTCGACCGCGTCCGGCATGGCCCCGGCAACCTGCCCGGCGCCGCTGCGCGCGCTCGCCAGCAGGTCGGGCACATGCTGGATGGCGCCTCCGACGGCGTCCCGCACCTGGCCCACGGCCGAGTGCGCTTCGTCGGCGATCTCGGCACCTGCCTCGATGGCGGCATCGGTGGTGTCAGAGGGCGTGGGATCGGTGGTCCCGTCGGTGGTGACAGGGGTGACGGTCGCCCCCGTGCGGGCCTCGGATGGGGTCATACTGCGGTCCTTCTCGGCTTCGCAGCGCACCCCGCCAGTCCAGACGATTGTTCCTGCGACACCATCGTTATAGTATGGTATCGTATAGATCATGTCAACCGAACCCCGGTCCCCCGCCGCTCCTCCGTTGACGCCGACGTCGTACCTCGTGCTGGGCCTGGTCGCCCGCGAGGGTCCGTCGACGCCGTACGACCTCAAGCGCCACGTGGCGGCCACGATCGGCCACTTCTGGTCCTTCCCGCACGCGCTCCTGTACAAGGAGCCGCCGCGCCTGGTCGAGCTCGGGCTCCTGACCGAGGAGCGCGAGGAGGACGGCCGGCGGCGCCGGCTCTTCGCGGTCACCGACGCGGGACGCCAGGCCCTCCGCGCGTGGCTCGGTCGCCCCGCCCGGCAGCCCACGGAGCTGCGGGATCTCGCGCTGCTTCAGCTCTTCTTCGCCGACCTCGGGCCGACGGCTGCGCGGCTCGCGATCGCCCGGGAGCAGCTCGCGCTGCACCGGGAGCAGCTGGCCGGGTACGAGGCCGGGCAGCAGCTGGAAGCCGGGCCCGATCGCCCGGGCGCCGCCAGCCGGACCATCGAGCACTGGCGCGGCGTGACGCTCCCGATGGGCCTCCTCTACGAGCGGGCGGCGATCGAGTTCTGGGCGCGGCGTCGTGGCCGACGTGGGCGTCGCCGACGCGGCGGTGGCCGAGGTCGCGCCGGCCACCCGGGCGGAGGTGAGGACACGATGACGAACGACGAGACCGCGCCCCGACCTGCGTCCCGACGGAAGTTCAAGCCGCGCACCGTCACCCTGGACGACGCCGAGACCCTGGCCCTCCGGGCCGATGGCTCGATCGTCCACCGCGACCGCGACGGGACCACGAAGCGCAGCTGGACCCAGGACGACCCCGACTGGGCACGCCAGGCGCTCCGCTTCGGGCTGCACGAGTCGACCTCCACGGCAACGCCCAGCGGCCGCAACGTGCCGGCGAGCAAGCCACCGCGCTAGGCAGATCGGCGCCAGGCTCACGGCGGTGCCTGGGCGCGTTGTACATTGGCGGCCGGAACCAGGAGCGGAGCACTCGTGTTGGCGGTCGGCAAGGTCGCGCTCTTCACCAACGAGTACCCGCCGCACGTGTACGGCGGGGCGGGCGTCCATGTCGAATACCTGAGTCGCGCGCTTGCCCGGGTCCTCCCGGTCGAGGTCCGCTGCTTCGGGAGCCAGGTCGTCGACGAGCCGAACCTGCGCGTTCGCGGGTATGGACCCTGGGCCGAGGCGACGCAGGGCACCGACCCGCGCTTTGGCGGCGCTCTCGACGCCTTCCAGCGCAGCCTGGCGATGGCGAAGGACACGCTCGACGCCGACGTCGTCCACTGCCACACCTGGTACACCGACATGGCAGGCTTCCTCGCCAAGAAGCTCTGGGGCGTCCCGCTCGTCCTGACCACGCACTCCCTGGAGCCGCTGCGGCCGTGGAAGGTGGAGCAGCTGGGCAACGCCTACGGCCTGTCGGCCTGGATCGAGCGGACCGGGATCGAGGACGCCGACGCCGTCATCGCGGTCTCGCAGGAGACGCGCATCGACGTCCTGCGCCACTTCGCGATCGCGCCGGAGAACGTCCACGTGATCCACAACGGGATCGACCTCGACGAGTACCGGCCCGACCCCGCCGTCGACGCCCTGGCCCGGCACGGCATCGATCCCGATCGCCCCTACGTGCTCTTCGTCGGCCGCATCACGCGCCAGAAGGGGATCATCCACCTGGTCAACGCGATCCCCGCGATCGACCCGTCCCTCCAGGTGGTCCTGTGCGCCGGCGCCCCGGACACGCCGGAGATCGGCGCCGAGATGGCGGCGCGGGTGGCCGAGGTGAGCGCCGGCCGGGCCGGCGTCACCTGGATCTCCGAGATGGTCCCGCGGACGGAGGCCATCCAGCTCTACTCGCACGCCGCGGTGTTCTGCTGCCCGTCCGTCTACGAGCCGTTCGGCATCATCAACCTCGAGGCGATGGCCTGCGAGACCGCCGTCGTCGCCTCGGGGATCGGCGGCATCCCGGAGGTGGTGGTGCCGGGCGAGACCGGGCTGCTGGTGGACCTGGCCCTCAAGCCCGGGACCTTCGATCCCGTCGACCCGGCCCGCTTCTCGCGGGATCTCGCGGAGGCGATCAACCGGGTCGCCCTGGACCCGGGGCTGGCGGAACGCCTGGGGCTCGCGGGCCGGCAGCGCGTCGAGGACCACTTCAGCTGGGGCGCGATCGCGCACCAGACGCTGGACCTCTACCGATCCCTGGCAACGGGCTGACGGCACGCGGAGCATGACGAACGGGGCAGGATCCACGAGCCCGCAGGAGGAGCCCACGGTGAGCAGCAGCGACGGCCGGAGCCGCGTCGTCATCGAGCGGGTGACCCCCCGCGTCGCCGGTGGCGGGTTCCCGATCAAGCGGGTCGTCGGCGATGCGGTGCTCGTGGAAGCCGTCGCCTTCGCGGACGGGCACGACGCCGTCAGGTGCGTCCTGCTCCACCGCCGCGAGGACGACGCCGACCTGGACCGAAGCGCCCATGGAGGCGCTGGTCAACGATCGCTGGCAGGCCGCGTTCACGGTCGCGGCGGTCGGCCGCTACCGCTACACCGTCCTGGCCTGGGTGGACCACTTCGCGACGTGGTCGCACGACCTGGAGAAGCGCCTCGCCGCGGGCCAGGATGTCGCCACGGACCTGCTCGTGGGCGCCGGCCTGGTGGCGGCTGCCGCCGAGCGCGCGGAAGGGCCCGACGCCGGGCGCCTCCGGGCGCTTGCGGCGGCGATCCGCGCCGGGGGGGCGCCGGCCGGCACGGCGGCCCTCTCGCCCGAGCTGGCGGAGCTCATGCAGCGCCACGCGGAGCGCCGCTTCGCTGCGCAGCACGCGCCGGAGCTGGTCGTGGTGGTCGACCGCGAGCGCGCCCGGTTCGGCGCGTGGTACGAGCTGTTCCCCCGCTCCGCGACGACCGAGCCCGGGCGCCATGGCACCTTCCGTGACGTGGAGGCGCGCCTGCCCGAGATCGCCGAGATGGGGTTCGACGTCCTCTACCTGCCGCCGATCCACCCGATCGGCCGCAGCTTCCGCAAGGGCCCCAACAACACGCACGGCCGCGGGACCCGGCGACCCGGGCAGCCCCTGGGCGATCGGCGCCGACGAAGGCGGTCACAAGGCCATCCACCCGGAGCTCGGGACGCTGGACGACTTCCGGCACCTCGTCGCCCGGGCGGCCGACCACGGGCTGGAGATCGCGCTGGACATCGCCTTCCAGTGCGCGCCCGACCACCCCTACGCCACGGACCACCCGGAGTGGTTCCGCCGGCGTCCCGACGGGACGATCCAGTACGCCGAGAACCCGCCCAAGAAATACCAGGACATCTACCCGTTCGACTTCGAGACCGACAGCTGGCGGGACCTCTGGGACGAGCTCCGGAGCATCGTGGACTTCTGGATCCAGCAGGGCGTCCGGATCTTCCGGGTCGACAACCCGCACACCAAGCCGTTCGCGTTCTGGGAGTGGCTGATCGGCGAGGTCAAGCAGGCCCATCCCGAGACGATCTTCCTGGCCGAGGCGTTCACCCGCCCCAACGTCCTGTACCGCCTCGCGAAGGTGGGGTTCACCCAGTCCTACAACTACTTCCCGTGGCGCAACACGAAGGAGGAGCTCACCCAGTTCCTCACGGAGCTCACCCAGACCGACGTGCGCGAGTTCTTCGGGGCGAACCTCTGGCCGAACACCCCCGACATCCTGCCGGAGTACCTGCAGTACGGCGGCCGGCCGGCGTTCGTGGCGCGGTTCATCCTGGCGGCCACGCTGGGACCCAGCTACGGCATCTACGGCCCGGCGTTCGAGCAGTGCGTGGATGAGCCGCTGGGCCCGGGCAAGGAGGAGTACCTCGATTCGGAGAAGTACGAGATCCGGCCCTGGGATCCGGACCGCTCCGGCACGCTGGCCCCGCTGATCGGCCGCGTCAACCGGATCCGGCACGAGCACGCCGCGTTCCGCTCCAACCAGAACCTGCGCTTCCACCCCCTGGACAACGAGCAGCTCATCGCGTACAGCAAGGGAACCGACGACGGGACCAGCCAGGTGCTGGTGGTGGTCAACCTGGACCCGCACCACGCGCAGGCCGGCATGGTCGAGCTGCCCCTCGACGAGCTTGGGATCGACCCGCACCAGCCGTACCAGGTCCACGACCTGCTGACCGACGCGCGGTACCTCTGGCACGGTCCGCGCAACTACGTCGCGCTGGACCCGGCCATCGCCTCCGCGCACGTCTTCGCGATCCGCCGCCGGGTCCGCACCGAGGCCGACTTCGACTACTACCTCTGACCTGCGCCGGGGATGGCCGCCCTCGAGCGCGCTCCTGGCTCGGTCTCCAGCGCCTTCGGCGGTGACGAAGCCGTCGCCCAGGGGACGATACCGCTCGGCCCGACGAGCGGCGGAGCGGAAGGGAGATGGATGCGGAACCTCGTCCTGGCGGGCCTGCTCATCGCGCTGTGTGCCTCGGCGTGCGGTGCGGCGGAACCTGCGCTTCGCTCGCCCACCGACAACAAGGCAAGCGTTGCCATGGGCAATGCGGCGTACGGCGAGCCGCGCAGCGTCGGCTCGATGGCGCTCTGCCTGACCTCGCCCGGCGTGGTCACGATCACCAAGGTGGCGCTCCACGAGCCGACCGGGGACATCCGCGTCGAGGCCTTCGGGGTCCGACCCGACCCCTACGTCCGCGGGCTGAACGGGGTCGGCGCGCAGGAGATTCCGCTCGCGGAGATCGGCGGCGGGTTCGACCTGGGCGTGGTCCAGCAGGTGGGCGAGGTCTGCCCGACCGAGGGGCAGCTGGCCAACCCGGACGTCAGCGCGACGCTGGACGAGTTCGCCGTCCAGGTGTCCTGGTCGTCGGGCGACGTGTCCGGGGGCGCGGGGCTCGACGTGACCTACGAGATCGAGGGCGTCCAACGGACGGCCGTCATCCCGTTCGGCATCTGGCTCTGCGCCACGACCTGCCCCGACGACGTCGGATCGTAGGGAGCCGGTCGCAGCCGGACCGACCGAGGGCGGCCGGATCGCCCGCGGGCCCGGCGCGGCGCGAGCGTGGCGGGCGGCGACCGACCGACGCGACCGACGCGACGCGACGCGACGCGACGCGACGCCGAAAGAGCGTCGTTCGGCACTCCCCTGCAGGCCCGGGGAGCGGTTCAATGGCGCCGGAAGGAGCCTGCCATGACCCAGACCAGCCTCCCGCCCGTGCCCCTGGACCCAGCGGAGGTCCCGGCGGTCGTCGAGGAGCCGATCGAGGAGGGCCTCATCGCGGGCCGTCCCGTCGAGGACCGCAGCTTCGAGGTCGTGGAGATCGGCGTCGGCGCATCGGCCGGGCTGGCGATCGGGTCGGTGGTCGCCGGGCCGATCGGCGCCGCCGCGGGCGCCGTCCTGGGCGCCGCTGCCGCGCTCGTGGCCGGGGAGGCCATCGAGCGACGGGTCGGCCACGCCGCCGAGACCACGGACGCCACCGAGCACCTGCCGCCGCACGCCTGAAGCGACGAGCGCCGGGCACCCTGCGCCCTCGGTGCGAAGGGGGCGCCCTTGCTCAGGGGATCGGCGCCAGGCCCAGCAGCGTGCTTCGCAGGGGTGGGTCGGCCGACGGCCGGTGCGCGTTGAAGACGGCGACGAAGACGTCGCCCGAGATGGTGGTCCAGCCGGTGGACCCGACGAGGGTGATTCTGATGAGCCGGCCCGACACGCCGCGATTGCGGAGGTCGATCGCCTTGAGAGTCCCCACGTTCGTGCGGGGGTCCGCGGCCAGGATCGCCGAGAGCTGGGCCAGGGTGTACGTCTTCGTCTTCCAGGTTGCGTATGGAGATCCCGCGTCGTAGGGAACGCCCTTCGCGTCACGATCGCTGGAGCCGCGCAGGTAGGAGACCGCGCCGGCGACCTTCGCCCCACTCGCGGAGACGAAGACGTTCTCGTTGCTCTCCGTGGCGCCGCCTCCCGTGGAGTGGAAGAGGGTGTTCGCGATCGCCGTGCCGCTCCGGAGCACCTGCCCGGACGTGTCGGCGATGACCTTGTTCGCGGCGCCCGTCTCGACGCGGACGCCGCGATAGACCTGCGAGCGGGTGTCGGGATAGACGTCGAAGGTCCCGACGCCGGGCCGCAGCCGGTAGGCGGCGTACGAGCGGGCCGCGATCGTCTGGGCCGTGCGCGCCGCGACGGGCCAGCTCGACGACATCTCGGCCGGAACGACACCGCGCAGGTAGCTCTCGATGGGCAGCTCGTTGACGACGTCGACCTTCGTGCCGGAGCGGAGGATGCGCAGCGTCCCGCGGAAGAGGTCGTAGGTCGCGGACGCGGCCGGGAGCTGGAACGTCGTGGCGGTCGTGGAACCGCGCACGCGGAGATCGGCGGGGGCGAGGCCCTGGCTGAGCACCTTGCCGGCGGCATCGTCGACGACGAGACGCCAGGTGGTCGTCGTGCCGGACGTCGGCGGGATCAGCCGCAGGCGGGCATCGGCCGGGAACACGCCGGCCACGCCGTCGATGGTCCACGTCCCACCCCGGCCGGTGACGGTGACCGGGCTCGCCGGGGTCGGGACAAGATCGTCGACGAGGAGGACCCGGATGAGCGTCGTGGTCGGGATGGACCAGCGCTTCGTTCCCGCGTAGTAGTGCGCCAGGATCGCGGCAGCGTCCTGGCCGGCGATCGCGCGACCGCGGGCGCCGTACTGCGAGAGCCCCACGCCGTGGCCCCAGCCACGCCCGAAGATCGTGACGGTCTTGCCGGGGATCGTCATGCCGGCCGTCGACGGCGTCGGCTTCGGCGTGGGGGTCGGGGCCGGTGTCGAGCCCGTGGCGGCCCGCAGGACGCCGGTGGCGGCATACAGGACGGGGACCCCGTAGAGGGCGCTGACGGCCTTGCCGTTGACGTGGCTGATCCGGTACCAGGCGGAGCCTGCCTTGCTGCCCGCGCAGACGGTGCTCCAGGCGGCGCCGCGGACGCTGCCGGTGACCGTGACGGTCCCGCTCGAGAGGCGCGCCCTGACGGTCGCGCCGGTGGACGCTCCGGTGCGGAGGTTCACGCCGACGCAGGCGGGCGCCATGGTCGTGGACGCCGGGGTGGGCGTGGGCTTCGGGCTCGGCGAGGGCTTCGGCGTGGGCGTGGGCGTCGCGGCTTCGGGGTGGGTGCCGGGCTGGGCCTGGGCGTCGCGGTCGGCTTCGGCGGTGGGCTTCGGCGTGGCTTGGCGGTCGGCTTCGGCGTGGGCTTCGGGCGTCGCCGTCGGCTTCGGCGTGAAGGTCGTCGACCCGCTGTCGGCGAACAGGCAGGCGAAGTAGGTCCTGCGCGTTGCCGGGTCCGTCGCCGTCCCGCAGCCGAAGCGTCGATAGGCGGCCAGCTCCGACGCGCGATGCGGCGCGGAGCTCATGAAGTTGCGCTGCGCCACGGCTACGGTCTGCGGCGCCGACGTCTTCGCGCCCCTGCAGCTCCGGCCGTTGATGTCGCAGCCGAGCGTGTACGCGGTGGTCGAGGTCCCGAGCATGTTCCAGTGCAGGATCTCGCTCCGGGCCTGCGTGTAGCCGAACACCTTCCGGACGATGTCGAGAGACCGATACACCGTGGTCGTCCCGGCCACGTAACAGCCCTTGACCACGTGGCCGAAGTAGTCGCGCGCGGCCATGTCGGCGGCCCGGCCTCGGAGCACGAGCGACGGCTTGGTCGGACAGGCGAACCGGGCGTCGCGGGCGATCGCCACCAGGCCGGCGTCGATGATGAAGGCCGGCTTCCCCAGCGCCGCGCGATCCAGGTTGATCAGCCGCATGAGCTCGGCGGGCAAGCGGATCAGGGGTGGCAGTGGGCGTGGGCGCGGGCTTCGTCGACGGCGTCGGCTTCGGCGTGGGGGCCGGGGTCGAGCCCGTGGCGGCCCGCAGGACGCCGGTGGCGGCATACAGGACGGGGACCCCGTAGAGGGCGCTGACGGCCTTGCCGTTGACGTGGCTGATCCGGTACCAGGCGGAGCCTGCCTTGCTGCCCGCGCAGACGGTGCTCCAGGCGGCGCCGCGGACGCTGCCGGTGACCGTGACGGTCCCGCTCGAGAGGCGCGCCCTGACGGTCGCGCCGGTGGACGCTCCGGTGCGGAGGTTCACGCCGACGCAGGCGGGCGCCATGGTCGTGGACGCCGTGGCCCCGACGCCGACCGGCAGGGCCGCGGTCGTGGCGACCAGCGCCGCCGCGAGCAGGGTGGACGCGATCGCGAGCAGGCCGCGGGCTCCGGGCAGCGTCGCGCGAACTCCGGGCAGCGTCGCGCACGCTGCGAACGGCGCGCAGGGGTGCAGGTGGCACGGCGTCCTCCATCGACGCCGCCAAGCGTGAGGCGTCGAGGGGCACGTGCCCACGACCCAAGAGGGCCACACCGGGCCCCACGGAAGGGCTATGCGGGTCCGGGCGCGAACGTGGGGCGGCCGGCCCGCGCCTCCGGGGACCGGCGGGTCAGTCTCCCTGGCTCGCCGGCAGCTGCTGCTGGATCGCCCGACCTACCCACCATCGGCAACGCCCGTCCGGCCGCGGACCGCAAAGGCCGGCGGCGCTCGCCGGGGGACCCACATCCCCGTGCCAGCGCCGCCGGCCAAGGCGGAGGAACGCCCCGGCAGCGCGGGTTTGTCGTCCGCGCTGCCGGATCTGCAGTTACTGGGCTGACCTCTCCAGGTCGCGTTCGAGGATGAGGACGAACGGGCTCCAGCCCGTTACCACGAGCACTTGTTGGGTGGGTTCTCGGGGTCGCACTCCGCGTAGGTCACGATCTGCTCGAGGAGCGACAGCCCCTTCGCGGCATCGAGGAGCACAGGCTCGCCGGCCGTTCCGTCCGTCTTGAACGGAATGTACGCCGGGGTCACGGCGTTGACGCCGCCATCGGTGTACGTACCGGGGCCGGTGACGCCCTCGTAGTCGATGTCCTTGCCTTCGCGGATCAGCTTCAGGCAGTCGGCGTACGTGTAGCACACCTCTCCCGGCGGGTCGCCGACCTTCATCATGGCCGGCGCCCAGGCGCTCGCCTTGTACGAACCGGCCATCTCGACGGCCAGGGCCGTCTGGACGAGGAGGTCATAGGTCGAGAAGGCATACTGGCCCGTCGCGTCATACGCCACGTCGGGAAGCTGCTTGTCCCACAACGGCTGGAAGAAGGCCCACGCCGGGGTTGACTTGTTGGGTGCGAACGAAGGGAAGCCGATCGCCTTCTGCGAGGCGATCGGATCAGTGCCCAGGGTCTTGATGAACTGCTCCTCGCTCCACCCGGTCTCACCGATCCAGGTGAGCGACAGGCCGGCCTCGGCCGCCGCCTTGATCAGCGTGGCGGATTCCGTCGATCCCGCCTGGACGATGACGGCGTCGGGCTTCAGGTCGGCGATCTTCTGGGCCTCAGCCCGGTAGGAGGGCTGTGAGGCCGGGACGTCGAGGCGGTCCATCACGGTGAGGCCCAGGATCTTGGCAGCCTTCTCGGCCGCGTCGGCAGCCAGCTGGAAGCCTTCGACCTGGGTGGCGAAGATCACGATGTTCTTGGCGCCGACCGACTCCGCGTACAGGCTCCCGTAGGTTCCCAGGGCCTGGTCCAGGCCCTGCGCCCGGAAGATCGGCTCCGCGGCCTTGCCTCCGAGGTTGCCCGGGATGGCGCCGCCGTGGACCGATGGCCCGAGCGGCGAATCGTTCTCCTGCCAGTACTCCATCATGTAGTCGCGGTAGGTCCGGTACTGGTGCGCGATGCTCACCAGGATCTCGGCCCCGTACTGCTCGAGGCAGGTCTTCGCCGCCTGGCCTTCCTTGTCATCCCCGATGTCCTCGGAGCGCAGCTGCCAGGTCCGGCCGAGCGGCGGGTCGAGGTTGATGACCTCTTCGATCGGGAAGCGCACATCGTTGGTGAGCGACTTCCCGTAGTCCGCGAACGAGCCCGTGTAGTAGGCGAGCTCGCAGACCACCACCGGCCCGGCGGCCGCGGACGGCGCGGGGGTGGCGCTCGCGCCGGTCGACGCGGCCGGCGTGGCCGCGGTTGACGCGCCGGGCGTCGCAGTGGCGCCGCCGCTGCATGCGCCGGCGACCAGGGCGAGCACCGCGATCGCGACCATGGTGCGGCCCCACTTGATGCTATCGACCCTCATTGCGTTCTCCTCCTGCTCATTTCGTGGCCCGGAAGCGTGGGTCGTCAGATGCGGTATCCCTCCTTGAGCTGTTGGGTCGTCAGCTGAGCGGCCTCCACCACGGCGAAGGACTCGCCGAGGCTCAGCACCATCACCCGATCGGCCACCTGGAGCGCCTTGGTGGCGTTCTGCTCGGCAAGGACGATGGCGACGCCCCTGGCCTCGTGGATCTCCTTGATCTTGTCGAAGAACAGGTCGACGTACAGCGGGGAGAGGCCGGCCGTGGGCTCGTCGAGGAGCAGCACCCTGGGGTCCTGCATCAGGGCCCGCCCGCAGGCCACCATGCGTGACTCGCCGCCGCTGAGGGTCCCCGCCTTCTGTGCCCGGAGGGCCCGCAGATCGGGGAACAGCTCGAGCACCTCGGCCATCCGCTCGTCGCGCGAGCGCCTGCCGATCATGCCCCCCACGTTCAGGTTCTCCAGGACGGTGAGGTCGGGGAAGATGCCCTTCTCCTGGGGCACGTATCCGATCCCCCGACTGGCGGTCTCGTAGGGAGGGAGCCTGGACACGTCCTCGCCCTGGAACCTGATCGACCCGGCCATGAGGGGGATCAGGCGCGCCATGGTCGCCAGCAGGGTGGTCTTGCCGGCACCGTTGGCTCCCAGCACGGCGAAGATCTCGTCCCCGACGGTGAAGTCGAGCCCCTTGAGGACGGTGACCCCGTGGTAGCCGCTGCGCAGGCCCTCCACCTCGAGGCTGACGGATCCGGCCGGCTCAGACATGGCCCTCTCCGAGGTACTTCTCGACGACCGTGCTGTGCGCGCGGATCGACTGCGGGTCGCCGTTCAGGATGACGCTGCCCTCGGCCATGAAGTGGACCACGTCGCAGAGGCCCCAGATGACGTTGAGGTCGTGCTCCACGATCACGACCGACGTACCGGCGGCGGCCAGGTCCCGGATCACGGTCATGACCTTCTCGGTCAGCTCGGCTGGCAGGCCGGCAGTCGGCTCGTCGAGCAGGAGGAACGTGGGCCGCAGGAGCAGGCAGCGGACGATGTCGAGGAGCTTCTTCTCGCCGGCCGACAGCGCGAAGCCGGTCGGGTCGGCGAACCCGAAGTAGTCCAGGTGCTGCCGGATCTCGTCCTCGTGCTTCGCGAAGACCGTCTGCTCGCTGAAGATCCGGTGCGGCTGCTCGTACCTGGCCTCGGCCACGGCGAGCAGGAGCGAATCCCAGATGGTCAGCTTGTCGAAGTCCATGATCACCTGGTTGCTCTTCACGACGCCGTGGCGCGCCATCCGGTGGGCGGGCAGGCCCGAGAGCACGACCTCGCCGCCCCCCGCCGGGAGGAGGGCGATCCTGCCGCGGTCGAGCGGGGTCGAGTGCATGATCATGCGCATCAGCGTCGTCTTGCCGGCGCCGTTGGGTCCGATCAGGCCCTCGATCGGCTGCTCACCCAGGACCAGGTCGTCGACGTTCACGACGACGCGGCCCGAGAAGCTCTTGACCGCCCCCTGGACACGGATCCGGGGACGGGTCAGGGCCACGGCATCGACGACGTCAGCGACCATGGATCTTGCTCATCAGCTTGTCGCGCCGCATGTCGCCGAGCAGGCCCAGCGGCCGGAACAGCAGGACGATCATCAGCGTCAGGCCGAACGCGGCCTCCCTCAGCACGGGGAGCGCCTGGCTGTACCACTCCTCCGGGAGCGGCAGGTAGGACTGGATCACGATGTCGAAGAGCCCCACCGTGAGGATGACGCCCACCACGGCTCCCCAGACGCGTGCCGTGCCGCCCAGGATCAGCCCCACCATCGCGGCGAGGGTGACGCCGACCCCGAGGCTGCCGACATCGAGGTAGCGCATCATGACCGCGTTCATCGCGCCGATCAGTCCCATCCCGGCCGAACCGACGGCGAACAGCCAGAGCTTCGTCCGGAACGTCGACTTCCCCAGGCTGCGAGCGAGCGGCTCGCTGCCGCCCACGGCGATGAGGAGGCGCCCGTAGGGCGAGCGGTGGACCCGCCAGGCGTAGAAGAAGATCGCGGCGACGACCACGGCCATGATCACCAGCCACAGGGACTCGTTCTCCTTGACGCGGCCGATGTCGTAGGGGAACCCGAGCCCGCCCATGCCGCGCGCACCACCCGTGAGGTCGTCCTGGGTGGTCGCCAGGATCTGGACGGCGGTGGCGAACCCGAGCGTGCCGACGAGCACGCCGTCCGTGTCCAGGTCGGCGATCAGCCATCCGACGAGGAGCCCGGCCACGCCGGCGACGAGGGTTGCGGCGGCGGCGCAGACGAGGAACATCCACGGCTCCCCGAACGGCCAGTCGACCTGCACGTACAGCACGCCGAAGGTGTACATCCCGATGCCCCAGAACCCGACGACGCCGAAGTTGGCGATCCGGGCGAGCCCCAGCTGGAGGTGGAGCAGCAGCGCGAGGCCGATCACCATCACGACCTGGAACAGCCCCGTGATCAGGAAGGCGTCGAGCCAGTCGAGGTTCATGTGACTACACCTTCGCCGTCTCGGTGAGCCGCCTGCCCCGCACCTTCAGGACGACGACGAAGGCGACGATCAGCACCAGCTGCGCATACAGGGTCTGGTCGAACTGGAGCGCCATGGCGGCCAGCGCCACGCTCGTGCCCACCCCGACCACGATGACGCCACCCAGCCCCCAGCTCCCCCCCACGAGGGCCACCATCAGGACGAGGAGGAACTGTCGCCAGCCGAGCAGCGGCGAGACGTTCGCCCCGACGCCGTAGAACGCGCCGGCCAGCCCGCCGGCGACGCCGGCGATGAACCAGATCAGCGTCGTGACGGCGAGCGGCCGGATTCCGCTCACCTTCGCCAGGGCCTCGTCGTTGGCCAGCGCCCGGATCTGGAGGCCGTACCTGGACTTCCGGATGAAGACCCAGAGCAGCAGGGAGAGCAACGCGACGCTCACGACCGCGAGCAGGCGGAAGGAGGTCACGCCGACGCCGAGCACCATGATCGTGTCGGGGGGCGGGACGTCGTAGAACCGTACCGGGTAGCCGAAGATGAACTGCAGGCCGTGCCGCAGGAAGATCGACAGCCCGAAGGAGATGATGATCATCTCCAGCCCGCCGACGTTGCGACGCTTCGCCGGTCGGAAGATGACGAGGTACGTGGCGACGCTGAGGAAGCCCGCCAGCACCCCGGTGGGAATCAGGACGGTGTAGAAGTCGAGGCCGTACGTCGTGTTGAGCCACATCCCGAAGTACGCCCCGAGCGTGATGGTCTCCGAGTAGGCCACGTTGATGAGGCCGGTGAGCTTGTACAGCAGGGCGAAGCCGATTGCGGCGAGGACCAGGGGCGCGTTCTCGGTGAGGCCGATGACGAGGGACTGGGTGATGAAGTCCAGGTCCATCAGGCGTCGCCAATAGCTCGGGGCGGAACGCGATCGCGGTTCAGGCCAGCAGTCACGAGGACCTCAACATCGCAGGCACGTGGGCCTTCGGCTCCGACGACGTCCGGCGCGAATCCGCCCGGCTTCCCGGTTCGGATGGGACGCAGGCGCAGGACGCATCGTCGATAATCGATGATTGAGGATACCGACGGCCCTGAGCAGCGTCAACCCTGTTTCCGCGTGGCGCGCGCCGGCGCTACCATCCGGCCGGTGCGCACCCTGACGAGCCAGATCTCCGTGGCGCTCCTGCTGCTCGCGACGACCTGTGCGATCGCGTTCCTGGTGCTCGCGGCGGTCGTCAGCCGGCAGGGATCGGTCGGCTTCGACCAACCGGTCATCGCGTTCGTCACCGGCCTCGGCATCCCGACCCAGGTGTGGCACGCGCTGACCGAGCTGGGCGGGCTGGTCCTGGTCCCGATCGGCGCCGGGCTCGTCGCGTGGCTGCTGTGGCGGCGCCGCCCGGTGGACGCGCTCGTGGTCGCCATCGCCCTGATCGGCGCCACCCTCTTCACCGACGCCGTCAAGGACCTGGTGGCGCGGCCGCGGCCGCCGGGCCCGCACCTCGCGCCCGCCGGCGGGTACAGCTTCCCATCCGGGCACACGCTCAACAGCACGGCCACCTACGGCCTCCTCGCGCTGTACACGTGGCGCAGCGGCCTCGCGCTCAACGCGCGGCGGGCGGCCTGCGCGATCCTGGCCGCGATCCCCTTCCTCGTCGGCCTGTCGCGGATCGCCCTCGGCGTCCACTACCCCAGCGATGTCCTGGGCGGCTGGCTGGCCGGGCTGACGGTCGTCCTCGTGGTGGCCGCGGTCACTGCGCCAGCGCATGCAACGGACCGTGAGGGCGCGCGCGCCGGACCGTGAACCACGGGCCGCCATCCCGCGGACCCGGGGTGCCGGCGCTCGGCCGCTGCCGGCGCTCGGCCGCTTCGGGCGCTGCCGGCGCCCTGCACTCTCGGGCGCCGCCGGCGCCCGGCTGCTTCAGGCGCCCGCGGGAGCCGCGGCGCGGTAGGGTTTGCCCCGTGGATCGCCGCCGCTGGCTCGTGCTCTCCGCCGTCTCCGTCGGGACGTTCATGGCGACCCTGGATGGGAGCATCGTCAACATCGCCCTGCCGAGCATCGGCCAGGCGTTCGGGATCGACCTCGCGACCGTCGAGTGGGTCGTGGTGGCGTACCTCCTCGTGGTGGGCAGCCTGCTGCTCCCCTTCGGACGCCTCGGCGAGGTCCTCTCGTTCCGGAGCGTCTATCTCGTCGGGTTCGCCATCTTCACGGTGGCCAGCGTCATGTGCGGGGCCGCGCCCGGGCCGGGCGCACTGATCGCCGCGCGGGCCGTCCAGGGGGTGGGGGCCGCGATGATCATGGCCATGGGCCCCGCGATCATTGCCCGGACGTTCGGCCCGGGCGAGCGCGGGAAGGCGTTGGGCCTCAACGCCGTCAGCGTCGCGATCGGCCTGAGCCTGGGCCCGACCCTCGGGGGCCTGCTGACCGAGCTCGGCACGTGGCGGGCGATCTTCCTGGTCAATGTCCCGGTCGGCGTCTTCGCGATCGCCTGGGCGGCGCGGGTCCTGCCCGCAGAGATCGCCGGGCGGCGCCAGTCCTTCGACATCCCCGGCGCCGTGCTCGCCGCGGGCGGCCTGTTCGCCTTCCTCCTCGCGCTGAGCCAGGCCGAGCCGTGGGGCTGGACCAGCCCGCTCGTCATCGGCCTTCTCGTCCTTGCCATGGTCCTTGGCGTGGCGTTCGTCGCCGTGGAGCGGCGGACCGTGGCGCCGATGATGGACCTCGGCCTGTTCGGCCTCCGGGCCTTCTCGGCGGGTCTCGCCGCCGTCGTCGTCGCCTTCGCCGGCCTCTTCACCGCGACCTTCCTGCTGCCCTTCCTCCTGCAGGAGGGCTCGGGCTACACGCCGCTCCAGGCCGGGCTGCTCATCACGCCGATCCCGATCACGGCTGCCCTCGTGGCCCCCTTGAGCGGCACCCTGTCCGATCGCATCGGCCAGCGGCTGCCCGCGAGCATCGGGATCGCGGTGCTCACGGCGGGCCTGCTCAGCCTCGCGGCGCTGCCGCCGGACTTCGCGATCATCGATCTCGTCTGGCGGCTCGCCCTGATCGGGGCCGGCCAGGGGCTCTTCCTGTCGCCCAACAGCAGCGCGATCCTGGGGTCGGTGCCCCGCCCCCGCCTCGGCACGGCGTCGGGGATGATCGCCCAGATGCGGGTCGTCGGGCAGGCGCTGGGCATCGTCATCAGCGCGGCGGTCGTGGCGCTGCGCCTGCCCGCCTACCTGGCCGCGCTGGATCGGCTGCCGCCGGGGCAGGCCCGCGGGGAGGCATTCGTGATGGCGGCCCACGACGCGTTCATCGTCGCGGCGCTCATCTGCAGCATCGGGATTGCCGCCAGCCTCCTGCGCGGCGACGACCGGCGGGCTGACGATCAGCCGGGCAACGGACGGTCGGGCCGACGACTCACCGGCTGGAGCACCGGTCGGGTCGGGGAGTGCAGGCTGAGCGGCCGGCTGAGCGGCAGGGGGTGGGCGGCCGGCCGAGCGGCGGACATGCCATGGGCCGTTCCGCCCTTGCCGGCCGGGCCGGAGGCGTTCACGATCCCGCTGCCGCGGGAGACCGAGATGCACTGGAGGCCGGGGGTGGCGGAGGAGCACACGGCCAGTGGCGGGATCCCCGCGTTCGCAGCAGTTCCGGAGGGTGTGGTCATGATCCTGGTCGTCGGAGCTACCGGCCTCGTCGGCAGCGACATCTGCCGCCGCCTGGCGGCCCGCGGAGAGCAGGTGCGGGCGCTGGTGCGGACGTCCTCGGACCCGGCCAGGGTCACGGCGCTCACGGACGCCGGCGTGGAGACGGTGGTCGGCGACCTGCGCGATCAAGCCTCGCTCAGCCGCCGCGTGCGTCGACGTGTCGGCCGTCATCGAGAGCGCGGCGCCCATGCCGTTCGCCTTTGCCCCGGGGGTGAACGACATCACCACGACGGACATCGCGGGCGTGGAGAGCCTGATCGACGCCGCCTCCTCGTCCGGTGTCACGCACTTCGTGTACACGTCGTTCTCCGGCCACATGGACCTGGACTTCCCGCTCAGCAACGCGAAGCGACGCATCGAGGCGCACGTGCGCGCCAGCGGGATGACCTGGACGATCCTGCGACCGAGCTTCTTCATGGAGGTCTGGCTGGGCCCGGCGGTCGGCTTCGACGCCGCGAATGCCACGGCCGTGATCTACGGCGACGGGACGGAGCCGATCAGCTGGATCGCGATCGGCGACGTTGCGGAGCTCGCGGTGCGCTGCCTGCGCAACCCGGCGGCCCGCGACGCCATCATCGAGATGGGTGGCCCGCAGGCTCTCTCGCCGCTGGAGGCGGTCCACGTCTTCGAGGAGGCCGGCGGGCGGCCATTCAGCGTGAGCCATGTTTCGGTCGAAGCGCTGGCGGCCCAGCAGCAGGCCGCCTCGGACGACATGGGTCGCTCTCTCGCGGGTCTGATGCAGTGCTACGCCCGGGGTGATCTGATCCCCATGGACGAGACGGCCCGTACGTTCGGGGTGGAGCTGACGCCGGTCCGCGCGTTCGCCGAGTCGACGTACGCGAACATCCGGCAGCCTGCCCCCTGATCGTCCGCGGTCCGAGCTGAGACTGCGGGACGGCGCACGCGGCCGCGGATCCGGGGGCAGCGCGCACCACCGTGCACGACCGGCTGCAAGAAACTCCTTGCGCCCGGTGGCCCGGCCCCTGACAATGCGGCACCGGCCGACGGGGCGGCCCGGTTCGTCCCCACCCGATCATCGACCACCTGTACGCTGAGGCCAAGCCCGCATGCCCGAGCCATCGACGATCGTCGCGGCCCTGCTGTTGGCCGTGGTCCCCTCCCTCCTGTACCTCGTCGTCCTCAACGCGATCGACCGGTACGAGAAGGAGCCGTGGACCATCCTCCTCGCCTGCGTCGGCGTCGGGGCGATCGTGGCCCCGCTGGTCACGCTGGCGATCCTCGCCCTGATGGGCCGGCCGGCCAGCCTGCCACCCGCCTTCGCTCCGGGGCTGCGCCCCGACCCGATCACGGCGATCGTGGAGGAGGTGGTCCTTGGCCTCCTGCTCCTGGGCCTCGTGCACTCGGTGCGCGACGAGTTCGACGACATCCTGGACGGCGTGATCTACGGCGCGGCCGTGGGCGCCGGCTTCGGGGCGACCGAGAGCTTCCTGTACGCCATGGGCGGGACGGAGCAGCTGTCGCGCGACACCGTCATCGCCCTCGTGATCGCCGGGCTCAACCACGCGTTCTACATGGCCGTCTTCGGGGCGATCGTCGGCGCGGCGCAGGGGCTTCCGCGTGGGCAGCGCGCCGTCGTCATCGCGCTGGGACTCGCGACGGCGGCGTTCCTCCACGCCTTCCACGACACCTTCCCGATGATCCTGGCACGGATCCTCGGCCAGCCCGACGCGGCCCTCGGGTACCTGAGTCGCCTGCTGGCTGACCTGATCAACTGGCTGGGCATCCTGACGCTCGCCGCGATCGTCGTGTTCGCCTGGCGCCGCGAGGCCCGGGTCCTGCGCGTCGAGCTGCGCGAGGAGGTCGACGCCGGGCTCGTGAGCGAGCAGGACTACGCGACGATCACCTCGTTCGGCGGGCGCCTGCGACGCCAGGCCGGGCTCCTGCGAAGCGGCGGCCTGCGCCCGGTGATGCAGCTCCGTCGGCGGTACGCGGCCGAGGGCGAGCTCGCCTTCCACAAGTGGCGCATGACGGTCCGCCACCGCCGTCCCCCGGCTGCCGAGCGCGGGGAGGAGCTGCGCGCCGAGATCCGGCAACTTGGCGAAGGCCTGATGGAGGGGACCCCATGAGACGCCGGCTGGCTGTCGCCGCCCTGGCTGCGCTGCTGTTCGTCGCCGATCCGCTCGGGCTGCAGCCGCCGGCCGTCGCCGCGCCGGAGCTGCCGCCGTCGGTCGGCAACGCGGTCCTGTTCCATCTCCAGCTCGCGACCGACCTCGCGGCAGACGGCAGCCCGATCGGCCAGGGGACGGTCTTCCCGGAGGGGACCGAGGTGATCTTCGGGCTGCTCGGATGGAGCTACGTGCCGGCCGGCACGGAGCTCAAGCTGCGCCTGTTCCAGGGCGATCGCTTCGCCGGCGAAGTGGCCCACGTCGTGGCCAACGAGTCGGGTCCGCGAAGCGGCCAGGGAGCCGGCTTCCTCTACCCGTTCTACGTCAAGGGCGGGTTCCCGGCCGGGAGCTATGCGATCGAGGTGGACTACAACGGGGTCCCCGACGAGGTCGTCCCGTTCACCGTCGGCTCCGGCGCCCAGTACGATCCCATCCTCGGGTCGGGCACGGCGAGCGGCCCGATCCCCTACAAGAGCCCCGCCGACGTCCTCGTCGTCACCCGGAGCGCGGTCCTGCGCCGCGAGCTCGGCGCCCGCGCCGACGCCGTGCTGGCCGCCGCGGGACGCGTGGGCGACCTCAAGGACCTCGACGCGGGCGGCGTGGTCCGCGACACGCCCGATGCCGCGGCCGCCGAGGTGCAGCGCCTGCTGCGGAGCCGCCCCTACAAGTACCTCCTGATCGTGGGGAACGACGATGCAGTCCCCTTCTTCCGGGTAGCGAACCCGCTGGCGGAATCCGAGGCGGGCGCCCTCGCCGACTGGGAGCTGCCCGCGGACTGGCTGCCGTCCGACGACTACTACACGGACCTCGACGCCGACGAGCTCGGCGTGCCCGACCTGCCCGTGGCCCGCATCCCCAGCAGCGATGACGCCGACCTGCTGCTGACCCAGCTCGGCACGCTGGTGCCGCCGGACGGCAGCGCCTTCGCCCTGGTCAACCAGGAGCGCAAGAGCCAGGCGGGCGTGGTCCTCGGCGCCATCAGCCCGAAGGTGCAGGTCCGCCTCCAGTACTCGCCGCCGGTCACCGCCGCCGACTTCGGGACCAACGCCGACGCGACGTCGGCGCGCTACCTGTACGTCCTCCTGCACGGGATCGGCGTTCTCACCAACGCCTGGTCGGCCAACACCGTGGCCTGGGAGCCGACGGACACGGCCAAGCCGCTCGAGGCGGAGTGGATCGTCAACGAGTCCACCCAGCTCGACTCGATCACGGTTGAATCGAACCCGACCAGCCGCGGCGTCGTCCAGGTGGGCGCGTGCTACGGCGCCTGGACACTCGACACCGTCCAGGAGCCGCGGCACAAGACGGCCGACAACAACCTGGCCCTCCACTACCTGAAGTCGGGGGCGCGGGCGTTCGTCGCCGACACCCACCTGTCGTACAGCACGCTCCTGGGGCCCAACGAGACGCCCCGCGGCCGGACCGGCTTCGAGCTGCTCTTCTGGCGCGGCATCAACGGGGGACTGACCCCCATCGACGCCTTCCAGGCGGCCAAGGTGGGCATCGCCAAGGCGATCTACACGCTCGTTGAAGCGGGCGACATCGACTCCGCCAGGATCAACCTCAAGACCCTCCACTACATGGTGTACCTGGGCCGGCCATGAAACGCTTTCCGCTTCTCGTCATCGCCTGGACCGCCCTGCTCGTGGCAGGGTTCGGGGTTGTCTTCCTGCTCGGCACGCCGGTTCCGACGGCTGCCGAGGAGCTCGACGCGGCCCTTCATCCGGCGCCGCCCGTCACCCAGGCGGCGGCCGAGGCGGCCGCCGCGACGATCGTCCGCCTGCAGTACCCGGGCTTCGAGGGGACGACCCGGACGGTGACGAAGGCAACCGACTTCGGCGTCGATCACTGGGTGGTGGAGTACTCCGACACGACCGGCGACGCGCCGCGCGGCCTGCGGATCTCCATCGTCGTGGACACCGGCAGGGTGGAGGTCAACTCCTACCCCTGAGCCGGGGGCGACGGGCTGGCCGGGGCGGGCGGTCGCCGGGGACGCCAGGCAGGCGTGGCGGGCGGACGGACGGGCGCCGGGAGCCCTCAGCCCTCCCGACGGGCCTCGCGCTCCAGGCGCTCGATCTTCTCCTCTATGCGCTGCCCGAAGAGGTCCCGGACGGATCCTCCGGCGATCGCCTGCTCACGCGCGACGAACTCGCCCGACTCAACCGGGCCTGACGCACAAGGGCGCAGGTGCCGGCTGACCGGCAGCCCGGGCGCACGGGACGCCACGAGCGTCGCCGCGACGCGACCCGCTACCGCGCGGCAGCGGCGGCCAGCTCCTCCATCCGCTTCGCCGTGTACGCCGGACCCTCCTCGCGCGTGAGCTGCGCCAGGACGTCCAGCGGCAGCTGGTTGAGGATCGCGCCGTTCGGGTTGAACAGCACGTGCTCGTCGACCGCCATCCCGAACGCCGAGCCCTCCTTGACGGCGTGGTACAGGTTCCGCGGCCGGATCGCGTCGCCCACGGTGATCACGTTGACGCCGGCGGAGCGAAGCTCCTCGAAAAGCGCCGCGTCCGGCCGCGTGTGGCAGGTCACGACATCGTCGACCGCGAGCGTCGTCCGGTTGAAGTCCTTGTCCTGCAGGACCACCTCGCCGGCGCGGATCTCCGCCACCGTCGTGCTGGTGATGACCGTCACCGGGTGCCTGTACGGGCGCGAGTGGAGCACCTCCGCGTCGCCCTGCGCGAAGCGCTTGCGCAGGACGTACATGTGGATGACCTCGCAGTCGGCGGCGAACTCCCGGTTCTCGGTCACGATCGTGACCTGCTTCCCGATGTCGGCCAGGAACGCGGCCGTGTCCGTGGCAGCGTAGCTGTCGCCCCACAGGAGGACCCGGGCACCGATCTTGCGCATCCTCCGGCCGCCCGGGTGGCACTCGCAGGCGATCTTCGGGCAGGCCATTGCCTCCTCGAAGGGGACGACACGCGAGGCGTCGCCGGCCACCTCGGGGACGTAGGAGAAGGCACCGGTCGCGTTGAGGACCAGGTCGAACCCGCGCAGCTCCTCCACGGTCGGGGCGTGGCCCAGGCGGATGTCGACCCCGAGGTCGAGGACCTGGTCCCGGATCCAGTCCAGGTACCAGCGCATCTTCTCCTTGCCCGGGACCAGGCAGACGTAGAGCATCGCCCCGCCCAGCTCGGCGTGCTTCTCGAAGAGCGTCACCTGGTGGCCGCGCTCGGTGGCAATCCGGGCGGCCTCCATCCCGGCGGGCCCGCCGCCAACGACCGCCACCTTGACAGGCTTCGACGTCGCCTTCATCGCCGCATAGGCCGGGTTGCCGCAGGCCGCGTTGATGGAGCAGGCGATCTCCTTCTTCGCCATCAGCGACTCCTGCCAGCAGCCGCCCAGGCAGGAGATGCAGCGCCGGATCGACTTGACCTTGCCGTACTGCGCCTTCACCGGCCAGTACGGGTCGGCCAGGATCTGGCGGGCCAGGCCGACGAGGTCGGTCTTGCCCTCGGCCAGGATCTGCTCGCAGTACTCCGGGTCGCGCAGCGAGTGGCTGGTGATGACCGGGATCCGGATCGCCTTCTTCACCGCTTCGGCGGCGTACGTCGCCCAGCCCTGCGGGTACTGCATCGGGTCGAAGCCGGCGCCGGGGCTCTCCTGCATGCCCATCGAGAGATCGACCGCCGCGCAGCCGGCCCGCTCCAGGACCTTCGCCGTCTCGATGCCCTCCTCCAGCCCGCGGCCGCCCTCGCACCACTCCTCGAAGGAGTACCGAACCAGCACCGGGAAGCCCTTGCCGCACTTCTTCTGGATGGAGTCGATCACGGCCAGCGGGAAGCGCATGCGGTTCTCGAAGCTGCCGCCGAACCGGTCGGTGCGCTGGTTGAGGAACGGGCTCATGAACTCGGAGAGCAGGTAGCCGTGGGCGGCGTGCAGCTCCACGGCGTCGAAGCCGGCCTGCTTGACGCGCCAGGCGGCCTCGCTGAAGAGGTCGACGAGCTCCAGGATCTCCGCGATCGAGGCGGCCCGGATCTCCTTGCCCTTCTCCTCGGCGTTCTCGTAGATGATCTCGTGGCCCGCCGACCAGGGGAGCTTCAGGACGCGATCGGTCGCGCCGAGGGTGTTGTAGCGCGGGATCGCGCACTGCCGGCCCGGATGCTGGAGCTGCACCGCGCACTTCGCGCCGTAGCGGTGCATCCCCTCGGCGAGGCGGGCGAGGCCCGGGATGTAGTTGTCGCCGTCGGCCGCGAGGCAGGTCACCGTCGGGCGGCCGGTCTTCAGGTCCGGCGTCGTCGCGCCCACGATCACGAAGCCCGTCCCTCCCCGGGCCACGTCGGTGTGGTGATGGATGTCGCGCTCGCTCACCTCGCCATCGGCGTGCGAGGAGCTGATGTCCGTCGGCACGTGGACGATGCGGTTGGGAAGCTGCATGTTCCCGAGCTGGAGCGGGCTGAACAGGTGCGGGAAGGCCATGGCCGGACTCCTGGTGGCGGGCAGATCGCGACGCCTGATGCTGGTCCACGTGGGCCGTGCCGGGCAATGCCAGAGCGGGCCGAGGAAGTGGCAGAAGCGGCTGCGCGGGCCGGTCGGGGCAGGCGAATTGCGCCAAGTGGCCCTGTTGGATCCGGCTGCCCGGCCTCGAGGATGCGCGGCATGGCACCGTCCGTCCGCCGTCTGTCCGCCGGCTGATCCTCCACTCCGATGGCCGTGTACGTCTGGCAGCAGGAGCTCGACCCGGACTTCCCCCTCGCCGTGATCGAGTACACCACGCAGGGCGGCCGGGACCGGATGCACTGGCACGACCACCTGGAGATCGCCCTGGTCCTCCAGGGCCGCGGCGCGTTCCTCTTCGGCCGGCGGGTCCTGCCGGCGGAGGCGGGCGACGTCTTCTTCATCGACAACTCCCAGCCACACGTGGCGCTCGCCGACGCCGGTGGGTCGTTGCGCCTGCTGCTCGTCCTCTTCCGGCCCGAGCTGCTCGCCGGCCCGGGCTCGCGCGAGCTGGACCTCGGGTACCTCGCGCCGTTCCGCGTCGACGGCCGGACGGCCTCCGCGCGGGTCCGGGGCGGAACGGCGCTCGCCTGCGAGCTGGCGCCGGTGCTGGCCGAGCTGGGCGAGACCTGGGAGCGGCACGACCCGGCGGAGCGCCACCTGCTCGACGCGACGCTGCGCCGGGCCCTGGGCCTGGTGATCCGCGATCGCCGGGCCGCGCCCACCGACGCCGCGGCACGCGCGGCCGCCGACCGGCGGGAGCAGATCCGACCGGTGCTGGCGTACGTGGATCGCCATTGCCGCGAGAGCGTCACCCTGGACGACGTGGCGGAGGTGGTGCACGTCAGCCCGTCGCGCGTCCGCCACGTCTTCAAGGACGTCACCGGCGTGGGCTTCAAGGAGTACGTCACCCACGTCAGGGTGGCGGAGGCGAAGCGGCTCCTGCTGAGCACCGACCTGTCCGTGGCCGAGATCGCGCGCACGGTCAGCTACACGAACCTGCACCAGTTCTACCGGGTCTTCTACCGCTCCTGCGCCATGTCGCCGGGGGAGTACCGGCGCTACTACACGCCGGCCGGGACGAGCGTGACCGACGGGCGTGTCCAGGAGGCAGCTGTCGTCGACTGACCCGGGCCCGGCGCGTGAGCTCGCCGCGCGATGCTGCCGGGCGCCTCGCGACGCTGCCTACGGGCCGGGCACGTAGCGCACGGCCATCGACGTGTGACGGCCGTGCCCGCCGACGAGGAGCACGGAACCGTCCTGCAGGGTGACCGGCACCCCGCCGGCGCGCGGCTCCGGCATCGGCGCCGCGGGCGACGAGGTCTCCGTGGCCGGGTCGTAGATCTCGGTGGTTAGGGTCGGGCCGAACTCGTCGGAGCCGCCCGCGACGAGCACGGTCCGTCGGGCAGGAGGGCGATCGTTGGCCGCTCGCGGGCGATTGCCAGCCTGCCTGCCTCACGCCACCGATTGGTCGCCGGGTCATAGCGCAGGACCGCCGTCCACCACTGGTCCTCCTCCTCGCCCCCGGGGCGCGAAGCGGCTCCGAAGAGCAGCGCGCCGCCGTCGGCGAGCGGGACGAGGCCGTCGAGCCAGAACGGGTCGATCGGGACCTCGCCCGTGACCCGGAAGCGCCCAGTTGCGGGGTCGTAGACCTCCGCGACGCGGTCGGCTCGCTCGTCGAACGGGAGCTCATAGAAGTAGCCCTCGACCGGGCCATTCGGCTGGGCCACGAGGACCCGGCCGTCGGCAAGCACGACCGCCGCCGCCCCCGCCCTGGGCACGCTCGGGATCCCGTCTTGGACCGGTTCCCGATGCGGGGTCGAAGAGCTCCGCCGACGCGAGCAGGGTCGCGGGCGGGTGCGGCAGGGCCACGTCGAGGAGGAGGCCGTCGGGTCGCCATCCGGCCGTGACGCCTGCTGCGCCTGCGCCGCCCTCCGGCGGGGTGCACTCGTTATAGCGATCGTCGCGAAGGCCGCTCCAGTCCGACCAGCGGATGTAGTCCGCGAAGAAGCCGCCGGCGACGAGGACCCGGCCGTCGGGGAGCGTGGCGCCGGCCGCGGCCGCGCGCGCCGTGTCGAGCAGCCCGGACTTCGTCCACGATTCGGTCGCCGGGTCGAAGATCCATGTGCTGGAGTACGACTGGTAGCCGCCGATGACCCACGGGTCGGCGCCCTTCTTCGGGCCGGTCGCCCCGCCGGTCACGAGCGCCCGGCCGTCCGGGAGCGGTACCGCGACCTCGAGGGCGCGCGGCGTGGCGAGCGATGCGGTCGCCGTCCAGCGACCGGTCGCCGGGTCCCAGAGCTCGGCCGTGACGGTGTCGTCCGAGGCGTAGCAGAAGGCGCCACCCTCAAGCTCCGGCGCGTCGTCGCCGACAGCGAGCACACGCCCGTCGCCGAGCAGGACGAGATGCGGCGCCGTCCGCGCGACCTGCATCTCGCCGGCCTCGATCCACTTCCCCCCGGCGGGGATCGGCGTTGCGCTCGTCCCGGGCGACGACGAGGAGAGGGCGGCAGACGGCGACGGGACGACGGCCGACGGGCTGGCGTCCGATGCCGACGGGACGGACGACGCGGGCCCGGCGCCCTGGCAGCCGGCGGCCAGGACGGCCGCGAGGATCGCGGCCCCGATCCGGCCGGCGGACCTGGCGCGATTGGCGGCCTGGAGGCGACCAGCGGACCTGGCGCGACCGGCGCCCCGAGTGGTGACCGCGGGCGCGACCGGCCCGGTGGCACGAGGCAAGGTGCGCATGGGCAGGCCTCCTCTTCGGAGCGCGATCGGCCGGCGACGCGCGGGGCGTCGCATCAGTAGAACGCCTGGGGCCACAGCTCTGTTACCGCGAGCCCGACGAGGAACGACGCGACGTTCGCCACGAGCGAGATCGCGAGGGCCCGGGTCGGCGACAGGCCGCTGACCACCAGGCCGTAGAACACCCCCTCGGCAACGATCGCCCATGTCTCCGCCGCCACGAGGTACTCGGCCGTCCCGGCGTAGAGGACCTGCGGGATGACGAACCAGACGATGGGGTGCGTGGCGAGGTTGGCGAAGACCACGAGGAGCATGAGCCGGAGTCGACCCGGCGCGCGACCGCGCAGCAGCCACATCACGATCGGGACCTCGACGGCCACCGTCAGCCCGAAGGCCAGCAGCCAGGCGTCGATCGGGACGTACACGATCGCCTCCGCGATGCGGTGACCCGGGAGGGCTTCGTCCGCCCTCCCTGCGCGCCGCGCGGCCATCGTCGTCCCACGGTAGCCATGCGCGCAAGGGACGTCGGTCACGACGACGATGGCCCGCCAGCCGACGCGACTTCCGGATGACCCCGGTCACGCGCCAGTCATCTTTGCCCTTCACGCTTCGGGGAGCGATGATCCAACTCGTGCCCCCACGCCCCATTGCCCCCATCCTCGTCGTGGACGACGACCCCAAGATCGTCGCGCTCGTGCGCATGTATCTCGAGCGCGAGCGCTACCCGGTCGTCACGGCGAGCGACGGGCGCGCGGCGCTCCGCGCGATCGAGGAGCACCGGCCACGCCTGGTCGTCCTTGACCTGATGCTCCCCGAGGTGGACGGGCTGACGGTGATCCGGCGGGCGCGGGCGGACGGCGACGTCCCCATCCTGGTGCTGTCGGCGCGCGGCGCGGTCGGCGACCGGGTCCTGGGCCTCAGCGCAGGCGCCGACGACTACCTCCCGAAGCCGTTCTCACCTGCCGAGCTTGTCGCGAGGGTCCGGACGATTCTCCGGCGGGCGGAGGGCTCGTCGGACGACGCCCAGGCGTCCATCTACGTCATGGCCGATCTCGTGCTCGACACCGCCCGCCACCGGGTGACCGTGGGCGGCCGCGAGATCGCCCTCAGCAGCCTCGAGCTCCGGCTGCTGCAGGTCCTCCTGGAGGCGGATGGAAGGGTGCTCAGCCGCGACCAGCTGCTCGACGCGCTCTACGGCCACGCGGAGGGTGATGTCTCTGACCGCGCGATCGACGTCTACGTGAAGCGGGTCCGCGAGAAGCTTGGCGACAGTCCGGATGCGCCGCGCTTCATCGCGACCGTCCGCGGCACCGGTTACCGGTCGGCCGGCCAGGTCGAGCTCCGGGACGAGCTGCGAGGAGAGCCAAGAGGCGAGCCGCGGGACGAGCGGCCGTGAGGGTCGGCGGCATCGGGAGGCGGATCCTCGCCGCTTCACTCGTCGTGGTGGCAGTCGCGCTCGCGATCGTCGCGATCGGCGTCGTCCGCGTCGGCGGCGACCTCTTTGCCGCACTGATGATCGAGGCCGGCGACACCGGCGACCACGCGCGCGCCATGTACGACCAGAGCGTCACGGTCGTGCTGGCGGTCGCCGCGGTGGTCGCTGCGGCCGCGGCCTTGGTGCTCGCAATCGCCTTCTCCCGGCGCCTGGCACGTCCGATCGAGCGCCTCGCCGGCGCCGCGCAGCGGATCGCCGACGGCGACCTGTCGGTCCGCGTCCCCGAGGAGGGTCCGGCCGAGCTTCGCTCGCTCGCGGCGGCATACAACATCATGGCCGAGCGCCTGGCCGAGCAGGAGGCGGTCCGCCGCGAGTTCGTCGTGAACGCCTCCCACGAGCTGCGGACTCCGCTCACCAACCTGCAGGGCTACCTCGAGGCGCTGCGGGACGGCGTCATCCCGCCCGATCCCGCGACCTTCGGGTCGCTGCGCGAGGAGGTGGACCGCCTGACTCGGCTCGCTGCGTCGCTCGACATCCTCGCCGGCGGCGAGGGCGAGCGTCCGGCGGCAGGGCCCGTGGACCTCGCAGCGACGGTGCGCGCCTCGGCCGACCTCGTCGCGCCGGCGTTGGCGCGGCGCTCGGTCGACCTGGCCGTCGACGTGGACCCTTCGCTCGCCATCCACGGCCGGTCGGACGAGCTGACCCAGGTCCTGGCGAACCTGCTCCAGAATGCCGTGCGCTACACGCCGGCCGGAGGAAGGGTCCGGGTCCGTGCCGCGCGGAGCCCCGAGGGAGTGGTGGTGGAGGTCTCGAACTCAGGGCCGGGGATCCCGCCCGAGGACCTCCCCCGCGTCTGGGAGCGCTTCTACCGGGTGGAGAAGTCACGCGACCGGGCGCGCGGCGGCGCCGGCGTGGGGCTGGCCATCGTGAAACGGATCGTCGAGGACGCCGGCGGGCGGGTTGGCGCGACGTCGGACGCGGAGTGGACCACCTTCTGGCTTCGACTCCCGGCCTGATCGGCGTCATTCCGCCGTCACACGGTCCTGTGACCGTGAACTGCGACATCCCCGCACGTGGAGCCACGCATGCCGTTCCTGGGCGACCTCGAGCGTTTCGTCGCTACGAACACCTACCCGTACCGATTCGCGATCGCGGCGCTTGCGATGGCGGCGCTGGCCTGTCTCGCGATCGCCGCGGTGCGGCGCGGTTGGGTGGCCGGCGCCCGGCGCCACCCGGCCCCGACCGGTCTCGTGGCGGTGGTCGCCGCGCTGGTCGTCCTTCCCGCCGCGTGGTACCTCGGCTCCCCGCTCCTGATCCGCACCGAGCTCAACGAGCCGCCGGTGGCCTTCGCCGCATCGCCGGAGCCGGGAGCGTCGGCGCCGGTGGCCACCCCCGTGCCGGCCGCCTCGCCGTCGGCCGTCGCAGCGCCTGCCGGGCCGTCGTCGGCACCGTCCCCGGCTGCGAAGCCAACGCCCGCCGCCACGCCCAGTGTCACCTCGGGAGTGTTCAGCGGGGCCGACGATTTCCACTTCGGGCGCGGGCGCGCAACATTGACCGTGGCCCCCGACGGCCGCCCGACCCTCCGGTTCGACGACTTCTCCGTCCGCAACGGACCCGATCTCTACGTCTACCTGTCTCCGGACCCCTCCGGCTACGCCGTCGGCGCCATCGAGCTGGGGCGCCTGCGCGCAACCGACGGGAGCTTCGACACGAAGATCCCGCCAGGTGTCGACGTCAAGGCCGCGCGCAGCGTCGTCATCTGGTGCAAGGAGTTCGCGGTCCAGTTCGCCGTGGCGCCGCTCGGCGGCTGACGTCGCCCACGAGCCACCGGCCGGGCTGACGGGTCGCCCGGACGCCGTAACCCGTCCGAAAGGATGGCGGCGCGAGACTCGCGGCATGACCACCTTCGACATGGCCACCACCACCGTCCCGGCGGGCGTCACATGGCGCGCACTGGGGACGACCGTCCACCTCCTGGTCACCGACCCGGGGCGGCTTGAGCTGGCGCGCCGGGCGGTTGTCGCGGTGCTCCTCGATGTCGACGCGACGTACAGCCGCTTCCGTGCCGACAGTGAGCTGCAGGTGCTGGGCGCCGACGCCGGGCGCGACCGCCTGGTGAGCCCTCTGCTGGCACGCGCCCTCGGCACGGCCCTGCGGGCGGCGCGGGCGACCGACGGCGCCGTCGACCCGACGATCGGGCGGGCGCTGCGCCTGCTGGGCTACGACGACGACTTCGCCCGCATCCCGCGCAATCCGGCCGCGGACGACGGCACGGCGAGCAGCACCACCGCAGGCGACGCCAGGGCGAGCGATGACGCGCCCGCGCCGCTCACCTTCGCCTCCGTGCCCGGCTGGCGGGCGGTCCGCTTCGACCCGGCAACCCGCCACGTCCGCATCCCGGCCGGCGTCGAGCTGGACCTGGGGGCGACCGGCAAGGGCCTCGCCGCCGACCTGGCGGCGGAGGCCGCCCTCGACGCCATGGACGGCGCGGGCGTCCTCGTCAGCCTGGGCGGCGACATCGCCACCGACGGCCGGCCACCCGCGGGCGGCTGGCGGGTTCTGCTCGCCGACGACCACGCAGCCGCCCCGGAGGGACCGGGCGAGGTGATCCGGATCACGGACGGAGCCGTGGCCACCTCCAGCACGACCGTCCGCCGCTGGGCCCGCGGCGGCGTCGCCCGCCACCACCTGCTGGATCCCGCGACCGGCCTCCCGACCGCGGGACCCTGGCGGACTGCCACGGTCGTGGCGGCCACCTGTGCCGATGCCAATGCCGCCGCAACGGCGGCCATCGTGATGGGCGATCGCGCACCGGGCTGGCTCGCGCGCCACGGCCTCCCTGCCCGGCTCATCGCGGAGGACGGCAGCGTCCTCCGCGTGGCCGGCTGGCCCGAGCCACTCCCCGCCCCGTCGGCGAAGCCCGGGCCTGCCGGGGAACCCTTGTCGGCCGCGCGGCCGGCAAGGCTGTCCGCCCCGGAGCGCGCCCGCCAGGAGGTCCCGGCATGAACGACCAGCTGCTCTGGTTCACCACCCGCGGGGCGGGCATCGTCTCACTCGTGTTCCTCACCGGCGTGGTCTACCTGGGGATCCTCGGGGCGCTGCGCTGGCAGACGCGGGCCTGGCCGCGGTTCGCGACGACGGGATTCCACCGCAACCTGGCCCTGCTGTCGGTCGTCTTCCTGGGCGTCCACATCGTGACCGCGGTCCTTGACCCGTTCACCAGCCTGGGCCCGCTGGCGGCACTCGTCCCGTTCTCCTCCTCGTACCGGACCCTGTGGCTGGGCCTCGGCGTCCTGGCACTGGACCTGGGCGCCGCGGTCCTGGTCACCAGCCTCCTGAAGAACCGGATCGGGCGCCGGACGTGGCGCGCCGTCCACTGGCTCTCGTACGCGGCCTGGCCGCTGGCGCTGCTCCACGGGATCGGCACCGGAACCGATGCAGCGGCGGCCTGGATGGTGGCCCTCAACCTCACCTGCCTCGCCATCGTCGGGTCCGCCGTGCTGGTGCGGATCACGGCCGGCGGCAGCCGAGCCGCCACGGCCGACGGCAGCCGACGGGCCGCCACGGCGCCGATAATGGCGGGCATGCGACCATCCACCCGGGCGGCCACCGGGGCGACCCCCGGGGCGGCGGCCCGCCCGTCCGCCCGGCCCTGACCCGGTGCGCATCCTCGTCGCCGAGGACGATGCCGGCCTGCGCGAGCTCCTCGTGATGGGGCTGGAGCAGGCCGGCTACCACGTGGACGCCGTGGAGCGCGGCGACGACGCCATCGACCAGCTGAAGTGGTACGAGTACGACGTCGCGGTCCTCGACTGGCGGATGCCGGGCGCCGAGGGGATCGACGTGGTCCGCTGGGCACGCCGCCAGAAGCGCCCGACCGCGATCCTCATGCTGACCGCGCGCGACACGCCGGGCGATCGGATCCAGGGTCTCGACACGGGCGCAGACGACTACCTGGTGAAGCCCTTCGACTTCGGCGAGCTGCTGGCCCGGGTGCGCGCGCTCCAGCGACGCCCTCGCGGCGTGGACGGCGAGACGATCGACCGGGGCCGCCTGACCCTCGATCCCGTGCGCCGCGAGGTGGACCTTGACGGCCGGCCGGTGTCCCTGACCGTCACCGAGTACCTGATCCTGGAGCTCCTGATGCGACGCGCGCCGGCGGTCGCCGACCGCAAGGCCATCGCGGAGCACGCCTGGCGGGACGAGACCGATCCGCTGGGCTCGAACGCGATCGACGTCCAGATGAGCCGCCTTCGGGCCAAGCTCCCCGGGGCCGGCGTCCGCATCGTGACGGTCCGCGGCGCCGGCTACCGGCTGGAAGAGGCATGAGCGGCCCCTCCCGCAACGTCCGGGCAGCGTCCATCCGCGTTGCGGCCGGGGCGACCGCCATCGTCGCGGCGATGTACCTCGTCGTTGCCCTCGGCGCCTTCGTCGTCGTCACGAACGCGCTCACCGGCCAGCTCGACGAGCGGCTGACCCGCGACCTGGCGAGGATCACGCAGGCGACCGGGGGACCGCCGCCGGGCGGCGGCTTCGAGGCCCCGCCGCCCGACCGGCCGTTCGGTCCCACCCAGATCGTGTGGACCGTGCTGCCCGACGGGACGGTCATCTCCAACACCACGGGGGCGGATCTGCCGTCCGACGCCACCGCCGTCACGTCACCCGAGACGATCACCGTCGGCGGCGAGGCTATCCGCGTCACGGGAACGACCGTCGGCCAGAACCACGTCATCGTCGGCCAGCGGACCGCTGAGCTGGCGGCGACGCAGCAGACGCTCCTCCTCGCCGAGCTGATCATCGGGGCGGTGCTGCTTGTCCTGGTCTTCCTGGGGGCAGTCGTCGTCGGGCGGCGCGTCGCGGCCCCGATCGAGCGGGCTCGGCAGCGCCAGCTGGCCTTCAGCGCCGACGCCTCGCACGAGCTGCGCACGCCGGTCTCCGTGATCGAAGCCCAGACGAGCCTGTCGCTGGCGGGCGAACGCCTTCCCGACGCCGACCAGCGCGCGTTCGAGCGGATCGACCGCGAGACCCACCGGGTCCGGAGAATCCTCGAGGACCTGCTGTGGCTGGCCCGCTTCGACGCCCTGCGAGGGGCGCCCGATGCGGAGCCTGTCGACGTCGGCGTCATGGCGTCGGCCACCGCCGACCGGTTCGCCATCGTCGCCGAGGCCCGAGGCCTGACGATCGAGACGGCGATGGCGCCCGGGGACCACGTCGTGGCGATCCCTCCGGACTGGCTCGACCGGCTCCTCGGTGTCCTCGTCGACAACGCCTGCAAGTTCGCCCCCGACGGGAGCACCGTGCGAATCTCGGTGGGCGGCGACACCGGCCGCGTCGCCCTCGAGGTGGAGGACGCCGGGCCCGGTATCCCGGCCCAGGAACGCGACCGGGTCTTCGACCGCTTCCATCGCGCGACCGACGCGGGCACCGGGGCCGGCCTGGGGCTGGCGATCGCCGACGGGATCATCCGCGCGACCCACGGCCGCTGGCGCGTCGGCGAGAGCCCCCTGGGCGGCGCCAGCATGGCGGTCAGCTGGCCGCGGGCGCTCGGCGAATCGAACGGCGGCGCGGCCCGCCCGTCGTAACGGGTTCGAAAGGGTCACCGGCCCAGACTGCCGGCATGGACACCAAGCGACCCGCACCCCTCGATCTCGCGGCCCGCGACCGGGCGACCCGGCGCCTCAACCAGCTCACGACCGGCGTCGCCCTCGCCGGCGCCATCGCCGTCGTCGGCTTCGGAGCCCTGGCGGCCGCCACCGACAGCGGGATCGCGTCGTCGGCCTCGACGGTCACGACGTCGACCGCCTCGGGCTCCACCTCGGGGACGACCTCCACCTCGCCGGCCCTCGGCAGCGGGGTGGCCCCGCTGCCGGCCACCGGCCCGGCCCACGCCACCACGGGAGGATCGTGATGGCCGTGCTCGTCCGCCCGCGGTGGACCCTCGCGGTCCCCCGCGCCGACTCCACGCTCCGCCAGGTCGCCTCGTTCGCCGGCATCGGCATCGTGAGCACCGCCGCGTACGTCGTGCTCTACGCCGGCCTCCGTCTGGCCCTGGGTCCCGCCGAATCCAACGCCCTGGCGCTGATCGTCACGGCGATCGGCAACACGGCGGCGAACCGCCGCCTGACCTTCGCGGTTCGCGACCGGGCCGGCGCCCTTCGCGACCAGGTCGGCGGGCTCGTGGCCCTGGGCGTCGCGCTCGCGATCACCACGGCTGCGGTCGGGCTCCTCGGCGTCCTGGCACCCGGCGCGGGGCGCGCGGTGGAGCTGGCCGTTCTCGTCGCGGCGAACGTCTTGGCCACGGCCTGCCGCTTCCTCCTCCTCCGCCGCTGGATCGCCGGCCCCCGCCGCGCCCTCCCGCCCAAGCGCCATGGAGCCGTCGCATGAGCAGCATCGCCCGCCCCTCCCCTGCCCCGCCGGCCGGCGTCGACTCCGTCGTCGCGCGCCTCGCAGGCCGCAGCGGCGTTCGCGAGCGGGCCGACGCCTGGGCGCTGCCGGCGCTCGCGGGCGTGGCCGCGCTCGCCGCGATCCTCTACCTCGTCAACCTGACCGTCAGCGGCTACGCCAACACCTACTACGCGATGGCCGCCCAGGCCGCATCGCAGAGCTGGTCCGCCTGGTTCTTCGGATCGCTGGATGCCTCCGGGTTCATCACGCTCGACAAGCCGCCCCTCGCCACGATGGTGATGGGACTCTCCGTCCGCCTCTTCGGCCTGTCTTCCTGGAGCATCCTGCTGCCCGAGGCGCTGATGGGCGTCGGGGCGGTCGCGGTGCTCTTCCTGGCGGTGCGCCGCTCCTTCGGCACGGCCGCCGCGGCGATCGCCGGGACGGTGATGGCGCTGACGCCCGCCGCCGTCCTGATCTTCCGCTACGACAACCCCGACGCCCTGTTGACACTCCTGCTGGTCACCGCGGCATGGTCCCTGCTGCGCGCCCTCGACGCGGGGCGCATGCGCTGGCTGGCGCTGGCGGGCGCGCTGGTGGGCCTCGGGTTCATGACGAAGTTCCTGCAGGCGTGGCTGGTGCTCCCGGTCTTCGCCCTCGTCTGGGTCGTGGCCGCCCCGGGCGGCTGGCGGCGCCGCGTCGTCGGTCTCGTGGTCTCGGCGGCCGCGGTCGCGGTGGCGAGCCTCGCGTGGCCGGTTGCCGTGGACCTGGTCCCGGCCGGGTCGCGCCCGTACATCGGCGGGAGCACCGGCAACTCCGTCTTCGACCTGATCCTGGGCTACGACGGCCTGGGCCGGATCTTCGGCGGCGTCGGGAACGGTGGCGGGAGCGGGGGCAGCGGCATGTTCGGCGGGACCGCGGGCATCCTCCGGCTCTTCAACGAGCAGTTCGGCGGCCAGGTCTCCTGGCTGATCCCGTACGCCGTCATCGCGGGAGCCAGCGGCTTCGTCCTGCGCCTGCGCGCCGGGCGCACCGACCGCCGCCTGGCCGGCTACCTGCTGTGGGGGGGCTGGCTTGCCGTCCACGCCCTCGTCTTCAGCTTCATGTCCGGCGTCATCCACCCCTACTACAGCGTCATCCTCGCGCCCGCCATCGGGGCGCTCGTCGGCGGCGGGACGGTCGAGCTGTGGCGCCTGCGATCGCGTTCGCGGATCGGCGGGTTCGTCCTCGCGGGCGCCTTCGTCGCCAGCGGGGCCTGGGCGTGGGCGCTCCTGGAGCGGACGCCGGACTTCGCGCCCGGCCTCGGGATCGCGGTCGTCGCGATCACCGTGGCCGCGGGCGTCGTGGTCGCGCTGCCGGTCGGCACGCTGTCCGGCTGGCGAACCCGCCTCGCCGGCGTTGCCGTTGGCGTGGCTCTCGCCGCACTCCTCGCGGGGCCGGCCGCCTTCGCGGCCCAGACGACGGCGACTGCGCATGCGGGCGGCGATCCCGCGGCGGGTCCCTCCTCCGGGTCGAGCTTCGGCGGCGGGGCGGGGGGTCAGGCCCCCGCGGACGGCGCGGCGGCGGGCATCCCCGCCGGAACGACTGGAGGCACGCTGCCCCCCGGCGCTCCTCCGAACGGTGGCCCGACCGCCGGGGGCATGGGTGCAGGCACGGCCGGCGGCGTCGGCATGGGCGGCGCGGCCGACGAGGCGCTCACCGCCTATCTCACCGAGAACACGGGAACGGCCCGCTGGATCGTGGCCGTCTCCGGCTCCGGCTCGGCCGCCTCCATCCAGCTGGCGACCGGGCTGCCGGTCATGACCATGGGCGGCTTCAACGGCTCCGACGCGGCGCCAACCCTGGAGCAGCTGCAGGCGTATGCCGCTTCCGGCGAGCTTCGCTTCGTGCTCCTGGGGAGCGGCGGCGGGGGCGGCCCCAGCGGCGCCTCCACGAGCGAGCGGGACGCGTGGGTCACCTCGACCTGCACGGTCGTGGACACCGGATCCTCCAGCGGGACGCTCTACGACTGCGCCGGCGCGACGGGCGGGTAGCCGAAGCCGCCTCCGGCGCACCAGCCTGGCCCGGCGTCGAACGCGCCGGGCCCAGGTTCGGAGCCTGTCGATTCCGGCCCGGTCCGAACGTCGTCCCAGTGAGAGCGGCGAGGGTCGCTCCGAGTGCGGCAACGGAAGGAGCTCAACGATGGCGAAGTACCTGCTGGCGTTCACTGGCGGCAGCATGCCCGAGGGCGAGGAGGCCGGGGCCCAGGTGATGGCCGCCTGGGAGACGTGGTTCACGAGCCTCGGGGCGGCGGTCGCCGATCCGGGCAACCCCTCCTCGAAGTCGCGGACGATCTCCCCGGCCGGCGCCGTGGGACCCGAGGGCACGCCCACGCTCAGCGGCTACACGATCATCAGTGCGGACAGCCTCGACGCGGCCGTCGGGCTGGCCAAGGGCTGCCCCGTGCTGGCCGGCGGCTCCGCGATCGAGGTCATCGAGACCTTCGACGTCATGTAGGGCCGCTGCGGGCGGGTCGCACGGGCGCAGGAGCGCACGGGCGCGGGAGCGCACGGGTCGCACGGGCGCGGGAGCGCACGGGTCGCACGGCGCGCCACCCGCAGCAGGGGGGAACACGAGAGGGCGGGAGCGTGGCTCCCGCCCTCTCTGCTGCGAAACATCTCGACGCGAGGGCCGCACATCCCGCATCCTGTCACGGTCCGGCCGAGCCCCGGACCGATCCTGGAGGCGATCCCCTGACGGCACCCGTTCTCGCACCCGATCCGCGACCGATCGTCCCCGACTGGCTGGCCCAGGCGGCCAGCCTCGGCTGGCGCGTGCTCGTCGTGGTGGTGTTCGGGGGCGCCGTCCTTGCGGCCGCAGCGCTCCTCGGCACGGTCGTCGCCTCGGTCGTGCTTGCCGCTGCCGTGACGGCGGCGTTCGACCCGCTTGCGGCCCGCCTGCGGGACGGCGGTCGGTCCAACGTCGCAACGGCGGGGTTGGTGACCCTGACGGCCGCCGGCATCGCGGTGCTCGTCATCACCCTCGTCTTCGTCGCCTTCGCGCCGTCCGTCGTCGAGCTGCTGCGTGGCCTCAAGGCTGGGCTGACCGAGCTCCAGGACGCCCTGGAAAGCGGCTCGATCCCGCCGCCCACCTCGACGATCGTCTCCGAGCTGGTGACGGGCGTGACGAACTGGGTCACCGGCACCGCGACGGCCGCGGTCGGAGCCATCGCCAGCATGGCCACGATCGTCCTGCTCGCGATCTTCCTCCTCTTCTTCATGGTCAACGACGGCGACCGGTCGATCGCCTGGATGCTCCAGGCGGCCGCGCCGTGGCAGCGCGAGACCATCGCCCCCAGCACGGTCACCGCCCGGCGACGGCTTGGGCGATCCCTGCGCGAAACGGCCGTCCGCGCGGTGGTGATGGGCGGCGTGACCTTGGTCGTGGCCCTGCTCCTGCGCCTCCCGGTACCCTTCGCCCTGGCGATGCTGGTGTTCGTCTGCGGGTTCGTCCCGCTTCTCGGGCTCATCGCCGGCACCGCCGTCGTCGGCCTCGTCGCGCTCGGGAGCGGCGGGCCGCTGCCCGCCATCCTTGCCGTCGCGGCGCTGGCCGGCACCACGATCCTCCTGCCGCGGATCCTGGCGCCCCGGGGGTTCGAGGGCCACGGTGTGCATCCGGCGGTCGTCCTGCTCGCCCTCACGATCGGCGCGCTCGTCGCGGGAATCCTGGGTCTGATCCTCGCGGTGCCGGTCGTGATCGTGCTGCGCGAGGTGGCCCCCCCGGTGATCGCCGCGCTCAACGGGAACCCGGATCGCGAGCCAGAGACGGGGATCGTGCCGCGCTGGCTCGACCGCCTGGCCCAGTGGAGCTGGCGCCTCCTGGTCGTGGCCGCGGTCGTCGCGGTCGGCATCACCGCGCTCGGCTTTGTCCCCTTGCTCCTCGTTCCCCTGGTCCTCGGCGCCGTCGCGGCTGCCACCCTGGCTCCGGGACTCGGAGCGCTCCGGGCCCGTGGCCTCGCGCCCACCGCGGCGTCGCTGGCGCTGACCGCCGGAGGCTTCGGCATCGTCTTCCTCATCCTGGGCGTGACGCTCTATGTCCTCGCCGCGCCGCTCCAGGAGATCATCGCCAGCGCGAAGGCAGGGGCCGGCGCGATCGACGACGCGGCGGGCATCTCGGACGGCCTCAGCTCGATCGTCGCCGCAGCCGGTCCACAGATCATCCAGTTCGCCGCCACGATCCTCGTGGGCCTCGCCGGGCTGATGGTCAGCATCGTCCTGGGGGCAATCCTGACGTTCTACCTGCTCCGCGACGGCCCCCGCGGCTTCGAGGCCGTCACCCACCCGCTGGTCGCCTGGCGACGCGACGAGCTCCGGCAGGCGGGCAAGCGGGCGACCGGCGTCCTCGGCGGCTACATGATCGGGACTGGCGCCATCTCCGCGGTCGGCGCGGCCAGCCAGTTCCTGATCATGGCGCTCCTGGGCCTCCCGCTGGCGTGGCCCCTGGCGATCCTGTCGTTCTTCGGCGGCTTCATCCCCTACGTCGGGAGCCTGCTGACGACCCTGCTCGCCTTCCTCGTCACGGTCGCAGTGGGCTCAACGCAGGACATCGTGATCATGCTGGTCTTCACCCTCGTCTTCAACATCGTGCAGGGCAACATCGTGGCGCCGCTGGTCTATGGCCGGGCCGTCAGCATCCACCCGGCCATCGTCCTGCTGGCGATCCCCGCCGGCGCGGCCGTCGCCGGCATTGCCGGCATGTTCCTGGCCGTCCCGGTCATCGGGGTGATTGCGACGGGCTGGCGAACCGTCCTGCGGGTGTTCGGCAGCGAGCCGGAGGACCGGGCGGAGGCGGCGGACGACGTCGCGAGTGGGGATGGCGAGCCGGCCAGCATCCTTCCGGCGCCCGCGCCGGCGCCTGAGGGCGCCAACGCCTGACGCGGCCCCCGGCGGACATCGGTCAGACATCGGTCAGCACTCGCTTACCCATCCCCTGCGTGCCCGACGGGTACACTCGCGGTGGAACCCCGTGCCGACGGCGAAGGAGGCTGCCATGGCGATGGAGACGGGGGGATCGACGGCCGGGAACGGCACGCCGGGTCCCCTCTCCCCGACCGATCTCGCGCGGATCGACGCCTACTGGCGCGCCGCCAACTACCTCTCGGTCGGGCAGATCTACCTGCTGGACAACCCACTGCTGCGGGAGCCCCTGCGGCCGGAGCACGTCAAGCCACGGCTCCTGGGGCACTGGGGCACAACGCCCGGCCTGAACCTGATCTACGCCCACATGAACCGGGTGATCCGGAACTGGGACCTCGACGCGATCTCCATCGTCGGACCCGGCCACGGCGGTCCGGCCATCGTCGCGAACGCCTACCTCGAGGGCACGTACAGCGAGATCTACCCGAGCATCACCCGCGACGAGAACGGCATCCGGAAGCTGTTCCGGCAGTTCTCGTTCCCGGGCGGCATCCCCAGCCACGTCGCGCCGGAGACGCCCGGCTCGATCCACGAGGGCGGTGAGCTCGGGTACGCGCTCTCGCATGCCTATGGGGCCGCCTTCGACAACCCGGACCTCGTGGTGTGCGCCGTGGTCGGCGACGGCGAGGCCGAGACCGGCCCGCTGGCCACCAGCTGGCATTCGAACAAGTTCCTCAACCCGGTCACCGACGGCGCGGTCCTCCCGATCCTCCACCTCAACGGCTACAAGATCGCGAACCCGACGGTGCTCGCCCGGATCCCCCGGGACGAGCTGCGGGCGCTGATGGAGGGCTACGGCCACCGGCCCTACTTCGTCGAGGGTGATGACCCGGCCCTCGTCCACCAGCAGCTGGCGGCGACCCTGGACACCGCGATCGAGGAGATCCACGCCATCCAGGAGGCCGCACGCGAGGGCGGCGTCACCGAGCGGCCGCCGTGGCCGATGATCGTGCTGCGGACCCCCAAGGGCTGGACCGGGCCGAAGATGGTCGACGGGAAGCCCAGCGAGGGCACGTGGCGCTCCCACCAGGTCCCCTTCGGGGAGGTCCGCTCGAATCCGGAGCACCTCGCCCTCCTTGAGGCCTGGCTTCGGAGCTACCGGGCGGAGGAGCTGTTCGACGCGAACGGGGCGCTGATCCCGGAGCTCGCCGACCTGCCGCCGCGGAGCTACCGGCGGATGAGCGCCAACCCGGTGGCGAACGGCGGCGAGCTTCTGCGCGACCTCGTGCTGCCCGACTTCCGCGCCTACGCGGTGGACGTCCCGAAGCCGGGCGCCACGACGTCGGAGGCGACCCGCGTGCTCGGCAGCTACCTCCGCGACGTCATGGATCGCAACCGGGACAACTTCCGGATGTTCGGGCCGGACGAGACGGCGTCGAACCGCCTGGGGGCGGTCCTCGACGTGACCGACCGGGCGTGGATGGCCGAGATCATCCCGGGGGACGACCACCTGGCCCCGGACGGGCGCGTCATGGAGGTCCTCTCGGAGCACCAGTGCCAGGGCTGGCTGGAGGGCTACCTGCTCACCGGCCGGCACGGCATGTTCAACTCCTACGAAGCCTTCATCCACATCATCGATTCGATGTTCAACCAGCACGCGAAGTGGCTGAAGGTCACCCGAGGGCTGCCATGGCGGCGCCCGATCGCGTCGCTCAACTACCTGCTCAGCTCGCTCGTCTGGCGCCAGGACCACAACGGATTCAGCCACCAGGACCCGGGCTTCATCGACCACGTCGTGAACAAGAAGTCCGACGTGATCCGGGTCTACCTCCCGCCGGACGCGAACACACTCCTGTCGGTCGGCGACCACTGCCTGCGCAGCCGCCACTACGTCAACGTCATCGTCGCCGGCAAGCAGCCCTCGCCGAACTGGCTCTCCATGGACCAGGCGATCCTGCACTGCACGCGCGGGATCGGGATCTGGGACTGGGCCAGCAGCGACCGGGACGGGGAGCCGGACGTCGTCATCGCCAGCGCCGGCGACATCCCGACGCTCGAGGCCCTGGCCGCCGTGGACGTGATCCGGCAGCACCTGCCGGACCTGAAGGTCCGCTTCGTCAACGTCGTGGACCTGATGCGCCTCCAGCCGGCGTCGGAACACCCGCACGGCCTGTCGGACGCGGAGTTCAACTCGCTGTTCACCACGGACAGGCCGATCATCTTCGCGTACCACGGCTACCCATGGCTGATCCACCGCCTGACCTACCGCCGGACGAACCACCCCAACCTGCACGTGCGCGGCTACAAGGAGGAGGGCACGACCTCCACCCCGTTCGACATGGTCATGCTCAACGACCTCGACCGGTACCACCTGGTCATCGACGTCATCGACCGCGTCCCGGGCCTCGGCCCGCGGGCCGGCCACGTCCGCCAGCTGATGGTGGACAAGCGGATCGAGGCCCGCGCCCATACCCGGCTCGAGGGCGAGGACGCCCCCGAGATCAGGGGCTGGGCGTGGCCGCAGTAGGGGCCGGGGCTCGGACCGGCGACGTGGTGTCGGCCGTCGTCCGCGCGTCCATGGACGACGCGGCTCGGACCGGCGACCGGATCCTCGTCGTCAACGCTGGCTCCAGCAGCCTCAAGCTGCGGGTCCTCGACGCCGCGGACGTGGTCCTCGCGACCGCCGACCTGCCGGCCCCGCGCGGCGCCACCGACGCCGGGCTGATGGCCGCAGCCGTCGCGGGATTCGGCTCGATCACCGCCGTGGGGCACCGGATCGTCCATGGCGGGACGCGCTACGGCGGCCCCGTGCTGCTCGACGACGCGGTCGAGGCGAACCTCCGGGCGCTGACGGACCTCGCGCCCCTCCACCAGCCGAAGTCGCTGGCGGCCCTGGCGGCGGTGAACACCGTCCTGCCCGGCGTGCCGGCGGTCGCCTGCTTCGATACCGCCTTCCATGCCGGGATGCCGGCCGCGGCCACGACCTACGCCATTCCGCCGGAGTGGCGCAAGCGCTGGGCACTCCGGAAGTACGGCTTCCACGGCCTCTCGCACGCCTACGCATCGCGGCGGGCGGCGGAGCTCGTGGGGCGGCCGGTCGACGAGCTGCGAATCGTCAACTGCCACCTGGGCGCCGGCGCGTCGCTGGCGGCGATCCGGGGCGGACGTTCGATCGACACCACGATGGGGTTCACGCCGCTTGACGGGCTCGTGATGGCGACGCGCTCCGGCAGCATCGATCCGGGGCTCGTCCTGTGGCTCGAGGAGCACGTCCGGATGCCGCCGGCGGAGCTGGCCGCCACCCTGGAGCACCGCTCCGGTCTCCTGGGCCTCGCTGGAACCGCCGACATGCGCGTGATCCTGGCCGCGGAGGCAGCCGGCCAGGCGCGGGCGATGCTCGCGATCGGCGTCTACCTGCATCGCCTCCGCGCCTCCATCGCGGCCATGGTCGCCGCTCTCGGCGGCCTCGATGTCCTCGTCTTCACCGGCGGCGTCGGCGAGAATGCGCCCGCCATCCGGGAGCGCGTGGCGGCCGACCTGGCCCACCTCGGGGTGGCCGTCGACCCGGCCGCGAACGCCGCGGCCCGCGACGACGGGGAGATCGGCCTCGCGGGCACCCCGGTTCGCACGCTCGTGATCCGTGCCCGCGAGGACCTGCAGATCGTCCGCGAGGTGCGCGCGGTGCTGGGGCTGCCGACCGCCTGAGCCGTCGCGAATCCGGCGGGTGCTCGGACAGGCCGGGTGGCAGGCGGGGCGGACCTCGCGTCCACGACCCCGCTACGCTGCTCACCGACGGCACCGCATCGCCGGATCGACCGGCCAGGAGGCACGAACCGTGCAGTTGAGCTACCAGACGATCACCTGGGGCGGCGTCGTCGGGCATCCTGTCGGCGTCACCAGCATCAAGGACCTGTTCTACGTGGCGAACGGCTCCACCGAGGCCGCCATCCGCGACGTCGCGGCGGCCGGCTACGCTGGCGTGGAGATGTTCGACGGCAACCTGCGCCAGTACGAAGCCCGCCCCGACGACCTGCGCCGCCTGCTCGACGACTCCGGCGTCTCGCTGGTCGCCGTCTACTCCGGCGCCAACTTCGTGTATCGCGACGTCCTCGAGGACGAACTATGGCGGATCGAGAAGGCGGCCTCCCTGGCGGCCATCTTCGGAGCCGCGAACCTCGTCGTCGGGGGCGGCGCGAAGCGTGCCGCGGGCACCACCGACGAGGACTTCGAGCGGCTGGCGGAAGGCCTCGACCGGGTGGCCGACGTGGCCGAGCGCCACGGCCTGCGGGCGAGCTACCACCCCCACCTCTCGACGATCGTCGAGGGCCCCGGCGAGGTGGACCGCATCCTGTCGATGTCGCGGATCGGCTTCTGCCCGGACACGGCGCACCTGGCCGCAGGCGGCGGCGACCCCGTCGACCTGATCCGTCGACATGCGGACCGCGTCACGCATGTCCACCTGAAGGACTTGCGGGCCGAACCCTTCGCCTTCCTGCCCCTCGGCCGCGGCTCGATCGACATCCCCGGCGTGCTCCGGGTGCTGCGGGACGTCGGCTACGAGGGCTGGGCGACGGTCGAGCTCGACGAGTACGCGGGCGCGCCCGGCGAGGCGGCGCGCGAGAGCTTCCGCTACCTCGAGCCGCTCCTCGCCTGACGGTCGGCCCCGGACCTGGGGGCTCGAACAGCGGTCTCGGCCCGAGACCGACTTCCTGGTGGCACCCGTCGATCAGCCGCACGGTTCACGACCGCGTCATCGCCATCGGTCGCCACCGGGAGGCCGCCCGGGAGCGAGCCACGAACGCCTGGAGCTGGCACGTGGACGAGGATCGCGGGCCAAGGTGCTCCGCCGCGGTGCTGGCCGCTGGGCTGCCGGCCTCACGACGCGTGAAGCTGCGCATCGGGCGGCCCAACCTGGACCGGCTCGAACCGCACGACGAGGCCACCACGGCTGGGGGAGCAGCACATCGGTCCGGCGAGGAGCTCGGCCTCCGGCGGCATGTGCGCCACGCGCAGCAGGCGGAAGGCCTCCTCGGCGCCGAACCGATACCGGATCGTCACGCCGTCGCCCGTCCGGCTCGCCCGGATCGTGACCGGCAGTCCGGCGAGGCCTTCCGGCAGGGGCGCCACCGACCAGTCCGATTGGCCGAGCGTGACCACCGCGCTGACGAAGAGCGCGCCGTCGCTGAGCTCAACGCCGGCCTTGATCCAGAGGTCCGGCCCGGCCCGCAGCATGAGGCCGGCCTGGTCGAACGCCGCGGTGAAGGCACCCCTGAAGGTCACCTCCATCGCGGCGTCGGTCGCGAGGGCCGCGCCCAGGAAGTGCCCGTCGTCATGGACGAAGCCATAGGCCGTCGTCCGCCAGAAGTCCGTCATCGGCTTGGTGACCACCTCGAGCCGACCGTCCTCGACCTCCGCCCGCTCTGGCGGGTTCAGCCAGGCCATCTCCTGCCACGGGATCGTGGTCATGGGCATCGGGCACCTCGCGATCGTCGCCGGGATCGTCATCGTGAAGAGGAACCCCCGTCCACCCAGGAGGAGTCGGGTGGACGGGGGCTGGTTCGGGCAGCGACCGGCGAGCGAGCCGGATCAGCCGCCTGCGATGGCAGCCGCCACGCCGGACGGCAAGGGGTTGGCGATGAGGGCGCCGCGCGCCGCGATCCCGGCGAGCGCCGCTGCCTTGTCGGCGCTGCGAAGGAAGGTCCGCGCGCCTTCGAGGTCCGCGAAGAGACCGATCGAGCAGCGCCCGTACCTCGCCTCGACCCACGAGACGACCTCGGACGCCAGGGCGTCCCGGCCGGCGGCCGTGAGCTGGGTCGGATCGACCGTGGTCACGACGTCGGCCCGGTGGTCCGCGTCGAAGCGAAGGACGAGGGTGGCCCACAGCGCCTCGCCGTCGAACACGCCGAAGACAACGCTCGTCTGGGGCTCCACGAACGTGCGGATGGCGCTGGTGCCCGCTTCATACGACGCCCCGAGGCGCCACTGGAGACCGAGCGTGTCCCGGGCGGGGCCCGGGTACGTGACGATGGCATCCGGGTACTGGTCCATCATCGCGTAAGTGCGCTGGACATAGACGTCGAGGTCCTCGTCCGCCTTCCAGGTGTCCTGGAAGGCCCCGAAGTACCGGTCGAAGCCGCGACGCTCGAAGACGGCGACGAAGTCGCACGCGCCGGGGTTGGCGTCGTAGATCGCCTTCGCCGCTGCGTGCGGATCGTCGATCCGCGTCACGGGCTTGACGATCGCCGCGCGCCGGGAGTGGACGAACTTGAGGATCACGCCGTCCTCGTGGATGACGATGATCCGGGGCTTGCCTTTCGCCGACTCGAGGATCAGGGCCTGGAGGTTGCGCCAGTGGTCGACGTTGGCGTCGACCATGAGCGGGTTTTCGTGCAGCATCGGTCGTCCTCCGGCCCTACAGCGCGCACTCGAAGATCTTGATGGAGTAGGCGGGCATCGCCACCGCCAGGACGTCACCCCGCGGCGTCACTGCCTCGCCCGTCCAGAGCTCGGTCACCGCGCCGAACGGCGCCCCGATGGAGACCTCCGCGTCGATCGGGTCGGCAACCGGGTTGCAGACGAAGACGACCACGCGCGACGCGTCCCCGGGCACCCGGTGGATCGTCACGTCGAGCCGCGGGTCGTTGCGGGTGAAGCGTGTCGCGCCGACGCCCGCGAGGGCCGCGTCGAGGACCGCCGCCGAGAGATCCGGCACGAGCACGATCCGGCCGGCGCCGACCCCGTAGGCGGTGCCACCCGCGATGGGCGTACCCGCGCTGCACGCAGCCGCCAGCGTTCCGTCGGGCTGCATCGTCTCGTCGAGCGCCGGAAGGAGCGGGCCCATGACCACGGTTCCGCCGCCGTTCGCAAAGGCGAGGAGATCACGCTGCAGCTCGCCGCTCATGTACTCGTACGAGCTGACGACGAGTGCCTTGAAGCGACCCGCGCGCTTCGCCAGCAGCTTCGTGTCCGAGATGAGGAAGGCGTACCCGGCGTCCGAGAGGCCACGATAGGCCGCCGTGAACCGGTCCGCCTTCGCCACCTGGATCGGCTGGGCGAAGCCGAGCGTGGATTCCGAGACCGTCATGAACGACGGGTACTCGGAGAAGCCGCTCGGCGTCTCGAGGAAGTCGCCCGGGAACGAGACCAGGACGCTCGCAGCCTCCAGCCGGTCGTACTCGCGGTTCGCCAGCAGGAGGACGTCCGCCTGGCGGCGCAGGTCCGCGAAGCCGTTCTCGAGCTGGACCGCGTTGGCGCGCCCGAACATCTCCCCGTGATCTTCGCGGACGCGGCCGTCGCGCCGGATCGGCGAGTCGAGCCAGCGGTCCCGCTCGACGAGCATGTAGCGGCTGAACCCCTTGAGCCCCTGCATGAGGGCCGCCTTCGTGACGAACTCCTCGTCGTAGAGCTCACCCGGGTTCAGGTACCACGACCAGACGCCGGCGATGAACTCCGGGATGTACGGGTAGCGGCTGGTCCCGACGACGTACGAGCCGACCGTCTTGACGTGCTCGTAGAGCTCCTTGCGGGAGTAGATGTCGAAGCCGACGAAGTCGACCTTCTCCTCCAGGCCCATCAGGTCGAAGGGCGTCGTGAAGCCGCTGACCGCACCGCCCGGGCCGAGCGGATGCGGGTAGTTGTGGAAGAGCGGGATGTCCGCGAAGCCGCGCTCGCGCATCATCCCGCCGAGGCGGTCGATGCAGTCGACGAGGTACCGCTCGCGGTAGGCGATCCAGTCCGTGTAGAAGGGGATGTCCCGCATCGTCGCGTCGGCCTCGAACCGGCGCGGCGGGTCCACCTCGGCGAAGGAGCCGTAGCTCCGTCCGTAGCGCGCGTTGAGGGTGGCGACCGTCCCGTACTTCTCGGCGAGGAACGCCTGGTAGCGGGCGATGGACGCCGGGTGGTAGTCACAGGCATAGGCGTTCACGTGGAAGAAGAACGCCATCTCGTTGTCAACCTGCGCCGCGACGATCCCACCCTTCGGGTAGGCGTGCTTCGCGAGGATCGACATGATCGAGTCGTACCAGAGCGCGGTCTCGTCGAAGAACTTGTCGACCGCGTAGCTCACGGCCGGGATCGGCCGCGGCACCTGCGTGAGGACGGCCTTCGTCCCCTGGCCGTTGAGGGCCTGCAGCTCCGGGTCGGCGAGGATCCGGCCGGGATACCCGAACCAGGTCAACTCCGAGTTGATCTGCGGGCCGGGCCGGACCACGATCCTGAGGCCCTTGGACTCGATGAGCGTGAGGAACGCATCGATGTCCTTGTTGCCGCTGTAGTCGAACTTCCCGCGCTCGATCTCGTGGACCTCCCACGGGATGTAGATCGAGACCATCGTGAAGCCCATCGCCTTGACGGACTCCAGGATGCCGTCCCACGTGTCGCGGTCGAGCCGCCAGTAGTGGACGGCACCGCCGTACAGGGGAGTGGCCCTGCCGTCGATCCGGAAGGCGTGGTCGCCAGCCACGATGGCTGCCGACGGAGGAGTCGGTACGCCGGTCGTCATCTCTGTCCTCATCACATGGTTGGCTGGTTGCGTGCGGTCACTTCCTGGGCGCCCGCATGGATCGTCGTCACACCCTCCCCTGGGCTACTTTCGGCGCCCGAGCGCGACAGCGGCGATGATGATCACGCCGCGGATGATCTCCTGCTGGCTCGCCTCAAGGCCAGCCAGGATCAGGCCGTTGTTGATGAGCCCGATCATCAGCGACCCCACGAGGGCCCCGATGACCGACCCTCGGCCGCCCGCCAGGCTCGTGCCGCCGAGGATCACGGCAGCGATGGCCGAGAGCTCGTCGCCCGTGCCCCACTGGTATCGGCCGGATGAGAGCCGCCCCGCGTAGAGCATCCCGGCGAGGGCCGCGGTGGTCCCGCAGGCCATCAGCACGGCGAACTTGATCTTCTTCGTGCTGATGCCCGAGAACTCCGCCGCGACGCGGTTTCCGCCAGTGGCCAGGACCTGGCGCCCGAACGAGGTCTTGTTCATGACGATGACCCCGATCGTGACGATGACGGCCGTCCAGACGATGAGCGACGGGATGGGCCCGAGGCTTCCGGATCCGAAGATCTGGTTGTACGTGTCGTTGAGGATCGGCTGCGGCGCGGACTTCGTGATCCACTGGGCCGTCCCGTGGGCGATGCCCAGCATCCCGAGGGTCACCAGGAACGAGGGGATCCGGACCATCGTGACCAGGGCGCCGTTGAGCGCCCCGACGAGTGCGCCCGTCCCAAGCCCGATGACGATGCCCGGGACGAGCCCGAAGTGGGCGATCCCCATCGCGGTGGTGACCGAGGCGAGCCCGGCGACCGCGCCGACCGACAGATCGATCTCCGCCGAGGCAATCACGAACGTCATGCCAACCGCGATCACGGAGATCGTGGCGGTCTGGTTGACGATGTTGACCAGGTTGTTCGGGGTGAGGAAGCCGCTGCCGCTGAGCGTCACGGCGAAGAACAGGAAGACCGCGGCGAACCCGATGTAGATGATGTAGTTGCGCCACTCCAAACCGGCCACCACCGCCCGGGCGCGGGAGCGGGTCGTCGTTTCGGCGTCAGGCATTGGTGGTGGTCCTCTGGTAGCCCTGGACGGCGAGGTGGAGCTCGTCTTCGCCTGCGATCTGGCTGCGCTCGAGACTGGACTCGATCACGCCGTCGCGGAAGACGAGGACTCTGTCGCATACGGCGAGCAGCTCCGGGAACTCGGACGAGATGAAGACGACGCCCTTCCCGGCGTCGGCAAGGGCGCGGATCATGCCCACGATCTCCACCTTGGTGCCGATGTCGACGCCGGCCGTCGGCTCGTCCATCAGGATGATGTCCGGCTCGGTGCCCATCCACTTCGCCAGCACGACCTTCTGTTGGTTACCGCCCGAGAGGAGCTGGACCGGGCGATCCACGTCGGCGACCTTCACGTCGAGGTCGCTCACAAGCTTCGCCGCGATCCGGTCGCCCTTCCGGTCGTCGAGCCAGCCGCCCCGCGAGAATCGGCCGAGCAGCGGAAGCAGCAGGTTGTTGCGAACCGAGTGCTCCAGGACGAGCCCCTGCAGCCGCCGGTCCTCCGGCACGAGGCTGATGCCCGCGCTGATCGCGTCGCCGGAGTTGCGGATCGAGATCTCCCGGCCTCGGACCTTGACAATCCCCGAGTCGATCCGATCGATCCCGAACAGCGCGCGGACGGTCTCGGTTCGCCCACTGCCCATCAGCCCCGCGAGGCCCAGGATCTCTCCGTGGTGCAGCTCGAAGCTGACCCCGCGCAAGCGGGGCTTCATCTGCAGGTCCTGGACCTCCAGCAACGGGACGTTGCTGCGGTCCACGTTGCGTTGGGTCCACTCGAGGGCGCTCTCCATCCGCCGCCCGACGATCTGCTCGACCAGATCCTCTGCCGACAGATCGCCCACGGCGGTGGTGGCGACAAGGCGCCCGTCGCGAAGCACCGTCACCCTGTCCGCGACACGGAAGATCTCCTCCATGCGGTGCGAGATGTAGACGATCGCCATCCCCTGGCCCGCGAGCGAACGGATCAAGTCGAACAGGTGCTCGGTCTCGTCCTTGGCGAGCGAGGCCGTCGGCTCGTCCATGATCAGGACCCGTGCGTCCTGTGATCGCGCGGCGGCGATCTCGGTGGGCGAGGCCGTCGGCCCATCCGTGGTCTGGGCCCGTGCGTTCTGTGAGCGCGCCTTGGCGATCTCGGTGAGCTGCCAGAAGGCGGTGCTGAGGTCCTCCAGGCGGCGATTCGGATCCACGGTCACGCCCATCTCGCCGAACAGCTCGCGCGTTCGCTCCACCGATGCCCGGTCGTCGAGAAGGCCGAAAGCTCCGCGTCGCTCGCGGCCCAGGAAGACGTTCTGGGCAACCGTCAGCGTCGGAACGACGCTGAACTCCTGGAAGATCATCGCGATCCCTCGGCTCATCGCGTCGTGGACCGACGTCAGGTGGACCGCCTGGCCGTCGATCTCGATGGTGCCGTCGTCGGGCTGATGAACCCCGCGAAGGATCTTCATAAGGGTTGACTTGCCGGCGCCGTTGCCGCCCGCCAGGGCATGCACCTCTCCTCGGCGCAGCTCGAGATCGACGCCCTCGAGGACGGAGACACCGCTGAAGCTCTTCGATATCCCGGACATCCGGACCGCTAGGTCGTCCATCGTCGCGAACCTCGTCGTGCTGACGCCGCCCATGCCCGGTGCACGGGCGGCGCCAGCCATGCGGGGTGGGCTACTGCTTGAAGCTGTCCTTGACCTCGGCCGGGGCGGGCACGTGGTAGACGTCCTCCCAGGCCTGGAGCACGTTCTCGTGCGACACCGGCAGGGCCGGCAGGGCGACGTAGATCGGCGCCTCCTTGTCGAGCAGCCCGTATGCCGCCAGGTTCGCCTCGGTCACGCCCTGGTCGAACGGCCGCTGGGCGCCCAGGCCCTTGATGAGCTCATCCTTGGCCAGCTGGATCGCGACGTTCTTGCCGAGGTCCTGCGTGGCGATGATGAGATCCATGCGGTTCGCGGCGCGGGCCGCCGCGATGACGCCTTCGGCCGGGACGTCCCAGACGGCCCAGATCGCCTTCAGGTCGGGGGTCTTGGTGAGCATGGCGTTCGCCGCAGCCTGGGACTGGCCGGCGAAGTCGGAGCCCGTGACGCCCTTCTCGTCGATGATCGTGATGTTGGGGTACTGCTCCTGGATGGTGGTCTTGAAGCCTTCGTACCGATCGCGCGTGACGAAGAAGTCCGCCTCGTGGAAGATCAGGCCGATGGTGCCTTCGCAGTTCATGGCCTTCGCCGCCAGGTGAGCGGAGGCGACGCCATTGCCGCGGTTGTCGGCGGAGACGACGCTGACGTAGTCCGTGCCGGCGACCATGTCATTCGGGACGTTGTCCATGAAGACGAGCTTCACGCCCTGGGCGGACGCCTTCATGAAGGCGTCCTTGGTCGCGACCGGGTCGGTCGGGATCGAGACGATGATGCTCGGGTTCTTCGCCAGGACGGTCTCGATCTGCGACACCTGCGTGGCCGGGACGAAGTTGGCGTCGGTCGTCGCGACGATCTGGATGCCAAGCTCGCCGAAGCGCTGGGTCAGGCCGGCGATCTGTGCGGCGGACCAATCGTCACCGCCGTAGTGCATGACGATGGCGGCCGTCGCCTTCATGTCCTTGACCTTGGCGATCTCTTCGTCGGTCAAGACCACGGAGCTGGCCTCGGAGGGATCCTCGCCGTGGGGGCCCTTGCTGAGGACGCCGGCCGCCTGCGCCGCGGCCAGGTTCGCATCGGCCGCGCAGGCGGCCGCAGTCGGCTCCGCGGATGCCGCGGCGCTCGCGCTGGGGGCGGCCGAAGGGGCCGCGGTGGACGCGCTCGGGGATGCTCCCGACGAGCAGGCCGAGACGAGCATCACGATGCCGGCGACCGCGCCGAGCATCTTGACCGTGCGATTGGGGACCATTGACGCCTCCTCCGGGTGAGTGAACGGGCTCCTCGTGAGCCGGGTCGTCGAACGAGTCACACGACTGGGAATGCTCACCTCCTCGCCCGGACGATCTGCTCGCCCAGGCGCTGTCTCGACGCTCGGTTCGGGACGCGGTGGGGACTGCCGGCCACAAATGACTGGACTTTTCGTCTGTCGTGGTGTATCTAATGTCGTTGCACGGCAAAAGTCAAGTGGTATTCGGCAGAACTTTGGTGTCGGCGGATGGAAGTGCCAAGCCCACGTGCCCGCGGTGTATCGTCCGCAGCCAAGGCGGGGGAGAGACCCCTGCAAGATTGGGGTGAGGGCGTCTCAAGGGTGCCAGATCGGGTCGTGAGCGAGGGCGGCAGTGGCGCAGGACGTCCTGCGCGCGGCCGCCGCGGGACCGGGCGACGCGTTCGCTTCGAGCGGGACAGCCTGGCCCAGGTCATGGGTCTGGTGCGCTCGGGAGCCGCGGTGAGCCGACTCGAGATCGAGGCGATGTCGGGACTTGGCAGGGCCGTCGTCGCCGATCGAATCGCGACCTTGATCGAACGGGGCCTCATCGAGGAAGGTGAGCTGGGTGCCTCGACGGGCGGCCGGGCGCCACGCCACGTTCGCTTCCGGGCCACGGCCGGCCACCTCCTGGTGGCCTCCCTGGGAACGACCACGCTCGGCGTCGGCCTCGCCGACCTGTCCGGCCGACTGCTCGCCGAGCACCACGAGGCGGCCGACGCGACCCTCGGGGCCGCGACGACGCTCGATCGCGTCGATGCTCTGTTCGACTGGATGCTGGAGGAGCACCCCGAGGCCCGCGGCACGTGGGGGATCGGGCTCGCGGTTCCGGGCCTCGTCGAGCTGCCGGATGGGCGGTTGAACGCCCAGGCGACACTGCACCGCATGCCGGGCTGGCGCGAGTACCCGGTGGCGCGCCACCTGGGCAGCCGGTTCGGAGCTCCGGTCTGGATGGACAACGAGGTCCACCTGATGACGCTCGGCGAATTCCACGCCGGCCGCGGCGTGGGTACCAGCGACCTGCTCTTCGTGAAGATCGGCACGGGGATCAGCGCGGGCCTCTGCTCGAACGGGCGCGTTCACCGAGGCGCGCACGGGTTCGCCGGGGACATCGGCCACGTCGCGGTGGCCGATGACGCCAGCGTGCTCTGTCGCTGCGGCAACACCGGCTGTCTCGAGGCGCTCGCAGGCGGGATCGCAATCGCTCGCGAGGCGCACGAGGCCGCCACGTCCGGCAGGAGCCCGTACCTCGCCGAGGTGCTGGCCAGCGGCCGCCAGATCAGCGCGACCCACGTGGGGATGGCCGCCAACCGGGGCGATCCCGGCGAGCATCGAGCTGCTCTCGCGCTGCTGGCCGGCTCGTCGGCGAAACGCTGGCGACCCTCGTCAACGCGTACAACCCATCGATGGTCGTCGTCGGCGGAGGCGTCGCCCAGGCGGGCGAGATCCTGATCTCGGCCATGCGCGAGGCGCTGTACCGCCGATCCCGCTCCCTCACCACGCAGAGCCTCCAGATCGTCCGCGCCGAGATGGGTCGAACGGCCGGCCTCGTCGGCGCCGCCCTCGCCGTCGTCGACGAGCTCTTCTCCCCCGAGTACCTCCGCTCGTGGATCGACCAGGGGTCGCCCGGCCATCACCCCGAGGCAGCCGGCGGGACGACAACACGACGGGAAAGCGAGAATCGGGGCCGGCCGGTGCGCCGCACTCCTGCACCTTGGGCGGAGAACGCCGCCCCGAAGGCCGAAAGGGTTGGCGGATGACACGAGACGCAGCGTTCGACCGGGTGGTCGTCGAAAGCCTGGGTCCGCACGGAGAGTCGGCGGCATCCGTCGACCAGCTCGCCGTTCAGGATGCCGATGCTGCGCGGGCCCGGAGCGCTGCCTTCTCGGTCTCCGTCGTCATCCACACGACCGGCAGCGACTGGTCGCGCCAGCAGATCGCCGGGATCAGCGACACGCTCGACCGCTTCGGTGCCACCCTGATCGAGGTGATCGACTGCGGCTTCCGCGCCCGTAACCAGGTGGACGCCCTCGAGCGGCTCGTGGCGCTCCGGCCGGACGCGGTGATCAGCCTCCCGGTCGACAACCTCCGGACGGCCGAAGCCCATCGTGCGGTTACCGCGGCCGGCATCAAGCTCGTCCTCATGGACAACGCTCCCATCGGGCTGATCGCCGGGAAGCACTACGTCAGCGTGATCTCCGCCGACAACTTCGGCAACGGCCAGGTGGCGGCTGCCATCCTCGCGCCAAGGATCCCCGAGCGCGGCACCGTCGGGATCGTCGGGTTCGGGGTGGACTTCTTCGCCACCAACGAGCGCGAAATCGGCTTCCGGAAGTGGATGCGAGAGCATCGGCCCGACGCCACCCTGCGGCTCGCCGAGTTCCTGGACCTGGAAACGGCGGGCGACGTCGTCCTCGACTTCATCGCCCAGGACCTCCCGATCGACGCGCTCTTCGTGCCCTGGGACGAACCGGCGATCCGCGTGATCCGTGCGTTGCGTTCAATCGGGCGTGACATCCCTCTGACGACGGTCGATCTCGGAAACGAGGTCGCCCTCGAGATCGCGACCGGCGGCATGGTGGCAGGCGTCGGCGCGCAGATGCCCTACGACCTCGGCGTGGCAGAGGCCACCGCGACGATCCTGGCCCTCGTCGGCGCGGAAACGCCACCCTGGGTCGCCATCCCGGCGCTCTCGGTGACCCGTGAGAATGTCCTCGACGCCTACGAGGCCGTCTGGCACCAGCCGGCTCCGGCGGACCTGCGGGCGGCCTTCGAGGCGACGGATCGGCCCGGGCACTCGTGACACGGCGCAATCGATGGTGACCCAGGGCGCCGCGCCGCGCCGCGACATCCTCGTCTCCTCGTATGCCAGCTTCTTCCTGATCGGGTGGACCGGCCTCTTCGTCCCCACGCTCCTGCGGGTGCTGCAGGACGACTTCGAGCGGTCCGATGCCGAGTTCGGGCTGGCCTACCTGGTCATCGCCCTGCTGTTCGCGGTCGGCGCCCTTTCGTCGGGCCTGGTGGCACAACGCGTCGGGCGGCGCGTCGTGCTGCCGGCCTCGGCATTGCTCATCGCGGCAGGGATGGCGCTTGAGGCGGTCGCGCCGACGTGGACGGTCTTCCTCGTTGGGGCGGGCCTGGCCGGGGCGGGCTGCGGGGCGATCGACGCCGTGGCCAGCAGCGTCATCATGGATCTCTCCACGGCCGGCAGCGGGAGCGGTCTCAACCTGCTCCATCTCTTCTACAGCGTGGGTGCCCTGGCGGCGCCGCTGGTCATCGGCCTGCTGGTGGCCCTCGGCGTCGACTGGCGGGTGCTGGCCCTGGCCACGACCATCGGCGGGCTCCTCCTGGTGGCGCCGCTCGCGCGCGCGGGCAGCGTGCCTTCCCGGCCGCGGCCTCCGGCACCCGCCGGGACGCCCGATCGCGCAGCGGCAGTGGCGAGAGGCCTGCGGCTCGCCCTCGTCGCCCTGTGTGTCGCGATCGCGTGCTACGTTGCGGCGGAGGCCGGCGTATCGAGCTGGCTGGTGGGCTTCCTCGATGACCAGCCGATGTTCGTGGCCACGCTGGGCCTGTCACTCTTCTGGGGCGGCCTTGCCGCCGGACGGCTGGCCGCCAGCCGGTTCGCCGACCGTTTCGACCCGGTCCGCTTCACGACCGCCTGCGCGCTGGTCGGCGGGATCGCCATCCTCGCTGCCGTCGGCGTGGCGTGGGGGCCCGTCCGGATCGTGCTCTTCCTGGTGGCCGGCTTTGCGCTGGGTCCGGTGTATCCGATGATCATGGCCGTCGCCTCGGCCCTGTTCCCCCATCGTGCCGCAGCCGTCGCAGGCATCCTCACGGCTGCGGGCGTCGTCGGGTCCATCACGTACCCGCCGCTGATGGGGCTCATCGCGGGCGTGGCGAGCCTGGCCGCCGGGATGCTCGGCGCGGCGGTGCTCATGTTCGCCAGTGGCGGGGCGGTGGTCGCCGCGGGTCGGCTTGCCGGGCGCCGGGCCTCGGCGCCACGCGAGCCCGAGCCGGTCGAGGCCGCGGGCGCCGACTGACCATCACCGTGTGATCCCCGGCGGATCACAGGGCGCGCGAACGGCAACGCCCGCGGTCGAGCGTCGCCCCGCGGTCAATCCTCGCCCGACCCTGATCGTCGCCAGCCGGGTACCCCTGACCCGGCTGCCCCTACGGGCAATGGCCCGCGGCGAGCAACGGGTCGGCGGGCGGGGGCGGCCGGTCGAAGATCGTGCGGGTGACCTTCTGGATCCGCGCGATCTCGGCCGCGTCCAGGTGGGCCGGGTAGCGGGAGGGAACGAAGAGAACCCGGGCGACCCGGCGGACGTCCACGCGCCCGGCGAGCTGTGCCAGCCCGCGGAGGTCCTGGCGCCGCAGCGTGGTCCAGAGGTTGTCGCGGGCCACGCGCAGGAGCGCCGGAGCCTTTGCCACGATCCTCACCGGGTCCAGCTGGCGGCGCAGTGACAGCAGCACGGTCTGCTGGCGGCGCATCCGACCGTAGTCGGAGTCCTGGTGGCGAGACCGGGCGTACGCGAGCGCCATCCGCCCTCCGAGATGCTGGCAGCCGGGCTCGAAGGCGACCCGGATGAGCTTCGAGCCGTCCTCCAGCGGGTACTTCTCATCGACCATGCGCTCCGGGACGTCGATCCACAGACCACCCAGCTCGTCCACGAGCGTCACGAACCCGCCGAGGTTGACGACCACCATCCCGTCGAGCCGCACGCCCAGCAGCTCCTGGACGGCGCCGCTCACCGCGCGCATCCCCCGGGCGTCGCCGCCGGGGAACGCCTTCGGGTGGCCCATCGCGTACACGTACAGGGCGTTGAGGAGGCCCGGGAAGTGGCCGCCCCGTACCGCGCCGGCACTCTCCGGCGGCAGCGGCACGCCGACCATGTTGCGGGGGATCCCGAACAGGGCCGCGCGCCCGCTCTTCACGTCGACGCTCAGGACGATGATGGTGTCGGTGCGCAGGCTCCAGCGATCGGGGCCGGCGTCGCTGCCGATGAGGAGCAGGTTGAGCCGGCCGTCCTTCGCCCAGGCGGGAACCGGCTTCGGGGTGGGGGTCGGCCGGGGCGAGGGCGTGGGGGTTGGCATCGGCGGGGATGGCACCCCCGCAGCCGGCGACGCCGTTGGCCCGTTCGAGGTGGTCGTGAAGGGCGTCGGCGCGAGCGTGGCCCGCGCGGTCGGCCGGGGCGTCGGCGTGGGCCGTTCGGTCGGCTCCGGCTCGAAGCTCGGCTCCGGGATGGCCCACGCGCCGCCATCGTCGCCGCCGCCGGGCCCGAAGACGGTGCCCAGCGCGTCGCCCGCCTGCGCCTCGACGTAGCCGATCGTCCCGTGGAGCGCCACGCTGGCCAGCACGAGGACGCCCAGCACCAGCGCCGCCGTCACCCGCATCCAGCCGCGGACGGGACGCATGGCCCGTCCCAGCCGCTCGGCATCCAGGATCGCCGCCAGGTGGTACGCCAGCAGGGCTCCCTCGAGAACGACAAGCGCGGCCACGGCCTCCGGCCGCGGCACCAGGTCCAGGGCCATCGACGGGTCGGCAGCGATCCCGACGCCGATCCCGACGACGACGCCGGCGATCGCGATCGCCGGGAGGGCCAGGAGCACGCCGCGCCGGCGGCGCCCCAGCGCCACCTGCCCCATGCCGGGGAGGAGGAACGAGAGCGGGGCCGCGAACCGTGCGGCGCGGGAACCGGTCATGGCGGTGGCGCCTCCCGGCGCCGGCGAACCTCAGGCGGGCGTGATCAGCACGGCGTTCTCGCTGATCTGGAGACGAACGACGATGCGCCGGCGTGACCGGCACGCCGCCCCGTGATCAGACTGCCCGGACCCGGTTGTTCCTCGGCAGGTGCTCCAGCTCGGCGAGGCCGAGCGCCTCGAGCAGCGGCGGCACGTACATCCCGAAGCGACCACGATAGCCCTTGCGCAGGCCGTACCAGCCGCCGACCGGGTTGTCGGCAGCGCGGCCCCACGCCTCCACGGTCCCTTCCGCCGCCGGCTTCTGCTCATCGGCGGCGCCCAGGGGCACCCAGTCGCCGCGTTCCACCAGCCAGGCGTGGAGATCCTCGATGCAGCGCAGGTGGTACCGGAGCTGCGTGGAGCCGACCTGGCACACGAGCGCCGGCGGGTCCGCCGCCTCGTCGCGCCACATCTGGTACTCCGCGCCCCCGCTCGCGGTCTGGAGGATCCACGGGTCTTCGCGCGTGCCGCTGCCGTTCGCTGCGCCGGACATCGATCCCTCCCCCGTTGTCCGCCGCCGGGTGCGGCGCCGTCATCCATTGAACCACGTCCGTCGAGAACGGCCGCTTCCCGCGCTTGGCCGTCGGGTCGCCGGGTCGCCGCCGGGTCGCCGCGGGGCCGCCGGGCCGGCGGCCCCGCGGGCTCGGCCGCCGAGCCGCGAGCGGCCCTACCGCATGTCCCGGTCGAGGCGCACGGCGAAGGTCCGACCGCGGATCGTGGCCGTTCGGAGAGCGCGGACCACGTCCTCGACCACGTCGCCGGCCACGTCCACCAGCGAGAAGCTGTCGGTGATCTGGATCGCCCCGATGACCGATCCGGGGACGCCGGCTTCCGCCGTGATGGCGCCCACGAGGTCGGCCGGCCGGATCCCCGCGCGCCGCCCGCCACCGACGTAGAGCCGAACCCAGGCGCCGCCCGCCGGCGGGCCGGATCGCGGCGCGCGCGCACCCGGGGGAACGGGGCCGGGCGGTGGGCGCCGGATGCCGCCACGGTCGGGCGGCCCCGGACGACCCGGTGTAAGGCCCCCGGCAGCGCCGGCACGGCCGGGAGGTCCCACGTAGCCCGGTGCTCGTGCGGGTCGCGGCGGACGATCCTGCGGCAGCACGGCCTGCGCGATCTCCACCTCGGCGTCGCCGCGGGCCTCGTCGGCATCGAGGAGGGCGACCGCCGCCAGGGCGATCTCCACGGCGTCGTACTCGTCCGCGAGCGCCTCGACGACGGCGCGGTAGCGTTCCAGCCCACGAGCGGTCCCGCCGTCGCCGGGCCCCTCGCCGTCGCCGTCACCCGGCGCCAGGCGCTCCCGGAGGCTCGACCGGAGCAGCTCCAGGCGTCGTTCGCGCAGGTCGGCGACCGTCGGGACCGTGGCACGCTCCAGCCGGATCCTCGTCGCCGCCTCGATGTTCTGGATCAGCCGGTGCTCGCGCGGCTCGACGAGGGTGATCGCCATCCCCTCCCGGCCGGCGCGCCCCGTGCGCCCGATGCGGTGGACGTAGACGTCGGGCGACGACGGCACGTCGAAGTTGACGACGTGTGACACGTGCTCGATGTCCAGCCCGCGCGCGGCCACGTCGGTGGCCACGAGGACGTCCAGCGCTCCGTCGCGGAAGCGCCCCATCACCCGGTCGCGCTGCTCCTGGGACAGCCCGCCGTGCAGCGCGGCGGCGTCGTGGCCACGGCCGCTGAGCGCCTCGGCCAGGTCGTCCACCTCGCCGCGGGTCCGGGCGAAGACCAGCGCGGCCGCGGGGTCCTCCACGTCGAGGATCCGCCCCAGCGCCGCCAGCTTGTCGGGGCGCCGGACCACGTACACCAGCTGGCGGACCTTGGCCGGCGCTTCCTCTGACGGTCGCTCGGGGCGCACGGATACGCGGATCGGGTCCCGCAGGTGGCGCGCCGCGATGCGGGCGATCGTCGACGAGATCGTGGCCGAGAAGAGCGCCGTCTGGCGCCCGGAGGGTGTCGCCGAGAGGATCGTGTCGAGGTCCTCGGCGAAGCCCATGTCGAGCATCTCGTCGGCCTCGTCGAGAACCACGGCCTCTACCGCATCCAGGCGGAGGCTGCCCCGGGTGAGGTGGTCGACTGCCCGCCCCGGCGTCGCGACCACGATGTCGAGCCCGCGCCGGAGCCCGCGCAGCTGCTGGCCGATCGGCTGCCCGCCGTACACGGGGAGGACTCGCGCGCCGAGGACCCGCCCGTAGCGGTGAACCGCCTCGGCCACCTGCATCGCCAGCTCGCGCGTCGGGACCAGGACCAGGGCGAGCGCCGTTCCCTGCTCAGCTCGGCCCAGGCCATCGACGGCGAGACGCTGCAGGATCGGCAGCGCGAAGGCGGCGGTCTTGCCGGTCCCGGTGGGCGCCTCCGCCAGCAGGTCGCTGCCGGCGAGCAGCGGCGGGATGGCGGCCTCCTGCACCGGCGTGGGTTCCTCGTATCCGAGGCCCGCCAGGGTCTCGAGCAGCGCGGGCGCCAGCCCGAGGTCGGCGAACGTCGTCGGAGCGGACTCGGTCATGGGATGCAGCGTACTCCGCGGGGCGTCACATACCCGGGCGATCAGGTGCCGAGGCGCGAGACACCCGCGACGAGATCGGTGATCAGCCGGGCGGGCAGAAGCGGGCTCACGCTGGCGGCGAGGAAGAGCAGTCCGATACCGGCTGCGACCGTTCGATCCCGCCCCGCGAGCGCAGGAACCGGGCCCGGCCTGCGCGACATCACGTACAGCGCGGCAAGCGCCCCCAGCGGGATCGTGATCGCGCCACGGGCCAGGTCGATGATCGCGCCACCGAAGCCCACGACCACCAGGATCACCAGCAGGTACCAGGCAGCCGTCCTGGCCCAGGCTCGACGCCGGTCGAGCGCGAAGGAGACGACGACGAGGAGCGCTGCGCCGACGGCGGCGATCCCGAGGGCGATGGCGACGACCGCGACCGGCTTGTCCGTCACGGACCCGGCGAGCCCGCCGACGGTCAGGAGCACGAGAAAGCCCAGCACCGCGAGCAGGAGGAAGAGATTGCTGCTCCAGCGATCGAAGGTGGCCCACGGGTCGGGGGGAGTGAGCTCGGCGTCCGGCAGCGCGCGCCCGGGCCCCGGCGCCGGATGCTCCCTGGTCTCGTCCACGTTTCCGACCTCCGGCCCGGCCCACGCCTGCGCACGAACAGGATGGCATCCCGGGGGGCGCGTGTCATCGGCCGTTTCGAACCGCCGGCGGGGCTGCCGCGCGATCGGGCGACGGTGCCCGCGCGCACCGACCGAGACCAACGCCGGGGCCCCGCGGTACCTCCGGCGTGACCCCGTACGGGAGGGCCCGGGCTATCGTCATCTCGTGGCGCATCCACCTGAAGATTGCGCCCGGGGTGGAGTGCACGGTGGACCTCGGAACCCAGTTCTGCGAACGCTGCGGGCGGGACCGGGATTCGTACGCCTCGGCGCGGAACACCTACCACGACTGCCCGGCCTGCGGGGCCGCGTGCTGCGCAGACTGTTGGAACCTCGTGGATGGCGCGTGCCTTGCCTGCGCGCCGTTCCGCCTGGTCGACGCGGCGCGACCCCGGATCGTCGTCGGAGCCACGGAGGTCGCAGCATCGGCCGCCGCCGGGGACCCGTACGCCGACCTTCGGCGCGAGGATCCCGCTCCCGCCACCTGGGAAGCGGCCTGGGGAACGGCACGCCAGCGCCCCAAGGATGCGGCGCCGGCGGGGACGATGCCCGATGCCGCCGCCCCCGACGCGTGGCGCAGCGCCCTCACCGCGACGTTGCCCGCCACGCCCCGCCGCAAGCGGCGGCGGGCCGGGCGCATCGGCCTGGCCGCGAGCGCGGGCTGGGTCGTCGTCGCCGGCCTCGCCGTCGTCGCCCTGGGCGCCTCGCCGCAGGCGCGGCTCGCCGCTCCCGAGCCCACGCCGATCATCACACCTGCCCTTCAGGCCGCCACGCCGACTCCCGCGCCCGCCACGGCCGCGCCGCGCCCGACACGCGCCCCGCGCGCGACCCAGCGACCAACGCCGCAGGCACGCCCCACGAACCCCGGCGTCGTCGTGCCGCGGGCCACCCCGCGCCCGACGCCGCGGGCCACCCCGCGCCCCACCCCGCGCCCGACGCCGCGACCCGGCAAGCCGGTCGTCGTCGCGCCGCCGACGCCGAGGCCGACCCCGGCGCCGACGCCGACCCCGGCACCCGACCCGACGACCGAGACCAGCGCTCCCTGACCGTCAGGGCAGGAGCTGGCGCAGCGCGAACCAGACGTTCGCGGGCCGTTCTGCCAGCCGGCGCATGTACCACGGGTACCAGTGCCTTCCGTACGCGATGAGCGTGAAGGCGGGGAAGCCCGCCACCTGCAGGCGACGCAGCTCCGCGGCCCGGATCCCGTACAGCATGTGCACCTCGAGCCGATCGCGGGGAACGCCCGCCGCCTCCGCGAAGGCCGCGATCCGCTCGATCAGTCCACCGTCGTGGGTTCCCAGCGCCAGGCGCGCCTTCCCGTCGCGGGCCGCCTCCGCGAGGACGAGCGCCGCCGCCTGGTAGGAGCCATCCACCTCGGCTCGCGTGCGCCAGGCGACGTCAGCGGGCTCGTCGTAGGCGCCCTTCACCAGCCGCACGGCCGGCTGGAGGGGCAGGAGCCGACGCAGGTCGGCCGGCGTGCGGCGCAGGTAGGCCTGGAGGCAGATCCCGACGTTCCGGCGGTTCGCCTTCAGGCGCTCGTAGAGCACGACGGTGCGCTCGACGTACGCCGAGGACTCCATGTCGACCCACAGCCAGGTCCCGGTTACGTCCGCCCGGGCAGCCAGGCCGTCGAGATGGCGCAGGCATGCCTCTTCGTCGATGTCGAGTCCCAGCTGGGTCGGCTTGACCGACAGCTCCACCGGGCGGGCGAGCTCCGCGCCGCGGTCGATGATGGCATGGTAGTGGGCGGCCACCGCGTCAGCCTCGGCGATCGCGGCGAGGTTCTCTCCGAGGCGGGTGAACAGGATCCCCTGCCCCGCGGCTGCCAGCGTTCGGGCGGCGGCGTAGGCAGCGTCGGCGTCCTCGCCCGGCATGAACCGGCGCACGGCCTTGCGCACGAAGCGCAGGCGTGGCAGCCGCTCCTTCAGCCACGGATTCCGGGCCATCCAGAGCAGGATCTTGCGCATCGGGTCGAAACCACCTCCATCCCTGAGATGTCGGACTGATGGTGCCATGCCGGAGGGGCCGGACGAGCGGCGGAACGGGACGCCCGGCACTGGCAGGAACCCGGATCGGCCGCCGATGCTTCGTGGGACATCCAGACAAGGAGATCACGCATGCCCACTCGCTCATCGTTCGACGCCGGCGAAGCGCAGGCCGTCGCGACCAGCCTCGGCCTCGACTTCGCCGCCGAGCCGTTCTCGCTCGAGGAGTTCCGACGCGGCATGGAGGTCGAGCTGGAGCACGGCCGGCGAGACCCGGAGACGAACGTCACCGGCGACGATCCCCTGGCGACGGGGAAGATCGCGCTGGCGCACCTCCGGGAGATCCCGGACTACTACACGCGCCTCGATCGCATGGAGAAGGAAGCCGAGGCCGAGCAGGCTGCGCCGGTGGACCGGGCCTGACACCCCGGCGTCCGGGTCGACGGCGCAGGGCTCAGTCCTCCAGGGGGCGGCGCGGCCACTCCAGGGGACTCCGCCCGACGGCGACGTAGCGGACGATCTCCGCGATCCGGCGCGCCCGGGTCTCCTCGCGCTTCGCGGAGGTGACCCAGAAGAGAAGTGGCTTCTTCGACGACGGGCTCATCGCCTCGAAGCCCTTGGCCGCGGCAGGAACGGCGGCCAGCGCGATCGCGAGGTCCGGCGGCACCAGCAGGTCGTCCACGTCGTTGAGCGTGTCCCACGAGCCGTCGGCCCGGGCCGCCTCGATGGCCCGGAGCCCGGCGGGCGCCATCAGCCCGGCGCCGATCAGCCGTTCGATGCGCTCCTTGTTGGGGCGCGACCACACGCTGCGCTTCCTGCGGGGGGTGAACCGGAGCATGGTCCGCTCGTCATCGAGCTTCCCCGGCCGGCTGTCGATCCAGCCGAAGCAGAGCGCCTCCTCCACGAGGTCGTCGTAGCCGACGACCGGCCGCCCGGCGCTGCGGCGGTACGTGACGGCCCACACGCCGGTCGCGGTTGCATGGTTCGCCGCGAGCCAGGCACGCCACTCGGCGCGGCTGGCCGGCTGGACGCGCTCGTCGTCGGCGCCGACCGGGCGCCGCGCGGCACGCTCGCTCATGGGGCGTCGTCGACCCGCTGCAGCGTCGCCAGGAGATGCACCAGGAGCGGCAGTCCAACCGCCTCCATCCGGACCTCGTAGCGGAGCACGTCGCCGGCGACGCGGAGGTCGCGCTCGACCGACGTCACGTCCGGGCCTCTCGTCGCCGACGCGACGGCACGTGAGATGACGTGCACCCGGCCGTCCTCCAGCGTCCCCTCGTCGACCTCGACCAGGCCCGTGGCCTCGGCGATCAGCAGCTCGATGCGAGCGTCGGGTCCGGACCGCCAGTACCCAGTCTCCGCGTGGAGCGGGCGTCCATCGTCGAGCGACCACGTCCACTGCTCGTACACCAGGAACGGGCGACCGACATCCCGGAGGCGGAGCTCCTCGCCGTAGGCGAAGTCGGCGATGGTGGGATACATGCCGCGTCCCTCGCCGCGCCACGTGCCGATGAAGGCGGCGAGGGGCTGGAGCTCGGATCGAAGGTCGGCCGCGGGTCGCGGCCCGGACGTGGGCGCCGTCTCGGCCGCGGGCGCCACCTCGGCCGCGGGTCCACGGACGGCACGTCCCCGCGGCGCGGCGGCCTCCGCGCGGCGCCCGGCGGCCCTGCGCGCCTGTGGCCTCTGCGCCCTTCGGCCCGGCGGCCACGGGCCCAGGAGGACTGCTCTTTCCCGGCGGTGTCATCTGGCGCGACCTCCCTGGCGGCGGTGACCCGCATTCTCTCCGACCCGCCCATCCGGGGCGCCGTCGCGTCGGTCGCCGTAACGCCGGTGACAGCGGCGCGTTGACACGTGTTGTAGTGTAAGCGTGTAATCCCACCGAACACTGGAGCAGCACCTTATGGGTCACCACCTCTCTCTCGACGAGCTCGCAGGCTGGTTCGCCGGCCGCCTTCCCGACGCCTGGTTCACAGGTGCCCCCGATGTCATGGTCGACCGCGAGGAGATCCTCGTCGTGGGCGAGATCGGCGACGTCGACCTCGCGACCGACGCGACGGACGCCGCCCGTGCCGCGGCCCGTGCCAGCCGGGTGGATCGTTTCCGCGGGGAGACCCGCGGTGCACGCATGGCGATCGCCGAGGACGCGCAGCACCAATTCGGCAAGGTCGTCTCGTGGGGGGTCCGGATCGCCGGCGAGACGCACCTGTTCACGACCGCCAGCATCCCCGTCATGACGCGCCTGCGCCAGCCGGAGCGGCGGGTGCTCGACACGCTCGTCGAGGCCGGCGTCGCCCGCAGCCGCAGCGAGGCGCTCGCCTGGTGCGTGAAGCTCGTCGGGGAGAACGAGGCGACGTGGATCGGCGCCCTCCGCGACGCCCTGCACACCGTCGAGGAGGCCCGCAAGACAGGCCCCGGCGCCGGCTGACGGTCCGGCGGTGGGCGGCCGGGGCAGTCGCGGAGTCGGTCCCCGGCGGCCCATCGGGCAGCCGGCGCCCGGCTGACCGATGATGGTGGCGACAACCCGTCGCCAGCGAGGAGACCGCATGCCGGCGCCGCACCGCCAGGCTCCCCACGTCCGCTTCGGACGGGAGACATGCGGCGATCCCGTCGCCGCGACGCGGCGCGAGTGGATCGTGACGAACGGCCTCGGTGGCTACGCCACGGGGGCGCTCGACGGGAGCCCCGTCCGGCGCTACTCGGGCTGGCTCGTTGCTGCCCTGGAGCCGCCGGTTGCTCGCACGGTCCTGGTCGGCGGGCTCCTGGAGACGGCGACCGTGGCAGGGCACGCGTACGAGTTGGGCTCCCTGGCGCGGACGGGGCGCGGGCGAGCCCCGGACGGCGGCCGCCACCTGGAGGCCTTTGCGCTGGAGGGGATGCGCCCGACCTGGCGCTACGTCGTCGGCGGGGCCGTCCTGGAGCGCCAGGCGTGGATGGCACACGGCGCCAACACCACGTACGTCCGGTACCGGGTCCTCCGCGGCGGGCCTGTCGCGCTGCGCGTGGAACCCCTCGTCACGCACCGCGACCACCACGACCTGGTCTCGATGGACGATCGGCGGCCGGACATCGCAACGGTCGACGGCGGCCTGGTCGCGCGCTGGGACGGCCTGCCGACGATCCTGTCGCTCCTTGGCCCGGGCGCGACGGCAACGCCGCAGCCCGGCGGCACGGATCGCGGCTGGATCCGCGGAATCGCCCTCGCGGTCGAGACGGAGCGCGGCCTCGACGACGTCGGCGACCTCGCCGTGGCTGGAGCCTTCGACGTGGCGCTTTCCGACGGAGCGGCCTGGACCCTGGTGCTGTCGGCGGAGGACGCCGCCACCGTGGAGCGCGACGGCGAGCGCGCCCTGGCGACGGCGCGGGCGCGCGACGAGAGCCTCCTTGCCCGTGCCGGGATCGACGAGGCGAGCGATCCCGTCGTGCGCCAGCTTGTCCTCGCGGCCGACCAGTTCATCGTCACGCGGCCCATCCGCGGCGAGGCCGCCCCGGGCCGCAGCATCATCGCCGGCTACCCGTGGTTCAACGACTGGGGCCGCGATACGATGATCGCCCTGCCGGGGCTCACCCTCGCAACCGGACGGCCCGAGGACGCGGCGCGGATCCTTCGGAGCTACGCCCCGTTCGTGCGTGACGGCTTACTGCCCAACAGCTTCCCCGATGCGGAGCGGGCGGATCCCTGGTACCACACGGTTGACGCCGCCCTCTGGTACATCCATGCCGTCGGTGCGTACCTCGACGCGACCGGCGACGAAGGGCTGGTGGACGACCTCCTGCCCGTGCTGCGCTCCATCGTCGACCACTACCACGACAGGACACGGTTCGGCATCGCGGTCGACCCGGCGGACGGGCTCGTGCGCGCCGGCGTGCCGGGAGTCCAGCTGACCTGGATGGACGCCCGGGCCGACGACTGGGTGGTCACGCCCCGGATCGGCAAGCCCGTGGAGATTGCCGGCCTGTGGGTCCACGCCTGTCGCACCATCGCGGCATTCGTCGCCGCGCGGGGTGACGAGGGGGCCGCCGCCCGGTACGCCAGCTGGGGCGACGCGGCTGCGACGTCGTTCCGGGCGCGCTACTTCCGGCGCGACCGCGGCTGGTGCGCCGACGTCCTCGACGGCCCCGCGGGCGACGAGGTCCATCTCCGCCCCAACCAGCTCATCGCGCTCGCCGTCGAGCCGGACCTGTTCGCGCCCGACGAGGCGCGCGCCGTGGTGGATGCCTGCGCCCGCGAGCTCCTCGTCGCCGGCGCCCTGCGGTCGCTCGCACCGTCCGACCCGGCATACCTGGGCTCGTACCGGGGGGATCGCGTCGCGCGCGACGCCGCCTACCACCAGGGGACGGCGTGGACCTGGCTCATCGGCCCGTTCGTGGACGCGGCGCGCACCGCCGGCTGGTCGGCCGACGACCTGCGATCCGTCATGGATCCGGTTCGCGACCATCTCCGGGACGCCGGCCTTGGAACGATCTCGGAGTGCCTGGAGGGAGACCCGCCGCATCGGCCCGTGGCCTGTCACGCCCAGGCCTGGAGCGTGGCGGAGGCGCTGCGCGCGCTGCGCTCGATCGACCGGGGATGACGGGCGAGGATCAGCTCCCCGTCGTCGTCTCGTAGCCGGCGGCCGTCCAGTCGTTCATCCCGCCCGCCATCGACGTCGCGGCGGGGTACCCGGCGCCGAGCAGGATGTCGCGCCCCTGGGCGCTCCGGTTCCCGGAGCGGCACACGACGACCACCCGGCGGTCCTTCGGCACCTCGGCGAGTCGCGAGGGAAGCTCGCCCAGCGGGATCAGCGTCGCGTCGGGAATGTGGCCGGCGGCCCACTCATCCGGCTGGCGGACGTCCAGGACGAAGGCGCCCCCGTCGCGCAGCCGGCTGGCTTCGGCGACGGGCACCGTGGCCGGCAACGCTGCGACCGTCCCGCCCGGAGCGGCGGCGGATGGCGCGGACGTGGGCGCCGCGGACGGCGAACAGGCCGCCACGACCGCGGCGGCGCCGAGGACGACGGCGGCAAGAGCGCGACGGGTGAACGGACGGGGCATCACGGTCTCCGGGCTGCACGTGGACGGCGGAACAAGAGCGTCGTCAGGATATCGCGTATTTGCGCAAACACGCAACCACCCGTGTCGCGGGCAAGCCCGGACAGTGTCGAGCTCCGTCCGCCGGGCCGTGCGCGGCAGGTGCCGGGGCCGTGCGCGGCCGTTGCCGGGGCCGTGCCGGGCTCAATCGGCGGGCCCGGTCTCCAGCGGGTCGAACATATCGGTGCGTTCCACGACCGCATCCGCCCCCAGCCGGCCCGCATCGGAGCCACCGAGCGACGCCCCGAGGACCGTCGACCAGCCGGCGTCGGCGAGCCCGGACAGCGTCGATGCCGCCGCGGCCAGCAGCGCGTCGGCCTGGGCGGCGACCGCGGCCACGTCGAGAACCCTGTCGGGGTTCGCTGGCATCTCGCCGGCGAGTGCCGCCGCGGCGCGGCTGGTGGCCTCGACGTGGCCCGCGTCGGCCTCGTCGGTCGCGCGACGGAAGACGACCGCGCCGGGTCCCGAGATGGCCAGCGCCAGGGCGACCAGGTACGGCCAGCGGGCTGACGCCTGGCCGGAGAGGTCGGGCTCATCGAACGCGAGCGCGATGTCGGGCCAGGCCAGGCGCCGGATGGCCACCGCGGCAAGAGCCTGCGCCACCGGTTCCCGCTCATCTGCCAGCCACGGGACCAGCGCCCCGGCGGCAACCTGGCCGGTGCCGAGGCCGTCGCCGCGGGCGAGGGCGACGGCCAGCGCCTGCATGGCGAAGGCCCGCCCCGCGCGCGTCGCCGGGTCGGCGGGCAACCCCCGCGCCAGGTCGGGTGCCACGATCAGGGGCCCGGGCCCGATCAGGATCGTGACGCCGGCGCGACGAAGGAGGCGGTGTCCGAAGGCGTGGTCGGCGATCGCCCGATCCGGGTCGACGCCGTCGACGACGATCTCGGCGATCGGGTCGGCCTCGACGACGTCGATGCGCTCCAGCGCCGCGACGAGGGCCTGCTCGGGGGCCGCCAGGGCCGGGGCCACCGTTCCCAGCCGCACGTATCGGCCGGCCTCCGCGGCCGCCTCGTCGACGCTGGCGCGAAGGACGGCCAAGGCCCGCTGGCTGCCCGCGGGCACCGACGCCGGGTCCTCGACCTCGTCGGGTAGATGACCACCCCGGGGATGCCAGTACCCCGGCTCCAGGCCCCGGTCGTGGAGGCGCAGGACGAGCTCGCGCGCAGCCGGGACGCGGATGCGGACGACGTCCGCGCCGGCCGCGACGAGCGATGCCGCGGCGTCCGGGGCTGCCTCGAGCATGGGGGTCGGCAGGGTGAGCCCGAACCAGGGGCGGGGCGCATCACCCAGGACGTCGAGGAGCTCGAGACGCGCGGTCCGGTTCGCATCGACGCGCTCCAGGGCCAGCCCGGCGAGCCGGCGCGTCTCCGCCTCGGCGGCCGCCCGGCGGCCCGGGTCGGCGAGAAGCTCCGCCTCGAACGAGAGATCGACGGCCCCGCTCGCGACGTCCAGCGCCAGCTGCTGGGGCGACACGTCGTACTCGAGCAGGGCGACGACGAACGGAAGCGAGATCCCGGCCGCCAGGCGCCCCGGCGCGCCGTTGACGTGCCGCTCGACGACGGCTGATGCAAGGGGCACGTCATTGCGGTCCAGGCCGCTCACCCCGAAGAGGCGCAGCAGCGCGCGTTCGCGGGCCGGCGTCGTGGAGACCCGGGCCCGGGCGCCCCAGGCGCCAGCCAGGTCCTCGGCCTGCCGGAGGACCGCCTCCAGCCGCGCGGCAATCGGGTGGATCGGCTCGCTCATCGTCCCGGAGTATGCGGGAGCGGCGGCAGGTCGAGGAGGCTGGTACGGAGGGACGGGAACGTCGATGCCGCGGCGTCGGTCGCCGGCAGCTGGGACGCGATCACTCGACCGGGTCGGTGCGGGCCACGCCGCCGATCCAGACGTGGCCGTCGGCGAAGCGCTCCGCCTTCCAGATCGGGGCGCGGGCCTTCGTCTCGTCCATGGCGAAGCGCGCGGCGTCGAACGCCGCGTCGCGGTGCGCCGCACACGCCACGACGACCACGGAGACCGCCCCGAGCGGAACCTCTCCCACCGCGTGGACGATGGCGATCCGCTCCACGCCGAAGCGGACGCCGACCGCATCCGCGATCTCGGCGAGCACGCGCAGGGCCAGAGGCTCGAACGCCTCGTACTCCAGGGCCTCGACGGGGCGTCCGGCGTGGCGTCGCGCCTCGGCTTCCTCGCCGGGCGCCGGCGTCCCGGGCGTCTCGCGCGTGCGGCCTTCGAAGATGACGACGGCGCCGTCAGCCGGCGTCGCGAGCCGATCGGCGAGCGCGTGGCCAAGGTTGGGCGGAAGCGGCGCGGGCGCGATCTCGAGGATCCGGTCCGGGCCCGGCGCGGGGCTTGCGTCCCCTGCCCCGCCGCTGACCGGCGGGATACAGGCGACCTCGTCATCCTCCGCCAGGACCTCCGCGGGCCCCGCGTACTTCCCGTTGCGGGCGAAGCGGACATACGGCCGGCCGTCGGCGAGGCCGGGATGGAGCGTCGCCACGGCCGTCCAGGCCTCCTCGATCGTCGTTCCGTCGGGTACCTCCAGGGCAACCTCCCGGGTGCCCGCGATCTCACGCTGGCGAGCGAAGAGCCGGATCCGGATGTGCACGTGTCCCCTCCCCTAGACCAGCAGGCCGGCGCCGAAGTAGAGGCCGGCCGCGTCGATCGTACCCGCTGCGATCAGCGCCACGTTGATGTACAGCAGGCCGGTTGCCGACTCCATCGAGCGCGTCTTCACCGTCTGCACGGCTGCCCAGCAGACGATGAGCGGGAAGATGAGCGACACGACCAGGCGCAGCCACACGAAGAGCGCCCAGGGGCCGGTCAGCGGCGCCAGCGGCGCGTTCGAGGTCCCGATCCCCAGCCCGACCCAGGCCACGAACAGGATGAGCTGGACTGCGACAACGCCGAGGAGGACGCGACTGAGCAAGAGCGCCGGTGCGGTCGGGAGCTTCGGCGTCACCAGGTACCAGTGGCCAAGGATCATCGCGGCGAACACGCCGCCGGTTGCCGCCGCGAGGGCCAGGAGCTGGACGGCCAGCATGCCGATCCCGACGGGGCCGCCGCCCCAGGTGAGCGCCCCGAAGAGCAGGGCCGACACGCCAAGGGCGGCCGCGCCAAGGGCGAGCGGCCCAGCCCGCCCGCCACGGAAGAGCACCAGCCCGTAGACCAGGGCGCCGGCAGCGAAGAGGCCGAGCGCGGCGCCCCGCGGGGCGTCCCACGCGGGATCGACGGTGACGGGCGAGCTCGCGGCCACTGCGGCCGGGAGTGCGCCGTCAGACAGCCAGGCCAGGCCGCCGAACGCGGCCGCGCACAGGGCGGTGAAGCCGAGGAAGCCGGTGGTCGCCTCCGTGCGCAGGCGGAGCAGCGCGACCGCGCCGAACGACCCCACTGCGAGCGCGGCCAGGAGGGTCCAGTTGACGAAGGCCAGGTTGCGGGCGATCTGCTCGGCGGGCATCGCCGGGAGTGTAGGTCCCGGCCGCGCCATGCGCGCCCGGACGGCTCCGGGCAGCAGGGATCGGGCCGGGTGAGGCGCCGGTCAGGCGGCTGCGAGGGCTGGTCGGGACGTGCCGGTGGGCAGTCCGGGCGGACAGCTCCGCCGGACGGGTCCCTGGGCGCCGGGTCCGCCGGGGACGGCTCCCCCGGACGGGTCCGCCGGGCGATTCGGTCGACCCGCGCGGTCGGCGCGCGCGTACGATGAGCGCTGGAGGTGTGAGTGATGGAAGCGGGCGGCGCGACGATCACCTGGTACGGCCACGCGTGTGTCGAGATCCGGACGCCCGGCGGGAAGACGATCCTGATCGACCCGTGGTTCGGCAACCCGAAGAGCCCGAAGGCTGCTGCGGACGTGCGGGCCTGCGACCTGCTGCTCGTCACGCACGGGCACGGCGACCACATGGGCGACGCGATCGCCCTGGCGAGCCGCCTGCGACCCACCTGGCCCTGCATCCACGAGATGAGCCTGTGGCTGGCCCGTCGTCTGCCGGGTGGCGCGGATGCCGCCCTCGGCATGAACAAGGGTGGGACGCTCGCGTTCGGGGAGATCGCCGTCACGATGGTCGGCGCCGACCACTCGGCGGGCGACTGGAACCCGGGCGCCGAGACGACGCTCTACCTGGGCGAGCCGGCAGGCTTCGTGATCCGCCTGGAGGACGGGCAGACCGTGTACCACGCCGGCGACACGAACGTCTTCTCCGACATGCGCCTGATCGCCGAGCTCTACCGGCCCAGCCTCGCGCTCCTCCCGATCGGCGGGCACTTCACGATGGGCCCGCGGGAGGCCGCGCTGGCCGCGGAGCTCCTGAGCGTTGACGCGGTTGCGCCCATCCACTGGGGCACGTTCCCGATCCTCGCCGGCACGCCGGCTGCGCTCCGGCACGAGCTGGACGAGCGCGGGCTGCGCGGGGTGACCGTCCACGACTGGGCGCCGGGCGGCTCGATTGGCCCCTGATGGAACGGAGCGCCCTGCGTCCCGCTCCGGTCACCCTGGCGCGGCATGGTCGCCTGCGCAGATCGCCGAGCCGGTGGATCGAGCGTCCGGCTGCAACGCCGTGCCTCCACTCGATCAGACACGCCCGAGAGTAGAGTCCGCAGCATGATGACGCACGTCGCCGGCACCGGCGCACCACCGCGCAGGAGCAGGCCGCTGTGAGCCGGACGTTCCCCTCGGCCCGCGATCTCTTCGCGCGGCTGGTGCCGGGAGCCTCGGCGCGGCCCGCCGACGACACGAGCGAGGAGCACCACAGGGCGGTCAGGGAAGCGTTTCTGACGGCGGCGTCGCTCGAGCCGGCCAGGCCGCTGTCGTCGGTCACGACGCCGATCCCCGCCGACGCGTCGGAGACCACAGGGGCAGCCGCGCCCGTGGCGATCCCGATCGTGCCGGCGACCCCGGCGCCCACGGGTGGGCCCGTGGCAGCGGCACCGGCCCGCGTGGCGATCCCGATCGTGCCGGCGACCCCGGCGCCCACGGGTGGGCCCGTGGCAGCGGCACCGGCCCGCGTGGCGATCCCGATCGTGCCGGCGACCCCGGCGCCCACGGGTGGGCCCGTGGCAGCGGCACCGGCCCGCGTGGCGATCCCGATCGTGCCGGCGACCCCGGCGCCCACGGGTGGGCCCGTGGCAGCGGCACCGGTACCGCAGCGCAGAGCGCCGACCCCCGTACCCTCGCCCACCACCACGCCGCCCGAGACGCCCTCGCAGCCCGGCAGGCCGCTGACGGGCAAGGTCGCTCCGGACAACGTCGTCCGACCCACGCGAAACGTCGATCGCGCGACCGATGACTTCTTCGGCGGGCTCGTCCGGCGCGTCGACGATCGCTGAGATGCGGACGATCACGCTGTCCAACAACAAGGGCGGCAGTGGCAAGACGACGATGACCGTGTGCCTCGCGGCCGCGTTCGCCGAGCGCGGCCTCCGTGTTCTCGTCGTCGACCTGGATCCCCAGGGGTCGGCGACCCAGTGGCTCGGCGGCGAGGAATTGGCCATCGGCCTCGTCGAGCTCTCCACCGGAGGAATCCGCGTCTCCGAGCTGGTCCGGTCCACGTCCACTCCGGGCGTTGACCTCATCCCGACATGCCCGAGCCTCGTGCCGTCCGGGGAGCAGACCGCGAACGACACGGGGGTCGCCATCATCCGGGGCTTCGCGCGGCTCCCCGACTACTGGGACCTCATCCTCGTCGACACGCCGCCCGTGCTCGGCTATCTCTCGCTCTCGCCGCTCGTCGCCAGTGACCACGTCGTCATTCCGGTGGAGACCCATGCCCTCGCGCTCCACGGCGTCGGAACCGTCGCCACGTCGATCGAGCGCGCGCGCCAGCGCGTGAACTCGAGCCTGCACCTGCTCGGCATCGTCGCCTGTCGGCTCACCGCCACCAACCAGACCCGTGCGGTCGTGGCAAACCTGCGCGCCCAGTTCGGGAGCATCGTGCTCGAGAACGCCGTCCGCGAGTCCACCAGGATCGCGGAGGCGCCTGCGTTCCAGCTGCCGATCACCACCTACGCGCCCGCGAGCGCCGTGGCGAACGACGTGAGGGCGGTGGCCAGCGAGCTCCTGGCTCGGCTGGGCAACCTCGACTCCTGAGTCGGGCGTGAAGTCCGGGTCGACATGGGGCCGACCAGCCGGGGCTGTTGCGCGATGAACACGGCCGCCGCTGCGCAAGCGCCCTGGGGGAGGGCCGTCGTCAGAACGGCCTGAGCCGCGCGAGTGCGATCCCGATCGCGGCGCTCACCCCGAACGCGATCACGACGACCACGACCACCAGGCCGATCTGGAGGAGCAGGTCATCCGGCATTCGAGGCAACACCTGTGGAACGACGCGACATCGTCCTGACCCTAGTGGGCGCACGCCGCCCGTGTCGATAGGTGGGATTGCCTAGATCGCCGGTGCCACGATGGCGGGCCGCGGTTCGCCTGCTATGGCTGCTCCCGCACGGAGGGAGACATCCCGGGCTCGCCCTGCCGGCTGTCGTCGAGTCCCGGGAGCGGGAAGCCCAGCGCGAGATCCTCGCTGGTGGATGCATCCGTGCGTCGCAGGACCTTGCCGACCGTGCGGGCGAGAATGACGAAGTCGAGCCGCAGGCTCCAGTGGTCCACGTACCACAGGTCGAGCGCCAGGCGATCTCTGAACCGGACGCTGTTGCGCCCGTTCACGGCCACCCAGCCGGTGATCCCGGGCCGCATGTCATGCCGCCGCTGCTCCTCGACCGTGTACGACTCCAGGTACTCCATCAGGAGCGGCCGCGGCCCCACGAGGCTCATGTCGCCGCGCAGCACGTTCCATAGCTCCGGCAGCTCGTCGAGGCTCGAGGATCGCAGGAAGCGCCCGAGCCGGGTAAGGCGCTTCTCATCCGTCAGGTACCAGACCTCGTCGCGACGAGGAGCGCGCATCGTCCGGAATTTGAGGATCGTGAATGGCTTCCCGCCGAGGCCCGGCCGCTCCTGTCGAAAGAGGATGGGCAACCCGTGGGCGATCGCCACCGCGAGCGCCACCCAGAGGAGCACGGGCGAGAGAACGATCACCGCCGTCAGCGCGCCGACGACGTCGATGCCGCGCTTGGCGGCAAAGCGCACGCTTCGCCCTGGCGCGGGTACGCGTCGCCGTGGCGTGGGCACAGGCACCGGCCGCGAGCCTCCTACTGCCTGGCTGCCCAGCTCACGAGCACGGCCCCCATTCCGATGGCCTGACCGACCCGCCAGACCGGGCGCAGGATCGGATGGCTCTGCGCTCGACCCATGTTGTGCGAGGTGACGTAGCGCCCGTCGGTGGGAGTGGTCGTGAACGTCCGGAGGGGCGCGAGGCCCCCGCGGCGCATGGTCATCGCGAGCGTGCCGGGATCAAAGGAGTGGAGGTGGTGCGGTGGCGGGACCGTGGCGACCAGCTTCCTGGGGCGCCGAAGGAGCGATCGACCCCTGGTCGCCAGGCCGCCCTCGTTCGGCGTCACGATCAGCGCGATCCCGCCCGGGGCAAGCAGCTCGGTGATCGTCAGGAGGGCCTCGTTCGGGTTCGGAAGGTGCTCGATGACGTCGCGCAGCTTGATGAAGTCGAATTGCCCGGGGGGCAGGGCGCACTCGGTGATCAGCGTGCACCGCAGGTCGACGCCCAGCTCCTCCCTCCCCTTGCGGACGAGCATCGGGTCGATGTCGATCCCGATCGCCTCCCAGCCGCGATCGGCCGCCGCGCGGACCGAAGCCCCAGAGCCGCAGCCGATGTCCAGGAACCGCACGCGACTGCTCGCCTCATCTCGGCCACCGGCCAGCCGGGCCAGCTCGCCTGCGTTCGCTGCAAGCTGGTCCCGCTCGAAGGCCAGGATGCTGTCGGTGATGGGCTGGTGCATGTACTGCGTGTAGATGAAGTCGAGCGACATCTCCGAGAACTCATCGGTGGGATCGAAGAAGGGCGCGGGATTCACGTAGACGAGGCCGCACGCTCCGCACGATCCGATCGTCCAGTCCCCGGCCACGGAGATGGGACGGAACCGATCGGCCCCGCAGGCGTTGCACGCGATCTCCCTCGTATTCACCGATTCCTCTCCTTGCTGTCGCGAGCCGCGGCGGCCGCCATCGTCGGCATCCGCGACGTCCTGCTGGGCTGCCAGGGCGGGCTCATCGTGCCGCCGTCGATCGCACCGCCCGACCGCCAGTTCGCAGCAGGTACCGGAGCCGAGCCCAGAAGGGGCCCATGTCGCGCCGATCCAGGATGGCGTCGCAATGACGCCGGGCGTACGGGGTCAGGTAGGCAGCGGGGCTGTGCCGGTCGACGGTGAGGTAGCGCGCGGTGTACCCGGCGTCCCGGAAGACGTCCGTCCAGTACAGGCCCGGTCGATAGGCCCTGCCCTCGGGAATCTCGCCGAGGGCCAGGTGCCGGTAATGCATGAGGGGGAAGTCGACCCCGCTCCGGATCGCGAGGAGGCCGGACAGGTTGTGCCGCCCGTTGACCTCCATCAGCTTGTAGACCCCGTCCCGGGCATCCTGCTTGAACTCAGTGCAGGCGAACCCGTAGAACCCCATGACCGCGAGGATCTTCCTGCCGGGCTCGACCACTCCCGGAACCCACTCGCTGACGGCCACACGCGGTGAGCCGAACGCGGGAGGGGCCTTTCGCAGCTGGCGCGCGGTGAACTCGGCGCGCGGCGTGCCATCCACGACGTACGCGTTGTAGTTGACGACGGACGAACCCGGCCCCGGGATGATCTCCTGGAGCATCATCGTGAGGCCCGCCTCGAGCGTGGCTCGGTACCAGGTGAGGAGGACCTGCTCGTTCACCGCGTAGATCATCTTGCGCCCGGACCACTGCTGGAAGAGATGGCCCTCTGCAGGCTTCAGCAGCACCGGGAAGCCGATCTCCGCGGCCTGGGAGACGAGCTCCTCCTCGGAACGCGGAACCGTCGTCCGCGGCGAGGGCACGCCGTGGGCGTCGGCCAGCGCGCTCGTTCGCGACTTGTCGATGAACTGCTCCACGATCTCCCACTCGGGGCACGCGACGATGTAGCGCTCCTCGAGCGCGCGCTTGTGCCGGGAGACGACGACCGTGCTCTCGTCGGAGGCCGGAAAGAGGATCGAGCTGCCGCGCCGCTCGCCGTGCTGCAGCAACGCCGCGACGAAGCCCTCCTCGTCGACCAGCGGGCTGGGGATCCGGACATCCGCCGCGACGTGTCGTGACTCCTGGGCCGTGTCGCGCGCGTCGTAGTGAAGGACGTCAACTGGGACGCCGGCCTCGCCGAGCGACCGGACGACGGCGAGGGCCATCGTGTGGCCCGACACGACCACCGCGGGGACCTGCCTGGCCGACGTCATGCGGCAGCTTCGACGAGCGCATCGGCGACGTGGCGCACGTCCTCGTCGTCGAGCCGGCTGGAGAAGGGCAGCGCCAGCGTGGACGCCGCCACGCGCTCGGTGACGGGGAAGTCACCCGGCTTGAACCCGAACGACGAGCGGTAGAACGGCTGCAGGTGCAGAGGCGAGAAGTACGGTCGCGAGGGCACGCCGAAGGCGGCCAGGCGGCCAATCAGCCGGTCACGGTCGATCTCCGGGTGGAGGCGTACGACGTACACGAACCAGTCGACCGTCTCATCGGCGTCCGCGCGGGGCAGCCGGAGCCAGTCCAGCCCGCCAAGCGCGCGCTCGTACGCCGCAACCGCGCGGGCCCGGCCTTCCCGCAGCTCCCTGAGCCGCTCGAGCTGCGCGACCCCGACCGCCGCGGACATCTCGTCCAACCGGTAGTTGTACCCAAGCCGCACGTGGCGCAGCCAGGTCCCGTCCTCGTCGCGCCCCTGGTTGCGCAGGCTGCGCATCGTGGCGGCCATCCCGGGGTCGTCGGTCACGACCATGCCGCCCTCCCCGGTCGTGATCTGCTTGTTGGGATAGAAGGCGAAGACGGCGACGTCCCCGAAGCTCCCCAGGGGGTGCCCCCCCGCCATCGAGCCCAGGCCCTCGCAGGCGTCCTCGATGATGGCCCAGCCACGGTCGCGAGCGTGCGCCGAGATGGCCTCGATCCGACACGGTCGGCCGAACACGTGGACGGGCAGGACGGCGCGTGTGCGAGGGGTGGCGACCTGGTCCAGGAGCGCCGGGTCGAGCCCCAGGCGATCCTCCTCGATGTCCACGAACCTCGGCACGGCACGCTCATAGAGCAGGCAGTTTGCCGAGGCCACGAAGCTGAACGGCGTGGTGATGACCTCGTCGCCCTCCCCGATCTCCAGGGCCCGCACACCGAGGTGCAGCCCGGCCGTGCCGCTGGAGCAGGCCACGCCCTCACGCCGGCCCGCGAGGGAGGCGACGCCGGCCTCGAAGCGTGCCGTGAACGGGCCCATCGCCAGCGTCCCGCTGCGCAGGACCTGCGTGACGAGCTCGACTTCGCGGTCGCCGATGTCCGGTCGAGCGAGGGGAACGCTCCTTCGTCGCTGGGGCTCGCCGAACGGGATCATCGCTTCTCCGGGGGGTTCCGACAGGGCACGGCGCGCGAACGGGCGCAACCTCCCCGCACGGTAGCACGGGGAGTTCGAACCGTGGGCGAGGTGCGCGGACGGAACGGTGCCCGGCCGCACCACGTGGCGATGCAGTTCGCACTGCCGGCGACGCCCGGGCTCGCTAGGATGACGCGATGGACGATGCCGGTTCCCAGGACGCCATCGGGCGTCAGCTCCCCGCGGATCCCGCGACGATCCCTCCAGGCCCCGTGGCGGAGGCAGGTCTCGCGGGACCGACCGACGCGGCCGCAGGCGGCGATCCCGGCCTGAGGGTGACGCTGCGCTGGTTCGCGGACAGCACGTACCAGGACGCCTTCTGGCCGGAGCGGCAGTACGAGAACGCCTGCGACCGGATCGCCCTGCGGGCGTTCCTTCCCCCGACCGGGAGCCGTCTGCTCGAGGCTGGGGCCGGCTTCGGACGCCTCGCCGACGAGTACGACGGCTACGGCGCGGTCGTGCTCCTCGACGCCTCGGAGGCGCTGCTGACGGCGGCCGCCGAACGCGTCGGCGATGATCCCCGCTTCTCACTTGTCCGGGGCGACATGTTCCGTCTCCCATTCCCGGACGCCTCATTCGATGCCGCCGTCTGCATCCGGGTCGTGCACCACTTCGAGGACCCCCGGCCGGCGATCACCGAGCTGGCCAGGGTCCTCCGCCCGGGCGGGGTCCTCGTCCTGGAGTCCACCTGCAAGCGCAACATCCGGGCAATCCTCGCCTATCTCCTGCGGCGCCAGTCGTGGTCGCCGTTCGCGCGCGGCACGCATCGCGACGACCCGGTATACCTGCTGCCGGACTGGGTCCGGCGACGGAGGCGGGGGTCTGCGGGCGCGGCAGCGCAGCGTCCGCAGCGCGAGCTGTGGAAGGGACCGGCGACGGCGTTCGAGCACGCCCCCCAGGACCTCCGCCTGTGGCTTCGGGCGGCCGGCTTCCGGATCGAAGGGACCCGGAGCGTGGGCGTGCTGCGGCTCCCGGCAGTCACGCGTCATGTCCCGCTGCGGCTGCTGACCACCCTCGAGCGAGTCCTCCAACGGGTCCTGGCACCGATCACGGCCGGCCCCTCGATCATCTACCGCGCAGTCCGCGTCCAACGACGCACGGATCGTTGAGGACCTCACGCGGCGTGCCGGACCCGGACCCCTCCGGGAACACGGGTGGAGACGCCGACGACCCGTGCTGGACGGGCGTCCGGTGGACCGCGCCCTGATGCCGGAGCCGTCTGGCGTGAGGGCCAGTCTGCTGCCCGTCGATTCGCCGGTCTGGGCCCGGGCGCTTCGAGAGTCGCCCCACGACTTCTACCATCTCCCAACCTACGTCGAGCTCTGCGCGATGTACGAGGGGGGAGATCCTCGGGCTCTCTTCGTGGAGAGCGACCGCGGGCAGATGCTTCTGCCGCTGATCGTCCGTCGCATCCCCGGCGGCGGGCTCGACGCGACGTCGCCGTACGGCTATCCGGGTCCCCTGGTTGCCGGGACCAGCGACCCGGCATTCCCGGGCGCGGCGCTGCGCGCGGGCTTGGATCTCCTGCGGAACCTGGGGGTTGTCACGGTCTTCGTGCGCCTGCACCCGCTGCTCAATCCCGTGGCTCCCGCGGGGGTGGGGACGATCGTGGAACACGGCGAGACCGTCAGCGTGGACCTGGCGCTGAGCGAGGAGGCCCTGTGGGCGCAGATGCGCCTCAATCACCGGCGGAACATCACGAGCGCCACCCAGCGGGGCTGGGTCGCTCGCATCGACGACACCTGGGAGCATCTCGGCATATTCAAGCGCCTCTACCGCTCCACCATGGAGCGTCGCTCGGCGGCGCCGTACTACTTCTTCGATGACGCCTACTTCGACGACCTGCGCGCTGCTCTCGGCAATCGGCTGGTGCTGGGCGTCGTCGAGGCCGGGGGCGACGTGGCAGCCGCCGCACTGTTCGTCGAGACGTGCGGAATGGTCCAGTACCACCTGTCAGGAGCGGACGCGGCCTTCGGACACGTGCAGCCAATGAAGCTGTTGATCCATTTCATGTGCACCTGGGCTCGCGAGCGGGGCGACACGAGCGTCCACCTCGGCGGGGGCGTCGGCGCGCAGGATGATTCGCTCCTGCTGTTCAAGTCGGGCTTCTCGCCGCTGCGTCACCCGTTCAGGACGCTTCGGATCGTGGTCGACGAGGGCGAGTACCGGCGGCTCGTGGCCGACCGTGACCCCGCGCTCGATCCGGATGCTCGCGACGGGTTCTTCCCCCTGTACCGCCGGACATGACCGCGCCCGACCCGGCGCGCCGGGCGCGTGGCGACGGGCTGCGGTGCGCCACGACAACACCTCGTCGACCCTCGGGCGGGTGACCCGATGTGGTGGATGCACGTGCGGGGGGGTCCAGTCCCGTGGCTCGTAGTCACATGGTCGCCGCGCTGAGTACCCATGGCCGGGTGGGCCGGCCAGCCGCCGGCGCGTAGGCTCGCCGAGCGTCCAACCCCGGTAGTTGGCTGACCGCCGCGTGATCGGCCGGCCTCCTCGAAATAGCACACCCGTCGCGAGGCGGGGCCGCAAAGCCACGGGGCTCTCGTAGCCAGCCGGGTTGCCGAAAGGAGTCCCATCTCATGTTCTGGGATGGCGAGCACTGGATCCGTGAAGACGGTCCCGAGATCAAGTCCGAGCCGCGCGCGAAACCCAGTCGCCTTCGCAACTGGCTGGCGACCCTGCCCCTCCTCCTCCTCATACCCGCTCTCATTCTCCCCGTCATCCCTGCCGGGGCCGCGACGTACCATCCGCGGGTCGTCATCAGTGGTACCGCGACACCTGGCGGACTGGTCACGTTGAAGGGCACCGGCTTCAGGCCGGGTGACATTCTCCAGGTGCGATGGGACAAGTCCCAGAGCCGTCTGCGCCTGCTGTGGGTGAACAGCCGTGGCGGCATCCGTGCCCACCTGCGGATCCCGCGCTCGGCGAGCCTCGGAACGCACCTCGTGACCCTCGGCCGGCCGAAGGGCACCATGTCGGTGGCCTTCTTCGGGTCGACGCGGCTGGTCGCGCAGTCGACGGTGACCACCTTCAAGATCAAGGTCCACCCGAAGTCAAGCCGAGGTCCGGCGCCCACTCCGCCACCCGCCCCGACGCCGACCCCGACGGCGCCTTCCGCGCCCGACCCGACCGTGGCGCCGGATCCCACGCCCACGCCGGATCCGACCGTGGCGCCTGATCCCACGCCCACGGCGGATCCGACGCGTGGCGCCCGATCCCGCGACGCCCACGGCGGCGCCCACGGCGGCGCCCACGCCTGCGCCCACGGCAACGCCCACGGCGGTCCCGACCGCCACGCCTGCGCCCACGGCAACGCCCCGGCCGACCGCCACGCCGGTCCCGACCGCCACGCCGGCTCCCACGCCGGTGCCCTCCGGGACGACGGTGCCGGCATCGATCAACGCGACGTGCGCCAGCGATGTCAGCGCCGCCCTCAACGCCTGGATCGCCGGGAGGCCGGACGGCAGCACGCTGATCTTCCCGTCGGGCGCGTGCTACCGGCTCGGCGGCGACGCCGGCCTCAACCTCGCGAACCGCACCGGCCTGACGTTGATCGGCACGGGCGTCACGCTCCAGCAGCGGACGTCCGGGGCCACCAACTTCTCGTCGGCCTTCTTCCTGCAGAACAGCACGCACATCACGATCCGCGGCTTCGCCGTCGACGGGGGCAACGCGGCCACCGGCACCACCGGGGCTGCGGCGGCCATCAACGAGCACATCAACGGCGCCGTCATCCGGGCCGGCTGCTCCTTCGTCGAGTTCGACCACGTCAACTGGGACCGCCTCTACGGCTTCGGCATCCTGCTCAGTGACGACGGCGGCGTCGGCAACTGGCCGGCGGACATCTCCATCCACGACTCGGTCATCCGGGGCGGCGAGATGGGGATCGGCATCGTCGCCGGTCGGCGGATCAAGATCGAGCGCAACGCGATCAACGACTCCGTGTACATCGCCGTCGACCTCGAGCCCGACCAATCGCAGCATGGCTTCGCCGACGTCCTGATCTCGGACAACGACGTCACGCGCTACTCCTGGGGCCAGAACCTCACCAGCTGGTTCGTGGCCGCCAACCCGCAGGATGCGGTCCTGGGCAGCGTCACGATGGACGGGCTCACGATCACCGGCAACCGGGTCCACGTCGGGGCGGCCACCACGAACAACGGCAACGCCGACGGCCTCGGCGGCCTCGGCATCCGGGCCGACAAGACCAACCTCAAGCGCAACCTGGTCATCACCAACAACACCACCTCGGACGACGACACCCAGTCGTCCAGTCGGGGCGTCATCAACCTCGCCAACGTCCAGAACCTCACCGTCACCGGCAACCGCCAGCCGATCAGCAATGGGGCAGCCCTCGTCCGCGACAGCGGCACGACCGGGACCCGCACGGTGAGCGGCAACGACGTCTCGAACTAGCCCCCGGCGCCGGGTGCTCCTAGGCACGAGCTGAGAGCGTCCGTGTGAACCCTGTCGAGCGCCCGATGCGTCGGGCGCTCGACGATTCGGGCGGCCCGGGCGCGGGCAAGCGACGACGCGACCGCCCGCGCGTGCATTTGCGGAGACCGCTGCTAGCATCCGCGTAGCGCAGCGGGATCGTGCACTTCCGGCTGGCGGGCGTCCGCGCCGGGGGACCGAAGCCGTTCCTGCGCATCACCACTTCGTTCGCCCGGGCAGATGGGACGTCCAACCGTGCTTCCCGCGATCCTCCATACCACCCGCGCCGGCCTGGTATTGGCCTCATTCGTCGTGCTAGCGGTCGCGGGATGCGAAAGCCCGACCGCCACGCCTGCGCCCACGGCAACGCCCACGGCGGTCCCGACCGCCACGCCTGCGCCCACGGCAACGCCCCGGCCGACCGCCACGCCGGTCCCGACCGCCACGCCGGCTCCCACGCCGGTGCCCTCCGGGACGACGGTGCCGGCATCGATCAACGCGACGTGCGCCAGCGATGTCAGCGCCGCCCTCAACGCCTGGATCGCCGGGAGGCCGGACGGCAGCACGCTGATCTTCCCGTCGGGCGCGTGCTACCGGCTCGGCGGCGACGCCGGCCTCAACCTCGCGAACCGCACCGGCCTGACGTTGATCGGCACGGGCGTCACGCTCCAGCAGCGGACGTCCGGGGCCACCAACTTCTCGTCGGCCTTCTTCCTGCAGAACAGCACGCACATCACGATCCGCGGCTTCGCCGTCGACGGGGGCAACGCGGCCACCGGCACCACCGGGGCTGCGGCGGCCATCAACGAGCACATCAACGGCGCCGTCATCCGGGCCGGCTGCTCCTTCGTCGAGTTCGACCACGTCAACTGGGACCGCCTCTACGGCTTCGGCATCCTGCTCAGTGACGACGGCGGCGTCGGCAACTGGCCGGCGGACATCTCCATCCACGACTCGGTCATCCGGGGCGGCGAGATGGGGATCGGCATCGTCGCCGGTCGGCGGATCAAGATCGAGCGCAACGCGATCAACGACTCCGTGTACATCGCCGTCGACCTGGAGCCCGACCAATCGCAGCATGGCTTCGCCGACGTCCTGATCTCGGACAACGACGTCACGCGCTACTCCTGGGGCCAGAACCTCACCAGCTGGTTCGTGGCCGCCAACCCGCAGGATGCGGTCCTGGGCAGCGTCACGATGGACGGGCTCACGATCACCGGCAACCGGGTCCACGTCGGGGCGGCCACCACGAACAACGGCAACGCCGACGGCCTCGGCGGCCTCGGCATCCGGGCCGACAAGACCAACCTCAAGCGCAACCTGGTCATCACCAACAACACCACCTCGGACGACGACACCCAGTCGTCCAGTCGGGGCGTCATCAACCTCGCCAACGTCCAGAACCTCACCGTCACCGGCAACCGCCAGCCGATCAGCAATGGGGCAGCCCTCGTCCGCGACAGCGGCACGACCGGGACCCGCACGGTGAGCGGCAACGACGTCTCGAACTAGCCCCCGGCGCCGGGTGCTCCCTGCGGTGCGATCTGTGCAACAATCCCTTCGTTGCGTTCAAGCACCGGTGCCACCGAGGTGACTCGTGGCACTCCGTGCTCGATCGCATCGGGTATGCCGGCGCTCCGCCCGGCTGCCAATCGGCCAGACAGGGATCAACCGAAGACCGCCGCTCTGGCAGCCTGCTGCCGGTCTGTCGGGCTCCGAGTGGTACGTGACCGCTCTTCGCCAGCGCTCTCTGAGCCTCTTCCGACGGACCCTTGCGCAGGCAGCGCGAGGTGCGTCCCCCCTCTGGACCCTGCCAGTCGATCACCCTGCCGAGCGGCGGCTGTCAATTCGTCGCCGCATCCCAGTGCGGCGTTCGGGTAGAGAGGAGACACGTTTGCTGTCCATGCAGAGCGGCGCCCAACGGGCGTCTGGTCGAAGTCCCCTGCGGCGCACCCTCGTCGCGACCATGCTCCTGGTGCTCGTCGGGGCCGGAGCTGTCGTTGCCGGACCGCCGGCTGCAGCCGCGGTCGACGGCCCCAAGGTGGCCATCATCGTTGGCCCTGCCGGCACCCAGACTGCAGGCAACCGCGTATGGGCGGACGCCGCAGCCCAGGAAGCGCGCCACTACACGCAGAATGTCGTCAGGGTCTACAGCCCGCGCGCCACCTGGAGCAGCGTGAAGGCGGCGATCACCGGCGCCTCGATCGTCGTCTACATCGGGCGTGGGTATGGGTTTCCAACGCCGCGCACGCGCACCCTCAACAAGTCCGTGCATGACGGTTTCGGCCTCAACCCGGTCTCCGGCGTCGACAACTCGACGACGAGGTACTACGGAGAGACATACATCCGGCAGGTCCGGTTCGCGCCGGGCGCCCTCGTGCTGCTGTCGCACCTCTCCTACGCCTCCGGGAACGGCGAGAGCGGACAGCCCCAGCCCACGTTGACCGTCGCGCGGCAGCGCGTCGACAACTACGCGGCCGGGTTCCTTGCCGCGGGCGCTACCGCCGTGATCGCGGAGGCCGCGTACTCCCCGACGTGGTACATCCGCGCGATCTTCACCCGGAACACGTCGATCGACTCCGTGTGGCGCACGTCCCCGACCTATCACGGTCATGTGACGTCCGTCTGGTCAACCCGCACGCATGGAGCAATCTCGCGCACGGACCCGACGCAGAAGGGCTCCGGCTACTACCGTGCGTTCACGGGCCGACCATCCCTCACGACGGTGACCATCCGCGGCGGGATCCCGGTCTCGGCGGTGCCCGTTCCGCCTCCTTCCACCGTGCCCGCGTCGATCAACGCGACCTGCGCGTCGAACGTCAGCGCCGCCCTCAACGCCTGGATCAAGAGCCGGCCCGACGGCAGCACGCTCACCTTCCCGTCGGGCGCGTGCTACCGGCTCGGCAGCGACGCCGGCCTCAACCTCGCGAACCGCACCGGCCTGACGTTGATCGGCACGGGCGTCACGCTGCAGCAGCGGACGACCGGCGCCAGCAACTTCTCGTCGGCCTTCTTCCTGCAGAACAGCAAGCACATCACGATCCGCGGCTTCGCCGTCGACGGGGGCAACGCGGCCACCGGCACCACCGGGGCTGCGGCGGCCATCAACGAGCACATCAACGGCGCCGTCATCCGGGCCGGCTGCTCCTTCGTCGAGTTCGACCACGTCAACTGGAACCGCCTGCGCGGCTTCGGCATCCTCATCAGCGCCGAGGGTGGCACGACCTGGCCGGCGGACATCTCCATCCACGACTCGGTCATCCGGGGCGGCGAGATGGGGATCGGCATCCTCGCCGGTCGGCGGATCAAGATCGAGCGCAACGCGATCAACGACTCCGTGTACATCGCCGTCGACCTCGAGCCTGACACGGCCAACCAGGGCTTCGCGGACGTCCTGATCTCGGACAACGACGTCACGCGCTACTCCTGGGGCCAGAACCTCACCAGCTGGTTCGTGGCCGCCAACCCCACGGACTCAATCCTGGGCAGCACGCTCATGGACGGCCTCACGATCACCGGCAACCGGGTCCACGTCGGGGCGGCCACCACGAACAACGGCAACGCCGACGGCCTCGGCGGCCTCGGCATCCGGGCCGACAAGGCCAACCGCAAGTACGACGTGGTCATCACCAACAACACCACCTCGGACGACGACACCCAGTCGTCCGGCCGCGGCGTCATCTACCTCGCCAACGTCCAGAACCTCACCGTCACCGGCAACCGCCAGCCGATCAGCGGCGGGGCCACCTTCGTCCGCGACAGCGGCACGACCGGGACCCGCACGGTGAGCGGCAACGACGTCTCGAAGCCCTAGCCTCCCGGCGCGCCGGGGCCCAGCGCCCCAGGCGCAGAGCACCTCGAACACCTCGGACATCTCGGACGCCACTCGGATGGGTTAGCGTACGTGCATGGCCGAGGTGTTCTACGTGGGCGGGAGGGTCCGCCCGGATCGGAGGGCGACTGGATGCCGGGCCGGCTGGTCGCAGGGTCGCGCCCGCGGCCTTCGATCATGACCGCGGTGGCCGGGGCAGCGCCGCCGGCGCTGCGGTACGGCGTCCTCCTGGGCGCGCCCACCGTCAATGCGTGGCAGGCCGCCGCGCTTGAGCATCTCGACCGTGCAGGGGACGCGGTTCTCTGCCTGGTTGTCGTCCGGGCGTCGGGCACCCCCGAGGGACGTCCGGCTCGACGTGGATCGCAGGGCAAGGGACCGACCGCCAGGCTGGGCGCCGCCGCCTTCGACCTGTACGCCAGGCGCGTGTCGCGTGCACGAGCCCTCCGGCCGTCCGCGGATGCGCCCGCCCTCCGGGACGTCCCGGTCCTCCGCGTCGCGGCGATGTCGACCGGAGGGCCGACGCCGTCGCTCCGTGCGGACGACCTCGAGGCGATCACGGCGCACGGTCTCGACTTCCTCATCGATCTCGGCTTCGGGTCGCTGACCGGCGACGTGCTCGAGGCCGTGCGCCACGGCGTGTGGTCGTTCCATCACGGCGAAGAGGCGGCGGGCGATGGACGCCGGGCGGGCGTCCGCGAGATCCTGGGGCGGCAACCGACCATCGCCGCCGTGCTGAGGCGCCAGGCGGACCGCACCGACCGGGGGGTCGTCCTCCGGGAGGGCCGCTTCCGGGTAGCGCCCGAGAGCCTTGGGCTGACGCGTGATCGGTGCATGCTGGGGGCCGCACCCTGGGCCGCACTCGTCTGTCGTGAGATCCGCATGGGGACCATGCACGAGGGTGCGACACCTGCACCGAAGCCCGCGGTCCGCAGCCTGGACACGGGCCTGGGTTCCTTCCTGCGCTTCCTCGCGATCACCGCGCAGGCGCGGCTCCAGCGGCTCTGGCACCACGGGCTGCGCCGCGACGACTGGAACATCGGAGTCCTGGATGCACCCATCGCCTCCCTCCTGCAGCGCCCAGCCGTAGCCGGTGTCGATTGGGCGCCCGCGCGTCGCGGACGGTACGCCGCAGACCCGTTCGGCCGCTGGAACGGCGCCACGCTCGACGTCTTCTTCGAGGACTTCTCCCACGCGCGCGACCAGGCGACGATCGCGTGCCGCGGCTGGAACCGCGAGCAGGGCTGGGGTGTGCCGAGCACGGCGCTCGACATCGGCAGCCACCTCTCGTACCCGTCGTTGATCGAGCACGAGGGACGCCGCTTCATGCTCCCCGAGTCGCGGGCCGCCGGGAAGCTGGTCGTGTACGAGTGGTCGGGCGCCCAGGGAGGCTGGCGGCAGCACGCCTCGCTCGACGTGGACGGCGACGTCGCGGATGCCACGCTGCTCCAGCATGCCGGCCGCTGGTGGCTCTTCGCGATCCGGCCGAACCGTCTCAACCCGGCGACCGAGCTGATGCTCTGGCATGCCGAACGGCTCGAGGGCCCGTGGCTGGAGCATCCGGGGAATCCCGTCGTCGTCGACGTGCGGTCCGCGCGACCCGGCGGGCCCTTCTTCCGCGTCGACGACCAGGTCTACCGGCCGGCCCAGGACTGCTCGACCGGGTACGGAGATCGGCTCGCGATCAAGCGCGTCGTCACCCTGACGCAGGAGCGCTACGAGGAGGAGCTCGTCACGGTCGTCGAGCCGGAACGCGACGGCCCGTTCCCGTACGGGCTCCACACCCTCGCGGGCGCAGGCGATGTGACGCTCGTGGACGGCAAGCGGCGGGTGCGGAACGCGGCCGCGACGGCGCAGGCGATCCGCCGCCGCCTGGGCGTGTAGCCGCACGCTCGCTGGTCCAGCGGGGCCGCGGACGGTGCCGCCCGCGAGCCGGGGTGCCTCAGCGCTGGATGCCTTTCGACGCGGCCAGCTCTTCGTACAGGTCGCCCCACTCCCGCACGTAGCGCGCCATGCCGAACCGCGCATCAACGTGCTCGCGAGCCGCCGAGCCGATGCGGCGCCGGAGATCCGGGTCCTCGATCGCGCGGCGCAGAGCCTGCGTCAGCGCGACGGGGTCCTCCGTCGGCACGAGGAGCCCTGTCTGCCCATCGATCACGATCTCGCCCGAGCCGCCCGCAGCCGTGGCCACGATGGCCCGCCCCGCGGCCGCAGCCTCGAGGAGCACATTCGGGAGCCCCTCGCTCATCGACGACTGGACCACGAGGTCGAAGGCGCCGTACATCGGCCGGGGATTCAGCTCGGTTCCGTGGAGGCGGGCGCGCCCATCCAGGCCGAGGGCACGCACCTGGCGTTCCATGGCCCCGCGCATGTCCCCCTCGCCGACCATCACCAGGCGCAGGTCGGGCCGGTCCCGCGCGACAACCGCGAAGGAATCGATGAGGAGCTCGTGCCGCTTCAGGTCGCGGTAGTTGGCGACGCAGCCGATCACGAAGTCGGCAGGGGTGGCGCCGATCTTCCGGCGCCAGGCCGCGCGCTCGTCGTCGGACAGCGGCTGAATCAGCTCGATTCCGTTGCTGATGATGCGGATCTTGGACCGGCTCGTGTGGTGGGACCGCAGGGCGTTCTGCGCCGCCGCAGTCGAGTTCGCGACTACGGCGTCGGTGAGGCGGTCCACCAGCCGGTCCACCGATGGGGCCAACGGTCCGAAGCGGTCGTGCTGCTGGACGTTCCTGCGCCCGGTGACGATGACCGGCGTCCCGGTCACGAGGCGCCCCAGGGCCGCCAGGACGTCGGCCGGATAGAGCCAGGCGTCGATGATGTCGTAGCGCCCACGGCGCGCCGCCCGCGCGAAGCTGGTCGCCATCTCGGTCCGTCGCCGCTGCGCCGTCAGCGTGGACTCGCCCGGGCGGGCACGCACGCCGACGTGGTGCACCTGCAGCCCGGCGGCACGGGCGCGGTCGTCGTACTCGCCGTGGCCGGCCACCGCGAGGAAATCGATCACGAATCGGTCGCGTGGGAGGCGCTCGGCGAGGGCCAGCTCCTGCAGCTCCGCCCCGCCCGGCATCAGGCTGGCGATCACGTGCGCGATCCGCAGGGGCCTCACGTGGCCGGCCCCGCAGGTCGCCGTCGCCGACGCATCCAGCCTTGAGCCTCCTTCACGAGGATCATGGGCTCGTCGAGCCCGATCCGCGTCGCGAGGACCACGTAGGCCAGGATCCCGACGACCCCGAACACCGCGAGGGTGGCCAGTCCCGGCACGAGCCCCGTCGGGAAGATCCCCGCCCACGACAGCGCGCCGAGGACCAGGGCGCCGGGCAGCGAGGCCAGGGATGCCCGGCCCAGGTATACGGCCAGTGGACGCAGCCGGAAGCCCGGTTCCCGCCGGGCGAGCTGGCGCGCCTTGTAGATCGAGACGATCACCGCGGTCAGGGACGACGAGAGCGCGACGCCGGCGATCCCGAGCGGGAAGCCCAGCACGACGTCCAGCGTGCAGTTGAGGATGACGTTGATCGTCCCGGCCGCGAGGAGCACGGTCCCGCTGCGACGCGCGTTCAAGGCTCCCGTGAGGGACTGGGAGATCATCATCGTGCACACGAGCGGCGCGAAGGCGGCCACGACGAGCGCCGTCTGCTGGAGGTCGGCCGGTGTGAAGGCACCCCGCCCGTAGGCGGCAGAGACCGCGACGGGTGCCACGGCGAGCGTCAGGGCCGACAGGGGCACGAACACGACCAGGACATACCGCAGGGCCTGCTCGGCCGCGGATGAGAGGCCGGAGCGTTGGGTGTCCTGGTTGGCGCGCACGAATGCCGGGTAGATCGCAGCTCCCCAGGCCGGGCTGATGGCGCCGGTGGGAACGCGCACGAGCGTGTCTCCGTAGCGCAGCGCGCTCACCGCGCCGGGCGCGATCAGCGACGCCACCGCGCGGTCGAAGATCACGTTGAGCTGCAGGATCGCGGAGCTGACCGTCAACGGAAAGGCGTGGCGGGCGAACGCTCCGAGGCCCAGGCCCCGGGACACGAGATGCGGGCGCGGCGCCACCTTCCGCCTGATCGTCGCCACCAGCAGGACCAGCAGGCTGAGGAACGGTCCCACGAGCGTACCGACGGCGAACGCGCCGAGGCCGAGGCGACCCCACAGCGCGAGCATGATCACGAGAGTAGAGGCCGGTCCGACGAGGATCGACCATCCGATCGACTTGAACTGCTGCTCCGCCTGGCAGACCGCGAACAGAATCCCGGTGACGCCGGCCACCGCGGTCGTCGGGGCCAGGAGCCGAAGATATCCCACCGCCTGCTCACGATCGGGAGCGCTCAGGCCGGGACCGGTGAGGGCCACGGTGGCCGGCGCGAAGATCTCCAGGAGCACCGTGACGGCCAGACCGGCCAGCGCCACCCACGCGAGCACGGTGCCGGCCAGGCGGCGCGCGTCGGCCGAGCCGCGGGCGTTTCGCGCCTCGACGTAGGCCGGGACGAGCGCGGTCGACACGCCGGCCGTCAGCACGCTGGACAGGGTCGCCGGCAGCACCAGGCCGACGAGCAGCGCGTCGAGATCGGTCGAGATCCCGACCTGGGCAGCGAGGAACAGCTCCCGGACGATGCCCAGCAGCTGGACCGCGGCCGTCGCTCCCGTCAGGATCGCAGCCGACCGTCCGACGGAGGCCAGCGAGATCGACGCGCCGGGACGGGCGGCCTCCTCGCCGGGGCTTCCGGGGAGGTCTTCGATCACCGGCCGATGCTTGGGTCGCGGTACCACGCGACCGTGCGCGCGATCCCTTCCTCGAACGACACGGCCGGCCGGTAGCCGAGCTCCCGCTGGGCCGCCGAGATGTCCGCGAGGGAATGCACGATGTCCCCGGGCCGCGGCGGCCCGAAGTCGGGGTCGGCCGGCAGATCGGTCGCCGCGCGGATCGCGTCGAGCAGCTGCAGGAGCGTATGGCTCTCGCCGCAGGCGACGTTGCAGGTGATGCCGGACGGGCTGGATGCCTGCGCCGCCAGCAGGTTGGCCTGCACGACGTTGTCGACATACGTGAAATCGCGCGACACCTCGCCGGTGCCGTTGATCAACGGTCGGCGACCCTCGAGCACGGCGGTGACGAAGCGAGGCACCACGGCGGAGTACTCGGAGCTGGGGTCCTGCCCCGGCCCGAACACGTTGAAGTAGCGAAGCGTGACCGTCTCGATGCCCTGGATCTTCCCCATGGCACGCACGTAGTGCTCCGCCGCGAGCTTGCTCACGCCGTACGGCGATTCCGGGGCGGGCCTGGAGGACTCGCGGCTGGGCAGCGATTCCGGGACGCCGTAGACCGACGACGAGCCGGCATAGACGACCCGCCGAACACCGTTCCGGACGGCAGCCAGCATCACGTCGATCGTGCCGGCAACGTTCACCCGGTTGGTGCGCTGCGGATCGACCAGCGACCGCGCGACCGAGGGGATCGCCGCCTCGTGGAAGATCACCTCGCAGGAGCCGGCGGCCTCATCGAGCGCGGCCGGGTCGAGGATGCTGGCTTCGACCAGCCGGATGCGGCCGCGAACGGGCTCCAGGCGGGCTGGATCGCCCGTCGAGAAGTCGTCGATGACGTGCACCTCGTCGCCGCGGGCGAGCAGGGCATGCACGAGGTGATGGCCGATGAACCCGCCACCGCCGGTGACCAGCGCTCTCACGAACGTTCTGTCCTCACGAGGGGCCTCCGCGCCATACTAGTGTTCGCTCCGCGGAGCGGCGGCGAGGGCCGTTCGACGCCCATGGGCGGGCACCACCACGACGGCACGATACGACATGACGGAGGGACAGGCGAGGACCATGGGGCTGCGTTCCTTGTCCAGCGCCCGACACCCTGACCGGCGACGTGTCGGCCCCGGGGCCCGGCGGCCACACCGCCGGCCGACCCCGTTCGATCGTTCGGGTCGATGAGCGGTCGCGATCCCGCGGGGCAGCCGCCCGCGCCCACGGGTCCCTCCCTGCTCATCGTGGCTACGGTCTCCGCCACGATCCGGGGGTTCCTCATTCCGTATGCCACCCACTTTCGGGCGCTGGGCTGGCGCGTCGAGGCGGCGGCGAACGGCGCGACGACCGACCCGGGGCTTGATGGCTTCTTCGACCAGCTGCACGAGCTTCCCCTGTCGCGCTCGCTCCTGGATGCCGCCGGACTCACGCGCAGCCTGCACAGAATCTCGCGCCTCCTCGAGTCCCGGTTCGATATCGTGCACGTGCACACTCCCATCGCCGCCTTCGTGACGCGTGCCGCGATCCGCCGGATGCCGGCCCCGTCGCGCCCCGCCGCGGTCTACACGGCCCACGGGTTCCCCTTCTACCCGGGGGGAAGCCGGGCGAAGAACGCCATCTTCGTCACCGCCGAGAAGGTGGCCGGCCGCTGGACCGACCGCCTCATCGTCATCAACGAGCAGGATGAAGCCGCTGCCCTGGAGCACCGGATCGTGCCACGACGACGCCTCGTCCTCATGCCGGGGATCGGCGTGGACACCCAGCGCTTTGCCCGCGCCAGCGTGCCGGAGGACGACATCGAGCAGACTCGCGAGCAGCTGGCGATCGCCCCCGGCACGCCGCAGTTCGTCGTCGTCGGAGAGCTGACCCTCCGAAAGCGCCCGTGGGACGTCGTCGCGGCGCTCGGGCGCATGGAGCACCGCGACTGCCACCTCGTGATGCTGGGCGACGGGCCGGAGCAAGACCGCGTCGAGGCAGCCATCCGCGCGGGCGGCCTGGACGGTCGGGTGCACCTGCTGGGCGTGCTGGACGACGTTCGCCCGGCCGTCGCGGGCTCGACGGCCCTGGTCCTTGCCAGCCGGATGGAGGGCCTGCCGCGCTGCATCATGGAGGCGCTCTGCCTGGAGGTCCCGGTGGTGACGACCGATGCCCGGGGGAGCGCGGATCTTGTCACGCCCGGCGCAGGCATCGTCGTGCCCGTCGGCGACGTCGATGCTCTCGCCGGGGCGATGGACCGGATCCTGGACCATCCCGAGGAGGCGCGGGCGATGGGGCTGCAGGGCCGGGCGCGAATGGTCGAGCGCTACGAGCTGCGGACCCTGGTTGCCCGCCACGAAGCCCTGTACCGGGACCTGCTCGCCGAACGGCCCGCGATCGCATGAGAGCGTCCTGGCTGCCCGCCGAGTTCGACGCCGCGGTCACCCTGAGCATCGATGACATCCACCCCGGCCGGTCGTCGGATGCGTACGAGGCGGGTGGCGACCTGGCCCGGGGGGCGCTGGGGCACGTGGCGTGGCTCCTGGAGCGCCATCCGCGCCTGCACATCACGCTCTTCACCGTGCCGGACTGGCGCGAGCTCTCGCCGTTCCCCACGCGTCGCGCCCTCGCCCGCGTCCCGCGCGTCCGCGACCGATTGATGCTCGCCCCCACCCTGCCGGCCGGCACGATGCGCCTCGATCGCCACCCGGAGTTCGTGACCTATCTTCGCGAGCTGCCCCGGACCGAGATCGGCCTCCATGGGCTGCACCACGTCAACCGGGGGTTGCGGATCCCGGTCGAGTTCCAGCGCCGGAGCCGGACCGAGTGCACGGCCATGCTGCGCCAGGGAGTGGCGATCTTCGAGGATGCAGGCCTGCCCCGGCCCCGCGGCATGACCCCGCCCGGTTGGGAGGTCTCCGAGGACCTGGCCGCGGCCATGGCTGACGCGGGGCTGGACTACGTGGCCTCGGCCCGCGACCTGGTCACGCCGGTCGCCGCTGATGCCAGCACCGCGATGTCGGGCCTGCATGGCGTCCCGCTGCTGCACCCTGCCCCGGTGTTCGGTGGCCGTCTCATCCACGTGCCGTCCAACTTCTCGGCGACGAGCCCCGTGGACCGCGCCTTCCAGCTGGCGGAAGCCGGCGGGCTGGTGGGCATCAAGGCGCACATCGTCAAGGTGGCGTTCGGCCACGTCATGCTCGACGGACTGGATGCGCTCTACCGCAACTACCTCGACGTGGTCCTCTCGCAGCTCGAGGATCGGCTGGGTGATCGCCTGTGGTTCGCGACCATGGCCGAGGTGGCCGAGCGGGCCCGCGCACAGCCGGGGCATCTCCCCGATCCGCCCGGGATCTCCTGATGGATCTCGAGCTCGAGGTCAACCCGTCCGGCGTGCAGGACGACTACCTCGCCGGCCTGAACCGCTGCTTCGGGGCCTGGGGCGACCGCGCCGCCTACCGCTGGGACTTCGAGCGGGAGGTCGGCGCCGCGGCGGCGGACCTCCTCGTCCTGCGTGCGAATGGTGAGATCGTCGCCGGCTCGGCCGTCGCGTACCGGGTCGTGCGCCACGGGGAGAGCGAGCTCGTCGTCGGGATCATGTCCGGCTCGTGGACCCTCCCGGAAGCGCGCGGGCACGGGTCCTTCTCCCGGATGATCGTCGAGTCCAGGCGTCTCGTGGTCACGCGCGGCGGGTCGCTGCTGATCGCCTTCGTGACCGCCGACAATGCCAGCCGACGGCGCCTCGTGGCCGCGGGCAGCCTCGAGGTCCCGACGTCGTACGTCATGTCAGGACCGGAGACGCCGGCGCCGACCGGGACGCCCCCGGTCGGGCCGGACGACCTGTCGGTCGACGACCTGTTCCGCGCCCATCTGCGCTGGGCGGGCGAAGGCTCGGGCGCGTACCCCGTCTACCCGTCGGCGAGGGTCTGGGCGTCGCAGTTCCTCGACCGGCCCCTGCCCGTCGAGCGGCTGACCGTGGCCGGCTGCCACTGCCTCGTCGAGCGCTCCGCGGCATCCGATCGGGTGCTGTGGCTCGTCGGCCCGGATCCGGAGGCCGCCCTGGCTGCGCTCCTGGCGCGGGCGGTCCGGGCACGACGGCAGCTGTTCCTGTTCAGCGTCGATGCGCGGATTGCCCGGGCCGGCGCCGACCTCGGCATGCAGGTCAAGCCCGGCTCCATCACGCTTCTCGATGCGCGCGACGACGCGACCGGCGAGTCGCTCCGTTCCGCGCTGCCCACGGAGTGGCGGCTGCAGGGCGGAGACCGCGCCTGACCGAAGGGTCATCGCCTCCGGCGTCGTCGCGACGCGGCGACGAGCTGAACGTACAGGGAGCCTGTCTGGTCGGCCAGCGTCGCGGGCGAGAAGGCCTGCACCCGCTGCTGTGCCGCCCGGCCAAGGCGGAGTCGCAGCGCCGGCTGGTCCGCCAGCCTCCCGATCGCTTGGGCGAGCGCCCTCCGGTCGCCGCTCGCGACGAGGATCCCATCCTCTTCGGCGGTGAGGATCTCCGGCGTGCCACCGACCGCGGTGGCGACGATCGGAAGCCCCGCTGCCGCCGCCTCCAGGACGGCATTCGGCAGACCCTCGCTGTCGGAGGTCTGGACGGCGATGTCGAAGGCTCCGTACACGCGCCGGGCGTCCTGCTCGCCAGAGTGGAGGATCACGATCGACTCCAGGCCCCGACGCCGGATCTCGCCCTCCAGCGATCCCCGGAGCGGGCCGTCGCCCACGAGCACGTAGCGAAGGGCCGGCTGCCGGTCGCGAAGGTCGGTGGCGACCTCGAGAAGCAGTTGCTGGCCCTTCCCGTGCTTGTAGTTGCCCACGCACCCAACCACGAGGTGCTGCGCGCCGAAGCCCCAGGCGCGCCGAAGCTCGACACGGCCCGCGGCAGGCATGTCCATCGGGCGGACGGCATTCCTGATCACGTGGATCCTGGCGGGATCGACACGCTCGTTGGCCCGTGCCTGGTTCGCGGCAGCCTGGGAGTTGGCGACCACCCCATCCACGTGGCGCATGGCCAGCCTCCCAGCCGCCTCCCGGGACCAGGTCCGCGTTCGCGCGACGTCGAGCACGGAGCGGCGCCCCGCCAGGAGCACGGGGACCCGGGCGACCGGCTGGATCACGCCCGCGAACGTGTAGGCCGGAACCAGCCATGCGTCGACCACGTCGACGTCGCGGGTGAGGCGAACGTACCTGCGAACGGCGCGCGCGAGGGTCGCCAGGCAGCGAGGCGTGAACCGGCGACACGCGTCGCGATCGAGGCCCAGGACGTGGACCGGCACGCCCAGGGCCTCCGCCTCGGCGGCGAGAGCACCGGGCTCGGACAGGACCACGAACCGAACGTCGAACTCCGTTCGCGGCAGGGTTGCCGCGAGGATCAGCATCTGGCGCTCGGCACCTCCCGGGTGCAGCGACGGCGCCAGGAATGCGACACGGAGGGCCCGGCTCATCGGGGCCGCCCCGCCGCCGGATCGGTGGGGCATCGTCAGGCGCACGTGGGCCGTGGGTCCTCGGCGCGGATCACCGCTGGATCCGCCCGCCGGCTCACGGCGTCACCGGCCGGCCGGGTCGATGAACCTGCTCCGGCGGCGGCCGGCCGGTCTCCGCGACCGGTGCGTCCGCGCGCCCGGTCCAGTTGGCGACGAGCGCAGCCGTCAGCACCAGGGCCGGCACGACCGCCGTCTGGAACGACGTGGGCGGCTCCAGGAACATGCAGCCGACGGCGGCAGCGCCGAGCATGGCCCCACCCATCGATCGCGGGCGCGGAGGACGCGCCCGGAGCCACGCAGCGACCGCGATCAGCATGAGCATCCAGAGGACGATCCCGAGGAGACCCTGCTCCGCGAGGACGGTCCCGTACCAGTTGTGGGCGACCAGGCCGCCCCCCTCGTCGCTCACGAGGGCGCTCACGTACTTGTACTGGCCGAACCCGATGCCGAAGATCGGCGACGTGGTGAAGAGCGCCGGCCCCGCGAGGATGGCACCGAGCCGTGCCTCGTCGCTGGATGCCAGCTCCGCCGCGGCCGCCGCCGACGCAGACCCGGCCTCGGTCGCGAGGCGCAGCTGGACGAACAACGGGTAGCCGACGATCCCCAGGGCCAACGCCACTCCAACGGCGACAAGCCCCGTCCTGCGACTGCGAGTGAACGCGAGCACGACGAGGCCGGAGAGCAGGGCGACGACCGCTCCCCGGGAGAGCGACAGCGAGAGCGCGTAGGCCATCACGCCGGCCGCCACGAGGAGTCCGGCTCGAACCCGGGAGGATCTCGTCCACACGAACCAGCCGGCAGCCAGGGTGCACGCGTAGGCGAGGAACTGGCCGAACGAGTTCGGGTTGCCGAACGGTCCGGTCGCCCGGCTGGCGACATCCGACGGCGGCCTGAGGTTGGCCAGGCGACTGCCGGAGTCGCCGTCCGCGGTGAGGATCGCGAGGCCCGCGGCGAACACCGCGGACAGGAGCAGCGCGATGAGGACCGGGTTCGGGGACCGGCCCCGCAGGACGAACCCGGCGGCGATGATCGCGCCGATCCCCGCCAGGAGCTGGAAGAACAGGAACCCGATGTCGTGAGCCTGCTCGCCGGCGTAGCCGCCGAGCATCAGCGGCAGCTGCTGGGCGAACACGTACAGGGCGTAGGCGAGCAGCAGGAGCAGCGGCGCGCTCGTGCGCACGCGGGTCGACTGGACGGGCAGCCGGTAGAGGCACCCGACCAGGATCGCGGCGACCAGCACCAGGTTGAAGCCGGGGGCAGGGATGACCGGAGGGGGCCTGAGCGGGCCCATGAAGGCGACGACGACCAGCCCGACCGCCGGAGCCGCGATGCCCGCGACGATCGCCGCCAGCGCCCCGAGCATGATCAGGATCTGCGACTCGAGGTACATCCCCACGACGATCGCTCCCGAGATCGCGAGGCCGGCGCCGAGGGTCCGGGCGTCTCCGAGCATCGCGGCGCGGGCCGACCACCCGCTGGGCACGGACGGGGCGTGCTCCGGTGCGGCCGCGGTCGCGACCGTCATGTCAGCGTGAGTGATCGCGCTCGACATCGCGCCAGGCAGCTCCGATCAGCTTGCGGCGATCCCTCGCGTCGCCATGGTCGTCGACGAGGTCGAGTCGGGCCCCCGGCCGATCACCCCGTCGTGGTCCTCGCAGGCCCGGGCGCAGGCCGATCCGTCTCCCCCGGTGCACCGTAGCTGTCGCCGTAGTAGTCGTGGTACGAGGAGGGGACCTCCGAAGGGACGCGGTTGAGAACAGCTCCCAGGACGTTTGCCCCCGCCTTGGTGAGCGCCTCACGACCCTGGCGAACGGTCTGGCGACGGCTCTTGGCGGCGTCGATCACGAACACGGTGCCATCCAGGAACGAGCTGAGGATGGCCGAGTCCGTGACCGCCTGGAGCGGGGCACTGTCGAAGATGACGAGGTCGCCGCCGGCCGTGAGGCGCCCGAGGACCGTGCGCATCCGCTGCGACGCCAGGAGCTCGGCCGGGTTCGGCGGCAGCGGGCCGGAGGTCAGGAGCCGCAGGTTCGCCTGGTCCGTCGTGTGGGCGATGGCATCCAGGCTCATCTCGTCACCGCGGAGCAGGGTCGTCAGGCCGTGCGTGTTGGGCAGGTCGAATGCGAGGTGCACACCGGGCTTCCGCAGGTCGGCATCCACGAGGAGGACGCGACGGCCGGCCTGCGCGAACACGACGGCAAGGTTGGCCGCGGTGATGGTCTTGCCCTCGCCGGGAGTCGAGCTCGTGATGAGCAGCGTCTGGAGCGGCCGGTCGACGGCGGCGAACTCGATGTTCGTCCGGAGCGTGCGGTACGCCTCCGCCACCGCGGATCGCGGATACAGGAGCGTGGCCAGCCGGTAGATCTCGCTCCGACCCTTGTCGCCCTTCATCTGCGAGATGGCCCCCAGGGTGCCGAGATTCGTGGCTCCCTGGACCGCGTCGGGGTCCTTGATCCGGTCGTCGAGGTACTCCATGAGCGAGGCGATCCCGGCCGCGATGAGCAGGCCGGCGACGGCCGCCAGCAACGTGTAGTAGAGCGTGAGCGGGGCGATCTTCAGGGCGACCAGGGGATCCGCCGGGTCGACCACGACGAGTCCGCTGTTTGCCTTGGCAAGCGAGGCATTCAGGGAGTCGTAGACCGTCGTCAGCTCGTGGACGAGCGCCAGCGAATTCGCAAGGTTTAGCTCGTCGGCGGTCTTGCGAGGCAGGGGGAGTGCGAGGAGGCGCTCGTACTCTGCGGTTGCCTGGAGCAGGCGCACGCGGACCGTGGCCATCTGCGCTACCAGGGTATCGTCGTTCGCCACGACCGCCGACTTGGCCTGAATCGCGAGGGCGACGGCATTCGCAAGCGCGGCGGCCGCCTCCGGGGTTCCGCCCCGTGCCGTGACCTTCAATCCCGCCGTGTCCGTGTTGACCGACACGTCCACGCGCTTGGCGAGGTCGATGCCCGCCACCTTGGGATCGAGCTCCTGCCCGACGTTCGAGAGGAACTCGTTGCTCTTGGCGATGAACGCGTAGTTCGTCGTGAGGCTGACCAGGCGGCTCACCGAGACGTCGTTGTAGTTGGGATTTGCGGCCGGCAGCAGCTGCTCCGGGAGAAGGTTCGCCGAGACCTGGTAGACCTGGGGCTGGCTGCTCGTGAACAGGAACGCCGCACCGGCTGCCAGCAGGGTGCCCGCCACGAGGAGCGGGAGCCAGGCGCGGGCGATGGCGATCTGGCGCCGCAGTTCCACGGTTCCTACTCTCTGCCCCGGAAGCGGGGCGCTCACGACGGATGGGGTGGCTGCGATCATCGGCCCTCGGATCGGAACCCGTCAACCGCACCACCTCCAGGCACCGTTGGGCGAAGCCGGGCCTCTCCGCCGGCACCAGCCACACCACCCGAACGTCCGGGGAGGCGCCCTCCATCACTGCCTCGGCCACCCCATCAAGGCCGGACACCCGGCTCCGACGCAAGACTCTGTTGCCCGGGCGCACCGTGTCGAACGGGCGGACCTTCGCGAGGGGGTCCATTGGTACTAGGCGGCGGACGCCAGTTGGGGTAGCGTCTGAGGACCGCACCGGGGGGTCGGCGGATCCCCGCGGCGCCGCTGTTGAGCCTTCCAGTTGCACACGAGGATCCATTGGCCGACCGCCGTATCCCGAGATCGCTGCCCCCGACACGGCTGCTGCCGCCGTTCATGGCGCGCCGACGGAAGGCCCTGCGGGTGCCTCTCTCCAGGATGGAGTGGGGCATCGTCGGCCTGGCGAGCCGCCTGCGTGGACCGCAGCTGCTGGCCGTCGATCTCGTCGGGATCGTGTTCGCGTCGTACCTCGCGGTCGCGCTGCGCTTCGATCGCATCAGCGGGCCCGTGTTCGCTCCCGGCATTCCCGCTCGTCGTGGGCCTCCTGCTCGCGGTTCGCACGCTCACGAACACCGGGGGCGGCCTGTACGCCCGCCGCTGGCGTTACGCCAGCGTCCCCGACCTCGCGCGAATTGTCGCTGCGGTGATGCTGGGGTCCGCCATCAGCCTGCTCCTCTTCTACGGTTCGTCGTATCTCGGTGGCGGCACGTGGGCGAACGGCTTCCCCCGCTCGTTCTGGATCATCGAGCTGCTCCTGAGCGTGGCCATCCTCGGCGGCGTGCGGTTCGGCATCCGGGCCGCCTCGGACGCGGCGCCCACCGCCGCCAGCGAGACGGCGAGCGACCGCCGCGCCACGCTGCTGTACGGGGCGGGCGACGCGGGAGTCCAGGTGGCCCGTTCGGCCCGCCGACATCCCGATGCCGGCGTCGTGCCGGTCGGCTTCCTCGACGACGACCCGACGCTGGCAGGCGACATCGTGGGCGGGCTGCGCGTGCACGGTGGCCTGGACCAGCTGGACCGTGCCGTCGCCGAGACCAAGGCGCAGGTCCTCCTGATCACCATGCCGAGCGCAGCCGGGACCGCCGTCCGGCGCGTGGTCGATGCAGCGCTCGCCCGTCAGCTGGAGGTGCGCACGGTGCCCTCGATGTCCGACCTGCTGGACGGCCGGGTGGATGCCTACCGCGTGCGTGACGTCCGCGTCGAGGACCTCCTGCGCCGGCCCATGGTGACGGAGCATGCCGCCGGCGTGGAGGAGATCATCCGCGACCGTACGGTGGTCATCACCGGCGGCGCCGGGTCCATCGGGTCGGAGCTTGCGCGCCAGGTGTTCGCCCTCGGGCCGCGCCGGCTCGTCCTCGTGGACCGCGCGGAGAGCCCCCTCTACATGGTCCAGCGCGAGCTCGAGGCACGTCGTCAGCGCGGGCGCGGCAGCGGCGAGCTGCGGGTGCACCTGGCGAACGTGGTGAGCCGCGCTCCGATGCGCCGACTCATCGCCGAGGAAGCTCCGAGCGTGATCTTCCACGCGGCCGCCTACAAGCACGTGCCGATGATGGAGGAACACCCGTCGGACGCCGCCCACGTCAACATCGGTGGGACGCTGGCTCTCCTCGACGCCGCGGCGGAGGCCGACGTTGAGCGCTTCGTCCTCGTCTCGACCGACAAGGCGGTCCGGCCGTCCAGCATCATGGGCGCCACCAAGCGCATCGCGGAGATGCTCGTCGCGGACACCGCCCACCGGACCGGGCGGCCCTACGTGTCCGTCCGCTTCGGCAACGTGCTGGGCTCGACGGGGAGTGTCGTCCCGATCTTCCAGGAGCAGATGGAGAAGGGCCAGCCGCTGACGATCACGCACCCGGACATGACTCGCTTCTTCATGACCATCCCCGAGGCCTCCTGGCTGATCCTCGACGCGGCGGCGCTGGGCCGGGACGGTGATCTCTTCGTCCTGGACATGGGTGAGCCGGTCCGCGTGCTGGACCTCGCTCACGACTTCATCCGCCTGGCGGGCCGCGACGCCGAGAGCCAGCCGATCCAGATCGTGGGGCTCCGTCCGGGCGAGAAGCTCCACGAGGAGCTCTTCTACGCGGCCGAGGAAGTGGAGCCCACGTCGAGCGCGAAGGTCCTCCGCGCCATCGCGCCGCCGCCACGGCGGAACGTGCGCGATGCCGTGCGCGAGATGCTCGCCCTGGCCACGGGGGACGACGACGACGACCTGCGAGCTGCCCTGATGGAGTTCGTTGGCGCGCAGGAACGGGACGTTCCGGCCGGCGACAGTGCCCTCGTCGATCGCATCGGCGCGCGCGACGTCCTGTCGGTCCAGCGCGGCCAGTCCGTCGGCGCCGCGGGCTCGGCGATGCGGTGAAGCGCCGCGTCGGGCCCCCGCCGGGCGTAGCGGGTCGCCCGCCCCACCCGCGACGCGTCAGATCCACCCCGGACGCCGGGCGCGCCCGTCGCCGCGCGCGGCATTCCCAGGATCCCGATATGCTCGGACCTCCCGCGGTGCCTCCCGCGGTACCGTGCGTCCCCCACGAACAGGGAGAGGCGAAACGTGTTGCCCGGCTATAACGCCCTCGCGTGGCTGCTCCCTGGAACGGTCCTCTTCGCGATCGTGGGGGCCCTCGTGAGCCGGCGCCTGGCCCGATCGCTCGACACGCGACCCGTGGTCGCCTGGCTGCTGGTGGTGAGCATCGGCATCGTCGTGTCGGCGACGCTTGCACCACTCCGCGGGACCTTCGACATCGACAGTCCGAGCGCGCGGGCCTGCGACCTGGCGCGAACCGGGCTCGCACCGTTGCAGCGGCTCCTCTCGATGAACGACACGAGCCGCAACGTCCTCCTGTTCATCCCACTGGGCATCTCGTTGGGTCTTCTTCCACGATCGCGACGGACTGCCGGGCTGATCGCCGTGGCGGCAGTCCTGCCGCTGGCAATCGAGCTGGCGCAGCTGTCACTCCCGATCCTGGGCCGCTCCTGCGAATCCGGCGACGTCATCGACAACCTGACCGGGCTCGTGCTCGGGCTGGTTGCCGGGACCCTGACCACCTGGCTCCTGCCGGCCCTGCGTCGACCAGCTCGATAGCGTCGTCGGCGATCCCCGGCTGATCTCCGCACCAACGGACCCGCGGCCCCGTGGCCACCGGCACCTGCCCCGGCCCGGCAGGGCCCATGTGCCGCACGGAGATCGCGGTCCCGCACGACTCCGCGCGGTTCGGTGCCGTCGCGCACCGCGCTCGTCGCCGTTAGGCCGCCTGTCATGGCCCGTTCAGGGCGGCCGTGGCATCCTTCGTGCGTGCATCCCTTCGTTCCGCGCTCCTTCCTAATCCGTGCTGGGCTTTGCGCCGTCCTGCTCGCCTCGGTGGCCGCCCCGGCTGCCGGGAGCCAGGACCCTGGCGCGCCCGAGGCGCGCATGTCGCCCGCGGCAGACGGCGTCGCCGACGGCGAGGGGCCGCTGCGCAACCTCCCGACCAGCCTCCTCGTGGCCCTTGGCCCGGGCGTCGGCCCGGGGGCAGCGGACGCGATGGCTGCCTCCCGGGGGCTCGCGCGCGTCGCGTGGAACCCCGACCTGCGCACGGCCCAGTACGTGGCCGCTGACCTGGCGGCCGCCGGCACCGGGGCCCAGGAGGCCCGCGCGATGGCCGCGGCCACGGAGCGGGCCGCTCGCGTGGATGGACGAGGCCGGGCCCGCCTGACGGCCCTTGGCCGCGACTTCCGGCATGTCCGCGGCGTGCTTGCCGCCTGGACGCCCGTCCGGCTGACGATCGTCGAGGACCCGGCGGCGACGCCCGTGGCACAGTCGACGCCGGCCCCCACGCTCGCCCCGACGCCCGGCACAGGCGCCACAGGCAGTCCCGCTCCCGCGCTCGAGCCGACTCCGCCGCCAGCTGAGCCGACTCCGCCGCCGACCGCCGACCCGACGTCCGTGCCAACGCCCGGCGCCGGCGCCACGGCGTCGCCATCGACGGCGCCGAGCACCGCGCCGGCGCCGCTGCCCACGGCCGACCCGACGCCCCCGCCGGCCGACCCGGGCGCCACCAGCACGCCGTCGCCCGGCCCGACCCCCACGCCGGCACCGGGCCGGACCGCGGCGCCCGATGCCGGTTCGCCGGTCCAGCTCGCACCCGCTGCCGATCCGACGCCCACGCCGGTTCCGGCGCCCAACGACACGTACTGGCCCTGGCAGTGGGCGCCCGACGTCATCGGGGCGCGCTCCGCCTGGGCGCTGACGCGCGGCCGGCCCGAGATCGTCGTCGCCGTCGTCGACACCGGCGCGGACCTCACCCACCCCGACCTCGCCGGTCGCCTCGTTGTCGGGACCGACATCGGCGACGGCGACAGCAACCCGACCGACGAAGCAGGCCACGGCACCCACGTCGCGGGAATCGTCGCAGCCGCGTCCGACAACGCCCGGGGTGTTGCCGGCATCGCCCCACGGGTCTTCGTGATGCCCGTGAAGGTCATGGACTTCAACGGCGATATCTGGGATACGTCCGTCGCCGAAGGGATCGCGTGGGCCGTCGCCCGCGGAGCCCGCGTGATCAACATGAGCCTCGGCGGCAGCGAGGCGAGCTTGGCGATCGACGCCGCGATCGACGACGCGCGCGCCCACGGCGTCGTGGTCGTCGCGGCCGCCGGGAACCAGGGGCTGACCGACGGCGTCCTCCAGCCGGCTGCCTACGCCCCGGTGGTCGCGGTGGCCGCCCTGGAGGACCGCGATCCCGCCGGGGACGCGGACCTCGACGGGCGCCCGGACGGCTGCGCGGCGCCGCGGATCGGCCTCCGTCACGCCTCCTACAGCAACACCGGACCGGAGGTGGACCTGGCAGCGCCCGGCACGTGCGTCCTGTCGACCTACCCGACCTCCTCCGGCCAGTCCTATCTCTACGAGAGCGGGACGTCCATGGCGACGCCGATGGTGGCTGCGGCCGCGGCCCTCGTCCTCTCCCGGAATCCGTGGCTCACGGCCGACGAGGTGGAGACTGCGCTCATCGGAACTGCAGTCGACCTGGGCACCGCGGGGCCCGACCCGGAGACCGGGGCCGGGCTCCTGCAGGCCGGCGCAGCCGTCGCCCTGGTCGCCGCACCCGACGCTGACGGCGCCGACCCGACCGTCGCATGGACCGGGATCACCGGCGCCACGCTCGTTCGCGGCACCGTCTCCATCCGGGCGACCGTGACCGACGCATCGCCGATCGTCGCCGTCCGCGTCTACCGGGACGGTCACCCGATGTACGTTCGCCGTGCGCCCGGCATGTCGATCACCTGGGCATCCACCGGCGTCGCCGACGGGCTGCACACGTGGGCGGCGTACGGGACTGACGCCGGCCTGCGGGTCGGCTCGGCCTCCGTCCGGGTGCTCGTGGCGAACCAGCGCCCGGCCGGCACGATCAGCGCCACGCTCACGATGACGGCGACCGCGCGGTCGCTGGCGCGGTCCGTGACGCTCGCCAGGCAGAGCCCGCTCGTCGCCCGCGTCACCGGACCGGGTGCGTCCGGCGTCGTCGTCAGCCTGGTGGACGCCTCCGGGCGCACGGTCGCGAAGGGGTCGGGCGTGGGCGCGGCGAGCATCGAGATCTCATCGCTGCGCGCGGGACGCTACACGCTCCGAGCGTCGGCCAACGCCGCCAGCCCCGGGCTCAGCCTCGGCCTCAGGGCAGCCTGGCTCCGCTGAGTCGCCCCGCTGTCCCGCGGCCCGTCAGGGCAGGGTCAGCGATCCCGGGTACGCGCTGGTGTCGTGGGCGATCTCGACGTTGCGAGTCCCGCCGGTCGTCACGACCTTGATCTCGATGCGCCGGCCGGCCGGGACCGCCACGCTGGCCAGCGACCAGGTCAGGCTGTACGGGGCCCAGGTAGCGGTCGGCTCCGTGGTCACGGTCACGTTGGCGGTGCCCAGCTCCGTGTAGAGCGAGGTCGCCGGGTCGAACACGCGCAGGAAGGCCCGCAACGTGGGGTTCGTGCCGGTGGCGGTGGTCTTGCGGGCCCACACGGCCAGGGTCGCCGTGCCGTTCAGCGTCCGTGCCGCGCCCAGGGCCGCCGAGCGCCATGTCGCGTAGCGGCACGTGGTGGCCTCGCTGACGAGACCCGTGTTTCGGTTGATCGACCGGCCGGCGCGGCTCTCGCAGTTCGTGTCGTAGTTGTAGAGGGTCGTGGCGGTCGGCGCCGTGGCGTCGAGGGCGAGGTTGAACTGGGCCGCGGTGTTGGCGACCGGTGGCGTCGGGTTGTTGTGCAGGTACCACCTGGTGGACGTCACCCAGGTCCCGGTGGCGAACGAGCTGGATGCCGGCGTCGCGTTGTCCGTGAACCTGGCGAGCACCACCCGGGCTCCTGCCACGGTCATGGCCGCGGCCCCGACCAGCAGGCCGGCGGCGAGGAGCGCGACCAGGCGGCGGCGCACCGCCGACCGGCGTGCCCGCGGGATGGCCGGCACGCTCGCCTCGACGGCGGCTGCCAGGCCCGCGCGTTCGGCCAGCGCCGAGCGCGGAACGACCCGGATCGTGCGCGCGGGCGCCCGCGATGCCCGGCGTCGCGCGATACGACTGCTCACGCGGCGAGGTCTCCGGCCCGGCCGCCGGGACTGCCCTGGCCGTCGGGGCGGTCGGGCGTTGACGGCTCCTCCGAGGCATGGGGTGTGGTCACGAGGCCCCGGCGACGCGGGTTCCGGCGGTCCACCTCGAGCAGCACGGGCGTCCCCGGATCGCGGGCCCGGCCGCTCGTCCGCACGTGGGTGGGCGACGAGGGTGTCGCGAACGCCGGCAGGGCAGAGAAGAGGCCCTGGCCCATGGTGCCTGCCGCCCCCAGCGTGCCCGTAGCGGCCGCGATGGAGGCCGCGGTCGCCGGAACGGAGTCGGGAGCGCCGGCACCCGTGCGGCCCGCGCGGGCCGGGTCCGCTTCCCCCGCCGTCGCGGCCACCACGAGGCGTTCGTCCTCCAGGTCCTCCAGCACCCAGGTGAGCAGCAGCGCGGTTGCGCACAGGGCGAGGAAGCCGGCGAGGCCAGCCGCCGTGCCGAGCACGAGTGACAGGTAGCCCAGGAGCGGGAGGCTCAGGACGATCGTGCCGAGAATCGCGGCGGCCGGGACCAGCGCCGGGTCCGGCCCCGGGTTGGCGTCGCCCTTCGTCTCCACGTAGGGGACGCCGTCCATCTCGGCGAGCCGGACGATCCGGTGCGTGTAGGGCGTCGATCCACCCTGCTGAACGGTGACGACGTCGCCGACGACGGGGGCGCCGTCGCGCGCCGGGAGGGCGAGCACGAGGGCGCCGCGTCCGATGGTGGGTTCCATCGAGCCGCCGCCGATCACCAGCGCTCGCCCCCCGAGGACCGGCGCGAGCAGCGTGATCCCCGCCGTGATCGCGACGACCAGCATGGCGGCGAGCAGGAGCGCATCGAGCGCGCGGCGTGTCCAGCGGATGGCGGTCATCGCGGGGTCCCCGGTTCGTCAGGCCGATCGGCGATCGATGGAAGATCCTGGGAGCCCACGGCCGGGTTGACCGGCCATGGGCCTCTCGTCGCGACCGAGCCCTACGGGTTGTTCGCGACCTGCTCCGCGTCGAACGTGAAGGTCACGCTCGTGGTGCTGTTCTGGAACGTGTTGCCCGTGCTCAGCGGCAGGCTGGCCCGGAAGCAGAGAGTCTCGCTCGTGAGCCCGTTGAGCGTCCGGTCGCCGGCCTGGGCGCCCTGGGTGTTGCTGCCGATTGCCGCGGCGCTCAGGGCGCCGGCGGCCACGACGGACGCGCCGTCGAAGGCGGCGCAGCTGGTGCCCAGCGTCTTGACGGTCAGCTGGAGCTGGCCCGCCAGGCTCGGACCGCTCACGACGCTCGTCGCCATGGCGTAGCGGAGCTCTCCCGTGCCGAGATTGTTCACGACGAGCGACTGGGTGGTCGTGTCGCCCGGCATCATGTTCGAGACGTTGAACAGCGCGGTGGCCGGGGCCGTCGAGATGTCGATCGAGCCCGTCGCGAACGCATTGCCCGTCACCGCCTGCGAATCGGTGAAGATCGCGAGCGAGAGGGCACCTGCGCCGAGCGAGCCGCTCACGAGCGCGAGCGCGAGGAGCGCCGCGAAGCGGCGGCGGCGGCGCCGAGGGCGCGCGTGGGCGAGGGCCGTCTGGTCCATCCGTCTCCCTTTCTGGGTGGGGGGCGTGGGCGCCCCGCATGAAGCCCGGAATGCTGTCGCGCCGGCGATGGCGCGCGGTCCGAGCCGTCGCCGGTATTGGACCGGACGCGGGGGTCCGCGGGATATGGGACGCCCGACGGGCGCGCCCCGGTACCTTGGTCCCATCGCCGACGCCTCACCCGCTTCGAGCATGGTGCTGGGTGCCCCGGCGCGCCGACCGTCCAGGCCCGCGGCCCGGCCATTCGACAGGGCCGGGCCGAGTCCCACGACGCGGCCGGCGATCCCTCAGGCTTCGCCGACGCGACCCCGCGCTTCGGCCATGATGGCGGCCGACGCCCCGCATCTCCCCCATCCGCCTGGAGCGCCCCACCGCCGGAGCCGCTCATGACCGCCATTCCCGCCTCCTTCCGCGCCGTCGTCGCCACCCGCCAGGGCGAGAGCGTCGTGCGCGGCGTCCGCCCGTTCGCCGAGGTCGACCTGCCGCCGGGCGAGGTCGAGATCCGCGTCGGCTGGTCGAGCGTCAACTACAAGGACGGCCTGGCGACGATCGCCAACGGGAAGGTCGCCCGGATTGACCCGCTGATCCCCGGGATCGACCTCGCCGGCGAGGTCCTGGCGAGCGCGGATCCGGCGATCCCGGTCGGGTCGGCCGTGCTGGTCCACGGCTACGAGCTGGGCGTGGGCCGCCACGGCGGCTACGCCGAGTACCAGCGCGTCCCGGCCGGATGGGTCGTGCCGCTGCCGGCGGGCCTCACCCTGCGGCTGGCGATGGCGCTCGGCACGGCCGGCTTCACCGCCGCGCTCTCGGTCATCGCGCTCGAAGAGCGCGGCCTGGCCCCGGGCACGGGGCCGGTGCTGGTGACCGGCGCGTCGGGCGGGGTCGGCTCGACCGCGGTCGGAATCCTGGCCGGGCGCGGCTACGAGGTCTGGGCGGCGACGGGGAAGGCCGACGAGGCGCGAGCGACTTCGCGCCCTGGGCGCTGCGGCGATCCTCTCCCGCGAGGAGGTGACGGCCGCGAGCCCCAAGCCGCTCGAGGGGGAGCGCTGGGCCGGCGCGGTCGACTGCGTCGGTGGGGCGGCACTTCCGTACATCCTGCGCACGCTCCGTCGCGACGGGACGGTGGCATGCTCCGGGAACACCGGGGGGCCGGGCTTCGCGACGACGGTCTTTCCGTTCATCCTGCGGTCCGTGGCCCTCATCGGGATCGACTCCGCCCAGGTGCCGATCGTCGAGCGCCAGAGGGTCTGGGAGCGACTCGCCACGGACCTGCGGCCCAACGGCCTGGGCGAAGGCCTTGCCGAGGTCACGTTGGAGACGCTCGGCGAGGCCCTCGACGGGATCCTGGCCGGACGCGCCCGCGGCCGCTGGATCGTTCGCGTGGGCGGCTGACCCACGCGCCCGCGCGGCCGCAGGCAGCCGTCACGCGACTCGGTGACGCGGCGGCCAGGCGGTCAGGCGGTCAGGCGGTCAGGCGACGATGTCGGCGAGCTGGACGACATCGATGTGTGGCGTCGGGCGAATCCGTCGGTCGTTCGTCACGAACGCGGACGCCCCGGCCGTTCGTGCAGTCGCGACGTGGATCGAGTCGGCAAGGGTCATACCGGTTCGACCGCGTACGAAGCCTGCGTCAGCGGCGATCTCGGCCGTGGCTGGGACCACGTGGAGGTGTTCGATCGCCAGGATTCCATCCGCATATCGCTCGGCGATCGTCTCGTCGCCTGCCGCGACCGGCCTGACGAGCAGCTCGGTGAGTGCGATCGACGCCGTGACCCCCGTGACCCTGCCCAGCGACACCGCGTCGACAACAGCGGCCGCTGCCGTCGCGAGGGGTCCGTCGCCCTCGAACAGGTACACGAAGATGTTGGCGTCAAGGGCAATGCGTCGATGGCGCCGGCAGAGCTCGTCGACCGTCACCGCGGCGGCCCCGGCCTCTCGCGCGCCGCGTGCGAGGCGCGCGATCCGTCGGTGACACCGGCGGCCTGGATGTCCGCATCCAGCTGGGCTCGGCGCTCGAGCCAGCGTGCCTCGTCCTCATCGCGCATCGCCCGGATCCGCTCGGCGGCGTCGGTCCCGTCGTACAGGTGCGCGCCGATCCCGAGGAGGCGCGTGCCGGCGGGAACGTGCCGGCGGAGGTGGATGACGTCGCCCTCGACCTCGACGTCCAGGCGGTCGCCGGCCTTGAGGCCGAGCTTCTTGCGGGCCTCGCTGGGCACGGCGATCTGGTACTTGGTGCTGATCTTGACGCTAAGCATGACCGACATGATAGGCGACGGTGCGGCGCCCGGCAAGGGCCGCCCGCCGCGACGCTCTTCCGGGGCGGCCACCGTTGGCCCGCGCACGTTGCCCGCGGTAGGCTGACCGGGTGGAGCCGCTCGAGCGCCGGTTCGTCCCATCCTTCCCCGTCGACCTGCGCCTGACGCTGGGGATCCACCGCCACGGGGCGAGCGACCCCACGATACGGTTCTCGCGTGATGGATCGGCGTGGCGCGCCAGCCGCACGCCGGGGGGGCCGGTCGCGATCCGGCTTGTGCCCTCCGGCGTAGAGATCCGGGCGCAAGCCTGGGGACCCGGCGCTGCCTGGGCGATCGAGCAGGCACCGGAGCTGGTCGGCTCAGATGACGATCCAGGCGAGTTCGCCGACCGGGTGGCTGCGGGCGCCCACCCCCTCCTGCGCACCCTGCTAGCACGCTACACCGCGATCCGGGTCGGACGGACACGCCGGGTCATGGAGGCGCTGGTGCCCGCGATCATCGAGCAGAAGGTGACCGGCGCCGAGGCCTCGACGGCGTTCGGCGCGCTCGTGCGGCGCCACGGCGAGCCGGCGCCGGGCCCCTGGGAGGCGGAGAGGCGGCCCGCGCTCCTGCGCGTCCCGCCCTCGCCCGAGACGCTGGCCGGACTCCCCGGGTATGCCTACCACCCGCTGGGCCTGGAGCGACGCCGCGCCGACGCGATCCGTTTCGCGGGGGCACGAGCGGGGCGCGTCGAAGAGTGCGCGGGCATGCCCCTCGCCGACGCCTATGCACGCCTCCAGGCCCTGCCGCTCGTGGGCGCGTGGACAGGGGCGGAGGTCGGCCTGCGGGCGCTGGGCGACCCGGACGCCGTGAGTGTCGGCGACTTCCACCTGGCCCGCTCCGTGTGCTGGGCCCTGGCCGGCGAGCCGCGCGGCACCGACGAACAGATGCTGGAGCTCCTGGCGCCGTACGCCGGCCATCGCGCCCGGGTGATCCGCCTCATCGAGGCCGCCGGCATCCATGCCCCGCGCCGCGGCCCGAGGATGGCACCGCGCTCGATCGCGGAGATCTGAGGCGTCGGCCGCTCTGTTGCGCTGCCGTTCGTCAGCGGCGGGCCGAAGCGGGCGGGCCGCGGCCGGCGGGCCGCAGCACGCGTCGGCCGCCCCGGAAGTCCGTCGTCCGGCGGGCCGGGCCCCTACCCTTCGGCGAGCAGCGCCTCCTTGACCGCCAGCATGTCGGCCTTCGCCGCGTCGCTCACGACCGGGAACTTCGGGTCGATCTCCATGAGCGCGTCGAGGATCACCGCGCCGGCCGCCACCCGCATGAACCACTTGCGGTCCGCGGGAATGACGTGCCAGGGCGCCCAGTCGGTGCTCGTGTTCGAGAGCACGTCCGCGAACGCCTTCTGGTAGTCGTCCCAGTGCTGGCGCTCGCGCGCGTCGGCCGCCGAGAACTTCCAGTTCCGATCGGGCTCGTCGATCCGGGCCAGGAAGCGCTCCTTCTGCTCTTCCTTCGAGACGTTCAGGAACAGCTTGACGATCCGGATCCCGTTGTCGACGAGGTAGTGCTCCCAGTCGTTGATCTCGCGGAAGCGGCGCTCCCAGACCCCCTTGCCCTTGGCGGACGGCGGCAGCTTCTGGCCGGCCAGGATCTGCGGGTGGACCCTGACGACCAGGACCTCCTCGTAGTAGCTCCGGTTGAAGATCCCGATCGTCCCCCGGCCCGGCAGGCGCTTCGCGGAGCGCCAGAGGTAGTCGTGGTCCATCTCCTCCGACGAGGGGACCTTGAACGAGGTGACCTCGACGCCCTGCGGGTTCACGCCACTCATCACGTGGCGGATCGTGCCGTCCTTCCCGGCGGCGTCCATCGCCTGGAAGATGACCAGCAGCCCGTAGGTGTCCTGCGCGGCGAGGCGCGCCTGGTACTCGGACAGGAGGTCCACCCCGCGCTGGAGCATCTCCTCCGCGTCCTTCTTCTTGACGAAGTCGGCGGTGAACCGGGGGTCGAAGTCCTTGGGCAGCCGGACCTTGCGGCCCGGCTCCACCCGGAACGGCTCGATGAACCGGTGCATCTCCTTGACGCGATCCTCGGCGACGCCGAGCTCCTTGAGCGTGGACATGGTGCTCTCGCTCCTCCTCAAGCTGCCGCGTTCGCCGGCGCGGCCGGCACGACGTCGGCGGGGACCTCGTCGAGGGGTGTCTTCACGACGAGCTTGCGGATCTCGGAGACCGGGATGATCAGCAGGCCCACGAGGATGCAGATCACCCACTGGTCGAGGTTCAGGTTGGTCGTGTCGAGGATCCGGCGGAACAGCCCGAACTCGGTCATGAGGACGATCGTTGCGATCGAGGCCAGCGTCGCGTAGAGGAATGGGCGGTCGCCCAGGAGGTCGAGGCTGAAGACGGACCGCCGCTCGTCCTTCGTGGCGAACGAGAACGCGACGTTGGAGACCGAGAACGTGATCAGGCCCATGGTCCGCGCGACCGTGTCGTCGTACGCGTTCGAAGCCCAGTAGATGACGGCGAGCGCGCCGCCGCCCATCACGATGCCCGCGACGGCGAGCCAGACGAGCAGGGCGCGGCCGAGCAGCGGCTCACCCGACGGGCGCGGCTTGCGCTCCATCAACCCCGCGCTGGGCGCGCCGTACCCGAGACCGACGGCCTGGAAGACCTGGACCGTGAAGTTCATGAACAGCGTCTGGGTCGGAACGAACGGGACGCCGCCGAGCACGTTGAGGATGCTGGACCCCAGGAACGTGACGATGTAGCCCAGCAGGAGCCCCACCTGGAAGCGAATGTACTTCTTGAGGTTGTCGTACAGGCCCCGACCCATCTCGACGGCCTTCACGATCGTGGAGAAGTCGTCGTCCGTGAGGATCATCACCGCGGCCTCCTTCGAGACCTCGGTGCCGGTGATCCCCATGGCCACGCCGATGTCGGCCTTCTTGAGGGCCGGCGCGTCGTTCACGCCGTCGCCGGTCATGGCGACGATGTGGCCCTTCTTGCGCAGGATGTCCACGAGGTGGACCTTGTCCTCCGGCGTCACGCGGGCGATCACGCCGATCCCGTCGATCTCCCTGACCGCCTCGTCGTCGCTCATCGCGCGGAACTCGGCGCCGGTGATGGCGCGGCCGGTGATCCCCAGGTCGTGGGCGATCGCCTCCGCGGTGACGGCGTGGTCGCCGGTGATCATCCGGACCTGGATCCCGGCGCCGTGCGCTTCGGCGATCGACTTCTTGGCCGACGGACGAGGAGGATCGACGATGCCGACGAGCGCCAGCAGCGTCATCTCGTCGAGCAGCGGGAGGAGATCGGCGTTCGCGTCGAAGGTCGCCGGGTCGAAGTCCTTCCGGCCAGTGGCCATGACCCGCAGGCCCTTCGCCCCCAGGCGCTCGTTCTCGTCGAGGAACGCCGTGCGCATCTCATCGTCGACGGGTCGGACGCCGGACAGGTCGGGCAGGATCGCGAAGGCGCCCCTGCTCAGCAGCTGGTCCGGTGCCCCCTTGACGAAGCAGCGCACGACGTCCTTCCCCGCCTCGTCCTTCACGCGGTGGAAGGTCGCCATCATCTTGTACGCCGCGTCGAACGGCAGCGTCGCGACACGCGGGTATGCCTCGCGCGTGGCGGCGGCGCTGACGCCGCCCTTCTCGGCGAGGACGACGAGGGCGCCCTCGGTCGGATCGCCGATGAGCTCGCCGTCCTTGACCACCGCGTCGGCGGCCAGCACGCACGGCAGGAGGAACGCATCGAGCGGAACGTCCGCGTCACCCGCGACGCGGTGGATCGTCCCCTCGATTCCGTAGCCCGTGCCGGAGACCGTGTAGCGGCGGCCGGGGATCGCCAGCTCGACAGCCGTCATCTGGTTGAGGGTGAGGGTGCCGGTCTTGTCGGAGTTGATCGCCGACGTCGACCCCAGCGTCTCGACCGAGCGGAGCTGCTTCACGATGGCACCGGCCTTCGCCAGGGCCTGGGTCCCGGACGAGAGGATCGTGGTGATGACGGCCGGCAGGCCGGTCGGGATGGCCGAGACGGCGAAGGCGATCGCGGTCACGAACAGCACGTCGAACGTCTGGCCGTACTTGAAGTAGCCGATGGCGATCGACGCGACGAGCGAGATGCCGGCGATGACCAGCAGCTGCTGGGTCAGGGTGTTGATCTGGCGGGTCAGGGGCGTCGCCTGCCCCTTGTCGACCTGCAGCATCCCCGAGATGTGGCCGACCTCGGTGTTCATCCCGGTCGCCGTCACGACGAACTGCCCGGAGCCCCGGGTCACGTTCGTGTTCATGAAGGCCATGCCGTGGCGGTCGCCCAGCGGCGCGTCGGCGGCCACCGGATCGACCTGCTTGGACGCCGGGAGGCTCTCGCCGGTGAGGGCGGCCTCGTCGATCTCCAGGGTGGCGGCAGAGATGATCCGGCCGTCTGCCGTGACGAGGTCACCAGCTTCGAAGGCGACGATGTCGCCGGGGACCAGGTCCTCCGCCGGGATCTCCGCGAGCTCGCCGTCGCGGCGGACGCGCGCCTTCACGACCATCATCTTCTGGAGCGCCGCGACCGCCGCGGCCGCCTTTCCCTCCTGCGCAAGGCCAAGGCGGGCGTTGAAGACGGTCAGCAGGATCAGCATGATGCCGGTGTTCAGCTGACCCACCGGATAGATGCTGAGGATGCCGGCGACGAGCAGGACGATCTGCATCGCGTCGGCGTACTGCCGCAGGAAGGCGCGCCAGCGGGGCTCCGACTCCTGCTCGGCGAATTGGTTGGGCCCGAACGTCGTGCGGCGGGACGCGACCTCCGCTGCCGAGAGGCCGGCCGCCGGATCGACCTTCTGGGCCGTGAGGGCCTCCTCGACGGAGAGGGCGTGCCACGCCGTGGCGGACGGCTGGCTGGGGCCGGAATGGTCGGGCTGGTCGGGCATCGTGGCTCTCCTCGCGTCGTCGATGCGTGGGGTGGGTGCTGGGTCAGCGGCGGCGGCGTCCGGAGCTGCCGAAGAGCGTCCCGAAGACGCCCCGGATCAGGCCGCCACCGAGGTCCTCGATCATGTCCTGCTGGCGCTTCGCGGCCCGCTCCGCCTCGCGGCGGGCGGCGGCCTCCTCGGTCGCCCGGCGGCGTTCCGCGGCCTTCGCGTCGCGCTCCGCCTCGCGGCGGATCCGCTCCAGCTCGCGCGCCCGGGCCTCGATGGCGCGCCGCTCCTGGGCGGGGGTCAGGCCCGCCTCGCCCTGCACCGTGGTGGCCCCGGCCACGGCCGCCTTGGCAGCGGCGATCCGGGCCGACAGGATCTCGTGGGCGCTCTGCCGGTCGATGGGCACCGCGTACTCGGCGTAGAGGGCGCCGGCGCTGATGCGGGCCTGCAGCTGGTCGGGCGCGAGCGCGGCCATGAGGGAGTCGGGCGGAGCGATCCGGGTCGGCGCGAGGGCCGTGGGCACGCCACGCGGCGAGAGGACCGTCACCAGCGCCTCGCCGGTTCCCAGCGAGGTCAGCGTGGTCCCGACCTCGAAGAAGTCGGTCATCGGGAAGGTCCGCACGGTCTTCTTGAGGAGGTCGGCGTCCTCCGGCGTGAACACGCGGAGGGCGTGCTGGATCCGGTTGCCGAGCTGGGCGAGGACCGACGACGGCACGTCGGTGGGCGCCTGGGTCACGAAGAAGACGCCCACGCCCTTGGAGCGGATGAGGCGGACCGTCTGCTCGATCTGGTCGAGGAGCGCCTTCGAGGCATCCTCGAAGAGGAGGTGCGCCTCGTCGAAGAAGAAGACGAGCTTCGGCTTCGGCAGGTCGCCGGCCTCGGGGAGCGCGTGGTAGAGCTGGGCCAGCATCCAGAGCATGAACGTCGAGAAGAGCTTGGGGCGGTCCATGACGTCCGAGATCTCCAGCAGGTGGACGATCCCCTGGCCGTCCGGGCCGGTCCGCATCAGGTCCTCGACCTCGAACGCCGGCTCGCCGAAGAAGACGTCGGCGCCCTGCTGCTCCAGGCCGATGAGGGCGCGCTGGATGACGCCGATCGAGGCCGGCGAGATGCCGCCGTAGTCCTCCAGGACGACCTTGCCCTGATCCGAGCCCAGGAACTTGAGGGTCGTCCGCAGGTCGGGAAGGTCCAGCAGCGGGAGGTCATGGTCGTCGCAGTACTTGAAGACGAGCGAGAGGACGCTGGTCTGCGTGTCGTTGAGGTCGAGGATCCGCGAGAGGAGGAGCGGCCCGAACGAGGAGACGGTGGCCCGCACCTGGGCGCCCAGCTTGCCCGAGAGCGACAGGAGCTCCACCGGGTGGCCGAAGGGCTCGAACTCGATGCCCAGCTGGGCCGCCCGCTCCAGCACCTTCGGGTTGGCACCGTCCCCGGGGAGCGCCATGCCCGTCAGGTCGCCCTTGACGTCGGCGATGAACGTGGGCACGCCGGCCCGCGAGAGCTGCCCCGCGATCCCCTGGAGGGTCTTCGTCTTGCCGGTGCCCGTGGCGCCCGCGACGAGGCCGTGCCGGTTGAGCATGGAGAGGGCCACCTGGATCTTCAGGCCCGTGAGCGCCTCCGCCCCTTCGAGCGGGGCCCCGATGTACAGGGCGGGCTCGCTGAGCGCGTACGCCGCCTCCATCGCCTCGCGGAACGTCTGGGCCATCCGGGTCACCTCCTCTGGTGGCCCCTATCATCGCCCACCGCGGCGCGGTCAACCCGGCGCACCCGCCATGCGCGGGCATGTGGATGCGGGCCTGGCGCGCCCGCCGTGACGAGCACGCCAGGGCGGGGTTGACGACGCGACGACGCCGCGGTGGCCCGCGGGGCTGGCGGCGCCGCGCTCAGCCCGCCGGGGGCGTCGGAGGTTCTCCGCCCAGGGGAGCTCGTGTCGAACCAGGCCCAGGAGCGACGGGCGGCACCGGGTCCGGGAGTCCGGCCGGTACCGCGGGATCGGGCGGCATGGCGGTCATGACGATGGTCGGGTCCGTGGCGTCGGGCGGGGGCGCTGCGGCCCCTGGGGGCGGCGCAGCTGGGCCAGGCGGCGGCGCTACGGGGCCCGGCGCTGACGCAGCAGGGGCTTGTGCCGGCGCCGCGGGGTTCGGCGTCGGGTCGGTCGGCGGAGCCGCGGAGCCGGGTGGCGGAGCGGGAGGACCGGGCGGCTGGCGGCGACGCCACAGGACGACGGCGGCCGGCACGAGCAGGCCAAGGCCGACCAGAAGCAGCAGGAGCAACGCCAGGCCGCTCGGTCCGCCCCCGGAACCCCCGTCGGGTGGCGGGGATGGAGCCGGCGTGACGGCGGGGGCCTCGGCTGGGGCTCGGCGACGGGCTGGGCGTCGGGGTCGGCGTCGGGCTGGCGGTCGGCGTCGGGCTGGCGGTCGGCGTCGGGCTGGCGGTCGGCGCCGGGCTCGGCGGTCGGCGCCGGGGTCGGCGTCGGGGCCGCCGTGGGCTTGGCCGTTGGCACGGGCGTGGGCGTGGGCGTGGGGGCAGCCGTGGGTTTGGCGGTTGGCGTGGGCGTCGCCGTGGGTGCGGCGGTCGGCGCCGGGGTCGCCGACGCTTCCGGCTCCAGCGAGGTGGTCGGCGCTGTGGTCGGTTCGGGGGTTGGACCTGCCGTCGGTTCGGCTGTCGGCTCAGGCGTGGGTTCCGCCGTCGGCTCGGGCGTCGGCTTGGCCGTCGGCTCGGCCGTGGGCGGTCGTGTCGGAAGCGGGGGGATCGAGACTGAGGGGAGCGGCGGGATCGAGACTGCCGGGAGCGAGGGGAGCCCGCTGGGCAGCGCGATCTCACCACAGCCGGCAACGATGATCGCGACGGAAGCCAGGCCGATCGCTGCTCGACGGAGAGCAGTGCGGCGGACGCGAAGAGGCAAGAGGGGATCCTCCGGGAGGGAGCACGTTCGGGGCGCCCATCCTAGCCCGCCGGCGAGGATGGCGCGCGCGTCGACCTATCCGCCGGCGCCCCGCGGGTAGCTGCCCAGCACCCGGAGCGAGGTCGTGACCTCGGCAAGGTCGGCGAGAGCCTCGCGGGTGGCGAGGGCCGCCGCATCGGCATCGAGGTCCACCCAGAAGACGTATTCCCAGGGCCGGTCGTGGGCCGGGCGGCTCTCCAGCTTCGACAGGTTGAGGTCGTGGTCGGCGAAGACGGTGAGGGCGCGGATGAGCGCCCCCGGCTCGTTGCGGATCCCCATGACCAGCGTGGTGCGGGCGGCGCCGGATGCGTCGATGGCGGCCGGGAGCGCCGGCGGGAGCGCGGCGTCCGCTGCCGCCACCACGAGGAAGCGGGTGCGGTTGTCGGGGTCGCCCTCCACCCCGTCGACCAGCACCTGCAGGCCGAAGAGCGCCGCCGCCCGCGGCGAGAGGACGGCAGCCGCTCCCCGCTCGCCCCGGTCGGCGATGGCCTTGCCGGCCCCGGCCGTGTTGTAGGTCGTGAGGAGCGTCCACGGCCGCGTGCGCAGGAACGCGTCGGCCTGGCCCAGCGCCTGGATGTGCGAGTAGACCCGCTCGATTCCGTCCAGCGTCTCGCCCGGCAGCGCCGCCAGGCACAGGCGCACGGGCACGACCACGTCGCCCCGGATCGCCAGCGGGAACTCCAGCAGCAGGTCGTAGTTCTCGCGGACGGTCCCGTTGACCAGGTTCTCGATGGGCACCACGCCCGCGATGGCCTCGCCCGCCGCCACCGCCTCGAAGACGCCGCGGAAGCCGGCGATCGCGAGGGCCGGCACGCTCTCCCCGAAGTACGCCCGGACAGCGTCCTCGGCGAAGGCCCCGGGCTCACCCGAGTAGGCCACGAGTGGGGCGCTCCCGGCGCCCGGGTCGGTCACCGCCCGGGCCCGGGGTCGACGAGCACCCGGAATGCGAGCGCCACGCGCTCCTCGGGTGCGGCCGCACGCAGGTTCGCGTAGGCCTCCAGGATCGTCTCGCCGCGGGCGCTGAATGTTCCCGGCCGGCCCGAGACGACGACCGTGGCCACCAGCCCGACCACGCCACCCCCGCCCGCCTGCGGAACGATGGCGGCGACCTGGTCGCGCGGGACGAAGAACGCGTCGAGGTCCTCGCAGCATCGCTCCAGGAATGCCACGTCGGCCGCGCTGGGGGCCGGCAGCTCTGCACCCGTCGAGGCCGGTCGATGTGCGTCATCTCCCGAGGATACGCCCCCGCCTACCGGTCGAACAGACCCCCGCCGAGATCCTCGGCCTGGGATTCGTCGAGCTCGGCGCGGCCGCCGGCGCGCTGGGCTCGTTCGCGAAGCTCGGCCAGGCGGGCGTTGCCGGCGGCCTCGGTGGCCCCGGCCCAGGCTTCGTCGGCGAGAAGCGCCCGGATCGCCGCCAGGTAGGCCTCTGCGCAGGCCGCCACCAGGTTCACGTGGCGGACGCTCCCCGGGTACCGGCCGGCGGCACGCTCGCCGGTGGCGGTCGACGGCGGCTCCACGGTGAGCTCCACGAGGGCGTCCGCGCCGGCCGTCTCGCCGACCGCGTGGACGTCGAAGGCGACGAGCCGGACGCGACCGCCGAGGACTTCGTCCAGCGCCGTGTCCACGGCCTCGTACAGCGCGCCGATGGCTCCCGCCGCCTCGGCGGTCGCCTCCCACTGGTGGTCGCCGGCGCCAAGGACGACGGCGGCGCGCGCCGCCCCCGAGGAGCCGGTGGTCATCGTCCAGCGGACGAGGCGGAGGTCCCGCGGATCGCTCATGGGGCGGAGTCTACGTCGCCGCCTGCGTCCGCTCGGCCGTAGGTCAGGACCACCTTGCCGTTGGCGAATCCCCGCGTGCTCTCGAGGCGAAGCCGGAACGGGGGCACCCCCTCGAACGGCGAGCGCCCGGCGCCCAGGACGACGGGGTTGACGACCAGCTGGACGACATCGACCAGGCCCGCTTTGGCAAGCTGGGCGACGACGGAGCCGCTTCCCAGGATCGCGAGGTCCGGGCCGTCCGAGGCCACGAGGGCGCGGACGGCCGCGACCAGGTCGCCGGCGAGGATGGTCGTGTTCTCCCAGGCAGGGTCGCGGAGCGTCCGCGACGCGAGGTGCTTGCGCATCGCGTTCATCCCTTCCGCGACGGCGGGATCCCGCTCCCGGGCCATGGGCGTCGGCCACCAGGCGGCCATGAGCTCGTACGTCCTCCGCCCGAGGAGCAGCTCGCCGCCGCCGCTCGCGTTGGCGGCGACGAAGGCGGCGAACTCCGGGTCGTCGGAGCCGGCATGCGCCCAGCTCATCTCCCCGGCGGCGTCGACGAAGAACCCGTCGAGGGAGACGTTCTCGAACGCGGTGAGCCGGCGCACGCTCAGCGCTTCCCTCCCCCGGCCGGCGCCGGCTCCGTGAAGTGGCGCTCGTCGCGACGGCGCAGCTCCGCGCCCGACTTCCAGATCACGTACTCCAGCGAGTCGGCGAGGGCCGACGCCGAGGCCGCGATGATGTTCGTGTCGGAGCCCATGGTGCTCCAGGTGCGCTCGCCGTCGGCCGAGTCGATGACCACGCGGGTGCGGGCCGCGGTGGCCGCGTTCCCGTCGAGGATGCGGACCTTGTAGTCCACCAGGTGGACGCCGTCCAGCTGCGGATAGAACGCCCGCAGCGCCTTGCGCAGCGCGGCGTCCAGGGCGTTGACGGGACCGTTCCCGTCTGCCGCGGTGTGGAGGATCTCGCCCGCCACCTCGACCTTGACGGTCGCCTCCGCCAGGAGCTCGCGGCCCTCACGCTGCTCCACGAGGACGGTGAAGTCCACGATCCGGAACGGCGCCGCGTAGCCCGCCTGGTGGCGCCGGATCAGCAGCTCGAACGACGCCTCGGCGCCCTCGAACGCGAGCCCGTCGGCCTCCAGCTGCTTGATCAGCACGCTGAGCTCGCGCGGGTCGATGACCCCGTCGAGCTTCTGGCCCAGCTGCTCGGCCCGGATCGACGTGTTCGCCCGGCCCCCCAGCTCGGACACGACGAGGCGTCCCTGGTTGCCGACCAGCCCGGGATCGACGTGCTGGTAGCTGCGCTCCACCTTGGCCACGGCGGCGCCGTGGACCCCGCCCTTGTGGGCGAAGGCGCTCCGGCCCACGAAGGGCTGGTAGTCGTTGGGGGCGACGTTGGCGATCTCGGCGACGGCACGGGAAAGCGACGTCAATTCGGCGATCTCGCCGCCGCCGACCGGCAGCAGCGGGAGGTCAGTCTTGAGGGCGAGGTTCCCGAGGACGCTGACCATGTTGGCGTTGCCGCAGCGCTCGCCGTAGCCGTTGATCGTGGCCTGGACGTGGCGGATCCCGGCCTGCACCGCGGCCAGGGCGTTGGCGACCGCCATCTCCGCGTCGTTGTGGGTGTGGATGCCCCAGGTCACGGCGGGCGCGCCGGCGTCGGCCTCCAGGGAGGCCCGCGTGCCCTCCACGATCCGCAGCAGCTCATCGGTGAGCGTGCCGCCGTTCGTGTCGCACAGGACGAGGCTCCGGGCGCCGGCCTGGCGGGCCGCCCGGAGGGTGGCCAGGGCATAGTCGGGGTCGGCCTTGAAGCCGTCGAAGTAGTGCTCGGCGTCGTAGATCGCCTCGCGGCCGCGATCCACGAGGAACCCGATCGAGTCGGCGATCATGTCGAGGTTCTCGGCGGGCGTCGCCCCCAGGACCTCGATCACGTGGAGCAGCCAGCTCTTCCCGAAGATCGTGACGACGGGCGTCTCGGCGGCCACGAGCTCGCGGAGGTTCGGGTCCGCCTCGGCGCGATTGCCGCGGTGGCGGGTGGAGCCGAAGGCCGCCAGCTTCGCCCGCTCCCAGCGCATTCCTTTTGCCGCCGCGAAGAAGTCGATGTCCTTCGGGTTGGAGCCGGGCCAGCCGCCCTCGATGTAGGGCATGCCGTACTCGTCGAGCATCCGCGCCACGCGGAGCTTGTCGGCGAGCGACAGGATGATGTTCTCGCCCTGGGTGCCGTCGCGGAGCGTGGTGTCGTACAGGACGACGGGCGGCGTGGGGCCGGCCGGCGCGGGAGCGGCGGGCGTTGCGGCACCGGCCGGGGCGGGAGCGGCGGGCGTGGCGTCGTGGGTCGTGGGATCGGGTCGCGTCTCGGGTGCGGTCACGGGTCGGTTCCTTCGCAGCAGGGTCGGGTCGGGCTGATGGCGGGGGTCGGGCACCCGCCGTCAGGCGGGCGCCCGGCGGCCGCGCTGTGTCGGCCGTCCCGGCGGCCGCGCTGTGTCGGCCGTCCCGGGCGGCCGCGCTGTTGCGGCCGTCCCGGTAATCCCGATCCGGGCGACGATCGCGTCGGCCATCCCGACGGTCCCCACGCGCGTGCAGCGCTGCGCCGCGGCGGGGTCGTGCGGCCAGAGGTCGGCGGTCCGGAGGCCGTCGTCCAGCGCGCCGGAGACGGCCGCCTCCACCGCGTCGGCGGCGTCCGCCCGGCCCAGCGACCAGCGCAGGAGCATCGCCGCGGAGAGGATGGTCCCCACCGGGTTTGCCAGGTCCTGCCCGGCGATGTCCGGCGCGGAGCCGTGGATGGGCTCGTAGAGGCCGTGCAGGCCGTGCTCCGTCCGGCGCGTGCCGATCGACGCCGACGGCAGCATCCCCAGGCTCCCGGCCAGCACCGACGCCTCGTCCGAGAGGATGTCGCCAAAGAGGTTCTCGGTGACCAGGACGTCGAACGACGCCGGGGCCCGTCACGATCTGCATGGCGCAGGCGTCCACGAGTCGGTCGTCAAGGGCGACGTCGGGATACTCGGCGGCGATCTCGTGGACCACCGTCCGCCACAGGCGCGACGTCGCCAGGACGTTGGCCTTGTCGACCGACGTGAGGCGCCGCCGGCGGCCGCGCGCCAGGTCGAAGGCCAGGCGGGCCACGCGGGCCACCTCGGGCTCGGAGTACGGGAGGAGATCACTGGCGGCCCGGGCGCCGGGGGCGCCGGCGGCCTCGCTCCGCTCACCGAAGTAGAGGCCGCCGGTGAGCTCGCGGACGATGAGCATGTCCACGCCCTGCAGCAGCTCGGGGCGGAGCGGCGACGCCGGCACGAGGGCCGGGTGGACGCTCACGGGGCGCAGGTTCGCGAAGAGGCCCAGGCCGCCGCGCATGGCGAAGAGGGCCTGCTCGGGCCGGACCGACGCCTTCGGGTCGTCCCACTGCGGGCCCCCGACCGCGCCCAGGAGGATCGCGTCGGCGGCGCCGCACGCGGCCAGGTCCTGCTCGCGGATGGCGACGCCGTACGCGTCGATGGCGGCGCCGCCCACCACGAGGTCGGTCCACGCGACCGCGAAGCCGAAGCGTTCGCCGGCGGCGGCCAGCACCCGCTTGGCCGCCGCGACGACGTCCGGCCCGACGCCATCGCCCGGGATCGCGACGAGCCGGTACGTCGACTGCCCGGCAGGCCGTGCGGCGGACGCCAGCCCGGCCGGCCCCGGCCCAGACCCGGTCGGCCCGCCCCGAAGGTCGTCCTCCGCGGTCACGGCAGCTGCTCCACCGAGCGCCGCATCGGGATCACCGTGCCGTCCAGCTCCGCGGCGCGGAGCTTGTTGGCGGCCAGCACGTACGCCTCGAGCGAGGCTTCGATGATGTTCGTGGAGAGGCCGTGGCCGGTCACGACGTGGGCCTCGGGCCCCTCGTCGACGGAGCGCCGGCAGCGGATGAAGACCCGCCCCTGGGCGTCCTCGCCCTCGGTGACCGCCTTGATCTCGTACTCGACGAGCGTCGGCTCCCAGCCCAGGACCGGGCGGATCGCGTCATCCACGGCCCGGTACAGGGCGTTCACCGGCCCGTTCCCGGACTCCGCGCCGGCCCGCTCCACGTTATCGAAGATCACGCGGACGCTCCCCGTGGAGCGGCCGCCGTGCGATGACGTGACGCTCCAGCCCTCCAGGACGATCGACGCCGGGACGTCGTCGGAGCGCTGCTGGACGAGCGCCAGCAGGTCGGCGTCGGTGACCTCCTTCTTGAGGTCGGCGAGGGCGATCGCCTCGCGATAGACGACGTCGAGGGCGTCGCCCGAGACGTCGTGGCCCAGGTCCCGGAGCTTCTTCTGGAGCCCCTTGCGGCCCGAGAGCTTACCGATCGTCAGCTGGCTCCCGGAGAGGCCCACGGACTGCGGCGTCATGATCTCGTAGGTCAGCGGGTTCTTGATGACGCCGTCCTGGTGGATGCCGCTCTCGTGGGCGAACGCGTTGGCCCCGACGACCGCCTTGTTGGGCTGGATCGCGAAGCCGGTGAGGTGGCTCACGAGGCGGCTGGCGGACGAGATCTGCTCCGTCTGCACGCCGCTGACCAGCTGCGGGAACTGCGTCGGGCGCGTGCGGAGGGCCATGACGACCTCTTCCAGCGACGCGTTGCCGGCCCGCTCGCCCAGGCCGTTGATGGTCACCTCCACCTGCCGCGCGCCGGCCTGCACGGCGGCCAGCGTGTTGGCGGTGGCGAGCCCCAGGTCGTTGTGGCAGTGGACGGAGACCGTGGCCTGGCCGCCGACGAGGTCGTACACCCGCTCCACGAGCGAGCCGAACTCGGCCGGGATCGCGTAGCCCACGGTGTCGGGGATGTTGACCGTGGACGCGCCGGCGTTCACGACGGCCTCGTAGACCGCCAGCAGGTACTCGGGGTCGGTGCGCGAGGCGTCCTCGGCGGAGAACTCGATCTCGGCGTCCCGGCCCAGCTGCTCGCGCCCGTAGCGCACCCAGCGGACGGCCTCGGCGAGGGCCTCCTCGCGGGTCAGCTTGAGCTTGTGCTTGAGGTGGATGTCCGAGGTCGCGATGAAGACGTGCAGGTGGGGCCGCTCGGCAACCCTGATGGCCTCGATCGCGCGCTGCGGGTCGCCGTCGCGGCAGCGGGCCAGCGCGGCGACGGAGACGCCCTTCGCCTCCTTCGCGATCCGGTGGACCGCCTCCCAGTCGCCCGGCGAGGCGGCCGGGAAGCCGGCCTCGATGACGTCCACCTTGAGGCGCACGAGCTGGCGCGCGACCTCCAGCTTCTCGGCGGCGGTCAGCCCGGCGCCGGGCGCCTGCTCACCGTCGCGAAGGGTCGTGTCGAAGATGCGGACGGATCCCGCGGGGACGAACGGGCCGGCGGGTACGGGGACCGGCGACATGTCAGTGGGCCTTTCCTGTGCTGGACGACGCAGCCGCCTGGGCCTGGCCGGCGTGCACCGTGACGGGGTTGAGGAACGGCATCGCGGCGCGAAGCTCCGCGCCGACCTGCTCGATCTGGTGGTCGCGATCCTGCTCGCGCAGGCGCTCGAACTCCGGGCGCCCGGCATCGTTCTCCGCGATCCAGCGCTCCGCGAAGGTGCCGTCCCTGATGTCGGCGAGGACGGCGCGCATCGTGGTCCGGACGTGCTCGTCGATGATCCGCGGCCCGGAGACGTAGTCGCCGTACTCGGCGGTGTCGCTGACGCTGAAGCGCATGAAGTTGAGGCCGCCGCGGTACATGAGGTCCACGATCAGCTTCAGCTCGTGCATCGTCTCGAAGTAGGCCAGCTCGGGCTGGTAGCCGGCCTCGACCAGCGTCTCGAAGGCCATCTTCACGAGGGCCGACGTGCCCCCGCAGAGGACGCTCTGCTCGCCGAAGAGGTCGGTCTCGGTCTCCTCCTTGAACGTCGTCTCCAGGACGCCGGCGCGCGTGTTGCCCAGGCCGTGGGCGTAGGCCAGGACGCGGGCGCGGGCCGTGCCGGTGGCGTCCTGGTGGACGGCGAACAGCGCCGGCACGCCGCCGCCGCTCTCGTACACCGACCGCACGAGGTGGCCGGGTCCCTTCGGGGCGACCATCCCGACGTCGATGCCCTCCGGGGGAGCGATCCGCGCGTAGCGGATGTTGAAGCCGTGGGCGAACAGGACGAGGGCGCCCGGCCGCAGGTTCGGGGCGATGTCGGCGTCCCAGGCCGCCTTCTGGGCGGTGTCGGGGATGGCGATCATCACGACGTCGGCCCGCGCCACGGCCTCGCCGGTGTCGAACACGGGCAGGCCGGCTTGCTCGGCGATCGCCCGGCTCTTCGACGCCGGCGGCAGCCCGACGATCACCCGGACTCCCGATTCGTGCAGGTTCAGCGCGTGGGCGTGGCCCTGGCTGCCGAAGCCGATGATCGCGACGGTCTGGCCGGCGAGCGCCGCCGGGTCCGTGTCCGCGTCGTAGTACATCTTGGCCGTCATCGCTTCGTGGCCTCCTCGATTGACTGCGAGCCCCGCGACATGACGACGGTCCCGGTTCGCACCATCTCCTTGATCCCGTACCCGCGGAGGAGCGCGATGAGCGCGTCGACCTCCGACTCCGCCCCGGTCGCCGCCACGATCACCGACTCAGGCGCCATGTCCACGATCCGGGCCTTGTACATCTCCACGATGGAGATCAGCTCGCCCCGCGTGCGGTCCGTCGCCCGGACCTTGACCAGCGCCAGCTCGTGCTGGACGGTCGGCTCGTCCGTGACGTCCTGGACCTTGAGCACGTCGATGATCTTGTAGAGCTGCTTCGTCGCCTGCTCCACCAGGACGTCATCGGCGCGCAGGGTGATCGTCATGCGGCTGATCTCGGGGTCGTCCAGGTGGCTGACGGCCAGCGATTCGATGTTGAAGCTGCGGGCGCGCATGAGGCTGGCGACGCGGTTCAGGACGCCGGGCCGGTTGTTGACGATCGCCACCAGCACGTGGCGGCGCTGCTCCCCGGTGCCCGGCAGGGTCCGCGGCGGCGGCGCGGAGTGGGCCGGCGGCTTCGATCCGTCGGGGCTCATTCGTCGGCTCCTCCCCAGGTCTCGATCAGGTCGGAGAGGCCCTTGCCGGCCGGCATGATCGGGAAGACGTTCTGCTCCTCGGCGATCTCGAACCAGACGAGGGACGGGCCGTCCACCGCGTTCGCGGCCTCGATGGCCGGGCGGACCTCCTCGGGCGTGCGCACCTTCCAGGCCGGGATGCCGTAGGCGTCCGCGAGCTTCAGGTAATCCGGGCCGAACATGTTCGACGAGTGGTAGTTGCCGGAGTAGAAGATCTCCTGCCACTGCCGGATCATGCCCAGCTTGTGGTTGTCCAGGAGGGCGATCCGGACCGGGATGTGGTCCTGGACCAGCGTCGCCAGCTCCTGGATCGTCATCTGGAACCCACCGTCGCCGCACACCGCCCAGGTGGACTTGTCGGGGCGACCCAGGGCGGCGCCCATCGCCGCCGGCACCGCGAAGCCCATCGTCCCCAGCCCCCCGGAGGACAGGTGGCTGTGGGGCCGCCGGTAGCCGGCGTAGCGGGCCATCCACATCTGGTTCTGGCCCACGTCGGCGACCATCGTCGCGTCGTGCCCGGTGACCTCGCCGATCTCGGCGACCACGAAGTCCGCGGAGAGCAGCCCGTCGCGCCAGGCGCCCGAGCCGTGCCAGCTGGCGCCCTCGGCCTCGCGCCGCCACTCGTCGAGCTGGGCCAGGTAGGCGGCGCGGTCCGCCGCGGGCACCGCGTGAACGGCGGACAGGAGGCCGCCGAGGACGCGCTTGGCGTCGCCGACCACGGGGACGTCCACGGCCACGTTCTTCCCGATCTCGGCCGGGTCGATGTCGACGTGGACGATCCGGGCATACGGTGCGTACGTGCGCACATTGCCGGTCACCCGGTCATCGAAGCGCATGCCCACCGCGATCAGCAGGTCCGCCGACTGGATGGCCCGGTTGACGTGCTTCCAGCCGTGCATCCCCATGTAGCCGTAGGCCAGCGGATGCGTCTCGTCGATGGCGCCGATCCCCAGGAGGGTCCAGGCGACCGGGATGCGCGCCTTCTCGGCGAGATGGCGCAGCTCCTCGGTGGCGTCGGCGATCAGGATGCCGTGACCGGCCAGGAGGACCGGGCGCTTGGCGTTTGCGATCTCCTCGGCGATGAGCTTGATCTGGCGGGGATGCCCGCCCAGCGTCGGGCGGAAGCCCGGCAGGCCGGCCGCGATCTCCTCGTCGGTCGGGTGCGGCGCGTCGGTCTCCTGCTGGAGCGCGTCCTTCGTGATGTCGACGTGCACCGGGCCCGGGCGCCCGTTCCGGGCGATGTAGAACGCCTCGGCCAGGACGCGGGGGAGGTCGTTCGCGTCCCGGACCAGGTAGTTGTGCTTGGTCATCGGCAGCGTGATGCCGGTGATGTCGATCTCCTGGAAGGCGTCCTTGCCCAGCAGGGCGGCGGGGACGTTGCCGGTGATCGCGACGATCGGGATGGAGTCCAGCTGGGCGTTGGCGATCCCCGTGACCAGGTTCGTGGCCGCCGGGCCGGACGTGCCCAGGCAGACGCCCACCTTGCCGGTCGCGCGGGCGTAGCCGTCCGCGGCGTGCGCGGCGCCCTGTTCGTGGCGGACCAGGACGTGGCGCAGCTCCGGGTGGTCGCCCAGGACGTCGTAGAGGGGCAGGATGACGCCGCCCGGGTAGCCGAACAGGACGTCGACGCCCTGGCGGACGATCGCTTCCACGAGCACGTCGGCGCCGATGCGGGCGCGCTTCTCGCGCCGCTCGGCAGCCTCCGCGCTGGCGCGGGTCCCCTCGCGGAGCATCTCGCGGCGGGCCTTCTCCACGGCTTCCGCCCGGGCGGTCCCGGCACCGGGAACGTGGCTCCGCCGCGTCCGGCCGGACGGCCGCGCCGCCGCGGCCTGCGCCTTGGCCGCCGCGGCCTCCGTCGCGGCCTCCGTCGCGGCCGTATCGGCCCGTGCGCCTGCCGAGCCGGCCGTTGCACCCGGGGGCCTCGCCGCCCCGTCGCCCTTCGTCGTCGCCATCGCCTGGGTGACCTCCCTGGTCGTGCCCGCCGCCGTCCGGTCGTCGTCGCGCACACCACTCATGCAAAAGCCCCCGCCGGTTTCCCGGCGAGGGCCCTGGTGTTCGGTTCGTTCGTTGCGCCTAGCGCTCCGTCCGCCGATCCCCAGGCTCCTGCCGGGAGCCGCCAATAAGGCCGAGAAGGCCCAGAAGGGAGAGGAGAATGGACCGCACGGATACAGGCTCGCCGTCGGGCTGGAGCTCGTCGAGGGGCACGTTCACGCGGCGGCCATCGCTCGTCACGACGACGGCGACGGGGCGGCGCTGCTGCCCGTTCGTGAGGCCCATGCTGCCTGGCGGCTCCTGCGCTCCTCGCCGCACCATGCGCCGAGTGGGCGGAGTGTAGCAGGGATCGAGCGTCCGTCAACGCGCGACACCGACACGCGCACCCGGGTCTGATCACGGGGGGTGATCGTGCACCGTTCGCAATGCGGCCGGGCCGACGCTGAACCCCGGCGGGCCTCGGAGCGTAGGGTGATGTGATGAGCGCTCGCATGATGGAGCGATCCCCCCGACCGCAGAGGCCGGCCGCCGGTCGTGTGCGCGGCGTGGTGCTGGGAGCCAGCATCGTCCTGCTCGCCGCCGCGTGCGCCGCGCCGCCGCCCGCATCGCCGACGGCGCGCCCGCCCGACGCCCGGGCGGTTGCCGCCGCGATCACCGAGGAGGGGCTGCGCTCCAGCCTCGCCGCGCTCGCTGCTGCCGCCGCAGGCTCGGACCAGTACCGCGCCGTCGGCAGCGTCGGGTACGACCGGGCCGCCACGTACGTGGAGCAGGAGCTGCGGACGGCCGGCTGGACGGTGGCCGCCGACGTGTACGACGCCCCCTCGTTCAGGGATGACGGCAGCTCCACCCTGGAGGTCGCCGGTACCACGTTCGAGGCGGCCGACCTGCGGCCCCTGATCTTCGCCCCGGCGGGCGACGTCGAGGGGCCGGTCGTGCCCATCGACTGGCAGCCCGGCGCCACGGATCGGACGGGCAAGGGCTGCGCGGTCACGCACTACGGTGACCTCCCGGCGAACGCGATCGTGGTCGTGCGCTCGGGCGACTGCCTGCGGCGCGACCAGGTGATCGCCGCCCAGCAGGCCGGCGCGGCGGCCTTCGTAGCCGTCTACCCCGGGGCGCCGACCGGGATCGTCTACCGCCCGACCCTCATCGCCCCCACCTCCATGGAGATCCCCGCGGCGGCCGTCTCGCTGGAAGCCGCGGAGGCGCTCGTCGCCGCGGCGGCGGACGGCGGAACCGCCCACCTCGTCACGCACGCCCGCACGGCGTCTGCCCCGACTCGGTCGATCGTCGCCGAGCTTGCCGGCAGCGAGCCGGGGCCCGTGGTGATGCTCGGGGCGCACCTCGACTCGGTGATCGATGGACCCGGCATCAACGACGACGGCTCGGGTGTTGCGGCCCTGCTGCAGATCGCGAGGGCGCTGGGCGGGACGCGCCCGCGCGCGACCATCCGGCTGGCGTTCTGGAGCGGAGAGGAGCTGGGGCTCCACGGGTCCTACCGCTACGCCTCGGCCCTCTCGGCGGAGGACGCGCGGGCGATCGTCGTGTACGCCAACGTGGACATGATCGCCTCGCCGAACGGGTTCGCCGGCGTCTACGACGAGCCCGGCGCGCCGGCAGGCTCGACGGTCGCGCGCGAGCTGCTGAAGACTGCCGTCGAGCGGGCCGGGGGAACGCCCGTCGGCGTCGACCTTGGCGGGGGATCCGATCACCGCGGGTTCGCCGAGGCGGGGGTGGCCACGGCCGGCGTCTTCTCGGGCGCCTCGGACCCGGTCACCGATGAACAGGCCGCCGCGTCAGGGGCCGTCGCGGGACGCCCCGCGGACCCCTGCTACCACCAGACCTGCGACGATCTCGGCAACGCGGACCTCGAGCTCGCACGCGTGCTCAGCGCCGGCCTCGCCGACTTCATCGTCCGGGCGGCCAACAATCCCGAGCTGCTCGGTGACTGAGCGGCGTCGAGCCTCCGGGCCATGGTGCTGCTCCAGGCCGGCGTCCCCCTGGCGGCCGGCCCCACGGTGAGCGCCTTCACGCGCCTGCGGCTGGCCTTCGGGATAGTCTCGGTATCCAGTCGAAGGTCGGCGACAGCAAACGTCGACCGGACAGGACACCACGGACGAAGGGGGAGCTCACGATGACCGACCCGCGAACGATCATGGGCCCGATGGCCGACTCGCTCGAGGCCTCGACCGGGCGCCCCCTGGATGACTGGCTGGCGACCGTCCGAGGCCTGGGCCTGGAGCGCCACGGCGAGATCCTGGCCGCTCTCAAGCGCGACCACGGCCTCACGCACGGTTACGCGAACATGCTGGCGCTCGTCGCCACCGGCTACGGGCAGCAGGGCGAGGCCGAGCTGGTCGAAGGCCTGTTCGCCGGCCCGAAAGCTGGCCTCCGGCCCGTCTACGAGCGGATGCTGGAGGTCGTGACCGGGCTCGGCGACGATGTGGCCATCACCCCGAAGAAGACGATGGTGAGCTTCCGGCGGACCAAGCAGTTCGCCTGCTTCACGCCGATGTCGGCCAGGCGCGTGGACCTCGGGGTCAACCTCCGGGGCTCCATCGCCGAGGAGGCGGCGGGCGTGACCCGCCTGCGGCCGACGCCCGGCGGCATGGCCAGCCACGTCTTCGCAATCGGGACCCCTGAGGAGATCGACGACGAGGCGCTGGCCTGGATTCGCCGCGCCTACGAGGTGAACTAGGGGGGGTCCGCCAGCTCGGACCGCAGACGGCGACTGCCACCTGCGGCCAGCGCATGACCGGCCGTGACCGGCCGGGGCGCGCCCTCTGCTACCCTTCGGGTCCCGATCGATCGCCCGCACCCGGAGCCGCCGCACCGTGTCCGACACCGCCCAACCCGCAGCCGCCGCGAGGCCGCCAGCCCCGTCAGAGCCGCGCCCTCGCACCCTCGTCGAGAAGATCTGGGACGAGCACGTTGTCGCGCAGGACGAGGGCTCCCCCGCCCTCCTCGCCATCGACCTCCACCTGGTCCACGAGGTCACCTCGCCGCAGGCCTTCACCAGCCTGCGCGCCCGCGGGCTGCGCGTCCGGCGCCCGGACCGGACCGTCGCGACGGCCGACCACTCCACGCCGACCACCCCGCGCGGCCTCCCGATCATCGACCAGATGGCCGCGGCCCAGGTCAAGCAGCTCGAGATGAACTGCGCGGAGTTCGGGATCCCGATCCACGCCTACGGCTCCGCCACCCAGGGGATCGTCCACGTCATCGGCCCCGAGCTGGGCCTGACCCAGCCCGGCATGACCATCGTCTGCGGCGACAGCCACACGGCGACCCACGGGGCCTTCGGGGCTCTCGCCTTCGGCATCGGGACCAGCGAGGTCGAGATGGTCCTCGCGACCCAGACCCTGCTCCAGCGCCGGCCCAGGACATACGAGGTCCGCGTCGACGGGCGGCTGCGGCCGGGCGTCGGAGCCAAGGACGTCATCCTCGCGCTCATCGCCCGGATCGGGATCGGGGGTGGCACGGGCCACGTCTTCGAGTACCGCGGCGAGGCGATCCGGGCGCTCTCCGTGGAGCAGCGGATGACGATCTGCAACATGAGCATCGAGGGCGGGGCGCGGGCCGGCCTGGTCGCCCCGGATGACACTACCTTCGAGTACGTCCACGGCCGCCGACACGCCCCGCAGGGCGCGGCCTGGGACGCCGCCGTCGCCCGCTGGCGAACCCTCCCGACCGACGACGGCGCCTCCTTCGACACGTCGATCACCCTGGACGCGAACACCCTCGAGCCGATGATCACCTGGGGCACCAACCCGGGGATGGGGATCCCGATCACCGGGCGCGTTCCCCGCCCGGAGGACGCCGCCGACCCGTCCGCCCGCCGCGCCCTGGAGCGCGCCCTCGAGTACATGGGCCTGCAGGCCGGGCAGTCGATCGCCGGCCAGCCCGTCGAGGTCGTCTTCATCGGCAGCTGCACGAACTCCCGGATCAGCGATCTCCGGCTGGCCGCGGCCGCGCTGCGCGGACGCCATGCCGCCGACGGCGTGCGCCTGATGGTCGTCCCGGGGAGCCAGCAGGTGAAGGCCCAGGCCGAACGGGAGGGCCTCCACGAGATCTTCCGCGCCGCCGGCGCGGAGTGGCGCGAATCCGGCTGCTCCATGTGCATCGCGATGAACGGCGACCAGCTGGCCCCGGGCCAGTACGCCGTCAGCACCAGCAACCGCAACTTCGAGGGGCGCCAGGGGAGGGGCGGCCGAACGCTCCTGGCGTCGCCGCTGACCGCGGCGGCAACTGCCATCGCGGGCGTCGTCACGGACCCCCGGACGCTCCCCGGGATGGAGCAGCCGGCCACCGTCGGCGGGGGGTACTGAGCCGTGGCCGAGCCGTTCCGCCAGTTCACCAGCCGCGTGGTGCCCCTGCCCGCCGAGAACGTCGACACCGACCAGGTCGTGCCGGCGCGCTACCTCAAGATCACCGACAAGGCCGACCTCGCGAACGCGCTGTTCTGCGACTGGCGATTCAACGACGACGGGACGCTCAAGGACCCGCCGTTCGTCCTGGACTGGCCGGAGATGGCCGGCCGGAACATCCTGCTCGTCGGCGACAACTTCGGGACGGGTTCCTCCCGCGAGCACGCGCCCTGGGCGCTCACCGCGTGGGGCATCCGGGCGGTGCTCTCCACGAGCTTCGCCGACATCTTCCGCAGCAACGCCCTCAAGAACGGCGTCCTGCCGATCGTCGTCGATCCCGGGACGCACACCCGGCTCTTCGAGATGGTCGCCGCGAACCCCGACGCCGCGCTCACGGTCGACCTGGCCGAGCAGGGCGTCCTGCTCCCTGATGGGAGCACGCTCGACTTCGACATCGACCCGTTCGCCAAGCGGATGCTCCTCGCGGGGACCGACGAGATCGGCTACGTCGTCGCGAAGCTTCCCGAGATCGAGGCCTGGGAGGCCGCCCATCCGGCGCGCGTGGACACGCGCCTCGGCACGCCGCCCACCCCGGGCTGAGGCTGGCAGGCGACCCCCCGGGACGTGGGCGTGGTCCGGTATGCCCGGCCCTTCATGGAGATGGACTAGCGCCGGCGGCGACGCCCGGTGAACCAGAGGGCCGCGACGCCGCCGAAGGCGGCAGACACAGCCAGCCAGGAGCCGCCCCAGCTCGTCGGCGCGATGGGCGCGTCCGCCATCGACGTTGCCGGGGCCTCCGTCCGCGCGATGCTCGCGACCACGAAGGTCGAGCGGCAGATGGCCACGGCGTCGGCCGCGCTCGGCGCGACCCCCGGCTCGCCGGTCGCCGTGCACGTAGCTGCCGCCGGGTCGTCGAAGTGGCCCGTGACCACGACCCAGTGGCCAACGTGCTTCGCCTGGAGCTCGCCGAGGCCTGGCGGAACCGCCAGCGCAGTGAACGGACCGCGGCCCGGCTGGATGTCGGACGTCGTCGCCACGAAGAGCGAGCCGGCCGTCCGGAACCAGCCGGGGTCCAACCCGTACGTGTAGGTCCAGCCGACCTCCCCCGGATCCCGGACGTACGCCGTGAACCGCAGCGTCCGGTGGCCGTAGCACTCCAGGGCGGAGTCGGACATCAGCATGGGATCCGTGTCGTACTTCCCGACCAGCGGACCGGCGTTGTCGCCCGCGAGCGAGAGCAGCTCGCTGAGCAGGACGTCGCCGCCTGCGTGGCATGGGGTCGTCGCGGCGGCCACGGGGATCGGGGCGACGGGTGGGCCCTCCGTCGTGGTGGCAGGTGCGCCCAGCAGCGAGACTCCCGACACGACGAAGATGCTCTGGCAGATCGCCATAGCCTGCGAGCGGTTCGGCGCGACGCCCGGCTCGCCGGTCGCCGCGCACGTGGCTGCCGCCGGGTCGTCGAAGTGGCCCGTGACCACGACCCAGTGGCCGACGTGCCGTCCCTGGAGGTCGCCGAGCGCGGGCGGAACGGCGAGCGCGACGAGCGGCGTCACGCCCGGCGGCGGCTCCGCGGCGACCGACACGAACAGGCCTTCGGCGCTCCGGAACCAGCCGGGCGCCAGCCCGAACACGTACTCCCAGCCGACCACGCCCGGGTCGCGCACCCACGCCGTGAAGTGCAGCGTCCGGTGGCCGTAGCACGCGAGGGCGGAATCCGACATCAGCATGGGATCCGTCTCGTACTTCCCCACCAGCGGACCCGCGTTGTCGCCCGCGAGGGAGAGCAGCTCGCTGAGCAGGACGTCGCTGCCTGCATGGCATGGGGTCGTCGCGGCCGCCGCGACCGGCGGTGAGGCGACCCCCGGCGCCGCGAACCCCGCAACGAAGAGCACCGTGACCATGAACCGCGCCAGGCGCGCATACCTGCCCATCGGAACCTCCCGGCCTTCTCGCACCGGCGCGTGACCGCCTCCGAGTGAATCCGCACGCGGCCGGTGGCGTCCATGAGACGCCTGACCGGGCGATCCCGTTTCACCGGAGCCGGCCACCAGCGTTGCGCCCGGCCGAACCTCCGGCCGAACCTCCGGCGGGCGCCCGGTGCCGCAGCCCTACAGGAGCGCGGGGCGCTCGAACGGGAGGTCGAGGAGGTGCTCGTCCAGGTACGCCAGCACCGTGGCGTACCAGATCCGGGCGTTCTGTGGCTTCAGGATCCAGTGGTTCTCGTCGGGGAAGTACAGGAACTTCGCGGCGACCCCGTGGCGGCGCAGGTCCGTCCACAGCCGCAATCCCTCGCTGACCGGGACCCGGAAGTCCTGCTCACCGTGGATCACCAGCATCGGCGTCCGGATCTTCGTGAGGTGCTCGAACGGGGACTGGCGGGTGTAGCGCTCGGGCTCCCGGTACGGATCGCCCATCTCGTGCTCCCAGAAGGCGCCCGTGTCCGTCGTGCCGTGGAAGCCGCGCAGCTCCCAGAGGCTGGCGTGGGTGACGATGGCCCGGTACCGGTCGGTGTGGCCGGCGACCCAGTTGGCCATGTAGCCGCCGTACGAGCCGCCCATCAGCGCGATGCGCGACGTATCAAGATCCGCACGCTCCGCCAGCGCGGCGTCGACCGCCGCCGTCACGTCCTCGTAGGGAGCCCCGCCCCAGTCGTTCCAGCCCCGGGCGACCATTGCCTGGCCGTAGCCGGTGGAGAGTGCCGGGTCGGGCATGAGCACGGCGTACCCGCGTGCCGCGAGAACGTGCGGATTCCAGCGCCAGTGCCAGGCGCTCCACGACCCGAGCGGACCGCCATGGACCCACACCACCAGGGGGGTCTTCGCGTCGGCGGATGCCCCGGGTGGCCGCACGAGCCAGCTTCCGATCGCGGTCCCGTCGGCCGCGTGAGCGGTGAGCCGCTCGACGATGCCCGGCGCGACGATGCCACGCTCGTCGATCCCGTTGGTCAGCTCGGCCGGCACCTGGTCCGTCATGTGTGCGTCCAGACGAACGATGCGTGGCGGAGAACCGATGGTCGAGCAGAGCGCGAAGAGCGCGCTCCCGTCCGGCGCGGGACACAGGTCCCCCAGGGCGCCGGCGGCTGTGAGCCGCGTCACCCGACCGTCGGCGAGGCCGACCCGGTACGCCGGGTGATGGCCGTCGTCGTCGGCCGTGAAGAAGACGGCCGAACCGTCGGCAGCCCATGCCGGGCTCTCGGGCCACCGGTCAAGGTCCGCGGCCAGGGTGCGCTGCTCGCCGGTCGCGAGGTCGATCAGTACGAGCGTGACGCGGCTCGCCTCGTCGGGATTGCCGAAGGTGGTCCGGATCGCCGCCACGGACCGTCCGTCGGGTGAGACGGCGGGTGCGTCGTACCAGGCGTCGCCGGGCGTGAGGACCCGGGCCGCTCCCGTGCCCAGGTCGAAGGCCACGAGATCCTCCCGGATCGCGGGCAGCGCTGAGATGTCGTGGCGCGCCGCGACGAGGAACGCCCCGTCCGGCGCCAGGTCCATCCCCGTATCCTCGAACGTCAGCGTCTCGACCTCGGGCTGGACGTCGCGGGGAGCCGGGAGCGGCGCCTCAGGATCGACCGCCAGGGTCGCCCCGAACAGCCGGCGGCGGCGCGGCGCCAGCCAGTGGTCCCAGTGGCGGATCGGGTAGTCGTCCTCGAACAGCAGGGCGCCGACACCCGCCTCCTTGCGCGCCGAGCCGCGCGCCGCGTCGGCCGCGACGTCGACCGCACCCGGGAACATCCGCGCGCCGAACGCGACGACCGGGGCAGTGCGGGCCGTCGCGAGCCCGTCGACGCCGCCCTCCGGCGCCGCCAGCAGGCGCGCCTCGCCGCCGTCCGGCGGCAGCAGCCACAGGGCGTGGATCTTCTTCTCCGGGTCCGGCTTGGTGTCGGGATCCGGGCGGCTCGAGGTGAAGAGGAGCGATCCGTCGGGCAGGAATGCGGCGCCACCGGCCTCGCCGGCTGCCGAGCGGGTGAGGCGCCGCGGCGGCGCCACCCCCGCGGGGTCCACCTGCCAGAGCGCCGAGCGCATCGTCTTGCCCTCGGGGTCTTGCCCGCCGACGGCGACCACGAGGCGCCGGCCGTCGGGCGACAGGCGCAGCGCGGAGAGCCGTGGCAGCTCCAGGAGGCGATCGACGTCGAACTCGGTCATGGATGTCCTCTCCCCCAGCACGTGCCGGTGGCGCACCGGCACCGCAGGCGTGGTGGCAACCCGGGCCAGGCGGCCCGCGATCCGACACCTGCGACGCGGCCATGGTGCCGGAACTGGGCGGGCGGCGCACGACGCGGTCCGCCGGGCGCACGACTCGGGCGCACGACTCGAGCGCACGACTCGACCGCACGCCCCGCGCGGCGGATGGACGCGCCGGCCACGGCCGAGGGCGCGGCTCCGGCGCACGCGCCGGCTGCGCCGGAGAAGGGCGGCCTCTGAGAGAATGGGCGCAAGCCTGCCCAGGAACGGGATCGCGACCTCCGCCGCTTCGAGGATCCTGCGACCTGGAACCGACGACGACGGAGATCACCGATGAGCCACGGCACCAACGGGACGATCCTCCGCGTCGACCTCACCGGCGGGTCGATCTCCACCGAGACCTTCGACGAGGCCTTCTACCGGCGCTACCCGGGCGGCAAGGCGCTCGCTGCATACCACCTCCTGCGGGAGTTCCGGCCCGGCGGCGATCCCCTGGGCCCCGAGAACGTCCTGATCCTGGCGGCCGGGCTGCTCACCGGCGCTCCAATCTCGACGGCGACCCGCTTCAACGCCATCGCCCGCTCGCCCCTCACGAACGGGTTCGGCGAGTCGGAGGCCGGCGGCTACTGGGGCCCGGAGCTCAAGATGGCCGGCTTCGACGCCGTCATCGTCACCGGGCAGTCGCCCGATCCCGTGTACCTCTGGGTGAAGGACGGCGCCGCCGAGATCCGCGATGCTCGACACCTGTGGGGACAGGATCCGCCGGCCGTTCAGGCCGCGATCCGCGAGGAGGTCGGCGATCGGCTGGCCCGAACGCTCCAGATCGGGCGCGCCGGGGAGAACCGGGTGCGCTACGCGATGATCATGAACGAGCTGCGCCACTACAACGGGCGGACCGGCATGGGCGCCGTGATGGGCTCCAAGAACCTGCGCGCCGTGGCCGTGCGCGGCAGCCGCCGCTACGGCGACCTGGCCTTCGACCCGGCGGCCGTCGCCGAGCTGGGCAAGCGCGTGGCCAAGCAGATCCCCCTGCACCCCCAGGCCTGGGACCTGCGCACCAAGGGCACGCTCGCCGGAACCGCCGCCTTGAGCGCCGGAGGCATCCTGCCCACGCGCAACTTCCGGGAGGGTTCGTTCGAGCGCGTCGGAGAGATCGACTTTGCGGCCTACCTGGCGCTGCGCTCCGGGACCCGGTCGTGCTACGCCTGCGCCGTGCGCTGCAAGCCGGAGATGGCGTTCAGCGACCGGCACACCGTGACCGGCGTGTACGACGGACCCGAGTACGAGGCTGTCGCGGGCTTCGGATCCGATTGCGCGATCGGTGACCTGCAGGCAGTCGCCCGGGCCAACGAGCTCTGCAACGAGCTGGGCCTCGACGTCATCTCGGCGGCCGGGACGATCGCCTTCGCCATGGAGTGCTTCGAGCACGGCCTCATCGGGCCGGGTGACACCGACGGCCTGGAGCTGCGCTTCGGCAACGCCGATGCCGTGCTGGAGCTGGTCGTCCGCATCGCCGACCGGAGCGGCTTCGGCGAGCTGCTGGCGCAGGGCTCCCGGCGGGCGGCGGAGGCGATCGGCGGCGACGCCCCGTCCTTCGCGATGCAGGTGAAGGGCCAGGAGCTGCCCATGCACGAGCCCCGCGGCAAGGTGGGTGTCGGGCTGGGCTACGCCACGAACGACGCCGGCGCGGACCACCTGGTCGGCTTCCACGATCCGCTCTTCGCGAAGGCGGACTCGGCGCCGCTCCGGTCGGTCGCCGGGCTCGGGATCACGGAGCCCGTCGGGCCGCTGGACCTCGGGGAGAAGAAGGTCGCGAATTGGTATACCAGCGAGCGCTGGAACAGCGCCGAGAAGGTCCTGGGACTGTGCTTCTTCGGCCCCGCGCCGCGATCGGTGATCCAGGTGGCCGACGTCGTGGCCGCCGTGCAGGCGGCGACGGGCTGGGACGTCACGGTGGAGGAGCTGCTGGAGGTCGGCGAGCGGGCCGTGAACATGGCCCGGGTCTTCAACGTGCGGGAGGGCTTCACGCGGGCTGACGACCGGCTCCCGGACCGGCTCCACGCGCCGCTGGAGGGCGGCGCGCTCGCGGGCACCGCGATCGACCGGGGTGACTTCGAGCGCGCGGTCACGAACCTGTACGAGCTGAAAGGCTGGGACCCGGCAACCGGCGCCCCGACCGCGGAGCGCCTCCGGGCGCTGGGGCTGGAGTGGACATCGGACGGGGCGCCGGCGGGCGCCCGAGGCGGTGCGGCGGGCGAAGGCGGAGCGGGCGGAGGGGGAACCGCGGGTGGAGGCGCAACCGCGGGTGGAGGCGGAGCGGCGGGCCGCCCGTGAAGGTCCATCTCGGCGGCCACCTTGCCTTCTATGACCGGGACAAGCGATCGTGGTTCGAGGTGCACCCGGAGGAAGGGACGCCGCTGCTCGACCTGGTCCGCCACCTCGGGGTGCCCGAGGCGGAGATCGCCCTCGCCGCGGTCAACCTGGTGGTCGTGCCGCTTTCGGAGACCCGCGTGGGCGACGCTGATCGCCTCGACCTCTACCCCCCGATGGACGGTGGGGCCCGCTCGTCGGGGCACGACCGGGCGTGATCAGGAGCTTGCGTGGCGACCCCTGGACGACGGTTGCCGCCGGCCGCGCCGGGCATCCACACCGTGAGACCGGTGCCGGCGCCGGAGCCGCCGGCACCGCCGCTGGACCGACCTAGGCCGTCCCGATCTCCCAGACCACGACGTCGGCGCCGGCAGGGAGCGACGCCGGGATGAAGGCAAGCCCGTTGGCCGCGGCCAGCGCCCACAGCATGTGCGAGTCCTGGCCGCCCGACGACCGGGCCACGAGCCCATCGCGCCGGGTGGGGTCGGGCTCCAGGACCACCCGCGCGATGGTCATCCGTCCGGACGACCCGGCGAGCGGCTCTGCCAGGCGCGCGATGCGGACCGGGCGATCGAAGGCCGTGGTGTGCCCGGCCAGCGTCCGGAGCATCGGCCGCACGAACAGCTCGAACGTGACGAAGACGCTCACCGGGTTCCCGGGGAGCCCGAACAGCGCGACGTCGCGCTCCCCAACGCGGGCCCGGGCAAAGGCGAATGGGCGCCCGGGCTTGATCGCCACCCGCCACAGGGACATCGTCCCGAGCGCCGCGAAGGCGGTCTTCACGTGGTCGTGGGCCCCCACCGACACGCCTCCGCTGAGCACGACGACGTCGGCCCAGGCGACCGCCTCCTTCAGCAGCGCCAGCAGCTGGGGCAGGGTGTCGCGCGCGATGCCCAGCCTGCGCACCTCGGCGCCGGCGGCCCGCGCCTGTGCCGCCAGGGCCGGTCCGTTGCTGTCGTAGATCTGCGTTGGGCCGAGCGGCTTGCCCACCGGAACCAGCTCGTCGCCGGTCGAGAGGACGGCCACGCGCGGCCGGCGGTGGACCTCGACCGCCGCGATGCCGCTTGCGCCGAGCAGGGCCACCGCGGCGGCCCCGATCGCGTACCCGTTCGGAAGGAGCTGCGCGCCGGAGCGCACGTCGCTGCCGGCACGGCGGATGTTGGCACCCGGGCGCGGTGGAACCCGGATGCCCACCCGCGCCGGGAGCGCGGCCTGTCCCGGCTGGGCATCGGTGTCCTCGACGGGCACCACGGCGTCCGCGCCCGCCGGCAGCATGGCCCCGGTCATGATCCGCAGCGCCGTGCCCGGCTCGACGGCGGCCTCCGCCAGACCGCCGGCGGGGACCTCGCCGAGGACGCGCAGGATCGCCGGCGCGTCCTCGGTCGCCGCGGCCAGGTCCGCGCACTGCACCGCGAACCCGTCCATGGCGCTGTTGTCCCACGGCGGCACGGTCAGCTCCGACGCCACCGGCCGCGCCAGGACCATGCCGGCGGCGTCCGGAACGCCGACGGTCTCCACGGCAAGCGGGACCACGCCCCGCAGGACGCGTTCCTGGGCGTCTTCGAGTGGGATCAGCGGGGGCAGACCGGCGTCCGTCATCAGCGCGCGCCGTCGTGAGGGGCGACAGCCCGCGTCCCCCGGGGGTTGGATGACCCGGTGCTGGTGCGCGCCTCGCGGACCCAGCCCAGGAAGCGCCGCGTACATTCGCCAATCTCCGACCGATCTCGCCGGGCGATCAGGTCCGCCGGGTAGAGGTCGCCGCCCACGCCGAGGGCCGCGGCGCCGGCGGCGATCCACGCGCGGGTCGCCTCGTCGGTCGCGAGCACGTTCGTCGGCATCACCTTTGACCCGGGGCTCGGGGCGAGGAAGTTGCGGACGAAGGCCGGGCCATCGAACGCGGCGGCGGGAAAGAGCTTGACGATCTCGCAGCCGAGCTCCTCGGCGGCGGCGATCTCCGTGGCGCTCCCGCAGCCGGGGATGTAGGCGATGCGCCGCCGGTTGCAGAGGCGGGCAACCTCCTCGCTGTAGGACTGCCCGACGACGAACCGGGCGCCGGCAGCGATGAACAGGGCGGCCGTCGGCGCATCGATGATCGTGCCGGCGCCCAGGATCACCTCGGGCAGCTCGTCGCGCACGCGGCGCGACAGCTCGACGAACGTCGCGTAGGCGTCGTCGCCGCGGTTCGTGAACTCGACGACCCGGGAGCCGCCGGCGGCGCAGCCGGCGACCATGTCGAACGCCGTCGCCGCGTCGGCGGCTGTGAAGGTCGGCACGGCGCCGTCGTCGAGGATCGTGCGCAGGACCGTGAGGCGATCGGGGGCGGGCATCAGGGGGCGACTCCTCGGGCGCGGTGCGGGGTGGCGGGGTGGCGGCGGGTGGCGATCGCGGAGTGGTGGTGCGGTGCAGCGTGGCTGCGTTGGTGCTGCCGCGGCGCGGTGCCGGGGCGCGCGGTCGGCGTGGCGGCGTTGGTGCGATGCCGGCGGCGGCGCGGCGCCGGTGCGCGCGGCCATGGTGCCCGAATCGCGATCGTCGCGCACAATCGACGCGATGGATCTGCTGCCGATCAACACGATCGACCTCGTCGTCCTGCTCCTGGTGATCGGTACCGCCGTGATGGGCTTCCGGTCGGGGGCGATCCCGCAGGTGCTGGGTCTCGTGGCGGTCGGGGTGGCGATCGCGCTCATCGTGACATTCGCCCCCCAGATCACGGTGGCCCTCGCCGGCATCGAGCAGCCGGCCCGCGCCCTCGTCGCAATCGGCGGGGCGTTCCTCATCGTGGCCATGGCCCAGGCGATCGGCTCCGGGCTCGGCGTGACCGTGCGCAACCTGGTCGGCGGGGTGGCCGGGGGGATCGACAGCACCCTGGGCGCCTTCCTCGGCGCGGCCCAGGCCCTGCTCGTGACCTGGCTCGTCGGCGGCCTGCTCGCCGTCAGCGCCCTGCCGGTCGTGTCCGGCATCGCCCAGGAGTCGGTCGCCGTGCGCTGGCTGCTGGAGGTGCTGCCGCCGCCTGGCGACATCATCGGCAAGGTCGGCACCATCATCGACGAGAGCGGCCTGCCGCAGGTCTTCAGCGGCCTGGAGCCGCTGCCGGCGGCGCCGATCGACCTGCCGGCCGACGCCGAGACGGCCGCCATCGCGGCGCGGGCCATCGCGAGCACGGTCCGCGTGGAGTCGCAGGCCTGCGGGGCGTCGTTCACCGGCGCCGCGTTCTCCGTGGCGCCGGGCTACTTCATCACGAACGCGCACGTCGTCGCCGGCGCGGAGCAGATCACGCTGCGGGGCGTGGCATCCTCCGGGCGCGGCACGGTCGTGCTGTTCGATCCCGACCTCGACGTGGCCGTGATCCGGGCGAAGGACCTGCGCCTGCCGGTGCTCGTCCTCGCTCCCGAGGCTCCCGGGAGGGGCGCGATCGGCGCCGCGCTCGGCTACCCGAACGGCGGGGGGATGGTCGTCCTGCCCGCCGTCGTGACGGCCCAGGTCCGGGCGCGCGGCCGGGACCTCTACGGCGAGGTCCCCATCGTCCGCGACATCCTGGAGCTGCGCGCGGCCATCGAGCCGGGCGGGAGCGGCGGCCCGCTGGTGCTCCCCAACGGGACCGTCGGGGGCGTTGTCTTCGCCGAGTCCCGGACCGACGAGACGGTGGGCTACGCCCTCGACCCCGCCGACGTCGCCGTGGCCGTGATGCCCGGGATCGGGGCGACCGACGCGGTCGACACGGGACCCTGCATCCGGTAGGCACCTGGGCGCCGATCGGTGCCGCCACGCGGCGCCTCGTACACTTCGGAACGCCCCGCCGACGCCTCGCCCGCAGCACCCGCCCAGACCAGAGGACCCGCCCGATGCCCGACCGCGCCCTCCCCTACGACCTGCCGAGCCACCCGGCGAAGCGCCACTCCGCCCGGCTGACCGACGGTCCCGATCGGGCGCCGGCGCGGTCGATGCTCAAGGCGATCGGCTTCACCGACGAGGACCTCGCCCGGCCCATCATCGGCGTGGCCACGAACTGGATCGAGACGATGCCCTGCAACTACAACCAGCGCCGCCTGGCCGAGGCGGTGAAGGAGGGCATCCGCGCCGCCGGCGGCACGCCGATGGAGTTCAACACGATCGCGGTCAGCGACGGCGTGAGCATGGGCACCGAGGGCATGAAGGCCAGCCTCGTCTCCCGCGAGGTCGTCGCGGATTCGATCGAGACGGTCGTCCGCGGCCACCTGTTCGACGGCCTCGTCTGCCTGGTCGGCTGCGACAAGACGATCCCGGGCTCGGCGATGGCGCTCCTGCGCATGGACCTCCCGGGGCTCGTCCTCTACAACGGCACGATCTACCCGGGCGTCTACAAGGGCAAGAACGCCGACATCGTCACCGTCTTCGAGGCGGTCGGCGCGTACCGGGCCGGGCAAGATCAGCCTCCAGGAGCTGTACGACATCGAGGGCGCCTCGTGCCCGGGCGCCGGGGCCTGCGGCGGCCAGTACACGGCGAACACGATGAGCATGGTGATGGAGTTCATCGGGCTCAGCCCCGCCGGGCTCAACGGCATCCCGGCCGAGGACCCGGCCAAGGACGCGGCCGCGCGGCGCTGCGGCGAGCTGGTCATGGACCTCGTCACCCGCGACGTCCGGCCCTCGGCGATCGTGGACCGGCGGGCCCTGGAGAACGGCATCGCGTCGGTCGCGGCGACCGGCGGCTCCACCAACGGCGTGCTGCACCTCCTCGCCCTCGCCCGCGAGGCCGGCATCCCGCTCGAGATCGACGACTTCAGCCGGATCGCCGACGCCACCCCGATCGTCGCCGACCTGAAGCCGGGCGGGCGGTACTCCGCCTCGGAGATCTACGACGCGGGCGGGGTCGCCCTCGTCATGCGCGAGCTGCTCAAGCGGGGCCTCCTCCACGGCGACGCGCCGACGGTCGACGGGCGCACGCTCGCCGAGGTCGCCGCCGCGGTGGTGGAGACGCCGGGCCAGCAGGTGGTCGTGCCGATCGAGACGCCGCTCAAGGCAAGCGGCGGCCTGACGATCCTCCGCGGAACGCTGGCGCCGGAGGGCTGCGTCATCAAGCTCGCCGGCCACGAGCGGCGCCACCACCGGGGCCCGGCCCGGGTCTTCGACTCCGAGAACGCCTGCTTCGACGCCGTGAAGGCCGGGTCCATCGCGCCCGGCGACGTCATCGTCATCCGCTACGAGGGCCCGGTCGGGGGTCCCGGCATGCAGGAGATGCTGTCGGTCACGGCCGCGCTCGTCGGCGAGGGCCTGGGCGACCAGGTCGCGCTGCTCACCGACGGCCGCTTCTCCGGCGGCACCCACGGCCTGATGATCGGCCACGTGGCACCCGAAGCGGCGCTCGGGGGCCCCATCGCATTCGCCGCCGACGGCGACGAGATCGAGATCGACGTCGACCGCAAGGTGCTGAACCTGCTGGTCGCGGACGACGTGCTGGCGGCGCGCCGGGCGGCCTGGACGCCGCCGCCGCCGCGCTACCCGGGCGGGGTGTTCGCGAAGTACGCCGCGCTCGTCTCGTCGGCGTCGGATGGCGCCATCACGACCGGCGCCCGGATGCGGGCCAGCCTGCCGAACGCATGAGCACGACGGCGGGCGGCCCGGATGTTGGCGGACCCCGAGCCGGCGGGCCGGGATCCGGCGCCGCAGACGCTGGACCGCGGCGGCCCGGGCTCCTCGGGTTCCGGATTGCTGCCTCCGCCTCGGCCGGCGTCGACTGGACCCGCCTCGACGAGACGTGGGCGCTCGCGGGCGAGCTGACCGCATTCGACGCGGGCTGGCTGAGCGACCATCTCTCCGACGCCTCGCTCGAGCGCGGTGGGCCGGCGCTCGAGGCGCTCACGGCGGCGGCGGCGCTGGCGCATCGCGTCCCGGGCAGGTGGATCGGCATCGCCGTCCTGGCGAACACGTTCCGCCACCCTTCCATCGTGGCGAAGGCCGCGACGCTCCTCGACAACGTGACCGGGGGCCGGTTCATCCTTGGCATGGGGGCGGGCTGGCACGTGGGCGAGCACGAGGCGTTCGGCATCCCCCTGCCGCCGATCGCCGAGCGGTTCGACCGCTTCGAGAGCGGCGTGGCGACCGTGGCGGCGCTCCTCTCCGACGAGGCCCGCACGCCGCCCGGGGTCACCCGGGATGACCCGCACTACCCGCTCCGGGGCGCCGTCAACGACCCGCCGCCACTTCGCCCCGGCGGTCCGCCGATCTGGCTGGGCGGCCAGCGGCGGCGCGGGATCGCCCTTGCGGTCCGATACGCGGACGGGTGGCCGATGCCCGGCAATCGGCCGGGCGACGTCGCGTACTTCGCGGAGAAGCGCGACGGAATCCGGCGGGCCCTGGAGGCCGCCGGGCGCGATCCCGACGCATTCACCTTCGCCGCGCAGCTGAGCTGCGGCACGACGGCGGTGGAGCGGCGCGATGCCCTGGCGGTGGCGACGTCGTTCGTGCGCGCCGGCGCCGGCCACCTGATCCTGGGCCTGCCTGCGACGGCCGCGCCCGACGGCCTCGCCGCGGTGGCCCGCGAAGTGGCCGAGCCGCTCGCCGAGGCGGCCGGGTAGCCGAGGCGGCCAGGCGACCAGGAGGATCGCCGGGGCCGAGAGTCCCCCGGTCTCCCCGGACCCCCGAACCCCCTTGGCGCTCCCCGCCCCCACGCCCCATCCCGATGCGACTCCACGGCTCTCGTCGAATCGATGCATCATCGAGTCGATGACAGACCAGCCCGACCGCGACGCCTCGGCGCTGCCGGCGACCGATCCGCCGGTCGCCCCGCCCCCGTGGGCCGAGTCCGAGCGTCCGCGCGGGCTCGACGCGTACTTCGCCCCGGGCGGGGAGGACGACGCTCCCCCCGAGCGCGTGGCGGACGAGCGGCGGATGCTCCGGCTGCTGGTGATCTTCGTCGCGCTCCTGATCGGCGTCCCCACGTTGCTGACGATCATCGGGTTCGCGAGCCAGCTGCTCGCGATGCGGGGCGGCGGGTGACGGCGGCGGATCGGGACGTCGCCATGCCGCCGCGACCCTCCGCTGCGCTCGACGCGACCACGTGGGAACGGGCCGAACAGGAGCTGGTCGACGGCCTGCGCGACCTCCTCCGGATCCGGACCGTCAACCCGCCCGGTGACGAGATCCTCGCCGCCCGTCACCTGGAGGCCGTCCTCGCCGACGCCGGGGTCCCCTCCACCGTCGTCGAGCCGTTCCCGGGACGTGGCTCCATCGTCGCCCGGCTCCGCGGCGACGGCACCGGCGGCGCTCCCCTGCTGCTCCTGTCCCACCTCGACGTCGTGCCGGCGCCCGAGGGCGGCTGGACCCACGACCCGTTCGGCGGCGAACTGGCCGACGGCTACGTCTGGGGCCGCGGGGCGGTCGACATGAAGGGCATGGTCGCGATGGAGGTCGCCGTCGATGCGCCTCCTGGCCGCCGAGGCGCGCGCCGCCGGCCGCGACCCTGCCTCCGACCCGGTCCCGGGCCTGACGCGTGACGTGATCTTCGCCTCGACGGCGGACGAAGAAGCCGGCGGCGATCCACGGCGCCGGCTGGATGGTGGAGCACCATCCCGACTGGCTGGCCGCGGCCGGCGCCCTCAACGAGTGCGGCGGCGTCGCCGTCACGGTGGCCGGCACCCGCCTCTGGCCGATCCAGGTCGCGGAGAAGGGTTTCGCGATCTACGACCTCGAGGTGCGCGGACGCTGGGGCCACGGCTCGATGCCGGGCGACGGTGGCCCAGGGGCCGGCGCCGGCGGCCCCGGAGCCGGATGGGCCGGCGCCAGAGGGAACGTCGACGGCGGTCCCGGCGTGGGCGGGACGGTCGACGGTGACACCAACGCCCTGCTGCGGGCGGGAGAGGTGGCGCGCCGCCTGGCCACCCCGGGCCCACCCCGCCTGACCCCCGTCATGGCTCGCTTCCTCGATGGCGCCGCTGACGCGGTCCCGCCGGAGGTCGGCGCCTGGATTCGGCGCCTGGCCGGCGATGGGCCGGCCGCGGATGGCGGCGCTCGACGCGCTCTGCACGGACGCCTACCGCCGCGCGCTGCGCAGCATGCTCCGCGACACGTTCTCCCCGGACGTGCTCCAGGTCGGGACGCGCCACAACGTCATCCCGGGCGTCGGGGCGCTGACCGTCGACATCCGTGTCCTCCCGGGAACCACCCCCGATGACGTCGCCCGCGAGCTGCGGGCCCGGATCGGCGACGACCTCGCTCCCCACGTGACGTCGACGCTCCGGCTGTGGGGGCCGCCGGTCGGGGCGCCGGCCGAGGGCGAGCTGTGGGATGTCATGACCTCGGCGATCCGTGCCGCCGATCCCGCCGGCGTCCCGCTCCCGGCCATGGCAACCTGGGCCACCGACGCCAAGCACACGGCGAAGATCGGCATCCCGACCTACGGCTTCTCACCCCTTCTCCTCGGCCCCGACGACCAGTTCCTGGCCCTCTTCCACGGCGACGACGAGCGCGTCTCGGTCGAGGCGCTCCGCTTCGGACTCCCGGTCCTCTACGACGTCGTGCGCCGCTTCTGCGCCTGAGAATGTGACGATGAAGCCCCATCTCTCGCGCGAGCAGGGCCCCACCGAATCGATATCGCTGCCGAACGGGGAGACGGGGTGGATCATCGCCGGCCGACGCCCGTTCGCCGCCTACGCCGTCGGCTCACTGGTCCCGGTCGTGTTTGAGCGATACGTCCGCGTGCTGCACCCCGCCACGTCAGGTGCCGGGGCGCCCGTGCGCTGGGCCACCGTCGCGGCCTGGTCGGGCCGAACCGTCCACCCGCTCGCCCAGTGGGATGCAGTCTGCCGACCGCCGGGCGGGATCCCGCCCGGCTCTCCATTCGTCGAACCTCCCGACACCGGCGGCTTGCGGACCCCCACTCGCTGCCCTCTGTAGCCTGCTCGCCGCTCACACCACAAGCCCTGGGGACTGCTACACGGGCGTCTGGCACGGATATGGCTGGCTCGACAGGGCTGACAGCCAGGGTCGCTCGAGTTGCGCCTCGACCAGCGGACCTTCCTCGTTCGACGCGGCCCGATCGAGATGGCGCGCGAGATCGGCGGCGGCATCCCGACCAGACGTTCGTCCCCGAGCCCGACGATCCTGGGCCCGCGACCGTGCCTGTTCGTGGCCAGCGATGTCGACCTCGATTCGACGTATCTCGGCGGATCGGTGGACCTGATCGACGCCCTCCTGGCGGAACCGCGTCTCGAGGCGTTGGAGATCGGTCCCGCTGATCCGATCACCGCCAGCAGCGATCAGGTCAACGGTCCGTAGGGCGCTAACGTGAACCTGGCGAATGCCCAGCCGGCACGATGCCATCCCCTCCTCAGATGACGCCCAGGCCCTGGAGCACCAGGATCGCGCCGAAGACGAGAAGGCGCCGGCCGCGAACAGCTTGATCGCCCGCTCCGGGAGCCGCGAGCCCAGCAGCGCCCCGACCCCGATGGCCAGCGCGTCGGCCGCGACCATCCCGGCCGTGGAGCCCAGCCAGACGCCGATCGGCTCGTGGTTGGTGGCGAGCGTGATCGTTGCGAGCATCGTCTTGTCGCCCAGCTCGGCGAGGAAGAACGCCGTCCCGATCGCCACCATGGCCCAGCGCGTCGAGCGGGCGGCCCGCGACTCCTCCTCGTCCCCCAGGCGGTCGCCGCGAATCGTCCAGGCGGCGAAGGCGAAGAAGGCCAGGCCGGCCACGATGTTGATGACGTTCGTCGGGAGGGCCAGCGCGAAGGCCGCGCCGAGCAGCACCGACATCGCGTGGACGATGAGGGTCGCGATCGTCACGGCGACCAGCACCATCCACGCCGGATAGCGGGCGGCGAAGGCCAGGGCCATCAGCTGGCTCTTGTCGCCGAGCTCCGCCAGCAGCACGATGCCGAAGCTCAGCCAGAAGGCTTCCATGGGGCGTCTCCGGCTGGGAGGATGGGCGGTCGCCGCGGCCCGCTACAGCGGGCGCTGCTTGATCAGGCGGCCCCGGCGCGAGACGGCCCGCGTGGCAAGGGCCGCCACGCCCATCGCGACGATTGCCCGCTCGGCCGGCGGGAGCGGTCGGATCACCGCCAGGAACTGGTCGGCCCGTCCTCGGTCGATGAGCGCGACGAGGGCGCGCCCGCGCTCGGTGAGCCACACCGACTTCATCCGGCGGTCGTCCGGCTCCTCGCGGCGCTCCAGCAGGCGGCGCCGGACGAGGCCGTCGACCAGCCGCGACGTCGCCGATGGTGAGCGGTTGATCGTGTCAGCCAGGTCCGCGATCGTGGTCGTTCCCCCGTCCGCCACCGCGTAGAGGGCGGCCAGCTGCGTGAAGCCCAGCCGCAGCTCCCCCAGCTGGGCAGCGAACCCGATGACCAGCTCGCGCCAGAGCGCCTTGCCGAACGCGACCCGCTCCGACAGCTCGCGGGGGTTCTGGATGCGGACCCGGGCGGCCGCGACCGGGGCGAGGAGGACGTCGTCGGCCATCGCCTCCAGCGACGCCGTGGTCACGCGCGTCCCGTGCGGGCGCGTGCCGTGGGACCGCGCGCCGGCGGGGCGCGGCGGGCGCGTGTCGGCCGGAACCGAACTCGCGGGTCGCGAACCGGCGGCGCCCGCACCCGCGGGGTGCTGCGGAGACTGATCGGCCATGTCCGAAGCGTAGCCGGCGGGGCGGAATGGTGCAGAGTTGCACGCGATTCGCGGGAGCACGCCCCGTTCGGGCGTACCCTGCCTGTGCACCGGGCCCGGGCACGCGCGTCCCGCCCGGGCCCGGTGCGTTCCACAGACCCTGGTCCGGAACCCGCAGCGTGCTCGCGGCACGAAGCGCGGGCCCGGCACCCACGAGGAGCCCGATGTCCACGCTCGCGTTCGTCTTCCCCGGCCAGGGCTCGCAGGCCGTCGGCATGGGCCGCGCCCTCGCAGACGTGTCGCCTGCCGCCGCGGCGGTGTTCGCGGCCGCCGACGAGGCCCTCGGCGAGCCGCTCTCGCGCCTCGCCTGGGAAGGCCCGACCGAGGCCCTCGACCTCACGGTCAACGCCCAACCGGCCCTCCTCGCGGCCTCCATCGCATTCCTGCGCGCCCTCCAGGACCGGCGCGCGGCCGCCGGCCGGCCCGCCCTCACCCCCGCATTCGCCGCCGGCCACTCGATGGGCCAGTACTCGGCCATGGTCGCCGCGGGCGTCGTCTCCCTCGCCGACGGGATCCGCCTGGTGCGGGAGCGCGGGCGCCTGATGCAGGCATCGGGTGAAGGGCACCCGGGCGCGATGGCCGCGATCATCGGCCTCCCCGACGAACGACTCGACGACCTCGTCGCGGCCGGCGCCGCCCACGGCACGTTCGGCGTGGCCAACCGCAACTCCCCGGGCCAGGTGGTGGTCTCCGGTGTCCGACCCGCCGTCGAGGCCGCCGCGGCCGCCGCGAAGGGGCTCGGCGCCAGGCGCGCGGTCGTCCTCCCGGTGAGCGTCGCCGCCCACTCCCCGCTGATGTCCGAGGCCGCCGCAGGGATGCGCGCGGTCCTCGCGGAAGTCAGCTTCAGCGACCCGACGGTGCCTCTCCTCGCGAACGCGAGCGCCGCGCCGCTGACCACCGCGGAGGCCTGCCGGGCCGAGCTGGTGGACCACCTGACCACCGGCGTCGACTGGATCGCCGTCGTCGGCGCCATGTCCGCCGCGGGCGTGACCCGCTTCGTGGAGGTCGGCCCCGGCCGCGTCCTCTCCGGGCTGATCCGGCGGATTGCCCCCGATGCAGAAGCGCTTCCCTCTCGACGATCCCGACGCCCCGGGCGGCCTGGCCGATCCCGATGCCGACCGGGCCACCTCGGCGACCGACTGACCCCCACAACCACCCGAACCGAACCGACCCGCGACAGGAGAACCCCGAACCGTGCGGAAGCCCGACTACACCCGCCGCATCGCCGTCACCGGCATGGGCCTCGTCAGCCCCATCGGGGACGAGGTCGACACCGTCTGGAGCAACCTCGTCAACGGGGTCTCCGGCCTCAAGAGGATCACCCTGTGGGATCCCGAGCCGTACGACTGCAAGGTCGCCGGCGAGGTCCTCGACTTCGACCCGAACGCGTGGATGAACTTCAAGGAGGTCCGCCGGACCGACCGCAACGTCGTCCTGGGCGTGGCGGCCGCCAGGAAGGCCCTGGCCCACTCGGGCCTCCAGGTAACGGATGAGAATCGCGACGACATCGCCGTCTACTTCGGGTCGGGCGGCGGCGGCTCCAAGCTCATGATCGACGCCCTCGACACGTGGCACACGAAGGGCGCCCGGTCGGTCAGCCCGTTCTTCATCGCCAACATGCTCCCCGACACCGCGTCCGGCCAGATCGCGATCGAGACCGGCATCCGCGGACCGAACATGTGCATCGTCACGGCGTGCTCGACGGGCACCCACAACATCGGCGAGGCGGCCGAGCTCATCCGTCGCGGCGACGTGGTGGCCGCGATCGCCGGTTCCACGGAGACGCCGCTCCACGAGATCGTCCACATCGGCTTCTCCAACATGCGCGGGATGGGCACACCGCGCGAGGGCGACGTCGAGGAGTCCGTGTCGCGGCCGTTCGACATCTCGCGCAACGGGTTCGTCCTCGGCGAGGGCTCGGGCGCGGTGATCCTGGAGGACCTGGAGCACGCGAGGGCCCGCGGGGCCACGATCTACGCGGAGGTCGTCGGCTTCGGCTCTGCCGCCGACGCGTGGGACCTGATTCAGCCCGTGGAGAACGGCGACGGCGTGCGCCGGGCGCTCGTGCAGGCCCTGGAGCGCTACGACGTCCAGCCCGAGTGGATCGACATGATCAATCCCCACGGGACGTCGACGCCGCTGGGCGACCTCCGTGAGGCGCAGGCGTTCTGGTCGGTCTTCGGCGACCGGACGCCGGAGATCAGCATCAGCGCCACGAAGTCGCTCACGGGGCACCTGATGGGCGCGGCCGGCGCGGTCGAGGCGATCTTCACGATCCTCGCCGTCCACAACCAGGCGGTCCCCGGCGTGCCGACGTTCCGGGACCCCGACCCGGAGATCAACCTCAACGTCCCGGTCGCGACCGTGCAGCGCGAGATCCGCTACGCGATCTCCGACAACGTCGGCCTCGGCGGCCACAACGGCGCCGTCGTGTTCAAGCGCTACGAGGGCGACTGAGACCAAGGTGAGCGAACGCCGGGGCGATCGCTACCCGCCGATCGAGCCGTACGACCACGGGCTGCTCGACGTCGGCGACGGGCACCGCGTCTACTGGGAGACGTGCGGCAACCCCGGTGGCAAGCCGGCCGTGGTCGTCCACGGCGGGCCCGGCTCGGGGTGCGGGCCGGGGTGGCGCCGGTACTTCGATCCGGCCGCCTACCGGGTCGTCCTCTTCGACCAGCGGGGCTGCGGCCGGAGCCTGCCCCACGCCGGGAGCTCCCTGGCAGCGCTCCAGGCAAACACGACGGAGCACCTGCTGGCCGACATGGAGCGCCTTCGGGCACACCTGGACATCGATCGCTGGCTCGTCTTCGGGGGGTCGTGGGGTGCCGTCCTGGGGCTGCGCTACGCGGAGCTGCAAACGGAGCACGTCTCGGAGATCGTGCTCACAGCCCTCGCGACCGGCCGTCGGGCGGAGACCGACCTGCTGACCCGGGGCCTCGGGCGCGTGTTCCCGGAGGCGTGGGCGCGGTATCGGGCCGGCGTTCCGGAGGCCGAGCGCGACGGCGACCTGGCCACGGCGTACGCGGGCCTGCTGGTCCAATCCGATCCTGCCGTCGCCGCCGCGGCAGCGCGGGACTGGTGCGACTGGGAGGATGCGATCGCGCCCGACGCCCCGGCGCGATTCCGCGACGAGGCACCAGCGTACAAGCTCGCGTTCGCCCGCCTGGTCACCCACTACTGGAGCCACGGCTCGTGGCTCGAGGAGGGAATCGTGCTTCGGGATGCCGGCCGGCTTGCCGGTGTCCCCGGCATCCTCGTGCAGGGCACGCTCGACCTGGGCAACCTGCTCGGGACGCCGTGGGAGCTCGCCCGCGCCTGGCCTGGCAGCGAGCTCACGATGATCGACGACGCCGGTCACGGCTCGGGTGCGAGCCTCGACGCCGTCATCGTCGATGCCACCGACCGATTCGCCCTCCGCCACGCCTGGGACAGCCGCCCAGCCGATCGAGCGCCGTACAATCGCTGAGCCCATCCGTTCGCGACCCTCGCGCCCCTCGTCGAAGGAGTCCCCCGTGCCACCCAGCCAGGATCCAGCCCGCCGCGCCGTCGTGACCGGCCTCGGCGCCGTGATGCCCAACGGCAACGACTTCGAAGCGTACTGGGCCAGCCTCAAGGCCGGCAGGTCGGGCGTCGCCCAGATCGCCAGCTTCGACACGACGGGCTACGAGGTGCGGATCGCGGCCGAGGTGAAGGGCTTCGACCCGGGGATCGGGATGGATCCCAAGATGGCGCGCCGCATGAGCCGCTTCATCCACTTCGCGATGGCCGCCGGCAAGGAGGCCGTCGCCGGCGCCGGCCTCGACTTCGCGACGTTCACACAGGAGGAGAAGGACCGCGTCGGCGTCGTCGTGAACACGGGCGGCGGCGGGATCGAGGAGATCATCGAGGGGACGCACACGGCCGACACCCGCGGGCCGCGCTTCGTCAGCCCGTTCGCGATCCCGGCCCTCTCGGGGTCGATGGCCGCCTGCATGCTCTCGATGGAGTGGGGCCTCACGGGCCCGGTGATGACGCAGACCGCGGCGTGCGCAACCTCGATCATCGCGTTCCACGACGCGCTCCGGCTGATCCAGTCGGGCGAGGTGGACGTGGTGCTGACGGGCGGCAGCGAGGCACCCGTGCTCCCGGTCGGCATCGCCGCGCTCGGCAACATGGGCGCGCTCTCGAAGCGCAACGACGAGCCGGAGCGGGCAAGCCGCCCGTTCGACCGCGACCGCGACGGCTTCGTGCTGGGCGAGGGCGGCGGCGTCGTGATCGTCGAGTCGCTGGCCCACGCTCTGGCGCGCGGCGCGACCCCCATCGCCGAGGTCCTGGGCTGGGCCCTGACCGCCGATGCGTTCCACATCTCCGCCCCGGAGCCGACCGGGCGGGGCGCCACGCGCGCGATGTCGAAGGCTCGCGAGAACGCCGGCGTCACGGCGGACGAGATCGACTGGATCGTGGCCCACGGGACGTCGACCCCGCTGAACGACGTCACGGAGACGCGCGCGATCAAGGCCTCGTTCGGGCCCGCCGCGTCCCGCGTGGCCGTCTCCTCGCCGAAGTCGATGATCGGGCACCTCGTGGGCGCGGCCGGGATCGCCTCGGCGCTGGCCGCGCTCGGCGGCATCCGCGACCAGTTCATCTCGCCGACCGCCAACCACGAGAACCCGGACCTGCCGGAGTGCGACCTGGACTACGTGCCGCTCACCGGGCGGAAGGCGAAGGTCGACACGGTCATGGTCAACGGCTTCGGCTTCGGCGGCCAGAACGCGGTCGCGATCTTCCGCCGCTACACGGGGTAGGCGCTCGCCACACGGGGTGGGCGCGTCCGTCCGGTCCCATGCCTCCGGTCCCGTGCGTCCGCGCACCGGGTCCCGGGACCAAGAGGCGGGTACCCATGCGGCGTGCCGGGCGCCAGACTGGGCGCATGCCTGCCGCACGCCCGCTCGCCGCCGTCGTCGCCGCGCTGCTCCTCGCCGGCCTCGCCGGCGCCGCCTCACCGGCCGCCGCCACCACCTCGACCGACCCGGACCACGACGGGCTCCCGTCCGCGTTCGAGACAACCTGGAGCCGCACCAGCCCGTCGCGGGCCGACAGCGACGGCGACGGCGTGAAGGACGGCCTGGAGGACCCGGACCACGACGGGCTCACCAACCGGCAGGAGTACATCGCGAAGACGAATCCCCGGCGGGCCGACAGCGATGGTGACGGAACCAGGGACCCATCCGAGGACCCGGATCACGATCGACTCCCGAACTGGTTCGAGCCTCGTGCCGGGACCCATCCCCTGCGCGTCGACACGGACCGCGACGGGACGCAGGACTGGGCGGAGGACGCGGACCGGGACGGGCTGTCGAACCGCCGCGAGTACCTGGCCGGCACGAACCCGCAGGCCGTGGATACCGATGGCGACGGAGCCGCCGATGCCGCGGAGATCAAGGTCGGCTCCGACCCGCGCGATCCGGCCTCGACACCGGCCACGCTCACGGCCCCCACGCTGCCCGGCGCACCGGACTGCCCGGTCTTCCCGGCGACGAACGCCTGGAACCACCGGATCGACCGCTGGCCCGTGCGGGGCGACTCGGCGACCCTGGTCGGCTCGATCGGCGCGAGCCTGAAGCTGCACCCCGACTTCGGGTCCTTCGCGGGCTACGGCATCCCCTACAACGTCGTGGACGCCGGGCAGGCTGGCGTCCGCGTCGCCTTCGAATACGCGGACGAGTCCGACGACGTCCTCTACCCGATCCCCGCCGCGCCGAAGATGGAGTCCGGCTCGGACCGCCACATCCTCATCGTGGACCGGGACGCCTGCCGCCTCTACGAGCTGTACGCGGCGTCGAAGGCGGCCAACGGGTCCTGGTCGGCCGGGTCGGGCGCGACCTGGGACCTCCGCTCGAACGCCCTCCGTCCGGCCGGCTGGACGAGCGCCGACGCGGCGGGGCTGGCGATCCTGCCGGGGCTCGTGCGCTACGACGAGGTGGCGTCAGGCGAGATCCGGCACGCCATCCGCTTCACGGCCCCGGTCACCCGTCGCGCCTACGTGTACCCGGCGCGCCACTACGCGTCGAGCTCGACGAGCGCGGCGCTGCCCCCCATGGGCCTCCGGGTCCGCCTGAAGGCCAGCTACGACGTCTCGAAGCTCCCGCCTCAGGCCCGCGTGATCGCCGTCGCGATGCAGCGCTACGGGCTGATCCTGGCGGACAACGGGTCAGCCTGGTTCTTCCAGGGCGCGTCGGACGCGCGGTTCGACGACGACCAGCTGAACGCGCTCAAGGCGATTCCCGGCTCGGCCTTCGAGGCGGTCGACACGAGCGGCCTGGTCAACGGCCCGTAGAGCGCTTGCCCGGGGGACCGGAATCGAGGGGCCCGCGCCGGCGGGCGCGGGCCCCGGAGAGGATGCGACGTGCCGGCTACGGCGTCCCGGTGCCGGCCCGGAAGACGACGTTGTCGAGCTCGTTCGGCCCGTACCAGCGCCCGGCCATGACGTAGCGACTCGACACCGACGGCCAGATCACCGACGGCATGTACGCGTACTCGTACTCGACATCCGAGTCGGTGCCGCACCGGAAGACGACCTGGCTCCTGGCCCACGAGGCGCCGTTGTCCGCCGACTCGCGCCACAGCATGTCGGCGCGATAGTCGGAAGGCGGATCGCTGGACGCGCAGCCCGCCCAGCAGGCCTCCCAGGCGATGCCCACGCGCGACGTGCTGATCAGCGCCACCTGGGCGATCCACGGCCAGGCGTAGTCGTGGGCCGACCCCGCGGACGGCCCGACGGTGCGGACAGGGCCCCACGTCAGTGGTCCGACGGTCGTGTCCTGCGAGGAGAGCGTGGAGCCGGACCGCACGCGCAGCGATAGCGCGGTCTCGCCGGTCCACGCCACGGCCACGCGCGTGCCGACGGCCGCGATGGAGGCGGGAGTCCCGGCGAGCGCGCCGGACCCGAGGTTCGCCGTCGAGCTCCAGGTGCTCCCGTAGTTGCTCGACGATCGGAACTTGATGGAGCCGGCCGACGAGCCGATCCACGCCACGGCGACGGTGCTGCCGTAGGCCGCGACGACCGGCGTCCCGATCTTCCCGAACGAGTTGGACCGGCTGGTGGTGCCGAGGGTCACGACTCTCCACGTCGCACCCCGGTCGCGGCTGACCTGGATCTTGATCGACCCGGTGGCCGCGTCGGTGTAGGTGAGGTACACCACCGAGCTGGAAGCCGCGAGCCGCGGGTAGTCGATCCGGCCGGTCGTCGAGGTGAGGCGCTTGATGGTGCTCCAGGTCCCCGACCCGTTGGTCCTGTTGGAGCGGAAGTACAGGACGCGCGGCTGGGTCCCGCCCGCGGTCGGCGACTTGAAGCTGCTCCAGGCGGTGTAGACGTACGTGCCGGAGGCGGCCACGGTGGAGCGGATGCCGATCTCGGTGGTCGGGTTGAGCCGGGTGCCGTACGACCACGACGAGCCGGTGGTGCCGCGACGGTAGTAGATGCCCTCCTTGCTCACGTCGTAGCGCTGGACCACCGCGTGGAGGTACTGCGTGGAGCCGGACACGCCGCGGGCCAGGGCCGCCCCCTGGGTCCACGTGTCGGCGCCGCCGATCATGCGGACGCTTCCCCACGCCACCGTCGAGGCCGGCAGCACGCCGACGCCGGCGAGCGGCACGGATGGCGGGGTCATCTGCCCATCCGCGATGCCGAGCGTTGCCGAGCGGGCGTACTCGGCCGCCGGCGTGAACGTCACCGTGACCGTGCACGTGCCGGCCGCCGGGATCGTCACGCCGGTGCAGCCGTCGGTCGTGATCGCGAAATCGGCCGCGTTCGGGCCGGTGATGCCCGCGGTCACGACGAGGTCGCCGGCCGTCGGGTTCGCATACACGTAGTCCTGCCCGGCGCTCGGCGTGCCCACCTGGACCTGGCCGAAGTCGAGGCCGGCGACGACCGCCGGTACGAGCTCCGTGGCCCGATCGATCGATCGCGATTCCAGCCCTCCGGGCCCCCGCGCCGCCGCGCCGATCGGCCAGACGAGGAGGAAGACGGTCGCGGCCACGGCGGCCCGACCTGCCCTGGTGGTGGACATGCGCCACTCCCCTGCCGGTCGCCTGCCGTGATGGACCCGTGTCGGGCACGCTGCCCGGCGTGTGGATCGATGGGTCGACGCCCGGAGCACTGACCCTACGCCGCAGCCCGACCAGCGCCAAGTGACAAACGACCTCCGGCTCCCCGGGCTCGCCGCGCGGGCTCGCCGCGCGGGCTCGCGCGCGTCGTAGCATGGGTGGCATGGGAGGCATCCACATCCCGGCGTGGCTCCGCCGCGGCCTCGAGGCCGGCATCTTCGCCGCCCTGCTGTCCCTGGTCACGGTCGTCGCCCTTGGCTGGGGGCACCAGGGGCCCGGGCCGGTCATCCTGCCGGCGGGCCCGGGGGCAGGCCTGGCCCTCGCGCTGCCCGTGTTCTCCATCGGCGTGCTCGCGGTCACGTACCCCGTGGCACTGGCGGCGACGAAGGGCGACGCCATCCTCGGCGCGATCACGGGGTGGATCGTCGGCGCGAACCTGCTCGTGATGACGACGGTGATCGTGGACCAGCGGCTCCTCCTGGTCGGCGCCGGCGTCGCGATGCCGCTGGGCGTCGCCGCCAGTCTCTTCGCGGCGCCGGCGGCGGTGGCCGGCCTCCTTGCGGCTGAGCTCTTCACCCCGCTGGGATTCGGCAAGCGCGCCGGCAGGGCGGCCGCGCTCGCCGCCTCGGCGGTGGCGATCCCGATCCTGGTCATCGCGGTCCCCGTCGCAGCCTGAGGCGCCGCTGGCACCCGATCGGTCCGTCGGTCGACCCGCGCCGCGGTGGGTGCGATACTCCGCGGGCGGTCCGCACGGCGGGTCGCAGGAGGTCCCGTGATCACGCCGCTCCCCGCCGGCAGCACGTTCGCCGGCTACCAGGTCGACGCCGTCCTCGCCCGCGGCGGGATGGGCGTCGTCTATCTCGCCACGGAGCAGCGGCCGCGTCGACGTATCGCCCTCAAGCTGATCGCGCCGGCGCTCGCCGCCGATCCGGCGTACCGCGAGCGCTTCCTCCGCGAGGTCGACGCACTCGCGGCCCTGGAGCACCCGAACGTCGTCCCGATCCATGCCGCCGGCGAGTGGGACGACCAGCTCTACCTGGCAATGCGCTACCTGGACGGACCCGACCTGTCCGAGGTCGTCCGGACACGCGGTCCGCTTCCCACGGACGAGGTGCTGGCCCTGCTGGCCCCGATCGCGGATGCCCTGGACGTGGCGCACGCTCGCGGCATCGTCCATCGCGACGTGACGCCGTCGAACATCCGCCTCGATTCCCGCGGGATCCCGTACCTGACCGACTTCGGACTGACGAAGCGGGCGGCCACGGCCGGCCAGACGGTCCTCACCCTGGGGCCGATGGGGACGCCCGCCTACATGGCGCCGGAGCAGTTCTCCGCCGACACCGCGACGCCGGCGCCCGACCCGTCGCTGGCGCCGCGCGCAGACGTGTACGCGCTGGGTTGCGTGCTCGTCACGCTGCTCACCGGCTCTCCGCCCTACCCGCGCGACACGTACGAGGCCGCCCTGTGGGCGCAGGTCCACGCCGACCCCCCGAGTCTCCTCGAGCGCCAGCCGAACCTGCCGCCGGCCATCGACACGGTCGTGGCACGTGCGCTGGCCAAGGATCCGGCCGACCGGTTCGCGTCGCCCGGCGCGCTCATCGCCGCCGCGCGGACGGCGCTGGGCCCGGCGGGCGCACCCGGCGTCGTGCCTCCGCTGCCGACGACTGCCACCGTCCCGGCGGGCGCCTCGCGAGCCCTGGCACCGGCGTCGGTCCCGGGACCGGCAGGCACGCCGCGGCAGAGACGATCGCGCCTGGCGACGACCGCGCGAGCCCTCGCGCTCCTCGTCCTGGTGGCGATCGCCGCCGGGTCGGGGATCGGCGCCGGCCTGCTCGTCGCCGGCTCCGTTGGCCCCGGCCCGGGCGCGACCGCCAGACCGTCGGCCGCCGCTGCCGGTCCGACCGCGCGACCAACTGCCCGACCGACGCCGACGCCGACGCCCAGCCCCTCGCCGACGCCCAAGCCGACGCCCAAGCCGACCCCCACGCCGAAGCCGACACCCCGCCTCGGCGCCCCGGAGGACGTGGCGCAGCTCCGCGCCTGGATCCCCCGAAGCGTGCGCGGCTCGTGCCAGTCGAGCGGGCTGCGGAGCGCCGCCGAGACCGCCGCGGTCCGCTGCCAACAGGCCGACCTGAAGGACCTCCGGTACGTCATGTTCCGTTCCGTCGCCTCGCTGAACGCGCGCTGGAACGCATTCGTCGCGCAGGCGAAGATCAAGCGCGGCGGGAGCTGCGAGAAGGGCGAGGAAGCACAGGGCGACTGGGGTGACCAGGGCATCTTCGGGATCTTCGGCGGCGTCCGGGGCACGCTCGCCTGCACCGTCGAGAAGGACGGCGACGCTCGCGTCGACTGGACCACGAACGACGTCCCGATCTGGGCGACCCTCTGGCGCGACGACGAGGACATCGCCGCCGCGTATGCCACGTGGTCGGAGGCCCGCCTCAACCCGCTCCGCGAGCCGCGCTGACGGTCGCGCGCCTACCTGACCTCGAAGATCGCCGCCGGCATCACGGCCGCGCCGCCCATCCCGGTCCCGCTCATGTCGTCGCCCGCGGCGGCCGTCTGCTCGGCAGGCACGCACGAGAGCGTGTAGCGGCCCGGAGCGGCCAGCGAGAACCGGGCCGACTGCTCCTGGCCCGGGCGCGGGTTGAGCTCCACCTTCGGGGCGCCGGGCAGCACACAGACGTAGAGCACGCCGGAATCGTTGGTGAAGGTGACGAGCACCTGCTCGTCAGGGGCCACCTGCCACACGCTGGCGGGCTCGTCGAGCGCCGATGCCTGCAGCGCCACCGGCACCGCGTTGGCGTCCAGCCAGCGGTTGACGCCGATGACCGATGCCGCGACGCCGACTGCAAGACCGGCGATGACCGCGAGGTAGGCCACGTCCTTCGCTCGTGTCCAGGTGGGGTGCTTCGCGGCCGCGAGGACCGCCGCGGGGCGCGGGTCGTAGCCGCGGAGGCGCAGCGAGTTCGAGATGACCGACACGGACGACAGCGCCATCGCCCCGGCCGCCATCGCCGGCGTGATCGTGATCCCGAACGGCGGGTAGAGGATCCCCATCGCGATGGGGATCAGGGCGACGTTGTAGGCGAAGGCCCAGAACAGGTTCTGGCGGATCACGGCCATCGTGCGCCGCGACAGCGCGATCGCCGCGACGACGCCCCGCGGGTCGCCCCCGACCAGCGTGATGTCGGAAGCCTCGATCGCGACGTCGGCGCCGGTGCCGATCGCGACGCCGAGATCGGCCGCGGCAAGGGCCGGGGCGTCGTTGATCCCGTCGCCGACCATGGCGACGACCTTGCCGCGCGCCCGCAGCTCGTCGACGACCGCGGCCTTGTCGCCGGGGAGCACCTGGGCCCGCACGCGCTCGTGCGGGATGCCGACCTGCGCCGCCACGGCCAGGGCGGTGGCGCGGTGGTCGCCGGTCACCAGCCAGGCCTCGATGCCGGCCGCTTCCAGGGCGCGTACCGCCTCGGCCGACTCGGGCTTCACGGGGTCCGCGATCCCGAGCAGGCCGGCCGGCCGGCCGTCGACGGCGACGAACACGGGGGTCCGCCCCGCCGCTGCCTGCTCCTCGCCCGCGGAGTCGAGCGCGCCGAGGTCGACGCCGCGCTCGGCCAGGAAGCGGGCGCTCCCCACGAGCACCAGCCGTCCGTCGACCGTCGCCCGGGCACCGCCGCCGGCCGTTGCCTCGAAGGCTTCGCCACCGGGGAAGGCGAGCTCGCGCTCGCGCGCCGCGCGCAGGATCGCACCCGCGATCGGGTGCTCCGAGCCCGCCTCGACGGCCGCCGCCAGGCGCAGAAGGTCGTCGGGAGCGAGGTCACCGGCGGGCTGCACGTCGGTGACGGCGGGCTTCCCGCGCGTCAGCGTGCCCGTCTTGTCCAGGATCACAGCAGTCACCCGGTGCGCGTTCTCCAGCGCCTCCCCGCCCCGGACAAGGATTCCGGCCTCGGCGCCGCGCCCGGTCCCCACCATGATCGCGGTCGGGGTGGCGAGGCCCATGGCGCACGGGCAGGCGATGATGACGACGGTGATGAACGCCGCGAGGGCCAGGGTCAGCCGGGGCTCGGGCCCGAACAGCCACCACATGCCGAAGGTGGTCGCGGCAACCGCGAGGACGACCGGGACGAAGATCCCGCTGATCTGGTCGGCCACCCGCTGGATCGGCGCCTTGCTTCCCTGCGCACGACGGACCATCTCCACGATCTGGGCGAGCGCGGTGTCGCGCCCCACGCGCGTTGCCCGCATGACGAAGCTGCCCGTGGTGTTGAGGGTCGCCCCGATGACCTCGTCGCCCGGGCCCTTCGTGACCGGCATCGCCTCGCCGGTGAGCATGGCCTCGTCGACGGCGCTGGTCCCCTCGCCGACGATCCCGTCGACGGGGATCTTCTCGCCGGGCCGGACGCGCAGCAGGTCGCCGGGCTGCACCTGCTCAACCGGGATGTCGACGTCGCCGTCCGGACGCACCAGGCGTGCCGTCTTCGCCTGCAGGCCAACGAGGCGGCGGATCGCGCCGGTCGTCCTTCCCTTGGCCCGCGACTCCAGCCACTTCCCCAGCAGGATGAGGCCGATGATGATCGTGGAGGAGTCGAAGTAGGTCTCGGCGGGGAGGCCGGCACGCATGATCACGCCGGGGTACATCGTCACGAAGACGGAGTAGCCCCAGGCGGCGCTCGTGCCAACCGCGACGAGGGTGCTCATGTTCGTGCCGCCGTGGCGCGCGCTCTTCCAGGCGGCCTGGTAGTAGCGGCGTCCCGCCCAGAACTGGACGAAGGTCGCCGGCCAGAGCACGAGGCGGTTGACGTCGGCCATGGAGAGCGGCAGCGGCGCGAACATCAGGACCATGATCCCGATCGCCACGCCGATGCTGACGGCCGACTGGATCCCGAGCTCGCGCTGCTCGCGGGTGCGGATCCGCTCGGTCTCGTCGAGCTCGGAGTCGACGGCGGCCGTGGCAGCCGTGGCGCCGGGCGCCTGGGCCTCGGCCGCCTCCAGGGCGCCCGGCCGGACGTCGTAGCCCGCCTTCTCGATCGCCCCGACCAGCTCGGAGCGTCCCACCGCCTCCGGCAGGTAGCGGATCGTCGCCACCTCGGTCGCGAGGTTGACGTTGGCCTCCACGACGCCGTCGGTCTTGCGCAGGAACCGCTCGATCCGGTTGCTGCACGAAGCGCAGGTCATCCCGACCACCGGGAAGGAGACCTCGACCGGTGGCGCGGCGGACGTGGCGGCCTGGGGCGCGGGAGGGGTCGGGACGCTGGTGGTCATACTCCCCCGGAGTATAGCACCGGGTCAAGCGTCCAACCGGGACGCCCGCCCCGAATCGGCCAGAGGGCCTGAAGGCCCTTGACTGCCGTGGAGCCCACCGGACAATCCAGGCATGGACAAGGAGAAGACGGGCGACCCCAAGGATGGCGAGCAGCACGACAGCGGCCCGCGGTACGGCTTCCTGGGCCCCACCACCACGTCGTTCGTCCCTCGGCCGATGACCTCGGGACCGCCGCAACCGGAGCCCGAGGAGCGCTGGACGCTGGCCCCGGTTCGCCGGACGGAGCCCCCGGCCGGCGCAGGCGACGAACCAGCCCCGGAGGGCGCGCCGGTCGAGCCGGTCAACGCGAGGGTGACGCGCCCCGCCGCGGGCGGCGGCGAGCCGGATCGCACCTGACGGCTCACCCGGGCAGGCCGCCCCGTCGTCTTCCTGTGCGGGGCCGCCGCGACTACACTCCGGCGATGCCGCGCCCAGCCGGAAGCCCGACGCTCGACGAGACGCCTGCCGACATGCGGGCGCCCGCGGTCGTGGCCGTCCTCCCGACGCCGGTCGGGCCCCTCCACGCCGCGGCGACCGACGACGGGATCATCAGCCTGGAGCTGCGCACGACCGACGAGGCCTTCGTGGCGTCGGTGGGCACGCGGACCCGGCGGCGGCTGGTGCCGCCCACGGATCCCGCGGCTTCGCCGGCGGCCCGCGCCCACCTGGCGGAGCTGGAGCGTGAGCTCGGGGAGCACCTCGCCGGCACGCGCAGCACCTTCGACGTCCCGGCGGTCCCCGAGGGCGTCAGCGACTGGGATCGGCGGGTGCTCGACGGGGTGCGCACGATCCCGCGCGGCGCCACCGCCTCGTATGGCGACGTCGCCCGCCGGATCGGCAAGCCGGGCGCGGCCCGCGCCGTCGGCGGGGCGGTGGGCCGGAACCCGATCGGCCTGCTGATCCCGTGCCACCGCGTCGTCGCGGGTGATGGGACGCTGGGCGGCTACGGGGGCAGCTGGTTCGGCAGCCGGGAGGAGCTCCTCGGGCTCAAGGAGCGCCTGCTGGAGCTCGAGGGAGTCGTCCCGCCGCCGCGATCCGGGGCCCGCCGATGAGCGCGCGACGATGAGCCTCCCCGGATGACCGTCCTGCGGGCCTACCGCAAGCTGCTCCGCAACGCGCCGCTCACCCGCCTCCTGGTCGGCGAGTTCGTCTCGTCGATCGGCGACTGGCTGTACCTCGTCGCGATCCTGATCCTCGTCTACCAGGTCACCGAGGACCCATTCATCCTCGGACTCGTCGGGGCCGCGCGCGTCCTCCCCTACCTCGTGCTGTCGATCCCCGCCGGGATCGTCGCCGACCGCTTCGACCGGCGCCTCATCCTCCTCTCGACGGATGTCGCGCGCGGGCTGCTGATGCTGGTCATCGCCGCGATCGTCTTCCTCGACGGCCCCATCTGGCTCGTCATCGCGCTGGCCATCGGCGGGACCTGCTTCGCCACGTTCTTCGGCCCGGCGATCGGGGCCTACCTGCCCAACCTCGTCGAGGACGAGGACCAGCTGGGACCGGCAAACAGCGCCTGGTCCACGCTGGACAACCTGGCCTTCATGATCGGCCCGGCCGTCGCCGGGATCCTCATCGCGATCGGCGGGCTGGTCGTGGCCTTCCTGCTCAACGCGGCGAGCTTCGCGGTGATCGCGGTGGTCCTGTGGGGGCTGCCGCGCAACCGCCCGGCCGATGACGGTGCTCCCGTCGACACCGAGGGTGGTGCCGCCGCGGCGCCGGGGCGGCGGCTGCCGCCCCCACCCTGGGCCCGGCGCTGCTGGTGCCGGTGGCCGGCCTCGCCATCATCGACATCGTCGGGTCGATCGCGGGAGGCGGCCTGTCCGTCCTGACGGTCATCATCGCCACGACGTCGCTGGGCGGCGGCGAAGAGGCGACCGGCTTCCTGAACGCCGGCATCGGCCTCGGCGGGTTCATCGGGGCGCTGGTGGCCGGCGCGCTCGTGCTGCGCCCCAGCCTGGTCCCGGTCCTGGTCGGCGGCTCGGTGCTGCTCGCGATCGGCCTCGCGGGCCTCGGCCACGCGCCGGCGCTCGGCATCGCGATCGTCGCCATCGCGGTGGCGTCGATCGGCGCCCTCGTGATCGAAGTGACGAGCACGACGATCTTCCAGCGCGTGGTGCCGGACGTGATCCGCGGCCGCGCGCTTGGGGTCCTCGGGACGATCTCCACCGTGGCGTTCGCCACCGGCTCGTTCTTGCTGCCGGTCGCCTCCGGGCACTTCGGGACCGGTCCGGTCCTGCTCGCGACGGGCATCGCCGTGGCCGTCGCCGGCGTCATCGGGGCGCTGCTCGCGGCTCCCGCGGCGCGGCGGCCCGCCGGCTCCACCGCGGACGTACGGGTCAACCGGCTCGCCGGCCTCCCGCTGTTCTCGGGCGTGCCGGCAGCCTCCCTGGAGGCGGTGGCGGTCCGGCTGGAGCCCGTCCGCGTTGCCGCAGGCGACGTCGTGATCCGGCAGGGCGACGTCGCCGATCGCTTCTACCTCATCGAGGAGGGCGCGTTCGAGGTGACGCGGCGCGCGAGCGCCGAGCGCGGGAGCCCGGCAGGGACGGAGGCCGCCACGGATGCGGCCCAGGCGGAGCACCTCCGGACGATGGGTCCGGGCGAGGTCTTCGGCGAGATCGGCCTCCTGCGGGGCGTGCCGCGAACGGCGACCGTCACCGCTGCATCCGACGGCCGCCTGCTCGCCCTCGACGGCGCCGACTTCCTGGAGCTCGTCAGCGCCGGTCCCCAGGTCCGTCCGCGCCTGCTCGACCTGCGGCGGGGAGCGCCAGGCTCGGGCTACTGACGCCGGGCATCACCGGAACCGGGGGCCGGCAGCTCCTCGCCGCGGGCTGGTCCGACGCCTCGCGCGACACCGGCCCCTCGGGCGGCTCCCACTGCCGCCGGGGTCACCCCGACGCCGCGGGCACCTCCGACGCCGACCCGGCGAGGATCGCCTTCACCTCGAAGGGCGATGCGGCGGGATGCCTCGCCCGGATGAGCGCCGCGTACCCGGCCAGGTGGGGCGCCGCGAACGAGTTGCCGGTCGCGACCATCCGACCGCCGTCGCGCCAGGCGACGTCCACGTCGACCCCGTGGGCGCCGAACTCCACCGGCGGGTCCGGGTTGTAGAACCAGGCGGTCCGATCGGCGAGGTCGTGAGCGGCGACCGAGACGACCGAGGCGAAGAGGGACGGGTAGCTGTTGCCCGGCACGTTGTTCGCCGCGCACACGAGGAGGACGTTGGCGAAGTAGGCGCGGTCGGCCAGGTCGTGGAAGAGCCCGAACAGCGCGTCGCTCTTCGACGAAAGGCTGAGGTTGACGACGCTCGCGCCCTGTTCGATGGCCCAGTCGAGCCCGGCCGCGAAGACGATCCCCTTGCCCCGGTTGTCCGGCCCGAGGACCCGCACGGAGACGAGATCGGCGCCCGGGGCGATGGCGTGGATGATCCCGGCGCACGCCGTGCCGTGACCCACCACGTCGAGCCCCTCGTGATCGTCCGTCACCAGCGGGTCGTCGTCCGGATCGGGAGCCAGCTCCACCTTCACGCTGCGGACCAGCTTCCCGCCGACTGCCGGGTGGTCGCGCTCGACGCCGGAGTCGATGATCGCGACCGTCACGCCGCTGCCGTCCGTCTCTCCCAGCGCCCAGTCGCGCGTCAGGCGCCCGAAGGGTGCGTCGCGGCGCAGGTCCGCCAGGCGGGCCCCGACAAACGGCTCGCTCCAGGCCGGGAGGAGCTCGTCCGTCATCGCTCGGTCGCGCGGCGGCGCAACCCCCGGCCGACCCCGCTGCCACGGCCGTCGCCCCCGCCGCGCCCCGCGGCGGCACTGCGCTCCGCCTGCCGCACCAGGACCGCGAGGAGCGCGCCGACGAGCTCCACCTGGTCGGGCGTCGCCCGTTGCAGCGCCGCGATCTGCTCGACGAGCGGCCAGAGCGGGTCGTCCGGCCCCCCGACCTCGGCCACGGCCGCGGCGACCAGCGCCTCCACCCCGTCCGGGGGCGCCCCCTCGCCGGCCAGAGCCCCCAGGACCTCGCTGAGCAGCGCCGCCACGTCGCGCTCGACCCGGCTGGCCCGGATCGCGACCGCCGCCTGCCGGGCAAAGGCCGACGCGAGCTCCACGTCGCGCAGCGAGAACGTCGCCTCGCTGCGCTTGTCCAGGACCTCCAGCACGCCGGTCGTCCCGCGGTCGTCGAGAAGCGGGACGGCCACGATCGAGCGCGGCACGTACTGGGTCTGCTCGGCGAAGCTGCGCCCGAAGCGCGGGTCGCGGGCGACGTCGGAGATCGCGAGGGCCTGGCCGGTCGAGAAGACGTACCCGACGAGACCCCGATCGGGCGGGATCTCCAGTCCGACCACGCCCTGGCCCTGGGCGCCCGCCGCAACCCGGAAGACCAGGACGTTGCGCGGGGCGTCGAAGAGCGCAAGCGAGGCAGCCTCCGCGTCGAACAGGAGGACCGCGGCCTCGACGATCGAGCGCAGGACGGCCTCCGTCCCGCCGAGCTCCAGGCGCCGGGCGATCTCGGCGCGCCGGCCGATGGCCGCAAGGGCCTCGCGGGCGGCGGTGTCGCTCTCGGCCGTCATCGGGGGCCGATCATCCGGGGGGGACCGTCATCGTTCGGCCGCACGCTCCAGGCGATCGAGATCCGGGACGACGAGGGTCTCCTTCTCGATCCGGATCAGGCCCTCGGCGGTGAAGTCGGCCAGGAGGCGGTTCACGGTCTGGCGGGTGCCGCCGATCATCGACGCCAGCTCCGACTGTGAGAACGGCCACGAGAGGCGGATCTCCCCCTGTGCGGCCGGGTCGGCCTCGCGGGCCATGCGCACGATCCGGCGGGCGAGACGACCCGGCAGGTTGAGGAAGTGGAGCTCGCCGACGTGATAGGTGAGGCGTCGGAGCTCACCGACGAGCCCCGCGAACAGCGCGCGCCGCAGGTTCGGATCCTCGTCGACCAGCCGCTCGAAGGTGTCACGGCGCAGGACGAGCGCCTCCGTGCTCTCGAGCGCGATCGCGGTGGCCGAGTGCTCCTCGCCATCGAGGAGTGCGAGCTCACCGAAGAAGTCCCCGGGGCCAAGCGTCGCGATGATCGCGCCCTCCTCGCCCTCGGGATCCGGGAGGACGATCTTCACGCTGCCGGCCTCGATCACGTACAGCGAGTCGCCGGGATCGCCCTGGTGGAAGATCGTCTCGTTGCGCCGGTAGCGGCGGCTGCGCAGGGAATCGATGCACCGCGCCAGCGTCTCGTCGTCGACGCGCGAGAACAGCACGCAGCGTCGCAGCGCATCCGCGGCGCCCGCCCGCATCTCGGCCGTCAACTCGCCCTCCCCGTGATCCGCCGGCGCTCTCGTTGGGCGCATGCTACGGGGCGATCGCGGGCGTGGCAATGAGCGTGACGAGAAACGCAACGAGGGCGGGCCCCCCGCCCGCCCTCGTGCCTGGTGCGTGCTCGATCCGGAAGGCCGCGGGCCCTCAGCCCTTGCGGGTGATCCCGCGCTTGACCTCGCTGACGAGGTTGTTCCGCGACACGGAGCGGGCAATGTCACGCTCCTTCGCGCGGGAGAGGTCCCGGGCCAGGGTCGGGTTCATCGTCCCGATCATGTGGCCCTCGACGTCGTCCTCGACGGCGATCCGCTTGTTGACGCCCTCCGGGGCCGACTTCTTGTTCAGGCGGTGGCCCTCGACGTCGTCCTCGACGGCCACCGCTTGTTGACGCCCTCCGGGGCCGACTTCTTGTTCAGGCGGTGGCCCTCGACGTCGTCCTCGACGGCGGAGCGCTTGTTGACGCCCTCCGGGGCCGACTTCTTGTTCAGGCTGTGGCCCTCGACGTCGTCCTCGACGGCGGAGCGCTTGTTGACGCCCTCCGGGGCCGACTTCTTGTTCAGGCTGTGGCCCTCGACGTCGTCCTCGACGGCGGAGCGCTTGTTGACGCCCTCCGGGGCCGACTTCTTGTTCAGGCTGTGGCCCTCGACGTCGTCCTCGACGGCGGAGCGCTTGTTGACGCCCTCCGGGGCCGACTTCTTGTTCGCCATGTCATGTCCTCCATGGGATCGAGCAATCCGGTTCGCACCGGTGCCCCGGATCATGGCGGTCCCCGGCGCCGGGGTAAAGGGGTCCAGGCGACCGATGGCCTGTCGCCTGCGCGACACCGACGACGGGGGCGTGGAGGCTCACGCGCCACCCGGGGTCGTGCGCCGAGGCGCTCCGCGCCGAGCCTCGCTGCTCAGGGACGCTGGACGGGCCGCATCGGGAAGACCCCGATGATGATCGGGCTCGTGGGGTCCAGGAGGAGCTCGTAGCCGACGTCACCCTGGCGCAGCAGGTCGCCGAGGAGGCCCGACTCGCGCGCGGGCAGGCCGATGAACAGCCGCCGCCCATCGATGTCGACCGGCGAGACGTCGTCATCGCCTCCGTTGAGCCCGAAGCGGCGGCGCAGCTCGTGGAGCGGCACGTAGGGTCGGCTCTTGATGAACCGGCGCAGCTGCGACTGGGTGCAGGCCCCCGCCCCCTCTGCGAAGGCCGGACGATCCTCGGACGACGGCGCAGCGGGGGCGTGCTGCTCCGCGTCCCGGGCGACTCCGGGCGGGGCATCTCCGTCCCGGCTCGCGATGGCGGGTGTCGCCGTGCCGGAGGCGGGATCAAGCTGGGCCATCGGCTCCAGCGCGTGCTCGGTCATCGGTGGGCAGCTCCGCGGCCCGTGGGCCGCGCGTGATCAGGCAACAGGTCGGGCGGCCGCCCGCTGGTTGGCCGGGATCATACCGCCGGTCGGTGGACGGCGTCCGCGGCTCGCCTCCAGGCCGTGCGCCGACGCACGGGGCGGCGGGCGCAGGACATGCAGGGGCCGCCGTCCGGAGGGACGGCGGCCGATCGGGAGCGCGCCGGGAGGTGCGTCGTCAGGCTCGGTGCTGACCGGCTGCGCCGCGCGACCCGCGGAGGTTCGGCAGGCTTGGCGGCCGCCGGGCCGCCCCGCTGGCGAGCGGCGGTCACGAGCGACCTCCCGGAGACAACCGCCCGCCCGATGCCCGCCGCGCCCAGGACGTGTGCTCGGCACGGACGCGACCTTCGACAGCGCGTCGCTCGGCCGCGGCCTCGGCCTGACGGCCGGCGATCTTGTCCGGGTTCAGCATGGCGACGGTGTAGTTGTTCCACATCAGAGGCCCCCTTCGCGCTCCGGGTCCGTGTGACTTCCGCTCCCGAAGACAAGGGAGATCCTGCGCTGGGGAGGGCCGGCGGAGGTAGCGTCCGCGAGACCGACACGCTGCCATCCACGCGCCAGCAGTCGGGTCGCCCGCATGCCCCGGCGGGAGTCAGCGGGCCGACAGCTGCGCGTCCTGGACGCGGTGAGCGCGAGGGGACACCGCAGCGGGGCGGCAGGACGCAGTCGCGCCGTCCGCCTGCCGGGACGCGCGGCCGCGTCCCCGACGACCGCTAGCCGGTGACGACCAGCAGGTCGCGAGGCGCCTCGTTCAGGATGATCGGACCCTCTTCGCCGCAGACCACGATGTCCTCGATCCGCGCCCCGTAGCGTCCGTCAAGGTAGATCCCCGGCTCCACGCTGAAGGCCATCCCGGGCTCCAGGACCTCGCTGTTGCCGGCGACGATGTACGGGTCCTCGTGACCCTCCAGGCCGATCCCGTGACCGGTCCGATGGATGAAGTGGGCGCCGTGGCCCGCCGCCGAGATGATCTCGCGGGCGACGAGGTCGATCCTCTCGCAGGCGACGCCCGGATGGGCAGCGTGCGTCGCCTCGGCCTGGGCCGCCCGGAGCACCGCGTACAGGCGCAGGAACTCGTCGTCCGGGCCACAGGTGGGATCGCCGCCGGTCACCCAGACGGTCCGCGTGATGTCGCTGCCGTAGCCGCCCAGCGGGCCCCCGATGTCGAGCACGACGGGCTCGCCGGCGCCGATCACCCGCTCGGATGCCTCGTGGTGCGGCGAGGCGGAGTTCGGCCCGGAGCCGACGATCGCGAACTCGGCGCTGTCGTGGCCCTCGTCGATGAGCCGGTCGCGGACCTCGCGGGCGACGTCGGCCTCCGTCCGCCCGACGAGCCGCCCGTGCGCCACCTCGTGGATCACCCGGTCGGCGGCCTGCGCTGCCAGCCGCAGGAGGGCGATCTCGTCAACGTCCTTCACGACCCGCAGGTCGCGCAGGACGAGCGAGGCAGGTTCGAACACGGCCGCCGGCATCGCCGCCTGGAGTCGCAGCAGCTGGATGGCCCACAGGCGATCCGAGACGCCGAGGTACGCCGCGGGGGAGGGCAGGAGCTCCCGCACGCGGCCGATCGGGTCCTCGGTCTCCTCCCACGTGGCGATCGCGACGTGGCCACCCGCCACGGCCGGGCAGGCGCGCGCCGGCGACGCTTCGAGACGCGGCACCAGGAGCGTCACCTGCCCCTCGGCCGGCACGACCAGCATCGTCAGCCGCTCCAGCGGCATCGCCGGGTACCCTGCGAGGTAGAGGAGATCCGGCCCGACCCCCACGAGGAGCGCGTCGAGGCGGCGCGTCCGGGCGCCGGCCTGGGCGCGCGCGATGCGCTCCGCGAAGCGGGCCGCCGGGATGCTCGGGCGCGTCGATCCGAACGCGGACGGGGCGTTCATGCGCGGGTTGCCTCCCCTGGTCCGGCGGGGTCGGAGACGGCGAGCGAGCCCGGCGCCGGCACCGGCACGCCCAGCCAGGCCGCCAGCGCGGCGTGGCCCTCCTCGAACAGCTTCCGATAGGCGTACACGCGCTCCGCGCCGGCTGCCAGGGCGGCCTTTCGCAGCACGTGGTCGTCGTGCTGGCCGACGCACAGGACGCGGAGCCCCGCGGTGGATGCCCGCCCCGTGGCAGCGATCCCGTCGTAGGCACGCGCCGTCAGGTCGACGATCGCCCGCGTCGGCGCGCCGGAGGCCAGCTCAGCGTCAAACGCTGCAGCCGTGCCGGTCCGCACGGGAGCGGCGCCCAGCGTCCGGAGCTGGCCGACGAGGCGGGTCGCCCAGATCAGGTCGTCGGCCAGGACCAGGACGGCCTCGGGACGGTGCCCCCCGGGGCTCCCAGTGGCGCCTTCGCCGGGCGAGTCGCCGGCGGGGGCGCCTCCGCCGGCAACCCCTTGGCCGGCGGGAACACCTTCCCCGGAGCGCGACCCAGCGGGGGCGCCCGCCCCCACCTCGCTCACCCGATCGTCCAGGTCTCGCCCCCGCCGAGGAGCTTCGCAATGTCACCTGGCCCCTGACGGCTCACTGCCTCGCGGATCTGGGCCTCGATCAGCTCGTCGTGGGTCGGGCGGGGCACGTTGCGAATCACGCCGATCGGCACCGGGAACTCGGGCCAGTAGATGCGGGCGAGCATGTTGTGGACGGTCGGGTCCTCGCTCGTCTCGTCGTGGACCAGGATGTCGGCCTCGGTGACGCCGTCCTCGCCGAGGTGCACGATCTCCGGTCGGAGCCCGTCCAGGCGCAGGCCCATGTCCCGGTTCTTGCCGAAGAGCATCGGCTTGCCGTGCTCCAGCACCAGCATCCGGTCGTCACGCACCTCGCGGTCGGTGAAGGCCCGGTGCGCGCCGTCGTTGAAGATGTTGCAGTTCTGGAGCACCTCGACGAAGGCGGACCCGCGGTGGAACCCGGCCTGTTCCATGACCTTCTGGATGTGGTCGACCTGCGTGTCGACCGTGCGGGCGACGAAGCTCGCCTCGGCGGCGAGGGCGATCATCAGCGGGTGGATCGGGTAGTCGATCGAGCCGATCGGCGTCGACTTGGTCTTCTGCCCCAGCTCCGACGTCGGCGAGGCCTGGCCTTTCGTCAGGCCGTAGATCCGGTTGTTGAACATCACGACGCGGATGTCCACGTTCTTGCGCATGGAATGGAGGATGTGGTTTCCGCCGATCGAAAGGGCGTCCCCGTCGCCGGTGACGACCCACACCATCAGGTCCGGGCGGGCCAGCTTGAGCCCGGTTGCCAGCGTCGGCGCGCGGCCGTGGATGGAGTGGAAGCCGTACGTGTTCATGTAGTACGGGAAGCGGCCCGAGCACCCGATGCCCGAGATGAAGACGATCTTCTCCTTCGGGATCCCGAAGTCGGGCATCACCTTCTGCGTCTGGGCCAGGATCGAGTAGTCGCCGCACCCGGGGCACCAGCGCGGCTCCTGGTCGCTGGCGAAGTCCTTGCGGGTCATCTTGATCGGCGCGGCGATGGGCGTCGTGCCGATCACGGGGGTGGTGCCCCCAACGGGCGCGCTGCCGGCGCCCGGGGTCGTCGGTTCGGTCATCGGGCCGGCCTCACAGGTCGCCGAGCAGCTGCTCGGCCTTGGCTTCGATCTCGCCGATGGCGAACGGCTTGCCCCGCACCAGGTTGAAGCCGATCGCATCGACGAGGTACTCGGCGCGGATGACCGTTCGCAGCTGCCCCAGGTTGACCTCGGGGATCAGCACCTTGCGGTAGCTGCCGACGACGTCGCCGGTGTTGGCAGGGAACGGGTTCAGGTGGCGCAGGTGCGCGTGAGCCACGTTCGCGCCGCGCGCCTGGAGCCGCTCGACGGCGCTGCGGATCGCGCCGTAGGTGGAACCCCAACCCAGGATGAGCAGGTCGCCCTCGGGCGGACCGAAGACGTCGAGTGGGGGGATGTCCCGGACGATGCCGGCAACCTTCGCCGCCCGCAGGAGCGACATCCGGTGGTGGTTGTCGGGGTCGTAGCTGACGGTTCCCAGGACGTCGAGCTTCTCGAGGCCGCCGATCCGGTGCTCGAGGCCCGGCGTCCCCGGGACGACCCACGGCCTGGCCAGGGTCTCCTCGTCACGCAGGTACGGGTAGAAGACGGCACCCTCCGCTCGATCGGGAACGTGGAGGTCGGGGAGGTCCGCGAGCGCCGGGACGAGCCACGGTTCGGTGCCGTTGGCGAGCAGCGCGTCGGTCAGGAGCACGACGGGCGTCATGTACTTCAGGGCGATCCGCCAGGCCTCGATCGCCGCGTCGAAGCAGTCTGCGGGCGAGGCCGCGGCGACGATCGGCAGCGGGGACTCGCCGTTGCGGCCGTACATGGCCTGCAGGAGATCCGACTGCTCGGTCTTCGTGGGCAGGCCGGTCGAGGGCCCGCCGCGCTGCACGTTCACGACGACGAGCGGCAGCTCCACCATGACGGCGAGGCCCAGCATCTCCGCCTTGAGGGCCATGCCGGGCCCGGACGTGCCGGTGAGCCCCAGGGCGCCGCCGTAGGACGCACCCAGCGCGGCGCCGATCGCGGCGATCTCGTCCTCCGCCTGGAACGTCTTGATGCCGTAGCTCTTGTAGGCCGAGAGCTGGTGGAGGATGTCCGTCGCGGGCGTGATCGGGTACGTGGAGTAGACGAGGGGGCGTCCGGCGAGCGCCGAGGCCGCGACGCACCCGAGGGCGGTCGCCTCGTTGCCGGTCACGTTGCGATAGGTGCCGGGCGCGAGGTGGGCGGGCGGCACGATGTAGCGCGTATGGAAGATCTCGGTCGTCTCGCCGAATGCGTAGCCCGCATGCAGGGCGCGCCGGTTGGCCTCCGCGACGATCGCGCGGGACCCGAACTTCTCCTCGATCCAGCGGAGCGTGGGCTCCATGCTTCGCTCGAACAGCCAGAACATGACCCCGAGGGCGAAGAAGTTCTTCGTCAGGTCGACCTGCTTGGAGGTCATGTCGAGGCCGTCGAGCGCCCGCGCGTTGAGGGTTGAGACCGGGATCTCGAACACCGTGTACGCCTTGAGCGTGCCGTCGGCCAGCGGGCTCGAGGCGTAGCCCGCCTTCGCCAGGTTGTTCGGCGTGAAGGCATCGCCGTTCACGATGATGGCCCCACCCGGAACCAGGTCCTTGACGTTCGTCCGCAGCGCGGCCGGGTTCATCGCCACGAGCACATCGGGGGCATCGCCCGCGGTGTGGATGTCGCCGGAGCTGAAGCTGATCTGGAAGCCCGAGACACCCGGCAGCGAGCCTGCCGGAGCCCGGATCTCGGCCGGATAGTCGGGCAGCGTGCTGATGTCGTTGCCGAAGACGGCGGCGGTGCGGGTGAACTGGGTGCCCGTCAGCTGCATGCCGTCGCCGGAATCGCCGGCAAAGCGGATCGTCACGCGGTCCAGCTCCTGGACCGGCACCTCGTGGCCCTTCGCGGTCGTCACGGGACCTCGCCAACCTCCTGGGTCTCGAACCCGGCGCACCGGTGGGAACGGAGCGGCGCTGGCCGGTCCCGGAAGCGTACCGCACGGGCGGACGGGTGTCCGGACCGGCGACGGGGCGCGTGCGCGACCGGCGCGGCGGATGGGCGTCCGCCTGCATGAACGGCGCGACGGGGCGCCGGTCCGCGTGCGTTCGACCGGCGGGGCGGACGGGCGTCCGCACGCCTCTCGCCCCCGAGCCGCGGCGAGCCCGGCCTACGCCTCGCGGCGAACGGCCGCGTGCGCCAGGTGGTCGTCGACACCGAGCGCCGCCCGCCGGCCCTCGCGGATCGCCCAGACCACGAGCGACTGGCCGCGGCTGCAGTCGCCCGCAGCGAAGATGCCGGGGACGGTCGTCCTGCGCGCCTCGTCCGCCACGATCGTGCCCCGGCCGTCGATCGCGCAACCCAGCTGCTCGGGCAGCGACCGGTCCGGCCCGCTGAAGCCGAGCGCCAGGAGCACCAGGCCCGCGGGCAGGACCCGCTCGGTGCCGGCCTGCTCCACGGGCACGATCCCGCCGTCCGGGCCCGACTCCCACCGGGCATCGACGATCTCCACCCCCTCCACCCGGCCGTCCGGGCCGCCGACGAAGCGCCGCGTGGCGACGGCGTAGTGGCGTGGATCCGCGCCCCACCGGGCGGCGGCCTCCTCCTGGCCGTAATCCAGGCGGTAGATACGCGGCCACTGGGGCCACGGGTTGTCGGGCGCCCGTTCGTCGGGGGGACGCGGCAGGATCTCCAGCTGGACGAGGCTGCGCGCGCCCTGGCGGATCGCCGTCGCGACGCAGTCGGTGCCGGTGTCGCCCCCGCCAATGACGACGACGTCGCGACCGGCGGCCGACACGACCGCCGCGGTCCCGTCCAGGAGCCGCCGGGTGGCGCCCTGCAGGAACGGCACCGCGAGATGGACACCCGCCAGCTCGCGACCCGGGATCTCGAGATCGCGAGCCGCCGTGGCGCCGGTGCACAGGACGACCGCGTCGAAGTCGGCGCGCAGGCGTCTCGGGTCCAGGTCGCGCCCGACCTCCACGCCTGCCTCGAAGGCGACGCCCTCCGCGCGGAGGAGGTCGATCCGCCGGTCGACGAGGTCCTTCCCGAGCTTCATCGCCGGGATGCCGTACATGAGGAGCCCGCCGATCCGGTCGGCCCGCTCGAAGACGGTGACGGCGTGGCCGCGTCGATTGAGCTGGGCGGCGCAGGCGATCCCGGCAGGCCCGCTCCCGACGATCGCGACCCGGCGGCCCGTCCGCACGGACGGGGGCTCCGGCCGGATCCAACCCTCCTGCCAGGCCCGGTCGACGATCGCCGCTTCGATCGCCTTGATCGTGACCGGCGGGGCGTTGATCCCCACGGTGCAGGAGCCCTCGCAGGGCGCCGGACAGACCCGCCCGGTCACTTCCGGCAGGTCGTTGGTGCGGGCGAGGCGGCGATAGGCCTCCTCCCACTGGCCGCGCGACACGAGGTCGTTCCACTCGGGGATGAGGTTGTTGACGGGGCAGCCCATCGCGGCGCCCTTGACGATCGCCCCGGTGTGGCAGAACGGGATCCCGCAGTCCATGCAGCGGGCGCCCTGCTCCCGCAGCGTTGCCTCGGCGTGGGGGACGTTCGTCTCGCCCCAGTCGTCGATCCGGACCAGCGGCGGCCGCGACGTCGTGGGCGCCCGCTCGATCTCGATGAAGCCGCGCAGCCGTCCCATCGCTCTACCGGGCCCCAACCCGGGAGAGGTGCCGGGCATGCTCGTCGAAGGCCGCCAGCTGCGCCTCGTCGGGAGCCAGGCCCGTGGCGAGCATCCGCGCCTCCGCCTCCACCACGCGCCGGTAGTCGTGGGGGATCACCCGCACGAAGCGGGCCCGGGCGACGGCCCAGTCGCCGAGGAGGCGGGCGGCGACGGCGCTGCCGGTGAGCGCGAGGTGGCGCTCGACCAGCTCCCGGACCCGCGCGATCTCGGCCGGGTCGTCGAGCGCGGCAAGACCCACGAGCTCGGTGTTGCAGCGATCCGCGAACGACCCGTCGGCGTCGAAGACGCAGGCGATCCCGCCGGACATCCCCGCGGCGAAGTTCCGACCCGTCCTTCCGAGGATCACCGCCACCCCGCCGGTCATGTACTCGCAGCCATGGTCGCCGACCCCCTCCACGACGGCGGTTGCGCCGCTGTTCCGGACGCAGAACCGTTCGCCCACGATGCCGCGCAGGAAGACCTCGCCCGAGGTGGCGCCGTAGCACGCGACGTTGCCGGCGATCACCTGCTCCTCGGCCGCGAAGGGCGAGCCGTCCGGCGGCGCCACCACGATCCGGCCGCCCGACAGGCCCTTGCCGAGGTAGTCGTTGGCGTCGCCGGCGAGGCGCAGCGTGATGCCGCGGGGCAGGAACGCCCCGAAGCTCTGGCCGGCGGATCCCGTGAAGCGCAGGTCGATGGTGCCGTCCGGGAGCCCGGCCGCCCCATGGCGGCGCGTCACCTCGCTGCCGACGAGCGTGCCCACGGCCCGGTCGGTGTTGCGGATCGGGAGCGCCAGGTGGACTGGGCGGCCGCTCTCGATCGCGGGGACGCAGGCGGGCAGGAGGATGCGCGCGTCGAGCGACGCCTCGACCCCGCCGTCCTGGCTGGTCTGCCCGCCCCGCCGCGCGGCGCGCGGCTCGTGGAGCAGTCGTCCGAGGTCCACGCGGCGCGCCTTCGGGTGCTCGATGCCCCGCCGCGGCGCCAGGTGCTCCGGGTGCCCGATCACCTCGTCGAGACTGCGAACGCCGAGGGTCGCAAGGTGCTCCCGGACCTCCTCGCCGATGAAGCGCATGAAGGTCACGGCGTGCTCCGGGTCGCCGGTGTACCGGGCGCGCAGGACCGGGTCCTGGGTGGCGATCCCCACCGGGCACGTGTTGAGGTGGCAGGCCCGCATCATCACGCAGCCGAGCGAGACCAGCGGCGCCGTTGCGAAGCCGAACTCCTGGGCGCCGAGGAGGGCGCCGATGACGACGTCGCGGCCGGTCTTGAGCTGTCCGTCGACCTCCACGGCGATCCGGCTCCGCAGGTCGTTCGCGACGAGGACCTGGTGGGTCTCGGCAAGGCCGAGCTCCCACGGCGCCCCGGCATGCTTGATGGAGCTGAGCGGCGAGGCGCCGGTCCCACCGTCATGCCCGGAGATCAGGACGACGTCGGCGTGGGCCTTGGCGACACCGGCCGCGACCGTGCCGACGCCGACCTCCGACACGAGCTTGACGGAGATCCTGGCGCGCGGATTGGCCATGCGCAGGTCGTAGATGAGCTCCGCAAGGTCCTCGATCGAGTAGATGTCGTGGTGCGGCGGTGGGCTGATGAGCCCGACGCCCGGCGTCGAGTGGCGGACAGCCGCGATCCACGGGTAGACCTTGTGGCCGGGCAGCTGGCCGCCCTCCCCGGGCTTGGCGCCCTGGGCCATCTTGATCTGGATCTCGGTGGCGCTGACGAGGTACTCGCTGGTGACGCCGAAGCGCGCGGAGGCGACCTGCTTGATGGCGCTGCTGCGCGAGTCGCCGGAGCCGTGCACGGACGGCCGGTAGCGCGCCGGGTCCTCGCCGCCTTCGCCGGTGTTCGAGCGGCCGCCCAGGCGGTTCATGGCGATCGCCAGCGCCTCGTGGGCCTCCGCGGAGATGGAGCCGTAGCTCATGGCGCCGGTCTTGAAGCGGCGCACGATCGACTCGACCGGCTCGACCTCGTCGAGGGGCACCGCCTGGCGGGCCGGCACGAGGTCCAGCAGGCTGCGGAGCGTGACGAGCCGGCGCGACTGGTCGTCGATGGCCCGGCTGTACTCCTTGAACGCGTCGTAGTCACCCGTCCGGCACGCGCGCTGCAGGGCATGGATCGTCTGGGGCGTCCACAGGTGGGCCTCTCCGTCGTCGCGGTACTGGTACTGGCCGCCCGAGGCGAGGCCGTGGTCCGCCGAAGCGAGGTCCCGCTCCGCCGAGGCGAGGCCGTGGTCCGCCGAGGCCCGCGGATGGTCGGCAGCGCGGCGTCGGCCCGGGTAGGCCCGGTCGTGGCGGCGGCGCACCTCGTCGGCGACGAGGTCGATGCCGATCCCGCCGATGCGCGACGGCGTGCCCGTGAAGTACTCGTCGATGAAGTCCTGGGACAGACCCAGCGCCTCGAAGACCTGGGCGCCGTGGTACGCCGAGATCGCCGAGATCCCCATCTTCGAGGCGACCTTCACGACGCCCTTCGTCACGGCCTTCAGGTAGCGCCGTTCGGCCGCGTCCGCCGGCCCCGCGATCATCCCGGCCCGGATCTGGTCGTGGATCGTCTCGAGGGCCAGGTACGGGTTGATCGCGCTGGCGCCGTAGCCGATGAGCAGCGCGAAGTGGTGGACCTCGCGCGGCTCCCCGGACTCGAGCACCAGGCCGACCCGGGTGCGGGTGCCAGCGCGCAGCAGGTGGTGGTGGACGGCTGCCACCGCCAGGAGCGCCGGGATCGGGGCGTCCTCCTCGTCGTGGCCGCGGTCCGAGAGGATGATCAGGTCGGAGCCCTCGGCGATCGCGGCGCTCGCGTGCTCCCGGAGGGACTCGATGGCCCGGCGCAGGCCCGGGCCGCCCTCCCCGACCCGGTACAGGATCGGGAGGGTCACGCTGCGGAAGCCCCGCGCCGCCAGGCTCCCGTCGAGATGGCGGAGCTGCTCCAGCTCCTCGTTGCGCAGGACGGGGCTCGGGAGGGAAAGCTGGCGGGCGCCCCCCGGTCCCGGCTCCAGGAGGTTCGCCTCCGGGCCGATGACGGTCTCGATCGCCGTGACGATCTCCTCGCGGATCGCGTCGAGCGGCGGGTTCGTGACCTGGGCGAAGAGCTGGGTGAAGTACGCGGGAAGGAGCTGTGGCTGATCGGAGAGCACCGCCAGGGGCGCGTCGTTGCCCATGGAGCCCACCGGCTCGGCGCCGTCGACGGTCATCGGCCCGATGATGAGGCGGACCTCCTCGGTGGTGTAGCCGAAGGTCTCCTGGCGACGCAGCACCGTGTCGTGATCCGGCTCGATCGCGGTGCCCGGGTCCGGGAGGTCGGGGAGGTGGATCATCGACCGGCCGATCCACTCGCCGTACGGCGCCTCCGCGGCGAGGGCGTGCTTGAGCTCGTCGTCGGGGACGATCCGGCCCGCCGCGGTGTCGACGAGGAACATGCGCCCGGGCTCCAGGCGCCCCTTCGCCACGACCTCCCCGGGCGCGATGTCGAGGACACCCGCCTCCGAGGCCATGACCACCCGGCCGTCGGCCGTCACCCAGTAGCGGGCCGGACGCAGGCCGTTCCGATCGAGCGTCGCCCCCACGACGGTCCCGTCGGTGAAGGCGATGGATGCCGGCCCGTCCCACGGCTCCATGAGCGCCGCGTGATAGGCGAAGAAGTCGCGCTTCTCCTGCGCCATCGACGCGTGCCGGCTCCAGGGCTCCGGGATCATCATCATCACCGCGTGCGGCAGCGAGCGGCCAGCCAGGTGGAGCAGCTCCAGGACGTTGTCGAACATCGCCGAGTCGGAGCCGTCGGAATCGATCACCGGGAGGATCCGGGCAAGGTCGGTGCCGAACACCGCGGAGCGGAGCGTCGCCTCGCGCGCCCGCATCCAGTTGACGTTCCCGCGGAGCGTGTTGATCTCGCCGTTGTGGCTGATGAAGCGGTACGGGTGCGCCCGCGACCAGGACGGGAACGTGTTCGTGGAGAACCGCGAGTGGACCATCGCGATGGCGCTGGCCAGGGTCGGGTCGCCCAGGTCCGGGTAGTACGCTCCGAGCTGTGATGCGTTGAGCATCCCCTTGTAGACGATCGTCCGCGCGCTCAGGCTGGGCAGGTAGAAGTCGCCGCGGCGGCGGATCGTCGAGCGGGCGACGGCCTTCTCGGCGAGGCGGCGACCGACATACAGCCGGCGCTCGAAGGCGAGACCGTCCTCCACCCCGTCCGGCCGACCCACGAAGACCTGGCGGACCACCGGCTGGCTGGCGCGCGCCGTGGGGCCCAGGGTTCGATCGTCGGTGGGGACGTCGCGCCAGCCCAGCACGGGGAGCCCGGCGTCGCGGAGCTGGTCCTCCACCAGGGCCACGATGGCTTCCCGGGCGTTGGCGTCGTGCGGCAGGAAGACCATCCCGACGGCGTAGCGGCGCGCGGCGGGGAGATCGAAGCCGAGCGCTGCCGCTCGGTTCGCCAGGAAGTCGTGGGGGAGCTGGACCAGGAGGCCCGCGCCGTCGCCGGTGTCGGGCTCGGCGCCCGTCGCACCGCGATGCTCCAGGTTGACGAGCACGGTGAGGGCGTCGCGGACGATCCCGTTGGAGGGACGACCGCGGACGTCGCAGACGAACCCGAACCCGCACGCATCGTGCTCGAAGAACGGTTCGTATAGCGATTCTCGGGCCATCGCCTGCTCCGCCTCAGCGCGTGTCGCGACGCTACCCAACGGTGGTGCGCCGGTTCAGCAGCGGGAGGGTCGCCGTTTGGGTGCGACGGCGTTGCGATCCCCGGGTGGGCGCGCGATCTGCCGCCGCGCGGCCCCGCGCTTTGCTAGGCTCGCCGACGATGGACCGCCGCCGCTTGCTGGGCGTGGCCCTGGCGGTCGCGTCCGCCTGTGGCTACGGGTCCGGCGCCCTGTTCGCCAAGAGCGTCTACGGGTCCGGAATCGACTGGCTCGCCCTGCTCTACTGGCGCTTCCTCATGGGCGGGCTGCTGGTCTGGGCCTGGGCGCTGCTCGTCCCGCAGAACCGGGCCGCGTTCCGCGAGCTCTCCCGGCGCCGGGTGGGCGCCCTCCTTGGCCTGGGCGCCTTCTTCGTCATGAACGCGAGCACCTACTACGCCGCGCTCGAGTACGTTTCGGCGTCGTTCGCGGCGCTCATCGTCTACATCTACCCGGCCCTGGTGGCCGTCCTCTCGATCCGCTGGGGCCACGGGCTCCACGGTCGCCGGCCGTGGGTCGCCCTTGCCCTCGTCACGCTCGGCGTGGTCCTGACGATCGGCGGGATCGAGACGTATGCGGAGCCGATCGGGATCGTCCTGATCGTCGCCTCGCCGATCATCTACTCCGTCTACATCATCCTGGCGGCCCGTCTCGCCGGCGAGCGCAAGGGCGAGACGGCCGCCTCGCGCACCGGGGGCGCCGGGGCCGAGACGCGGCCCGCGGTCGCCGCTTCTCTCATGCTCACCGGGACGTTCGCGGTCGTGGCCGTGCTGGCGGTGGCGGGCGGCGAGCCGATCCTGCCGGGCCAGGTCCCGGCGGATGCCTGGTTCGGGCTCATCGGGATCGCCGTCTTCTCGACCGCCCTGGCCATCTCCGCGTTCTATGCCGCGACGGCACGCATCGGGGCGGCCCAGACGGCGCTGGTCTCGACGGTGGAGCCGGTCTGGACGATCACCCTGGCGACGCTGTTCTTCGGGGAGTCCCTGGCCCCGGTGCAGCTGCTCGGCGGGGCGCTGGTCATCGGCGGGGTCATCCTGGCCCAGACGACACCGGGCGCCACGCCCGACGTGGTGGTCGAGGAAGCCTAGGGCCACCCAGCGTGCCCGCGGGCGGGCGGGCGTGCCGCGCGCGGCGCCGGCCGGCGGGCGCGCAGACGCGGGCACCGGCGGGCGGACGGGCCGGCGGGCGGCGGCGGGCCGGCGTGGGCCATGCGTCCACCACGCTACGATCCGGCCATGTCCACGATCGAAACGATCCCCGCCCGCGACGGAACGCTTCTGCTGGCCCGGTCGTGGCCGACGGCCGGCGATCCGTGGGGAACCATCCTCGTCATCCACGGCCTCGGCGAGCACTCCGGGCGCCACGACGCCACGGCCGGGCGCTTCGCGGCGGCCGGCCTCGCGGCGACCTCGTTCGACCATCGCGGGTTCGGCGCGTCGGCAGGGCGTCGGGCCGCACCTCACTGGGTGGGACGACTACCTCGACGATATCGAGGACCGCCTGGACGCCGGCCGCGTCGACGGCCTGCCGTCTGCGATCTACGCCCACTCACTCGGAGGGCTGCTCGCTGCCGACTATCTCCTGTCGGACCGCCCCCGGCCGGACGTCGCCGTGCTTTCCGCCCCGGCGCTGGGCGGAGGGACCCGCTTCCTGCGCGCCGCCTCCTCCGTGCTGGCGCGCGTGCGACCGACGTACGCCATCTCGAACCCGTGGAATCCCGCCCAGATCGCCCGCGATCCCGCACCGCCGGTCGTCACGGACGCGGATCCGCTGTCGGTGAACCGGACGACCGCGCGCCTCGGGCGCCTCCTGTTCGACGCGATGGACCGGGTCAACGCAGGGCTCGAGTCCGGCGGCGGCTTCCCGCTGCCGACGCTCGTCGTCCACGGCGGCGAGGACACGCTGGTCCCGACCTCCTCGACGGCGTTCCTGGAGCGCTTCCCGACGACCGAGCGCCGCGTCTACCCGGGGGTCCGCCACGAGCCGCACCATGACCCTCTCGACGGGAAGCGAATTGTCGACGACATGGTCGACTGGCTGCGCACCCGGATGGACGCGGGCCTGGCGTAACGAATCGGGCCCGGCGCGGTCGGGCGGTGTCCGGGCGGAGTGGGCGCGGGCGTCGTGCGCCGATCGGAGCGGTCCCCGCCGTTCGGGCGATTGGCGCCCGCTGCCGCCCTGGCCATGTGCCGCCCGCCACTCGCCCCGGTAGTTGCACGCGCAACTACTCCGTGGTACGGTGAGCGTCGCCCCACCATGGAGGAACCTCGCGTGACCACCCCGATGCCGGAGCTGATGCCGGAACGGATGCCGGCGCTCTACATCGGCCACGGCGCCCCGACCCTCGTCGACGACCCGGTCTGGCCGGTCGAGCTGGCGGCGTGGGCCCGCGAGCTCCCCCGGCCCCGCTCCATCCTGATGATCAGCGCCCACTGGGAATCGCAGCCGCTGACCGTGGGGGCGACCACCCCGGTGCCCCTGGTCCACGACTTCTACGGCTTCCCGGAGCACTACTACCGGACGCGCTATGCCGCCCCCGGCGCGCCCGGGCTTGCCGACTCGGTCGCGAAGCTGATCCGGGACGTGGAGCCGGTCGCCCAGGCGCCGGGCCGCGGCCTGGACCACGGGGCGTACGTCCCGCTGACCGTCATGTATCCAGAGGCCGAACGTCCCGGTCCTCCAGATGTCGCTCCCCGACCTCGATCCCGAGCACCTGTTCGCGATCGGACGCCGGCTCGCGCCACTTCGCGACGAGGGCGTCCTGATCGTCGGCAGCGGCTTTCTGACGCACGGCCTTCCGTTCGTCCGCGATTACATGATGGGCAAGGCCGGCGCGCCGGCGTGGTCGATGGACTTCGACCGCTGGGCCGCGGAGGCGCTGGCGAACGGCGACGTCGACGCCCTCTTCGACTTCCGCAACCGCGCCCCGGGGATGCCGTATGCGCACCCGACGGTGGAGCACTTCGCCCCGCTCTTCGTGACGCTCGGCGCCGCCGCGGTCGCCGACGAGGCGCCCGACTTCAGGATCGACGGCTACTGGTACGGCCTGGCCAAGCGCTCGTTCGCGGTCCGCTGACGCCAACCGGACGCTCGCGGAGCCGTTCCCCCCGGTCTCGGCCGGACTCGCGCCGCCGCCCGCCTTCGCCGTCGGCTGATCGCGACTGGCCTCGCTCGGGACCGGCGTGCCGCGCCTCAGCCCTGCGACGGCCCCCCGGTACCCTCCTGCATGAGCGAGCGCAGCATGAACGTCACGTTGGCCGGCTTCTCGGCGAGACGCCGCATGAAGTACGGGTACCACTGCGTGCCATAGGGCACGTAGACCCGGACCCGGAATCCCTTGTCCAGGAGCTGCGCCTGCAGGTCGCGGCGGACACCGTGGAGCATCTGGAACTCGTAGCGATCGCGGGCGATCCCCTCCGCCTCGGCCCACCGGATCAGCCGCCCGATGAGCCGTCCATCGTGCGTGGCGAGCGCGGGGTAGTTCCCCTCGGCCATGAGTCGACGCGCCTGCGCCTCGTATGCGGCGCTGATCTCGTCCCGTTCGCGAAGCGCCACCGAGGCCGGCTCGTTGTAGGCGCCCTTGCAGAGTCGGACGCGGACGCGCTCCGTGATGAGCGTCTCGACGTCGTCCGGGGAGCGGCGAAGGGCAGCCTGGATGACCACGCCGCTGTCCGGGTTCAGCGGACGGAGCTCGCGGAAGATGTCGAGCGTCCGGTCGGTCTTCGGGTGGTCCTCCATGTCGATCCGGACGAACGCGCCCACCCCGGCCGCCTTGCGGAAGACGCTGGCGACGGTGTCCCGACAGAGGTCGCGGTCGATGTCCAGGCCCATCTGGGTCAGCTTGAGGCTGACGTTGCGCTCCAGGCCGCGGCCGGCGAGCGCGTCGAGGGTCTCCGCGTAGCGCCCGGCGGCCGCCTCGCACGCCTCCGCGGAGTCGACGGACTCCCCGAGGACATCGACGGTCGTGAGGTACCCGGCATCGCGGAGGTGCTCGAGGGCCGGGAGGACCTCGGCCAGCGACTCGCCGGCGATGAACCGTCGCACCATCGGCCGGGTGACCGGGATCCGCGTGGAGAGCCGGCCCAGCGCCTTGCGATGCGAGAGCCACATGAACGTGGCGCGAAGGCTGCGCTCCGGGATCGACCCGTGGGCCGGCTGCGTGCTCATCGATCCTCCAGGGGGGCCGGGGCTGGTTCAATCCCGGGTGCGGCTGCGAGCGTCGCTCCAGGCTCGGCGGCGGCGAGGCCGTCCGTGGCAGATTCGGCCGGCCCAGGTTCGGCTGCGGCCGGATCGGCCGACGGCAGAAGCTCCGGCGCGGGGACGGGCTCGGCCGGCGTCGGGGCGGGCGGGGTCGGCGCCGGGTACGCGGCATCGAGCGCGACGAGCAGGCGGCTCTCGTCGGCGCGGCGGAGCGAGGCCCACACGAGGTACGCGGCGATCACCGCCGTCCAGGCGATCGCGGCGGCGACGACGAGCGAGACCAGGATGTCCAGGCCCGACGTCGAATCGACGCCGTCGCCCACGTACGCGGCGGTCGAGATGAGCCCGGCCAACCAGACCAGGGCGGCCCCGACCGAGTAGCCCACCGTCATCGCGCTCATGAAGCCGAGCGGATTGCCGAAGGAGAGGCCGGCGATCTTCGGCGCATCCGGCGGGTAGAAGTACGCCGCCTCGAGACGATGCGCGACGAGCACGTCGGCTCCCAGGCGCGCGTTGATCGCCTGTTCCAGCCGCTCCGCGTGGCGGCGGGCGAAGACGGTGTACCAGAAGAGGTAACCCGTCTCCAGGAAGGCGAAGGGGACCAGGAAGGGCACCGGCACGACGGCTGCCGGCAGGACGCCACTCCAGCCCAGCACCAGGAGCCCGATGCACACGAACGTCCAGTTCCGGATCGTCGCGAAGAAGAGGCTCGAATAGCCGAACAGCATCCCGCGCATCCGCTCGAGCTGGGCCTCGAGCAGGCGAAGCTCGGCGTCGCGGCCGGCGACATCCGTCCCGGCCCGGGCGGGCGGGCGCGCGGGCACCGGATCGCGCGGTCCGATCGACATCGAGAACTGCATGCGGAACCTCCGGGACCGAGGGGTCGGGTCCCTGGGCCGATGGTAGCGATGTGCCGGCGCCGCGCGAGGTCGGATGGTCACCCCGCGTGGGTCCGAGCGTCACGGACGGGCGGATGTCAGGCCGCGCGCCGGTCCACACGCACGCTCGCGAGCAGGGCCAGGAGGAGCGCCCCGATCGCCACCAGCCAGGACGACAGGGCGAGGGCCGCCCCGGCCCACAGCAGCACCACGATGGTCGACGGCGGGCGAGGTCGACGGCGGGGCGACGGTCGACGGCGGGGCGACGGTCGACGGCGGGGCGACGGTCGACGGCGGGGCGACGGTCGACGGCGGGGCGACCGCCGTCGTTGCTGCGGCCGTGGTCGCGGCTGCCGTGGTCGCGCCAGGTGACGAGTGGGCGCGGCGCGCGGTCCGTGCCCCGAGGAGGCCGGCAGCGGCAAGGATGCCGATCCCGACGGCGGCGAGCGCGGCGGAGGCAGCCCCGCCCTGCACCGTCCCTGCACCGGAGAGCGCCGTCCCTCCCGCGAGCACGACGAAGGCGACGAGCCCGGCCGGCACGAGCCCGGTGAGTGGCCGGGGCTCGGATGGTCCCGGCGACTCCAGCAGCTCCGGTGGCACCGACGGTTCCAGCGGCCTGGGACGGACCGGCCCGCCGGGCGGCGGCAGCGCCGGGTCGTGCGGCGGGCGGGTGCGGCGTGGCGACCCGGCGACCATGACCAGGAGTGCGCCTGCCGCGACGGCGCAGGCGAGCAGGACCGCCAGCCGGGCGACGACTTCGAGCGCCATCAGCGCTCCGGTGGGGCGGGCTCCTCCAGGACATGCCGCCGCAGCCACGCGACGATGCGCCCGAACCCGTCACGCCGGTTCTCGCGGCGCTCCCACCCGTGGCCCTCGTCGTCGTACCAGTGGACCTCGTGGAGCTTGCCCTCGATCTCGAGGGCCTCGACCATCTTCTCGGTCATCAACGGCACGACGCGCCGGTCCTTGCGACCGTGGAGGATCAGGAGCGGAGCCTCGATGCGCTCGGCGCGATACAGCGGCGAGCCGCGCCGGAAGAGCTCGGCCTGGCCGGGATCGTCGGGCGAGCCCATCATCCGCTGGAGGTCGATGCGGCCCATGCGATCGCCGTGGCGGAAGCTCTCCGCGATCTCCGAGTCGCCGAAGAGGTCCACGCCGGCCGCCCACATCCCCGGCTCCTCGACAAGCGCGCAGAGCGTCAGGTAGCCGCCGTACGAGCCGCCGTACATGGCGAGCTTCCCGTTCGACCACGGCTGCGCGGTGGCCCAGCGGGCGGCGTCGATCACGTCGTGGACGTCGGCGTGGCCCCACTCGTTGCGATTGGCGAGGCGGAAGTCGCGGCCGTAGCCGATCGAGCCCCGGAAGTCGACCGAGAGGAATGCGAAGCCCTCCTGGACCAGGAGCTGCCGGAACGGCTGGAAGTCCCGGAACGCCTGCCACGAGGGCCCGCCGTGGACATGCACCACCGTCGGCACCGTCCGCCCGCCTCGCTTCCCCGTGGCCGAGGCGGGCCGCCACAGGGTGAGCGGGATGGCCAGCCCGTCGCGGGCACGAACCGTGATGCGCTCGGGCTCGACGAACCCCCGCACCGGCACGACCGCCGGCAGCGAGCGCGTCAGGCGGCGCGGCCGGCCTGCCGGCTTCCCGTCGGATCCGGGCACCGGGAGGATCCAGAAGTCCTCGGGATCACGCTCCGTCTCGCCGATGGCCAGGATGCCGCTGCCGTCGGGGAGCCAATCGACGGCCAGCCAGACGCCGTCGGACGGGCTGATGCGGGCGCCGGCGCCGGCCGCGCTTCGGGCGGACGGCTCTTCGGCGGCCTGCCCGGCCGGCGCTTCGCGGGAAGTGCGCCCACGAGGGGCGCCACGTGCAGTTCCACGAGCCCGTCGCGGGTCAACGAGTGGACGAAGTGCGTGCCGTCCGGCGACGGGAGCGGCGCGGCCCCGAAGCTGCCGTTGTAGTCGCCGTGGTCGGCCGGGCCGGCGGTCAGCACCGTGCGATCGCCGCCGTCGAGTGGCACGCGCACCACCTGGAACCATCCGTCACGATCCGAGACCACCAGCAGGCCGCTGCCGTCGGGCAGCCAGCGCGGGCTGGTCTCCCAGGCCCCGGCGCCGGCAACGATCCGCTCCTCGCCGGTCGCGACGTCGACGACCGTCACCTGCATCGTCGTCAGGTCCGGGTCGCGCTGGGCGACGACCGCCAGGCGGGCGCCATCCGGGGACCAGTGGAGGTCTTCGACGTCGAGCCCGACCGGTGTGAGTGCCCGCGGCTCCGGGTGCGTGGCCTTCGCGGGAGGCCGGCCGCGCCGGGGCAGCGGGGCGTCGATCACCCAGGCCTGGCTCCAGCCGCGGCGCCGGGAGATGAACGCGATCCTCCGACCGTCGGGCGACCAGCGCGGCGACCGGTGGCCGGCCGGGTGGTCGGCCACGACCGTGGGCCGTGAGCCGTCGAGGCCGACGATCCAGAGGGCCTTCTCGCGGACGAAGGCGAGCCACGCGCCGTCCGGCGCCCACTGCGGATCGCTCACGGCGTGCTCGGATGCCGTGACCTGGCGGGCGAGGCCGGAACGGAGCTCCAGGACGAACACCTGGCGCGCACCGCCGGCCTCCGCGGTGTATGCGACACGCCGGCCGTCCGGCGAGAGGCGCGGCTCGCGCGGCGAGTCGACCGCGACGAACTGCTCGATCGTCAGGCGCTCGCGGCGGGTGACGGCAGGGGTCGACGGGCGCGCCGTGCGGCCCGGGGGGCGGCCGCGGCGACGCGGCGCCGGCGGCGTCGCGGTGGTCGGTCGCGGCTGCGTCGCGCAGCCGCTGATCACGGCGTCCACCCCCGCGGTCGCTGCGTCGGCGGCGACGGAGGCCTCGCGATCGGCCGGCGGCGGCTTCGGACGGTTCTTGGAGCCGGGGGGCCGGCCGCGGCGACGCGGGGCCGCCGCCGGAAGTGCCGGCTCATCGCCGGGCGGCGCGGGTTCGGGCGACACGGGCTCATCGCCGGGCGCCGCGGCGGGCTCCGGGGAGTCGGGTCCTGGGGAGGCCGCTTCGATCGCGGTCTCGGCGTTGGGGAGAAGGGCCTCGTCGGCCTCGTCGGAGCGGGCGGAGGGGGGCATCGCCGGGGTTATACCACGCCGCGCAGGGCCGTCTCCCGCTCGCCCGGCAACGGGGGCGGTTCGACCCGGATGAAGGTCTCGCGGCCCATCCAGGCGTCGAGCATCTCGCGCGGCACCGCGGACCAGTCCTCCCGGATCTGGCTGGCGTGGCAGGCGAACGCAGCCAGCTTGCGATCCAGCACGGGCCGGACGTCCACGTGCGTGGTGAAGTCCTCGTCCGGCCGGGCCAGCTCGACGAAGCGCTGCTGCTGGAGCAGGTCGTCGGCGGAGGGCTCCTTCGGCTCGGCCGGGTCCTCGCCGCGGAGGGCGGCCCACTGGGCCTGCATCTCGGCCCAGCCGCCGAGATCGCTGCGTGACAGCGCCTGGTGGTAGAGCGTGGAGGGCCCGCCCGGCTCGGCCGCCGCGCGACGGAAGGCCTCCGTGGCGCGCGCCGAGATCGTCACGTGGTCCGGGTGGCCGTAGATCCCGCCGGGATCGAAGGTAACGATCGTCGCCGGGCGCAGCTCCCGGATCACGTCCACGAGCCGGCCCACCACCTCCTCGGCGTCGGCCAGCGCGAGGCATCCTGCCGGCTTCGGCCAGCCCTCCATCCCGGAGTCGCCGTACCCCAGGAAGACCGGCTCGCCCACGCCCAGCGCGCCCATCGCGCAGCGAAGCTCGCCGCGCCGCAGCTCGGGATCCAGCTCCCGCGACCCTTCCTCGCCCCCGAGATCGCCGTCGGTGGCGCAGACGATCCAGGTGGGGACGCCGGCTGCGGCGGCCAGCGCCATCGCGCCGCCGGCGCCGAAGGTCTCGTCGTCCGGGTGGGCGAAGATCGCGAGAAACCCGCGCGGAGCCACGGCGGTCACAGACTGGCCGTCACGAACCTGCCGCCCCGAACCGGCCATCCCGCGGCGCGCGAGCGCGCCGTCCCGGCTGGGAGAGCCCGCGGATCGGGCGTCACGGACGCCGGCGCTCGGGAGGCGCGTCGGCAGCCGCCTCGAGCTGGTTGCCGAGCTCGACGGTGCGCCGATACGCCGCCCAGACCGCCTCGGAGAGGACCGTCCGCAGGCGCCCGGACTCCAGCTCGTGCAGCGCGGCCGCGCTGGTGCCGCCGGGCGAGGTAACCATGTTCCGCAGCACGGCGGGGTGCGCCCCCGACTGCTTCGCGAACAGGGCGCTGCCCTCCAGCGTCTCGACGACGAGGTCGTGGGCAACGTGGCGCGGGAAGCCGAGGTGGACGGCGGCGTCCACGAGGGCCTCCATCACGAGGAAGACGTAGGTGGGCCCGGTACCCGACACGGCGGTCGCCATCGCGACGAGCTTCTCGTCGTCGACCTCCAGCTCGACCCCGAGCGCGGTCAGGAGCGCCTTCGCCTGGGCGCGCTGCTCCGCGGACGTCTCCGGCGTGGCGTACCAGACCGTCATGCCCCGCCCCAGCTGGGCGGGCGTGTTGGGCATGCTGCGAACGAGCTCGCGGTGGCCGAGGAGCTTCTCCATCGCGGCGGTCGTGGCCCCGGCGATCACGCTGAGAACGAGCTGTCCGGGCACGATGTGGGGCCCGATCTCGCGGCCGACGCGGGCCAGCATCTGGGGCTTCACGGCCAGCAGGACGATGTCGGCGCCCTGCACGGCCTCGACGTTGCTGGCGGTGACCCGGATCCCGTGCACCCGGGCGAGCTCCTCGCGCCGCTCTGCCCGTGGGTGGCTGGCGGTGACCCGATCGGGCTCCACGAGCTGTCCGCGGATCAGGCCCGCGATCATGGACTCGGCCATGACCCCGGTGCCGACGGTGGCGAGACTGCGACCGGCAAGGGGCGACATGGCGGCGAGTGTATCCCACCGCGCGCGGAGCCCCCGCAAGGCGGGTGGAGCGACCCCGGTCAGGCGGGGCATGCGGGCCGCCCGGCCGTCAGGGAGCCGTGGCGCTCGCCAGCAGGAAGAATCGGCCGGTCGTCCGCACGTCGACCGCCTCGAAACCGGCCTCGCGCAGCGCGTCGGCCAGCTCCCCAGGCGTGTAGGGCACCTTCGGGATCGTGAACTCGCGGCCGTCGGCCAGGCGGCGCAGGGAGAGGTCCGGGCCCGGTGCCGGCAGCCGGTCGAGCGTGCCCGACGCGGGGTCCGGGAGCGAGTCGATCGCGACGAACGGGCTCCCGGGCTTCAGCCAGGCGCGAACGATGGCCAGGAACTCCGCGAGCCGCGCCCGCGGCACGTGGCTCAGCCAGAACCCGGTGAACAGCGCGTCGACGGCGCGATCCGGCGCCGCCCACGCGTCGCGCACGTGGAGGTGCGCCCGCAGCCGGTGGGCGAGGAGCCGGTCCCGCGCCCGGTCGAGCGGCGCGGCGGCCGCGTCGTAGGCATGCAGCTCGCCCTTCGTGGCGAGCAGGGCCGACCACCAGCCGGTCCCGGCGGCAAGCTCCACGATCTCGCCCCGCAGGGGCATCCGGTCCAGCCACGTCGTCGCCGCGTCGAGCTCCATCTGCCAGGCCATGTCGTGGACGGGGCCGTGGGCATAGCGCCCCCGGCGCAGGTACCAGTCGTCGTACTCGGCGGCCCGCGCCTCGTAGTACGGCACCAGCTGGTCCTCGGGCGACGCCGAGCCTGCGGCCACATCGGCAGCCCCAACCGCTGCCGCATCCTCGGACGTCGCCATGGCGCGCCTTCGCCCCCGCGCGTCCGCCGCCGTCGCGCGGGCGTCGCCGCGGTCGCGGCGGCGCGCTGTTCCAGGGCGCTCCGAAGCCGGAAGCGGAGGAACGGGTTGTCCCCGGCCTTCCCCAGGCAGTCCGGGCACAGCTGGGCGCGAGCCTCCAGGTCATCGGCGCTCGCGCGGCTGCCACGTCGTGCCGCACCAGAGGCAGGCGAAGGGTCGGGGCGTCCCGGCGGGACGCCGTCACTGGACCGGGACCCAGCTCCCCGCGGGGGCGAGGTCGACGAACGCGGCGGGATCGAAGATCTCGGCCAGGAGCTCGATGCCCTCGATGACCCGGGGGCCGGGCCGGCTGAAGTAGGAGGACGCGTCGAGGGCGAAGACCTGGCCACGGCGAACCGCCTGCAGCTCGGACCAGCCCCGCGGCCGCGGGGAGGCGCGCCAGGCGCGGACGGCGTCCCCAAGGTGCAGCCCGCAGGGCATGAGGAGGAGCATCTCCGGGTCGACCTCCGCGACGGCCTCCCAGGTGACGGGCCGGCTGGGGTCGCCGTCGCTGCCGAGCACCTCCCAGCCCCCGGCCCTGCGGATCTGCTCGGGGACCCAGAGGCCGGCCGCCGAGAGCGGGTCGAGCCAGTCCAGCGCCACGACCCGCGGGGCGTGGTGCCCCTCGTCGCGCCGTTCCTCGACCACCTCCTCGACGTCCGCCAGGCGCTCCCGAAGGATCTCGACGAGGCCCACCGCCTCGTCCTCCGCGTCCGCCATCGCGCCCACCGTGGCGACGGCATGGAAGATGCCCTCGAGGCTCGACGGCTCGAGCGTCACGATGCTCGCCTCCGGGTCGACCGCCGCGCGCAGCGCCCGGTCCTCGTCGCGTGCGCGGGCGGATCGGCCGGGGCTGCCGGCCAGGACGAGGTCCGGGTGAAGCGCCGCCAGCGCCTCGTGGTCGACCGTCACGAGGGCGACGCCGCCTTCGGCCGCCGCGGCCGCGGCGAGGTCGTGCACCCGGTAGGCGGGTGCCCCGTGGAGCGCCGGGGCGGCGCGGGTGACGATGGGACGGCCGGCGACTCCGGGCGGGAAGTCGCAGGCGTGCGAGATCCCGACGAGATCCTCCTCGAGCCCCAGGGCCCAGACGATCTCCGTGGCGGCCGGCAACAGCGAGACGATGCGCATCGCGTGGAGGACTCCGGGCCGGGAAACGGAACGACCGGCCGTCCGGGATCGGGGGCCGGTCGTCGATGGGCGAAGCGGGGCGCCCGCGAGGGGCGCCGGGTGCGCTCAGGCGGGCTTGGCGGCCTCGACCATGGCGCGCGCGGCGTCCTTGTCGGTGAACCAGACGGCGTTGATCTTGGTGTACGCGACCCACTCGGCCGGGAGCGACTCCTCGGGGAAGATCGCGCTCACCGGGCACTCGGGCTCGCAGGCGCCACAGTCGATGCACTCGTCCGGATCGATGTAGAGCGTCCGATCGACGCCCTGCTCGAAGTGGATGCAGTCGACCGGGCACACGGCCACGCACGCCTGATCCATCGTGTCGACGCACGGCTCGGCGATCACGTAGGTCATATCCGGAATTCCTCCATGCCTGGTCACCAAGGCCCGGGGCCGCACCGATCCCGAGCGACGGGCGGCGTATGCCCGCAGCGGCGAGCGTACCACTTGCGATGGGCGGCGACGCGGCGAGATGGGCGGCCGCGGCGCGGGTTTGGGCGGCGACGCGGCGCGGGTTGGGCGGCGGCGGAGCGGGCGCGCCCGCGCGGCTACGGGCTGTCGGGCACCTGCGTCTCCAGGGGGATCCCGCCCGGGCCGACGAGGCGGATCGCCCCGGCCATGCCCCGTTCCCAGTGATCGGAGATGTGACAGCCCAGGAGGAGCTGCCCGGCCTCGTCGGCGGGCACGGCGTACGTGACGGTCCGGGTCTCCCCGGATGCCACCACGACCCGCAGTCCCTCGAGACCCGGCGGCACCGAGACGGCGGGCGTCGGGCCGGGCGGTGGGTTGGCCGCCGGCGCCTCGGCGTCTTCCCAGGCCTGCTGGACCGCGAGCGGGCCCAGCACCAGCTCGTGGACGTCGAGGCCGCCGTTCACCACGTTGAGCGTCACCGTCTCGCCCGGCACCAGATCGACGATCCCCGGCACGACCACGTAGTCCTTGAGGATCACGTTGACCTGGCGAGGCGTCCCGGCCGTTCCGGGCGTGATGGCCGGGGTGGCTGGGACCGCCGCCCCGTCACACGCGGCCACCACCAGGCAGCAGAGGACGGCGAGGGTCCCCGGGAGACGCCGCGCCGGTTTGATCGTTGGGCGGAGGAGTGGTCGGACGGGCATGCGCACGGCGGGGAGTCTAGCCCGACCACCGCGGGAGGTGACGTGCTGTGGCAAGGGGCTGCGGCGCCGTGCTGCGGCGCTGGCTCGGCGGCCTACATCCCCTGGGGTTCGTACGCCGGGTCGAGGTACTTCTCCGGCTCGTCGTCGAAGTCGAGCTTGCAGCCCTTGCCGCAGAAGTAGTAGACGACCCCCTCGTGCTCCGAGGTGAGGGTTGCCGTCTCCATGACGACCTCCATCCCGCAGACCGGGTCGATCGCGATCGCCATGTGGACGCGCTCCGCTGCATCCCGGCACCCGCCGGGTCCTGCGAAGAGGATAGATCGTCGCCCCGACGATCGACGGGACCGCTAGGATGACGCAATGGACCCGATCACCGACCTCGACGCCGCCCGTGCTCGACTGCTCGAGGAACAGGCACGCCTGCGCGTAGAGCTGGGGGAGGAGATCGAGGCGCCCGGCCAGATGACCTACGGGTCGCAGGCGGCCGCGGCGGCCCAGGTCTTCGCCCAGCAGCGCGATCTCGCCTTCCGGGAGCAGGCGGAGCGCCGCTTCCACGCGATCGACCACGCGCTCGGGCGGATCACCGCCGGCACGTACACGGTGTGCGAGGTCTGTGGCGGGCCCATCTCCGCCGAACGCCACGAGGTCGTCCCCTGGTCGACCACGTGCGTCGAGTGCGGCCGGACGCACCGCTGACGCGCCTGCAGGTCGCGCGGTGAGCGCCTCCAGCGGGGCTCCCCCTCTCGTCGATCTCGAGCAGATCCGGGCGGCCGCGGTCACCCTGCGCGGCGTGGCGACACGGACGCCCCTGGTGCCCCTGGGCGACCCGGCCGTCGGCCATCTCCTGAAGGCCGAGTCCCTGCAGCCGATCGGCGCGTTCAAGATCCGCGGCGCCTACGCCATGGCGGCCTCGCTGACCAGCGAGGAGCGTGCCCGGGGGCTGATCACGTACTCGTCCGGCAACCACGCCCAGGGCGTGGCGCGCGCCGCCCGCCTGCTCGGCGTCCCGGCCGTGATCGTCATGCCGGAGAACGCCCCGGCCATCAAGCGGGCCCGCGTGCTGGCCGACGGCGCCCACGTGGTCACGGTCGGCAACGCCAGCGCCGAGCGCCAGGCCGTCGCCGAGCGGCTGGCCGCCGAACGCGGCCTCGCGATCATCCCGCCCTACGACGACGACCGGATCATCGCCGGGCAGGGCACCTGCGGGCTGGAGATCGCGGAGGACGTCCCCGACCTCGCCGCGGTGCTCGTCCCGATCGGCGGCGGCGGGCTGGCGTCGGGGGTCGCCGCCGCGGTGAAGGCGCTCCACCCCTCGGCCCGCGTGATCGGCGTGGAACCGGAGCTCGCCGCGGACGCCCGCGCGTCCCTGGAGCGCGGGGTGATCGTGGAGTGGTCCGCCGCCGACGTCTCGCGCACCATCGCCGACGGGACCCGCACGCAGGCGCTTGGGGTTCGGACCTTCGCCCACCTCCGTGTGCTCCTTGACGGCATCGTCACCGTCCGGGAGGACGAGATTGCGGCCGCCGTCCGCATTGCCGCCGAGGAGTCCCGCCTCGTGGTGGAGCCGTCCGGCGCGCTCTCCATCGCTGCGCTGCGGTTCCATGCCGCCGAGGCCGGCGTCGCCGGGGCTGCCGGTCCCGTCGTCTGCGTCGTGTCGGGCGGCAACGTCGACCCGGCTCGCTACCTGGAGTACCTGCAGGCGCCGATCCCCGGATCCTGACCGGGCTGGCTGGCAGGGTCGGCGGCGGCGGGCTGGCGGGGTCGGCCGGCGGGGTCGGCGGGCGGGCGGGAGCGCGACGCTGCCGCCGGCGGTGTCGACGGGCCGTGCCGGTCGCGCCCGGGATCAGGTGGCCCCTGTCTCGCCGCGTGCGGCGCGGCGGGCCGCGTTGGCGTCCTCGGCCGCTTCGCGGCGGCGCGTGTCCGCCTCCTCGTGGCGCATCCAGTCCGCGATCACCAGGAGGATCGCGAGCAGGAAGCAGGCATCGCCCACGCCCCACATGATCGCCCCGGCGAGCTGCTGGTCCTCCAGCGGCGACGGGGGCCAGGGGCGCCCGGTCGTTGCGTAGTGCGGGTAGAGGACCTGCTCAGAGAACAGGATGGCGACCCCCAGCAGCGAGTTCAGCGGCATCTGCGCGAAGAGGTAGAAGACCCGTGCCGGATACGGGAGGCGGTACGGGCTGGGGTCGCGGCCGACGACAGGCCACCAGAACAGGAGGGCGGTGGCGAGGTACAGGCCGTGCTCCAGGTCGTGGAGCAGCGGGTCCTCCAGTGCCGCGTCGAAGAGCGGCGAGACGTGGCTCCCCCACATGACGAACGTGAAGAGGAGCCAGCCGACGAGCGGATGGCCGATCACCTTGACGACGCGCGAGCGGAGCGCCGGAAGGATCCAGCGATTGCGAACCTCCGGCGTGGCGACCCGCAGGAGGAGCGTGATGGGTGCGCCCAGGACGATCGCCGGCGCCGCACCGAACACGAGGAGCAGGTGCTGGACCATGTGGGCCGAGAAGAGCTCCGTGTCGTAGCGCTCGATCCCCGACATCAGGGCGACGGCGATGCAGGCGAGTCCCAGCAGGAAGAAGACGGGACGATCGACGGGGACGCGGTTCCCCGGGTGTGCCGCATTCACGCGCCGCACTGCCCACAGGTAGGCGCCGGCGGTCGCGAGCAGGGAAAGCGCGACCTGCGGGTAGAACGTCCACCCGAAGAGGAGCGCCGAAAGGTCCGGCGGCGGCGGCACCTCGCCGCCGTGGGCCAGGGCGGAAGGGACCGCGAGCAGCGCTACGACGGGAAGCGCAGCCAGCAGGCCAGCGATCGGCGCGGCGGGTCGCGGGCCGGAACGAAGGCGGTCGGTCACGACCTCATTCTCGCGCGTTCTCGGGCGTTCTCGCGGCACCGGTGCCGGCTCGCCCGGCGACCCCGGCCCGGGCGAGCTGACAACCTCGACTTCATATGCGCATCTCCGCACGCCTTCGAGTATCATGCCCGCGCTCCCGTCCGCAGCGTCCCGGCGAGAGCGACCTGGGAGAGGGCCGCCCGCTCGGGCGGAGCGCGGCAGCATGCACTGTCGAGGGAGGCTCATGACGTTCACCCGGAAGAGGCCGCAACGGCGCGCGGCGCTTCTGCTGCCACTGCTGGGCGTGGCCGCCCTCCTCGTGGCGGGCTGCACGGATTTCGACGTCCGCACGGCCTTCCCGCCCGACCCTGCCACGACGCAGGGCCAGGCGACCCAGACCATCTACAACATCGTGTTCCTCGTCGGGGCTGCGATCTTCCTCCTCGTCGAGGGTCTGATCCTGTTTGCCGTCGTGCGCTACCGCCGTCGCAAGGGCGACGACGACCTGCCGCCCCAGATCCACGGCAACAACAAGCTCGAGATCATCTGGACGGCGATCCCGATCATGATCGTGCTCGCCCTGTTCGTCCTCTCGTGGCAGACCCTCAACACGATCGACGCCCGCAAGGAGAACCCGCCGGTTCGCATCGGCGTCGTCGCCTACCAGTGGCAGTGGCAGTTCGTCTACGCCCCGGCGGACGTCCGCTGGGAGGACTGCGGCGCACCGGAGAACAAGGGCACGTGCGTCACGGTCTTCGGTGTGGCGCCCCCCGGCGGCATCCGCGAGGGCTGGCAGCCCCCCCAGATGCACGTCCCGGTCGGCGAGACCGTCGAGCTGCAGATGCACTCCAACGACGTCATCCACTCGTTCTACGTGCCGGCCTTCCTGTACCAGCGCGACATCACGCCGCGCAAGGACCAGGTGATCCAGTTCCTGGCCGACCGCGAGGGCACCTACCGCGGCCAGTGCACCCAGTTCTGCGGGCTGCTGCACCAGGCGATGGAGTTCGACGTGGTGGTCGAGAGTCGCGACGCCTATGACGCCTGGCTCACCAAGGAGCTCACGCCTCCTCCGACGCCATCTCCCGCGCCATCTGCCAGCACCGCACCCGGGGCCAGCACCGCGCCGGGGCAGTCGGTGACCCTCAAGCTCAGCGCCCAGGGGATCGCCTTCGACACCGCCACCCTCGAGGTGCCGGCGAACACGCCCTTCAAGATCGAGTTTGCCAACAACGACGCCGGGACCCCCCACAACGTGGCGATCCACAAGGACTCTCCCACCGGACCCGAGGTCTGGAAGGGCGAGATCTTCAACGGCGTCGAGACCCGGACCTACGACGTCCCGGCCCTGCCCCCGGGGACCTACGGCTTCGTCTGCACGGTCCACCCCAACATGACCGGCACGCTGACGGCGAAGTAGGAGAGCCCCGATGGCGACCACCGCGCTCCGCCCCGCCGCCACCTACCGCTCGGGGATCTACGACTGGCTGACGACCACCGACCACAAGAAGATCGGGATCCTCTACTTCTTCAACTCGCTCCTGCTCTTCCTCGTGGGCGGCGTCCTGGCGCTTGCCGTCCGCACCGAGCTGGCCCAGCCGGGTCTCCAGGTGATGGACGACTCGACGTACAACCAGATGTTCACGATGCACGCGTCGGTGATGATCTTCTGGGTGGTCATCCCGTTCCTCGCGGGCTTCGGGAACTACCTGACGCCGCTGATGATCGGCGCGCCGGACATGGCGTTCCCCCGCATCAACGCCCTCTCGTTCTGGCTGCTGCCGCTGTCGGCGCTGATCGCCATCCTCGGCTTCCCCCTCGGTGGAGCCGCCCAGGAGGGCTGGACGAGCTACAGCCCGCTGGCCCAGGACAAGTTCTCGCCGGGGATCGGCACCGACCTCTGGATCATCGCGCTCCTGCTGGTCGGGACCAGCTCCATCCTGGGGGCGATCAACTTCCTGGTCACGATCTTCAAGATGCGAGCGCCGGGGATGACCCTCTTCCGGATGCCGATCTTCGTGTGGACGATCCTCGTCACCAGCGTCCTGGTGCTGATGGGGACCCCGGTCCTGACGGCCGCCCTGATGATGCTGTACATCGACCGCAATCTCGGCGGAAGCTTCTTCAACACCGCGCTGGAGGGCGGCAACGCCATCCTCTGGCAGAACGTCTTCTGGTTCTACAGCCACCCGGCGGTCTACATCATGATCCTGCCGGCGATGGGGATCGTCAGCGAGGTGATCCCCACCTTCAGCCGCAAGCCGCTCTTCGGCTACAAGGCCTTCGTCTTCGCCACGGCCGGCATCGGCGCCCTCGGCTTCTCCGTGTGGGCCCACCACATGTTCACGACGGGCGCGGTCTACCTGCCGTTCTTCAGCCTGATGACGTTCCTCATCGCCGTCCCGACCGGCGTGAAGATGTTCAACTGGGTGGCCACGATGTTCCGCGGGAAGCTCTCCTTCAGCACGGCGATGCTCTTCGCCGTCGGCTTCCTGATGCTGTTCCTCATCGGCGGGATCAACGGCGCGTTCCTGGCCTCCGTCCCGGTGGACTACCACGTCCACGCGACCTACTTCATCGTCGCCCACATTCACTACGTGCTCTTCGGCGGCTCGATCATGGGCGTCTTCGCCGGCATCTACTACTGGTTCCCGAAGATGTTCGGCCGCATGCTCAACGAGTCGCTCGGCAAGATCCACTTCTTCCTGATGTTCATCGGCATGAACCTGACGTTCTTCCCGATGCACCTCCTGGGCACGTCCGGCATGCCGCGGCGGATCGCGGACTACAGCGCCACGGCCGGCTGGAACGATCTCAACATGCTGGCCACCATCGGCGGGTTCACGATCGCGGTCGCGATGCTGCCGTTCCTGTGGAACGTCTTCACGTCCCTGCGGGGCGGCCAGCCGGCCGGTGACAACCCATGGGAGGGCAGCACGCTGGAGTGGGCGACCTCGTCGCCGCCACCGGCGTGGAACTTCGACCACCTGCCGTCCATCCGTTCGGAGCGCCCGCTCTTCGACCAGCGCCAGGCCGCCCAGGCGACACCGATGGCACCCGACGCGCCGCAGATCGCAGCGGGGCACTGACGATGGCCACCAACCCGCCCGTCGCCGTGCATGACACCGGGATCGGCGAGTGGCACGCCCACGCGCAGCGGGGGATCAGCAACCCGATCCTGGGGATGATCCTGTTCATCGCCTCCGAGGTGATGTTCTTCGCCGGGCTGTTCGCCGCCTACTTCAACGTGCGCCTGACGTCGGCGCACTGGCCGCCGCTGGTCAACGAGCAGGAGTACGAGTCCTTCAACCTGCACACCTCCGAGCACCTGCTCGTGGCCGGCACGCTGACGGCAATCCTGGTGCTCAGCTCGGTCACCATGCAGCTGGGCGTGTGGGCGATCCGGCGAGGCGACCGGACGGCCTTCCTGCGCGCCACCGGGGTCACGCTGGTCCTGGGCCTCATCTTCCTGACGGGGCAGCTCTGGGACTACACGCAGCTGGGGTTCGGGATCACGGACACGGCATTCGGGAGCACGTTCTACACGCTCACCGGCTTCCACGGCGCCCACGTCGCGGGCGGAGCGGTCATGCTGGCCGTCGTCCTGTACCGGGGGCTGGCCGGCCAGTTCTCCGCGAAGCATCACGACATGGTGGAGGCGACGTCGCTGTACTGGCACTTCGTGGACGTGGTGTGGATCGTCCTCTTCTCCACCCTCTACCTGCTGTAGCCCGCCGGAGGGATCGGATGATCATCAAGCCCAGGTACACGATCCTCGCCGGCCTCGTCTTCGTCGTGATCGGCGTGATCTACGGGCTGCTCAGCCACGATCCCATCGGCGTGACCCTGCTCCTCGCCCTGGGCGCGGGCATGGCCCTGATGTCGTACGTCCTCATCGCGGGCTCGCCGCGCGGCGACGAGCAGTAGCGGGAGGCCGATCCCGATCCCATGTCGCTCTGGGACAAGCTCCTCGAGGTCGTCGGCTCGTTCGTTTCGCCCGACTGGGGCGGGCTTGTCCTGCTCATCCCCCTCGCCGTGTTCGTGGCGGTGGCGGCATACCTGATCTGGGTGGTGCGGCGCTACGCGACGGCAGGGCCGCAGGTGTCCCGGCCGGTGCCGGTGGCCCCGGTGCCCGCCGGCATCCACATGCCGGGACCCAGCCTCGCTCCGTTCCTCGCGGCTGGGGGCGCCTTCGCCTTCCTGCTCTCGACGCTGTTCATCAGGATCGAGCCCGGCACCGAGCCCCGCTCCACGACGATCGTCGTGGAGCCCCTCGGCGTGGTCGCCCTGGCCGTCGGCCTCACGTCGCTGATCGGGGCACTCCTCTACTGGGGCCGCGAGGCGAACCGCGAGTACGACGCCCTCGAGCCGCCGCTCGCCCTGGCGGCCGGCGCCGCGGAGGGCCCACCCGAGGGGATCCACGTCCCCGGGCCGTCGTTCCGGCCGCTGCTGGCGGCGATTGCCGCCGCGGCGCTGCTCCTGGGCCTGGTCATCGATCCGGTCATCTTCGTCGCCGGCATCCTGATGACGGTGATCGGCCTCCTGGGCTGGCTCAACGACGCCCGCAAGGAGTACAAGGAGGCCGAGCGCGCGGACGTGACCGGCCACCTCGAGAACATCCCGGCGCCGCGCTTCCCGACCGGCACGTTCATCGTGTTCGCGGTGCTCTTCGTGGGGTCGCTCCTGGTCGCCGGTGGGGTGATCCCGCCGCGCGGCGGGGCGGCAGGCGGGAGTGGCGGAGCCGGCGCGTCGCCTTCGGCGGCCCCGGCAACGCAGGCGCCGGCTGCGTCGGGTGCCGCGTCTCCCGCGCCGGCTGCCAGCGCCGCACCCGGGGCCAGCACCGCGCCGGGGCAGTCGGTGACCCTCAAGCTCAGCGCCCAGGGGATCGCCTTCGACACCGCCACCCTCGAGGTGCCGGCGAACACGCCCTTCAAGATCGAGTTTGCCAACAACGACGCCGGGACCCCCCACAACGTGGCGATCCACAAGGACTCTCCCACCGGACCCGAGGTCTGGAAGGGCGAGATCTTCAACGGCGTCGAGACCCGGACCTACGACGTCCCGGCCCTGCCCCCCGGGACCTACGGCTTCGTCTGCACGGTCCACCCCAACATGACCGGCACGCTGACGGCGAAGTAGGAGCAGCCGGCGCGGGCGCCGAACGGCCCTGACCTGCTCGCCGGCGAGGTCGACCCGGCCCGCCGACGGGGTCGGCGATCGGGCGTAGCACTGGCCCGGCCGGGGCCGTCCTCGTCGGGCGCCTCCCTGCCGCAGGTGCGGGTGATGCACCATGCGGCGGCTCGCGCGGCCGCGCACCAGGCCAGGTCCGCCACCCCTGTCCGGCGTCTCTGCCAGCCGTGGCATCCGACGCGCGAGCCACGGTCGCCCGCCAGCCGGGCGATCCCGAGCCCCCTGGCCATCGCCCGCCCGGCGGCGCAACCGCGCACCTCGTCCTAGAATGGCGCCCTCCATGAATGCCACCCTTCGGCGTGTCGTCGCCGTGCTCGCCGTCGTCGCGCTCGCCGTCGCGGGCTGCGGTGGTTCGGCCTCCACCGGCAGCCCGGGGGGGAGCGTCGTGACCATCGGCTCGCCGTTCGTCGGGAAGCCGGCCCCGGCTCTCGTCGGCACGACCCTTGATGGGGCGCCGTTCGACCTCGGCGCGCACAGGGGCTCCCCGGTGCTCCTCAACTTCTGGGCCAGCTGGTGCGGGCCGTGCCGCGAGGAGTTCCCCCTCCTGGAGGATGCCGCCAAGCGCCATGCCGCCGAAGGCCTCGTCGTCGTGGGATCCCTCTACAAGGACGACGCCGATCCCGCCCGGGCCTTCGTGGCCGAGCAGGGCGCCACCTGGCCGACGGTGACGGATCCCGACCGCGGCATCGGCGGCGCATGGAAGGTCCTGGGGCCCCCGCAGACCTTCTTCATCGATCGCGACGGCATCGTCCGCGACGTCCAGGTGGGCCAGGTCCGGGACGCAGCCGAGCTGGACCGCCTCCTCGCGTCGATCCTCCCGTGACGGCGCCGGCGGACGTGGCAGCGGCGAACCCCGCCGCCCACCCCGTCGCGAGCACCGGCGCTGCGATCACGATCCGGGGCCTCCGCAAGCGGTACGGCTCACTCACCGTCCTCGACGGCCTCGACCTCGATGTGCCGCAGGGCACGCTGGTCGCGCTGCTGGGGCCGAACGGCGCCGGCAAGACGACGACCGTCGAGATCCTCGAGGGCTACCGGCGCCCCGACGCGGGCGAGATCCGCGTCCTTGGGCTGGACCCGCACCGGGACGGCGCCGCTCTCCGGCCGCGCGTCGGCGTGATGCTGCAGCAGGGAGGGATCACGCCGCAGGGGCGTCCGGGCGAGCTCATGCGGCTCCACGCGCGCCTGTTCGCCCACCCGGCGGATCCCGGCACGCTCCTCGAGCTCCTCGGGCTGTCCCATGCGACCAACCGCCGCTACAAGCTCCTGTCGGGCGGCGAGAAGCAGCGCCTGGCGCTGGCGCTGGCCCTCGTGGGCCGTCCCGAGCTGCTGGTGCTCGACGAGCCGACCGCGGGCATGGATCCGGCGGCGAAGGCCACGGTCCGCGAGCTCATCGCGGACCTGCGCGCGGCCGGCCGGACGATCCTGCTGACGACCCACGAGCTGGCCGACGTCGAGCGCCTTGCCGACCACGTCGTCGTCATCGACCGGGGGCGGGTTCTCGCCGCCGGGACGCCCGCCGAGCTCGTCGCGGGAGCGGGCCCGGTGCTGCGCTTCCGCCTTGCGACGTCGGAGGGGAGCACCGTCCACGTCGACGCGGCCGACCTGGCGGCGCTTGGATCCAGGCTCGGCGGCACGGTCGAGGTCGACGGGCCGCACGGGCGGCACCGCCTCGATGGACAGGCCCCGGAACCCTCAACGGTGGCGGCGCTGGCGGCATGGTGCGCCGAGCGGGGCCTCCTTCTCGCCGAGCTGCGGACCGCAGGCGGGACGCTGGAGGAGCGCTTCCTGGAGCTCATCGCAGATCCCGACGAGGACGACGCCACGGCGGCGCCCGGGATGGACGCACGATGACGCGAGCCACGGCGGACGTCCTGCATCCGGGCGATGGACGCCCGTCGTCCGTGCTGGCGCGCGTCACCGCGATGCTGGAGATGGAGCTCCGGTTGACGGCACGCCGCCCGGAGAACCTCCTGGTCACCCTGGTGCTGCCGGCCGTCCTGCTCGTCTTCTTCGGATCGGTGAGGATCCTGCCCGACGCAGCGACCGCCCTGCCCGGTGTCGACGCCGTGCACGGCGTCCTCCCGGCGATCCTCGCGACGGCCATCGTCGCCGCGGGCCTGGTCAACCTCGGCATCTCGACCGGGTTCGAGCGCTCCTACGGCGTCCTCAAGCGCCTCGGTGCGTCGCCGCTGACGCGCGGCCAGCTGCTGGCCGGGAAGGTCGGCACGATCGTCGTGGTCGAGGCCGTCCAGGCCGTCCTGCTCGTCGGCCTCGCGGTCGTCCTCTTCGGATGGGGCCCGGGGCCGGGCTGGAACCCGGCGGCCGTCGTCGCGGCCGTGGTCCTGGGCACGGCGACGTTCAGCGCCATGGGCCTCTTCTTTGCCGGCACCCTCCGGGCGGAGGCGACCATGGCCCTGACGAATGCGCTCTTCCTGGTCGCCCTGCTGCTCGGCGGCCTCCTGGTACCGAGCCACCAGCTGCCCGGCCTCCTGGGCGCGCTGGCCTCGCTCCTGCCGACCGCCGCCCTCGCCGATTCGCTCCGTATCTCCCTCGGGGCGAGCACGGGCGACCTCGTGGAGCCGCTCCTGCTCCTGGCTGCCTGGACGATCGGACTCGGCGTCCTCACCGCCCGCACCTTCCGCTGGGAGTAGGCGCAGGCCCCACGCTGCCGCCGCCAGGGCGTCCACGAGGGTCGATGGGCCAGCGTGGTGGAGGCGGCGACGAGGCTTGCGGATGAATCAGCGACCCTTCAGACGCCACACTAGTATGGCCGCGTGGGTAACGCTGGGACGATCCTGGAGATCGGGCTGGTCCTGTTGGCGGCCGCGGGGCTGGGGTCGCTGGCCCGCCGCGCGGGACTCCCGGCTGTCGTCGGCTACCTCGCCGTCGGTGTCGCCGTCTCGCCGTTCACGCCGGGCTACGTCGCCGACCGGCACCAGATCGAGCTCCTGGCCGATGTGGGGGTCGTGCTGCTGCTCTTCGAGGTCGGCATCGAAGTAGACCTGCGCCGTCTTCGACGCGAGCACCTGGGGCTGTTGTGGGCGGCGCCCGTCCAGGTCCTGGTATCGGGGGCGATCGCCGGAGGGGCTTTTCTCGCGTGCGGGATCGAACCGCTGTCCGCCGCGATCCTGGGCCTGTGCGTCGCCCTGTCCTCGTCGGTCGTGATCGTCAACATCACCCGCAGTCGGCGGCGCACGACTGATCCGCCCACGGAGGCGGCCCTGCTCGGCTGGAGTGTCCTCCAGGATGTCGTCGGTGTTGCAGTGGCGGTCGTGCTGCTGGCAGCCCTCGGGGCAAGCGATCGTCCCCTGCCGATCGCCCTGGGCGGGTTGGTGGTCTTCGTGGTCCTGGTCATCTCCACTGCCTGGCTGCTCCCACGGGTGCTCGTCCACCTTCGCGAGCAACCGGACACCTTCCTGATCGTGTCCGTGGCCTCGGGACTCGCCCTGGCCGGCATCGGGTCGGTTACGTTCGGAGTCCCCCTGGCGTTGGCGGCCTTCGTCGCCGGTCTGGCAATCGTTGAGGACCCTGTCGCCGCCGAGGTCCGACAACGACTGCTCCCGTTTCGCGACCTCTTCGCCGTACTGTTCTTCGTGGCCATCGGCATGCTCCTCGAACCGGCCGAGCTTGGCCGCGGTCTGGGCTGGTTCGGCCTCTTCCTTGTCCTCATCGTTGCGGCCAAGGTGCTTCCCGTCTGGGCGCTGGCGCGCCTCTCCCGGTTGGAGGCGAGGCCACTGCAGCTGGCGACGGGTCTGGGCCAGATGGGGGAGTTCAGCTTCGTACTCGGGTCCACGCTCGTCGCGGCCGGCAGGATCGGACCCCCGGTGTACGTCGCCCTGGTGGCTGCGGTCGCGGCTTCAATCGCCGCCAGCTCAGTGCTGGTCAGGCGCATCGGGCGTCGCGCGCCGGCGGGCGACTGACCGCCGAGCGATCCCGATGGGCGGGGCGTGCACGCCCAGGAGGCGCCAATCCTGCCGGCCAGCGCGATCATCGGGTACGTTCGGGCGGATCAGTCCTCCTGGGACGACTCGGCGGCCTGGCCATCCTCCGACGCCGGCGCAGCCTCGCTGGCGGGAGCAGCAGCGTCGCCTTCGGCGGCAGCCGGCGCAGCGGCGGCCTCGTCACCTGCCGCAGCCGGTGCAGGCTCGCCGTCGGCGGCAGCCGGCGCAGCGGCGGCCTCGCCACCTGCCGCAGCCGGTGCTGCGTCGTCTTCGGCGGCAGCCTCACCACCCGCCGGGCCGGCCGGCGGAGGCGTCGACGCCGATCGCCGCGTCCACGCGACGGCGGCGATCCCCGCGACCACGACGGCCCCGATCACCAGGAAGAGGAGCCACGGGGGCCCGCCATCCCCGCCCTCGGGAACGGGGACGGGCGCCGCTGTCGCCGACGGAGCGGGCGTCGGCAGTGGGCTGGGTGACGATGTCGGGGTCACGACGGGCGACATGGGGACGGTGACCCCGGCGAAGGGCTGGCCGTCGGTGATCACCTTCGGCGCCCCGGTGCTCTCCCACGAGCGATCCCCGTCGGTCACCTCGGCGACAACGACGTAGGTGACCTCAGGATCGACGTCGGCGACGTTGAAGGCCACGGAGAACGGGATCGGTGCGCTCGCACCCGGCTGGGGGCGGGCGTCGAACCCCAGGACCGCGCCGCTGTCCGGTCGGACGACCATCGTGACCGAGGACGCTCCCGGGCCCAGCGTCCCGTCGAGTCCGACCAGCGTGCCGGTCACTTCGCCCAGGAGCAGGTCGGGCCGGTAGGTCAGGGGCACGACGACCCCACTCGACGGGGCCCCTTCCGTGATGACGGGAATGCCCGTCGCCGAGATCCAGGCGTTGTCGCCATCGACGATCGCGGCCCGGATCGTATACGTGCGCTGGGGGTCGAGGTCCGCCGTCGCATAGGTGAGCGAGAACGCGATCGGTTGCTGACCCGGGGTCGGGATGACCTCGCTCGCGACCACGGCGGGGGTCACGGAGTTGCCCTCGTCAACGAGGGCAACGACGGCCCGGGCGCCGCCCGAGAGCTTCGCGGGCTCGCCGTAGACGAGCGTCCCGCTGACGGTGCCGGATGCTGGTGGCGGGGTCGGCTTCGCCGTGGGAGTCGCCGTCGGCTTCGCCGTGGCGCTCGCGGTCGGCTTCGCGGTCGGTGTCGCGGTGGGAGCGACGGTCGGCGAGGCAGTCGGAGCCGGCGTGGCGGTCGGTGCGACGGTCGGGCTCGCGGTAGGTGCCGGCGTAACCGAGGGGGCCGCCGTGGGCTTCGGCGTCGCGGTGGGCACGGCCGTGGGCCTGGGCGTGGGCTTCGGCGTCGCGGTGGGCACGGCCGTGGGCTTGGGCGTGGGCTTCGGCGTGGCCGTTGGCTTCGGCGTGGGCTTCGGCGTGGCCGTTGGCTTCGGCGTGGCCGTGGCGGGCGGGACGGTCGGGATCTTCTGCGCCATCGGGGAGACGTCGAGCGTCAGCGCGTCCGTGGATCCGGGCACGACATCCACGGGCACCAGGCTCTCCCACACCGACCCACCGTCGACGATCGAGGCCTTGGCGACGTACTGGGCGGCCGGATCGACGAGCGCCGGATCGTAGGGGATCGACAGGGCAACCGGCGGCTGGCCGGGCTTGACCGAGATGGCGCTGCTCGCGATGCGGCCGCTGCCGACCTTGACAACGATGGCCTGGACGACCGCATTGGCGCTCAGCGCCGTCTTGTCCTTCTTCGTGACATTGACTGCGAGCGTTGCCGGGGCCGCCGGCCGCAGGGCCATCGGCACGGACAGTCCCGTCTCGGCGCCGCCGGTGATGACCGGGACGGGGGCCGTGCTCTGGATGAGCGCGCTCCCGTCGACGATGGAGGCGTAGAGGACGTACGGGTGAGTCGGGTCGATCCGGGCGGGGTCGTAGCGCACCGAGAACGGCAACGGCCCGGCACCCGACCCAGAGCTTCGCTGCTGCCCGATGATCAGGGCGCCCGTCGCGCCCGCGCCCTGGTCGACGATCGTGACCACCGCCACCGCGCTCGTCGTCCGCGCTCCGGACACCTGGAGCGTTCCGCTCACGGTCCCGGAAGGTGCCGCGGCGCCCGCCGGAACGAACGGCAGCAGCAGCGCCGCCACGCCGGCGATGGCGACGAAGAGCGAACGATGGGCGGGCCACCGACGGCGTCGAGTCATGCTCCGGCTTCCTCTCGTGCTGTGTCGGCCACGTGCGATTGGCGTGCCCGGCCACCGACCGGGCGATGGTACTGGAGGCCCGGTCCCCCTGCCGGCGGCGACGGCGCCCGCTGCCCGACCGGGCTCGAACGGCGGGCGCGGCGGCGCGTTCGAGGCGGGAGCTCGAGCCGGCGGCTTCGGGCGAACTCGAGCCGACGGCTGCGGCGGGTCTCGAGCCGGCCGCGCCGGGACGGATCGGCCCCCCAGGGCAGGACGTCCGGCCCACGGACTCGCGGCGACGCAGCGTGTACTCTCCCTTCGTGATGGACGCGCCGGAGCAACTGCAGACGCCTGTCGCCGACGACACTGCCGGGATCATCGACGGCGACGCCGCGACGTACCTCGAGGCGCTCGTCTCCGACGACTCGATGGCCCAGGACGTCGCGCCCGTGGCAGACGGCCTGCCGATCGAGCTGGTCGGGCAGCACCTGCGCCTCTCGGGTACCGTCCAGATCGGGATGCACCGTCGTCTCTCCGACTTCATCAACAACCACGAGGGCCTGATCCGCCTCAATGCGGTGACGATCCTGCGGCGCAACGGCGATCCGACGAAGGTCACCGCCCCAAGCATCTGGGTCAGCCCGGAAGAGGTCACGCTCATCGGGCAGCAGACCGACCCCACGCTGCGGGAGACACCCTCGGAGTGGCTCCTCAACAAGAAGGCCCACAGCCTCATCGTGGTCACGTCGGGGCACACCCTGAGCGGCGAGGTGCACCTGAACCCCGAGGCCCTCCTCGCGGCCTTCATCGAATCGCCCTCGCCGCAATGGATCGCGATGACCGACGTCCGGACCCGGTCCCTCGCGGACCGGCGGGTGATCTCGCGCTACGAATTCGCCCTCCTGAACCGCCACCACATCGTGGCGGCTACCGAGATGCAGCCGGGCATGATCAAGGGCCGCGCCGTCCTGTAGCCGGCACCGCGCGGCGTCCGGGTCCGTCCCGATCGTGCTCCGGACGACCCCTGCCGACGGCATGGCTCGTTCGTCCGGGCCGCGGCCGTCCCAATCGGCGGGTTGCCAATCCCGCGCCGGCAGGCCACCCTTCGCGCATGCGAACTCCCCGGTCGGGGCGACGCGCCGGTCGGGCGGTCGTCCTCACGACGACGCTCGCCCTCGCCGCCACGTACCTCGCAGGGCCGCTGCCCGCGGCAGCGGCCGAGCCGAACTACCCGAGCTACGACAGCCGCTACCACACCAACGCCGAGATGGTGGCCGAGATCAAGGCCGCGGCGGCGGCCTATCCCGACCTCGTGAAGATCAGGTCGATCGGGAAGAGCTACCAGGGCCGTGACATCTGGGTCGCCAAGGTGTCGGATCACGTGGCCAGCGACGAGGCGGAGCCCGAGGTCCTGGTCGACGCGCTCCATCACGCGCGCGAGCGGCTGGGCCTGGAACAGGCCCTCTACCTGCTGCGCATGCTCACGCGGGAGTACGCCAGCGACCCGGCGGTCCGCTACGTGGTCGACATCCGGGAGACCTGGATCATCTTCTCCGTGAACCCGGACGGCCACGTCTACGACCTGGGCGGGAACCCGTATCGCCTGTGGCGCAAGAATCGGCAGCCGACCCCGGGCTCGCGGTACGTCGGGACCGACCTCAACCGCAACTACGACTACCACTGGGGCTGCTGCGGCGGCTCATCGGCGAACCCCACGGCCTGGAACTACCGCGGGCCGGCGAAGTTCTCGGCAACGGAAACCCGCGTGGTGCGGGACTTCGTCAACTCCCGGGTGATCGGCGGCCAGCAGCAGATCCGGCTCCACCTGACCCTCCACACCAACGGGGAGCAGGTGCTCTGGCCATACGGCTACACGAAGACCGACGTCCCCGGCGACATGACCGTCGACGACCACCGCGCGTTCGTCGCGCTGGCTCGGGCGATGGCGGGGCGGAACGGCTACAAGGCCATGCAGTCCAGCGACCTGTACGTCACGGACGGTGACGAGATCGACTGGATGTACGGCCGCCACCGCATCTTCTCGTTCACCTGGGAGCTCTATCCGAAGGAGACGCCCTCCGACGTCACGGACCACTACTCGCCCGACGAGATCATCGCCCGCGAGACGAAGCGGAACCGGGAGGCGCTCCTCTACTCGCTCCGGATCGCCGGTTGCCCGTACCTCCAGGTCGACCGCGAGAAGGCCAACTGCGGTCCGTTCTTCGACGACATGGAAGGCGCCCGCGGCTGGACCACCAACCCGGATGGCACGGACACGGCGACCGGCGGGCGATGGCAGCGCGGCGTGCCCGTCGCGACCTCGTCCGCCGGGCCGAAGCAGCTGGGCACCGCGACCTCCGGCACGCGCGTGCTCGTCACCGGTTCGGCGGCCGGTGCGACGGCGGCATCCAACGACCTCGACGGGATCACCACCATCCGGTCGGTGCCGATCGCCCTGCCGGCCGTGGTGGGGCCGCTCTCCTTCCGCTACACCTTCGCCCACCGCGCCGACTCGACGGCCGACGACTGGCTGCGGGTCTGGGTCGAGGGACCCGACGGGACCAGGACGCTCGTGCGCGAGGAGCTGGGGGCTGCCGACGACGATGACGGCGCCTGGACGTCAGCTCGCGTGTCGCTGGCGGCGTGGGCCGGCCAGACGGTTCGGATCGTCATCGGGGCCGGCGACGAGGCAGCGGATAGCCTCGTGGAGGCCGCCGTCGACGACGTTCGCGTCGAACGCCCCTGAAAAGCAAGAACCCCGGCGGGCGGACCGGGGTTCTCGACGTCGGTATGCGACTTGGTTGCGGGGAAGGGATTCGAACCCTTGACCTTCGGGTTATGAGCCCGACGAGCTGCCGCTGCTCCACCCCGCAGGCGGAGTATGGCCCGCCGGGCCGATCTCGTCAACCGAGCGTCCACGCGTCCGGGCGTATCCCGGCACGGCCCCCCGGCCGGCGTGCCGTGACGGGCGACGTCCGCGCTTCCCCGCAGCCACGGCGTGCGGCGCGCTACAGTGAGGGTCCTCGTCGTGCCGCTGCGCCGCGAGCGAACGGGAGCCGCCTGCCGATGTCCGCCGACGACCTGTACCCAGTTGCCCTCGCCGTGCGCGATCGCGCGTACGCGCCCTACTCCCTGTACCTGGTGGGTGCCGCGCTGCGCGACGAGCAGGGCCGCATCCATGCGGGGGCCAACGTGGAGAACGCCGCCTATCCCCAGGGCCAGTGCGCCGAGGCGTCCGCCATCGGCGTCCTGGTCGCCGCCGGCGGCCGGAAGATCACCGAGATCCTCGTCGTCGCCGACGAGCGGCCGGGGCTCCCCTCGCCGTGCGGCGCCTGCCGCCAGCGCCTGCGCGAGTTCGCCACCCTCGACACGCCGGTCCACCTGGCGGGCCTGGCGGGCGTCATCCGCAGCGTGACCATGGGAGACCTCCTCCCCTTCAGCTTCGGACCCGAGTACCTCGGCAAGGAGGCCGTCCGATGACGCATCCGTCCGTGGATCCCGCGCGCCTCGCGGCCGACGTCCTGTGCGAGCGCGCCCCGGCCTTCCGGCCCCGCCTCGGGATCGTGCTGGGCTCCGGGCTCGGCGGCCTGGCCGACGCGCTGGAGGATGCCGTGGCGGTGCCCTACGCGGACATCCCGGGCTTCCCGCCGTCCACGGTCCCGGGGCACGCGGGCCGCTTCGTGCTCGGCTCCGTCGACGGGGTTCCGGTCGCCTGCATGCAGGGCCGCTTCCACCTCTACGAGGGCCACGCTCCGGCCGTCGTCAAGCTCCCCATCCGGACCTTCGCGGCGCTCGGCGTCGAGGCCCTCCTGCTCACCAACGCGGCGGGCTCGCTGCGGGCGGAGGCCCCTCCCGGAAGCCTCATGCTCATCACCGACCATCTCAACTTCATCTGGACGAACCCGCTGCTCGGACCCAACGACGATGACTGGGGCGAGCGCTTCGTCGGCCTCGAGAACGCCTACGACCCGGAGCTGCGCGGGCGCCTCCTCCGGCTCGCGGACGAGATGGGGATCCGCCTCCACGAGGGCGTCTACTGCTCGCTCCTGGGGCCCCTGTTCGAGACACCCGCCGAGATCCGCGCCTACCGGACCCTGGGTGCCGACGCGGTCGGGATGTCGACCGTGCCGGAGGTCATCGTGGCCCGCCACGCGGGGATCCGCGTCGCGGCGATCAGCGCGATCACCAACCTTGCCGTCGGGATGAGCGCCGAGCCGATCGACCACGCGCAGACGCTGCGCGGCGCAGCGCTGGCCGCCGCCGACCTGACGCGCCTGGTGCGTGCGTTCGTCGGATCGTTCGCCGACGCCGGCCCCGCCGCCGCCCCCGCCCCCGCCTCGGCATTGGAGGCCTGAGCCATGCTGCCGCAGGAGGTCATCCGTCACAAGCGCGACGGCCGATCGCTCACCGACGAGGAGATCGCCTTCTTCGTCGGCGGGCTGACCGACGGAACGATCAGCGAGGGCCAGGCCGCCGCCTTCGCGATGGCAGTCCTCTTCCGGGGGATGACCCGCGCCGAACTGGTGGCCTTCACCCTCGCGATGCGCGACTCCGGCACGGTCCTGGACTGGTCGGACGCGGACCTCCAGGGACCGCCGCTCGACAAGCACTCCACCGGCGGCGTGGGCGACAAGATCTCGCTCATGCTGGCCCCGATCGTGGCGGCCTGTGGAGGCGCCATCCCGATGATCTCGGGGCGCGGCCTGGGCCACTCCGGCGGCACGCTCGACAAGATGGATGCGATCGACGGCTACTCGACGGCGCCCAACAACGCCCATTTCCGGCGGGTCGTGCGCGAGGTCGGCTGCGCGATCATCGGCCAGACCGGCGAGCTCGCCCCGGCGGACCGGCGGCTCTACGCCATCCGCGATGTGACCGCGACGGTCGAGAGCATCCCCCTGATCACGTCGTCGATCCTGTCGAAGAAGCTGGCCGCCGGCCTGACCGGCCTCGTGCAGGACGTGACGTACGGCACCGGTGCCTTCATGACGACCGAGGACGGCGCCCGGGAGCTGGCCGAGAGCATCGTGGCGGTCGCGAACGGGGCCGGCTGCCGCACGACGGCGATCCTGACCGACATGAACGAGGTGCTGGGCACCACGGCCGGGAACGCCGTCGAGGTCCGCGAGGCGATCGCCTACCTGGTCGGCGAGGGCGGGCCCGGCGGCCGCGAGCCGCGTCAGCACGAGGTGACGATGGCTCTCTCAGCCGAGCTGCTCGTCATCGGCGGGCTCTTCGCACGCGTCGCCGACGCGCGCGCCGCCTGCGAGCGCGTTCTCGCATCCGGCGAAGCCGCAGAGCGGTTCGCGCGCATGGTCGCCGCACTCGGCGGGCCGGCGGACCTGCTCGAGCGCCCCGACACATACCTGCCACTTCCCGCGGTGACGCTCGCTGTGCCTCCGGCACGCGCCGGGTTCATCGCCGCCGAGGACGCTCGGGCGATCGGCCTTGCGATCGTCGCCATGGGCGGCGGGCGGGTGCGGGCGGACCAGGCGATCGACCACGCCGTCGGCTTCACGCGGGTGGCGCCGATCGGGGCGGCAGTGGGCCCGGACCGGCCGCTGTGCCTGGTGCATGCACGGACGCCTGCCCAGGCCGAGGCCGCCGCCTCCGAGTTTCGCGCGGCGGTCACGATCGCCGACCAGCCACCGGCTCCAGCGCCGGTGATCCTGGAGCGGCTCACGGGCTAGACCCCGACCGGCGGCCGCGAGCCGCGGCGGTGGGCCGGGGCGGCGGGCCGGGGCGGCGGGTTGGGCGGGCGAACCGCGGCGGCGGGTTAGGTGGGCGGACCGCGGTGGGCCGGATCGGGCTGCGGCGGACTGCCGCCGCGGCCGAGGGCTGCCGGTCCTCCCAGATGCCCGCGTGGCGATCCTTGGCGTGGTCACCCGCAGGTCACGCAGCCGGGAATCGATCAATTGCCCTCCCGGCGGCACATCCGATCGGCTGGAACCGCCGTTCGGGGTCGGATCGGGCACTGATGGTGCGTCCACGGCGATCGACCTGCGTTACGGCGCGCTGGGCGATCATCTGAGAGGATTGCGGAGTCGGGTCGCGGGGAGGGGCGGAGGATCGCGCCACTCCTCGACGAACTCGTCAGCGCCGTTTCAGCACCGGCCGTCAGACTGCGCGTCCGCCAGACTGCACCGGCCGCCGAGCCCGCGCCGTCCGAAACCGAAACGCCCGCTTCGCACGAATGGGGGGATATGAACAGCCGCCGCATTGCCGTCCTCGTCGCCGCCATCGCCGTCGTCGCCGTGGGCGGGCTCGCCCTGTACAGCACCTTCCTCGGGGGCGACAACGTCCCGAACCTGGGTCTCGACACGCCGGCCCCGTCCTCCTCCGCCGCGGCTGCGTCCTCCGGTCCGGAGGCAACCTCCGGGCCGGGCGCGACCGCCGAGCCGGGCGCATCCGCCGGGGCCACCGCAAACGATCCTGACGGGACCTGGAAGGTCGCCTCCGGCGTCGCCGGCTACCGCGTCCGCGAGACGTTCCTCCAGCAGAACGCCGAGACCGACGCGGTCGGGCGCACCGAGGGCGTGACCGGCGCGCTGACGATCTCCGGCAGCACCGGCAGCCTGTCACTCGACAGTGCCTCGCTCACCGTCGACATGACGACGCTGGCGAGCGATAAGGATCGCCGCGACGGGCAGCTCAAGGGGCGGGCGATCGAGACCGACCGCTTTCCCACTTCGACCTTCGAGCTCGCCGGCCCCGTCACCCTCCCCGCGAGCTTCGGGAGTTCCGACGTGGCCGTCACGCTCCCCGGGAAGCTGACCCTGCACGGCGTGACGAAGGACGTGGAGATCGCGGCCCAGGCGCGCCAGGAGGCGGACGGCACGGTCGTCGTGGCGGGCTCGCTCCCGGTCCTCTTCGCGGACTACGGCATCGAGGCCCCCAACGTGGCCGGCATCATCGCCGTCCAGGACAACGGCACGATGGAGTTCCGGGTCGTCCTCGCGAAGGGCTAGCCGTCGCCGCGCCGCGCCGCCTCCGGGCGGGTCAGGCCGGTCGGAGGCCGGGTCAGGCGGTCCGCGACCGGAATGCGAGGGCGCTGCCGCGGGGCGACGGCCACGCCGTTCTGGCCGGAGCCGAGCGCGCCACCTCCCAGCAACAATCGGCGCCGGGTGCTCGTCAGACAGGCGCTCGGGGGAGTCGCGGGGACGGCTCCACGGCAGCCTGACCCAAGGGGGACACCGATGGCGCGCAGCGGCCTGCGGAGATCGCTCTCCGCCTTCGTCATGGCAATCGCAATCGCGGGGTGTGCCACGACCGCGCCATCGGCATCATCGACGCCGGCGGTCCAGCCGACGGCCGCACCCCAACCCACGTCCACTCCCCATCCGACGGCCGCGCCCTCCCCCGTCGTCACGCCCCCGGCGTCGCCGAGCCCCGACGCCGAGATCGCGATGTCCGATGTGCCGCGCGTCTCAGTACCGGTCGCGGAGGCGGCGAAGGCCGCAGCGGCGATCAATGCCTTCGGCCTCGACCTCTACCGCCGTGCCGGCAAGGCTGACGCCAACCTGGTTCTCTCGCCGACGAGCATCGCCACTGCCCTGGCGATGGCCCGTGCCGGCGCCAGGGGCGAGACGGCAACCCAGATGGACGCGGTCCTGCGTTCCGCGGGTGCCGACCGGCTCGCGGACGCGATGAACGCGCTCGACGCGGCCCTTGCGGCGCGGAGCGGCACCTTCAACGACCCCGATGGCAACCCGCTGCAGGTCGCCCTGCGGATCTCGAACGCCGCCTACGTGCAGCGAGGGATGCAGGTCGAGCAGGCGTTCCTCGATGCCCTGGCGTCCCGTTTCGGGGCCGGTGCGCGCCTGGCCGACTTCGCCGCCGATCCGGAGGCGGCGCGCCAGCTCATCAACGCCTGGGTGAAGGGGCAGACGGAGTCACGCATCCCCGAGCTGCTGCGGTCGGGCGACGTGACCAGCCTGACGCGCTTCGCGCTCGTCAACGCGATCTACATGAAGGCACCGTGGCTCAACCCATTCGAGAAGAAGGACACGGCCTCGGGCCGGTTCACGCTGGCGGACGGCTCTCGCGTCTCGGTGCCGATGATGCACCTGGAAAGCAGCGGGCTCGGGCCGAACTTCCCGGTGGCGACGGGTGCGGGCTGGCGCGCTGTGCGGCTTCCGTACCTCGGGTCGCAGTCCGAGCAGGGCGGCACCGATGAGCTCGCGATGACGATCATCGTCCCCGACGACCTCTCCCGGTTCGAGAAGGGGCTCACGGCGGCGATGCTGGCCGATCTCACCAGCACGAAGGACGCGGGTGGGCTCCTGGTTGACGAAAAGGTCAAGCTGACCCTGCCGCGCTTCTCCATCGATACCCGGTTCGACCTCGGCGCCGCGCTGGCGGCCATGGGGATGCCGCTCGCCTTCGATGTCGATCGGGCGGACTTCACCGGGATCGCGACGCTCCCGGACGGGCTCTTCATCAAGAAGGTGATCCACCAGGCGAATATCGACGTGGACGAGAAAGGCACCGAGGCTGCCGCCGCGACCGTCGTCGTGGGCGCGACGGGCGGTCCCGGGGACACCTCGAAGCCCGTCGTCGTCAGGGCGGATCACCCGTTCCTGTTCGTCGTGACGGACGTCCCGACGGGCGCCGTCCTGTTCATGGGCCGGGTGGCGGATCCATCTGCGAAGTAGCCCTGGCCGCATTGGCGCGGGCAGGTGCCTCGGGCGCGTTCTCCGGCGGTCTCAACGCCGTGAACGCGCCCCACGCCGCGAGTGCCATCCCCGCGGCGAAGACCGGCCACGGGAAGTCGGTCGGCACGCTCCCGTCGAGCACGAGCGGCGCGTTCCAGCAAAACGCCACGATCACGAGCAGCCCGCCGGCGACCCCGGCCGCCACCTGCGCCCGGCCCGCATGCACGGCGGCGCCCGCCCGGAGGCGCGCCGCGGCCGCGAGCCCGAATCCGACGAGCGCGAGGCTGACCACGACGGGTGACCAGACCGGCCCGGCCCAGGGCACCGGGATCAGGAAGAGCAGGTCCCACGTGCCCAGCGACGGCGGCCAGCCGATGAAGACCCAGAGCCAGGCGTAGTAGAAGATGTCCCAGGTGCCGAACGCGACCGCGGTCCAGGCCAGGCGCTCCAGGCCGCCCCGCCCGGCGAGCCAGCCGACCGTCGCGAGCATGACGAGCGTCGCCGCCTCGCGGCCGACCTCGATCGCCGCCAGGTCGCCGGTCACCGCCGGATCTTCCACGGGGAACAGGGCGCGCGGGTCGATCCCCAGGGCGCGCTGGAGGTAGACAACGACCGCCGACTCGAGGAACGCCATGGCGACGGCGTAGGCGATCACGACGACCGCGGTCGCAATGAAGCCGGCACGCGGGCCGGCAGCGGCCGGCGGGTGCCTGACGGCGTCGGGGGCGGACGGAGGCAGCATCGTCCCAGTATCGACCGGCGGGCGGCCGTCCGGTGGCGCGACTCGCGCGGGCGCCCAACCTGCCCGCGCAATTCAGGACGTCGGGCGACGATCGGGCGCCGGGAGCCGATCGGCCCTTGACGGAGGTCGGCTCCCGAGGATGCTGCTGGTCACGGTGCGACCGGCACGCGTCATCGGTCACTGGGTGCGTGGGCATCTGAGGTGCGTCGCGTGGGGACTTGCCAGGTCCCGGTCAAGCACACCCGCGTGGGTGGTGTCCCGTGCGCCGCCCGTACGCTGTCCGGCCGAACTCCGACCCGCTGGCGACCTCGCCTTCCCGGGCGGCGCGGCGTTCGCGCGATCGTCGCGATGACGCTGGCTGTGACGGTCCTCGCCACGCTCGGGGGCACGAACGCGGCGACGGCACAGGGCACCACGGCCCTTCGGTCCGGCTGTCGTGGTCCAGCCGGCTCCATCGCGATCGCCGACAACCTGCTGAGGAACCGATACACCCTTGGCGTGCACCGGACGGTCACCTTGCCAGGGGACCCGTCGTGGGCGGAGAACCCCCTCGGTGACGTCAACTGGCTCTTCAACTACCACTCGCTGCGCTTCGTCCTGGCGCTGACGACGGCCTGGTCGGAGACCGGGGATCGGCGCTATCTCGACCGAGCTTCCTTCCTGCTCTCCGACTGGGCCCACGACAACCCGAGGATGGGCGCCCCGTCGACCTGGGCCTGGAACGACCATGCCACCGCATGGCGCGCCGTGGTCTACGCCTGCGCCGCCGAGGTCCTTCCGCGGACGACGTGGCTCTCGGATGCCCTGGTCCTTCACGGGACCACGCTCGCCGACCCGGCGTTCTACCGGACCGACGGGGGCAACCATGCGCTGAACCAGGACCTGGGGCTCCTCGAGATCGGCTGCTTCCTCGGGCGTCGCGACTGGATGACCACCGCATCCGGCCGGCTCGGGTCACTGGTGTCCCGGAGCGTGGACACTTCTGGTGTCACGAACGAGCAATCCGTGTACTACGAGCAGTACAACTACGAACGCTACCGGTACGCGGAGACGCGACTCGCTGAGTGCGGCCAACCGGTCGCCGCCGCATTCGAACGCGTCGACCTCATGCCGACCTTTCTGGCCCATGCCACCCTCCCGGACGGCACCTACGTACCGCTCGGCGACACGCAGACGGGCCACCTGGCGGCACGGATCGACGGGACGGTCGCCGAGTACGCCGCCACAGGGGGTGCGTCGGGCCCGAAGCCGGCCAGCACCTCCCGAGCGTACGGGGCCGGCTTCGCATTCGTCCGGACCGGCTGGGGTGAGGTCCGACCGTTCGCCGACGAGACGATGATGTCGGTGGGCTTCGGCCCGCCACACCTGATGCGTGGGCCTGGGTCTCACGGCCACGACGATGGCTCGGCGATCACGCTGTACGCGTACGGCAAGTCGATCATCGTGGACGGGGGGCTGTACTCCTACAGTCCCGGCGCGTATCGGTGGTGGTTCGTCGGGCGCAGCGCCCACAACGTGGTGACCGTCGACGGTCTCCAGCCGGCGCCGGCATCCACCTGGGTTCGATGGAAGCGCTCGTCGGCAACGCTCTTCGAGCTGATGATGACCGGCCACCCATACAGCGGGATCACCGCCGACCGGCGCGTGACCTTCTCGCGGAGCCTCGGCTATGCCATCGTGGATGATCAGCTCGCGTCCGCCTCGTCGAGGACCTTCCGACAGCTGTGGCACCTGCGCGAGGGGACGGCGCCGGTGGTCACGGGCAGCAGGGCCTGGACGACGGCACCGCGGTCCAACGTGATGGTCGTCCAGGTCATCGCGCCGACGGCGACGCGCATCGTCAAGGGTGCGACCTCGCCGATCCAGGGCTGGGTGTCCTACAAGTACGGCACCAAGGTCGCGGCGCCCGTGGTCGAGAGTCGCCGAGCTGGCAAGACGGGACGCTTCCTGACGCTGCTGGTCCCGTTCGCGACAACCCGCCCCTGGGTCACCGTCACGAATGTCAGCCTCAGGCCGACCGGCTACTCCCTCACGGTGACGATCAACGGGCGCAGTGAGCGAGTGGTGGCTGGATCGACCCTCTCGCGGATCACGCCGATCTCCCTGCCGCCGGCCCGGTAGCGCGACGGCGGACAGGCCATCGTGCCGCGGTTATGGAAGGCTAGCCCGGGCCTGCCGTCCCCGTGGGCCCGACCTCCCGCTCCACTTCCTCGCGCAGACGCCCGAACGACAGCGGAGCAGGGCTGCCATTCGCCGCCAGGAGCGCCTTCGCGAGGTCCTCGGTCGTGGACTCCAGGAGGGTCATGAAGCGCGTTTCGGCGAACGCCCGCCGGGGCTCGTCCGCGTCCGTCCCGAAGACCGCGTCGAGCAGCTCCTCGAGCATCTGGTCCATCGCGTACAGCCGCAGGTGGACCAGCTCGTGGACGATCGTCTCCTCGAGGTTCTCGGAACGCGGCTCGGCGTTGAGCAGCAGGACCGCCTTGCGGTCGTCGAGGTCGACCTTCACGTCGCCCGACTTGCGCCAGGCGCCCGTGACCAGCCGGAGGTCGATGTCCCAGTCCGCCAGGCGCAGGATCGGCTGCCAGCGGGCCAGGATCGCGCGCGCATCTTCGAGGGCGACGGTCATGCGCTCTCCTCCTCCCGGTTCGCCCGGCGGCGCTGCGCCTTCGGGCGGGGTGTGGGCGTGGCGGCTGCCTGGGCCGTGGCCACGGCCGAGGCCGCGGCCACAACCGCGTCCGGATCGGCCGCAGGCTTCGCCTGCTCCCCCGTGACCGCGTCCACGATCCCGACGACCACGGTCCGGATCGGCGCCCCCGGAGCCGAGAGGACCTGGCGGGCCGAGTTGCCCTCGTCGAGCAGGAGGACCGTCTCGCCGGCGCCGGCACCCACGCTGTCGACGGCGATGAGGTAGCCGCCGGAGGGCATGCCGTCCAGGTCGAGCAGGTCGCAGACGAGCAGGGTCCGGCCGTCGAAGTCGGGGGCGTTGATCGTCGAGACCACCGTGCCAACGACCCTGGCCAGCTTCATCGTCGCTTCCTGCGGGTCGGCGGCGTGTCGCCGGGTGTCAGCGGCGAGACGGCGTCCACGATCCCCACGATGGCGTGGTCGACCGGTACGAACGGATCCGGCATCGCCTGGGCCGCCTCGCGGGCGGCGACGAAGTAGACGAGCTCGCCGGGCCCGGCCATGTGGACGGCGTCGGCCGCGACGACCTGGCTCCCGACGGGCCGCTGGTGGCGGTCGAGCGGCTGGATGACGAGGAGCTTCACGCCCTCCAGGCCCGGCGCCTTGACGGTGGCCACGACGGTGCCGATGACGCGCGCAAGCTGCACGTCGCTACCTCCCGACCCGTGCCGCGAAACGAGCATCTGCCGCCAGGTTCGCCGCCATCTCGGCGTGGAGCCGGGGGATCACGCGCTGGACGAGGCCCGGCGACCCGGCGATCCGTGCGCTGCCAATCTCGACGGCAGCCTCCACCTCGGCGACCGGCCCGTCGAAGAGCAGGTAGCCCTTGCCGCCCAGGTCGTCGGCCAGGCGGAGCTCCAGGAGGCGCACCCGGGCGCCCTTGCACCCCGCGTCGGCCGCCTCGATGATCGACGCCACGGTCGTGGTCTCGATGATGCCGAGGGCCTCGCCGGCGGCCGGGGGGCGCGCCCCGCGCATCGCGGCCACGACGTCCGGGTGGACGTTCGGCAGGAAGACGACGCCGAGGACGGACAGCGCGGCGACCTCGCGCCCCGCGTCGAGCGCCTCCTCGACGTCCGCGACGGCCCCGCCGACGAGCACCAGGTACTTGCCGGGATGGACGGTGCCCGCGCGGATGACGTCGATGGGGGCGCGCTTCGCCATGGCGTCCCCTGCCGCGATGCCGGCCGCGATCGAATCCAGCTCCAGGAGCCCGAGGGCCGGCTCAACGGCGTGGACCGGCTCCACGGCCGGGGCCGGCTCGACGCCCAGGGCGGGCTTGACGGCGGCGCGGGGGGCCATCGTCAGACGATCCGCAGCGCGCCGACGACGGTGATCCGCCGCTCGCGCGAGAAGGTCCGCGGTCGCGTGAGGCCGTCCCCGGACGGGCTGGCGATGGAGAACGAGGTGAAGCCCTCGCCGCCCTCGCCCAGGCCCGCCACGTTGGGGCCGTTCGTCACGAAGATGCTGCAGTTCATCGCCCGGGCCATCTTCGTGATCGTCTCCACGTTCGTGGAGTGGATCGACGCGGTGTGGCGGAAGCCGTGCTCCATGCGCACGGCCAGGTCGATCGCCTGGTCCACCGTCCCGACCCGGACGATCGGGAGGACCGGCATCATCTGCTCCGTCCAGGCCAGGCTGTGGTCGCGGGGAACGTCCGCGATCAGCAGGCGCGGCGCCGGCTCCGCCTGCACGCCGATCTCGGCGAGGATCTTCACCGCGTCCTGGCCGATCCACGCCGGGTTCATCACGCCGGGCTTCGCCGGCTGTCCCGGCTCCTTGAAGATGACCCGCTCCAGGCGGCGCAGCTCGTGCTCCTTGAGCAGGTAGGCGCCGCTCTGGGTCATCGCCCGGATCAGCCGGTCGGCCACCGTGTCGACCACGAGGACGACCTTCTCGTCGATGCAGACGAGGTTGTTGTCGAACGACGCGCCGCGGACGATGTCCCGGCCGGCGCGCTCCACGTCGGCGGTCTGGTCAACGACGGCCGGCGGGTTGCCGGGGCCGGCGGTGATCGCGCGCTTGTCGCTCTTGAGGGCCTCGCGCACGACGGCCGGGCCACCGGTGACCAGCAGGACGCGCACGCCGGGGTGGCTCATGAGGGCCCGGGCGGTCTCGATGGTGGGCATCGCCACCGCCGTGACGAGGTCCGGCGGGCCGCCGGCCCCGACGATCGCCCGGTTGATGAGGCGGACGGCCTCCGCCGAGCAGCGCCTGGCGCTGGGGTGGGCGTTGAAGACCACCGCGTTGCCGGCCGAGACGATGCTGATCGTGTTGTTGATGATCGTGGAGGTCGGGTTCGTGACCGGCGTGATCGCCGCGACGATGCCGAACGGGGCGAACTCGGTGACCATCATCCCCGCGTCGCCGGTCACGGCCTGGACCTCCAGGTCCTCCGGCCCGGGCGCCTTGGACGCGACGAGGCGGTTCTTGACGACTTTGTCGTCGACCCGCCCGATGTGGGTCTCCTGGTGGGCCATCCGCGCCAGGTGCTCGGCGTGGTCGAGCATCGTCCGGCGCACGGCGTCGATGATCACCTTTCGGCCGGCGAGGCCCTGGCCGCCGAATGCGACAAAGGCCAGCGTGGCAGCGGCCACCGCTTCGTCGATGGTGGCGTGGATGCCGTCACCGAGCTCCGCGGCGGCGGCCGCCGACAGCTCGGCCTCGGCGCGCAGGCCGGCGCCCGGGCGGGCGTCGCCCGCTGCCGACACGCGGCGGCGGACCCGCTCGATGATCTCTGAGATTTCGCGTTCGTCGATCTCGCTCATCGCTCTCCGCCCATCCGCATCGCTCGCCGGCGCCGGCGCTCCACGCGCCGTCACCGGAGCATCGTGCGCCGCAGCCGGCCCGCGACCGGCTACTTGCGGTAGACCTCCGTCCCGCCGATCTCCCAGGTGTCCACGATCGCCATGATCACGGCATCACAGGGCCGGTCCTTCGTCGTCTCCGTCTGGCGGGCAGAGCTTCCCGTCGCGTACAGCACGACCTCGCCGACGCCGGCGCCCACCGCGTCCGCCGCGACGACGTACCCGCCGACCTCGCGGTTCTCGGCGTCGAGCTGGCGCACGACGAGGAGCGCCCAGCCCTCCATGAGCGGCTCTTTGCGGCTGGCGACCACGGTCCCGGTCACTCGTCCAAGCAGCATCTGTTCACCGCCTGCTGGCGGAACGGCGCGCGCCGGCGGCAGCCGGCGCGCCCGATCCCGTGTCCTAGCCCTGGCCGGACTCGGCCCTGGCCTCGTCGAGCCGCCCGAGCGGCAGCACGAGGTCGACGTTGACGTGCGGCCGGGCGATGACGTGGCTGGCGACGACCTCGCCCACCTTGGCGGCGTTGCGCACGCCCGCCTCGACGGCGGCCTTCACCGCCGCGACGTCGCCGCGGACCACCGCCGTGACGTAGCCGCCGCCGGTCTTCTCGTAGCCGACGAGATCCACCTTCGCCGCCTTGACCATCGCGTCGGCGGCCTCGACCACCGCCGCGAACCCGCGGGCCTCGATCATCCCGAGCGCTTCTGCCATCGGTGCGTTCTCCTTCTCGATCCTGGTTCGTCTTCGATGTCTGTTCGTATGTGCTTACTGATGACGCAGCCCTGACGATGCGGCCGTGCCGGCCGATGGTGCCGATCCGACCCTGCGCCGGCCGACCTCTCGCCGAACCTACGACTTCGCCTCGCGGCCCTCGAGCCCCTCGATCGCTGCCAGCGCCGCTCGCCAGCCGACGTCGATGTCCCGCTCCTCGCCGCCCAGGTAGATGCGGCCCATGGAGCCGAACGTCCGGACCTCGAGGATGTTGATGTGGGCCGCCTTCTCCGCCTCGTTGGCGGCAAGGGCGGCATAGGCGGCCGGCTCCAGCTCCAGGACGTAGAGCGTCTGGCCCGGGATCAGCATCTGGCCGTGGCGCGTGCGGTTGATGAGCTGCGCCTGGTGGTCGTCGATGCGGCGGATGATCTGGCTGGAGAGGACCCGTGGCTTGATCCGGTCAGTCTCCGCGAGGCCGATCTCGCCGAGGATCGCGGCGCCGGCGGCGCGCACCTCGGCCTGCGACGGCGAGTGGATCTCCAGCATGCCGTAGTAGCGCTCGATGATCTGCATGCCGGGCTTGACGCTGGTCGACTTGAGGGCGATGTCGGTCAGCCGGTTGATCTCGATGCCGGGTGAGATCTCGATCGACAGCGAGGCATCCCCCGCCAGCGGCAGGAAACCCTGGGCGACCGTCCCGAGGAAGGCCGCGTACTGGGCCTGGAGGCTGTCCAGGAAGACGTAGGCCCGGAGGTCAATACTGCTCATGCGCGCCCTTCTCTCCCGTGACGATCTTGACGCCGGCAGAGGCCCCGATGCGGGTCGCGCCGGCAGCGATCATGTCCTGCACATCCTCGGCGGTCCGGATCCCGCCGGCCGCCTTGACGCCCATCTTCGGGCCGACCACCTCGCGCATCAGCGCCACGTCGAAGACGGTGGCCCCGCCCTTCGCGTACCCGGTGGAGGTCTTCACCATGTCCGCCTTCGCTTCCTGCGCCAGGCGGCAGGCGATCACCTTCTCCTCGTCGGTGAGGAGGGCGGTCTCGATGATCACCTTGTTGGCGGCGCCGGCCTCGCGGCAGGCGTCCGACACGCGCGCGATGTCCTCGCGGACGGCCTCGTGCATGCCGCTCTTGAGCGCCCCGATGTTGATGACCATGTCGATCTCGCGGGCGCCGTCGCGGATCGCCCGGCGCGCCTCCATGGCCTTGACCTCGGTCGTGCCGGCGCCGAAGGGGAAGCCGATGACCGAGGCGACGGCGACGTCCGTGCCGCGCAGGTTCTCGGCCGCCCGGCGGACCCAGGTGGGATTGATGCAGACGGCCGCGAAGCGGTGCTCGGCGGCCTCGGCACACAGGCGGTCGATCTCGGCCGCCGTGGCGTCGGGCTTCAGGAGCGTGTGGTCAAGGTAGCGGGCGAGGTCGCCGGGGACATCATCGGCCCGGCCATGGAACTCCACCCGGGACGCCCCGCCCGCCACGATGTCGCGCACCTTCGTGGCGCACTGGGCCGCGCACCCGCGCACGCACGAGGCGCAGGAATCGGCGGCGGCGCCCCCGAGGGCGCCTGCCAGGACGCTCGCTGTCGGGGCGCCTCCGGTCCCCAGGGCGGCCAGCACCTCCCGGGTGATCGCCTCCACGAGGCTGTTCCGCTGGTCGATCGTCTCGGTCATCGTGGTCGATCCTCACCGGTTGGCATGCTGTAGCGGCGTTCGACATCCGTGATCTTGTCCACGCGGGCGGCATGGCGGCCGGGCGCCCAGTCCGTCCCCAGCCAGGCCCGCACGATCTCGATGGCCAGGCCCTCGCCGAGGAACCTGGCGCCCAGGGTGAGGACATTGGCGTGGTTGTGCTCGCGGCTGTTGCGGGCCGACGACAGGTCGTGGCAGTTGGCCGCGCGCACGCCGGGCACCTTGTTGGCCACCATCGCCGACCCGATCCCGGCGCCATCGAGGATGATCCCCCAGCGGCAGGCGCCGTCGGCGACCAGGCGCGCCACGGCGTGCGCGATGTCCGGGTAGTCCACGGCCTCCGGCCCGTTCGTGCCGCAGTCGCGGATCGCGTAGCCCGCCTCGGCGAGCATCCGGCCGATGATGTCCTTGAGCTGCCAGGCGCCGTGATCCGCGCCGATTGCGATGGCGATGCCGACGGGGGCGGGCGTGGCCGGCGTCGGCGCCCCTGCTCCAGCGCCGTCCAGCGTGGCGTCGACGATCCGCCGGACGAGCGCCCGGACCTCGTCCGCCGAAGGTGTCCGTGGATCAGCCATGGGTGAGCACCCACGTGGCAGTGGCCTCGTCCGTGACGAGGACGGTGACGATGCCGGCTCGCAGGGCGGCCAGCGCGATGGGGCCGCGTCCCGTGCCCGCCGCCAGGCCGACGGTCAGCGGCTTCTCCCGCAGATCCCCGAGAGGCAGGCCGACCGTACGCGCGTCGAGCGTCGTGGACGCGATGCTGCCGTCGAGCGCGAGGAATCGGCCCAGGACGTCGCCGACCGCGCCCGCCTCCGCCAGCGAGGCGAGCTCCGCATCGTCCAGGTAACCCGACGCGACGTGGACGCTGTCAGGGCCCAGCAGGCCCATCCCGAAGATGGCGGTCGGGGCGGTGCGAGCGGCGGCGAGCGTCTCGCCGACGGACGGATCGCCCTCCAGGGCCCGTCGCAGCTCCGGCGTGCCGACGATGGCGGGGGCCGCCATGAGCCGGATCGCGGCTCCCGTCGTGGTCCCGAACCGCTCGACCACCTCCTGGGCGCGCGTCGGGCGCGCGGATCGCGAGATGGCCCCGTTCAGCTGGACGATCTCCGTCGCAGCCGCCCAGCCGGGACGCAGGTGAGCGGCGAGCTCCAGCATCGTGCGACCCCACGAGACGCCGATCGCACGCTCCGGCCGGATCTCCGCCAGGTGGGAGGCGGCTGCGGCGGCGACGCGCTCGCGCGACATCTGCTCGTCGTCGGTCGCGGATCCCGTGGCCGGCACCTCCACGACGACCGCGCCGCGGAGCCCGAACCGCTCGACGAGCACGTCCTCCAGGGCAACGAGCCGCGCGGCGGGATGGACGATCTCGATGCGCACAGCCGATTCGCGGAGGGCCCGGTCCAGCAGCCGGCCGACCTTGAAGCGACTCACCCCGAGCCGCTTGCCGACCTCGTCCTGGGTCAGGTTGAGCCGGTAGTAGAGCTGGGCGGCGCGGAGCATGAGCCGGGTCTCGGCGGACCCCGGCTCGTCCTGGCGCAGGCCGGAAGGTGCGCTCGTGATGCTCAACTGCGCAGCCAACTGCTCATATGTGCGCGAGCGTACGCCTGGGGAGGGGCAGTGTCAAGGACGTATCCGGACCCCATCTGCGCCACCGGGCGTGGAAGACTTCCCGGCCATGGACAGGTCGGCCGGGCTTGTCACGCCGAACACGCGGCTCCGGGCACCACGCCGAGGCAGGCGTTGATGATGGTGGGGATTGCCAGCTTCGAACGCGTTCTTGCTAGGCAGGCGGGTCGGCGGTCCACCGCAGGATGTCCCCCGGCTGGCAGTCGAGCACCCGGCAGATCGAGTCCAGGGTGCTGAACCGGATGGCTCGGGCGCGCCCGTTCTTCAGGACGGCAACGTTTGCCGGGGTGATGCCGACGGCGCTGGCAAAGTCGCCCACGGACATCTTGCGTCGGGCGAGCATGACGTCGAGATCGACGACGAGGGCCATCAGATCACCTCGTCCAGCTCGGTGCGGTCGGCGATCGCCGACTCGAGCAGGCCGCGCATGACGACCATGAGGAGCACGAAGGCCAGCCCGGCGACGACGACGGCGACCAGGTAGAGGCCCATTGGTCCGCCGCCGCCGGGGACGAAGCCGAGCATGTGGATCCAGACGACTCGCGCTCAGGGCCGTGGCGACCACCCCGCAGGCGATGATGACGTCGACCCAGCGCAGGGCGCTACGGGTGAAGATGACCCCGCCGCCGACCATGGACAGCAGCCGCCAGACGACGAGCAGCGCCACCTGGCCGCAGGCGATGAAGAGGATGGCGGCCACCGAGTACGGGACGACGAGGTACGCGACTTCGGGGACGGCCGTCCCGAACTGGGACGCGGCCACGGGCACGAGCACCTGGGCGAGCACGGTTCCGAGCAGGAGGACGACAAGAGCGACGCGGAGAAGTTGTCGCGCGAGTCTGTTCATCGATTGAGTATCGATGTCTTTCGCTCGACTGTCAATAGGTCTGGCGCCACGCGCCGCCCACCCAGTGGGCCGGATCCGGCTCTACGGCGCCACGCGCCGGCCACCCAGCGGGCCGGGTCCGACCGTGACCGCCGCGAGGCCGTGGTGACGGCGCAGCCAGAGGAGCGCGACCACGCCGACGCCGACGGTGAGGACGCCACCCACGGCGAGGGCCGCAAGGGCGCCCCAGCGCGAGGCGAGCGCCCCGGCGAAGAGCGCGCCGAACGGCGTCGATCCGGCGAAGACGGTGGTGTAGACGCTGAGGACGCGGCCACGCAGCTCATCCGGGACGGTCGCCTGGATGAGCGTGTTCCCGTTGGCCGCCATCCAGATGGCCCCGAACCCGGCGACCGCGAGCGCCGGGATCGCCACGAGGTACGACGGCACGGCAGCGGTCGCCAGGAGCCCGGCGCCCAGCATCGTCGCGCCCGCGCCGATTGCCCACGGGCTGGGACGGCGGCGCGTGGCCAGGAACAGCGCGGCGGCGAGGGACCCGAGGCCGCTGGCGGTCATCAGGAACCCCAACGACGCCGCGTTGCCGCCCATGACGTCGCGGGCGAAGGGCGGCATCGTCACCTGGAAGTTCATGCCGATCGTCGCGGCCAGCCCCACGACCACCACCGGCAGGAGGACCGCGGGCGTCCAGCGGACATAGGTGAGACCCTCGCCGACCGCGGTGAGCACCTCCCGGACGCTGTGGGGCCGCGCGATCGGTGGCGGCGTGCGGAGCTCCTCGGGGCGCATCAGCAGGAGGCCGGCGATCACGGCCAGGAAGCTGAGGCCGTTGAGGAAGAAGGCGGTCGAGATGTCGAAGGCAGCGATGGTGAGGCCGGCGACGGCGGGCCCGACGACACGCGCGGCGTTGAAGATCGCCGAGTTGAGCGCAACCGCGTTCACGACGTCCTCGCGCCCCACCATCTCCACCGCGAAGGCCTGGCGGACCGGCATCTCGACGGCGTTCACGCAGCCGAGGAGCACGGCGAGGACGAGGATCATCCAGACCTCGACGACGCCGGCCAGGGTGAGGGCGCCCAGCACGATCGCAAGGGATGCCATCACGGCTTCGAGCACGACCAGCGTCGGACGCTTGGGGAGGGCGTCGGCGATGAGGCCACCGAAGAGCCCCAGCACGAGGACAGGCGTCCACTGGGCGGCCGCCACGATCCCCAGCATCAGGGGGTCGTCCGTGAGCGTCAGGACCAGCCAGGCCTGGGCCACCGACTGCATCCACGAGCCGACCAGCGAGATGGCCTGGCCGCTGAAGAAGAGGCGGTAGTTGCGATGGCGCATCGCCCGGAGGGCGTTCGCGCTCCCGAGCGACCGGATCGTCACGGGCCGGTCTCCGCGTGCGGGGCGCCGGGAAGGTGGGCGGGCGCGCCGCCCTCCAGCTCGGCCAGGTGCGCCCGCAGGTGCGCCCGACGGCCCTCCGCGGCCTCGATCATCTCCCGCAGGCGGTCGGCCTTCTCGGTCAGCGACGAGACCTGGCGGTCCATGCGGGCGATGAGGTCGCGCAGGATCGCGCGCTTCTCGGCGGTGTCGCCGGCGGCCCGGAACCGCTCCCGGTCCCGGATGCGGGCCTCCTCGTCCTCCAGCAGCAGGGCGATCTCCGCCAGGCTGAAGCCGGCGTCGTCGCGGAGCCCGCGGATGAACCGGAGCCGTTCCAGGTCGGACGCGTCGTAGAGACGGTAGTCACCCTGGGATCGCGCGGCCGGTCGCAGGAGCCCAAGCTCCTCGTAGTACCGGATCGAGCGGGGCGTCAGGCCGCTCTCGGCGGCCACCTCCTGGATGCGCAGGAGGCGGGCGGGCGCTGACGCGTGGGGCGACGCGCGGGGCGAACCGCGCGCCGCCGCGCGCGGCGGGCCCTGCTCCGGCGGCGGGGCGGGCGTGCGAACGACGGGACGGGCCATGCGCCGATGATGCCACAACCTTCACGTTTGCGTAAAGGTTAGAGATGGGATGGCAGGGGCGATTCGTCCCTTGCGCGGTTCCGCTCGGGCCATGACCATGGTGCAGGAGGTGGCCCGTGACCCAGCCGCCGCGCGACGACGGTATGCCGGCACCGATCCGGCCGAACACGCTGTCCGGGGACGCCGAGGGCTCGGCGAGCCCGCGGCCCAACCGGCTGTCCGGGATGAGGGCCGCCGGGGCGCGGGCACGCCTCCCGGGGGTCTCCGGGCGCTGGAGCGCCGTGCTCCTGCTCGTCCTGTTCATCGCCGTGGCCGTCGTCCTGCCGCTGGCCCTGCACCGGTCGGCGTGGGTCGAGGCGGAGATCGTGGTCGGGGCATGGTTCCTGATCTGGACTGCAGTCCTCGCGTGGCTCGGCTTCGCCGGACGGACGGTCGACGAGGACTGGGGAACGTTCCGACCGCCCCGCAGGCTCTTCGGCCGCGGCGGGAGCCGTGGCACGGACGGCGGCACGGGCGTCCTCGACGCGGCGCCGTACGTCGACCTGTCGAGCGTCGGCCTTCCCGACTTCGACGGAGGGGGCGACGACGGCGGTCTCGGCTGCCTCGGCGCCATCCTGGTGGTCGTCGTCGCGGTCGCCGCCATCGCCGCGATCGTCGCGCTCCTGTACTTCACGATCGGCTACGTGATCCCGCTCATCGTGATCGCGCTGTACACGATCGTGCGGGCCATGCTCAACCATGTGGCGGCCCGCGGCCACGTCACGCAGGGCGACCTGCCGGCCTCGCTTGCGCGCGGGGCGTTCTGGGCCGCCCTCTACACCGCCCCGCTGGCGATCGCGATCTGGCTGCTCCACGTGGCGCTGTGAGCCGTCATCCTTCACCCCCATGACACCCTGGTCCGAGCGCGCGGATGCCACGGCCGACGAGGACGGCACGGTTCGCCTCGTGCGGGTCGCCGCGTACGCCATCTGTCGCGCGGGTGATCGGCTGCTCTGCTGTCGCCTGGCGTCCGGCGAGCCGTCGCCCGGGTCGTGGACGCTCCCCGGCGGCGGGATCGACTTCGGCGAAGCTCCCGAGGCGGCCGTCGTGCGCGAGCTGGAGGAGGAGACCGGGCTGGTCGGCCGGGTGGAGGGGGTCGTCGACGTCCGCTCCCGCGTCTACCCAGGCCGGCTCGGCGACGGGCGGCCGCGCCAGATGCACGCGATCGCCCTGCTCTACCGGGTCACCCTGCTCGGGGGCACCCTCCGCGACGAGCCGGCGGGCTCCACGGATCGGGCCGCCTGGCTGACACGGGACGAGCTGGACGCCGTGCCCGTGGTCAGGATGATGCGCAGGGCCATCGCGATCGCCTTCGGCGAGGACGCCTGAACACGCGCCGCTGAAGTCCGCGGCCAATCTGCGTCAGGCGCCGGGACGGCGTTCCAGCCGGGCTTGAAGCGCCTCGCGCCACGCCTCGAGGGCCGACGGCCACCAGGCATCGAGCTGGGGGTCCTGCCCGTACCACGGGTCGCGTGCGCCGGGGCCGTGCACCGCGTCCTCCAGCACGAGGTGACGCGCACCGGGCAGGAGGGCCGATGCGACCGGGACCAGGCCGTCACCGGCGACGAACGGCTGGTCGGGGGCCGGGTGGACGTCCTCGTAGAGTCGCCGCATGAAGCGAGAGCGGCCGTCCTCCGCCGCGTCGTGGCCCACGATGTACCGCGACGCGACGGCAAGGTAGCCCGTGGTCGGGGCGAAGAACGCCCCGGGCACGTTCCGATTGGCGAACCGGGCCCCGGCATCCGCGACACGGCTGCCCCAGCGTGCGTCGTCACCGACGAGGTGGGGCGTGCCCAGCGTCACGAGCGCCCCGATACGGCCGCTGGCGTTCAGTCGGCGTCCCGCGAACGGCTCCGGCGACGTCAGCAGCCGACCCACGATCCCACCGGCGCTGTGCCCCACGTAGAGAATCGGTGCGCCGCCGCTGACCGACAGGTCCAGGCTGCGATCCCCCGCCTCGAGGAGCGCCCGGCCGACACGCGTGGTGACGGGACCCAGCCCACGCACGGCACACAGGACCCAGTCGGGCGGGAAGACCCGGGCGACGACGACGTCGGCGGCGCCCCTCGCCCGAAGCGCCTCCGCCATCGGTCGGTACCAGCCGGGCGTCGTCAGGAACCCGCCCGCCACCAGGACGACGGGCGCCAGGTCGGCAGGGTCGCGGTGATGCCAGGAGGGAGTGCTCACGCCATCTCCTTCGCACCGACCGGCGCCGAAGATGGGGCGAGCCGCGCGACGCCACCTTCCAGAGGACGCAGCTCCAGCAGCTCCCTGCCCCCGATGACAAGTCCGAGCACGAGGGAGGCGACCATCGTGACCGCGAACGTGTAGAAGGGGAGGTGCAGGTCGACCGTGAACAGGATGCCGGCCGTGATCGACGCCACGATCGTGCCAAGGGTCCCCGCGGCGCCGAAGACCCCCTGCGTCGTGGCGGATCGACCGGCGGGCGTGGCCCGGGCCACGACGGCGAACAGCGCGGGCCCGAGGAGCGCGAACGAGACGCCCTCGAAGAAGACCACCGGGATCACGAGCAGGGGATCGTTCAGCAGGGCATACAGCACGCCGGCGAGCGCGGCGCCAAGGCTGCCCAGCACGATGAACGGCACCGGACCGCGGCGGTCGGCCCACCGGCCGGCAACCGGCGAGAAGAGGAGCACGCCAAGCCCGAACGCCACGAACGTGAGGCCGATGAGCCCGAGATCCGCCCCCAGCTGCGTCATCCAGACGCTCCAGATGACCTCGTAGGTGCCGGATGCGAAGAAGCCCCCGACGTTGAGCACGATCGCCGCCACGAGGAGCCGGTTCCAGAGCGACGACGGCGCATCGGCGGCAGCCTGTGCGGCGGCCTCCTCGCCCGTGACGTGCCGCGGCGTCGGCCGGCGACAGATCGTGAGCGCCAGGAGCACCGCCGCCCCGACCAGGGCCACGCTGCAGAAGATGAAGGGAAACGCATACCCGCCGCCGAGCGCCGCGCCCACGGCACCGAAAGCCGGGCCCAGCAGGAGGCCGCCCATCTGGGCCGAGCCGTACAGGCCGAACGCGGCGCCGCGCTCCTCGGGGGCCGTGGCGTCGAGGATGTAGGCCCGCGCGGACGGGTCGTAGGCCGCCGTGGCCAGCCCGGCGAGGGCACGCGCCAGCAGGAGGGCCGGCACGCCGGTGAACACGAGGGGCATCGGGACGACGATCGCGGTGGCGATGAGGCCCCCCAGCATCAGGACTCGCTTGTCGCCTCGATCCGCGAGCCAGCCGAAGAGCGGCTCGCCCAGCAGCCGGGCGGCCGGCCAGGCCGCCACGATCCAGCCCAGCGTCGCGATGTCGATCCCCTGCTCCGTGAGGTACAGCGGCAGCACGGGCAGGAGCGCACCGAAGCCGAGCCAGAGGATCGCCTCGGCCAGGAGGACGGGGAGGATCGGGAGCGTCCGGGCGAACCGCCCGCGGGCACCCCCGGCGCGGACGTCGGTCATCGACGCCATCGTAGCGGGCAGACGGGCGACGCGGGTTCGGCGCCCCCGCGGGCGAAGACCGCGGTCACGCCGGGCGCGCGACGGTCGCGGTCGCGGGCCAGGATCCCCCGCGGCGACCCTCGCCTAGTAGACGATCTCGCTGGACTCGGGGAGCGTGATGCTGTGCGCGTCCTTCGCGTCCCAGCCGACCTGCGCGGAGACCAGCCAGTGGCCCCCGCCGTCGCGGTCGTTCATGTCGTGGATCGGACCCGTGACGATGATGCGCGCCACCGAGTTGCCGCCGCGGTCGTAGCGCACCTGGGTCTCGCGCTCGCCGTACCGATCGGTGCTGCGCACCGCCAGCTCGCTCCGGTCGCAGCCCATCAGGCCCGCCAGCCAGTCCCGCGCATCCCATGTCGCCATGTACAAGCTCCAGTCCAGGCCGGCGCGAGCAGCGGCGCGATCCTCGTTGCCGCTGCGGCGTGGTGTCCGCGGCAACGCCGGCCGCCACCACGTCGGTCAGCGCACGTCCACGATAGCGGAGGTCACGGCGGGCTGCGCACCCGTCCCGGGGCGCACGCACGCGAGGAGGTCCTCGAGGGTCGCCGTGGCCACCCCGACGACCGAATCCCCGCCGCCGTAGTAGACGCTGACGACTCCCGCCGCGTCCAGGACCCAGCCGCACGGGAAGACAACCTTGCCGACGTCCCCCGTGACCTCGTAGGGCGCCGACGGTCCGAAGATCCACTCGTCCGTGCGGCCCAGGAGGATCCGCGGGTTCTCGAGGTCCAGCAGGGCCAGCCCCACCCGGTAGATCGGCCCGGCGCTCGTGGCGTGCACACCGTGGTAGAGCAGGAGCCACCCTTCCGGGGTCTCCAGCGGCGGGGGGCCGAGGCCGATCTTCCCCGCATCCCACCAGGCGCCGTCGCGGGCCTCCAGGAACATCGTGTGGTCGCCCCAGTGACGGAGGTCCGGCGAGAACGAGATCCACATGTGGGCCCCGCCCCGGAGCGGCGACGGACGGTGAATCATCGCCCAGCGCCCATCGAAGCGGCGCGGGAAGAGGGCCGCGTCCTTGTCCTCGGGCGGCATCACGGGCCCCAGGCGGTGAACGCTGCGGAAGTCCCGGGTGGTCGCGAGCGAGACGAGGGGACCCCGCCGGCTGTAGGCCGTGTAGGCGATGACCCATTCCTCGCGCTCGGGGAGCCAGGTGAGGCGGGGATCCTCGCAGCCCCAGATCTCCTCGGGGTAGTGCTCGACGTCGGAGCGGAGCAGCGGCTCCGGGTCGAAGCGCCAGTTGGAGATCCCGTCGCTGCTGCGGACCACGTGGAGCTGGGAGATGCCGCGCAGGTCCTCCACCCTGAGCAGCAGGATCGTCTCGTCGCCGACGCGGGCCGCGCCCGGGTTCATGACCGAGTTGGCCGGGTACGGCACGTCCGCGGCCGTGATGATCGGGTTCGCGTCCGATCGGCGGAGCACCTGGACGTCGTCGGGCCGGGTCATGCGAGGGAGACCGCGGGGACGGCGGCGCGCCGGGCCGCCGGGAGCGTCGCGCGCGCCTGGCGCACGCGCTCCAGGGCCAGCAGCCACACGAGCGTCGATTCCGCGCCCTGGTTGAGGTTCACCCCGTCGGGCGTGAGGGCGTCGAAGCAGGCGCCGCCGCGGGCGACCGCCACGGGAGTGCCGCGGTCGTTGACCCCCAGGAACCAGGCGTAGGCCTGCTCCATGGCGCGCAGGTAGTGGACGCGCCGTGTCGCCGTGAACGCGTCGTGAGCGGCGAGCACGAGGGCGGAGGCCTCGATCGGCTGCTGGTCGAACTGCGTGCGGACGCCATCCCGAGGCCACCAGCCGTTGCCGACCGGCGAGAGCCGGCCGGCGGGCGCGGTCTGGATCCGGACCAGCCAGTCGAGGACCAACAGGCCGGTGTCGCGCATGCTCCGGGCGCCCAGGTGGTCGCCGGCGACGATCAGGGCCTGTGAAGGGAGCGCGTTCTCATAGGTCAGGCTGGGCTCGGGCCAGGGCCACGCGGGGTCCCGGCACACCGTGAACGTGGCCTCGAGTCGCGTGGCCAGGAGGCGCAGGGTCGTTGGCGTCTCGCCCTGCAGGCCACCGCGAACGGCGGCCACGCACCCGAGAAGCGCCGAGGCGCGAGCCCGGAGTGCGACCAGCTCCCGCGCTGCCGGCAGGGCGCGTTCGAGGAGCCGCCCGGCGGCCTCGACCATGCGTGGGTCAGGAGCCAGCTGGACTGCCTCGCCGAGCGCCAGGAGCGCCCGGCCCTGGCAATCCTCCGATCCCCCGTCGTCGAGCCAGGACCCGTCGACGGAGCGGAAGTTGCGGAACCGGCCCGCGGAGGGCAGGAAGGCCTCGCCGAGGAACGCCAGGTGTCGAGCTGCGCTCGCCTCCACGGCCGCCCAGCCCAGCTCGCGCTGGTGCACGAGATCCACGCGCAGGGCACGGGCGACGTCGTCGGTGCAGTAGCCATGGGCCGGATCGGGTCGGCCCCCGATCGCATGCTGCATGATCCCGATCGCGTCGGACATCACCTCGAGGTGGTCGCGGTTGACGGGCTGCAGCGGCGCTGGCTCAACCACGCGCGGCCACGAAGGGCAACGCCCGGGCCGGGACCCGCATGCCGACGACGACCCGGGAGAACAGCGAGCGATACTCGGCCGCCACCGTGGACCAGATCATCGAGCGGCTGTGCTCGTGGGCCCGCTGGCCCACGCTCGCCCGAAGCTCGTCGTTCTCCAGCAGGCCGATGAGGGCGTCGGCCCACGCGGCCGGCGACCCGGGCGGCACCAGCACGCCGCGGCCGGCGTCCAGCAGCTCGGTGGCGTAGGTGTAGGGCGTGGAGACGATCGCGCGGCCGGCTCCCATCGCGTAGGACAGGGTCCCGGAGACGATCTGCTCCAGGTTCGGGTAGGGCGTCACGAAGACGTCGGCGGCCTCGAGCCAGCGGGTGAGCTCGACCCGGCCCACGAAGCGGTCGACGAACCGCACGTGCTTGCCCATGCCGAGCCGCGCCACGCGGTCCTCCAACGAACGCCGGTAGGTCTCGCCTTCGGCCTCCAGCAGGTTCGGGTGGGTGGCCCCCAGCACGACGTAGCAGGCCGTCGGCCGCGCCGCGACGATCGCCGGGAGGGCGTCGATGACGAGCTCGTAGCCCTTCCCGGGGCCCAGGAGGCCGAAGCTCAGGATCACCTCGCGCCCGGCCAGGTCCAGGGCGGGCTTGATGGTCTGGGAGTCGACGCGCGGAAGGTTCGGCACGCCGTGGGGGATCACTTCGATGGCGCGCTCGACGACGCCGTAGGTCCCGGCCAGGACGTGGGCGGCCGCGCGCGACATGACCACGGTCGCCGCGGAGGACCGGATCAGCTCCAGGAGGATCGCCCGCTGGTTGGGAGTCGGATGCCGGAGGACCGTGTGCAGGGTGGTCACGGCGGGGGCGTCGAGAGCGTGGACGAAGTCGAGGACGCCGACCCCGTCGTCGCCGCCCCAGATCCCGTACTCGTGCTGGATCGAGACGACGTCGGCGCACCGGGCGAGGTCGCGGGCCGTCCGCGCGTAGTCGCCGGGCTCATCGCGTCGGATCCGGTGGTGGACCTCGGCGGGGTACAGGAGGTTGGGGCCGGGTCCGTGGAGGGCGACGATCTCGCGCTCACCGGTGGCGCTCGAGAGGGCCTGCGTGAACGTCGCAATGCCACAGTGTCGCGGCGGGTACGTGGACGCGAAGATGGTGCGGACGATTGCGTCGCTCCTTCCGGGGCGCCGGCAACGCCGGGTTCGCGCGGGTGCGGGCCGCTGCGGCTCCACGCGGCCGCGAAGGCCGGCGTCTGCCAGGTGCGGGGCGGCCCGTCCGCGACGGACGGGCCGCGAGCTCCTCTAGGCGGAGCGCACGTGCGCTGCGCGAGGACCCTTGGGGCTCTGCTCGATGTCGAACTCGACGCGCTCGCCGCCGGCGAGGCGGTCGAAGTCGAGAGAGGAGTCCAGGCCGCCGCGATGGAAGAAGTATTCCTTCGCATCCTCGGCGACGATGAAGCCGAAGCCGCGATCGGCGACGACCTTCTTGATGGTACCGGTGGTCACAGGGACCTCCACACTCTTCCCGAACAGGGAGGGCGGAACGCACGGTCCGTTCGAGAAGGGGGATCGACCACGCGACGCTTCGCCACGCGAGGTGACGAGAGGCAAGCCTATCACATCCGGCCCGGAAGGTCCATCTTGGACGATTGCCGGACCAGTGATCGGGTGCCGTCGTGCGGCCCGGCCGTATGATCGGTCCATGGCGCTCCCCGCACCCTGGCTCATCGGGCTGGTGCTGCTCTGCATCGTCCTCGCGGCCATCCCGACGCGCCGCCTTGCGGACGCCGGGATCCGGCCGGGATGGCTGATCGCGTACCTCCTGACCCTCGTGGCGCTCGGGGTGGCGGTCGTCGTTGAACGCCCCCTGGCGCGGTTCCTGGTTCCGTTCCTCGTCGTGCTCTACGTCGCGCCGCTCGTCGTCGCGCCGGACCGGACCGCGCGCTGGCTGCGCCGCGGGCGGCGGCCGCCGAAGAACGTCGGCTCCGGCCCCGGACGGGACGTCGGTCCCGACGACCACCCGGCGCCGTGAGGATGCGACGGTGATCGCCGGCACGCTCGCGCTCCACGGCGGGGGTGAGTTCCTCCCCGGCGACGAGGGCTTCCTCCGCGCCTGCCTGGAGGCGGCGCGCCCGCCGGTGGTGCAGCGAGCTGCCGGCACCCCGACAGGCCTCGGTCGCTCCTCCCGCGACGATCCCGGGGCGATCCGGATCGTGATCGTGCCGGCCGCAGCGGCAGGCCAGCGCCCGGACCTCGCCGCCCGCCACGGCGTGGAGGCGTTCGCCCGCGTCGCGGCCGCGTCGGGGATCCCGGCACACCCGGACGCCGCGATGGTCGTCGATGCGGCGAGCGCGGCCTCCGGCGACCTGGCCGGGCGCCTTGCCGACGCGGATCTCATCCACCTCCCGGGCGGCGACCCGGGCCGGCTCCTGGAGATCCTCGAGGGCTCGTCCGCCTGGCGTGCGATCCTGACGGCCCTTGACCGCGGCGCCGTCCTCGCGGGGGCGAGCGCCGGGGCGATGGTCCTGGCCGACTGGACCTGGACGCCCGGCGGCTGGCGACGCGGGCTCGGCCTCGTGCCGGGGATCGTGGTCGTGCCACATGCTGAACGCGTGGCGCGTGGCGGGTGGGCGGGCACGTTCGGCGGCCGTGTCCCCGCCGAGGCCGAGCCGATCGGTCGCCTGGGGCTCGACGAGCGCACGGGTGTCATCCGGACGTTGGCGGAGCGGCCGGGCGCCTGGCGGGTCGTCGGACCGGGCAGCGTCCACTGGTCGCCGGACGCGACGACGCCGCCTCGGAGCATGGCGGCGCCCGGGGAGCTGGACTTCTCCGGCTGACTCGGCGGGGTCAGGGCGACCGCGGGCCGCACGGCAACGGCCGCACGGCGGCGGGCCGCACGGCGCGGGCCGCACGGCGGCGGGCCACCCGGGGCGGGCCACCCGGGGGCGGGCCACCCGGGGGCGTGCCGCGACGCCCCGTTGCGCTTACCGTGCCCTTACGCCCGGCGGCAGACAGGCTGACCGGCCGGGCGGAAGGTGCGGTCCGGCGCTCCGCGCGAGCGCTCGCCACGCATCGAAGGAGACCACCATGCGAACCGCGTCGCGGGCGCTTGCCGTCGCGGGCGCCGCCACCCTGGCCCTCGTCACCGGGATCGCCGGGGCAGCACTCGGCGCAGGCCTGGTTTCGAGCCCGGCCCGCGACCTGGACCCGGCAGCCCAGACGGCCCCGCTGACGCAGGCCCTCCCTTTGACCGGGGCGGCTGCCGGGCTCGCCGGAGGCACCGCCCAGGACCCCACGGACGCGGAGCTCGCCCTCCTCGCACCCGAGCTGGGCGACCAGGCGGTGGCCGCGCCGGGCGCTCGGCTGCAGCGGCTCGCGCGCGTCGGCGGGAAGAACCTGGTCCACGCGGAGATCGTCATTGATCGCAACGGCACGCTCGTGACGTTCCAGGTCGACCGGGGCACCGTCTCCACCGTCGGCTCGGGCACGCTGACCATCGCCGAGGCCGGCGCACGATCCGAGACCGTCGCCACGGCGGACGCCACGCGGGTCCGCAAGGACGGGAAGAAGGCGGCGGTTGCCGCCCTGCAGAAGGGCGACCAGGTGGTCGTGGTCAGCAGGGTCGAGAACGGGAAGGCGACTGCGGCATTCATCCTCGTGCCGAAGCCGAAGGACGCCGCTCCGTCGAAGGGGACGAACCCGGCCACGCCGGCCCCGAAGCCCCAGGGCTGACGCCCGGCGCGAGGCCCCAGGGCCGACATCCCCCGGCGCAACGCCGCAGCACCGACACCCCGAGGCGGCGCGCTGAGGCCAGCTCGCCGTCGATCGCACCCCATGCGCCGATCGCCGGGCACGCGCTCCGCGGCGCCATGCCCGGCGTCCGCTATCGTGCCCGCATGCCACGACCGGACCCCGTCCTCGTCCTTGGCCACGGCGCGTCGGGCAGCGCCGCATCCATGGCCCCGCATGTCGCGGGGCTGCGGCAGCGCGGGATCGACGCCCGCGCCGTCGACCTGCCGAAAGGCCGGGCCGAGCGCGCGATCCCGGTCTTCGCGACCCTCCTCGCGGCCGAGCCGGGGATGGCCGTCGGCGGGCACTCGTTCGGCGGGCGCGTCGCCAGCCTGGCCGCCGCGGATGCGTGCGAAGCCGGGCGGCCACCGCTCGCCCTGGTGCTGCTCTCCTACCCGCTCCACGCACCGGGGCGGCCCGGCGACTGGGATGCCCGCACCGCCCACTGGCCGAAGGTCACCTGCCCCGTGATCCTGCTCACGGGATCGTCCGATCCCTTCGCCACGCCCGCCCTGCTGGAACGCGCGCTCACGGAGCGACTGCCGGAGGCCCGGCTGGTCACCTATCCGCGCCTCCAGCACGGGCTGACGCCCGTGCTGGACGACGTGCTGGACCTGGTGGCCACCTTCGTGCTCGGCGCCGCGATGTCGCGCCAGTCGTGAGCCCCGGGCCGCCTCCCTGGATCGACGACCCCAGGGCTTCCTGACCCGCCAGGCCAGGAGGAGGGCGTCAGGCGGGGTCGACCTCGCCCTCGTCGGGACCAGGAACCAGGCGGCGGCCTTCCGGGGTCCGGCCCCAGCGGGCGGCCAGGTCCACCAGGACGGCATCGGCCACCTCGTCCGCCGTGCCGTCCAGCTCCATCTCGTCGGACCACGCGAATTCCGCCAGGTAGTCGTCGGTCCCCGCGAGGCCCTCGCGCATCGTGATCCGGCTGATCTCCTGCATGAACCACCGCGGCATCGGCCGCCGGGCGACCGCGCCGGTCGCATCCGTCGCCTGCACCTGGGTCGGGATCTCGCGCCACGCGAGGATGCGATAGCGGGCCATGCGGTCTCCTCCGATGCCGTGTCGATCGATGCCGGGCGGGTGACGCCGTCCTACGTCGAGCGGACGGCCGCTGCGCGCCCACGCCCCCACGCCGCCGCGCACCGAGACCGCACCCTCGAATCCCTGCGCGACCAGGAAGTCCGTCGCGCTCCGGCTGCGGCTCCCCGACTGGCAGATCACCGCGTAGCGCACGGTGCGCGGCAGCGTGCCGGCGCGGGCAGCGAGCTGCTTCGACGGGAGGTGGATCGCCCCCGGCAGGTGGCCGCGCTTGAACTCCCAGTCCTCGCGGACGTCGAGGACCCGGACGTCACGGTCGCGGCGGAGCTCGTCGAGCTCGTCGACGGTGATCTCGGGCGTGTGGCGGCGCAGGAACGAGAACATCGGCACCTCGGGTGGTGGAGTCGGGCTGGGCGACGCTGGACAGCGGATCGGACTCGGGCCGGATCGGATGCGGGCCTGGATCAGACGCGACATGCCCCGCCACGCACGCGCAGGCGGAACCGCCAGGCGAGCGTGCCGGCGAGGAGCACGAGCGAGGCCGCCCCGATGACGGGCTGGAGCGGCGCGAAGACCGTCATCGCCCCGCTGGCCCCGAGGAGGACCAGGGCGATCTTGTTGCAGACCGGGCAGCCGATGGCGAGGAAGGCGCCGATGCTGGCCGCTGTGCCCAGGGCGGTCCCCTCGCGCCCCGATCCGCCGGCGGCCGTTGCGAGGACGAGCGGAACCGGCTCAGCGGTGGCGCCGGTCGGCGCGGCCGGAGCCGAGTAGGTCGCTCCCAGCAGGCCCATGAGCGGCGCCGAGATCAGCCAGACGACGATGGCGAACGGCTCGGGCGGGATCTGCCGCCCGAAGACCGGGTTCGGGATGATGGCCGCGACCAGCCCGAAGACCAGGAGCGAGGCGGCCGTCCAGAGCACGGCGTGGAGTGCGAACCGGCGGTCGATCGTCGCGAGGACAGCCGCGGCCGGGCAGCCGGTGGGGAGCAATCGGCCCGGGCTGGACATCGTCGGGATCTCCTTCGAGGGAACGAGCGGGGCGCGGGCGGCTCAGACGGCGCGGGCGGCTCAGCCGGCGCTGCCGGCGGGGACCGGGGGTTCGGCGGTGGTTGCCAGCGGATCCGCGCCGGGCCCCAGGACGACGACCTCCCCGGCCAGCTCCCTGCCCGCGCCGTCGCGCACCAGGTAGCTGTGATGGATCTCCGTGATCCCGCTCGAGAGCGTCGCCCCGACGCTGCAGTACTTCGTCGCGGACAGCTCGATCGCCCGGCGCACGGCCTCGACATCGGGCGCCGGCCCTTCGACCACGTGCACGAGGTCGATGCGGGTGAAGGCGTTGGGGTGGCCGTCCATCTGGACGCCCTCGGCGCGGACTTCGTAGCCCGTCACCTCCTGGCGCTTCTTGCGCAGGATCGAGATCACGTCCATGGCCGTGCAGCCGGCCAGTGCCACGGGGATCAGCTCTGCCGGGCGCGGGCCGGTGTCACCACGGCCGTCGTCCATCACGAGCGAGTGGCCGCTGCCGGTCCGGGCAACGAGCCGGCGCTCATCGGCGTCGAGGGTCACGGTCGCGGTCTTGAGTGCCATGAGAAGTGCTCCGTTCCGGTGGGCGGGGGTGGGGCCGTGGCGCAGGCGTCGCGGCCGGGATGGATCGGTGCTGGATCAGGCAGACGCGTCAAGGGCTGCGATCACGCGCTGCAGACGGGCCCTCGCCTCCTCGGCGACCGGGAGGATCCCCGGCGCGTCGACGATCCCGAGCGCCGCCATGGGGTCCAGCGCCTCGACGATGGTGTCCGGGCCGTCCTCGCGAAGCACGACGTTGCAGGGGAGGAGGGCGCCCACCGAAGGGTCGGCTTCGATGGCCCGATGCGCGAGCGGCGGGTTGCAGGCCCCCAGGATCACGTACGGGGCTCGATCGACATCGAGCTTGACCTTCATCGTCGCCTGCACGTCGATCTCGGTCAGGACGCCGAATCCCTCGGCGCCCAGCGCCGCCTCGACGGCGGGCCGCACGCTGGCGAGGGTCCCCCGCAGCCGCGTGCCGAACGTGAAGCTGGTCGAGACGAACACGTGTGTCACCCCTGGAGTGCGTGGAGGGAGGGCTCGACCGCTCGATCGGCGGCCGGGCGGACGGCCTGGGCAAGCCGGCGCGTCACGATGGCGTGGATGATGTCGCAGGCATCGGCGATCGCCGGCTCTGCCAGCCGGTAGGTGACGGTGGTCCCGGTCCGCCGGCCCTCGACGAGCCCGGCCGCCCGCAGGACCGCCAGGTGCTGGCTCGCGTTCGGGAGCGTCACGCCAATCGCGTGGGCGAGCTCGCCGACGGAACGCTCGCCAGCCCTCAGCGTGTCGAGGAGCATGAGGCGCTTCGGGTCCGTGAGGACTTTGCACACCTCGGCGTGCAGCCGGTAGTGCTCCAGCGTGTCGTCGGTGAGATCCACGGGCCTGAGCGTCCTCGGGTGGCGATGCCTTGCGGTCTGTGCGTACGTACTGTACCACTTCATTGCGTACTTGCGCAAGTAACAGATCAGCGGAGAGGACAGTCGTGGGCATCCTTGCGTCGGGCCACCGGCCCGGGGACCTTGGCCGTCCTTGTCACAGCCACGGGGTGGCTCGCTATGTGCAGGAGGCGTACGCCAGAACGTCACGATGATTGGGTCGCAGTTGGAGCGATTGCCAGTGTCGTTCCCACGTGCCACATCGGCACGCCAAGGGAGGCGCGGAGGAGCGCCTCGCGCACGACGGTCGTGAGCCCGCTGGGATTCGAACCCAGGACGCAGGGATTAAAAGTCCCTCGCTCTGCCACTGAGCTACGGGCCCACGTGGGCGCAACGATACCCGGCCGCGTGCGGCCTGCGCTCCTGCAGGAACCGCGACATGGGCCGCCGCCGGCCTTCCGCCGGCTCGGGGCCGAGCACGAGCCTGTCGACGCACTCGTGCAGGCAGCGTGCGCAGGTCCACGTTCAGGCCGAGCGCGCCGGATTGGACATCATGTGCACGCCCTGGGGCCTGGACGCCTCGCGGACGCCGCGCCGAAGGGGGCAGCCCGTTCGACCGCCTCGGGACGTGGCCGCGCCGGGGGCCGCGCGCCGATGCTCGACGCGCTCGTCGGTCCGCAGGGTTGCCCCGCCGCCGGCCGACGGCTGCGCGGGCGCGCCCGCTGTGAACATCATGTCCAATCCCGCGCGCTGGACGATCCCAATGGGAGGTGAGGGTCGCCAGGGGCTCGGCGGCCTTGGGACGTGGCCGCGCTGGGCGGCGCGGAGACGCGGTGGGCCGAGACGTTGAGCCCTGCGCGGCGAAGGCTGTCGCGGGGGCATGGGTCGAGGCGGGGGCGTCCCTCGGCGAGGCTTCCTCCAGCTGATGCCGCCGGGCGACGGCGACTGGGCGCTGGTCCTCGAGGATCCGCCAGCGGGTCGCCACGGGGCGTGGACCGCGGACCGTCGACGAGGCCCTGCCGCGGGGCTTCGAGAGCTCGCCTCGGGGCCCTCGCGGCCTCGCCGGTAGAATGGGCCGGTGACGGCCTTCTACACGCTCGATCGCGCGAACGCGCGCCTCCCCGAGGTCCGGGGCATCCTGGAGGACCTGCGGGCGCGACGGCTCGAGCTGGTCGGGCTGCGCGATCGGCTGCACGCCACCAGCGGCGTGGCGGCCGTGGGCGGGCCCGGCTCGCTGGTGGACGACGCGCTGCTGGACGCCGGATCGGGCAGCCCCGAATCGCCGCGTGTCCTCGCGGCGCGCATCCAGGCCATCATCGACCAGATGCAGGCCGCAGTGGAGCGGCTCGACGGCTGGGACGTCACGCTCCGCGACATCGAGACCGGCCTGGTGGACTTCCCGGCCCTGGTCAACGGGCGCCAGGTGTGGCTCTGCTGGCGGCTGGGCGAGGGCGACGTGGCGTGGTGGCACGAGCTCTCGACCGGGATCGCCGGGCGGCGCCCGCTCGCCGAGCTCGAGTGACCGGCCGACCGGCGGCCGCGGGCGCCGTGCCGGCCGCGACGGGGGGCGCGACGGGGGGCGCGACGCCGGCCGCGGAGGTGGCCACTGCCCCCGACGGCGCGGTCCCGGCTGCCGATGACCGGATCGTGGATCCGCGGGGGCGAGCGAAGGCCTACCGCCCGCTCGCGCGCGCCGACCGCGACGCGGCTCTCGCCCGCGGTCTTGCCGCCTACGCGAGAGGCGACTTCTACCTGGCCCACGAGGAGCTGGAGCCGGCCTGGATGGCGGCGGACGACCCCGGCGAGCGCGAGCGGCTGGCCGGCCTCATCAAGCTCGCCGCCGCCTTCGTCCACGCGGCGCGCGGCAACCCGGCCGGCGTGACCACCAACCTGCGGGGCGCCCGCGAGCGGCTCGCAGGCGCAGAGGCGGCAGGAGCGGAGGGCGGGATGGATCTGCCCGCGCTCATCGCTGCCGTGGACGAGCTCCTGGTCCACGTCGCGACGATGGCGGCCGCGCCCACCGCCGGGGGAGACCTCCTCCCCGATCCCCCACCCCACGACGTCGCCGGCCCGCCCGGTCGTGCGCGTCGGCTGCCCCTCGACCTCGATCCGCCCGCGATCCCCTGGAGGTCCGCCTGATGCAGCCCGGCCTGCCCCAGCTCCCGACCATCGACGTCCAGCAGGCCGCGGCTGCGCGCGGCGACGCGCCCCATGCAGCTGTCCTGGTGGACGTCCGCGAACGCGACGAGTTCATCAGCTTCCGGGCGCCCGGCGCGGTCCTCTACCCGACGTCGTCGTTCCTGCTCCGGTTCGAGGAGCTGCCCCGGGATCGTCCGCTGCACGTGATCTGCAACAGCGGCAGCCGGTCGGCGGCCGTCACCGCCTGGCTGCTCCGGAACGGCTGGACGGACGTCCACAACGTCGCCGGCGGGATGGTCGCCTGGCTGCGGGCCGGCATCGAGGTCCGGCGGGGACCCCTGGCGCCGGGCGAGGGCGACCCCGCCTGACGCGTCAGCGCGGGTGGGCGCGCGCCGGCATTCGCCGGCGTGCGGTGGGTTCGGCCGGTCCGGCGGGTTCAGCGGGCGCGCGGCAGGCTGCCCGGCGCTGCCGGCGCCGGTCGGGCTGGTTGGCGGCTCCGGTCAGGCGGGCTTGCGGCGCCGCTCGCGGATCCGGTTGAAGAAGTGCTTCGCCTTCTCCGGGTGGTTGTAGGCGTAGCCAATGAGCAGCAGGATCACGAAGTTGGTCGTGGCAACCCCAGCGGCCACCAGGTACGAGAGCTGCTGGCCGACCTCGCCCTGGATGCCGAGCGCCGGGAGGACCACGTAGAAAAGGCCCAGCCGGAAGAAGGGCTGCGGCGGCGAGAGATTGGCCCGGGTGATCCCCTGGGTCGGCGTTCCGGCGGCGGTGCCCCCGACCAGGAACACGTGGGAGCCGTTCACGACGGTGCGGCGTCCTGGAGACGGAGATCCGCCGGCAGGTCGCTCTGGGCGAGCGTCTTCCAGCCGCCGAGGTTGCCCTCGGCGTCCGGGATCGTCCAGTACAGCGTGCCGGGTCCGTCGCCGCCGACGTAGTAGTAGATCCCGTTCGAGATGAAGCCCGTGGCCCCCTGCGCGGCCGCGGGGAGGTTGATCTGGGCGGCGGCGTCCTCGTTCGGGGGGGTCGACCATCCCGTGACCTGGCCGAGCGCATCGCCCTCGGTGCCGATCTCGCCGCGAATGACGGCAGTGGTCGGCCCGGCGGCATCCTCGCCGCCATAGACGAACAGGTGCGTTCCCTGGACGACGGCCGTTGCGCCCGAACGTGGCGCCGGGAGCGAGCCCGTGGGCGCCCAGCCCTTGAGCTTGCCCGTGGTCGAGACGAGGGCCGCCTTCCAGACGCTGTCGACGGGGCCGGCCGCGTCACGCCCACCGACCAGGAAGATCCCGTCGCCGGTGATCACGGCCGCGGCCTCGGCGCGCGGCGCCGTGAGCTTGAGGACGTCCGACTCCGTCCACGTGGTGATCCTCCCGGTCGCCGGGTCCGGCGTGCCGACGAAGACCGTGTCCGTGGGGCTGCCCGCGGCGTCCAGGCCGCCGATCACGTAGGCCGAGCCGGCGAAGAAGACGGCGGCGGCGCCGGCCCGCGGCGCCGGGAGCGGCGCGCCCACGGTCCACCCGTCGATATTCCCGTCGGCGCGGACAACCGTGGCGAACACGCTGTCCTGCGCGGCCGTGCCGTCCGAGCCTCCGATCAGCAGCGTCTCGAGGCCGGCCGCGACGATCGCGGCATTGGTGCGCGCCTGCGGGAGACCCAGCTCCGGCGGGTTCGGCTGCCACGGCAGGACGGCGCCGATGGGCGCCGGGCAGGGAAGGGTTGCGTTCGAGGGCGGGCAGAGGTTGATCGGCGTGACGTCGAGGCTCTTGTTGAACGTCGACAGGGGCACGCCCAGCTCGATCGTCGGCTGGACCGTGGCGTACAGGGCCCGATCGGGCATCCACGCCATCATCATCACGATGACGACGAACCAGAGCCCGGCCTTGAGGGTGGCCCAGGGCCAGCCGCCGGCGTCGAGCAGCCCGAAGAAGGCACGCCGTCGGACGATCGTCGTGCCGGGTTCGAGCGCCTGAGCCGCCATCGTGCCTCCCTGTGCGCGCCCGCCCGGACCGGCCCGGGCGGATGGACTCCTACTTGAGCTCGAGATCGCCCTTCATCGTGGGGTGAACCGAGCAGATGAAGGTGTACGTGCCCGCGACGAGGGCCGGCACGTCGTACGTCCGGGCGTCCACGCCGCTGAAGATCTCGCCCTTCCAGACGGAGACGCCGTCGCGGAGGATCTCCACGTTGTGCGGCGTGCCGGCATCGTTGTTGGTGAACTGGATCTTGAAGGCCGTGTTGGCCGGGCCCTCGAGGGTGACCTTGTCGAACTTGATGCCCGCGGCGGTCAGCTCGAGGGTGACGGTCTGGCCCGGCGCGCCGCTCGGCGCCGCAGTCGGCGCGGTCGACGGAGCGGGCGACCCGCCACCGCCGGCCGTGAACGCGTCCTTCCAGCAAGCCGGGACCGGCGTCGCTGTCGGCGGCATCGCGTAGTTCGGATCCCGCCAACCCGTGGCGTCCGTCGTTGCGCCGGTCGTCTTGTCGACCGCCGTGTACGTCAACGTGTTGGGCGCGCGCAGGAACGAGATGAGCTCCTCGACCTGCCGGTAGTTGAGCGGGCCCTTCGGCTCCAGCCAGGCCAGCATGAGCGAGTTCGCGTCGCCGCAGACGTAGCGGCCGCCGACCGTCAGCACGGTCGCCAGGTACTGCGGCGTGAGGTGCGTCAGGAGCTTCGCCTGGTCGTTGAGCACGGGACCGATCCCGCCCTCGCCCTGGACGCCATGGCAACGCGAGCAGTTCGCCTGGAACAGCTGGTACCCACGCTGCACGTCGGTCACCTGTTGGGCGGCGGTCTCCTTCTCCATCCGGCTCGACCCGGACACGCCGGGGATGCCGAGCTCGTAGAAGTAGTAGCCGATCACGAAGATCGTCACGAGCGTGACGGCCAGGAACGCCACCCAGCGGGAGTTGCCGCTCTGGCGGACGATCTTCGCGGCGCGCTCGGAGGTCAGTCCGAACGAGTGGGCCTGGACGGGCGCAGTGAAGCGCTCGACCGGTGTCACCTCTGCCGGCTCGCGCGGGACCGGCAGGCGCTCCTCGGGGCCCTGGCCCGGCTGGTCGGTCATCGCGATCCTCGCTGAGCGGCGGCGGCGTTCGGCATCAGATGCACCCGGTTGGGCTCTTCGACGGCTCCAGGCCGGGCTGGCCGAGCGCGATCGGGAGCGGGCCGAGGGTGATCTTCCCGGTGTCGAGGACGAGCGTCCCGTCGCCCTCCACGATCACGGCGAAGCGGTCCATGCCGCGCGGTGCGGGCCCCAGCTCCTTGACCTTCGTCCCCAGCCGGTCGTACCGCGAGCCATGACACGCGCACTCCAGCCAGAACGACTTGACGCACGGATTGGGCTTGCAGCCGAGGTGCGGGCAGCGCTGGTAGAGCGCCCGCACGTTGACCGAGGTGCCATCGCCCTTGGGGTCCTCGCCCGGGACGAACTCCTGGCGGGACGGGTCCACGAGCATCACGAAGGCGCGGGCCTCCTGGTAGTAGGCCGGGAACCCCTCCGCGATCGGCAGGGCGGCATTCGTGTTCTTGATGCTGCTGTAGGTGCCGATCGTCACCTTGCCGCCGAAGCCGCCGGACAGGTTCGGCCACAGGAAGCTGATCGTGCCCGCGCCGACCTCCAGGAGCCACAGCCCGATGCCGGCGCCCAGCGACGTCCGCAGGAGCTGACGCCGCGAGAGGCCTTTCGGGGCCTCGTTGCGCAGCGACTTCAGGGCCTCCGAGGTGAGGGCCTGGGGCTTGCTCGCCGGCTCGACGTGGTAGTTGCTCATGCGCTCAGGTCCCGTCCGCTCATTGCGCCGGTCACAGCGTGAAGAAGAAGCCGTCCACCCAGGGCAGGGTGAACGCGTAGCCGGGACCCCGGAAGAAGATCCCGATGAAGGTGATGAGGAGCCCGAGGCCGCAGAAGATCGTGAACAGGACAACCGTCGTCTTGCGGTCCGAGGGCCGGACTGCGGCGATGTTGCCGCGATCGATGAACGGGATCAGCGCGGCGCCGACGAGGACGAAGATCGGGACGAGGGCCCCGGCCACCGTCGGGTGGAAGTAGGCCAGCAGCTCCTGCAGGCCCAGGAAGTACCAGGGTGCCTTGGCGATCTCGGGCGTGACGTTCGGGTTGGCCAGCTCCTCGAGGGGGGCGTTCACGATGAGCCCCATCATCAGGAGGAAGACGCTCATCGCTGTCGCGGCCAGGAACTCGATCGTCAGCAGGTGCGGCCACGTCAGGACCGTGTCGTCGGGTTCCTTCTGGACCCGGACCACGGCGTCCTGCTTGACCAGCGCGAGGAGCCGGTAGGGGCGCGCCGACATCGGCACGCGCTGCTTGTCGATCTCCGTCCGACGGGTCGGGTCGACGGGGAGCACGACGCGGCGCTCGGGCGGCGTCGTCTTCGTGTCCGTCATGGTCGCTCCTGCGGGCCGTCAGGAACGCGCCAGGCCAAGGCGACGACGAGCACGAGAGCGAGCGCACCCCGAGGTGCGTGAGCGAGCGGGCGGAGGCGCCAACGCAGGCATGGGTCGTTCATAGCGGCCCCGAAATTCCACCATCCTTGCGAATCCGCCAGAAGTGGACCGCGAGGAAGATGGCGGCGACGAGCGGGAAGACCATGATGTGGAGCACGTAGAAGCGGAGCAACGTGTTGCCGCTCACCTCCAGCCCTGCCAGCAGGAGCAGCTTGCTGGGCGTGTTGAAGAGCGGCGCGTAGCCGGCCATGTTCGAGCCGATGGTGATGGCCCAGTAGGCGATCTGGTCCCACGGCAGCAGGTAGCCGGTGAAGCTCAGCATCAGGGTCAGGAAGAGCAGGACCACCCCGACGACCCAGTTGAACTCGCGCGGCGGCTTGTAGGCGCCGTGATAGAAGACCCGCATCATGTGGAGGAAGACGAAGAACACCATCAGGTGGGCGGCCCACCGGTGGATGTTCCGGGTCAGGAGCCCGAAGGGCACCTCGGACTGGATCCTGAGGATGTCGGAGTACGCCTGGGTCGCCGACGGCGCGTAGAAGAACATCAGGTAGACGCCCGTGACCGTCAGGACGAGGAAGAGGAAGAAGGACAGCCCGCCCAGGCAGAACGTGTAGGCGAACTTCACGGCGTGCTGGCGCACCCGCACCGGGTGCAGGTGCAGGAACACGTTGTTCATGACCGCGTACGCCCGCGACCGCTCGTCGTTGGGGTACGGGTTCCGGAAGATGGACCGGAAGACCGGGCTCCGCCGGATCGACTGGTCCACCCGCTCCAGGAAGCTCACCTACCTGGCCCCTCCTGCGACGCCGGGCGTCCCGGCAAGCTGCGCGTCACGATACGACTCCTTGTAGAGCCGCCCGTCGGTCGAGATCTCCTGGAGCTCGAACCGCTCCATCGTAATGGCGTCGAACGGACAGCGCTTCACGCACAGGGCGCACCGGATGCAGCGCTCCTCGTCGAGGATCATCGCGGCGCCCTGCTCCCAGCCGTACGCCTCCTCGAGCTCGGGCAGGTAGCCCTCCGACTTCATCTGGTTCACGTCGATCATGTGGATGACCCCCTCCGGGCAGACGTCGGCGCAGGCGCCGCACAGCACGCACCGGAACGGGTCAAACCAGATGTTGTAGTTGCACATCAGGCAGCGCGTCGACTCGGCGACCGCCTGGGTGGTGGTGTACCCGAGCTCGACCGAGGTCGTGAAGTTGACCTCCGGGTCCCGGGACGGCATCCGGCCGTCCACTGCCAGCATCGGGACGTGCTGGCGGGGCAGGACGTCGTAGAACTCCGGCATCTCGTGGCGCCAGGAGCTCGTGATCCTGACGTTGGCGGCCACGCTGACGTCCGCCTGGCCGGCCAGGTAGCGATCGATCGCGTAGGCGGCCTTCTTGCCGTGGCCGGCCGACTCGATGAGCGTCGACGGGCCGGTCACGAAATCGCCGCAGGCGAACACGCCGCGCACGTTGGTGGCGTACGTCGCGGGATCCACGCGGAGCCGGCCGCGGCCCACCTCGAAGCTGGACTCCACCGGCAGGAAGCTCAGGTCGGCCGCCTGGGACACCGCCGGGATGACCGTGTCGGCGGGCACGACGAACTCCGAGCCGGGGATCGGGACGGGGGAGCGCCGTCCGGAGGCGTCCGGCTCGCCCAGCTTGTTGCGGATGAACCGCACCCCGGTCAGCTTCCCGTCCTCGCCCAGCAGCTCGATGGGGCTGACGAGGAACTCCATCCGGACGCCCTCGCGCTCGGTCTCGCCCAGCTCCTCCTCGTCGACGACCAGCTCCGAGCGCGTCCGCCGGTAGGCGATCGTGACGTTCTCGGCGCCGTGCCGCAGGCTGGTCCGCGAGCAGTCCATGGCCGTGTAGCCGCCGCCGACCACCACGACGTTGCGCCCCACCTCCAGCGGCTCGCCCAGGTTGGCCTTCTTCATGAAGTCCACGCCGTACTGGTTGCCCTCGAGATCGGACCCGGGGATGTCCAGGCCGACGGCATCCATCGCCCCCGCGCAGATCGCGATCGCGTCGTAGTCGCGCTGGAGGTCCTCGAACAGGACGTCCTTGCCGACGGTGGTGTTGTAGTGGAACGTCACGCCGAGGCGCTCGACCAGGCGGACGTCCATCTCGATCGCCTCGCGCGGCAGGCGGAACGCCGGCACGCCGATGAGCATCGTCCCGCCGCCGTAGGGCAGGCTGTCGAAGACCGTGACCTGGTAGCCCTTCACGGCCAGCTCGCGGCTCACCGCCAGGCCGGCCGGGCCGGACCCGATCACCGCCACCCTCTCGTCGCGCGGCGTGATCTCGGGGATGAGGTCCGGGATGCCGGAGGCCTCGTGCCACTCCACCAGGAACCGCTTCATGGCCCGGATGGCCAGGGGCCGATCGATGTCACCGCGGCGGCAGGCTCGTTCGCAGGGGGCGGAGCAGACGTAGGCGCACATCGCGGCGACCGGGTTCGGGTCGCGGGACAGGATGTAGCCCTCTTCGAAGCGCCCCTCGGCCGCCAGGTTCAGGTAACCGCGGCAGTTCGTCCCGACCGGGCACGCCTCCTGGCACTCGATGTTGCACTGGAGCCAGGAAGCGTCGACGGGCTGAACGAGGAAATCCTGGTTCGGGTCGATGGCCACGATGCGGTCGCCTACGTCCTCTGGAAGCGGGGTCGAGTTGCGCTCGGCCGAAGCCGACGTCCGGGGGATCGACGCGGACGGATGCTACACGACGATGCGCATGGATGCACGCTCAGGGTGAGGCGGCCACCCCATCTCGCGGCCGGCTGGATGACGAAAGGCCCGGCGCCCCCGGGAACCGCTTCCGCAGGCCGGTGGCGCGTCCGACATTGACGCGGACCCTCCCGCACGCCTACGCTCGACATGGTCCGGAACGGGCGCCGGCGGCGCCTGCGGGGGCCCCGTGTCGGAGCGAATCCCGTGCGCCTGAGGCACCGCATCGTGGGCCTGGTCGGGGGACAGCGAGGGTCAACTGCCCCGACGCCGTTCGTGGGTGGGTCCGCCGATCCCGCGGGCAGCACAGGCGGCCAGGCCGCGGACCCGGCCATCGACCCGGCAGTCCCGACGGTGACCCCGCCCGGCGCCGTCCTCGACCCCGCCGTCGGCGTGCTCGACCTGGTTGGCCCGGGCGCGGCGACGGCCGCGGCACTCGCGGCGGACCCCTGCGCGCCAGCCCGCGAGGCGGTCCAGGATGCCTGCAGCCTTGCCGACCGGATGAGCGCCCTGGCGCTCGCCTCGCAGGATCGTCTCCGGGAGAGCCGGAAGGCGTACGACGAGCATGCGATCCGCCGTGAACACGCGGCGGCGGCGGCCGACCCCCGCGCCGTCCGCGCCGCCAAGGACGAGGCGCAGGCTGCCTTCCGCACCTCCCGGCTGGCAGCCCGCGAGCGCCCCTCCATGGAGGCGGCGGCCCGGGAGTGGCTCCGCGAGATCGACCGGATCAACGCCCGGACGCGCGAGGCCACGCGCATCATCGCCCGCGAGGATGCCGCCGAAGCCGAGCTCCTGCACGCGCTCGACCGCCTGGGCATCGAGGCGGACGGCGCACGGATCGCGGCGGAGAGCGCCGCCGAAGCATGCCGGAATGCCCGGATCACCCTTGCCACGTGCGAGGAGCGCCAGCGGGTGGACCTCGGTCCCGCGGTGGTCGCCGGCGCGACCGCCGGCCTGGCGCCCGCCTCGGTCGTTGCCCGGGACACCCACGCGGCCGGGCTGTCGGCGGTGGCGGGAACCGCGCCCAGCGGCACGGACCCCGGGGCCGCCGACGAGAGATACGACGTCGAGGAGGCCGCCGATGGCTCCACCGGCGGTGTCCCCGCCGGCCGGCGACTCGCGGCCGTCGAGCCCGCGATCCTGCCGCTCCTGGCCGGAGACCGCGCGGTGATGCGGCGCCTGGCGGCGGCCCTTGCCGCCGGCGATGCGGCGGCGGAGAGCACGTGGCAGATCCACCTGGCGGCGTTCGTGGACGCCGTGCGGGCACGCGCGATCGACGCGGCCGCCCTGACGTTCCCCGGGGAGCATCCGTTCTGGGGGCCCTACACGCAGCTCCAGTGCCGGGAGATCTCAGCGGCCCTGGCCGCCCTCGGCTATCGCTTCGACGGCCTCGGCGGCTTCGCCGACGGGCGCGTCCCGGGCCAGCGCGAGCTGTCGCTGGCGATCGGGTACGCCGGCCTGGACCCCATGCGCATCCGCATCTGGCCCACGGAGGCGGAGCTCCCGGAGCTTTACGCCGACGTCCACGTCGATGCTGGACGCTTCCTGGCCGAGGCCGCCGGCGAGCTGACGCTCGGTGACATGATCGACCTGCTGGGACGGCGGGCGGAGGAGCTCAGCGAGCTCTGGAATGCCTGGGGCCGGGTCCGGCCGCTGCTCCTGGGACCCGCCTGACGGACCCCTGCGGCGTGGCGAACCCTCGGGAGACCGTCCTGCGGGCGGGTGATCAGCCGGCGGGTGCCGCGTGGGGCCCCTCGTCGGGGTCATCATCGATGACGATGACGCGGTAGGCCTCCGCGGCTGCCGCGGCGATGGGCTCGCCCTCCTCGGCCAGCCACGCCCGGATTCGCGCCGCCAGGCCCACCGGGTCCGCGACCTGGCTGGCATGGCAGCGCAGGGCGTCGATCTTGCGCTCGACGGTCGCCGACACGTCCACCCAGGCGGTCGGCACGTTCGGCCAGAAGAGGTACAGGCGGCGCACCACGTGGGCCGGCATGCCGGCGCGGGCGAGCCCCGGGAAGGCCATCGGGTTGCGGGCGGCCGGGAAGACCGCGTCGACCGCCGCCATCCCCGCCGCGCGGTGGTCGGCGTGGTTCACCCCCACGCCGGCGTAGAAGAGCACCTCGGGGTCGTGGGTCAGGACCGCGTCGGGCCGGAAGCGACGGATCTCGCGCACCAGGAGCTCGCGGAGCGGCAGGTCGTTGGCCAGCGCGCCGTCCGGCTGGTGGAGGAACACGACCTCGTCGTACCCGACGATCGTGGCGGCCCGCCGCTGCTCGTCCTCGCGCGTTGCGGCCAGGGCCAGGGGGTCGGCCGCCGGATCCTCTCCGCCCTGGTCGCCCGAGGTGCAGCACACGAGCCGGCCGATCGAGCCGGCGTCGATCCATGCGGCCGCGGTGGCGGCCGGACCGAACTCCGCGTCGTCGGGGTGCGCGGCGATCACGAGGAAGCGGCCGGGGCGCCACGCGTGGGCCGCCGGAACCTCGCCCGGGCTCGGCGCCACGGGAGTCATCGCGCGGCGCGCGCGCCCGCGGATGCGGGTGGTCGGATCGGTCGTCGCGGAGTCATCCATGTCGTGTTGTACACCGTATGCGCGCCATTGCCGGCCCGTGCTAGGATGCGAGCCTGAGGCGTCGCTCGTTTCCCCCCACGAGCGAGGCCTCTTCTGCTGCCCGGCGGACGATCGACGTCGCTCACCCGGCCGCCCGTGCCGCCTCCAGCGTGGTCATGACGTCCTCCGCATGCCCGTCCGCGGTGACGCGGTGCCAGGCGTGCGCCACGCGGCCGTCGGGCGCGACCAGGAACGTCGAGCGCTGGATCCCCATGTACGTCTTCCCGTACCGGGTCTTCTCGACCCAGGCGCCGTAGGCCTCCGCCGTCGCGTGGTCTTCGTCGGAAAGCAGCGGGAAGGTGAGCCGGAACTTCTCCCGGAAGCGCCCGTGGCTCCGGGCGTCATCCGGGCTGATCCCCCAGACGACGGCCCCGGCGGCCAGCAGTGCGTCGTTCGCGTCGCGGAAGGCGCAGGCCTCCACCGTGCAGCCGGGCGTGTCGTCCTTCGGGTAGAAGTAGACGATCGTCCAGCGGCCGCGCTGGTCGGACAGGCGGTGGATCGCGCCGCTCTCGTCCGGGAGGGCGAAGTCGGGAGCCGGTTCGCCGGCAGCTGGCATGCTCATGCCGGCATGCTACCGCGCGACGAGGATCGCCACGACCAGGGCGGTCGTGCCGAGGATGGCGACGATGACGTCGGCGATGCCCGCCCGAACGATGCGGTAGCGGCTCCGAGGTGTCCCCGCGTCGAAACCCCGTGCATCCATCCCCAGGGCCATCCGGTCCGCGTGGCGGAGGGCGAGCACGAGGAGCGCGAGGAGGAGTCCCGGGCTCCAGCTCCGGCCCAGGCCTCGCGTCCGGCGGGCCTGGCGCAGCGTCACGAGGTCCAGCGACAGGCGCGGCACGGCCTGGTACGCAGCCAGCGCGCCATACGCGAACCGGTCGGGGAGGCGGGCCTGCTGCACGAGCGAATCGGCAAGGGTCGTCGCCTCGGTGGTCTGGGCGAAAGCGACGCCGACCCCGGCGATCGCCAGGATGCGCAGGCCCAGGACGATCCCGGTCGCCAGCGCGGGCCCGGTGATCCGGAGCGGCCCGACCTGGAGCAGCTCGCCCGCCGCTACATCGCGGTTCGCGGCGCCGAACACCGTGTTCAGGACGACGACGCCGGCCGCCGCGACGACGAACGGGAGCCATGCCCGCAGGAAGCGCCGGATCGGCACGCGCCCCAGCCCGATCGCCCCCGCGATCCCCGCCACGAGGATCACCAGCGTGGGCCGCGCGTCGGTGGTCGCGACCAGCGCCGCCAGCCAGGCGAAGCCGACGGCCAGCTTCGTGAGCGGGCTCGCCCGGCCCATGGGGCTCGTCAGCTGCCTGGCGTCGAGCTCCGGCAGGACGATCATGCCGCGTGCCCGCTCGGGGCGCGGTCCAGGAGCCGGCCTCCGGACATGACCGCGGAGCGTCCGCCGAGGTCCGCGACCAGGCGCTCGTCGTGGGTGATCGCGACGAGCCCGACCCCGTCGTCCAGGCGCTCGCCGAGGATCGTCAGCAGGCCCGTGTAGGTCGCCCGATCCTGGCCGAACGTCGGCTCGTCGAGGACGAGGACGCGCGGGCGCCGGGCAAGGATCCCGGCCAGCGAGAGTCGTCGCTGCTCCCCGCCCGAGAGCGCGTACGGGCTGCGCGCCCCGAACCGATCCAGGGGCAGCGCCAGCGCGTCCATCAGCTCGGGCAGCCGGGCCAGCTCGTCGTCCCGCAGCCCGAGGCCCGCCTCGTCGGCTACCGTCGTCGCCAGGAACTGCTGCTCGGGGTCCTGGAACAGGTACGCCGCTCGCCGGGCCAGCTCGGCCGGCCGCAGGCGGTGCGGGGCGTCGCCCATGAGGGTCACCGTGCCGGCCTCGGGGCGCAGGAGGCCCACCAGGAGGCGCCCGAGCGTCGACTTGCCGCTTCCGTTCGGGCCCACGATCGTGAGCCGATCCGCGGCCGAGACGGCGATGTCGACGCCGCGCACGACCGGGTCCCCGCGCCGGTAGGCGAACTCGAGCCCCCGGCCGGCCACCAGCAGCTCACCGGTCGACGACGGCCGCCGGGCCGGACGGCGCGCGATCCCGAGCGCGACGTCCACCTCCGGCGGCAGCCAGATCCCGGCGTCGACAAGCGCGGGTCCGCTGCGCCGGACGACGTCGGCCGGCGGCCCGAGATCGACCGGCCGGCCGTCCCGCCCCAGGACCAGGACCCGATCCGCGAGGCCCCACGCCAGCTCCACGCGGTGCTCCACGAGCACGATCGTCGTCCCCGCAGCCCGCAGCGCGGCCAGCCGCTCCACGAAGGCCCGAGCCCCGTCCGGGTCCAGGTTCGCCGTCGGCTCGTCGAGGACCAGCAGGCCCGATCCCGGGGCCAGCGCGCCGGCGAGCGCGAGCCGCTGCTGCTGGCCGCCCGACAGCGTGGTCGTGCGGGACCGGGCAAGGCCGCCGAGGCCCGCCTCGTCGAGCGCGCCGGGCACGCGGGCGCGCATCTCCGCCCGGGACCAGCCACGGTTCTCGAGGCCGAAGGCGACGTCGTCCTCGACCCGCTCCATGACCAGCTGCGCGCCCGGATCCTGGAAGACCACCCCGGCGGGGCCGCCGATCGCGAGCGTGCCATCGAGGCTGCCGGGCACCTCCCGGCCGAGAAGCCCCACGAGGGCGAGGACGAACGTGCTCTTGCCCGAGCCGGACGGACCCAGGACGAGGAGGCACTCCCCGGGCGCGATCTCCACGTCGACATCGCGCAGGGCCGGCTCGGCGGCGCCGGCGTGCGTGAACCCGAGGCCGCGAGCGATGACGGCGCCGCGCTCCACCGAGGGCCGTGGCGGCGAAGCCGCGGCGGCGCTGATGGCGCCGCGCCCGTCAGGCGGGGAAGCCACGGAGGACGCCAGCCTCGCGCAGGCCGCGCACGATGGCGAAGGTCACGAGCGGCATGACGGCCGCCGCCGACACGACCATGAAGACGAAGGTGAGCGCCAGGAGCTCGGGCGCCACGCCCTGGTAGTAGAGCACCGTGTCGTGGGCGAAGGCGAGGGCGGCCGACGCCGCCCCGGCCAGGGCCACGACGGGCGCGTCGAAGCGCCGATAGCGGAAGAGCGCGAAGACGGCCTCGGCGCCCATCCCCTGGAGGAATCCCGAGACCAGCGCGTCCGGGCCCCACTGGCTCACGACGAGCACGGAGACGCTGGCGGCAACCATCTCGGCGAAGAGGCCGGCGCCCGGCTTGCGCACGATCACCGGGGCCAGGACGGCGGGCAGGAGCCAGCCGAAGTAGAGCAGGAGCCACGGCGATCCCGCGCCGGCCCCCAGCCCGGCATAGACGGCGTTGAGGGCGGCCATGAAGACGCCGAACGCGGCGCCGATGACCGCCGTCACGAGGATGTCGCGGGTCCGCCACCGGTGCTCGCCCGGGGGGACCGGCGACTGCGCGATCGAGCTCATGGGGAGGTGACCTCCGTGACGTGGGTCTCGACGACGAGAAGGCTGCCGACACGCAGCGAGACGAGGGCACGCGGGCCGACGCGGACGTTCGACAGCCCGCGGGCCGGGCCGACGGCCAGGGATTCGTCGTGCAGCGGGTAGGCCAGGCCGTCCGTCCGGACGCCGTCCGCGCCCGCCCCGAAGGGGAACAGCGACACGAGGTCGCCCGGCCGGCCGGCCAGGTCGGCCGCCGCCGGGCCGGCGCCGGCGTGGAGCAGCCGGATGCGCGTCGTGGCATCCAGGAGGATCGCGTCGCGTCCGACGAGCGCCGGGTGCGCCAGCAGCCAGGCGTTCGCCAGCGCATGGTCGAAGCGCGGCCCGCCGAGCGCGCCCAGGACGGTGATCCGGGTCGCGCCGCGGGCCAGCGCCGCCAGCACCGCCAGCTCCAGGTCGGACTCGTCCTTGGCGGCTGCGGCAAGCTCCACGGGGATCCCGGCGGCCCACACCTCGGCGAGCCCGGCCGTCCCCAGCGAGTCGGCGTCGCCGACCACCAGGTCCGGTCGAAGCCCGACGACCCGGGCCCTGGTCGCGCCGCCGTCGGCCGCGATCACCAGCGCGGCGCCGGCGTCCCAGCCCGGCCAGCCGGCATCGAGCGCGGCCCGCGACGGCACGTCGCCGTCGCCGACGAGGATCGCGTGCAGGTCGCCCGGGATGCTCACGGAATCGCAACGCCTCCGCTCGGATGGGACGGAGGCGTCATATGGACTCCCTTCGCCGGCATGACCCGGATCAGGTTCCGAGGGTCTGCGGGTGGTTCCCGCACTCTCAGCGCCGCCGCGGCGCTCCCCTGTCCCACTCTTCTGTTGGGCCGGACTCCGACCGGCGCGAAGCGAGTCTACACCCGCCCGGCCAGGAGCCCGTCGACCCAGGCGGCCACCGAGGGAGCCGTCTCGTCGGCGCCCGCGGCGCGGAGGGCGGCGTCGTCGCCGAGCACGGAGTCGATCCCCACGGCCCGGGCGCCCGCGGCGCGGGCCATCCGCATGTCGTCGAGGGCGTCACCGACGTAGGCGACTCCCGCAGCCTCGCCGCCCAGCCCCAGCTCGCGCACGGCCCGCAGGAGCGGCGCCGGGTGCGGCTTCGACTCGGGGAGGTCGTCGCCGTGGACCCGCACCGGGAGGAGCTCCTCGAGGCCGTGGCGCCGGAGCTGCGCCCCGACGTTGTCGCGGTGGCCTGCCGTCACGAGGGCCAGCGGGTATCCCGCGGCGTGCAGGCGCCGCAGGGCCTCGGCAGCGCCCGGCAGGAGCTCGGCCTCGTCCCGACCGCGGTAGGCCGCCCACCAGCGTCGTCCGGCCTCCTCGATGACGTCGTCGGGAAGGCCGATGCAGCGGTAGAGGAGCCGCCAGTCGGGGGTCCAGAGGCGGCAGTACTCCTCCCACGTGAGGCGCAGGCCAAGGCTCGCCACCACCTCCTCGGTGGCGACGAACATCAGGTGGAGGGTGTCGGCCAGGGTGCCGTCCCAGTCGAACACGATGGCGCGCATGGCCGGGATCGTAGCCCGCGCCATCCCGGAGCGCGCGGGTGGACGGCCGGCGCGCCCGAACAGGGCACCTGCGGGCCAAGCCGGACGGGTCGGAGCCAGGGGCCGGTGCGGACCGGAGTGGCGGCCGCGCCGGAGTCAGGGCCGGACCGGAGTGGCGGCCGCGCCGGAGTCAGGGCCGGACCGGAGCCGATGCTAGACTCGCGGTCGTGCCCCAGCCGCTCGATCCCCCAGCCCACGATCCCGCGGTCGTCGACCCGGCGGCCCTCGACCCTGCGGTCCGTCGTGTCGTGGAGGCGGCGGCGCGCAAGGGCGTCGAGCTGCGGGTCGTCGTGCTGGAGGCAACGACCCACACGGCCGAGGACGCCGCCCGCGCGCTGGGCGTGGAGCTGGGCCAGATCGTGAAGTCGCTGGTCTTCGTGGCGCCTCGGGACGAGACCGGGCATGAGCCGATCGTGTGCCTCGTGGCAGGCACCAACCGGGTGGACGTTGCTCGCCTGGCCGCGATCGTCGGCGAGCCGGCGATCCGGCGGGCCACGGCGCGCGAGGCGCGCGACCTCACGGGCTTCGCGATCGGAGGCATCCCGCCGGTCGGCCACCTGCGCGCCGTCCGGGTGGTGATGGATCCCGAGCTCAGCCGGTTCCGCGAAGTCTGGGCGGCAGCCGGGGCGGATGGGGCCGTCTTCCCGGTGAGCCCGGCCGCGCTCCGCGCGCTGACCAACGCGATCGTGGCCCCGATCGCCGCGGCCCCGCCGCCTGGCCCGCCCGCGTGACGGCGGAGGCCCGCCAGGGGGTCGTCGGCTACCCGGGCGGCATTCGGGCGCGCTACCGCTGGGCGGGCACCGGCCAGGGACCCGCCGTGTTTGCCCTGAGCGAGGCGGGAGGGACCCTCCACGAATACGGGTCGCTGGTCTCGCCCACGTTCGAGCGCCTCTGCCGGGCCGAGCTTCGCGTCGAGAGCCCAGGCGGCACCTGGGCCGCGCGCCTCGCATCGCCGATCTTCGACGAACCCACCGGCGTCGCCTGGGACACGGCGGGCCTGCTGGTGGTGGCGTACGGGTTCGTGACGTACGGGTTCGAGGCGCGGACCGGCGACCTGCGCTGGTCGCATCGCTCGGGATCCCCCCTTGTCGCGGTGGTCGGCTCATCCCGCCTGGGCCACGTCATCGTCCAGGCGGAGATCGAGACGTTTGCCGTCGAGGCGAACGGCGAGGTTCGCTGGCGCGTCGCCCACTCGGACGTCGTGGCGGGCGTGGAGCTGCTGGGCGGGACGCTCATCCTGAGCAGCTACGACGGGCTCGTGAGCGCGCTCGACCCGGACACCGGCCGCAGCGTCAGCTGAGACGCGCCGCGAGCTGGCGCTCGGCCGCGATACGCCAGCTGAGACGCGGCCCGTGCCGCGGGGTCCGACCCGGTGGACGAGGTGTGGACAACCGGCACCGGATCCGGCGATCTCGTGGACGACAGGCGTTGACCGCGCCGCCATGCACCGGTAGCGTTGATGTCGACCCGGAGGGGTCATGAGCTCGCTAATGGCGGAGGCTCCGGCCAAGGCCCACGCGACGCGGAGGTTCCTCTGGGTCGTTTGCTGCCCGGCGCGGTACCATCGCGGCCCGTGACCCCCTTCTTCGTGATCGCCGCCGGGCTTGCCGCGATCGCCGCCGGCACGCTCCTCCTGCGGACCTACGGCCCGCGCATGCGGGTCGGTCGCCTGCTCGCGGTGACGCCGGCGATCGCGATCGGCGCCGCGCGCGAGCTCGCCGCGTCCGGGACCCGGCGCTACGTCCGGGTCGACGGACGCCTGGACGCGGACGAGGAGTTCCACGACGAGAACGCGCGGCCGCTGGTCCTGCGCCGCCGGCGCATCGAGACACGCCGAGGGCGGGACTGGCATCTCGTCGAGGAGCGGCTGGACGCGGTCCGCTTCCGGGTGCGCGAGGGCCTCGACGAGATCGAGGTCGATGGCGCCGTCCTGGACGCGGGCCTGGTGACGCTCCCGCGAGAATCGATCGGGACCGCGGCCGAGGCCGCCGGGTCACTGGCGCCGGAGACGCTCGCCGGCATCCCCGCGCACGCCACCGTCCGCCTCCGGATCGAGCAGCTCTCCACGGTCGAGCACGTCTCCGTCCTCGGCGTCCCGACGGCCACGACCGACGGCCGGTTGACGATGACTGCCGGCACGGGCCGTCCGCTGGTCGTCTCCACGCTCGAGCGGGACGAGGCGATGCGCGTCCTGGGGGAAGGGCGGCGAGCCCGTCCTGTGGCTGCCGCGGTCGCGCTCGGGGGCGGGCTCGGCACGCTCGCCGTCGGGCTCCTGTGGGCGCTGCTGGCCGGGGGCCTGGCGTGAGGCCGCGCGAGGGCGCCGCCCGCGCCAGGGCCGCCGCATTCGTCCGGGCCAGGCCTCGCGGTGCTGCTCGCCGTCGCAGCGCTCGCGGCCTCGTCCCTCGTCGCGCTGGCCGCCGACCCGAGCGCCTCGCCCGGCAGCGGCGGCGACGTGCGCACCAATCCGGCGGCGCCCGGCCTGGTGGGAGACCCCCTGTTCGCGATCGTGGGCGTGATCGTCGTCGGTCTCGTTGCCGTCGCGCTGACGCTCGTCGCCATGCGCCTGGCGGACGGCCGCCGGCACGATCGGGCCTGAGGGGCGGTCGGGGACACGATCGGGCCTGAGGACCCGCCACCGGGCAGGACCGGGCCTGAGGAACCGGCGCCACGCTGGATCCAACCCCGGGGGCGATCCACCCGGGCGTGATCGGGCCGTCCCGCGCAACCGGGACCATCGGCCTATTGGCAAGAAGTGTGAAGTCGCGGAGACTCCGGGGCGTCAACCTCACCGATCCTCCATTCGCCGCCCCGACCTCGCACGCCGGACGTCGCGAACGGAGGGCCCGAGCCTGACGGGGGATCCGGCCACGCAGCTCGCACCTCGTCCGTCCGACGCCACCCTCACCGTGACGAAGGCGGCGCGCCTCCTGGGCGTTCACCCCAACACCGTCCGAGCATGGAGCGACCAGGGGCGGCTCCGGTTCTACCGCATCAACGCCCGCGGCGACCGGCGCTACCGCCTCGGCGACCTGCAGCGCTTCCTCACCTCGGCCGAGCAGCCCGTGCCGGCGTCGCGCCGGGGCCGCGGCCAGGGCGCCGTTCCACCGCGGCCGATCCCGTCGATCGGCGCCGAGCTCGTCGAGCTCCGCACGCGCCCGTCGGAGCGACGTTCGGCCGGCGGCGAGCCGGCAACGCGCGCCGACGCCACGTCGATCCTTCGAAGCGCGTCGGCTGGTCGACGCCGAGCGGCACGCGACAGCGGCCGCGCCGTTCGCGCCACCGCTGTCGTCCCCGTTGGACGTGGAGCGACGCCTGGTCGAGATCGACCTCCTCGGCCGCCTGGCCGACCTCGTCGCATCCGGGCGGACCCTCGAGGAGATCGCCGGCAGCGCCGTGGAGCTGCTCTATGGGCGTGCCGGCCACGACCTCGCCGTCGTGCTCGAACGCCGCGACGGCCGCCTGGCTCCGCTCGCCGCCCGCGGCGAGGGCGCCGATCGCCTCAGCTGGACCGCGGAGTCGGCGGGGCTCCCGGGACGTGCGCTCACGGCGCCGGGACCACTCGGCGAGACGGCGGCCGACGATGGTCACGACTGGCTGCCCCCGGGCCACCGGCTGCCGTCCCGGATCGCCGTCGCCATCCCGGGGGCGGGCGGCCGGCCATGGGGCGTGCTCGTGACGGCGGACGAGACACCGCCGGCGACGATGGCGGAGCTCGAGACCTTCCTCGTGGCCGTGGCCCGCCAGCTTGGCGTCGCGGTGCACGCGAACCGCCTGCGCGAGGAGACGGCGACGCAGCTCCACCGTGCGGAAGCGCTCCGCAGGATCGCCACCGACATCGGCAGCAAGCTCGACCTCGGGCAGATCCTGTCCGGCGTGGTCGACCACGCGCGTGTCCTCTTCGGCGGCGACCGGGCCGCGGTCTTCCTGCGGCGTCCCGACGGCCATGTCACCGCCGAGGTCGCCCGCGGGCTGTCCGAGAGCTACCTGGCCACCGTCCGCGACTTCCCGGTCCCCTCGCTGCCGGCCGAGGCCGCGGCCGCCCGGCGCCCGCTCTTCGCCACGCGCTATCGGGACGATCCTCGGGCGGTGGAAGTCCGGTCCGCGGTCGTCCAGGAGGGCTTCGACACGATCTGCGCGGCGCCGCTGCACGACGGCGGCGACCTCCTGGGGCTGCTGATCGTGTACCACGATCGGCCGCACACGTGGACCGAGGAGGAGCTCGCCACGATCGGCGGCTTCGCGGCCCAGGCGGCGACGGCGATCAAGAACGCCCAGAACTACGGGCAGATGGCGACCTGGGCGGCCCACCTGCAGTCGATCCAGCAGCTGGGGGCGCGCCTGGCCCACCTGACGACCGAGAGCGAGATCGGGGCGGCCATCGCCAACGAGCTCGACCAGCTCATCGAGTACCACAACGTCCGCGTGTACCGGCTCCGGCCCGACGACTCGCTGATCCCGGTGGCGATGCGCGGTCTCGTCGGCGAGTTCCACGACGAGACACCCGAGCAGCTGCGGATCCAGATCGGCGAGGGGATCACGGGCTGGGTCGCCCGGCATCGCGTCCCCCAGAACCTGCCGGACGCGGCCCACGACCCGCGGGCGATGACGATCCCCGGGACTGATGAAGACCTTGACGAATCGATGCTCCTGGCGCCCCTGGTGTTCGAGGAACGCGTCCTGGGCGTCATCGTCCTCTCCAAGCTGGGCCTCCGCCAGTTCACCGACGACGACCTGCGGCTCCTCGTCATCTTCGCGAGCATCGCCGCCCAGGCGATCGCGAACGCGGAGGCGACCGGTCGCCTGCGCGAGCAGTCCATCCGCCTGGAGCGGCGGCTGGCCGGCCAGCGAGCCCTGCTCGAGATCACCAGCTCCATCCTTGGGACCCTGGACCTGCACCAGATCCTCGACGAGGTCGCCGACCGCCTGGTGGACATCGTCCGCTGGGACAACATCTCGATCGAGTGGTGCGATCCAGCCAGCGGCATGCTCACGCCGCTGATGGCCCGCGGCGTCCATGCCGACGAGTACATCAAGCCGTGGGAGCCGGGCGAGGAAGGCCTTGCCACGTGGGTCATGGCCCACGGCGAGCCGCAGCTGGTCCGCGACGAGCTGCACGACCCGCGGATTCGCCAGTTCGAGGCGACCGGGAACGTCGAGGGCAGCCTGATCTGCGTCCCGCTGCGCGGCCGGGACGGCGTGCGCGGCGTCGTCTCGCTGGAGCGCCTGGGAGCCGACGAGCGCTTCGACGAGGACGACTTCGAGCTCGTGCAGCTCTTCGCCTCCCAGGTCTCCATCGCCATCGGAAACGCCGAGGCCTACCACGAGAAGACGATCGAGGCCGAGACCGACGACCTCACCGGGCTCCTCAACCAGGGCACCTTCGCCGAGTGGCTCGCGCGAAGTGTCGAGAAGCGCGAGCGGTTCGGCCTGCTGATGCTGGACCTCGACGCGTTCAAGACGGTCAACGATCGGCATGGCCACCAGGCGGGCGACGAGTTCCTCCGCTCGGTGGCCCGGGCGATCCGGAGTGCCTGCCGCGACTCGGACCTGGTCTTCCGCTACGGCGGCGACGAATTCACCGTCATCTGCCCGATGACCGACGCGGTCGGCACCTTCGCCCTCGCCGAGCGGATCCGGGCCGCGCTCGAGGCGATCTCGACCGAATGGGGCCGGCAGGGCAGGGAGGGGCACGTCTCGGCGTCGATCGGCGTCGCCACCTACCCGGAATACGGTCCGAGCGCCGACGAGGTGCTCCTGGCGGCCGACCGCGCCTGCTTCGTCGCGAAGCGCCGCGGACGCGACCTGATCGCCACCGCGGAGGAGGGCCTCGCGCTCGCCGGGGAGCTCACGCTCCAGGCGCCGACGCCGCTGGATCCGCGCGGATCGTCGGCGCGACCCGACCCGACGCCCGGGGCACCCGACACGCCGAGCGCATAGCATCGCGGGGTGCAGCGCCCCAACCTTCCGGGCCGCCTTCTCGCTGGGCTCGTCGCGGTGGCGATCGTCGCGGGCGGGTTCCTCGCGGCCTGTGCCATGCCACTCGCCGACGACGGCTCTTCGGCGTCGCCCCGGGCGTCCGGCTCGCCCGCACCGGGTGACCCGGTGGGAGAATCGCCGTCGGCGTCCGCGCCGACCCGGCCATTCCGGCCCACCCCGGCGCCGGCCCCGACCTTCGCCACCCACACCGTGCGGCGCGGCGACACGCTGATCGGCCTCGCGCGGCGCTTCGCCACGACGCCGGAGAGCCTCGCCTACTGGAACCGGGCCCGCTACCCGTCGCTGGACCCCGACTCGCCCACGTACCGCCCCGGGTGGATCGAGGTGGGATGGCAGCTCGTGTACATCCCCGGGGCGGTCGTGGACCCGGAGGACCTGCCACCCGAGAGCGCGGCGCCGACCGGCGCACAGGCCACGGCGGGCCCCATCGGCCCGTTCCCCACCCTCCCCGCGGACGGCAGCGCGGCCCTGGTACGCCGGGGACCGGCAGGCCTGGACGCGGTTGCCCTCACCTTCGAGTACCCGGGCGGCGGTGCCGCGGGCGGCGCCGGGCCGGAGGCGATCGTCCAATGGCTCGAGGTCAACGGGGTGCCTGCCACGGTCTTCATCGCGTCGCGGGCGGCGGCAACCAGCGATCCGGTGGCGGCGGCCGTCCTGGCGCGCCTCGGCGCGGCCCAATCGGTGCGCCCGGGGCTGTTCGCCGGCGTGGACAAGGCCGCCGGGCTCGGCGCAACGCTCGACGCGGCCGACGAGGCCCTCATGCCCGGCCTCGGCACGACGACCGTGCCGTGGCTGCGCCCCGCCGGAGGGATCGCGTCGGCGGCCGCGCTGCGGGCGGCGGGCGGTGCCGGGTGGACCTGGGCGATCTCCTGGGACGTGGATCCGGGAGACGGGGTCGCGCCGGGCGCCGGCGGCCCGATCGCCGCCGACATTGCGACACGCGTCGTCTCGCGGGCGAAGGGCGGGTCCATCGTCCGGCTGCGCCTGGACGGCGCGCGGACGTTCGAAGCGCTCCCGGCGATCGTCGACGGCCTGCGGTCGGTCGGCCTGCGGGTGGTTTCGCTGGACGAGGTGCTCGGGCTGACCGGCGAGGAATAGCCGGGCGAGCCCGCCGGGGTGCTACGCCGGACCAGGGCCGGCCCGCAGGGCGCGGTGCCCGGCTACAGCCGGCCTGCCTCCACGATCCGGCGCAGGAACTGCTGCGTGCGCTCTTCGCGCGGCTCGCTGAAGATCCGGTCCGGCGGCCCCTCCTCCAGGATCCGCCCGGCGTCGAGGAAGCAGACCCGGCTGGCGATGTCGCGGGCGAAGCCCATCTCGTGGGTCGCGATGAGCATCGTCATGCCGCCCGTCGCGAGCTCGCGGATCACGTTGAGGACCTCGGCGACCAGCTCCGGGTCCAGCGCGCTCGTCACCTCGTCGAGGAGCAGGAGGTCGGGCTCCATCGCCAGGGCCCGCACGATCGCGACGCGCTGCTGCTGGCCGCCCGAGAGCCGGTCGGGATACTCGAGCGCCTTCTCCTCGAGCCCGAAGCGCCGGAGCATCGCCCGCCCTCGCTCCTCGGCGTCGGCCGGCTTGAGCTTCAGCGCCTTCCGCGGCCCCAGGGTCACGTTGTCGAGGACGCTCATGTGCGGGAACAGGTTGAAGGACTGGAAGACGATCCCGATCCGGCGCCGGATCCGGTTCAGGTCGACCTTCGCACCGGTGATCTCCTGGCCTTCCACGACGATCCGGCCGGCGTCGATCGGCTCGAGCAGGTTGATGCAGCGCAGCAGGGTGGACTTGCCGCTCCCCGAGGCGCCGATGAGGCAGATCACCTCGTGCTCGGCGACGGAGAGGTCGATGCCGCGCAGCACCTGGAGCTTCCCGAACGACTTGTAGAGCCCCTCGATCACGAGGGCGGGTCCGTTCGTCGTCGTTCCGGGTGCGGCCGTCATCGGACGCTTCCCGTCGCCTGGCGGCGCTTGTCGCGAGCCATCAACCAGTCCGTGAACCTGGCGAGCGGCAGCGTGACCACGATGAAGACCAGCGCCGTGACCATGTAGGGGGTGAAGTTGAAGCTCCCGGCCTGCTCGATGTACGACTGCCGGAAGATCTCGACGATGCCGATGTACGAGACGAGCACGGTGTCCTTCTGGAGGCCGATGAAGTCGTTGAGGAGGGGCGGCACCACCCGCCGAACGGCCTGCGGGAGGATCACGTGGCGGAGCGCCTGGAAGCGTGAAAGACCCAGGGACCGGGCGGCTGCCTCCTGGCTCGGGTGGACCGAGTCGATGCCCGCGCGGTAGACCTCCGAGACGTAGGCCGAGTAGACGAGGGTCAGCGCGAGGACGGCGTAGAAGAACTCACTGGTCGGGACGCCGGGCAGCCCGAGGCCGGGGATCCCGAAACCCAGGATGTAGATGACGAGAACGCCGGGCAGCGCTCGGAAGACGTCGACGTAGGCCGTGGTGAACAGCCGGATCGGGAAGAAGACAGGTCCCCGGAGGTTGCGGAGCACGGCGACCAGCAGGCCGAGGACGAGGATGAGGACCTCGGCGACCAGGAAGAGCTGGATGTTGACCCAGAAGGCCCGGATGATCTTCGGCGCCGACGCGGCGAAGACCTCTGCGTTGAGGAACGACTCCTGGACCGCCGGCCAGCCCGGCGAGTTCACGACGATCCAGCCGACGACGAAGCAGAAGACGACCGTGCTGACGAGCGCCACGAGGGTCGAGCGGAGCGCCGACGGCTCGCCGGCGCGCCGAGGCCCGCGCGACCCGAGGAAGCCGGGGCGGCCTCCCGTGTCGAGCGGGCCTCCGATGTGGTCCGTGGACGCCGACATGCGGCGGTCGGCGCGTGGCGGCTAGGGCGTGAGCACCGGGGCGTTCGCCTTGTCGGCCATCCACTCCTGGGTGAGCTTGGCCAGCGTCCCGTCCTCGGTCATCGCGGCGAGCGCCTGGTTGACGCACGCGGTCAGCGGGCTGCCCTTGGAGAGCACGAGGCTGAGGTGCTCCTGCTCTTCGCCGGTCGGCTTGAACTGGCCCACGATCGTGCCGTTGTCGACCTGGGTGGCGACGACGTAGAAGGCCGTCGGCAGGTCGACGACGAGGCCGTCGATCTGCTTGTTCGTGAGGGCCGTGATGGCGGCGTCATTGCTGTCGTAGACCTTGGGTTCCTTGTCCGGCTTGATGACATCGACGATCGTGTCGTAGCTCGTCGTGCCGACCTGCGCGCCGAACTGGTAGCTCTTGAGGTCGGCGATCGTCTTGGCCGAGGCGATCGGCGTCCCCGCGACCGCGACCAGCGACTGGTTGAGCCAGTAGTACCCGTCGGAGAGGTCGGCGTTCGCCGCGCGCTCCGGCGTGTACGACACCTGGGCCAGGTAGAAGTCGAACGTCTTCGGGCCGGGTGCGTAGGAGTTGTCGAACTTGACCGCGACCCAGGCGACCTTGTCCTTCGAGAAGCCGAGCTGGTCGGCCACGGCGTAGGCGACGGCGCTTTCGAAGCCGGTCCCGGTCGTCGGGTCACCGGAGAACTCCGTGTCCCACGGCGGCGTGTTCCCGCCGTCCCGAGGGAGCCAGTACGGCGAATACGCGGGGTTGTCGGTACCGATCGTGAGGGTCCCCGCCGTGAGTGTCGGGAGGTTCTCCGGGGCGCAGGCGTTCGGGGTGGCCGTCGGGGCCGGCGTAGGGGCAGCGCTGGCGGCCGCGGTGGGGGCCTCGGTGGGGGCGGGCGTGGGGCTCGCGCCGCCCGAACAGGCCGCCAGGAGTGCGCCCGTCAGGGCCAGGACGGCCGCGAAGCGAGATGGGGTTCGCATGGGTGACTCTCCTCGTGTCGGGAATGGGTGCGGGTCGGCTACCGGAGCGGCCGCACGAGCACAGGATCGCCGGGTCTCGGCCGGATGACGTTCCCTCCGGTCCCGTTGTTCTCCGAGACGAGCAGGTAGCCGCTCGAGTCCCAGAGCGCGATGAGGATGTCGGCGCCGTACTGGGAGTCCCCGAAGGTCCGGACCATCCCCTCGATCGTGGCGCCGCACAGCTCCACGGCGACGTCTCCGAGCTCGGCGATGTCCTCGGGGAGCACGCTGCAGATGGCGTTGCCGAAGTCGTCGACGTAGATGACCTCGCCTTCGACGCCGCGACCGGTACGCCGCGCGCCCGGCATGGCGATCCGGACCGGATCGTCGAAGGGCGTCCCGATCTCGTCGAGGGGAACGCCCGCCGAGAGGTGGGCAGCCACCGGTGCGAAGACGTCTCGGCCGTGGAAGGTGCTCGAGACCGTCGGGCGCCAGTACTCCGGGCGGTCGAGGCGAACGAAGCTCGTCGCCCATCCCTGCCTGTCGGCCCGGGCCAGGACGGCCGACAGCGTTCCGTTGTCGGGGGTCACGAACCGCTGCGTCCCGACCTCGGCGGCCATCGCGCGCCGCTCGGTGCCGACGCCCGGGTCGCACACCACGACATGCACCGTGCCCTCCGGGAAGTACCAGGCGCTGATGTCGATGACGAACGCCGCCTCGCGGATGTCCTGGGGCCGGATGTGGTGCGTGAGGTCGGTGACGACCGCGCCGGGTGCGATCGTGGAGATCACCCCGTGCATGACCGCATGACTGCCTTGCCGCGTGCCGAAATCCGTCGTGAGGGTGATCGTGACCCACCAGGCCCTCCAGTCGCCCGCTCTTCCTCGCGGCAAGGATACTCGAACGCACCTCGCTAGACTGGCGACGTGCGTGTTCGCCTGCTCGAGCTCCGCCTGCTGGCCGTGGGCCTTGCCGTGCTCTGGGCCATCGTGGCCGTCCTGCTGCTCGTCGGGTACCGCCCCGGCGGCCCGGCGGACCTGCTGGTGGGCATCGCCGCGCTCGCTCCGCTGTCCGTGGCGATCGCGGCCGTTGCCTGGCCCCCCGCCGCGCGCGGCGGCCAGGCGTTCCGGACGATTGCCGCGCTCGGCGTGGCGACCGTGATCGTCCTGCTGCCGACGCTGGGCGGCCTGATCCGCCAGCTCGTGGACCAGGGGCTGCAGACGCTGCTTCCCTCGGCGGAGACCGCCTATCCGTGGGTCCTCGCAATCCTCGGCACCTCGCTCTTCGCCGGCCTGGGGCTCGCGCGCCGGGTCCTGGGGCCGGAGAGCGACCGGCCGCGACGGCTGGGAACCGCGATCACCATCGGGATCGCCCTCGCCGCCATCTCGGCCACGGCGATGGCGGGGGCGACGATCGCGAACGAGCTTGCCCTGCAGGACCGGCCGGCCGGCGCCTCGCGCTTCGGGCCGACCGACCCGGACGGCGTCCCGCCCGCGTGCGATGCGCCGCTCGTGGCGGGCGGCACGGCGCAGCTCGCCCTGGACCTGGCCGCCAGCGTCGACCTGCGGTCGCTCGGGACCGCGCGGGTGCGGGGGGCCAGGTCCACCGAGGACTTCCGCTGGCTCGGGGAGGTGGCGACGACGCGCGAGATCGGGTTTGCCGGCGCGGCCGTCGTCGGGAACCGCGGGTGGATGCGCGAGCCCGCCACGCGCTGGGCGGAGGCGCCCATCGACGCGGCCGAGGGAGAGGCCCTCGACCTCGCCGTCATCCGGGCTGCGCTGGACCCCCTCCAGCGGACCGCCGCCGAGGAGGTGGGTCTCGTCTACGTGGAGGGGGCACGCGCGCGGCGCTGCCGGATCGCCGTGGACGGGACGGTCTTCCGGGCGGCGTTCCCCCAGGTTCGCTGGCTCGTCGGCGACGTGGATCTCTCCGACTGGCGAGGCGAGATCGACGTCTGGATCTTCGCCGATGGGCAGCTGGGCCGCGTCGAGGGACAGCTGGGAGGCCCGGGCTTCGCCGTCCAGCCGGGCGCCATCCGCGCCGCCATCACGACCACGCTCACCGCGACGAACCGAGGCGACCCGGTGACGATCACGCCGCCCACGAACTGAGCGGGGAGGACGCATGGACCGCTGGGACCAGCCGGGGGGCGACACGCTGGCGGGCCGCAAACGCGACCGCGTGGCCCGCTTCTATCGCGTGGCGACCTACCTCGCGACGCACCCGGACGGCGTGACGCCCGACGAGCTGGCGCGCTTTCTCGGCATGTCCCGACGCACCGCGTATCGCGACCTCCGGGCCCTCGAGGACGAGCTGGGGATCCCGGTCTGGGCCGAGGGCGGACGCTGGGGCCTGGAGCGCGAGGCGCTCCTGCCGGCCTTCCGCCTCAGCCAGGGGGAGGCGATGGCTGTCTTCCTCGCCGCGCGCCTGATGGCCAAGTACGCCGACGCCTACGACCCGGAGCTGGCCGCCGCCTTCCAGAAGCTGGGCGAGGCCCTCCCGGAGGTCCTGGGCCAGCACGTCCACCGGACGCTCGATGTCATGGCCGGCCGGCCGCCCGACCCGGAGGGCACGCGCCGGCTGCGCGCCCTCACCCAGGCCTGGGCGGAACGGCGCGTGGTCGAGCTGACGTACGACGTGAGCACGTACGACCCGGCCCGCGCCGAGCGGACGGCGCGGGTGCGGCCATACCTCATCGAGCCCTCCACCGAGACGCATGCCCTCTACCTGATCGGCTGGGACGAGACGAAGAACGCGATCCGGACCTTCAAGCTGGAGCGGATCCGCCGGCTCACGGTGACCCCGGAGACCTTCGCGGCACCCCCGGACGGCGTCATCGAGGAGGCGCTGGAGCGGGCCTGGGGGATCATCGCGGACCAGGGCGCCGTGGAGGTGGAGCTGCGCTTCGCGCCGACCGTCGCGTCGCGGGTCGCCGAGACCACGTGGCACCCCACCCAGAAGGTCCGTCGCGACGCGGATGGCTCGCTGGCGTGGCGGGCAACCATCTCGGGCACGATCGAGATCCGCTCGTGGATCCTCTCGTGGGGCCCCGACGTGGAGGTCGTGGCCCCGGCAGCGCTGCGCGCCGAGGTCGCGACACTGCTTGCCGACGCCGCGGGACACTACTCGTGACGTCCTGACCGACGGCCCTTCCCGGGGCCGGGCAAACGGCCACAATGGGCCCATGCCTCCGGCCCGCTTCGCCGCCGTCAACCTCATCAGCGACCCGATCCACGGCTACATCGAGCTGAGCAAGCGACTCACGCCCGCCGAATCGCGGGCCGCGGGCCTGCCGCCGGAGGAGGCCGCCGAGGAGGACATCCTCGACACGGCATGGCTCCAGCGCCTGCGCCGCATCAGCCAGCTCCAGAGCGCCCGATGGGTCTTCCCGACCGCCGAGCACTCCCGGTTCACGCATGGCCTCGGGGTGATGCACGAGGCCGGGCTGTGGGCCCGCCAGCTGTACGCCTCGCTGGTCGACGCCCTGGCGATCACGGACCCCGGCATGCGGCCGCCCTCCGAAGGGCTGGTCGTCGAGACGCTCCGGATCGCCGGCCTGCTCCACGACGTGGGCCACGGGCCATTCGCCCACTTCTTCGACGATCACGTGCTGGCGGCGTTCGCCGCTCCCGCGGACGGCCGCAGGCCCGGGCACAAGGCCCTCACCCACGAGGACCTCTCGCAGCTGATCATCGAGCGCGAGGTGGGAGCGCTCATCGCACGCCTGCGCCGGGCTCCCGGCGACGGGATCGCGGCCCGCGACGCGTTCGCCGACGGCGAGGCCATCGACCCGGCCTGGGTCGCCTTCCTCGTCTCCAAGCCGCCGCTCGACGACCCGGGCATGCCGCGCTGGGTCCGCTGGCTCCAGCCGCTCCTGTCGGGCGTGTTCACGGTGGACAACCTGGACTACGTCCGGCGCGACGCCTACATGACCGGCGTCTCCGCGGGGCCCGTGGACGCCGAGCGACTGCGGCGCTACGCCTTCGTCTCGGAGCGCGGCCTCACGCTCTACGAGCCCGGCCTCGCCGCGCTGGAGATGTTCCTGACCGCGCGCCTCTTCATGTACCAGCAGGTGTACTTCCACCGGACCGTGCGCGGGATCGACCTGGACCTCGCGGAGGTGTTCGGGCCTTCGATCCGGGCGATCTTCGGCGACGGCTCTCCCGCCGACGACCTGCGCGGCTACGCCGACCTGGACGAGTACGCGCTGCTCCACCAGGCGGCGCGCTGGGGCCGCGGCGAGGACGTGGCGCTCACTCCGGCGCCGGGCAGCGGCCAGGTCGCGCCGCACGTGGCGGGTATCTGGCGGCGGATCATGCTCCGCCGGCCGCGCTGGCGGGCCGAGGCCGAGGTGCGCGCCGAGTTTGAATCCGGGCCGCCACCCGCGGATGCCGTCGCGACGCTGGGCCCTGCCGAGGCCGGACGCGTGGTGATCGACCTCGCCGTGGTGGACGCGCGACCGGCGGCCGGCGATGCCGACGCCCACCTGGCCATTGCAGGGCGCGATGGGCGCCCGCCGCGGTCGCTGGACGAGGCGCTGGGCCGGCTGCCGGCCTATGCCCTGATCGGGCGCCGCTTCGTCCGGGCCGACGGCGAGTAGCCGATGACCGCCCCGCGCCGCACCCCGACCCGGATGGCCCGCGAGATCGCGGAGATCCCCGCGGTCGTGGAACGCATCCTGGACGAGGGCGCCGCGGACCTGGACGCGACGGCAGGCGCGATCGTGCGGCGCGCGCCAAGGTTCGTGCTGATCGCGGCCCGCGGGACGTCGGACAACGCCGGCGTCTACGCCAGCTACCTGATGGAGACCACCCTGGGCATCCCGGTCGGGTTGGCGGCGGCCTCCGTCACCACCATCTACCGGGCGCCCCTGGCCTGGGACGACGTCCTGCTGGTCGGGATCTCGCAGTCGGGGGCGGGCCCGGACATCGCCGCGGTCCTGGCGGCCGCCCGCGCGGCGGGCGCCCCCACGCTGGCAATCACGAACGACCCGGCCTCCCCCCTGGCGATGGCGGCCGAGCTCGTGCTGCAGCTCCGCGCCGGCGACGAGCGGGCGGTCGCGGCCACCAAGACCTACGTGGCGACGCTGGCCGTCGTCGCCGGGCTCGTGGCGCGCCTGGCCGGCGGGCACGCCTCCTGGGCCGCAGGGCTGGAACACCTGCCGGCAGCCCTCGCCGATGCGCTCACGACGGCCGGCGCATGGGTCCGCGGCGACGGAGCGGCGCTCGTCCATGCGCTCGCCCGGTCGAACGAGGCGCTGGTGGTGTCCCGCGGCCACAACTACGCGACGGCCCTGGAAGTCGCCCTGAAGCTGAAGGAGACCAGCCGCATCTTCGCCGACGGCTACTCCACGGCGGATCTCCTGCACGGGCCGGTGGTGGTGGCGGGGGCCGATGTGCCGTCGATCGCCTTCCGGCCGGACGGGGCGCCCGGCGAGGCGGTGGACGAGGCGCTCGTGGTCGCCCGGCGGATCGGGACGGTGCCCTGGCTGATCGGCGGCGCGGAGCTGGCGGATCGGGACCGCGCGCTCGTCGTCGCTCCTGGCCTGCCGGAGCCGCTCACACCGCTCGCCTACGCGTTGCCGGGATACCTGCTCGCCGAAGCGGTCGCCCGGGCGCGCGGTCGTGACCCGGACGCCCCACCGGGCCTGACGAAGGTGACACGCACGCGCTGAGGTCGCGGATGCGGGACCGCAGCGGCCGGGCGGGGTGCCCCGCCGGGTCGGCCCGCGCGCCGGTGGCACCGGGTGCCATCCTTGGTCCATGCAGATCACCGACTTCGCCCTCGAGCGCTACTTCGCCCGCTGGGAGTTCGCCGTCGAGCACCTCCTGTGCGCCTCGGACGTGGAGGCCTGGCGGATGACCGACCTCCTGGCGCTCGCCGACGACGAGGCTCGGTCGCGCTGGGAGTCCCTGCAGCTCGGCTACACGGAGTCGACCGGCGATCCCCTCCTCCGGGCCGAGATCGCGAGCCTGTACGAGGGTCTCGACGCCGACGACACGCTGGTCTTCTCGGGCGCCGAGGAGGCGATCTTCTGTCTCTTCTCGACGATCCTCGGCCCGGGCGACCACACCGTCGTGACGTGGCCCGGCTACCAGAGCCTGTACGACGTGGCGCGCGCCGCCGGCGCGGACGTCACGCTCCATGAGCTTCGCCAGGCCGACGGCTGGGCGCTGGACGTCGAGCGCCTGGTCGCGTCCTTTCGCCCCACCACCCGGGTTGCCGTGGTGAACGCGCCGCACAACCCGACCGGCATGCTTCCGTCGCCGGCCGGGTGGCAGGCGCTCGGCGAGGCCTGCCGGGACGCCGGTGTGCGCCTGGTCGCGGACGAGGTCTACCGGTTCCTGGAGCACGACGGGCGGGCGCCGCTCCCGGCCGGGGCGGAGCTGGCGCCGACGTTCGTCTCCATCGGCGTCCTGTCGAAGTCGTTCGCCCTGGCCGGCCTGCGCATCGGCTGGCTCGCCTCGCGCGATCGCGACCTGCTGGCGCGCTGCGCGGCGCTCAAGGACTACACGACGATCTGTGCGGCGGCCCCCTCCGAGATCCTGGGCCTCATCGCGCTCCGGGCGCGCGAGACCGTCCTGGGCCGCTCGCGGGCGATCGTCGGGCAGAACCTCGCGACGTTCGACGCCTTCCTGGCGGAGCGGCCGGGCTTCGCCTCGTGGGTCCGGCCGGCCGCGGGGTCGGTTGGCTTCCCGCAGCTCGCGCCGGGCCTGGACGCCGACCGCCTGGCCACCGAGCTCGTCGAGGCGTCGGGCGTGCTGCTCCTGCCGGGCAGCACCTTCGGGCACCCCGGCAACCACGTCCGCGTCGGCCTGGGTCGCGAGGACTTCCCGATCTCCCTGGAGCGTCTCGCCGGGTTCCTGGACGCGCGGGGGATCGGCTAGCTCTGCCGCCCTCGGCCGTGCCGGCGGACAGGCGCCGCGCCTTCGGCCGAACCCGCGGTCAGCCCCCCGGGCAGGTGATCGACTGCACCGGATCGACGGACGGCGCGCCGTCCGAATCCCGGTACACCCAGCCGACCACGGTGATCCGGTCGGCGTAGCGACAGACCCGCTTCTGGCGGTCGAACACGCGCAGCTGGCTGTCCTTGAAGTTGTCGCCGAGCGGCCGCATGGTGTTGGGTCTGGCGCCCTTCCTGGGCCCCAGGCGGACCTCGATCCGGACGGAGCGCCCGCCGCTCCTGGCCTCGGCCAGGTACAGGTTGCAGGTACCGGAGCCGCACCACAGCAGGAACGGCGTGTCGAGCTTCCCGGTGACCCGCACGAGCGTCCCGGGCTTGCGGCTGCGCAGCTGGGCGATCGTGGTCGGGACGACCTTCTGCCGTGGCGCGGCGCCGCGCTTGATGACGTCCGCGTACAGCGTCTTCCTGGCGGGGCTCCACGACCCCGTCACCCACGCGTGGTCGCCGGCCCACAGGACCGCGCCGTCGGCGGGCGCCACGGCGAGGTCCGCCTCCGAGTAGCCGGACCCGAGCGTTCTCATGGTGTTCGGCGTCCCGGCCGCGTCCGTGGCCACCTCGAGGCTGACTCGCTTCCGCGGATCCAGCGGGTCGACCAGGTCGATGAGGCAGGTGCCGGTCCCGCAGAGCACCGACCCGCCGGTCTCCAGCCAGCCCAGGACCCGGACCGGCAGGAGGTCGTCGCCCTGCGTGGGAAGGTCGCGGAGCGCGATCGTGACGGGCGACGGCAGCGGCGTCTCCGTCGGCTCCGGCGGCGGGCTCGGGGTCAGGAAGGAGAGCTCCGTCGCATCCGGCCCACCGGGGGTTCCGTCCTGCGGTGGCTCGAAGGCCTCCGCGCACGCCGCGGCTGCCACCGCGACGACCAGCAGCACGGTCATCGTCGGGTGCCTGCGCAGCCTCATCTCCAACCTCCAGTCTGCGGCGCGACGGCGCCGCGGATCGCCGCCACGCGCGCGGCGACGTCGCTCGCCTCGTCGCGGTCGCGGCACTTCAGGCGGACCTCCACCACGGAGGTCCGCTCGGGATCGAACGGGCCCCTCAGGCGGACGACCTTCGGGCCGACGACGGCCGCGTAGATCGCCCCGCCAATGGGCGTGAGGAGGATGCAGGCGGCCACGAGAGGACCCCGATCCAGGGCGGTACGGACGCCCACGATCATCTCGGCCGGCACGGCGACCTGCCCCGACCAGCGCTGGCGGGCACGCCACACGCGAAGCAGCAGGACCGCGACGGCGACCGCGCTGGCGACTGCGACCGCCGACGGGATGAGCCATGGGACGCGATAGAAGCGGAAGCCGGGGATCGTGGTGAGTGCCAGGATGACGGCGAGGCCCAGCACCAGGAGGACGGTCGCCAGCATCCCGACACGCCGTTCGATCCGGTCAGCCCGGGCCCGGGTCCACGTCCCGGCGAGGACGACCTCGGCAGGACGGAGGACCAGGCGAACATTCCCGCGCAGTCGACGATCGCCGATGGCGCGCAGCTCGAACTCCACCGCCGGGCCCCCGGCCGAGGTGGCGAGAGCGGGAACCGGTGACGACCTGCGCCGGGAGTCGCCTGGCCCGTCGGCGCCAGCCCGGCCGCGGCCGCTCCGCCGGCGATGGCGGCCGGGGCTCCCGGTGCAACCCAACCGGCATACGCGGGAGGGACCCCGTCCACGACGCGGCCGGCGGTCGGCGAGGCGGTCACAAGCGGTGCCGCCAATGGCGGCGCAGGCGGACACGCCGTGGCCGCCGGCAGGACGACGGTCGGGTCGAGGGTCGGGATGCCCGCGACCGGGCCCTGCTCGGACGGCGCCACTGCGACGGCCAAGGCGGCAGTGGCCGTGAACGCCGTGGCCGCACCCGACACGGGAGCGGGTGCGAGCGGCTCCGGAGCGCGTGCACCCGACGCAGCGACGGCGACCATCGCGCCGTCCAGGGGTGCCGCGACGACCGAGCCCGCAGCGGTGGGCGGCGGCGCGGGGAGTGTTCCGCCGATCGTCGGTGGGATGGTGCTGCCGCGGGCCGTCCCGCCGGCACGGTGGCGTCGCACCGCGAACCACAGCCACACGGCGGCCGCGAACAGCATGAACCCGGCGGCCGTGGCGACGAACACGACGACGTTCGTCTCCTGCAGCGCCGTGGCGAGATCGCCGCGCGGGTTCACGAGCGTGTGCCAGAAGAGGAACGTGACCCCCATCAGCCCGACGAGCCACAGCCAGCGGTGGGAGGTCCGAAGGGTCCGGCCGGGGGTCCCCCGGAAGGCGAGCATCTGGGCAAACCCGTTCTGGACGGTGACCGCGAAGACGACCAGGAAGAACGCCTGGATGCCGCTCACGACCGTGGCCGCTCCTTCGCCCATGCCGCCGGCCAGCGAGGTCGCGAGGGTCACGCCCCACGCGCCCAGGCCAACCACGACCAGGGTGCCCAGGCCAACGCCGGCCAGGCGCGCCCGTCGGCGCGCGTCGAGCGCGTCGACGTCCACGTCGAGCGCCTCGGGCATGCCGATCATCACGCCCGGCACCAGGAATGCCACCCGGGAGGCGAAGGTGGATGTCATCGCGACGACCAGGTTCCCCGGCCGCAGGTCGAGATCGGCGGCCACGCCCCACCGGCGGGCCACGCTCCAGCAGGCGAGGTCGTCGGCGATCCCGACGACGCCGAAGGCGACCGCCATCGAGAGGAACAGCCAGAGGCCCGTGATGCTCAGCGGGTTCCAGGTCCGATCCAGGAGCGAGAACACCAGCCCGTAGATGGCTGCGATGCCTGCGAGCTGGACGGCGGCCAGCCGCCGGCCGTGGCCGAGCCGCCGGGCGAGACCCGCGTCAAGCCGGGCGCGCAGGCGGCGCGCGCGGGCAAGCATCCCGCCCTGCCCCGCGAGCACGTCCTCGCCCTGGGCCAGCGTCCGGTTGAGGAGCTCCCCGGCAATGGTGAAGAGGATCATCACGAGGGCGGCCAGGACCAGGTTGGCGCCGACAACTGGGGGATCGGTGGACACGTCCCGCGGTGTTGGGATGTACGTCGTGATCGTCGGCACGAGCGGCCCCGGCTCCCGGAACCCGCTGGCCGTCGGCCCGGTCGCACCTGTCCACGGGTTGCGCGCCACGGGATCCCCGCTGCCCCAGCAGCGAAGGTCGTCCGGGGCGAAGAGCGCGCACGCGTTGCTGTAGCCGGCGGAGATCGCGGTGGCCCGCGGCAGATCCAGGCGAACGGGCGTCGCCACCCACGCCGGCGCCACCGGGACGCCCTCGCCCAGCTGGCCGACTTCGGCGTTGCCCCAGCACCACGTCGCACCGTTGCTGGTGCGGGCGCAGATGTGCCCGCCGCTCTCGGACATCGCGATCTCGGCGATGTCGCCGGGCAGGCCGGCGACCGGGGTCGGGGTCAGCTCGAACTCGTTGCCGGTCGCCGTGCCCAGCCGACCCTCCTCGTTGCCACCCCAGCACAGGGCGCGGCCGTCCACCACCGCGCACGTCTCGCCATTCGAGGCGGCAACCTCCTCGACGGTCCCGCTGATCCCTTGCACCGTGACCGCGCCGTCTGGGTAGCCGCGCGCGCCGTCGCCCAGCTCACCGGAGCTCCCGACCCCCCAGCAGGCGATTGCCCCGGACCGAAGCAGCGCGCACGTATGGAGGAACCCCGGGCTGATCTGCCGGATCGGCTCGTCGACGACCGTCACGCGAACCGGGCTCGACTGAGCGTCGACCTCGTTCCCGTCCCCCAGCTGGCCGAAGTCGTCGTGGCCCCAGCACCAGCCCGACCCATCGTCCAGCAGCGCACAGGCGTGCCAGTCCGTCCCGAATGCCAGCGCCACCGCAGGGCCGGGCAGGTCGACCCGCGTGGGCACCGCGGTGCCGACCGTCGTCCCGATCCCCAGCTGCCCGTACTCGTTGTCACCCCAGCACCAGGCGGCGCCGTCGTCGGTGATGGCGCACGAGGAGTTGCCGCCGGCCTCGATCACAACGGCGGGACGCGGGAGCTGCGCCCGCACTGGCAGGTCCGACGTGTCCATCGCGCCGTTGCCCAGCTGACCCTGGTTGCCGCGCCCGGAGCACCACACGTCGCCGCCCTGGACCAGCGCGCAGCCGTGTGCGTCGCCCACCGAGATCGTGCTGATCGGTGGGATCCGCACCGGCTCCGGAGTCGGGGATGGCTCGTCGGCCGCGGCGTGGACCGCGCCGGCCGGGAACGCCAGGAGCGCGGCCAGCGTGCACGCTGCCGCCAGGGACGCAGACCGCCGTGCGCCCGGGATCCTCGCGGAGCCCACGCGACGCCCTCCTGCAGGCCGACCGCCGCACCCTCCGGCGCCGAGGGTCGATCGAAGAGATCGTCGGCGGCGCGGTGGTGCGCGGGCAAGAGCCGACCGGCCCGGTCGAGCGCGGCCGCGGCGCCGGCCCTGCCGGATCGGGCGTGGTGCCGGTCGGGCCTGGTCGCGCCCGGTCCTGCGCCGATCGTGACCAATCGCACTGGTCACCGGCGTGCCGGCAACGGACGATCACGCCACCCCGGAGAGTGTGGGAGAAGGCATGCATCGGTCGGGTGGACGACTCGTGGCCGCGGTCGTGGCGACGGCGCTGGTCCTCGGTGCCTGTTCCGCGTTCGACGCCGGCACGGTGGACGCGACGCAGCGCGCCTGGTGCCAGGACCACCAGCTCCCGGATCCCGCGGGCGGACCGTCCGTCGCAGCCTCGGCCCGGACCCTGGGGGTCGCGTCCGCGGAGGTGGAGCGGGCCCTCGGGGCGCTCGACGCGACCGTCGCCGAGGGCGTCCGCCTCCTGGAGGAGGCAGCGCGCGCCGAGGTCACCGGCGACCAGGCCGTGATCCAGGAGGCGCGCGCCGCCTACGCCACCTGGCAGACCGACGTCGCAGCCCCAGCGCAGCAGGCGCTCGGGCAGGCCGTGGGCGCCTGGTCGACGAAGCCGGAATGGGCGGAAGCGTGCGCCGATGCCTACGGACGGCGCGGGACCGCCGGGGGGAGTCCCGCGACGACCCTGCCTCCCGCCGGCGCCACGGCCGAGCCGACGACCGGCGCGACGACCCGGCCGACCACCAAGCCACGCCCGACAGCAACACCGGTCCCGCCGCCGAAGCTGTCCGTCAACAAGACGATCAACTACACGAGCAGCACCTCGGTCGGCCGCCTGATCGAGCTCACGATCAAGGTCCGGAACCCGGGACCGCGCGCGGCGGGCACGTTCAGCGTGCAGGTCGAAGGTGTCGGGTACCTGCTCAAGAGCCGCACGCCGGTGGTCGGCTGCGTCCCCAACTGCCGGGCAGCCAGTGGCGCCGAAGGGGTCTCGTACGTGCAGTGGCCGGCGCCGGCGAAGGGGAAGAGCCGCACCTACACGATCCAGCTCCGGGCGCTGCGCACCGGGAGCTATCGGATCGAGGTCCGAACCTACCGGGGGCCGGCCGGCAATCCCATCGACGATCTCGTCAGCTGGACCGTCAAGGTCCGGGTTCGGTAGTCCCTTCGGGCGCACCTGCATCGTCCCGGCGCCGGTCGCCGAGATTGCCTGCCAGCGACCACGTTGCCGGATCGAAGAGCTCCGGGCGATGCGTGAGGACGATGACCGTCCGGTCGCCGGCGGCCCCGTGGAGATCCGAGGCGAAGGCCCGGGCCGTCGCCTCGTCGAGGTGCTCGGTGGGCTCGTCCAGGACCAGGATGCGGACGTCGGCGAGAAGCGCCCGGGCCAGGGCGAGCCGCTGGCGCTGGCCCCCGGAGAGGCGCGCGCCGTGCTCCCCCGCCTGCGTGGCGAGATTCTCGGGGAGCGCGTCGACCCAGGCCAGGAGCTGGGCGTCGGCCAGCGCCAGGCGCAGCTCCTCGTCGGGCGCACCCGGGCGGGCGAGCCGCAGGTTGTCGGCAATCGAGGCGTCGAACACGTGGGGATCCTGCTCGCACAGGCCGACCACCCGCCGGACGTCGTCCCCCGCCAGCGACCGCACGTCCACGTGCACCGCCGCAACCTCCGCCTCAGCGGCCGCGGGCTGCGCCTCCGGGGCCGTCCGGGGGTGCCCGACCAGCTCCAGCGCCCCGGCGGCCGGCTCGAGGAAGCGCAGGCACGCAGCCGCGAACGTGCTCTTGCCCGAGCCGCTGGGTCCCGTCACCAGCGCCCGGGCGCCGGCCGGGATGTCAAGGTCGAGCGGCGCGAGCGCGTCCGCCTCCGCGGATGGGTAGCGGAGCGTAAGCCCACGCGCACAGAGCCCCAGCCGCCCCTCCGGGACTGCGGTCCTGAACTGTGGCTGCGGATCCGGCACCGGGTCCGGGCGGTCCAGGACGTCGGTGACCCGGCGAGCCGCGGCGGCCAGGCCGGGGAGCTGGCGAGCGGCGGGGACCAGCGGCCCGATGACCTCGTGGACCGCGATCGGGAGCAGCGCCACGACGGCGAGCGCCACCCCCGGGAGTGAGCCGTCCCGGACGGCGACGAGGCCCAGCACGAGGGCCAGCCAGGTCGACGCGCCGGCTGCCAGGCCGGCGACCAGGCCGCCGACGCCGGCACCCGCCGCGACCCGCCGCTCCGCAGCGGCCAGGCGCACGTCGACGGTCAGGACGCGGCCCACGGCGCGCGACGCGGCGCCGGCGGCGAGGAGCTCGGGGGCGCCGCGCAGCAGGTCCACTGCCGCGTCGGCCAGGACGCCCCGCGCCGGAGCGACCGTCGCCTCGGCACGGCGCGCGACGGCCGCGGCCGCCAGGGGGGCACCGATTGCGCCGACCAACGTGGCGACGGCCAGGGCGGCGCCGGCGCCGGCCACGAGCCAGGTCTCCAGCCCCACCGCGAAGGCGACGACGATGCCGGCCGCGGCATAGGGAAGGAGCACCCGCAGCCACAGGTCGGCGAGCGAATCCACGTCGCCAACGAGGCGGGCCAGCAGATCGCCCGAGCGAAGCTCGGCGAGGCCGGCAGGGGCCAGTCGGGCAAGCCGCGCATACACGTCGGCACGGAGCTCGCCGAGGACGCGGAACGCGGCGTCGTGCGCGGCCAGGCGCTCGGCATAGCGCAGGACGCCGCGCGCGATGCCGAAGAAGCGCACCGCCGTCACCGCCACCATCAGGGTCAGGACGGGCGGCTGCTCGGCGGCCCGGGAGATCAGCCACGCCGACGTCGCGGCGAGCCCGATGGCGGCGCCGGCCGCCCCGATCCCGGCGAGCACCGCGAGGACCATGCGCGGGAGAACGGGACGGCCCAGCCGGGCCACCCGGAGCAGGGGCCTCATGCCGCGCCTCCGACGCCGGGCGCCACGGCGTCGAGGGCGAGCGCGGGGGTGAGCGCGGGTGCTGTCCCCTCGACCGGCGCCCACGCCACCCGCACCACGCGGTCAGCGACAGCGGCCGCGGCCGGGCGATGTGCCACCAGGATCACCGCAGATCCCCGCGAGGCGACGGCGCGGACGGCGGTAAGCACGGCGCGCTCGGCGACGTCGTCGAGGCCCGCCGTCGGCTCGTCCAGCAGGAGGAGCGGCGACCCCCGGAGCAGCGCCCGGGCCACGCCGACGCGGCGCCGCTGGCCGGAGGACAGCCCCGCGCCGCGCTCGCCGAGCGTCAGCGCCGGGTCCAGGTCGCCCAGCCCGACGGACGCCAGCGCGGCGGCCACCTCCGCATCGGGCGCATCGGGCGCCGCCAGCCGGACGTTCTGGGCCAGCGTGCCGGGGAACAGGAAGGGCGCCTGCGGCACCCAGGCGACCTGGGTCCGCCAGGCATCGCCGTCGAGCGTGGCCAGGTCGGTGCGCGACCCGTCGGCGCCGGCCAGCACGACCCGTCCCGCGCTCGGCTGCACCAGGCCCAGGATCGCGGCGAGGAGCGTGCTCTTGCCGGCCCCGCTGGGCCCGACGATCGCGACCACCTCGCCCGGCCCGACCACGAACGAGGTGTCGGCCGGGGCGATCACCTCGCGACCGGGCTGGATGACGCTCACGCCCTCCACGCTGAGCCGCCCGCCCCGCACCTCGGGCACCCCGGTCTGCTGGCCCGTCGGCGGCGGCGGCGTGTCGAGGATGGCGAAGGCCTGCGTCGCGGCCGCGAGCCCCTCCTCGCTGGCGTGGAACTCGGCGCCGAGGCGGCGCAATGGCAGGTATGCCTCGGGCGCCAGGACCAGCGCGAACAGTCCGACCTCCAGGGTCATGCCGCCGACGGCCAGCCGGAGACCGATGCCGACCGCCACCAGCGCGACCGAGATCGTCGCCAGGAGCTCCAGGACCAGGGCCGACAGGAACGCGATCCGAAGGGTCCCCATCGTCTCGACCCGGTAGGCGTCGGTGGCGCGCCGGAGGATCGCGACCTGCGCCTCCGCGCGACCGTAGGCGCGCAGGGTGGGCAGGCCCGCCACGACGTCGAGGAAGCGATGCGCGAGGCGCGTCAGCACGAACCAGCGCCGCCGGCGCCGCGTCGCGGACATCTGCCCGACCAGCACCATGAAGACGGGGATGAGCGGCACGGTCAGCAGCACCGTCAGCGCCGCGACCAGGTCGACCGCCGCCAGGCACACGACAACCACGGCCGGAACGATCGCCGCGAGCGCCACCTGGGGCAGGTAGCGGGCGAAGTAGCCGTCCAGCGCGTCGAGGCCGCGCGTCGCGAGCAGGACGACCTCGCCGCTCCGGGCCTCCGACGCCCAGCGCGGGCCCAGCGTCACGGCATGGGCCAGCAGGCGACGCCGGAGGTCCGACTTGACGGACCCGCTGATGCGCTGCGCGACGATCTCGGCAGCCCAGCCCAGCAGCGCGCGGGCGGCCAGCACCGCGGCGAGCGCAAGGAGCGGCCCGCGCAGCTCCGCGATCCCCTCCCCGCCCTGGAAGCCGCCGGAGATCGCCCGGGCCAGGAGCCCGGCCTGCGCGACGGCGAGCGCCGCGCTCAGCACACCGAGGGCGATCGCCGCGACCAGGGCGATCGCCGCGACCCGCCCGGAGGCCAGGAGGCGGCGATCAGCCCTCATGCACGGCCGGGGAACGCGGCCACGAGGTCAGGGCTCGACCGGAGTCGACGGGGCGATGACCCGCTTCCGGAAGACCCAGTAGGTCCAGCCCTGGTAGACGAGCACGATCGGCGTGAAGATCACGGCGACCACGGTCATGATCGAGAGCGTGTACTGCGTCGACGACGCGTTGTCGATGGTCAGGCTGTAGGCCGGGTTCGTGGACGACGGCATGACGTCCGGGTACAGCGCGACGAAGAGCGTCACGACCGCCAGGGCGATGGTCAGGGCGGTGCCGAGGAACGCCCAGCCTTCGCGGCGCACGCGGTTGGCGAGGATGCCGCCGACGAGTGCCAGCGCGGCGAGGACCGAGGTCACGACGGCGGCCGGGTTGCCGCTGAGATAGAGCGTCCAGGCCAGGAAGACCACGGCTGCCACGGCTGCGGCGAGCCCCGAGAACACCGCGATCCGGTTCGCCCGGCCGCGCACGTCACCCTCCGTCTTGAGGGCCAGGAAGTGGGCTCCATGGGTCACGAAGAGCAGGAGCGTCGTGACCCCGCCCAGGAGGGCGTAGGGGTTGAGCAGCGTGAAGAAGGTGCCGGTGAACTCCTTGTCGGCGTCGATCGGTACGCCCTGCACGATGTTCCCGAAGGCGACGCCCCACAGGAGCGCCGGCACGAACGACCCGATCGCGATGGCCCAGTCCCAGCGGGTCCGCCACGCGAGGCCGGGGCGCTTGTTGCGGTACTCGATCGCGATGCCCCGGACGATGAGGGCCACGAGGATCGCGAACAGGGCGATGTAGAAGCCCGAGAAGAGCGTCGCGTACCACTCCGGGAAGGCGGCGAAGGTTGCCCCGCCGGCGACGAGCAGCCACACCTCGTTGCCGTCCCAGACGGGGCCGATCGTGCGCAGCATCGCCCGCCGCTCGGGCTCGTTGCGGCCGATGACGGGGAGCAGGATGCCGACCCCGAAGTCGAAGCCCTCCAGGACGAGGTAGCCGATCCAGAGGACGGCGATGAGGATGAACCAGACCGTCGGGAGATCCATCACAGCCCCCTAGTACCCGAGCCCGAGCGACGGCTCGCCTTCGCCATGGACGCCGGCCTCGGCATCCGCCTCCGGGAGGCCGATCCGGATCTGGCGGAGCAGGAGGCCCACCTCCACGATCGCCAGGACCCCGTAGAGCAGCGTGAAGCCGACGAGCGTGATGGCCACCACGTACCACGGGTTCGACGGCGAGACCCCCGCCGGGGTGATCATCAGCCCCCAGACGATCCACGGCTGGCGACCCATCTCCGTGAAGATCCAGCCGATGGAGTTGGCGGCCAGCGGCAGGAACGGGAGCAGGATCGCCACCGCGACCAGGCCCCGCGACGGCATCCGGTCCCGGCGCATCCGCCACAGGAACCAGGCCGCGACGGCTGCGGCCAGGAACCCGGCGCCGATCATCAGGCGAAACGACCAGTACGCCACCGGGATGTTCGGCGTCCAGTCACCCGGCCCGAACTGCTGCTCGTACTGGGCCTGGAGGTCGTTGATGCCCTCCACCCTGGCGTTGGGGTCGGCCGTCGCCATGAACGACAGGAGATACGGGATCCGGATGGAGAAGATCTCCTTCGACCCGTCGAGCGATCCGATCGTGAGGATCGAGAACCCTGCCGGCTGGGAGGTCTCGAAGAGCGCCTCGGCCGACGCCATCTTCATCGGCTGCACCTCGGTCATCACCCGGGCCTGCAGGTCGCCGGTCACGGCCACGAGGAGCCCGGAGATGACCACCATCCACGCGCCGACCTTGGCCGCCGTTCGGAAGGCCGGCCGGTCCGCGTCGGGATGCCGCAGGAGGCGCCACATCGCGATCCCGGCCACGAACGCGCCGCCGGTCATGAGCGCCGCGGGGATCGTGTGGGCGAACGTGACGAGCGCGACCTTCGAGGTCAGGACGGCCACGATGTCGGTCAGCTCGGCGCGGCCGGCCACCTCGTTGAACGTGTAGCCGACGGGGTACTGCATCCACGAGTTCGCGGCCAGGATGAAGTAGGCGGAGAGGACCGTTCCGACGGCGGCGATCCAGATCGTGGCGAGGTGGACCCGCCGGGAGAGGCGGTCCCAGCCGAAGATCCAGAGGCCCAGGAACGTCGACTCCAGGAAGAACGCGAGGAGGCCCTCGATCGCCAGGGGAGCGCCGAAGATGTCACCCACGAAGCGGCTGTAGTCGCTCCAGTTCATCCCGAACTGGAACTCCTGGACGATGCCGGTCACGACCCCGATCGCGAAGTTGATGAGGAAGAGCTTCCCGAAGAACCGGGTCAGGCGCAGGTACTTCTCGTTGCCGCTCCGATACCACGCCGTCTGGAAGCCCGCCACGGTGAAGGCGAGCGAGATCGTCAGCGGGACGAAGAGGAAGTGGTACAGCGTGGTGATGGCGAACTGCCACCGCGCGAGCATGAGGGGATCCACGGGCACGGCCTCCGGTGCGTCTGGGTCACCGTGCAGCGTGCGCGGGGCGCGCCGGGACGGGACCGGCCGAACGTCCCGAAGGCGGCGTGCCCTGTGGCGAAAGTATCAGGACTGGGTCTCAGTTGGCAGGAACGAGCCTGCCGCCGGCAGCCGCCAGCCACCCCGTCACGACGCCGGCGCGGCCGACTCGGCGGCCTCGATCTGCGCCCGGGTGTAGGCCACGATCTCGGCGCGCCGCTCGGGCGTCCCGAACGCGGCGGCGGGGGCATAGCCCACGAGGATCCGGTCGCGGAGCAGGACCACCGTCCTCGCGTCCTCGCGAACGGCGGTCAGGGCCGACCACAGGATCCGTCCGCTTGCCTGCGGGCTCGCGAAGTCGACGCCGTCCTTGCCGAGCACGAGCTGGCTCGTGCCCCCGATGACGCTGCGTCCTCGCCGGTTGATCAGCCATCGTTCGGGGCCCCGGAGGACCGTCATCCCCAGCGCCAGGAGGCCGAACATGGCGACGGCCGGGCCGAACGTCCAGTCGCCGGCCAGGCACAGGACGACGCCGAGAGCGAGGGCGACGAGCGCCACGATCGTCATGCGGCGCCGGAGCGGCGCCATCACCAGGCGGGCCGCGTCAATGGCGGCGTCGGCGGTGATCGGGTAGGCCACGCGATACGGCGGCCCGCCGCCGTCGATCTCCGCTGAGCTCACCGCATGGCGTCCGCGCGGGGCGACTCCGCATCCTTGGCGGACAGCTGAGCGTCCGCGCCGGGCGGCTCCGGGTCCGCGCCGGGCGGCTCCGTGCCGGGCGGCTCCGGGTCCGCGCCGGGCGGCTCCGTGCCGCCTCCGGGACCTGCGTCCTCGTCGCCGGCCACATCGATCGCGACGAGGCGAAGGTCGGTCGGCTCGTCCACCTCGGTGAAGTAGAGGACGGCGCCCTCGGCCGGCGTGCCGACGGCGTGCTGCTCCCAGTGGAAGCGGAGCGAGTCCTCGGAGACCGCGGCCAGGGCCCCGGCCTCAAGGTGGATCGCGATGATGCGAGGCGCGCCCGCCTCGCGGGCCCGGGCGACGACGATGTCGAGGATTCGGTCGGCAATGCCGGCTTCGTGCACGCGGTCCTCCAGCCCTCGGGGCAATCGATCGGCGCGAGAGGGCGCTCCCGGCCGGTGTGAAGCGGCTCCCGGTCGGCGCCCGGTGACCTGCAGAGGCCGGCCGGCGCCGGGATCAGCCTCCAGTCTCGCCGATCGCGGCCAGGACCGCATCCAGCGCGGCGGGGATCGCGGCCTCGACCGCGGGCGTCAGCGTCTCGCCGAACTCGTCGACGCGGACCGCCTCCACCGCGACGATCACGATCTCCGTCGGCAGGTCGGCGCCCAGCGAGCGGCCGGCCGCCAGCGCGGTGGCCAGCGACGCGTCGTGGGCCGAGTCCAGGTGCGTTGCCTCGCGACCCGGGACGTCGGCGATGGTGAAGCGCCGGACGGTGCCCGGCGGATGCTGGCCCGTGACCATGGCGTCGACCAGCACCGCCCGGCGGTAGCCGACCAGCCGCTCCATGAGCGACAGGCCGCCTACGGCAAGGTGGTCCACCTCGACGCCGGCACAGGCGGGATCGGCGGCGAGGAGCGGATCTTCGGCCAGGCGGGCGATCAATGCCTGCGCCACGCGCCAGCCCACCCCGTCGTCGGCCAGCAACGGGTTCCCCAGGCCGACGACGAGGGTGGCTCCGCTGGGCACCCGCGTCACCGGTTCAGCTCAGCAGTACTGGCGGCGGACATCCACCACCCCGCCTGCCGCGTCGCGGATCACCACCTCCAGCGGCATCTGGCCGGGCAGCGAGTGCGTGGCGCATCCGAAGCACGGGTCGTAGGCCCGGAAGGCCATCTCGATGCGGTTGAGGAGTCCCTCGCTCACCACCTCGCCCCCGTGGATCAGGCTTCGGGCGGCCCGCTCCACGGACATCGCGATGGGGGCGTAGTTGTTCGTCGTGCCGACGACCAGGTTCACCTTCGTCAGGATCCCCTTCTCGTCCGTCCAGTAGTGGTGGGTGAGCGTGCCGCGCGGCGCCTCCACGGTGCCGACGCCCTCCGTCGGGAGCTCGGTCGGGACGACGCGCACGCGGTCCGACGTGATCTCCGGGTCGCCGACGAGCTCCAGCATCCGCTCCGCGGCGTACATGAGCTCGACGAGCCGCGCCCAGTGCGTGGCCAGCCGGCCGTGCACCATCCGCTTGCCGCCAGGACCCGCCCCGGCGCCCGGGGCGAGCGTCGCGTAGAAGCGCTCGAAGGCCGCCTGGGCCTTCGGCGTCGCCATCCCGTCGGCGGCGTTGAGACGCGAGAGCGGCGTGGCGGAGTAGACCCCCGACGCCGGTCCGTCCGTGAAGCCGTTCCAGCCGACCTTGCGCAGGTACGGGAACTTCAGGTACGTCCAGGGCTCCACCCGCTCGGCGATCCAGTCACGATACTCGGCCGGGGCGTACTCGCCGTGGAGCGTCCCATCGGGCCCGACGATGCGGACCCGGCCGTCGTAGAAGTTGACCTTCCCGGCGCCGTCCACGAGACCCATCGAGTAGGTCTCGTGCTGGTACGTCGGGCCGGTGATCATCTCGACGTAGCCCGGGTTGGCCAGGATCAGGTCGTCGAACAGCTGGAGGCTGAAGTCGCCGAACGCGATCATCCGGTGCGCGGTCGCCTCGATCTCGTCGCGGTCCTGCGCCGTGATCCCCTTCGTGAGCCCGCCGGGGACGCTGGTGCAGGGGTGGATCGCCCGGCCGCCGATGATCTCGACGACGCGGTGGCAGCGGCGCCGGGCCTCGATGACCCGGCCGCCGGCATCGGACCCGACCTTCTTGAGGACACCGAGCAGGTTGCGCTCGGCGACCGGAGCGTCGGGGCCGACGACGAAGTCCGGGCCCGACAGGGCATAGAAATGGGTCGTGTGGTCGGCGACGTAGAACGCCGAGTAGAGGAGCTCGCGGAGGAGCTTCGCCGGCCGCGGCGGGTCGACGTGGTAGACCGCGTCGGCCGCCTTCGCAGCGGCCATGTGATGGGCCTCCGGACAGACGCCGCAGATGCGGTTCACGAGGGTCGGCATCTCCTCGACGGGTCGGCCGACGCAGAACTGCTCGAAGCCGCGCAGCTCCGGGACCTGGAAGTAGGTGCGCTCCACCTCGCCGGCAGGGTCCAGGAAGATCTCGATCTTGCCGTGGCCCTCGAGGCGGGTGATCGGGTCGATGGTGATCCGGGTCATGCTCGTCACCTTCCGCGCGCGCCGGCCAGGGCCGGCTCCGGGGACGCGTCGCCGGTGGGCGCCGCGTCGCCGGTGGGCGCCGATGCGTCGGCGGACATCGCAGGATCACCCGGCGGGCCGGCCTCCAGCACCGCGCGGCTTGCCCGCAGCAGCGAGGTCGCCAGGCTGAAGCGATAGAGCTGGCCGACCGGGTCCACGATCCCGTCGAGGATCCGATCAATCTCCTCCGGCTCGTCGGCCTGGACGACCGACGCGAACGCGGACATCAGACGCGCCCCGTAGTCCAGAACGCCGTCGGCGGCGCCGTAGCAGCCGATGCACTGGGCTCCGGCGGCAGGGCAGAGCGCACCGCAGCCGTCCCGCGTCGCCGGCCCGTTGCAGGGGATCCCCTGCTCCAACAGGCACAGGGCCGGGTCCAGCGTCGCCACGTCCTGGATGCGGACGAACTGCGCGATCTTCTTGACGTTCCGCGTTCGGGCGCACTCGTCGCAGACGGTGGACATGCCACCACCGACGACACTGCCCGTCGGTGGAAGCGGACCGGTCCCCGCCAGCCCGGCGAGGAGGGCCGTGATCGCCTCGGCGATCCGCGGCGACTCCGGCGGGCAGCCCGGAACCGAGTAGTCCACCGGGACCACCTGTCCGAGCGTCCGCAGGACGGGCAGGAATGCGGGAAGGTGGAGCTCGCCTTCCGGCGCCGACCACGACGTCAGCGGCAGGACCCCGTCGGGGTTGACGGTGCTGTTCCCGTCCGCGTACGCCGCGGCGAAGACCTGGGAAACGGTGGACAGGTTGGCGAGCCCCGGGATGCAACCCTCGTTGGCGCAGGAGCCGAAGGCGACGAGCACCCTGGACTTGCGGCGCAGGAGGCGGGCCATCTCCTCGTTCTCGCTGCTGCGCATCCCGCCGGAGAAGAGGCAGACATCGATGAAGCTGTCGGGCATCGCCTCGACGTCGCGGTACTTGGCGTCCATGACGGCCGGCCAGAAGACGATCTCCACGGCCTCGGCGACGTCCAGGATCTTCTCGTGGAGGTTGATGACGGCGATGTCGCAACCGCCACAGGAGGCGGCCCAGTACATCGCGAGGCGCGCCTTCCCGGTCATGCCGGCACCTCCGCACGGTCACGGGCCGGAGGCCCGACAGGGTCCGGGGGCCGCCCGACAGCGTCCGGGGGCCGCCCGACAGCGTCCGGGGACGCGTCGGCGACCGCCGCTGTCGCCGCCTCGACCGAGGCGGTATCCGCGCCGCCCCAGCCCAGCGGCCCCAGCGCCCGGACCTCCTCGGTGATGCGACCGATCTCGCTGGCAAGGCGCTGGCCCTCGGCCGCGCTGGCCCAGACGAGCTGGAGCCGGGCCGGCTCGATGCCCAGCCCGGTGACGACGCGTCGCAGGAGCTGGAACCGCCGCAGCGCCTTCAGGTTCTGGACCTGGTAGTGGCACTCGCCGGGCCAGCAACCGGACACGATGACCGCGTCCGCGCCCTGGGCGAACGCGGACAGGACGAACGCGGGGTCCAGGCGTCCGGAGCACATGAGCCGCACGAGGCGGATGTTGGGCGGGTACTTGATGCGGGCGGTGCCGGCCAGGTCGGCCGCCCGGTAGCTGCACCAGTTGCAGGTGAAGCCGAGGATGACGGGCTCGAAGGCGCCCTCGACCGGCGCCGGGACAGGACGGGCGCTCATGCCGGCACCCCCTCGAGGATCGGGTGGGGCACGCGTTGCCCGCCGCTCGCGGTCACCGAGAGGAGACCCTCGATCTGGGCCATCACCTGGGCGTCCGAGAAGCCGGTGCCGCTCATCGCACCGGCCGGGCAGGCCGCGACGCAGGTGCCGCAGCCCTGGCACAGCGCGGCGTTCACCTCGCTCACCGCGGTATCCTCGTGGAAGACGATCGCGTTGTAAGGACACAGGTCGTTGCAGATCCGGCAGCCGGAGCAGCGGCCCTCGTCGACCGACGCGCGGACCGGCTCCAGCGACATCTCCTTCTGCTGGATCCGCCCCAGGATCCGGGCGGCGGCGGCGGCCCCGTTGGCGACGCTGGACGGGATGTCCCGCGGCCCCAGCGCGCACCCCGCGGCGTAGATCCCCTCGGTCATCGTGGCCACCGGGTCCAGCTTCGGATGCCGCTCGATGACCCAGCCGTCCGAGCTGCAGGAGATCCCGAAACGGTGGGCGGTCTCCTTCGCGTCGTGCGGCGGCTCCAGGCCCGCCGACAGGATCACCATGTCGACCGGGATCCGGCGCTGCATGCCGGCCAGCGTGTCCTCGACCTGGATCATCATCCGACCGTCCTGGTCGGCCTCGTCGGGCAGCCGCAGGGCGTCGGTCACCTCCGCGACGCGGCCGCGGACGAAGATCGTCCCCTCCTCCAGCACGCGCTGGTAGAACTCGTCGAACGCCTTGCCGGGCGCCCGGACATCGATGTAGAAGTTGTAGACCGTGGCGTCGGTGTGCTCGCCGACGAGGTGCGCGAACTTGAGGCTCTGCATGCAGCAGATCGCCGAGCAGTAGCTGTTGTAGTTGCGGTCCCGGCTGCCAACGCAGTGGATGATCCCCACCGCCTTCGGCTGGGTCACGCCGTCGCGGAGGACCACGCGCCCGTTCGTCGGCCCGGCGGCGTTGGACATGCGCTCGAACTCGAGGCTCGTGAAGACGTTCGGCAGGTTGCCGTAGCCGTACTGCTCGATGCGCCGGCTGTCGAACAGCTCGAAGCCGGTGGCGATCACGACGTTGCCGACATCGACCTCGACCACGTCGTCCTGCTGGGTGAAGTCGATCGCCCCCGTCGGGCAGAACTTCTCGCAGGCCTTGCAGGTCCCCTTCTCGAAGAAGGTGCAGTTGGGGCCGTCGATGACCGGGACCTTGGGGACAGCCTGCGGGAACGGCATGTAGGCGACCTTGCGGTAGCCGATGCCCGCTTCGTACATCTCGTCGACCACCTTCGCCGGGCACTTCTCCTGGCAGATCCCGCACCCGGTGCAGAGGTCCGCGGTGACGTAGCGCGCCCGGTGCCTGATCGTGGCCGTGAAGCTGCCGACGTAGCCGGAGAGGTCCGTCACCTCGCTCCACGTGTGGAGGGTGATGTTCGGGTGCATCCCCACGTCGTTCATCTTGGGCGTCAGGATGCAGGCGGCGCAGTCCAGGGTCGGGAACGTCTTGTCGAACATCGCCATGTGGCCGCCGATGGACGGCTCTCGCTCCACCATGTGGACCGGGAAGCCGGCGTCGGCCAGCTCCAGGGCGGCCGTGATGCCGGCGATCCCGCCGCCGACCACGAGCGTGGCGGGGTTGATCGGGACCCGGATCGGCTCGAGGGGCACGTGCTCCCCGACGCGGAACACGCCGCCGGCCACGACGGCCTTCGCCTTGGCCGTGGCTGCCGCCTTGTCGGTGTGGACCCACGAGACCTGCTCGCGGATGGAGACCAGCTCGCACAGGTACGGGTTGAGGCCCGCCCGGGCACAGGCGCCGCGGAACGTCTTCTCGTGCATGTGCGGGGAGCAGGCGGCCACGACCACCCGCGTGAGGCCCAGCTCCGCGATGTCCTTCTCGATCAGCTCCTGGCCGGTGGAGGAGCACATGAACTTGTTGTCGCGGGCGATGACGACCCCGTGGTCGGCCAGGTTCCCTGCCGCCCAGTCGCGAAGCGCCTCGACGTCGACTGTCCCGGCGATGTTGCTGCCGCAGTGGCAGACGTAGACGCCGACTCTCTCGCGGGGCTCGACGGGCTCGGGGCTCATCGCCGACCCTCCTGCTCCCTGGCCATGCGGGGCATCGGCAGCTCCGGCCCCTTCTTGGGCCGCGGCACCCGCGGCTTCTCGGCCACGGCACTGCCGGCGGCGACCGGGGCAGCCTCCTCGGGCTCCGGCACCTCGATGCCGATCTTCTCCAGCGCGTGCTTGGCACTGATGACCTCGGAGCCGATCCCCAGCGTCTTGGCGTCCATCCCGAAGGCGAGGCCGACGAGCTGCGTGAAGAAGAGGATCGGGATCTTGAAGTCGGTCTTGAACCTCCGGTTCACCTCGGCCTGGTAGAGGTCGATGTTCATCTGGCACATCGGACAGATGGTCGCCAGCACGTCAGCCCCCAGGCGCTCGGCGGAGTCCAGCAGGCGGCGGATCATCTCCAGGCCCATGCCGGGGCTGATCTGGGAGAGGTGGCCGCCACAGCAGTCGGTCCGGAGCGGGTAGTCCACCACCTCGGCGCCGAGCGCCTCCAGCAGGCGGTCGAACTCGCGCGGGTGCTCCTTCGCCTTCCAGCGCTTCTCCGGGTCGGGTCGGGTGACCAGGCAGCCCAGGTACGGGGCGACCTTCAGGCCGAAGAGCGGCCGCACCACCTTCTCGCGAACCGCATCCGCCCCCACGTCGTTGATGACGATCTCGAACAGGTGGCGGACCTCGACGGAACCGGGAGTGTAGGAGAGGCCGGCCACGCCAAGCGCTTCGTTCACCTTGCCGGCCAGGGTGGCGTCCGTGCGGACGTACTTGTTCGTCTTGGCCAGGTTGACATAGCACAGGCTGCACGGAGCGACCATCGTCCGGCTGCCGTTGGCCTCCCGCTCGGCGATGGCCAGGTTGCGCGCCACGAGCGCGTAGCCGCGCAGGGGGCCGATGCTGAAGTACTCGCTGGCGCCGCAGCAGCTCCAGTCGTCGACCTCGTGCAGGTCGATCCCCAGCGGCTCCGCGACCGCCTCCAGCGAGTCCGCGTACCCCTTGGCCGTGCCGGTCATGGAGCAGCCCGGGTAGTACAGGAACTCCTTCACGGCTGTGTCTCCAGCTCCCTGGCCTTGTCCAGGATCGCCTGGAGGCCCTTCACGTCACGGATGCGATGCGGCCGGATGTCCATGCGCCCGCTGGCCAGCATGCCCATGCCGGCCGGCGCCATCCCCGGGATGCGCATCGGGAAGTGGCGCAGGTAGTGGCGCGCCACGAGCCCCATCTCGTAGCTGCGGCCGTAGCGATGGACAGCGGACATGAAGGTCCGCGAGAAGTCCGGCGCGGCCGATTGCGGCGATCGCCCCTCGCGCGCGGCGATCGACTTCAGCCCGTACATGACGTCCGGGATGTGGACCTCCTGCGGACAGCGGACGGAGCAGTAGTAGCAGGAGACGCACATCCACGGCGTGTTGCTGTGCAGGACCTTGTCGCGCGCGCCCGCACGGACCATCGCGAACAGCTGGCGCGGCGTGTGGTCCATGTCGGCGGCCGAAGGGCACGAGCCGCCGCACGTCCCGCACTGGATGCACATCTGGAGGCGCGAGTCGCCCGGCACCGCGTCCATGACCTCGTGGATGAAGTCGTGGACCACGCCGGGAGGGGATCCGTCGAGCACGCTGGCGGGTTCAACCATCAGGTTCGCTCCTGGGGGGTCCGGGCGCCCTGCGGCGGGCCCGGCGAACGGTCACTCGGTGACGCCCACCTCGTCCACCAGGGATTGGTGGAGCGCGGCATATGCCAATGCCTCGTCGTCGACGCAGAAGATCATCTCGACGACCCCCGGCCTGCGGCCCACCATCAGGGTCCCGCAGACGTTGACGCCGGCATCGGCGAGGCGCACCGCGGCATCCGCCAGGCCACCGGGCTCGTCGCGCACCTCCACGAGGACGGGGGCGCCCTCGATGTAGGGGTGCCCCAGGCCGTGGAGCACCTCGCGGGTGGCGGCGTCGTCGGAGGTCGTGATGAAGGCGCAGCCGAGATCCCCGGCCCCCACCCCGCCGATGTGGCGGATGTCGATGCCGCGGGCGGCGAGGGCACGGGCGAGGCGAGCAAGCTCACCGGGCCGGTTGTCGAGCTGGACGACGAACTGTCGCGCCATCGCAACCTGCTTCCTCCGGCCCGGGACGTGGACCGGTCGCCCTCGACCGACGCCCGGCTCCGCAGCCGAGCGCGGAACGCGGCGGCGCCTCGAGGGAGAGGTGTCCGCACGGTGATCGTGGTGCCTCGCGTGCGCGCTCGTCCAGTGCCGGGAGACCGAGTGGCCCGGGCCGAATGGGCCGGGGGCGCAGAGGCGGGATGGCCCGGGTGGGTTCCGAGCCGGCCGTTCCGGTCAGACCTGCGTCGCGCCCTCGGCCGACCTCAGGGGCGGCCCGTCGACCCGAGGTCCAGGCCGTCGCCCTCGAACCCTGCGATGGCGTCCCGGTACTCGTCCGGGACCGTCGTCGGCCGGCGCGTGGTCGCGTCGATGAGCACGAGCGTCATGCGCGCCGTGCACATCAGCCGGTCGTCGTCGACACGATACGCCGCGCCCTCGGAGGTGACGCTCGTGCGGCCGATGCGCGTGGTCCGGACGAAGACTTCCAGGAGGTCATCGAAGCGCGCGGGCGCCTCGTACTCGACCTCCAGGGCCCGCATGACGAACTCGGGATCGCCCTGCCAGTACCCGACGAGGCCCAGGTGGCGGAGATACTCCAGGCGCGCGTTGTCGAAGTACGGCAGGTAGCGGCCGTAGTACACGACACCCTGGGCGTCGGTGTCGGAGAACCACACCCGCGACAGCGCGGCGTATCGGTACGGCGGGTGGCGGTCCGAAAGGCGGCCCGTCTCGAGGTTCGTCACGAGCGCATCCTACTGCCGGCGCACCGCCGGGCCACAGCCGCCGGCTGCGCTACGATGCGTGCCTGCGCGCCCGTAGCTCAGCGGACAGAGCATCTGACTTCGGATCAGATGGTCGGGGGTTCGAATCCCTCCGGGCGCGCCATGTCTTGAGTCGCGACATGGGCGACACATGAGTCGCGACATCGGCGACACGTGCGTCAATCGGTCGCTGGAGACCCCGGCCATCGGCCGGGGTCTCGTCGTTGGTTGCGCCAGTACCGCCGGTCAGGCTCGATGAGGTGGCTCGAGAGGATCTCGCCGGTGTCGAGGGCGACGACGGTGACCTCGTGCTCGTCGACGATGGCCAGAACCCGCTGCCGGGCATGAGCCGCGCCGATGGCCAGGTGGTGCAGGCGGCCGGCCCGGCGCAGGGTGATCGTGCCCTTCCCGTCGGCCATGTCGTAGCGGAGCCGGAAGTGGCCCCCGGCGCGGGAGCCGGCGGCCATCGCCCTGGGCGTCGCCCGGTACGCCTCGCCGGGCGTGATCCGGCCGACCGCCCGGTGCGGCCGCTGCTCGTTGTAGGCGAGACGGAAGGCGTCGAGCTGGGCCTGGAGCTCGCCCAGGGTCCGCGCGGCCGGCTGGCGCCCGAGCCAGCGCTTGAGGGTCTGGTGGAAGCGCTCGATCTTGCCCTGGGTCTGGGGATGGCCGGGCGCCCCGTTCTTCTGCCGGACGCCGAGGTAGGCGAGCAGGTACTCGAAGCCGTTGCGACCCCCGGTGAAGCGCGACGTGTAGATCGCGCCGTTGTCGGTGAGTGTGGCGGCGGGCCAGCCGTGCTCCTCGCCCGCTGCGCCGAACGTGGCCACCACGTCGTCGCCGCCGACCCGCCGGAAGGCCGTGCAGCCGAGCAGGTAGCGGGCGTGGTCGTCGAGCCACGAGCAGATCTCGACCTCGGATGCGTCGGCCAGGCGCCAGTGGGTGACGTCCGACTGCCACAGCTCGTTGGGTGCCGCGGCCTCGAAGCGGATCCACGAGCTCCGCGGGCGCTTGCGGGGCTCGGGCACAACCAGCCCGGCGGCGTGGAGGATGCGCCGGATGGTCGAGGTCGACGGGACCCCGAGACCCTCGCGCTCGAGGTGCCAGGCGATCGTGACCGGGCCCGCATCGAGGCCGCGGCCGGTGAGCTCGGTGCGCAGCTCGATGATCCGCGTACGCACGGGCTCGGGCGTCCGGCCGGGGTTGCTGCGCGGCCGGCGCGAGCGCGGCTCGAGGGCCTCGAGGTCGCCGTCCCGGTACCGGCGGAGCAGGCGGTGCAGGTGCTGCCGGCTCATCCCGTACGCGGCCGCGGCGGCGGTGACGGACAGCTGCTTCGAGACGACCTTGAAGACGGCCACACGGTGCTTCGACATGCGCCCGACTGTCGCGCATGTCGCGACTCATCAGACGCCTATCAGGTGTCACCCATGTCGTGGACTCAGACACCTCCGGGCGCGCCAGCCACCCGCCCGACCACCACATCGTGTGGTCCGTCGGCGAGGAACCGCTAGATCTTGTGCTCAGCCGGCCTTCGACGGCTCGTCGAAGGAGGCAGCGGACATGCGACCTCCGGCGGCGACGAAGGCCGCGAGGACATCGACCTGGCGAGCGGTTGGCGTCCGCGGCAGGGAGCCCCGCAAGCGCCTGTCCCTCATTGGGGGCGACTCGTTGTCGCAGCTGCGGATCACTCGGCGCCCTTCGTCGCACGCTTGACGGTGTCGTGGACGCCCATGGCGATCTGGGCGATCCCGAACCAGGCCAGGAACGCGGCGAACAGCGCCTCGGGCGTGAAGGTCCCGACCGAGACCACCGCGAGTGTTACGAGCAGCGCCGACAGGACGAAGGCGACGGTCGGCTCGCGGTCCGCATTGATCCACGGCCCGATGACGACAAGCTGCTTCGCGATCGCGATCATGCCGGTGATGAGGGCGGCCGAGGCGGTGGCGCCGGCAGCGGTGAGCACGACGGCGAAGGTGAGGTCCTCCATCGGGTCCTCCTACCTGACGAGGCGGGTGTAGCCGCGGGCGACCCAGCCGGTGCGGGTGCCGACCTTCACCTCGAGCCAGTCGGTGCGGGCCACGCCGTTCACCGGGTACTTCCCGCCGTACTTCTCGAGGCGCGTGGTGGCCACGTCGCGCCCGTAGGGGAGCGAGCCGACCTTGGCCGCCGCGGTCGTCGGGCGCCTTCCGGACGTTGAGGCTGGGCCGTGCGGTGACCTCGACCGTGTGGGCCTATGGGATCGGGTGCTCGATCGCGTCGACGGCCTTCCAGGCGCCGGAGAGGCGCGGGACGAGCGAAGCCGGCAGCCAGCAGTCGCCGCCGATCGCCCCAGTCGCGCGCCCCAGCTGTTGCGCAGGCGCAGGCCCCGGGCGTCCCAGCCGTAGGCGACGATCGCGTGCCCGCCGACCACGTGTCCGGCTTGGGCAGGACGCCCGCGATCGGGTGGAACCAGGAGCGGTACCAGGGGGTCGAGACGACGATGGGCCCGAGGTCGTGGATCGCGGCCTTGATCGCCGCGAGGTCTCGCGGGACGGTGTAGTAGGCGGCGATCCGGTGGTGGCCGGGGTCGCCCGAGCCTGTGACCGGGTAGCCGGCCGTCCGCATCCGCTCCATCGCGGCGCGGACGTAGGCGCCCGCGGCGGTGCCGCCGATCTCGGCGAAGAAGCGCGGCTCGTCGAAGTCGAAGAAGCGGGCCTGGTCGCGGCGGTCCTGCCAGGCCTTCATCGCCGACGACGAGTAGGCGACGCACATCGGGGTCGCGTGCTGGTCGAGGACGGCCGGCATCCCGGGCGCGGCGTAGCGGGTCGGCAGGACGACCGATGCCACCAAGCCCTCGGACGCGTAGAGCGCGGAGACCGAGTAGTCGCGCTCGTCGGGTGGGTCGGGTAGGGCGCCGAGGCCGTACGTGGTGAGGTCGTCGGTCACAGGGGAGCCTCCTGTCATGGGAGGGAGGGGTTGACGGCCTTGGCGATGGCGGCGGCCAGCTGCATGCCGACGGCGACAAGGGAGACAAGCGACGCGCCGAGGGCCCAGCGGGCGAGGACCATCGCGCCATCCGCCCGGTCGCGCCAGCGGCGCAGGTCGTCGAGCTCGCGGTCGTGCTCGTCGAGCCGGCTGACGATGCTGTCGGCGGAGCCGCTGCATGGTGGCCCGGCGCTCGACCCCGAGCGCCTGGTCCCGTGCGATCGCGTCGACGGTCGCCTTGAGCCCGCGGATGTCTTCGCGCATCTCGAGCAGGAGCTCGCGCTGCGTGATCGCAATCACGCCGGGCTGGTCACCGCTCATCGCGCCGCCGCGAAGGAGTTGACGGCGCGGACGTACCCGGTGGGGGGAACCGGGAGTCGGTGTGGATCTGACCAGCGCGCCGTCATGCGGTTAGCGTGCGGGCGGACGGCCGCGGTTACTAGTTGGCCGATTGGGCCATGCCCGTGGGTTGCCGATGTTCGTGCCCTACTTGCGGGCGGCTTCCGGCCCTAGCTACCGATGGCGAGCTCGATCGTCCAGCTGCCCTTGCTCGAGCTGACCGTCGTCAGGTAGCAGCCCGCAGTCCGTGCGCCGACACCGACTCCCCAGATCAACCAGGTCCCGCGGTCGTTCTGTGCGTAGCCGCGATTGGGGGCCGCCGGATCGAGCGTGAGCGTCGTGGTGTACGACGACGGCAGGCTTGCCGCCGTGTTCGACGGGTAGACCTGGAACCAGAGGGGGCTGCCGGTGGTCCGCTCGCGACCACGGATCGTGACCGGCTGCGTCTCGTCCGGGCCGACGATCCACATCACCTTGAGGTTCGGGAATCGGGCGTCGCTGCCGGACGTTGCCGGGAGTTGCATGACGCCGTCGTCGGGCAACCCCCACGTCCAGACCGGCGAGTGCCCCAGAAAATGAACGCCGTCGGTGAAACCGTCGAGGTTCGTGACCGTCATCCTGTCGGGCGGCCCCGAGGGCGAGCAACCCGTCGGGATGGGCGCGAGGGTGGTGACCGAAGGAGGCACCGTGTCAGCGGGTGTTGCCGCGGAAGGAGTCGGCTTCGCGGGCGAGGTCGTGTTCGGCGACTGGAGCTCGATGCTCGGTGCCGAGGTCGGCGTGACGGCGGGCGATCCGGTGATGAGCGTTGGAGCGGGGGTAGCGCAGCCTGTGAGCCCGAGCCCGAGGACCAAGACGGCGGCGAGGACGCGTGCGCTCACGGTTCCTCCTGTTGCCTCGGTTCCATCCGGCACCAACCGCCTCGCGCTGCCAGTCAAATGCCTGGCCGCGTGAACGTCACGTGCGTGACTCCGCTGGGCGAGGAGGTCGCCTCGATCGCGTAGTCCTTCTCGAGGCCCTCCAGCCCGTCCCAGAGGCGTACGCCTCGGCCGAGCAGGATCGGGACCACCACGACGTGCATGTGGTCGACGAGCCCGGCGGCGAGGAACTCGCGGATCGTCGTGGGACCGCCGCCGATGCGGACGTCCTGGCCGTCCGCGGCCTGACGGGCCGTCTCGAGCGCCTCGGCGGGCGAGGCGTCGATGAAGTGGAATGTCGTGCCGCCCTCCATCTCGATCGACGCGCGCGGGTGATGGGTGAGGACGAAGACCGGCGTGTGGAACGGCGGCTTGGGACCCCACCAGCCCTTCCACTCGGGGTCCTCGTGCCAGCCGGGATAGCCGAACTTCCCGGCGCCCATGATCTCGGCGCCGATGCCCCGGATCGTGCAGCCGCAGGAAGGCGTCGTCGATGCCGCCGCTGCCGCCCGGCTCGCCGACCATCTCGTGCCACCACCGGGTGGCGAACATCCATTCGTGCAGCCGATCCCCGGCGTGGCCGAAGGGCGCGTCCAGGCTCAGCCCCTCGCCGGTACCGAAGCCGTCGAGCGAAACCGAGAAGAACTGGACTCTGGCGCGTGACATCACTCGGCCACCTGGCCGCCGGCCTTCCTGATCAGCTCGGCGATCCGCTTCTCGCCCGCCTCCGTCAGGCTCGTCAGGGCGAAAGCGACCGGCCACATCTCCCCGTCGTCCAGCCGCGCGTCGGGCTGGAAGCCGAGGGTCGAGTAGCGCACCTTGAACTTCGCCTTCGCCTGGAAGAAGCAGATCACCTTGCCGTCCCTGGCGTATGCCGGCATCCCGTAGAAGGTCCGGGGCACGAGGTGCGGCGCGGCCGCGATGACGATCTCGTGGATGCGCGCCGCGATCGCCCGATCGTCTTCCGCCATCTCGGCGATCTTGGCCTGGACGTCGGCCTCGCCCTGGACGCGCGCCTCCTCCGGGCTAAGCTTCGCCGACCTCTTTCGTTCCCGGATAGTCTCGGCCATCGCGGCGCGCTCTACGTCGCTCAACGCGTTGCCGGACGTCTTCGCCGAGCTGGTCCGCTTGGTGGATGCCTTCGTGTCCGCCATATCCGTTGTCCCCCCAGGTTGCGTGCTGTCGGAGCGGCGTGATCGCGCTCGCCGCCTCGACGGATCGCCTCGGACCATACCGCTACGACCCGCGTTCCGCTTCTTCGGACCTGCCGGAGGGCTCGCAAGCGAGACTCGCCGTCTCCGGCAACCGCGGCGCCAGGATCCACACGAGCTGCGCCGTGGTCGTCGCGCCGACCTTGGACCGCGCATTCGCCAGGTGGTGCTTCACGGTCGAGTGCGACAGGCCGAGGCGGTGGGCGGCCTCCTTCTCTGAGCCGGCCGCAACGACGGCGGCGACCACCGCGAGCTCGCGGTCCGTGGCGGCCCGGCTGGAACCCCTACCAGCCCGAGCCCGCTCCCTCACGCAAGCCGCCTCGCCGCGGCCAGCCACTCATCCCGGCCCTCGATCGGGACCTCGTAGGTTGCTGTCCCGCGCCCAACACCCTCCGGGCGCGCCAGTGTCATGTGTTGCGGCACTGTCGGGCGCGCCATGAAGACCTGAGGCAGCGCGAGGCCTCCTGGACGCCGTGCGGCTCAGTCCTGCAGCGTCCCGCGGACAGCGCCTGCTAGTCGCCCACGAGCTCCCGGTCGACGATCACGACCCGGTCGACGACGAGCTCACCACCGACCAGGCGATGGGCCGTGTACGGCGCTCGCAGGAGGTCGCCGTGCGGATCGAACCGGATGTCGCCGAGGATCCCGTCGACCACGACGGTCTGTCCGACCTCGCGGGCGACCGACGCACGCGTCCCATCGGAGCGGGCGATCGCGTCGAGCAGGATCTCCGTAGCCTGGGCGGCGTAGCTGGCGGCGAAGTCGGGACCGGGGTCGGCGTGCCCGGCGGCCACGAACGCCTCGAGGAACCGCTGTCCCCGCGGGGGCAGGTGACTGTTCGGGACCCCGTACTGGGTGACGTAGAGCCCCTCGACCGCCGAACCGCCCAGCTCGACGAGATCGGTGGGCAACGCGAACCCGTCGGGGGCCACGATCGGGATGTCTGGTCCCAGAACTCCGCGCAGCTCGCGGACGAGCTTCGTCCCACCCGGGGTCAGGACGCCGACGATGATGACCGAGTCGGGTCCGGCCTGGGCGACCTCGCGCACCAGGCGGCCGTGGCCCGTCGCCTCGGCCTCGTAGACGGTCGAGCCGACGACCTGGACGCCGAGCGTTCGCGCCGCGGCCAGCAGGCCATCCTGGTAGACCGCTCCGTAGTCGTCGGCGCTCGAGGTGACGACGAACGTCCTGGTGCTCCCGAGCTGCCGCACGAGCTTGACCTGGGCCGCGCCGCCCATGCGGTCAGCGGCTGCGATGCGCACGTAGTTCCGGGTTCCCGTGGGGTACAGGCTCTCGTCGTCGGTGAGCCCGTCGTAGGTATTGGATGGGCTGATCATGGCGAGCGGACCGCCGGGAGCGGCGTTCGTGATCGGGATCTGCTGGAAGGAGCAGGAGGAGAAGACGGGTCCGACGACCGCGACCACGTCGAGGTTGCGCGCGTAGGCCTTCGCGTTCGAACCGCAGCGGAAGATGTCGGAGATCCCGGACTGTGCCGTGGACGAGTCGCAGGACTGGTATCCGACCGAGAACGCGCCTGCCTCGTACCCTCGCTGCTCGAGGACGAGCCGGATGGCGTCGACCATGGGTCGCGTGAAGTCGCGCATCTCGCCCTTCAGCGGGAGGTCGGAGACGATCAGCAGGTCCGGCGCGCCGCCCCCGTCGAAGGCGATCTCACCGCAGACGGCCTGCGGAAGGCCCGCGTCCGGCGACGGGGGACGACCTGCCGTGATCCAGACGGCGCCGTCGCCGGCCTCCACGCCGCGTGGGGACGTGGCCGCCGTGACCTCGGTGACGTCATCCGTCACCGGATCGATCCGGTAGACGAGGTCGGCGATCTCGTTGGTCGCCCACACGGCGCCGTCCCCGAACGCCACGCCCGAGACCCAGGTACCGACGTCGTAGGCTCGCCTCTCGAGGCCCGGCTGCATCTCGACGCGCCACACGCGGCCCCCGAGCGGGTCGGCCGCCCAGACGGCACCAGCACCCACCGCGATGCCGGCGAGCACGTTCTCGGTGACCTGGATCCGTCGCGCCACCGCGTGGCGAGCCTGGTCGATCTCGGCGACACTGTCGCCCTCTGCGACCCAGACGCGGCCGCCGCCCGTCGCGATGTTCAGCGCTGTGACGTTCTCGACGCTCGCGACCACGGTGTTCGTCCGCGGGTCGATGCGCGAGACGGTGTGGTCTGCGTTGATGGCCCACACCGCATCGTGGGTCACGGCGATGTGCTGTCGGCTCACCCCGCCGACGTCGTCACTCCGCCGACCCGCGGACCGCGCGGGCAGCTCGATGGTCGCGACGACAAGGCCCGACGAAGGGTCGTATCGCGAGATGCTCGCCGGTGGACCTCCCTCCACGTCGGACGTCGCCGGGCTTGTTCCGTCGCCGACCCACAGGGACCCGAAACCGACGGCGATGTCGGTCGGCGTGGAGCCCGTCGCGAACGTGCGTACGACCTCCAGCGTCGCGGGATCGATCCGCGAGATCGTCTTGTCATCGGCGTCGATCACCCAGACGGACCCTTCCCCGACAGCGACGTTCGACGGCGTCGTGCCGAGGGGGACACGACCCGTCACGCGAGTGGTCGCCGCGTCGAGCAGGAGGGCGTGTGCGGACGCCACCGAGTCGCCGCGCCACGGTGCCTGCATCATCAGGAGCCCTGCGACGACGGCGACCACCACGAGGACGCTCCCGACGACTGCCAGGGTCGTCCGACGACCCGCCCGGACCGGCGCGACCGGTGACACGGTGGGCGACACCGCCGGTGCCGGCGGGTCGAGCTCGGGATCCTGCTCCAGGATCCGGCGCTCCAGCAGCTGCAGCGGGCGACCAGGCTCGAGACCGAGCTCCTCCGCCAGGATTCGGCGGCCCTGCTGGTACACCTGGAGTGCCTCGGCCTGGCGCCCCGAGCGGTACAGCGCCAGCATGCGCTGGGCGCGCAGTCGCTCCCGGAACGGGTGCTCCTCGACGAGCCTCTCCAGCTCCACGACGAGCGTCGCGTGGCGCCCGCAGGCGAGATCGGCCTCGACACGCTCCTCGAGCGCCGTCAGCCGGAGCTCCTCGAGGCGGGCGATCTCCGGCTGTGCGAAGGGCTCATCGGCGAACTCCGCCAGGGCTGGACCATGCCACAAGCCCAGCGCGGCACGAAACGTCGTCGCGGCGCGCGCTGGATCACCCGCCGCGAGCGATGTCCGACCCTCCTCCACGAGCGCCTCGAACCGGGCCGAGTCGAGGTCGCCGGGGCGGACCGCGAGGGAGTAGCCCGTGGGAGTCGAGCGCAGCAGCCCGCCCGGCGTCTCGGGCGTCTGCACGGCCCCGTCTTCGAGCGCGGTCCGCAGTCGTGAGAGGTGTGCCTGGAGGGTCTTGAGCGCGCTCGGTGGGGGGTCGTCGCCCCACAGGCGGTCGATGAGACGATCGGAGGATACGGTCTGGTTCGTGCTGACGAGGAGGATGGCGAGCAGCTGGCGCTGCATCCGGCCCCGGATCGCGACGGACTGGTCCTCCGCGCGAGCCTCGAGAGGCCCCAGGATCCTGAACTCCATTCCGCCCCCCCACCTACGCTGCAGCCGACTGTGACGGTTTTGCAGCCGTGCTGCAACCGCCACCTCCGACGGTGGGGCCTGCGACCACGCCCGTGGTCGCGGGTAGTGAGGAAGACGTGATGGCCACACCGGCAGTGAACCTTCAGCGCGGACGTACCTGGGCAGTTCGGCCGCGAGCGCTGGCAACGATCGCCGCGGCTACATTCGCGGTGGGCGTGATCGTCGGACGGCAGCCGATCCTTGCTGCCGCCGATGCAGGTCCGGCGGCGGTCGCGGTGCCCGGCTCTGCCCCCATGACACCCGACCGGATCGCCGAGCGGGACGCGCTGATCCTCTTCAGGGCGGCCGAGCGGTCCGCCGCGACGATGGTCGAGCCCACAACGGCAGAGCGGGACGCGCTGATCCTCTTCAGGGCGGCCGAGCGGTCCGCCGCGACGATGGTCGAGCCCACAACGGCAGAGCGGGACGCGCTGATCCTCTTCAGGGCGGCCGAGCGTGCCTCCTGGGCGGACGGACAGGATCCGTAGGCGGTCGGACTTGGCTTGAGTTGCGAGATCGGCGACGGAGGAGTCGCGTCATCCGTGACACCTGTGATCACCGGTCTGCCGAGACCCCGGCCATCGGCCGGGGTCTCGTCGTTGGCTGCGCCAGCGCCGCCGATCGGGCTCGATGCCGTGGGTCGAGAGGTTCTCGCCGGTGTCGAGGCGACGGCCGTGACTTCCTGCCCGTCGGCGATGGAGAGCACGCCCGTGTGGGCGTGGGCGGCGCCGACCTTGAGGTCGTGCAGGCGGCGGGCCCGCAGCAGGGTCGTCAGCCCCGCGGGGGGCATGCCGCTCCTCGTGATCACCCAACTTCCTGGCTCACCTCAGCTACCTCGCCCGGTCCGACCCGACGCGTTGTTCGTGCGCGCCCAACGCCCTCCGGGCGCGCCAGCCGCTGAGACATCGGGTCCGCGACCGGTCACCCGTCAGGGCCGCGTCGCGTGGGGTTCGTCGCGGTGCGCGAAGTCGAGCAGGTGCGCAGTGCCGGCGAGAGCCTCATCAGGCTCGCAGCCCAGTGCGTCGAGCGTCTTGCTGAAGAAGGAGCGCGCGGCCGCAGCGAGGGCGACGTCGAGGATCTCTGCATCTCCGAGCCCCAGGATGCGCAACTGGTCGACGTCGGCGTCTGTCACCGCATGGGCGCGCAGCGCGATCTTCTCGGCGAACGCCATGACCGCGACCTCGAGCGGGGTGAGGCCCGCCTGACGGAAATCGTGGACGATCGCCTCCAGTTGCGGGCGGTCGATGAACGCGGACTCGAGGATGGCGCCGTGCGCGGCGACGCAGTACCGCGACCACAGCGCCTCCGCAGCCGCGAGGGTCACCAGCTCATAGCGGCGCGGCTCCATGGTGCTCATGACCGCACCGACGAGTTGCCGCCAGGCGCGAAAGGCGTCCGGCCGCAGGCTGAAGAGCAGCGTGTAGTTCGCGATGAAGCCCTTCGCCGCGAGATCATGCTCGTAGAGGTCGCGAACAGCGCCCGTGGCCTCTTCGGGCGCGACCGGCGTGATGCGCATCGTGTGCTCCTGGTTGGCGTGAGCAGGGTCCGACCGACGATCCGGATCGGCGCAAGCAGCGCCGGTATGGGTCACCCCGCCTGATCCAGCACGAGCGGGCCCGCCGCCCGGGCCTCGGCGGCTCGGACGAGGTTCCGCAGGCCGGGCCGCATCATCATCGGCATGCCCACCTTCCAGCTCAGGTCGCGGATGATCGGCAGACTGAGCCGCAGCATGGGGTCGACGAGATCCTCCTGACGGAAGGTGTAGTGCACGCGGCAGCCGTCGCCGTTGACCTCGAGCTCGTACCGGTGGCGGAATGTCGCCCGCATCGGACGCCGGCCCGGGACCGTGGCCTCGGTGACGAACTCGAACGCCGATGGACGCTCCGCGACGGTGACGCGCGATCGGTCGTCGAAGCGTCGACCCGAACCCGGGATGGAGCCGGTGCTCGAGAAGGTGGCGCCGGCAATCAGTCGGGAGTCGGGGGCGTGAAGCGAGAGCAGGCGGAAGTACGACGGCTGCTGGCGGCCCGCCCAGCCGAGGTGGGTATCGGCATCGGCGAGCATGTCGTAGAGCGCCTCGCACGAGACGCGCGCGTCGGCGGTGAGGTGGAGCTCGCGCACTGGATCGGTCATGGCTTGATCTCCTGCGTCCGGTGAATGATCCAGACGACGTGCGACAGGGAGCACCTCGACTGCGGATCGAGGGCGACGCTAGGAGACGGGACCTTCCCCGGACCTTCCTCGTGCCCGGCCGAGGACAAGTCGGACACGTTCCGGGTCAGGCTGCGCACCGATGGTCCGGTAGAGCTCGCCGGCGCGCCGGCGGAGCCCGGCCGCGCCGGCGAGCCGCCGCGGCGTGCGCGAGCGCACGAAGGCGAGCGCGGTGAGCGTCCGCGCGAGGTCGTACGGCTGGCCGAGGCCCTCGAAGGTCGACGCTGCGGCGGACAGCGACGCGTCGGCCCTCTCGCCCTCGTCCTGCGCCGCGAGCAGCAGACCCCGCGCGTGATCGGCTGCCGCGATCCACGCACGACTCCCAAAGGCGCCCGCGGTGACGTCCGCCTGGCTCGAGGCCTGCGACGCGCGATCGATGGCACCGGTGGCCAGGTACACGGGGACAGCCGTCGGGTAGAGCAGGGCGTCGCACGACACGCATCCGCCCAGGTCGCGCTGCGCGGCGAATGCCTCGTCGACGCTCGCCCTCGCGTCGTCGAGCGCGCCCGCCTGGAGATGGGTGCGCGCCAGGGCCGCGAGAAGGCGCGTGCGACTGTGGTGGTGCGTGATGAGGCTGTCGGCGTCCCGAGCCTCCGCGAGGACACGCTCGAGCCGTCTGCGCCCATCGGCGGACTGCCCGACCGCCGTCTCCAGCAGGCCGAGGCGCTGCTCGCCGATGATCGCCGCCTGGGAGGCGCCTACCGCACGGGCGAGCCGGACGCTGCGCGCCAGCTCGTCGCGGCTATCGTGCCAGCGGCCCACGACGAAGTGCAGGGAGCCGAGGGCGTGCTCGCACACGGCCATCGCGCGGAGGTCGCCCACGGCCTCGGCCTGCGCGAGGGCCTCCGTGACCGACCGCTCGACCTCGGCGTACGGGCGGTCGCCGTAGAGGTGGTACTCCCACAGGCAGAGGTGCCCCTCGAAGGCCTCGTCGACACGGAACCCGTCCTCGATGGCGAGGGAATGCCTGCGGACCTCTGCGCTGACTCCGCGACGCCAATCCCCGAGCGCATGGCAGGCCAGCGCCAGGATCTCGAGCGCGGCGGCCTGCTGCGGCACGTCCGTGCCCTCGATGGCGGCGGCCAGCGAGCGTTCGGCCGCGGCGAGCGCCTCCGCGTACCGGCCGCTGTGCCACCGGAGCTGCGCAAGCAGGTAGTAGGTCCGGGCCGTCACGTAGGCGGGTGACTGTTCGCCGAGGCCGCGACGCGTCGCGTCGACGAGCCGCGTGGCAGCTGCGATGTCGCCGCGCAGCAGCTGTCCGAGTGCCGCCTTGCCGCCGACGCGCAGCGCTCCCTGTGGATCGCCTGCGGCCTGAAAGACCTCCAGCGCCTGCTCGTACAGCGGCGTGCTGTGGTCCACTTCGCCGGCCCGGCGCATGGCGTCGGCGAGCTCCTCCAGCAGCGTCGCCCGTGCGGCGCCCACGTCCTCAGCCGAGGCGACGCTCTCCTCGAGGATGCTGCGGTGCAGCGCCTCGGTCTCCGGCGACGGGTCGACGTCCAGCTCGCGCCGGAGCGCGTCGCGACACGCGTGGTACTGGCGGAGGGCCTGGCCGCGGTCGCCCGTGGAGGCGAACAGGCGCATGAGCGCGCGGTGAGCGTGCTCGTCAGTCGTATCGCCCTGGAGCACCTGGCGGAGGGCCGAGATCGCCGCTCGATCGTCGCCCTGCGCGTGCTCGAGCCGGCTGAGCTCCACGAGCAGCTCCCGGTGGAGCCGCGCCAGCTCCTCCCTCGGCGCGGTCGTCCACTCCTCGAGTCGATCACCCGGCAGCAGCTCGCCCGGATAGGTCGCGATCGCCTCGGCGACCCGTCGTCGGACAGTCTCTCCGCGACGCGCGAGGCCGGCACGTCTCCTGAAGCGGTCCGCGTCGACATCGATGGCTCCGTCGAGCGAGACATGCTGGTCGACGATGCCGAGCGGAGACGGCAGCCCGAACAGAGCCATTTCGGCCCTCAGGAAGTGGAGGCTCTTATAGAGCTGGTTCATCGCCCCATCGGGGTCCAGCTCAGGCCACAGAGCCTCCGTCACCTGCTCGCGATGTAGACGATGGCCGGGGGCCAGGGCGACGATCTTCAGCAGGCTCTTGGCCCTGCCCCGCTTCCAGGACTCGTCGAGGACGACGCGCGAGCCGGCTCGCAAGGCGAACTCGCCCAGGAGCTGGAGGTCTGTCAGAGCCGCCACGATGACAAGCGTACGCCAGGGCCGCTCGTCCACGACGCGCGGGCTTCGTGGTTGTTCGTGCGCGCCCGACGCCCTCCGGGCGCGCCATGCCAACCTGCGGCAGAGCGTGCGGCAGGCTGCTCGAGCAAGCATCCGGCGTCAGGCGCGCCAGACGATCGACCGGCCCGCGGCGACGACGCGGTCATAGGTCGCGGCCGCAAGGGCGGCCCTGGCTTCCTGGACGTCTGGGCTCGGGTCCCATGAGCGACGAGGCTAGGCAGCTGTAGAGACCCACGTCCATGCGTACCAGACCGTCAATGCGTTGAAGACCAAGCTCACGACGATCAGGAAGTTGTCGTAGAGGCCTTTGTATGGCAAGCCGAAGAGATTGAAGACACCGACGAGCACCGCCACGACGATGTTGACCCAGCCGATTGCCGGATACGGCAACGTCAGGGACAAGACGACCATGATGATCGGGATCAGCATGATCACGGCGATCCCCAGCCACATTCCCTGGCTCGCCTTGCGGCCCCCGATCTCCCCCGGCGTCACGTCCCCGGCGAAGATGCGCAGCACATCCCCCAGGAGGTAGGTCAGCATCACCGCGACCCACAGCCCGGAGAGGATGACCCTCACATCCGTCATGGTTCCTGTTGCCTCGTTCTGCTACATCGTGGTGGTCACCGGGTCTCAGATCGCGACGACGACCTTCCCTCGTGCGTGCCCCGCCTCGATGTGGCGGACGGCCGCCGCCGTCTCCAGCAGCGGGTAGGTCGCGTCGATGACCGGCCTGAGCGTCCCCTCCTCGACCATTGTGGTGAGGGCCTCGAGATCCTGCCGGTTCGGGACGGAGAAGGGCCGGCGCAGGCTGTGCTTCACGAAGGGATTCAGCATGACCGGCCGGATCAGCCGGACCAGCAGCGCCACGCCACTCGCGCCCGTGCCACTCATGAGGACGAGGGTGCCCTCGGGCGCCAACACACGTCGAGTGTCCGCGAGGGAGTGGTTCTCCATGTTGTCGAGGATGACGTCGTAGCGCGCGGTGCCCCGGGTGAAATCCTCCCGGGTGTAGTCGATGACGTGGCGCGCGCCAAGCGAGCGCACCAGGTCCACATTGTTCGGGCCGCACACGCCGGTGACCTCGGCGCCGAACGCACGGGCGATCTGCACCGCGTACGTGCCCACGCCGCCTGACGCGCCGTTGATGAGGAGCCGCTGACCGGCCTGCAGCCGGCCCGCATCGCGGAGGCCGTGGAGTGCCGCGGACGCCGATGTCGGGATGGCCGCGGCCTGCTCGAAGCTCAGGCCGGCAGGCTTGTGGACGAGCGCGTCCTCCGCGGCCCGCGCGTACTCGGCGCAAGCGCCGGATGACGGCCACGTGCAGGTGCCGAGGACCTCGTCACCGGGCGCAAACCTTGTCACCGCGCTGCCGGTCGCCTCCACCGTCCCAGCGATGTCCAACCCCGGCACACCGAACTTCGGCCCGCGCAGGCCGCTGGTGAACCGAGCTGGAAACGGCGATCCCCGGACGCCGAAGACGTCGCCGATGTGGAGCCCCGCGGCATGGACGCGGACGAGCACCTCGCGCTCACCGACCCCGGGGCGCTCGATGTCGCGACTCACGAGCACCTCCGGTCCGCCGTAGCGCTCCCCGACGATTGCCTGCACCGATCTCTCCTCGTGTTCATGGCGGGTTGCTTATGACGTAAGCATACGTCATAAGCTACAATGGTGTCAAGAGCACTCGAGGAGACCGTTGATGACACCCCGTACGACGCCGAAGCGCGTGCCGCTCAACCGGGAGCGCGTGCTGCAGGCCGCCATCGAGCTGGCCGACGAGGGCGGCATCGGGGCGCTGACGATGCAGGCGATCGGCCGGCGGCTGGGCGTCGAGGCGATGTCGCTCTACCGGCACGTCCGGAACAAGGACGACATCCTCGACGGGATCGTCGACCTCGTCTTCGCCGAGATCGAGCTGCCGGCGGATCGCTCGAGCTGGCGCCTGGTGCTCCGCGCGCGATCGATCTCGACCCGGGCTGCCCTGCGGCGCCATCCCTGGGCGATCACCCTCATGGAGTCCCGCATGGCACCCGGCCCGTCGAACCTCCGCAGCCACGATGAGATGCTCGCCGTCCTCCTCGACGCTGGGTTCTCCGCGGCCATGGCGACGCACGCCTCCAACCTCGTCGACAGCTACGTCCTTGGGTTCGCCCTCCAGGAAACGAGCTTCCCGTTCAGCAACGCGGAGGAGCTGGCGGCGGTGGGCGAGGAGCTGCTCGCCCAGGTGCCGGGGGACGAGTACCCGAGCTTCGTGCGCGTGGGGGCCGAGCTGCTCGCGTCCGGGTTCGACTACGCCGCCGAGTTCGAGTACGGGCTGGACCTCATCCTCGACGGCATCGAGCGGGCCCTGCAGGGAGCCTGATCGCCGGACGACGACGGTTCACGCCAACCAGTCGCGCCTGCGGCCGAGCCGGGAAGCCCTGTGGCTGGCGTCAACGCGGCTCAACCCGTTGTTGTTCCTGCGCGCTCGACGCCCTCCGGGCGCGCCATCGTCATGCGCACCAGACCGCTCGCACGTGCAGCGTCGCCTGGACCAGCGGGATCAGTAGACCTCGTCGTGGGTGCCGAGCGCGACGAGGAAACAAGTGTCGCCTTCCCAGCGGAACAGCACCCGCAGGTCGTCGTCGACGCGGAATGCCCAGTAGTCGCCGAGATCGCCCTTGAGCTTGGGTGTCCGGAGCAGCGGGTCCTGGGGGTCGATTGCGAAGCGCCGCAGAGCCGCTCGGAGCAGCTCGTCCCGCGGGCCTTTCAGCTTCCTTGCCCGCCGTAGGAACCGGGACGATGCGATGACCCGCACGCCGGTGCCGTCAGCCGCGCAGGTCGTCGAGCAGGGCGTCCATGTCCTCGTACGCCGTCGAGTCGCCGGCGGCGTATTCGGCCTCCGCCTCCCGGACCTCGCGCAGGAACAGGGCGCGACGCGCGGCCCGCAGCTCCACCCGGTCGGCCTCGTAGCGCCTGGCATCGACCAGGTAGGCGGTCGTCTGCGAACGCTGCAGGATGGCGACTGGCTCCTCGGCGTCGCGCAGTGCCTCGAGGATCTCGGCCGTCCGCTGGCGAAGCTCCGTCACACCGATACTCTTCATTGTATGCTGTAGCGTACGTCAGACAGTCCCGAATGGCAAGCCTCTTGTCTCCATGGGGCGCGCCGGCTCCCCTCGGCGCGGACGACGGACGACGCCGTCACCCCCCGACAGGCGGCCGACCTACGTCCGCAGAGAGACCGGTCGGCATCGAGGTGAGGCTGACGACCTCGTGACCACGGAGCGCCTCGAGGAACGGCTGGAAGCTGCCGCACACCAGGCAGCGCAGGTTCGAGCCCTCCACGGCCACGTCGCTGACTCCCGACGCCCGCTCGACCTGCCCCGTCGGAGGTGTTCCCAGGAAGCTGACCTCCACGCGGTGGATCCGAAGCTCCTCGACCATGCTCGGCAGCATGGGACGCCCCGGGGAGCCATGACATCGACGGGATTCGTGACCCGGTAGCGAGTCGCCCACGTCGGTGGTCCGCGATGGCCGCCGATTGCCGATTGCCGGGCCCAGGCCCGGCCGGGCGAGGCCGGCCGGCGCGGGCGTCTCCGCGCCGGCTCGCCGCGGGCGCCGCTACTCGTTCGCCGCCACCCAGGCGGCGATCCGCGCGCGCGAGTCGAACCCCAGCTTGTTCAGGATGGCGCGGACGTGGCTGTCCACGGTGTGCTCTGATATGAACAAGCGCGCCCCGATCTCCTTGTTGGTCAGCCCGTCCGCCACCAGCCGCGCGACCTCATCTTCTCTCCTGGAGAGCAGGCCGGTGCCGGCGCGCTCTGGGGCGTCGCTGGTGGCCTCGCTGGATCCGCCGAGCGCGAGGCGCACGGCGGCGTCCCGGTCCAGGCGACTCCCGACGAGGAGGGCGGCGTCGAACCGGGATCGCCCCAGCGCCGCGATCGCGGCCGACTCGGCCTGCTCCACGGGCGGCGCCAGGAAGGGCATGACGCGCGCGCCGGCACCAGCGCCGATGGTGGCCGCTGCCCCGAGGAGCTGTGCCGCCAGCCGCGCCTGCCCGGATCCGGCCGCGAGGCACGCCGATGCGTCGAGCAGGTGGAACTGCGCCACCCGGTCGTCGATCCGACGCGCGATCGGCAGCGCCTCCGCGACCAGCGGCCTCGCCTCGTCGGGCCGGCCCGCGGCCAGGGCGGCGATGCCGAGGTTCATCAGCCAGATGTCGAGCCGGTACAGGTCGCCCGCCCGGCGGCTGAGACTGACGCCCTCGGCGGACGCCGAGGCGACTGCCGCCAGGTCGCCTCCGAGGAACCCGTCGAAGACCCGGGCCTGCAGCACCGAGCTGAGGGCCTCGACGTCATCCAGGTCCGCCGACGCGTCTCTCGCCTCGTCGAGGAGGCGCAGCGCGGACGTCCGGTCGCCGGCCATATTCGCGGCGGCCGATGCCATCGCCAGCGCGTTCGTCAGCGGGCCGAGGCGGCCGGCCTCCCGCTCCGACTCGGCCGCCTGCTGGAGGAGTGGCCGAGCCGTGGCCGGATCGACCTGCAGGACGGCGAGGAAGCCGCGCATGAAGGCGAGGCCGGGGGCGCGCGCCTCCGGGTCGCCTTCGCTCATCGCGAGGAGCTCATCGAGCCACCGCACGCCTTCCGTCGTCGCACGCGTGATCCAGTACCAGCCTGTGGAGACGGCGAGATCGGACCCACGCGGGATGTCCCCGCGCACGAGGCAGCGCCGGAGGACCCAGCGGATGTTGTCGATCTCGACGTCCGTCCACCCGAGCCATTCCACGAGCCGAAATCGGTGCAGCTCGGCGTTGGTCCGCGCCCTCGCGACGAAGTGCTCGATGCAGCGGAGCTCGACCGTCTCCTCCTCGCCCGTCTCCCGCGCCCGGAGGCCGGCGAACTCGCGCATCGACTCGTGCAGTCGATAGCACGCGATGCCCTGAACGTCGTCCTTCAGCACCAGCGACTTGTCGACCAGCGATGACAGCCTGTCCAGGACGGTCGCCGGCGGCACGTCGTCGAACGCGCACACCGACGCGACGTCGTCCAGGGTGAACCGTCCCGCGAAGGCGGACAGGCGCCGGAAGAGCGTGCGCTCCTCCGGCCCCAGCAGGTCATGGCTCCACTCGATGGCGGTCCGCAGCGTCTGGTGGCGCGGCAGGGCCGCGCGACTTCCTCCCGTGAGCAGGCCGAACCGGTCCGCCAGGCGATCGTCGATCTGCTCCACGGACAGGACCCGCGTCCTGACCGCCGCGAGCTCGATCGCGAGGGGCAGACCGTCGAGCCGCCGGCAGACGTCCACGACCGCCATCCGGTTGGAGGTGGTCAGCTCGAACCGGCCCGAGGCCGCTGCCGCCCGTTCGGTGAAGAGCTCGACCGACTCGTTGAGGCGAAGCTGGTCGATGGTCTCGTCGCCCTGCGCGCGGGGCAGCTCCAGCGGTGGGATCGGGATCACGTGCTCGCCCGTGACCGACAGCGGCTCCCGGCTCGTGGCAACCACCCGCACGCCCGGTGCGGCCTTGAGGACATCGGTCACGAGCAGCGCGGCCGCGTCGAGCAGGTGCTCGCAGTTGTCCACCAGGATCAGCAGCTTCCGGGCCTGCAGGTGGGCAAGCAGGAGGGCGCGCGGCTGGGTCGCTGCCTGGTCCCGCAGGTCCAGGGCCGCGAGAACCGCGTTGTCGACCAGGCCCGGGTCCCGGACGTCGGCGAGCTCGATCAGCCATGCGCCGTCCGGGAAGGCTCGCGCGAGATCGGTCCCGATCCGGACCGCGAGGCGGGTCTTGCCGACGCCGCCCGGGCCGACGAGGGTGACCAGGCGGACCGAGGCGAGCTTCTTCCGGAGCTCGGCGAGCTCGCGGCGGCGGCCGACGAAGCTGGTCGCCTCGGCCGGCAGGTTGCCCCGGCGACGGGTGGGCCTGGCCATGGTGACAAGCACGGTACTACGGGCGGTCGGCGGCCCGTGGCCGGCTCGCTCACGACCGAATCACGAAACCCATCGATGCCGTCGTGCCCCGCCGCGCCGCAGTCTGGCGTGCATGACGGACGCGGACACGGCGTCCGCGTGATCGAAGGAGAAGAGATGAGCGACCTACGGGCCGCACGGCTCACGGGCGTGCTGTTCATCATCGCGACCGTGGCGGACTTGCTCGGTGCGGCGGTCCGTCCGGGCCTGACCGGCGCCGACTACCTCAGCCGGGTCTCCGCGGAGCCCGACCGGGTGGCAGCGGGCACGCTGCTCCTGCTCATCGCGGCGTTCGCGTGCGCCGGGATCGCCGTCGCGATGTACCCGGTTCTCAGGAGGACGGACACGGGCCTGGCCCTCGGATCCGTCGTCTTCCGGACGCTGGAGGCGGTCATGTACCTGGTCGCCGTCGTGTGCCTGCTGTCCCTGTCGACGCTGGGCCAGGCCTCCGTCGCGGCAGGAGCCGCCGACCGGACCGCGCTGGGCGCCATCGGCGGCCTTCTCCTGAGCCTGCGCGAACACGCCGCCCTGGCGGGCGTGTTCGCCTTCTGCCTCGGTGCCTTCCTGTACTACACCGCCCTCTTCCGGTCCCGGCTCATCCCGCGGTGGCTGTCGGGCTGGGGGATCGCGGCGATCGGCCTGCTGGCCGCCATGGGCGTGCTGGCGCTGTTCGCCGACCGCCCCGTGACGAGCTCCCCGCTCCTGGCGTTCCCGTTGTTCCTGCAGGAGATGGTCCTGGCGGTCTGGCTCATCGCCAGGGGCTTCAGCACGGTCGGCGACACCGCGCCCGAGGCCGGCGTCACCGCCGGCCGGACGGCCGGCACGCTCGCGGCCGCGAGGTGACCCGCATGAAGGCAGCCGTGTGCGATCGGTACGGCCCCCCGGAGGTCCTGCGGATCGCGGAGGTCCAGGCGCCGGTCCCGGCGCACAACGAGATCCTCGTGCGGATTCACGCCTCGACGGTCAACTCGAGCGACTGGTACGTCCGGAGTGGCATCCCGATGTCGCCGCTGGCCGTCCAGATCCCGTTCCGGGTCCTGGTGGGCTTCCGACGCCCGCGGAGGCGGATCATCGGCCTGATCCTCTCGGGCGAGGTGGTGGAGGCGGGAAGGGCCGTCACGCGGTTCCGTCCGGGCGACCGCGTGTGGGCCTTCACCAAGCTCCGCTTCGGGGCGTACGCCGAGCACACGTGCCTGAAGGAGGACAGCAGCGTCGCGATCGCCCCAGCCATCGCCACGTACGACGAGGCCGCCGCGATCGCCTACGGGGGCCTCATGGCCCTGCACTACCTGCGGCGGGGTGGCCTCCGGAGTGGGCAGCGCGTCCTGGTCTACGGAGCGTCCGGGGCGGCCGGGACCGCGGCCGTCCAGCTCGCGCGGCACGCGGGCGCCGAGGTGACCGGCGTCTGCGGCCCCGACAACATCGAGCTGGTGACGTCCCTGGGCGCCGTCGCCGCGCTCGACTACACGACCGTGGAGGCGCTGCCGGACGCGGCGACCTGGGACCTCGTCCTCGACGCGGTCGGGAAGCGACGGAGCTCGCCGCTGAAGGTCGCCTGCCGGCGGGCCGTGGCGCCGGGAGGGACGTACGTCTCCGTGGACGATGGGACCCCCGGCTTCGCCGCCGCCGACCTCGCCGCCCTGGCGGCGCTCGTGGAGTCGGGGGCGATCAGGGCCGTCATCGATCGGGTCTACCCGCTGGAACAGATCGCGGCGGCCCACCGATACGTCGAGACGGACCACAAGCGCGGCAACGTCGTCATCACCGTCGCATGACGCGCGGGCGCGAGCCCGATTGCGTCGGTCCTGAGGATGCCCCGCGTGGTGTGTTCCTGCGCGTCCCAACCCCTCCGGGCCCGCCAGCCCATCGTGGAGTGACCTCAGCGTGATGCGCCGCGCGCGGCGGGTTCGGTGGTGGCGAGGCGGGCGTCCCGACCCAGGAACGACCCGTATGCCTTGGCCGCGTCCGAGAGGCCCACGAGCAGCTCGGCATCAGGCAGACCGAACAGCTCGGGAACGACCAGGATCTCCCCGCCGCGGGCCGTCCGGCGCCACGTGCCGACCACCTGGCCGTCGACGACGATCGTCGGCCGGAACAGCCCGTTGCCGCCGGGAACGATGCGGTCGGCATGCTCGGGTGCCAGGACCGCCGACCGATCCCGGTACCCGAGGAGGTACTCGTCGAAGCCCGGCAGCAGGAGAGCCCGGGTCACCGGGAGGGGATCAACACCGGTCTCGCGATCCAGCGCCTCGGGGTCGAGGTGGTAGGTCGTGCCTCCGAGCTCGATCGTCGCGAGCGCGGCGCCGCAGATGGCGCGTCCCCGCCGAGCCTCGCCGAGGGGGATGCCTGCCCACCGAGCCAGGTCCGCGTCGCTGGCGGGGCCGTGGGATCGCAGATAGCGAAGGGCGAGCTCGCCGAGGGCCTCGTCGTGGTCGAGGGCCGGCGGGATCGCGACCCAGTCCTCGAGCAGTGCGAACGCCTGGCCCCGTCCGTCGGCAGCGCCCATGACGAGCGTCCCCGCGTGCGCCAGGTGCCAGATCAGGTGGTAGCCCCGTTGGCCATCCGTCGCGACGCCGCCCGCCCTGATTCGAGCGAGGAGCTGGTCACGGGGCAGAACGCGCCTGCCTGCGAGGGCATCCCGAACCGCCTCCTCGGCGCGCCCGATGTCCGAGTCCGTGATCCCGAGCGCGCTGCGACGGGACGTCGCGCCGCCGATCTGGCGCGATCCCGTGAGCGAGAGCAGCCAGACGATGTCCTCGGCAGCGACGAGGTGGAGGGTCCCGCGGAGCGGCCAGGAGCGGACCACTTCACCAGCGTCGAGCGCCGCGTCCACGGCAACCTCCGTGCCGCCATTGGTGCGCAATCCCAGCGACCACTTCGCGCCCGGCAGCTCCTGCGCCTGGACGGCCAGCATCCAGCGCACCGCGTCCGCGGGCGACGCCGAACGTGTGGTGCCAAGGCGCTGCGCCGTCAGCCGCAGGGCGGCGATCCGGTCAGGGTCCACGGATGACGAAGGAAGGGACATCCCGCGAAGTATCGCAGCGGACCCCGCGCCAACTCGGGCCGCTCTCGTCGGCCGTTGGGCTTGTTGTTCCTGCGCGCCCAATGCCCTCCGGGCGCGCCATTCCGCACACTGGTGCCCCGGGTCAGGCCCGCTCGAACACGACGTGGCCGCTGCTCCACGTGGTCAGCACGGCGATCTCCCCGAGAGCCACGGGCGATACCGCGGCTCGTCGCCCGCGCGGGACGAACCTACGCCCTCAGCGAGGCCGGGGCAACGACCGCCCTGACGGTCGTCGCCACGCCGTCGCCCGCGGCGCGCAGCTCGGCGGCGATCGTCGCGGCCCGTCTCCCGTAGGTCGGATCGGCGTACACCGCGGCAATCGCCTGCGCCAGCGACGGAGAAGAAGCCGTGCGCAGGATCGGGGCCTTTGCCCGAGCGCCGCTTGCGCCCGTCGCGCCATGGGTGCTCGTCGCCGGAATGCGGCAGCCCGATGTCCGCGTCCAGCGCGCGCCCGCGCGACCGTTCCCGCCGCGTGCATGGCGACGGAGCAGAAGCCGTGCGCAGGATCGGGGCCTTTGGCCCCCCAGGCCCAGCTTGACGACCTGGCTGCGCCACAGGAACTGGTCCGCGGCCTGCGGCAGCACGATCTGCGGGACTCCGGCGCGCGCGGCCGTCGCGACCGTCCCGGCGCCGCCGTGATGGATCACGGCGGCCACCCGCGGAAACAGCATGGCATGTGGCTCGTCGCCCACGAACAGGCAGTCGTCGCTCACGCCCAGGTCCAGGAGCTCCGCCCAACCCCGCGACACGATGAGCCGCTGACCCGCAGCCCGCGCCGCCTCGAGCAGGACGCCTGTCGGACGGCCGCGCCGATCGCGCACGATCCGCCCGCCGGGAGGGTCGGGCGTGCCACGGCCGATCGCGAGGGCGTCAAGACCGGCCGAGCTGACCGCGGACTCGTGAAAGGTCCGGCTCATCACGTGCACCGGGCGGTCTCCGGCGGCTCGATCGAGCATCCGCGGCGGTCGGGCTCCGTCGCTCCGCGAGCGCGAGCGGCTCATAGCCGTGGAGGCGAAGCCACGTGGGGGCGCCGGGGTCGCCGTCCTCGTCGGCGATGTGCCGGGCGATCTCGTCCACCAGTCCAGGCACGGTCGAGGCGCGCCCGCAGCCCGCGTCGCCTCGATGAGCATGCGGCTCACCCGCTCGCGGTTCCCGACCGGCATGCTCCCGAATCCGGCGTAGACCGGCGGCGGCCCGGCATCGAGGAACCGTTGCAGATCGGGGCTCAGGGTCTCGCTCGGCGGCAGGAGCATGTAGCCGGTCTGCGTCGCCTTCAGCCGGGCGCCGGGGCGAAGGATTGTGAGCACTGGATCGGTCGCCGCGATCGGGTCCGGACCGGCGGGTGCCAGGCGCTCGCCCGCGACGTCGAGACCATCGGATCCGAGGACCGAGCAGCTGGGCCATCGCGTTCCGTCTGCCCGGGAGTCCCAGCGAGCGACGACCCCGGTTGATGGCCGCGCCGTACATCGCGTCCGCGACCAGGCCCGTGACGAACCCGAGGAGTCGAACGTGCGGCTCGGACGGGCGGATGTCCGCTGCCGAGCGTCCCGGCCGAGCTGAACGCGACATCGGGCCGACTCGCCACGGCCTGCCCAGGAGCTCGCGGCAGCCGGAACGGCGCACCAGCGGTCACGGGACGAGACGATCACGCTGCATGCGGGGCCGGTCCCCGTACCGACGGCTCGCCGCCCAGAGCCTCCCTCAGGGTCAGGGCATATCCGTCTGGTCCCTTCCTGCGGCTGCTGAGACTGCCGCCCGGATCGACCCGGTTGAACGCCCGCACGCCGCGAAGAGCTTCGGGTAGGTGCCGTAGCCGCGCTCGCCGAGTGGCGCGATCACCGCGAAGAGCACCCTCATCGCGGCTGCGAACCCGAATTCGGACCGTGTCGGAGAACTCCGGCGACGAGCGCCAGGAACGGTGGCGTCCCCTGCTGGCCACGGTGGCCGAGTCGCGAGGGCGAACAGCGTCTCCAGCATGTGCGCGAACCGCTCGCTCGGCTCCACCTCCACGATCACGCGCGCGTCGTGGTCCTCGGCCTTCCACCAGTCGTGCCACTGGCCGGCACGGACCTCGGACGTCTCGCCCTCGCGAAGCTTGCCGGTCTTCCCGTCCCGCCGGACGGTCAGCTGGCCCTCGAGGACCGTGAAACGCTCGATCAGCCCGGGATGGAGATGCTCTCCCAGCACCCGCGAACCGACCAGCGCGGTCATCTCCGCCCGCGCGCGACCCACGACGTTGTCCAGGGGCGTCTCGAGGAGCACGGCGCGCTCGCGGGTGACGGGATTCCACAGCTCGTCGCCGACACGCCAGGGTCGCGTCGCGGCGGGTCCGTTCGGATCGGGGTGGGACATCGGCAGCTGCCTCCAGTCGGCCGAGGCGCGGGACGTTCGGAGGCGCGGAGTATGCGCCCGCCGAATTGGGCCGTCGAGACCACGAGCCAGAGGGCAGGAGCCCAGGCGATGCTCGGGGCGCTGCCCGGAACCTCTTCCCGGGAGGCGGCCTCAGGGCGCAGCGGCCGCGGCCGCCTGCGCTGCGTCCCACCATCGAAGGACACGTGTGCCGGACAGCGTGAGCCACTTCGACGGCTCCCCCGCCGGCACGTCGACCTCGAACCACACTCGGCCCGGGTGCCGTCGGGCCTGGAGCCAGGTGCCGTCGGCCTGCCGCTGGGAGCGGATCGCCCCGATTGCCTCCCGCATCCGCGGGTCGGGCGACGTGCCATCCAGGAGGGCCGCCGCGCGGAAGTAGTCGGCGGCATTCAGGACGCTGTAGAACGACCGGAACGGGTAGGCGAACCGCGTCACCCACGGCGCAACCACCTCGCCGGTCGACAGCCGACGCATGAGCCCCCGCTCAAGCAGGTACTTCTGCCCGGCGTGGCGCGAGGCGCGCGTCTCATCGGTCCCGCCGGTCACGGCCTCGTGGGCCAGCAGGCCCGTGAGGGCGTTCAGCGTGGAGTGGAACGACGACCGGGTGGACCCCTCGACCCACTCGCAGTTCCAGCCGCCGTCGGCCATCCGGTGCTCCACGAACCATGCCGCGATCCCCTCCACGTCAGCGCCAAGCCAGGCGCCGTTCGCGAGCGTCCACGCGTTGATGCAGCAGTCGACCTCGCCACCCCAGTACGGCAGGTCGTCGTACTCCCAGCGGCTGTTCGCCGCGAGGCGCTGAGCGGTGTCCGTCAGCACGGAGGCGTCAACCCCCCACTCGCGGAGCGAGTTCAGCGACCACGTCGTTGCCGTCCACGGCTGGCCTGCCCCTTGCGCCGCCTCCGGCCCGTTGAAGTCGAAGCCGCGGGGGAAGAACGCGCCCCCGGCCCACTGACCGTCCGGATCCTGCAGGGCGAGCAGGCGCGCGCCGAACCCCTCGGTCGCGACGCGAGCGCGGGTCGCCACCCAGACCTCCTGCGGCGCGTCCAGCAGGTCCCGCTCGACCTGCCAGCGCAGCGCGGGGTCGGAGTCAAGCAGCCAGGCGACCAGGGCGCGATCCACCACGCCGTGAGGATACGTGAGCAGGTGGAGCACGTCGATGAGCACTTCCCGCGCCATGCGGGCACGCGGCACGTCCGACAACGTCAGCGTCCCGGGCTCCACGCCTTGCCCTGTTCCTCCACCAGGTCCGCCCGGACGTGCGCCCGCGGGTGTCGCACAAGCCGCTTCCGGAGGCTTGCGTCGGAGCAGCATCCGTACGTCCTCCACGCCTCCCCTATGCTGGCGCCTTCGTCTCCGTCGTCGCAGCGAGAGCGCAGGTTGAGCAGGTGAGCTTCGATGTCGCCGCCGAGGCCTATGACGCCTTCATGGGTCGCTTCTCGCGCCTGATGTCCGGCCAGCTGGCGGACTTCGCCTCGGTCCAGCCCGGGCAGCGGGTGCTGGACGTGGGGTGCGGCACTGGCGCCCTGACGCGCGAGCTGGTCGCGCGGCTGGGGCCGGCCGCCGTTGCGGCCGTCGATCCGTCCGAGCCGTTCGCGGCCGCCACGAGGGCTCGTTATCCGGGCGTCGACGTGCGGCAGGCACGGGCCGAGCTGCTGCCGTTCCCCGACGGAGCTTTCGACGTGACCCTGGCGCAGCTGGTCGTCCACTTCATGGAGAACCCGATCGCGGGACTCACCGAGATGCGCCGCGTCACGCGGCCCGATGGTGTCATCGCTGCGTGTGTCTGGGACCACGCTGGGAGCCAGGGTCCTCTCCGGCTCTTCTGGGACGCCGCGCGTGCCCTCGACCCGAACGTGGACGACGAGTCTCACCGCCCCGGCACCCGAGCGGGCCAGCTGGTCGAGCTGTTCCAGGCCATAGGGCTGCACGACGTCGAGGGGACCTCCCTCTCCGTGCGACGTGAGCACGCGACCTTGGAGGCCTGGTGGGAGCCGTTCACGCGCGGCGTAGGCCCGGCCGGCGCCTACCTGGCAAGCCTCGACGAGGTCCGGCGCACGGAGCTGCTCGACCAATGCCGGCGTCGGGTGCCGGCGGAGCCGTTCGTCACCACGGCCGTGGCCTGGGCGGCGCGCGGCCTTGCGTAGGCGGTCGCGCCGGAGCCACACGGACCGCCGGACACGGTGGACTGACGACGTGGTGCCGGGTCGACGCCGCGCGGCAGGCGTTTGCGTTGGTCGGCGCGAGCCAAGTGCACACGCCGTTCGTGCCCAAGGGCGGCGCGACGATGCCGGACGCAAGACCGCGTTAGCGATCCGCACGTGGTCTGCCATGGTCATCGCCACGTTCAGCGCGGTACACGCGCCAGCGATGATCAGCCAGGTTCCGATCCGCCCACCAGGCGGCCGATGGCCCTGTCGCCCTGATCCCTCCGATGCCCGAGCGCACCGGTCAGGGACCAGCGCCGTGAGAATCGGGGGCCATTGGACCTAGCCAGCGTGCGCCCGCAGGGCTAGCGTCCCGTAGCGGTACCGGAGACGTCGCGGATCGAGAGGGCCTTTTGCGGCGAAGTGCTGCGGTCAGTCATGGTCGCCATCGGGCAGTGGCTCCCTACGACGCCTGACCGCGTACGTCGACCGGTGTCACTCGTATGTTCACGTCCGTGCGTCATCGCTTACGCGCCAGAGGTACCGGCCAAGTGAAGAGACTCATCGTTGCGGCAGCCTTCCTCATGGCCTTCATCTGGCCGGCCAGCGTGATCGCCGCACTTCCCTCATGGAACCTCACCGGCTCGTATACGGTCGAGTTCAACTGCACGGCGGGCGACTGCCTCGGCATGACGTATGTCCACTCGATGACGATCACGAGCAGCAACAACACCACCGGGGCGGTGGCCGGCAGCGGCAGCATCGAAGGCCAGCCCACCTACGACTGGACGATGACGGGCACGGTCAGCGGCTCGGACGCCACGCTCGACATCCTGTGGTCGGAAGGCTCCGGCCTGACGGTCTACAACCCCCTGGTCCTGACGGGGACGATCGACGCGATGGGCGGGATGTCGGGCACCGCGGTCGATGGGGCGATGCGCACCTTCGACTGGGCGACGACGTCCGGAGCGGCGACGGCCGTTGATCGGACGAAGCCGACGGCCGCCATCGCCCCGCCCGCCACGCCGACCAACGCGGCGACCCTCGACTACGCGCTCACCTTCAGCGAGTCCGTCACCGGCCTCGTCGCCGGCGACTTCACCCGCACCGGCACGGCCACCGGCTGCACGGTCGGGGCGCCCTCCGGCTCGGGTGCCGCGTACAGCGTCGCCGTCACCGGCTGCTCGGAGGGCACGGTCATCCTGGCCCTCAAGGCCAACAGCGTCACCGATGGACAGGCCAACACCGGCCCGGCGTCCGACGTGATTGCCGCGAGCGTGACCATCGACCGCAGCGGCCCGACGGCCGCCATCGCCCCGCCCGCCACGCCGACCAACGCGGCGACCCTCGACTACGCGCTCACCTTCAGCGAGTCCGTCACCGGCCTCGTCGCCGGCGACTTCACCCGCACCGGCACGGCCACCGGCTGCACGGTCGGGGCGCCCTCCGGCTCGGGTGCCGCGTACAGCGTCGCCGTCACCGGCTGCTCGGAGGGCACGGTCATCCTGGCCCTCAAGGCCAACAGCGTCACCGATGGACAGGCCAACACCGGCCCGGCGTCCGACGTGATTGCCGCGAGCGTGACCATCGACCGCAGCGGCCCGACGGCCGCCATCGCCCCGCCCGCCACGCCGACCAACGCGGCGACCCTCGACTACGCGCTCACCTTCAGCGAGTCCGTCACCGGCCTCGTCGCCGGCGACTTCACCCGCACCGGCACGGCCACCGGCTGCACGGTCGGGGCGCCCTCCGGCTCGGGTGCCGCGTACAGCGTCGCCGTCACCGGCTGCTCGGAGGGCACGGTCATCCTGGCCCTCAAGGCCAACAGCGTCACCGATGGACAGGCCAACACCGGCCCGGCGTCCGACGTGATTGCCGCGAGCGTGACCATCGACCGCAGCGGCCCGACGGCCGCCATCGCCCCGCCCGCCACGCCGACCAACGCGGCGACCCTCGACTACGCGCTCACCTTCAGCGAGTCCGTCACCGGCCTCGTCGCCGGCGACTTCACCCGCACCGGCACGGCCACCGGCTGCACGGTCGGGGCGCCCTCCGGCTCGGGTGCCGCGTACAGCGTCGCCGTCACCGGCTGCTCGGAGGGCACGGTCATCCTGGCCCTCAAGGCCAACAGCGTCACCGATGGACAGGCCAACACCGGCCCGGCGTCCGACGTGATTGCCGCGAGCGTGACCATCGACCGCAGCGGCCCGACGGCCGCCATCGCCCCGCCCGCCACGCCGACCAACGCGGCGACCCTCGACTACGCGCTCACCTTCAGCGAGTCCGTCACCGGCCTCGTCGCCGGCGACTTCACCCGCACCGGCACGGCCACCGGCTGCACGGTCGGGGCGCCCTCCGGCTCGGGTGCCGCGTACAGCGTCGCCGTCACCGGCTGCTCGGAGGGCACGGTCATCCTGGCCCTCAAGGCCAACAGCGTCACCGATGGACAGGCCAACACCGGCCCGGCGTCCGACGTGATTGCCGCGAGCGTGACCATCGACCGCACGAAGCCCTCAACCTCCGCGCTCACGGCGAAGCCGCGCACCGGAGCCGCGCTCTCGGGCACCCTCATCCCGCTCGGTCTGACGTGGTCCGGCGGCGACAACAGCGGCGGATCAGGGCTGGATCGGTACGAGATCGAGCGAAGCGTCGACGGCGGCACCTGGGCGGCGGTCGCGGCGGCCACGGGCAGCCCGGCCAGCGTCAGCGCGGCCTCCTCGGGCACGGTCCGCTACCGCGTCCGGGCGGTCGACAAGGCGGACAACCAGGGAGACTGGGCGTACAGCCGCACCCTGTCCCCGCGCCTCACGCAGCAGACGAGCACGACGGTCACGTACTCGGGCACCTGGACCTCCTCGTCGTCGGCGTCCTTCTCGGGCGGCTCGGCGAGATACGCGAGCGTGGCCGGTCGCTCGGCGTCGTATCGGTTCTACGGCCGCTCGATTGCGCTCGTCGCGACGAAGTCGACGACCCGGGGGAAGGTCAAGATCTACGTCGACGGCGCGTTCGTCGCGACGGTCGACCTGTACCGGTCGTCCACCCAGTACCGCGCTGTCGCCTGGGAGACGACCTGGTCCACGTCCGCCACGCGCACCGTGAAGATCGTGGTTGTCGGTACGAGCGGGCGACCCCGGGTCGACCTCGATGCGTTCGTCGTGCTGAAGTAGGACACCTGGCGCGTCGCCACGCCGCCGGGGCGGTCTCGGGGCCGGCACGCTGCGGTCGGAAGAGCTCCCGCAGATGCCGGTCGAGACGGCCCCTCAGTCCACCGTGAGCGTCTTCGAGAGGTTCCGCGGGAAGTCCGGGTCGAAGCCGCGGAGCACGCTCACGTGGTACGAGAGCAGCTGCAGCGGCAGGACGCTGAGCAGGGCGCTGACCTGCGGGTCCGACCTCGGAATAACCACCAGGACGTCGCCGTTGGCGCGCAGGCGAGGGTCCTCCTCGGCGATGGTGATGGTCCGGGCCCCGCGCACCTTGACCTCGTTGATCCCGCTGATGATGAGCGGGATGTCGGCCGGGCCAGCAACGAAGATGATCGGGAAGCCGTCGGTCACCGCGGACAGCGGGCCGTGCTTGAACTCCGTCGAGAGCATCCCCTCGCAGTGCGCGTACGTGATCTCCTTGAGCTTGAGGGCGCCCTCGAGGGCGATCGGGTAGGTCGCGCCGTAGCCGAGGCAGTACAGGTTGTCCCACGCGTTGATCTCGGCGGCGATCGCCTCGATCGGACTGGCCACGGCCGCGAGCGTCTCCTCCATGAGGTCCGGCACGTGCGCCAGGAAGCCCGTGTCCTTCCCCGCCAGGCGGTAGGCGAGATAGAGGAACGTCAGGACCTGGTTCGTGAACGTCTTGGTTGCCGGCACGCTGATCTCGTAGCCACAGCCGAGCGGCAGGCAGAGCCGGGCGGCGCGGGTCAGGGTGGAGCCCACCACGTTGGCCAGGCCGAAGCAGGACAGCCCCCTGTCTTCGGCCGCCTCGAGGGCGTTCAGCACGTCCTTCGTCTCGCCCGACTGGCTGACGAAGATCCCGACGTCAAGGGGACCCACCGCGGGCGCGTACTGGGCAATGAACTGCGGCGCCAGCACGGGGATCGCGGCGCGCCCGGCCAGCTGGGCGAGGTACACCGAGCCGACCGACGCGGCGTGGAAGCTCGTGCCACAGCCGACCAGGTAGAGATGCCGGGCGCTTCGCATCTGCTCCACCACGGACGCCACGTCCGGGCTCGCGTCCAGCAGGTGCAGGAGCTCGCGGGCGACCTGCGGCTGCTCGTGGATCTCCTTCTCCATGAAGTGCGCATAGCCGCCCTTCATGACCGCGTCCATCGACTCGGTGACGACCTCGACCGGGCGGTCAACGAGGTTGCCGTCGCCCACCGAGCGAACCTCGACCCGGTCGGCCCACAACGTCACGATCTCCCCGTCGAGCGGCCGGATCACGTTCCGCGTCAGCGGCAGGATGGAGGGCAGGTCCGACGAGACGCAGGTGAAGCCATCGCCGATCCCGATGACGAGGCCGGACCCCTTCTTGAACGCGTACAGCCGGTCATCGTCCGCGCGCCCGATCACGAAGGCGTAGTCGCCCTGCAGGTCACCGTAGGCAAGACGGATCGCGTCGACGAGCTCGTGGCCCCGCCGGATGTAGCGCTCGACGGCATGGACGCAGGTCTCGCCGTCGTTGTGCGAGCGGACCGTCATCCCTTCGGCCAGGAACTGGACGCGAAGCTCGGCGTTGTTGACGACGTTGCCGTTGTGCGCCCCGGCCATCGCGCCGTCCGAGTCGAGGTGCGGCTGGGCGTTGGCCTGCGACGGCTCGCCGAACGTCGCCCAGCGCAGCTGCACGATGCCCCGACGGCCGCGCATCGCCGCGAAGTGGTGGCGCGCCGCAACCGCGTCGACCTTGCCGACGTCCTTGCGCAGGTCGATCGCGCCGCCCCGGAAGGTCGCCACCCCGACGGAGTCGTAGCCGCGGTAGGTCAGCCGCTGCGCAGCCTCGACCAGGATCGGCCCGAGGGCCTCATCCCGGTCGGTCACGTAGCCAAAGACGCCGCACATGCCTGCAGATCTCCCGGTTCGGCGGTGTCGGGCGTTGACCGACTCATGGACCGCTGACCGCCATCGTGACGGCTCTCGCGCATGGCTGCTCCGGCTGCGCGGCAGGCGAAGGCGGCCGCGATCGCCTGGAGCCGAGTCTCGGAACGCGTCGAACGGCTCGGGCCAGCCGCCCCGACCAAGCGTGCCAGCCGACCGGACGTGCGGTGGGTCCAGCCCTTCCTGGGCCCGAACACGCGTCAGCGGCTTGGAGTCACAGCGGATGCCGCGTCACATCGGCGGTTCGAGACGGCGCGTCGCGGGCCGCGGCCGGATTGGCGCCGCGGCCGGATTGGCGCCGCGGTCGGCCTCGGCGGGGGACCTGGCCGGCGGGCGGCTGCCGATTGTCGACGACCCGGTCACCGCCCCTCGGTCGCGACGAAGACAGCCGGAAGTGGACCGGTCGGCTGGTACCGCATCTTGGTGGCCAGGTCGGCGCCCCGGACGGTGCCGTCCGCGTAGTAGGTGATCCCCCACTCGTCGATGGCCGAGGCGTCGGCAAACATGCAGAGGCTCATCACGACGAAGACCGGCTGGGTCTTGTCCGTCCAACCGCCACCGGAGGCAGACGTGTTGCCGAACTGGCTGGTGCCGGCGAGGCCCTGCGTGCAGTTGTAGGCGGCGGGGTTGGCGCTCGACTCCTTCGGGAGGGTGGGGGGGATCTTGGAGAGATAGGCGAGCCCGGCGAGGGTCGGCTCCTCCGAGTAGAGCGTCACCAGGTCGACCGAGATCCGGGTGGCGGTCTCACCCTGACCCATCTCGAACTCGCACAGGTGCATCCGACCGGCCAGCTCCAGCCAGGCTGATGGGTCGGCGTTCGTGTTCCAGGTGGCCACCCGGTCAACCAGCATCCCGCCCTGGTCGGTGCAGTACTTCTCGGCCGCCGCGGTGTCGAAGCCACCTCCCGAGACGCCATCGGTCGCGGCGGCCGATGGCGTGGACGCGGTGGCCGCCGCGCCTGCTCCCGCACCGGTTGATGGCGGACTCGCGGTGGTGCTGCAGGCGGCCAGCGACGCAACTCCGAGCACGACGACCAGCACGAGCTTCGACCAATTCATCGGAACCCTCCTCTTGTCGCTGGCATCGACCGCCCGCGGCGTCGATGCTCCTGTCCCTGCATGGCCACGCGCAACAGAGGCGGCGGAGGCAGGTCGGCCGTGGGGTCGGACCCGAAGCCACGGCTCGACGCAGACCTCATCGGCGGGTCTCCTCGACGCGCCGCACGGCCGCGTCCACGGTCGGAAGGACGTGGTCCGCGGCGACGCTCGACGCCAGGCCGGCCTGTCGGGCTCGATCGAGCACGGGCGCGTGGGTGTCGGCGAGGTACACGTCGATCCCACGGCCGTCCAGCTCGGCCAGGAGGCTCTTGAGCATCGCCGCGCTCGTCAGGTCGAGCGTGTCCTGGGCGCCGGCATCGAAGATGACCGCGCGCGGCGGGGTCGGCAGCGCCGCGACCATGGCCCTCACCCCGTCCCGGACGGTGAGTGCGTTGGCGTAGTAGAGCGGCGCGTCGACACGGACGATCAGCACGCCGGGTACCGCCGCGTTGTCCGGGTGCCGGGTCAGGTCCGAGTACGCGCCGGGTGCGCCCGGAACGCGCCCGAGCGACGAGAGGTGCGGCCGGCTGGATCGGTAGACGACGAAAGCCAGCGACGCGAGCAGGCCGATGAGCATGCCCTGCAGAACGTCGATCAGGAGCACGCCGGCGAACGTGAGCACGCCGAACCACACCTCGACCGGGGCTTCCTGCCGCAGCTTCAGCAGCTTCCGCTTGGCGATGATGTGCCAGACCGCGTGGATGATGAGGGCGGCGAGCACGGCCTCGGGCAGGCTGGTGAACACCGGTGTCAGGAAGAGCAGGGTCACGATCGTCGCGACCCAGGTGACGAGGTTGGACACCTGCGAGCGAGCGCCGGCGCCCTCCTTGACGGCCGACGCCGACATGCTGGCGGCGGCGATCATCCCGCCGAAGAAGGCGCTCCCGAGGTTGACGGCCGCGTGCGCCCGCAGCTCCTGGTCGGCGTCGACCTCGTAGCCGTGCTTCTCGGCGAACTCGTGGGCGACCCCGAGCGCCTCGCTGAACGCGACCAGGAGCACCCCGATCGCCGGGAGCACCATGGCCAGGAGGTCGTCGATCGGGACACTCGGCACGACGACGCTGGGCAGGCCCTGCGGCAGCGTGCCGACGACGGCGACACCGGACCTGCCGGCGAGGTCGAGGGCGGAGCTCACGATGATCGCGCCGAACAGCACGACGAGACCCGCCGGAATCCTCCGGCTCAACCGGGGCAGCAGGAAGAGGGCGGCGATGGCGCTCGCCCCGACCGCCGACCGTCACCCAGTTCGCCTGGGGCAGCTGCCCGACGATCGCGACGAGCCTCTCGACGGTGTTGCCATCCGGCTTGGCCACCCCGAGCAGCTTGTTGAGCTGCCCGACGACCACGAAGAAGGCGAGACCCACCACGAAGCCGTCCATGACCGGCTTGGACAGGAACTGGGTGACGAACCCGAGACGGGCCACGCCTGCCACCAGGAAGACGCCGCCGGTGACGAGCACGAACGCCGATCGCATAGGCCTGGTACGTCTGCGGATCCGACGCGCTCGCGACGGGAACCGCCACGAGCGACACGGCGACGGACGACGCGAGGAGCGCGGCGGTCGCCGAGGTGGGGCCGACGCTCACGTGGCGGGCCGTCCCCAGGAGCGCGTACACGAGGAGCGACACCGTCAGGGTGTAGAGGCCGGCCTCGGGCGGCAGGCCGGCGATCCCCGCGTATGCCATCGCCTCCGGGACGAGGAGCCCCCACAGGGTGAGCCCCGCCATCGCATCGACGGCAAGCCACGACCGGTCGTAGCCGGGCAGCCACCCAAGGATGGGGACGAGACGGGCGATCCGACCCGACCGGCCGCCCCAGCCGGCCATCGCTGTCACGACCTCCCTCGCGTATGCCACCGTCGCGTGCGGCCTGTGGTCGGCGCCCGGGGCGCTGGTGTTCCGCGGGCGCCGGCCGACTTTCCCGTCCTCACAGGTCGATCACTCGCGCATGAGCATCGCCTGCGCCTCTCGCTCCAGGTTCAGGTAGGGCTCGCCGCTCACGTTGACGCGCACCTGCTTGAGGACTCCGCCCGTGAAGCGATACGGCGACTCGCCCGGGTAGTCGTCGGTGACGGGGGCGCCGCTGTCGCGGCCGACGCAGAGCCCCTCACCGGCGATCGCGAACTCCCCGGGCTGGGTCTTGATGCGACCCTCGCCCACCTTCTTGTCGCCGTGGAACAGCGACAAGATGCCGGTGGCGACGCCGGGCGGGTTCTCGCCATCCTTCTCGAACGAGGCGGCCAGGATGACGTCCTTGCCCGTGGGGATGTCCTCGGTGGCGTCGATCCTCTGCTCCACCAGGCCCACGAAGCTGTAGACGTAGTGCAGCCGATTGTCCTTCACGTAGAGCGCGTGCCCGCCGAAGCGCGCGCCGTGAGCGAAGAGCACTCCCTCTGCGCCCGGCGCCGGGATGTCGACGAGGGCGCCGAGGGAGTAGGAACGGTTGCGGATGTTGACGCTCTGCTTCTCGGGGACCTCGGCGCAGTCGGGGAAGTAGATGTACTTCTCCCGGGGCGCCGAGAGCTGCGGACGCTCCGTGAGCGCGATCTCGAGCAGAACGCGGTCGTCGAGCGGGAAGGCACCGTTCCGGCCGGCCTCGGCGAACCACAGGTTCACAAGCTCGCGCACCTTCTCGGGCATCTCGGCGGCGAGGTTGTTCAGCTCGGCGCGGTCGACATCGGTGTGATACAGCTCCCACTCGTCGAGGTTGAACTCGCTCCAGCCGCTGAGCGGCGGATGAGTCGTGACGGCCTTCCACCCCTCGTGCCAGATGCCGCGCTGGCCGAGCATCGAGTAGAACTGCGTCTTCCGCGCCCCCTCCGCGCCGGCGTCATCAAAGCTGTAGCGCATGCTGACGCCGTCGAAGTGGCTCTGCACGTGGCCCTTGATGGATGTCGGGGCTTCGACGCCGAGGCAGTCGAGGATGGTCGGCACGATGTCGACCGCGTGGTGGTACTGCTCCCTGATCTCGCCCCTCGCCGTCATGCCCGCAGGCCAGGAGATGACGCACGGGTCGGCCGTACCACCATTGAAGTTGTAGCGCTTCCACAGCTTGAACGGCGTGTTGAAGGCCATCGCCCAGCCGTTGGGGTAGTGGCCGTAGGTCCTGGTGCCGCCCAGCTCGTCCAGCATCGCCAGGTTGTTCTCGAGATCGTCGGGCATGCCGTTGAAGAGCAGGCACTCGTTCACCGACCCGACCGGGCCGCCTTCGCCGCTGGCGCCGTTGTCGGAGACGACGACGACGACGGTGTTCTCGCGCTGCCCGGTCTCGTCCAGGTAGTCGAGCAGCCTCCCGATGTGGTGGTCCGCGTGGGCGAGGAAGCCGGCGTAGACCTCGGCCATTCGCGAGAAGAGCCGCTTCTCACCGTCGGACAGCGTCTCCCACGGCTTGGTCTCGTCGTACTGCGCGAACGGTTGTCCCTTTGGCCCCCGGTGCGTCGCCGGCGTGCCGATCGGGTTCACCGGCGGCAGCCCGGTGTCGGGAGGGACGAGGCCCATCTGCTTCTGCCGGGCCAGCGTCTCCGCCCGCATCGCCTCGTAGCCGGCGTCGAAGCGTCCCTGGTACCGCTCGATCCACTCCCTTGGCGCGTGGTGCGGCGCGTGGCAGGCGCCCGGTGCGTAGTAGAGGAAGAACGGCTTCTCCGGCGCGATGACCTTCGCGTCCTTGATGAACTCGAGCGCCTTGTCGGTGATGTCGTCCGTGAAGTGGTAGCCCTCCTCCGGCGACTTCGGCTGGTCGACCGGATGGTTGTCGTAGACGAGCTCCGGATACCACTGGTTGGTCTCGGCGCCCAGGAACCCGTACCAGCGCTCGAACCCGCGGCCGCTCGGCCAGTTGCGCCGCGGCGCGGCGAGGTTCATCTCGTGGGTCGGGCAGAGATGCCACTTGCCCACCATGTAGGTGTTCCAGCCGAGCTCGCCGAGGATCTCAGGGAGCATCCCGTTCTCCGGCGGGATGGTGCCGCTGCCGTTCGGGAAGCCGATCGCGCCCTCGGTGATGCAGGCCATGCTGTTGCGGCTGTGATTGCGCCCGGTCAGCAGACAGGAGCGCGTCGGTGAGCAGAGCGCCGTGGTGTGCCACTGCGAGTAGCGCACGCCCTCGGCGGCGATCCGGTCGATGTTGGGCGTCTCGATCGGCCCGCCGTAGCAGGACATCGCCGAAAAGCCGACGTCGTCGAGGACGATGTAGACGACGTTGGGGGCGCCGTCGGGAGCCCTTGGCGTCTCGAACGGCAACCAGTCCGGAACCGAGTCCCGGACATCGACGTTGATGACCCCCTTGAACGGTTCACCCATGACACGTCGCTCCTTCAAGCTGCTTCCGGGTGCGTCGACCTTCCCTATGTGTCGCCATGGAGTCTCTGGCCGAAGAAGTTCTGCTCGAACGACCCGGGGCCCTCGTGGTGTTCGACCACCTCACCGCCCTGCAGACAGTCGAGGGTCACGGGCCCCGAGAATCGGAGGTAGCCGCCCGGGTACCGGATGAGCTCGGCCACCAGCTTCTTCACCCCGGTGACGATGTCGATGTTCATCTGGCTGACCAGGGTGTGCTCTCGTGTGTAGGTCAGGACGTAGCCCGTCTCCCCGTCCCGGTACTCGAAGCACATCTGGTCAGGGATCGGCTTGCCGGTGTGCTCGTCGGTCTGGGTGCCGGTCTTCGAGAACGTCACCTTGGCCGGGTCGTCGGCGATCACCTTGCCGTCGCGTGCCAGCATGTAGAGCGGCACCGGGGCGTAGCCGTACTCCTTGGTCGAGGTGAGGTACGCGGTGGTGTACGCGAAGGGGCCCAGGTGTCCTCGCCCCCAGTACCAGTGATCGAGCAGGTGCCCCATCTGCACATACGACTGGCCCGCCCAGTTGTGGTCGTGGTAACCCATGCCCGTCGTCTCGTGCACTTCGGACCCGATGCGATAGGTCACCGTGACCTTGCCCGCGGGAACCGCGATCAGCCAGGCGAGGTACTGGTTGCCTTCGGCACCGAACAGGACATGTCCCGTCCCCGGTCTCCACGACTCCGTCGTCGCCTCGAGCCTCACCTCGGCCGACAGGTCGTCGACGGCGCCGGAGATCTGGTACTCGTGCAGGTCCCCGGCGAAGCGATGCGGGCCGATGTGCACGTCGCAGCCGATCCCTGGAGGCGGAGAACTCCGACGCCTTGTAGTGGCCGAACTTCATGAACCTGCGTCCGTCCGGCAGGTCCAGATCGAGCTCGAGAAGAGGCTCCAGGGGCTGGTGCCGCCGTGAGCCGTCCTTGGTACAGAAGACCATCGCGAGCTTGGCACCGTCGTCCAGGAGGGAGTCGAGGTACCACCACTCGATGTTGGGTTCCGCAGGATCAAGCCGGATCCCGTCCTCCCAGGGCTCGATACGGCCCTTCGCGAGCTTGAAGCGTGTGTAGTCCTCGGGGGCGGCGGCCAATCGGACTGGATCGCCATCAACGCGCGTGGCGCTCATCTGTCCCTTCTCACGTTGCTCTCGCCTGACCTTGGATGCCGTTTCCGGCGGGGTGCCGGGCGACGCTCAACCCGTTCGATCTGCCGAGCAGCCACCTCCGGAGCTCCGTTCGCCCTCGGACCTCGCCCTGCGCGTTACCCTGCGGCGACGGGCCACAGCGAGTCGGCCCAACGAATGTACACGCTTGACTACAATACTCCAGCGGCACGCGCGCGCAAGGGTTTCGCTGGGAGATCAGGTGGACCAGGAACAGGTGCAGGAACAGGAACCAGACATGGCGGAGGGGCCACAGAAGCGCGACCGACGGTCTCGGGAGGACGTCAGCGAGGCCCTGCTCGACGCGGCGGCGACGCTCGCGAGCGAACGTGGATCGGGGCACGTCACCGTGCGGGACATCGCGGCGCGAGCCGGCGTGAACGCGACCTTCGTTCACCGCTACTACGGCTCGAAACAGAACTTGATGCGGGCGGCGATGGTGCGAGCCCAGGAGCGCCTGGCATCGCGGATCGCTGAGGTGCCGGACGTGGTGGAGGGCGCTGCCGCCATCGTCCACGCCACGCTCGGGGAGCGCGAGTTCATCGCCACCCTCGCGAGGGCCACGCTCGACGGCGTGTTCGCGGACATCCCCGCCGGCAACCCCGCCATGGCGGTCCTGGTGGAACGCTTCCAGCGTGAGGCGGCCGCCCGGGGCGGGGGTGGCCGCCACGACCCACGTGTGGTGGTGGCCTGCCTCTCCGCCGCCACGGTGGGCTATGCGCTGCTGGGCGACTACATCCGCCATGGCACGGGGCTGGACGGCATCTCGGACGACAAGGTCGAGGCACTGCTGGTCGACGTGCTCCGCGCCGTCGCGCGCCTGGCCATCCCCGAGTGACGTCGGCTCCCAGGCGAGCACGAGGAGACGCGGGTCCCCTCGTGGTGGCGCCGCCACCCAACGGAGCCTCGCTCCACGCCTTCCGGGCGCGCCTGCGAGCCGGGGATGGCGACGAGACGCGGACGCGGCGTGGTCCTGCATCAGCCGGGCCGGTCCCCTCGATCAATCGGTCGTCGGCGTCGACGGCGGACCGTCGCTGCTGGCGGCGTCGACCAGCATCCGTGGGCTGCCGTCCGGCTGGCGCTGGTAGACACAGACGTACTTGCCCTGTCCCGTCGAACCCACGATCCGGCCGACATCGATGACCAGCGACCCATCCGCGATGACCTCATCGCTCACAAAACGGAGGGTGGTCGGCCTGCCCCTCACCGCCTCGCGCAGCTCGGCGTCGATCGCCGCGCGTCCGCGGATGATCGGCCGGCCGTACGGTCTGATCGGATCCGGCCGCTGCCCGCGGCGCGGCTCGCAAACCTCAGCCTACGGGGCGATGCACCCGGACGTCTTCTGGCGCCGGCCGGGCACTTCGTTTATTGACGCCCCGGCCGTCGAGCCTCAGAACAACGCCAATGCACCGCGGCCCCCGACACGTCCAGCGTCAGGTCGCTCGTGTCCGATAGGGGGCGACACGGCGATCCTGGGCGGTCGGGGGCCGCTCTCTGCCATCGGCGGCCGGATCAGCGAACACCAGGGAGTACGGGGCATGAGGTCCGAGCTCACGCTCTTCGTGATCGGCGTGTACCTGGTTGTTGGCGTCGTCGTGGCGTCGAGTCACGGGTTCTTCGGGCACCTCAACGCCCTGCTGCCGATCCTGTCGGCCGTCCTCGGCGTGGCCCTCTGGCCGCTCGTCCTCCTGGGCGTTGACCTGCACCTTCGCTAGAGCCGCACCGCTCGACCAGGGCTTCAACCGACGAGGGCGCGGCTGCCGGCGGCTCGGGCCGTCCTGATGTCCCGCCTCGCGAAGGCGATCGCGGCGATTCTGAGGCCCCGTTGGCCGCCCGCGATCCGGTGGTCATGCGTCGCGTGCCTGCGCGCACCACATTTCGAGGCTGGATCCTCCCTGCGTATGGCAATCCGCGCCGGGCGATGTACCGTCAGCACACAACCGAAGACCGATCGTCGCCGTTGGCGCGGACACAGGCTCCCGCACTCATCGATCCTTCTTGCTCCATCGTTCCCCTCCGCGCCGGCCAGCCCTCCTCGGGCACGCCCGCGCCGTGGCGCGATCCCTTTGGCTCGTGCGAACGTGCCGAACGTGCACGTTCGCGTGTCAACGACCATCCGCCATGCACGGGCCAGGACCATGAACCGACAGCGCAACCGGCGATCCTGCGTCAGCGTCAGCCACACCCGGCGCATCCGACCAATGCACGCCGCCAGCCGGCCCGGCCGCACCGACCGCCGTCCGGCGTCGATCCCGGCCGCGGACGAAGCCGCCCTTGCCTTCCTCTCCGAGATCCTGATCGGCGACAGCAGCTGGACCTTGGCCGAGGTCCAGGGCCTGATCTCGATGCGGGAGTCCGCGGATCGCGGCCGGTGGCGCATCGCGGGGCCCGACGAGGACGGGGCAAGCGCCCCGTAATCGGCGGACACGCCTCGGCGACTGGCCCAGGGCAGGGGCGCCCGGCGCCACCGGGGCCGGCGTGCCCGAGGAGCCGGCGTCCCCGCTTCCGGGCACCGGCCGCTGTGGGTGCTCCGTCCCGCTGCGGGTGCTCAGTTCCGCCGGGGCGGCTCGTCCGTGATGCTGATCCAGTTCTTCTTCAACGCGTACAGCACGGCCTGGGTGCGGCCGTTCACGGCCAGCTTCCGCAGGATGCTCGTCACGTGGCTCTTGACGGTCGCCTCGCGGATCGACAGTCGCTCTCCCACGAGCTTGTTCGACAGGCCCTCCGCGATCGCTTCCAGGATCTCCGTCTCGCGTGCCGAGAGCGGGGCGAAGGCGCTCGTCGCGAGTTCGCCGGTCGCGACCTCGCCCAGGAGCGAGGCATCCCAGAAGGCCTCCAGGACGCGTCGCGCGACGGCCGGTCGGGCCGCGACCGCTTCGTCGATCAGGTACTCGCCATTGGCCGCCGCGCGGATCGTCCGGAGAAGCTCGCTTGGCCGGGCGTCGTCGAGCAGGTGGGCCGCCACGCCTGCCTGCAGGGCCGCGAAGAGCTGGTCGTCGCCGCCTTCGTGACCCAGGAGGACGATCTGCGAGCCTGGGCATTCGCGCTTCAGGCGCTGGACCGCCGGGACCATGCGCGAGATCGGGAGCTCCGTATCGATGAGGACGACATCGGGCGTCTCGTCCCTGGTGATCGCGATCGCGTCGTCGATGTCCGCAGCTTCGGCGACGATGTGGATGTCGGGCTGGCTTCCGACGATGTCCCGGAGCACGGCGCGCACCAGCGCATGCTGCTCGACGAGGACCAGCCGGATGACGCGTGGTCGGGTAGCGGTTCGGCTGGAACGCTGGTTCGACACTCGCGGCCCCCCTCGGCTGTGCGTGATGGTGCCACCGTAGGGCACCGAGGTGCCGGTGCACAGATGACCACCGACCCCTTCTGCGCGACGAACAAGTACTGGCGAGGCGCCTTCAGGCGGCACGGCCGGCGATGTCGCGAGGGGTTCGAACGCTGGGCGCCGGCTGGGCGGGCTGCCGGTCCGATCACTGCAGACAACGAAGAAGGGTGGGCCCCGAGGAGAGGGCCCACCCTTCGACGTGCAGGCCTCGTTGGAGGCCGGGAGCGGTTACATGCCGGGCGGCAGGATGACCTTGTCGATGATGTGGATCACGCCGTTCGACGTCATGACATCGGCGGTGACGACCATGGCGCTGTCGTTGAGATAGACCTTGCCGTCCTTGACGGAGATCGCGATCGGCGAGCCCTCGACCGAGTCGGCGGAGGTCAGCTTCACGACCTGGTCCGACGTGACCTTGCCCGAAACCACGTGGTACAGGAGCACCTTCTTCAGGGCTTCCGTATCGGCCAGGAGGGAGTCGAGCGTGCCGGCCGGCAGGGCCGCGAACGCCTCGTCCGTCGGGGCGAAGACAGTGAGCGGGCCCTCGCCCTTCAGGGTGTCGACGAGGCCGGCGGCCGTGGCGGCAGTCAGCAGGGTCTTGAACGAGCCGGCGGCCGTCGCGGTCTCGACGATGTCCCCGGCCGCGGCGGACGGGGCGGGGGTGGCCGGCGCCGGGGTCGGCGACGCGGCGGAGCCGCAGGCCGCGACGACGATGGCCAGGGCCGCGAACGAGAGGAGGAGCGTGCGCTTCATGTGCGTCCTTTCGAGGATGGAGGAGCGGGGTCTGATCGGTCGACACCTTCGATGCACGACGAACGTGCACCATCCTCTTCGGAGCGCACCGCGCGGCAGATTGACCGGACACGCCTCCGACCCGCAGCGGTCAGCCTCCTGCTCCTGGGCCTGGTGTTCGCGGCGCAGGGATCGGCCAGCTCACCGTTCGGCTGTGCCGCGCCGATCAGGTGTGCAACGCCTGGCCGATCGATGGCGCACTTCCGCCCCGCTTGCGCCCGCGGCCCGCGACTGCGAGGCGCGGACACGGTGGCCCCGGTCGCCCGCCTCTCGGCTGGCCGGGGCCTCGCCGTGGCGGCCGCGGTCATGGCATCCGCGCTCGCCCGATGCCTCCGGGGAGCGCCGACGCTGGCGGTCCGCTACGCCGTTCGTTTGCCGGGCGGAGCCTTCTCGAGCCTGAGCGCCTGCATGGGGCAGCAGTCGACGGCCCGTTGGACATCGTGCAGCAGCCCGCGGTCGATCGGCCCCTCGGGGAGAATCGGGTAGCGCCAGTCGTCCAGCCCGATCACATCGGGGAGCAGGTCGCCGCAGAGACCATAGCCGTCGCAGCGAATCCAGTCGATGCGCAGCCTGACCTCCGGCCTAGCCGACATCGAACCGGGCCCCGGTGGCGGAGCACCGCCCCTGCCGCGCATGGCGGACGAACTCGTCGCCGAACACCCGCAGCGCGCTGGCCATCATCTGGACCGCCCCGTCCGGGTGACGGCACGCGCCGCGCCCGGCGATCTGCCCCGTCCACCGCTCGATGTCGGCCAGATCATCGCTGCCCGCGACCCCGTCGGCGACCCTTCGCGTCGCGTCGGCGATGGCTCCAAGCCCGAAGACGCACGGGCCGCACTGGCCGGCGCTCTCCTGCGCCATGAAGGCCATGATCTCCCCGGTCGCGGCCACGCCGCAGCGCTGCGTCGGCAGCAGGCCGACGCTCCCGCAGCCGAAGGTCAGGCCGCGGGCCCGCAGCAGGGCGGGATCGAGCGGCAGGTCCCAGGCGTCATCGACGTGCGCCCAGGTGCCGAAGTAGCCCCCCAGCACCACCGCCTGGACGTTCGCCGCGGTGGCGCCGGCGGCGGCGGCGACCTCGCCCACCGTCGTCCCCAGCTCGATCTCGCGGACACCCGCCTGCCGGACGGCGCCGCTGAGCGTGATCAGCGCCGTGCCCCGGGACTCGTACCGGCCGGCCGACCGGTACCACGCGTCCCCGAAGCGGGCGATCAGGGCCGCGTGGGCCAGGCTCTCCACGTTCTGCACCAGCGTGGGGTGGCCTCCCACGCCGCGCTCGAAGACTCGCGGCGGGGTGGTGGTCGGCCTGGCATCTCCGCGGTTGATGTAGTGGACCGCGGCGGATTCCTCGCCGGCGACGTACCCGATCGGCGCCGTGACCAGGCGGATCGAATGACGGATCTCGTCCCGCCGCTCGAGGAGGGCCCGGCTGATGGCCGCCACGGCCGCCTCGTGCTCCACGCCGATGTACAGGACGATCTCGTCGGCGCCCACGGCCTCGGCGGCGAGGACGGCCCCGTCGATCACGAGATGCGGACGATGCGCCATCAGGGTCCGGTCCTTGGCGCTGGCCACCTCGCCCTCGGCGCCGTTCGCGACGACCACCGCCCGGCCCTGGCCGCGTTCCGCCACCGTGCGCCACTTGCGCCCCACGGGGAACCCGGCGCCGCCGCGACCCAGCAGGCCGCTCGCCTCGAGCGTCGGGATGAGGTCGCGGACGCCTTCGCCGCGGGGCAGGGCGCCGAGCCTCGCCACGTGCGCGTTGAGGCGCTCCGCGGTGCCGTCCAGGGGAGGCCCGGCCAGGAGCCGCTGCGCCGTCTGATGGGTGATCACGCCATGTACCACTCGTTGATCGATACGGAGATGCCGATCGCGATCGATGCGCCGGGACGCCCCGGGATGGGGCCGATGTGCAGCGGCCGGCCCGAAGGTCACATCTTCATGAGGCCTCAACCGGCCAGGAGGTTTCAGGGCGGTCGGCAGGCAGGCCGCGATGTCGTGTGGCGTCGCCGAACGGCCCTCACGGTCGAGCGACGACCGGCGTGCCGGGCGCCTTCGCCGCGCCACGGCGGAGCGATGATTGCGTCAGATCCGGGGGCGGCGCCCCCTTGCCAGGTGGCCGAGGTGGAGGGCGATGCCGAGGGCCACGAGCGCGCTGGACCAGGTCGGGATCGTCCGCGCCATCGCGTCCGGCAGGAAGATGTCGGACACGGATCCCCGTCGGGCACCCAGGCGCTCGGCGAGCGGCGTCAGCGGGCAGACCCCGCTGTTGGCGACGAAGACGGCCGCCTCGACCGCCACGAGGCACCCCGCGACGGCGACCGTCCGGTCGCGTCGACCGACGATCCCCGTGACGACCAGCCACAGGATCGCGGCCAGCTCCACCAGGAAGACCGCCGAGTGGAGGGCACGCACGGCCGTCAGACGCACGTTCCGAACCTCAACCGGGTCGCCACCGGGGGCCATGGAGTCTCCGGCTAGAAGTCGGCGCTGGCGGGCGTGCGCGGGAACGGGATGACGTCCCGGATGTTGGCCATCCCGGTGGCGTAGGCCACGGCCCGGTCGAACCCCAGCCCGAACCCCGCGTGCGGCACCGTGCCGTAGCGGCGCAGGTCGCGATACCACCAGTAGGCCGCGGGATCCAGCCCCGTCTCGCGGATCCGCGCATCCAGCACGTCGAGGCGCTCCTCGCGCTGGCTGCCCCCGACAATCTCGCCGATGCCGGGGGCCAGCACGTCCATCGCCGCCACCGTGCGCTCGTCGTCGTTCAGGCGCATGTAGAACGCCTTGATCTGCTTCGGGTAGTTCACGACGACGACCGGCCGCTTCGCGTACTCCTCGCAGAGGTATCGCTCGTGCTCGGCCTGCAGGGCGAGCCCCCACTCCACGGGGAACTCGAACGAACGGCCGGATCGCTGCAGGACCTCGATGGCCTCCGTGTACTCCATCCGCGCGAAGCTCGATTCGACGAACGACTCGAGCCGGGCGACGGCTTCTTTGTCGATCCGCTCGGCGAAGAAGGCCATGTCGTCGGCGCGCTCGTCCAGGACCGCCCGGAAGCTGGAGCGCAGGAGGTCCTCGGCCAGGTCGGCATTGGCCGAGAGGTCGGCGAAGGCGATCTCCGGCTCCACCATCCAGAACTCGGACAGGTGCCGGCTCGTGTTCGAGTTCTCCGCGCGGAACGTGGGGCCGAACGTGTACACGTTGGTGAGCGCGAGGCAGTACGACTCGATGTTGAGCTGGCCGGACACCGTGAGGAACGCCGGCTTGCCGAAGAAGTCCTGCGCGTAGTCGATCGCGCCATCGGGCGTGCGCGGCAGGTTGGCCAGGTCAAGCGTGGAGACGCGGAACAGCTCGCCCGCCCCCTCGGCGTCACTCGCGGTGATGATCGGCGTGTGGATCCAGTAGAAGCCGTGCTCGTCGAAGTAGCGATGGATCGCCATGGCAAGGCAGTGCCGGACCCGGGCCACCGCGCCGAAGGTGTTGGTCCGCACCCGCAGGTGGCCGACCTCGCGGAGGTACTCGAAGGTGTGGCGCTTGGGCGAGATGGGGTAGGTGTCCGGGTCGTCCACCCAGCCGACCACGCGGACCGATTCCGCGAGGAGCTCGACGGACTGCCCCTGGCCCTGCGACGCGGCGATGGTGCCGGTGATCGTGACGGCGCACCCGGCGGTCAGGTGCAGGACCTCATCGGCATAGTTGGGGAGGGCCGCCGGCGCCACGACCTGGAGGGCGTCGAAGCAGGACCCGTCGTGGACGGCCAGGAACGAGAGACCGGCCTTCGAATCGCGACGCGTCCGGATCCAGCCCTGGACGGTGGCACCGGCGCCAACCGCCGTCCGGCCTGCCAGGATGTCGGCGATTCGTGCAGCCTGCGGCATCAGGTTCTCCTTGCGACATCGAGGTGAGCACGGCGTCGACCGCGGTCATCGCGACGGGTGCTTGGCTCCGGGACCTGCTCAGGATGAACCATCAGCGCCAGGCGTGGCGCTGGCGGGTATCACGCCACGGGGGCTTCGACCAGTGATCGAAGCCCCGTGCCCGGCGCCACGCCGTGTGCAGTCCGAGGTCGACCCAGTGATCGATGGAGGCGAGGTCGAAGGACCCCGCTCCAATGTCGAGCATCGACGCCACGTCACCGCGCTGCCGATGCCCTACGGCGTCGCGACCTCGTCGAGCAAGCCGGCCGTCCGGCCCCCGAAGCTCCAGGACCACCGGCGCCACGCCCAGGGCGTGGGTGGAGCAGCTGAGGCAGGGGTCGTAGGCACGGACCAGGGCGGAGACGCGGTTGAGGGCACCCTCCTGGATCTTCGTGCCGTCCACGAAGCGCTTGGCGACCTGCAGCACACCGCGGCCGATCGCCAGGTTGTTGTGGCCGGTGGCGACGATCAGGTTGGCCCAGGTGATGGCGCCGTTGTCATCCACCTTGTAGTGGTGGATGAGGGTGCCGCGCGGGGCCTCGATGATCCCGACGCCCTCGGAGGAGTTCACGCCCGCGCGGGCGCGGACCTTGGTCCCGAGGATGGCCGGGTCGTCGAGGAGCTCCTGCATGCGCTCCAGCGCGTAGGTTGCCTCGATCAGCCGGGCATAGTGGTAGTGGAAGCCGCTCTGCACGATCCGACCGAACCGCCCGCGATACTCGTCGAGCTCCGCGTCGGCTTCCGGGGTTCCGCACCGATCCGCCACGTTGAGGCGCGCCAGCGGCCCCACTCGATAGATGCCGTCGGCGAAGCCGGCGGGCCGGTAATACGGTGCCTTCAGGTAGGAATCCGGGAGGCTCGCCTCGCCGATGTGGCTCGCGTAGTCCTCGGCTCGCACCTGGTCGGCGGCGATGACGCCGTCGGAGCCGACGAAGCGCAGCTTCCCGTCGTACAGCCGCAGCGAGCCGTCTGGCCCCACGAGCCCGCAGTACATCGTCGGGAAGTTCGAGAAGGCCTCGATCTCGGCCGGGAAGTCAGCGACCGTCTTCTTCCAGAACGCCAGCGTGCGCTTGACGATCGCCACGGCCGCGGGCAGCTCGGCGAGCGTCTTCTCCCGGGCCTGCGGATCCAGCGGAGCGTTCACGCCTCCGGGAACCGTCCACGAAGGATGCACGCGTTCCTTCGCAAGCCGCTCGATCACCTGCTGGCCGAACTTGCGCAGCGCGATCCCGTCGCGCAGGGCGTCGGGATGGTCCTCGAGCAGGCCCGCGATGTTGCGCCGGGCGGGATCGGAATCCATGCCGAGCAGCAGGTCGGGCGCGGAGAGATGGAAGAACGAGAGCGCGTGTGACTGCACGATCTGCGCGCAGTGGAGCAGCTCGCGGAGCTTGGCCGCGGTCTCCGGGACACGCACGGCCATGATCTCGTCGCACGCCTTCACGGAGGCGAGCAGGTGGCTCACGGGGCAGATGCCGCAGATGCGCGCCGTGATCGACGGCATCTCGTAGTAGGGCCGCCCCTCGGTGAACTTCTCGAAGCCGCGGACCTGGGTGACGTGGAACTGGGCGTCGCAGACCTGCCCCGCGTCATCCAGGTGGATCGTGATCCTGCCGTGGCCCTCGATCCGCGTCACGTGATCGATCGTGATCCTGCTCATGGCTGTTCTCCCGGCCTGCGCGGCGGGGACCGCACCCGTCGCGGGTGCCTCCGCGGCCGGCCCCTGGCCCCGTGGAGCACGCGACGCGCGCCCCGCTGTCTCGGACGTTGCCTTCCTGGTTGCCATCTCGCAGTTACCCGAACCGCAGCTTGGAGCCGAGGTCCGGGGTGCGGCCCTCGAGCAGCTCGCTGAGGACCAGCAGGATCGCGTTCGGCTTCGGCGGGCAGCCCGGGACGTGGAGGTCGACCTTGACCGACTGGTGGAGCGGTTCCGCCTGCTTGAGGAGCGCCGGGACGCCGTCGGTGGGCACGCCCGGCTGCTCCGTGGCGCCTTCGACGTAGATGCGCTCGAGCAGCTTGCGGGTGGGGATGCCGTTGCGCATCGCCGGGACGTTGCCCGTCACCGCGCAGTCGCCGAGCGCGACCACGACCCGGCTCCGCGCCCGGGCGGTCTGGGCCAGCTTGAGGTCGTCCTGGCTGCTGATCGCACCCTCGATGACGGCCACGTCCACGCCCTCGGGCCACTCCTGGGCGTCGACGAGAGGCCCAAACACGATGTCGGCCTTCCGAAGCACCGCGATGATGCCTTCGTCGATGTCGAGGAGCGACATGTGGCAGCCTGAGCAGCCATCCAGCCAGCAGGTGCCGATCTTCAAGCGGTCCATCAGTTCCCCTCCCGCATGGAGGTGAGGCGGCTGACGACGGTCTTCTGCTTCGTCATCTCCTCGACGCCCCAGCCCTTCTCGGCCATGGCGCCGGTCGGGCAGGCCATGACGCACTTGCCGCAGCTGGTGCAGCTCGTGGCCTCGCCCCACGGGCGCTTCAGCTCGGAGACGAGCAGCGACTGGATGCCGCGGCCGGCCATGTCCCACACGTGCGCGCCCTCGATCTCCGCGCACGCGCGGACACAGCGCGAGCAGAGGATGCAGCGGTTGTGGTCGAGCACGTAGCGCGGATGCGAGGTGTCCACGTTGAGCCGCGGGAAGTTGTAGGGGTAGCGGACGTGCGTCACCCCGTGGTCCTGGGCCAGGGTCTGCAGCTCGCAGTGGCCCGACGAGACGCACACGGCGCAGATGTGGTTGCGCTCGGAGAACAGGAGCTCCAGGGCGATCTTCCGGTAGGCCTGAAGCTGATCGGAGGTCGTGACGACCGCCAGGCCCTCCTGCACCGGCGTGGTGCAGGCGGGTTGCAGCCGCCCCACGCCGGAGATCTCGACCATGCACAGGCGACAGGCGCCGACCGCGCTGAGACCCTCCATGTAGCAGAGGGCCGGGATATAGGCGTTGTTGGCCCGGGCAACCTCGAGGATCGTCTGGCCGGCGGTGGCCGCGATCACCTCGCCGTCGATGCGAACCTTCACCTTCTCGCTCACGGCCGATCCTCCCTAGCGCTCGGCGCTGCGGATGTCGCAGCGCAGGCAGCGGGATGTCTCCTTCACGGCTGCCACGGGGGTGAGGCCGAGCGAGACCTCGGCATAGCCGAGCACCCGCTGGGCGGCGGGCATCTCGGCCGGCACGTGGCGACCGCCCTCGCCGGGCGTCTCGGGTGGCTCCATCACGTACTCGAACTCCGGGAAGAGGCCCGCGAAACGCTTCCGCCCCATGAGCTTCTTGTCGATGTTGCGGGCCGCCTTCTTGCCGTAGCCCATGGCGTTCGAGACGTTCGAGGCGCCGGTGATCAGGTCGCCGCCCGCGTAGAAGCGCTCGCGGCTCGTCTCGAGCGAATAGCGGTCGACCTCGATCGTGCCGCTGCCGGCCTCGTGCGTCTTCAGCCCCGAGGCCCGCAGGAAGTCGGGATCGACCGTCTCGCCGACGGCCAGGATGACGGTGTCGCACTCGAAGCGGATCACCTCGTCGGTCAGCACCGGCCGACGCCGGCCCGAACGGTCGAACTCGCCGAGCTTCGTCCGGACGGCCTCGATCGCCCGCACCTGGCCGTTCTTGTCACCCACGATCCGGTGCGGGGCAGCCAGGTAGACGACCTTGGCGCCCTCGTGCTCGGCGGCCTCGATCTCCTCGGGGATCGCTGGCATGTCCCGGCGCTCGCGGCGGTAGACGATGGTCACGTCCGCGCCCAGCCGGCGCGCCGTGCGGGCGGAGTCGATGGCGGCATTGCCGCCGCCGATCACGACCACGCTCTTCCCGACCGGGACCTCCTCGTCGCGCGCCACGGCCTCAAGGAATGGGAGGGCCGGGATCACGCCGGTGAGCTCGGTGCCGGGCAGGTAGACCCAGGCCTCCTTCCAGGTGCCGATCGCGAGGAAGACGGCGTCGTACTGGTGCGCCACGTCGTTGAGCGTGATGTCCACGCCGACGTTGACGTTGAACTGGAACTTCACGCCCAGGCGCTCGATCAGCTCGATCTCCTTGTCGAGCACCGCCTTCGGCAGCCGGTACTCCGGGAGGGCGTAGCGCAGCATGCCGCCGGCCGCGGGGCGCGAGTCGTAGACCGTCACGCTGTGGCCGAGGAGGGCCAGGTAGAAGGCGCAGGCGAGGCCCGTGGGGCCCGCGCCCACGATCGCCACCTCGCGCCCGGTCGGCTCCAGCCGGCGCTCCAGCACCCGGGCGACCGCTGGTTCGAACTTGTCGGAGAGCAGGACCTGGTCGGCGATCATCCGGTGCACGTCACGCATGTTCACCGGCTCGTCGACAGCGGCCCGGCGGCAGCGGTCGTCGCAGGGGTGCTGGCAGACGCGCCCGGTCGAGGCGGGCAGCGGGTTGTCGAAGATCACCGAGAGGAAGGCGTCCTCGAGCCGCCCCTCCTTGTAGAGCTGCAGGAAGCGCGGGATGTTCATGTGCAGCGGGCAGGAGTTCTCGCAGGGCGAGAGCGCCAGGTCCTCGCACACGCCGGCGCGGCAGCGCTTCGCCACGATGTGGTCCTCGAACTCGTGGCGGAAGTGGCGCATGGTGGTGAGCACGGGGTTCGGCGCGCTCTGGCCGAGCCCGCACAGGGAAGTGTCGCGGACCATGCGGCACAGCTCGTCGAGCGCGTCGAGGTCCTCGTGGGTCGCCTTGCCCAGCGTGCAGCGGTTGAGGATGCGCAGCGCCTTGTCGAGGCCGACGCGGCACGGGACGCACTTCCCGCAGCTCTCCGAGTGGGTGAACTCGATGAAGTAGCGGGCGACGTCGACCATGCAGTTGTCGGCATCCATGACGACCATGCCGCCCGAGCCCATGATCGACCCGAGCTGCGCGAGCGTCTCGTAGTCGACCGGGGTGTCGAACATCTCCGCCGGAATGCAGCCGCCCGAGGGGCCGCCGGTCTGCACGGCCTTGATGTCGCGGCCGTTCGTGCCACCCTCGCCGATGTCGTAGATGAACGTCGAGAGCGGTGTGCCGAACGGCATCTCGACCAGGCCCGTGCTCTTGACCTTCCCGACCAGCGAGAAGACCTTGGTGCCCGGGCTCTTGGCGCTGCCGGTCTCCGTGAACCAGGCCGCGCCCTTGGAGACGATCGGCGCCACGTTGTACCAGGTCTCGACGTTGTTGATGTTGGTCGGCTTGCCGTACAGGCCCTTGTGGGCCGGGAACGGCGGGCGGGTCCGCGGTCGGCCGGAGCGCCCCTCCAGCGAGGCGATGAGCGCCGTCTCCTCGCCGCAGACGAAGGCGCCCGCGCCCTCGACGGTCTCGAGCTCGAAGGAGAAGCCGCGCCCGAGGACGTTCTCGCCGAGGACCCCGTAGGCCCTCGCCTGCTCGATCGCGCGCTCCAGGCGGAGCACCGCGAGCGGGTACTCGGCACGGACGTAGACGATCCCCCGCGACGCGCCGGTGACATAGCCGGCGATCAGCATCCCCTCGAGGAGGGCGTGAGGATCGGACTCGATCTCGTTGCGGTTCATGTAGGCGCCGGGATCGCCCTCGTCGGCGTTGCAGATGAGGTACTTCTCCGGGTCAATGGCCTTCTGCAGGAACTCCCACTTGTTGCCGGTGAGGTAGCCGGCGCCGCCGCGGCCGCGCAGCTTCGCGGCCTTGATCTGCTCGATCACGCCGGCGGGATTCTGGTCGATCAGGACCTTGTACAGGGCCTGGTACCCGCCGATCGCGACGTACTCCTCGATGTCGTCGGGGTTGATCAGCCCGCAGTTGCGGAGGACGGTCTTGACCTGTCCGGCGAAGAACGGGACCTCGTGCCAGTGCGGCACCTCCGGGTAGCCGTACCCGTACTTCATGTGGCCCGTGAGGTGGTCCCACTCCTCGATCTTGCACATGACGATCTCGGAGGAGGGTGGCTGGCCGCGACCGAGGCTGGCCAGGATCTCGTCGACGTGGTTCGGCTGGACCTGGTGGAGGATCAGCAGCGGGCGGCCGGGCACCCAGACGTTGACCAGCGGCTCTTCCGCGCAGTAGCCGAAGCAGCCGACCGGCGCCAGCTGCACGGCGAGGCCACGGGCGTCGATGGCTGATGCGAAGGCGTGGTAGACCGACTCGGCGCCGTTGCCCGAGCCGCAGGTGCCCATGCCGACGGCGATGCGGGGCTTGTTGGGGAGGAGCTTGGCGAGGCCGGCCTCGCGAACGGCGGCGAAGGCCGCAATGTCCTGGATCTTCATCGCGCGGCGTCCTTGCGCAGCATCTCGACCTCGCGGATCAGCGCCTGCTCCTTGACATGGCCGCGGATCGCGTGGTTCACCTCGACCACCGGGGCGAGCGCGCACTGGCCGAAGCAGGCGACCGTGCGGATCGTGAGGCGCCGATCCGGCGTGGTCAGCGTCAGCTTGTCCGCTCCCTCGCCCGCCTCCTGGAGGCCGAGCTGGAGCTTCACGCGCTCGAGAAGCGCCCGCGACCCGTGGGTGTGGCAGGCGGTGCCGCGGCAGATCGCCACGGTATGCGTGCCCTGCGGGTCGAGGTTGAAGAGCGCGTAGAACGTCGCCACTCCATACACCTGCGACTGGGGGACGCCCGTACGCGCAGCGACGTACTCGAGCGTCTCCATCGGGAGGTAGGTGTGGCGGTTGTGCTCCTGCAGCTGCTCGAGGATGCTGAGCAGCGCGCCGGGGCGCCCGGCCTGGTCGCCGATGATGCGGTCGATCAGGTCCCGGTCCTCGTCACGCGTCTGTGCCGTCACCAGGCCGGTGGTCATCGAAGCCTCCAAACGGAGGCCGTGCCCCAGAGGCCGGTCCTGTGACCCGACCTGCAGGGAACACGGCGATCGACCGCATCCTAGGTGCCGACCTGGTTGCGGAACAGGGCCATTCGGGTTGGCCCGGAGGCCACATGGCACGGGGGACGATGGTCCGGTGGCCTGTCCCCATCGATCCCCGGGCCGGTTCGGGCGTCGGTCGACCCGGGCAACCCCGGCGCCTCACGCGTCAACCGCCGCGCCACATCTCCGCGACGGCCGGCTCCATGAGGAACCGTGCGCTCCCGGGGCCGGCGCGCGATGCCGTCGGCTGGCGCTCCTCGCCCGCTAGCGCTTCGCGCCGATCAGGGTGAGCGCGTCCACCGTCTTGTAGTGGGACACCCACGTGTCCCGGTGGATGACGCTGCCGCCTTCCCGCACCGTCCGGGTGACCGTGACGTCGAACCCGTCCACCGCGCAGCACTCCACGACCTCCACCCGGCCGGGCGGCAGCGCGGTGGTTTCCCTTGTGCTGCTGCCGGCCCTGTCGTAGTTGCGCTTCGGCGATGTCGCGAAGCTCACGGTCCGCCCGTTGGCGACGCGGTAGGTCAGGTTGGCGGCTCCCGGGATCCGGGACCCGCCGCCGACGGCCGGGCGGCTGTTCACGGCCACCGCCCACAACGAGAAGGAGACGACTCCCGGTCGCGCGGACGAGCGGATCATGACCGGGTACTCCGAGTCGTTCCTCCAGGACATGGTCGTCACGGACCCGTTCTCGATCGCCACGGTCGCGTCGAGGCCGGTCGGGTAGCGGCTGATGTAGTAGGCGTGGTTGTGCTTGGCCAGCGTCTGGTAGCCGGCCCGGACGACCGCGTTGAACAGCGTCGTCGACGTGGAGCAGATCCCGCCGGCGAATGCGCCGGTTGGCTGGGAACGGCCGTTGATGATCGCGCCGCCGTAGCGGTATCCGCGGGCCGCGGTCACCGGCCCGATCGACTGCCAGAAGTCGAAGACCGCCCCCGGGGCCACCACCGTCCCGTCGAGGTCGCGGGCCGGGATCGAGATGTTGTTGCTGAAGCCGTTGCGCTCGCTGACCTCGTAGTACGTCGTCCACGAGGAGACCCTGCGCATGCGCGGGGCGACCTTCCTGGCCTCCTGGGTCGAGAGCTTCGGCTTCACGACCGTGATCGCGACGGCTACCGGCCCCGGCGCCGCGGTCGCGTCGGCGCGGGCGGCGATCGCCCGGGCGACCAGCGGCGCCGTGGTCGCGACGTCCAGGGCGCGGCCGTTCGCGCCGGGCACGACCCGGAGCGCCGAGCTCCCGCCCTTGACGCGGAAGGTGGCATCCCTGGGCGGCCTGTCGATCTTCCTGGCAAGGGCGACCAGGGCCTTCTTCGGCGCCTTCGAGGCAACGACAGGACGGAGCCCATCGGTGGTGGTCTTGAACTGGATCCAGCTCCGCACGGTCGCACCCTTGATGGTCCAGGTCTCCGTGCCCGTCGCCAGGACGATATCGGTTGCCATCCGGTTCGCCGATGCGATCGCGGCCGCGACCTCGGCGTCGTCGATGTACGGCTCCACCGGGGCCGTCTGGTAGGACAGCTCGAGGGTGTCGGGGGCAGCCGGATCGAGCAGCTGCTCAAGGAGCGCCGCGCCGATCTCCGCGCGAGGGAGAACCTTCCCGGGCACTGCCGCGTTCGCCACGAACCCGGCCCCGGTGACGGTCGCCGAGCCGCTGACGGGCGCCTGGTTGATGCGAACGGCGAGGGAGGTCAGCTCACGGCCGACGGCCTCCGGGTCGACGATGACCACGGGCGAGATTCCGGTGCCGTCGAGGACGCTCCGGACCGCCCGGGTGGCGCGTCCCAGCGGGTCGTCCCCGCCACGCCCCACGGCCCACGCCAGATCTACGAGCGCATCGACATCGGCGCGGCGCCCGAAGGCCGCGTACGGGATGCGGTTGTCCTCCCCGTCGATCGAGATGACCGCGGTGCCCCGGGAATACCCGGCCAGCTGGTCCTGCAGGCGGGCCGTCGCGGCGGCCCTGGTGAGGCCCGAGACGTCCACGCCGTCGACCGTGACGCCGGGGTAGATGCGGTCGGCGTACTGCCCCTGGTAGGCGAGGAGAGCGCCGGCGCCGAACGCGAGGGCAAGGGCAAACCCGGCGAGGACGCCGAGAACCAGCTTCCCGAATGGGAAGCTCCAGCTGGAGCGCGGGTTGCGTGCTGTCGTCATCGCGGTGGTGATCCCCTGGGGCCGACGCGCGGCGCGCTTCCGACCGTACGGCTTGAGACGGTCTGCCGAGGCGTCGTGTTGCGGCGGCGCGGACCCTGTTCCTGCCCGGCGCCCGTCTGCGCCGCGCCGGCCACGATCAGAGTACCCCGGCCGCCCGCGTACGGCGAGGCGGACTTCCGTTCATGCGGCCCCCTACGCACGATCTGGCGCAGCCAATCGGGTGGACGCGCCCGGCCCTGGAGGCCCGCGCCGCCGCGAGCGCACGTGGGCGGGATCCCTTGCGCGACGTCGCTAGACTCCGCGAATGGACCTCCACCGACCCGCGAAGCTCCTCGTCGCGATCATGCTGGCCGGCGCCGTCGCGGCCGGAATGCCCGCCGTCGCGGGCACCAGCGCCGCCGCCCTGCCCCTGGCGGGAGTCGTCATCGTGGTCGATCCCGGGCACAACGGCGGCAACGCCGCCCATATCAGGGAGATCTCGCGACAGGTCTGGACCGGCACCGGGTGGCGGGCCTGCGCGACGGTCGGGACCACGACCGTCGACGGCTACCCCGAGCACCGGTTCAACTGGGCGGTCGGGCTGCGCGTCAAGGCGCGCCTGCAGGCGCTCGGGGCAACCGTGTACATGACCCGGACGAGCGACAGCGGCGTCGGGCCGTGCGTGGACGTGCGCGGGAGGTACGGCACGAAGGTGCACGCCAACCTGACGGTGGCCATCCACGCCGACGGCTCGGCCTCCACCCACCGCGGCTTCTACGTCATGAAGCCGGGCCTGGTCCGCGGCTACACGGACGACATCTACACGCGCTCGTCGAGGCTGGCCCAGGCGGTGCGAACCGGTCTCCTGAAGGCCGGATTGCCAATCGCCAACTACTACACGACCACCGGGATCAAGACCCGAACGGACTTCGCGACCTTCAACCTGTCGAACATCCCGGTCGTGATGGTGGAGCTCGGGAACATGAAGAACGCCGGGGATGCCGCGCGCATGAAGAGCTCCGGCGGGCGAGATCGCTACGCGGCAGGGCTCGTCGCCGGGATCCGCATCTACCTGGGCAAGTAGAGGCGCGCAGCCGCGCGAAGGCCCCGCGACCAGCCGGCAGGCGCCCTGGGCGCCTCCCTCCAGGGGACCGCATGACCGCACCGAACAGCGTCGAGGAGTACATGGCATCGCTTCCGGGTGCGGCGCGCGCCGCCCTGGAGGAGCTCCGAACGACGATCAGGGCCGCGGCGCCGGGCGCGACGGAGACGATCAGCTACGGGATGCCGACGTTCAAGGACCAGGGCCGGATGCTGGTGTCCATCGCCGCCTTCAAGGACCACTGCAGCCTCTTCCCGGCGAGCCAGGTCGTCCGCGACGAGCTCGGCGAGGAGCTGGCGCCGTACGTCTCAGGGAAGGGCACGATCCGCTTCCGGGCGGGCGAGCCCATCCCGGCGGCCCTGGTCGCGAGGGTTGTGCGGGTTCGACTGGCGGAGCACGCGGCCTTCAGAGGTCGGTGACGCCGGCCGCAGGGACCGCTGCGGGCGGTGGACGACGGGACCGCTGCGGGGGCGGACGACGGTGTACGAACCATCCACCGGGGACTATGCTCGCGGCGGGCGGACCCGTGGGCGGCGCGCCGCAGCAGCCGCGTGAGACGGGCGTCACTGGAGGTTGCTCATGGGTTGCATGACGGGGATCGTCGGGATGCTCATCCCCCGCGTGCTCATCCTGTTCGGCTGGGTCAACGATCCGAGTGGCTGGGGCGCCGCCTTCAGCTCCCAGCTCTGGCCAATCCTCGGCTTCATCTTCATGCCGTGGACGACCTTCTTCTTCGCCCTCTTTGCGGCGGGCGGCTTCGACGTCATCAGGCTGCTCGTGATGCTGGTCGCCGTCGTCGCCGACCTGGCCACCTGGGGCATCGGCGGGTTCGCCGCCCGCAAGCCGGTGTCCAACTTCCGCATGTAGCCGGCCGACGGGATCGCGGATCCCGGGAATCGTCAGGCCCGGATCGTCGCCGACCCGGGCCTGACTTGAAGGTGCTCTGGGGCGCCTGGGCGCCGCGGGTCAGCCGGCGGCGGGGGCCTCGGCGTCGGCAGCCGGCGCCGCGGAATCCGCGGCGGCTGCGGCGGCCTTGATCGCGCCGGCGGTCTCCTCGTCGACCGGGACCGCCTTGACCTCCTGGGCCTCCGGCATCTTGAGCCGGACGTCCGCGACGGCCGTCGCCGAGACGAGCGCGAGGATGCCCGAGGTTCCCGGGGTGATGACGTCGGCAAGCTGCTTCTCCACCTCGACCCGGTGGTAGAGGTTGCGAGCCTTGCCTGCCGCGGCGCCGGCAATCCCGAGGGCGACCGCACCGCCGATGATCGTGGCCGGCAGGAAGATCCCGGCCACGACGCCGCCGACGATGCCCCACTTGAGGCCCTTGCGGGTGCTGTGGTCGGTCATCTTCTGGACGTGGAGCTTGCCGTCCGCGTCGGCCTTGACGACGAGGACGCCGTCGATCTCGAGCGAGCCGTCGATCTCGGCGGAGAGAAGCCGGTCGTAGATGGCGATGGCGGCGTTCGCGTCGGCGAACCGGGCGACGATCAGGGCCTCGTTGCCCTCGACCGCGATGGCGCCCTCGGCGAGCACGCCCTTCTCATCGGCGATCTGTCCGCCCATCACGACGACGTCGTCGCTTGGCGTGGTCTTCTCTTCGGTCATGTGGGAACCTCCTGGCCCCGCGATCGCAGGCGCGGGCTGCCAACTCGTGGAACGGGTGTGTATGCCAACGGGAAGAAGGTACCACCCGCACCCGATCCGGGTGCGGGGTCTAGGCGGGGCTGGCGGGGATCGCCGGCATGGGCGCCACACCGCCGGTCCCGCGACGGGGTTCCACCACGGGCCGCAGAAGCACGGCGGAGACGCCGTACAGGAGGACTGCCACCAAGAATGCCGCGCGCGGGGCAACGGCGTCCCCGCCGACGCGCGCCGTGACGTCCAGGACGATCCCGCCAACGACGGCCGCCAGGAGCCCGGCCGAGCCAGTGGCGACGTTGCTGATGCCCATGTAGCGGCCGGCCGATGCCCGCGGGATGATGTCCGTCATGAGGGCCCAGTCCACGGCGAGGAACGTCCCGCTGGACATCCCGAAGAGCCCGGCTCCCAGGATGGCGACCGCAACGTGGGGGGCGAAGGCGGTGATCGCGACGCCGACGGCCCCGACCAGGCAGGCCGCGTAGATCACCGGCTTCCGGCCAACCCGGTCGGAAAGCCGCGAGGCGGGGATCACCGCGACCAGGTTCCCGATCGTGATCACGACGAGCATCGCCCCGTTGACGGCACCGGAGCTGGATTCGTCGTAGCCGAACACGTCCTTCAGGTAGATCACGACGTAGGCGAACAGGATCCCTCCGGCCATCAGGAAGAACAACCGCGACGCAACCAGCCAGACGTAGGACCGCTCCCGCAGGATGTCCGTGCCCCATACCTCCCGGGCGATGGTCGACCACGACTTGCCCTCGCGGGGCTTCGGCGGCATGCCCTTGCCGACACGCAGCACCACGCTCGCCATGGTCACCAGCTCGATGACGGCCACCGTGGCGATCGCCAGGGGCCGGTTCTCGAAGTAGGCGGCGATGCTGACCAGGGCGAAGCCGGTGATGTTCCCGATGATCTGCATCATCCCGACCATGGCGCTGGCCATGCCGACCTGCGGCTCTGCGACGAGGTCGGGTACGTACCCCTGGAATGGTCCGCGGGCGAAGTTGGTCGAGAACTGCAGCAGGAGCAGCGATGTCGCCAGCATCAGCAGGGTGTTCGACGTTGCGATCGCGAACAGGAACACGAGATCCAGGAGCGACCCGATGACGATGAATGGCTTGCGCCGGCCCCACTTCGTGACGGCGTAGTCGCTGATCCCGCCCACCGTGGGCTGGACCGCGATTCCCACGATGGCACCCATGACCATCACGCCTGCGGTCGCGGCGCCGAGCGGGATGTCGCCCCTGATGTCCGTGTAGGCGAGCTGGTAGGCGATGAACAGGCCAACGGCCGCGTCGATCGCCGTCAGGCCCAGCCAGTAGGCGGAGATGCGGGCCAGCTGGGTGAACGGCAGGAGGGCCGTGGGCCGGGAACCCGCCTCCGCCGGCGCATCGGGGACGCTGGTCGCTCCGCCCGGCATCGCCGCCACGTCGGCCACGGTCGTCCTCCTACGCTCGCTGGCAGGTCGCCCGGTTCTGGCTGCGCGTCACGCTTGGGCCCGCCGGTCGACACGGCAAGGGCCGTTGGTCACGCCGGGGTTCAGCTCCGGCGATCGGTCCCGCCTGCGGCTCGTGGTCGCTCAGCTCCGGCGATCGGTCCAGCCGACGGCCGTCATGCGTCGCCCGCCGCTGGTCGCTCGTGGGCTGCGGGTCCCTCGCCGGCCGCGGGATCCGCGCCCTGCGGCGCAGCGTCCTCAATCGGCGGCCACTGCGCGAAGTCGTCGACGGCCGAGCTGAGCGAGAGGTAGATGCGACGCTCGCCGATCACCTCCATCAAGCCCGTCCTGCGGAGGCGATCGCGCACCGATCCCTTGACCTGCGCGAGCAGCACCTCGATGGACCGTGCGTGGAGGTCGCCCAGCAGGTCGAAGAGCATGTCGGTCGTGGTGACGTCAAGGTCGGCAGTCGCGGCCATGTCGATAAGGACGCCGCGCGGCGGCGGCTGGCGGGCGGCGACGAGGTCGAGGATCTGGGCCTTCGCGACGTTGGCGTTGAAGAAGTACAGGGGGGCGTCGAGCCGGACCAGGACGAGCCCCGGGATTGGCTCCGCGTCCGGGTGGCGTCCCAGGTCGCCGTAGGTCGTGCGGTAGCCCGCCAGGCGGCCCAGGGCCGCGACATGCGGCCGGCTGGCGCGGTACAGGAGGAACACGAGGGACAGGAGCACGGCGACGGCCAGGCCGTACAGCACCGTCGTCAGGACGACCCCGACGAGGGCCACCATCGCGATCACGAAGTCGGTCCGCCGCCAGGCCCAGTAGCGCCGCATCTCGGCGACGTCCATGAGCCCGAGCACCGCGGCGATGACGATGGCCCCCAGCACGGCATTCGGCAGGTTCTTGAAGAGTGGCGCCAGGAGGATCGCCGTGGCCAGGATCAGGCCGGAGGTGACGAGCGACGAGACCTGCGACTTCGTCCCTGCCGACTCGCCGGTCGCGGTCTGGGAGAGGCTCGCGTCGACGGTGAAGCCGCCGAAGAGTCCGGACGACAGGTTGGCCGCGCCGAGCGCCACCAGCTCCTGGTCCGCGTCGATCTCGTAGCCATGCCGCGCACCGAAGGCTCGGCCCGCGCCAACGGACTCGCCAACGGCCAGGAAGACGATGCCCGCAGCGCCGATCGCCAGGTACGGCAGGTCCGCCAGCGGAACCCTGGGGAAGCTGGGCAGGGTCAGGCCCGTCTCGACGTCGCCGACGACACTGACGCCGTGCGCGCCGAGATCGAAGACGGACACGGCGATGATCCCCAGGACGAGGGCCACGAGGGCTCCCGGGATCCGCTTCGACACGAGGCGCAGCCCCAGGATGAGGATGAGCGAGGCGAGGCCCACGGCCAGCGTGTACGGGTTGACGTTCCCCAGCTCCGTGGCGAGCTGGGAGAGCTGGGCGGGCACGGAGCCGCTCGTGCTGGGCACGCCCAGGAGCTTCGGCAGCTGGCCGACGATGATCGTGAGGGCGAGCCCGAAGATGAACCCGGTCACCACGGACTTCGTGAGGAAGTCGGAGATGAAGCCCAGGCGGGCGATCCCCGCCGCGACGAGGGCGATCCCCACCATCAGGGCCAGCGCGGAGGTGAGCGCCAGGTAGGCACCCGCGTCACCCGCGGCGAGGCCGCCGACGACCGACGCCGACATGATGGCCATGGTCGAGCTGGTCGTGACCTTCAGGTGGCGGCTCGTCCCGAAGATCGCGTAGGCGGCCAGCGCCGCAAACGCCGTGGTGAGGCCAACGTCGGGCGGAACCCCGGCGAGGCCCGCGTACGCGAGCGCCACCGGCACCATCACCCCCCACGACGTGAGTCCCGCGAGCAGGTCCCGGCGCAGCCACTCCGACGGATAGGACGGCAGCCAGCCCGACAATCGGCACGTACCGCGGCGCCAGGAACCTGGCGCGATCGAGCAGGCGCGGCTTGGGCGGCGGCCCGGCGACCGACACGGAGCACCTCGAGCATGGCTGCGCCGGCGGCGCCGGCCGGCCAGCGCCAAGCGTATCGTCCGGCCGCGGACGAGGTGAGGCCCCCGACACCGGCGGGTGTCGGGGGCCTCGTGAGACGCCGGGGGGTGCGGCGCCGGTGCTACGCGTTGGCGGGGCGCGTCCCGAGGGTCACGGAGACGGTCGTCGCCTGGCCGTTGCGGAGGACGTTGAGCGTCGCCGTCTGGCCGGGGGCGAGCTGGCTCATGACCAGGTCGAGCGGGTGAGCCGCGTCGAGGGCCGTGCCGTTGACCGCCGTGATGATGTCGCCCTCGGCGAGCCCGGCCGCCTCGGCGGGGCTCCCGGCGACGATCGACGGCTGCTGCTGGGTCGCCTGGCCGCCCTGGTTGAAGGGATCGAACCCCGGGGCGTTCGGGTCCTGGGCCTGGCCGGTTGCACCCTGGTCGACGGTCGCGGCGGTGGGGATCCAGGCGCCGTTGTCGACCGGGAGGTTGGCCTCGGACTTGATGGCGGGAGTGATGGTCTCGAACCGGATGCCCAGCCACGGGCGAGCCAGCTCCTGGCCGGCCGACGCCTGCGTGAGCAGCGGGCGGGCGATGTTGATCGGGATGGCGAAGCCGATTCCCTGGGCCGAACCTGCGACGGCCGTGTTGATGCCGATGACCTTGCCGCTGGGGTCGAGCAGCGGGCCGCCGCTGTTGCCCGGGTTGATGGCCGTGTCGGTCTGGATCAGGTTCGTGAGACGGCCCCCGTCCACGTCGATGCTGCGCCCGATGGCGGAGATGATCCCGCTCGTCACGGAGTCAGTGAACTCGCCGAGCGGGCTGCCGATGGCGATGGCCTGCTGGCCCACCTGGATCGTGGACGAGTCGCCGATCGGGGCGGTCGGGAGTCCGGTCTGGTTCACCTTGACGATCGCCAGGTCCGTGAGCGTGTCGATGCCATAGATGCTGGCGTCGAAGGAGCGGCCGTCCTTGAGGTTGACCGTCAGCTTCGACGGGTTGCCGGACACCACGTGGCGGTTCGTGAGAATCAGCCCGTTGGCGTCGAAGATGACGCCCGAACCGGTGGCCGTCCCCGTGCCTGTCTGGCCGGTGGTGGGATCGGTCTCGGTGACGCCCTCGGCCACGATCGTGACGACCGCCGGGCTGACCGACTTGACGATGTCGACGACGGAGCCCTGCCCGGGCGCCGGGGCGACCGGGGTCGTCGGCGCGAGCGGCTGCGTGGTCCCGGCGGGCGGCGCGGCCTGGCCGGCCGGTGGCGTGGTCGCGGCGGGCGGCGCGGCCTGGCCGGCCGGTGGCGTGGCTCCTGCCACCGCGGGCAGGAAGGCCGGGGCGGTGGTCGCCGCCGGCCCACCGGCCGCCGTCACGGCGAGGTACGTCCCGCCGGAGGACAGCACGGCGGTCGCGAGGACGGCGCCCAGGACGAACGCCGGGCCGACGGAGCGGCGCCCGGACCGGCTGGGGGCCGCCGGCGGAGCCGCGGGCGGCACCGGCCGCACCTCGACGGGCTGCGTCGCGGCCTGTACGGGCTGCGTCGCCTCGGGGGCGACGGACGAAGGGGTCTGCGGTTCGGTCACGAGGGTTCCTTCCACCCCGGGCGGCATCCCAAGAGGCCTGTGCTCGGATCCCGGGGCAATGAACGGAAGGCTGAGTCACGCGGGTGAACGCTCGCCTCCGCAACGGGTGAAGGTTCCTTGGCCTTGCGATTCCTTAACCCTGGGCCGCGTGGCGCGAGAACCCTGGGCCGGGGGCCGCGAAACCGAGGGCGCCGGACATGGTCCAGGGGGAGTCGGCATCGACGGCGTCATCCCGGACGGAGGATGCGCGCACGCCACTCCCGGCGTCGCATAGAGTGGCGACACATCACCGCTCGGAGGAGGCTTCATGCGCAGGCTCATCGTCGTCGCCGCGGTCGTCGTCGCCGTCCTGGCACTCGCCGCCTGTTCGTCCGGCGCCAGCCTGACCGGGAAGACGTGGCAGTGGACCGCCTCGACCACCAAGGTCCCCGCGTCGCAATCGAACGTTCCCGACCCCTCGAAGTACACGATCGAGTTCAAGGCCGACGGGACGTACCAGGCCCGGGCCGACTGCAACACCGTCTCGGGCACCTACACCTCGACCGCGTCGGGCGGCCTGACGATCAACCCCGGCGCGTCAAGCCTGGTCGCCTGTGGCCCCGACTCCCTGTCCGACGTCTACGTCCAGAGCCTGGGCCAGGCGATCAGCTACACGTTCTTCGGCCAGCAGCTCACGATCAACTTGTCCGACCTGGGCACGATGACGTTCAAGTAACGGGCCGCCGGCTTCCGGCACGAGCGTCGGGCGCGCCGGGTGAGGCCCCGCGGACCGCCGTTCGCGGCGCCCGGACCGGCGGAGGGCTATGCTCTGTGCCTCGCGGCCGGTGACAACCCTTTGGTCCGCGCCCACCCTGCCGCCCGGCAGTCCGGCGGCTCCCAGCGAGGCGCGCCGCCCTTGTCCGCACCGAACCCCGCGTCGACCCTTCCTGCGACCCTGCCCCGTCTGCTGGGAGACGCGATCGCGGCGCACGGCGCCGCACCGTTCCTCGGCGTTCGCACCTCGACGACGCGCGAGCAGTCGCTGACATTGACGGAGTTCGGCGCGGCCGTCGAGCACGCGTCCGCGCGACTCGCCGCTGCCCTCCGGCCCGGCGCCCGGGTGCTCGTCCAGGGCGCGCCGGGGCCGGGTTTCGCAGCCGCGCTCTTCGCGGCGGCACGGGCAAACGTGATCCTCGTCCCGCTCGACGCCCGGATGACGCCCGACACGGTCGAGCGGATCTCGGCGCTGACGGAGCCGTCGGCGATCCTCCTGGGAACCGGCGCGACGCTGGAGCCGGTGACGATCCCGGTCCTCGCAAGCCTGCCGGTGCTGGACCTCGACGAGCTCGTCGAGCCGGCCTCCGAGGAGGCGGTCGCGGCCCTCGCGGCCCGGGTTCCGGCGACACCGGACGAGCCGATCGAGATCCTCTGCACCTCGGGCTCCACCGGCAACCCGAAGGGCGTCACCATCTCCCAGGCGATGCTGCTGGCCTCGACCGAACGCTGCCTGGCCACGATCCCGGCCGGCAACAACCGCTTCGTCTCGATCCTGCCGCTCTCGCACATCATGGAGCAGGTGGCGGGGCTGGTGTATGCGGTCGCGGCCGGCGCCGAGACCGAGTACATCACGACGCTCCGCCCGGACGTGATCGCGGCGGCGATCAAGGGCCACCGGGCCACGGCCCTCGTGGTCGTGCCGCAGGTCCTGGAGCTCCTGTTCGTGGCGATCCGGCGTGAAGCGGACCGGACCGGCAGCGGCGCGACCTTCCGGCGGGCGCTCCGCATCGCGCCGTACCTGCCCTTCGAGCTGCGGCGGCGTCTGTTCCGGAAGGTCCACGCCGCCCTGGGCGGAGAGCTGCGCCTCGTCCTCTCGTCGGCCGCTCACCTCTCGCCGTCGCTCCAGCGCAGCTGGGAGGCACTGGGCGTGGAGATCGTCCAGGGCTACGGCTCCACCGAGGCGGGCCTCGTGTCCACCAACTACCGCGGACGCACGCCGGCCAACCGGGTGGGCTGGGCCCGTCCCCCGCTGGAGATGCGCCTCGAGCCCGACGGCGAGGTCGTGGTCCGGGGACCGTCGGTGTTCCCGGGGTACTGGATGGACCCGGCGGCGACCGCCGCCGCGTTCACGACGGACGGCTGGTACCGGACGGGCGACATCGGCGAGATGGACCCGTCGGGCGCGCTGCGCCTGGTCGGCCGGACCCGCTCGTTGATCGCGCTGCCAAACGGGATGAACGTGCACCCCGAGGACGTGGAGGCCGCGCTGATTGCGGAAGGCCTCGTCGAGCCCGTCGTCTACGAGGCGGATCCGGGCCGCATTGCGCTCGCCTATCGGCCCGGCGCCGCCTTCAGCGACCCGCCCGCCGACGAGGAGGCCTCCCTGGCGACCGCCGTGCGCGCGGCGAACCAGCGGCTGGCCGCCCACCAGCGGATCACCGGCCGGGCGCCCTTCCCGGAGGCGGACTATCCGCGCACGCACACCCGCAAGGTGCGGCGGAGCGCGGTCGCCAGGCGGATGGCGGGGGTGCCGCTCAGCCGCTGACCGACCAGGCTCGGCCTCCTCCGGAGAGGCCGCGCCTACTCCATCGGGTCGCCGGCCGCGAACCGGGCGATGAGCTCCGTGTAGCCGGGCAGGCCACGCTCGTAGCCGATCGCCCAGAAGCCCGCGCCGGCCAGGCCGCGCTCCTGGGCAAGGCCGAGCTTCGCGGCCAGCGTGTCCGGCGAGTCGACGTAGATCGCCCGCCAGGGTCCGGCCTGGGGCGACGCAGTGGGCGCGGCGGACGCGGTCGGCCCAGCGGAGGTCGATGGCTCCGACGGCGCCGCGGACGACGGCGCTGGAGCGGGGCTCGCCGGGATGGGCGTTCCCGGGGCGGGTCTCCGGTAGGGGACGTCCTTCCCGTCGAGGACGTACAGCTCGACGACCTCGACCTCGTCGCGGAGCGGCACGACCGTCGGGTCGCCCAGCAGGTCGGCGTGCTTGCGCAGGATCCACGCCTGCCCGCGCCCGGTCGCCGGCGCGCCGAGCTCGGGATCGGTGACCGGCCACGACACGCCGTAGAGCGGCAGGCCCAGGAGCGTCCGTTCCGCCGGCACACCGAGGGCCCGGTACAGGTCCAGGGACCAGGCCAGGTCCTTCTCCCCGCCGTCGCGGCGGTCGAGCGGTGCCGTGGCGCCCGGTTCGGACCCGGCCACCCGGTAGTCGTAGCCCATCAGGAAGATCCGGTCCACCCGGGCGGCCGCCGCGGCGGCGGCCATCGTGGCCCCCAGCAGGCTCGCCGAGGTCGCGACCGAGAGCTGGTCCGCAGGATCGGCCGCGACGAGCGCGTCCCGGAGCCGGTCCAGGAACCCGCCGTACTCCGTGACGAGCGCCGGGTCGAGCGCCTCCACGTCGACGTTGACGCCGTCAAGGCCCAGCTCGCGGACGAGGGACACCAGCGAGACGATCGTGGCGTCCTGGAGCGTCCGGTCCGCGAAGAAGCCGTCGTTCCGGTCGCGCCCGAAGCTGGTGAACACGAGATCGACGCGCACGCCGCGCTCGTGGGCCTCGCGGATCACCTGGGCGCCCAGCGTGGCGGTGATGCGGCGGTAGCCCGCCTGCTTCGTGTCGATCGCGCCCTTCCGCGTGTTGGTCACGCTGAAGAGGGCCAGCGTCGTCAGGGTCGTCGCCCGAAGGTGCGCGGCGATCCCATCGTCCATCTCCCAGTAGGGCACGAAGCCGTAGACCTCGTGCCCGCCGGCCGGTGGCGGCGTGGGCGTGGGTGTCGCCAACCCGGTCGACGAGGAGCCGCTCGGGGACGCGACGGGCGTACGGTCGGGCGCCGGAACGCAGGCCGAGGTCGTCGCGATGACGATCGCGACGAGGAGCCCGATCGCGGCGCGTGGTCGTCGGGGCATGCCCCAAGCCTGAGGGTCGCCGCCGGTACGGTCAAACGCCGGGGCCTCCTCCGCGTCCCGCCATCAACCCGCTGCGCGATGCCCCAGCAGGCGCAGGGTCGCGTCGCGCAGGCCGTCGCGCGGCGTGGTGGGCCATCGGCCGCCCGTACCGACCAGCAGGCCATCGACGAACGCGAAGTAGAGGTGCACCAGGAGATCCGGATCCGAGGGCAGGATCGCGCCTTCCGAGCGCGCCTCGGCGAGCACGCGCCGCACATGCCCCCGCGTGCGACGCTCGATCTCCGGCAGGTCGACGCCGAGGGTGCGGGCAAGCTGCTGCCCATCCGCTCCCGCCAGGCCGGCGAGGATGACGAGGAACCGGGCGTGCTCGCCGTAGAAGGCGAGGGTGCGGTCGACCAGGATCTCCAGCTTGCGGCGTGCCGGACCGTACTCGTCGGCAACCGCAGCCGTCATGGCCTCCCGGGCGGCCAGCCCGTCCACGAGGATGGCCCGGAGCACCGCCTCCTTCGAGTCGAAGTGCCAGTACACATTGGCGGGACTCATGCCGGCGCGGTGGGCCACGTCCGCCACCCGGCACGGCCCAAAGCCGTGTTCCGCAAAGAGCGTGCCAGCGGCGTCGAGGATCCGCGCCCGGCTGGCGGCGCGGGTTGCCTCACGTGCCTGGGGGGAACGGGGGGACACCGGGTAAACCTCAGACTGACTCACGATTCAGTCAACAGACTACGACTGAATCGCGATTCAGTCAATTGATGTCCGAGCCCCGCGCGCCCTTACCGCGGCAGTGGACGACCCGTGCAGGCTCTCCCGGGGTCGGCGAGAGGCGCCGCAGCTACGGCTGGATCACCGTCGTGCGCGAGAGGACGGTTCCGTCGTTCGCCACGGCGAGGATCGTCGCCGATGTCGAGCCGCCGGTTTCCGGCTCGACGGCCAGGGCGAAGACGATCCCGTCGGACGCGACCGCGACGGACCAGAACTCCGCCCCCCGGCGCGCGAGGTGCATCGGCCAGCCGGAGAGGTCCCGGCCGTTCGGCCCGACACTCGCCAGGGTTCCGCCGATCTGGGCGTCCGGTGCGGCCAGGGGCAGGGAGACGGTCCCATCCCCACCCAGCGCGGCAACCGCCCGCCAGACCCCGCAGCCCGCCGTCTCGGCGGGGCACGTTCCCTGCCACTGCACGGCCGTGTCGGCTCGATAGGGCCACCCGTTCAGGACCTTCCCCGAGGAATCGATCCGGAAGACGACCGTGTGATCATCAGCCTCACCAATGACGACGGACGTGCCATCGGCGCCGACGAGCGGCGCCGTCGGTCGGCCGTCCGGCCCGGCGCCGCTCCACCCGGAGACACCCTCCATCGAGAAGGCATCCGACGTCGCCAGGGTTTCCCCGCCCGCGCCGAGCACGACGAGGCGCGTCGCTCCAGCCGCCGCGACCGTCACGAGGACGCGGCCATCGGGCCCGAACCCGAGTGCTGAGAGCGAGCCGCCAAGTCGAACGGGCCAGCCCGGTCGCAGACCGTCGAGGTCGAACGCCGTGATCTCGCCGTCCGCCATGTTCTCGTGATAGGCGGTGCCGTCGGGGCCCAGGACCACGGGCCAGCCCGGGTCACCCAGGTCGAGGCGTTCGCCGGAACGCCGGGTCGTGCCATCGCCCGCCACCTCGTCGAGCCAGTAGGTGGTCTGGTACCCGGTGTCGACCTGTCCGTCGGGGAGCGTCACCTCCTGCTCCTTCACCTCGCGTGCGATCACGAGGAGGCGGCCGTCGACCACGCGCGGACGGCCCGAGGGCTCGCCCGCGTACCACCAGCTGGCGACCAGGTTCCCGGACACGTCGAACGTCGACACGGTCATGCGGACGCTGTCGCCCGCGTCGGCCCACGAGAGGCACGCCACCGTGACAGAGCCGTCGCTCGCCACCTCCGGCGGCCACGCGCCAGAGTAGGGATTGGCGCACGACCAGCCGTCGACCGCGATGGGCCACCCGGGCCGCGGATCCCCGGCCCGGTCGAGCAGGGCGAGCACGCTGCGACCGGGCCGCCCGGCGATCCCCGCGTTGGCGGTGGTCGCCAGGACGTACATGCCCCCGTCGGGGCCCGGTGCCAGCTGGGCGGTTCCGCTCGCGACCGGGAGCGACGACGGCGCCGGCCGCCACGCCGCAGAAGGCTGCGTCGATGGGGCGGGCGATCCGGCCGGCGTTTCGGCGCCGGGCCCCACGAGCCGGGCGGGCCCGGCGATCGCGAAGGCACCCCACTCGGGCGTGGACCCGTTGCTCCGTCCCGTGATCACGACGCGGTTCGCCGCGACGGCGAGCTCCACGTCGCTGAATGCGAGCATGTCGGCTTCCCAGTCGGGGAGGAGCTGCGGCTGAGGAACGTCCGGGACCTCGGTCCACGTCGCGCCGTCGGACGACACCCACAGCGTGATGCGATTGGACTCGGTCGAGACGGCGAGGAATCGATCACCAACGGCAACGACCCGGTCCAGGCTCGGCACGCCCGCCGGCTCAACGAAGCGCCAGCCTGCCTCGTCGCCGACCGCGACGCGGGCCGTTCCCGCGCCAGCCGTGAACTGGCCGGGAGCCTGGACGAACCGCAGCCCGCCGGGTCCGCCGGCCGTCGCGACGTAGCGTGTCCCGCTCGCCGCGACCGACGAGAGGCCGACCCCGGTGGCGTCCGGTCCAGGGACAGCGCTCCACGACTGGCCGTCGGCCGAGCGCAGGACGATGGGCCGGCAGACCGACTGGTCCTCCATCCGCGTCGTGGCCGTGCAGGCATGGCCGACGGCGGTCAGTGAGCCGTCCGGGGCCGCCGTGACGTCGGCCAGCCCGCCCGAACCGAGGGCGGCGGGGTACGTGATGTACCCGCCGATGGCGAAGGCCTCGGAGTCGGGTACGCGGCGCCACGAGTGGCCGTCGGTCGAGAGCCATGCCGCTGCGCGCGGAGAGCCCTCGTCCCGCGCTGCGCCGACGGCGACGTAGGTCGAACCGTTCCACGCGACCGCAGCGGGCCGCATATGCGCCGCGTCGGGCACCTCAGTCCGGGCCCAGGTGAGACCGTCGCTGGAGTGCCAGATGCCGCCGACCCTGTCGCTGCCCTCGATCACGATCCCAGTCGCCACGAAGCCGCCCGGTCCCCACGCGACATCGGCAAGGCCGGGCATGGGCTCGTCGTCCATCGGGAGCTCGTCGCCGATCGCCAGGCCGTCACCCGTCGGGACGGGCTCCCAGGTGAGGCCATCGACGGAGTGCCACGCGCTCGCGGTCCCGCCACCGGGTGGCTCGCGGTCGCGGAACACGCGCCCGCCGACCGCGGCCAACCCCGACTCGCCGCCGGCCACGGCCACGGGGAGCGCCTCGCGTCCCTCGAACATCGGCGGCAACGGCCCGACCTGCCACGAGGCGCTCGGGTCCACGATGACGACCGGCGGGCTCGGCAAGGGCACGACCACGGTGGGCTGCCAGGTGCGCAGGATGAGGGCGCCGGCAGCGGCGACGCCCATGAGGGCCACGAGGAGCAGGAATGTGGCGGCCATGAGGACGAGCAGTCGCTGCGGGGAGGTGCGCGGGTCGCGCCCGGCGATGGCCCCGTAGACGGCGTCGTCGACTCGGCGCGACGGGAGGAGCGTCGCGGGGTGGTGCAGGAGGGCCCCGTCGCCCCGCAGGGCGGAGGCGGTCCGGGCGCAGGCGGAGCAGGAGGCCAGGTGGCGGTCGAGCTCGACGGCGTCGGCGGGTGGCAGGCCGAAGTCGAGGGCCTGGGCGGCGAGCTCGAGGGCGCGGTCGTGGAGGCGGCCTGGGGTGTTCATGGTCGGACCTCCGCCGTCTCCAGGACGGCCCGCAACTCCAGGCGGGCCCGACAGAGGAGCGTCCGCGTCGCGCCGTCTGTCCGGCCGAGCAGGCTCGCCACCTCCTGGCCGCTGAAGCCCCGCGCCGCGAGCAGAAGCGCGGCGCGCCGGTCGGGGGCAAGGTGCGCGAGCGCGGCGTGAAGCTCCGCGTCTCGCTCGGAGCGCAGGGCCTCGGCCTCGGGCTGCGGGGGCTCCTCGCGCGAGAGCAGGCGGGGCAGGAGGCGCCCGAGGACGGCGCCGCGGCGGCCCCGGTCGACGGCCGCGTTCGCCGCCGTCCGGTAGAGCCACGGCCGCACCTGGTCGGGCATCCGGCCGGCGCGGGCCTCGCGGACCAGGCGCAGGAACGTGTCCTGCAGCAGGTCTTCCGCCACCTCGGCGTCGCGCGTCATCCCGACCAGGAAGGCGAACAGCTCGCCACGCCGCTGCTCGTAGATCGCCGTGAGCTCGGCCTCGCCGGCGCGCGCGGCCGGGCGGGCTCGCTCAAGTGCAGGCGGCGGGTCGTCGGGTGCCATCGACTCGGATGCGCAGTCCACGCGGATGAAACGCACGACGCCCGGTCTTGTTACGCCTGCGTCGTGGCCCGAGCGTCGCAGGCTCTGCCGCCGGCGTACAGGGCCATCCGGCCGTGGGGGCCGCGTCCGCGCACGCGCCCCGCCGGACGGCGCCCGGTGGCCGTCCCTACACCGACACGCGCTCCAGGATCTTCACCAGGTAGCGCGAGCGCATCTGCTCGGTCGCGAGCACCTGCTTGGTGGGAGGCAGGCGCAGGATCACGCCGAGGATCGCCGCCAGCGCCCGATGGCTGAACAGTGCCCGGTTGTCGAAGATGCAGTCCTGGAGCCGGCCGCGTTCGATGGCCATCAGGACCAGCCGGTGGAGCGTGTCAACCGGCGTGACGACGCGCTTCGCGCGGGCCTCCAGCCAGAGGCCCTTCGTCGGGCAGACGCGGGCGCAGACGCCGCAGCCCAGGCAGATCTCGGGGTCGAGGGCCGCCCGGCGCTTGCGGGGCTTGGCGGGGTCGTTCGCGGAGACGAGCGTCATCGCCTCCACCGGGCAGGCATCGACGCACTTCCCGCACCCATTGCAGAGCTCGTCCGCGACGTGCGGCTGGAAGTTGGTCGTGTGCACGGGATCGAGCATGCCGAAGCGGCGCGCCGCGATCATGGCCTCGCAGCAGCAGCCGCAACAGTTGCAGATGAAGTTGACCGCGCGCTGCACGTTCTCGCCGAACTGGACGAGATTGTGGTCGTAGGCCTCCTGGAGCAGGTCCACTCCCTCGACCCTGTCCACGCGTCGGGCATAGCCGTGGCGGATCAGCGAATCGGCCGTGCCGCCGAACGTCATGCAGATCCCCATCGGGGCGCCGCAGGCCCGTCCAAGGTGCTCCATCTTGTGCCGGCAGTAGCAGGTGCCGACGCCCATGTGCTCCGCGGTGTCGATCACCTCGCTGGCCCGCTCGTAGTCGAGCACGTGCAGCCCGCGGTCGCGGCCTGTCGGCGAACGCGTGGCCGACGGCCGTGCACGTGGTGCCCGCGCGTTGCTTTCGAGCAGCGCCGGTTCGTTCACGAAGACGCGTCCGAGCTGCGTCTGGCCGTTCGTGAACAGGGCGAGGATGAAGTCGTCCTCGACAGTCAGGTACTCGTAGAACAGCTCGCTCAGGAGCTTCTGGTCGACGTCGTCGCGGACGCGCATCATCGAGAACTCGAAGAATCCGGCCATCGGCGGCGGCAGCACGTAGAGGGTGCCGTCCGGGCCCTCCATGTCGACCAGCACCGCGCGCGAGGCCAGCCCCTCGAGCACGCGACGCGCCTCCGCCTCGCTGGTCGCCCACGTGCGCGCCGCGATGGCAGCGGTGAATGGCTTGATCGGCAGCCGGGCAACGAGCCCGGCCTCGCGCTCGCTGAAGAGCAGCGCCAGGATGCGGTACAGGAGGTCGGACGGCGGAGCGCCCTGCGGGAACCGGTTCAGGCGATCCGCCAGCTGACCGTACGCGCCCCTGGACGTGACGTGGGCCATGGAGTCCTCATCCACCTCGGCGGCCGACTGCGTCACCGTCGCGGGCGCGCCTCTCGCTGCCAAGGGCGATTCCGACGGCGTTGGCCCGTGCCGTCGGTCACGAATCGACCACGCACCCGGGCCCAGCGCGCGGTGGTGCAGGCGGGCGCGTGCGTCGCGGCAGGCGGGCACGTGCGTCGCGGCAGGCGGGCGCGTGCGTCGCAGGCCGCGAATCCGGTACCTTTGCCTCTTGGGGGTCGCCGACCGGCTCGCGCACGCTGGCGGTCGGCGTGACCGGCGGGCAAGCAGCATCGCCGTCCCGGGCACCGGACGGCTGGGGGTAGCCATCACAGCGACGTTCTTCCGGGGGGCGCGAACCTTCCTCAGGCGCGAGGGCCTGGGGCTGGTGGCGGCCGCCGTGATCGTCGTGTATACGCTCCTGAACCGCGTGCCGAACGCCGGCCCCACGCCAACCGGCCAGGAGGCCTTCTGCTACTGGTTCCCAAGCCTTGCCGACCCGTACGCCCGCGCGGACTGGACCAAGCCGATCGCGTACGTGTACTCGCCGGCGTTCCTGCAGGGGCTCGCGCTGCTGAAGGCCCTGCCGTGGGAGGCGTTCCTGGCCGCCTGGACCGTGCTGCTCCTGTTCGGGATCCGCCTGCTCGTCGGCCCTCGCCTGTGGGCGTTCGCGATCGCCTTTGCGATGCTCGAAGTCCTGGGCGGCAACATCCACGTGCTCCTGGCCGTCGCGATCGTCGCCGGGTTCCGCTGGCCGGCCGCCTGGGCATTCGTCGTGCTGACGAAGGTGACACCCGGCGTGGGCCTCCTCTGGTTCGCCGTGCGACGCGAGTGGCGCAACCTCGGGATTGCGCTCGGGGCCACCGCGGCGATCGTCGCCGTGTCCTGGATTGCGGCCCCCGGCCTGTGGTCCGAGTGGCTGAGCGTGCTCGGCGCCAGCGCCACCAAGACTGCCGGCACGTGGGCCGCCATCCCGGTGCCGGTCTGGTTCCGCCTGCCCATCGCGGCGGCGGTCGTCATCTGGGGCGCCCGCACCGACCGCCGCTGGACGGTCCCGGTCGCCGCCATGCTGGCCCTGCCCGCCCTCTGGTTCGGCGGCACCGCCATGCTCCTGGCGGCCGTCGCGCTTGCCACAGCGGACGCCCGCGGCGGGGCGCGGCCGCGGGCCGGCGATACCGATCGATCCCGCACGTGGTGGCGGCTCCGCCCGACCTCGATCCGGGCGGCCTGACGACGTCGCACCCGGCGACTCCAGCGGACCCGTGGGATCCGGCCGACCTGCGCGTTCCGGGCAGGTGAATGCCGCGCCCGCAGGTCGCGGTGCCCGCGCGCCGGTGGTTCGCGATCGCGCATGATGGCGCCGAAGGAGGCGCTCGTGAGCACTGGCTCCAGAACGGCCGTCCGCGACCTCGCCGCACTCGTCGTCGTTGCCGTCGCCTGTCCCGTCGCCCTCTTCGGGGGCGCCCTTCTGACCTGCGCCGCCCAGGGCCTGACCCCTACCTGCGCCTTGAACGGGATCCTGGTGTCACCGGTCATCCTCCTGGCCGCCGGCGTGGTCGCGGGGATCCTCACGCGCGGGTGGCCCGGCCTCGGCTTCGTGACGGTCGGCGTCGTCCTGGGTCTCATCGCCATTCCGCTCCTGGCGCAGGCAGCCGGCAACCCGGTCCCCATCGACCCCGTCCAGGGGGTCTTTGCGCTGATCTGGTTCCTGCCGCCCGTCGCGCTCGGCTATGGCCTGGCCCGCGGCACCGCTCGCGTGATCGGCCGGCACCCGGAAGGCGGTTCCTGAGCGTCGCGATGCGCGGCGGCCTCGCGGCCGTTGCCCGGATTCCGACGGGCGTTGCCCGCGGATACCACACCCGTCGGCCGGTAGCCGTCGACTGTCGTGGGAACGGCATACGCCGTCGCCGCGGTTGGGGTCGCTCGTCGACACATCACCGCCCGTTCATGCCGTGGCGAGTCGCGCTTCGTGTGCCCAGACTCGACCCACGTCGGATCCATCGACTCCGGCGCGTGGTGGGTGACGAGGACACGGCATGGACAAGATCGAGGTCCTGGCGGCGATCCTGATCTGGCTCCTGGTGATCGGCGCCGCCCTGATGCGGGTGCCGGGTGGGAGCATGCGCTCGCTGATCGCCCCCTGGCTGGCCTTCACCCTGCTGACGATGGCCGTGGAGTTCATCGTGTTCAACATCGCGTGGTTCGGCCTGCTGTTCTTCGTGGGCAAGGAGGCAAGCGCTGTCGGCATCGTCGTGAGCGGCGTGATCCTGGCCGCCACACCGGTCGCCTGGGCCCTGATCCTGCGGCGCCGGGCGCGCGCCTCCGCGGTCCGTGGCTGAGCCGGGGCGCGCGCAGACCAGGATGGGAGCCAGCGGACCCGTGCCTGACGACTGCCGGCGACTCGGCATCTTCCTCGGCATCCCCGACTTCCCGGCCCTCGTGGCCGGGTACCGCGCCCTGATCGACGCGCAACCCGACATGCAGGTCGTCGGGGTCGTCGACGACCGAGCCACGCTTCCCGACGGGGTCGCCGGGTCGACGGCCGACCTGGTCGTCACCGAGTGCCTCCCCTACTCCGGCACCGGCTGCGCGTCATTCCAGGGGATCGAGGCCATCCGGGCCGCGAAGCCAACCATCAAGATCCTGGCGATCGAGTGCCGCTGCGGGAGCGAGCAGTTCTCGCTCGCCATCAAGGCCGGCGCCGACGGCTTCCTGACCCGGGAGGCCCAGCCGGCGGACGTTCTCGACGCCATGCACCGCATCGCGCGCGGCGAGACGTACGTGAGCCCCGCGATCGTGACGCGGATGGTCAACACCTATGTCCTGCGGACGTCCGACGCGGCGCCGGAGGACGCCTACGAGTCGCTCAATGATCGCTCGCGCGAGATCTTCCGCCTCGTCGCCTTCGGGCACACCAACCGCGAGATCGCGCGGACGCTGCACGTCTCGGAGCAGACGGTGCACAACCACCGGGCGGCCATCATGCAGAAGCTCGGCTTCCACGACCGGGTCGACCTCCTGAAGTACGCCCTGCGGCGCGGCGTGATCCAGGCGGGCGAGCTGTGACCCGCCTTCGGGCAGCGCTCGGGCGGCGGCGACCCACCACTCGGAAGGGAGCGGCCGCCTTTGCCCTGGCGAGCGTGGCCCTTGTCGCCGTGGCAGTGATCGGCCTCGTCGTGGTGCTCCCGTGGGCGTACGGCGCGTTCGGCTATCACCCGGCCGAGAGTGCCCGGTCGTGGGCCGCCCTGACCCCGCAATACGCCGACTCCGCGCTGTGCCAGCGCTGCCATGCCCCGGAGTACACGCCCTGGAAGGCGGCCGCTCACGCCGTCGTCGCGTGCGAATCGTGCCACGGCCCGCTGGCCGAGCACGCCGCCACCGCACCCGAAAAGGCGCCACCCGGAACGATCACCGTGGGACAGCCACCGGAGGGGCTCTGCGAGCTGTGCCACGAGCAGGGGCCCGGTCGGCCTCTCGGCTTCCCGGTCGTGGACGTGGCCGTCCACTACGGGGGAGCGACCTGCGTCGCCTGCCACGACAGCCACTCCACGACGGCGCTGGCCCCGCCGGAGGTCTCGCACCCGCTGGACCGCCTGCCCGCCTGCGTCACCTGTCACGAGCCGGCCGGCCTCAAGCCCCTCCCTGAGTGGCACGTGGAAGCCACCGACGCAGTCTGCCTCACGTGTCACAAGCGGCCGGCGGCCGCCCAGTAGGAGCGTCCCGATGAGCAAGACCGGCACAGCCGGCACCGACGACCAGGCACCGGGAGGCGCCGCGCTCTCCCGGCGGCGGGTGCTCCAGGCGGGCCTCGCGGCCGTACCGGCGCTCTGCGGCGCCCGCCTCCTGTCCGCGGCGCTCGGGACGCCCGCCGATGAGGCGCGGGCCGCGGAGCCGGCGCCGATCCAGCCGGTGCCGGCCACGCCGGACTACGACCCTTCGGCCCATGACTGGGCGTTCGTGATCGACACGACCACGTGCATCGGCTGCGGTCGCTGCGTCGACGCCTGCAAGCTCGAGAACCACGTGCCGGAGGATCCCGCGATCAACCGGACGTGGGTGGAGCTGCACGTCGTCGCGCAGGACGGGAGCGTCACGATCACGTCGCCCGACGGCGGTCGCCTGGGCTTTCCGGCCGAGGAGGCCGACGTCCCGGCGGACATCCGCGACGCCTACTTCGTCCCGCGAACCTGCATGCAATGCGAGAACCCGCCCTGCACGTGGGTCTGCCCGGTCAGCGCCACGTTCCGCACCGAGGATGGAGTCGTCCTCGTCGACGAGGGACGCTGCATCGGCTGCGGGTACTGCATCATCGCCTGCCCGTACGGCGCGCGATACATCGTCCCCGCGGGGGAGACCACGCCGAAGGGTGTGGCCGGCGTCGTCGACAAGTGCACCTTCTGCTACCACCGGATCACCCGGGGCATGCTGCCGGCGTGCGCGGAGGTCTGCCCGGTGAACGCCCGGATCTTCGGCGACCTGGACGACGCGGCCAGCGCGGTGAGCGTGGCGCTCACCGAGAAGCGGGTCCGGGTGATGAAGCCTGCCCTGGGCACCAAGCCGCGGGTCTACTACACCGGCCTGGAAGGCGAGGTCATCTGATGACCGCCCGGGCCGCCGACCAGCGACGGGGCATCGACCCGCGGGCCGCGGTGCGCATGCTCGTCGCACGACGTCGGCACGATGCCGCGCGCGCTCAAGGCGTGGCTGGGGTTCCTGCTGCTCCTCTGTACGTTCGGGGCCGTCGGCGCGCTGCTGGCCCTGCCGCCGGGCTGGGAGGTCCTCGGGACCAGCCCCAGCTACGAGTGGGGCATCCTCATCACGGCCTACGTCTTCTTCGCGATCACCACGAGCGGGCTGTGCCTGGCCTCCTCGCTGGGCACCGTCTTCGGGATCGAGATGTTCCTGCCGCTCGAGAAGCGGCACGCCGTGCTCGCCCTGCTGACCCTGGTCACGGCGTTCGGGCTCATCGCCCTCGACCTGCACTACCCCGTCAGCATGGTCTTCGGCGCGGTCCTCAGCCCCTCGCCGTTCTCGCCGATGTGGTGGATGGGCGTCTTCTACGGCATCTACCTCGTCTTCCTGATGATCGAGGTCTGGAGCATCTTCTCCAACCGCTGGGGCATCCACCGCTGGGCGTGCGTGTGCTCGTCGGTGACAGCCATCGTGGCGCCGACGACGCTGGGGGCGGTGTTCGCGGTCCTCGGAGCCCGCCCCTACTGGCACGGGGCCTTCACACCGCCGGCAATGATGACGATGGCCGTCGTGTCCGGAACGGCACTCCTGGGGATCGTCTTCTACCTCGTCCACCGCTATCGGCTGGCGGGCTACGAGCGGGCGCTGACGCTGGCGATCCCGGCGATTCGCCTCCTGATGACGATCGGCCTGGTCGTTTCGGCGCTCGTCGTCGCCTGGCAGATCCTGTGGGGGATGTACGGCGTCATCCCGGGCCTCGCCGACGCGAACCGGGCCATCTTCGCCGGGCCACTCGCCTTCTGGTTCTGGGTTGTCCGGATCGGCCTGGGGCTCGCCATCCCGCTGCTCCTCCTCGTGGCCCCGCGAACCAGGACCCCCGAGGGCCTCTTCGTCACGTGCTGCCTGGTCTTCCTCGGGATCTTCGCGGACCGGGCCATCTTCGTCGGCGCGGGCCAGATCGTCCCCGGGACGGCGGTCGGCGGCGTGGTCTCCGATCCGTTCACGGAATACGCGCCGACGATCGTGGAGATCGCGATCGTGGTGGGCGCGTTCGCGTTCTTCGGTCTCGTCTACACGCTTGTCGAGCGCTACCTGCCCATGGGCGAGCACACGGGGCACCTCGCGGGCGGGTTCCTTTCCGGCAGCCACCCGGCCCCGGGGATGGTGGACGCGGGCGTGGCCTGGCTCGGCGGGGACGAGGACATCGATTACACGGAGCATGCCGTCCCGGCGGGCACGGAGGAGCCGGCTCTTGAGCCGGCCACCGTCGAGGCGGCCGGCTCCGAGCCGGTCTCCACCGAGGCTCGTCCCAGTGAGTCGACCGCCGTCCCGGCGGCCGTCGAGGCCACACCCGGCGCCGATGTGGCCACCATCGAGGGACCTGCCGCCGTCGACGCCGTGCCGGCCAGCAACAGCCCGGAAGGATCGCTCTGATGGCCCGCAGGATCGGGCGCATCCTCCTGGGGCTTGCCCTGGTCGCCGTCGTGGTGGGTGTCGGCATCGGCGTCGGGGTCGCCGTCATCAACCTCGGCCTGGAGCCGCGACAGGTCGCCGAGATCCCAACGCCGAGCCCCACGCCGGCGGCGCTGCCCTCCCCGTCGCTGTCGCCGAGCAGCGGCCCCGGCAACCTCATCGCCGTGATGCCGACGGGCAACTGCGCGGCGTGCCACAAGACCTCGAGCGACAAGGCGAAGGCGCCGCCGCTTGGCCACCCGCTCCAGGGCTGGGAGTCCTGCACCTCCTGCCACGCGAATGAGGCCCTCGTGAAGACGGCACCAGGGCACTCGGGAATCCACGCCAACCAGTGTCTCGTCTGTCACACCGCCACGACGCCGGCCGCCGACGACAGGCCCCATTCGCTCACCACGAACTCGAAGTGCCTCTCCTGCCACGGCTCGATCGCACCCCTGCCGGCGAGCATGAAGGGACGGTCGGAGGACACCTGCTTCCTGTGCCACAAGGGGACGTCGCAGCCGGCTCCGGCCTTCCCACACCCGAATCCGACTGACGGCACGTGCCTGACCTGCCACGTGGCCGGCAAGATCGGGGCGCTCCCGGCCGACCACGCGACACGCACCGATGCGATGTGCACCGCCTGCCACGCTCCCTCCGCCAGCCAGCCGCCCGTGTCGCCGCACAAGCTGGGGCAGTACCAGGGGATGTGCGCGTTCTGCCACGGCAAGGGAGCCCAGCAGGACTGAGCTCGGCCGTCGACGGTCGCGAGGGCAAGGGGCCACAGGGATCGCGAAAAGCGACCGATGGCCCTACGCTGGACCCCCCGGCGTCGGGAGATAGTGCTCCCGGCGTCCCGGGCGTGGGTCCTGGGCGCCCTGCGCAGGGGGCGATGGAGTCAGCGTGAGCACGAACGGGCAGGTACCGGGCAACGGCAGGAAGCTGGGCGTGCTCCTGGCCATCTTCGACTTCCCGATGTTGAACGTCGGGCTCCGCGAAGTCATCGACGCCGAGCCCGACATGGAGGTCATCGGCGAGGTCCGGGACCGCGACGCGATGCGCGAGGAGATCCAGCGCTCGAAGGCGGACGCCGTGATCACGGAGTGCCTGCCGTACGACCGCTCCGGCTGCTCGTCGTTCCAGCAGATCGAGGCTGTTCGGGCGGCCAGGCCGGCGATGAAGATCCTGGCGGTCGAGTGCCGCTGCACCAGCGAGCAGTTCTCGCTCGCGATCAAGGCCGGCGCCGACGGCTTCCTGACCCGCGAGGCCCAGGCGTCCGACTTCGTGACCGCGATCCGCTCCATCAGCCGCGGCCAGACGTACGTGAGCCCGTCCATCGTCACGCGCATGGTCAACACGTATGTCCTCAAGACGCCGCAGGGGACGCTCGACGACCCGTACGAGACCCTCAGCGATCGCGAGCGCGAGATCATGCTCCTCGCCGCGGTGGGCCACACGAACCGGGAGATCGCCCGGACGCTCCACCTCTCGGAGCAGACGGTCCACAACTACCGGGCGAACGTGATGGAGAAGCTCGGCTACCACGACCGCGTGGAGCTCCTCAAGTTCGCCATCCGCCGCGGCCTCATCGACGTCGCCGACCTGTAGGGCCCGCGGCGTCGGGTCACCACAGAACTCGGGGTCGCCTGCGCACGCCGGGAACGGCGTCAGGCGGGGCCGGCGGGGGCCTCGGCCGAGACGCCGCCGGGGGAGCCTCCCACCGTCGCCGGGACCCTCGCGCCCAGCCACCACAGGCTGCCCGCGACCGCGAGGCAGACCGCGGCGGTGCCGATCCAGACGACGGCGCCGGGCGCCAGGTCGAGCGCGAGCCCGCCGAGCACCGGCCCGATGGCCGTGCCGAGACCTGCCGCGGCCCCGAGGAAGCCCTGGTAGCGACCCCGCCGCGCCACCGGCGAGAGGTCCGAGACGAACGACGCCTCGACGGGGAAGACGGCCATCTCTCCGATCGTCAGCAGAACGATCGCGACCCCCAGGGCAGGCAGGACGAACGAGGTCCCGGGGAGCAGGGCCACCACCAGGTATCCCAGCGCAGCGAGAGCTGCCCCCACGGCCATGAAGCGCGGGAGCGACCGTCCCTCGGCGGCCGCCGTGACGCGCAGCTGGAAGGCAAGGATGAGGATCCCGTTCAGGGCAAACAGGATGCCCCAGGCGGTGGTCGTGATGCCGAGATCCGCGTACGCGTGGATCGGGAGGACCACGACCCACTGGAAGTAGGCACCGTGGATCGCCACCGCGATCAGCAGGTAGATCGCGAGGACCCGACGCGGGTTGAACGGACGCACCGGACGAGGAACCGAGATCGGCGCATGCTCGGCGGCAGGGACCACCTCCGATCCTGCAACCTGGGCTGACGCCAGGTTTCCCGACTGGGGCAGGACCGGGTCCCCCGATCGTGGCCCGACCGGGCTCCCCGACAGGGGCAGGACCGGGTCCCCGGAGTGGGACGGGCTCGCCGGCGCCGAGGTCGCCGGGCGCGTCTCCCGCAGGCCGACGATGAGGATCACCGAGTAGCCGCCGATGATGACGCCGGCGGCGGCGAACAGGACACCGTAGCCCAGCCCCGAGAGCCCGGCCCCCACGGACGGCCCGACGATCCAGCCGACGCTCGCGGCCATCCCCAGGAGGCCGTAGGCGCGGGGGCGCCGCTCGCTGGGCACGACGTCGGCGACCGCGGCGCGCGCGGCCGGGACGAAGGGCGGGTCGACGAACCCCAGCACGAGCGTCAGGACGGCCACCCACGCCAGGTCGTGCACGAGGCCCATCGTCGCGATCACCACGGCGGTGCAGGTGATGGAGACGACCATCACGGGCTTCCGCCCGACCCGGTCAGCGAGCCATCCGCCCATCGCGTTCGAACCGATGGACACCACCGAGTAGAGGCCCAGGACGAGCCCGGCCTGCGTCGCGCTGGCCCCCAGCTCGCCGGTCAGGTAGATCGTCAGGAACGGGAAGACAAGGCTGAACCCGAAGCTCGCGACAAGGTCGCCGAGGGCAAGGACGAAGATCGCCCGGTCGAACTCGCGCCCGAGGCCACGGAGCCGGCGGGCCGGAGAGAGCCACGTCCCGAACGCACGCATCCGACGAGTATGCCCGGCGAAACCGCGACGTGATCGGCGGGTGGCCGCTCGGCGCGAGGCCGGTCAGCGCCGGCCGATCGCCACCAGCTGGGTTGCGCTGCGGACGCCGACCCCCCGGAGGCGCGCCCGCAGCTCCTCACCGCGTGCCTGGAGGTCCGGGTGCCCCTCTGCGAGCGCGGTGTAGCGGTCGATCGCCGCCTCCAGCTCAGCAAGGGTCTCCGGGTCGTGCGGGTCTTCGTCCGGGTCGACGAGGTCGACGAAGCGCAGGTCGGCAAGCTCGAGGCCCTCGACGATCGCCACGACCTCCTCGCGCCGGTAGGTCTCCCGATGGACCTCGCCGCGGAGCGTGCCCACCGCGGCCCACCAGTGGTGGAGCAGGACGTGGGTTGCCTGGGTCTCGGACTGGCCGTCGCGGTACATCTCGTTGACGATCACGCGGCCACCCGGGCAGAGGACCCGGAGCATCTCGGCGAGGACGGGAGCCGGGTCGGCGACATGGTGGAGCGAGTTGGAGATGCAGACGGTGTCGAACGAGCCTGTGTCGAAGACGAGGTGGTGCGCGTCCATCACCTCGAAGCGGACGTCGTCGCGATCGCCGAACGCGGCGGTGAAGGCCTCGGCCAGTTCAGGGTTCGCGTCGATCCCGACGATCTGGTCGTGATCGAGCAGGCCGTCGAGCAGGAACCGGACGAACCCCCCGGTCCCGGTTGCCACGTCCAGCACGCGCCCTCCGGAGATGTCACCGAGGACGGCCTTCGGGTCGGTCGCGGTCATCGCCGGCCCGCCCTCGACGCGCCCGGGGTGGCGCTCCGGTCGCGCGTCCTCGCGGCCCCCGAGCCGCCGCTCCGCCAGGCGCCGAACCCGATGGCGCCGACCCGGTGGCTGGTCCTGCCGAGCCTTCGATGCTCCATGGGCTGCCTCCGCCAGCCGGGGCCCCAGACGGGCTCCGGGTGCCGGGATTCTACGGGGGAGAGGCGTCTCGCACGTCAGTCGCAATCCCCGGCTACGCTCCGGCGCATGAACGAGGACACGAACACGCGCAATATGCGCGACGCGCTCTGGAGCGTGCCTTGGGCCGCTGCGCTCGCGGGCGCGGCGGCCGGTCTCGCAGCGGTCGCCGCCGGCGAGCTGTTCGCGGGCCTCGTGGCCGCCGCGCCGTCGCTGGTCGTCGCGGTGGGCGCCCTGGCCATCGACCTGCAACCTCCGGGCGCCAAGGAACTGGTCGTGGCGCTCTTCGGGACCAACGACAAGGTTGCCCTGCAGGGCCTGATCGTCCTCGTGGCGCTGGTGATCGCGGCGGGCGCCGGCATCCTGGCGCGGCGACGCTTCCGGAACGGCGCCCTGCTCTTCGCGGCATTCGGCGTCCTCGCCGCATTCGCCGGGGCCCGCGACCCGCAGGCCGAGCCACTGCTCGCCGTCGCAGGCGCGACGATCGCGGTCGCGGTCAGCGTCGTGACGCTGCGCTGGCTTCTGGGACTGGCCGGCAGCGAGGCGGTGGCGGCGACGGGACCCGGGGCGACAGGACCCGGGGCGACGGCTACCGCGGCTCCCGGCGTGGCGGCGACGCCCGGAGCGGCGGCATCGGAGGTCCATCCCTCGGCGTCATCCGGGGCATCGGGCATGCCCGACTGGGATCGTCGGCGCTTCCTCATCGCGAGTGCCGGGACGATCGGCGGTGCGCTCGCCGTCGGCGCGCTCGGCCGCCAGCTCGTGAGCTCGCAGCACGCCGAGGGCATCGTCTCCACGTCCCGGCTGCCCGCCGTCCTCGAGCCCGCGGCGGCCATCGCGGTCGACCAGCAGCTGGCGGTTGCGGGGCTCACGCCCCTCGTCACGCCGAACGATGCGTTCTACAAGATCGACACCGCGCTGCTCGTCCCGCGGGTGGACGTCGCCACATGGCACCTCGAGGTGCGCGGCATGGTCGACCGGCCCCTGGCCTTCAGCTACGACGAGCTCCTCGCGATGCCGCTCGTCGAGCAGCACGTCACGATCGCCTGCGTCAGCAACGAGGTCGGCGGCAATCTCGTCGGCAATGCGCTGTGGACCGGCGTCCGCCTCCGGGACGTCCTGGAGGCGGCCGCGGTGCAATCGGACGCGACGCAGATCGTCGGGCGTTCGGTGGACGGGTTCACGGCGGGCTTCCCGACGGCCTGGGCGCTGGAGCCCGGGCGCGAGGCGATGATCGCCGTGGGCATGAACCGCGAGCCGCTGCCCGCGAAGCACGGCTTCCCGGCGCGCCTCATCGTCCCCGGGCTGTACGGCTACGTCTCCGCGACGAAGTGGCTGCAGGCGATCGAGCTGACCACGCGCGAGGCCGTCGACGGCTACTGGGTCCCGCTCGGCTGGGCGAAGGACGCCCCGATCCTGACCCAGGCACGCATCGACGTGCCGGCGAGCGGCTCGGCCGTGCCCGCGGGTCCGGTCGAGGTGGCCGGCGTCGCCTGGGCCCCGGATCGTGGGATCGACCGCGTCGAGATGCGCATCGACGACGGCGGATGGCAGGCGGCCCGGATCAGCCGCCCCATCTCCGATGCGACGTGGGTCCAGTGGGCGCTGGCCTGGGATGCCACGCCGGGCCGGCACAGCCTGGAGGTCCGGGCCACGGATGGGACGGGCGCCGTCCAGGCGGAGGAGCGCACCGGCGCCGCGCCCGACGGCGCCCGGGGCTACCACCGGATCTCCGTCAGCGTAGGCTGACCGAGAGGCTGTGGATGAACTGCATCGTTCGCCCGTGGGGCGTCCGTGCCATCGATTCGGGTGCCACGCACTCTCCGCGACGAGTTCGCCGGCCAGGCCCGAGATCGCCGCTGTTGCTCACGGTGTTCGCGAGGCTGCGTGACGATCCCGAATGACGCGAGTTCGCCGTCGGCCCGTCTGGCCGCTTGTGGGTGACAGATTCGCTGGCCGTTCACATCGGCCCGTCTTGACGTTGACACACGGCGCCTTCAGCCGCACGCTCCCGACATGCGCGCAGGAGTTCAGCCGGAACGCATCGTCGCAGGCATCTTGCTGCTGTCCGTCGCGGCCTGGGCGGCCGCCCTCGGGAGTGCTGCGATCCTTGAGGCCATCCTATCTTCCAGCAGCTTGTCCCAGCCCCGGAGCCTGCCCTGGGGCCTCACCGCGGTCGGGTTCGGGGCCGCGCTGACCTGGCTGTCGGTGGTCGTGCTCGCAGGGCGTCACTCGCAGCGCGCGCTTGCCGTGGCCACCCTGCTCATCATGGCGCTGGTGATCGCGCTGCTCGGCAGCATGTGGAACTGGGCCACGATCCTGCTGCTCTTCGTGATCGCCTTCACGAACATCGTTGCGCTGGTGATCGGAGCCTATCGGCTCGCGCAGCGAGAGTGAGGCCGCGCGCCGGCCGGGTGGTAGCCCGAGGACTCGAGCTCATTCACAGCCTCTGACACGACCTTCGTCAACGCGGGCTGCCGCCTCGCCTCAGACCCTGTCGCGCGTCCCGCGCCAGCCCCGGCGCCTGACCAGGCGGGGCGATCGCCGGGTCCAGCAGGACGAGGTTGCGGCGTGCCTCCTTCGTGTCGAGGGCCACCATCGCCCGGCCGCCGGGCGTGAAGGCGAGGCCCTCCGGCTTCCCGTCCAGGCGCGGCAGCTCCCACGTCGCCTCGGCGGTCGCCGCCGCATCGGACGGGTCAAGGTCCCGGAGCCGGGCCACGCTCTGCGACTTGTCGCTCAGGACGTAGAGTCGGCCGTCCGGCCCCACCTCGAGGTCGCTGAGGTCACGACACGCCGCGGCCAGGCGGCGGTCCGGGTCCCAGGACGCGAGCAGGGTGAACGCCTGCTCGCCCGGTTCGACGGGCCACGCTGCGCCGTGGTTGAGAGCGGCTCCGCCGGCGAAGACCGCCGAGGCCGTCGGCGGCGGAGACGTCGGGACCGCCGTCGGTCGGAGCCGGCGCGGAAGCCGGCCGCCGCCTCGCCCGCCGGCCCGAACTCGATGAGCGCGGGCGGGTCCTTCTCCTTCGCGACCAGCAGGTGGCCGTTCGCCAGGAAGATGGCGCCCTCGCCGCGTGAGCCGTCCGCCTCGCCCCACGAGGCGGACAGCGCATGGCCGTCCGGGATCCGGAGGTCGATGGAGGCAATGACGCGCCGCGCCTGCGGGTCGACCAGCTCCACGCGGGGCGGCGACTCCTGGAGAAGGAGCACGCGCCCGGCGCCGTCGGCGCAGACCGCCTCGATCTGCGCGTCGTTCTCCGGGATGCGCGTGCCGGCCAGGCCGGTCAGGGGTGCCACCTCCCAGTGGAGCGGCGCTCCGGGCTCATCCGGCACGACCGTCCAGGCGCCGACGGCCGCCCGGTCGCCGATGGCCACCACCTGGAGGACGCCGCCCGGACCGCGGCGCAGGCAGATGCCGGAGACCTCCTTGAGCGGGACGTCCTCGGTCCGCGCCACGCTCAGCGCGACCGGGCGGTGGTGCTTCTTGCCCATGACTCTGCCTCCTCCGGTCGCGGCGCGCCCAGCCCGGCTCGAGCATGCCACGCGGCGAGACAGCGCATCAGCGGCGAACCGGCACCTCGGCATGATGATCCGGAGGAGCCCGTGCCGCAGTGACCCCTTCCGCATCCGGGCCCCGATCGGCTACGCTCCGGCCTCCACGGATCTCGAGGATGCGCACGTGACCTGTCCAGCCTGCGGTCTCCAGAACCCGGCCGGCATGAAGTTCTGCGGCGAATGCGGCACCCGCCTGGCGTCCGGCTGCCCGGGGTGTGGGTTCCAGAACCCACCGGGGATGAAGTTCTGCGGCGAATGCGGCACGCCGCTGGGGATGGGGTCCGCGGGTGCGGGATCCGAGGCGCAGCGCCCTGTCTTCGCCCCGGCGGGGCTGGAAGGAAGCTCGCGTTCCGCAGGAGAACCCCTGGCCGGCGGACCCGTCACCGAGCGGCGTCTCGTCAGCGTGCTCTTCGCGGACCTCGTCGGCTTCACCACTCGCTCCGAAGACAGCGACCCCGAGCAGGTCCGTGAGTTCCTCGCCCGCTACTTCGAGCTGAGCCGCGAGATCGTGGAGCGCTACGGCGGCACGGTCGAGAAGTTCATCGGCGACGCTGTGATGGCCGTCTGGGGCACGCCCGTGGCCCAGGAGGACGACGCCGAGCGAGCCGTGCGGACCGCCCTGGACCTCGTCGACGCCGTCCGCCATCTCGGGCGCCAGGCCGGCGATGGGGCGCTGGAGCTGCGGGCCGGCGTCCTGACCGGCGAGGCTGCGGTGACCCTCGGCGCGGTGGGTCAGGGGATGGTGGCCGGCGACCTCGTCAACACCGCATCTCGTCTCCAGTCGGTGGCCCCGCCGGGCACCGTCCTGGTCGGCGAGTCGACGAAGCGGGCCGCGTCGAGCTCCATCGCGTTCGAGGAGGCGGGCGACCAGCTCCTGAAGGGCAAGACGGCCCCGGTCCCGGCATGGCGGGCCCTGCGGGTCGTCGCCGAGCGCGGCGGCCTCGGCCGGGCGGAGGGCGTGGAGGCGCCGTTCGTCGGGCGCGACGACGAGCTGCGGCTGCTCAAGGACTTCCTCCACGCCACGTCGCGCGAGCGCCGCGTCCGGCTGCTGTCGGTCACCGGCCAGGGCGGCATCGGCAAGAGCCGGCTCGCCTGGGAGTTCCTCAAGTACATCGACGGCGTGAGCGAGGTCATCTACTGGCACCAGGGACGCTCGCCCTCGTTCGGGGAGGGCCTCACGTTCTGGGCGCTCGGCGAGATGGTCCGCCGGCGCGCCGGCCTGCGCGAGGGCGACGACGCCGCGACGACCTCCGAGCGGATCACCGCGACCCTCGTCGAGTTCGTCGACGACGAGGCCGAGCGCCGCCGCCTGGAGCCCGCCCTGCTATCGCTCCTCGGCGTCGGGGAGGCCCCGACGGGCGGGCGCGCAGAGCTGTTCAACGCCTGGCGCACGTTCTTCGAGCGGATCTCCCTCAAGGGCACCACCGTCCTGGTCTTCGAGGACCTGCAGTGGGCGGACACCGGCCTGATGGAGTTCATCGACCACCTGCTGGAGTGGTCCATCGGCTACCCGATTCTCGTCATCACGCTGGCCCGGCCGGACCTCCTTGAGCGCCGGCCGGACTGGGGGGCGGGACGGCGGAACTTCGTGGCGCTCGCGCTTGGGCCGCTCTCCGACGGCGCCATGCGGGAGCTCCTGGGCAGCCTGGTCCCCGGCCTCCCCCCGGCCACGGTGCGGGCCATCCTCCAGCGCGCCGACGGGATCCCGCTCTACGCGGTCGAGACGATCCGGATGCTCGTCGAGGACGGCAAGCTGGAGGAGTCGGACGGCGTCTACCGGCCGACCGGCGACCTGGGTGAGCTGCAGGTCCCCGACACGCTCCATGCCCTGATCGCGGCGCGGCTCGACGCCGTCGATCCCGCCGATCGGGCGCTCCTCCAGGACGGTTCCGTCCTGGGGCAGTCGTTCAGCGTCGCGGCGCTGGCGGCGCTCACGGGCGAGCCCGAGGCGGGGCTTGAGCCGCGGCTGCGGGCGCTCGTCCACCGCGAGATCCTCCACCTGGACACGGACCCCCGGTCCCCCGAACGCGGGCAGTTCGGCTTCACACAGGCGCTGGTCCGGGAGGTCGCCTACTCCACCCTGGCGCGACGCGATCGGCGGACGAAGCACCTGGCGGCCGCGCGCTACTACGAGTCGCTCGGCGACGACGAGGTCGCGGGCGTCCTGGCGACGCACTACGTGGACGCCTACCAGGCGTCGCCCGAAGGCCCCGAGGGCGAGGCCGTGGCCGCGCAGGCGCGGATCGCGCTCCGCGGCGCGGCCGACCGGGCGACCACGCTGGGCGCCCACGAGAGCGCGATCGCCTACTGGGAGCGGTCACGGTCCGTCACGACCGAACCGACGGAAGAGGCCGAGCTCATCGAGAAGATCGGGGTGGCCAGCCGCCACCTCGGGCACTTCGTCGCCGCCGAGGCATCCTTCCGGGATGCCCTCGCGCGCTACCGGGCCCTGGGCGACCGGGTGGGCGCGGCGCGAGCGTCGCTGGGGCTGAGCCGCGCGCTCGCGTCGAGCGGTCGGCTCGTGGAGGCCATGCCGATCGCGGAGGCGGCGGCGGCCGAGATCGCCGACCTGGCGCCGCACCGCGTCCTCGTGGAGCTCTGGCTGGGGCTCGCCGGCGGCCACGCCCAGCTGGCCGACCAGGAGCGCGCGCTGGAGCTCGCGGACCGCGGGCTCGTCGACGCGGAGCGCCTGCGCCTGGCCGACCTCGTGATCGACGGGATGCAGCAGAAGGGCCACTCGTACCTGCTGGTGGGGCGGACGATCGAGGGGCGGGCGCTCCTGGAGTCGTCGCTCCGCCTGGCCGAGCGCGCCAGCCCCGGGCCGCTGACGGCGCGTGCCGCCTTCACCCTCGCCCTGGGCCTCATCGAGGAGGATCCGCGGGCGTCGGTCGAGCTGGGGCGGCGCACCGTCGAGCTGTCTCGCCGGTTCGGGATGGGGCCACTGCGCCTGACCACGCTCATGAACACCGCCGAGGTGTCGCTGGCCGTCGGGGAGTGGGCCTGGATCGAGGCGGAGCTCGATGCCGTCGACCGCGACGAGCTGGAGCCCGCGGACCGGATCACGCTGGATGTCGCGCTCGTCGAGCTCGCGGCGCTCCGCGGGCGTGACGTGACGGCGACCACGGATGCGATCCGGGCCTTCACCGCCGCCCACCCGGATCCCCAGGTCCTCGCCGGGGCGGCCATCGGGCTGGGGCTGGTCGCCCTCGCCGAGGGCCGCTTCGAGGAGGCGATCCGGGACACGGAGCCGGCCCAGGCGGACGACCTCAACGGGCCGTTCGCGCGGGTCCTGACCCTTCGCGCCGCGCTTCGCCTGCGCGACCTGGCACGGGCGACGGCCACCCTGGACCGCCTCGATGCCGACGGCTGGCGCGGGACCGCGATGGGCCTCCATCGCGATGCCCTGGCCGCCGGCGTCGCGGCGCTCGACGGTCGCTGGTCGGACGCCGCGGCGGGGTTCACCGACGCCTGGCGGCGGTATCGCGACCTGCGGCTGGACGTCGGCCTGGCCCTGAGCGCGCTGGACTGCCTGGCCGTGGCGCCGGCCGGCGACCCGCTCGCGGAGCTCGGGGCGCGCGAGGCGCGCACGATCCTGGAGCGCGAGGGCGCCACGGCGTACCTGGGCCAGCTCGAAGGGCTCCTCGCGGAGCGAGAGGCGATGTCGCCGGTCACCCAGCGGTTCCACGCTGGCGACACGCCGAGGCGTTCGGAGTCCGACGTCACCGCCCGGGGCTGACGCCCAGGGCGACGGGCTAGGGGGGCCGGACGACCGGCGACACGCAGGGCGCAGCTTCGGCGGCCGGCCACGCACTCAGGCGACGGGCTCCGGGGGCCGGGCGACCGGCGACACGTAGGCGCGCAGCTCCGGGAAGCGCCGCACGACCGCGACCAGGCCGACCAGGCACAGGATCCCGCCCGACACCACCGAGAACTGCGGGCTGGTGAGAGCCGCCACGGCGGCGGCCTCCGCGTCGCCGAGCCGCGGTCCGCTCGTCACGACCAGGATCTGGATCGAGGTGACCCGGCCCCGGATCTCGTCGGGTGTCTCGAGCTGCAGGATCGATGACCGCAGGACGGCGCTGATGACGTCGGCCGCCCCGGCCAGGGCCAGGAAGAACAGCGCCAGCGGGAAGCTCCAGGTGCACAGGCCGAATGCCGTGATCGCGATCCCCCACCCCGCGACCGACACGATCACCGCGCGACCCGGGTGCACGATCCGGCCGACCCAGCCGGTGAGCGACGCGCCAACCAGGGCTCCTGCCGCCGGGGCCGCGGCGAGCAGGCCGACGCCCGCCGGGCCGACGCCGAACACGCCCAGGGCCAGCGCCGGGAAGAGCGAGCTCGGCATCCCGAAGACCATCGCCACGAGGTCGATCACGAACGTCGAGAGGACGATCCGCTTGCGGCGCGCGAAGCGGAGGCCTTCCTTGATGGTTGCCAGGCTGGGGCGCGCCGCCCCGGGGTGCGGCGGGATCGGCGCAATGAGCAGAAGGGCGATGATCGCCGCGACGAACGTCACCGCGTCGAAGAAGAAGGCGGCGGCGACGCCGACGGTCGCCAGCAGGATCCCGCCGAACGCCGGACCCAGGATCGACATCACCTGGAACCCCAGCTGGTTGAGCGCGATGGCCCCGGGCAGCCGCTCCCGCGGGACAAGTCGCGGCACTGCCGACGAGCGCGCCGGTTGGTCGATGGCCCCCACGCCTGCCGCCACGAAGGCGATGACGTAGTAGCCCCAGACGGGCGCGCCCGGCGTCATCGCCAGCCCGAAGAGCGCAGCGCTGGTCCCCGCGAGGGTGAGCTGCGTGATGACCAGCAGGCGCCGCCGGTCGACCGCATCGGCCACGGCCCCGCCGCCCAGCGCGAAGATGAGGATGGGAACAAGCTGGACCAGCGCCAGCAGCCCGACGGCCAGCGTGGAGCCGGTCAGGACGTAGAGCTGGAACGGCAGGGCGACCACCGTGACCTGGCGGCCCACTCCACTGATGACCTGGCCGATCCAGAGGAAGCGGAAGTCGCGGTCACGCCGCAGCGGCTCGACGTCGAGCAGGAGCCCGCGCAGGCGCCCGCGTCGCCCCGCGGGATCGGTGGACATGGCGCCAAGGATATGCGGCCGCCGGGTCCCGACATGGATCCGTCCGGCGCGACAGGCCGTCGGACCCTCGTGCGGCTGGCCTACTCTTCGACCCATGGACTGCTACCAGGACGTCTCGTACTGGCTGGAGACCGCCGGCGATCTCACGCCCCGCGCACCGCTCGACGGGACCACGGAATGCGACGTCGCCATCCTCGGCGCCGGGTACACCGGGCTGTGGACCGCCTACTACCTCCTGAAGCGGCAGCCGGGGCTGCACGTCGTGATCGCCGAGGGCGAGATCGCCGGGTTCGGCGCTTCCGGTCGCAATGGCGCGTGGTGCGCCCCGGACCTCAACATCTCGATGGACCGGCTGGCGCGGCTCCACGGCGAGGACGCTGCCCGTCGGATCCAGCAGGCGACGTACGACGCCGTGGACGAGGTGGGCCGGGTGGCTGCGGCGGAAGGGATCGACGCCGGCTTCCACAAGGGCGGGGAGCTCATCATCGCGCGTGGCCCGCACCACGTCCCGTCGATCGAGGCGAGCCTCCGCGAGTACGAGCGCTTCGGCTTCGGCGGGCACTACCGGCTCCTGGACGCGGCCGGAGTGGCCGAGAGGGTCCGGATCGAGGGCGCGGTGGCCGGCCTGTGGTCGGACGCGGCGGCGACCGTCCACGCCGGCCGGCTGGTGCGCGGCCTGGCGGTGCTCGTGGAGCGCATGGGTGCCCGGATCGTGGAGCGGACGCCGGTCTCCGATTTCAGGGCGGCGGTGGGCTGGGCTGCGGGCAGGGTGGCTCGCGATGACGGTGGACCCGCCGGTGGGTCGGGGAGCGCCCCCGCGGCGCTGATCACGCCGAGGGGAGAGATCCGGGCCCCGGTCATCGTGCTTGCCGGCGAGGCCTACCTGGTCCGCCTCGCCAAGCTCCACCGCCAGCTCGTGCCGATGTACTCGCTCATCGTCCTCACCGAGCCGATCGACGACACCACCTGGGCGGAGATCGGGTGGGCCGGCCGGGAAGTAGTGGCGTCGGCCCGCCTGTCCATCGACTACCTGTCGCGGACCGCGGACGGCCGGATCCTGTTCGGGGGCCGCGGCGCGCCGTACCGCCTCGGGTCGCCGATCAAGGACGCCTACGACCGCCACGACCCGACCCACGAGATGCTGCGCGGGTTCGTCCGGACCTGGTTCCCGATGCTCCGCGACGTGCGCTTCACGCATGCCTGGGGCGGGCCGCTGGGCATGCCGCGCGACTGGCACCCCTCGTTCGCCTTCGACCCCCGGAGCGGGATCGCGAGCGCCCGCGGGTACGTCGGCCACGGCGTCTCCACCGCGAACCTCGCAGGGCGCACGCTGGCGGACCTGATCGGAGGCGAGCCCACGCCCCTCACCGAGCTGCCGCTCGCGAACCACCAGAGCCCGAACTGGGAAGTCGAGCCGATTCGCTGGCTCGGCATCCGCTACACCCAGGGTGCGATGTCGCGCCTTGACCGCCGGTCCGAGGCGGCCGGCAAGCCGCCGACCGGCCGCTCGCTGGCCGAGCGGATCGCCAGCCACTGACGCCGCCGACGGCGCCGCGGGGAGAGCGGCGACCTCAGGCCGGCACGACCGGGTCGATGGGGTACGGGCAGAGCGGCACGCCGCCCGAGGGCGTGACCCGGTAGCTGTCCTCGTGGCGAACCCCGCCGACCCCGGGGATCGCGAGGACGGTGTGCCCGATCGTCATCACCATCCCATCGCGGAGGGGAACGTTGCGGTGCGGCGGGATGATGGTCGACGCCGGCGTTTCCTCGAAGCGCAGGCCGAGCCCGTGGCCGATCCCGTGGACGTGGTGCGGGGCGAGGTCGCGCCGCTCGAGGACGGCCCCGACCACGTCGTCGAGGGTGCCGACGGTCGCGCCGGGCCGCAGCGCGGCGCGGACCGCGGGGATCAGCTCGGCGTACGCGTCGAGCAGCGCCCCCTGAGTTTCGTCCGGCTCGCCGACGACGAACGTCCGCGCGAGGTTCGAGCAGTAGCCCTGGACCTGCGGCGTGAGGTCGACGACGGCGAGGTCGCCGCGCCGCAGCGGGTTCGGGCTCAGGCGGCCGTGGAGCATGCAGGTCTCGATCCCGAAGGTCACGTAGATCGGCGTGCTCGTGCGCTCTGCGCCCGCGCGCATGAGCGCGTAGGTCACCTCCGTCGCGATCTGGTGGGCCGTGACGCCGGGGCGCAGGAGCTCCCGGGCGCGGTCCATCCCGATCCCGGCGACCCTCTGGGACTCGGCCATCAGGGTGAGCTCGCCGGCGTCCTTGATCATTCGGAGCGGGTCCATCACCGGGTCCGATGAGACGACCTCGATGCCGGGGTTGACCTTCCTGAACAGCTCCACGAGAAAGGCCGGGGTCTCGAACCACATCTGCATCCCGACCTTCGGGCGCTCCGCCTCCGGGTGGCCGATGCGCGCGACGAGATCGCGCAGGAGGCCGACCACCTCGTGGATCTGGCCGCCGACGGACCCGAACACGAGGACCTCGCCACCGGGAGCGTCCTTGCCGGCTTCCGCGAGGGCCGCCCGGATCTCGGGCTCCTCGCCGGCGAAGGCGATGAGCGTCGGCGGGCCCTCGACGGGGATGATCGCCCGGGGCTGCACGCGATCGGTGCCGAACAGGTACCGGTAGTCGTCGTGGTTGACGATGACGATCGCCACCAGGCCCTCGTCGCGCATGCCGGCCTGCACGCGCGCGATCCGGTCGTGGCGAACGTTCATCTGCGGCTCTCCCGGCGATGACCATGTCGGGCGAAGAACTGGCCTTCCTCTATCGTAGTCCGCGTCGCCGAACGCGCCTCGCGGCACTCCTGAGCACGTCCAGTACGCCCGTGACACACCGGGCCCCTGGACGCGATGGGCGGCGTGACGGGTCGAGAGCAGGGTGAGTGACCTGCGGGGTCAACGAGCGTCACGCACGAAGACAGCCCCTCGCCCGCGCGGCCGACGCCCCATACTCCGCGCATCGGCCGCCGAAGGAGAACGAGGGTGGAGACGATCCGCGAGATCCTCGCGTCGCACGAGTCGGGCATCTCGCGCGACGGGCTGCTCGCATGGGCGCGCCTGCGCGGCGACCCCAACATGACGGACGCCCAGTTGGAGGCCGCACTCGCCGAGCTGGGCGACCAGGTGGTCGACGACCAGGGGTTCCTCTACCTGCGCCAGAACGCGCCGGCGTCCGCCCTGCGGGACAGCGATGCGGCGGCCGTCGCGGCAGCGGCGGCGGCGCCAGCGGCCGCACCGCCGGCCTGGTCGGCAGCAGCCGCGCCATCGGAGGACGGGGCCGCACTCCCGCCCCCGCCCGGCTGGATGCCGGCCGCGGAAGGGGCGGACCCTGGCGCTTCGCCCCGGCCGGATGCCGGCGGCTGGCTCGCCCCGGACGGCACCTGGACACCGGGCACGCCGGACGGCACCTGGGAACCGGCTCCGCAGCCCGGCAACAAGCGGACGATGGTGGTCGCCGCCGTGGGCGTGGCCGTCTTCCTCTTCGCCGCGGCCGGCGGCGCCATCCTGCTGCGCGGCTCCGACGACGGCTCGACCCCGGCCGACGCCACACCGGCCGTCCCCACACCGACCTCCGGGTCCGTCGTGGGCGCGTTCACAATCAAGGTCGGCGACTGCCTCATCCTGCCGTCGGAGGACCAGTTCGACGAGGTGCGCCGCCTCGACTGCAGCGAGGCGCACGACGGCGAGGTCTTCCTCGTCCAGGCGCATCCGGGGGACGCCTACCCGTCCGACGACGAGTTCACCTCGTACGTGGAGGAGACCTGCGTTCCTGCCTTCGCCGCCTACACGGGCAGCGGCTTCGCGGACCAGGACCTCCTCGACTACGGCTGGTTCACGCCCACCGAGGGGTCATGGGACAACGGCGACCGTGACGTCGCGTGCTACCTCACCCCGGTCGACGGCGGCCAGACGAGCCAGTCGTACCGCGACGCCAAGCCCTGATCAGGCGAGCGCGGCGGCCACCCCCGGGAGCTCCTCGGCGAGGCCGAACGGCGCGCCGGCGTCCCGCACCAGCCTGACCATCGCCGCCTCGATCGACGGGTCCAGCCCGGGCCGCACGTAGGCCGCGAGCAGCTCATCGACCCGGTCCCGTGCCCGCGCCGCGGCGTCCGGCCGCCCGGCGTCCTCCCAGGCGCGCAGCGAGGCACGGTCGATCACCGGCGACGGCAGCGCCTGCTCCGTCCGGAACAGCCGGCGCGTGTCCGGCAGCTCCAGGAAGCGGGCTTCGGGTCCGGCAGCCCGGATCATGGCCGTGGCCAGGGTCTGCGTGGGCGTGGCGATGCCGCGGACGAGCCGCTGGGCCATCGCGATGCCCTCGGCGTCGAGCACCAGCTTCTCCGCGCTCTGGCAGCGCAGCGAATCGAGCATCCCGGAGCCCGAGATGAGGTCGATCCCGGCGAGCGCCCCGACGAGCGCCCCCATCCCGCTCTCGAGGCCGGCCTGGTGGTCGATGACCTTGCCGTCCGTGGCACCCAGGTACCCGTGGGTGGGCAGGTTCAGGTCCTTGCCGACCTGCGTGTACGCCGCGTCGAGCATGGCCGTCTCGATCGCGCCCATCGGCGTGACGCCGGTCCGCATGTCGACGATCGAAGGGGCGCCGCCCCACACGATCGGCGAGCCGGCGCGGGCGAGCTGGTGGATGGCGATCCCGGCCAGGCACTCGGCAGCGTGCTGGACCACCGATCCGACGAGGGTGACGGGAGCCGCGCCGCCGGCGAGCGGCATGGAGACCATCTCCGCCGGCACCCGGGCCCGCGCGAGGTCAATGAGGTTCCGCGCCCCGAACGCGGTCCACGTGAGCGGCGGCGAAGGGCACACGTCGAAGACGGCTCGCGGTCGGGCCGCCAGCGCGTCGCGGCCGCCGGCGTCGAGCGCCAGGAGGTCGATCATCGCGGCGGACCCCAGCGGGCTGAAGGCGCCCGTGACGATCGGCTTCGCCGATGCCAGGAGGACCAGGAAGAGGCGGTACAGGTCGCCGATCTCCGCCGGGACGTCACCGCAGACGACCGCGGTCGACTGGGCAGCGTAGGCCGGCAGCATCTCCGCGACGCGGACGAGGCGGACGAGGTCGTCGGCCTGCGACGGCCGATGATCGGAGGTGACCGGGTCCAGGACGTTGACGCCCGACGAGCCGGGGTCGAACTGGACGATCCCGGCGCCGTAGCGGACGGCCGGCACGCCCGACCGGTCGAACAGGTCGAACGCCGCGGGCACGGTCGCGAGGGCGCCCTCGACGAGCGACGTCGGGATCCGGACAACCTCGCCCGCGACCTCCGCTCCCGCCTGGGCCAGGAGCGCGATGGCCTCGGGATCCTGCACGCGGACGCCCGGGTCGCGGAGCAGCTCGTAGGCCTCGTCCAGGATGCGGCCCACCAGATCCGGCCCCAGGAACCGGAGCACGGGCCGGAGCGGCTCGCCCCCGGAGACGTGGCTCATCGCCCGGTTCCGGCGGCGACGAGCGCGTCCACGACCGTCGGGGCCGGCTCCACGCCGGCCTCGCGCTCCACCGCGCCGACGACGCGGGCGAGCTCCGCGGCGAGGGACGGCTCCAGCGGCTCGGGGACGTGCGTGGCCAGGAGCTCCCTCGCCTTCGCGTTCGCCCAGGCACGCGGCCCGCCGCCGTCGGCCTCCACGATGCCCATGGGGCGCCGGTCCATGAAGCGCGGCTTCCACATGGAGCGCATGTGGCGCCGCGTGTGTGGCGCGGTGAGGTAGTCGCCCGCCGGGCCGACCTCGGCGATCGTCTCGAGCGCCAGCGACTCGTCGTCAACAGGGATCCCCTTGAGCGTGGCCCGGACGACGGAGTAGATCTCCGCGTCGAGCAGCAGCTGCTCGTGGGAGAAGATGCGGCTGCCGTTGAGGAGTCCCAGCCCCAGGAGCATGTCCGAGCCGGACGCCGACGCGACGAAGGCCGACAGGGCGTTCTCAACGCCGGCCTGCCAGTCCGGCGCCTTGGCGCCGGTGGCGAACGCGCCCATGGAGAGCGGGACGCGGTAGAAGTCGGCCAGGGCGTTGGTCGCCGCGCCGAACAGGAAGTCCTCCGGTCCGCCGCCCGTGTAGGCGCCGCTGCGCAGGTCGATCGCGGTCTGGGCGGCCGCGTAGTAGACCGGGCAGCCGGGGTAGGCGATCTGCATGAGCGCCAGCGCCGAGATGACCTCGGCGTTGCCGACCACGAGCGAGCCGGCCACCGTGGCCGGGCCGGTGAACGCCGCCGACGCCATCGTCATGTAGCCGACCGGGATCCCGGCCTCGGCCGCCACCAGGCCGGCGTCCAGGCTGCCGCCGTCGTGCCCGAGCGGGCTGGTCGTGCACTGCATCATCGAGAGGACCGGTCGGGCCCGGAGTGCCTCGCGGCCCCCGGCGATCGCGGCAGCCATCTCGACGGCAGCGCGCGCCTCGCGGTCGGTGACGATGGACTCCGTCTGGACGTGCTTCGTGCTGTTGGCCCAGCAGGCGAGGAGCTCGTGGAGCGAACGCGACGCCGCGGGCCGGTCCTGGGCGGACACGGGGATCCAGTGGAAGGCAACCTCATCGAGCGCATCGGCGAGGCGGGCGATCTCGGCGACGTCGGACAGGCGCGAGGGACGGCGCTCACCGGTCTCGAGGTCAGCGACCTCGATGCCGCAGCCGTCCGTCGCGGCGTACACGTGCTCGCCGTCGAGCGAGAGGTCCAGCGCGGCGTCGCGGGCGGCCAGCGGGTAGACGGGGGGCGCCGTCTTCAGGGCCGTCTCGATCATGGCGGCGGGCACCTTGACGACGCCGGAAGCCCGGTCGACCGCGGCGCCGGCCTGCTCCCAGGTGTCCAGGGCGCGCTCCGACGGGAAGCGGACGCCGACGTGCTCGATGACGTGGAGGGTGGCCTCGTGGATGCGGGCGATCGCGTCGGCGTCGAGCACCTCGACCCGCAGGCCGCGGGTCGCGATGGGGTTCAGCGGCGCGCTCACAGCGTCGACCCTTCCGGGGCCGCACCGACCAGCCGCTTCGCCAGCTCGACCGCACCCATGGCGTCCTCCGAGTAGCCGTCGGCGCCGATCTCGGACGCCCAGGCGCCGGTCACCGGCGCGCCGCCGACCATCACCTTGACCGGCGGTCGCAGGCCGGCCTCCTCGAGGGCGGCGATGACGGCACGCTGGCCGGTCATGGTCGTCGTCAGGAGCGCCGAGAGGCCGACGATGTCGGCGCGGTGCTCGCGCGCGGCCTCGACGAAGCGCTCGGGGGCGACGTTGACGCCGAGGTCGGTGACCTCGAAGCCCGATGTCGAGAGGAGCATTCCCACGAGGTTCTTGCCGATCTCGTGGATGTCACCGGCCACGGTGCCGATGACGACCCGGCCGGCGACGGTCCGCTCGACGGCGGCGGCCTTCAGCTCGGGCTCCAGCACGGACAGGGCGCGCTGCATGGCGCGGGCCGCCAGCATCATGTCGGGGAGGTAGAGGTCGCCGGCGGCGAAGCCCGCCCCGACCTCCTTCATGCCGGTCATGAAGCCCTCCTCGATCGCGACGAGGGGCGGGATCCCGGCCTCGACGGCGGCCGTCGCGGCAGCCTCGGCGGCGTCGGCGTCGCCATCGACGACGGCCTGGCGCATCGCCTGGAACGTGGTGTCCGTCATGGGAGTCTCCTCGAGGGTGGTCGGCGGCTGGGTGGAATGGGGACGTGCTGGGGGGAAGTCGGGCGGAAGGACATCCGCGGTTGGGCGCCGGCGTTTCCGCCGCCGGCCGCGGCGGGGCGTCAGAGGCCGGCGGTCGCCTCGGCCCGCTCCACGACGGCACGCACGGCCCGCTCCACGTCGGGCTCGAGCGGCGTCGGGAGGTGGCTCCCAAGGAGCTCCTCCACGCGGACCGCGGCCCGTTGGGCCAGGGTTGTCGAGCCGGCCGCGCGCCACGCCTCGTAGCCGCGTCGATCGATGAGGGTCGGGTACCACCGGTCGCGGTAGTGCGCGAACGTGTGGTCGGTCTCGAGGTACGAGCCGTCGACACCGTGGGCGTCGACGAGATCCAGGGCCAGGGCCTCGTCCGAGACGTCCACCGGACGGGCCAGGGCGTTGATCCAGCCGGCGAGCTCGTCGCAGATCACCAGCTGGACGAGCGAGCCCGTGAGGCCCGATTCCAGGTACCCGCAGTCGTGGATCAGGTGGCCGCCCGCCAGGGCGTCGGCCAGCATCGTCATGCCGGCCTCGGCGGCCGACTGCTCATCGACGACCTTCGCATCGCTGCCGGCACCCAGGCTGAACATCGGGAGCCCCCAGCGATGCGCCAGCGAGGCCGCGACGCCCTTGGGCTCCGGACCGGCATATGGGTCGACCATCGTGCGCAGATCCAGCGAGTCGCCGCCAAACGCGGGGACCACGATCGGCGCACCCTCGCGGGCGAGCTGGGCGAGGACGACGCCGGCCAGGACGCCGGCGGTGTTGATGGCGATCGTCCCGGCGAGCGTGATCGGCCCGGTCGTCCCGCCGGAGGTGACCGGGATCCAGAGGGCCGGCACGCCGCGTTCGGCGCAGGCAAGGAGCTTGCGGACGGAATCCTCGTTGAAGAGCAGGCCGCGCGTGACGTTGATGTAGACCGCCATCTGCGGCCGCGCGGCGTGGGCTGCCCGGCCGCCGGCGACGATCTCGGCCATCTCCAGCCCGTCGAGCATCCCGGCCAGGTCGTAGGTGACAAGGACGATCGGCTTGCGGGTCAGCTCCAGCATCGCGGCGGCCTGGTGGCGGTCGGCGAGCGCCTGGTCGAGGTCCGACGGGAGGAACATCGACATCACGAAGTCGATGTTGGGAAGAGCGTCGGCCAGGGTCAGGCCCTCGGCCAGGTCGGTCGAGGTGGCGCGGCGCCGCTCGCCGGTCCGGTGGTCCAGGACGTTGAGACAGTCAGACCCGGTCCCGAAGTAGTGGCGGCGCCCCGCGAGGTGGATCGCGGGTGCTCCGACGCGGTCATGGAGCGTGACCTCCCTGGGCGCCGCCTCCAGGGCCCAGGTGACGAGGCGCTCCGGGATGCGCACGCGCGTGCCGTCGACCTCGGCACCGGCGTCGCGCAGGAGGGCCAGTGCCTCGGGGACCGGGATCTCGACGCCGGTCCGCTCCAGGATCTCGAGGGCGGCCCCCTCCAGCCGGGCGGCGGTCGCCGGTCCCAGCCGGTCCCAGCGCGGGTTCTCGCGCGGGTCTGTCACGGCGCCTCCTCAACGATCGCGGGATGGACAGATCATCCCATCATCGCGAGGGTGGAGTGCGGGGCCGGCGGCGCGACAGGGACCTTCGGCCCGATTCCGGCCCTGCCGCCGCGTGGAGCCCCCGCGCTGGGACCGGCGCCCTGGCCACGAGGGGCGGTGGCAGCGCTGCGCTCCCGTGCCTCGGCCGCTGCCGTCCTCAGCCTGCGAACGCCACCGTGAGCTCTGCGATCCGCGCCGGCCCGACCCGGCAGCAGCCGCCGACGAGGCGAGCCCCGGCCGCGACCCAGGTCCGGGCCGCCGCAACGTCCACATCGGGACCGGTCGCGGGGAGCCACGCCCCGGCCACGGCGTCCCAGCCCTCACCGGAGTTCGGGTAGACGACGATGGGCTTGGCCGTGACCCGGGCGATCCGCTGGATCAGCTCCTCGACGTGCGCGGGCGCCGTGCAGTTGACGCCGACGGCCACGAACCCCGGCGAGGCGTCGGCGACGGCGGCGGCGTCCTCGACCGGCTCCCCGCCCCTCAGGTGAGCGCCGTCCGCGCAGGTGAGGGCGAGCCAGCCGGATGCCCCCGTCTCGTCCAGCAGGTCGGCGAGAGCCCCGGCCTCCGCCGGGTCGGGGATCGTCTCGCAGGCGAGGAGATCGGGCTGCGCCGCCCACAGCGCATGAAGCCGGTCGCGATGGAAGTCGCGCAGCGCCGCCCGGTCCACGCCATAGCGCCCCCGGTACTCCGAGCCGTCGGCAAGGTACGCGCCGTACGGTCCGATCGAGGCCGCCACGAGGAGCGGGCCAGGGTCGGCGGGGGCGCGCTCGGCCCGGTACCTCGCTCGAGCCTCGGCGGCGAGCTCCACGCTCCGCCGCAGGAGCACCGTGGCCGCCTCCCGATCGATCCCGCGGCTCGCGAAGCCCTGGTACGTGGCCTGGTAGCTGGCCGAGATCGCGACGCGGGCGCCGGCGCGGAAGTACGCCAGGTGGGCCTCGACGATCGCTTCCGGCTCGTCGGCCAGGAGGCGCGCAGACCAGAGGTGATCGGCGAGGCGGTGCCCCAGCGCCTCGAGCTCCGTCGCCAGCCCGCCGTCGATGATCGCCACCTGCCCGCCGGCCAGGAGCGGGGCCAGGGAGCCCATGCGACCGCCCGCGTCGACCACCGCGTCCGGCCCTAGCCGGAAGCGCCGATGTCGCCGATGTCGATGGCGTACGCCTCCCAGACCAGGTCGGCGCCGTGCTGGCGGTGGCGCACGATCTGGCCCATCAGGCGCTGGAGCTCGTCACGGACGGCATCCGCGTCGGCCTCGTCCGCGGGCGGGGCTGCGAGGCGTGCCGAGGCCTCGACGAGCGCCGCAGTGATCTCCGGATGCTCGTCGCGCAGGCGGTTGGCCTTCGTGCCCAGGTGCGGGGACGTGGCGCGCATCTCCTCGTACAGGCCGCCGGGCGCCTCCGTCGCGGTCACGTGGTCCTCGAATGCCTGGCCCAGCGACTCCAGGGCCTCAGCGACCTCCGCTCGCCAGGTCTCGCGGTCGCGGATCGGCGAGGCGAGCGCGTCCTCGAACGCGACCAGGGCTTCGCGGAGCTCGCGTCGGCGGAGGGCAGCCACCTCGAGCGCGGGTGTGACGTGGACTTCGTTGGTCATCGTCGGGGCCTCCCTGGTGGCCTTCGGACGGAGCGTCGCGGTGCACCCATGGTAGACCCGATGTGAACGCCTCGGGCAGGGCCGCCAGGGGTGTCGGGCGCGCCGGCGCGAGGCGGGCGCCCGACGCGGGTCAGGGCTCCCGGCGCGGCGTCACCCCCACGGGTCCGATCACCGTCCGCCACGCCCGGGTGAGCATCCGGAACTCCGCCGCGGGGATGCGCTCGACCGCCACGAGAGCGCCGGCGGTCTCGGCGGCGGTCTCGGCCGCTTCCGTCCGGATCTGCGCAGTGACCGGGGCGCCGGCCAGGGCGTCAACCGCGGCGGCGCGGGCGGCCTCGGCGGCGGCGCGGGCGACGTCGTCGCGCTCGGTGGCGAAGGCACGATCGCGGGCGATGCGGGCCGCCTTGGGCGGCTTCTCCAGGCGCGGATCCCACTCGAACGAGCGGCGCCGCTCCGCGGCGAGGTCTCGGGCCGCCGTTTCGTCCAGCGCCCCGGCGGCTGCCACAACCGCGGCGACCCGGCTGCTGTTGGGACCGAAGTCGCCGGCCGCGCGCAGGGCCGCCACGCGGCGGCGGCGGCGGCGGAGGTCGATCCGGTGGGCCGCCAGCAGCACCAGGAAGAGCGCCCCGATGACGAGCGTCAAGACGAGGTCGGCGGAGACCTGGCGGAGTCCTTCTTCGGTCACCCGGCGATTGTGACCGACGCGCGGCCATCGGGCGTCGGCCGGCCGGGGGTCCGCACGGCCATCAGGCGTCAGCCGGCGGGGGCGTCAGCCGGCGGGGGCGTCAGCCGGCGGGGTTGCGCGCACAGCGCTCTCGAAGCCGATGGTCCGGTGCGACGAATCGCAGAAGGGCTTCGTCGCGGAGGCGCCGCAGCGGCACAGGGTGACAGCCCTGCCGGCCCCGATCTCGAAAGGATTGCCTTCGCCGTCGAGGAGCGTGATCGGGCCGACGACGCGCAGATTCCCGTTGTCGCGGACGGTGATGGTGACGTCGGTCGGAAGGGTCGGCTCGGTCATGTCGGAGAGTCCTCCAGTGTGCTGGGCGTAGACGTGGGGGCATGGAGCGAGGAGCGCACGAGCGGGACCCGGGGACGCGGGATCTGCTCATCCTAGGTTCGCAGCGCGCCATCCGCCGGATCCCCCTGGAACGAAGCATGGGTAGAACTCGGGACGCGGCGGTTCACGCGCTATCCTTACCGCTGCTTTCCACCACCCCAGGGAGCCCAGATGAAGGTCGGCGTTCCGAAAGAGACGCTGCCCGGCGAGCACCGCGTTGCCCTGGTCCCGGACACCCTTCCGAAGCTGAAGGCGGCCGGGATCGACGTCCTCGTGGAGCGCGGCGCCGGGACAGCCGCGTCGTACACCGACGCCATGTACGAGGAAGCGGGCGCCACGCTCGTCTCCGGCGACGAGGCCTGGACCCAGGCCGACTGCGTCGTCAAGGTCCAGAAGCCCACGCCGGCCGAGGTCGGCAAGCTCCACGCGGGCCAGGCCCTCGTGGGCCTGCTCTCCCCGCTCATCGATCCGGACCTGATGCAGGTGCTGGCGGATCACGGCGTCACCGCGATCAGCCTTGACGCGATCCCGCGAACGCTGTCGCGCGCCCAGACGATGGATGTCCTCTCGTCGCAGGCGAACATCGCCGGCTACAAGGCCGTGCTGGTCGCCGCCGAGGCCTTCGGGCGCTACTTCCCGCTCCTGACCACGGCGGCCGGGACCGCCAAGCCCGCCAACGTGCTGATCCTGGGGATCGGCGTCGCGGGCCTGCAGGCGATCGGGACGGCGCGCCGCCTCGGCGCCGTCGTCAGGGCCTATGACGTGCGGCCCGAGACGAAGGAGCAGGCACAGTCGCTGGGCGCCCAGTTCGTGACCCTCAAGACCGCGATCGACGCGACCGGCAGCGGCGGCTACGCCCGTGAGCTGACCGCCGAGGAGCGCGCAGCCCAGCAGGCCGAGCTGAACGACGTCATCGCCGGCATGGACGTCGTCATCACGACGGCGCAGGTCCCCGGGCGCAAGCCGCCGGTCCTCGTCACGGCCGATGCCGTCCGTGCCATGAAGCCGGGCTCGGTCGTCCTGGACATGGCCGCGAGCCCCCTTGGCGGCAACTGCGAGCTCTCGCACCCCGGCGAGACGATCGTCACCGACAACGGCGTCCGGATCCTGGCCCCGGAGAACCTGCCGGCGACGGTGCCGATCAGCGCCAGCCAGTTCTACGCCCGCAACCTCCAGGCGCTCCTGGTCCACCTCGCGAAGGACGGGCAGCTCCACCTCGACCCGGAGGAGGAGATCACCGCGGGCGTGCTCATCACGCACGGAGGCAGGATCGTCCAGGCGGCGACCGCGCAGCTCCTCCAGCCCGCCCCTGCCGTCGGAGCCACGCCCGCATGAACGACCTGCTCTTCCCCCTGACGATCTTCGTCCTGGCGATCCTCGTCGGGTTCGAGGTGATCGCCAAGGTCCCCGCGACGCTCCACACCCCGCTGATGTCGGGCGCGAACTCGATCCACGGGATCGTGCTCGTCGGAGGCATGATCATCGCCGCCGAGGCATCGGACCCCATCGGATACCTGCTGGCGTTCGTGGCCATGGCCTTTGGGGCCATGAACGTGGTCGGCGGCTACGTCGTCACGGACCGCATGCTCCAGATGTTCAAGAAGAAGCCCACGGCCCCCAGGGCCGAGGGCAAGTCCTGACGGGGGCCGCGGTGGACATCCAGACCCTCGTCTACCTCGCCCAGCTCGGCGGCGCCGTCTGCTTCGTCCTGGGCCTCCACTTCATGAACTCGCCGGCCACGGCGCGGAACGGCAACCTCCTGTCCGCCGGCGGCATGGTCGTGGCCGTGCTGGCCACGCTCGTCAGCCTCGTCGTCCGCCCGGGCGGCATGGACGCCATCGCCTGGGTGATCATCGTCGTCGGCTTCCTCATCGGCGGCGGGGCCGGCCTCTACACGGCCCGCAACGTCCAGATGACGGAGATGCCGCAGCTGGTCTCGCTCTTCAACGCCGTGGGCGGCGGTGCGGCGGCCCTCGTGGCCATCGAGGACTTCCTGCGGCTCACCGGCGGGACCGGTGCCCCGGTGTCCACGACCGTCTTCGTGGTCCTCGACGTCGTCATCGGCGCGATCACGTTCACCGGCTCGCTCGTCGCGTCGGGCAAGCTCATGGGGCTGATCAGCGGCAAGCCGATCATCTTCCCGGGGAGCCGGATCCTGACGGTCGCCCTGGCGGGGGTCACGGTCGCGGGCACGGCCCTGCTCATCCTGGCCGCAGCCGGCACCGTCGCCCTCGACGGCACCGTCTCCGTCCTCGTGCTGGGCGTGATCCTGGCGTCGGCGCTCGTCTTCGGCGTGACGATGGTCCTGCCGATCGGCGGGGCGGACATGCCGGTCGTGATCTCGCTCCTCAACGCCTTCACCGGCACGGCCGTGGCGATGGCCGGCTTCGTGCTGAACAGCCCCGTCCTGATCGTCTCGGGAGCCCTGGTCGGCGCGTCCGGCGGGATCCTGACCAAGCTGATGGCGGACGCCATGAACCGCTCGATCCTGAACATCATGATCGGCGGCTTCGGCGGCGGTGAGGGCACGGTCGCCGGCGGCGCCGGGGGCCCCGGCGGGTCGGTTCGCTCGGTCGGGGCCGACGACGTCGCCATCCAGCTGGCCTATGCGGCGAACGTGATCGTCGTCCCCGGGTACGGCCTTGCCGTGGCCCAGGCCCAGCACGCCGTCCGCGAGCTGGCCGAGCTCCTGGAGGAGCGCGGCGTCCATGTCTCGTATGCCATCCATCCGGTGGCCGGGCGGATGCCGGGGCACATGAACGTCCTCCTCGCCGAGGCGAACGTGCCCTACCCCCAGCTCAAGGAGATGGACGAGATCAACCCGGAGTTCGATCGCTGCGACGTGGCGCTGGTCATCGGCGCCAACGACGTCACGAACCCGGCCGCGCGCCGGCCGGGCAACCCGGTCTCGGGCATGCCGATCCTCAACGTGGACCACGCGAAGTCGATCATCGTGATCAAGCGCTCGATGGGCCGCGGCTACGCCGGCATCGACAACGAGCTCTACGTCAACCCCAAGACGGGGATGCTCTTCGCCGACGCGAAGGAGGGGCTGGCCCACCTGGTCGCGGCGGTCAAGGCCGTCTAGCTCGGCCGCTGGTTCGCACGTTCGTGCGACGCCCGGGCGGTGGCGGCATGGCCGTTCCGGTGGTCATCGTTGACCGCTTGCCCGCAACGGGGCTACCGTGCCGTCACGCAGGCAGTGGGGGCCCGGGGTGGAGCGGTATCAGCGCGCTGACCAGGATCGGCACGAGGCCGCCCCGACGCGTACCCGCAAGGCGCCTGACCGGGGCGTCCCTGGGCCCGGCGAACCGGCGGCCACCCTGCTCGACCTCCAATCCCGCGCCGGGAATGCGGCTGTCGGAGGCCTCCTCGCCGGCGAAGGGCCGACCGTCCTCCGCCTTGCGATCCAGCGCGACGAAGAGACGGCGGAGGCCACCGCGACGAAGGGGGCCGGCGACGAGGGTGTGAGGCCGGGGGTGGCGATGCTCGCGAGCCCCGGGCTCAACGCGCCCGTTCCGCTGCAGAGCTTCTCGGATCGTCGGTCGAGACGACCGGAGGGGACCGGCGGGACCGGCGTTGGGACCGGCGGGACCAGCGCCGACATCGACGTGACGATCCGCGTCGACGATTTCGACCTGGCGCTCCAGTCGGCGGCGGCCCAGGGCACCACCTACGACACCATGACGATCTCCGTCGCCTGGGGCAGCTACATCCTGGAGAACGTTGTCGTAGCCTCCGTCGTCGTGGGCAAGACGCTCGTCAGTGCGACGCTGAACTGCTCCTCCTTCAGGCTCGCCCCGTAGGTCCCGGCCTCGGCCGACCCGCGCCGCGGGACAGTCGGCTGCCGCCGTCCACGTCTCGCCACAACGGCGGGGTCCGCCGGCGCCGAGGAAAGCGAGGGGGCCGGCTGGCGGTCGTCGCGGAAGCGTGGCCGCGGGGATTCCCGCTCAGCCCGGTTCGGTGTCGATACCCAGGAGACGGAGGAAGGTCGCGGTCGACGGCTCGCGCCCCAGGAAGGCCCGCAGCATGTCGAGGGGATCGCGGGTGCCGTTCGGTTCCAGGATCTCGCGCCGGTAGTCCGCGCCCACAACCGGCGAGGTGACGCCTTCGCGCTCGAAGCGGCCGAACATGTCGTCGCCGTAGACCCTCGACCATAGGTAGCCGTAGTAGCCCGCATCGTAGCCGCCGAGCAGGTGCCCGAACTGGCACGGGTAGAGCGTGCCCTCGTGGTACGGCAGGCCCCAGACCGCGAACGCCGCGCGGTCGACGACTCCGATGTCGACCCGCTCCTCCGGTCCGTGCAGGCCGAGGTCCACGAGGCCCAGGTAGCACTGGCGAAGCGTCTTGAGCGCGACGTCGAGGTCCCGGCTGGCCACGAGGCGCTCCACGAGAGAGCGCGGGATCGGCTCGCCGGTGGCGTGGTGCCGCGCGAACCGCGCCAGGACGTCCGGCTGCCATGCCCAGTGCTCCAGGATCTGGCTGGGGGCCTCCACGAAGTCCCACTCGGTGTTGGCGCCTGAGAAGCGGACAAGCTCGGCGCGGGTGAGCGTCATGTGGAGCACGTGCCCGAACTCGTGGAACAGCATCACCACGTCCTCGTGGCGCAGGAGCGCGGGTGCCGCCTCGGTCGGCCGGGGCAGGTTGGCCACGATCGCCGTGAGGGGGCGCTGATAGGCCCCGTCCGGCAGGCGTCGCCCGGGGACCAGGGGCCATGCCGCGGCGTGCCCGTACTTGCCCTCGCGGGGGTGGAGGTCCATCAGGATGTCACCGAGCTCGGCGCCCGTCACCGCGTCCCGGACCCGGAACCGGTAGACGTCCGGGTGCCAGGCCGCGGCATCGGCGATCGGCTCGTAGGCCAGCCCCAGCACCTCGCCGGTGAGGCTGAGCAACCCGTCGAAGACGGCCTGCAGCGGCAGGTAGCCGCGGAGCTCGTCCGGGTCCACGGCGAAGTCGCGTCGGCGGAGGCGGGTGTCGCAGTAGCGCCAGTCCCACGTCCGGAGCGGCGGATCCTCGCCGTCCTCGTGGAGGATCTCGTCCAGCCGTTCCACCTCCCGCCGCATGGCGGCCTGGAGGGGCGGCACGATCCCGTCGTAGAAGGCCGCGACGGCCTCCGGATCGTGGGCCATCTTCACCTCGATCGCGAAGTGAGCCCACGAGGGGTAGCCGAGCAGCGCGGCGATCCGCCGACGGATCCCGAGCGCCTCCGCCAGGAGCGGCTCGTTCACCTCGCGCGCCTGGTTGAACTCGCGATGCTCAAGATCCCGGCGCAGGTCGCGGCGGCGTGCCTGGCCGAGGAACGGGTAGAGCTCGGGCGAATCGAGGCTCACCCGGAACGTGCCGGGCAACGAGCCCGGGCGCAGGCCCGCCACGTAGTCGTCGGACAGGCCGTCGAGCTCGTCGCGGGTGAGGTCGAGCCCGTCCTGGACCTCGTCGATGTTCCGCTGGAACGCCGACTGCAGCTCAACCAGGCGGCCCTGGAGCGTCCGGACCTCCGCTCGCGTCGCCGGGTCGAGGCCGTGCCCGGCCCGGCGCACGTCGCGCGCCAGGCGGTCCAGGAAGCGGTGCCGCTCGCCTTCGAGCTCCGTGGCCGCCGCGGTCGCCACGAACGCCGTGATCACGGCCGCCACGTCGTCGCGGAACGGGAGGTCGACGCGCCACCGCTCCAGCCGCTCCTCGGCTTCCTGTCCCGCGTCCCGCACGGCCGCATCCGGGTGGACATGGGCCATGAACGCCGCCGTCGCGTAGCCTTCGCCGAGCCGCGCGTCCGCCTCGTCGAACGCGAGGAGGACAGCCTCGAATGGCCCCTGGCCGCCGGTGGCGACGGCGGCCGCCACCAGGGCGTCCGCGTCCGCGATCGCGGCGTCCGTGAGAGCCCGGACCTCGTCGGGTGTCGTGGCGAACTGCATCGTCTCCCTCATGGACTACGTGGCGGGGCGTCGCGCCACATCGGCCGGCGGCGCAGGCATCGGCCGGCGTCGCGCCACGTCGGCCGCGGCCATGGCATCGGCCGGCAGCCCGGGACGTCGGCCGGGCGTCACCAGTCTGCCACGCGCGGTCCGCTCGCCAGTGTCGTCCTGGCGACACTGTGCGACGTGCCGTCCCCAGGCCGACCTCGGTCTCATGGCGCCTCGGGGGGGGCGGCGACCGGCCCCGGCACCACGGCGGCCCGCCTCACGGCGCCCGTCTCGTTGACCTCCAGGCGCAGCTCGCCGCGGCCGCGCTCGCCGTGGACCTCGATCACGAGCATGCGCTCGCCGTCGCCGGCGGTCGGCCGACCAAGCGTGAGCGGCCCCAGGAGGAGCGCAGCGGCGCGCAGGCCGCGCTCCAGGCTCGCCGGGTCCGTGCCCGGCGAAACCGGGAGATCGTCCGGCCAGCGGAGTGGGTCCAGCGTCAGCAGGGCGGCGACGCGCCCGGCCAGCGCCGCAAGTGTCGGCGACGGATCGGGCACCACCTCGAGCGCCAGTGCCTGGATCCGCGGGACGGCCTCGCCGCTGGCCAGGAGCTCCACCTTGAGACGACCCCGCTCGCCGCGAAGCCACCAGGCGAGGTGGGCGGGCGAGTCCGCCCGGGGAGGCTCCTTGTCGGGCACGAGGTGACCCAGGCGCTCCACGGCACGCGCGGCGGTCGCCCGCCGGAGCTCGCGCGGCTCGTCGAGGTCCATGTTCGCGGCGAACACCGAGCCTGCCAGGTCGTCATCCCATGCCAGGAGCAGGCGATCGGCAGCGGCGCGGAGCTGCTCGGTGGTGGGCGCGGGCCGCACCCGCCGCCGCGGCGCCGCACCCGTCCGCACCAGGGCGCGCAGCGCGTCGGCGGTCGGGCGGTGGACCTGGGCGTACCGGGCGTTGGCCAGGGCGACAACTCCCAGGCCGGTGCCCGGGTGCCAGCGCATGTGGGACCCGAACCCGGGGTAGCCGCCGCCGTGCCCGACCGTGGTCCCGATCTCGAGGTCGTGGACCACGAACAGCCCGAAGCCGTAGCCGCCGGCGGTGAGCGTCGGCGGACCGCCCGCCCCGTCGTAGGTCAGCTCCGGCGCGAACGCCCGCTGGACCTGCTGCAGCTCGCGACGCGACGCCCGGCAGAGCGGATGCCCCTCATCCGGGTCATCACGTGCCGGGAACGCATCGGCCAGGCCCGCCACCCAGCGCGCGAGGTCCGCGACGGATGTCAGGATGCCGCCCATCGCGGCGAGGGCGCCGTAGCCATCGATCGGCTCGCCCTCCCATTGTTCGTCCCGACGCACGTAGCCGTGCGCTAACCGATGATCGGGCACCATCTCCGGCAGGAAGGTCGTGGCGGCCATGCCCAGCGGGCGCAGCAGCCGCTCCTCGATGACCTCGCGGTACTCGCGGCCCGCGGCGCGCGTGATGACCCGCCCGAGGATGCCGTACCCCAGGTTGGAGTACTCGAAGGCCGTCCCCGGCGGCCAGGCGAACGTCACCCCTGCCCGCAGGAGGCCGGAGAACGCGTCGAGCGGGAACCCCTGCAGCCGATCGCCCAGGGGATCGTCCGTCGGGAACCCGGCCGACATCGTCAGGAGGTGGCGGATCGTGACGGCCGGCGAGTCGGCCGTCGGGCCGGCCAGGCCGGCGAGATCCGGGACGTGCCGGGCGACCGGATCGTCCAGCGCCAGGCGGCCCTCGTCGCGCAGCAGCAGGACGGTGGCCGCCGTGAAGCTCTTCGTCATGGAGGCGATGCGGAAGATGCTGGCCGCGTCCGGCGGGCGATCCTCCCCCACCCGCAGCGTCCCGCGCGCCCCGACGTGGACGAGCGCGCCGCCCGCGACCACGCCCCACGCGATGCCGGGCGGTGCGGCGGGAGACGCGACGAGGGCCTCGAAAGCCTCGTCCACCGTGCGGAGCGCGTCGAGGGACAGCATCGCCACATGATCGCAGCGTGGTCGGGGCGATGTGGCGGCAGGCCGCGCAAGGTGGCTTTGGCGATGTCGCGGCAGGCCGGGGCAGGTGGCGGCGGCCCGGACAGGCGATTTCGTCGTGTGCGCGCGGAACCGGGCGGCTAGGATGCCGTCTAGCCGTCTAGACGTTTGGGCGGCGTTTCGACGACGCTCCGAGGGATCCCCCGGCATGAGACGCATCAGCGACATCGGCGCCGCCGTCATCGGCAGCGGGTTCATCGGCACGGTGCACATCGAGGCCCTGCGGCGCCTTGGCGTGCCGATCCACGGGCTCCTGGAGGTCTCCCCCGAGCACGGCGCGAAGCGGATCGCCGACCTCGGGCTGCCCCACGCCTACGCCACCCTGGACGAGCTGCTCGCGGACGAGCGCGTCGAGGTGGTCCACGTCACCTCGCCGAATGCCCTGCACTTCCCCCAGGCGAAGCAGATCCTGGTCGCGGGGAAGCACGTTGTCAGCGAGAAGCCGCTGGCCACGACCTCCGCGGAGTCCGCGGAGCTGGTTCGCCTGGCCGCCGAGGCCGGCGTCGTGAACGCCGTGAACTTCAACATCCGCTTCTACCCGCTGAACCGGCACGCGGCGCAGATGGTCCGCGATGGCGAGCTGGGCGAGGTCCGGCTGGTCACCGGTCACTACTTCCAGGACTGGCTCCTCCTCGACACCGACTGGAACTGGCGCCTGGACCCGGCCGAAGGCGGGTCCCTTCGCGCCGTCGGCGACATCGGGTCGCACTGGCTGGACCTGGTGGCCTGCGTGACCGGGCAGCGGGTCGCGGAGGTCATGGCCGACCTCGCCACCTTCGTGAAGGTGCGGCAGCAGCCGGCCGGCCCCGTCGAGACCTTCTCCATCGAGCGGGCGACGGACACGATCCCCCGCGCGATGGTCACCGACGACGCGGCCACGATCCTGCTGCGCTTCGAGGGCGGCGCCCGCGGCGCGGTCTCGATCTCCCAGGTGAGTGCCGGCCGGAAGAACTCCGTGCAATGGGAGGTGGACGGGTCTGCCGCGGCGGCATGGTGGGACTCCGAGCGGCCGGACGAGCTGTGGCTGGGCCGCCGTGAGCGCCCGAACGAGCTCCTGTACCGCAACCCCGCCCTGATGAACGCCGCCGGCAGCGGAGCTGCATTCCTTCCCGGCGGCCACGTCGAGGGCTTCGCCGACACCTTCAAGGCGCTCTATCGCGCGGTCTACGCCGACGTGGCAGCCGGCGGCCCCGCCAAGATCCCCGCGTACCCGACCTTCGCCGACGGCCACGACGAGATGCTCGTCAACGACGCGATCGCCACCAGCGCCCGCGAGGGCCGCTGGATCACCGTCGACCGCACGTGACACGTCCATCCATGCGCCGGCACGGCGTCCACCCGCAGGGAGCACCCCGATGAAGCTTGGATTCCTCACCGCCCCGTTCCCCGAGACACCGCTGATGGAGGTCGCCGACTGGGCAGCCACGTCCGGCTTCGAGGTCCTGGAGATCGCCTGCTGGCCGCGATCGTCCGGCCCGACGCGGCGCTACGCCGGCACGAGCCACATCGACGTGGCAAACCTGACGGACGGCCAGGCGACAGAGATCGTCGACGAGATCGCGGCCAAAGGGCTCTCGATCTCCGGCCTTGGCTTCTACCCCAACCCGCTGCACCCAGACCCCGCCCATCGCGAGCAGGTGATCGGCCACCTGAAGGCGGTCATGGTGGCCGCCCGGAAGATGGGGATCCCCCTCGTCAACACCTTCATGGGCGGCGACGGGGCGAAGAACCAGGACCACAACTGGGAGGAGGCGCTCCGGGTGTGGCCCGACATCGTCGCCTTCGCGAAGGACCAGGGCGTGAAGATCACGCTCGAGAACTGCCCGATGCTGTTCTCCTACGACGAGTGGCCGGGCGGGCACAACATCGCCACCACGCCCAGGATGTGGCGCCGGATCCTGGAGCAGTGGGGCGACACGATCGGCCTGAACTTCGATCCGTCGCACCTCGTATTGCAGATGATCGACATGGGCCGCTTCCTCAAGGAGTTCGGCCCGCACGTCCTCCACTACCAGGCAAAGGACCTGATGATCGACCCGGACGGGCTGTACGAGCGCGGCGTCTTCTCCAACGGCATCGGCTGGCAGGTCCCGCGGATCCCCGGCCTCGGCGATGTCGACTGGGGCGTCGTCTTCTCCGGGCTGTACCGGGCCGGCTTCGAGGGCGACTGCATCATCGAGCACGAGGACCGCCGCTTCGAGGGCACCGACGAGAAGGTCAAGCAGGGCTTCCTCATCGCCCGCGACATCCTGCGGCCGTACTGCAAGTGAGCGCCATGACGACCCCCTGGGCCGAGGTTGCGGCCCCCCGCTCGCCGGCGGAGCTGACGCCGGAGGTCCTGGCCGACCTCCTCGAACGCGTGTCCGAGCGCGACATCGCCAAGACCATCGATCACTCGCTCCTGCGCCCGGAGCTCGACGACGCATTCGTGGAGGACGGCTGCCGGCTCGCGGCCCGCTACGACGTGGCCTCGGTCTGCGTGCGGCCCGCCGACGTCCTCCGGGCGAGGGCGATCCTGGCCGGCACCGACGTGGCCGTCGGCACGACCATCGGCTTCCCACACGGCAACCATCGCACCGAGACGAAGGTCCTCGAGGCGCGGCGGGCGCTGGCCGACGGCGCGACCGAGCTGGACATGGTGATCCAGATCGGGGCCTTCAAGTCCGGGCGTGACGTCGAGGTCCAGGCCGACATCGAGGCGATCGTCGGCGTGGCCCACGCCGCCGGCGCCATCGTCAAGGTGATCCTCGAGAACGCCTACCTGACCGACGACGAGAAGGCCCGCGCCTGCCGGCTCGCGGAGGCGGCCGGGGCCGACTTCGTCAAGACCTCCACGGGCTTCGCGCCGAGCGGGGCGACGCACGAGGACCTGGCGCTCATGCGGGCCAGCACCGGCCCGCACGTCCAGGTGAAGGCGGCCGGCGGCGTCCGGACGCTCGACGCGCTCCTGGCGGTCATGGCGCTGGGCGTCACCCGGATCGGCGCCACCGCGACCAGCAGCATCATCGACGACTTCCGGGCCCGCAAGGCGGGCGCGGAAGCGCCGGCCGTGGCCGCCCCGGGCGACGGGACCTACTGAGCGGTGGCCGACGTGGTTCGTCCCGGCATGCTCGGGTCGGGCTTGATCGCAGCTCAGGCGTTCGACGGCAGCTGCGTCGTGAGCCGCATCGTCGACGCCGGGTATCGTTCCCAGCGATCCGGACGGTGGGAGCCGGGTGTCGTGGACGATGAGGTTGCCACCGCATGATCGCGCGCGAGACCGCCGGCCGCCCGCTGCCGTGGCTGGCCGCCGCGCAGGCGGCGCTCGTCCGGCTGGGCGCCACCCAGGGCCCCGCGATCGAGCGAGGCCGCGCAGTGGTGCGCGGAGGCGATCGTCGCCGACGGCCTCGTGCACCTCTTCGGGACCGGCCACTCGCGCATCCCGGTGGAGGAGATGTTCCCGCGCTACGGCTCGTACCCGGGGTTCAACCCGATCGTCGAGCTGTCGATGACGTTCCACACGGAGGTCGTCGGCGCCAACGGCCAGCGCCAGGCCATGTTCATCGAGCGGGTGCCCGGCCTCGCCGAGGTGATCCTCGGCAACTTCACGTTCGGCCCGCACGACGTGATGATCGTCTTCTCGGCGAGCGGCCTCGCGGCCGTCCCGGTGGAGATGGCACGGGGCGCCCGGCGGCGCGGTCTCCGCGTCATCGCGGTCACCTCCGTCGAGATGTCGCTCTCGGGCGAGCCGGACCCGCGGGTCGGTTCCCGGCTCCTCGACGAGGCGGACCTCGTGATCGACCTCTGCACACCGCCGGCGGACGCACTCATCACCCTCGACGGCCTCGAGACGCCGGTGGGGCCGGGCTCCACCATCACCGCCGTCGCCATCGTCAACTCGCTCAAGGTCCGCATCGCCGAGCTGCTGGTGGAACGGGGGGCGATGCCGCCCGTCATCACCCGCGCCTCCGTGGTCGGGACGGAGCGATCCAGGGCCCTCTTCGACGAGGCCTACCAGGAGCACGCGCGACGCATCGCGCGTGCAATCATCCAGCAGCCACGAGGAGGTGCGTGACAAAGCTGAGCAGGCGATGCATCGTCCGCAACGCAACTGGGTCGACCGTCGCCCCACAAGGGGGCGCGCGACCGCAAGGAGGAGTGTTGTTCATGAAGCGAACCAAGGTGGTACGCGGCTTCGCAGCCGTCGCCGCCATTGCCATGCTCGTGGGGGCGTGCGGGGGCGGGGCCACCGCAAGCCCGGCCGCGAGCGCCGCACCGAGCGTCGCCCCGAGCGCCGCCCCGAGCGAGGCTCCCAGCGCGACCCCCGCGGCCGCGGCCTGGAAGATCGGCTATTCGAACCCGGGCGGCGTCGGGAACGGCTTCCGCGAGGAGCAGGTCTGCACGGCCAAGGCGGAGGCCCTTGCCTCCGGCCAGGTGTCGGAGATGACCACCATCCATCGCGACACCGACGCTGCGGGCCAGCTCGCCGACATCCGTACCCTGATCGCCAAGGGCGTCGACGCGATCGTGTTCAACCCGGTCGACCCCGACTCGCTCCTTCCGGCGCTCGCGGAGGCGCAGGCCGCCGGGATCAAGACGATCTCGGTAGACCAGTACGTCAACGACCCCAACACGTACAACCTCTACAACAACCAGGTCGAGTACGCGTACCTCGGCGCCAAGTGGCTGTTCGAGCAGCTCAAGGGCGAGGGCAACGTCTACTACATGCGCGGCATCGCCGGGGCCTCGGCCGACAGCGACCGCGACATCGGGTTCAAGAAGGCTCTGGCCGAGTACCCGAACATCAAGGTCGTGCCGACGAACGACGGTGTCTTCACCAAGTGGAACTCCGCGGAAGCCACCAAGCTGATGGACGCCTTCATTGCCAGTGGTGAGTACGACAAGATCCAGGGCATCTGGACGTCGGGCATGGACGGCGAGATCGTCGAGTCCATCAAGGCGGCCAACAAGCCGTTTGTGCCGATCGTCGGCGCGGACCGCGGCGTCTTCGTCAAGCCGCTCCTCGACCCGACGAACTACGCGGGCCTCACTGGCGCGGCGGTGACCAACACGGCGGCCGTCGGTGGCGCGGGCGTTGCCCTGGCGCTCAAGCTCCTCAACGGCGAGACCGTCCAGACCGACGCCTCTGCCCCCAAGCCGAACACGGTGCTCCTGGTGCCGGCGCTCGCGGACAACCTGACCGACACCGGCAAATCCACGCTCCAGTCCTGGCTGGTGGACGGCCTCGATCCCTCCTGGCCGCTCGGCCTCCAGATCGAAGGCTGGACCCATTACACGCCGCAGCAGGCGGTCGCCTGCAAGGGCCCGGGCGGGAACTGACCCACCCAGGCAGTCTGAGAATCGCGGGGGATGCCGGTCCGCCGGCGTCCCCCGCTCCCTGCTCCCCACCCACAGGACACATGACGATCACCACCACCGGCCTCCTGCTCGAGGCCACGGGCATCTCCAAGGCCTACGGGGCCGTCGTCGCGCTGAAGGCGGCCTCGCTCGCCGTACTCCCGGGCGAGGTCCACGCGCTCATGGGCGCCAACGGCGCCGGCAAGAGCACCCTCGTCAAGATCCTCACCGGGGCGGTCCATCCCGACAGCGGCACGATCTCCGTCCGTGGGCGCGAGCGCACCGTCCACTCGCCGGCCGAGGCCCGCCGCGGCGGCCTCATCTCTGTCTACCAGGAGCCGGCCCTCATCCCCGACCTGGACATCCGGGCCAACCTGCGTCTCACGGAGACGCCGATCGAGCCGTTCCGCCACTGGCTGGGCGAGCTCGGGTTGGGCGGCCTCGCTCTGTCGAGCCTGGCGCGGCAGGTGCCGCTCGCCTCGCTCCGGATCGTCGACCTCGCCCGCGCCCTCGCCATCGAGCCCGACGTGCTCATGCTCGACGAGATGACCGCGGCGCTCCCGGCGAACCTGACCGAACGCGTGCTGGAGGTCGTCGGACGGCAGCGGGGAGGGGACCGCGCCGTCATCTTCATCTCCCACCGGCTCATCGAGATCGCCGCGGTGTGCGACCGCGCGACGGTCCTGCGTGAGGGGGAGACGGTCGGGGTCGTCGATGTCACCGCGGGCTCGGAGGACCGGATCGTCGAGCTCATGCTCGGCGGGGCCGCCGAGGGACTGCGAGCATCGACCGTCGCCGCGGCAAAGCAGCGCCCGCCGGACGCGACCCCCCGCCTGGCCGCCCGCAGCCTCGGGATGGGCCCGAGGCTGCACGACGCCTCCTTCGAGCTCCATCCCGGCGAGGTCCTCGGCGTGGTCGCGCTCGAGGGCCAGGGCCAGGACGAGCTGTTCGACGTCCTCGCGGGCTCGGAGCGTCCCAGCGGCGGCGAGCTGCTCGTGGATGGGGCGCCGGTCTCCTTCCACCACCCGGCCGACGCCATCCGAGCCGGCCTCGTGTACGTGGCCGCCGACCGCGCCGAGGCCCTGCTCATGCAGCGCTCCGTGCGGGAGAACATCGCGCTCCCGTTCACGACTCGCCTGCGCCGGTGGGGCCTGATCCGCATGGCCGACGAGAAGGCGAAGGTCGACGGCGCGATCGCGAAGCTGCAGATCGACACGCGGGCCAAGGGCGAGGTTCGCCGGCTCTCGGGCGGCAACCAGCAGAAGGTCACGATCGCGCGCTGGGTCGCCGGTGGCGTGCGGACCATGCTCTGCTTCGACCCGACCCGCGGCATCGATATCCGCACGAAAGACCAGATCTACGTCCTGCTCCGCGATCTCGCGGCGGCCGGGGCCGCTGTCCTCCTCTACACCTCCGAGCTGAAGGAGGTCCAGCTCGTCTGCGACCGGGCGATCGTGATCTTCGGCGGTCGCGTCGTCGCCGAGATCCCCGTCGCGGACGCGGACGAGCCCACGCTGCTTCGTGCGGCGTACAACCTCACGTCGGACGCTGTCATCCCCGAGCTGGCCGCGATGGAGGCGGCTGCCGCCGAGGCAGCCGCGGCGGGCCGGGCGCCTGCCGGATCCGTCGACGCTGCTCCCGCGACGAGGAGTGATCGATGACCGCCGCGACCGCCCCCCTCGACGCCGCCCGCGCTCGCCCGGCGGGCGCCCTGGCCGCCTGGGTGCGCCGCAACGGGTGGACCCTGAGCCTCCTCGGGTTCCTGGCCGTCCTCCTCGTCTTCACGAAGCTCATCAACCCGAGCTACGCGGCCTCGGGCGTCCAGGGTCTCGCGATCTCCGTGCTCCCCCTGGCGCTGGCGGCCGTCGCTCAGGCGATCGTCGTCATCTCGGGCGGGATCGACCTTTCGATCGGGTCGATCATGGCCCTCACGAGCGTCATCGCGGCCGTGCTCATGAAGGGCCAGCCCGACGCGTTCACCGTCGGCGTGCTCGGCGTCGTCCTCCTCCTCGGGCTGCTCCTCGGCGCCGTCAACGGGAGCCTTGTGGTGCTCACCCGGGTGCCGGACATCGTCGTCACCCTGGCGATGTCGTTCGTCTGGGCGGGGTGCTCGCTCCTCGTGCTCTCTGCGCCGGGCGGGCTGGCGGCGAAGTGGTTGCGCGACCTCGTCCTGGGATCACTGGGCAGCCCATGGATCCCCAAGGCAGCCGTCGTCCTCATCGTCGTCGTCGCGCTCATCTGGATCCCCGTGCGGCGCTCGCGGTTCGGGCTCTCGCTCTATGCAATCGGGAGCGACCGGCTCGCGGCCTTCCGGAGCGGCGTCCCGGTGGGCCGGACGCGCATCCTCGCCTACATGCTCATGGGCCTGTTTGCCGCGCTCGCCGGCCTCTCGCTCATCGCGAGCACCGGCATCGGGACGCCGGTACCCGGGGGGTACACGCTCGCGAGCGTCGCCGCGGTCGTGCTCGGCGGGGTCAGCCTCGCGGGAGGCCGCGGCGGCGTGTTCGGGCCGATCGTGGGTGTCGTCATCCTCCAGATCCTCCAGATAGACATGATCTTCCTCGGCTTCGACCCCAACCTGGCCGTCGTCGCCCAGGGGGCCATCCTCATCGGCGTGGTCATGGTCGGCAGCCTCGTCCAGCTCAGGAGGAGCCGGGCATGAGCGACGCACTTCCGCCGCCGATCATGCCAAGCTCCCCGGCAGACGCCGGGTCGGCCCGCAGCCCGTGGCTGACCCTCGCAACCTGGCGCGGCCTGTTCCGCGACCGGCCGATGATCCCGCTCATCGGGTTGCTGGCGCTCCTGGTCTTCGCCACCCAGTTCGTGCTGCCGGATGGCGTCACACCGGGGTGGGTCGGCGTGATCGTCCGGGCCTCCGTGCCCCTGGCCATCCTCGCCGGTTGCCAGACGCTGACGATGCTGACGGGCGGCATCGACCTGTCCGTGGGCGCGGTCGCCTCGATGGCAGGCTTCGTCGTGGCGACGCTCGCCGACGTCCCCGGCGGGCTGCCCGTCGCGATCGGCGTGGCCCTCGCGGTCGCGGCGCTCGCGGGGCTCATCAACGGCATCGGGGTCGGCGTGTTCCGCGTCCACCCATTGATCATGACCCTGGGCATGAGCCTGGTCGTCCTCGGGTTCGCGAACGTCTGGCAGCTGCAGATGGTCCAGACGGGCACCGGCGTGCCGCCCGCGATCCGGACGATCGGGTCCGGGCTCCTCTTCCAGGTCGTGCCGTACAGCCTGGTGGTGTTCGTGCCGGTCGCCGCGCTCATCATCCTGGTGCTGTGGCGAACCGGCTACGGGCGGCTGCTGTACGCCATCGGCGACAACCCCATCGCGGCGCGCCTGTCCGGCGCCCGGGGATGGCAGGTCCTCATCGTCCTCTACGTCATCTCGGCGCTGCTGGCCGCGATCGCCGGCCTGCTGATCCTCGGCCTGATCAACATCGCCAGCGTGAACCTCGCAGAGTCGTACGTCCTGCCGTCGGTCGCGGCCGCCGTCATCGGGGGGACCTCGATCATGGGCGGCCGCGGCGGGTTCGGCGGGACGATCGTGGGCGCGCTCATCCTCACCGTCCTCCAGGCGCTCATCGCCGGGCTCGGGTTCCCCGAGCCGGTCCGGCAGATCCTCTTCGGGGCGATCATCGTCGCCGTGGCGGCCGCCTACACCCGCGTCACGTCGGAGTCCTGAGGCGCGAAGCCGGGAGAGGGAGCGGGAATGAGCGCCGAACCGGGGACGCGTCACCTGGGCCTCGACCTGGGCGCCACCAACCTCAAGTGGGCGGTGGTGGAGCACGAGCCCGGCACCTGGAGCGCGCTTGCGCACGGCCAGGAGCCGACGCGCCTGGTCCCGGACCCCGAGGCGGTTCCCGACACCGTCGTGGCCCAGCTGGTGGACATGGCCGCGACCGCGGTCGCCGAGTGGGGTCCGGTCGCCAGCGTCGGGATCGGGATCGCCGGCCTGTACGACCCGCTGGCCGGCACGGCCCGCTTCCTTCCCAACGTTCCGGGCCCGTGGGCCGGCCACCCGGTAGCGGAGCCCGTCGCCCGCGCCGCGGGCGTTCCGACGTTCCTCATCAACGACGCCCGCGCCTTCGGTCTTGCCGAGCTGCGCCTGGGCGCCGGCCGCGGGGCCTCCTCCATGGTCGGCCTGACCCTGGGGACGGGCGTTGGAGGGGTGTTCGCCGTTGGCGGCCGGGTCCACCAGGGCCACGACGGCACCGCCGGCGAGCTGGGTCATCAGACCATCGATCCCGACGGACCCGTGGTGCGGCTGCGGCAACCGGGGCTGCGTCGAGGCCTACGCCCGCGCCGACCAGATCGCCGCGACGTGCGGGACGGCGACCGCGGAGGAGGCGGTGCGCGCGGCGCAGGCCGGCGACGCGCGCGCCCGGGCGGGGCTGGCCGAGGTGGGACGCTACCTCGGGATCGGCATCGCCAACATGATCACGGTGGTCACACCCGACCGGGTGGTCATCGGTGGTGGTGTCGCTGCGGCCGGTGAGCTGCTCTTCGGGCCGATCCGATCGGAGATCGCGCGCCGCGTCACGACGACGTCGGTGGACGAGGTGACGCTCGTCGCGGCCGAGCTGGGCACGCTGGCCGGGGCCATCGGGGCGGCGATCCACGGGGCGGAGCGCGCCGCGGAGACCGCGACCGGCGCGGTGCCGGCGCCCGGCGCAGGGCCAGCGACGCCCGGCGCGGTGCCGGCGCCCGGTGCAGGGCCCAACGCATGACCGCCGACCTCTACCTGCCCCGCTACCGCGAGATCGAGCAGGCGCTCCGGGCCCGCATCGCGACGCTGCAGCCCGGCGACCCGCTCCCCTCCGACGCCGCCCTCTGCCGCGAGTTCGGGGTCAGCCGGATGACCGCCCGCAACGCCGTGCAGCGCCTGGCCGAGGAAGGATTGGTCAACCGCGAGCCGGGCCGCGGCAGCTTCGTTGCCGTCCCGCCGTCGCACCGCCGCGCCAACAGCCTGATGAGCTTCTCCGACGAGATGCGCCGCCACGACCGCGCCCCGCACTCCCGCCTCGTGCGGCGAGAGCTGCGGCCGGCGACGCCCAACGAAGTGCGCGACCTGCGCCTCCGGGATGGCGAGCAGGTCGTGGCGCTGCTCCGGATCCGCCTGGCCGACGAGCTGCCGCTGGCCGTCGAGTCGGTGGCGCTCCACGAACGCTGTGTCGGGGTGGTGATGCACGCGGACCTCGAGACGGGCTCGCTCCACGACGCCCTCCGCGCCGGCGGCTTCGTTCCCGCCCGGGGCCGGGCGACGATCGGCGCCGAGCCGGCATCGCCCGAGGACGCCCGCCTTCTCGGCGTCACCGCGGGAGCACCCCTCCTCGTGGAGCGCCGCGTCATCGCCGACCTCCGCGGGCGCCCCCTCGAGTCGACCGAGTCGCGCTACCCCGGCGCGCGCTATGCACTCCACGTGGACTTCGAGGTGGAGGCGGCCGGCCAGCGCGTCGCCGACCGCCGGGCGGCCGGATGAGCAGCGGGATGGACTCGCGGACCCGCGTCCGCGCCGCCCTGGAGCACCGCGAGGCCGATCGCGTCCCACGCGACATGGGTGCCGTCCGCATGACCGGCATCCACCTGCGCGCCTACGCCGGCCTGCGGCCGGCGCTCGGCCTGCCCGTGCGGGACGTCCGCGTCGGCGACGTGTCGCAGCAGCTGGCCGTGATCGACGACGACGTCGCCGACGCGCTGGCCCTCGACGTCCGGGGGGTGGAGCCGCGTGGTGCATCCGGCTACCGGCGCCAGATCGTCGACGAGGGCGAGTACCATGCGCTTCCTCGACGAATGGGGCGTGCGTCGGCGGATGCCGAAGGACGGCTACTTCTTCGACGCCTCGACGGCGCCGCTCGGCGGGGAGATCGACGCATCCCACCTGGCGCGCTTCGCCTGGCCGGACGGCGGCGACCCGGCCCGCCGCGCAGGGGTCGCCGAGGAGGCGCGCCGGGTGGTCGCCGACGAGGGCCGGGCGGTCTACGTCGGGTCGGTGTGCGCCGGTCTCACCGAGATGCTCTTCCGGCTCCGCGGCTTCGAGGACGGCTACATGGACCTGGCGGCCGACCCGGCGCTCGCCCGGGCGCTGATGGAACGCGTCCTGGAGGTGAAGCTCGCCTGGTGGGGCGCGATCCTGCCCGAGCTGGGCGATGCCGTGGACGTCGTGGGCGAGGCCGACGACCTCGGCGGCCAGGCGACGCCGCTCTTCTCGCCGCGTACCTACCGCGACGCTGGTCAAGCCCCTCCATGCCGAGCTCTTCTCGTTCATCCGCGGGCGGACCCGGGCGAAGGTCTTCTTCCACTCGTGTGGGGCGATCCGGGAGCTGCTCCCCGACCTCGTCGAGATCGGCGTGGACGTCCTGAACCCGGTCCAGGTCTCCGCCGCCGGCATGGAGACCGCCGCCCTCAAGCGCGACTTCGGGCGCGACCTCGTCTTCTGGGGCGGCGGGGTCGACACGCAGGGCGTCCTGGGGTCCGGGTCGCCCGACGAGGTCCGGGCCGAGGTGTGGCGGCGGATCGGCGACCTCGCGCCGGGCGGCGGGTACGTCTTCGCCTCGGTCCACAACATCCAGGCCAACGTGCCGCCGGAAAACGTCGCGGCGATGTGGGAGGCAGCGGAGCGGCACGGGCGCTACCCGCTCGAGGCGGCGGCCGGCGTCCCCGGAGGAGGCGCATGAGCGAATCGGTGGGTGCCGGCGCGTCCGACGAGGTCGTCGTCGTCGGACGGCTGGTCCTCGAGGATCGGGTCCACCCGGGCCGCGTCATCGTCCGTGATGGCTGGATCGCCGACGTGGACTTCGCCAACCCCGACGTGGACGGGCCGTTCGTCACGCCGGGGTTCGTCGACGTCCACGTCCACGGCCGTGGCGGCCACGACGCCATGGGCCCGGACGGCGCGCTCGACGGGATGGCCCGGGCTCTCCTGCGCCACGGCGTGACGTCGTTCCTCCCCACGGCGGTCACCGCCCCGCTCGCCGAGCTCGGGGCGTTCGCGGAGCGCGTCCGGCGCTGGATCCCCATGGCCCCCGACGACGGGGCCGGGCCCCTCGGCTTCAACCTGGAGGGGCCGTTCATCAACCCGTCGCGGAAGGGCGCCCAGAACCCCGACCACATCCGGATCCCCGCGGAGGTCGCGACGGCGGACCTGGAGCCGCTGGTCGATGGCCTGCGGATCACCACCATCGCCCCGGAGGTCCCGGGGGCACTGGATCTCATCCGCTGGTTCCGGGCGCGCGGGGTGGCGAGCTCGCTGGGGCACTCGTCGGCCACCGTGGAGGAGGGCCACGCCGGGTACGCGGCCGGCGCGCGGACCACGACGCACCTCTTCAACGCGATGACGGGGGTCGATCACCGGGCGCCCGGGCTGGTCGTCGCGGCGCTCCTGGAGGACGACGCATACGTGGAGCTCGTCGCCGACGGCCACCACGTCCGGGAGTCGCTGTGGCCGCTCATCCTGCGGGCCAAGCCCGCCGACCGGCTGATCCTCGTGAGCGACGGCGTCTCGTTCGGCGGCACCGCGGCCCGGACCGGCCTCCTCGGCGGCCTGCGGGTCGTCATCGACGGCGACCGCTGCGTGCTGGTCGATGGCGGGAACCTCGCGGGGTCGATCATCGCCCTCGACACGGCAGTGCGGAACCTGGCCCGCTCCGGCGTGCCGCTTCCGCGCGTGGTCGCGGCCGCCACCCGCGATCCGCTCGCCCTGCTCGGCGTCACCGACCGAGGACGCCTGGAGCCCGGCCTGCGGGCCGACCTCGTCGAGCTCGACGACGAGCTTCGCGTCCGGCGCGTCATGCGGGGCGGCCACTGGTTCCCGGGTCCCGGCTGAGCAACGGGTTCGCCGGCCGCCGGCCGGCGGAGGGACCGGCCGGTGCTCGGACCGCGGACTGCCCGACGTTCGAACGGGGGCGGCCGAGCCGGCACATTGGACACGTTCCAATGACGCTTCTATCCTGCCTGTGTCAAGCAGCAGTCCAGCGATCACGGGAGAACGTCCGATGCCAACCGTCGCCGCCAAGGGCAAGGCCGGGACCACCGCCGCCGCCCTCCAGGACAGCCTCGTCGAGCTCATCGACCTTTCGCTGCAGGCGAAGCACTACCACTGGACCGTGACCGGCAAGGAGTTCCGCGGCGTCCACCTCCACCTGGACGAGATCACCGACGCCGTCCGCCTCTGGTACGACGACGTGGCCGAGCGGCTCGCCACGCTCGATGTTGCGCCCGACGGCCGCCTGGCGACGGTCGCGGCGACGACACCGCTGCCGGGCGCCGGCAAGGGCTGGCAGAAGGACGTCGGCGCCGTCACGGCGATGTGCGACCGCCTGGGAGAAGTGGCCGGGCGGCTGGAGCGCCGGGCCGGCGAGATCGGCGACCGTGACCTCGTCACGCAGGGGATCCTCCTGGCGATCGCCGGCGGACTCCAGAAGCACGCGTGGATGCTCCGCGTCCAGGTGCGATGACCGACGGCTGGGCCGGCCGCCTCCGCGCGGCCGGGCTGCGCGTCACGCGTCAGCGGATCGCCATCATCGACGCCCTCGGCAATCTCGGTGGGCACCGAACGGCCGACGAGGTGGCGACCTCGCTGGATACCGCGGGCGTCCGGGTCCCGCGCGCCAGCCTGTACCACGCCCTGGGGTCGCTCGCGGCGGCCGGCGTCGTGATGGTCGCCGACGCGGGCCCCGGGGCGGCCCGCTACGAGCTCGCGTCCACGTGGCACCACCACCTCGTGTGTCGGTCGTGCGGCGACATCATCGACGTCCCCTGCGTGCGGGGTAGCCGCCCCTGCCTGTCGGCGGAGATCCCGGGCGCGACCATCGACGAGGCCCAGGTGGTCTTCCGCGGCACCTGCGCTGCCTGCGTCGCGCTCCCGGCGCCGGCGCGCCCCGCCGGCTGACGCACCGCGCCGCGGCGACGACGCGCCGGCCAGGGTTGCTGCATGGATCCAGGCCCCGGCGGTGTTGTACGAGGTGAACAGCAGTGGTCCTGCGATTGGCCACCATCGTCGCCGAAGGAGCCGCCATGAACCCCGACGAGATCGAGACCCGCCTGACGGCCCTCGAGGCGCGCGCGCCCGGCCGGGATGATCCGCCCGAGCTGCCGCGATCCGGGCGGCGTGGCCGGTTCGCCACCCCCCTGGTCCTCGCGCCGGTCCTGGTCCTCGCCCTGGTGGCCTCGGCGGCCGCCGGCGGGGCCGTCGTCGCCACGCTCGTCCAGGGCGCCCCGGGCGTCCAGAACCCCGGCCAGCCCCTGGAGGGCGCGAAGCTCGAGTGCAAGAGCCCGCCGGAGGCGGCCGCGTACCTTTCGGCCCACGGCTTCAACGACGTCGTCTGGCAGGTGGAGACGGGCGACATCGATGGGAAGTCGGGGAGCACGGTCCAGGTGGCGACCCCGCCCGCCCACGGCTACGTGGTCCCGGCCGCGATCCTCAGCGACGGGAAGCTGTACATGATCGTGGACCAGCGCACCGGTGCGACCGGCGGCGGGGCCTGCCCCGACCTGCCGATGCCCTGACGTGGAGACGACCGGGCGCCTCGCGCTCCCCACGCCGCCAGCCGAGGGCACCGGCGACGGGCGCGCCGCCGCCGGCAACCGCCACGACCCCGACGCCTTCGAGGCCGCCGTCCGACCCCACTACGCACCCCTGGTGCGCCGGCTCGTCGTCGTCCTCGGCGACGAGCACGACGCTGAGGACGTCGCCCAGGACGCCTACCTCCGGGCCTTCCGATCGTGGGACCGCTTCGACGGCGCCGACGTCCGGGCCTGGCTCTACACGATCGCCCTCCGTCTCGCCTTCAACCAGGTGCGTCGGCGGCGGCGCTGGCTGGGGATCCTGGGCCGCGCCGAACCCGCCCCGTGGACGGATCGCTCCGACCCGGACCTGTGGGACGCGCTCTGCCGGCTGGACGGCCGCACCCGGGCGGCGCTCCTGCTGAACGTGCTCGACGGCTACACGCACCGCGAGATCGCTGACATGTTCGCGGTCCCGGAGGGGACCGTCGCGAGCTGGATCTCGCGCGGCCGGGCGGCACTGCGGACGGACCTCGGCACCGACCGCTGACGAACTGCCGACCGCCGATTGGCCGCCGACCCCGCAGCGCCCGGTGAATGCCCGGCCCGCGGCCGGACCTCCGATCCCCGTCAGGCGCCGCGCCTGACGGCGACGAAGACCTCGCGCTCCCACTGGTCGACGATCACCGACGGCTCGAAGCCCACCGCGCAGAGGAGCTCGAGCCAGGTGGCCCGCGGGAAGAGGCCCTCGACGTGGCGGTCGAATTGCACCCGGACATCGTCAGTGCCCTCGCGGAGGAGGATCGCGAAGTCGGTCAGGAAGGTCGTGTCGGCCGGGTCCGGGTCGTAGCTCCACTCGAGGTAGCGCAGCGAGCGGCCGGGACCGTCGTGGCCCCCGTGGTCGGTCGTCTGCCGAAAGGTCTCGCGGACGCAGTCGGGTGCGATGACGGCCGCCCCTCCCGGCCGCAGGTGGACGAACGCCGTCTCCAGCGCCGCCCGGAGGTCCGCCTCGCCGGTCATGTACATGACGGCGTCGTGGATGAGGACCGCGTCGAAGACGCGGTCCAGCCGGATGGTGCGCATGTCGCCCAGCAGATGCTCGCAGCCGGGGTTCAGGGTTCGGCTCAGGTCGAGCATCGCCGGCGCGAGGTCGGTCAGCGTGAGGCGCAGGTGGGCCCGCAGGTGCGACGCCGTGTTCCCGCCGCCTGAACCGAGCTCCAGGAGCGTCTCCAGCGGGCCGTCGACGTGGCGCCGGAGGAGACCGAGGATGAATGCCGCCTCGTCGCCGTACTCCTCGGGAGCGGTGAGCAGGTGGAACCAGCCGGCCAGCTCGCCGTACATGTGGAGGCCACCTCCGGTGGCATCGGGGGGCGGTTGCACGGTCGGCTCCTCATGTGCCGGACGGGGCGTGCTGTCGATCGGGGATCCGGATGATCGTATGCTCGCGGCCCCAGGACCGGAAGGGCTGGCCCGTCGTTGACAGGACCGACCTTGACGTCGACGCCTCGGCCGCCGAGCCCGCAGCAGGCCCGGACTTCGCCTCGCGCGATCGCGGGAAGACGGGTGATGGCCGGCCGGCACCACGCGCGATCAGGCCGGGTCGACGAGCTCCATCCGGATCCGCTTGTTGATCCGGCCCTTGCTCTCGTAGCCGGTGACGCGGATCCCGCCGACCTCCCGCGTGTTGGCGACGTGGGTCCCACCGTCGGCCTGCAGGTCGAGGCCCACGATCTCGATCGTCCGGATCTGCTCGATGCCCGGAGGAAGAAGGTTCACCTTCGTCCGGATGAGGTCGGGGATCTCGAAGGCCTCGTCGCGCGGCAGGAACGCCCACCCGGACGGGCAGCCCTCGCGCCAGCTCCTCGTTCACGGCCGCCTCGATCGCCCCGACCAGCTCGCCCGACATCCGCTCGAACTCGAAGTCCATCCGCCCGCCGCCCGGCTCCATGTTGCCGCCGGTGACGAGCGCCCCGTAGTCGCGCCAGACCACGCCGCACAGCGCGTGCAGCGCCGTGTGCGTCCGCATGAGACGCAGGCGCCGGTCCCAGTCGAGGTCGGCCGTGAAGATCGTCGGACCGGGCGGCGGCGGCTCGGCGCCCGGCTCCAGCTCGTGCCAGATCTCCTCGCCGGCCTTCCGTGCGGCGATCACCTGCCAGGTGCGCCCGTCGGGCGCGCGAATCTCGCCGTGATCCGCCGGCTGGCCGCCGCCACCGGGATAGAACACGGTCCGATCCAGCAGCACCAGGGTGCCTCGACCCTCGGCAGGTGGAGGCTCGACCGCGCGGACGGATGCCATCACGCTGCGGGCGTAGGCGTCGACGTAGCAGACGTTGTCGCTCATGGCCGGAGATCGTAGCGCCGGCGATGCCGGGTCGGCGGCGTCCCGCGCTACTTCGCCGTCAGCGTGCCCGGGACCGGGCACGGACCGTGGCCCTACGCCCGATCGCCGACCCCGTCGGCGGGCCGGGTCGACCTTCCCGGCGAGCAGGTCAGGGCCGTTCGGCGCCCCACCGGCTGCTCCTACTTCGCCGTCAGCGTGCCGGTCATGTTGGGGTGGACCGTGCAGACGAAGCCGTAGATCCCCGCGGGCAGGGCCGGGACGTCGTAGGTCCGGGTCTCGACGCCGTTGAAGATCTCGCCCTTCCAGACCTCGGGTCCGGTGGGAGAGTCCTTGTGGATCGCCACGTTGTGGGGGGTCCCGGCGTCGTTGTTGGCAAACTCGATCTTGAAGGGCGTGTTCGCCGGCACCTCGAGGGTGGCGGTGTCGAAGGCGATCCCCTGGGCGCTGAGCTTGAGGGTCACGGTCTCGCCGCCCGAGCCGCCGCCGGAGGGCGCGGCAGATGCCTCACCGGAGGGAGCCGCGGACGCCGCACCCGACGGGGCCGCAGACGGCTGGCCCGAGGGGGCGATCGTGGGCGTGGGCGTGGGCGACAGGGTCCAGCCCGGAGTCGCCTCGGCCGCGCAGGCGGCCACCGCGACGGCGATGATGGCGAGCAGGGCGAGGGAGCGGGCGAGGCGCATCGTGGGGCGGGACCTCCGGGCGGAGTGCGGGCGTGGGGCTGGCCGGGACGGGCCGGGGACGGGCGGACGGACCGGGAACGGGTGCGGACGGAACGGGGACGCCGGAATGCTACTGAAGGTCGGCGTTTCCTGCCGCCGGCAGCCCGGGCGTTCCCGCCTCGCCCACCGCGGGACGTCCCCCGGCGTGCATCCGCAGCACGAAGGCGATCGCCACCAGGTAGCTCGCGGCCATCACCGCGAAGGCGACCGGGAAGCCCACCGCGTCGCCCAGGACGGCCACGAGGGCGCCCAGGAGGGCGGCCCATGCGGCACCCACGATGAACATGAGCGTGAAGTAGGCCGAATTCGCCGCGTCCCTGATCTGCGGCGGCGCCGCCTCGACCAGGAGCCCCTGCAGCAGGCTCGCCTCCTCGAAGACGAAGGCGCCGACGAGCGCGATCGCGAGCCACAGGAGGACGGGCGACCCGCCGGCCACGACGAGCAGCACGAGCGCCAGCGCGCCGGCGACGTACGACCACGCCAATACGACCCGGTGTCCGTAGCGCCCTGCGAGGCGGCCCGCGATGAGCGGCCCGGGCACGCTGCCGGCGAGAAGCAACGTGTACATCAGGGCCACGGTGCCTGCGTCCAGGTCCAGCGAGCGGGAGAGATACAGCGGCACGAACGTCGCCACGACCCCGATCCCCCGCCCGGCGGCCGCGATCGACGACGCCGCGAAGAGGCGCCGCAGGTCGGGCTCGCGCAGGACGTCCGCGAAGGCCGCCCGCACGCTGCCGTGGGCCAGCGCGGCGGCCCGATCCGCCCCCGACTCGCGCACCATCAGCAGGATCAGGACGCCCACGACGACGGCCGGGATCCCCACGGCCGCGACGGCCACGGGCCATCCGAAGGACGCGATGACCCATGCCCCGGCGAGCGGCACCGCCACCGTGCCGAGGTTGCCGCCGGCGATGTGGACGGCGATGGCGGACGCCCGGGCGCGCACGGCGTGCTGCTCGGCGATGAGCGCGTTGCCCACCGGGTGCTGGGGCGAACCGGCGACCCGGGCCACGATCGTCGACGCGGAGAAGGCCGCCCACGAGGTCGCGAGTGCCGTGGCGGTCATGGCGGCTCCGAAGAGGATCCCGCCCACTCCCAGGAGCGTGCGCCGGGTCACGACCCGCTGGAGCGGTGCGTAGGCAACCTGGACCACACCCGCCAGGACGTTGCCCGCGGCAAGGAGCAGCCCGATCTCCCCCACCCCGATCCCGAAGACGGGCATGACGGCGATGAACACCAGCGGCAGCAGGGCGGTCTGCGCGTGGATGAACCCATGCTGGGCCGCCAGCAGGCCGAGGGTCACGCGCGGCCGCAGCTCCGCGTGCTCGTCGGTCCCCCGGCCGCGCGGTGGGACGCGCGGCCAAGGCTCCGCGTGCTCGCCTGCCACCGGGCCGCGCTCCGCGATGGGTGCGCCACCGGCGACGGGCCGAGCTGGCGCGCCGCCGGCGGCGGTGGGTCCCACGGCCGCGACAACGGCTGCCACGACAGGGCCGAGGGGCGCGTTACCGGCGATGGGTCCCACGTCCCCCTCACCGGTGGCGCCATCGGTGAGGGGGACGACGGGCACGATCTCGTCCACCTCGGGATTCTGCTGGATCGCGGCGCCGTCAGACGGTCGGGGACGCGGCCGCGGGGATCATCGGCCCTGCGGCCCGCTCGACCTCGAAGACCGAGAGGCGCGTGCCGGGCTCGCGCCACGCGCGGGCACGCAGGCCGGCCTTCTCGCAGACGGCGTCGAGCATCTCGGTCGTCCCCCACCCCATCTCCGTGGCGACCTGGGGCAACAGGAGGGCGCGGCATCCGTGCGCCTCGACGACGATCCCGTCGCGGCCGGCGACGAAATCGGCCGGGTCGGCGAGCGGGCGGGGCGCGCCGAGCACGCTCACCTCGACCCGGAGTCTCTCCAGCTCGCCGATGGCGACCGGCCGGAAGCGCGGGTCGCGCGTGGCAGCCAGCCCGGCGGCGCGCACCACCGCGTCGCCCGTCGCCATATCGGCCCCCAGCGTGCCCATGCACCCGCGCAGCTCGCCGTTCTCCGTGAGCGTGACGAACGCGTCGCGGTGCGGCAGGACGTCGGGGTGATCGGTGGGCTCGGGCCGGGGCGCAGGGCGGCCGCCCACGGCCGCGAGCACCGCCGACCGCGCGAGGTCGAGCAGGTGGTCCAGTGGGTGCGGCGACGACTCGTCGTGGTGCATCTCGAGGTTCCCGGCACAGCGTGCGCCGCCGTCGGCGGGGCGGGCCAGTTCCGAACGGGGTCGCCAACCCGTGCCGGAGGGCACTGGCCGTGTCTCGTCGCGGGGCCGAAACTCGGACCCGAGGTCATCCGTTCGTGTCAGCCATGCCCGTCGCCGGCCGCCGTCGCGCCGCCACGTCCCCCCGGGCCGTCGGCGTCGTTCCCGCGCTCCTCGCGGTGCCCCAGGAGGACGGCAGCGTCCTCTGCAACGCATGCGCGATGCGTTGCTTCGTGCGCCCGGGTCGAAGCGGGATCTGCGGGGTTCGCGAGAACCGCGACGGGACGCTGGTGTCCACGGTGTACGGGAGAGCGGTGGCGGTCGGCATCGACCCGATCGAGAAGAAGCCACTCTTCCACGTGGCGCCGGGCGCGCTGGCGTACTCCATCGCCACCGTCGGGTGCCCGTTCCATTGCAGCTTCTGCCAGAACTGGGAGATCGCGCAGGCGCCGCGCCTGGGGCTGGACCTCCCGACGCGCGCCCTGCCGCCGTCGACGGTGGTGGACGAGGCGCTGACCGCGGGCGCGCGCGCCATCGCCTACACCTACGTCGAGCCGACGGTCTTCCTGGAGTACGCGCTGGACACGGCGCGCCAGGCCCACGCCGCCGGCCTGCTCAACGTCTTCGTCACCGACGGCTACGCGACTCCCGAGGCGATCGATCTCCTGCGGCCGGTGCTGGACGCCGCGAACGTCGACCTGAAGTCGTTCGACGACGCCTTCTACCGGAAGCTCTGCGGGGCGCGCCTGGCGCCGGTGCTTGACGCGCTCCGGGCGTACCGCGCGGCCGGCGTGTGGGTGGAGGTCACGACCCTCGTGATCCCCGGGCACAACGACGATCCCGGCGAGCTGCGCGCCCTGGCCGGCTGGATCGCCGACGAGCTGGGCGCCGAGACCCCCTGGCACGTCAGCCGCTTCTTCCCCGCGCACAGGATGCAGGACGTGCCTCCGACCCCCCTCGACACGCTGCGCCGGGCTGCCGACATCGGCCGCGAGGCCGGCCTCGCCCACGTCTATGTCGGCAATGCGCCGCAGCTGGAGCTGGAGGACACTCGCTGCGCTGGCTGCGGTCAGGTTCTCCTGGAGCGCCACGGCTACCGCGTCTTCGATCGGCTGGGTCCGGACGGCGCCTGCCCGAACTGCGGTCGGAGGCTGGCGGGCCGCGCGCTCGACCACGATGGACGGGTGCCCTGCGGATGAAGGTGGACGAGCATCTCGGGATCCCGCGCCCGACCCGGCCGCCGGCTGTTGCCGGGACGTTCTACCCGGGCGAACCGGTCGCCCTGCAGGCGGCGGTTGATGAGCTGCTGACGCGGGCGGCGACGGCATTCCCGGCGCCGGCCGGCCTGGACACCGGGCGGCTCGCCGGCCTGCTGGTACCGCACGCGGGGCTCGTCTACTCGGGCGTGGTCGCGGCCGCCGCATGGCGACTTGCGGCGGGCGGGGCGGCGCCGGCGGCGTCGGCGGCGTCGGCTGCGACGCCCACCATCGTCCTCCTGGGCACCAACCATGGCGCGGCCTGGCTCGACGGCGTCGGCGCCTGGGACGGCGGTCCCTGGTGGACGCCGCTCGGCGAGGTGCCCGTCGACCGAGCGCTGACCGAGGCGATCCTTGCGCTCGGCCCACCCTTCGTCCCTGACGCGGGATGCCACCTCGGCGAGCACTCGCTGGAGGTCCAGCTCCCGCTCGTGTGCTCCGTGGCGGTCGGAGCGCGGATCGTCGCCCTCTCGGTGGGCGCCGGCACGGGCGGCCGCGCCATCTCGGCCGGCGAGCGCCTGGGGCGGCTGCTCGCCGAGCTGCGAGCCGGCGGCGCCCGGATCATCCTCGTGATCAGCTCGGACATGGCGCACTACCCGCCGGCAGCCGTGGCCGAGGCGGTCACCGGAGCACTCCTGCCGTCGATCGTCGGGCTGGATCCGGAGGCGCTCGCGAAGGCCGAGGCCGACATCGCGCTGCACCGGCCGGGCGTCTCGTGCGGCATGTGCGGGATCGAGCCCGCGGTGCTCGGCCTCGCGGCGTTGCGGGCGATGGGTGCCGCGCCGGGCATCGTCCTCGCGGCGGCGACGTCAGCGGACGCTGGCGGCGACCCACGGCGGACGGTCGGCTACCTGGCCGTGGCGTTCGAGGCCGCCTGATCAACCGCCGGGCGCGTCAGCGCCTCGGGAGCATCACTGCCGGCGCGGCGCCTGCCTCAAGCCACCGCGCGCGCCTCCGTCTCAAGGCGCTGCACCCGCCTCGCGCGCATCGCCCGGGGCACACCGCCCGCTGGTGTGCGACCGATCAGTGCTTCTTCGGGACCTCGTAGAGGTCGGCCCGCGCGTCGTGCTCCTTGCCCGAGCCCGAGCCGTGGCCGGCCCCGTGCTTCGGCTTCATCAGGTAGAGAGCGAAGAGCGCGAGTGGACCGAAGACAACCGTGAGGAGCGCCCAGACCCACGCCCGGCGACCGCGTTTCGGCGCCATCTGGAAGGCGAGGAGAATGCAGACGAACCAGACGACCAGGCCGGTGAGGACGAACCCGGTCCCTACGAGTGTGGGGGTATCCATGGTTGCGGAGTGTAGCGGTCAGCGGTCTTCGTGGTTCCCTGGGTGCGTCGACGCTCCGCGGTTTGCTGAGTCGGCCGCACAGCCCGGAGGGGCGGGCGGTCAGAACGCCTCGAGGTAGCGGTCCAGCTCCCACTGCGTGACCTGCGTCCGGTACTCGTTCCACTCGGCCGACTTCGCCTCGACGTAGTGCTCGAGGACGTGGTCGCCGAGGGCCTCGCAGACGACAGCGTCGGCCTTGAGCTCCTCGATCGCCTCGCCGAGCGTGCCCGGCAGCTCCGTGATGCCGCGCTCGGCCACCCGGGCGGCGTCCATTTCGAAGAGGCTCTCCTCGACCGGCGCGGACAGCGCCAGGCCGCGCTCCACCCCGTCGAGGCCGGCCGCGATCATCACTGCGAACGCGAGGTACGTGTTGGAGGATGGATCCGGGCAGCGCACCTCTGCGCGAGTGCCCTCGATGGACTTGCCCGGGGAGATCATCGGCACGCGAATCAGGGCGGAGCGGTTCGTCCGGCCCCACGTGATGTAGGTCGGCGCCTCGTAGCCCGGCACCAGCCGCTTGTACGAGTTGACCGTGGGAGCGAGGACCGCGGCCATCCCCTTGGCGTGTGCCAGGATGCCGGCCATGTAGCAGCGCGCCAGGTCCGAGAGCCCGTACTTGTTGTCCGGGTCGGCGAACGCGTTGCGGCCCTTCTCGATCGAGTAGAGGCTCTGGTGGGTGTGCATGCCGGAACCGTTGATCCCGAAGATCGGCTTGGGCATGAACGTCGCGTACAGGCCGTGGAGCTGGGCGATGGCCTTGAGGGTGAACTTGAAGGTCAAGGCGTTGTCGGCCGTCCGGAGCGCGTCGCTGTACTCGAAGTCGATCTCGTGCTGGCCGACGGCCACCTCGTGGTGGGCCGCCTCGACCTTGATCCCGAACGCCTCCAGCGCGTCCACCATGTCCTGGCGGATCTCCTGGGCAAGGTCGGTCGAGAAATCGAAGTAGCCGGCCATGTCGTGCGGCAGCGGCGCGATCTTCCCGCCCTCGTCGCGGCGGAACAGGAAGAACTCCAGCTCCGGGCCCATGTTGACGACGTAGCCGAGCTTCCTGGCGCGCTCGACCTGGCGGCGCAGGATGTGCCGCGGGTCGCCGACGAAGGGCTCACCGCGCGGCGTGAAGACATCGCAGATCACGCGCGCCGTGCCGCGTGGGCCCGCGCCCTGCTGCCAGGGGATCTCGGCGAACGTGTCCATGTCCGGCATCAGGTACTGGTCCGACTCCGCGATCCGGGTGAATCCCTCGATCGACGACCCGTCGAACCAGGTCCCGTGCTTCACCGAGTCTTCCATCCGGTGGATCGGGATCGTCACGGCCTTGACGATGCCGAGGATGTCGGTGAACTGAAGCTGGACGAAGCGGACCCCGTCCGCCTTCGCCTTCTCGATGAGCTCCATCGCGCCGGTCCTGACCACGGCAGCCCTCCTTGACCGCGGCCGGACGTCGAGCGCCGGTCGCCCTCCGCCGAGGTGTCGTCCGCACGAGCATGCGGCCGTCCGCCTGAGGACGGACCGAGGATAGCAGCGGCAGGCAGCGCGCAGACAGCGTGCTGGCCGCCACGGTCCGCGTGCCGGCAGCCCCAGGCGGACCGGCGGCCCCAGGCCGAACGGCGCGATCCGACTCGCGGATCGCGCCGGCTCGATCTCAGTACTGGAACAGGAGCTCGCGGTACTTCGGCAGCGGCCACAGCTCGTCGGAGACCAGCGTCTCGAGCTCGTCGGCCACGGCCCTCAGGTGGTCCTGGGCCGGGATCACGTGGTCGACGAACGCCCGCGCCTCGGCCTGCACCGAATCCGCCTCGTGGGCGGCATGCTGCGCATGCTCGAGGGCATCCATGGCATCGACGAGCCCGTCGGCGAGGGCCGCGACCTTGGTGGCCACGGCGCTGATCCCCTTCGATGCGGACGCGCCCGCGAGTTCGCCCAGGTAGCGAGCCGCGGCGGGCAGGATCATGGTCCGGGCCATATCCAGCGCACAGTTGGCTTCGATGTTCTGGACCTTGACGTAGCGCTCCCAGTTGATCTCGACCCGGGCGGCGAGCTCCCGCTCTGAGAGGACATCGAACGTCGAGAACAGCTTCTTGGCCTTGGCGGTCGTCAGCGCCGGGAGCGCGTCCACGGTGGTCTTGTTGTTGGGCAGCCCGCGGCGGGCGGCCTCCGCGTGCCACTCCTCGGAGTAGTTGTTGCCCTCGAACAGCACCTGCCGGTTCTCCCTGACGATCCCCGACAGGATCGTGGTCAACCCGGCGAAGTCGCCGTGCTCGAGGGTCTCGAGGTCGTCGGCGAGCTGGGCAAGGGAGTCCGCCACGGCCGAGTTGAGGATCGTCTGCGGCCAGTAGATCGGCGCCGACGAACCGACGGCACGGAACTCGAACTTGTTGCCGGTGAAGGCGAACGGCGAGGTGCGGTTGCGGTCCGTGGCGTCCTTGGGCAGCACGGGCAGCGAGGTGACCCCCAGCTCCACGTGCCCACCCTTCTTGGAAGCAGAGGCCGCGCCCTTCTCCAGCTGGTCGATGACGTCCTCGAGCTGCGAGCCGAGGAAGACCGACACGATGGCCGGCGGAGCCTCGTTGGCGCCCAGACGATGGTCGTTGCCGGCGTCGGCGATGCTCGCGCGCACGAGATCGGCGTGAACGTTGACCGCGCGGATGACCGCCACCAGGAACGCCAGGAACTGCGCGTTGGCGTGCGGATCATGGCCCGGATCGAGGAGGTTCTCCCCCTCGTCGGTGCCCATCGACCAGTTGTTGTGCTTGCCCGAGCCGTTGATGCCGATGAATGGCTTCTCGTGGACCAGGAACATGAGGTCGTGCTGACGTGCGAGGCGCCGCATCGTGCTCAGGACGATCATGTTGTGGTCGGAGCCGACGGAGGTCGGCTCGTACACCGGGGCCATCTCGAACTGGGCGGGCGCCACCTCGTTGTGGCGGGTCTTGGAGGGGATGCCCAGGCGCCAGAGCTCGCGGTCGAGGTCCATCATGAACGCCAGCATTCGCTCGCGGATCGGGCCGAAGTACTGGTCCTCCAGCTCCTGGCCCTTCGGCGACGGTGCCCCGAAGAGCGTGCGGCCGGTGAGGATGAGATCGGGGCGCTGCTCCGCCAGGCGGCGGTCGACCAGGAAGTACTCCTGCTCGGGCCCGATGTTGGTGAAGACCCGGCTGGCGGTCGTGTTGTCGAACCAGCGCAGGATGCGCAGGGCCTGCCGGCCCAGGGCCTCCTGCGAGCGCAGCATCGGGATCTTGTGATCCAGGGCCTCGCCGGTATAGGACACGAACGCGGTCGGGATGGTCAGGGTGACGCCGTTGGGCTCCACCTGCAGGAAGATCGGGCTCGTGAGATCCCACGCGGTGTAGCCCCGAGCCTCGAAGGTGGAGCGGATGCCGCCCGACGGGAAGGAGCTTGCGTCGGGCTCACCCTGGAGGAGGTTCCTGCCGGAGAACTCGGCGATGGTCTGGCCGTCGCCCGACGGGCTCAGGAACGAGTCGTGCTTCTCGGCCGTGGAGCCGGTCATCGGCACGAACCAGTGGGTGTAATGGGTGGCCCCGTGGGCGAGAGCCCACTCCTTCACGCCGTGGGCGACCGCGTCCGCGATCACCGTGTCGAAGGGCTCCAGGCCGTCGATCGTGCGCCGCAGCCGCCTGAAGATGGGCTTGGCCAGGTACTGCCGCTGGGCGACCTCGTGGAACACGTACTGGCCGTAGATCTCCTCGCCGGCGTGTTCCAGGTAGTTCTGCGTGGAGGCAACCTTGTGGTTGGAGATCGCCTCGATGGCCCGGTGACGAGCGGTCATGTGGCTCCCTGTCCAAGCTCCTGCGTGACGTGGGGAGGCATCCTCCACGATCAGTAGAACCTACACGACCACGGGGAGCTGTCCAAGGCCTCGACCGCCCGGGACTCCGAAATGTCCCGCAACGACAACCTGTTCGTGGGTCTGCCTCAACGGTCGCCGGTCCGCGTCCGGACGAGGCCGTCCGCCCGGTGCGAGAATCCGGCGCATGAGCCAGCCCCACCCCGGCGTCGCCGGCGCCCCCGCGATGCGCGTCCAGCCCCCTCTCGACCCCGCCTTCCGCCCGGCCGGGCGCGCCCGGCGCGCCCACGAGGCCCGGGTCCGCGCCTCCGGGCTGGGCGTGCCGCTGGCCCTCGCCGTGGAGCAGCCCGGCGGAACGGTCACCCGTCACGACACGCTGGCGTGGCCCGACGGGCATCCCGAGGCGGCCCGCAGCCATCACCACGCCGAGCGCCTCCTCAAGACGCTCCTCTGGGCGCGCGGTGGGAACCGCGTCCACGTGGACGGCCCGGACGGCCTGGTCGCCAGCCTGCGGCGGCACTACGCGCAGGAACCGACGGGGGTCTTCGACGCCGGGATCGCCCGGCAGATCTACCTCCGCCCGCTCGAGCTGCTGAGGACGCCGGCGCAGGAGATCCCGCCCTCCCGCGCGACCACCGCCTCCCTTGGCGGACACCTCGAGGGCTGCCGCATCGGCTTCGATCTCGGCGCCAGCGACCGCAAGGTCGCGGCCGTCGTCGACGGCGAGGTCGTCTTCAGCGAGGAGACGCCCTGGGATCCGGCCGGCCACGCCGACCCCGCATGGCACTACGCCGGGATCGATGACTCGCTGCGCCGGGCGGCGGCCCACCTGCCGCGCGTCGACGCGATCGGGGGCAGCGCCGCCGGCGCCTACGTGGACAACCAGGTGCGCGTCGCGTCGCTCTTCCGGGCCGTGCCCCGCCACCTGTTCGAGACCCGGGTGCGGGGCCTCTTCGACGAGCTCCGGCAGGCGTGGGGCGGCGTCCCCTTCGTGGTCGTCAACGACGGCGAAGTGACGGCCCTGGCCGGGTCGCAGATGGCGGGCGCGGGGGCGTTCCTCGGGATCGCCCTGGGCTCCAGCCAGGCCGCCGGGTACGTGACGCGTGAGCGGACGCTCACGACGTGGCTGGACGAGCTGGCCTTCGTGCCGGTGGACGACGCCGCGGACGCGCCCCTCGACGAGTGGTCCGGCGATCGCGGCTGCGGTGTCCAGTACTTCTCCCAGCAGGCGGTCGGCCGGCTGCTGGGACCGGCCGGGATCGCGGTCGATCCCGGGGCCCCGCTGCCGCAGCAGCTCGTCCTCCTCCAGGAGCTGATGGCGGCGGGCGACCCGCGCGCGACGAGTGTCTACGCCACCATCGGCACGTACCTGGGCTACGCCCTCCTCGACTACCGCGAGATGTACGACGTCGAGCACCTCCTGCTGCTGGGCCGGGTGATGACCGGCGCCGGGGGCGACGTGATCATCGAGCGCGCCCGCGACGTGCTCCGCGCCGAGGATCCCGCAGCTCTCGAGGCGATCACCGTGCACACGCCGTCCGAGCGGGACAAGCGTCACGGCCAGGCGGTCGCGGCCGCGTCGCTGCCGGCCCCGGCGCCGGGCTGAGCGTCGGCCCCGCTCCCGGCCCCGGTCACGGCCCCGGACACGGCCCCGGCCTGCCCACTCGCCTGAAGAAGAGTCAGTCGTGACGAACCGTCCGTCGTGGCGAACCGTCAGACGCTGCGGCGCCGGGCGACCAGGTCCTCGAGGAGGCTCCCGAACTCGCGCCGCACGTCCACGTAGCGGTCAGCGCGGTACACCAGCCGGACCTCGCCGGACGGCGCGAGGAGCGCCCATGCACGGCGGCGCGGGAAGTAGAACGTCAGGGCCAGCCCCACGATCAGGAGAAGGAAGCTGACCCAGACGATCGACGCTCCGGGGTCGCGCTTCACGATGACCCCCGAGTACGCGGTGACCTTCTCGAACGAGATCGAGAGGTCGCCGGCCGGGCTGGCGTACGTGCGGCCCGGCTCCGCGCCCCCGACGAAGGACGTCTCGACCTGCGGCGTGCCGTCGGCCGCGGTGCCGGCGGGTCGGTAGCCGAGCATGACGAGAAGCGGCGCCTGGCCCTGCGCGGCATCCAGCAGCAGCTCGATGCCCTCGTTCCGACCGGGAACCGTGAAACGGCCATACGGCCGGCCGGCGTTCAGCTCGTCCAGCGGAACGGGGCCGCTCCACAGGAGGCGCCCGGCGCCGTCGCGGACCGTCAGGTCGATGGCGGGCCCGAAGAAGTTCTGGTGGAACGTGTAGCCCGCCGCCTCCAGGGGGTCGTTGACGCGGATCACCTTGCGGGCGATCTCCTTCCCGTCCCGGTAGACGGCGAGGTCGGTGGTGAAGTCCGTGAACTTGCCGGTCGCGTCGCGCGGGGCGGTGAAGCCGAGGTTCTTGACCGAGACGAGGCCGGCGCTCCCGATGCTGGCCACGGGCAGCGCCTGGCCCTCCGGCAGCAACAGGCCCGTCTCGAACCCTGCCCGGCTGGTGATCGCGGCCGCCAGGATGAAGCCGACCAGGCCGGCGTGGGTGACGAGGGTGAAGAGCTTCGCGTTCTGGTTCCGGTCGCCGTAGAGATGGCGAGCGCCGCCGGCACCCGCCGCCTCGCGCACCCGGAAGCGGGATCGCCGGAGCGCTGCCCGCACGTCGTCGGCCGCGAGCCCGCCCGCGATCACCGCGCGGTCCGGGAGCGCCGGATCGTAGAACGCGTCCGGCTGCGCGACGCGGACGTCCCGGGCCGAGCGCCACAGGCGCGGCATGCGGTCGAGCGTGCACACGATGATGGAGACCGCGAGCAGGGCCAGCAGCGCCGTGAACCACCACGCGGAGAAGACGCGGAAGAACCCGAGGGCCTCGAAGAGATCCGTCAGCCCGGGGCCCAGCGAGGGCTCGACGCGGGCCTGCAGGATCTCCATCTGCGCGGCGTAGTCGGCCGGCGAGCGGAACGCGACGCCGGGCAGCTGCGGCACCACGATCCCGATCACGCCGGCAACCGCGAGCGCGACGATCTGGACCACCGCGAAGCGGACCGAGGTGAGGAGCCCGTAGATCGCCCGTCCCAGGCGGGCCGGCGCGTTGAGCGGAGCGCGCGCGGGGAGCGCCCGGGTTCCGGCCGACAGCCCGACCTGGGGAGTGGTCATCCGGCCGCAGGCGCCTCTCGCGCCGCCGCGGGCGCCTCTGCTGGCGCCGCCGCCGGCCCCTCCGGCGACGTCGCCGCGGCCTGCCCATCGATCGCGGCACCCTGCCCCCGCACCCCTGCAGCCGAACCCGGCGCGCCGCGGGCAGCCTCCAGCGCCTGCGCAACGTCGGCCAGCAGGTCCTCGGCGTCCTCGAGACCGACCGACACGCGCAGGAGGCCCGGCGCGATGCCGGCGGCGGCGAGCTCCGCCGGGCTCAGCTGCCGGTGCGTCGTCGACGGCGGGTGCACCACGATCGTGTGGATGCTCCCCAGCGACGCGGTTCGCTCGGGGATCCGGAGCGCGTTGGCGAACGCGACGGCCGCCGGGCCGCCGCCGCCGAGCTCGATCGCCAGCATCCCCCCGCCCGAGGGCAGGAGGCGCGCGGCGACGGCGTGGTCGGGGTGCGACGGGAGCATCGGGTACAGGACGCGCGCGACCCCCGCCGCGGTTTCCAGGAACGCCGCCAGGCGCGCCGCGGTCGCGGCGTGGCGCTCCATCCGCAGCGCCAGCGTCGGGATGCCGCGCAGGACCAGGAAGGCGGAGAACGGCGCCAGCGTCCCGCCCGTGTCCACGTGGAGCGCCCGCACCGCCGCGATCCGCTCCGCGCTGCCGGCGACCACGCCGGCGAGCACGTCCGAGTGGCCCGAGAGGTACTTGGTCGCGGACTCGACGACGAGGTCGGCGCCGTGGGACAGTGGGCGGCAGAGGGCCGGCGAGGCGAAGGTGTTGTCGACGACCACGGCCGCTCCGTGGCGGTGCCCCAGCTCCGCGAGCGCCGGCAGGTCCGCCACGGCGAGGGTGGGGTTCGAGATCGTCTCGAGGTACAGGACGCGCGTCGGTGCGGCGCCGAGGGCGGCGTCCACGGCCACGTGGTCGGCGACATCGACGAAGACGGTCGCCACGCCGAACCGCTCGAACACGCGCGTGAACAGGGACCGTGTCGTTCCGTACAGGTTCCGCGTCGCCACGATCCGGTCGCCGGCGGTCACCAGCGAGCCGACCGCGAGGTGGATCGCCGCCATCCCGGTCGCGGCCGCGAAGCCGGCCTCGGCGCCGTGCAGCTCCGCGACCGCAGCGGCCAGGGCATCCACCGTGGGGTTCCCAAGCCGGGCGTACACGTACCCCTCGGTCGTGCCGGTGGTCACCGCCCCCAGCTCCTCCGCATCCGCCGAGGAGAACGTCGCCGACTGGTAGATCGGCACCGAGGTGGGCCGCTGGTCAACGCGGGGAGCGCGCGAGGCGGCGCGGATCGCGCGCGTCGTGAAGCCGTCCATGGCCGGCGATGCTACACCGCGAAGCCGCCGCGGTCGCCCATCGCGAGCTGACCCGCTCCACGTGCGGGCTGCCCCGCTCGTGCCGCCGGCGGTCCGGCGTCGGCCGCGGCGATCCGGCGCCGGCGGCGGGCAGATCGAGGGGCGCCGGCCGCGGGCTATCCCCCGCGCGCCGCGGGTGGTCCGGGATCCCCCGCCGGCTGTTCGACAGGCCCCGGCTGGCCCGGGCCCACGGGGGTGAGGGCGGCGCGCACCGGCCGGCCGCGCTGCTCCTGCCGCTTGACCGTGTACATCGCCTCGTCCGCGGCGGCCATCACCTCGTCCAGCGAGCGCCCCGGCGTCCATTCACCCAGGCCGATCGAGACGCCGACCCGGATCTGCTCGCCGCGCTCGCCGATGAGGATCGCGGACACGCCCTGGCGGATCTTGTCGGCGACCACGCGGGCGCCCTCGCGGTCCGTCTCGGGGAGCAGGACGATGAACTCGTCGCCGCCGATGCGAGCCGGCGTGTCGATCCGCCGGACGTTGTCGCGGAGGACGGCTGCCACGGCCGCGAGGGCCCGGTCGCCCGCCCGGTGCCCGTGATGGTCGTTGAGCTCCTTGAGGCCGTCGAGGTCGGCCATGAGGAGGCAGAACCCGCGCCGATAGCGGGTCGCCCGGTCGATCTCGCGCTCCACGGCGGCCAGGATGTAGCCCCGGTTGGCGAGCCCGGTGAGGGCGTCGATCGTGGACAGGCGGACGGCGGCGTCGCGCGTCCGCCGCTGCTCGCGGGCAACCACCATCGCCACGTACGCCAGGAGCACCAGGGCCGTCAGGTTGACGGCAACGACCGCCGCGAGCCCCGGCTCCAGCGGCGTGCCGCTCGCAGCGGCCGCGACGGCGACGAGGTAGCCCGCGATCGCGATCGCGGCGAGGATGAGCGTGACGAGCGGCCTGACCACCAGCGCCGCGCCCGCCACGACCAGGGGATAGGCGTAGAAGAACGGGCTGGCGGCGCCCCCGGTCAGGGCCACGACGATCGTCACGAGCGTGATCGCGACGGCGCCCTCCACGATGAAGCGGGCGGCGCCGAGACCGGTGACCGGCAGGAGATCGTGGGCCACGAGCACGAAGACGCCGCCGATCGCGAGGACCAGCAGGAGCGAGTCCTGGGTTTCCGTCCAGAGGCCGGTGGCGTACACGATCACGGCCGTCGACAGGAGATATGCCCAGCTGGCCACGCGGACGACGCGGTCGTACGCCGCCGCGGGCACGCCATCGGCGAGGATCGAGGACGGCTCGATGGCCGCGATCGCGCGCAGGTCGAGCGTGCCGCCGTCGTCCTCGTGGCGGCGGCCCCGGTCCCAATCGTCGAGCCGCCGCACGATGGCGGGGCCCGCGACGATCCAGAGGAACACGAGGTCGAGCACGACGACGACGCCGAGCCCTGCTGCGAGCCAGGCGTTGGTCAACGGTCTCCTTCTCCGGCTCGCGCCCCCCGGCCACGCGGTGTCCGGTATCGACCGGGATTCTTGCACGCCACGGGCCGCGCGGCGAGTCCCGCACGGCCCGAAGCGGGCCGCGCGGCCATCCAGCGTGCGGAGTCCGGTGCGCGGGCGCACCACCCGGTCGGGGCGCCGGGCTCGCGTTGCGGACTGCGGGATCCCGCTGCAAACGGCAGGCGGTCTGGTACGGTCGGGCGGTCTCGGACGGCGCGCGAGACGGCGCCGTCCCAGGACCGGATCAGGGGAGGCACGGACCGGGGTGGCGCAGCATCTCCGGGCGCGGGCGAACGGCGCGGCGCCGGGCTCGGACGTGTCCGAGTTCGACAAGCGGATCATCGAGCACCTCCAGCAGGACGGTCGACGGCCATTCACCCAGATCGCGGCGGATCTCGGCGTCTCGGAGGCCGCCGTGCGAGCCCGGACGAACCGCCTCATCGAGCGGGGGATCCTGCAGATCGTGGGGGTGACGGATCCGCTCAAGCTGGGCTTCCAGCAGCAGGCCATGATCGGCGTGCGCTGTCAGGCGGACCGCCTCCTGGAGGTCGCCAACGAGGTCGCCGCGTTCCCCGAGGTCTCCTACCTCGTGGTGACGGCAGGCTCCTTTGACCTCCTCGTAGAGGTCGTCTGCGAGGACAACGAGGCGCTCCTGCGCTTCCTGACGGAACGGCTCCGGCGCGTCGAGGGCGTGCGGGAGACGGAGACGCTCGTCTACCTGCGGATGGTCAAGCAGGTCTACGCCTGGGGAACCCGCTAGGAGCTCGGGCCAGGCCGAACGTCAGCCCGCGGGCGTCGTGGAGCCGGAGGGCGCGGCCGGCGGCACACCAGGCGCGGCCGGCGGCACACCAGGCGCGGCCGGCGGCGGCCCGCCGATCGACCTCGCCGCCGGCGCCCGGCCCAGGCGTCGCTCCACGGCCGGCAGCGGCTTCCCGGACTCGGCGAGCCAGCACGCGGAGGAGCGGCCGCCGCCGAGGTCGATCGGCGGGGGCTCCTGGGTGCGGCAGCGCTCCATGATCCCGGCCTGCTCCGCGAGCGGGCACCGCGGGTGGAACCGACAGCCGTTCGGGATGTTCGCCGCGTTCGGCGTCTCGCCCGCCAGGATCACGCGGCGGGCGCGCCGGCCCGGCTCCGGAGGCTCCGGCGTCGGCATGACCGAGACGAGCGCCCGCGTGTACGGGTGGCGGGGATCGTTGATGACCTCCTCGGCGGTGCCGAGCTCCATGATCCGGCCGAGGTACATCACCGCGATCCGGTCGGCGATGACCCACGCGACCGACAGGTCGTGGGTGATGAAGAGGTACGTCAGGTCGCGGCCGCGCCGCAGGTCCAGCATCAGGTTCAGGATCTCGGTGCGGATCGACACGTCGAGCATGCTGACCGGCTCGTCGGCAACCACGATCCTGGGGTCCAGGACGAGGGCCCCGGCGATGACGACGCGCTGGCGCTGCCCGCCGGAGAGCTCGTGCGGATAGCGGGCGGCGAAGTCCGTCGCCGGCCGAAGGCCGGCCGCCTCGATGGCCCCGAGCACCCGCTGGAGGCGCTCGGCAACCGAGCCGCCCAGGTGCTGGACCTCGAGCGGCTCGGCCACGAAGTCGTACACCGTCTGCTTCGGGTTCAGCGTCTCGTACGGGTCCTGGAAGATGAGCTGGACCCGGCGCCGGTAGGCGCGCAGGGCATCGCCACCCCAGACGTTGGTGACGTCCTCGCCCTCCAGGAGCATCCGGCCGCCGGTGGGCCGGGTGAGCTTGACGATGACCCGGCCGGTCGTCGTCTTGCCGCTGCCGGACTCCCCCACGAGCCCAAGCACTTCGCCGCGCCGGATCGCCAGGTCAATGCCGTCGACGGCGCGCACATAGCCGAGCGGGCGGCGCCGGAGCATGTCGACGAAGCCGCCCCGGATCGGGAAGTGAACCTGCAGCCCTTCGAGCCGGATCAGCTCGTCGCCGTCGCGACCGGGGCCGCTCACGCCGGCTCTCCGGCGGCGGCGGCCGAGCCGGCCGGGCTGGCAGAAGTGGCGGCTGGGTTGGCGATGGCCGGCCGAGACGGCCCCGAGCCCGTCGACCGCGCTGGCCACGGGGGCCGCGGGCGGCAGGGGCCGGGGCACGCCGTCGCTGCCGGGCGGGTACAGGTGGCAGGCCACGCGGACGCCGTCCTCGAACCGGACCTCCACGGGTACCTCCGTCCGGCACACGTCCATGGCGGCGGGGCAGCGGGGGTGGAAGCGACAGCCGGGCGGCGGCGTGCGGAGGTCCGGCGGCGAACCGGGGATCGTCCCCAGGTCCCGCCGCCCGGAATGCACGTCGGGGAACGCCGCCAGGAGCATCTGCGTGTAGGGGTGGCGCGGCGTCCGGTAGATCGTCCCGACCGGGCCTTCCTCCGCCACGCGGCCCGCGTACATGATCATCACCCGGTCGCAGGTCTCGGCCAGCACCGACAGGTCGTGCGTGATGAGGATGAGCGAGAGGCCGAGCTTCTCCCGGAGGTCCTCCATGAGCTCCAGGATCTGGGCCTGGACCATGACGTCGAGCGCGGTCGTGGGCTCGTCGCCGATGACGATCGCGGGGTCGCAGGCCAGGGCCATGGCGATCATCGCGCGCTGGCGCATGCCGCCCGACAGCTCGTGGGGATAGGCCTTCCCGCGCGCCTTCGGGATCCCGACCAGCTCCAGGAGCTCCCCCGCCCGCGTGGCCGCGGCGCCCTTCGAGAGCCCCTGGCGCTCGATCATCGGCTCGGCGATCTGGTCGCCGATGCGCTGGACCGGGTTGAGGGCATTCATCGCCCCCTGGAAGATGATCGAGATCTCGCGCCAACGGTAGCGTCGGATGGCCTCGTCGGACTTGGTCCGGAGGTCGATCCCGAACAGCTTGACGCTCCCGGCCACGACCTCGGCGTTCGACGGCAGGAGACGGAGCAGCGAGAGGGCGGTGGTCGTCTTGCCGCACCCCGATTCGCCGGCGATCCCCAGGGCCTCGCCGTCGGCCAGCGTGAACGAGACGTCGTCGACCGCGTGGACGATCTCGCCGCCGAGCCGGAAGTGGGTGGTCAGCCCCTCGACGACGAGGAGCGGCGCGTCGGGGTCGGCCTGCTTCGGGAGGGTCCGCGGGCGCCGGCGCTGCGCCGTACCGGTTGCGAGCGCGGGCGTGTCGACCTGGGTGACGGCGTCGCCCGCGTCGTCACCGGCGAGACGCCCGGCCTCGCCGGCCCCGACGGCCCCGACGGCGTCTGCCTCGTCGAAGCGCCCCTCCTCGCCGGCCCCGGCAAGGCGCGACGGGTCGGGCCAGATGCTCATCGACGAATCCCCGCCTTGGGGTTGAGGACGTCGTCGAGGGCGTTGCCCACGAGGGTGAAGGCCAGGATCACGATCACCACGCAGAAGGCCGGTGGAACGATCATCCACCACGCCCCAAGGCCGGGCGCGCCCGACTCCTGGGCATTGTTGAGGAGCTGCCCCCAGGACGGGGAGAACGGGTCGCCGAGGCCGATGAAGGCCAGCGTCGTCTCGGTGAAGATCGCCGCGGCGAAGGTCAGGACCGTGTTCGCGACGATCAGGTTCATGACGTTGGGGAGGATGTGGCGGCGCATGATGTGGGCCCGCCCGCCCCCGATGACGCGAGCCCGGTCCACGAACATCCGCTCCCGGACCGAGAGTGCCTGCGAGCGGATGATCCGCGCCGTCGACGCCCAGCTGGTGAGGCCGATGACGACCACGATCACGAAGAGCGTGGCCCGGATCCCGAACAGCGCGGCGTCCGTGCCGACGATGTCCAGGATGATCGGCGCCAGCACGATCGCCAGGACGAAGGTCGGCAGGACCAGGAAGAAGTCCGTCAGCCGCATCAATCCCTGGTCGGTCCGTCCGCCAACGAAGCCGGCCACGATCCCGATCATGACGCCCAGCAGGATCGTGATCACGGTCGCCAGGAGCCCGATCACCATCGAGATGCGGGCGCCGTGGACCGTGAGATTGAGCATGTCCCGCCCTGCGTCATCGGTCCCCAGGAGATGCTCCAGGGACGGCGGCTGGAGCGGGGCGCCGGTCGCGGTGGTGAACGTCTCGAGCGGCCCGACGAAGAGGGTCGGGGCGATCGCGAGCACCGTGAAGACGAGGAGGATCACGGCGCCGACGACGCCGTCGCGCCGCGTCGCATAGCGCCGACCGAAGCGGCGGGCGCTCTGCAGCCGGAGCCGCCAGCGCGCCGCGCGCGCTCCGGGCGCACCCTTTGCGACCAGCGGGGTGGTGCTCATCGCCGCACCCGGGGGTCGAGGTACCCGTACACGATGTCGGCGCCCAGGTTGGCGATGACCACCGAGACCCCGAGGAACAGGAAGATCCCCTGCAGGACGGGGTAGTCGCGCGAGTTCAGCGCGTCGACCGTGAGCGTCCCGAGGCCCGGCCAGTTGAACACGATCTCCGCGGTGATCGCGCCGCCGACGACGTAGCCCAGGTTGATGGCGATGAGGGTGACGGCCGGGAGGAGCGCGTTGGGAATCGCGTGGGAGCGCAGGATCTTGCCGTCGGAGAGGCCCTTGGCGCGGGCGGTCGCCACGTAGTCCTCGGCCCGGGTCTCGGTCACCGAGGAGCGCATCAGGATGGAGTAGCCGCCGATGAGGCCCAGGCTGATCGTCGCGAGCGGCAGGATCAGGTGCGAGATGAGGTCGGCCAGGAAGTCGAGCGGCCCGCTGTACGACGCCCCGGGCGTCAGCATCCCCGAGGTGGGGAACCACCCCAGGCCCGCCGCGAAGATGATGATCAGGGGCATCCCGATCACGAAGTACGGCATCGAGTAGAGGATCAGGCTGAGCCCGTTGCCGACGCGGTCGGTGGCGCCACCCCTGCGCCAGCCCGTGTAGGCGCCGAGGGTCAGGCCCACGAGGATCGCGATCACCTCGGCCAGGCCGATGAGCAGGATCGTCGGCCAGAACCGGTCGCCGATCACCTTCAGCACCGGCTGGCCCTGGAACTTCATGGAATACCCGAGATCGCCCTGCAGCGTCGCGCTGACGAACGCGAAGAGCTGGTTGTCCGGGGCGACGGTGATCGCGGGCGGGTCCACGGTGATGCTGACCGGGAAGAGCGGCTTGTCCAGGCCCCAGCGGGCCTTGGCGGCCGCGCGCTGCTCCGCGGTGACGTTCGGGTTGCGCGGGTTCACGCGGTCGGGCGACCCCGGCATCATCCGGAACAGGATGAAGTTGAGGAGCACGATGAAGGCGATGGTGATGATCGCCTGCAGCGACTGGCGGGCGAGGTAGCGCGCGTTCACGAACGCGGCCTCGTGGCTGCCCGACGCGCGTCGGCCGACGGCGGCCGCTCCGCGAGGGGCGTGGCGGAGGGCCGGGCGACGGCCCTCCGCGCAGCTGGTCATGGCGTGGTCAGCCGCCTCGCTATTCGTCCTCCTCGCGTCCGCTCGCACCCGAGCGCCGCCGGAAGAACCCTGCCAGCGCCACGCCGGCGACCACGAGGACCACAGCCAGGATCCCCGCGTAGAGGATCGTGGAGTCGCCACCCGTGCCCCCGGTTCCCCCGTCGCCGCTTGGGGCGGGCGTCGGGGCGGTGGAAGCACCCGGCTCCACCGACGGCGCGGCCGTCGGCGACGGCGCGGCCGTGGCGTCGGTGAGCATCGTGTACTGCAGCGTGCTGTACGTGAAGAGCGGCGTCCCGTTCGCCTTCGGCTGGTTCTGCCAGCCCCCGAACTTGTCGGTTCGATAGGCGGCCAGGTTCGCGTCGTAGAAGACGATGTCGTAGACCGCCTGGTCGTAGATCAGGTTCTGCATCTCGGCGAGGATCGGCTTGCGCTCGGCCGCGCTCTTGGCATTGGTCTGCGCGTCGAACATCTCGTCGTACTTCGGATTGCAGTACTGGCTGTCCGAGGACGACCCGATGGCGTCGCACTTGAAGATCTGGAGGAGGGCGTTCGGGTCCGGGTTGCCGGACCAGCCCCAGAGCTCGATGTCGTAGTCCGCCTTGTACTCGGCGCAGTTGGGCTCCGCGCAGGCCTCCGGCGGCAGGACGAGGTTGCCCAGCGTCGTCGAGTCGAAGACGTTGGTCGTCACCTTGACCCCGAGCTGGCCGTACCAGTCCGTGACGGCCTGGGCCACCTTGGGATACGCATCGTCGGTGTCCGGCATGTACAGCCGGAGGCTGATGGGCTTGCCCTCCTTGTCCAGGCGGGCCCCGCTGGCATCCAGCTTGTAGCCGGCCGCGTCGAGCTTCTGCTTGGCCTTCTCGATGTCGAAGGTGCGCGGGGTCGTGGGCTCCACGTGCCACTGGCCGAGGACCGGCGGCACGATCGTCGTCCCGACGTCGCCGAACCCGCCGAGCACGCGCTCCACGAGCTGCTTCTTGTCGACGGCGTAGCCGAGCGCATCGCGGAAGACCGGGTCCAGCAGGGCCTTCGTCGACGGGCCGCCGTCCTTGATGGTCTTGCCGTCGGAGGCTCCGTAGCCGTTGAAGGCGAGCTGCGTCCAGCCGTTGGCGCTGCCGACGACGGTCGTGATGCCCGGCTCGGCCTGGAGCGCCTTGAGCTGCTCCGGGTTCGGGTTGCGAGCGTAGTCGAGCTCACCCGCCTTGAGGGCCTGGATCATCGTGTCCGCGCCCTTGTAGAAGACCATGACGATCTCGTCCGCGGCGCCCTGCGGGCCCCAGTAGTTGGGGTTGCGCACGAACCGGGCGAACTGGCTGGTCTGCCACTCGGCGACCGTGTACGGGCCGGTGCCGACCAGCGGCGCCTCGAACTTGGCCTCGCCGATCGCCTTGTAGTCCTTGTCGCCCCAGATGTGCTTCGGGATGATGGGCAGGTAGGTCTGGAGGACGCGGTCGGAGGCATCCTCCGTGTACGCGACCATTGTCTGGTCGTCCGGGCACTCGACCTTGGTGACCCCGGCATCGGAGAGCCCGGGGTCCAGGTAGCCCGCCCCGATGTTCGTCTCGTCGGCGATCGCGGCCACCGCGAGCCCCCACGAGTAGCAGGCGTCCGCCGAGGTGGCCGGCGTGCCGTCGGACCACTTCATCCCTTCGCGGATGTGGAAGGTCCACGACTTCCCGTCGGCGGCGCGCTCCCACGTGTCGGCGAAGCCCGGCACCGGCTCCAGGTCGGGACCGAAGTCCACGAGCAGGTTGTACGTGAGCTGGAAGACCTCGTAGCCGGTGACCAGCAGGGTCTGGTACGGGTTCAGCGAGTCGAGATCCTGGACGGTGCCGACGCGAAGAACGAGCTTGTCGTCGGCCGCCCGCGCGGGGACAGCGAGGGCCGGCAGGAGCAGCGCCCCTGCGAGTCCCAGCCCGGCGAGCAGACGGATCAGGCGATGGCCGGCGGGTGCGCGCATCGATGCTCCTCTCATCCACGCCCCGGCAACCGTCGGGACGTTGTCCGGGGCAGGTCGCCCCCCGCTGCCCCGCGCCACTCTAGGCGCGGGCACGCGGCGAGGTCAATGCACGGCGCGCGTGACGGGCCGTGAGTGCGGCCCGTGCGGTCCACGAGTGGAACGGGCCGTGGTCGCCCCGAGTCGTATACGCCGGCGCACGCCGGCCGGATCACTCGGATCCGGTCCGCGGCGAACCGGATCAACCCCGGTCCAGGTCCTCCAGGACCGGGGCCAGCGCGTCGAGCGACGCGAGCGTGATCGGGTCCACGACCAGCTGGACGTGGGCGATCCCCTCGGCGGCAAACGCGCGGAGCAGCGTGGCGATCTCCGCCGGCGAGCCCTCGACCGGCGGGATCGCATCGTTGGCCGTCTCACCCTGCACGCGGCCGCGCCCGCCGGGCAGGCGCACCTGAACGGCAACGGTCCGCTCGATTGCGCCCGGATCGCGCCCGGCGGCCAGGGCGGCCGTGTCCACCTGCGCGCGCAGCGCGGGAATCCCCGCCGGTCGATTGCCGAACGCGTTGAACCAGGCGTTCCAGGCGTCCACGTGCGGTGCGGTGAGCTCCAGCATCCGCGGCCCCGTGGACCCGATCAGGAGGGGCGGGCCGCCAGGTCGCGGACGCGGGACCAGCTCGCAGTCGCGAGCGGTGAAGAACTGGCCCTCGAAGTCGATCACGCCTTCCCGCAGGAGGGTCCGGATGATCGTGAACGCCTCGGCGAAGCGACCGATGCGGTGGTCGAACGGGAAGCCGAACGCGGCGAACTCGGTCTCGTTCCAGCCGGCGCCCAGGCCCAGGACCAGGCGCCCTCCGCTGATCTCGTCCACCGTCGCCGCCTGCTTGGCCAGCATCGCCGGGGCGTGGAAGGCGGTCGCCGCCACCAGCGGGCCGAGGGTGATCCGCGACGTGACGGCGGCCAGGCCGGCCAGCGTCGTCCAGGCCTCCCACGGCCCGCGGGCGCGATCGTCGCCGGGCCGCCGGTAGAGCAGGTGGTCGCCATACCAGATGGAATCGAAGCCGAGGTCCTCGGCGCGGAGCGCCAACGCGCGCAGGTCGGGCCAACGGGCCTCCCACTCCACCTCGGGGAGCTGGACGCCGACCTTGAGCGGGCGAACGGGCATGCTGACCTCCTGCGCCGATCCTAGGGCATGCGGCTGGCTCCGGCCGGCGGCGGGCGGCTCGCATCGCAGCGGTGGCTCGAACGAGCGGCGGGGAGCTCGAACGGCCCGTCGAGGGCCCGGACCGCCGCGGGCGAACCACCGCGGCGAACCGCCCGCGCCGACAGTGCCATCCGGCCATGGCGCAGCGGCCGCTGCTGCCGCATCATCGGCCTGCCCGGCTGGTTCAAAGGTGGCGACGGGATCTGCGCACCCAACGGCCTGGCCCGGGGAGCCTGCAAGCGGGGGTCCAGCATGACGTCGAGCACACCAGGGCGCGCGCCGACGACACCGGGCGCACAGGTCGGCGTGCTTCCGATGGGCGCAGGCGGAGCGGTCCTGGTCTGCCGCGACCTGCGCAAGCGCTACGGAGAGCGAACCGCCGTTGACGGCGTCGGCTTCGAGATCGCGGCCGGCGAGACCTACGGCCTCCTCGGGCCCAACGGCGCCGGCAAGACCACGTCCATCTCGATGATCTGCGGCCTGCTCCGCCGCGACGGCGGGGAGGTCCACGTGGCCGGCCGGCCGGTGGACGTCGGGGCCACCGACGCCAAGGCCGCCATCGGCTACGTGCCCCAGGACCTGGCCATCTATCCCGATCTGACCGCCCGCGAGAACCTGCGCTTCTTCGGGCGCCTGCAGCGGCTCCAGGGGAAGGAGCTGGACCGGCGCGTCGACGAGGTGCTGGCCCTGACCGATCTCGCCGATCGTGCCGGCGACCGCACGGAGACGTTCTCCGGCGGGATGAAGCGCCGCCTCAACATCGGCATCGGCCTGCTCCACCATCCGAAGCTGCTGGTCCTCGACGAGCCGACCGTGGGCGTCGACCCGCAGAGCCGCAACGCGATCCTCTCGAGCATCGCTGACCTCGAGCAGCAGGGGATGGCGATCCTCTACACCACCCACTACATGGAGGAGGCCGAGCGGCTCTGCGACCGCATCGGCATCATCGACGAGGGCCGGATCCGGGCCGAGGGCACGCGCCGCGAGCTGGTGGCGCTGGTCGGCGGGAAGGACCGCGTGGAGCTGGCCGCCGGCGGGACGGTCGGCCCAGCCCTGGCGGCCCTGCGGGCGCTCGACGGCGTGGAGGAGGCGACGGCCACGGATGGGCGGATCGTCCTCGTGGTCGACGAGGCGCGGCACCTCCTGCCAACGATCCTCGAGACGGCGGGCGCGGCCGGCGCCACCATCCGCAGCGTCGAGGTCGTCGAGCCGGACCTTGAGGCGGTCTTCCTCCACCTGACCGGCAAGGCCCTGCGGGACTGAGCGATGCGCGCCGCACTCGTCATCGCCACCAAGGACCTGCGCCAGAAGCTCCGCGACCGGTCCGTGCTGCTCATGGCAGTCGCGGCGCCCCTGGGGCTGGCATTCCTGTTCTCGACCATGATCCCGAACGAGGACACGTTCCACACCACGTACGCCGTCGTCGACCTCGACGGCGGGGAGATCGCCAGGGGGCTGGTGGACGGTCCGCTCGCCGGCCTTGCCGAGGCGGACGTGGCGACGCTGGTCCCGACCGCGACGGAGGCCGAGGCCCGCGCGGCCGTGGAGGCGAAGGACGTCGCCGCGGCCATCGTCATCCCCGCAGGGTTCAGCGCAGCCGTCCAGGCCGGCGAACCGAGCCGACTGCTGGTGATCGGCGGCTCGTCCAGCCTCCCATCCGAGATCGCCAGGAGCGTGCTCACCGGGTTCGGCAGCCAGGTCACGGCCGTGCAGGTGGCGGTCGGCACGGCCCTCAGGGTCGCCGGCGCGTCGCCCGATCCGGCGCTGGCGGCCGAGATCGCACAGGCGGCCGTGAACGCTCCGGCCCCGATCCTGGTCACCGCCGGCGAGACGGCCGACCGGAGCGCCTCGACGAAGACGTTCTACGGCGCGTCGATGGCCGTCCTGTTCGTCTTCTTCGCGGCCCAGTTCGGCGTCCTGGGCCTGCTGGCGGAGCGTCGCAACGGCACGCTGGCCCGGATGCTCGCGGCCCCGATCGCCCCGGCGACCATCCTCCTCGGCAAGGTCCTCGTCAGCCTCGTCGTGGCGTCGATCTCGATGGCCGTGATCGTGGTGGCCACGACCCTCCTGCTGGGCGCGCGACTGGGGCGACCCGCTTGCGGTGGCCGCGCTGGTGCTGGCCGTCTCCCTGGCGGCCACCGGGATCGCCACCCTGATCGTCGGGTTCGCGCGGACCGAGGAGCAGGCGGGGAGCTTCATCGCCGTGGTGGCCCTGACCCTTGCGGTCTTCGGCGGCTCGTTCTTCCGGATGTCACAGGCGCCGGAGGGCCTCGCGGTGCTGAGCGTCATCACCCCGCACGCCTGGTTCCTGCGGGGGATCGACGACCTGGCCGGCGGCGGCGGCATCGCCGTGGTCGTGCCGTCGCTGCTGGTGCTGACGGCCCTGGGCCTCGTGACCGGCGGGATCGGGCTGCTGCGGGCACGCCAGGTGGTGGCGCCATGAACGCCCTGGTGATCGCGCGCGTCAACGTCCTCCGGCTCCTGCGCGACCGGACCAGCCTCTTCTTCGTCTTCGTCCTGCCGATCGTCCTGATCGTCGTGCTGGGCACGGCGTTCGGCGGCCGGGTCGCGCCGCGGATGGGCATCGTGGCGACCGACAGCGGCGCCCTCGGGGCAGAGCTCGTTGCGGCGATCCGCGACGGCAGCGTGCAGCTGGAGCTCAAGGAGCCGGCGACCGCCGACGACCTGCGGGCGGGGGTCGAGAGCGGGACCCTCGAGATCGGCGTGATCGTCCCGCCCGGCTACGACGCCACGCTGCGAGCCGGCGGCGTCCCGGAGATCCTCGTCCTGGGCCAGCCGCAGAGCGCGGTCTCCGCGCTGCGCGAGGCGGTCGACGCAGCGATCAGCACCCAGGCGGCCGCGGTCGCGGCCGCGCGCCTCGCCGCGAGCCGCACCGGGGTCCCGTTCGACGAGGCGCTTGCCACGGCGCGCTCGGTGCAGGACGAGACCGCGGGCGTCACGGTGGCCGTCGAGCAGATCGGCGAGGGGATCTTCCCGGCCACCACCGGGGCCTTCCAGCCCGGGGCCCAGAGCCAGCTCGTGCTCTTCATGTTCCTGACCTCGATGACGGCCGCGACCCAGCTCATCCTGACCCGCCAGCTGGGGGTCTCCCGGCGGATGGTCGCATCGCCGGTTCGCGTGAGCACGATCCTGGTCGGCGAGACCCTCGGCCGCTTCGGGGTGGCCATGCTCCAGGGCCTCTTCATCGTCCTGCTGTCCGCCCTCGCCTTCGGCGTCAGCTGGGGCGATCCGCTGGCCGCCGGGACGATCGTCGTCCTCTTCGCGCTGGTCGGGACCGGTGCGGCGATGGTGGTCGGCGTGTTCGCCAGCAACCCCGACCAGGCCGGTTCGCTGGGGGTCATGGCCGGGATGCTGCTGGGCGCCCTGGGCGGGGCGATGGTCCCGCTGGAGATCTTCCCCGAGCCGGTCCACACGATCGCCTACCTCACCCCGCACGCCTGGGCGATCCAGGGCCTGCGCGAGGTGGGCCTCCGCGGCGGCACCGTCGTTGACGTGCTGACGGAGCTGTCGGTGCTGCTGCTCTACGGGATCGCCCTGATGGCGCTCGGGACGTGGCAGTTCCGCCGTATCCTCACGCGATGACCGACCTGGCCGGGGCGCCCCCCGTCGACATCAGGGAGCTCCAGCTGGTGCATGTCGCCGCCGTGCGCTCGATCGTCGCGGTGGAGGACGTCCCCGACTTCATGTCCGACGCGCTGGGGCTGGTGGCCGGAGCGCTCCGCGACGCCGGCATCGACCCGGCCGGGCCGCCGTACGCCCGCTACTTCTCGATGAGCGCCGAGGGCCTCGACGTGGCCACCGGCTTCCCCGTCGCCGAGCCGTTCGAGGGCGCCGGCGTCGCCCACCCGGGCGAGCTCCCGGCCGGCCCGGCGGCGGTGGCGACGTTCGTCGGACCCTACGAGGGGCTGGAGGCGGCATGGTCGGCCTTGCGGCGCCGGATCGGCGACCTGGGGCTGACGCGACGCGACCACCCGTGGGAGGTGTACGTCATCGGCCCCGGGAGCGGGGTCGACGAGGCCGAGTGGCGGACCGAGCTGGTGTGGCCCCTGGTGCCCGGGCCGTCCGGCGGCTGATCCGGGTCGCCCGTCACCCCGTCGCGGGTGCGTCGCGGGCAGCCCTCGCGGCGCCACGCGCCGGAGGCGTCAGCCCGGCGCCGGGCGGTCGCGCGTCGACATGCGCGCCAGCGCGGTCCCCAGTCGCGCCGCGCGCGCCGTCGCCTCGGGGGTCGCGGCCCCCGCCACGATCCCGGCCGCCAGGAGCGTGTCGATCTCGTCGACGCCCAGGCCGGCCTCGGCCAGCACCTCGAGCGTGTCCGCGCCGAGACCCGGGGCGTGCTGCCCGTCGCCGTCGCCGGTGGCGGCGCGGAGCGGCGTGATCACGTGCTCCGCCGGACCTTCCCCGACCACCAGGCCGCGGGCGCGGACCTGGGGATCCTGCTCGGCCTCGGCCGGGGCATTGACCGGGGCCACGCAGGCGTCGTCGCCGAACCGCGCCACCCAGGCCGCACGGGGCCGGCCCGCGAGGATCTCCGCGACGTCGGCGATGGCCGCCGGATCGAACTGGCGCGGGACGAGGTCCTCCCGTTCGATCGCCCGGCAGAAGGCAACCCAGAAGGGTGGCTCCAGGGCGCCGACGGCGAGGAATGCGCCATCGGCTGCCGCATAGACCGCGTAGCAGGGGTAGGTCCCCGCCAGCGGACCGGCGCTGGTGCCGGCCGTCGCGAGGCCCGCGCCGAGGGGCCCCAGCCAGCCGACGATCGCGTCGAGCACCGCGACGTCCAGCACGGCTCCCTGGCCGGTGCGCTCGCGCCGGAAGAGCGCCGCCAGGATCTCCAGCGCGGCCAGCGTGCCACCGGCGAGGTCGGCCATCTGCAGTCCCGGCGGGACGGGCCGTGCGCCGGCCGGGCCAAGGAGGGCCAGCAGGCCGCCGATCGCCAGGTAGTCCAGGTCGTGGCCCGGGCGGTCGCGATACGGGCCATCCTGCCCGAACCCCGAGAGCGAGCAGTAGACGATACGGGGGTTCACGGCCAGGAGATCGTCGGGCCCAAGGCCGCGCCGGGCGACCTGGCCGGGCATCGACGCCTCCAGGAAGACGTCGGCGTCCCGCGCCAGGCGCAGGATCACGTCGCGGCCGCGCGGGAGCCGGTAGTTGACGGCGATGCTCCGCTTGCCGCGGTTGACGGCCTCGAAGACACCGCCGAAGCCGAGCTCGGGCGGGGCAATCCGGGCGTAGTCGCCCGCGAGCAGCGTCTCGACCTTGATCACCTCGGCGCCGAGGTCCGCCAGGAGCAGCGAGCACCAGGGACCCGGGAGCAGGCGCGAGAGGTCGAGGACGCGGATCCCCGCCAGTGGTCGACCGAAGGCCATCACGCCCTCCTTGCCGCCGATGGTGGCAACCCGGAGGCCGTCGCTGCCAGTGCCGGACGGCCCGGGCCTCGCCGCGGGCCTCGGCCCGGATCTCGCGGCGGGGGGTCCCCCGCCATCGGCCGAGCCGGCCGGCGTGGTCACCGGCGTCGTCGGGGTTCGGCCGGCCCCGGGATGGTCACGCCCGACGAGCGATGGCGGGTCGGCCGGCCAGATCGCGGCTGATGGTCGGGGTGGTGGGATTCGAACCCACGACCTCGTGCTCCCAAAGCACGTGCGCTACCACTGCGCTACACCCCGGCCGATTTCGTGCTCACGAAACGCATGTGCTTCGTGAGCGACGCCCTGAAGACTAGCCTACAGCGCTCGAACGACACGATGCCTGACGGCCCGAGGACTGGACATCCGCGTGGGTGTGCGGCGATCGCGGCCCACCGGCATGTGCGACCCGACCAGGCCCGGCCGACGCGACCAGATCGGCAGCGCACAGCGCCATCACCACTTGGACAAGTCGGCCCTCCGGTGACACCCCGAGCAGGAGAAGGAAGAGCAGCCGGCCCCCTGCGCCTTCCACAAACCCATCCAACCAGCCAGCCTTGCCCCGGCCCCACAGCTGACGGCGTGTCGGAGTACGACTCGGCCGGCGCGGGCGGCTTGTAGACCCCGGGCCCTTCGGCCCTCGCCAGAGACCCGGCAGGCGCCTACCGTGACCGCCGGCGGGAAGCTCTGACGCGCGGTCCAAGCCCGGTCGCCGGGACCGCGCCGAGCCACTGGCGAGACCGACCCGCCCACCCGAGTGCTGGCACGACAGCGGACTGGACCGGAGGGAGCTTCTTCATGTCGCTCATCCAGCTTCGTGATCTCAAGAAGACGTACAGGATGGGCAAGCTCGAATTCGAGGCTCTCAAGGGCGTCGATCTCGACATCGAAGAAGGCCAGCTCGTGGCCATCGTGGGGCCGTCGGGTTCAGGCAAGTCGACGATGCTCAACATGATCACGGGCATCGACCGGCCCTCCGGCGGCAGCGTCACGATCGCCGGGGATCGCATCGACGAGATGAAGGAAGACAAGCTCGCCGCCTGGCGGGGTGCCAACGTCGGCATCGTCTTCCAGTTCTTCCAGCTCTTCCCGACGCTGACCGCGCTCGAGAACGTCATGCTGCCGATGGACTTCCTCCGGCGCGGGAGTGTCGGCGAGCGCAGGGTGCGCGCCCGCGAGCGCCTGGAGCTCGTGGGGCTCGGCGACAAGGTCGATAACCTCCCATCCGAGCTGTCGGGCGGCCAGCAACAGCGTGTCGCGATCGCCAGGGCGCTCGTCAACGAGCCGAAGGTGCTCATCGGAGACGAGCCCACCGGCAACCTCGACTCCAGGACCGAGGCCGCGATGTTCGAGCTGTTCGACGAGCTCAACAAGCAGGGCAAGACGGTCATCTACGTCACGCACAGCCCGGCCCTGGCCGCGAAGGCCAGACACAAGGTGGAGATGGTCGACGGGCAGCTCGTCCAGGCATAGGGGGTCTCCACATGTCAGCGCTGCTGAAGAAGTCGTGGAAGGACCTCTCCCGACGCAAGGCCCGCACCGTCTTCACGATCATCACCGTGGCCCTCGGCGTGATGGGCGTCGGGCTGTTCGCGATCACGCCGCTCGCCGACCGTGGCGTTCAGGCGGAGCTCAAAGCCGAGAAGATGCACAACATCGGCGTCCGCGTGACCGATGTGCCGCTCACCGCCGAACAGCTCACTGCTCTGGCGTCCCTGGAAAACGTCGAAGAGATGTCCCCGCAGGCCGAGCTGCCGGTGGCGATCGAGATCGACGGCAGGCGCGAACGGGCGCTCCTGGTCGGCATTCCCGACTATGCCAATCAGGCTGTCGACGTGGTCCGTGTCACCTCGGGCGAGGTGCCCCGAGGGATGCAGGTCCTGACCGACCAGGGCAACGAAGCCAACGCCGTCATCTCGCTGGCCGAAGGCGACGACATCACCGTGGGGGACCCTACGGGCACCACGAGCCGCCTGCGTGTCACGGGGGTGGGCAAGAACTTCATCCACAGCGTGGCCACCCGCGGCGGTGTGGCCGTCTTCTACACCACTCTGGACGCGATCGAGCGGGTCAGCGGCCGGACGGGGTTCACGAACCTGAACTTCACCCTGAAGGACACCGCTCCGGGCGCGATGGACAGGACAGTGGAGGTCATCCGCGACTACCTGGTGTCCACCACGTCAGTCGTGGCGTTTGACAACCTGGCCGACGTGCGCGACGAGGGGTTCTGGGAGGGACGGGAGATCTTCACGCAGATCATGAACTTCATGGCGATATTGGCATTCCTGATCCTGTTCGTGAGCCTCTTCCTCATCGCCAACACCATGAACACCATCGTCTCCGAACAGACCCGAGAGATCGCGATGATGAAGGCGATCGGTGCGACTCGAGGCACGGTGTTCCGCTCCTTCCTGACCACATCCGCGATCATCGGCTTCATCGGCGCGGGCATCGGCGCGGGGCTCGGGGTCCTCGTCGCGAGCGTGGTCGAACGCACATTCATGAAGCAGAGCTTCGGGTTCGACGCGCCGTTCGACGTGGACTGGCCGACCGTCGGCATCAGCCTGGCTGTCGGCGTGGGTGTCGTCATCCTGGCGTCGCTGCCGGCGATCTTCCGGACGCTCCGCGTCTCGGTCGTGGAAGGCCTCGAGAGTCATGGCATCTCGGCCGACTACGGCCGAACCTTCTTCGATCGCACTCTCATGCGCATCCGCGGCATCCCCCGGGTGGTCCAGATGGGCATCCGCAACGCGTCCCGCCGCAAGGGACGGAGCATCTCGACGATCCTGCAGGTCGCCTTCGCGGTCGCCGTCGTTCTCACCATGCTCAACGGGGGCGACGGGCTCATCGACATGACGGTCGGCGCCTACGACGTCCGGACCTGGGACATGTGGACGACCGTGGCAGACAACCCGACCGACCCCATGACCGTCGACAAGGCCGCCCTCATCGAGGGCATCGATGGAGTGAAGTCGGCCGAACCGGTCACCAACACCTTCGCCCAGATCAACGACCGGACCGTGCCCTTCTACGGGTACGTGCAGGACACGCAGGCGCTCGACTTCCACAAGACGCTGCTGGAAGACGGCCAGGGACGCTGGTGGACTCCGGAAGAAGCCACGGCAGCCGCACGCGTCGTCGTCGTCGGCGATGCGCTGTCTCGATTCGAGAACATCCAGCGGGGTGACACCATCGAGCTTATGACGGCGACCGGCGCGCACGGGTTCGAGGTCATCGGCATCGACGCCGCCTTCGCCGAGAACGGCCAATTCGTCTATGCCCCCCTGGAGGCGGTACAGGCGGTCCTACAGAAGGGCGATGCAGTCAACGGCTTCTTCATCCAGACCGACAGCAGCGACCACCCGGCGATCGACGCCACATCGCGCCGGGTCTCCGATGCACTGGAGGCACTGGGCTACCGAGCCGACGTCACCACCAACTACGTGGCGGCCGCGCAGAACGTCGCCCAAAACTCGACGCTCGTCACGATGTTCCTGATGGTGAGCTTCATCATCGTGCTCATCGTGCTCGTCGGGCTCATGAGCACGCTCGTCATGAACATCCTGGACCGCACCACGGAGATCGGGATGCTCCGGTGCATCGGAGCCCAGTCCAAGGACGTGCGGAACGTCTTCGCGTCGGAGGGACTCTTCCTGGCGTTCCTGGGGTGGGTCGTGGGCATTCCGCTGGGCTGGGTCGTGTACCGGATCATGGCTGCCGCGATGGCAAGCGGGATGAAGCTCACGCTGCCCGACAAGTTCGCCTTGATGTACGTCGGCTGGTCGTTCGTCTTCGCGATGGTCGGCACGCTGATCGTGATCTTCTTCCCTCTCCGGCGCGCCACCAACATGAAGCCCGGTGACGCGATCAGGTACGAATAGGCGTGGCCCGCGTTCGTACGTGCCGCAAGCAGTTTCGACCGGCCAAGGTGCGGAGAGCGAGGCCGCTCAGTCGGGCAAGATTCGAAAGGATCATCTGATGGAGACACTGAGCCGGCAGCGACCCAAGCGCCGCCCGAACTGGACCTACCGGCGGCGAGGCTTCTCGAACCTCCTGAGGATGGGCCACTGCGCCCCGACGGCCATGCAGACGATCCTCGATGTCTCCTCGACGGACAAAGAATGGCTGGTCAAGCTGAGCGCCGGCATGCCGGGGGGCATCGGCAACACGGGACACGAGTGCGGGGCCGTCACCTCGCCACTCGCGGTGATGGGCACCCAGCACGGCCTGCGCGAGGTGGACCGTGGCCTCCCGGTGATCTTCGACCGGGGGCATGCGCTGTGCCGCGACTTCCTCGCCTGCCACCAGACGCTCCAGTGCCGGGAGATCCGAACGAAGGACGGCTTCCCGCGGCAGTGCATCAGTCCGGTCCTGCACTCGGCAGAGCACTGGCGAGGCGCGCTCGACGGCGACCGGTCGGACGCCATCCCGGAGGGCACGAGGGCAGGCTACTCGAGGCTGTACTCGCACTTCGCAGACAACGGGTTCCACTGCGCTCAGGCTGTGCTCGGCCACCTGGGCTACTCACCCGCCGAGCACCGCGAGCTGTTCGATGCCGCCTCGGCGTTCATGGGCGGGATGCTCTTCATGGGCAAGACGTGCAGCGCGCTCACGGCGGGTGTGATGGCGATCGGCCTCAAGGACGGGGAGATCGAGAACAGCCGCCTGCGGGTCGCCCGCCTGCTCGCCATCATGACGGTCGGGGGGGACGCCTTCGGTGACCACCTCAACAAGTTCAACGCCAGCATGAACCGCGGGAACCGCCTGGCGAAGTGGTTCGCGGGCGAGTTCGGCAGCACCCAGTGCCGGAAGATCACGGGATGCGACTTCTCCGACTCCGGGGGCGTGTCGAGGTACATCGACGGTGACCAGCTCACGACGTGCAGGACGATCGGGTGCAAGGTCGCCGAGCAGGTTGAGCTGATTCGCGCCGCCGGAAGCGTTGAGTGATGGGCGTCCGGCCGATCCGCTCGATCCACGTTCCGGCCGGGGTTCCGGCGGGCGTGCTGGCGACCATCATCATGGACGTCGCCATGGTGGCCGCCAGCGGTCTCGGTGGGAGGGCCTTCACCTCCGACCGTCTCGGCCCGCAGATGATCGGCCGCTGGGCAGCCGGCCTGCTGCGCGGCCGGAGGCGCCGCACGGACATCAGCCGCGAGCCGGCGCAGCGCGGTGAGCTCGTGCTCGGCCTGGCTACCCACTACGTCACGGGCGTCGTCCTGACACAGGCATTCCTGCTCGCGCCGCCTCGCTGGCGTGGGAGACGGGGCTTCCTGGCAGGGATCGTGTATGGCATCTCGACGGCCGTGCTGCCGCTCCTGATGATGTTTCCCTCGATGGGCTACGGTCGGTTCGGCCTTCGGTCCGGGGAGGCCGGGCGGCTCAACCGGATCATGCTCGTCGGCCACATCGCGTTCGGCGTCGGGATCGGGCTGTGGGCCCGCGGCCGAAGCCCTCTAGGCCTGAGGAGGCTCACATGAAGAAGGCGTGGGTCATCGCTGCCGTAGTCGCCGGTGGGGCGCTCCTCGCGAGAGCACTTGGGTCCGGGGCCGGCAAGATGGACATCGGAGAGCGGATCGCCGCGATGCCTGACACGTCCCCGCCGAAGTGGATCTACACGAACGTCACGGCGATCCGAGCGAACACCGAACGCATCATCGCCCTCCTGGAGGAGCAGAGGCCCACCCCGGCGGGGGAACCGCTACCGCCTCCCGGACCGGAAGTCGCGCGCGAGGCGTGACTCGAACCCACTTCTAGTCGCCCGAGGTGGTGTCGCCTGGCTCGGGCAGCCGCGGGGCGAGGATCCACACGAGCTGCGCGGTCGTCTCCGCTCCCACCTTGGACCTCGCGTTCACGATGTGGTGCTTCACGGTCGAGTGGGACAGGCCGAGTCGGTGGGCGGCCGCCTTCTCCGATCCGGTGACGACGACCACTGCGACCACGCCGACCTCGCGGTCCGTGGCGCGTCCGGCAGGGCGGCGAGACGACAGTCGCGTCATGCGCTGCGGACCACGTCGGAAGGCTCTGGAGGCTCGGCGAGCCGCATGGTGATCGGAAGGTCGCTGGTCGCGGGGCAACCCCCATAGGCCCGACCACCGCTGCCAAGCTGGGACCCGGTCCGGCAGCTTCGTGCTCGCGAACCGCACAATGATCGGTGCCTTCGCCGCTCGGCGGTCGCCCATGCTGCGCGGTCGGCGCCTCGACGCTCGGCGCAGATCCAGCCCCGATCCCGTCCATCGGTCGTCCTGCATCAGCGGACCTGAGGACCTCGGGCCGCGATGCCCGCGAACGTGAGCAGGCTGTCGGGAACCTACCGCGATCGAACGGGCACGTGGGCCTGGCGGCCGATGGACGTGACGAGACCCCGACGGCGGCGCTGGCACGGCGCGATCGCCACGCCGTTCGAGTGGCGCTTCACCCGGCTGACCTCCACCGCGTTCTCGCGACGCCCTCACCGGTCGCCCGGGCCGCGCCAGGCATACGTTCCGGGACTTGCGAGTCGATGTCGTTAGTGCCGACGCCGCCGAAGGTGGATCAGCGGCAGGGCCAGCGCCAGGAACGTCATGACCAGGTACACCCCGACCGCCGCGAGCGGCGCCACGACGGCGAGCGCGATCGCTGCCACGTTCAGGGCGATCACGATCCACCGCTGACGGACCTTGGCCTCGAACGTCTCGTCGGCGACCCCGTCGATGACGAGCGACCGCTCGCTGGCGATGTAGAACATCAGCAGGCTCAGGCAGAGCGACGCCAGCAGGACGTTGACCCCGTAGATGATGACCGCGGCCTCGACGTCCGGACCGGACAGGTGGGTGACCATCAGGTTGGTCGAGAACGGGAGGACACCCACGAAGAGCAGCATCAGCAGGTCGATCCCGTACGCCAACGTGTCGGCGTGCCGCATCAGCTTCGTCATCCCGGCGTGGCTGACCCAGATCCCTCCGATGAACACGAAGCTGATCAGGTACCCGAGGAACTCCTGCCACTGCTCGCCGAGCGCCGGCAGGAGGCGACCGCCAACAGTCGGGACCGACAGCTCCAGGACCAGCAGCGTGATCGCGATCGCGAAGACGCCGTCGGTGAACGCGTTGAATCGGTCGAGCGGCAGGACATCAGCGGCTCGCGGAGGTTCGACGGCCGGTCAGCGTTCCACGGGTCGACCGATCGATGGTGGGGTCGTCAACAGGTCGATCAGGCTCCATCGTTTAGACCCGTCAGGCGGTCGTGTTGACCGACGCTTCAGCTGGACCCTCGATCGAGGCGGCGTCGACCTCAGCGACGGCGCCGTCGTCGAGTTCATGGGTCTCGGCTTGACCGCCGAGGGAGGCGAGCTCGGCGGAGATGGCCGCCGCGCTGCTCCTGTCGGTCATCACCCCGAGCGCGGCCTTTCCGCCTTGCAGCTCACGACCGAGGCGCTCTCGATCGTCCTTCGAGACGAACAGGCTCCTGTGATGGAGAGCCCCCAGGATCCCGCCGCCGACGATCCCGACCGCCATGCCGATCGGTGTGAGCATCGCCAGGATGACCCCGATCCCGGCGCCTGTCCCCATGCTCCGCGGGCCGAGCTTCTCGGTCTTGAGCTTGCCGTTCTCGTCGAGCACGAGGACGCCCATCGCCTGGATCTGATGGGTATCGATCAACTTCGTCGCGGCTTCCTGTCCCGCCCAGCGGTTGAGCCCGTCGGCGGCAGCGTCCGCCGACGCCTCGTCGGCGAAGATCGCCAGGACCAACTGTCGGAGCATGGTCAACTCCCTTGCCCGACGGACCGACCTCATCGCCTTCTGCATGGCGGGTCCGGCTCGGTGAACGCCAGAGCCTAGGCTTGTCGACGGCGCCCGGCGCATCCTCCTTGACGGATGAAGCTGACCATCCCGAGCGCCATGGGCAGTGAGAGCCCGCAGCACGAGGGAGGCGCCGATGCCCTCGAGGATCGACCAGCCCAGGGTGAGGATCGCCACCGTCGGGCGAGTGCCGTCATCGCGGAGCCGCAGCCGTAGATCACGAGCCGATCCGGGACACCAACTGTCGCCGGGAGGAGCCGCGCCTACGCCATCAGGGATCGCGTCGAACCGCAGACTCCCTCGATGGCAGGGGCGCCGCGATCGGAAGGAAGCGCTCGAGCAGGCCGGCGTCGACGGCCAGGTCGACGGCGTCGCTGCGGGTCGCCGCACCCAGCTTGCCGAAGATCGCGAGGACCTGTGACTTGACCGTCGTCTCCCTGACGCCGAGTCGCTGCCCGATCTCCTTGTACGAGAGGTAGTAGGGCAGGTAGGCGAGCACGCGGAGCTCCGCGACCGTGAGGCTCGTGGCACCTCCGCCGCGCCTGGGCAGCGCTGGGGCCAAGGTCGCCCAGAGCGCGTCCACCTCCGCAGGCAGCACCCCGAGGGCGGGCCGATCGCGGATCACGTCCTTCGCCTGCGCGACGAGGGCGCGCGCACCGGCCGGGTCATCGACCGCGAGGTGGGCCCGGGCGAACGCGAGCGAGGCACATGACGGCCCCGGCGGGGCCAGCGGCGGTCATCAATGGTCGCAGGCTCATCGCGCGAGCGAGCTCGCGACGCGCCCCCGCGATGTCCCCGCGGTGGATCGCCAGGCTGATGCGCGCGGCGCGAGACGGGATGCTCGAGAAGTAGCCGTCGACCTGTGGGGCGGGGTCGATCGCGTCACTCTCCTCGATGAGGGCTGCGGCCGAATCCCAGGCACCGAGTCCGGCGGCCACGAGAGCGCGGTGCCCGAGGATGCAGTATCGGATCGCGTCGTGGCCGGACGATCTCGGCGGCCCTGATCCCCTCGGCAAAGGCCGCGTCGGCGCCAGCCTGGTCGCCCATCGTGAGGCGCGCGATGGCCAGCTGCCAGAGCGCGAAGTCCCGCCACGAGCCGGGCGTCCCCCTCGAGCTCAACCGCCCGGGTGGCGTTCGCCAGGGCGTCGTCGGCGCCCCGTGCCGGACCATGGCGGCCCGGAGCATCGCCAGCCCAGACTCGAAGGAAGCCGTGCCATCGGGCGGCCTGCCCTCGAACGCTCCACGCTCGGCGACGTCCGCGAAGCGCACCGTCCCGGCGACATCGCCCGCGGCGAGCTCCTCCCAGGCGGCCAGGACGGCGAGCCATGGGCGTGCCTCGAGAGCATCCGCGCCGAAACGCGCAGCCCATGACCGGATCGTCGCTCGACGGCCGGACCAGTGGAACAGCTGCCAGCCGTTGCCCACGAACGTGGCGGCGAGGTCGAGATCGCCCGCGGCGAACGCGTGATCGACGGCAGGCTCGTATGCGCTGTTCGCCTGATACCAGGCCGCGGCTCGCCGATGGAGGGTAGGCATCGTCTCGGGCTCGCGGGCCGCGAGCTCGCGCTGGAGGAAGTCGCGCAGGAGCGTGTGATAGCGATACGCCCCGCCGTAGTCGTCCACCAGCAGGGTCGAGTGAGCAAGCTGCCGCAGGATCGAGGTCGATCCCCGTCCCTCGATGATGGCATCGCAGAGCGGCGCGGACAGCCGCTCGACGATCGAGGTGCGGGTCAGGAACTCGATCTCGGTCTCGGAGCGGTCCGCGAGGACCTCGGACCGCAGGTAGTCCTCGACGAGCCGATCGGAGCCGGCGTCGATCGACCTGGGGCCTCCCTCGGGCGTCCGGGCACCGAGCGTGGCGAGCGCCAGCAGGGCCGGCCACCCGTCGGTCTGTCGCGTCAGGCGGGCTGTCGTGTCCGCGGGTAGCCGCAGCCCGAGCTCCCGCCCCAGCCCGGCGGCCTCGCGCTCGTCCATCGCCAGCTCGCTGGGACCGATCTCGAGCAGCGAACCCTCGGCTCGCCAGCGGACGAACGGGAGGCGCATCCGCTCGCGTCCCGCGATGGCCACCTGCGATCCCTCGGGCAGGTGCGCGACCAGTTCGGCGAGGATGTCGAGGCACGCCCGGGACGTGATCCGGTAGCCGTCGTCGATGGCGATCCGGACGCCCTCGGACGGTCGGGACATCCCGGCCAGCAATCGACCGACCACGGCCCGGTTCGACACCGCGGCCGACGCGATCGCGACGAAGACCTCGGTGCCGAGCGGCTCGACCCGATCGATCGCCGCCGCGAGGTCGGTGAGGAGCACCACCGGGTCGCTGTCGCTGTCGTCGGCCGTCAGCCACGCGACCGGCCCGGGGCTCTCGGTGGCCCACTGGACGAGGAGGCTCGTCTTGCCGTAGCCGGGCGGCGCCACGATCGAGATCACGGAGCGGTCCCGGCGGACCGGAGCAGGCGCAGGAGCCTCGTGCGGCGCAGCGTCACCGACTGCCGGCGCGGGATGGCGAACTTCGCCTCGACGAGGGGGTCCGGGCTGACGGTCGGCCGCGACTCGCGCGAGGGGTCTCGCTGCTCGGTCCGGCGCCGCGATGTTGGAGACCTTGGAGGAGGACATGTGCTCGCTGGCGGGGCCCGGATAGCGGCCGGGCCAGTCCGTCGAGCGGCAAGCCTAACAAGGCACCGTTTCGTCGTCCGACGGGCTGAGTCGCCGATTGCCGCGGCTGGCGCTCCTCGGTTGTCGATCCCCGCGGGGAGTCCTTCCTCCGGCTGGCAGGATGCGGCTCACGGCCAGACGGCCCAGGGTGAGTGTCGTCCAGGTGGATTCGCCCGGCAGATGATCGAGACGACCGTGCAGGAGGTATCCAGATGACCGATGAGCCGGCGACCCCCGATGCGGCAACGGCCGGTGATGGGGACGGCGCGGTGCTCGTCGCGACGCAGCTGTCCGACGCGCAGGGGGTGCTCGCAGAAGGCGCCGTAGCGGCCCAGGGACCCCATGCCCTCATCGTCGCCCGCTTCGCGGACCCGACGCTCGCGATGAGCACCTATGACGACCTCATCGACGCCGAGGTCGCGGGCCTGCTCCAGGTCGATGGCGTCCTCGTCGTCAAGGCGGGCGGTGACGGCAAGCTCCACGTCCAGAAGATGACCGACCACAGCACCCGGACGGGCCTCAAGTGGGGGATCGTCGGCGGCGTGGTCGCGGCGGTCTTCCTGCCGGCCACGATCGTGGCCGGCGCCGTCGCGCTCGGCGTCGCCGGTGCGGCCGCCGGCAAGGCGCGCAACCTGCACCACCGCGTCGAGGTCGAGAAGGAGCTCGCCGGTGTCATCACCCCGGGCACCTCGGGGATCCTCGCGCTCGTCTCGGCGGTGGATGCCGACGCCGTCGCCCAGAAGATGCCGGCGGCCGAGCAGGTCAAGACGGTCCCGGTCGACGAGGAGACCGCCGGGGCGATCAAGGCCGCGGCGGCAGCGGCCGCGGCGCAGGACCGCCCGCCCAGCCTGAGCTAGCGCGATAGCACCCGTCCGGCGATGCGACCGGCGTCGGACTCCAGGGAAGCAGGGTCGAAGGAGAGCAGGCGACATGGCAGACAAGCACGTGACCGGCCCGATCCAGGTGTTCGTGGTCGGGTTCGACAAGTTCGAGGCGACCGGCCGGATCATGGCCGAGCTGCGCCGGGTGCGGAAGCGCGGCGTGATCCGCATCGTCGACGTCATCTTCGTCCAGAAGGACAAGCACGGCAGCATCGAGAACTCGATGCACCTGACCGACCTGTCCGAGAACGAGCGGATGCGCCTCGGGTCGATCGCCGGCGGGCTCATCGGGCTCCACGAGGGCGGCCTTGAAGGCATGCTCGTGGGCGAGGAGCTGGGTGCGCTCGCCGTTGCCGAGCGGGACGCCGGCCTCGGCGTGGACCGCATGAAGGAGCTCGCGGAGAGCATCCCCGCCGGGGGAGCCGCCGCGATCCTCGTCATCGAGCACCACTGGGCCGCCAGCCTGCGCGACGCCATCGCCGACGCCGGCGGCCGGACCTGATGCAGGCGATGATCTCGCCCGACGCGCTCGCGATCGTGGGCGACGAGCTGCGCGTGAAGATGGAGGCCGAGGACGCCATCGAGGCGGCCGAAGAGGTCAAGCTGGCCGCCGCGATGGAGATCGCCCAGACCCTCGTCGAGGCGGAGCTCATCGAGGAGGCCGCCATCGCCGAGGCGGCCGACGTCGTCGCCACCGCGCTCGCGGTCGAGGATGCGGCGGCCGAGGACGTGATCGACACGCTCTTCGCCGCCGAGCTCATCGAGGAGGCCGCCAAGGAGGAGGCCGAGAACGTCGTCCGGATGTCGCTCGACGTCGAGGAGGCCGCGACGGAGGAGGCCGAAGAGGCCGTGGCCGCGGCCGACGAGATCGAGGCCGCCGCGGCGCTCCGCGCCGTCCGCGCCCTCATCGCGGCCGACCTCATCGAGCGGGAGGCCGCCCAGGAGGCGGTCGACGCGCTCGTCGCGGCCGAGATGATCGAGCAGGAAGCGGCCGAGGAGGCGCTCGCTTCCGTCCTGGCAGCCGAGGAGGTCGAGGCCGAGACAGAGTGAGGATGAGCGCAGCCGGACGCTGAATGGTGAAGCAAGGTCAAGAAGGGAGATTCTCCGATGACAGACGAGACGAAGGACGCGGCGGCAACGCCGGATCAGCCCGTCGATGCCGCCATCGTGGTGGCCGCCGACGACGCCGGGGTCGAGGCCGTGGCCGGCATCGCCGTCCAGGGCAACCAGGCGCTGGTGGTCGCGCAGTTCGCCGACATGGACTCGGCGAAGAACGCCTACTACGCGCTGATCGACGCCGAGGCCAAGCGCGCCATCGACATCGACGGCGTCCTGGTCGCCAACGCCGACTACCAGGGCAAGGTCCACATCCAGAAGATGACCGACCACAAGACGCGCACCGGCTTCGTCTGGGGTGCCGTGGCGGGCGCGGCCATCGGCCTCATCTTCCCGCCCACGATCCTCGCCGGCGCCGTCTACGCCGGCGTCGCAGGCGCCGCCATCGGCAAGGCGCGCAACGTGATGATGAAGAGCGGGGTGGCCGACGAGCTTGCCGGCGTCATCGCCCCGGGCACCTCGGGCATCGTGGCGCTCGTGTCGCTCACCGCGGTCGACGCCGTGAAGGCGACGATCCCGGACGCCAAGGTCGTCAAGTCGGCCCCGGTCGACGACGAGACCGCCGCCGCGGTCAAGCAGGCCGCGAAGGCAGCCGGAGACTCGTCGGCCGGCTGAGCCATTCGGCACCGGCCGGGTGACCGGCGCGAGATACATGAGGCAGGATCGGTCCGACCGGATCGGTCCTGCCCCGCAGGCAAATCCTGGGTCCCGGCGGCGCTCGTCGGGACGTGCTCCTTCAGGTGGGACACAACCATGTCTGGTCGCCTTCGCCTCATTGTTCCGGTCCTTGCCTTCGCGGTCTTTGCTGCCGCCTGCGGAGGCAGGGCATCCTCCTCCCCGGGCGCGTCGGGAGCCCCGGCCGCCTCGGCGACCACGCCGCCTGCTTCGGGGTCGTCGGCGCCGGCCTCGAGCCCGGCGGCAATCTGCACCGGACGCGGCCGCCTTCCGCGCCTCCGTGACCGCGCTCACCAGCCTCAAGCTCCTCCAGGTCGGCACGGCCGGCGTGCAGTCGGCGGTCACCACCGTCCAGTCGAGCGCGCAGGCGCTGCTCGTCTCGGGCAAGGACCTGATCCTCATGCCCGTGACCGACCTCCTGACCGCCGTGCAGGGGCTGCAGGCCACGCTCACGAGCATGGGCGACCAGCCCGGGCTTGGCGCCAAGATCGGCGCTATCACGACCGCGATCGACCAGATCAAGACGGCCGCCGCCCAGGTCGAAACCGCGCTCGCGACCGCCTGCCCGGCTCAGTAAGCCGGTCGAGGGGCGAGGGGTCGCACCGATGAGGCGCCGCGGAGAACCCTGGGCGAGAGCGACGTGGAGATGATGGTGGAACCGCAGTCCGCCGACGCGACGAATGAAGCCGACGTCGATCTCGCCGCCCCCTCGGCCCCCGCCGCGCTCCAGCTGGCCGTTGAAGGTCTGGCGGTCGGTCGAACGCTCGGCGTCCGGGGCGATGACCCGTGGGCAGAGGCAGGTCGCAAGGTCCTCCGCTTCCACCTCGCGCGGATGCTGGCTCACGTGCCGGGCGTGATCGCCGGCGATGACCCCGAAGTGGTCCACGCGATGCGCGTGGCGGCTCGCCGGATGCGCGCCGCCTGGCGGGTCTTCGGCGACGGGTTCGAGCGTAACGCGATGCGTCGCCACCGCGCCGACCTCCGCGAGATCGGGGGCCGGCTCGGCGCCGTCCGGGACCTCGACGTCCAGCTCGGGACTGTGGCTGAATACGCCGTTCGTCGCACTGAGCACGGCCGCGCCGGCCTGGCGCCCCTGCGGCGCGCCTGGGACACCGAGCGAGAGGCGCGGTGGCTCGAGCTGGTCGAGGTCCTCGAGTCCGAAACCTTCGCCCGCTTCGTCGCCGACTGTGAGGTACTAGCGGTGACGAAGGGTCTGGCGGTCGCGCCCGTGGCCCCGCACGCCCCCGGGCTCGTCCGGAACCGGATGCCGGCGACGGCCTGGGCTGCCTACGGAACCGTCTGGGCCTTCGAGGAGGGCCTCGCGGGCGCCGACCTCGCCGCCCTCCACGAGCTCCGGATCGCCGCCAAGTGGCTTCGCTACACGCTCGAGTTCGTCCGCGAGCCGATCGAGCCGGAAGCCACGCTGCTCATCCGCCCGGTCGTCGCGCTCCAGGACCAGCTCGGCGACCAGCACGACCTCCACGTCGCGGCGACGCTTGGGCGCGCGTTCATCGCCCGTTCGGGATCGCTGACGAAGCATGAGCGGAAGTCGATCGAGCGGTTCGTCCGCGACCTTGACGAGAGCGTCGAGCAGTCCGGGCGCTCATTCGGGCCGATCTGGCGGTCGCTCGTCGCGCCTGCCTATCGACGGCGCCTCGGCCGCGGCCTGGCGCGGCTCTGAGCCGGTCCGGCCCGCCGCCCAAGCACGGGTCGTGTCCCGGCAAGTGGTGTAAGTCGGCTTCCAGCCTGATCGCCTCTCAGACGGCCATGCCCTCCTTCAGCAGCTCCGCCAGGGTGGTGCCCGGGACGCCGCCCAGGAGGCGGGTCATCGAGCCCTGGGGCAGGTAGCGCTTGCCCATGGTCAGCCACTCGTCGTGCTGCTCGACCAGCAGGGCCGTGCCGAGCCGGAGCAGGGCGTCGCGGTTGGGAAAGATGCCGACCACGTCGTTGCGCCGCGCGAGCTCGCGGTTGAGCCGCTCGAGCGGGTTGGTGCTCCAGATCTTGGTCCAGTGCTCGCGCGGGCAGGCGAGGTACGCGAGGACGTCGTCCTCGGCCGCGAGCAGGGCGTCGGCGGCCTTGGGGAACGAGCGTGGCCAGGCGCTCGGCGACCGCCCGGAGCTGGGCCCGGCCGAGGGCTCGTCGGGCTGGGTGAACACCGTGCGCACGAACGCCGCGACCATGGACGCGGCGTGCCTCGGCACGTGGACCAGCAGGTCCCGCAGCAGATGGACCCGGCAGCGCTGCCAGGCGGCGCCCTCGAGGATCGAGGCGACCGCGGCCTTGACGCCGAGGTGGGCGTCGCTGATCGCGAGCCGGACCCCGGACAGGCCGCGGGCGACGAGCGAGCGCAGGAACCCGATCCAGGACGCCTGCGACTCGGCGCCGGCGACCGTGCAGCCGACGACCTCGCGCTCGCCGTGCTCGTTGACCGCGATCGCGACCAGGAACGCGGTGTTCGAGCACCCGCCCGCCCTCACGGACCTTCTCGTACTGGGCGTCGAGCCAGACATACGGGTACCGGACCCCGGCAAGGCTGCGCTCGCGGAACGCCGCCAGATCGGTGTCGAGCTCGCCGACGAGGCGGCTGACCTCGCTCTTGGACACGCCCGACGCGCCCATCGATCTGACGAGGTCGTCGACCTTGCGGGTCGACACGCCCTTCACGTACGCCTCCTGGATCACCGCGACCAGGGCGCGCTCCGCGCGACGCCGCGGCTCGGCGAGCCAGTCGGGGAAGTACGAGCCCGTCCGCGTCTTGGGGATCGCGAGCTCGAGCGCGCCCATGCGCGAGTCGAACGGGCGCACCCGGTACCCGTTGCGGTATCCGGTCCGCTCCGGGGTTCGCTCGTGGGGCGCCGCCCCGAGCTGCGCCGTCACGTCGGCCTCCATCAGCTCCTCGATCGCCCAACACAGGGCCTCGCGGAGCACGTCGGGCTCGGCCGAGCTCGCAGCCTGTTCGAGACGGGTGAGGAGTGCGATCCTCGGTTCGGTCATCGCGTGGGTCTCCTGTGTGAACGTCAGACATTCACTGGAAGACCACGCGGTGACCCTCGCCGTCAAGGGCCCCGACTCACACCACGTCCCGGGACGCTACTCAAGCACGGTGGGCTGCCCAACCTCGGGCAGAAGGGTCGGGACTGAACGGACCCGAGCGGTGGCGCCAGGCCGCCGCATTCGTGCTCGCGAACCGCACAATAATCGGTGCCTACGCCGCTCGGCCTCTCGCGCTCAGGAACCCCGACCCTACCCCGCATAGGCCCCGGGGGCTCCCAAAGCACGTGCGCTACCACTGCGCTACACCCCGGCCGGTTTCGTGCTCACGAAACGCATGGTTTCGTGAGCGACGCCCTGAAGACTGGCCTGCAGCGCTCGAAGCGCACGATGCTGCCGCCCTCTGACGCGGAGGAATCGGGCGGCTGGCGTCCATGCGGCCCCGCGACCCCTGCGACCCGACATCGACAACCGGCAGTGCGCTACAATGGTTGCGTCCAGCGCACCATGAGTTCACTGAGTGAAACGATGGTGACCCGCACCCTGAGTCGTGGGCTCGACGTCCTGGAGGCCTTGGCGCGCGCCGATGAGGACGGGCTCGGACCCTCGGCGCTCGGCCAGCAGGTGGATCTCGACAAGGCGACCGTGACGCGCCTCCTGCGGACCCTCGTCGAGGCCGGGTACGTGACCCAGGACGAGACGACCCGTCGCTATCGACTTACCGGCAGAGTGCTGTGGCTGGCCCACACGGCCGCCGTTCGTCTCGATCTTCGCACCGTCGCTCGGCCGCACCTGACGGCGCTCCGCGACGAGCTCGGGGAGACCGTTCACCTGGGGATCATGGAGGACCTCGGGATCGTCTACGTCGACAAGCTGGACGCGGCGAACAGCATCCAGCTCGTGTCCGCCGTCGGCCAGACGATGCCGCTCCACTCGACCTCGCTTGGAAAGGCCATGCTCGCCGCGTTGCCGGACGACGAGCGCGAGGGGATGTACGCACGCATGGACCTCACGCCGCGGACCGAACGGACGATCCGGGACCTGGCAGCGTTCCGAGACGAGATCCGGCGCACGCAGATGCGCGGCTACTCGACCGACGACCGCGAGAACGAGCCGTTCGGGGCGTGCGTCGGGGCCGCGATCGTCGGGGCCGACGGACGGCCGGTCGGCGCGATCAGCATCTCCGGACCGCACTTCCGGATCCACGATCGCCTCCCGTTCTTCGGCGAACGCGTGCGTGCCGTGGCCGCCAGGATCGCCCAGGAGCTTGGCGGCGACGGAGGCGTGCCGACCGGCGGCCGCGGCCACGCCACCGGCGAGGCGACCTGATGCTCCCGCAGGAGGTCGGCCCGAAGCTCGCGGGTGTCTTCGCGCCGATCTGCACACCGTTCGCCGCGAACGAGGATGTCGACCACGACGCCCTGCGGTTCAACCTCGCCCGCTACGCCGAAACCGGGATCCTCGGCTACCTGGCGCTGGGCTCGAACGGGGAGAACCGGAGCCTGGCGGAAGACGAGAGGCGGCGCGTCCTGGACGACGTCGTGCGGCACAAGGGGCCTGGACAGGTGGTCCTGGCCGGAGCCGCGTACGACGGGCAGCGCGAGGCGGAGGGCTTCCTCGCGGCCGCGGCGGACCTTGGAGCCGACTTCGGGCTCGTCCTGGCGCCGGGCTACTTCCGGGCGCAGATGACGGACGAGGTCCTGTACCGCTACTTCTCCTCGCTCGCCGACCGGGCGCGGATCCCGCTCCTCCTCTACAACGCCCCTGGATTCTGCGGCGTCACGCTGTCTCCGGGCCTGGTCGGGCGCCTGGCCGCCCATCCGAACATCGTGGGCCTCAAGGACAGCGCCTCGAGCGGCATCGAGGCCTTCCTGCGATTCCAGGGTCCGTCCTTCCAGGTCCTGGCGGGCTCGGCCAACTTCCTCCTGCGGGCGATGCTGGGCGGCTCGCCGGGCGGCACGGTGTCGCTGGCCAACTCGTTCCCCCGGCTCGCCCTCCAGCTGTTCGATCACGGGCGCGCGCGCGACGAGGCGAACGGCGTCCCGCTGCAGGATCGCGTCACGCGCATCAACGCGGCCATCTCCGGCGCTCACGGGGTGGCAGGCGTCAAGGCGGCCATGACCCTTGCTGGATTCCGGGGCGGCATCCCGCGGCGCCCCCTGCTCCCGCTGGATCCAGCCCAGGTCGGGGCGCTGCAGGCGCTCCTGGCCGCGGAGGGTCTCCTCCCGTGAGCCCCGACATCCTCGCCATCGACGTCGGGACAAGCGCGCTCAAGATCGGGGTCTTCAGCGCCGACCTCGAGCAGCGGGGCGGGGCGCAGCGCGCCTACGCACCGCACATCTACGACCGGGGCAAGGCCGACATCGAGCCGGAAGCCTGGTGGGAGGCGCTCCGCGAGTGCTGCGCGGAGGTAGCGACCAGCCTGGCCGGGGTCGGCGTCGTCTCGCTGTCCGTCACCACGCCCTGGGCTGACGCCCATGGCCGCCGACGGCACGGCCCTCGCGCCTGCCGTGCTGTTCCTCGACGGACGCTCCCGTGCGCAATCGGCCGCCATTCGCCAGATCGTTGGAGAGAGGAGGTTCCTCGCCGAGACGTGCAACCTGCCCGTGTCGGGCGGCTCGTCGCTGTCATCCATCCTCTGGTTCCAGGAGGCGCAGCCGGAGGTCTGGGCGGCGGCCGCGAAGTTCGGCCACTGCAACACGTATCTCGTCAAGCGGATGACGGGCCGCTGGGCCATCGATCCCTCGACCACGTCCATCACCGGCCTCTACAACACGGCCCGCAACGACCTCACCTGGAACCGCGAGATCCTCGGCCTGGCCGGCATCCCGGAGGACAGGCTGCCCCCACTCATGCCGTCCCACCAGCCCGCCGGCCGGCTGAGGTCGGCGGTCGCCGATGAGCTCGACCTGCCCCCGGACTGCCAGGTGCTGTGTGGTGGCAACGACGCCGTGCTCGCGGCGCTGTCCGGGGGCCTGACCGAGCCCGGCGACATCAACATCATCAGCGGGACGTGCGACATCGCCAACGTCTGCACCGACCGCCCGATCGCCTCGCCCACCTTCAACGTCCGGTGCCACGTCGTCCCCGGTCGCTGGCTCACCTTCTTCGTCCTGAACGCCGGTGGCGAGGCGCTGGACTGGTTCCGTCGGATCGCCTGCAGCGAGCTCCGCGACGACGAGTTCTACGCCGAGTACGTCCCACGCGTGCTCGACGAGTTCTTCCGGGATCCGGACCCGGATGCCCGTGAAGCCGAGCTCCCCGAATACCTGCCGTACCTCGGCGGGAGCCGGTACTCCCTCGAGCGGCTCACGGCCGGCTATGGGCGGCCTGACGCTCGAGACCACGCGTGAGGACCTGTTGCTCAGCCTCGTACGTGGCAACGCGGCGTATCTCGGCGGCCACCTCCGGGAAGTCGCCGAGCTCGTCCCCATCGGCCGCCGAGTGGGGATCTCGGGCGGCGGGGCAAGGATCCGCGGAATGCTCGAGGCCAGGCGCCGCTGGACCGGGGACTTCGAGTACGTGTTCCAGGACCAGTCCTCGTTGCTCGGCGCGGCCATCCTCGGCCAGATCAGTCAGTCGGGACGGCTGCCCGGTTCCGGACAGGTCCCCTCGAGAGTCACCCAGGAGGCAATCTCATGAGCGCAATTGGCACTGGCAGCACGACGTCCACCGATGCGAAGGCGGCGGCCGCCGAGCTGGTCGAGCAGGCGAAGGCCGGGCTCGAGGGCACGCCGACGCTGGCCATCCTGTTCGCGACGACGCAGTACGACACCGAGGCCCTCGTGGCCGGTGTGTCGGGGCTGCTGGGCGGAGTGCCCCTCTGGGGCGGATCGTCCTCCACCGGCGTGTTCCAGGACGACGGCTGGGTCACCAGCGAAGGCGGTGCCGCCAGCCTGATGCTGATCGCCGACCGGCCGGCCGGGGTGGGCGTTGGCGGCCGTCGGCGAGGGCGACGGTTTCGCGGCCGGCAAGGAGGCGGCCCGGGCGGCGCTCGAGCAGCTTGGCGGTCGAGGCGGGCGCGCTTGCTGACCATCGCCTTCATGGGACCCGAAGAGGAGATCCTGCGCGGGATCGCCGAGGTGGCCCCCGGCGTGCCGGTGGTCGGCGGGACGTCGTCGGACCACTCTCCCGACGGCAAGTTCCAGCAGTTCGCGAACGGCCACGCCTACAAGAACCACTTCGCCATCGCGGCCCTCGGCGGGCCGATCGGCTACGCCTTCACGAACGGCTACCGAGCGACCGGCAAGAAGGCCACCGTCAGCAAGGCGTCGGGGCGCACGGTGTTCGAGCTCGGCGGCCGCCGGGCCATGGATGTCTACTCGGAGTGGGTCGCCAAGCCCGAGTCCGAGATCGGCGGCGGCGCACTCGTGTCGTTCAGCGTCCAGTACCCGCTCCTCTTCCACAAGGACGGGATCACGTACTCGGCCCACCCGGTCAACAGCAACGCGGACGGGTCGATGGACTTCGGGGCGGCCATGAGCCCCGGCATGGTGCTGGAGCTGGGCGAGGCCTCCGTCAACGGGCTGATCGCCGAGGCGGGCAACGTCGTCTACAAGGCGGTCCAGGACGTGGGCCACCCGAAGGCCATCGTGCTGGCCCATTGCGGCGGTCGCGCCATCGCCCTCAGCGACCGGATCAGGGAGATCCCCGCCGAGGTGGAGCACGCCGTCGGCCACCTGCCCTTGATCGGCTACCTCGCGTTCGGGGAGCAGGGCGTCTCGGTGGAAGGCATTCCCACCCATGCCGACCTGAGCCTCTCCGCGCTCGTTCTCGGCTAGGTGCCGATGCCTGTGGTGTCAGTGGCGGACGCGGAGCCGGTCGGCGGCTGACCGGCGGCTCCGCGCCCTGCCAACCAAGGTCCGGCCGCGCCAGGGGCGCGGCGCGTCAAACCCGGAGGATCACGATGGCTGTTGCTACTCGCCGCTACCAGAACTACGTGAACGGTCGGTTCGTCGACGCCCAGGACAGCAAGACGCTGACCGTCGAGAACCCGGCCACCGGCGCCGTGGTGTCGGACGTCCCCGATTCGACCGTCGAGGACGCGCGGGAGGCGATCGAGCTCGCCGACCGGGCCCAGCGCCAGTGGGAGAAGCTGGCCCCGATCGAGCGCGCGAACTACCTGCACAAGATCGCCGCCGGAATCCGCAAGGACGTCGAGCACCTCGCCCGGGTCCTCTCGGAGGAGCAGGGCAAGCCCCTGGACCAGGCCCGGGGAGAGGCGAACGGCACGGCGAACTACTTCGACTACACGGCGGAGTGGGCCCGCCGTATCGAAGGCGAGGTCATCGCCAGCGACGAGCCGAACGACATGCAGCTGCTGCTGCGGCAGCCCATCGGCGTCATCGGCGGGATCGTGCCCTGGAACTTCCCGCTCTACGTGCTCGCGCGCAAGGTGGCACCGGCCCTCCTCATGGGCAACTCCATCGTCGTGAAGCCGAGCGAGATCACGCCGAACAGCACGCTCGAGCTCGGCCGCATCTTCGACGAGGCGGGCGTTCCCGCCGGAGTCGTCAACATCGTGTGCGGCTACGGCCCGATCGTCGGCGAGGAGCTGGCCTCGAACCCGCTCATCGGCATGGTGACCGTCACGGGCAGCATCAGGACGGGCTCGCGGGTCATGGAGCTCGCCGCGCAGAACATCACGAAGGTGAGCCTGGAGCTCGGCGGCAGCCATCCGGTCATCGTGATGCCGGACGCCGACCTGGACCTGGCGGTCAGGTCCATCAAGGCAGGTCGCCTCCTCAACACGGGCCAGGTGTGCGGCGCACCCGATCGGACCTACGTGCACCAGAGCGTCGCCGCCGAGTTCACCGACCGGCTGGCCACGGCCATGAGCCAGGCGACGTACGGGAACGCGCTCGTCGATGAGGGCCGCGACCTGGGTCCCCTGGTGAACGAGCGGCAGCTGGACGCGGTCAGCGGACGGGTGGAGCGTGCCGTCGCCGACGGCGGCCAGATCGTGGTCGGCGGGAAGCGTGCCGAGGACAAGCCGGAGGGCCACTACTATCCGGCGACCGTCATCGCCAACTGCCGCCAGGACATGCCCATCGTCCGGGAAGAGATCTTCGGGCCGGTGATGCCGATCGTCACGTTCAACGACCTCGACGAAGCGATCGCCTGGGCGAACGACTCGATCTACGGTCTCGCCTCGTCGATCTTCACCAAGAACGTCGACGTGATCATGCGAGCGTGCAACGAGCTCCGATTCGGGGAGACGTACGTCAATCGCGAGAACATGATGGAGAACATGCAGGGGTTCCATGCCGGCTGGCGCAAGTCCGGGATCGGGGGCGCGGACGGCAAGTACGGCGTGCTCGAGTACACGCGAACCCACGTCGTCTATCTGCAATACGACCTGGCGGCCGGCCGGCCGTAACCTCCCTGGCTCCCGGCGGCCTAGGCCGCCGGGAGCCACCAATCCGCCACCGCAGACCAGTGGCGGTCGCCGGTCGACGCAGATGGGCGCCCCGAGTCACCCTCGGGGCGCCCATCGTCCAGCTGGCCGGTGGTCAATGACGGCCACTCGCGACGGGCGACGAGCACGGGGAGCTGGATGGGGCTCACTGCGCGACACCCCGGCCGGTTTCGTGCTCACCTCGAGGGCGACCCCACGTCGCGTGCGACCCCACGTCGCGTCAGCATCTCGACCACCAGCCACACCACGATCACGACGAGGAGGGCGTTCCGGAGCAGCAGAGCCGCGATCATCGGCGTCTCGAGGCGCCACAGCGCCGTGTAGTCGGTCGTGTAGATGGCGGTCGAGAGGGCCGTGATGGCAAGGAGCAGCCAGCCCATGCGACGCGGGAGCAGGATCGCGAAGGGCAGGAGCCAGATGACGTATTGCACGGACAGGACCTTGCTGCCCACCAGGAGCACGGCGATCGCGGCAGCCGACGCCAGGTAGAGGCTGGAGCTCGGCACGCGACCCAGCCGTGCGTCGTCCCACCGGAAGCGCAGCGCGGCGACCGCGGTGACGACGCCCAGCAGCACCGCCAGCACGATCGGCGAGGCGGCCACCAGCAGGTCGGAGCCGGGCGCCCGCACCTGGACCGACCCGAACGCGTAGGCGACGTCGATGGGCCGGCCCGCCATCACGTGGAGCCCCAGGAGCAGCCCTGCCCCAAGGCTCTCGATCTGCAGGCCGCGCTCCTGCTGGTAGACGAGCCACTGGAGCGAGGCCGGGCCGGCCAGCACCCACGTCGCGCCCACGACGACGACGACGACCGAACCGCACCCGGCCACAAGCCGAACGCACCCGGCCCGGTCGCGCCGGGCGAGCGCATAGACGACCAGGACGGGGAGGAGGACGATCGGGTAGAGCTTGAGCATCGTCCCCAGCCCCAGCGCGACGCCAGCGGCGCCGGGGTTCCGCTCGACCACGACGACGGCGACCAGGACGCACAGCACCGGCCAGAGGTCGTAGCGAAGGGCGACGGACGCCCAGGCAAGGCCGACCAGCAGCCGCCCACAGCACCAGCGTGGTGCGCGACCTGCCGGTCACCACGAAGAGCAGCCAGCCGGCGAGCACCGCCAGCGCTCCCTGGACGAGGGCGAACCGCCAGATGTAGCCGATGATCGTCGATCCCGCCCGGAGGCGGCGCCAGGAGGGGCACGGTCATCGGCAGCAGGGCGAGGGGCGGGTACTCCACGTTGAAGTCGAGGTACGGGATCGACCCGCCCAGCACCTGCAGGCCGTACCTGCGGTAGACGGCAAGGTCGCCCGCGAGGATGAGCCGGGTGGGCTCCGGGGCCAATCCGACGATCAGCACCAGCAGGACGGGAGGCGCCAGAAGCAGCACGAGGGTCGGAGCACGACGCGGATCGAGGCGAGTCATGAGGGCGCGCACGGGCACATCTTCGCTCGCCCGGCGGCACGCAGAGGCGGCTCGCCACGCAGCGGCGGAGTCGAGACCAACGCTGTAGTCTTGGCGCGTGGCCGGTCTGCGCCCGCGTGAGCTCATTCGAACGGCGCTCGTCAGCGGCCTGGCGCTCGCGGGCGCCACCGTCGTGATCGCGGCGGTCGAGGGCTCCCTGGGGGTGCCCAACGCCTCGGCGGTCTACATCCTGGCGGTCGCAGCGGTCGCCCTCGTCGGTGGTCGCCTCGCCGTCCTCGTCGCGGCGGTCGCCGCCTTCCTCCTCTACGACTTCCTGTTCGTCCAGCCGCTGCACACGTTCACGATCAGCGATCCCGGTGAGTGGCTCAATCTCCTCATGATCCTCGGCGTGGGCCTCCTGGTCGGCCAGATGGCGGCCCTCCTGCGCATCCGCGGGGAGACGGCCATCGCCCGCGAGCGCGAGGCGCGGGCCCTCTTCTCGGTGAGCCGGGAGCTGGTGACGCGTCCGTCGACCATGGACGTCCTGCCGCGGATCCTCCAGATCCTGCTCCAGGAGGCGAACCTGACCCGGGCGTGGATCATGCTCGACGAGGCCGGCCCCCCGCGCCGGGCCGCGGCAGACACCGAGACCGGCGCCCCGATCCCGGAGCCACCTGGTCACCGGGTCCTCCGGCGGCGCCCCGAGCCGGAACCCTCCGAGTGGGTCGCCGTCCACACCGGCCTCCGCGCAAAGACCGATCGACCCGTGGGCGACGCGGATGTCCATCGGGTCAGGATCGAAGCCGCCGGGAGGACGCTCGGCTCGCTGTGGGCGCTCCGCCGACGGTCCGCCGGTCTTCCGGACCCCACCGAAACCCGACTCCTCGCCGCGGTGGCCGACCAGGTTGGCCAGGTCCTGGAGCAGGACCGGCTCGCCGCCTCCGCGCGCCAAGCCGACGTCGCCCGGGAGAGCGAAGCCCTGAAGAGCGCACTCCTCGATTCCGTCTCGCACGACATGCGGACGCCGCTGGCCTCGATCCGGGCCGCGGCGGGAAGCCTGGTCGATGACCAGGTGGACCTCTCCCCCGAGGACCGGCGATCCACGGCAGAGATGATCGACCAGGAGGCAGAGCATCTCAACCGGATCGTCACGAATCTCCTCGACCTGAGTCGCGTCGAAGCGGGCGCGCTGCGCCTGGATCTCGAGATCTACGACCTGGCCGATCTCCTGGAACCGACGGTCGCCCGCGCCCGGCGGCGACTCGCCCGCCACGACCTGGAGGTGGCGGTGGGCGACCTGCCGCCGGTCGATGTCGACGCCGTGCTCTTCGACCAGATCGTTGCCAATCTCCTCGAGAACGCGGCGAAGTACACGCCGCCGGGGACCCTGGTGCGAGTCTCGGCGAGAGAGGCGCCAGACCGGAACAGCGTCAGGCTGACGATCGAGGACGCCGGGGCAGGGGTGCCCGAATCGGCGCTCCCCCATCTCTTCGAGAAGTTCTACCGGGCTCCCGGGCGGTCCGCCGGCTCCCGCGGCGGGACCGGCGTCGGCCTTGCCGTCGTGCGCGGGCTGGCCGACGCGCTGGGCGGCCGCGTGGCAGCCCGCCGGTCCGAGCTGGGGGGGCTGGCCGTGGACGTCGATCTTCCGGTCGCTGCGGCCCCGCCGCCGGAGCGCGGGGCGGCCGACGGGACGGAGGCGACCGGACCGCCCTCGCGGGCCGCGGTCGCAGGGCCAGCGGCGCCCGACGGTCATGCCGCGTCGGGCCCGCCCGCCGGTGGGCGGTCGTGATCGAGGATCGACGTCCCGTCGTCCTCGTGGTCGAGGACGACGACGCCACGCGGACGGCGCTGCGACGTGACCTGACCGCTCGCGGCGTCGAGGTGATCGAGGCCCCGGACGGGCGGACCGCACTCCAGCAATGGGACGCGCGCCGGCCCGACCTCGTCCTGCTGGATCTGGGCCTGCCCGACATGGAGGGGCTGCGCGTCCTGCGGCGCATCCGCGGCGAGGCGACGACGCCGGTCGTCATCCTCTCGGCACGGGACGAGGAGCGCACGAAGATCGAGGCGCTGGAGACCGGGGCCGACGACTACGTGACGAAGCCGTTCTCGACCGGGGAGCTCCAGGCTCGCATGCGGGCGGTGATGCGACGGGCTGCCGGCCCCGCGGCCGACGCTTCCGGCCGCGTGAGCATCGGCCCCCTGGTGCTGGACTCGCCGCGCCGGCTGGTGACCGTCCACGGCAGCCCCGTGCCCTTGACGCCGCGCGAATTCGAGATCCTGCGGGTCTTCCTCGCCCACCAGGGCCGTCTCGTGACCCGCGGACGCCTGCTCCGCGCCGTCTGGGGCCAGGCATACCAGGAGGAGAACCACTACGTCCACGTCTACGTGAGCAAGCTCCGGCGCAAGCTCGCCGCCGCCGACCCGTCGGGGGACCTCCAGGACCTCGTGGTCGCGGAGCCCGGCGTGGGCTACCGCGTCCGCGCCGACCCGCCCCCGGGAGGCTGAGCCCCGGGCAGTCAACCGGCCGCGACGGGGAGCGCGTGTTGAGCGCTTGTTGAGCGCCGGGAGGGCCCTTCCCCAGCTCCGCCTCTTGGGAGCCGGCTGGACGATACGGCCATGGATCGCTCAGTCGACCCCGGCACCTCGGGGCAGGCAGCCCTCGCCCGCGAGATGCGCCTGATCGACAGCATGGTCGCCATGGTGGCGGACGGCCACGCCGCCCGGATGCACGCGGGTGGGCTCGCCTTCGGGGACGCCCTCCTGGACTATGCCCGCCGGACGGCCGGCGAGCGCGGTGTGCGCGTGATCCCTGCCTGGGGAGTCGGCGAAGAGGGACTGGCCCTCACGTTCGAGCGTCCCGAGGATCCCCTCACGCCGCAGGACGCGCCGGACCGCTCCACCGCGGAGACCGAGGGGCGTCCCCGTGGGTGACCGATCGCTGCTCCTCGTCGAGGACGACGAGGCGTTGCGGGCACTGGTGGCACGCCATCTCCGGGCGCGCGGCTGGGTCGTTGCCGAGGCGGGCTCCGCCGAGGAGGTACCGGCGGTCCTGGCTGGCAGCCCGCGCCCCTCGCTGATCCTGCTGGACCTCAACCTGCCGGGTCACACGGGCTGGGACCTCCTCCGCGAGGGTCCGCTGGCCGGCCCCGACGCCCCTCCGGTGGTGATCGTGAGCGCCACGACGATCGGACCGCGCCGGCTGCGCGAGTTCGGCGTCGCCGGATACCTGCCCAAGCCATTCGCGCTCGAGACGCTGCTCGAGGTGTGCGAGCGGTTCGTCCCCGGCGCCGTCGCGCCCGACCGGGCCTCGAACGCGGACAACGAACTGGAGACGCCCTCGTGACCGACGTCGTCATCCTGCTCATCGGGGCGGGCTGCGCGGTGTTCCTCGCCGGCCTGCTGGTCCTCTGCGACCGGGTGGGCCGGTGATCCTGGAGCTGCTGGCCGGCCTGACGGCCGTCTTCGTGCTCGTCTACCTCGTCTGGACGCTCCTGCGTCCCGAGGACTTCTGAGCCATGGCCGTCGGGGACCTCTTCACGCTCGTCAGCCTCGGCCTGGCCGTCCTCGTCGTGACGCCCATCCTCGGGACCTACATCGCGAAGGTCATGGAGGGCGAACGGACCATCCTGAGCCCTGTCCTGCGCCCGGTGGAACGGGGGATCTACCGCGTCTGCGGAATCGACGAGACGCACGAGCAGGGCTGGAAAGGCTACGCCGTCTCGGTGCTGGTCATGGCCGGGGTCGCGATCCTCGCCCTCTACGCGATGCTCCGCCTCCAGGACGTCCTGCCCCTCAACCCGACGGGGGCCGCGGCAATGACGCCCGACCTGGCGTTCAACACCGCCGTCAGCTTCGAGACCAACACGAACTGGCAGAACTACAGCGGTGAGACCGCTGCGAGCTACCTGTCCCAGGGGATGGGTCTTGCGGTCCGCAACTTCACGTCCGCGGCGACCGGCCTGGCCGTCGCCTTCGCCCTGATCCGCGGCCTGACGCGCCGCAACGCGACCAGCGTCGGCAACTACTGGGTGGACCTCACCCGGGGCACGCTCTACGTGCTGATGCCCATCGCCTTCGTCCTCGCCCTGGTGCTCGTCTGGCAGGGCATCCCCCAGACCCTGGACAGCCCGACCACGGCCAGCACGCTCCAGGGCGCCTCGCAGACGATCGCCATCGGCCCCATCGCATCCCAGGAGGCGATCAAGGAGCTCGGCAACAACGGCGGCGGCTTCCTCAACGCCAACTCCGCGCATCCGTTCGAGAACCCGACGCCGCTGACGAACTGGCTGGAGATGCTGGCCATCCTGGCCTGCCCCTTCGCCCTCACCTGGTCGTTCGGTCGCATGGCCGGCAACCAGCGCCAGGGCTGGACGATCTTCGCCGCGATGGCCGGCGTCCTCGTCGTGGGTGCCGTGGTTGGCATGGCGGGAGAGGCCGGGGGCAACCCGCTCTTCCCGGCCGGCGTCAGCCAGGCCCTCGGCAACATGGAGGGCAAGGAGACCCGCTTCGGCGCCGCCGTCGGAGGGCTCTTCGCGGCCGTGACGACCGGCACGAGCACAGGGGCCGTGAACGCCATGCACGACAGCCTGCAGCCGATCTCGGGTCTCGTGCCGCTCTTCAACATCGAGCTCGGCGAGATCACGCCGGGCGGGATCGGGGCCGGCCTCTACGGGATGCTCGTCCTCGGCTGCGTGCTCTCCGTCTTCATCGCCGGCCTGATGGTGGGGCGGACTCCCGAGTACCTCGGCAAGAAGGTCGAGGCCTTCGAGATGAAGATGGCGATGCTCGTCGTCCTCGTCCTTGGCGCGAGCATCCTGGGCTTCACGGCCCTGGCCACGGTCACCACGCCGGGGCAGGCCGGCCCGCTGAACGCCGGGCCGCACGGCTTCAGCGAGATCCTGTACGCCTACTCCAGCCAGACCGGCAACAACGGGTCGGCGTTCGCCGGGCTCACCGGGAACACCCCCTTCTACAACGTCACGGGGGCGCTGGCGATGCTGGTCGGCCGCTACGGGATGATCGTGCCGATCCTGGCCCTGGCCGGCTCCATGGCCGCCAAGCGGCGCGTGGCGCCATCCCTCGGCACCTTCCCCACCACCGGCCCGCTGTTCAGCGTGCTCCTCGTCGGCGTGATCGTGATCGTCGGCGCCCTGACCTTCTTCCCGGCGCTGGCGCTGGGCCCCATCGTCGAACAGCTCCTCCAGAACGCCGGGAAGGTCTTCTGAGCCATGACGATCCTCAACTCGATCGACCTCTCGCGCGGCACGCGTCGCTTCCAGCGCTTCGGCGGCTCCGCTGCCGGGACACCCGGCGGCGGCGCGCCCGGCGGGGCGCCTCGATCCCGCGGGATCATGGATCCCGACCTGCTCCGCGCCGCCATCCCGGAGGCGTTCCGCAAGCTGGATCCGCGGCGCCTCGTCCGCAACCCGGTGATGTTCGTCGTCGAGATCACCGCGATGCTGGTCAGCCTCATCGCTGTCGGCAACCTGACCGGGCTTGTCCCCAGCAGCGGAGAGGGCGGGCTGGGCTTCCAGGTCCAGATCGGCGCCTGGCTCTGGTTCACCGTCCTCTTCGCCACCTACGCCGAGGCGGTCGCGGAGGCCCGCGGACGGGCCCAGGCGGCGACGCTCCGGCGGACCAGGTCCGTCACGACCGCTCACCGCCGGGGCGCCGACGGGACGCTGGAGGAGGTCGGCTCGTCCGAGCTGCGCCGCGGCGACCTCGTCGTGGTCCGCGAGGGCGAGGTCATCCCCGGCGACGGCGACGTCGTCGAGGGCGTCGCGTTCGTCAACGAGTCCGCCATCACGGGCGAGTCGGCGCCCGTCCTCAAGGAGCCGGGCACCGACATCCGGAGCAGCGTGACCGGCGGGACGACCCTCACCAGCGACACCCTGGTCATCCGCATCACGGCCGACCCGGGTGAGACATTCCTGGACCGGATGATCGCCCTCGTCGAAGGGGCGAAGCGGTCCCGGACGCCGAACGAGATCGCCCTCGCGATCCTCCTCTCGGGGCTCTCGATCGTCTTCCTCATGGCCGTCATCACCCTCCGCCCGTTCGGCCTGTACGCCGGCACCTCGGTGGAGACGGTGGCCCTGACGGCCCTCCTCGTCTGCCTCATCCCCACGACGATCGGCGGGCTCCTCTCCGCCATCGGCATCGCCGGCATGGACCGGGTGGCCCGCTTCAACGTCCTGGCGATGAGCGGCCGGGCCGTCGAGGCATCGGGCGACGTGGACGTGATCCTCCTCGACAAGACCGGCACGATCACCTACGGCAACCGGATGGCCGCCTCGGTGACGCCGGCGGCCGGGATCGGCGAGCGGGAGGCCATGACCGCCTCGCTCGTCGCGTCCGTGCGCGACGAGACCCCCGAGGGGCGCTCCATCGTGGTCCTGGCGCGCGAGCGCCTGGCCGAGCTGGGGGCGCCCGCCGGGACCGGCGACGACGCAGGCTACGCGGCCCTCGCGTCGACGGTGGCGGAGGAGATCCCGTTCAGCGCGGAGACCCGTACCAGCGGCTCCCGGCTGGTGGACGGCTCGATCGTGCTCAAGGGCGCCATCGACGCCATCGCGGCCGGCCTCGCCGGCGCCCTGCCGCCGGAGATCCTGGCCGCCAGCGACACGCTGGCCGACCAGGGAGCCACGCCGCTCGCCCTGTGCGTGGATGGCCGGGTCGTCGGGCTCATCGAGCTCAAGGACACGGTCAAGGAGGGCCTCGTCGAGCGGTTCGCCGAGTTCCGCCGGATGGGCATCCGGACGGTCATGGTGACCGGGGACAACCCGCGGACCGCCGCCACGATCGCCCGCGAGGCGGGCGTGGACGACTTCATCGCCGAGGCGAAGCCGGAGGACAAGATCCGCTTCATCCGGGCGGAGCAGGCCGAGGGCCACCTCGTGGCGATGACCGGCGACGGCACGAACGATGCCCCGGCGCTGGCCCAGGCGGACGTCGGGCTGGCGATGAACAGCGGCACCTCGGCGGCCAAGGAGGCGGCCAACATGGTCGACCTCGACTCGGACCCGACGAAGCTCCTGGAAGTGATCGCGATCGGCAAGCAGCTGCTGATCACGCGCGGCTCGATCACGACCTTCTCGATCGCGAACGACGTGGCCAAGTACTTCGCGATCGTCCCGGCGATGTTCGTCAGCGTCTACCCGGAGCTGAACCAGCTCAACATCATGGGGCTGGGGTCGCCCCAGAGCGCGATCCTCTCGGCGGTGATCTTCAACGCCCTGGTGATCGTGGCGCTCATCCCGCTCGCCCTGCGGGGCGTCGCCTTCCGGGCGGCACCGGCGAGCGTCCTCCTCCAGCGCAACCTCCTCATCTACGGGCTCGGCGGGATCGTTGCCCCCTTCGTGGGCATCAAGGCGATCGACCTGCTGGTCACGGCCCTCAACCTGGCATAGGGAACTCGACCATGCGCTCCTTCCTCCGCCACCAGCTCCTCCCGGCCTTCGCCCTCCTCGTTGCCCTCACGGTTGTCACCGGCGTCGCCTACCCCGCCGCGGTCACGGCGGTCGCCCAGGTGGTCCTTCCATCCCAGGCCAACGGGTCGATGATCGTGGTGGCCGGGAAGACCGTGGGTTCGGCACTCATCGGGCAGTCGTTCAGCGACCCGAAGTACCTGTGGGGTCGGCCGTCGGCGGCCGGGGTCACCGACTCCAACCCGGGGGGCTACGATGCGAACGCCTCGGGGGGCTCCAACCTCGGGCCCACGAACCAGGCCCTCATCGAGCGGGTGACCGCAACCGTGGACCAGCTCCGCGCCGAGAACGGGAACGCCCCGGTTCCCGTCGACCTCGTGACGACATCCGGCTCGGGCCTGGACCCGGAGATCAGCCCCGCCGCGGCCGAGTACCAGGTGGCCCGGATCGCGGCCGCCCGCGGGATCGGCGAGGCCGACGTGCGGGCCGCGATTGCCCGGCACACCGAGCAGCCGCTCTTCGGCCTCCTGGGCCAGGCGCGGGTCAACGTCCTGTTCGTCAACCTCGACCTGGACGGGCTCGTGCGATGAGAGAGCGCGACGCCCTGGACCTCCGCCCCACGGCGGAGGAGATGCTGGCCCGCATCGGCGAGTCCGAGCGGGCCGGGCGCGGTCGGCTGCGGGTCTACCTCGGGATGGCCCCCGGCGTCGGAAAGACCTTCCGGATGCTGGAGGAGGGCCACCGCCGCAGGGATCGCGGGACCGACGTGGCGATCGGCTTCATCGAGGCCCACGGCCGGGCCAACACGGCGGCCCTTGTCGAGGGCCTGGAGGTGATCCCGAGGCGCCGCATCTCCTACCGCGACGTCGTCGTCGAGGAGATGGACCCCGACGCCGTGATCGCGCGGCATCCCACGGTCGCCCTCATCGACGAGCTGGCCCACACGAACGCTCCCGGCTCGCCGCGCCAGAAGCGCTGGGAGGACGTGGAGCTCATCCGCGACGCCGGGATCCACGTCGTCACGACGTTGAACGTCCAGCACCTCGAGTCCGTCGCAGACGCGGTCGAGACGATCACCGGGGCACCGGTTCACGAGCGGCTGCCCGACGAGATCCTGGAGCAGGCCGACGAGATCGAGCTCGTGGACATGAGCCCGCATGCGCTCCGCCAGCGCATGCGCCACGGCAACGTCTACCCGCCGGACCGGACCCGGGTGGCCCTCGACCGCTTCTTCACCGAGCCCAACCTCACGGCGCTGCGCGACCTGGCCCTGCGCTTCACGGCGCGCCGGGTCGAGGGCCAGCTGGAGGCCTTCGTGACCGATGGGCGCCTCGGGGTGATGCCGCGGACCTCGGACCGGGTGGTGGTGGTCGTGGACGGCTCGCCCGCGGGGGCGACCGCCGTGCGGCGCGCGGCCGCGTTGGCGGGTCTCCTCCACGCGGACCTCGTGGCGGTCGTCCCCGAGCCCTCTCCGACGGCCACGGGCGACGAGGCGCGCAACCTGAGGGAGGTTGCCGACGACGTGGCCGACCTCGGGGCGGAGGTGGTCCGCGTCGAGGGCGAGGACCTTGCCTCGGCGATCGCCCGCCTCGCGGAGGCCCGCGGCGCGACGCACGTGGTGATCGCCCATCGACCCCAGGGGCGCCTGGAGCGGCTGCGCCGCCAACCCCTCGCCGAGGCGCTCCTCGACCGTCTCCCGGGCGTGGAGGTGCACGTCGTGGGCCCGGGCCATCGAGCAGACCCTGACCGGGATCGCGGTTGACCTCTCCACATCGGCTGGTTCGTGGAGTCGCGCCACAGGCAGGTGCTGGTGGGGCTCGTGATCCGGACCGCCTGAGCCCGTTCTGGCGGTGCTCGTCGCCGCCTGATATCCCGCCTTGTGGGGTCGATGAGGGTATCGACCTCCACGGGGAGACCGGCACGCGCCTATCCGGCAGATGACCGTTGAACCTGGTGTCCGGCCCCCGACCTCCGGCCGTGAACGGTGATCGGGATCCGGCGGCAGTTGACCGGTGATCGGACCCATCAGGTGACGTCGGCCCGGGCGTCTGGGACCCCTCGAGGTCCGCGGAAGGAGGCTGGCCGATGACGACGATCGGGATCGACATCGTGCGTACACTCACCTGGCAGGCACGGACGTCGCCTGTTCGGGGGGTTGACATGGGCGATGGGCACGGGATCGTCTTCAGTGGTGTCGGGCTGTGGAGAGCCGGGCCGGATGGCCCGTTGCCGGCGCGCGACCGGGATCGAGGGTAGCGAGATGGATGCCCCGCAGGCGCCGCGAGCCCGGGCCACCGCACCCCTCGGACTCAGCGCCGAGCTGGTGCTCGACGCGAGCCCGAACGCGGTCATTGCCGTGGACGGACGCGGCCGGATCGTCTACGCCAGCCCGAGAGTCGCCGACGTGTTCGGCTGGTCGCCGAGAGATCTGCGGGGGGAGCCGGTCGAGCGCCTCGTGCCGTCCCGCACGGCGGCTGGACACGATGCGCAGCGAGCTGCCTACCAGCGTCACCCGACCCCCCGTCCCATGGGCAGCGCCCTGGAGTTGGTCGGTCGCCACCGCGACGGCACCGAGTTCCCGGTGGAGATCAGCCTCGCTCCGGTGCAATCGCGGCGCCGTCCACTCGTGGTCGCCACCATCGTCGACATCACAGCCCGCACCAACCTCCAGGAGCAACTCGAGCGGGTCCACGCGGAGCTCCGGCGCCACGCCCACGAGTTGGAGCAGGGCGGGCGGGAGATGTCCCTGCTGGCCCAGATGGGGGAGCTGCTGGAGTCGTGCCAGTCGCTCGACGAGGCGTATGCCGTGATCGCCGGGGTCGCGGAGCCGCTCTTCGCGGGCGACGCCGGCGCGGTGTACGCCCTGTCGTCTTCGGGCACCGCTGCCGAGGCCGTGGCTGCGTGGGGCAGTCCACCCCCGCAACGGACCGTGTTCCACCCGACCGATTGCTGGGCGCTCCGGCGGGGCCGGCTGCACGTGGTCCAGGACGGGGACCCGGAGCTCACGTGCCCGCACGTGGAAGAACCGATCGCGGGGGGACTGCTCTGCGAACCGCTCGTTGCCCAGACGGAAACGCTGGGACTTCTTCATCTCCAGGTCCGGCGGCGGGCGGTGGGCAAGGCGCGAGCGGCCATGCTCGCTGATCGAGCCCGCCTGGTCGAGACACTCGGCAGGCAGCTGGCCCTCGCGCTCGCCAACATCCGGCTTCGCGGGACGCTCCGGGAGCAGTCGGCGCGCGATTCGCTGACGGGTCTGTTCAACCGCCGGTACATGGAGGAATCGCTGGACCGGGAGATCCGACGGGCGGCCCGCGAGAACTATGGCGTCGGTGTCCTGATGGCGGACCTTGACCACTTCAAGGAGCTCAATGATGCCTTCGGTCACGCCGCCGGCGACGAAGCGCTGCGGAGGATCGGTCGCTTCCTTGCGGCGGCCGTGCGGGCCGAGGACATTGCCTGCCGGTTCGGTGGCGAGGAGTTCGTCGTCATCCTGCCGAAGGCATCAGCGGGCGACTCGCGTCGCCGCGCGGAGGCGATGCGGGAAGGGATCAAGGTCCTTCAGGCCGGCGAACCGACTCCGCTCTACCCGACCTCGACGATGTCGGTGGGCGTGGCCGCGTACCCGGAGCACGGAACCTCGGTCGAGCAGCTCATCCTGGCGGCCGACTCGGCGATGTATCGCGCCAAGGCGGCGGGCCGGGACCGAGTCGTCGTTGCGGGCGGCTCCGAGGGTCGCCCCATCACGGTGTCCGCCGAGTAGGGTCCGCGCCGTTATCCTCGGGAGATCCTGGAGGCCGCGATCCGGCTGACCGGCGCCCTTCGCCGCCCTGTATCACCGCTTCGTTGATCTCGGTCACTGGCCCGTTTCGGACGACGGGCTCTCCGTCGTGATGTCCGACGGGTTGTTCGTCCACGGGGGCACAAGGTTCGATTTCATCGTCGCGGGAGCCGCGGAGAACGAGACGCGCGACCGCGCCCTGTTCCTGCAGATGCTCGCAACGCTGGCCTTTGCCACGTAGCGTGCTCGGTGCACGGGCGGTCGCCCAGGTCCGGCATCACTGCGGCTCAAACGCCCCTGGTGACACATCGGGCAGGGTCGCACCGTCGTACACGCGGCGGGAAGAGCGTGATCGGCGAGCAGGGCTCGCCCCGGACGACCCGACCCGGGCGCCTGCTCCCCTGCCCAGGCGTCGGCGGGAGGTAGACGATGCGATCCCGACTGGCGGGCCCGCTCGCAGCGGCGCTCATTCTCGCGGGGTGTGGCGCGTCCTCGACGGCGCCCCCCTCGGCGCTTCCTGATCCGACCGCCGCGACCTCCCCGATCGCGAGCCCCACGCCAACCGGGAGTCCGGCGCCGACCGCGACTGCAACGCCGGCAGCGGCCGGCCACTGGGAAGAAGCCGGATCGCTCGCCGTCGGCCGCGCGGCGCCGCACGTGGTGGCTGTCGGCGACACGGGCGTCCTCGTCGTCGGCAACGACGACTGCGGCTACGACGCCGGATGGCCGCAGGGCCCGTTCGGCTGCAGCCGCTCCTGCATCCGCGCCGACAGCCGTGTTGTCGAGGCATGGTCGGCGTCCGGCGAGGCGTGGATGAAGGTCGGTCCCCTCAGCGCGCCGCGGACCGAGATGGCGATCGTCGCCCTGGCGGACGGCCGCGCGCTCGTCGCGGGAGGCGTGCAGGCCGCCAGTGGCAGGGAGGCTGAGCGACCATGGCTCCAGGAGGACCATCACGTGTCCCTCAGCCGAACGTCGCTCTTCGACGGAGGGACCGGGCACTGGACGCCGGCGGCCGCCATGTCCACCCCACGGACAGCGCCCATCGCCGCACTCCTGCGAGACGGCCGGGTCCTCGTGGCGGGGGGCTATGACCTCGACGCCCCCACTGGCCCATGGACGATGGGTCCGGGCGGCCGTCTGGACCCCACGGGTGAGATCGTCCTTGCCGCGCACCGACCGACGTCCACCGCCGCGACCGGGCCGGCCGGCGCCATTCTCGCCAACATGATCCCGTCGGGTCCCGACGTGCCCGTCATGGCCACCGCCGAGCTCTACGATCCGGTGACCGACACGTGGTCGGCGACCGGGCCGATGCGTGTCGCCCGGTATGGTGACGCCGCCGTCACGCTCGCCGACGGCCGCGTGCTCGTGGTCCCGAACGGCGGCCCCACGCTCGGCATTGGCGTGTTCGGCTGGGATGGCCGACCGCCCCGAGAGCACGAGCTCGCGGGGACGCTGGCCGAGATCTACGACCCCAGGACCGGCCGCTTCAGCCTGGCTGGCGAACTGCCCTCGATCGACGTGGCGCCGCTGAACGCACTGGGCCACGACGTCGACGAGGACAGCTGGGACGTCACGACCGGCTCGCTCGTCGCCCTCGCGGACGGCGGCGCCCTCGTCGCAGGCAGGAGTGCCGTGTTGACGAAGGGCGGGTCCGTAGCCGGCTTCTACGCTCGCACGCTGCGCTTCGACCCGGCCACCACCCGGTGGGCCGAGATCGACCGGACGGCGCTGATGTACCGCGACGCCGAGCAGGGGGACTTCACCTTGGAGGTCGTCGCGCGGGGCCACGTGTTGCCGGCCTCGCTGGCGGCCCCCATGGCTGATGGCCGGGTGCTGGTGGCCGGCGGCCTGCGCTCGTCGAGCAGCGACTTCACCGAGATCGTGACGTCTTCCGACGCCGCCGTTTTCGATCCCTCCGCTGGCACATGGGCCGCGGCACCGTCCATGCCCGAGGGGCGCGCCGGGGGCGCCGTGGTCGCGTTGGCCGACGGCTCGGCCATCCTCGTCGGGGGCTACCCGGAGCGGGTACGGCCGGGTTCGATGGGCTATACCCCAGGCGAATGCGGGGCAGGCTCTACCGGGAGCCGGTCGGCCGTTCGGTTCGTCCCGGGGTCGTAGGAGGTCGTCCTCCGGGCGTCGGTGGGTGGGCAGCAACCCGTCCCGTGGCTCCCAGGGCACGTGCCACCACGGCCGCTCCACCGCCGAGGGGTCGCCAGACGGCTCTGGGCGGCGGTGGCAGCAGCCCCCAAGACTCGGCACGTGCTCGGATCGTTGCGGCGGATCGCCGCCGGAAGCATCCTGATCGTCCTGGGTGTGGCGCTGTTCGCCTGGCAGTCGCCGCCGACCCCGGAGCGCAGCGCGTTCGGCCTGGTCCTGCTCGCCGCATGGGGAGGCTCCGGCGTGGGCGTCTTCTGGGGCAGGCCGTGGGGCCGGATCCTGGGCCTGGCCGTCTCATGCCTCGGGCTCGTGGTTGCCCTGTGGGTGGCGTCGGAGGGGACCGACAGTCCGTACGCCAGGGTCTTCTTCCCGCGGGATGCCGCCAGGTGGTACGTGGTCCTGCCCATGAGCTACGCCTTCGCCGTCCTGTCCGGCGTCGCCGGGGCGCTCCTCCTGCTCCCGTTCCGCCCAGGACAGCCGGAATCCTGATCCGCCGGGAGCTGACCGTGGTCAGCCGGCCTCGACGACCCAGTGGGAGGACAGGATGAGGTCGGGGCCGCCGTTCCCGCGGCTCGAACCGGAGGGGCGATCCACGATCGTGATGCGGCCGCCGTACATGCCCATCGAGCAGGAGTAGGCCAGCGTCCCCGACGGCATGGCAGGCAGGTCAATCGTGTTCGACCCCTCGTGGAGCTGGACCTGGATGCCGAGGCCGGGCACGACGAGGGAGGCGGCGCAGGTGCTCGTGGTGGACGATTCGATCGTCCAGCGCGTCGGGGTTCCCGCGTAGATCGACACGTTGGCCGGGCTGTACCCGCCGCCGTCCTGGAAGGTGGTGAGCGCCTGCGTCCCGTCGGCCGCCGGGGCGCTCGCGGGCAGGGGCGCGGCAGCGGCGGCCTCGACACCGAACGACGGGAGCGCGACGCCCGAGAGGCGGATGCCGGCGCTCGCGTTGATGAAGGCGAAGCCGATGACGATGACGCCGACGAGCCGGAGCAGGGTCGGGCGCATCGTGCTCGGCACGACGACCGGGAGGCCTGCCAGCGCCAGCAGCCCGGGTGCGGTTCCGATCGCGAAGACCGCCATGATCGCGCCGGCGAAGAGCGGCGATCCGGTCGAGAGCGCGTAGACCTGGACGGCCTGCGTGAAGCCGCAGGGCAGGAAGAACGAGGCCGCGCCGAGGCCGGCCGCACGAGTATCCGAGTACGCGCCCGCGCCGCCATCGCCGAGCCCGAGCCGGGGCGCGAGTCCCATGGGCAGCGTGGGCGACCAGGTCGCCACCCGCGGCGACAGGCCGGTGAGCCGCGTCCCGAGAATCGTCATCACGATCGCGACCGTGATCATCAGGATCGCCGTGACCTGCGGCGGCAGCGTGACGCTCGCGCCGAGGGCGCCGAGCGCAGCCCCCAGGACCGCGTAGCCGGCGATCCGGCCGGCCATGAAGACGAGTGCCGGCCGCATCTGCGCGCCGAGGCCGCCCTCCGTGATCCCCGAGGCCGGCCGGCGTGCCTGGAACGACGAGGACAGGGCGAGGATGAGCCCGCCGACGAGCGCCATGCAGGTCGACACCCCGGCGGCAAGCCCGAGGAGCAGCGCCACCAGGAGGCCGCCGTTGCCCAGGTTCCCGACGCCCGAGGCGAGGTCCGCCAGGCCGGTCACCTGGGCGATCACCACGAGGGCGAACACGAGCGCCACGCCGGCCACGGCCGTCAACCAGACCGCGGGGTCGCTTGCCAGCCACGGCGTCCGGCCGATCTCGTAGCCCGCGGCGTTGATCGCCTTCGCGATCGCGGTGGCCGGGACGGGGGCGGTGCTCTCGATCTCCACCCGGCCGTGGACCGCCGATGCCCGGACACGCTGGACGTTGGGCAGGCGGCCGACGAAGCGCTGGATGCGGACCTCGCACGTGCGGCACGTCATTCCTGCCACGGGCACGGTCGTCGAGATGGGCGCGCTCGTGGTCGCCGGCGCGCCCGGCGCGTCGCCGTCGGCCGCACCCTGGCGCTCGTTGGCCATCTGGGCCAGCACATCGTCGACCGCAAGCCGGAAGGAGAGGTTGGGCGCCACCGCGGCACCCTCGCTTCGCGCCGTGGTCGGCGTGGCCGACCCGCTGACGCCGCGCATGTTCGCGGTGGGCCTGGTGTGACGGCGGGACATCGGGACGCATGCTCCTCTGGACGATCGCCGGGTGCGATCGGCAGTGGTGACAGCATGGATGCGCCAGGTCGGCATGCCAATGCAGGACGGGGCAAGCCTTCGTCAAGACTTGGTCAAGGCGGGTCGGCGGATCAGGCGGCCGGGAGCTCCAGCCCGAAGGTGGCGCCCGTCCCGGGACCGGCACTCTCGGCCCAGGCGTGGCCGCCCATGGCGCCGGCGAGCGCCCGCACGATGGCGAGGCCGATTCCCGAACCGCCCGACGCGCGGCTGCGTGCCGCGTCCACGCGGTAGAAGCGCTCGAAGACAGCCTCCAGCTGGTCCGCGGCCAGGCCCGGGCCCTGGTCGGTGACCGCCAGGAGGATCCTGCTGTCGGCGGCCGACGTCGCCACGACGACGAGCGAACCGTCCGGGGCATGGCGGAGCGCGTTGGACAGGTAGTTGGCGAGCACCTGGGCCACGCGATCACGGTCGGCTCGGCAGACCGCGGGCTCGGCACGAAGGTCGACGCGGATCCCGCGTGGGGCCGCGAGCGGGGCGAAGCGCTCCACGACCTCGGCGGCCACCGCAGCCGCATCGACTGGCTCGAGGCGCAGCGGAAGCTGGCGCGCTTCGGCCCGCCAGAGCTCCGAGAGATCGTTCACCAGCCGCGTGAGCCGGCCGGTCTCCGCGCGCAGCAGCCGCCACGTCGCGTCGGTGGGGGCGATGACCCCGTCCTCCAGCCCCTCGAGGTAGCCGTCGAGCGTCGTGAGCGGCGTGCGCAGCTCGTGCGCCACGTCCCCCACCAGCTGGAGCCGGCGCCGCTCGGTGGCCTCCAGCGACCCTGCCATCTCGTTGAAGGAGGTCGCCAGCTCGCCGAGCTCGTCCGGCGCGGGAATCGGCACCCGCTCCGCATAGTGGCCGCCGGCGATCCGTCGAGCGGCGTGCACCAGGGCGCCGATGGGGCCGGCGATCCGGGCCGCCACGGCGAGGCTGACCACCGTCGCGCTGACGACGGCGATGACGGTCGCCGCAACGAGCGCGCGCTGCATCGCCTCCTCGAAGGCGGCCTGGGTCGCGAGGCCCATCGCCTCGCCCATCGGGTCGCCCGGGAGGTGGCCCATCGCCTCCGCGAAGTAGCCGGGGCCCACGAGGAGCGCGGCTGCGGCGACCGTGCCCAGCGTGGCCGCGATGACGACCAGGAAGGCCAGCAGGAGGCGGGCGCGGAGCGACCGGGCGAATCGCATCAGACGGTCTCGCGGAGGCGGTAGCCGACGCCGCGAACCGTCTCGACGAACCGTGGCTGCGCCGGATCGTCGCCGAGCTTCCGTCGCAGGTTCGCGACGTGGACGTCGACGAGGTGGTCGTCGGCGATCACGTCGGCGCCCCACACCTGGTCGAGCAGGGCCTGCCGGCGGATGACGATGCCGGGATCGCGTGCGAGGGCGGCCAGGAGGTTGAACTCGAGGGCCGTGAGGTCGACGGGGCCGCCGTCCACGCGAACCATGCGGCGCGCCTCGTCGATCTCCAGGCCGTCGGGCACGCGCTCGGCTGCGCGATCCCCCGCGGCATCCGGACCCGTTGCCGCGGATCGTCCGCTCCGCGGCCGGCGCAGGAGCGCCTTGATCCGCGCGACGAGCTCGCGCGGCGAGAACGGCTTCACCAGGTAGTCGTCGGCTCCGACCGTCAGCCCCATGATCCGGTCGATCTCCTCGCCCCGCGCCGTCAGCATCAGGACGTAGGCGTCCGAGAAGGCCCTGAGCTGGCGGCACACCTCCACTCCATCGAGGCCCGGGAGCATGACGTCGAGCACGACGACGTCCGGGTCGATGCGCCGGATGGCGTCGAGTGCCTCGAGGCCGTCGCCGGCACTCGCCACCGACCACCCCTCACGCTCCAGGTACCCGGTGACGAGCTCGACGATGGGCGGCTCGTCATCGACGACGAGCACCCTGGGCTGGCTCCGGCTGTCCATGCCCGCAGTCTGCCACCTCGCTCGGCAAGCCATCCGCAGGCACGACGCGCGGCGATCGAGCGGTGGTCGGCCCAGGCGCGAGGGGCGGTGAGTGGCAGTGAGCGGCGCGGCTGTCGGGAAGCCGACCCGCCCGGCGTCGTGGCGAACCTTTGTCCATCTCCGCCCGTGCCGTACGTTCTGCCCCAGGGAGGGGATCATGACGCAGGAACACAACCCGACCGCACATCCCGATGCTGAGACGGGGGGCTCGAGCTGGACACGGGGGGCCACTCGGTCCTGAACGCCGAGTTCTCCAACGCCGTCATCCGCGATCGACAGCGCGAATACGCACGGCACGCGCGTGACGCGGCGCACCGGCACGAGTTCAAGAAGCCGGGCCGCAGCCTCCGAAGCCGCCTCCTCGGCCGCTGAAGATCCGAGCGGCGCCGACAGCGGCGCCGGCTACTCGCTCAGCCAGGCGGCGATGTCGCCGGCCGAGGGGATCCGCCCTGCGCTCACGATCTTGCCGTCGATGATGAGTCCGGGCGTGCTCAGGATTCCGCGGGCCATGATCTCGGCCCGGTCGGTGACATGCAGTACGTCGGCCTCGACGCCGGCCATCGCGACCGCCTCGCGGGCGTTCTTCTCGAGGTTGACGCAGTTGGCGCAGCCGGGTCCGAGGACCTCGATGGTCTTCACGTTGATCTCCGTTCGCTCAGTGGGTCGATGATGAAGCCGCGGTCGCATGCGCGCCGCGGCGCAGGCCCGTCATCCCAGGATCTCCCCGAGCGCCTCGAGGGCGCGCCCGCACGCCTCGTGGTCGCGCTCGTAGTAGACCCGCCGGGTGTCCGCCCCGTAGCGGCTCGCACGCACGAGCCCTGCGTCGCGGAGCCGGGCGAGGTGGTTGCTCACGTTGTTCTCGCGCGACCCGAGGGCGGCCGCCATCTCGCAGACGCACACCGGCCCGTCATGGAGCATCCGAATGATGCTGGCCCGGATCGGATCGGCGAGAATCGCGGCCGCCGCCGACGCATCGCCCACGTCGGGGGCCGGCAGGCTCATCCGCAGGTCCTGGAGGACGGGCAGCTCAATCGGCATCGGATGTCTCCTCAGGGCACGATCTCGATCGTCGGCTCGATGACGATCTCGGACTTCACGGAGTTGGCCACCAGGCTGTACTTCTGGGCGGACTGGAGGGCGCGGCGCGTGCGCGCCTCCACGACCTCAGGCGGCTCCGCCCCTGCGCGGATGCGGATCTGCGGCCACAGCCGCAGGTGGGTGAAGGTCTCCGTCCGGTCGAGCTCGATGAGCTTGGTCCCCTCGGCCCTGCAGTCGTACGACTGCAGGTCGAGCCGGAAGCGCTCGGTGGCCCAGATGAACATCATCATCACGCAGGTGTTCGCCGCAGCGACGAACGCGTCCTCGGGCGTCAGCACCCCGGGATGTCCCTGGGCGTCGGGCGGAGCGGAGAAGCGCATCTCCGGGCCATTGCCCAGGGTGATCGTTCCCCAGTGCTCGCCCGTCCACGCCACCGTGGTGTGATAGGTGGCCGTGCGGCTCACGGTCAGGCGCCCCTGTGTCGGCAGAAGGCGGCGTACTCGCGCGCCAGCGCTGCCGCAAGCTCCTCATCGAGCCCCGGCCGCCACGTCGTTGTAGATCTTCACGGTCTCCAGCAGCTCCTTCGTCACCTCGGCCCCGGGCATCTTCCCGGCGCCGCGGAACTGCTCGAAGATCAGCGGCAGGGCCGCCAGGGAGACCGTTCGGCCGTCAACGTCCACCGTCTGCACCGGAATGGCCGACGCGCAGGCGCACCCGGCCTGGGGCGCCCGGGTCCGTCGTTGCCGCCGGCGCGCCCTCCGCGAAGGACCCGCTGCGGCGATTCCACTGCCCGCCCAGGAGCTCGTCGACCAGGCCGGCGACGCGCTCCGCGGTGACCTCGACCGCCTGGCGGCCGCTCGCGTCCAGGCGCCGCGCGCCCTCCGGCCGGGCCAACCCAGCCTCCCTGACCAGGTCGCTCACGACGACGCTGGCGGCGGGCTTGCCAGAATGCTGCTCGGTCGCTCGGGCTGCACACCGGATGTCGCAGCCATCGACCGCGATCGTGGGGTAGAAGCGGGCGAACGCCCGGTCGCCCTCTCCGCCGGCCAGGAAGAGCGGCAGGCAGATGGTCACGGTCTCGCCGGGGCGGAGCTGCTCCAGCACCTTCAGCGCGGCAAGGCGGGTCACCGTTCCTTCCGCCAGCTCTTCGCCGGAGCAGGCGACGATCCCGACCTTCCGACCCGGCAGCTCAGGCATGGTCGGGTGCCTCCCCACCGGCCAGCACGGCGTCCACGACGGCGGCGATCTCCTCCGCGACCGCGTGGGCCAGCTGCTTGCCGCCCTCGTTCAGCTCGGCGATGCCCTGCGGCTTCAGCTCCCGGTTCCGCCGGTACACGTCGAGGACCGCGATGCCCTGGGCGACGTGCCCGCCGCTCTCCTGCACCATCCTGGCGGCGCAGGCGAGCTTGCACCCGTCGATGGTCACCGCCGGATGGGCCCTGACTGCGGCGCGGGCGTCCTCGTCACCCAGGACCAGGAGCGAGAGGGCCACGAGCCCCGTGACCGCCGGTCCGCAGATCCTCGGTGACCTCGTAGGCGGCCTCGCGGCTGACCGTGCCGTACGTCTTGCCGATGCCGCTGCACGGCACCACCATGACCCTGCGCTCGCCGAGAGCTCACAGCTTCTGCGCTTCCTCTTCCGCCTGGCCCTTCATCAGCTCGAAGTAGGCGGGCGGGTCGAGCAGCGCATCGCGATCCGTCGGCCAGTCGGAGGCTTCGATGACGGCGAGCCACCCCTCGCCGTACGGATCCTGGTTGATCACCTCGGGCGAGAGGACCAACGACGGGTTCACCTCCGCGACCGTGCCGCCGACGGGTGAGCCCACCTCCACGTTGGCCTTGATCGTCTCGATCACGGCCACCTCATCGCCCGCTGCGACCGCTCGACCCGCCGACCTGACTTCCGCAAACGCGACGTCCCCGCTGCGCTGCTGGAGGAAGTCGGTCACCCCGACTCGGATCCGGTCGCCGTCTGGCAGTGCCCAGGCACCCTCCGGGCTGTAGAGACGGTCGGTCGCAACCTTGAAGATGAACTTGTCGACCGTGGTTTCGAGGTAGTCCGGCATGTGGTCATCCTGGCGGGTGCTGATGGGGCGTCGCGCGCGGAAGCCGAGCGCTGCGTTCAGCGTGGCCGCGGGTGGCGTCGGGTTGGCGCGGGGCAGCGAGGCGACGTCGTCAGCCGCCGGGTGGTCATCACAGCGAGTAGTGTCACATTCCGGCGAAGGACAGCGCAGGGCCATTGGTCACGTGTTGGCGTGCCTCTTCGGGCGGCGGGGGGCACGCGGCGGGGGTACGCGGGGCGGTCCGCGCGGATCACGCGGCTACGGACAGCGGATGAACCCCTGCGCCCAGAGACAGCCTCCGCAGGCCGGGGCGGGGCTGCCGAAGCAGTCCTCCAGGTTCTCGTCGGCCATGTCGCAGCTGTTGCAGATCGTGCAGGGTGCGAAGTCGAAGGCCAGGAGCCGTTCGCGCAGGCGCACGTAACCCGGCTCGTTCCAGACCTCCGCCAGGCTCCGCTCGTTGACGTTCGCGATCGAGAACGCATGGCTCGTCCGGGGCCGGAAGTCCAGGTAGCTGCGATGGGTGTGCAGGAGCGGCAGGCAGGGGCTGACCGCCCCGTCCCAGCGGACCGACACGCTCCCCCTCTCGACGAACGGGCAGCGGTTCGCGCCCGATCCGCGCGCCCGATCCGGCAGCGAGCGCCCATGGCGGCCAGCCTCCACCCGGACCAGCTGCGCGATCGTCGTCTCGTCGATGTCCATCCGGGCAAGGGACACCTCGGGCGCCCACGCAGACGGCTCGACGTCCTCCACGTCGATGGACCCGGCGTACAGCACCTGCTCCCGCATCTCCGGCGTGTGCGCCAGGACGTTGCTGACCGAGAAGCGATCGGCACCCAGCTTCTGCCCCAGGCGGATGACCGCCGGCAGGTCGGCGATGTTCCGCTTCATCGCCACGAAGGCGATGCCCAGCCTGGGTACCGCGGAGCCGCGCTCGATGCACAGCTCCTTCAACCGAAGGAGGTCCGCGGTCACCTGGGGCAGGGCGTCCCACAGGCGGACGTCGGCGTAGCTCTCGGGCGTCGCCCCGTCGATGGACACCCACAGCCGGTCGAGACCGATCCGGACGAGCTCGCGGCAGGTGCCCTCGTCCAGCGTGGTGCCGTTGGTGATGAGCTCGACGCTGGAGCCGATCGACTTCGCCGTGGCCAGCATCGCCAGGAGGTCGGGATGCGCGAAAGGCTCGCCGAATCCGCCGAAGAAGACCGTCGGGAGGGGCGACAGGCTGCTCACGCCCTCGATGACCCGGGCGAAGGTCCCGGGCGACATCATCCCCGGCGGCTCGTCCCACACATTCCGGACGCACGTGCGACAGAGCAGGTTGCAGAGTGTGGTCGGCTCCACGTAGACGCGCGCCAGGCTCGTCGTGGACCGGCCGATGCTGAAGGTGTCGTCGCGCTCCTCGACCCGAACGCTCGCGCCGGCGACGAGCCCCAGGCGCTCGATCATCTCGGGCGGCAGGATGAGGTGCCCCTGCTCGTCGACAAGGACCGGCAGCGTGCGCGCCTTCATATCAGTGCGTAGTGTTGCAACCGCTGCGATCGGGACATAGGGCCGTCCGGCTCCCCGCCCGCGGCGAAGGTCACGGCACATCCCGTCTGACCGTCGCGGGGCGCCCGATGGCAGGATCGGCGCGGCGACGCTGGTGCGCGCCGGCACCGGACCCTTGGCCCGTCCCCGCGGGACGATGGTCCCATCCCGGGAGCCCGCTGCTAGCATCTGGCCACCATGCGCAGACTGAGCGTCGCCTCCCTCGTCCTCGTCATCCCCTCCCTGGTCGCCGGGACCCTGCTCCCCGGGACGGCGGCGTCGGCCGCGGGTGCGGTCACCGCGGCCGCGGGCGCCGTAGCCGTGCCGGCGCCCCCGGCCGCGGCCCCGGCGCGCGGCCGTTGCCGCGCTGCACGCCACCCAGAAGCCCTGTCCGGACAGCATCTTCACCTGCGTCACCCTGACGGTTCCGCGGGACCACTTCGGCGCCGCCGGCGGCCCCACCTTCCGGGTCACGTTCGCGATCCACCGGGCCACCGATGGTCCGCGCAAGGGCGTCTTCGTGACGGTCACGGGCGGGCCGGGCACCAGCGGCATCGCGTCCGCCGATGGCTACACGTCGGCCTTCGATCCGGCCATCGTCGAGGACTACGACCTCGTCTTCCTGGACCAGCGGGGAGTCGGTCGTTCCCGGGCGCTCCAGTGCCCGGATGCGGCCCTGGCGTTCTACTCCTTCCCGGGCGATCCCGCGCAGACCTGGTCGCAGGGACTCGCCTACGCGGCAACGGCGAAGCGCTTCGCCCGCGCCTGCGTCGCCGAGGCCGGGGTCCCGTCGAGCCAGCTTCGCTTCTTCTCGACCCGCCAGGCCGTCGAGGACCTGGAGGCGTTCCGGTCCTGGCTCGGCGCGCCGAAGATCGACCTCTACGGCGAGAGCTACGGCACCCAGTACGCCCAGACGTACGCAGCCGCGCACCCGAACCGCATCCGCTCCCTCTTCATCGACGGCCCGGTCGACCTCACGCTCACCGGAACCCAGTACTACACGGAAGACGCGCACGCCTTCGACACGGTCCTGTCGATGACGCTCGACACCTGCTCCGACACCTCGGAGTGCCGGGCGGACGTCGCCGGCCGCGACGCGCTGGCGCAGTACGACGTGCTGGCCCGGCGCCTCCGCCAGGCCCCACGCACCTACGCGTACGTCACGGCGCGGGGTGAGACCGTGAAGCGCACCTTCACGATCGGCGACCTGGAGACCGCGGCGGCAGGCTACGTGTACAGCACCTACGATCGGATGCTTCTCCAGCGGGCCCTGGCCCAGGCCTCCCGGGGCAACCTCCTGCCCCTCGCCCGGCTGGCGTCCATCTCGCTCGGCCAGGACCCCGACACCCTCCGGGCGATCCCCGATCCGGCGTGGTCCGACGCGATGTACTACGCGGTGGAGTGCATGGACTACGACTACCGCGCCGGGAGCCCCGACGCGAGCGCGAAGGCGTACCTGGCCGCGGGCGCCCGGGCGGGCATGCGCAACGTCCGCCTCGGGAGCGTCTTCTACGGCGATCTCCCGTGCGCCTACTGGCCGGCCCACCCGGCGACCTCGAAGCGTCCCGCGCCGCTCGTCCACACGCCGTACCCGGTGTTCGTCCTCGCCTCGTCGACGGATCCGGCGACGCCCTACGCCGGCGCCCTGCGGATCTTCAACCGGCTCAACGACGCTTACCTGATCGTGCAGCCCGGCGGGCCCCACATCATCTTCGGGCGCGGCAACGCCTGCCCCGACGATCTCGTGACGGCGTTCCTCGTGGACGGGCAGGTTCCCGCGCACCGACGGACATTCTGTGACTGGGCCGGCGTGGATCCATACGTCTCGATCCCGGCGCAGACCGTGGCCGGCTACGCCAATGCGCTCGCGGCGATGACCGCGGTCGACGACGAGATCAACAACAACGGCGACTACTGGAGTTGGGACGGCAGCGGGACGCTGCGCTACGGCTGCCTGGACGGCGGCCGGATCGCCTATGTCGCAAACGACACCGGCGCCGATCTCAAGCTCCGGGCCTGCGCCTTTTCGCGAGGCCTGGCGCTCTCAGGTGGGGGCGTCCTCGACTGGACGGACGGGACGTTCTCGCTGACCGTCACCGGGCCCCACGGCACGAAGCTGGCGTACACCCGCGATGCCGACGGGGTTCGGTCGGTCGAGGGGACCTGGTTCGGGAAGCGCGTCTCGATGACGCAGCGGGCGTCGGCAGCGCTGGCCGCGCCGGCCCGCCCTGCCCGGGCCGCCGAAGGCCGATAGGCAGCGCCCGGGGCGCCTGGTTCGGGTCCGGCACTCTGGGCACGCTCGCGGCCCGCCCCGCACGCTGCCCGGTCTCTCGGCCGGGGTGGGAGCACGCGGCGTGACATGGCGTCCTGCGCGCGGCGGCGCCGCGCCGTCGCCAGGATGGCTACGATCAGCAGATGGACCTGCTGCCGGTGGTCGCCATCGTCCTCCTCGTCGTCTTCGTGGCGTGGCTGTTCCTGCTCGCTCTGCTCTGGCTGAACCGACCTCCGCTGGAGTACGTCCTGCCGGCGCTCCCGCTGGTGCCGGACCTCACGCGCCTCGTGCGCTCGGCCCGCGCGGACCCGGCGACGCCGCGGCGCAGCCGGCTCGCGCTCGGCGCCCTGCTCCTCTACCTCCGGAGCCCGATCGATCTCCTCCCGGACCTGCTGCCGGGCATCGGCACGGTGGACGACCTCATCGTCGCGGGCGTGGTCCTGCGTGGTCTGGCTCGTCGGATCGGCACGCCCGCCCTCCGCTCCCACTGGCCGGGGAGTGACGCGGACTTCGACCTCCTGTCCCGCCTCGCGCAGATCTGAGCCCCGCAGAGCGGCGGTGCCGCGGCCGGCGACCCACGACACCGGAGGCAGGAGCCGGCAGCCGAGAAGGGTCTCGCGTGTCGCCTGGCGCTGGAGCGCTGGAGCGCTCGAGCCTCAGGCTGCCCCGGCCTCGCCGCGCGCGGGGCTGCCGCGAGCCGACCCAGCGGGGGCCGTTCTCCTCTGGCGCAACACCCGCGACCCGCTCATCGTCCCACCGGCGGCTCGCGAGATGCGACGCAGGTCGGGCCGCGAACAGGGCAGACCGTGACCCGGCGGGAGGCCAACGTGGGTGATCGGAAGGTGGCCGGCCCCGCGCGGAGCGGGCGCGGCTGGCCCAGCTGGACGGCCTCCGTCGTGGGGGTGGGACGCGGCCTGTGGCTCTTCCCGCTGGACGTCACGTTCAAGACCGTCGGCCTGCGGTACGGCTGGCTGAAGGCGCTCTTCGAGCGAACGCCGGCCTGGATCCTTGCCGGGCTCGGCCAGCTCCGCGCGGAGCGGGCCGCCTGGCGCGCGGTGCGGAACGTGCCGGCCTACCGGCGCTTCCTGCACGACGCGGGCATCCGCGGCCGCTCGCTGTACCCGCTCGGCATCCTGGCGCGCCTGCCCGAGACCGACAAGCGCTCCTACGTCGATCGGTTCGGCTTCCTCGAACGGTGCGTGGACGGTTCCGTGCCGTACCCGGGCACGACGATCGACGAGTCGAGCGGCTCCACCGGCACGCCCTACAACTGGATTCGCGGGCGCCACGAGCGCGAGGTCGCCCACCGGAACATCGGCTTCTTCGCCCGCTATGCCTTCGGCGCCAAGCCCCTCGTGACGATCAACGCGTTCTCCATGGGGGCCTGGGCCGCCGGCTTCAACATGAGCCTCGGGATGATGCGCCACGGGATCGTCAAGTCGGTCGGGCCCGACATCGACAAGATCCTCTCCACGCTGGACTACCTGGGTCCCGGCTACCGGTTCCTCATCTCCGGCTACCCGCCGTTCCTCAAGCACCTCCTGGACGAGGGCGACCGCCGCGGGTTCCCGTGGGCCGGCTACGAGCTGCATGCCCTCGTCGGCGGCGAGGGGATGTCCGAGGAGCTTCGCGACCTGCTCCTCGTGCGCTTCCGATCGGTGTTCTCCGGCTACGGCGCCACCGACATCGAGATCGGGATGGCCGGCGAGTCGCCGGTGAGCATCGCCATCCGCCGCCTGGCCCGGGCGCGGCCGGACGTCCGGGAGGCGCTCTTCGGCCGCGACTCGCGGCTGCCGATGGTCTTCCAGTACAACCCCCTGATCCACTTCCTGGAGGTGAACGAGGATCGGCGAGATCGTCTGCACGGTCAGCCGGCTGGACCTGCTGGCCCCGCGGATCCGGTACAACGTCCACGACGAGGGCGGGCTGATCGAGTACAAGACCGCCGCCGCGACCCTGCGCCGGTTCGGCTACGACATCGCGCGCCTCGGCTCGGCGCCCGAGACGGCCGGCCCGCGCGGCTTGCTGCCGTGGGTCCGACCGATCCCGCTGCCGTTCCTCTGGATCCTGGGCCGCCGCGACGCGACGATCAGCGTGATGGGCGCGAACATCTACCCGGAGGACATCGAGTCCGTCCTCTACAAGGACGCCGACCTGGTCCCCAGGCTGCATTCGTTCCTGCTCTCGGTCGTCGACGACGAGACCGGCACGCCGCGCCCGGCGGTGGCCCTCGAGCTGTCCGACACGGCCGGGGTGGACGACCCGTGGCGGGCCCGGATGTCCGATCGTCTCCGCGACGGGCTGCGCGCCCTCAACACCGACTACCGGTCGTCGATCGCCGAGTTCCCGGCGGCGATGCAGCCGATCGTGCGGACCTGCGGCCTGGGCGAGGGGCCGTTCGCGGCCGACGCGTCACGCATCAAGCAGCGGCGCATCGTCCGGGCCTGATCCGAGGTCCCCGTGCGGCAGGGCCGCCTCTCTCAAACGTCGGCGGGCGACTCGACCGTGAACTGCAGGCGGTGCAGGCGCGCGTAGAGCCCGTCGTGGGCCAGCAGCTCGTCCTGCGTGCCCAGCTCCACGAGCCAGCCGTCGTCGAGGACCGCGATCCGGTCGGCGGCGCGGATCGTGGAGAGTCGGTGGGCCACGATGATCGTGGTCCGGCCCACCTTGAGGCGGTCCAGCGCCTCCTGCACCAGCCGCTCCGACTCGTTGTCGAGCGAGCTGGTCGCCTCGTCGAGCAGCAGGATGCGGGGGTCCTTGAGGATGGCCCGGGCGATGGCCACCCGCTGCCGCTGCCCGCCCGAGAGGCGTGAGCCGCGGTCGCCCACGACCGTGTCGTAGCCGTCGGGGAGCTCGCTGATGAAGGCGTGGGCATTGGCCGCTTCGGCCGCTTCGACGAGCTGCGCATCGGTCGCGTCCAGGCGCCCGTAGCGGATGTTGTCGCGGATCGTCCCGCCGAAGAGGGTCGCCTCCTGGGCGACGAGGCCGATCCGCTCGCGCAGGCTGGTCATCGTGACGTCCCGGATGTCGCGGCCGTCCACGCGGATCGCTCCCGCCGAGACGTCCCACAGGCGGGGGATGAGGCCCACGAGCGTCGTCTTGCCGGAGCCGGACGGACCGACGAGGGCCACGCTCTCGCCTGGCGCGATCTCCAGCTCGACGTCGCGGAGGACGGGCCGCTCCGGGTCGTAGCCGAAGGTGACGCCGTCGAAGGTGATGCGCCCCTCGACGGCGCCGATCGGCGTGGCATCCGGCGCGTCGAGGATGGTCGGCCGCGTGTCGATGATCTCGAAGACGCGCGCGACGGCGCCGGTCCCCTCGCGGAACTGCCCGTACAGGCCTGCGATCGTCCCGAGGCTGGCGCCGATGGCCACGCCGTAGAGGAGGAAGCCGGTGAGCGTCCCGACGCCCAGCTGGCCCTCGATCACCTGGTGCCCCGTGTACCAGAGCAGCGCCGCGACCGCGCCGAAGCCCAGGAAGCCCATCACCGCGCCGAAGCCGGCCCGCCAGAGGGCCAGGCGCGAGCCGGCCGCGACGACGCCCTGCAGGTCGGCGTCATAGCGCTGCAGCTCCCAATCCTCCCGCACGTAGCTCTTCACCACGCGGATCCCGGAGAGCACCTCCTCGGCGGTGGTGGTGCTGCGGGCGATCATGTCCTGGACCTGGGTGCTCACCCGCTGGAGCGGGCGGCCGAAGACGATGGCCACCGCGATCAGGGCCGGCGCGAGGAGCAGCACCACGAGGAGCAGGCTCGGGCTGAGCGTGAAGAGGATGATCACGGAGCCCACGAGCGCGACGAGCGAGGAGAGGAGGCTGGTGATCGTCTGGGTCAGCATCGTGCGCACGAGCGTCACGTCGCTGGACAGGCGCGAGACGAGCTCGCCGACGCGCCGCTGCCCGTGGAAGTCGAGCGAGAGCGTCACCAGGCGGCCGTAGAGCTCTCCCCGGAGCTGGGCGACGACGCGCTCACCCACCACGCCCAGCAGCCATGTCTGGACGAAGCTCGCGACGGCCTGGACGCAGAACAGGCCGACCAGGACCAGGATCAGGCTGTCGAGCGTGCCGGGATTGCCGCCCACGACCACCTGGCTGGTGATCCCGGCGACGACGAGCGGGAACACGAGCCCGACGGCGGACCCCAGCAGCAGGGCGACGATCGCGACCGAGAAGAGCGCCAGGTGGGGGCGCAGGTACCGGAACAGCCGGGACCAGGGAACGCCGCCGAAGCCGCGCACCTGGCGCACGACCTCGCCGGCGTCGGCCGGCACCCGCGCGAACTGCTGGGTCATGCCTCGATCATGGCATGCGCGGTCGCAGCGAGCCCGAGCCAGGGTTTCCGGTCGCGCCCGGGCACCGTACACTCCGCCAACCGGGAGGGCACGTGGGCCTGCTCGGGCCGCCATCGCGGCGGTCGTCCTCGCGGTGGTCGCCCTCGCGGCGTCGCGGCGGTGAGGCACGGCCGGGGCCCGTGGTCCGAGCATCTCGCGAGGGGAGGCGCCGGCTCGACGACCGGCGCAAGGAGGGGGTCATGCGCAACGCGAATCTGCCTCTGGCCGTCTTCGGCCTGTATCTCCTGCGGCCCGGGAGGAACGCCGACGTGGCGCGCGCAGCGGGCGCTGCCGGCGAGGAGGCGCTGCCGCCGATCGCCGCCGGAGCGTGGGCGGCCTGGGCCGCCGACTCGGTCTTCGGCGACGCCGATCACTCGCTGACCGACTACCCGTGTCGCATGCCGGACGGACGGATGGGCCGGGTTGCCGCCGTCCTTGAAGGTGGGGAGTGGACCCTGGTCTGCCGCACGGCGTAGCGCCGGCGCCTGACCGCCGGGCGCCACCCGGGGCGACGCACGGGACCTGCGGTGCCCTGGGCGCCTGGTGCAACGCGAGGCGCCGGCTTATCGTCTCTTCGGCAGCGATCGGGGCGGGTCGCTGGGCCGAGCGCCACTGGCCGGCGCGGGCTCGTTCCCTGCCGCCAGGACCAGGCGTGTCCCCGGGAGAGTGAGTTGCGAGCGAAGCCAGCCTTCCTCTTCGCGGTGGCGTTCCCCTTCGCGTTGGCGTCCCCCGGCGCGGTGGCGCTCGTCGCCGCGTCGCGTGGCAGGTCCACGCCGCGCTCGCCCTCGACGGCAGCGCCGTCCGCCGGCCTCGCCACCGCTGTCCGCTTCGTGCCGGGGCCGTAGACGTGTTCTTCCCCGTCGACCTCTGGTTCAAGGCCTTCCTGCTCACGCTTGCGGTCGAGGTCCCGCTCGTCGCGTTCCTGCTGCGCGGGTACGAGCCCAGCCGGTCGCGGCTGGTTCTCCTGGCCCTCTTCGCCAACCTGGCGAGCCATCCGGCGGTCTGGTTCATCTTCACCCAGCTCCTGCTCGTCGGGACCCCCGAATACCTCGTCGTCGCGGAGGGCTGGGCGGTTGCGGCCGAGGCGGTCTTCTACTGGGCCGTCTTCCGGGGGCTCTCGGCCCCCCGGGCGATCCTTGTCTCGCTGGCGGCAAACGCCGCGTCGTTCCTGCTGGGGCAGCTCGTGACCGCCGCCTGGCCGAATCTGCTCAGCTGAGGGCATCGACGGCCGGCGGCAGTCGCAGCGCCGCCGCCGGTCCCGGCGCGCCCGGCGTCGGGCGCCGCCGCCGGGTCAGCGTGTCGCGGTCACGACCCCGATGGCATCGCCCAGGCGCCGGGCGAGGGCAGCCGAGAACGGGGTCGCCAGGTGGTGCTCGTCGCGGAGGACCATGAAGTTGCCGATGACGGCCGGGCACGGGCCGGACGGGCAGACCCACGGCGTGGGATCGACGAACCCCACCCCACCCCGCGCCGCCGCGGCCCGCTCCTCGGCACGCCAGCCCAGGCTCACCGAGCGATCGAAGGGCGTCGCGCATTCCAGCGCGTCGTCCCGGTGGCCGGAGAGGCAGACGGGCACGTCGAAGTCGGATCGCGGCGTGTCGCCGATCTCGACGACCTGGTCGGCGGCGGGCGTCAGGCGTTCCAGGGTGCTCGCCATGCCCTGGCGCCATGCGGCGGTCCGATCGGCACCCTCCAGGATGGTCGTGCCGTCGGGCCCGACGGCGCTGAACGTCCGGCTGTTCGCGAGGAGCACCAGGGCGGGATGCTCCTTCTCGATGCGCCGGAACGAGTTCTCGCGCCACTGGTCGCACTCGGTGTAGGCACGATTGAGGATCGAGTTCCAGACCGTCACGTCGACCGACGAGCAGGCCGACTTCGTGAGGTTGAGGAGGCGCCAGCCACGCTCTGTCGCCAGCCGTTCGACGGCGGGGAACCAGGCCAGGGCATGGCTGTCGCCGAACAGCACCACCGTCGTGGACGAATTCGGATCGCCGTAGGTGCAGGGCCCCGACAGGATGTCCTCCTGGTTGACGTGGCAGCCGTCGTCGTACGGGATCGGCTTGTCGGTCCGGGCGTCGGCAAGGGAGGGGCGCAGGCCCTCCGGGACCGGGCCGGCGGGAGTGGCTGGGAGAGCGGCGGTTCCGCCGGACGGATCGGGGCCGGGCGAGGCGGCTGGCGTGGCGCCGGGCGCCGGCGTGGAACCGGTGCCCGCGGTCGGGCCCGCGGTCGAGCCCGCGGTCGGGCCCGCGGTCGAGCCCGCGGTCGGGCCCGCGGTCGGGCTCGCCGCAGGCGGCGTGGGTGACGCGAGCCCGGTGAGGATCTTGTCGAGGTCATTCTCGTCGCCGGAAGGGTCGCTGGCCACCGTCCCCTGCAGCGCGTTCGCGCTCCGGGCGCCGATCCCGAGCGAGACGGTCGCGACGACCAGGGTCAGCGCGCCGGCCATCGCGAGGTTCCGGCGGGGCAGCGTGCCGATCCGGATCCCGCGGCGCAAGGGATCCTCCACCCAGCGCTGGGTGGCTGCGGCCAGGACGACGGCGAGGAGGACGAGGGCTCCGCGGGCCCACCACGGAAGCGCGGTGCCGAGCGCGACGGCCGGGAGCACCAGCAGCGGCCAGTGCCACAGGTACAGCGAGTAGGAGATCCGCCCCAGGAAGCTCGGGACGGCCGTCGAGAGCCAGCGCCCGGGGGCCAGGGCGCTCTGCCGGAAGCCCCCCGCGATCATCAGGGCGCTCCCGATCGTGGGCAGGAGGGCCGCCACGCCCGGGAAGGGCGTGCTCGTGCTCAGGACGATGCCGGACAGGGCGACCATGGCGAGGCCGATCCACGCCAGGATCGCGGCGGGACGGACGGGGATCCGCGCCAGGTGGGCCGCGCCGATGGCGAGGAAGGCGCCGAGGCCCAGCTCCCAGGCCCGGGTGGGCAGGGAGAAGAACGCCCATGGCTGGTTGGCCCCGGTGAGCCACAGCGACAGGCCGAACGAGACGACCGCGATGACGCCCGCCGCGATCCCGATGCGCCGGTCGACATTGCCGCGGCCGCGGGCGATCAGCAGGACGATCGCGGGCCAGAAGACGTAGAACTGCTCCTCGACGCTGAGCGACCAGAAGTGGAGCACCGGCGACGGGGCGAGCTCCGCCTGGAGGTAGTCGGTGGCCTGGAAGGCGAAGCGCATGTTCGACACGTAGAGCGCCGCGGACGCAGCGTCGCCCGCGACCTCCGGTACGCGGAGCGGCGGCATCATGATCGCCGTGGCGACGATCGTGACGAGCAGGACGAGCGCCGACGCCGGCAGGAGGCGCCGCGCCCGCCGCGCGTAGAAGTTCGGCAGCGAGATGGTCCCGGTGCGGCGCACCTCGCGGAGCAGGAGTCCCGTGATGAGGAACCCCGAGAGGACGAAGAAGACGTCGACGCCGACGTAGCCCCCTGAGAACCCGGGGACCGACGCGTGGTACAGGAGGACGAGGACGACCGCGACGGCGCGGAGGCCCTCGAGGTCCGGGCGGAAGCCGGCGGTCGGGTCCGCGGCGGGCCGGACGTCGGAGGAAGTCACGAGGTGAGCGGGTCTCCCATGAGCTGCACGAAGACCGGCGTCGCGCACGACCGCGCGGTCGGTCCTGAGTGTAGCCCGATCAGCGTCAGAAGCCCTCGCGTGCGAGGTGCGGCGCCATGCGCCGGGCGGCCTGCGCCCGGTGCGAGAGCGCCTGCTTGCGTTGGGCCGGCCACTCCCCGACCGTCGCGCCGCCGGGCGGCTCCGTCGCGGGCTCGAAGATCGGGTCGTAGCCGAAGCCGTTGGCGCCGCGCGGCGCCGTGCCGATCCGGCCCTCGAACGTGCCCCGAGCCAGGTGGACCGGCAGGCCGCCCCGCGGCCCGGCCTGCTCGGGCAGGGCGAGGGCCAGCACGCAGCGGTAGCGCGCGCCGCGGCGGGCGGGTGGGAGGCCGGCGAGGGCGGCCAGGAGCCTGGCGTTGTTCTCCTCGTCGGTCGCCTGCTCGCCGGCGTAGCGGCGCGTCCGGACCCCGGGTCCCCCGCCGAGGGCATCCACCTCCAGCCCGGAGTCATCGGCGAGGGTCGGCAGGCCGGAACGACGCGCGTAGGCCCGGGCCTTGATGGCGGCATTGGCGGCGAAGGTGGCCCCCATCTCCTCCACCTCGTCGGCGATGCCGACGTCGTCGAGGTCCACCAGCTCCGCCCGCTGGAGGCGCAGGAGGTCGCGCAGCTCGGCGAGCTTGTGCCGCGACCGCGTGGCGACCAGCAGCCGCGGGCGGCTCGTGGGCGGTTGCCGGACGGTCACCGCTTCACGGTGGCGAGGGCGGCTGCCTGGGCCTCGAAGAGGTCCGCGAGGCCGGCCCCCGCGAGGTCCAGGAGCGCTGCGAGGTCGTCCCTCGAGAAGGCCTTGCCCTCCGCCGTGCCCTGCAGCTCGACGTACCGCCCGGCGTCGGTCCCCACCACGTTGAAGTCGACCTCCGCGACCCGGTCCTCCGCGTAGTCGAGGTCGAGCACCGCGACGCCGTCGTGGATGCCGACGGAGACCGCGGCGACCTTGGCCACCAGCAGGCGCTCCATCCCGTAGGTGATGCAGGGCCGCGGCGAGGGCCACGTACCCGCCGGTGATGCTGGCGGTGCGCGTGCCGCCGTCCGCCTGGAGCACGTCGCAGTCCACCGTCACGGTCCGCTCGCCCAGCCGTCCGAGGTCCACCACGCCGCGCAGCGAGCGCCCGATGAGGCGCTGGATCTCGTGGGTCCGCCCGCCGACCTTCCCGGCCGTCGCCTCGCGCTGCGTCCGTTCCGCGGTCGAGCGCGGCAACATGGAGTACTCGGCCGTGACCCAGCCGCTGCCCTTGCCGCGAAGGTGCGGCGGGACCCGGTCCTCGATCGTGGCGGCGCACAGGACCTCCGTGTCGCCGACGCGGATCCGGCACGAACCCTCGGCCCACTTCTGGACGCCCAGCGTCATCGTCACGGGCCGCAGCTCATCCGGCCGGCGGCCCGACGGGCGAAGGACGGCCCGGTTGCCGATCGTCATCGCGACACCTCCTGCGACCCATTGTTGCCTGCCGGCCGACGTTGTGCCGCGGCATTCGTTCGGGGCCCTGCCGCGGCTCCGGCGGCGGCGCCGGCTCCGGCCCCTGCCGCCTGCGCTGCGGTGACTCGGCCCCGATCCCCGCCGCGGGCACTGTCCGGTCCCGGTCCCGGGCCTCGGCGCGCGCGCCAGCTCGGCCTTGGCCGCATCCCACAGCTCGTCGAGCCCCGCGAAGGACAGGTCGCGCAGGGCGACGCCGCGCTCCGCCGCCAGGCGCTCCACGATGCCGAAGCGCCGGCGGAACTTCTCGTTCGCGGCCCGCAGCGCCGCCTCCGCCTCGACGTCGTGATGGCGCGCGAGGTTCACCACGACCATCAGGAGGTCGCCGAGCTCCTCGGTGCGGCCCGCAGGATCGGCGGCCGCGGCCAGCTCGGCCAGCTCCTCCGCGACCTTGGCCAGGATGCCGTCCACGCTGGGCCAGTCGTAGCCGATGTGGGCGGCGCGCTCCTGCATCTCCTGGCTTGCCGCGAGCGCCGGCATGGCGCGGCTGACACCGTCCAGGGCGCTCTTCGGGACGGGCGCCGGCTCGCCGTCGTCGGCCGTGGCGGCGGCAGCGGCCGCGCGCTCCGCCTGCTTGATTCGCTCCCACTGGCGGTTCACGTCGGTCGCGGTCTCGACCTTCGCGTCGCCGAAGACATGGGGGTGGCGATGGACGATCTTGCGGGCAATCGCCGCCTGGACGTCGGCCAGGTCGAAGACGCCGGCCTCGGCGGCGAGCTGGGCGTGCAGCACGACCTGCAGCCACAGGTCGCCCAGCTCACCCGCAAGCTCGGGCGTGGCGCCGCCTGCCAGCGCGTCGTAGACCTCGTAGGCCTCTTCGAGGAGATGGTTGCGGAGCGATTCGTGGGTCTGCTCGCGATCCCACGGGCATCCGTCCGGGGCCCGCAGCCGGTTCGAGATCCAGGGCATCGCCCATGGTGAGGCGGCGGCCAGCTCCGGCGCGACCGGGGCGAGGTAGAGCGGCGCCGCGAGATCCCCGGCCGCGAGCGCGGCGATGGTCGTCCCCTCCGTCACGCCGAACCGCCCGACGGGATGGTCGGCCGGGTAGAGACGTCGCAGCACCGCGAGGGCGTCGCCGCCCGCCGGACCGTGGCGGCCGGGGAGCGGGAGGGGCGGTTCCGCGGGAACCGCCGTCCCCAGCACGGCCAGCGGGAGAACGAGCACGGGCCGCGACGGCTCCAGCGGCGTCGCCACCACGCGTTCCGCCGGAATGATCGCGATGCCGTCCGCGGGATCGAGGCCCCAGCGGCGCCGCGCCTCGGCAAGAAGGTCGTCGAGCACGCGACCTCCCGGTCAGGCTCCGGTGGACGAGAGGAGCCGCTCGATCGTCGTCTGGTCGGGATCTCCCTTGATTCCCTGGTACCAGTTGGCGAAGACGTTGTCGCGCAGCGTCGTCGCCTGCTCCGGGTCCGGCAACCGGGTGGCGATCTCGGCCACCTGGTAGAAGGTGAGGCCGTCGCCCTGGACCCCCGTCGAGAGGCCGTTCGCCTGCGTGGCGAAGATGGCGTCCTCGGCATCCTTCGCCAGCTGGTAGCGCGCGACCCAGCCGAGCTCGCCGCCCTTGGCCGCCGAAGCGGCGATGGAATTCTCCGCCACGAGCTTCGAGCGGTCGGTGCCGGGTTTCGCGAACTCGGTTGCCAGCTTCTGCGAGCGCACCGCGGGGTCGTCCGTCGTGACGAACTGGATGACGTGCCAGCCGAACGCCGACTTCACCGGAGCCAGGAGCTGCCCGGGTACCAGGCCGTCGGCGAAGATCGCCGCGGCAAAGGCCGGGTCAAGCTGCGAGCCGTCCTCCGGGAAGTACGGAAGGAAGCCGTTCGCCGCGCCAGACGACGAGTCGTCGCTCGCGGGCGCCAGGTCCACGAAGCGTTCCGTCCCGGCCTTGAGCTCCGCGTAGGCGTTCTTCGCCTCGTCTTCGGCAGCCTTCCACGCCGGGTCGTCGGCCGCGAGCGCCGCGGCCCCCTGGGGGTCGTCCTTGGGCGAGTACAGGAGGTGCTTCACGAGCACGGAGCCCGGGGTGATCGGATCGCCGCCGTTGTTCTCGAGCGCAAGCTCCGCGGTCCTCCGCTGCTCGGACGGCTTGTCGACCACCTCCGCCACCAGCTGCGCGTCGATCTTGTCGCGGGCGACGATCGCCTCGTCGGCCCGCCGGTAGGCCGCCTCGTTGACGCCGGCATCGATTGCCCGCTGCATGAAGTTCGGATCCACGAGCTCGGCGGAGATCTCCGTCATTCGGCCGATCCGGTAGATGCCGTCGACACCCTCGATCACCTCGGTGTAGCCGGGAGCGGCGGCGAGAGCGAAGATCGCGTCCACGAAGGCCTTGTCGGGACTCGTGGTGCCCTTCTCCAGGAAGTACAGATCGCCCTTCGTCTCGGCCGCGTCGGCGTCGCCGGACGCCTTCACGACATCGTCCCACGACGTGCCACTCTTGAGGTCGGCCAGCAGCCCGTCGGCCTTCTTCCTGGCGGCGTCCTTCTGGGCCTGCGTCGGCTCCGTGGCGCCCGTGCTCGTCTCCGGCGTCACCTGGATCTGGTACGTGTGGCGGCTCTCCGGGATCGTGGCGTCCTTCGTGATCTGGGCATCGATCTCGGCCGGGCTGACCTGCACGCCCTGCTTGGGGGCGAGCTGCAGGAGGAGCGTCGTGTCGATCTCGCGCTCGTAGGCCAGGCTGCCGATCTCCTGCCGCTGCTGGTCAATGAAGTTGACCAGCTGGGTGCCCTGCGCCGCCGACATGTGGCCGTCGTTCACCTTGTTGCTGGTCTGCGTCTGGAGCGTGTCGAGGCGGAACGTCTCCAGCGCCACCCGCTCCCGCAGGGCGTCCTTCGTGATCGTCTCGCCGTTCACCTTGGCGACGGGAGCCAGGTGCTCGTCGTACCAGCTGGCGACGCCGGCACCGACCAGCAGGAGGACGGCGAGGACGACGACGGCGCCGAAGCCGAGGGTGAAGTACAGGTTCCGGCGGTGATCGGACTCGTAGCCGCTGCGGCGGCCGGTCCGCGTCGTCGGACGAGCGCGGAAGGTCATGGTTCCTCTTGTCGACGTGGAGTTCGGATCTCGGGGGCGCGGCGCCACGGCGCAGGGCCCGGCGCATCGTACCGCACCGGGGCGGCAGAACCGGGCTGCGCCGCCGATGTCATCCGGATGAAGAAGCGGCAACATCGGCGCCGCACGCCCAGGGGCGCGGCGCCGCGCGCGACACTGACGCTGATCCGGCTCCGGCAGGGTACGACGTGGCGGTCGGGGTGGCGGCGCGCGATGGTACCGTAGCCCCCGATGGACGATCCAGTGCTCCGATCGGCAGCCGCGCGTCTCCGCCCAGGCGTGCGGGACACGCTGCGGCGTGGGATCCGCGTCTTCCCGCCCCCGCGCGACGCCGCGGCGCTTGCGGTCGGGCGGGCCGTGCTGGACCTCGTTGCCGGGCGCGCGCCCGCCGGGTGGAAGGAGAGCCGCAACGAGCCACGTCTCGACCCGCGGCGGCTCGGCCGTGCCCACCGCGCCCTGGACGAAGGGCGCCTGGAGGACGCGGCGGCGGCGGCCGAGGCCGTCCTGGCGACGAACCCTCGCAACGTGCCGGCCCACGAGATCCGCCGCCAGGCGTGGTTCCGGGCCGGCGAGATCAGCGCCAGCCTGGCCGGCCTGCGGGAGCTCCGCCGCATCGCGGACACCCCCGAGCGCACGGAGCTGGACCGCCGCCTCGTCGGGATGCTGCGCGAGAGCGACCCTGCCTGGCTGCCGCGCGTCCCGGGGCCCGCCCGGCCGATCGAGTCGGCGTCCCCCGGCCGCGTCCTGCACCTCCTCAAGGTGTCGGTTCCCGACCGCCAGAGCGGCTACACGATGCGCAGCCACTACAACATGTCCGCGCAGCGCGACGCGGGCCTCGACCCCGTCGCGGTCACGGCCCTCGGCTTCCCGCGGTCGGCCGGCCGCGTCGCGCCGGCAGTCGAGACGATCGACGAGATGCGCTTCCATCGCCTGGACCTGGGCGAGGCCTACCCCGCCGAGGTCCCGCCCGATCGCTACCTGGAGGACTACGCCTGGGCGGCCTCGCGGGTGGTCGAGGGCGAGCGCCCGGCCATGCTGCACGCGGGATCCGGCCACCGCGGCTACGAGATCGCCCTCGTCGGCCTCGCACTGCGCGAGCGGTACCTGCTGCCGCTGGTGTACGAGGTCAGGGGGTTCTTCGAGGCGACGTGGTCGCGTCGGGAGGGCGCAGAGGAAGCCGAGCTCGGCCGGCGCAGGATGGCCGCCGAGACGCGCGCCATGGCCGGCGCCGACGCCGTCGTCACGATCGCCGAGGCGATGCGCGAGGACATCATCGCCCGCGGCGTCCCCGCGGAGAAGGTCTTCGTGGTCCCGAACGGGGTGGATGCCGCCCGGTTCACGCCCCGGCCGCCATCCGCCGAGCTGCGGGCCCGCCACGGCCTGCACGGCTTCGTCTTCGGCTACATCAGCAACCTGGACCACCCCCGCGAGAACCAGGAGCTGCTCATCGAGGCGGCCGCCCGGCTCCGCGCCCGCGGCCGCGACGCGACGTGCCTGATCGTGGGCGACGGCACCCGGCGCCGCGAGCTGGAGGACCGCGCCCGCTCGGTCAGGGCCGGGGGCACGGTCGTCTTCACCGGGGCGGTCCCCCACGCGGAGGTGACGGACTACTACGCCGCCCTGGACGCGTTCGTCGTGCCCCGTCGCGATGAGCGGGCGGCGCGCCACGTGACCCCCCTGAAGCCGTACGAGGCGATGGCGATGCGCCGTCCCCTCGTGGTGGCCGACCTGCCCGCGCTGACGGAGATCGCGGCGCCGGACGAGCGCGGCCTGGCCTTCCCGGCGGACGACGTCGGGGCGCTGGTGGCGTGCCTCGAGCGCCTGATGGACGACCCTGCCCTCGCCGCGAGGCTCGCGGACGCGGGTCATGCGTGGGTGGTGCGCGAGCGGTCGTGGGCCGCGAACGTGCCCCGGTTCGAGGCCGCGTACGCCCACGCGCGGGCGGCGCGGGCGGGCCGCGGATGAGCACACCCGCCGTCTTCGACGCGATCCGCGCCGTGCAGTTCCTGGAGGCGGCCGGGCACCCGGAGCCGCTGCTCGTCCTGTACCACCCGTTATCGCGCAACAACCCGTTCCAGGAGCTGCTCTACGCCGAGGGCTGGGAGCGTGGCGTCGTGGCCCTGCCGTTGGCCGACCTCGCCGATGCGGACGCGGTCGTCGACCTCGCCCGGGGACGCGTCCGGACCGTGCTCCACCTGCACTGGCTGAAAGGTGTGACGGAGGCCGCGGCGACGCGGGAGGAGGCCGGCGCGCTCGCCGACGCGTTCCTCGCCCGCCTCGACCGGCTCCGGGACCGGGGATGCCGGATCGCCTGGACGGTGCACAACGTGATGCCTCACGACGCGCGGTTCGCGGACGAGGCGATCCGCGTGCGGCGCGGCGTGGTAGAGCGAGCCGACCTCGTCCACGTGCTTGCCGCATCGACACCCGCGGACGCGGAACCCCTGTTCACGATCCCGCCCGATCGCCTCGCCGTCATCCCCCACCCCAGCTACCTCGGCGTGTACCCGGACGCGATCTCGCGGACCGAGGCCCGCTACCAGCTGGGCCTGTTCCCCGAGGAGCTCGTGGGCCTCGCCTTCGGCGCGCTCCGCCCCTACAAGCGGATCCCCGCGATCGTGGCCGCGTGGCAGGCGGCCGGCCGCCCGGCCGACGCGCGGCGGCTGGTCGTGGCGGGCCACGCTCCGCCGGGCCCGGAGACCGACGAGCTGATCCTGGCGCTCGACGTCGCTCCCGGCGTGGCCGCCTTCCCGCGGCGGGTGCCCGTCGAGCGCGTGGCGGCGTTCTTCCGGGCGGCCGACGTCGCCGTCCTGGGCCACCGCGATTCCCTCAACTCGGGCGTCATCCTGCTGGCCCTGACGTTCGGCGTCCCGGTGATCGCCCCGCGCATGGCGGTGGCCGTGGAGATCCTCGACGATCGCGTGGCGCGCCTCTACGAGCCCGGCGACCACGACGGCTTCGTGGAGGCGCTGCGCCGGGCCCCCGAGGTGGCCACCCCCGCCGCCGTCGCCGCGGCTCGCGAGATCGCCCTGCGCCACGACCCGGCCGCGATCTCGCGGACGTTCATCGAGGAGCTGCGACGGCGCCTGGCTCCCACCGGCTGAGAACGCGGGTCAGGCGCTCCAGCGGGCTCCCAGGCGCAGCACCTGGCGGGGGCGCGGAGCCTGGCGACGCGACACGTTCACGGTGTCCAGGATGAGGTCCGAGCGCTCGAAGACCGTGTCCCAGTCGATCGCCCGGTGGGCGGTCACGACCACGGCCAGGTCCGCCCAGCCCAGCACCTCGTCGAGCGGGGTGGACGCGTCGATCCGCCCGGTCGCATCGCGGAAGGCCGCGATGTGCGGATCGTGGAAGCGCACGTCGGCGCCGCGCTCGCGAAGCAGGGCCAGGATGTGCTCGGCCGGCGCCTCGCGCGCATCGCCCACGTCGGGCTTGAACGCGACGCCCAGGACGCCGACCCTGGCTCCCCGGAGGCTGCGCGAGCGGTCGTTGAGCGCCTCGGCGGCGAGGTCCACGACGTGCCGCGGCATCGCCACGTTGACGTCCGCGGCCAGCTCGATGAAGCGGTCGGTGAAGTCGAACTCGCGTGCGCGCCAGGCGAGGTAGTAGGGGTCCACGGGGATGCAGTGGCCGCCGACGCCGGGGCCCGGCGTGAACTTCATGAAGCCGAACGGCTTGGTGGCGGCCGCGTCGATGACCTCCCAGACGTCGAGCCCCATCCGCTCGCAGAGGAGGGCGAGCTGGTTCACGAACGCGATGTTGATGTTGCGGAAGACGTTCTCCAGGAGCTTGGCCATCTCCGCGGCGTCGGGCGACGAGAGCTCGACGACGGTGTCGTTGATGTGGCGGAGCAGCGCCGCCGCCCGGGCCGTCGCGGCCGGCGTCGAGCCCCCGACGAGCCGCGGCACGAGCTTGCCGGAGCTCGCCGGGTCGCCCGGGTTGACGCGTTCGGGCGCAAACGCCAGGTCGAAGTCGGCGCCGGCGCGCAGGCCGGTCTCGCGCTCAAGGACGGCCCGGAAGGGGCCCGAGGTCGTGCCCGGGAACGTGGTGGACTGGAGGACCACCAGGTGGCCGGCCCGCAACCCGGAGCGCACCAGCTCGGCGGCGGTGAGGACCGGGCCGAGGTCGGGATCCCGGGTCGGCGTGACGGGCGTCGGAACGCACACGAAGATCGCGTCAGCGGCACCCACCGCACCGGGGTCCGGCGCCACGGCGCGAAAGCCCGCCTCCAGGGCCGCGCCCAGCCGCTCGTCCGAGATGTCCTCGATCGGCGAGTGGCCGCTGTTCAGCTCGTCCACCCGCCGCGGGCTCGCGTCGATGCCGACGACGCGGACCCCGGCCTCCATGAAGCCGAGCGCCAGCGGGAGCCCGACATAGCCGAGCCCGACGACCGCGATGGAACGATCCTCTCTCACGACGCCTCCTGTGGCGTGATCCCTGGCCTCCGGTCAGGAGGATACCGGGTCGCGGGCCAGCGCCTCGACGAGCGCCTCGTAGCGCGGCGCCTCGCCGTCCCAGGCCAGCGTTCGCGCCCGTGCCGCCGCCCGCTCCACGGCGCCTTCGCGCCAGGCGGCGTCGTCGGCCACGCGGGCAATCGCGCGGGCGAGGTCCGCGACATCGTCCGGCGCGTACCAGGCCAGCATGTCGGCGTCGAACTCGGCACGGGCCGCGGGAAGGTCGGCGGCAACCACCGGCTTGTTCATGACGGCCCCTTCGAAGACCTTGGTGGAGAGGCTGATCTCGGAAAACCGCGTCCGTCGAATCGGCGACAGCACGACGTCGGCCGCGGCCAGCGCGCCGGCCACGTCGTCGAGGCCGATCCGGCCATGGAACGCGACCCGGTCGGCAATGCCCAGGCCGTCCGCGCGCCGGGCCAGGGCCTCGGCCCTGTCGCCCCGCCCGTACAGGTCCGCGACGACGGCAAGATCCGGGCGCTCCCGGGCGAGGACGGCAACCGCCTCCACGACGTCCTCGAGGCCGTACAGCGGCGTCAGGGCACCGGCATAGGCGAGGCGGAGCACGCCGTCGGCCATGAACGGCCGGGTCGGATGCGCTGCCGGGTCGAACCGGGCCAGGACGGGGCCGTTGCGGACGACCGCCAGCTTCGCTTCGGGGATCCCGAGCGCGACCAGGCGCTCGTGCCGCGCCTGGTTGACGGAGAGGACCCGGCTCGCGACCGCGGCCGACAGGCGCTCCACGAGGGTGAGAGCGCCGATCGTCAGCGGGTTCGACGCACCGGGCCAGCGCGAGCGGAAGAACTCCGGCGTCGCCTCGTGGAGGTCCAGGATCACCGGCACGCCGGCCAGGCGCAGGGGCAGCGCGGCGAACACCAGGAAGTCGGGCGGCGTCGCCACCTGGACCAGCGCATAGCGCCGCCGCCGGTGGGCCCGCGCCAGGGAGAAGGTCGCCCGCGCCAGGAACTCCGTGTACTCGGCGAGGTACGTGGCGATGGGCGATCCCTGGTGGCGCTGGACGTCGAGGCGCGTGATGCGCACGCCCTCCAGCATCCCCTGCGCCGCGTCGCCCGGGCGGCGAAGGGAGAAGACGTCGACGGGCCTCCCGGCGCGGACGAGGGTCTCAGCCTGGCGGCGGACCCGGGGATCCTCCTCGTAGTAGCTGTGGACGACCATCGCCACCGGCCGCCGCCGGGCAGTCACGACGACGCCGCCTCCGGCTCGCGACCCGCCAGCCAGGCGGCCAGGATCGACGCGATTCGCTCCCCGGCGTGCCCGTCCCACAGCGGCGGGCGGCGCGGGCCGGGGCGTCCCGCGGCGAGCGCGGCCGCCACCGCGGCGGGGACGTCGTCCGGCAGCACGAGGCGGTTCGTCCCGTGCGTGATCGTGACGGGCCGCTCGGTGTTCGGGCGGACGGTCAGGCAGGCCACGCCCAGGATGGAGGTCTCTTCCTGGACGCCTCCCGAGTCGGTCACGACGACGGCGCTCCCGGCGACCAGCGACAGGAAGTCCATGTACCCGAGCGGCTCGATCATGCGCACGCCCTGCACGCCGCCCAGCCCGGCTGCCTCGAGCGCGGCGCGACCCCGGGGATGCACCGGGAAGACGAGGGGCAGCAGGGCGGCCGCGGCCGCCAGCCCGTCGACCAGGGCGCGCGTCCGACCGGGCTCGTCGACGTTGCCCGGCCGGTGCAGCGTCACGACGCCGTACGGCCCGTCGGGGATCCCGGCCATGGCGCGCGCGGCCGCCGGATCCAGCCTGGGGCGGGCGACCTCCAGCGAGTCGATCATGGAGTTGCCCACGAGGTGGATCCGGTCGGCGGGGACGCCCTCGCTCCGGAGGTTCTCCACGGCATCGCCGCTGGTCGCGAAGCACAGGTCGGCCAGGCGATCCGCGACGAGCCGGTTCACCTCCTCCGGCATCGACATGTCGAAGCTGCGGAGGCCGGCCTCCACGTGCGCCTGCGGGAGCAGCAGCTTGGCTGCCACGAGCGCGGCCGCGAGGGTCGAGTTGACGTCCCCGTAGACGACGACGAGCGACGGGCGATCCGCCAGGAAGGTCTCCTCGAGGGCCACGAGGAGCGCGGCCGTCTGCCGGGCGTGGGAGCCCGACCCGACGCCCAGGTTCACGTCGGGCGCCGGCAGCGCCAGGTCGGCGAAGAAGACGCCGGACAGGGCGTCGTCGTAGTGCTGGCCGGTGTGGATCACGCGCTGGGCCACGCCCGCCGCGTCGAGGGCCCGGATCACCGGTGCGGCCTTCACGAAGTTGGGTCGCGCGCCGACGACGTGGACGAGCGGGCGGACGCCCGGATCAGCAGTCATCCGGTCACGATACCGCCTGGAGCTTCGCGTAGCCCGCCAGGAGCACCTCGGCCTGCGCGTCCCAGTTGTAGCGCCCGCGGGCCGCGGCCAGGGTCCGGGACCGCATCGCGGCGCGCTCCTCGGGCGGGAGGGCGAGAAGGCCACGGATCGCGGCCGCGATCGAAGCCGGGTCGGTGGGATCACAGAGCGCCCCGCAGCCCACCTCGTGGACGACCTCGGCCATGCCGGGCAGGTCGGACGCGACGACGGGGACGCCGGCGGCGATGGCCTCCCAGAGCTTCTGCGGCGTGGTGTAGCGGTGGTTGAGCGACGTCGGCTGGATCGCCATGAGCATGACGTCGGCCGACGCCGTCCATGCGAGGAGCTCCTCCGGCGGGACCGGCGGCCGCACGCTGACGTGGTCCCGGTAGCGGGCCTCCGCGGCCAGCGCGACGTACTCGTCGCGCAGCGTGCCGAAGCCGATGAGGGCGAAGTGGGCGCCGGGGACCTGGAGGATCGCCTCCATCCCCTGCTCGACACCTCGATCGGAGAGGTAGCCGCCCTGGTAGAGCACCACGGCCGTCTGCGCTGGGAGACCCAGGGCCGCGCGGATCCGGTCCGGTCGACCCTCGGGCGGATCGTAGGTCGCCGGGCAGTTGCGGACGACGATCGGTCGCGCCACGCCAAGGAGCGGCCCCAGGATGTCCGCGTAGGCCTCGTTCACCGTGACCACGAGGTCCGCCTGCTGCGCCCAGCGCTGCTCGTAGCGCAGGAACCACCGGCGCAGCCTGGGGCGCATCCGGTCGAAGACACGGGCGTGGGTGTAGATGTCGCGGCTGTCGTAGATCGTCCGTCCGCCGTGGCGTGCCTTGAGGGCTGCCAGGCCCGGCAGCGATCCGGCCCACATGCCGTGCCAGAGGTCCGCAGCGACGGCCACATCCTCCAGGGCCGCGGCCCACGCGAGCGGGCGGAGCGGGAACATCACCATCGGCCCGATCAGACCGCTGAAGGGCCACGAGACGGCGCGCGCGACGGGTGCCAGCAGGGTGTTCCGGATGACGCGGTAGCCGCGCCGGGCCAGGCGCCGGCCGTACGGGACCGGGTCGCGGACGGCCCGCCCCAGCCGCTCGGACAACGAGCCGCCCGATACCTGATCCGCGGATCCCGCCCCGGGCTGCGCCGACGCGGCGGCGCGGATCCCGGCGATCCGCCGGCGGGCCCGGCCCCGCAGGAACGGGAACGCCATGCTGAGGACCGTGGGGACCCGGACGATCCGCAAGCCCTCGTCATCCTCCTCCAGGGGAAGCCCGCGCTCCCACCGGGCGTAGATCACGACGTTGTATCCCGCGGCCGCGGCAGATCGCGCGATGCGCCGCGCGCGGGCGTCGAAACGTCCGTTGGAGAAGGTCAGGATGGCGAGGCGGGTCGCGGGAGAGGAGGTCGGCACCAGTCCCCGAAGACTCATCGAAGGCACGGGCCGCGCCGGAGGGTCGGCCTCTCGATTGATGGTACCGTACGCGCCGATATGGCGACCCTCACCGAACCTGCGGCGGCGCAACTGCCGCCGCCCATCCGGCCCGGGACCATCGCGCTGGCCCGGCAGGGGTTCGGCGAGCTGGTGGCCCGCTGGCGCCTCGTCCGGTACCTCGTGGGGGCGGACATCAAGCGCACCCACGCCGACACGGCGCTGGGCCAGCTGTGGTGGCTCCTGGATCCGATCCTCCAGATGCTGGTCTACTACTTCCTCTTCGCCGTGATCTTCCAGCGCCAGACGCCGGACTTCCTGCTGTTCCTCTTCGCGGCCATCCTTCCCTGGAAGTGGTTCTCCACGACGGTCAACTCGGCCATGTCGTCCATCGTCTCCCGCCAGGCCCTGATCAAGCAGATCCAGTTCCCGAAGCTGGTGCTGCCCACGGCCGCGTCGTTCGCCGAGGTCTTCAGCTTCCTCGTGGGGCTCATCGCCCTGGCCATCCTGTTCATCCCGTACCACGACCGGCTGAGCCCGTGGGTCCTGACCATCCCGCTGATCGCCTTCGTCCAGTTCGTGTTCAGCCTGGCCGTGGCCATCGTGCTCTCCGCGGCGAACGCGTTCTACCGCGACATCGCCAACGTCATGGGCCACCTGATCCGCCTCTGGTTCTACGTCTCGCCGGCGCTCTACGCGATGTGGGACGTGAAGAACGAGACGCTCCAGCAGGTGATGCGGCTGAACCCGTTCACGGCCCTCCTCACGGCCTACCGGACGGTGATCTGGGGCACGGAGACCGTGGACCACGGGACCCAGCCGGACTTCCTGTCGCTGGCGGTCGTCCTGCTCGTCTCGTCCGTCCTCCTGGTGTTCGCCGTCGCGTTCTTCAAGCGCGTCGAACCCGCCTTCGCCCGCATCCTGTGAGCGACCTGCAGGACGATCGGCCGCTCGGCATCGACGTCCATGACCTCGGGATCCGCTACGACCTGCGCCTCACCAAGCGGACGACGCTCAAGGGCTCGCTCTCCGGCATCGTGCGGCGCGGGCAGCGGGATCGCGGCCCCAACCACTTCTGGGCGCTGCGCCACCTGGACCTCCAGATCCGCCATGGAGAGGCAATCGGGCTCATCGGGCCGAACGGCGCGGGCAAGAGCACGCTCCTGCTGGCCCTGTCGGGGATCCTGCAGCCGAGCGAGGGCACCATCGCCGTCGACGGCCGCGTCTCGACCCTCCTGACGCTGGGCGCCGGCTTCGACTCGGAGCTGACGGGCCGTGACAACATCGCCCTGGCGGGCGCGTTCCTCCAGATCGAGCACGACGAGATGACCCGCCTGACCCCGGGGATCATCGAGTTCGCCGACATCGGGGCCTTCATCGACGCCCCGGTGAAGACGTACTCGATGGGCATGAAGGCGCGCCTCGGCTTCTCCATCGCGACGTCCATCACCCCCGACATCCTCCTGCTCGACGAAGTCCTCGGGACCGGCGACCAGACCTTCCGGGCCAAGAGCCAGTCGCGCATCCGGGAGCTCATCGGCCGGGCGCGGGTGGTGGTCCTCGTGACCCACGACCTGACCTACGTCACGGAGTTCTGCGGCCGGGCGATCCTGATGGAGAAGGGCCGGATCATGCACGACGGTGATCCGGCCGGCACGGTCGCGCTCTACAAGGACCGGGTGCGCCAGCAGAAGCTCCTCGCGGAGGGCGACGCCACGCGCTTCTCCGTTCCGGATGGCGCCGCGCCCTGGAAGCCTCCCCCCGGCAACTGAGATCGCCCCGGCCCGCGGGCAGGCGGCCCGACCTGGCGCGAGCACAGCGGCCGGACGGCCCAGCGGCCAGGCGGCGGGGGTTCAGGCGGCGCGGGTTCGGAGGCCCGGTCGTGCGGCCAGCAATCGCGGCGTGGCCGTCCGGGATCAGCGGCGCGAGAGGCGGATCAGGAGCAGGAACGCCCCGAGCACCGCCCCGAACGCCAGGCCGCCCCGCCAGTCCAGCAGCACCTTCGCCTCGCCGTCCATGCTCCGGGCCACCGAGACGAGGATCGCCGTCGAAGGGCCCGCCTCGACCCGGTTCGCCACGACGGATCGCACCAGGGAACTCTGCAGGTGGACGTTCTGGGCGAGCACGCCCCGCACCAGGCCCTGCTGGATCGTGGCGTCGCGGGCGACCATGCCGCTGACCACGCCTCTCTCGACCGACACCTGGTTCGCGGCAATCCCCCCGACCACGGCCAGCCGGGCGGTGACGTCCGTGGCGCGGACGCCGCCGATGGCGCCGCGCTCGAACGCCAGGTGCCCGACCTCGACCGCGTCGACTCCCCCGGTCGTTGCGGGCAGGAGCGGGTCCGCGATCACGACGGGACCCGGATCGGTGGCCGCGACGGCTGCGCTGGCCGCGATCGGGGTGCCTGGCATGGGCGCGGGCGGCGCGGACGCCGGCGCGGGCGGCGCGGACGCCGGCGCGGGCGGCGCGGACGCCGGCGCGGGCGGCGCGGAGCTGGTCACCGCAGGGTCGGCGAGGCCGCTCCGCCGGCGCCGGGGACGCGGGCTGGACGCGGGTTCCGGGGTGGCATGTTCGTTCATCGCGTTCCCCTTCGGGGCCTGCGCGGCGGCGGCGCGCGACTGACTGCCGGACGCGTGATCCGCGGAATTCGTCAGCGTCCAGCCTACCGCTCCGGGGCCCGGGACGGTGCCCGTCGCGGCAGCACGCCCGCGCAACCCAGGCCGGCTGCACCCGATTCCGATGCGGGGAGTATTCTCCGCGCGCCATGCAGCCCTTCAACGTTCGACCCGATCCCGTCAGCCGCGCCCGGGCGCGCCTCCGACCTGTCCTCGTCGCGGCGCTTGCGGTGGCCACGATCGTCGTGGCGTGCGGCTCCCCCACGAGCCCGGCCCCGGCACCGTCCGGCAGCGCAACCGCCGTCAACCCTTCGGGAGCTCCCGTGAGCTCCCCGTCGACGAGCTCGCCGCCCACGCCGTCGTCGTCGAACGATCCGGCCGCCTCGAACCCGCCCAGCGCGTCACCGGCGCCCAGCGCGTCACCGGCGCCCACGCCCGTCCCGACCCCCGTCCTGGTCGCCGCACCGCTCACCGGGGTCATGGTGCGACCCAAGCTGGCGGCCCGCCATCCGATCGCCGTGATGATCGACGATCACTGGGACGCCCGACCGCAGAGCGGCTTCACCCAGGCGTCGGTCGTCTGGCAGGCGCCGGCCGAGGGTGGCATCCCGCGCTACATGATGGTCTTCGCGGAAGGCGACCCGAAGTCGGTGGGCCCGGTGCGCAGCGCCCGCCTGTACTTCGTCCAGTGGGCAGCCGAGTGGACGGCCGCGTACGTGCACGTCGGTGGGAGCCCCCAGGCGATGGCCGTCCTGCGGTCGCAGGGCCAGGGCCAGATGGTGTACAACGCCGACCAGTTCCGCTGGGGCGGCACGTACCTGTGGCGCACCACGGACCGGTTCGCGCCGCACAACGTCTACTCGGACGGGAAGCACCTGCGGGCGCTCGCGAAGCGGATCGGGGCAACCTCCGCTCCCAAGAAGGCCGCCTGGAAGTTCGCCGACGACGCCGCTCTCGCCAGCCGCCCCAAGGGGGCGCGGATCGATCTCGCCTATCCGTACAACAAGATCGGCTACCGCTACAACCGGGCGTCCAACAGCTGGGACCGCCTCGTCGGCGGCAAGTGGCAGGTGGATCGCGCCAGCAAGCTCCGGGTCTCGCCCAAGAACGTCGTGATCATGCAGGTCACGTTCGGCCTGCTGGGCGCCCACCAGAAGGGGCGCCTGGAGGCCGGCAACATCGGCAGCGGCCCGGCCTGGATCGCCACCAACGGGAAGATCGTCAAGGGGATCTGGAAGAAGCCATCGGTCAAGGGGTTCACCCGGTTCTACGACCGTGCGGGCAAGCAGATCGTCCTCACCCGGGGCCAGACCTTCATCCAGGTCATTCCACCGGGCACGCCCCTCAAGATCGTGAAGGGCACGCCGGTCGCGACGTCGACGCCCGGGCCGACGCCGACCCCCACGCCGCAGCCCTAGGGTCGCTCCGCGGCGACCTCCGCGTAGACGCGTCGCGTCTCGCGCGCGACGTCCGCCCACGTTCGCCGGTCGGGGCCGGCCCCCGCGGCCGCCGCCAGGGCGATCCCCCGGTGAACCCGGTCATCGGCCCATGCGGCGCGCAGGGCGTGGGCGAGACGCTCCGGATCGCGGGGCTCCACCAGCAGGCCGGCCGCCCCAACGGTCTCGGGCATGGCACCGACCGCGCTCGTGATGACCGGCGTGCCCGCGGCGAGCGCGTCGAGCACGGCGAGCCCGGCGGCGTCGCTGACCGCCGGGTGCACGACGGCGCGCGCACCCGCCACGAGTCCCGCCAGCTGCCCGACGGGCAGCGCGGGCGCGTAGTGGAGGAGGTCGCCAACACCGGTCCCGGCGGCCGCCTGGGCGACGGCGGCCCGGTCGTCGGGCGTCGTGTCGACCAGCAGGATCCGCGGCGGCCAGGGGACGGCCTTCGCAAGGCGCGGCGGTCGCCCAGCGGCGGCCAGCAACGCCAGCGCGTCGAGGAGCGCTCCGAGGTCATGGCGCGCGTCGTGGCGCCCGGTGTACACGAAGTAGCGGTCCGGGATCCCAAAGCGCTCGCGATCCGCAGCGAGGACGGCACGCTGCGCATCCCCGACCTCCGTCCCCTCCAGCGACCGCGGGACGAAGGCATCGCCGCCCGCGAACGGCACCACCCGCAGCCGCGAGGGACGGATCCGGATGAGTCGCGTGGCGGCCTGCGCGACGGCCGCCGTCCCGACGATCACGGCATCCGCGTCGCGCAGGAGCTGGGCCCGGAGACGCTGCCCGAAGCGGGCGGCAGGGGAGCGTCGGTACAGCTCCGGCAGCTCCCACGGGGCCAGGTCCAGGAGCGTCGCAACCACCGGCAGCCCCGGCCCGATGGGCAGGCCGCCACCGACCGCATGGGCCACCAGCGGGGCGCCGCCGCCCTCCTCGTGGCGCCCGCCGCGGGCGGTCCCCAGCGCGGCACCTCGCACGAGAAACGGATCGAGCGTCAGCGCACCCGAACGGAATAGCCGCGTGATGGGCAGCCGTCGCTTACCGACAACCGGCAGCCCCGCGAAGGCGACACTCGGGTCGTCGGCCCCGAGATCCAGGAGCAGGACGAACGACTCGCCGGGGACCGGGGCCGCCGCATAGGCGCCCAGCAGGGACCGCAGGTAGGCGGCGGTCACCGGGGCCCGATTCCCGTCCTGGAGGGTCCGGACGTCGACCAGGATCCGGACCGCCTGCGGCGGGGGCGGCGGGACGATCGCTTCGCCGAGCCTCATGCCGGCCGCCGCGGGCCGCGACCGCGCAGCTCGTCCAGGCGGAGCTGCAGGACCACGACCAGCGCCTCGACGACGATCCGCCGGCTCATCTTGCTCTGGCCGACCCGTCGGTCGCGGAAGGTGATGGGCACCTCCCGGAGACGGGCCCCGCCCCGCTGGGCGCGGTACGTCATCTCCACCTGGAACACGTAGCCGCCGGCATGCACGCCCGCGAAGTCGACGGCCGCCAGGGTGGTTGCCCGCCAGGCCTTGAATCCGCCGGTGAGGTCGTTGGCAGGGAGGCGCAGGACGATCCTCGCGAAGAGGCTGCCGCCGCGGCTCACGAAGCGCCGCAGGAAGCCCCAATCCACCACCCGGCCGCCCGGCGTGTAGCGCGACCCGATGACGAGGTCCGCGGTGTCGGCCTCGAGCGGCGCCAGGAGCCCCGGGATGGCGGCCGGGTCGTGCGACCAGTCGGCATCGATCTGGAGCACCCACGTGGCGCCGCCCGCGAGGGCCACGGCGAACCCGGCGAGATAGGCCCGGCCAAGGCCGCTCTTGGCCGTCCGGTGCAGAACGCGGACGCGCCCGTCGGCGGCCGCCATCCGGTCGGCGATGGCCCCGGTTCCATCGGGCGAGCCGTCGTCGACGATCAACAGGGTCGCCGCCGGCAGCACCTCCAGGATGGCCGCCGAGATCGGCTCGACGTTCTCGGCCTCGTTGTAGGTCGGGAGGACGACCCAGGCGCCGCTTCCCATGGCCGGAGAGGATGCGAGGACGGCGGCTGGCGCAGTGGCGATCATGCGCCGGAGTGTAGCCGGGCGCTGCCCTACGGGACGATGACGGCCAGCAGGGCGCGGTTCTGGCCGCCGGCCACGTCCCGGCCGCTGAGGAGAACCGTGGCCCGCCCGGGCGCACCGGTCTTCACGACCACCGACGCCCGCCACGAGCCGTCGGCGAGCCGGGTGATCGTCATGGGAACACCGGCCCGCCCATGCTGCGTGAAGGTGGCGGTGGGCGCCGCCGCGAGCGGCTCCACGCTGCGGAACGTCACGCTGAAGCGGGTTCCCGGCTTCGGCGCGGTCGACGACGGCTTCGCGGCGAACGCGGCCGCCACGATCGAACGGCGCAGCACCGTGGTCCCGTATGGTCCGACCGCCGTCAGCTCGGCGACGTACGATCCCGGACGAGCCCACGCGCCGGCGGCCGTCCGTCCGTCCCAGCGCCACGATCGCGTGCCCGCGGGCAGGCTCCGCGACGTCCACGCACGCCGCACCTCGGCACCGGAGGCGTCGAGGATGCGCAGCGTCAGGGTTGCCGTCCGGGCCACCACAACCGACACGACCGAGGTCGCGGCGATCCGGTCGCCATCCTGCGGGTAGAACGCGGAGGGAGCCCAGCGGAGCCGGCCGACGGTCCGATCGACGACCAGCGTCGTCGAGGCGGATGCGCGGTTGGCGAGGCGGTCCGACCCGCGCGACCACCACGGAGTACCGGCCGTCGGCGACGAGACGGCCCCGCGCGTCGCGGCCGTCCCAGGTGATCGCGCCCGACCGGCCGGCGACGGACCAGGTCCGGATGACCGTTCCGGCGCGCTCCACGCGCAGGCTGCCGCTCATCGCCTCGCCGGCCTTCCAGGCGAGGCGGGTGGCGTCGGCCACCCCGTCCCGGTCGGGCGAGAACGAGCGCGGGGTCGCGGCGGCGGAGAGCACCGGGCCCGTCGCGTCGACGGTGACCTGCCACGATCGCGCGGCCGGATTGCCGGCGACGTCGAAGAAGCTGATGCCGACGCGGTAGGCGCCGTCCGGCACGCGCGCGCCCCGGTCGTCGCGCCCATCCCAGCGCACGGTGGCGGCGTGGCCGCTCCCGGCGATCCGGCGCACCGGGTCGCCCACCTTCGAGCCGGAGACCGGCCGCACCACGAGCGCCCAGCTGGCGGCATCCGCGGACGCCGTCGCGGTGACCGTCGACGCGTCGAAGCGCCCGTCGCCGTTGGGGGAGATGCTCCAGCCGCTGAACGCCACGCTCCGGATGGTCGGCGCGACGCGATCGATCCGGATGCCCGTCACGGCGGTCAGCGTCCCGGCCGTCGGGCTGGCGGCCGGCCAGGTCGAGGCGACGTCGGCGTTCCAGCCCACGAGCTGGAGGACGTACTTCCCGTCGGGCAGGCTCGCGCCGTCCACGCCGCCGTCCCACCCGTACGCCTGCGGTCCCGCCCCGGTGGTCGTGAGCGCGCGCGACCCGACGAGCGTCCCGTCGGGCCGGTAGACGCGCACGGCGAAGCGGTCGAAGGCCCGCCGGTTGTTCCAGGTGATCGCCAGCCGGTCCCGGGAGCCGTCGCCGTTCGGCGAGAAGGAGCGGGCGCGGACGGCGGCGCTCGAGGTGCCGACGCTCGTCGAGAGGCCGGAGAACGCCACCCAGCGGATGCCGGCGCGCAGGAACGTCGAGTTCGGCGCCCGGGCCGCAACCGCGTTGGTCGCCCCGGAGCCGCTGACGGCCGCCCACACGCTGGTCTCCACGTCGCCGATCGGCGCCCAGGTCGTGATGGGCCCCTTGACCTCGTACCAGGTGTACCCGCCGGAGGAGACCGGTCCGGCCGTGATGGCGAAGAGGTCGCCAGCCGACGCGGTGGCCAGGCGGGTCGCGCCCGTCGAAGGAGCGCTGCGCAGGTTGATGCTATCGGCGACGACCCGCAGGAAGCCGCCCCGCTTCAGCGTCGGTGTGGCCACGTGGACGCTGCTGACGTTCCAGGCGGAGAGGTTGCCCTTGCCGTCCCGCGCTCGGACGCGGAACGCGTAGCCCGCGTTGTCGGTGCCCAGGTAGACCCCGCTGGTGGCCTTCGTGGCCGCCAGCCACGTGGACCACCTACCGGCCGTGGTGGAGACCTGGACGTCGTAGCTGGCGACGCCGCTCCAGTCGTCGGAAGCCTTCCACCTGACGACGAAGCCCACGTCGCGGCGCGCCGTGGCGTCGAACGCCACGATCCCGGCCTGCGGGGGCGTCGTGTCGTGGAGGAACTTGTCGGCGAGCGCCTGGTAGAGCTCGCGGCGCGTCCCGTCGTAGCCCAGGGCCCAGATCCCCGTCCCGCGCAGGCCTGCCCGGTTCACCAGGTCGTAGCGCGCCTTGAGGGTGGCCGCGTCGTCGTAGTAGATCTGCCGCCAGGTCGTCGCGCAGCCGTACGTCGACGTGCAGTTCTTCTTGCGGTAGGCGACCCACGCGGAGACTTCGCGGCCGTCGTAGCGCCGGCCGTAGTCGGCTGCGTACTGCACGGCGATGGAGTAGTTGACCGCGCTGGAGTAGCCGTACTTGACACCCGTCTGGGTGTGCGCGTTGACGGCGCTGGAGACCGTCGACCACGCGCGCCCGTAGTACGGGATCCCAAGGATGACCCGCGAGGCGGGCACGCGGGCGGTGTACGCCCGGACGGTGTCGCGCAGGTCGTAGGCCGGTCCCGCGAGAGGATCGATGGACCCGGCGTAGTTGGAGCCGGCTGTCCGGTAGTCGTAGCCCATGATGAAGACGGCGTCCGCGCCGCCTGTGGCGAGCGTCTGCTCGAGCGGGTAGTTGCCGGGGAAGCCCAGCGTGTCGAACGAGATGTGGTAGCCGGGCGCCACCTTCCGGAACTCCGCGCGGAGCGTCCGGACGAAGGCCACGAACTCGTCCTCGGAACCCGAGACCAGGGGCTCGAAGTCCAGGTTGATGCCGTCGGCGCCCCGGTCGCGGACGGCCGCGACGGCCTGCCGGGCCAGGTTCAGGCGCGCGGTCGCGCTCCCGAGGAGCGCCTTCTGGACCGCGGCCTGGCCGGAGGTCCAGGCGAAGACGGAAAGGGTCAGCGTCACCCGACTGTGCTTGCGATGTGCAGCGTTGATGATCGAGGTCATCCGGGAGCTCGTCCAGCCAGCCCACCCGGTGGTCAGCGCCCCGCTGCTCGTGCGCTTCTTGAGGTTGCCCTTCGCATCGGCGCCCACCGAGAAGTAGGCGAGGTGCGTGATGATGCTGAAGTCCAGGCGCGTATCAGGGTCCGATACCTCCCAGTACGGGAGGAATCCGTACACCTCGCGGCGCATGCCGACGGCGGCCGGCGCCAGGCCGGCGTCCGGGTCGGTGTCGACGAGCGCTGCGCCATCTGCAGGGATCGGTGCGGCATCCGGCGGCGCGGTCGGATCGGGCATCGGCTGAGCGCTGGGCTCCGGCGTCGCGGGTGGCGGCGCGGGATCGGACGGCTGCGGCGTGGCCGGGACCCCGGGCTCGGCGGCGTCTGTCGGAGCGGGCGTCGGAGCGGGCGTCGGGGTCACGGGGACGCCGGCCATCTCGGCGCCCGACGCGAGGCCCGCGGGAAGCGGCCCGGGGGCGCGGCCGCCGACCGGCCAGTGATCGTCGGGGCGCGGGAGGAAGCCCACGGAGACCCGCCCGCCCGGCGTGAACGCGAACGACCGCCCTTCGTTGGCGAGCGTGTCGAGGTACATCTGGCTGGGGGAATCGCCTGGGGCGACCCGATAGGGCCGCAGGTCGGGCGCCGCTGCGGTGCCGCTCGAGCGTTCGGGCGCCGGCGTCGCGACCGGCTGGAGGGCGGCGACCGGTCGTGGTCGGGAGGCCTCGTGCGGGGGTCCGTCCGGGTCCTGCGCCGCGACGCCCGCGGGCATGCCGACCAGGACGGCGGACGTCAGGGCGGCCACGAGAACGCGGGAAGCCCGACGCGGGCCGCCGGCGAAGGGGCGGGTCATGGGACGGTCACCATACTCCGCAACCGGCGATCCCGACACCGGCCGAAGGTCCTGTGGTCGGGTAGTACGGATCGGTACGGTGCGGTCCGGGGTGGTGGCAGTGGTAGCTCGCCGGCCCCGCGAAGGTCCGGCGAGGCCTGGCTGCGGGGACCACCAGCGAGGTCGGGCAGGCAAGCCGCGACCCTACTGCATGGCGAACGTCCGGCGCGTCCAGTTGTATCCGCGCGCGGTGTCGTAGCCGTCGATCCGGACCACGAGCGGTCCGACCGTGCCGCGCGTGCTGAGGCGGAATGCCACCCGGTAGCCGTAGCTGGACGTGCGAACGGTCGACAGGACGACCGGCTTCAGCCCGGGCTGCGTGACGGTCACGTGCGGGTTCGCTCGGAGCGGCTCCGCCGAGATGAGCGTGGCCGTGATGAGCTGGCCGCGAGCCGGGGTGGGGTCCGAGAGCGTGAGCCGGAAGGCATCCACGCGGAACGGCGTGGTCTGGGCGACCGTCGTGACCCCGTCCGTGGCGACGACGCGCGCCCGGTACAGGCCCGACGGGGCCCAGGCGCCGCTCGGGAGGCGGCCGTTCCAGGTCCAGTAGTACGAGCCGGCGGCAAGGGCCCGGTTCGTGAGCTTCGGGTAGACGACGGTGCCCGTCTCGTCCTCCAGGGTCCAGGTCACCGTGGCAGGCGCCCGGAGCCGGAACGAGAGCTTCGTGGTCGCCGCGAAGCGGTCGCGGTCGCGTGCGTGGATCGCGGCTGCCGACGAGGCGACGTAGCCGAGCGCCCCGTAGGCAACAACCGCCGTGGTGATGCTGCTTCCGCGGTTGCTCGCCCGGTCGACAGGCCGCAGGGCGAGGTCGTACGTCCCGTCGGGAACGACGGCGCCGCTGGTCCCGCGGCCGTCCCACGTGACACTGCCGGCGCCCCTCGCCATCGCGGCCTCGAAGGTCGCGACCGTGGCCCCGCCGGCGTCCCGCACCGTCACGGCGACGGTGCCGGGCTCGCTCGACGCAAAGCCCAGGGCGATCGTGTCGCGGACGCCGTCACCGTTCGGCATGAAGACCGGCGACGAGGTTGCCTGGACGTGGACCTGGTCGAGCACCGGCGCCACCGTGTCCACGACGACCCGCGTGGTCGCCGAAGCGGGGGCGTTGCCCCAGCCGTCGGCGGCGCTGAACGTCACCGTGTAGCTGCCGTCCGGGACGGCGGCGCCCTCGACGAGGCCGTCCCAGGTCGCGTCGACGCGCTCGCCCGTCGCGTGCACGGCCCAGACGGGGGCGCCGTCGGCGTTCGCGACCTGGACGTGCCAGGTGACGGACTCCGAGGCGCGGGCAGCCAGCGTGACCGTGTCGCCGCGGCCGTCGCCATTCGGGCTGAGCGCCGCCGCGCCGGCGTCGACCTCCCAGATGCGCGGTGAGGCGCTGTCGCGCGGGGCGACCCCCGTCGCGGCGACGAACCCGGCCGACGCGTCGTCCAGGGTGGCGACGTCGTAGATCGCGGTTCCGGTGGCGGTCGTGCCGGCCTTGGCGCGGACGCGCAGGCGCGTCCCCGCCCCGAGCGTGGCGGGAGGCAGGCCGCTCTCAGCGTCCGGCGAAAGCGTGGCGTCCGGGTACAGGCCGACCCCGCCGGCCGCGGTCACCTCGGCGGCGCCGGGCACGACGAAGAAGCCCGGGGTGGCGTCGGTGCGCGCGTACGCGGCGCCGGTCACCTGGTCGGATGTGAGCGTCGGCTTCGCGACCATGGACCGGTAGAACCCGGAGTAGCTGGATCCCGATCGATGGTCGGGATCGGAGAAGGCCGTGTAGCCGGGCGTCCGGACGCTGGCGAAGGTGAAGACGTTGCCGTTGGGGCTCGGCCCGGCGCGCCAGATCTGCTCGATCGTGCGGTGCGTCGAGAACAGCTGCTCGATGTACCAGGATGGGTCGCTGTGGCCCTCCGCGATCACGGCACGGGCGCCCGCCCGCAGGAAGCCCGCGGCGAAGTTGTCGAGCCGCGCCTTCGCCACGGAGAGCGACGGCTCGGTCTTGCCCGGCTCGGAGTTCCCCGATGCGTAGCAGTTGTGGCTCAGGATCACGACCGCATTCGGGGCGAGGTCCACGTCGCGGGCGAAGTAATACTCGCCGTAGTACTTCGTGTTGCTGTCGCCGTCGCCGGCGGTGGCGTTGAGTCCCATGCCGTTCTGGGTGTACGGGTTGGGCGTCGTGGAGTACGGGCTGGGGAAGCCGTTGCCATGGCCCATGTAGACCACGATGCTCGCCCCCTGGAGCGCCGACTTCACGGCGGACCAGGTGGCGTTGGGGCTGTAGACCTTCACGACGTTCCGGGTGTACCGGGCGGCCGTCGTGGCCACCACGTTCATCCACGACCGATAGGACGGCGTCGTCCCGTGGGTCGCGCCCACGACGAGGACGACCTTCGGATCGCTCGAGGCGGCCGCGGCGGCGGGCGAGGGCGCGCTCGTCCAGCCGAGCGCGACGACGAGCAGGCCGGCCATGACGCCGACGGTGAGGCGATGCACGATTCGGGGCCTCCGGAACGGAGCGCGGATGAGTACCGACTCACCGTGGCGGCGCCGGGAGTCCGGCTCAATCGCGCCTTCGGCGGCCGGTGATGGGCCGGAAGGGCTATGCGCCGGACCGCTCGCGGTCGGCAGGGTGCGGTCGGGTGGCGTGCGGGGCGGCCGGGACGGCTGGGACGGCGGTGCGCCGGGGCACCATCGCGGTGGTGCAGGACGACACCCGGCGCGTCACACCACGCTCGCGGCCGGGCGGCGGGCGGGCGATCCGGGTTTCGCCGGCCGGCGCCGGGTCAGCTCGAGCGGATGCGGTCCAGCAGCTCCGGGAGCGACGGGTTGGTGCCATCCCGGTCGGACAGGATCGGGCGCCCGTCGGGTCGGTCCGCGATGGCCGGCCATGGGACGGCGGCCAGGGGATCGTCCCACGCGAAGCCGAGCTCGTCACTGCCGTCGAACTCGTTCGTGACGAGATAGACGAGCTCCAGTGGCTCCAGGGCCAGGAACCCGTGGGCGACGCCGGCCGGGATGGTCACGGTCCCGTCGGCCGCGACCTCGCGGACCTCGACCGTCGGCCGATCGGCCGACCCGGTGATGAGCGGACGGACGTCGACGAGCGCCACGACTGCTCGGCCCGCGGCCACGACCCAGTGATCCAGCTGGCGCCGGTGGAGGTGGAGGCCGCGCAGGACGCCCGGCGCCGACGTGGACAGGTTCGCCTGGACGAACGCCGCGTCCGCGAGCCCGGTGCGCTCCAGGTCGAAGGCACCGAAGTCGCTGGCGCGCCACAGCTCGCGGAAGCTGCCGCGCGGGTCGGCGTGGCGCACGACCATGCCCCAGGAGACGCCGGGAATCGGCGACGGCGCGGGGATGCGCGGCTCGTCGGTGCGCGGTCCGTCGCTCATCGTCGGGCCCCCGCCGTCCGGCCTCGAAGGAGCTGCGGGACGTACTCCGCGAACGCGGCCCCCCATGGACGCAGTGGCTCGCCGGATGGCAGGGCCGTCGGGGCGAGGACGGCCCACGAAGGGACCGCGGACGGTCGGGGCCACGTGCTCAGCGGAACGTCCTCGACATCGACCTGCACGCCGGCGGCGGCCAGGGCGACGCGCGCCCAGTCCGCGCGCGAGACGGCGCCCGCGTTGACGACGTGATGCACGCCGGCCCAGGCGCCCGCACCGAGAAGCTCGACGATCGCGTCGGCGAGGTCCGCGGCGAAGGTCGGCGAGCCAACCTCGTCGCCGACGACGCGGAGCGGCTCCCCGGCGGCCAGCGCGCGGTCGGCCGCGGCGAGGATCCGGGCCGGGAAGTCGTTGCCCGGTGGTCCGAAGAGCCACGCGGTCCGGACGATCGCCAGCTGCGGTTCGCTCGGCGCTCCGGAGGCCCCGGCGGCCGGGGTGGCGGGCGCCGCCGCGAGCAGCCCGCCGCGGCGGAGGAAGGCGGCCTGCGCGGACGTCTCGCCGGCCAGCTTGCTGGCGCCGTAGGGGTTGCGGGGCGCGGGATGATCGCCGGCAGCGTAGCCGAGGCCGTCCGCCCGGCGGCCGTCGAACACCTCGTTCGTCGACACCAGGACGAGGTCCACGCCGCTGGTGGCGCACGCATCGGCGAGCTCGGCGACCGCGATCGCGTTGCGTCGCATCGCCCGTTCCGGATCGCGGGCGCAGCCGTCCACGTCGGTCCAGGCCGCCGCGTGAACCACCACGTCGGGCGCATCGCGCCGGACCAGGCGCGCCGCAGCGCCGGGGTCGTCGAGGTCGTAATCGGGACGGCTCCAGGCGAGGGGGCCGAAGGGGCCGGTGAACGGCGCATCCTCGAGCGCGGCAGTCAGGGCACGGCCAAGGCGCCCCCCGGCGCCCGTGACGGCGACGCGCATCAGGCGGGGTCCCCGGCGGGTGCCGGGTCGGGCGCGGTTGGCGCGGCCGGCCCGGGGGCCGAGGCGGGCGTCGAGGTCGCGATGCGCTCGCCGTACTGGCGCGCGTAGTACGCGTCCCAGTCCCCGCTGCGGGCGGCCCGCCACCACGCGGGGTGGTCGCGGTACCAGGCCACGGTCTCGGCCAGGCCGGTCTCGAAGTCGACCCGATTGGCCCACCCGAGCGCGCGCAGGCGAGCCCCGTCCATGGCGTACCGGCGGTCGTGGCCGGCCCGGTCCTCGACCGATCGCACGAGCGACCACGGCTTCCCGAGCAGGTCCAGGAGGCGCGCAGCCAGCTCGCGGTTCGTGAGCTCCACCCCGCCGGGGACGTTGTAGACCTCGCCGGCGACGCCGTGCTCCAGGACGTGGGCCACGGCGCCCGCGTGGTCGCCGACGTACAGCCAGTCCCGGCGCTGCAGCCCGTCGCCGTAGAGCGGCAGAAGCTGGTCGTCCAGTGCGTTCGTCACGAAGAGCGGGATCAGCTTCTCGGGATGGTGGTAGGGGCCGTAGGTGTTGGAGCCGCGGGTGACGACGACGTCGAGGCCGTAGGTCACGTGGTAGGCCCGGGCGAGGAGCTCTCCCGAGGCCTTGGCGGCGGCGTACGGCGAGCGGGGCGCCAGCGGGTCGGTCTCAACCGAGCTGCCCTGCTCGATCGAGCCGTAGACCTCGTCGGTCGAGACCTGGAGGAAGCGGGGCGCCGCGCGCTCGCCCGCGCGCGCCCGGTCGGTCTCGAAGCGCATCGCCTCCAGGAGGACGTACACCCCATCGACGCCGGTCCGCAGGAACGCCGTGGGGTCCAGGATCGAGCGGTCGACGTGGCTCTCGGCCGCGAAGTTGACCACGGCGTCGGCCTGGGCGACGAGCGGGCGCACCGTGGCCGGGTCGGCGATGTCGCCGCGCACGAAGGCGAAGCGGCCCGCCGTCTCCGGGTCGTCCTCCACGGAGGCGAGGTTCGCCCGGTTGCCGGCATAGGTCAGCTTGTCGAGGACGGTGACCCGCGTCCCGTCGCGTCGCCCGAGGATGTCGCGGACGAAGCAGCTCCCGATGAAGCCGGCCCCGCCCGCGACGAGGATCCGCCCGGGGCGACCCGCATCCGTCATGGGGAAGGGCGCTCCGGCGGCGGCAGCAGACGTCCCTCCGCCTCGGACGCCGCCGCAAGCTCGGCGGCCCGCAGGAGCGACGGCACGGTGCCCGCATCCGTCCAGTGGCCCTCGTAGCGCGGGGCAAACAGCCCGCCGCCGGTCACGTAGTGGTTCAGGACGTCGGTGATCTCGAACTCGCCCCGGCCCGAGGGCGCGAGGGCGTCGATCACGTCGAAGGCGTCCGGGCGGAGGAAGTACACGCCGATGGGGATCAGGCTGCTCTTCGGATGGGCCGGCTTCTCCTCGAACCCGACCACGCGGCCCGCCGTGTCCAGCTCGGCCACGCCGAAGCGCTCCGGGTCCGGCACGTCGTAGAGCAGCGTCCCGCCGCCCCACGGCCCCTCCTCGAAGGCTCGCGCCACCGGCTCCAGGGCCGGACCTCGCAGGACGTTGTCGCCGAGGACGACGCAGAACGGATCGCGGCCCACGAACTCCCGGGCCAGGCCAATCGCGTGGGCGATCCCGAGCGCGCCGCGCTGGTACCGGTACGTCAGGCTCAGCCCGAAGTGCTCGCCGTCGCCCAGGAGCTCAACGACGTCGCCGACGCTCTTCCCCCCGACGATCACGAGGACCTCGCGGATTCCCATGCCGGCCAGGGTCTCCAGCGGGTAGTAGATCATGGGCCGGTCGTAGATCGGCAGCAGGTGCTTGTTCGTGACGATCGTGAGGGGGAACAGCCGGGTCGCCGTGCCGCCCGCGAGGATCAGGCCCTTCATGGTGACTCGATCCTAGCAGGGCGCCGCGGCGCGGCGGAGCATGACGTCAGGGACGCTTCGTCGGGCGGGGGGTCGGAGCCTGCGTCGCGAAGGGCTGCTCGGAGTCGGGCAGCGTGCCGTCCTGGTTCACCTCGTCCGTGGGCAGGAGGTCCGTCCCGGGGATGCCGCCCTCGTAGTCGGTGATCACGAGGACCGCCTCCAGGCGATCCAGGTCGACGGCCGGCTCCACGAACGCGGTCTGGACGACGGCGTTGGGGTCACGGGTGACGTCGATGATGCGGCCGATCACGAGGCCCTTTGGGTACGGCGATCGCACGGCCTTGCCCAGGCTGATCCCCGCCGTCACCACCTCGTCCCCGATGGTGATCCGCTGGGTCGCGTCGATCTTGTCCATGACCAGGGTGCCGCCAAGATCGCCCACGACCTCGCCGGTTGCCCGGCCGGTGACGATCTCGCCGATCACCGTGGAGGCCGGGTCGTTGATCAGGGTCACGCGGGCCGCGCCCGCCCCGATCTCGGTCACCCTGCCGACCAGCGCGCCGCCGGCGCCGACCACGACGTCGCCGATCTTGAGGCCGTCCTCGCTCCCGGCGTCGATCGTCACGATGCGGTTCACGTCGGCCAGCTCGCGCGAGATCACCCGCGCGCCGGTCGTGGCGTAGTCGAGCGAGTTGCGGATCGCCAGCAGCGCGGTCAGCTGCTCGTTCTCCGTGGCCAGCGCCTCCAGGGTCCGGTTGCGCTGCTCCAGGCGATCCGTGTCGGAGCGCAGGGTGGCGTTGTCGCGGCGCAGGCGGTCGATCTCCGCGGCCGCCTCCACGACGGAGCGGACCTGGGCACCCGCACCGTTCACGGCCTCGGCGAAGGGGGACAGGGCGAAGGCGAGTCCCCGTTGGAGCTCCGTGACGGGAGCCGTCGCACTGGCGATCATCAGGACCATCGACGCCCCGAGCAGGATCGAGAAGACGACGGCGCGGCGGCGAGCGATGCGCGGGGCGCGGTGCCCGTAGCCGGCGAGACGGCCGGTCATCACGGCGCCCCTACCGCAGCGGCCGCGAGTAGGTGTCGGCCACCAGCACCCGCTTCATCCGGTCGAGCTCCTGGAGGACGACCCCGGTCCCCCGCGCCACGCAGGTCAGCGGGTCGTCGGCGATGTGGACCGGCATCTGCGTCGCCTCGGCGACGCGGCGGTCCAGGCCCAGGAGAAGGGCGCCGCCGCCGGCGAGGACGATGCCCTGGTCCATGATGTCGGCGACGAGCTCCGGCGGCGTTTCCTCGATCGTGTCCTTGATCGTGTCGACGATCTGCTGGACGGACGGCTCGATGGCCTCGCGCACCTGGTCGGCGCCGACCTCCACGCTGCGCGGGAGCCCGGTCAGGAGATCGCGCCCGCGCAGGTTGACGCGCTGCGCGTCCCAATCGCCGGGATACCCGGAGCCGATCGCGATCTTGATGTCCTCGGCAGTGCGCTCGCCAAGGAGGAGGTTGTACTCGCGGCGCGCGAAGTTGACGATGTCCTGGTCCATCTCGTCGCCGCCGATGCGGATGCTGCGGCTGACGACGATCCCGCCGAGGCTGATGACCGCGACCTCGGTCGTCCCGCCGCCGATGTCGACGATGAGGGAGCCGGTCGGCTCGGAGACGGGGAGCCCGGCGCCGATCGCGGCGGCCATCGGCTCCTCGATGAGGCGGGCCCAGCGGGCGCCCGCGTTGAGTGCCGCGTCGCGGACCGCCCGCTTCTCCACCTCGGTCACGCCGGACGGGATCCCCAGCACCATCCGGGGCCGCGGGATGAGCCCGATCCGGTCGTGGACCCGGTGCACGAAGTACTTGATCATCTGCTCCGTGACGTCGAAGTCGCTGATGACGCCGTCGCGCAGGGGACGGATGGCGATGATGTTCGCCGGCGTGCGGCCGACCATCCGCTTGGCCTCCGCCCCGATCGCGAGGACCTTCTTCGTCTTGGCATCGATCGCCACGACGCTCGGCTCGCTGATCACGATGCCGCGATCGCGGACATGGACGAGCGTGTTCGCCGTCCCGAGGTCGATGCCGATGTCACGGGAGAAGATGCTGAGGAGCGCGTCGAACATGGTGCGGGCGGGGTGTCCTTCGTCTGGGTTGCTCGGCGACCGGCCGCGGCGGTCGCCCCGTCGTCTCGCGGGCGCGCGGCGGCGCGTGCGACCGTTCCGGGTCGCCGCGGGAGTATACCCCGGCGCCGTCCGGCCGCCGTCCCCGGGCCCCAGGTGGCGGCGCGGGTCAGGCGACGCCGGGCCGGGCGGCGCGGGTCAGGCGACGCCGAGCCGCTCGAACAGCTCGCGGTACCGGCGACCGTTCTCGGCCCACGTCCGGTGGGCGGCGATCCACTCGCGCGCCTGGCGTCCGAGACGGGTGCGCAACGCCGGATCGTCGAGCAGGCGGCCCAGCACCTCCGCGAGGTCGGCGGCGTCCTCGGCTCGGAACGTGAGTCCGGTCTCGCCGGGGATCACGATCTCGCGGAGGGCCGGGAGGTCGCTCACGACCACGGCCCGCTCCATGGCCATCGCCTCGTAGGGCTTCAGCGGGGTCACCAGGCGGGAGACGCGGTGCCGGGTCCGCGGCACGACGAAGATGTCGATCAGCGAGTAGTAGGCCAGGATGGCCGCGTGCGGGACCGCGCCGGGCATGAGCAACGTCCCGTCGTCGAGGCCCAGGCGGCGCCCGTGGGCGGCGATCGTCGCGGCCTCGTCGCCGTCGCCGACCAGCAGGATCCGGAGGCGCCGGCCGGTCGCGCGGAGCCGTGCCACGGCAGCGAGCAGGTGGGGGATCCCCTCGTAGGCGCTCAGGCTCGAGATGTAGCCGACGACGGGCTCGTCCGGCTGAATGCCGAGCGAGGCGGCCAGCGTGGCGTCGCGGGGCCCCGGGTGGAACCGGTCGACGTCGACCGCGTTGGGAACGATGACCACCTTCCCGGGATCGCAGCCGCGGGCGATGATCTCGCCCCGCATCGTCTCGGAAAGCGTCACCACGGCGTCGGCTGCCCGCATCGCAGCCGTCTCGGCGTCCCGCGTCATCCGGTAGCGATCGGTGGCGAGCGCCGTCTCCTCCGCGGCGCCGTGGCTCGCCGCCCAGCTGTCCTCCCAGAACCCGCGGACCTCGTAGACGACCGGGATGCCCAGCGGACGTGCCAGGGCAAGGGCCATCTGCGCCTGCAGGTAGTTCGACGCGGGCTGCAGCACCGCGGGTCGCAGCTCCCGCACGAGGACCGCGGCCGCGCGCGTGCTCTCGAGAAGCGAGCGGTCGGCACGGCCGCCACCGCCGCCCTCGGGGTGGAGCCAGTGGTAGGGGACGCCATCCACAAGCGCGCCGCGCGGATCCTCGGCATCCCTGGCGGCGCGGGGGAGCGCCGCGCGCGAGGCGACGTGGACGTCGAGGCCGGCGTCCAGCTGGCAGTGGGCGACCGCCTGGGTGCGCAGGGTGTAGCCGACCTGGCGGTACGGCAGCGCGGCGGCAACCAGGTGCAGGACGGATCCACGCGCGCCGCTCCCGCGCAGCGAGGCCAGGCGTGACCTCTCGGGGCCGAGATCCGGCACCCAGCCCGGCTGCAGCACGGCCAGCTGGCCTTCGGCCTGGTCCAGGAGCGGCTGAGCCCCGGAGGCCTCGCCCAGGATCGCGCTGCGGGCGTCGTCGGCGGCCGCCCGGTAGCGGCCCTGGTCGTACGCGAGCGCCGAGCGCCGCCGGGCGACGGCGGGCGCGCGGAGGCTGGCCCGGATCTCGGCGGCGGCGTCGTCCAGGCCACCGACCAGGGCCAGGCAGACCAGCTGGCGCCGGACCCGCCGCCCGTATCGCAGGGGCGTTCCCATCTCGCACGCCAGCGCCGCCGCGTCGGCCGCCGGGCCGGCCGCCCGCCGCGCGATGAAGGCCAGCTGGGGGCCTCCGCGCGCGGGGCCGCCGCGGGCCCGCCGCTCCAGCCTGCCGGCGATGAGCCGGGCGAGCGGCTGACGGATCACGCGTGGGACCAGCATGACGAGCCGCAGCAGCGTGACCGCCCGGCGGCGGCCGGCCGACCGCAGGCGTGTGGCCAGCGAAACCCGGTCGTCCGGCGCAGTCCGAGGACGGCGAGGCGCAGGGTCCGCTGCCGGCGACGGATCGTTCAGGCTCACGGTGATGCCAGCGCGGGCCGGATCGCGGCGATCAGCCTCGGCGCGAGGGACCGGGCGTAGGTGGCCGTCATGTGGTGCGTGTCCCGGTACACGAGGGCGCGGCCGACGACCGCGGGGCACGGGTCGGTCCGGCAGAGCCAGCGGGTCGGGTCGACGAAGAGGGCCGTGGTCGCAGCGGCAACGCGGCGATCCTCGGCAAGCCGTTTCGTGGCGACGGCCGCCGCGTGCGGGTTCGCGCATGCCGAGGCGTCACGGCGGTGTTTCGGCAGGCACGTCACGGGGTCCTCCTCCAGGCGCGGGGTGTCACCGATCAGGACGACCGCACCAGCGCGCTGGGCGAGGCGATCGAGGGTTCGGCGCAGCCCGGCCGACCAGGCGTCCTCGTGATCGGTCGACCAGACTCTCGTCCCACCGATCAGGAGCGAGTAGCGGCGGGAGTTCGAGACCACGACGAGCGCCGGCCGCTCGCGTGCGATCCGCCACAACGCCGCCCTGCGCCACTGGTCGCACTCCGTGTATCGCCGCCCGTAGAGCGGGCTGTACACCTGCACGTCCGCCGAGGCGCAGCCCGACTTGGTGAGGGAGACGAGGCGCCAGCCCCGCACCGTCGCGATGCGCTCGAGGGCGGGGAACCACTGGGCGGCGTGGGAGTCGCCGAACAGGACGACGGTCGTCGCTCCGCGCGGATTGCCGTACGCGCAGGCGCCGAAGCGGGTGCCGGCGGGGTCGAGGTGGCAGCCATCGGTGTAGATGACGGGTCGGTCGGCGCGGGCATTGGCGAGCGCTGGGACGAGGTTGCGCGGAACCGGGGCTGCGGCGAGTGGGGCGGGCGTCGGGGCGGTGGCAACCGGGGTCGGCAGTGCCGCGGGTGGCACGGCGAGGGACGGGGAGGCTGACGCGGCGGGCGCGGAGGCAACGGCCGATGGCGCCGTGGGCGAGGCGGCCGAAGGCGGTGGCGTCGTCGCCCGGGGAGCGGCGGCCGATGGCGCCGTGGCCGGGGCCTCCGCGTCCGATGGCGCCGTGGGCGGGGAGGCGGCGGGCCAGCCGACGCATCCACCGACCGCGAGCACCGCGAGCAGGCCGAGCAGGAGTCGTCCGCGGGTCCCCACCGGCGGATGACGTCGTGCCGGCGCCGATGCGCGCGGGCGCTCGTCGGCCATCATGGCGTTGCCGTCGGCTCGACGGACGCCGCGTCGAGCGCAGCCAGGACGGCCAGCACGAACTTCTCGGAGAGGCGCCCGGCGTCCAGGTCGGCCACGGAGGCCCGGGCAGCGCGACGTGCATCCGGGGTCGCCAGCTCGCCGGCCCGCATGAGCGCGGCGGCGAGAGACGCTTCGTCGTTCGCGGTGAACGTGCGAAGGGCGTCGGGGTGGACCACTTCCGTCGCGGTCCCCCCCTGCGGCGCGAGGACCGGGATGCCCGCCGTCAGCGCCAGGTGCAGCCAGCTCGAGTTCAGGTAGTGCCCGTATGGGACGACCGCGACGTCGAGCGCCGCGAGCAGGCCGGGGACCTCGACATCGGCGATGAAGCCGAAGCGCGGCACGACCCGGCGATCCGCCATCGCCATCCGGATCAGCTCCTCGCCGCTCTGGCCGCTGAGCGCTCCCGCCAGCACCAGGCGGAGGCTGCGCCCGTCGGGGAGGGGATCCGGCACGCGGGCGAGCGTGCGCAGCAGGAGCAGGCCGCCCTTCCGGTCGGCGAGGCTGCCCAGCAGGCCCACGACGACGAACCCGGGCCCGGCGCCCGGGTCCAGCTCGAGGCGGCGGCGGGCCTCGTTGCGGTCGGGCAATGGCGGATATGACGCGTCGAAGTTCGGATGGGGCACGTGGACCACCTTCGCCGGATCGATCCTGATCCAGTCCGCGAGCACCTCGGGCGTCGTCGCCGTGAGGACGTGCACCACCCGCGCGCGGTCCACGACGCCCTGGGCGACCTGCCGCTCGGCGATCCCACGGGCGCCGACGAGCCGCGGTCCGTTGTGGATCGACGTCACGAGCACGGCCCCGCCGGCGACCCAGGCGTCGACCTGGCCGAGGGCCCGGTCGGCCTCGCCGCGAGCCTCCGAATCCGAAGATCCCGATCCCACGAGCCGGTCGGATGCGTTCAGGTGGACGACGGACCGGTAGCCGCCGGCCTCGCTCCCGGCGACGATCGCGTCCACCGCGGCGCCGTTGTCCACGTGGAGCGCGACGAGCCCGTGCGCCCGGTATGCCCGCTCCATCAGGCTCCCGTACGGGTTGGCAAGGAACCCCGGGAAGGTGGCCACCACCGTCGGCCGCGGGTGCCCATCAATGCGGAGGTCCGCCGCGAGGCGCCGAGCCGCGGCTGCGGGCTCGGTCGCGCCCGGACCGGGAGCCAGGTGCGGTGCAGCGAGATCGCCGCGCAGGTAGGCGGCGACCGTCAGCTCCACCGCGCGCTGGGATGCGGGCAGGTCCCGGGCGACGACGACCATGGCGTCCGCGCGCCGGAGGGCCGCAGGCCTGCCGGGGCGTGCGGCGGAAGGGTCGCCCGCCGTCTCGGCCACGACGATCCGGGCCGCCGCGACGCTCCCGCGGGCGACTTCCTGGTTGATGGCCTCCGAGCGGCCTGCGGCGGTCGCGGGCCACCGGCGGGGGGCGACAAACGAGGCCACGGCCCGGGCCGCCTGGCGTGGGCGACGCCTGGAAGCTGCGATCCGCAGCTGGTGACGCAGCATGCGGGCACGGACCGCGAGTGGCAGCGCCTTGGTGCCTGGCATCGCCGCATTCTAGGCGATGATCCACGCTCACCCGGAGCACCCCGCGGCGCCCCCGGCGCGGCGTGGGCTCACTCCGCAGCGGTCGCCCGGGCGCGCCAGCCGGGACCGCCCCGATCGAACGCGACGCCGCGGTCGCGCAGCGAGACGAACGCGTCGTGCCCGACGACGACGTGGTCGAGAAGCTCGATGTCGAGGAGCCGCCCGGCCGCGAGCGCCTCCGCCGTCAGGTGCAGGTCATCGGGCGACGGTGTGGGGTCGCCGGACGGGTGGTTGTGGACCAGGATCGCGCCCGCGGCGTTGATCCGCACCGCGTCGCGGAACAGCTCCCCCACCCGCACCAGTGAGGCGGACACGTTGCCCTGGTAGACCGTCACGACCTTCAACACGGAGTTCTTGGCATTCAGGAGGACGACCCGCAGCTCCTCGCGCTCCAGGTGGCCCATGAGCGGGATCATCCGGTCCGCCACGTCGCGCGGCGCGCGGACCGTCCAGCGTCCGGCCGGCCAGTCCGCGAGGAGCCGCCGTCCGAGCTCGAAGGTCGCCGTCAGCTGGGCGGCCTTCGCCGTGCCGACGCCCGGCAGGTCGACGAGCTCGAGCTCGCTCGCGCGAGCCAGTCCCGCGAGCCCGTCGTGGCGGGCGAGGGCCTCCTCGGCCAGGTCGACGGCACCGAGACCGCGCGCACCCGAGCCCCACACCAGCGCGATCAGCTCGGCCGTCGTCAGGCCGGCCACGCCCCGGGACGCGAGGCGCTCGCGAGGGCGGTCCGCCAGTGGGATCTCGCGGACGGGGCGCGACGGCCGACGCGCGGCGCCACGCCGGCCCGGCGATCCTCTTGCGGGGGCCGGGACCCCGGCGCGCGGGTCATGGTCGGTGATGTGACCCGGGTCAGCCATGGGAACGGCACCTCCGCTGGTCGCGGCGACGAGGATGGGTCCCCGGGCCCGGACGACGGAGCCCGCCGATTCCCCCGCCATCCGAACCCGAGGACACTCCGCATCCTAGGGAGGGGCGCTCATCGGACGCTCACCCGCAGCTTGGCCGGGACTTCACGCGATCGAGATGCGGGACGCGGGCCGGCGCCGCGGCGGCGCGGGCTGGCGCCTGCGGCGGCCGGCGGCGGTCAGCGTGAGCTGCCGGGGAGGTCCGACGCAACGATGGGGACCGGCGCCGCGGCGGTCAGGTCGGCGTGAGGCCCGCCCCGATCGCGACGAGGATGACCGGGATCGCGTTGTACGTCGCGTGGAGCGCGATGGGAGCGACCAGCGTCCGGCGCCGGAGGAAGACCCATCCGAGGACGAGGCCGATCGGGAGGCGCACGGCGAAGGCGATGAACGCCGTGCGGAGCGCCGTCTCGAAATCGCTGCCGACGAGCGTGATGACGTGGATCAGGGCGAAGAAGACGGCGCCGCGGACGATCGCCGCCCGGGGTCCCGCGGATCGCGACCACGCGGTCGTCGTGAAGCCTCGAAAGAACACTTCCTCCCAGATCGGCGCGATGAGGACGGCGGCGAGCAGGTTCACCAGCACGCCGGCCGGATCCTGCGCGGGCGGGAGCGGCGCCTCCGGCGCAACGCCGAGGATCGCGACCAGGGCCGCGGCCAGGAGCGCCGACCCGAAGAGCGTTGGCACGGCAAGGGCCATTCCCCAGGCCACGTCGGCGACGGTCGAGCCCTCGCCGGGTCCCGGTCGTCGGAGCCCCATGTCGCGCCAGGTCAGCGACCCGGGCGAGACGACCACGAGGCCGATCAGCGCGATCGAGATCGCCGCCGAGATCAGCACCGACACGAGGACGGCGAGGGAGCCGTCGCGCACCACGTCGAGCGCGCCCAGGACGAAGCCGGCCACGAGCGAGAGCACGAATGCCGCGCAGAAGACGAGGACGGGCGACGGTCCCGGATACGCCGCGCCGTCGGCGCGGCGCTGGAGGGCCTGCGAGCCGGCCCCCGCCGTCATGCCCAGGCCCAGCGCGGCAATCCCGAGGACGAAGGCCACGTTCGCCCCGTCGCCGCCGCCACTGGCGGCCGCGACGAAGATGGCGCCGAGCCCGAGGACGGCCAGGGCCCAGGCGACGAGGTAGAGGCCCGGCGCGGCGCGCCCTTCCAGCGCGAACGTCGAGCGCCGGCGGCCGGCCGCGGCGGTCGCGGGCCCACCAGGCGACGCTGGCGAGGTACCCGGCGCAGCCGGCAGATCGAGATCGTGCGGCGTGGCCGTCAGCTCGGGGCCGTCGGGCGCAGCCGGCGGATCCATGTCGTGCGGCGCGGCAGCCGCATCCGGATCGGCGGGCGGTTCGCGACCAGCCGGCGCGCGAGGGTCGTCCTGCGTCGTGGCTCAGCCCTGCGTCGTCGGCTGCGACGCGGAGCCGCCGGCCTGGCGAGCGGCCGCAGCGCTGCCGCCGCCGGAGGCCCGGGGTGCGCGGGGAGGGCGCGTGGTCGCCGCCGAGGCCGCCGAGGCCGCGACCGGCGCGGCGGCAGGCGCGGCAGCAGGCGCGGCAGCGGGCGCGGCCTCCCGGACGGGTCGCACCGGCATCGTCCCGACCGCCGCGAGGGCCTCGCGCCGCTCGAAGTCACGGCCGCACCACGCACACAGCGACCAGTCGAGCCCGACGAGCTTGCTGCAGTGCGGGCAGACGCGCTTGAGGCGTGTCCGGCACGTGGGGCAGATGATCCAATCCTCGTCGACCTTTCGGCCGCAGGTGGCGCAGTGCTCGATCTGCTCGATCTCGGCGATGAGGGCTTCTTCTGCGAGGCCGCGCTCGTACGCCTCCCCGAGACGCTCCTGCGGCCGGATGATCCGGTACACGATGATCCCGAACAGGAAGAAGATCGGGGTGAAGCCGACGACGAGCGCCGCGGCCAGGTAAGGCAGGACGGGGTTGGCCGTGCGGCCCTGCATGTCGCGGAAGGCCCAGTAGGCCGACGCGAGCCAGATCACGACGACGTACACCCCGATCGCCTGGAATCCGAGCCTGACGAGCGGGCTGTTGAAGAACGAGGCGATCGCATCGCCGATCCCCGAGAGGAAGCTCAGGTCCATGCGGTGGGGTCACCCACCTCCGTGCGACGGGCTCCATCGTGCTCCGAAGGCGTCCCACCGGCGGCGCACGCGGCGCAGTGTAGCAGGGCGTCGGCGGCATCCAGCCCCCGGGCGCTCATCCGACGGGCGGGCCGGCCGTCGCGTGACGCGATGCGGCAGGGTCGCCACCCGTGGCGGCCGCTGCGCCACGGGCGTGGGCCGGGTCGCGGCGCAGCAGCTCGGCCGTGACGAGGGTCGCGCGCGCAGCGGCGGCGATCCCGGCCAGGACGAGCGCCGCGAGCCAGGCCGCCGCCAGGGCCAGGGCGATGCCGAGCACCGCGACGGCGTCGATCTCGCCGCCGAGGATCCTGCGCGCCGCGCTCCACGCCGCCCCCATCGCCCACGTCGCCGGGAGCCAGGGCCAGCACGCTGAGACCGATGGCGGAGACCGCCGTGGCGGTCGTGCCGACCGGCGCACGGAACGGATCGACGACCGCGCTGCCGAGGGCACGCGCCGCCGACGCGTCGAAGAGGACCGCGCGACGCGTGGCGAACCCCCCCACGATCTCTGCGCCGAGCCAGGCGACGAGCACGGCGGACGAGGCACGTGGGGCGCCGGCCAGGACCCGCAGGAGCAGGGGTGCCGCCACGTCGCTGGGCAGGGTCAGCTCGCGGTAGGCGACCGCAACCCAGGCGGGGACCGCCAGCGCCCCCACGGCGACAACCGGCACCAGGAGGACCACGCGCAACGCGAAGACGCGGGCCGTCGCGCGACCCGCACCGACTGCCGGCGCCAGGACCATGAAGGATCCGCCGCCATCGGGGAGGCCGTCGGGGGGCCGCGTGCTGCCCGCCGCCGGCGGGCCGTCGGGGGGCCGCGTCCCACCGGGCCCGGCGGGCTCGACCGCGTCGTCGGGATCGGGCGCGACCGTCGCCCGGTGGAGCGCCGTCTCCGCGGCCGCGGCGATCGCCGTTCCGACAAGGACAAGCGCGGTCACGCCGGCGACGCCCGCGGCGACGAGCGCGACCAGCCGAGGGCTGGGCCCGGCGGCCGACACGGAGGCGGGCCCCACGACGTTCGCGATGCCCAGGAAGGTGGGCAGGACGACGATCGGCAGGGCCAGGACGAGCAGGCCACCGCGCGCAAGGAAGGCGATGAGCGCGTAGAGCCACAGCGCCGGCCGGCCGGCCGCCAGGGAGAGCGCCGCGGCCGCGCCGCGACGCCAGGAAAGGGCCGCCGCGGCGGGCGTGGCGGCGACGGGGACGATCGGCGTCCCGTCGACCTCCTCCAGCACGCCCGCGGGCGGAACCCCTCCCGTCGGCACCCCCGAGGGGGCGTCCATCCGGCTCACGGCGCGGGCGTCGGGCTCCCGCCGGTCAGGATCTGCAGCTGGCGCAGCGTCTTCTCGACCTCGTCCATCTCGGCGCCGTAGGTCGCGAAGTCACCGTTCGCGAGCGCCTTCTGGGCCGCCTCGAAGCGCTCGTTGGCGTAGCGGATCAACGCCTGGACGTCCGCGGGCTGCGGCGTCACGTTGGGGCCGGCGGTCGGCGACGGCGTCGGCGAGGCCCCCGGCGACGGGCTCGGACCGGGGGTCGGGGACGGCCCCGGGGTCGGAGACGGCCCCGGGGTGCCGGCCACCAGGAGGTTCAGCGCCTCCTCGAGCGTGTCGCCCCAGACGACCTTCTGGGGACTCGCCACGACGATCTTCGTGAACTCCGGGATCGCCGAACCGGTGGACTGCAGGTAGATCGGCTCGAGGTAGATGATCGAGTCCTGGACCGGCACGACGATCAGGTTGCCGCGGACCACCTCGCTCCCCGACTGGTTCCACAGGGTGACCTGCGAGCTGATCTGCGGATCCTGGTCGATGCGGGCCTCGATCTGGACCGGGCCGAAGACGGACGTGTCGCGCGGGAAGCGGTAGACACGGACGTTGCCGTACTCCGGGCCGTCATTGCGCGCCGCCACCCAGGCGATCATGTTCGGCCGCGTCGCGGGGACCATCGGCTGGAGCAGGAGGAACTCCGGGTCCGCCTCGCCGGGCATCCGCATGTAGACGTAGTAGGCCTCCAGCGGGAGCTGGCCGGTCTGCACGGTCGGTGCCTGCGGGACGGTCCACAGGTCGTCGCCCTGGTAGAACGTCAGCGGGTCCGTCATGTGGTACCGCGCGAAGACGCGGGTCTGCACGTTGAAGAGCTCCTCCGGGACCCGCAGGTGCGAGCGCAGGTCGGCGGGCAGGTCGGAGAGCGGGCGGAAGAGCGTCGGGAAGACGCCCTGCCAGGCGCGGATCAGCGGGTCGTTGGGGTCGGCCACGTAGAAGGTCATCGTGCCGTCGTAGGCGTCCACGACGATCTTCACGCTGTTCCGGATGTAGTTGAAGGTGCGCCCGGCGAGGCCGCTCCCCTCGCCGAGCGTCGAGCCGCTGAATTCCTGGGCGTTCGGGAAACGGCCGGTCAGCGTGTAGGCGTCCTGGATCCAGATCATCTTCCCGGCGTCGTTGACGACGGTGTACGGGTCCTTGTCGTACGCCAGGAACGGGGCGATCCGGGTGAGCCGGTCTGCGAGGTCGCGGTGCATCAGGAGCTGGCTCTCCGCCGTCACCTGGTCCGAGATCAGCAGGTTCAGGTCCCTGAAGCGCGCCGCGAAGAGCAGCCGGCTCAGGATGCTGTCGAGCTTGATCCCGGTCGTGCCCGTCCAGCGTGTCTGGACCTGGTTCCCCGTCCCGTCGGCGCCGTCGCCGGTCCCGATCGGATAGTCGAACTCGTCCTGCTGCGCGCCGGTGACGACCCAGTCGCTGGGGCGCTCCCCGAAGTAGATGCGCGGCTGGACAACCGTCGGTGCTCCTGCGAGCGAGCGGGGCGGCATGTCGCGGATCCAGAGTCGGGGCAGGCCCTGCGCGTCCACCTCGTTGACGGGGACCATCGTGACGCCGAAGCCGTGGGTGAAGACGATCCGCTGGTTGACCCACGAGCCACCCTGCTGGTTCTTCTCGGGCGCGAGCTCGCGGGCCGACAGCATGACCTGGCGGGTCTCCCCATCCACCTGGTAGCGGTCCACGTCCACGTCGTAGAAGTCGTAGTACTGGCGCAGGGTCTGGATCTGGTCCAGCGTCGTCTGCAACGGCCGGTAGTCCCAGAGGCGCGCGTTCTGGAAGGTCGACTTCTCGTCGACGAGGTCCTTCGCGGTGAGGGGAGCGTCCCCGGCGTAGCTCTTGTCCTCCCACTGGTCGACGGCGAAGCTGAGCCGCGTCTGGGTGACGTTGTTCTGGATGTACGGCTGCTCCTGGGCGAACTCGTTCGGCTCGACCGTGAAGCGCTGGATGATCTCCGGGTAGACCTGGCCCAGGAGGATCGAGAGGCCGAACCAGACCGCGATGCCCGCGCCGATCGGCCAGATCCAGCGCGTGAAGGCGCCGCCCACCAGGAGGGCGGCCACGACGCCGGCGACCACGGTCAACGCATCGAAGGCGAAGAAGAGCGTCGCCTGGTCCGTGTAGCTGACGCCGGTGGCCACGCCGCGCGCGCTGTAGACGAGCTCCAGCTTGTCCAGCTGGTAGCCCGCCGCGACGGTGATCAGGTACAGGCCGCCCAGGATCCCGAGGTGGACCCGGACCGGAGTCGGAAAGCCGCCGCCGCGCACCGCGGCCAGCACGTAGCGCCCGCCGGCGACGACGAGGCCGGCGATCAGCAGCCCGCCGACGGTCGCCTGGACCAGGCGCAGGAACGGGAGCTCGAAGAGGTAGTACGAGATGTCCTTGCCGAACACCGGGTCGACCGCGGCCTGGGCCCCGGCCATGGCATAGGGCACGCGATGCTGCCACAGCAGGACCGTCTCCCAGCTGCCGGACAGCGCCGCGGCCGTCCCGAGGGCGGCCAGCACCGCGACCAGGACGAGGCCGGCAATGGCGAGCGGCGAGAGATCGGGGATCTCCTCGGTCTCGAAGCTGATCGTGGGCCGCGGGGGGGCGGCGTCGGGGCGACCGAACCCCCCGCGCCGGGGCCCGCCGAACGCGTCGTTGCGGCCGAGCTGGCCCTCGGTGGTCGCGCGGGCAGCGTCGCCGAGGCGGCCGACGAGTCCACGCACGCGCTGCCCGGCCGCGTCGTTCGGAGGCGGCGCGAGGCGCCCGGCCAGCCAGAGGTTCGCGAGGAGGAAGAGGAGTGCGAAGACGAGGCCGCCGACAAACAGGGCGACCTGGGCGCCCAGGCGGCCCCAGAACACCGGATCGAAGCCAACGCTCTGGTACCAGATGGCGTCCGTCGCCAGGTCGAGGCCCGCGGCGACCAGGAAGACCGCCGCGAAGAGGATCAGGCCGACGGTGATGAGCAGCGCCTGCGGGCCCAGCGGGCCGATGCGATCCCGCCACGACGCCCCATCGTTGGCGCCGCCCGCCGGTGGCTTCGGCGGACGTCCGCCGCCCGAGCCGCGTCGTCCGGAACCGCGTCGTGCGGACGAGATGACGATCGGCTCCTCGGCCGGATGGTCCGCGTCGCCGTCGGACCCGGAGCCGGCGCCGCCGTCCGGCACCGCGTCGGCATCAGCGACCTCGCGGCCCGCGTCGGCATCAGCGACCTCGCGGCCCGCGTCGGCGTCGGGCACGTCCGCATCGGCGTCGGGCACGTCCGCGTCGGCGTCGGGCGCGGCGGCATCCTCGTCGAGGCTGGCGTCCGCCTCGACCCCGGGATCATCGGGCGCGCCGGCGTCATCGCCGTCCTCGGGGTCGTGCGCTTCGGGCTTGTCCGGCTTGGCGGGATCACGGCCTCCGGACCCAGGGGCCTGGCGCTCGTTCAGCTCGCGGAGGAAGTCATCGAAAAGGTCGCGCATGGTGACCTACTGTACGCGTTCCCGCGCGTCGCGCCCGCGGCTGCGCCGCCGGGGCGCCCGCGGCGCAGCCGCCGGTGCGATCGAGACGCGCCCGGGGTGCACCTCAAACGGGCGGGTCAGGGCCGATGGACCGCCTCCACGGCCCGCCGGAATGCGGCCAGCGCCACGTCGGCGAGCTTGTTCGGGGTGAGGCCGGCGGCTCGGGCTGGCTCCCAGCGAACCGCGAGCTGGACCACGAGCGGGGCACTCCAGGGATGGGCCTCGTCCGTCGGCGGCACCGGGAGCCGGAGGCGGAGCTGCTGGCGACCGCCGTCCTCCAGGACGAAGCCGGAGAGTCCACCCGCGAGAAGCGAGCCCAACCGGACGTGCGGAGGGTCGGGCGGCGGCCCGGCCGCTGGCGCGACGGCACGGCACGGGACGATGCCCTCGTCGTCCGCGACCCACAGCACGGCCAGCCACCAGCCCTCGATCTCGGTCGGGCGGTCGATCCCGGCGCGCAGCCGAAGGTCGCCGAGGTCGACATCGTGCTCGCGGATGAAGGAGGCGGCGGGCGGCGGCAGGCGGTTCGACATCGCGCGGAGCATACGTGGCCGGCGGCGCGGACCGCGCCACGGGGCGAGGCGACCAGCGGCGCCAGCTAGCCGGCGGTCGGCTCCTCGGCGGTCGGCTCCGTCGGCGGTCGGCTCGTCGGCGGTCGGCTCGTCGGCGGTCGACGGGGAGAGCCCGGCAGCCAGGCCACCCTCCGATTCGATCAGCTTGACCTCCGCCTGGAGCGCTGCCAGCCGAGCGTCGAGCTCGAGCCGCAGGATCTCCCGGCGCACCTCGACATCGGGCCGCGCCAGGGCCGGCAGCTCGGATTCCGACGGAGGCGGGTTGCTCTCGTCGTTCCCGAAGAGCGAGGGGAGAACCCTGACCTTGCGGGGTTCCGATGACGCGGCGGTGATGAAGGGGTCCACCGTGGTCACACCCAGGATGTCAACGCCGTCGGAACCCACCAGGTGGGCCCCACAGCTGGGGCAGACCGCGGCGTCGGCGGCCGGGAGCGAGGCCGAGCACCAGGGGCAGACAGGGACGCTGGACGTGGCCTCGGGGATGGGATCGGACCCGGCGTCGTTCACCATTGGCGCATCCTACGCGCACGCACCTGTCGATGCACCTTGCGGAGCGCCGGCCGCGGTGCGCCGAGGCAATGGGCGCATCACTCCCATTCGATCGTGGCGGGCGGCTTGCTGCTGATGTCGTAGACGACGCGGTTGACCCCGGGCACCTCGTTCACGATCCGCGACGAGATCTTGCCCAGGACGTCGTACGGGAGCTTGGCCCAGTCGGCCGTCATGCCATCCTCGGAGGTCACCGCACGGATGGCGCACACGTTGGCGTAGGTGCGGCCGTCGCCCATGACCCCGACGCTGCGCAGCGGGGTGAGGATCGCGAAGCTCTGCCAGAGCGTGCGATACAGCCCGGCCGCCTTGATCTCGTCGATCACGATCCAGTCGGCATCGCGGAGCGTGTCGAGCCGCTCGGCCGTCACCTCGCCGATGATCCGGATCGCGAGGCCCGGGCCGGGGAACGGCTGGCGGAAGACCATCGCCTCGGGGAGCCCCATCTCCAGGCCCACCAGCCGCACCTCGTCCTTGAACAGGTAGCGCAGCGGCTCGATCAGCGTGAAGCGGAGGTCCTCGGGCAGGCCGCCCACGTTGTGGTGGGTCTTGATCTTCTGGGCTGCCTTCGTCTCGGGCGCGGTCGACTCGATGACGTCGGGATAGAGGGTCCCCTGGGTCAGGAAGTCGATGCGACCGATCCTGGCCGCCTCCTCCTCGAAGACCCGGATGAACTCGTCGCCGATGATCCGCCGCTTCTGCTCCGGATCGGTGACGCCGGCCAGGCGAGCCAGGAATCGCTCGCGCGCGTCGACCATCACCAGGTTCATGCCCAGGTTCTTCTCGAACGTGACCCGCAGGAGCTCCGACTCCTTCTTCCGCATCAGGCCGTGGTCGACGTAGATGCAGGTGAGTCGGTCGCCGACCGCGCGGTGGACGAGCGCCGCGGCGACCGCGGAGTCCACCCCGCCCGAGAGGGCGCAGATGACCATCCCGTCGCCGCCCGACTCGCGCGCGTGGGCGTCCACGCGCGAGCGGATCTCGTTGACCGTGGATTCCACGAAGTTGGCCGGCGTCCAGGTGGGACGAGCACCCGCGATCCCGACGACGAAGTTCCGCAGCACGTCGCGGCCGCGGGGCGTGTGCACCACCTCCGGGTGGAACTGGATTCCGTACAGGCGGCGCCCGGGATCGACCAGGCCGGCGAACGGCGTCGACGGTGTCTGGGCCGTGGCGACGAAGCCGGCCGGCAGCCGCGTGATCGAGTCGCCGTGGCTCATCCAGACCGGCTGGTCCCGCTCCAGGCCGGCGAAGAGGCGGTCGTCGCCGGTGAGGGTGACGGTCGCGGGGCCGTACTCCCGGTGCGCCGCCGGCAGGACGTCGCCGCCCAGCTCCAGGGCCATCAGCTGGGCGCCATAGCAGATGCCGAGGACGGGGATCCGGCCGTTCCAGATCGCCGGGTCGGGACGGGGCGCTCCCTCGTCGTAGACGGAGTTCGGGCCGCCCGAGAGGATGATCGCGCGCGGCCGCCGGCGCTCGATGTCCGCGTACGGGGTGTCGTGCGGAAGGAGCTCCGAGTAGACGTGGAGCTCGCGGACGCGCCGCGCGATCAGCTGGGCGAACTGGCTCCCGAAGTCGAGGACGACCACGGTGTCGGGCTCGGCGCCGCTCGCCTCGCCGCGAGGGAGGGCGCCGCCCGGCACGTCGACGTCGGGCCGGTCCGGCGCGGGCGCGTCCAGGGCGACCTCCAGGTACGCCTCGACCTCGGCATCGTCGGGCGCGAGGACCCGGTGGCCGGAGTTGGCTGCCTCCCCGTGGACGGTCCTGCCGCGCTGCTTCTCCGGCGCCACCGGTGCCTCGCCGTCGCCGCCCGCCGGCTGCCGCTCCTCTGCGTCGCCCAATCGCCGCCCTCCGCTTCTGCGCGTTCCGGGAAGTCTACCGGGCCTGTGACCGGGCCTGTGACCGGGCCTGTGACCGCGACATGGGCCCCGCGAGGGCCGCCAGGGTGGTGGCCGCCGCATCCCGGCGGTTGGCCGAAGTAGCCTGGCGCCCTGGTGCCGCCGCTCACCAGTACGGAGCGCGCTGGACGCGAGGACCTTCGTCCGGCGGGCGTTCTGCCGCGATCGCGCTAGACTCGGCTCGCCTGGAAGGCATCGGGAGGTAGACGTGCGCGCTCAGATTCGGGCTCGAATCGCTGTCGCGGCGCTGATTGCGCTGCTTGCCATCCCGTTGGTGCCGGCGTCGGTCACGTTGGCGGCGGTGCCGACGGACACGACCGTCGGGTCGTCCGCGAACCCATCCACCTACGGCGAAGCCGTGACCTTCACCGCCGAGGTCGCCTCGGGTGCGGGCACGCCTACCGGCGAGGTCCAGTTCACGGTTGGCGGCTCACCCCTCGGCAGCCCTGTGGCCCTCGTAGCCGGAGCGGCGACCAGCATCCCGGTCTCGGACCTGGCCGTGGGGACCCACGCGGTGACGGCCGAGTACACGAGCGATGACCCGATCAACTTCGACGACAGCACGGGGACCCTGCCCGGCGGCCAGGTCGTGCAGATGGCGGACCAGGCGACGCTGACGGTCACCGGGCCCGCGAGCGCGACCTTCGGGGCCGCCGACGCGACGATCACGACCAGCGGCGGCTCGGGGGGCGGCGTCGAGACCTTCAGCGCCGGCGGCTCGACCGCCTGCTCGATCGTCTCCGGCAAGCTCCACGTCCTCTCGGGCACCGGGACCTGCTCGGTCACCGCCACCAGGGCCGCCGACGCGAACTACAACGCCACGACCTCCGTGCCCTTCTTGGTCACGATCAACAAGGCGGCCCAGGCGGTCACCTTCTCGACGACCGCCCCGACCAACGCGCGGGTGGGGGGTCCCACGTACGCGCCGGCTGCCAGCTCAACGTCCGGCCTGCCCGCGACGGTCTCGCGCGCGCTCGCCTCGAGCGGGGTCTGCTCGATCAGCGGCGGCGGCATCGTTTCGTTCATCGGTGCCGGGACGTGCACCCTGCATGCGGACCAGGCCGGCGACGCCGACTACGAACCCGCGTCGCAGGCAACGCAGGCGTTCGCGGTGAGCGCGGCGGAGCCCACCACGACGGCGGTCGCCTCGTCGGTCAACCCGTCCACGTACGGCGACAGTGTCACGTTCACCGCCACGGTCACCGCAGGGGTCGGCACGCCCACCGGTACAGTCCAGTTCAAGGTCGACGGCGTCAACCTCGGCACCGCCCGGACTCTTGTTGGTGGCATGGCGAGCATCAGCACGTCGAGCCTCGCGGCCGATTCGTACGTGATCACCGCTCAGTACACGAGCGATGACCCGATCAACTTCGCGAACGGCAGCGGGACCCTGCCCGGCGGCCAGGTCGTGCAGATGGCGGACCAGGCGACGCTGACGGTCACCGGGCCCGCGAGCGCGACCTTCGGGGCCGCCGACGCGACGATCACGACCAGCGGCGGCTCGGGGGGCGGCGTCGAGACCTTCAGCGCCGGCGGCTCGACCGCCTGCTCGATCGTCTCCGGCAAGCTCCACGTCCTCTCGGGCACCGGGACCTGCTCGGTCACCGCCACCAGGGCCGCCGACGCGAACTACAACGCCACGACCTCCGTGCCCTTCTTGGTCACGATCAACAAGGCGGCCCAGGCGACCCTGACGGTCACCGGACCCGCGACGAAGACGTACGGCGATATCCCCTTCGCCCCGACCACCAGCGGCGGCAGCGGGACCGGCGCGGTCACCTTCACCTCGAGCACCCCCTTGATCTGCACGGCGAGCGCCAGTGCCAGCGTCACCATCGTCGCCGCCGGGACCTGCACCGTCACCGCCACCAAGGCCGCGGACGCCGACCACAACGCCACGACCTCGGCCCCCTTCTCGGTCACGGTTGACAAGGCGGACCAGGCGACGCTGACGGTCACCGGGCCCGCGAGCGCGACCTTCGGGGCCGCCGACGCGACGATCACGACCAGCGGCGGCTCGGGGGGCGGCGTCGAGACCTTCAGCGCCGGCGGCTCGACCGCCTGCTCGATCGTCTCCGGCAAGCTCCACGTCCTCTCGGGCACCGGGACCTGCTCGGTCACCGCCACCAGGGCCGCCGACGCGAACTACAACGCCACGACCTCCGTGCCCTTCTTGGTCACGATCAACAAGGCGGCCCAGGCGACCCTGACGGTCACCGGACCCGCGACGAAGACGTACGGCGATATCCCCTTCGCCCCGACCACCAGCGGCGGCAGCGGGACCGGCGCGGTCACCTTCACCTCGAGCACCCCCTTGATCTGCACGGCGAGCGCCAGTGCCAGCGTCACCATCGTCGCCGCCGGGACCTGCACCGTCACCGCCACCAAGGCCGCGGACGCCGACCACAACGCCACGACGTCGGCCCCCTTCTCGGTCACGGTTGACAAGGCGGACCAGGCGACGCTGACGGTCACCGGGCCCGCGAGCGCGACCTTCGGGGCCGCCGACGCGACGATCACGACCAGCGGCGGCTCGGGGGGCGGCGCCGAGACCTTCAGCGCCGGCGGCTCGACCGCCTGCTCGATCGTCTCCGGCAAGCTCCACGTCCTCTCGGGCACCGGGACCTGCTCGGTCACCGCCACCAGGGCCGCCGACGCGAACTACAACGCCACGACCTCCGTGCCCTTCTTGGTCACGATCAACAAGGCGGCCCAGGCGACCCTGACGGCGATCGCGGCCTCTCCGGCCCCCTATGGTTCTGTTCAGACGCTCACCACCAGCGGCGGCAGCGGGACCGGCGCGGTGTCCTACGGAGTGGGGGCCTCGACGGCCTGCTCGGTGAGCGGGAGCACCCTCACGATCATCGCCAGCACCGGGACCTGCACGATCACCGCCACCAAGGCCGCCGACAACAACTACAACGCAGGGGCCTCTGCCCCCTTGTCCGTGACAGTGACCAGGGCGTCGACAACGCTCGCCCTCGCCAGCAATGACGCGACCTCCGTGTATGGCCAGGACGTCACCTTCACCGCGACCGTCGCGCCCGTCGCGCCGGGCGCCGGCACTCCCACCGGGACGATCCAGTTCCGGGTCGACGGCCTGGACGCCGGCAACGAGGTTCCCCTCGGCGGCGGCACCGCGGCGTTCGGCACGTCGCTCCTGGCAGCCGGCTCGCACGAGATCACCGCCGTCTACGCGGGCGACGCGAGCTTCCTGGGTGACTTCGGCACCCTGGCCGGCGGGCAGGACGTCGCGAAGGCGACGCTCACCGTGACTGCAGACGCCAAGAGCCGCGAATACGGCGCGGCTAACCCGAGCCTCACGGCAACCTTCACCGGCTTCGAGAACGGCGAGACGTTCGGCAGCCCGGTCGTCGCCGGCAGTCCCGACCTCGCCACGAGCGCGACGCCGACCAGCACGGTCCTCGGCGGGCCCTACCCGATCACGATCACGGTCGGGTCCCTCGCCGCGGCGAACTACGACTTCGCGTTCGTCCCGGGGCTGCTCACCGTGATCCCGGCGACCACCACCCTGGACGTGGAGTCCTCGATCAACCCTGCCGTGCCGGGCCAGGACATCACGCTCACCGCAACGCTGGCCGGGTTCCCGACGCCGACCGGCTCAATCGACTTCCAGGCGTGGAACGGCACGTCGTTCGACCCCCCCTTCGAGTCGGTGCCGCTGACGCCGACCTTCCAGGCAACCACCGGGTTGATCACCCTGCCGATGAGCGAGGGCGACCGCCAGTATCGGGCCGTGTTCACGAGCTCCGACCCCAACTACGCGAGCGGGAGCGGCGTGCTCGTCCAGGGCGTCGGCAAGTCCGGCGTGACGGTGCAGCTGACGGCCTCCCGGGCGAAGTGGGAATCGACGGTACCCGTCGTCTTCACCGCCACGGTCACGCCCGACGCCACCAACGCGACCGTCCTGGTGGGCGGCACGGTTGCCTTCTCGATCGACGGCGGGACGCCCGTGAGCGTCCCGGTCGCCGGCGGCAAGGCCGTTCTGCCGGCGCAGACGCTCCCGCTCGGCACCAACCCCGTGGTCAGCGCAGCCTACTCGGGCGACTCCAGCTACATCGCCGGGACGGCCGCGCCGCTCAGCCAGGCGGTGACCGCCAACGTCGTGGAGGCAGCGGGCGTCGCCGTCAGCGGTTCCACCATCTACCCGTACAAGGACACCTGGCGGGACTCCGTCACGATCGGTGGCACGCGCACGGAGCGGCTCTCGGTCACGATCAAGATCTACAAGCCGACCGGCTCCCTGCTCACCACCCGCACGTTCACCGCCGGGACCGGCGCCTACTGGTACACCTGGAACGGGCGCTACTCCAGCGGCACGATGCTCCCCGCAGGGAGGTACAGGGTCGTCCAGACGGCAACCGATTCGTCGAGCACCCCGGCGCTGGCGAAGTCGTGGGCCTCGTTCGTGACGCTCTCGAGCAAGCGCATGGTCTGGACCACGGTGTCCGTCTACCGCGGCGCGAACGCTCCCTCCGTCTGGTCCGGCGCCCCGTCGCTGCTCAGCTCGAGCAGGTATTCGACCGGAGCGCGCCTCATCACGCCGAGCGCGCCCGCGGACCCGGCCTGGGCCGCCTTCGGCTACCAGTTCACCCTGCCCAGCGCATCAACCATCAAGTCGGTCGCCTTCTACGTCCAGGGCGGGCCGTGGTCCGGACCCACCCCGCCGAAGATCGGCCTCCACGACTGGCGCGCGGGCAGCGACTGGCTGGCGATGTACGACGCCGGGCGAGCCCGCAGGTCGGTCGGGACGTCCACCTCGTCCTGGTACGGGATCGGAGGCGACGTGACGACGGTGGTGAAGTCGATCTCGGGCAAGCGGTACGTGCGGGGGTTTGTCGATACGGGCGCCTGGGTCAACGGGTTCCGCTATGAGCTGGGCAGGGTGCGGGTCGTCGTCACCTACGGCGTCCTGAGGTAGGGCACGGGTCAGTCGGTCGGGGCCGTCCGCCGAGGCCCGTCCGCAGGGACCGGGTCAGTCCGTCGGGCGCAGCCGGAAGGCCGGCCCGGCGCCCAGTCGTTCCGCGGGCGTCCCGTACTTGAGGATCAGCTCGGCGACCGTGCGCGCCCGATCGGCGCCGTCGAGCTCCTCGGCCCGGTAGGTGCGCCGCAGCTCACCGATCGTGCCGTGGCATGCCGGCTCGGCGAACAGGTTGGCGGCCCACGAAGCGCCGGGGTCGCCGGCGGCCACCAGCAGGCTGCCGTCCGGCTCGTCGACGAACCCGACCGGCGTCCGGATGGTGCGGCCCGTGACGCGGCCGGTCGTCTCGAGGAGGACGACCTTGCCCCAGGCGGCCAGCTGCTCGCCGTAGTCGTCGGGCATCACGGCACCTGTCCGCGGCGGGCGGGACTCCGGGCTCAGCGGCCGCGGAGCTGCCAGGACTTGCCCTCCGTCGCGACGGCGGGCGCGTAGACGATCTCGACCTGCTGCATCTCGCGGATCGTGCGCGCGCCCAGCGCGGCCATCGATTGCCGCAGCGCGCCCACCAGGTTCTCCGTCCCGTCCGTCACGTGGGACGGGCCGAACAGGATCTGCTCCAGCGTGCCAGTCGTGCCGACCCTGATGCGGGTGCCCCGCGGGAGGATCGGCGACGGCGCGGCCATCCCCCAGTTCGTGCCGTGCCCGGGCGCCTCCTCGGCGCGAGCGAGCGGCGAACCGAGCATCACGGCGTCGGCTCCCGCCGCGATCGCCTTCGCGATGTCGCCGCCCTTCTTCATGCCGCCGTCAGCGACGACGGGGATCCAGCGTCCGGTCTCGGCGAAGAACGCGTCCCGCGCGGCGGCGACGTCGCTGACCGCCGTCACCTGGGGGACCCCGATGCCGAGCACCTCGCGCGTCGTACAGGCGGCACCCGGCCCGACGCCCACGAAGACGGCTGCCGCCCCCTGCTCCATGAGGGCGTAGGCGGCCGCCGCGTGGGTCGTGTTCCCGACCGCGACCGGGATCGGCATCCGGCGGGTGAACTCGGCCAGGCTGAGCGGCTCGTACTCCGACGCCAGGTGACGCGCACTGCTGACCTGGCTCTGGACCAGGAACAGGTCGGCGCCGTGCTCCGCACAGAAGGCGCCGAAGCGGCGCGCGGCGGCGGGGGTCGCCGAGACGGCGGCCTTCGAGCCGGCGGCGTGGATCTCGTCGATCCGGCGGGCGATCAGCTCCTCGCGGAGCGGGGCGGCGTACGCCTCGGCGAGGACGGCCTGGATCGTCGGTGTCGGGGGCGCGCGCGATTCGCTCGAGGATCGGGGCCGGGTCGTCGTAGCGGGCCTGGACGCCCTCGAGATTCAGGAAGGCGAGTCCGCCGAGGCCGGCGAGCACGCCCGCGCTCCGCGCGTCGACGACGGCATCCATGGCGGCGGCGAGCACCGGGATGCGGAGCGGGATGCCGGCGAAGTCCTGCTCCAGCGACACGTCATTGGGCTCGACGGTCTCGGTGCCGGGGGCGAGCGAGACATCCTCGAAACCGTAGGTCGGGCGGATCGAATCCACCTTCGAGCGGAAGTGGCGCCGCGCCGCGGCCTCGGTCGGGGTCTGCATCGTCGATCCGGGGCCTCCTGGGTCGCCAGCTGCGTGCCGTGGCCTTCGGCGCCGGAGCCCGCCCCCGCGTCCGTCGGTTCGGGGGATTGTACGGCCCTCGGGGCACGCCGGCGGCGAGTCGAGATGGGCTGGGGCGATGCGCGACCGGCCGCAGCATTGCCGGGGCGCGGCTCCGGCATTCGTGGCGAGCAGGCGGCGATCCCGTCGATGCGACCATGGCACGTCGCGGCGGATGCGTTGACCAGGGCGCTCCTCAGCCGGCGCCTGGCTGGTCGGCCTCGCGATCGGTGGACGGCGGATATCGTTCGCCCATGGCCAAGCTCAGCGCCACCGAACGAGCACAGCTCCCGGTCAGCTCCTTCGCCTACGTCGACGCGCAGGGGCATCGGCGGTTGCCGATCCACGACGAGGCGCACGTCCGCAACGCCCTCGGGCGCTTCGAGCGCGTCGCGTTCGAGAGCGACGTAGCCCGCGAGCAGGCGCGGACCCGGCTGCTTCGGGCTGCCCGGCGCTTCCGGATCGTGCCGGTGGGCTTCATCACGGGCCAGATCCAGGCGGAGCGGCGTACCCCTGCCTCGATCTCCACGCTGCCGACCGGCGCGGTCACGTTCCTGATGACCGACATCGAAGGCTCCACCCAGCTGCTGCAGTCGCTCGGGGACGGCTACGCACCGATGCTCGCCGACGTGCGCCGCGTTCACCGCCGCGCGGTCCGCGCGGCGGGGGGACACGAGGTCGACGCACGCGCCGACGAGTACTTCGCCTGCTTCGGGCGACCCGCCGCCGCCGTGGCCGCCGCACTCGCGATCCAGCGCCGGCTCGCGGAGGGGGTTGGCGCGAGCCGGGTGCGGGTTCGCGTCCGGGCCGGCATCCACGGTGGCCGGCCGACGCTGACGCAGGACGGCTACGTCGGCCTCTCCGTCCATACGGTCGCCCGCATCTGTGCGCTGGCCGGCGGCGGCCAGATCCTGATCTCCCAGCGCACCCACCACGATCTCGGTGGTGCGCTCCCCGACGGCTCTCGAGTCCGCAGCGTCGGGATTCACGCCCTCCGTGGGATCCCCGGCGAGCACCGGCTCTACGAGGTCACGCCCGGTCGGGACTGAAGCCGTCGCTGCACAGGGGCCGATCGCCCCCTCAGCGCGCGACCCGGTGTCCCTCGAGGTCGAGGCGGAACCACGGCTCCGCGAGCGGATCCAGGAGCCTGCCAACGATGCGATCCATGGTCTCCCGGTAGGTGGGCCATACCACGAGGCGGAGCGCCTCCTCGCGGCCGGCCCAACGGGCGCCGTCGTGCTCGTGGGAGAGCGCGGGCTCGGCGTCGGGACGCACCCGGATGGCGAAGATCGCCCCGGCGACGATCGCGTCGGGACCCTGGTCGTAGAAGTGGGTGACCTGGTCCAGGTCGTAGAACGCCTCGATCTGGGCCGGCCCGAAGCCGATCTCCTCGCGGACCTCGCGGAGCGCGGCCATCGGGACCCGCTCGCCCGGTTCCAGGCCACCGGTCACGCACTGCCACAGCCCCGGGAAGATGCGACCCGGGGCACGGCGGATCAGGAGGAATTCCGGCTCACCCGCGGGTGGGGCCCGGAAGACCCAGCACTCGACGAGGTCGGGACGATACGGACTCATGGCGCGATCGTAGAGGGCGCGGCCGCGGGCGTCACGCGGTCATGCGTCGGGGGCAGGCAGGGCGGGCGTCACACACGCGGCCAGGTGCCGGGCGGCGGGCGGGCGCGGGCGCTGGCGTGACGCGCGGGGCGGCGGGCGGGCGCGGGCGCGAAACGGCGGCGGGCACCCGGGCGACGCCGGAAACGGCGACCGCCCCGGCGGCGGACCGGGGCGGTCGCGCGGGGGAGGGAGGACAACCCCGCGGAGAAAGGAGGTGAGGGAACGTTGTCGCGTCGTTCCAGCCTCCATTTCGTGGCACCGCGGTCGCCGGATTGCCCCCGCGTGACCGGCGCGACGGCGACATCCGGAGCCGCGCTCTCGTCTATCGTGGCGCTCCGAAGGAGGTTCCCGTGCTGTTTGCCGATCTCGTCCGCGCGCGCTACTCCGTGCGCGCCTATCGCCCCGAGCCGGTGCCGGACGCACTGCTGACCCAGGTGTTGGAGGTCGCCAGGCTGGCTCCGACGGCGTCCAACCGGCAGCCCATCCGGATCATCGTGATCCACACCGCCGGTCGTGAGGCCGAGCTCCTCCGGATCTACGCGCGGGACTGGTTCGCTGCGGCGCCGGTGGTCCTGGGCGTCTGCACGGTCCCGGGCGAGGCGTGGTCGCGCGATCACTTCGACCGTCGGAGCTACGCCGACGTCGACGCCGCCATCGTGATGGACCACCTGGTGCTGGCCGCTGCCGACGCAGGGCTTGGGACGTGCTGGGTCGCGGCGTTCGACCCGGCGGCCGCTCGCCAGGTCCTGGGACTGCCCGACGACGTGGAACCGCTCCTCTTCACCCCACTCGGCTACCCGGCCGACGAGCCGCGGGCGAAGGTCCGCAAGCCGATGGCGGCCCTGGTCCACGAAGAGCGCTGGTAGCGGGTCCGCGGGCCGGGGGCCATCGGAGGCGGACCGGCCGGCGCGCACCGGCGCGGTTCGCGACCCCACGGTGCTCGCGGCGCCCGGGTCCGGCTACAGCCGCTCGAGACGCTCCACCGGCAGCACGAAGACCGTGGCTCCGCCCACCTCGACCTCCAGCGGGTATGGCAGGAAGAACTCGCCCGGCTCCAGGATCGGGGGCATCGGATTCACGAGCTGCGTCCGCGAGTTGCAGGTCGCACGGACGATCTCGAGGACCTCGTCGATCGCGTCGTCCTCGACGCCCAGCATGACGGTGGCGTTGGTCTGCTTGAGGAAGCCGCCGGAGCTGTGCAGGCGGGTCGCGCGGAAATCGCGCTCGAGCAGCCCATCGACCAGCGGGCCTGCGTCGTCGGGGTTGACGATGGCAACGACGAGCTTCACGCGGGCGAGTATAGGGTGCCCGCAGGCGCGTTCATAGCGTGCGGAGGCGACCGGCCGCGCCCGGTCGCGTCGAGCGACCTCGTGCAGCGGCGGACGGCCCGCGTATGATCGCCGCATCCCGGCCCCGGACGTCCGTCATGGGGCCGTGTCGGGGAGAGACACGTGTCCGACCATTCCACGCCCGCGGACCTGGCCGAGCTTCTGTCGGCGTCCGCGACCGCCATCGCCGCCGGCGCCGACGTCGATTCTGCCGTCCAGCAGCTCCTCGAGGGATCCGCGGCCCTCACCGACGCACGCCTGGTCGCGCTGTTCAGGCGCGAGCCCGACGGGACGGCTCTGCGGCTGGGCGCGACGGTCGGCTTCACGCCGGAGGCGCGCGATGCCTTTGCGGCAGAAGTCCAGGGCGATCCCGGCCACCCGATCGCCGTCGCGGCTCGCGAGGGCCACCCGGCCATCGGCCGCGTGGGATCTCGCCCCGATGGCACCTCCAGGACGGGCGTCGACCTTCCCCTCCTCGTGCGGCGCGACGGCATCGACGTCGGCCTGGGTGTCGTCTCGTTCGGATGGTCCGGCGAGCGCTCCATCGACCAGCACGTCCTGGCGACACTGCGCGCCGTGACCGACCTGGTCGCGATCGCGATCGATCGGGACCGCCTCGCTTCCATGGTCGGCGAGCGATCGGAGTGGCTGGAGCGGATTGCCGGCCTCGACCTCCTCACCGGCCTTGCCAACCGGCGGACGCTGGACCGCGTCCTCGAGCTCGAGATCGAGCGGGCCAAGCGCCAGCAGAGCGACATCTCCATCGCCGTGTTCGACGTCGACGGGTTCCGCGAACTCAACGAGCGCGAGGGTTCCGCGACGGGAGACGACATCCTGCGAACGGTCGCGGCCATTCTCGCCGAGCAGGTGCGCCTGGTGGACACGGTCGCGCGCGTCGGCGGCGACGAGTTCGTGGTCGTCGCGCCCGGGAGCGGCGGCGTGATCGTCGCAGACCGGATCCTCCGATCGATCGACGCCCTGGCGCCCGTGCACGGCGTGCCGGTGACGGTGTCCGCTGGCGTGGCCCGCTTCCCGGCGGACGGCACGAGCGCCGACGGCCTGATGGAGGCCGCCCTGGGCGCACTCGCGGGCGCACGGGAGGCCGGAACAGGCGCGATCGCCGAGGTGCGCGTCGACTGACCGTGCGTCCAGGCTGACGCTGACGCGGGTCCCCGGAACCGGGCGAACCGCGGAGCTCTCGCCGGTGGGCCGGCGATGAACTCGGCGTCGTACGGGGTGCTCAGCGGGCGGGTGCCACCCGTTCCACGAAGTCAAGGAGGGCCGCTCGGGCGGCCTCCAGAACGTCCTGCTCCGGCGCCGACGCATCGACGACGATCCAGCGGTCCGGATTGGCGGCAGCCAGGGCCAGGTAGCCGGCCCGCACGCGCTCATGGTAGGCCCGGTCGAAGTGGGCCTCGAACCGGGTCGTCTCCGCGGCGCTCTTGCGGGCCAGCCCGATCTCCACGGGGACGTCGAACAGGATCGTGAGGTCCGGCTGCAGGCTCCCGGTGGCGAACCGCCCTACCGGAAGCAGGTCCTCCACCCCGAGCTGGCCGCCGAATCCCTGGTAGGCGAGCGTGGAGTCGAGGTATCGGTCGGAGATCACGATCGCGCCGCGCGCCAGCGCCGGGCGGATCACCGTCTCGACGAGCTGGGCCCTGGCGGCCATGAACAGGAGCGCGTCGGCGCGCTGGGTGAGAAGGACCGACGATTCGTCGCGGTCCATCAGGATCGCCCGGATCCGCTCCCCCGCCGGCGTGCCGCCGGGCTCCCTGACCAGGATGGCCTCGCGTCGCGTCGCCGCCAGAGCGGCGCGAAGCCGCTCGGCCTGGGCGGTCTTGCCGCTGCCATCGGGACCTTCCAGCGTGATGAAGACGCCACGCCGGGGTGCTGCTTCCGTCATGGCGCCAGAGTAGCGAGGCTGGGTCGGCGGCGCCGCCGGGTGACCGCGCAGCGCGTCGGGGCCGGGTGACCGCGCAGCGCGTCGGGGCCGGGTGACCGCGCAGCGCGTCGGCGCCGTGTGACCGCGCAGCGCGGCGGCGCCGCTGGTACCGTCAGGACCATGCACGAGATCACCGACCGGGCGCTCGAGACCGCCCGGCTCCGCGGCGCGCGCTATGCCGACGTTCGGGTCGTTCGCCGCCAGGAGGAGTCCATCGACGTCAAGAGCGGCCGCCTCGCCGGCGTCCTCAGCCACGAGACCGAGGGCTTCGGCGTGCGCGTCCTCGTCGACGGTGCGTGGGGGTTCGCCTCATCGCACCGGCTCACCGGGGCAGAGGTCGACCGGGTCGCCGCGCAGGCGGTCCGGATCGCAAGGGCAAGCGCCACGGCCCTCCGCCACCAGGTCGTCCTCGACGATCGCCCGGCGGCGCGTGGGCGCTTCGAGACCCAGATCGCGGAGGATCCCTTCGCCATCCCCCTGGAACAGAAGATCGGCGACCTGCTGGCCGCCGATCAGGCGCTGAACCGGGTCGCCGGCATCGCCTTCACCGATTCGACGTACGGCGCCCAGCGCGAATGGAAGACCTTCGCGGCCAGCGACGGCAGCTTCACCGAGCAGGTGATCACCCACACCGGGGCGGCGATCGAGGCAAACGCGGTCGACGGCGACGAGCACCAGCGCCGCAGCTACCCGGACGCCGGCGGTGCCTGGCGGGGTGCGGGGTACGAGTACGTTCGGTCGATGGACCTGGCCGGCACGGCCGAGCGGGTCGCGAGCGAGGCCGTCCAGCTCCTCACGGCGCCCCAGCTTCCACCCGGCCGCCGCACGATCGTCCTGGATCCGTCGCAGCTCTACCTGCAGATCCACGAGAGCTGCGGCCACCCGATCGAGCTCGATCGCGTCTTCGGCACGGAGGCCAGCCTGGCCGGGACGAGCTTCCTCACTCCCGACAGGCTCGAGGCCGGGTTCCGCTACGGCTCGGAGATCGTGGACATCGTCGCCGACGCGACGGCCCCGAACGGGATGGGCACCTTCGGCTGGGACGACGAGGGCGTGGCGGCGCAGCAGGTTCCCATCGTCCGGGGCGGGGTCTTCGTGGGCTACCTCTCGAGCCGGGAGACCGCGCCGCGGATCGGGCGCCGCTCGGGCGGCGCCATGCGGGCCGACGGCTGGAACCGGATCCCGCTGATCCGGATGACGAACGTCAACCTGCTCCCGAAGCCCGGGATGAGCCTCGACGAGATCGTTGCCGACACCGACGACGGCCTCTTCCTCGCGTCGAACCGGAGCTGGTCGATCGACGACCGGCGCCTCAACTTCCAGTTCGCGACGGAGCTGGCCTACGAGATCAAGGGCGGCAAGCTCGGCCAGCTCTACCGCAACGCGACGTACACGGGGATCACTCCCGAGTTCTGGGGCAGCTGCGACGCGATCGGCGACGCGTCGAGCTACGTGATGCTGGGGACGCCGAACTGCGGCAAGGGCGAGCCCGTCCAGGGGGGCCACGTGGGGCACGGCTGCTCCGGGGCGCGGTTCCGGGACGTCCAGGTCGGGGTGATGTCGTGAGCGGCGGCCCCGTGAACCGCGCCCCGGGATCGTTCGCGCCCGGGGAGGCACTGGCGCTGGCCGAGGGCGTGCTGCGGCTGGCCGAGGCCGGGGGCGCAACCGAGGCCGAGGTCATGGTGGCGGCCGGCGACGAGGCCCTCACGCGCTTCGCCAACTCCGAGATCCACCAGAACGTGGCCGAAGCCGACGTGCGGGTCAACCTGCGCTTCGTCCGCGGCAAGCGGGTCGGCGTCGCCTCGTCCGGGCGGACCGACCCGGAAGCCCTGCGCCGCCTGGCCGAGACGGCGGGACGGATCGCGGCGCTCGTCGAGGAGACGCCCGACTGGGCCGGCCTGCCGGCTGCCGGGCCGGCCGAGCCGGTGGCCGGCGGCTTTGCCGGCGGAACCGCGGACGCGTCGCCTGAGCTGCGGGCCGAGGGCGTTCGCGCCGTCATCGCGGCCGCGGACGGCGCCGGCGTGACGGCCTTCGGCTCGTTCGCGACGGGGACGGAGTGCGTCGCGATCGCGACGACAACCGGGATTCGGGCTGCCGAAGCCCGCACCAGCGCCCGGCTGCTCGTGGTGACCATGGGCCCCGGCGACGGGACCGGGTATGCCGAGGCGGCGGCCGTCGACGCCACGACCATCGACGCTGCCGCGGTCGGGCACGAGGCCGCCGAGAAGGCGCGCCGCTCCGCCCGGCCGGTCGACCTGCCGCCCGGCGACTACCCCGTGGTGCTGGAGGAGTACGCCGTCACGGACCTGCTCGACAACCTGGGGTTCACCGGCTTCTCCGGGCTGGCGGTCGAGGAGGGTCGCTCCTTCTTCGAGCCCGGGAAACGGATCGGCAGCGAGCTCGTCACGCTCGTCGACGACGCGCGAGACCCCGCCGGCATGCCGGCGGCGTTCGACTACGAGGGCATCCCGACGCGCCGGGTCGTCATGCTGGAGGCCGGCGTCTGCCGGGAGATCGTCCACGATGCCGCCACGGCGGCGCGGGCCGGCGTGACGTCCACCGGGCACGGCCTGCCGGCGCCCAACCCGTGGGGCCCGTTTCCGCTCCACGCGGCGATGGCGGCAGGAACCACGCCGCGGGCGGCGCTCGTGGCCGGGCTCCGGGACGGCCTCCTGGTCACGCGCTTCCACTACACGAACGTCGTGCACCCGAAGCTGGCCGTCATCACGGGGATGACCCGCGACGGGACCTTCCTGGTGCGGGACGGCGAGATCGTGGGACCGGTGCGCAACCTGCGCTTCACGCAGTCGTACCTGGACGCGCTGGCGGGCGTGGTGGCGGTCTCATCGGAGCGGCGCCTCCTCCGCGGGGAGCTGGGCGTGGTGCTCGTGCCGGCCGTCCGGATCGCGTCCTGGCGCTTCACGGGAGCGACCACGGGAGAGTAGTGCCCGGGCGGGGGCCCGCTCAGCGACCGCCAGGGTGGGCGCCGAGGTCGGCCCTCATGCCGCTGGCTCGGTCAGCCGGCGGCCCCCTCGCGTTCGTCGCGGTGCTCGTAGACCGTCGCGAGCGGGTCGCGCCGGCCCAGCGCGACCCACGCGATCGTCCCGCCGATGACGGCGGCGATACCGCCCATCGCCAGGGCGGCGCGAACGCCCGCCGTGTAGGCCTCCTTGTACGGCTGCGCGTTGACCGCCTCCACGGCCGACGCGACCTGGCTGAACGAGGGCGTCCCGACTGCGACCAGGACGTCACGGAACGCAGCGATCGCCTGCCCGGCCTCCGCGGGGGACAGCCCGGCAACGGAGCTCGTGTACGCGGCCAGCGCCACCTGGGCGACGATTGCCGTGACGAGCACGATCCCGATCCGGGCGCCGACCGAGATCGAGGCCTCGTTCAGGGCGGCGGCGGTTGCCGGCAGCCCGCGCGGGACGCTGGCGAAGATGACCGCCGTTCGGACCGTCGTCGCGACGACGAACCCTGCTCCGACCAGGAAACATGGGATCACGAACAGGACGTAGCCTGCCGACGGCGTGACGACGAGCGCCAGCAGCAGGTTCCCGAGCCCGACGGCGATCGCGCCCACGCCGACCAGCTGGCGCGGCGAATAGCGCGCCAGCAGGAACCCCGCGGCCGGCCCCGCCAGGACCAGCGCCCCGAAGAGCGGTGCGAGCGCAACGACCGCCAGGAGCGGGCCGTAGCGGAGCACGAGCTGGAAGTACAGGGGCAACTGCATCATGGGAGCCGTCTGCGCGATCCCGAGAACCACGCCGATGAGCACCGCGACCGCCGCGGGGCGGCGCTCGACCTGGATCGCCGCCGTTCTCCGGTCGGCCCTCCGTCGATCGTTTGCCAGGGCGAGGCCGATGACGCCGAGCCCACCGACGACGAGCGCCCAGCGGATCGGGTTGTCCAGGCCCCCGCCGATCCACGTGAGCCCGACCGTCAGAGAGATGACCCCGAACGCCCAGATCGCCGTGCCCACGACGTACGGCCGCTCCGCGATCGACGGCCGGGTCAGCTCGGGGATTCGGCCCCGCACGAACCACAGGGCCATGGCGCAGGCGGCGATCGCGGCCAGGAAGGCCGGGGCACGCTCACCGGGGATGACCTGGAGGAGGATCGGGGCGACGGCAGACGCAGCTCCGTAGGCCCCGTATGCCAGGCCGATCGCCGTGGCCCGGGCGATGCCGTGGTAGCTGGTTGCGACGAGGGCCAGCGAGGCCGGGATCACGAACGCCGCGGCCCCGTGGCCAACGAAGCGCGAGATCAGGAAGAGCGGGCCCGTCGGGACGAGCAGGCCTTCGAGGCTCGTCAGGAGCACGACGCCGAGGCCCCCGACGATGATCGGCCGCGCGCGCACCGAATCGCCGACGGCGCCACCCAGCAGCATGAGCGCCGACCCGCAGAGCGCCGCAAGGAGGATGACCGCCTCCAGCTGCGGGCGATCCCGGATCGCGGCCTGGACCGTCGGCAGGGAGGGACCCCACACCTTCGGGTCGAGGGCGGCGGCGAACAGGGCCGCCGACCCCGCGAGGAGGGCGTTGCGTGGACCTGGTTCCGCGAGCAGCTCCGCGATGAACGCGGGAGGTGCGGGAGGGCGCACGATCGAATCCCGGCGAGGGCGGTGCCGCGCGCTGCCGGCGAGGCAGCTAGCGGTTCGCGCGCCGCTGCCGCGCCCGGTACCAGGGCACCATGAGCCCGACGACGGCCCCGACGATGACGGCGATCGTTCCCTCGAGGAGGAAGTTCCCGAGGTTCACGACTTCCATCACCAGCATCATCGCCCAGGTCGCGAGCGCGGTCACGATGACAGCGAACATGCAGCTCCCTCCTCCAGGATGTCCCCGCTCCGACCTGCGCGCGTCAGGGCTGCAGCTTCGGTGAGGTCGCTCGCGCCGCGGGTCCGGCCTCGCGTGACAGACTAGCGGCGCGACGCCGCGTGTACCTGACGCACCGGCATAGGGGAGAATGCCGACAACCCATGGGCGTCGGTCGGTGGGATGGTCGGTCGCGTGGAGGATCCCATGGCGGCACCCGACACGACGGCAGGACGCCTGCCGATCCCCGAGCCGCCGTTCGCCGGCGAGATCCATGAGCTCGCGACGGACTCGACGCCGTCCAGGCCCGAGATCCAGCATCCGCCGGCGGGTGCGCCCAACGTGGTCGTCGTGATGTACGACGACGTCGGGTTCGGGGCCGCCAGCACGTTCGGCGGCCCGGTGCCGACGCCCGCCCTCGACCGGGTCGCCGCACAGGGCGTCACGTACAACCGCTTCCACACGACAGCGCTCTGCTCGCCGACGCGGGCCGCGCTCCTCACGGGGCGCAACCACCACAGTGCCCACATGGGGGGCATCTCGGAGATCGCCTACGGCTTCCCCGGCTACGACGGGATCATCCCTCGCAGCACGGCGACCGTCGCCGAGGTCCTTCGCCTCAACGGCTACAGCACCGCGATGTTCGGCAAGGCCCACGTCACGCCGATGTGGGAGACCAGTCCGGCCGGTCCGTTCGACCGCTGGCCGACCGGGCTCGGCTTCGAGCGCTTCTACGGCTTCCTGGGCGGCGAAGCCTCGCAGTGGGAGCCCGCGCTCTACGATCAGACCACCCCGATCGAGCCGTACGTCGGGCGCGGCGACTACCACCTCACCGAGGACCTGGCCGACCGCACCATCGAGTGGATGCGCCTCCAGAAGGCGGCTGCGCCGGACAAGCCGTTCTTCGTCTACTTCTCGCCGGGCGCCACGCATGCGCCTCATCACGTCTGGCCGGAGTGGATCGAGGAGTTCCGCGGCCGGTTCGACGACGGATGGGACGCCCTGCGCGAGGAGATCCACGTGCGCCAGCTCGAGCTGGGCGTCATCCCGGGGGGGACGGTCCTGACGCCACGACCGGAGCAGATCCCTTCGTGGGAGGAATACCCGGATCGCTACAAGCCCGTGGCGCGGCGCCTGATGGAGGTCTACGCCGGCTTCCTGGCGCACACCGACGCGCAGGTGGCGCGGCTGCTCGACGCCCTGGACGATCTCGGCCAGACCGAGAACACCCTTGTCGTCTACGTGATGGGCGACAACGGCGCCTCCGCCGAGGGGACGATGCACGGGGCCTGGAGCTCGCCTTCGTTCCAGAACGGCGAGCCCGAGGATCCCGAGTGGCTCCTCGCCCACCTCGACGACTTCGGGTCGCGGAACTGCGAGAACCATTTCAACGTGGCCTGGGCCTGGGCGCTCGACGCGCCATTCCAGTGGATGAAGCAGGTCGCCTCGCACTTCGGCGGCTCGCGCAACGGCATCGCGGTGTCCTGGCCGCGCGGTTTCGCGGCGCGCGGCGAGCGGCGCACCCAGTTCCACCACGTGATCGACCTGGCCCCCACCATCCTCGATGCCGCCGGCATCACGGAACCCACCCACGTCAACGGCATCGAGCAGAAGCCGATCGAGGGCGTGAGCATGCGCTACTCGTTCGACGACCCCGCAGCGCCGAGCCGCCGCACCACGCAGTACTTCGAGATCCTGGGCAACCGTGCGATCTACAGCGACGGCTGGGTCGCGGCCTGCTTCCACGGCCGCCTGCCGTGGGTGCGGTCCCAGGCCGTCGACTTCGGCGATGACGAGCGGTGGGAGCTCTACCGCATCGACGACGACTTCAGCCAGGGCCGCGACCTGGCCGCCGAGCACCCGGACAAGCTGCGGGAGCTCCGCGAGCTGTTCGATCGCGAGGCCCGAGCCTACGACGTGTACCCGTTGAGCGACCAGACCACGCTCCGGGCCCTCCCGCACAACCGGCCCAGCCTGCTCGAGGGCCGGACACGGTTCACGCTGTACCGCGAGCACGTGCGGCAGCCCGAGCTCGCGACGGTGAGCTTCAAGAACACGTCGTTCGATCTCCGCGCGAAGCTGCGGATGCCGGCGGGCGGCGCCGAGGGCGTCGTGATCTGCCAGGGCGGCAGCATGGCCGGCTGGTCGCTCTACGTGAAGGACGGGATCCCGGTCTACCACTACAACCTGTACGGGCGGGTGCTGACCAGCATCGCCGGAACGGAGCCCCTCCCGACGGGCGACGTGGAGCTCGGCGTGCGCTTCGAGTACGACGGCGAAGGCCTCGGGAAGGGCGGGCAGGTCCACCTGAACGTCAACGGCGACGAGGTCGCCCGCGGCCGCCTGGAGCGGACCGTCCCATTCCTCTTCTCGATGAGTGGCGAGACGCTCGACGTGGGCGTTGACACGGGCGCGCCCGTCGGCCCGTACCCGCATCGGTTCCCGTTCACCGGCTCGATCGAGCGCATCGACATCGAGCTCTTCCCCGCCCTGGACGAGGCCAACCGGCAAGAGGTCCATGACGGGCAGATGCGCGGAGCGCTCGCGAGCCAGTAGCCGGCACGCGGTACCCATCGTCTTCAACGTCAGCGCGGCGAACCAGGTCCGGAAGCTCCCGGACGAGGACGCCCACCGCCGAAGGGATGGCGATGGTGGAGAGCGTGACCCCCGGAAAGGCCCACCTCCTGGAGACGGGCTCGTTGCCGTCGGCGCCACGTTCGGGGTCGTTGCGCTGGGCGCCATCGCAGCCATCGGCGGCGGCCGGGATGAGCCAGCCGGCGTCGATCGGCACGTTCCTGCTCCTCGTCGCGCTGGCCGAATCCCTGCTCCTGGCCAGCATCGTGATGGCCGGCGCGATGCCGGATCAAGGTGCTGGACGATCTCGGGATCCCGTAGTCCGCGTGCGATCCCGCTCGACCGACGCCGCGTACCAGGGCGCACCCGGCTCTCCAGGCCCGTTCTCGGCCGCGTAGACTCGCCCCGATGCGCATCGCCGGCCGCCCATTCGCGATCCTCGCCCTCGCCACTCTCGCGGTTGCCGGCGCCGCGTGGGCGCTCACCGGCGTGGCGGGCCTGCGCGCCGTGCCCGAGTTCTCGCTCAAGGGGATCGAGCTCGCCCCGGAGCTCGTACGGGCGATCATCGCCGGCTGGTCCGTCATGCTGCTGGCGGGTGCGGTCCTGCTCGTGGCGCTGCATCGGTGGGGCTGGGTCCTGCTGATGCTGGCGACCGGGCTGGGGCTCCTGGCGGCGCTCTGGCAATGGGGGCTGGGCAGCCCTGAGCCCATCCGCCTGGCCCTCCTCGTCGTCACCGCCTTCTACCTGAACGGGCACTCGGTGCGCGACCTCCTGCTGCGGCAGGTCGAGCGAGCCGAGGTGGTGCCGCTGGCGCCGCAGGAAGGCGGCCGCCGATGAGTGGGGAGGCCGTCCTCTCCCCTGCCGACGTGGCCCTGCTGCGGGAGTACGAGCCCGTCCTGCGCTACAACCGCGGCGAGCTCTTCTACCCGATGGCGGTGGAAGGCTACCTCGCCGAGTGCGACGTCCTCGCGGGCACCGGCGAGAAGGATCGCCGCGTGCTCGTCCCGCGCGGCGAGGTGACCCCGGAGCGCCTCGCCGCCGCAACCGCCGGCCAAGGCGAGTCGCTCTACCTGCGCTTCGTCCAGCAGCCGCTCGGGCGGCTGGACCTCACCCGCTGGCAGCTCCGTCCGAACCGGGCGGTCTTCCGGACCCCCGGTCGCCTGTCCCGCGTCGGGCTGTTCGCCCGCCTCGTGGACGCGGGCTTCACCGCCTCGCTCCTGGCCCGTGGCACCGTACCCGGCGGGACGGCGGCAGCCGCGTCGGAGAAGTACGAGGCGATCCGCGCCACCGACGAGCGCTATGTCTACCATGCGCGCGTCCTGCGCCGGGACGGCTGGATCGTCCTCCACTACGTCTTCTTCTACGCCATGAACGACTGGCGCTCCACGTTCCTGGGCGCCAACGACCACGAGGCGGACTGGGAGCAGCTCTTCGTCTTCCTCGACGACGCCCCCGGCGGCCCGGTCCCCACCTGGGTCGCCTGTGCCGCCCATGACTACACGGGCGACGACCTGCGCCGCCGCTGGGACGACCCGACCCTCTCGAAGGACGGCACGCACCCGCTCATCAACCCGGGCGGCGGCTCCCACGCCGCGTACTTCGAGCAGGGCGACTACCTCACCGCGGCACCCGTGCCAGGGCTCTCCCGGCTGCGGGGTCCGCTCGCCGTCCTGCGCGGCTTCTGGCACACCACCCTTCGCCAGCCCGACCCGGGCGACCTCGCGGCCAAGCTCGAGGGCTCGCTCAACGTCGGGTTCATCGACTACGGGCGCGGCAACGGGCTGGTCGTCGGGCCCGGCGGGGACGCCGAATGGACGCCCATCCCGATCGACGACTCCGTCGCCTGGGTCGACGGGTATCGCGGGCTCTTCGGCCTCGACACCTATGACCGCTTCGCCGGCGAGCGGGCCCCGGCGGGCCCGAAGTACAACCGCACGGGCACGGTGCGCCAGACCTGGTACGACCCGCTGGGCTGGGCGGGGCTCGACAAGGTCGTGCCGCCCAGCCGCGCGCCCGAGGCGCTCGAGGCGCGGATCGCGGAGCTCGAGGCCGCGACGCAGGCGCTGGACGCGGAGATCGAGGCCGCCGGAGTGTCGCTGCGCACGCAGGCGCTGGAGGTCCGGGCCCTGGCCGACGAGCCGTCGCTGGCGGGGCTGCGAACCCGGGGGACGGCGGCGCTCTCGGAGGCCGAGCACGCCCAGGCCGCGCGCCGGCGGAAGCAGGTGGACCTCGACGAGACCGCCCGCGCTGCCCGGGGAGAGCTCGCGAAGATCCGCGCCGGCGACTGGGGTGACCCTCGATCGCACCTGCACCACGAACACCACCCGATCCCGGCCGAGGAGACACGGTACGGCATCCTCATCGAGGTCTGGTCGGCGATCAGCGTCAGCCTCCTGCTGATCGCGACGGTCGTCCTGATCTACCTCGGCATCCTGTCGGTGTGGGTCGCGATCGTCGTCGTGATCGCCGCCTACGCCTTCGTCGAGGCGGCGTTCCAGCGTCGCCTGACGACGCTCCTGCTCCGATTGACACTCATCCTGGCGGTGATCGGATCGATCGTCCTGGCGGTCACCTACGCGGTCGAGGCGCTGGTGGCGCTCCTGATCGGCCTCGCGGCGCTCATCCTGCTCGACAACGTCCGGGAGCTTCGCGGCCGCTGACAGGGATCCGGGCGGCGGGCGACGGCGCAGGGCGACGAGGCCAGCCTCGCCGGGCGCCGATGCTGGTGTGGCCTCGCGGTCGACCCGGACCCAGGCGAGTGCCGCGCTCGAGAACAGCGCCGGCGGTGCACTCGAGACCAGCGCCGGTGGTGCACTCGCTCAAGTGCTCGGCTGACGAGCCGTACGGCGAGCTCGGAGGGGAGTCCGCCCACCGGGGGGCCGGCGGCGTCCGGCTGGGCACGAGTCGGGCGCCTGGGACACCGCGACGAGGACCGCCCGAGCCCGTCGACCCTGCCTACCGTTCGTGGGGCGCGCATTCGAGAGGATGCAGGAGCGCGCGACCGCCACGCCACCGGCCGGACCGCCCCGTTCCCTCGCGGGCCGCCGTCGAGTACGCTCCCGCTCTCAGCGCACGATGCGAGGGAGCGTCCCGTGATCTGCCCTGCCTGCGGCACCCGGAACAGCGACGGCCGACGGTTCTGCCTTGAATGCGGCGGCCCGCTGGCGGCCGCCTGCCCGAGCTGTGGCGCCTCGAACGAGGCCGGGGCGAAGTTCTGCGGGACCTGCGGCGGCCGGATCGACGCGAGCGGGCCGGCGTGGACGGGGAGCGCCGGCCCGGCGGGAGCGGGGGGCGCACGGGCCACCGGTGACGCTGGCCCGGCGACGGGCGCGGGGCCGGGGCCGGGGCCGGGACTGCCCGATGGCGAGGCCCGTTCGGGCGGCGCCACGGCCGAGCGCCGGATCGTCAGCGTCCTCTTCGCGGACCTTGTCGGGTTCACGGCGCTCTCCGCCGACCGGGACCCGGAGGCGACGCGGGAGCTCCTGGGCCGCTACTTCGATGCCGCACGCGATGTCATCGCGCGCTACGGCGGCGCGGTGGAGAAGTTCATCGGCGACGCGGTGATGGCCGTGTGGGGCGCGCCGACCGCGCACGAGGACGACGCCGAGCGCGCGGTCCGAGCCGCCCTCGAGCTGGTCGACGCGGTGCGCGCCCTCTCGGACCCCTCCGCAGGACTCGAGCTCCGGCTGCGGGCCGGCGTGCTCACCGGCGAGGCCGCCGTGACCCTCGGCGCCCAGGGCCAGGGAATGGTGGCGGGCGACCTCGTCAACACCGCCTCCCGGCTGCAGGCGGTGGCGCCTCCCGGGACGGTGCTCGTCGGGGAGTCCACCCGCCGCGCTGTCGGACCGGCGATCTTCTTCGAGGCCGCAGGCGAGCACGTCCTCAAGGGCAAGCCGGCGCCGGTCCCGGCCTTCCGGGCCGTGCGCGTGGTGGGCGAGCGGCGCGGCGGGCCCAACGACATCGTGGAGCCGCCCTTCGTCGGCCGGGACGACGAGCTCCGCCTGCTCAAGGACAGCTTCCACGCCACCGGCCGCGACGGTCGGGCGCGGCTGCTCTCGATCGTCGGCCAGGCCGGGATCGGCAAGACGCGGCTGGCCTGGGAGCTGGAGAAGTACCTCGACGGCGTGGTGGAGAGCGTCTACTGGCATGCCGGCCGTTCCGCGGCCTACGGCGCCGGGAGCGCCTTCGGAGCGCTGGCCGAGATGGTCCGCCGCCGGGCGGGCCTGGGCGACGACGACGATGCCGCCGTCACGCGGCGGCGAATCGGCGACCTCTGCGCCGAGTGGCTCTCCGACCCGGCCGAACGAGCTCGCGTCGAGCCGCGCCTCCTCGCCCTGCTCGGCGTCGGAGAGACCCCGCCGGGGGGCCGCGAAGAGCTGTTCGCCGCATGGCGCACGCTCTTCGAGCGGATCGCCGCCCGCGGCACCACGATGCTCGTGTTCGAGGATCTGCACTGGGGCGACGAGGGCCTGCTCGACTTCATCGAACACGTGCTCGACTGGAGTCGGCAGCACCCGCTCCTGGTGGTCACGCTCGCCCGCCCCGAGCTGCTGGACCGGCGGCCGGGGTGGGGCACCGACCGCCCGAACGCGTCCGCGATCCGCCTGGTCCCACTGAGCGACCAGGAGATGCGGGCGCTGCTGGACGGCCTGGTCCCCGGGCTCCCCGAGGTTGCCGTGGAGGGGATCCTGGAGCGAGCGGGGGGCATCCCGCTCTACGCGGTCGAGATCGTCCGGATGCTCCTCTCCGACGGAGCCCTGGTCGAGGCGGACGGCGTGTTCCAGCCGACTCGTGACCTCTCCGACCTGCGTCCCCCGGAGTCGCTGCTCGCCCTCGTGGGCGCCCGCCTGGACGGCCTGGAGCCGCCCGACCGGGCGCTCGTGCAGGACGCCTCGGTTCTCGCCGGGCGGTTCTCGGTCGCCGCGCTCGCCGCCGTGAGCGGCCAGGACCCCGGCGCGCTGGAACCGCGGCTGCGCGGCCTCGCCCGCCGCGAGGTCTTCACGCTGGAGACGGACCCGCGGTCCCCGGACCGAGGGCGGTACGGCTTCGTGCAGGCGCTCCTCCGGGACGTGGCCTATTCCACGCTGGCCCGGCGCGACCGTCGGCGCCGGCACCTCGCCGCGGCGCGCCACTTCGAGGGCCTCGGGGAGGAACATGCGAGCTCGCTGGCGGAGCAGTACCTCGCCGCCTATCGCGCCGCATCGGACGGGCCGGAGGGCGAGGCCGCCGGCGCCCAGGCGCGGCTGGCCCTCCGCGCGGCAGCCGATCGCGCGATCGCCCTCGGGGCCCTGGAGCAGGGCGTGGTCCACCTGCGTGCCGTGGCCGAGATCGCGACCAGCGACATGGAGGCGGCCGCCGCGCTGGGTCGGGCAGGCGAGGTCCTGTCGTACGCCGGCCGGCCCGAGGAGAGCGGGCCGCTCCTGCTCGAATCGCTCGCGCGACTGGAGGCCACCGGCAATCGGTCCGCGGTCATCGGCGCGAGCGGATCCCTGGGGGCGATGTACGTCGGGGCGTCGCAGATCGGAGCCGCCCTCGAGCTGCTCGAGCCACTCGTCGCGGAGGCAGAGGCGCTGCCGCCGGGGGCCGACGCGGCGCGGTTCGCCGAGGCCTGGTCGCGGGCGCTCTTCCGCTCGGCGCGCAACGAGGAGGCGCTGCCCTGGTGCGACCGCGCCATCGCCCTGTGCGAGGACGCCGAGCTCGATCTCCTGTGCGGGCACGCCATGGTCACCCGCGCCAGCGTCCTGCTGGGCCTGGGTCGCCAGCGCGAGGGCTGGGCGCTCCTCCGCGGAGCGCGCGACCAGATGGAGGAAGAGGGCCTGAACTGGGTCGCGCTGCGGGCGAGCGTCAACCTGGCCTCGTTCTCCCTCGAGGACGATCCGCGCAGCGCGCTCGAAACCGTACGGGCCGGCACGGAGCTCGCCACGAGGCTCGGCCTCCTGGGCTTCACGACCTACCTCATGGGCAACGCCCTGGGCGCGGGCGAGGTGCTCGGCGACTGGGACTGGGTCGAAGAGACGTCACGCCAGTTCGCCGAGATCCACCGCAATGCAGACGCGCGCGAATGGTTCACCTTCGTCGTCGCCTCCATCGGGACCTACCGCGGCGAGGATCACACTGCCGTGCTCGAGGCGATGTGGCGGACCGGCGAGGCCGCCGCCGACCCGCAGACCATGGCCAACGCCGCCAGCGCCCTCGCGCGCGGCGCCTACCTCCGGGGCGACTTCGAGGATGGGCTTGCCTGGATCGATCGCGGGCGGGATGCCGCGGGGAACGCCTGGAACCCCGGGGAGCTCGGCTTCGAGGCCCGGTTGGCGCTGCTGATCGGCGCGCGGGCGCGCATGGCGGTCGTCCTCGAGGGTGTGCGGGCTCGCCGCGGACGGCGCGCGATCCTCGCCGACACGGCCATGGTCGAAGCTGCCGCGGCGGCCCTCGACGGGAGGCGCCTGGAGTCGATCGCCGGGTATCGGGTCGCACTCGACCGCTATCGCGAACTGGGCCTGCGCTTCATGCTGGTGCTCACGGTCCTGGAGGTTGCCGCGATCCACGGTCCAGACGTGGCAATCGACCTTGGAGCCACCGCGGAGGCGCGGGCGATCCTGGTCGAGCTCCGGTGCGCACCGCTGCTCGCGCGGCTCGACGCGCTCCTCGGGACCGCCGCCGGCGTGGAGGCGCGGCGGGAACGCTGACCCGCGGGTCCATCTCCTCGCGGCGCAGCCGCCGTCATCCCAGCGGCTCGGCGTTGCTCTCGTCGGCAAGGACACCCGCCGTCAGGGCGGCCCGGTACGCCGCCAGCCGCGCCGAGAGCGCCTCGTCCCCGAGGGCCAGGATCGCGGCCGCCAGGAGCGCCGCGTTCTCGGCGCTCCCGATGGCCACGGTCGCGACCGGGATCCCGCGCGGCATCTGGACAATGGAGAGGAGCGAGTCGAGGCCGCCCAGGTGCTGGGTCGGGATGGGAACGCCGATGACCGGGAGCTGCGTCTTCGACGCGAGCATGCCCGGCAGGTGGGCGGCGCCGCCCGCCCCGGCCACGATCACCCGGATCCCGCGGCCCGCCGCCGTCTCGGCGTACCGGAACAGGTGGTCCGGTGTCCGGTGGGCCGAGACGACCCGCAGCTCGCAGGCCACGCCCAGCTCGTCGAGCAGCGCCTTCGCCTTCTCGAGGATCGGGAAGTCGCTGCGGCTCCCGCCGACGATGCCGACGACCGGCGCCGGGCGCGGGGACGCATCGGCGGCGTCGGCCCGCTGGGAGCTACTCGATGCGGTGCTCCCGGCCACGCCGGCCAAGCCGTCGGCCATGACTTACTGTCCCTGCGCCTTCGTGAAGCCGTCCTCGCCGGCGAAGACGTGGAGCTTCTCCACGTGCGTCCAGGCGAACCGCTCACCGACCCGGAGAACAAGGGCAGCGATGTCCGCGTCGCCCACCGGCGCACCGTCGGACGCTGCGACAAAGCGCGCCCGCAGCAGGCCCACGCTGTCCGGCTTGAGCCCGGTGCCGGGCCAGACCATCGTCCCGCGGCTGGAGATCATCTGGAGCCGCAGGGCATCGCCCGCCAGCGACTCCAGCGTCGCCCCGGCCGACTCGGCAGCGTCCCACGACTCGAGGAAGAGGTCGACCCCGACGGTCGTGTGCGGCACCGCCGCCGAGACGTCAGGCCCGTACGTCCACGACGGGCGCGGCCTCGCCTCGCCGGACGGCCGCTCCGATCCGGACCGCGGCGGGACCGTCGTCGGCTGGGCGCCGAGGTTGGCGATGATGGAGTCGGTGAAGCCCGTCGTCGAGGCCGCGTGCTCCACGTCGCCGCCGGTCTGGCGGGCCAGGTCCTGCGTGACCGCCTTCCCCTCCTCGAGGGTCACGAGGACCGCGTCCTCGATCCGGTCGGCCGCCGCCGTCTCACCGATGTGCCGCAGCATCATCAGCGAGGACAGGATCAGCGCTGTCGGGTTGATGACGTCCTTGCCGGCGTACTTCGGCGCCGAGCCGTGGACCGCCTCGAAGATCGCCACGTCGTCGCCGTAGTTGCCGGAAGGCGCGAAGCCCAGGCCGCCGACCAGGCCCGAGGCGAGGTCGCTGATGATGTCGCCGTTGAGGTTGGTCGTGACGACGACATCGAACTGGGCCGGGTTCTTGGCCATCTGGTGGGCCACGTTGTCGATGATCAGGTGCTCGGGCGCGATCTCCGGATATTCGGTGGCCAGCTCCTCGAAGACCCGCTTGAAGAGGCCCTCGGTGAGCTTCATGATGTTGGCCTTGGTGGCACACGTGACCTTCCGGCGCCCCTCCCGGCGGGCCAGCTCGAAGGCGTAGCGGATGATCTTCTCGCTGCCCTTGCGGGTGATGATCTTCAGGCACTGCGCGACGTCCTGCGTCTGCATGTGCTCGATGCCCGCGTACAGGTCCTCGATGTTCTCGCGGACGATGATCATGTCCACGCCCTCGCCGGCGTAGCGGGTGGGCACGCCGGGGAGCTCCCGCGCCGGGCGCACGTTGGCGTAGGTCTCGAAGAGCTTGCGCAGCGTGACGTTGGCGCTCTTCTCCCCGAAGCCGACAGGCGTCTCGAGCGGGCCCTTGAGGACGACGCGGGTGCGCTCGATCGACTCGCGGGTGGCCTTTGGCACGCCCGAGGTGTCGCCCCGCTTGAAGACCTCGGCGCCGGCCTCGGCCTCCTCCCAGGCAATGGCGATGCCGGCCGCGGCGATGATCCGCTGGGCGGACCGGACGACCTCCGGGCCCACCCCGTCGCCGGGGATGACGGTGATTCGGTGCGGCTGGGCGGTCATCGGGGCGAGTCTCCTGCTGGGGGCGGGTTCGGGCAGCGGGGTTCGGCGGCGCATTCGAACAGGGGCGGGTCCCGTGATTCTGCCCCATCCGTCACCTGGCGGGGGCGTCGGCGGGGAATCCCGGGTCGGGGAATGGTCGTCAGGCTGCAGATGTCCCAGCCGCCGGCTCGGCACGGCTGGCGGCGCCCGCCCGGTCGGAGCCTGGATGCTCAGTACGGGACTCGGTCCGGCTTGGCCAGCCAGGCGTCGAAGACGGCGACCGCCTCGCGCTGGAGCAGCTGGCTCGTGGGGAGCGAGCGCTCGCCGGCCGGAAGCGGGACCTGCTCGTAGATGAAGGCGTCGTCGAAGCCGGCGCGGGCGGCGTCATCGCGCGAGGCAGCGTGGACGAGCCGGTCGATGCGGGCCCAGTAGGTGGCGGCGAGGCACATCGGGCAGGGCTCGCAGCTGCTGTAGAGGACGCACCCGTCCAGGCTGTAGGTCCCCAGCTTCCGGCAGGCGCGGCGGATGGCGACAACCTCCGCGTGGGCAGTGGGGTCGTTGCTCGACGTCACGGCGTTCCAGCCGCGGGCGACGATGACGCCGTCGCGGGCGATGACGGCTCCGAAGGGGCCGGCGCGACCTTCCAGCATCCGGACCCGGGCGACGCGGATGGCCTCCCGAAGGAGCCGGGTGTCGACCTCGGCAGTCTGGTCGACGTGGGGCATGGCACTCACCTCGCGCCGACGCTGGCGCGCCGGTTCGGCGCGAGTGTAGGCCCGAAACGCGGGTTCGGGCGCGCCACGCGGCTCGCCAGGCCTGCTGGGGGCCGATCAGCGGCGCGGGACCACTTCGTCGGTCCGGGCGCGGCCCCTTCGAGGGCGCGCCGAGGCGTCGTGTCACCGCGTGGGGCCTGCCGGGGCTCGGGGGCGTCGCCGGGGTGACTCAGGGAATCGTCGCCCCGGTCGGGATCACCTCGACGGCGTGGCCGGGGTAGTCCAGGCCGGGCCATTCGGCCGCCATCGCTTCCGCTGCGTCGCGGTTGGGGACGTCAACCACCATGAAGCCGCCGACCCACTCCTTGGTCTCGGCGAAGGGACCGTCCGTGGCGAGGGGCAGCCCCTCGCCACTGCGCCGCACGACGCGGAAGCTGCGCCGATCGCCCAGCTCCTCGCCGGCAATGATCGAGGTGCCGTAGCGCGCGAACCACTCCCGGTGCCGGTCGACGTCGGCGGCCCGCTCCTCGCGGGACATGGCATTCCAGCGCGCGTCCCCTTCCGGAGTGACCCAGGTGAACAGGATGAACTTCACGATCTGCCTCCTTCCACCGGGCGACGATCGAGGAGCCGCCAGATCGACGAACATGACCGACCGCTCTCCGCTGCCAATTCGACGAGAGCCGCACGTCGCGCCTGGTCATGCCCAGCGCAGCCTGGCGAGGGCGGCCCGACCGCGGGCCAGCCCCTCGTCGACGTCGGCCGCGCCGGCGACCGTCAGGTGCCCCATCTTCCGGCGCTCGAAGACGCGCCGCTTGTCGTAGACGTGGAGGTGGACCAGGGGGTCGGTCAGCGACGCCTCGACCCCTTCCAGGTACGCGTCGCGCAGCTCGCCGGTGCCGAGGAGGTTGACCATCGCCGTGGGGCCGTTGGCCGACGGGTCGCCCAGGGGCAGTCCGCAGATCGCCCGGACGTGCTGCGCGAACTGGCTGGTCCGGGCGCCCTCGATGGTCCAGTGGCCGGAGTTGTGGACCCGCGGCGCCAGCTCGTTGACGGCGAGCGTGCCGTCGCGCAGCAGGAAGAGCTCCGCGGTCACCAGCCCGACGGCGTCGAGCGCCTCCGCGATCCGGCCGCCGATGGCCCGCGCGGCCTCCGCCACCTCGTCCGACACCGGAGCCGGGGCGACCGACTCGACAAGGATCCCGGCGTCGTGGCGGTTGCCGGCGATCGGGAAGGCCGCCAGCGTGCCGTCGAGTGCCCGCGCGGTGATGACGGAGAGCTCCGCCGCGAAGTCGAGCTCGGCCTCGACGAGGAGCGGCGTGCCGGCCGGGCGGCCCAGCCGTTCGAGGGCGCCGGCGATCTCGTCGGGGGCCGCGATCCTTACCTGGCTGCGGCCGTCGTAACCGCCGATCGTCGCCTTCAGCCGAAGGGGCGTGACCAGGTCGGCGGCTGCCGCGCGCACGAGTATGCCCAGCTCGGCGGCTGCCGCGCGCAGGTCGGATTCGTCGGCAACCTCGCGCCACGGCGCGGTCACGATCCCCAGGCCGGCCACGAACCGGCGTTCGGCAAGCCGATCCTGGGTCATGCGGAGGGCGTGCGCGCCCGGCCGAACCGGGACGCCGGCGGCCTCCACCGCGTCCACGAGAGCCGCATCGACATGCTCCAGCTCGTACGTGACGACGGCGCAGCCTCGGGCAGCCCCGCCCGCACTGCCGCGGGCCAGCTCGACGGCACCCACGACCGAGTCGTAGGCGGCAACCACGACGCGGTCGGCGATCGCCGCGGCCGGGCAGTCCGGGTCGGGGTCCAGGATCGCGACGCGGTAGCCCATCGCCCGCGCCGCCAACCCCAGCATTCGTCCCAGCTGCCCGCCGCCCACGATGCCGATCGTGGCGCCGGGTGCGAGTGGAGCCTGGGATCGAGGGTTCGCCATGGCGCTGCGAGTGTACGGGCGCGCGGCCGTCCGGAGCGGTCACCGGGTCAGCGTGAGCCCAGGGTCGGGTCGAGGAACACCGTCGAGCAGCTGCCAGGATTGCGCTCGAGGATCGTTGGGCGAGTCACCCGGTGGGGAAGTGCCCCCCGGCCCCGACCCATCCGACAACGACTCCGCCTCCGAATCGAAGGAGGAACAGCCGGTGTCGGCGCAGCCCGTAGACTCTGAGGTCCCATGTCGGAAACCATCGCGCCGGTCTTCTGGGTCGGCTTCCTCGTCTTCATCGGCGCCATGCTGGCGCTGGACCTGTTCGTCTTCCACCGCAAGCCGGGCGAGGTCACCCTCCGCTCGGCCGCCCTCACGTCGGCGTTCTGGATCAGCCTGGGCCTGGGGTTCGGGGTCGTCGTGCTGGCCTGGCTGGGCCCCGAGAAGGCCGTCGAGTACTACAGCGGCTACCTGATCGAGGAGTCGCTGTCGGTCGACAACGTCTTCGTGTTCAGCCTGGTCTTCGCCGCCTTCGCGATCCCCGGGCACCTCCAGTACCGGGTCCTCTTCTGGGGCGTCATCGGGGCGTTGGCGATGCGCCTGGTGATGATCGTCATCGGGGCGGCGCTCATCGAGCAGTTCGAGTGGATCCTCCTCGTCTTCGGCGGGTTCCTGGTGTTCACGGGCGTCCGGATGTGGCTCTCGACGCGGAAGGAGGAGGAGCCGGACCCGGCCGACAACGCGATCGTGAGGTTCGCCCGGCGCCGTTTCCCGTTCACCGACCGCCTGGACGGGCAGAAGTTCTTCACGACCGTGGGCGCGAAGCGCATGGCGACGCCGCTCCTGCTGGCCCTCGTGGTCGTCGAGATCAGCGACCTCGTCTTCGCTGTCGACTCGATCCCTGCGGTCTTCGCCGTGACCACCGATCCCTTCATCGTCTACACGTCGAACGCGTTCGCGATCCTGGGTCTCCGCTCGCTGTACTTCTTCCTGGCCGACCTGAAGGACCGCTTCCGGTACCTCACGCACGGGCTCTCGATCGTGCTGGTGTTCGTCGGGCTGAAGCTCCTGGCGAGCCCGTGGATCCACCTTCCCCCGTGGGTCTCGCTGGTGGTGATTGCCGTGGTCCTGGGCGGCGCGATCGTCTTCTCGCTGGCCCACGCGCGGCGGCAGGATCGCGCAGTGGCAGCGGCCAAGGCCGAGGGGGCGGCGGCCGAGGGGGCGGCGGCCGAGGGGGCGGCCACGGCGGCCCGAGGGCACCTTGACGCCGCTGAGACCGGACCTGCCGACGGTGCCCGAGACTGACGACGCGGGCGTGGAGTTCCGTCACCTCGTCCTCGTCGGGCTGATGGGCGCCGGCAAGACGACGATCGGCGCCCGGGTGGCGGCCCGGCTGGGGCTGGCGTTCGCCGATGGCGACCGGCTTCTCGAACGCTCGACCGATCGGACCGCGGCAGCGCTGCGAGACGAGCACGGTGTCGCGGCACTCCACCCGGCGGAGTCCAGGGCTCTGTGCGACGCCCTCGCGTCCGACGTCCCGTCGGTGATCGCCGCGGCGGCGGCCGTGGTGGACGACCCGACCTGCCGCGCCGCGCTGCGCTCCCCCGGCGTTGCCGTGGCCTGGCTGCGCGCCGACCCGGCAGTCCTCGGCCGGCGCTTCGAGGCGGGTGCCGGCGGCGCGGCGGCCCACCGCCCCGCGTACGGCGCCGAGGCCGCGGGCTTCCTCTTGGCGCAGGGGCGTCGCCGCGCCGCCCGCTTCGCGGCGTGCCGGCCGGTCGTCGTCGTGGACACCGGGCGGCTGGACCCGGACGGCTGCCGTCGAGCGGATCGTCGCCGCCCTGCGCTCGCTCAAGGGCGACGGGGCGCGCTAGGATCCCCGTCATGAGCGAGCCCACAAGCCGGGCGGCGGACAGCCGCATTCCGCTGCTGCTCGACGTCGACACCGGGATCGACGACAGCCTGGCCCTGCTCTACGCCTGCGGATCGCCCGAGGCGGAGGTGGTGGCTGTCACCTGCGTGGCCGGCAACGTGGACGCCCGCCAGGTGGCGGAGAACACCCGGGCGGTCCTGGAGCTGGCAGGCCGCGGCGACGTCGAGGTGGCCCTTGGGCGCGAGACGCCGCTGGTGCGGCCGTTGCGCACGACCCCGGAGACGCACGGCCCGCGCGGGATCGGGTATGCAGAGCTGCCGCCGGCACGCGGGGCCCTCTCCGACCGCCACGCCGCGGACCTGATCATCGAGGAAGCCCGGCGGCGCCCCGGCGAGATCACCCTCGTGACGCTGGGGCCGGCCACCAACCTGGCGGTCGCGGTGCTTCGTGAACCGCAGCTGCCCCTGATGCTCCATCGCTGGGTCCTGATGGGCGGCAGCTATCGCTCCCCGGGGAACACGGCACCAACGACCGAATGGAACGTGTCGGTCGACCCGGAGGCGATGCAGGTGGCGATCGCGGCGTTCTCCGACCCGACGGTCGTCGAGCAGCGCGCGAGAGCAGGGCTGCCGGCACTCCCCCTGGCCCTGGGCCTGGACGTGACGGAGCGCGCGAAGCTGCTCCCCGGCCACCTGATCGCCCTCGCGCGGCGCACGGGCTCGCGCCCGGATCCGGCGCGGAACGAGGCCGCGGGGAGCGTGGCGACGCACGGGGTGATTCGCTACGTCGACGACGCGCTCCGGTTCTACATGGAGTTCCACTCGCGCTACGACGGCTTCTACGGCGCCTTCATCCACGACCCGCTGGCCGTGGCTGCGTCGCTGGACCCGGGCCTGGTGCGCAGCGAGGAGCTCACCGTCGAGGTGGAGCTCGGCGGCGCGCTGACCACCGGCGAGACGGTGACGGACTGGCGTCGGGCCTGGGGCCGGCCGCCGACCCTCGCGATCGCGGTCGACGCCGACGTCGCCGCCTTCTTCGAGCGGCTCGTCGAGCGCGTCGGCGGGCTGGCGGCGCGCGTCGGTCCCGACTGACGTGACCGCGCCCAGGCGCGGCGCGCTCGCGGGCTCACGCAACGCTGCTGTGGGGGCGTGCAGGGCGCCCGTCGAGCCCGCCCGGAACGCCTGCGGAGCACGAGCCGCCGGGCGATACTGTGGCCCGCGCCCGGCCGGGGCCGGCGCGACGAGCGGGGAGGACACCTGTGGACTGGGTTCGTCGCCAGTTCGACACGCGCACGATCGTGCTCATCCCGATCGCGATCGCCATCAACATCGTGCTGGGCCAGACCGTGGCCAGCGCCCTCAAGGTGCCGATCTACCTCGACTCGATCGGCACCATCCTGGTGGGCGTCGTCGCGGGGCCCGTGCCGGGGATGCTGACGGGACTCCTCTCGAACCTGCTCTGGACGTACGTCCTGCCCGCGCCATTCAACTCGCAGTTCGCCGCGCCCTTCGCCATCGTGGCGGTGGAGATCGGCCTCCTGGCGGGCCTGTTCGGTCGCTACGGCTGGTTCCGCAGCCGGCCCGACACGCCGCTCCCGAAGCTCATCGCCGGGTTCCTGGTCGTCGCGGCGATCGTGGCCGCGGGCTTCCTCTACGGCTTCCTGCCGTTCTACACGGGCGGCACCCTGTCCTTCTTCGGTGACGCGACCGACGTCTCGCCCATCTTCGTCGTGCTGAGCTGGGTGGTGGCGGTGGTCCTGGTGGCGGCGGTCGTCGCGCTCCTCTACCTTCTCCTGGCCCGCCGGGACCTGGGTGTCGCCTACGTCGCGCTGGCGGGGGCGATCACGGGGATCGTGTCGGCGCTCATCGCTGCTCCCATCGCGGCGATCGTATTCGGCGGCGTGACCGGATCCGGGACCGACCTCCTGGTGGCGGCATTCCAGCAGGGCGGGTCGGACCTCCAGACAGCGGTCCTCCAGCAGGGCCTGCTCTCCGACCCGATCGACAAGGTCCTGACCTTCTTGATCGTCTTCCTCCTCCTGCAGGCGCTGTCGCGGCGCTTCGTCGCCCGCTTCCCGCAGGGAGAGAAGGCCATCGGCCTGGAGGACTCATAGAACTCGTCCGGCTGGGCGACGAGGACCTCGTCGCCCGCCTCGTCCCGGCAACCCCGTCCCCGTATCACCGGCTGAACCCGCTCACCAAGGCGCTGGCGGCAACGATCACGTCGCTGGCAGCCTTCGTGGCGGGGGGCTATGCCGTGCCGCTGGCGCTCATCGCGCTCGTGCTGGCGTGCGCCGCGATTGCCGGGGTGCTGCGCCGGCTCGTCCGGATCTCGCTCCTCCTGACGCTGCCGATCGCGGTCTCGGTGATCCTCGTGAGCGCCCTCACGCGGCCGGGCGAGACCGTGCTGGTGGTGATCGGCCCCTTCGACGTCACCCTGGAGGGACTCGACTTCGCCGGGCTGACCCTGGTGCGCCTGTTCGCGATCTCGACCGCGATCGGCCTCTTCAGCCTGGCGACCGACCCGCGCGCCTTCGTCCTTGATCTCGAGCGCCGGGGCGTCTCGGCGCGCTTCGCATTCATTGCGGCCGCCTCCATCGAGGCCGTCCCCGCGATGGCAGCCCGCGCCGGCGTCATCGCCGAAGCGCAGCGCAGCCGCGGGCTCGACACCGAGGGCGGCCTCCGGGCGCGCCTCCGCGGGGTCCTGCCCCTCGCGGGACCCGTCCTGCTCTCGTCGCTGGCCGAGGTGGAGGAGCGGAGCATGGCCCTCGAGGTACGTGCCTTCGGGCGACCTGGGACGCGCAACCTGCTCTGGTGGCCGCCGGATCGACCGGCGGAGCGCGCGGCGCGCTGGCTGATGCTCGCCACCCTGGGCGCCATGATCCTCGCCCGGATCGTCGGCGCGTGGCCGGCGATCCCGTGACCGGGCTGGGGGGTCGCGGGCGTGCTTGAGCTCCGGGGCGTCACCTACCGGTACGCCGGGTACGCGAGGCCCGTGCTCCGGGACGTGGACCTTGCCCTGCACGACGGCGAGATCGTGGGCCTCGTCGGCGGCAACGAGGCGGGCAAGTCCACGATCTGCCTCGTGGCGTCCGGGCTGGCACCGCTGTCCATCGGCGGCGAGCTCCGCGGTGAGGTCGTGATCGACGGCACGGCGACCGCGGCGCTGAGCGTCCACGAGCTCGCCGCTCACGTGGTCATCGGGTTCCAGGACCCGGCGACGCAGCGTTCCGGCGTCACGGGGACGGTCCTCGAGGAGGTGGCCCTCGGCCCGATGAACCTGGGCCTGCCGGTGGCCGAGACGCTGGCCCGGACGCGGCGGGCCATGGCGATCCTGCGGATCGAGCACCTGGCCGAGCGTGACCCGGCGCGGCTCTCGGGCGGCCAGGCGCAGCTGGTGGCGATCGCCGGCCTCCTCGCCATGGGCCCACGACACGTCGTCCTGGACGAGCCGACGGCCCAGCTGGACCCCGAGGGCTCCCGCCTCGTCGCATCGGCGCTGCGCGAGCTCGCGGCGAACGGGACGGCGCTCCTCGTCGTGGAGCACAGGACGGACCTCCTCGAGGGCCTCTGCGACCGGGTCGTCGTGGTGGATGGCGGGCGCATCGTGCTCGACGGCCCAGCGGGAGAGGTCCTGCAGGACCCGCGGCTGGACGGCTGGGGCGTGGAGCCCCCGTCGCGGGTTCGCATCGGCCGGGCCCTCTCGGCCCGTGGCCTGCCCAGCCTGGCCCAGCTGGGGTGGACGCCGTGATCGACGTCGAGGGGCTGGTCCACGTCTACCCCGAGGGGACCCGGGCGCTGGACCGCGTGGACCTCCGCGTCGCCCGCGGGCAGGCCGTGGCGATCGTTGGTCAGAACGGCAGCGGGAAGTCGACCCTCGTCCGGCACCTCAACGGGCTCCTGCGACCGACGGAGGGGGTTGTCCGGATCGACGGCCGCGACGCCGCGGAGCTCACGGTTGCCCGCCTCGCGGCGCTCGTCGGCCTCGCGTTCCAGGATCCGGACCGCCAGATCTTCGCCGGCCGGGTCCGGGCCGAGGTCGCCTTCGGCCCGCGGAACCTGGGCCTGCGCGGGGCGGCGCTCGACGCGGCCGTGGAGGACGCCCTGCGAGCCGTGGGGCTCGCCGACGCCGGCGACGTCAACCCGTACGACCTCGGCTACTCGCGCCGCAAGCTGCTGGCGATCGCCGCGGTCCTGGCAATGCGGACGCCGATCGTCGTCCTCGACGAACCGACGACCGGCCAGGATCTCCGCGGCACCACGCGCGTGCGCGAGATCATCGGCACGCTCGCGGCAGAGGGGCGCACGGTGCTGGCGATCAGCCACGACGTGCGCTTCGTCGCCGAGACCTTCGGCCGCGTCGTGGTCATGCGGGAAGGACGCATCGTCCTGGACGGGACGCCGGCGGCCGTCTTCGCGGAGCCCGCCTGGCCCGTGCTGGCCTCCACGAACCTCGAGCCGCCGCTCGCGGCACGGGTGGGAGCCAGCCTGGGGCTCGGGTCGACGCCGACCGAAGTGTCGCTGGTCGAGGCGCTGGACGCGCGGCGCTGAGGTGGGAGCAGCGCTGCCGCGCGGCGCTGAGTCGCAGCGCTGAGGCCCGCGTCAGCGAGGGAGGGCCTCGGGCGTCAGGCCGGGATCGACACCCGGTCCAGCCGATCCGCCGCCACGGCGCAGTTGCGGCCCAGCCGCTTCGCCCGGTAGAGCGCCTCGTCGGCGGCCGCGATCGCTGATGCGGTCGACTCCTGGCCGCCCGGGCGATGGAGGGTCCAGCCGGCACTGGCCGTGACCACGTGCCAGGGGCGGTTCTCCGGGTGCGGGATCTCCAGGGAGTGGACGTTCATGAGCATCCGGCCAACGATCCCGTCGGCGGCCGCCTCGTCGACGCCGGGGAGCAGCACGAGCAGCTCCTCGCCGCCGTAGCGGTAGACCCGGTCCGCCCCGCGGATCGATTCCCCGAGCGTGTCGGCGACCCGCCGCAGGACCCAGTCGCCGGCGAGGTGGCCGTGCCGGTCGTTGTAGGCCTTGAAGCGGTCCAGGTCGATCAGGACGAAGGCGACCCCGTCGCGCAGGACGTCGCCGTTCATGTCCAGGGTGCGCAGGTCCTCCTCCAGCGCGAGCCGGTTCCCGATCGCGGTGAGAGGGTCCAACCGCGCGCTCGACGCGAGCTCGCGGTTGGCGTCCCGAAGGCGTCGACCGGAGTCGCGCGCCTGCAGGTGGACCGCTCGAAGCTGCATCAGCTGCCGGAAGGCGTCGATCCGGTCGGCGCGGCGCTGCCCGTGGCCGGCGACGCTGATCGCGCCCGTGATGATGGCGGTGAGAACGATCGGGCTGACCGGATCCACGCCGGACCGGTCGAGGGCGAAGGTCAGGGCCAGCGCCGCCACCGTGGTCCAGCCCACGGCAATCAGGTGAGCCCGGGTCGTCCACGGCAGGAAGAGCGCGTAGATGAGCGGGATCGCCGGCATCACCATGGCCGAGACGCGAAGCTGGAGCGGCGAGGTGAGGCCGGTCACCAGCAGGTCGGCGGCCATCAGCATCCCCCACAGGTAGGCGATCCCGGCGACCTGGTGGCGAGCGCGGTTCTGGACCAGCCAGGCCAGGAGCAGGGAGACGGCTGCGGCGGCCGTGTTGAGCACCAGCAGCTCCCACCCGACCAGGGGATCGATCGCCGTCGAGACGGCGGCCCCGAAGAACAGGACCAGCGCGACGAACACCGACGTGCGGGCGAGGGCATGCCGAATCGCCGCCCGCTCGGCAGCCCGATAGCGCGGCGAGCGGGCGAGAGCTTCGCGGGCCCGCCACGACGCGAACCGGGCGCGGACGTAGGTGCGGAGGGAATGCCACGTGCCCATCCCGGGTGATCCTGGAGCCAGTCGGACGTTCCCGCGATGACCCGAAGGTGCCGGTCGGCACCACCCATCCGGTGGGACCAGGGCGATCCCGCCGGTGGCCATCACGGGCGGCCAGGGACCGCGGCATTCACCGTCCGTCGCGGCCGCCGGCCGGCGACGTGCCGAGGACCAGGAGCAGGAAGGTCGTCTCCAGGACGTCGATTGCGGCGATCACGAGCGCCACGATGAGCGGCAACGGGTGGCCCAGCAGCCAGCCCGCCGCGGCGGACAGGCCGGCCAGCCCCAGGAAGACGAACCGCACGCCCCGGATCATCGCGGCGGGGCCGCCGCCGGCCGGGTCGCGACCCTCGGAGATGCGCACGATCCCGCGCCGGAACGCCCACAGCGCGAACAGCACGGCTCCCGCGACCAGGGCGGCCCGGACGAGCGAGGGCGGTGTCACGACGGCGTCCACGAGGGTCGAGTTCCATCCCATCGCCGTGCCCGCGACGAGGGCGAGGGCGCCGGAGGCGAGAACGAGGACGGGACCGGCGCGCCGGCCGGCCGCGCTCATCCGACGAGCTCGCCTGCGAGGAGCTCCATGAGCAGGCCGTCGACCCAGCTGCCGTCGGGCATCCTCTGGTAGGAGCGGAGCCGGCCGACGGGCCGGAAGCCCAGCGTGGCGCAGGCCCGGATCGCGCGCTCGTTGGCGGGCGGGAGCAGGTGGTCGCGCGCGTCCATGGCGCCATCATCGCGCGGAATCGCCGGACGGGTGCTCGGGACGCACGTGGTCGTGGCGCCGTGACCGGGCACCGACGGAAGCTGCGCGGCGGTCCGTCCAGGCGAGGGCCGCGGCGCGGCGGGCGCGCGCGGGCGCCGCGGACACCGCGGCATGCGGCACGCCGTCAGCCGGCGGCGATGTCCAGCGCCACCTCGAACGCGGAGCCATCCACGATCCGCCACGCCCGAACGTTCGGCGCGTCGGTGTCGGGGTCGGCTTCGTCATCCGCCAGCGAGACGATCAGGTACAGGGACTCCGGGTAGAACGCCGCCCCGACGTCCGTCGCCGAGGGGCGAGCCGCCGAGCGCACGTGGCTGTGGACGATCCCCCAGATCGCCTCGCCGGCGTCGTCGATCGAGATCACCGCCCGCAGGAGGTCCTCCGGGTGGACCTCGTAGCGCAGCGGCGAAGCGGCCCGGTTGCGCGTGGCGTGCCAGGTCGTGGCGACGCCGCCATCGGCGGGGGCCGCCGTGCCCGCGATCAGGCCGCACGCCTCGTTGGGCAGCTCGGCGCGGGCGTGGGCCACGATCGCATCGCGCATCGCCGCGGGGAGAACCGCACGCGGCGGCCCGGGATCAGCGTCGTTCGGAGTCGCGGCCGACGGTCTGCCTGGCTCCGGGTGTTTCGTGCTCACGGGGACTTGCTTCGCCCGCCCGGGCGTCACCCGGGGACGTCACGCGACGGCAGCGGGAAGGGGAAGCGGAGCGCCTCGGTGGCGGGCTCCACGGACGGCGGCTCCGGGCTGGCGGGCCCCGGGGACGCCGCCCCTGCCGCGCGGGCGGCGCGAGCCGCGACCGCCGCCTCGGAGCAGGCCGGGCAGGCCGGATCGCGGCGCAGCGTCAGCTCGGTGAACGTCGCGTCGAGCGCGTCGAACAGCAGCAGGCGCCCCGCGAGCGTGTCGCCGATCCCCAGGAGCACCTTGAGCGCCTCGTTCGCCTGGAGCAGGCCCATGATCCCCGGCACCACCCCCAGCACACCGGCCACGGAGCAGCCCGGTGCCAGCTCGGGCGGCGGCGGCTTCGGGAAGAGGCAGCGATAGCAGGGCCCCTCGAAGGGCACGAACGTCGTGACCTGGCCCTCGAAGCGGAAGACCGAGGCATGGACCAGCGTGATCCCGGCCTCCACCGCCGCGTCGTTGAGCGTGTAGCGCGTCTCGAACGTGTCGGTGCCGTCCAGGATCACGTCGTAGCCGGCGATGAGCCGCGCCACGTTCGACGGGCCGAGGACCTCGTCGTGGGCGACCACGGCGACATCCGGGTTGAGGGCGGCGATCGCGGCCCGGGCGGACACGACCTTCTTCTGCCCCACCCGGTCGCTGGTGTGGACGACCTGGCGCTGGAGGTTCGAGAGGTCCACGACGTCGAAGTCGACGATCCCGATGGTCCCGACCCCGGCGGCGGCGAGGTAGAGCGCGGCCGGCGAGCCCAGGCCCCCGGCGCCGACGAGGAGGACCTTCGAGGCCAGGAGCTTCGCCTGGCCCGCGGCCCCCACCTCGGGGATCAGGAGGTGCCGGCTGTAGCGGCGCTTCTGCTGGTCGGAGAGGGCAGCGGGCAGGGTCCACGCCAGCCCCAGTGCCTTCCACTCGTCGAAGCCGCCCGACATGGACACCACGTCCCGGTAGCCCATCGCGAGCAGGGTCTGCCCCGCGAACAGCGAGCGGATGCCGCCGGCGCAGTAGAGGACGAGCGGCGTCGAGCGGTCGGGGACGCTCGCCTCGATGTCCTGCTCGAGGTGGCTCTTGGCGACGAGCCGGGCGCCGGGGATCAGCCCCTGCTCCCATTCGCCGGCCTCGCGCACGTCGACGAGGACCGCGCCCCCGTCCGCGCGCAACGCGTCGGCGGCCCGCGGCGTGACCTCGCGGATCTCCGCGCGGGCGGCGCGCAGCAGGTCGGTGTAGGTCCGCGTCATCCGTCGCCGGCTGGGGTACCCCCGGCCGCCTTCTCCCGATCCTCGAGCGCATGGCTCACGGTGTCGAGCGACAGGAGGGCGCACTTGAGGCGGGCGGGGCTGATCTCGATGCCCAGGAGGTCCAGGACGTCGTCGGGCGTCATGGCGGCTACCTCGTCGACGGGCTTGCCCCTGATCTCGTCGGTCAGGAGGCTGGCGGACGCCTGGCTGATGGCGCAGCCGCGGCCGGTGAAGGCGACCTCGGCGACGACCCCGTCTTCGATGCCCAGCATCATCGTGATCCGGTCACCGCAGAGCGGGTTTGCACCCTCGTAGCGGGCGTCGGGGTCCTCCAGGATCCCGAAGTTGTGGGGCCGCCGGTAGTGCTCGAGGATGTAGTCGCGGTAGAGGTCGTCCATCGGAGATGGAGTGTAGCGCGGAGCGGCGCCACGGGCTGATATCTGAGTCAGCACGTCGGAATTGTGGGATCCGCGCCTTCCTCTCGAGTCGCGACGCCCGACCCCGGCAGAATCAGCGCAGGAACGTCTTCAGCTGGTCCCACCGGCATCGAGGGCGCAGGAGTCGGTGTGCTGGTCGCTCTTCTCGTCCGGGTCGATGCGGGTGATCCTCATCGACCTCGGCGGCGGGGACGTCCTCGCCGCGATCGTCGACTCGACCGACCCCGCGACGTTCGACCAGCTCGTCGCCGACGCGATGCCGATCGTCGAGAGCTTCCGTTTCGCCCGGTAGCCCGCCGCCCGTCCTCGGCGCGCTCGCTCGAAGGCCGGCGGACCGAGCACGGGCGACCTGGATGGCCCGTCACGGGGATCCCTTTCAGGACTCCGTGCGGAAGTCCGCGACAGCCGCGGCAAGCCCTCGCTCGTAGGCGTCGATCAGCCGGTCCCAGCGGGCATCCATTGCGGCGTCAACCTGCCGTCGAACAGGGTCGGCGTCGAACCAGGCGACGGTCCGTCGTATTCCCTGGGCGAACGGAGTTGCCGATCGGAAGTCGGGCACGAAGCGCCTGATCTTCGTGGTGTCGAAGACGGCGCTCACCGCCTTGTCGCCCAGCAGCGTGCCCGCCATCTCCGGCAGGCAGGTCGCGATGAAGTCGGAGGCGATGTGGACGAGACGGGCCTCCGCGCCGGCCGCAGCCGCCGTCTGCCGGTAGATCTCGTCCCAGGTGAGAACCTCGTCGGACATGATGTTGAACGCCTCTCCGATCGCCCCGCGCCGGCCCAGCAGGCCGACGAGGCCCACGGCGAAGTCGCTGTTGTGGGTGATCGTCCACAGCGACGTGCCGTCGCCGGGGACGATCAGCGGCCTGCCCCGGCGCATCCGCGCGATCGCCGTGTACGGCAGCTCCCAGCTGTTGACGGCCAGGGGCACCTGCGCGTCGCCGTAGGTGAGCGACGGCCGCACGATCGTGACCGGGAACCCATCGTCGCGATACGCGCGGAGGAGGCGCTCCTCGCAGGCGATCTTGCCCCGCGCGTAGGCCCAGTAGGGGTTCGACAGAGGGGAATCCTCGCGCAGCAGCCAGTGGCCGAGGGGCTTCCGGTAGGCGCTTGCGGAGCTGATGAAGACGAGCTGGTCGGTCCGGTCGCGGAAGAGGCGGAGATCGCGCTCGATGTCGTCGGGGGTGAACGCGATCCAGTCGACGACGGCGTCGAAGCGGTGGCCGGCCAGCACCCGGGTCAGTCGCGGACTTCGTCCCGGGCGTCGGCGACCAGCCGGGCAGCGCCATCGGGCGGGGCCATGCCCCGCCCACGGGTGAGCAGGAACAGCTCGATGCCGCGCTCCACGGCCAGCCTGGCGCAGGCGCTGCTGATCAGGCCCGTTCCGCCGACGAACAGCACCTTCACGCGCGCGCCTCCCTGGGTCCGGTCCGCGAGCGATGGGCGTCGAGGATCCCGCGGACTGTGGCACGGCGATTGTCACCGACGCGAGGCGGCGTGTCGCCGGTCCTCCGCCGCCTGGCGGCTCCGCGGCCTCCCGGGCCGCGCGGCGCGGTCGGCACACGGGGCTGGCAGGCGCGCGCGCGCTGCGCGACACTCTTCGCACGCGCCTTCGCGGCCAGGCAAGCCCAAGGAGGAGGATCCCCGTGTTCGTGCCCCTCTCGGTGCTCGAGTTCCGCGACCGCGCGGCGGCCTACTTCGGGGACAAGGTGGGCGTCGTGGACGGCGACCGCGAGTTCACCTACCGTGCCTGGGCCGAGCGCACCCACCGGCTGGCCAACGCGCTCCACGGCCTGGGCGTCCAGCCCGGCGACCGGGTCTCGTTCATCACCTACAACACGCACCACCTGCTGGAGGCGTACTACGGCGTCCTGGAGGCCGGGGCCGTCCTGAACCCGGTCAACATCCGGCTGGCCCCGAACGAGATCGCCTACATCCTGGAGCACGCGGCGTCGCGCGTCGTCTTCTTCCACGCCGACTTCGCGCCGCTCGTGGAGCAGCTCGCGGCGCACCTCACGATGCGCCCGCGCTTCGTGATCATGGAGGGCGAGCCGGGCGGGATCGCGAGCGATGAGTACGAGGCGCTCATCTCGGGCGGCTCGCCGGACGCGCGCCATCCCCAGGTGGACGAAAACGCGATCGCCGAGCTGTTCTACACCAGTGGCACGACCGGCCAGCCCAAGGGCGTCGCGCTCAGCCAGCGGAACCTCTACCTGCACGCGATGGGCGCCCAGATCGCCCTCGGCTGGCACGAGGACGACGTCATCCTCCACGTCGTCCCGCTCTTCCACGTGAACGGCTGGGGCGTTCCGCACTTCGTGACGATGATCGGCGGCCGCCACGTGATGCTCCGCCGGTTCGAGCCGACGGCGCTCATGGAGGCGGTCCAGCGCTACCGGGTCACCCGCCTGCTGGGGGTCCCGGCGATCTTCAACGCGCTGATCCACCACAGCGCCCGGTCGAGCTTCGACCTCTCGAGCCTGCGCCAGGTGGTCATCGGCGGCTCGTCCGCCTCGCCGGCGCTGGTGCGCGCGCTGGAGGACGGCTTCGGCGTCGAGGCCGTCGTTGGGTACGGGCTCTCCGAGACCACGCCCATCGTGACGATCGCCCTCCCACGTGACGTCCTCAGCGGCGCGGAGCCGGCTCAGCGGGCGCTCGAGCGCAGGGCGATGACCGGCTGGCCGATCCCGGGGGTCTCGATGCGGGTGGTCGACTCGGCCGGCCAGGACGTGCGGCCCGACGGCGAGCAGATCGGCGAGATCGTCGTTCGCGGCAACACCGTGATGAACGGCTACTACCGCGATCCGGACGCCACCGCGACGACGATCCGCGACGGCTGGCTGCACACCGGCGACATGGCCACCCTCGACGAGGAAGGCTATGTCCTCATCAAGGACCGCTCGAAGGACGTGATCATCCGCGGCGGCGAGAACATCTCGTCGATCGATGTCGAGAACGCCATCTCCGCGCACCCGGCAGTCCTGGAGTGCGCCGTCGTCGCGGCCCCCGACGAGCGATTCGGCGAGGTGCCGGTGGCGCTCGTGGTGCTCAAGCCCGGCGCGACGACGACGGCACGGGAGCTCAAGGCACACTGCCGGGCGCACCTTGCCCGCTTCAAGGTCCCGCACGAGTTCCAGTTCCGCGAGTCGCTCCCCAAGGGCGGCACGGGCAAGATCCTCAAGACCGAGCTGCGCGAGCCGTTCTGGAAGGGCTTCGCGGCGCGCGTGCACTGAGTGGGGCCCGCAGGAGTCGCCGGCCGCGCTACCCGCCGAAGACTCGCTGGACCTCCCGCAGGCCGGCGGCGAGGGCGTCGATGTCGTCCTTGGTCGTGAAGACGGAGAAGCTGGCGCGGCCCGTGGCCGCCAGGTCCAGGCGCTCGTGGAGCGGCATCGTGCAGTGGTGGCCGGCCCGGATGCAGACCCCTTGGCGGTCCAGGATCTGGGCCACGTCGTGCGGGTGGATCCCGGGCAGGTTGAAGGGCACGACCCCGCCGCGCACGTCGGCCGGCGGCCCGTAGAGGGCGATCCCGGGGACCTCGCGCGCCAGCACGTCGAGGGCGTACGCCACGAGCTCGCGCTCATGCTCGCGGACCCGGTCCATCCCCAGCTCGCGCAGGTAGTCGGCCGCGACGCCCAGGCCGATCGCGGCGGAGATGTCCGGGCGTGCCCGCCTCGAACTTCCAGGGGACGTCGTTGAACTCGGAGCGGCGCAGCTTCACCTCGCGGATCATGTCGCCCCCGGCCATGAAGGGCGGCATCGAGTCCAGGAGCTCGCGCCGGCCCCACAGGACACCTGACCCCGTCGGGCCCAGCATCTTGTGGCCCGAGAAGACGTAGAAGTCGGCGCCGATCTCCTGGACGTCCACCGGCAGGTGCGGGACGGCCTGCGCCCCGTCCAGCAGCACGAGCGCCCCGGCGGCGTGAGCCATCTCCACCATCTCGCGGACCGGGTTGATCGTGCCCAGCGTGTTCGAGACGTGGGTGAAGGCGACGAGCTTCGGGTGGAGGCGCAGGAGCACCTCGAAGACGTCGAGGCGGAGGATCCCGTCGTCGGTGATCGGGATGAACTCCAGGTCGCCGTCCACCTCCTGGGCCAGGATCTGCCACGGGACCAGGTTGGCGTGGTGCTCCATCTCGGTCAGGACGATCGCGTCGCCCTGGCCCAGGTGACGGCGGCCCCAGCTGTAGGCGACCAGGTTGATCGCCTCGGTCGCGTTGCGGACCCAGACGATCTCGCGCTCCGAGGGCGCATTGATGAAGCGGGCGACCTGCGCGCGGGCGCCCTCGTAGGCCGCGGTCGCCTTCTCGCTGATCTCGTAGATGCCGCGGTGGACGTTGGCGTTGTACTCGCGGTAGTAGCGGTCCATCGCCTCGATGACCGCGGTCGGCTTCTGGCTGGTGGCGGCGGAGTCCAGGTAGACCAGCGGCTTCCCGTGGGGATGCTCGCCCAGGATCGGGAAGTCGGCCCGCAGCGCGTGCGGATCCAGCGGGCCGCGCGCGTCGAGCGATGCGGCTGCGACTGGCAGCGGCAGGGCGCAGGTGCGGGCGCGGGTGCGGGCGTGGCGAGGTCGGTCATCCCATCGCTCCTGCTGGCGCGGCCGTCAGCCAGCCTCCACCGTCTCGGGGACCCGGGTGGCGTAGGCCACGTCGGATTCGTCGGCATCGAAGCCAGCCGCGCGGAGGATCGGGGCGTAACCGTGCTCCTCCAGCTCCAGGGCCAGGTCGCTGCCGCCTGAGGTGATGATCCGGCCGCGCGCCAGGACGTGGACCCGGTCCGGCTTGATGTAGTTGAGCAGGCGCTGGTAGTGGGTGATGAGGAGCACCCCGAGGTTCGGGCTGAGCATCGCGTTCACGCCCTCGGCCACGATCCGCAGGGCGTCGATGTCGAGGCCCGAGTCGGTCTCGTCGAGGATCGCCATCTCGGGCTCCAGGACGGCCATCTGGAGCATCTCGAGCCGCTTCTTCTCGCCGCCGGAGAAGCCCTCGTTGACGTAGCGCGCGGCGAAGCCCTCGTCCATCTTCAGGAGGGCCATCTTCGCCCGCATCAGCTTCCGGAAGTCGCCCATGCTGATCCCGCCGCGGGTGGGATCGCTGGGATCGATGTTGGGGTCCTTCTCGAGGCCCTGGCGACGCGCGTTCAGCGCCGTGCGCAGGAAGGACGCCACGGACAGGCCGGGGATCGCCGTGGGGTACTGGAAGGCGAGGAACATGCCCAGGCGCGCCCGCTTGTCGGGCGACAGCGCCAGGATGTTCATGTCCTTCCAGATCACCTCGCCCTGGGTGACCACGTAGGCGGGGTGGCCCATGAGGGCGTAGGCGAGAGTGGTCTTGCCGGAGCCGTTGGGGCCCATGATCGCGTGGACCTCGCCCTTGGAGACGACGAGGTCGATCCCCTGCAGGATGTGGCGCTCGGGGTCGGCGACGGGGGCGACGTGGAGGTTCCGGATCTCGAGATGCTGGTCGCTCACGGGTGGGGCTGGCTCCTGTGTGTCGGTCGCTGCGGCCGTCGGCCGGCGCGACGCTGGACGGACGGTCGGACGGCGATCAGACGGGAACGACCTCGCGGGGTCGCGCGTCGAGCTCCACGAGATGGGGTCGTGGGATCAGGTCGGCGAGGGTCGTGCCATCGAGGACGCCGCCGATCGCATCGCGCACCCGCACCCACAGGCTGTTGACCGAGCAGGCGCCCATGCGCGTGCAGGCGTCGACGTCCGCGGGATCCTCGCTTGCACAGATCATCGGCGCGAGCGGGCCCTCCAGGGCGCGGAGTGCCTCGGCGAGCGTGATCTCGGACGGCGGCCGGGCCAGCGCGTAACCGCCGCGCGCGCCGCGGGTGGAGTGGACGATGTCCGCCTCGCGCAGGGGGATCGCCAGCTGCTCCAGGTAGGCGCGCGGAAGATCCTCGTCGGCGGCCACGTCGGCGAGGCTCACCGGCACCGTCGCAGGGCCGTCCCAACGACGGGCCAGCTGCACGAGCATGCGGACGCCGTACTCGCCCTTCGTGCTGAAGGAGATGGCGCCGGTGGCGTGGAACGTTCGAACGCTCAGGGCGGAATCCTCGGTGCGTGGCGGCGAGGGCGGCAGGGGACGCATCGATGTCGGCGACGCCGTAATTCCGACCTTTCCGCTCGGAAATCCTACACCGGCGGGGGCCGGCGTGGTCAACGCGGCACCGGGGTCAGGAGTGGCAGACGCAGCGCCGGGGCAGTGCGCCGTTTCGCTCCCTCACCTGCCCAGGAGCTGGTCCTTGAGCGTCGTGGCCAGCCAGAGCTCGAACTCGTCCGGCGTCCAGCCCTGGACGTCGACGAGCTCGGCGTACACCGCCGGCAGTGTCAGGGCGTCCAGGATCGCGGCTGCCCGGTCCACCCCGAGGCCGGTGGCCAGGTCGCCCTCCAGGCGCCGGGACAGCCGGCCGATGCCCGCGCGGCGGGTCGCGAGCACCGCATCGACCTCGCGGCGCAGGGCCGGATCGGTCGAAGCCGCGTCCTCGTGGATCGCGACGATGTCGCGTCCATGCTCCCAGCGCGTCCGGATGGAGCGCGCGAAGAGCTCCAGCGTCTGCTCGCCGCGCGGCGCCTCCATCCCGGCCAGAAAGAGCGTCTCGGCCTCGGGCTGGCGCAGCACCGTCTCGCGGAGCGCCCGCAGAATGCCGGCCTTCGAGCCGTAGACCGCGTACACGGTCTGCACCGCGACGCCGGCCTCGGCCGCGATGGCCACGAGCGTGGTCGCGCCGTAGCCGTGCCGCGAGAACAGCGCCGGCCGCCTCGGCGATCCGACGGCGGGTGACCGCGGCCCGCTCGGCGCGGAGCGTGGGTCGCTGGCGGGGCTTGACATCGGACACGGCGATAGAGTATCAGCTCTATTTCAATAGAGCGTCGCTCTATTTACATGCGAGGGCGGCGTCATGCCGACCGAGACCAACACCGCCAGCTTCCGGAGGCTCATCGAGGAGTTCTCGACCGGCGACCTCGCCGTGGTCGACGAGCGGTCCGCCCGAGTGCGTCGAGCGTCGAGCGAGGGAACAACCCGGCGCCGAGGGCGCGAAGGAGGTCATCCGCATGCTCCACCGCTGGATGTCGGACTTCTCGCTCACCATCGAGGACCTGGTCGCGGACGGTGACAAGGTCTGGACGCGGAACCGCGCCCGCGGCGTCGACACCGGGTCGGTGATGGGCAACCCGCCGACCGGCACGGACGATCGAGCATCGACGTCATCGACATCGGGCGCTTCGAGAATGGCCGGCTTCCGTCGGAGCACTGGGGCATCGCCGACCTGCTGGGCCTGATGCTCCAGGTCGGTGCCGTCCGCCCGGCTCGCGGCGGGACCCGTCGCCGGCAGGCGGAGGTGACGATCGCCGCGGGCGCCCGATGCCCGCGCCGGCCCCGATCCTTCGCGTCCGCCGCACCGGTGGAGGAACGGCCGCGGCCTCGCTCCTTCTCGTCAGCCGGCCAGGTGGCGCAGCGCCACGGCCGCGTAGACCGCGGCGCCGACCGCCATCGCCGGCTCGTGGTGGATCACCCGGTTGGAGTGGTTCTGCGGCGCAGTCGCCGGGTCCTCCTCGGGCGGGCGCGCGCCGACGAAGAACATCGCTCCGGGCACCTGCTGCAGGACGTACGAGAAGTCCTCCGCGCCCATGATCGGGGCGCCGAGCTCGATGACGGCCTCCGGGCCGAGCATCTCCGCGGCGATCCCTGCCGCGAACGCGGTGAACCCGGGGTCATTGATGGTGGCCGGGTAGCCGGGGATGACCTCCAGCTCCGGCGTGGCGCCGTGCGCCGCGCAGACACCCTCGACGACGCGCCGGACGCCGGCATGGACCTGGGCCCGCGTCGCTTCCGAGGCGGTGCGAATCGTGCCCTCGATGAAGACCGTCTCCGGGATGATGTTGGTGGTCGTCCCGGCCTCGATGTGGGCGATCGTGACGACGGCTGGGTCGAAGGCGTCCACGCGCCGGGTGACCATCGCCTGCAGGGCAAGGACGATCTCGGCGGCCACCGGAATCGGGTCGAGCGCCTCGTGGGGCGCCGAGGCGTGGCCGCCGCGCCCGCGGATCGTGAGCCGGATGAAGTCGGCCGCCACGAGCATCGCACCGGGCCGGTAGTCGATCGTCCCACTGGCGTACTTCGTGGAGATGTGGAGAGCGAAGGCGCCCGTCACGTCCTCTCCCGCGGGCCGCTCCAGGAGCCCCTCCTCCAGCATGAAGCGGGCGCCGTGATACCCCTCCTCGCCCGGCTGGAACATCAGCAGCACGCGCCCGTCCAGCTGGTCCCGCCGGCTGGCGAGCAGGCGGGCCGCCCCCAGCAGCATCGCCATGTGCGTGTCGTGACCACACGCATGCATCGTCCCGGCCGTCTCCGACGCGAACTCCAGCCCGGTCTCCTCGGTGAGCGGCAGGCCGTCCATGTCGGCGCGCAGCAGGATCGTGGGACCGGGGTGCGCGCCCTCGATCACGGCGGTCACGGAGGTCGTGGTGCTGCCGAGCTTCGGCTCGAGGCCCAGCTTCCGCAGCTCCTCGACGACGATGGCCCGGGTCGCGGGCAGCTGGAGCCCGACTTCGGGGATCCGATGCAGGCGCCGACGGAGGACGACGAGCTCGGGGAGGGCGTCGCGGGCCGCGGCGAGGAGGCCGTCGAGCGGTGCGGCCGGCGTCGAGGGGAAGGGCGAGGCGATCGTGGGGTCCATCCCGGAAGTATCGCCGGGAGCGGCGACGTGAGGGCGGCATCGGGGGCACAATGGCGCCATGCCCACGCTCCCCGGCCCGATCCCGACGCTGCCCGGCGCCGCGTGGCGCGCCCTGACGATCGACGACATCGAAGCGTACGTCCGCCTGCACGAGGACGCCCGCGTGGCCGACGCGGGCGTGGAGGTGATGACGACGGCGGTCGCTCATCACGAGCTCACCGACCCGAACTGCCCGATCGAGACCAACACGCTCGCGCTGGCCCTGCCGGACGGGTCGCTGGCCGCGACCCTCATGGTCCACCTGCGGCTCCAGGGGATCGAATCGCGCCGCGTCTTCCTGTGGGGCGTCACGCATCCGGCGCATCGCGGCGCGGGTGTCGGGCGCGCCATCCTGGCCTGGGGCGTCGCCCGCGCTGACGAGATCCTGGCCGGGCAGCCTGCCGGTCTCGTCCGTCTCGTCGAGGCATTCAAGGACGAGCGCCTGGTGGACGCAGTCGCGCTCCACGAGGCCGCCGGGTTCCGCCCGGCACGCTGGTACGTCGACATGCGTCGCGACCTGCGCGAGCCGATCCAGGCCGAGTCCACTCCCGCTTCCATCGTGATCCGGGAGTACGACGCGGCGCTCGGTGACCGGGTCCTTGCCGCTCATAACGAGGCGTTCGCCGACCACTGGGGCTCGGAGCCGCTCACGCCCCAGATCTGGAACCGGGACTTCGTTGGCGACCCGTACTTCCGCGGCGACCTCTCGTTCGTGGCCTTCGACAGCGATGAGATCGCCGGATACACGATCAACTACGTCGCGGAGGCCGACTGGGAGGCCGCCGGTGTCCGCGACGGCTGGGTCGGCCAGCTGGGCGTGCGCCGGGCATGGCGGAAGCGGGGCCTTGCCACCGCGCTGCTCGTCCGCTCCATGCGGGCATTCCGCGACACGGGCATGGACGCCGCGAGCCTGGGGGTGGACGCCGAGAACCCGACGGGCGCCCTCGGCGTCTACGAGCGCGTGGGGTTCCGGCCCGTCCGACGGTCGGTCCGGCTGCAGCGCCCCTACCCGGGGGAGTAGTCCGCCGCGGCGGGCGCCCGGTGGCGCGGCTCAGTCCAGGTCCAGCACGAACCCCATCAGCAGGAACCCCGGGAAGACCCAGTCCCGGTCGGGGATCCGCCGGAAGCCGAAGCGGTCGTAGATGCGCTGCGCGCCCTCCATGACCGGCAGCGAGTGGAGGAAGACGGCCCGCCGGCCGCCGGCGCGGGCGCGCTCGAGGCATGCTGCGACGAGCGCGGTGCCGACGCCCCGGCCCTGCGCCCCGGGGTCCACCGCGAGCATGCGGATCCCGGCTTCGCCGTCCCGGAGGTGCTCCGCCCACGGGTTCGACGGGTCCGGGACATAGGTGACGCAGCCAAGCAGGGCGCCAGTGGCGTGATCGACGGCGCCCAGCACGACGGCCTCCGTGGACCGCCGGGCGACGTCGCGGAGCTCCGGGACGTACTCGTCGTCACCCTCGAGGGCGCCGATGCCGTCGTAGGCGGCCACGACGATCTCCCCGAGGCGCGTCAGCATCGCGGGCGTGAAGGCCCCGGGGCTCACCTGCCGGATCTCGAAGGACATCGCCGCATTCTGCAGCCTCCCGGCGGCCCCTGACTGGCGTAGTACGCACGGGCTATCGCCGCGCGGAACGGCGCCCGGTAGGTTCCCCATGCGCCGTGGCCACGACCCGTCGCGCCGCGGGGGGCGGCCGTCCGCAGCACTGGAGCACGATGGCGGTCGCACCGATCCACCCGGGCGAACCCAACGACCTCGCGTCGCAGGGTGGCGCGCGCCCGCCGATCCCCCGCGGCGGACGAGCCGGCGCCAGGGCCGGCGGAGGCGCCCCGGCCACTGGAACGCCGGGCGACCTGGGCGCATCTCCGCCCGAGGGCGTGTCCGACCTCGAGACGGCCGTCCTGGCGATCACGACCGAGCCCGGCACCCAGCGCGACCTGGGGCCCGTCTTCGGCGATGCACTGGATCACTCCATGACGCTGTTCGGGGCGGACAGCGCGGGCCTGTGGATCATCGAGCCGGGCGAGCGTCCGTTCCACCTCGCGGCCAAGCGCGGCCTGGGCGACGGGTTCCTGGCGACGGTCGCCGAGGTTCGGCGCGACGGCCCGGCGGCGGGTTGGCGAGCCATCGTCCAGCGTCGCACGCTGGTCCTGCGGGCCCCCTGGGGGACGGCCACCACCCCGGACCTGACCGCCGCCTACGAGGCCGAGGGCTTCCAGGCGGTCTGCCTGGTTCCGCTCGTGTACGCCGACGAGCCCCTTGGCCTCCTGGGGCTCTACCACACGACCGCTCACGCCTGGTCGGAGAGCGAGCTCGACCTCGTGGAGAGCTTTGCCGACCAGGTGGCGGTCGCCCTCCAGAACGCTCGCCTGTATGCCAGCGTCCACGGGTTCGCAGCCCGCCTCGACGCGATCCAGGACCTCGCCGCGCGGCTGAACCGGCTCCACGACCCGGTCGCGATCGGCGAGGCGATCGTTGCCGAGATCCGCGGCCTCTTCGCCTCCGACACGGCACGCGTGTATCGCGTGGACCAGGCCTCGGCGATGTGCGAGCCGATCGCCTTCGGCGGCATCTTCCTGGGCTCCACCGACCCGGCCGCCGAGGTGCTCAGGGTCCCGATCGGGACCGGCCTGACCGGCTGGGTGGCGGCCCACAACACGGCCGTGCGCGTCGCCGACGTCACGAGCGACCCACGGACGCTGGCGGTGGGACCCGACCAGGTGCCCGAGTCGATGCTCGTCGCACCAATGTCCTTCGAGGACGTCGTGCGGGGTGTCGTGGTCGTCAGCAAGAAGGGCGTCGACCAGTACGTCGAGGACGATCTCGTCACGCTCCGCATCTTCGCGGGGTTCGCGGCCCAGGCGCTCGTCAATGCCGAGAACATCGCCCTGCTGCGCGAGCAGCAGCAGGAGCTGGAGCACCGCCTCGCCAGCCAGCGAGCCCTCCTCGACGTCAACGAGACCCTGCTCGCGGCCGGCGACCCCAATGCCGTCCTGGAGCGGATCGCCGACGGGCTCCGCACGGTCGTCAGGTACGACAACCTGACGATCTACCGGATCGACCGGGAGCGAGGCGTCCGGACCGCGGTCCTGGCCCGGGACCGCTACGCGGAGGTCATCCTGGCCGAGGAGATCCCCACCGGCAGCGGTCTGACCGGCTGGGCGACCGAGCACGGCGAGCCGCTCCTCGCGAACGACGCGCACCTGGATTCGCGTGCCGTGAACATCCCGGGCACTCCGGTCGAGCCCGAGTCGCTGATCGTCGTCCCGCTGCGCGTGGGCGGTGAGGTCATCGGGACCCTCAACGTCGGGCGCATGGGGGAAGCGGAGGCGCACTTCGCGATCGATGAGTTCGAGCTCGTCAAGCTGTTCGCTGGCCAGGCGTCGATCGCCCTTCAGACGGCGGAGGCGCTGCAGGCTGCCGCACGGCGCGCCGAGCACGACGCCCTCACGGGCCTGCGCAACCACGGCGCGTTCCAGGCCGACCTGGAGGATCGCCTCGCCACCGCGGGCACGGCCGCCGGGGACACGCCCGTCGGGGGGGCGCAGACCGGGGGAGGCATGCGGACCGCGGGCACGCCCGCCCCGTTCGCGCTGCTGATGCTCGATCTCGACGGGTTCAAGGGATTCAACGACGGCCGCGGGCACCCGGCCGGGGACCGGCTCCTCCGGCGGATCGCCGACGCGCTGCCGGGCAGCGTCCGGCCCGAGGATCGCGTCTTCCGGTACGGCGGCGACGAGTTCGCGGTCCTGCTCCCGGACGTCGGGCGCCACGAGGCACGGGTGATCGCCGACCGGCTGGCAAAGGCCGTGGACACGCTCGGCGCGGCGGAGGACGGCCCACAGGTAACCGTGAGCATCGGCGTGGCGGCCTGCCCCGCGGACGGAACCACGAAGGACGAGCTCGTCATGCTCGCGGATGCCGAGCTGTACCTGGAGAAGGCGGCCCGCCGCAAGGCGCGCGTCATGACGGGCGGGCCAGGCGCGGGCAGCGGAGCCGAGTATCTCGCGGCCATCCACGAGACCACGTCGGCGCTGATGGGGCGCCACGACCCGAACGAGCTCCTGGGGACGATCGTCGCCCGGGCCGCCGCGCTGGCGGGGACAGCGCACGGCTATCTCTACCTCGTCGACCCGGAGGCCGGGGTCCTGCGGCTCGCGGTCGGCCTCGGGATGTTCCGCGGCATCGACGGCCTGGAGATCACGCGCGACCAGGGAGTCGGCGGCCGCGTGTGGGCCTCCGGTGAGGCCATGTGCGTGGCGGACTACGACGCGTGGGCCGGGCACGCCCCCGGGCTCGACGGCATCGGGCGCATCGGGTCGGTCGTCGGCGTGCCGTTGACCGCGGGCACGGAGGTCATCGGCGTCATCGGCCTGGCCGCCGGCGACTCGGGAAGGGTCTTCGACGAGACCGACGTGGCCGGCCTCAGCCGCTTCGCGCAGCTCGCCTCGGTGGCCCTCGAGAACGCCCGGCTCCACGCGGCGGCGCGGGCCGAGCTTGCTGTGCGGACGCGCTCCGAGGAGGAGCTTCGGGCGAGCACCGACCGTCTGAGGCGCCTCGCGGACGCCTCGTTCGAGGCCCTGGTGATCCACCGCGGCGGCCGCGTGCTGGAGGTCAACACGGCCTTCGCCGAGCTGTTCGGCCGGGCACCCGACGAAGTGCTCGGGTCGCCGGTCCTGGATCTCTTCCCGGAATCCGTGCGGGCGGCGCTGGCGCTGCAGCTGGCGGCGGACAATGAGACGCCGTACGAGACCGTCGCCCTCCTGGCCGACGGCTCCGAGGCCGCCGTGGAGCTGATCGGGCGGACGATCCCCTACCTCGACGAGGCGCCCGCCCGCGCGACGGCCATCCGCGACATCCGGGAGCGGCGGGCGATCCAGGAGCGCCTCGCCCGCCAGTCGTTCTACGACACGCTCACCGGCCTGCCCAACCGGTCGCTGTTCATCGACCGGGTCACCCACGCACTGGGCTGGGCTCGACCCGACGACGCGACGCCGCTCGCCGTCCTCCTGCTCGACCTCGACCGGTTCAAGGTGATCAACGAGAGCCTTGGCCATGCCGTCGGCGACCAGCTGCTGGTCGCGGTCGGTCGCCGGCTGGCCGAGGCGCTCCGGCCGGCGGACACGCTGGCGCGGCTCGGCGGCGACGAGTTCGCCGTCCTGGTGGACGGGCTCGCGGGCGACGCGGCCGCCGAGGGCCTGGCCCGGCGCATGGTGGAAGCCCTGGCGTCGCCGTTCGTCGTGGAGGGTCGCGAGACCTACGTGAGTGCCAGCATCGGCGTGGCGCTGTCACGGGCCGGCGCCCAGGGCGCGGCCGACCTGCTGCGCGAGGCGGAGATCGCCCTCTACCGCGCGAAGGCCGACGCGGGTGACCGGGTCTCCGTGTTCCATCCCCAGATGAGCGCCTCGTCGATGGACCGACTGGAGCTGGAGCTGGACCTCCGCTGGGCGGTCGAGCGCGACGAGCTGCGCGTGTACTACCAGCCGCTGGTGGACCTGCGGACCGGCCGCACGATCGGCCACGAGGCGCTGGTTCGCTGGCAGCACCCGACCCGCGGCCTCCTCCCGCCGCTCTCCTTCATCCCGCTCGCCGAGGAGACCGGGCTGATCCTGCCGATCGGCGACGTGGTCCTTGCCGAGGCCTGCCGCCAGGCACGGGCGTGGCAGCTGGTCGATCCGGCCCTCGCCGACCTGGTCGTGAGCGTCAACCTCTCCGCCCGCCAGTTCGCCCGGCCGGACCTGGCCGCGCGCGTGGCCACGGTCCTCGCGGAGACGGGCCTGCCGCCGCACACCCTGGAGCTGGAGATCACCGAGTCGCTGGCCATGAGCGACGCGGAGGCCACCGGGGTGACGCTCCGCGCGCTCCACGAGCTCGGCGTGCGTGTCGCCCTGGACGACTTCGGGACCGGGTACTCGTCGCTCGCCTACCTGTCGCGCCTCCCGCTCGACGTCATCAAGGTGGACCGTTCGTTCGTGGCGGGGCTGCACGACTCGCCCGCCAACCTCGCCATCATCCGCGCGGTCGTCGGCCTGGCCCAGGGCCTGGGGATCGCGGTGACCGCCGAGGGCATCGAGCGCGAGGACCAGCTGGAGGCGCTGCGCGAGCTGGGCTGCGACCGCGGCCAGGGCTTCCTGTTCGCACGCCCGCGGCCGGCCGCCGAGGCCGGCAGCGCCCTCCTGGACGGCGACGCCGCGGCCTGACCCCCCTGGGTTGGCCCGTGACGCAGAACGGCCCGGTCGTCGTCCGACCGGGCCGGGTGTTCCCTTGGCCGCGTTCGCCGTGGAGCGGCGCCGCCTCTACCGGTTGCCGAAGAGGCGCAGCATCATGAAGAACAGGTTGATGAAGTCCAGGTAGAGCTTGAAGGCGCCCATCACGGCGCCCTTCTCCATCGACTGCGTCCAGGCGGCGACGTTGCCGCTCTGGATCTGCTGGACGTCGTAGGCGGTCAGGGCTGTGAAGATCACGACACCGGCGACCGAGATGACGAACGACAGCGTGTCCCACCCGATGAACATGTTGACCAGGCTCGCGACCAGGATCCCGATGATGCCCATGAACAGGTACGGGCCCAGGCCGGAGAGGTTCCGCTTGGTGACCGCGCCGTAGATGGCGGCCGCGCCGAAGACCGCGGCAGCCGACGAGCCCGCGGCCAGGATGCTCCCGAGCTCATAGGTGAGGAGCACGAAGCCCAGCGTCACGCCCGTGAGGGCCGCGTAGACGAAGAACAGGAGCAGGCCGACCGTCGCGGAGATCTTCCGGATCGCCAGGGTGAGGACGAAGGCGACCGCGAGCTGGGCGATGATCATGGGGATCGCCAGCCAGTAGTACTTGGCGAGCGTCTCGGGCGGCACGGAGGCAATCATGACCCCGACGCCGGTCGTGACCAGCAGGCCCAGGAACATCCAGAAGAAGGCCTGGGTGATGAACGCCTGCGCCAGCCTGGCGTCCGGGCGGACCCCGACCTGGCTGGGGGCCGCGTACTGCGGGTACGGGTTGTTCGTCATCGTGCGGGCGCCTCCATGGCGAGAGTGGGAGCTCGGCTCCCGGTTCCGGAGAGTATGCCGAAGATCCGCAAGTCCGGCCGGCGTGACCGTCGGACGGGCGTGGCCGGCCTGGCGGAGACCCATGTCGGCGACACCTGATTCACTGTTCGATCAGCCGGCCCCGTCGGATCGCGTCGACGTCGTCCGCTTTGCGTTCGAGGCCGTGCGCGCGGCGGTGGCAGTGCGCGCGGCGGTGGCCGGGCGCGCCTCGGCCTGCTCGGCCGCGCGGGCCAGGACCCACAGGAGGTCGGCGAGGCGGTTGAGGTACGGCAGGAGGTGCTCGCCGGGGACCAGGTCCGCGCGCTCCAGCGTGACGGCACGTCGCTCGGCGCGGCGGAGGATCGTGCGCGCCAGCTCCAGCGCGGCGCTGATGCGCGTCTCGCCGGGTACGACGAACTCGGTCGGGAAGTCGATCCGCGACTCGTAGTCCGCGAGGACCGCGTCGATCCCCGCGACCATCTCCGCGGAGACCCTGGTCACGCCGTCCCGGAGGCGGTCCCAGGCGGCGGGATTCGCGGCCAGCTCCGCCCCCGCGACGAACAGCTCGCGCTGGATCCGCAGGACCAGCGTCTCGATGGCGGCCAGCGCCGGCGGGAGGACGTCCAGGACGTGCCGGACGGCGAGCTCCGCGCGGGCGATGCCCAGGGCCGCGACCGCCTCGTCCAGCGTGCCGAACGCCTCGGTCCGGAGATCATCCTTGGGGATTCGGTCGCCGCCGAAGAGCAGCCCGGTCGTGCCGTCGTCGCCTCGGCCGGTGGCAACCGCCGAGGCGCGCACGAGTCCGTCCGAGCCGCGCACGGGTCCGTGGGAGGGCGCGCGGCCGGAGGGGGAGCCCTCGGGCGCGCCCGAGGGGGATTGGTCGCCGGTCACCACATGAGGCCCGCGTCGCGCGGGTCCCAGCGCTCGGCGAGGAGGGTCACCTTCACGGGGTGCTCCAGGACTGCCTCGGCCTGCTCGCGCACCTGCTGGATCATCGAGCCGGCGTACGGGCAGAACGGCGTCGTGAGGATCATCTTGACCTCGGACTCCGTCTCGCCGAGCAGGATCTGCTTGATGAGGGCCAGCTCGACGACGTTCATCCCGATCTCGGGATCCACGACGTTGCGGAGCCCGTCGAGGACCGCGAGCTCCCTGGCGCGGCGTTCGACGTCGAATCCGGGTTCCGCGTCGGCGGTCGGGGTGGTGGTCGGCTGGTCGGTCATTCGGTCGTTCATCCGCTGCGGCGGGGTTTCATGCTGAGGGTACCACTCCGACGTTGAAAGGTGAGTCAACTACTCGGAATTGAATCGCGAGCCTGCACGCACCGTGGTCGCCGTGCGCCGCGGTCTGCCCTCGCGCCCGGTCTGCCCTCGCGCCGCGTCAGGCGCTGACGACGATCCCCGGCCGGCGGTACGGCTCGGGGAGCTCGGCCGCCTCCTCGTCCGTGTACCCGGGACCCGCGAGCGTACCGTCGGCGGCGAAGAACTCCGCGTAGCGCTCCTGGTGGTCGGCGGCGTAGCAGTACGCGACCGCGACACCCAGGCGGCGCAGCTCCGGGTGGTCGGTCAGGACGCGGGTGAGGTCGTATCCCCCGGCGCGCATCTCCAGGAGCTGCCGCACGGTGACCCGGCTGCCGTAGAGGAACGGCTCACCGTTCATCACGAGGGGATCGACCTGGACCCACTTGATCGTCATTGCGCCGCCTCGCTCAGCCGCCCTTGTAGATCGCAGCGAGGAGCGGGTTCCGCTTGCGGGCGTCGCCCGCCATGCGGCGGTACCAGCGGAACGTCGCGATCGCGGCGTCCAGGGCGGCGTCCGCGGGAACCTGCTCCTGGGGCGAGAGCACGGCGGCGAGGGCGTTGCGGAGACCCTCGCTCAGCGTCACCAGGTCGTCCATCGGGACGCGCCGGCGACGATAGACGGGAGCCACCCAGTCGGCCCATTCTCGGGCCTGCGCCGGATCGGCTGACGCGACGGCGCGGGCGATCCGCTCGACGTAGACCTCCGTGTCGCGGAGGAGTGCCCGAAGGCCGGTCTCGCCCAGGCGCTCGCGGATCGTGGGGTCACGCTGCAGGGCGACTTCGAGGGCCCGTGCGCCGAGCCGCCCCCCGGCCGCGCGGATGCGATCCGCGGCAGCGGGGAACCCGGCTGCCATGTCGGGGGCGGGGAGGCCCAGGGCGTAGTGGCTCACGGCGACAAAGGATACCCGCTCCGTCCGTGGGGATGGGCGGGATCGCGGGACGCGCCGCCTCGCGTGGGAGCCGCCTCGCGTGGGGCCGCCTCGCGTGGGGCCGCCTCGCGTGGGGCGCCGCTTCACGGAGCCTCGACGGCGCTTCCCGGGTCGGGACGGGCGCTGGATCTCGCCGTCCGTCTACGATGCGTCCGTGAGCCAGCATCCTGCCGAGTCCGCGGCCAGCACCGGCCCCCCGGCCGGGGCGACCCCGCCCGACCTCCGGGGCGAGCGTCCGGGCGACCTCCCCCGCGACCTTCCCCGCGACCTCCCCGGGGACCGGCCGCCGAAGCGCCTGCTGGACCGGGCGCCCTCCGACCGGCTGGCGTCGCAGGCTGCAGCGACGAGCCATGCCGGCGCCAGCGACACCGCCGGCAGGGGGTCAGGCCGCCGCGCCACCGCCTGGGGTGTTGCCGCGGCGGCCGGCGGGACGCTCATCCACCTCGTCGCGGCAACCCTGCTCCTGTGGACCGGCGGGCTGCTCGTCGTCGCCGTCACGATCGGGATCGCCGTGGGGCTGGCGGTTGCCGCAGGCGCGGGGAGCTCCCTGGCACCACGCTCGCGACGCGGCCTGGCCCTGGCGCTGGCGCTCGGGTCGGTGGTCCTGGCGTGCGGGCTGAGCTGGGCGCTGTCCGGGATGTACCTCGGCCCCCTGGACTACCTGGCGCAGGTCTACGGCCTGCTGGTGCCGGTGCAGCTCGCGCTGGCATCAGCGGGCGCCCTCGCGGGATCCCGCTGATGCCGGACTTCCCCAACTTCGACCACTGGTTCCCGCCGGTCGTCCCTCCCGAGCGCCACGAGGCGCCGCCGTACCGGCTGCGCCATCCCGACGAGGACGAGGTGGCGGCGCTGGACGCCCGCCTCCGCGACTGGTGCGAGGCGCCGAGGACGAGCGGGTCGGGGCGAACGTGGGTCCGCCATTTCGCCGGCACATCGTGGGTCGCCGAGGCGACGCCCGAAGCCCGGCCACTGGGCGTCCTCCTCGGCTTCGGCTCGCCCGGCCGGCCCGGCGAGGCCGTCGTCCACGTGATGGCCGTCGATCCCGCGTTTCGTCGACGGGGGATCGGCCGGGCCCTCGTGGAGCGGTTCGCTGCGGACCTGGCCGCCGTGGGGGCCGCCGAGCTGAGCGTGCCGTGGCGGCCCGACGATCCGGCCGGCCTGGCCTTCCTCCGGGCTCTCGGGTTCGTCCCGGACGCGGGACCGGGCAGCGTGCGGATCTACGGCGTGCCGGCATACGCGGACTGGGACGGCCCGGGCGAGGATCGCGCGCTGCTGAGACGGGCGATCGGGGGCTGAGGTCGTCGGGCCGGCAGCCCGCGAGGTCAGCCGGGGATCGCGGTCCCGGGCGCCGACGGCGCCCCCGCCGCGATCTCCTCGACGATCGCCGAGGGCGTCAGCTGCTCCGCCAGCAACCGGCGGAACCGGGCCGGCTGGTCGCTCGAGGGGGTCATCTCCAGCCAGCGCCGGAGCAGCCGCTCGCCCTCGAAGTAGACGAAGACGTAGGTCCGCCAGAGCGGGTGGCTGATGAACTCCAGGCGTTTGGCTGCCCGTCCGGGCGTGGAGAGGAGCCGGCGCTCCAGGTAGGCCAGGACCTCGTCGCGGGATGCGCCGTCCGCGTGGAGCATCAGGGCGGCGTTGCCGGCCACGCCGCGGACCGCGGTCAGGGCCCGCGAGACGGCGACCTGGCGCGCCGCGGCGTCGCGAGCGGCCGCCGGGTCCGCGGCCACCGGGAGGCCCGCCAGGCGGTAGACCTCCGCCAGGGTGTCCGCCTCGGCGTCCGGGGGGATGCCGAACCGCTTCCCCAGGTCCGCCAGGCCCTCCGACAGGAGGCACTCCGGGGCGTTGATGCAGAGGACGCTCGACTCCATCCGGCCGAGGTCGTCCACGAGGTGGGCCTCGTGCCAGGCGTGCTCCAGGTGGTGCCCCGGGTACGTCTCGTGGGGGAGCACCCCCAGGAGGTCCGCCGCGCGGATCGGCAGGTCGGTGTTGAGCTCTACCCGGCTGCGGCGTCCGCCGTCGTACCAGTTGTAGCCGCTCCATGGCTGGTCGCGGACCAGCGAGACGGTGAGGTCCTCGCCCTCGGGCAGGCCGAACAACGCATCCGCCCGGCGACGGAGCTCCGGCAGCAGGGCGTCGACCACCCCCCGCACGCGCTCGACGGGGATCGTGAACCGGTCGTCCCAGGCGACGATCCGCGCCGGGAGCGGCCCGGCGCCCGGGAGGAGCCCGTCGAGCTCCGCGGCCGCGGCGTCGAAGACCGCCTCGGGCGTCCGCTGGGGCCGGAAGTCGAAGCACGCCGTGACGTGGTCCAGGTAGGGCCGGCCGGTTCCGGCCAGGGCCCGGGCCTGGGCCTCCAGGGCGACGAGCTGCGCGTCGAGCCAGCGGCGCCGGTCGGGCTCGCCGATCTCGGCCGCGAGGCGGTCGCGGAGGGCGGCGGACGTGTCGACCAGGAGGGCCGGCGCGCCGAGCCGCTCCGCGTCCACCTGCGCCTTGAGGTCGGCCGGCCCGAAGTAGCCGTCGACGAGCCCCGGGATCAGCCGGTCCAGCCGCAGCACCAGGAGCAGGTAGTCGCGGGCGAACGGGTCCGGGCGCGGGACGTCGCGCTCACCGCCCACGGCGAGGGTCCGCGGCCCGGTCACCGCTGCATCTTCTCGGGTCGAGGCGCCCGCAGGTGGTGCTCGTCGGCGTCGTGACGGGCGGCTTCCTCGCGGGCTCGGCGCACGGCCGCGGCCAGCTCGTCCACCTCGGCAGGGACGTCGAAGCGCGGCCGGCCGCCCAGGTCGGCGGGGGTCCCCGTCGTGCCCGTGGTGCCGACCCCCCCGGTCTCGCCGCGGAAGGGCATCCCCCGCTCCACCGCCGCGAGGCTCATCCGCAGCGCAGCCGTCTTCTGGCCAGCGACCTCGCGGACGTAGGCAGCCTCCTCGTCCCCGGTCATCGGCCGGCCGCGGACGATCTCCTTCGGCTTGCCGACCGAAAGCCACGCGAGGTGATAGCGATCCATGCTCCCCCACGCCGCCGCCAGCGTGTCGTCGGAGAGCTGGAGCCACGGGCGCAGCGCCCCCATCGACGGGGCGCCCAGGAGGCGCTCGCCCTCGCCGATGAGATGCCTGGTCTGCTCGATGAGCTCGTCGCGGGTCACGGCGAGAGTGTAGGCCTATCCCCCGGACACCGCCACGATCCAGGCCTCGCGCGCCGCCCGCAGCCGCGTGGCCCACGGTCCGGGCACGCCGTTCCCGATCGGGGCGCCGTCGAGCGTCACGAGCGGCTGGAAGCCGGCGACGGACGAGCAGAGGAGCGCCTCGTCCGCGGCGAGGACGTCGTCGGGCGTGAGCCAGGCTTCCGCTGCCACCAGGCCCAGCGAGGCGGCGCCCTCCGGCCGCAGCAGCCAGTCGCGTGTCGTGCCGGCCAGGATGCCGGCTGCGAGAGGAGGCGTAAGCACACGCTGACCCACAACGATCGCGACGTTCGCGGTCGTTGCCTCGGCGACGTGGCCGTCGAGGGTCAGCGTGATGGCGTCCTCGGCGCCGGCCAGCTCTGCCTCCAGCTTGGCGTGGACGTGGTCGGCCCGGGAGGTCGTCTTGACCGATGCCAGCGGGAAGGATGGATCGCGCCGTCCGGTCGCGATCACTGCGCGCACGCCGCGCGCAAGGACCTCCTGGGCCAGCGGCACGTGCGGCCAGGCCTGGATCACGACGGTCGGGCGCAGGTCCCGCCAGCCCGCGGGAAGAAGGCCGCGCCTCGTCGGTGCGCCACGACTGACGGTGATCCTGACGGCGGCGTCGGCCAGCGCGTTGGCCTCGACCGTGGCTGCGATCGCGGCCGCCAGCTCATCGTCGGTCCACGGCATCGGGATCGCCATGATCCCCAGCCCGTCGCGGAGTCGAGCCAGGTGCAGCGACAGCTCGATGGCGACATCGCGCCGGACCCGGAGCGTCTCGAAGAGGCCGTCGCCCAGCTGGAAGGCCCGGTCACCGACCAGCAGCGCCGGCTCGTCGGCGCCAACCAGCCGTCCGTCGACCCACGCCGCTGTCGGGGTTCCGGGAGCTCCGGGGGCCGCAGGAGGAGCGCCGGGGGCCGTCGGGGCGTCGGAGGACGAGGGGGCTCCGGGAGCCCTGGGATCCGCGTCGCTCATCCGTCCTCCTCGCCGTCGACGACGGCGCCGATCGACCTCAGCGGGCCGCGCGCCTTCGTGCGTGTCTCGTCCCATTCGGCCGCCGGATCGCTGCGCCAGGTGATCCCGCCCCCCACGTGGAGCGTCAGACGCCGGCCGTCGGCGACGAACGTCCGGATCAGGATCGACGAGCCCATCGCCCCGCCGGCGTCCACCCAGAGCGCTGCTCCGCAGTATGGGCCGCGGCGGACGGCCTCGAGCGAGTCGAGCAGCTCCATCGCCCGGATCTTGGGCGCGCCGGTGATGGAGCCGCCCGGGAACGTCGCGGCGAGGAGGTCGAAGGCGTCGAGCCCGACCGCCAGGCGTCCCGTCACGGTCGACACGAGATGCTGGACCGACGGCGTCCGTTCCAGGCGCCACAGCCGCGGCACGCGCACGCTGCCGGGCCTGCAGACGCGTCCGAGGTCGTTGCGCAGGACGTCCACGATCATGGTGTTCTCGGCGCGATCCTTCTCCGAGGCGAGGAGCTCCGCGGCCAGGCTGCGGTCCTCGGCGCGTGTCTGCCCGCGGGGACGCGTGCCCTTGATCGGGTCGGTCCGGACTCGGCCGGCGGCGTCCAGGGCCAGGAACGGTTCCGGCGAGGCGGAGACGATGGCCCGGCGCGCGGGCCCGGGCTCCGGCCCGCTCCCGGGCGCATGCGCCGCCCGGCCGAGGTCCAGGTATGCCGTGAAGGCCGCCGGCTCGCCGGCTCGCAGGCGGCGGAAGACCGGCCACGGGTCGCCGTCGAACGGCGCCACGAGGCGCCGCGTGAGGTTGGCCTGGTACAGCTCGCCTGCCGCGATCGCCGCGCGGACCACCTCTACGCGCGCCATCCAGTCGCCCCGGTTCACGTCGGAATGGAAGGTCAGGCGCGTGAACGCCGGCTCGCCGCGGAGCGGCACGCGCAACGCGCCTTCGGCACGCGCCCGCACTCCGGCCAGCGCACGCTCGAGAGCCGCGCCGTCACCGTCGATCGCCCGGCCGGCCAGCCACGCCCGCCCGTCGCGCCCGTCCCAGGCGATCGCCCAGGCGTGGAGGCCCAGGCGCAGGTCGGGCAGTCCCTGGTCGTCGATCGCCCCGGCCGGGAGGCGCTCCAGGCGCCGTCCCAGCTCGTAGCCCAGGTGGCCGACGAGGCCGCCGGCGAACGGCGGCGCACTGGGGGTCAGCGGCGACCGGTCGACCCGGTCGAGGGCCGCGCGCGCCTCGGCGAACGGGTCGTCGCCCGGGGCCGAGCCATCCAGCACGGCGACCGGCTCCGCGACCAGGAATGACCACCGCCCGGCACGCCCGCGCCGGGCGCTCTCCAGCAGGGCGAGCCCGGGGAGCTCCCGAAACGCGTCGGCGGCGTCGGCCGGCGCCACCCCATCGAGCGCAGGCAGGCGCTCGATGATGAGGGGCGCGGAGACGCTGGTGGACATGTCGCGGATTATCGGTGCCGTTCGGGACGCGGGCGAGCGCAAGGAATCGTAGACTCGGCGAGATCTGCCGGAGGAATGCATGCGCGCACGCGACCATGGAATTGTCCTGGGGCGGCTGGGGCCGGGTCCGTTCAACGCGATCACGGATGTTGCCGGCGTGCGCGTCGGGCACGCGACGCTGATCCGCGGCGACGGACCGCGGGTGGTCGGTCAGGGGCCGGTCCGGACCGGCGTGACCGTGGTGGTGCCGCACGACGGCGACGCCTTCATCGAGCCGGTCTTCGCGGGCTGTCACCGCCTCAACGGCAACGGCGAGCTGACGGGCCTCGAGTGGGTCCGCGAGTCCGGCCTCCTGACCAGCCCGATCGCGATCACCAACACCCACTCGGTGGGGGTCGTCCACGACGCGCTGCTGGTCCACGCGGTACGGGCCCACGGGCCGCACGCGGACTTCTGGTCGCTGCCGGTCGTCGGGGAGACGTACGACGGCGTCCTGAACGACATCAACGGCTTCCACGTCCGTCCCGAGCACCTGGACGCCGCCCTGGCGGCAGCTTCCGGCGGCGCGGTGGCGGAGGGTTCCGTGGGCGGCGGGACCGGGATGATCTGCCACGAGTTCAAGGGTGGGATCGGGACGGCGTCGCGAGTCGTCCCGGCCGACGCCGGCGGGTTCACCGTCGGCGCGCTGGTCCAGGCGAACTACGGGAGCCGGGAGCTCCTGCGGATCGACGGCGTGCCGATCGGCGAGGCGATCCCGACCCCGGACGTTCCGAGCCCGTGGGATGCGGCCGAAGCACAGGCGCGCGCCCGGGCCAGCGAGGCGATCGGCGACCGGGCGACCGGCGCGGCGACCGGCGGGGCGCCCGGTCGGGACCCAGCGGCGCCGGCGGCCTGGCGCCAGGCTCGGGCTCGATCATCGTGGTCCTGGCCACCGATGCGCCGCTGCTCCCGCACCAGTGCGAGCGGCTCGCCCAGCGCGCCGGCCTCGGGATTGCGCGGATGGGCGGGATCGGCTCCACCGGCTCGGGCGACATCTTCATCGCATTCGCAACGGGCAACCGCGGCTTGCCGGGACCGGCGACCGTGCCGGCGCCCGCGGCGGTCCACGACGTGCGGATGCTCGATGACTCGCGGATCACGCCGCTCTTCCAGGGTGCCGTGGAGGCGGTCGAGGAGGCGATCGTCAACGCCATGCTCGTTGCCGAGTCGATGACCGGCGCCGACGGGATCACGGCGCATGGCCTGGACGGTGAGCGGGTGGTCGAGATCATGGCGCGCCACGGGCGCGGGCCGAAGGCACTCCCGGCCTGACCGGGTCGCGGGCGGGGGGCACGGAACCCGGAACTGTTGCTCAAGGCACTTGTCGGCTACGCTTCCGCGTCATCGGGATGGGGATCGAGGGACACGCGTGATCTGCTCCAGCTGCGGATCCTCCAATGAGCCGGGTCGCAAGTTCTGCGGCGAGTGCGGCGCGCGCCTTTCGGTGGGCTGCTCGGCCTGTGGCGCCCAGAACACCCCCGGCACCAAGTTCTGCGGCGAGTGCGGCGCCCCACTGGCGGCCGGCGGCGTCGCGGGCGCCAACGCGGCCGCGGGTCGGGCCGCCCCGCCCTCGTCCGCAGGCGGCGGCCCGGGCGCTCCGTCGGGGTCCGGCCCGGGCGCTCCGTCGGGCAGGGGCGCCGGCGGAGCGGCGGCCTCCCCCGCCACCGAGCGACGCCTCGTCAGCGTCCTCTTCGCCGACCTCGTCGGCTTCACGGCTCTCGCCGCCAGCCGCGACGCGGAGGCCGTCCGCGAGCTGCTGACCCGCTACTTCGAGACCAGCCGCCAGACGATCGAGCGCTACGGCGGAACCGTGGAGAAGTTCATCGGCGACGCCGTGATGGCCGTGTGGGGCGCGCCGGTCGCCCAGGAGGACGACGCCGAACGTGCGGTGCGAGCCGGCCTGGAGCTGGTGGCCAACATCCGCGACCTGGGCCGCGACGCAGGCCTGGAGCTCAACCTGCGGGCCGGGATCCTCACGGGCGAGGCCGCCGTCACGATCGGCGCGACGAACCAGGGCCTGGTCGCGGGCGACCTCGTGAACACCGCCAGCCGTCTCCAGTCGGTCGCCCCGGCCGGCGCGGTCCTCGTCGGCGAGACGACGCGCCGTGCGGCCAGCGCCGCGATCCTCTTCGAGGAGGCCGGCCCCCAGGTCCTGAAGGGCAAGGAAGCGCCGGTCCCGGCGTGGCGCGCCGTCCGCGTCGTGGCGGAGCGTGGGGGCGCCAACCGGGCGGCCGGCCTGGAGGCGCCCTTCGTCGGGCGAGAGACCGAGCTGCGCCTGATCAAGGACCGCTTCCACACGACGTCCCGCGACGGGCGCGCTCGGCTGGTGTCGATCACCGGCCAGGCCGGGATCGGCAAGAGCCGGCTCGCCCGCGAGTTCTCCATCTACATGGACGGCCTGGTCGAGACCATCTACTGGCACGACGGGCGCTCCCCCGCGTACGGCGAGGGCGTCACCTTCTGGTCGCTGGGCGAGATGGTCCGCCAGCGGGCCCGCCTGGTGGAGTCCGACGACGAGGCGACGACGCGCGCCCGGATCGCGGCGACGCTCGCCGAATACGTGCCGGACGAGGCGGAGCGCCGCTGGATCGAGCCGGCCCTGCTGGCGCTCCTCGGCGTCGGCGAGCCTCCGGCGGGCGGGCGCGACGCGCTCTTCACGGCGTGGCGAACCTTCTTCGAGCGGATCGCCGCCGCCGCCCCGACGGTGCTCGTCTTCGAGGACCTGCAATGGGCGGACGGCGGCCTCGTCGACTTCATCGAGCACCTCCTGGAGTGGTCGGCCGGCTTCCCGCTCTTCATCGTGACCCTGGCCCGACCTGAGCTCCTGGACCGGCGCCTCGACTGGGGTGCGGGCCGTCGCGACTTCCTCGCGCTCTCCCTGGAGCCGCTTCCCGACGAGGCGATGCGCGAGCTGCTCACGGGCCTCGTGCCTGGCCTCCCCGAGAACGCCGCCGACGCGATCGTCGCCCGCGCCGACGGCGTCCCCCTGTACGCCGTCGAGACCGTTCGCATGCTGATCGCCGAGGGCCGCCTGGAGGACCGCGACGGGGTCTACGCGCCCATCGGGCCACTCGATGCGCTGGCCGTGCCCGAGACGCTCCAGGCCTTGATCGCCGCCCGGCTGGACACCCTCGACCCGGCCGATCGAGGGCTGCTCACCGACGCCGCCGTCCTGGGCCAGTCGTTCTCGGTGGCAGCGCTCGCGGCGGTCAGCGGACGCGACGCGGGCGACGTCGAGACGAGGCTGCGCGCCCTCTCGCGGCGCGAGCTGGTCGGGCTCGTCACCGACCCGCGCTCCCCGGAGCGCGGCAGCTGGACCTTCAGCCAGGCGCTCATCCGCGAGGTCGCCTACGGCACCCTGGCCAAGCGGGACCGGCGATCCCGACACCTCGCGGCGGCCCGCCACTTCGAGGCCAGCGAGGGCCCCGAGGTCGCCGGCGCCCTCGCCTACCACTACCTCGACGCGTACCGCGCGGCACCGGAAGGGATCGAAGGAGACGCGATCGCGGGGCAGGCCCGGATCGCCCTGCGGGCGGCCGCCGAACGGGCGGCGTCGCTGGGCTCCAACGAGCAGGCCCTGGCGTACCTCGAGTCCGCCCTGGAGGTCACGAGCGACCTCGCGGAGGAGGCCGACCTGCATCTCCGGGCGGCGACCGCCGCCGAAGCGCATGCCGATCGCGGACGGTGCGAGACACACGGCCGCCGGGCGATCGAGCTCTGGCGCGAGGCCGGGGACCGGCCGGCCGAGCTCCGGGCGTCCGTCGCGTTCGCCCGGCTGCTGGCGAACTTCTACCGGCTGGACGACGCCGCTGCCGAGCTCGAGCGGGCGATCGCACGGTTCGGCGACCTGACGATGACCGCGGACGGCGTGGCGGTCGTCGGGCAGCTGGCGCGCGTCGAGATGCTCCGCGAGCACCACGAGCAGGCGATCGAGATCGCCGACCGCGCCCTGCGGGACGCCGAGGCGCTGGCCCTGCGGCCCGACATCGCGGACGTCCTGATCACCAAGGGTTCGTCGTTGGGCAACCTCGGTCGAACCGTCGAGGGACGGGCGCTCATCGAGGCCGGCATCCGGATCGCGGACGAGGATGGCCTGGTGCTGACCGGCCTGCGGGGACGGATCAACCTGTCGGGGCATGTAGCCATCGAGCCCCGGGTCGGCATGGAGATCGCGCGCGCCGGCGTCGAGACCGCCCGCCGGATCGGGAACCGCCGCGTCGAGCACAGCCTGCTGGGCAACTACGCCTACATGGCTCTCACGCTCGGCGCGTGGGACGAGCTCCTCGCGGAGGTCGGCGGCGTGTCGAGGATCGGGTCCGAGTTCGCGGTCCTCAAGGGCAACCTCCTCCAGGTCCACGCGTATCGCGGCGAGCCGGTGGATCGAGCGGAGCTCGCGGAGATGCTCGAGGGCTCTGATCCGACGCTCGCGGAGGGCGTGCTGCTCGACCTGGACGCGATCGTGGACCTGGTGGCTGGCCGTCTCGCGGAGGCGCGCGCCGGGCCCGGCGGATCGCGGAGATCAGCCCGCAATCGGCGCCGCAGGCGCACGTCGTGGCGGCGCATGCGGCCGCCTGGGCCGGCGATGCGGCGGACGTGCGCCGGGAGCTCGACGGGCTCGAAGCGACCCACGTTCGCGGGCCGGAGCTCGACGTCGCCCGGGTGACGCTGCGCGCCGCGTCCGATGCCCTCGAAGGGCGGCGCGCCGAGGCGCTCGCGGGCTTCCGCGACGCGATGGCGCGCAACCGCGGCCACGAGCTTCGGCTTGCCCAGATGCTCCTGGGGATCGACGTGGCGGCCACGCTCGGCGCCGACGAACCGGACGCTGCGGCCCTCGTCGACGAGGCGCGCGCCGTGATGACCGACCTGCGCGCGCAGGCGCTCCTCGACCGCCTCGAGGCGGCGCCGGCCGAGGAGCGGCCGCTGCAGCATCGGTTCCGCTTCCCGGAGCCGAACCGGCGCCGGCTTCCGCCGCCGTCGAGGATGCCGCCGGCCACTGAGACGCCGCGCCGAGACGCCGTGGGCTGGGACACCGCGCGCTGAGTCGTCGACCCGGCCAGGTCCGCGGGTGCGCCGGGCGCGGCTTCAGCCGAGCTGGTTCGTCCCGTCGCGGCGGGCGAACTCGGCGAGCTGCTCGCGGCAGGCGGCGGCCTCGCGGAGCGCCTGGCGGACGATCCACGGGTCGACTCGCGACGAGTCCTCGACGCTCAGCGTGGTCCCGTACGGCCCATCGGCGAGGACGATGCCGGACGCGTTGCGGTAGTCGGCCATCCAGTTCGCCTGGAGCCCGATGAGCACGTCGGCGACGACCGCGCGATCGAAGAGCCAGCCGAGATGGCGTGCGTTGAGAGCCGCGACGAGGTCGTCGAGAAGCACCGGGCGAGCGCGCTCGACGCGGGCGATGAGATCGATGATCCGCACTGCCGCAAACGGGTCGCCGCTCTCCGCGACCACCGGGGGGTCCAGGTCCGCGGCAGGCAGGCCGTCGGGCGCAGGACGGAGCCGGAGATCGCCGGGGGCGGCGGAGGTGCGATCGGTCACGCGGGCGAATTCCTTGCGGTTGACTCGGGATTGGGCTGGACGATAGCACAGGGCGGGCGGTCCACGGCCCGGGCGCAGGGTCCGCGCCGGGGCACGGTGCCCACGGCCGCGACCCGAGGTTCGCGACGGCACGGGCGCGAGCTTCGCGCCTCCGAGCCGACGGGGGCCGTTCGTCCCCGCGGACTCGCGGTCCTCCGGCACTCGCCGGATCGTTCGCGACAGGTGACAATGCCGCTGGGCCACCGCGCCATGCGGCGGAGCCGCGGGCGTCGAAGCCGGCGGCGGCGCCGGTGTCAACGGCCCCGGAGGTGCTGCGATGTCGAACGAGGTCCTCGTCGCCTTCACGACGCGACACGACTCCACGCGCGCGATGGCCTCCACGATCGCCGCGATCCTGGCGGATGCCGGGGTCGCGGTCCGCTTCGAGGCGATCGACGCGGTGGGGGACCTCCGGGCGTTCCGGGCGGCGGTCGTCGGCTGCAGCGTGTTCGCCGGGGAGTGGATGCCGGGCGCCCACGCCTTCCTGGTCGCCCACGAGCGCCAGCTCGAGACGATTCCCGTATGGCTGTTCGCGACGGGCCCGACCGAGCCGCTGCCCGAGGGAACCATCGTCGACGTGCCACCCGACCTCGTGACCGTCATCGAGCGGATCGGGCCCCGCGACGTGGCGCTGTTTGCAGGGTCGCTCCAGCCGCACCATATCGGCGCCGGCCTCCGGGTCCTGACCCGGCTCTCGCGGGAGACCTTCGCCGAGCACCGCGACGAAGCGGCGGTGAAGCGCTGGGCCCGTCACGTGGCCGAGGAGCTGGCCGCGCCCCCCAGGCACCAGGACGGGACGCCGGGCAGGTGAAGGAATCCTGACCCCGTCCTGACCGCGTCGCCACCCGTATTCCGGGTGGATGGTGCATGGTTCGGGGATCATGAATGACGATCGCTTCGGCGCGCCCGGCGCGCCCGACCCTGTTCCCGGCGCCCCGCAGATGGGCTGGAACCCACCCGCACAGCGGGTCGCACCGGCGGAGCCGGCGCCGGCCACCCAGGACGGCCCGGCACCGCAGGCCGCGTGGTCGGCCGGCCCGACTGGCTGGATCCCGCCCGCGCCGTCGTCTCGGAAAGCTCCGCGCGGGAAGCGCGTCCTCGCCCTCGCCGCGGTCGCCCTGGCCGCCGTCGTCGTGTTCTCCCTGGGCATCTCCGTGGGCCAGGCCGGCAGCACGGGGTCCGCGACGCCGTCGTACTCGCCGGCGGCGGGGAAGCCTGACTGGGCGCTCCTGGACGAGGCATACCAGCTCCTCGACCAGCACTACGTGGATCCCGCCGCCATCGACCCGCTGAAGCTCGAGCGGGGAGCCATCGTCGGCATGACGGACAGCCTCGACGATCGCGGGCACACCGGCTACCTGACTCCCGACGAAGTGAAGTCCCGCGACGACTCTCTGTCGGGGACCTTCGTGGGGGTCGGCGCCGTGCTGGATGAGCAGGACGGGTCGATCATGATCACGCGCGTCCTCTCTGACAGCCCTGCCGAGCGAGCCGGGATGACGGCGGGCGACGAGCTGGTGTCCGTGGACGGCGTCGGCGTCTCCGGACTGACCGTCGACGAGGTCGTCAGCCGCGTGCGGGGACCCGAGGGGAGCGAGGTCGCGCTGGAGCTCAAGAGCCCCGGCGGCGTGACGCGGACGCTGACGATCACGCGCGCCAAGCTGGACCTGCCCCTGGTGTCGTGGGCGTTCGCCCCCGGCACGAAGAACGCGGTCATCCGGTTGGAGTCGTTCTCGTCGGGTGCCGCGAAGGCCGTCACGGCGGCTCTCAAGGACGCCATGGGCCAGGGGGCCGAGGGGGTCGTCCTGGACCTGCGTGGCAACCCCGGGGGCTACGTCAACGAGCCCGTGGAGACGGCCAGCCTGTTCCTCGAGAAGGGCGTCGTCTACCGCTCCGTCGACCGCAGCGGGAAGGAGACGGCCCACGACGTGCTGGGCAACCCGGCCGCTCCGGACCTCCCGCTGGTCCTCCTCGTCGACGACCAGACCGCCAGCAGCGCGGAGATCCTCACCGGCTCGCTCCAGGATCCGGGCCGGGCGCGCGTCGTCGGCACGAAGACGTACGGCACGGGAACAGTCGTGAACACCTTTCCGTTGAAGGACGGCGGGGCCCTCACGATCGGTACCGAGCGCTGGCTGACCCCGAACGGGCACGCCATCTGGCGCGAAGGCCTGGTGCCCGACGAGGTCGTGGCGCTGCCCCAGGGCACGACCCTGGTGGTGCCGGACGACTTCGCCAATCTCGGGTCGGGCGGGATCGCCGGGAGCGATGACACGCAGCTGAAGGCGGGCCTGGCCGCGCTCGATCGCGAGAAGGCCGCCATGCAGCAGGTGCTGGACCGGGCTGCCTGAGGCCGCTACGCTCACCGCGACACGCAGGCCCCGGAGGAGAACGATGAGCACGCGGACCGACTACACCGTCGATGAGTGGGAGATGATCCGGCGCGCCCCGGCGGAGGCGCTCATCGCGATCGAGCAGGCGTCGCCGAGCAGCTTCCTGGGCCGGCGGCGCGAGCGCAAGGCCGCGGAGCGTGGTTTCGGCGAGATGATCCAGCAGTTCGCCGGGCTGGGGCTGATCGACGCGATCGTCGCCGCACGGGAGGAGGAGGGACCCTTGATCGAGGCCCTGCGTGCCGGCGGCGAGTCGATGATCGAGACGGCCGTCGACAGCGCCGGCAAGGCGCGTCGAGCCATCCAGGCGAAGGGGACGCGGGAGGAGCTCGAGGCCTACACCAACGCGATCCTCCAGGTGGCCGAGGCCGTCGCCATGGCAAGCGGCGAGCGCGGGGAGGCCGAGAAGGTGAGCGCCGCCGAGGCCCTCCTGCTGCGCCGCATCGCGGGCGCCCTCGGGAACACGGCCTACGAGGCGCCGAAGGAGCACTGGACCGCGTTCGACCCGGGCCATCGGGACCAGTAGCTGCCGGGGCTCCGGCCGGCTCCGGCACGCCCGGCAGACCAGCCCACGGGCGTCCGCTCCGGCCCGCGCCCCTGGCCCGGTCAGCAACCGAACCTCCGCCGGCAAGCCGGTCGTCGATGCTCGGCCGGCGGTGCTCAGCCGGCAAGCCAGCCGTCAATCGCCGTTCGGAACGCCGCAGGGGCCTCGTACTGGGGCAGGTGGCCGACGCCGGGAACGACGACATACCGCGACCCGGGGATCGCGTCGGCCAGGGCCCGATTCCAGGTGGGTCCGCAGATCCAGTCGTGCTCGCCCGTGATCACGAGCGTCGGGCAGCGGATTCCGCCGAGGAGCTCCCGGTAGTCGGCGGCCTCGCGCGCCCCGGTCCAGGCGTCGCAGATGGGCGAGTGCCAGCGCAGCTCGCGGCGGATCCGCTCGATGTGGGCGACCGACACCGGGTCCTCCGGCTCGGCGAAGTAGAAGGGGAGGAAGACCCGGAACGCCGCGACCAGCTCCTCTTCCGTCTGCCCGGTCCGATCGACCTGGTCCTCCCAGACCGCCCATGCATCGTCGAACCATGGGCGATCGCGGATACGGTCCAGGGCGCGCTGCTGCTCCGCATCGGCCTCCATCGGGTCGACGGACCCCGCCCCCGCGTAGCCCGAAACGACGATCAGGCGCGCCACACCCTCGGGGTGGACCGCTGCCCACGCCGGCCCCACGAGGCCGCCCCACGAGTGGCCCATGACCGTGACCGGCCCCAGGCCAATGGCAAGCCGCGTCGACTCGAAGAAGTCCGCCAGCCGGACGAGCCCGTAGCCCTCCTCGTCGGCGGGAGGTGACGTCCGCCCCGAACCGGGCGCATTCACCAGGTGACAGCTGAAGCGATCGAGGACGGGGACAACGTCCGCGCGGGCAAGGTGCGCGGGCAGGCCCGGGCCACCCTCGACCCAGACCAGGGGCTCGCTCCCCGAGCCGAGCGCCTCCCATTCGAACGCGCGCCCGTCCGGAAGCACGGCAAGCCGGTCGAGCTCGATGACCGGCAGGTCATCGACCACGGGAAGCATCGCGCCGTCCTCGCCCCCGGCGACGGATCCGCCGTGGGCTGGGTGCCCCGCCGAGCCGGCTCGCCGCCATGACGAAGCCTCCAGCCGACCCGACGTTGCGGCAAGAGCCAGACGGACCGACGCACCTGGTCGGCGCGCGTCCTCGGCGGCGTCCTCCGCGTGCCCCGATCCCGGCGTGCAGCGGCGTCCGCTCCGGCCCGCGCCCGCGGACGGGCCGCCGCCGCCCGGGGCCGAACGCCGGCGGCGCGGCGGGCAGCCGGCGGACCCTCGTGCGCGAGCCAGGGGCGCTGACCTCGCGGCGCGGCGCTACAGCAGCTCGTGGTTGGCGGTGGCCGTCGGCCTGCCCTCGGTCGGGCGCGGCTCTTCGCCGGGCCCGAATGCCGGCGTTGCGGCGGCGTCTGTGGCCGGATCCCCGCCACTGTCCGCGCCCAGCTGGAGGGCCGGCAGCGGCTGGCCCGCCTGGCCCTCCAGCGCCCCGACGCCGTACGGAACCCATTTCGACGGGTCCTGCAGGCGGTGCGCCTCCTCGTTCCCGCGGGCGTGCGTCTCGAGGAACCCGGCTGGCTCGATCCACATCTTCTTGCCGTCGAGGAGGGCCGTGATCCCCTCCTGGCCCGCCTCCGGCCGCGGGTTCTGGCACCAGCTGCAGGAAGCCCGGTCGTGGGGCGTGTACGACGTCGGCTCCTCGTAGGTCGTGATGTAGCCCTCGTAGTTGCGGAGCACGATCTTGTGATCCGAGTACGAGATGAGGTAGTTCGGCATCACCGGGATCTTCCCGCCGCCGCCGGGCGCGTCGACGATGTACTGCGGGACGGCGTAGCCGGAGGTGTGGCCCCGGAGGCCCTCGATGATCTCGAGGCCCTTGCCGATCGGCGTCCGGAAGTGGCCGGCGCCCTCGACGAGGTCGCACTGGTAGATGTAGTAGGGCCGCACGCGGATCTCGACGAGCCGCTGGACGAGGTCACGCTGGATGTGGACGCAGTCGTTGACGCCGGCGAGGAGCACGGACTGGTTGCCCAGGGGGATCCCGGCGCGGCTGAGCTTGTCGCAGGCCCGCGCGAGCTCCGGCGTCATCTCGTTCGGATGGTTGACGTGGATGTTCAACCACATCGGGTGGTACTTCGCCAGCATGTCGCAGAGCTCGTCGTCGATCCGCTGCGGCATGAAGACCGGGACCCGGGAGCCGATCCGGATGATCTCGACGTGGGGGATCTCGCGCAGCCCCCGGAGGGCGGACTCCAGGAGCTTCGGCGCCAGCGTGAGACCGTCGCCGCCGGAGATGAGGACGTCGCGGATCTGCGGCGTCCGGCGGATGTAGTCCAGCTGTGCCTCGAGCTCGCGGCGGTTGAAGTTCTGGGTGGGGTCGCCGACGATCCGGCTGCGGGTGCAGTAGCGGCAGTAGCTGGCGCACTGGGTCGTGATGAGCAGGAGGACCCGGTCGGGGTAGCGGTGGACGAGCCCGGGCACCGGGGAGTGCCGGTCCTCGGCGAGCGAGTCCTCCATCATCCCGGTGAAGGCTCGCAGCTCGGACCCGACCGGGATCACCTGGCGCCGGATGGGGTCGTCGGGGTCGTCGGGGTCGATGAGCGAGACGAAGTAGGGCGTGATGTCGACGCGGAACTTGTCGGGCGCCGAGAGGCCCTCCCGCTCGTCGTCCGTCAGGTTGAGGACCTGCTCCAGGTCCTCAAGCGTGTTGAGGCGCTTCGAGAGCTGCCAGCGCCAGTCGTTCCACTTCTCGTCCGGGATGTCCTCCCAGATCCGGGCACGCCGGCTCACGGCCGGCTTGCCGTCCGGCCCCATGCGCCTCGCGGGGTCGCGGAGGTTGACGAACGGGGCCTCGTCGGCCGCCCGCGCGGCGACTGCCGCCGTGATCTCCGTCGCGTCCATCGTGCCGTGGTCCCCTTCCGCGCTCGTCGCCTGGTCGTGCCGGCCCCGTCGCGCCCCGTCGCGCCCCGGCGCGCCCCGCGCCGTGGGTGCATAGATCCTATGCAGACTGCATGGTCCCGGAATCATACCGGTCCGCGCCGCCGGGGTCCAGATCGTCGTTGGCCGGGATCGGGCACGTGTTGGCGCGGGTCCGGGCAGGCATGGCCCGATCGGGGGATGTCGAGTCGGGACGGGTTCGGGTCTACAATCCCGCTCGTGCCGACCGGCACTGGAATCGTTGCGGGGAGTTCCACATGACCATCGATCGCAGGGCGCTCGCCGGCGCCCTCGCTGCTCTCGTCCTTGTCGCCGCATGCGGCGGATCATCCAGCCCGGCAACCAGCAGCGCACCCGGCTCCAGTGCGGCACCGGTTGCGACCGCGACGCCGGCCGCCGCGTCGCAGGAGCCGACCGAGACCGCCGCGCCGACCGACGACGCCGGGCCTTCGCTGGTCCCGGGCGCCGCCGGCGACCTCGAGGCGATGCTGCCCGACGAGGCCAACGGGGTGAAGTTCCAGAAGGCGAGCTTCGATGGCGGGAGCGTCCCCGGCGGCATCCCGATCGGCGGCAGCGAAGACGACTTCGCGAACTTCCTCAAGGACAACGGCAAGTCCCTCAGCGACGTGAAGATCGCGATCGCCAGCCCCGTGGACAGCACGGCGTCCGGTGGGACGCTGGTGATGGCGATCCAGGTCGAGGGCGTGGCGTCCGACAAGCTGCTCGCCTGGGCGACGAAGGACGCCGCGGACATGGAGAAGTCGACGGTCGGCGGCAAGGAAGTCTACGGGGCCGGCGCGGCCGGCTTCGGCGCCTACTTCTACGTGAAGGACGACGTCGTCTTCTACGTCCTCTCGATGGGCGGCGATGCCGCGACGACCGAGGAGATCTTCAAGCAGCTGCCCTGACGGCGGGGCCATCCGGCCCGCCATCGAGCGATCCTGCAGGCCCGGCCATCGGCCGGGCCTGCCCGTGTCCGACCCTTCGCGATCGGCCGCTCGCGGCCCCTGTCGGCTGCCCGTGTCGGGCCTGCCCGCGTCCGACGGCTCGCCCCTGTCGGCGGCTCGCGTCGGCGGCCCGCCCATGTCCGGCGTCTCGAAGGCAACGGCGCTGCGGTACCGTGGCGCCCATGACCGACCACGAGCTCCCCGACCACGTCATTGCCAACCGCGCCTACTGGACCGTCGAGGCCGCCGACTACGTGGCGCCGGGCCGTCGCGCCTGGGCCGATCCGGAGCCGACGTGGGGGATCTGGGGCGTGCCGGAGAGCGAGCTGCAGATCCTGCCCGACGTGGCCGGGCTCGACACGATCGAGCTTGGCTGCGGCACGGCGTACGTCTCCGCGTGGCTCGCCCGGCGCGGCGCCCGGCCGGTCGGCATCGACATCACGCCGGCGCAGCTCACGACGGCGCGGGAGCTGCAGGCCGAGCACGGCCTGCACTTCCCCCTCGTCGAGGCCAGTGCCGAGGCGGTGCCGCTGCCCGACGCCTCCTTCGACCTCGCGATCAGCGAGTACGGGGCCAGCATCTGGTGCGATCCGTATCGCTGGATCCCGGAGGCCGCCCGCCTCCTGCGGCCCGGCGGCCGGCTCATCTTCCTGGTGAACGGGACGATCCTCATGCTGTGCTCCCCCGACGACGAGGTGCCCGCGGAGGACCGCATGGTCCGCGACTACTTCGGGATGCACCGCTTCGACTGGCCCGGCGAGAACGAGGGGGTCGAGTTCCACATCGGCTACGGCGCCATGATCCGCCTCCTGCGAGCGAACGGGTTCGAGGTGCAGGACCTCGTCGAGCTGCAGGCGCCGGAGGGGGCGACCACGCGCTACCCGTTCGTCACACCGGAGTGGGCGCGCCGCTGGCCGTCCGAGGAGGTCTGGATCGCCCGCAGGCGCGGCTGAGGCCTGCGCGCGAGGCACACGGGGCCGCGGCAGGTGGGCCAGGCGCGGGCCTCCCTGCGCGAACTCGGCTGAGCGGAGACACTACGCGCGGCACCGCCCAGGCCGGCGGCGGCAGCCGTCCCCCGCGACGACCGGCCATCACCCGGAGGAACTCCGCCGCTCATGAACGCCCTGACTGCAGCTGGCTGGACCGTCCGCGTCACTGGCCTGATCCTGGTCGTCCTCGGCCTGCTCATCTGGGCCGGGATCGGGAGCGGGATCGTCGGGATCCACATGCTCGTTGGGCTCGTGCTCGTGATCGCCCTCTGGGCGACGGCTGCCCTGGCGCTGAAGGCCGGGGCCAGGCCGATCCTGCCGGTGATCGCCGTGGCGTGGGGCCTCGTCGTCGTCGCGTTCGGGATGAGCCAGGCCACGATCCTGCCGGGCGACGGGCACGTGATCGTGGAGGTTGCCCACCTGGCGGTGGGGATCGTCGCGATCGGACTCGGCGAGGCCCTGGTCGCCGCCGGGAGCCGTGCGGGACGCGTCGCGGCCTGATGCCCGGGCCCGGCGCCGGGCGCGTGATCGCCGACGCGCGAATCGAACCGCCCCGCTGATCGCGGGGGAGTTGTCCCTGGTTGGAGCTCGGCGGCGGGCGCCTACTCGCCGATCACGCTCCAGAGGAGGCCCATCATGATGAAGAAGCCACTGAAGAGGGCAATCAGGGCGACGGCGCCGTAGGGCGACGCAGCGGTGTTGGCGAACTGCGGGATCAGGAGACCGAAGCCCACGACCCAGACGATCGCCAGGAAGGCGAACAGGTAGCGGGTGCTGGGACCGGTGATCGCGCGGACCCAGCCAATGGACCCGGCCTTGCGCTCGGGCGACATCGCGGCGCGCAGGAAGATCAGGACGAAGCCGGCGGCGATGATTCCGGCGATCCCGAACTGGATCGGGTGCTGGATCGCCGTGACGAAGAGCTGCACCGGGTCGGCCTCCGCACCGAGGGGCTGGGTCGTTCCGCAACGTCGCAAGGGACCGCGCTGCGGATGAACGCGCGGATGATAGCAGCGGCGCCCGCACGCTGGCCACCGGGTTCTCGTTGCCCGCAGAGCTGCTGCTGGTCGCCGGGGCCGGCTGCGCAGCCTGGGACATGGTCGAGATCCTGCGCAAGCAGCGCCAGGACGTGACCGCCCTCGCCTGCCACGTCGACGGGGAGCAGCAAGCCGACGCCCCGCGGACCTTCCGCCGCGTCGGCCTGGCACTCACCGTCAGCGGCCGCAGGCTGGACCACGGCGGCGTCGAACGGGCCGTGGACCTGGCGGTCGAGTGGTACCGCGCCGTCCTCTCCACGATCGCCCACGCCGCGACGATCGAGCACGCGACCGAGATCGTGGAGGACGGGGGCACGGCCTGCCGCAGGTCCTCGCCAGGCCGCGGACGGCGAGGCTGCCGGCGCGATTCCGGGACCCGCGCGGGAAATCGGGCTTGACATCCGGGATGGTTGTGAGATCGTTCTCACCTGCACAGTGAGAAGGTTCTCACTCGGTCGCTGCATGGAGGTGACACCCGGTGCCCGACCTGACGGCTCTCGTCGACGCGGCCCGAGCCAGCGAGCTCTTCACGGCGCCGCGCCTCGAAGCTGACCTGCCGCGGTTCCTCCATGAGCACGGTGATCGCATTCGGCAGCTCGCTCGCCGCACGGCAGCCGGCGAGTTCGAGCACGTCTACTTCGTCGGCAGCGGCGGCTCGTGGTCGAACATGTTCACGGGCAAGTACCTTCTCGACCGCTTCACGAGCATCACGTCCGACGTGCTGACGAGCTACGAGCTGGTCTGGCGCAACCCGCCGCGGCTTGGCAGCCGCGCCCTGGTCTTCCTCGCCTCGTACTCGGGCGCGACCGAGGACACGCTCGCCGCGCTGCGCCACGCCAACGGCGTTGGCGCCCACACCGTGGCGATCGCGAAGCGACGACCGAGCCCCATGGCGTCCGAGGCCGCGGAGGTCCTCGACTACGACTCCACCGCGCTCTACATCCTTCCGCTCGCGGCGGTGACCCTCTTCGCCCTTGAGCTGGCTCGCCAGGTCGAGGGACCGAAGCGCGACGAGGCCGAGGCCGCGCTGGCCCAGCTTCCCGGGCTGCCGGCGATGCTGGGACGCGCCTACAGGGAGGGCGAGGCGGCTGGCCTGGCGCAGGCGCGCCAGTTCCTGGGCGCGACGTCCCTCACCGTCCTCGCCGCCGGTCCGCTCTTCGGCCTGGGCTACAAGTTCGCCCTGACCGTCTTCATGGAGAACATCCGGGTCAACGGATCGATCATCGAGGCCGCCGAGCTGCGCCACGGACCGGTCGAGGCGCTCGAGCGCCAGCGGCTCGACATCGTCGCCCTGCTCGGGACCGACGAGTCGCGCGCGATGACCCAGCGGTCAATCGACATCGCGACCGCCAGCGGCTCCCGCGTCCTGGTCCTCGACGCGGCCGACTACCCGGGGCTCCACCCCCTGCTGGCGCCCTTCGTCCTCCTCGTACCGCTGCAGTGGTTCACGGTCTACTCCGCTCTCCTGCGCGGCATCACCGACCTCGACGAGCGCGTCTTCATGGGCCACCGCGTGCTCGCCACCGGCCCCGACGCGACCTGGCCCTAGGCCCCCCACCACTCCCACACCGCTAGGAGCAGCGCCATCGTGACCGCCACCACCGCCACCCTTCCCCTCACGCCGCTCCCCGAGGAGCACCGGGCCGGCCTCGACATCGCCCTCGGGCAGCGGCCTGAGATCGAGGCGCTCGCGAAGCGCGTCGTCGCCGGCGGCCTCCAGAACGTCTTCCTGACCGGCAGCGGGGGTGGGCTCCTGACCCACACCCCGGTCCAGTACATCCTCGAGCGCGGCACGCGCCGCTTCCCGACCTTCGCGATCTCCGCGAACGAGCTCATCTACCGGAACCCTGCCGCGCTGGGCCCGGGCAGCCTCGTCCTGATCGCCTCCAACACCGGGACGACCCCCGAGGTCGTCGAGGTGGCGAAGTTCGCGAAGGCCGCCGGCGCGACCGTCGTCGCCTACACGAAGCTTCCCGACAGCCCGCTGGCCACGGTCGCCGACGCGGCCTTTGCCTACGGGGACGACAAGGGCGTCGGCGACCCGAAGCAGACCGCCGAGGCGCTGACCGTCCTGGCGCTCCTGCGCGAGACCGGCGACCTGGCGCCCGAGGCCTACGACGCCCACGTCCGCGCCCTCGAGGCGCTCCCCGACGCGCTCCTCGATGCCGTCCGGCAGTCCGAAGACCTCAACCACCGGATCGCCGAGGCACTCAAGGACGAGCCGATCATCTACGTCCTGGGCTCCGGCCCGAACGTCGGCGTCGCCTACTGCCTGGCCATGTGCTACCTGCAGGAGATGCAGTGGAAGCACGCCGCCCACTTCGACGCGGCGGAGTTCCTCCATGGCGCGATGGAGGTGGTCACCGACGAGACCGCCGTGATCCTCTACCTCGGCGAGGAGGCCACCCGGCCGATCGACGAGCGCGCAAAGCGGTTCCTCGACACGTACACGAAGAAGGCCTGGTGCGTGGACGCCCGCGACCTGGCGCTGCCCGGCATCGAGCCGGCGATGCGTCCGTTCGTCTCGACGTACGCGCTCTTCGCGCTCCAGTCGCGCCTCGCGGAGCACTTCGAGGCCGTGCGCGGCCACGACCTCAAGAACCGCCGCTACATGTTCAAGGTCGAGTACTGAGATGCGGATCCTCGGCGCCGGCGACAACGTCGTCGACCGTTACCACGACCTCGGGCGCATGTTCCCGGGCGGCAACGCCCTGAACGTCGCCGTGGCCGCGGCGCGGGCCGGTGCCCAGGCGGCGTACCTCGGTGCGGTCGGCACCGACCGCGCCGGCGACGTGGTACTGGGCGGGCTGCGCGCCGAGGGCATCGACACCAGCCGGGTCCGCGTCGTCGAAGGACCGAATGCCTTTGCCGACGTGACGCTGGTCGAGGGCGACCGCGTCTTCATCGGCGCCGACGTCGGCGTGTCGCGGTTCCGGCTCGACGCGGACGACCTCGCCTACGCGCGGACGTTCGACCTCGTCCACACCGGCGACTGCAGCATGCTCGAAGACCAGGTCGTCGAGCTGGCGGCCGCCACCCGGGTCGCCTTCGACTTCTCGGTCCACCGCGACCCGGCCTACCTCGGGCCGATCCTCCCGCATCTCGAGATTGCCTGCTTCTCCGCGACCGAGCTCGACGACGAGGCCGCCCTCGGCCTCCTCGCCGACGCCGTCGCGCGCGGGCCCCGGCTCGCCCTCGCCACGCGCGGGCACCGCGCCGGCCCTCCTCCACGACGGCCGCCGGACATGGCGCCAGGCGGTCGTCCCCACCACCGTCGTCGACACCCTCGGGGCCGGCGACTCGTTCATCGGCCGGTTCCTGGTCGGCGTTCTCGCCGGCGAGGACCCCGCCGTCACCCTGCAGGCCGCGGCCCTTGCCGCGGCAACGACCTGTGGCCACTATGGGGCGTTCGGGCACGGAAGCCCGCTCTCCCCGGAGTATGCCGCGCTCGGGATGCAGGCATCCGCCGCGTACTGAGCGCGCACCGCCCGGCCGGGCCAGGAGCCCGGACGGTCGCAGAGGAGGAGCACGTGGGCATTCACCTTTCGACGGGATGGCCGGGTCGCCGGCTACTCGCCCTTGCTGCAACGGCGGGGATCGTCGTCGCAGCGTGCGGTGGCGGCGCCACCGCGTCGCCAGCGCCGGCATCGCAGGCGCCGCGTCGCAGGCCCCTCGCGAGGCCCCGGCCGCGTCCGCGACGCCCGGCGGCGGAGCTCGAGGGCGACGATCACCTGGCTGCACAAGTACTCCGACCCGCGCTACGCGCCCGTACTTCCAGGCCGTCGCGGACGCGTACATGGCGGCCCACCCGAAGGTCAAGATCGACGTCCAGGCCGAGAGCGACCAGGGCGTGAAGGACAAGCTGCGCGTCCTCGCCGCGTCGAACACGCTGCCCGACATCTACTTCTCGTGGGCCGGCGACTTCACCAAGAAGTTCGTCCGCGGCGAACCTCGCCAAGGACCTCACCGGCGACGTCGACGGGCGACTGGAAGGACAGCTTCACGCCCGGCCGCGCTCGACGCGTACACCTACGACGGCAAGCTCTACGGCGTGCCGATCACGCTCGACGCCAAGTACATGGTCTACAACAAGAAGCTGTTCGCCGACAACGGCGTTGCCGTCCCCGACGACGCTCGAAGAGCTCCTCGCGGCCTGCGACACCTTCAAGTCGAAGGGCGTCAGGACCCGATCGCGTTCGGCAACCGTCAACGGCTGGCCGGCGATCCACTTCATGACCCAGCTCAACCCGTACTACGTTCCGCGCGCGACGCTCGCGACGGACTACGACCCGGCGACCGGCGCGTTCACCGACCCGGGCTACCAGGCGGCCCTCGACGCCTTCATGGACATCAACACGCACTGCCTGACCCCGGGCGCCAACGGCATCACCCATGAAGCCGCGCAGGCTCAGTTCCTCGCCAGCAAGTCGCCGATGCACTACATCGAGGCCGTCGAGTTCTTCGCCCTCACCGAGAAGGGCGGCGCGCCGGCCGACCTCGCCGACAACTGGGACTTCATGAAGCTCCCGGCGCCGGCCAGCGCCGCCGGGCGACACGGGCTACCTCGAGGGCGCCCCGGACGGCTTCCTCGTCAACCCGTGCTCCCAGCACCTCGACATCGCGATCGACTTCCTGAAGTACCTGACGAGCCTCGACAACGCCAAGAAGATGGTCACCGACCTCGGCTGGCTGAGCCCGGTCCAGGGTTCCGCGACCGCCGACAACACCTTCCCGCAGAACGTGACCGTCGATCGAGGACATCGCCAAGGCCATCGAGCATGGCGATCTGGCTCGACACCGTCACCCACATCGACGTCGCCAACGCCTACCTCAACGGCGTCCAGGCGCATGCTCGACGGCACGAAGACCGCCGGCCGACGTCGTCGCCGACATCCAGGCCGCGGCGGTCAAGGCCAAGGCCGAGACCCAGTAGCATCCTCCCGGGGGCGGCCGTCCGGCCGCCCCCGGGATCCGACCTCTTCCACGAGGGAGCACCGATGCCCGGGACGACGCGACGTCGGCCGGTGGTCGATGCTGCTGTGGGTCGCCCCGGCGGTCCTGCTGCTGATCGTCTTCGTCTACTACCCGGTCCTCGAGAACCTCCGGCTCAGCCTGTTCCGCTGGAACGCCTTCTCCCGAAGGAGATCTTCGTCGGGCTCGACAACTACGTCACGCTGTCGAAGGACCCGGTCTTCTGGAGCTCGCTCTTCAACAACATCGCCTACGCGGTCGTGTCGGTCGATCTTCCAGGTCTGGCGGCGGTCTCGTCCTCGCCGCCGTCCTCGAGGAGCTCGTCCATGGCCGCCTGGAAGGGCTTCTTCCGGACGGTCTACTTCGTGCCCGGCGGTCCTCTCGCTGACGATCACGGGCCTGCTCTTCCAGTTCATGTACAACCCGCAGATCGGGCTGGTGAACGGGCTCCTCGACGTGCGTCGGGCTCGACGCGCTGGAAGCACTCCTGGCTGGGGGAGTCGGCGACGGCCATCTGGTCGATCATCGCCATGAGCCAGTGGCAGTCCATCGGCTACGTGATGGTCCTCTTCATCGTGGCCATGCAGCGGATCCCGCGCGAGCTCTACGAGGCCGCCTACATCGACGGCGCGAGCCGCGTCCAGGCGTTCCGCCGGATCACGGTCCCGCTGGTCCGCGAGATGACCCTGCTCGCGACGATCATCACGATCGCCGGGCGCCTTCCTCGTCTTCAACGAGGTCCAGGTCATGACGGCCGGCGGGCCGAACAACGCGAGCCACACGCTGGGCACCGTGGCTGTACAAGTCGGCCTTCTTCAACGACCAGATGGGCTACGCCGCGGCGATCGCGGTCGTCATCTTCGTCATCACGCTCGTCGCGTCGATCGTCCAGCTCTTCCTGAGCCGGGGGAAGGCGGTGCAGTACTGATGGCCGGCGAGCCCGGTTCGAGCCCCAGCACCGCGGAATCAGCGGGCGCGTCGGTCGTCGCCGCCTCGATCGGCCGCGTGACGGCCTACATCTTCCTCATCGTCGTTCGCGGTGGCGATCATCTACCCGCTCGCTCTGGATGGTCCTCAACGGGTTCAAGTCGAACGCCGAGCTGTTCGGCGACCCGTGGGGGCTGCCGTCGACGTGGCGCTTCGATAACTTCGTCAAGGCGTGGAACCTTGGCGTCGTGCGCTACCTCATGAACAGCGTCATCGTCACGGCGGCATCGGTCGTGACGACGGTCCTGTTCAGCTCGATGGCCGCCTACGCCCTCACGCGTCACCGGATCCCGTTCGCCGGGGCGATCACGGTGCTCCTGCTCGGCGGCATGATGCTGGCCCCGACGGTCGCCCTCATCCCCCTCTTCCGGCTCCTGCAGACGCTCGACATCTTCAACACGTACTGGGCCCTGATCATCCTGTACACGGCCTTCCGGATCCCGTTCACCGTCTTCCTGATCCGCGCCTACATGGTCACGCTGTCGCGGGAGATGGAGGATGCGGCGATCGTCGACGGGGCCAATCGATGGCAGATCTTCTGGCTCGTGATCATGCCGCTCTCGCGACCGATCATCGTCTCGGCGGCCCTGCTCCAGGCCCTCTTCGCCTGGAACGAGTTCGTCTTCGCCCTGGTCTTCATCAACGACACCGAGCTCAAGACGCTGCCCGTCGGCCTGCTGGCGATGCAGGGCCGCGTGCTCTCCGACTGGCCGGTCCTCTTCGCGGCGCTGACGATCGCGGCGATCCCGATGATCGTCCTCTTCCTCGCCGGCCAGCGCCAGTTCATCCGGGGCCTCAGCGAGGGCTTCGGCAAGTAGCCGGTCGCCGCGCGCACGGCGGCGACGGCGGGTAGCCTTCCTCGAACATGGGACGCCTCGATCACCCCGATCACGCCACGCTCGACGACGTCGCCCGGGAGGCGGGCGTCTCGCGGGCGACTGCCGCCCGCGCCCTCGGCGGCTACGGGAGCGTCAGTGCCCGGGCGCGTGAGCGCGTGGCGGCCGCGGCCGAGGCGCTCCGCTACCGGCCCAACGCGCTTGCCCGGAGCATGAAGTCCGGATCCACGGCGACGCTCGGAGTCATCGTCGCCGACATCCAGCTCGCGTTCTTCTCACAGGCCGTCCGTGGCATCGCCGATGCGGCCCACGCGGAGGGCTTCGAGGTCATCCTCGCGAACACGGACGAGGACCTTGGCGCCGAGCGCGCCGCGGTTGGGGTCCTGCTCGACAAGCGCGTTGACGGCCTCATCGTGGTGCCAGCCGACCCGGGCGAATCCGCCCACCTCCAGGACGCGCAGGAGCGCGGGATTCCGGTCGTTCTCCTCGACCGCGGCGCCCCGGGGATCAGCTGCGACGTGGTTGTCGTGGACAACCAGCGCGCGGCCAGGAACGCCGTCCGCCACCTGGTCCGTCTCGGGCACCGACGCGTCGCGATCGTCGTGGAGGGGCACACCGCCCTGTCCGCCGCCGAGGCGGTCACGGCACGCATGCGGCCGGACGGCGGGATGACGAGCCGCCTCCGCGAGGTCGGCTGGGCCGCCGCGCTCCGCGAGGCGGGCCTGCCGGTCACCGACGACCTGATCCGGCGGGCCCGCTACGAGCGCGAGGATGCCCGATCCGTGACGGCGGCGCGCGCTGGCGATGCCAGACCGGCCGACGGCCCTGGTGACGACCGACGAGACGATGACGCTCGGGGCGATCGACGCGATCCTGGACGCGGGCCTCGAGATCCCGGGCGACATCTCGCTCGTCGCCTTCGACGACCTGCCCTGGACGACGCTCATCCGGCCGCCGCTCACGGTCGTCGCACAGCCGGTGCACGAGCTCGGCGTGACGGCCACGCAGCGGCTGCTGGGTCGCCTGGCCGGGTTCGACGGGCCACCGGAAACCGTGGTGCTGCGGACCGCGTTCGTCGTCCGCGGATCCACCGGGCCGGCGCCCAACGGGCCGGCCCCACAGGGTCGAGTGGCCCCGGTACGTAGCCGGATCGTCGAGCGCCGCGGGCTGATCCTGCCGGCGGGCGACGGCCGACGACGCGCCAATGATCGGGAGCTATACCTCAGGGCGCGGCTGTCGCCGATGGAGCGGGCGATGCGGACGCACCCGGAACCGGCGACCCCTTCGCGAGCTCGGCCGCGATGATGGCCCGCAGGGCGTCCATCTGGAGCGCGCCCGGCGTCTGCAGGACCCCGTTCATCGCAAGCGTGGGCGTCTGGGCCACGCCCGCCGCCTGGCCCTGGTCCGTCTCGGCCTTCACGGCCTGCTCGGGAGCGTCCCCGGCCATGCAGGTTCCATAGGCGGCCATGTCGAGGCCGACCGCCCCTGCGATCTGGTCGAGGCGCTCGCGCCGGAAGGCGCCCTTGTTCTCGCCCTTCTGGTTCTCGAACAGGTAGTCGTGGTACTGCCAGAACTTGCCCTGGTCGCCCGCGCAGCGCGCGGCCGCCGCGGCCTGGTGCGATTCGCCCTGGAGGTCGCCGCCGTCGATGAACGCGAAGTCGCGGTACACGAGGCGGACGGTGCCGGGCTTGACGAACTCGTCGATCAGCGCCGGCTCGACCGTCGTCGCGAAGAAGGCGCAGGCGGGGCACTGGAAGTCGGACCAGACCTCGAAGGTGATCGGCGCATCCGCGCGTCCGACGGCCCGCGAGTTCGCGGGGTCCACCAGCTCGGGCGGGGTGGGGCGGAGCGGGGTGATGAGGCTGCCCGTGGTGGATCCGCCCTTGCCGCCCAGCACGCCGGAGGCGACGAGGATGAGCACCAGCCCGACGGCCGCGGCGCCGACGGTCAGCAGGAACATGGGGGTTTGCCATACCGGCTTCGGGGCGGCGGTGCTCGCCGCCGCGATGCGACGGTCGCGGCGCGCAGCCTCGCGGCGGTCGCGGCGGGAGGACTGGGAGGCGCCGTCGGAAGGCTCGGTGTTCGACATCAGTGGTCTCAGCTGGCAGGGGGGTGGGCCGCGCTCGGGCGCGGGATGCGCGGGCAAGGGTACCGTTCCTTGGCCAGGCCCGCCGAATCTCCCTACGTGGGTTCGCCGGATCCGGATCGCCGGGCGGCGATGGATGCGGTCCCCGGGGGCTCGATGGCCGGCGCCGAAGGGGGGCGCTTCAGGGGACCGCCTGCTCGCCCGTCGCCGTCCGGATCGCGGCCCGGATCTCGTCGGAGCCGACGATCAGCTCGAAGCTGGCGATGATCGTCCCCTGCGCGTCCACGACGAACACGTACGGCTCGACCGGGATGCCGTAGGCGGTGCTCCAGGGGGCCCATGCGAAGTGGCTGCCGTCGTACACGGGTTGGATCCGTCCGCCGAGGTCGCGCATGACGTACGGCTCCGCGTGGACGAAGGTCATCGCCGGGAACTCCGAGACCATCTCCTTCATGTAGCGAAGAAGCGGTCCGCAGGCGGTCGTCGGACAGAACGCCGGCGAGTAGATGGTGAACACGAACGGCTTGTGCGCCGCGAGCAGCTCGTCCACGGAGTGCTCGTAGAACCGGGGGTCGGGGAAGACGTCGCTCGAGATCAGCTGGAGGTTGCCGTTGACGTCGGCGGCGATCGGCGTCCGGACACTGGGGGCCCTGGACCCGAGCGGCGGCGTCGGGCCCTGCTCCTGGGCGACCATCGTGAAGTCGCCGGCTCCGATCCGCCCGCCCGGTCCGTCCAGGGTGATCGTCGCTGCGTAGCCGCCGGCCCGCGGCAGGGTCATCTCGGCGACGTACGCCGCCTTGCCGCCGCGGACCACCCAGATGAACGTGCCGGGCACCTCGACCGGAGCCAGGGCCGGGTCGTCGGTCGAGCGGAAGGCGAACGTGGCCACCACGTCGGGCTTCGCCAGCTCGCTGTTGTTGGGGTCGCTCACCGTGACGACGATCCGGTTGGGGCCGGCCCGCACCACCGACGACTGGAGGTTCACGCGGACCGCGGTCCCCGGTGCCGGGCTGGCGGCCGGCATCGCGGTCGGCTCGACCCTCGGCGTGGCGCTCGGCTCGGCGCTCGAGGACGCCGGCGACGCGGAGGCCGCGTTCGACGGCACAGGAGTCGGCGTGGGCGCACCGCTCGGGGCCGCCGTCGGTGCCGGTGTCTCGATCGGCTCCCCGGGCAGGTTGTTGATCCGGTCGGCGATGATCTCCGGCCCGGCCCCGAACCAGATCCGATGGCGCAGGCGTCCCTCGGCGTCCACCAGGAAGGTGTCGGCCGTGTGGGCCATGGCGTAGCCGGACGCCGAGTCCGACTCGACCTTCGCGTAGGAGACGCCCCACGCGCCGGCCGCCGTCCGGATCTCGTCGTCCGAGCCCGTGAGACCGATGACACCGGCCTTGTAGTAGTCCACGTACTGCTTCATGGCAGCCGCGTCGTCGCGCGCCGGGTCGATCGTGACGAAGACGACGCCGACCTTCCCGTCGACCAGCTTCAGGGCGTCGCGGACGTCGGCCAGGTTCGTCGGGCAGACGTCGGGGCAATGGGTGTACCCGAAGAAGACCAGCACGGGCTCGCCGCGCAGCTGGGCCAGGTCGAACGGGCGGCCATCCTGGTCGGTGAGCCGCAACGGGGGCGCCGCGACCGCCGGGCGGATGGCGCTGTCGCGCCCGAGTCCCTCCGGGGTCGGCGACACCGGCCAGATGTAGGCCGCGTCGCCCCCGCCGGACACCGGCGGCTGGGACGCCATGGAGAGCCAGCCGACCACGCCGATGCGCGATGCCGGCCAGCGCGGCGAAACCCAGGGCCAGCGCGGCGAGCAGGGCGAGGCGGGTCGGCGCCACGGGACGAGGGGACGCGGCCATGGTTGCCGGAGTGTCGGGGCGGGGACGACTCCCCCGGGGAGGGCCGATCGACCGTCCCCGGGGTGCCGTCCGTCATGGAAGTCGTGGTGTCAGCTCTCCCGGACCTCGGCGGTCACCTTGACCTCGCCGGCCTTCTCGAACTTCAAGGTGATCTCGATCTTGTCGCCGACCTTCAGCTCCTGGGTGAGGTCGATGAGCATGATGTGGTAGCTGCCGGGCTTGAGCTCGACCGTGCCGCCGGCCGGGATCTCGAGCCGCGCGATCGGCTGCATGCCCATCATGCCGCCCGTCGCCCGAGGCCGACGGCGGCGGGGCTCCCCATCCCGTCCGACGCAGCCGGCGCCGGGCTGCTCCATGACGACCGTCTCGTGGACCTCGACGGTCTTCGCCGCCGGGCTGCTGGCGCCGACAGCGCGTCGGCAGCGGTGCCGGTGTTCTCGATGGTCATGTAGGCGGCGCCGGCGGCGGCCATCGCCGACGACGCGCGTGCCCAGGGCTCGGTGACCTTGATGGACGCGCTGCCGCCCGACGAGCAGCCGGCGGCGACGGAGGCCACGACAAGCGCGGCGACGAGGAGCCCGCCGAGGCGGGCGAAGCGGCGAACGGGGGGCATCAGGTTCCTCCTGTGGTGCGTGGTCATTCTGCGCTGCCGGCGGTCAGCCGGCGCTGGACGCTGCGGCGGGCGCCGCCTGACGCCGGCCTGCGCTGGGCGCCCGGGCGGTCACGGGGCGACCTCGCGGATCTTCTCGGCGAACAGCTCCGGGCCGGCGCCGAAGAAGATGTGGTGGCGGAGCATCCCCTCGGGGTCGACGAGGTAGGTATCGGTGGAGTGGGCCATGGCATACCCGGACGCGGAGTCGGACTCCAGCTTCCGGTACGAGGCGCCCCAGGCGTCTGCGGCCGCCGCGATCTCCGCCTCGCTGCCGGTCAGGCCGATGAAGCCGGACTGGTAGTAGTCCACGTACTGCTTCATCGCGGCCGCGTCGTCGCGGGCGGGATCGATCGTGACGAAGACGACCCGGGTCGGGACGTCCACCAGGCGCAACGCGTCGCGGATGTCCGAGAGCGTCGTGGGGCAGACGTCGGGGCAGTGGGTGTAGCCGAAGTAGACGAGGACCGGCTCGCCGCGAAGCGAGGCCAGGTCGAACGGCCGGCCGTCCTGGTCGGTCAGGCGCAGGGCGGGTGCAGGCCGCGGCGGGTCGTAGGCCGTCTCTCGCGCCCGAGGGGCGGCGGGGAGGAGGTCGGGGCGGTGGCCGGACCGCCGGTCGGCGACGCCGGCGCCGAGCCGCCGATCCCGCCGCACGCAGTGACGAGCAGCACGCCGACAAGTGCGGCCAGGAGTGGAAGGGGTCGCGGGCGGGCCGCGGGCGATCTCATCAGCATGTTCGGTCAGTGCGGAATGGTACGGGATCGCCGGCGTTACGACCGCGGCGTGGCCAACCGCTTGTGATACTCGGTCTCGACAAGGGGCGCGGAATCCGGTAGGCTGCCGCCATGCTCAACCCGACCCCCATCGTCGCCGCCCTCGAGGATGCCGGCTACCGGCTCACCGGTCCACGGCGTGCCCTGGCCGACCTCATCGCCGCCCGGGACGGCTCCACGTTCACGGCCGCCGACCTGGTGGCGGACGTCCAAGCGCGCCGGCTCGGGATCGGCCGGGCGACCATCTTCCGCACGGTCGAGGTGCTGGTCAGCGTCGGCGCGGTCGAGCGGGTCGACCTTCCGAGCGGCGACCACGCCTACGTCGCGTGCATGCCGGCGCACCACCACCACGTCATCTGCTCCCGGTGCGCGCGGTCCATCGAGATCGGGGACCTGGGCCTGGGGGCGGTGGCGCGCGAGGTGTCCCGCCGCACGGGGTACCGGATCGACGAGCATCGCCTGGAGCTCTTCGGGCTCTGTCCGTCATGCCAGCTGCCAGCATCATGAGACTCCGTCTCGCCCTGACGCTCGCGGTCGTGACGGCGCTCGTGGCGGCCTGCGGGGCCACCTCACCGTCGTCGGACGGCCGAACGACGATCGTCGTCACCTACTCCGTGCTCGGCGCGGTCGTGAAGGACCTCGTGGGCGACGCGGCGAACGTCGTCGTCCTGATGCCGAACGGCGCCGATCCCCACGAGTGGGAACCCTCGGCGAAGGACATCGAGACGCTCACGCGGGCCGACCTGCTTGTCGAGAACGGGCTGGGCCTGGAAGGTGGGATGGCCAACGCGTTCGTTCAGGCCGAGGCGGCGGGCGTGAAGCGCTTCGTCGCATCGGACCACGTCACCCTGCGCCGGGTGGGCGCCGGCGAGGGCGCCGATCCCGCCGACCCGGACCAGGCGCCCGGAGCCGAGGATCCTCACCTGTGGATGGACCCGCTCACGGTGCGCGACGCGATGGACGCCCTGGCCGTGGAGCTGCGGACGGACCTCGGGATCGACGTGACCGCCCGCGCCAGCGACCTGGACGCCCGGCTCGCGGCGCTCGACGACGAGGTCGCGTCCATCCTGGCGGTGATCCCGGACGCCCGGCGGACGCTGGTCACCGGCCACGAGTCGATGGGCTACTTCGCAGATCGCTACGACCTGCGACTGGTCGGCGCCATCATCCCCAGCCTGACCACCTCGGCGGAGCCGTCGGCGGCGGACCTCGCGGCCCTGTCGAACACGATCCGTGCCGTGAACGTCCCCGCCATCTTCACCGAGCTGGGGACATCGCCGGCGGTGGCCGCCGCCATCGGCGCCGAAACCGGGGCCAGGGTCGTGGAGCTGGCGACGCACGTCCTGCCGGCCGACGCCTCGTATGCCACGTTCGCGACGAACATCGCCACCCTGATCGCCGACAATCTCCGCTGAGGTACGCGGCCGACCGCCACTGACCCGCGAAGCGAGGAGCACCCCGCTGGGACCGCTGATCGATCCCTTCATCCAGAACGAGTTCATGCTCCGGGCCCTGGCCGCCGGCGTGCTCGTATCGCTCGCCTGCGCGATCGTCGGCACGTTCGTCGTGCTGCGCGGGCTCGCCTTCATCGGCGATGCCCTGGCCCACGGCGTGCTGCCGGGGATCGCGGGGGCGCTCCTGCTGGGGCTGCCCGGGATCGTGGGGGCGACCGTGGGCGCGCTCGCCATGATCGCGGGGGTGAGCCTGATCACCCGCCGCTCGCGCCTGTCGTCGGACACCGCGATCGGCCTGCTGTTCGTGGCGATGCTGGCGCTCGGCGTGGTCATGGTCTCCAGCTCGAACTCGTTCGCGGGCGATCTCGTCGGGATCCTCTTCGGCCAGATCCTCGGCACCAGCGCCGAGACCCTCGTCGTCCAGGCCGTGGCCACGTTCGTGGTGGGGGGCGTCGCCTTCGTCTGCGCGCGGCCGTTCCTGCTCCTCAGCTTCGACCCGGAGCAGGCCGACGTGGCCGGCTTCCCCTCCCGGCGCTACCACGCGATCATGCTGCTGCTCATCGCCCTCACGGTCATCGTCTCGTTCCAGACGGTCGGCACGCTGCTCGTCTTCGGCATGCTCCTGGCCCCGGCCGGAGCCGGAGCCCTCCTGGCCCACCGCGTCGGGGCGATGATGGCGATCGGGGCCCTCATCGGGATCATCTCCTCCTACGTCGGCCTCCTGATCAGCTACCACTTCGACGTCGCCGCGGGATCGACCATGGTCCTCGTCGCGTCGGTCATCTTCTTCGCGGTCCTGGCCGGCACGAACATCCACGAGGGCCTGACCGCGAACGGGCGCGAGCCGGACGCACCGGCGACGGGTCCCTCGTGAGCGCCGTGCGACCGGCCGGCGACGCCGCGTTCATCGCGGCCCGCGACCTCTCGGTCGGCTACCGGGGCGTGCCCCTCGTCCCCGGAATCGACCTCGTCGTGCCGTCGCACAGCTCCCTCGCCCTCGTGGGCACCAACGGATCCGGGAAGTCGACGCTGCTGCGGACCCTCGTCGGCCTGCTGCCCATCGTGGCAGGTTCGCTCGTGGTGCTCGGGGCGCGTCCCGGCGGGGCGCCGCGGCGGCTCGCGTATCTCGCCCAGTTCCACGCCTCCGGGTTCATCCTGCCCCTGCGGGCGATCGAGGTCGTGCGCATGGCGCGCTACCAGGAACACGGGCTGCTCGGGCGGCTCCGATCCGAGGACCGTGACCTCGTCCAGTGGGCCATGGAGACGATGGGTGTCGGGGACCTGGCCCGGTCGCCCCTGCGCAGCCTGTCGGGTGGGCAGCAGCAGCGCGTCTACCTCGCCCAGGCGCTCGCCCGACACGCCGACCTCATCGTGCTCGACGAGCCGACCGCGGGCCTCGACGCCGGCGGCAGGGAGCTCTACCTGGAGGCGTTTGCCGGGGAGCTCGCGCGCGGTGCGACGCTCGTCACGGCAACCCACGACATCGCGGAGGCGGCCGAGTACGACCAGGTGCTCCTCCTCGCGCGTCGCGTGGTTGCCCTCGGGCCCGGGTCCGAGGTGCTCACCGCGGATCGCCTGCTGGAGACCTTCGGGATCCTGGTGCGGGACCCGCACGAGGAGCACCGCGGACGGTTCGTCATCGCCGAGCGGGCCCGGGGTGCGCCGCAGGTCGTCGACGTCGGGCCGGAGATCGCCCCCTAGGCTCGTACCGCCTGCTCCGCCGGGCAGGCGCGGGATCAGTGCTCGTCGTAGTGGACGTGGTGCCCGGCGTGCCGGTGGTCGCCGTGGACGTAGTCCAGGTGGCCCTCGTGCGGGACCGCGACGTGCCCGCACCCCTCGGCGTGGACGTGCATGTGGCCGGCATGCGGGAGGTGGCTGGCGGCGAGATCGACGACCGCGTCGACGTCGTCGACGTGATCCTCGTGGACGTGGTGGACGTGCCCGTCGTGCAGGAAGTCGACGTGATCCTCGTGGGGGACGGCGGCATGCCCGCAGAGCCGGTCGTGGACGTGCGGGTGCTGCTCGTGCGGCAGGTGCGGAACAGGATCGGCCATCGGAACCTCCGGCGCCCACGGTAGCCCGATCGGGGGGGGCCCGCAAACGAAGGTCCCGGGGCTGAAACCTTTCCTGGCAGGCGAGACTCAGACCGGGTACGACGACGCCGCGTCGATCACGCCGCCGGGAGCTCCGCATGACCGAATCGCCTCGCCACCTCCGCGCCGGGACGGCCCGCCGATGCGCCTGAGCGCTCGCTCCTGGCTCGTCCTCGGGGCCGCCCTGGGCGTCCTGATCGTCTTCGCGACCGACCAGGTCCTGCCGGCGACCTCGGCATACCAGGCCCAGATGCGCATCTGGCTTGCCGGGCGGGCGACCGGCATCACCGCGTACCTCCTGCTGACGGGTCTCGTCAGCCTCGGCCTGATCCTCTCCCACCCGACGAACCAGTCCACGTGGAAGCTCTCGAAGCGGATCTTCCCGTGGCACGAGAACCTGTTCGTGTTCGTCGTGGCGTTCCTCGTCGCCCACGTCGTGAGCATCATCCTGGACCCGTGGGCAGGGGTCGGGGTGGCCGGTTCGTTCATCCCCGGTCTGTCGGCCTATCGGTCCGCCCCTGTCGCCCTCGGGACGCTGGGCCTGTACGCGGCGCTCATCTCGGGGATCACGGGGCGCTGGACCAGGCTCCTCCCGCAGGGCCTCTGGCTCAGGATCCACCGCTTCTCCCTGGTCGCCTGGGTGCTGTCGTGGATGCACGGGATCCTGGCCGGGACCGACAGCTCCGCGCTCGTCCCGATGTACCTCGCGACGGGATTCCTCGTGATCGCCGCCTTCGCCTATCGCTACTGGGTCTCCCGGAAGTCGCGCCCGACCTTCGCCACGAGCCTGCCGGGAGCAACGCGTCCCACGTCCACGGCCCAGGCGACACCCTCGGCACACCTCACCATCGTCCCCATGCCCATCACGGAGGAACCCGCCCGATGAAGACGAAGGCGCGTCTCATCTTCCGGCGCATGGCCGTCATCGCGGCCGTCGTCGGAAGCCTGGCCCTCGGCGCTGCCTCGATCCAGGCCGCCGGTCAATGGACGGCCTCCGAGGCACCGCTGGCCGCTCCCCCGGTCACCGTCGAGACGCTGTCGGCCCAGCTCGCCGCCGAGCGCGAGCGGACTGCCGCGCTCACTTCCCAGGTCGAGGCAATGACCGGCCAGACCGCGGACCTCGCGGCCGGCCTTGATGCGGCCAAGGCACAGATCCAGAAGGACGCCGCCACGGCGAAGGTCCTGCGGGATCGGATGGCCGCGGCGAAGAAGAAGCTGACGGCGCTCAACCGCCAGATCGCGGCAACCGCACGCCAGGCTGCGGCGGCCCGGGCAGCGGTGCGAACCGTGGTCGTCACGCGGCCCGCGGCACCTCCCCCGGCGCCGAAGCCCACCGAGGAGCCCGAAGACGATGACTGAGCGCGCCCTTCGACTCCCACCGACAGCGGGAAGCGCCCTGGCGGATCCGGCGGCGGGAACGGCGGCGACGGCAGGAAGCGCCGCCACGCTGCGTTCAATCCCCCAGGCGCGCACCGCCGTGCGGCCCGTCAGCCAGGCGCGACGCCCGGCGCATGTCGCCGTCGCGATCGGCGTGACGGCCGGCCTGTACGCGGCCTCCCTCGCCGGCGTCACGGCGCTCCAGGCCGGGACCGACGCCCGCCTCGCGGCGGACCGCGCCCCGGCAGCGGCGGCGGTGGATGCGCTGCGCACGAATCACGACCAGGCGGAGGCTGAGCTGGCGCGGATCGCGGCCGGTCTCACCAGCACCGGCGCGGCGTACCAGCAGATCGCCGACGACATCGCCCGTCACGAGGCCGCGCTTGGGTCCCTTGGCAAGCGCATCGCCGCCGTCGAGGGTTCCGCGGCCTCGCTCCGCGTGCCCAGCGTTGCACGCCTGCCGTCGGTCTCCGCGCGGACCGTCTACGTCTCCTCGCGGCCGGCCAGCAACGCGTGCACGACCGCCTCCGGGAAGCCCTGCTGACCGCGCCCATCGCGCGCTTCGAACGGAGGGCGATGGGCTCGCCGCTCCGCCTCACCGTGGTCGGTCTCGACGGGGCGCGCGCGGCCGCCGGCTGGGCAGCCGTCTCCGACGCGATCGAGGAGATCGAGCAGGCCCTCTCGCGCTTCCGGCCGACATCCCACCTCGTCGCCCTCAACCGCAGGGCCGGGAGCCCTGAGGCGTCGCCCGTCGTCCGCCCGCTGGCCCGTGCGCTGGCCGCCGCCGATCGGGCACACCGGGTCACCGGCGGTGCCTTCGACCCACGCATCCTCGCGGACCTCGAACGCCTCGGCTACCCGGGCGCGCCACTGGATCCTCCCGGGAGTCCGCGGGACTCCTCCCCCGAGGCCCCCGGCGCGACGTCGGGTCATCCGGCTTCGCGACCGCGGTTCGCGGACGGCCGCTGGCTGCACCTGGATCCAGTCAGCGGCAGCGCGACAGTCGCGGCGCCCGTCGACCTTGGCGGCATCGGGAAGGGCCTGGCGCTCCGCTGGGCGTTCGCGGCCCTGGGCGCCGCGTTGCCCGAGCTCGGAGGGGGCTCGGCAGGCGCGCTGCTCGAAGCCGGGGGCGACCTCGTTGCCCGCGGGGCCTCCCCCCAGCCGGGTCCCTGGCTGGTCGGCATCGAGAGCCCCGTGGTCGAGGAGGAGATCGCCATCCTGGCCGTCGACGCCGGGGCGGTCTGCACCTCGTCGATCCTCGTCCACGCCTGGACGGCGGCCGACGGGCGGGCGGTCCACCACCTGCTGGATCCGCGGACCGGCGAGCCCGGCGGCAGCGGCCTCCTCTCCGTGACGGTCGCGGGCCCGGACCCCGCATGGGCCGAGGTCTGGTCGAAGGCGCTCTTCCTCGAGGGATCGGGCGGGATCGGCGCGCGGGCGCGCGCCCTGGGCCTCGCCGCCTGGTGGATCAAGGAGGACGGCGCGATGGAGATGACGCCCGCCGCCCGGACCCGGACCACCTGGCTCGCCTTCGAGGCCTGACGGCCCGCTCGAGACCGGCGGCGATGGGACTGGCCACGACCAGACCGCCCGTCCCGGGTCGCCCGTCGTCAGCCGGAGACGAACTCGCCGCCGTCGACGTTGATGATGTTGCCGCTGATCCAGTCCGAGTCGGTGGACGCCAGCGTCACGAGCGCGTTGGCGACGTCATCGACCGTGGTCATGCGGCCGTGCGGGTTGCGGGCCATCGTCAGCTCGACGACACGGGCCGCCTCCGGGATCTTCCGGAGCGCCGGAGTGTCGGTCACGCCGGCACGGATCGCGTTGACCGCGACGCCGCTGTGGAGGCGTGCCAGCTCCACCGCCAGCTGGCGGCAGTGCGATTCGAGCGCCGCCTTGGCCGCCGAGACGGCGCCGTAGGAGGGAATGATCCGGGCGGAGCCCTCGGACGTCATGGCGAATACCTTGGAGCCGCTCTCGAGCATCCCCGCCCGCCACAGGTCCTGGACCCAGTAGACCAGCGAGTTGGCCATGACGTCCAGCGTCATGTCCATCTGCTTGCGGCTGATGGCGCCGCCCGGTTCCTGGGCCAGGAACGGCAGCAGGGAGCCGAAGGCAAGGGAGTGCATGACCACCCGCAGGTAGGGCCGCCTGCCGGCAGCCCGCGAGGCCTCCAGGCGCTCCGAGAACCGCGCGATCGCGGCTGCCCGCTTGTGGTCGTCGGCGGCATTCATGTTGATGAAGACAGCCTCGGACCCACAGGCCCTGATGGCGTGCTTGATCTCCGTGACGTGATGAAGGCCGGCTCGGAAGTCCAGGTGGACGCCGAAGATCTTGTAGCCCGCCCGTGCCAGGGCCAGGCCGGTCGCCTCGCCCATCCCGCTCGAGGCGCCCAGGATCAGCGCCCAACGCTCGCGGTCGTCCGCCATCGGTCCCTCCCTCGTGGCCCCGCACGGCTGCCGCCCTCCGGGGGGCACGCGCGGCGCTCGTCGTGGCGGGGAGTCTAGCAGCGAGCGCCGGAACTCCCGGGATTCGCCTGCATCCATGCACGGATCGGGCACCGTGTTGCCGCGCCGGGCCCGTCGTCGCGCGCCGGTCGGCCACGCGGCAGGGTCCGCGTGTCGCGCGCCGCCCGGGTTCGGGGCCACCGGCGTGTCGCGCGCCGCCCGGCGTGTCGCGCGCCGCCGGCGTGTCGCGCGCCGCCCGGGTTCGGGGCCGCATACTCGGAACGTGCGGATGGAGCTGACGAAGCGCGGCGACTATGCCGTCCGGGCGGTGCTCGCACTGGCCCGGACGCAGAGCGGCGCGCTGCTCTCGGTACGCCGGATCGCCGAGGAGATGTCGATCCCGGTCCGGTTCCTGCCCCAGGTGATGGGCGACCTCGCGGCTGCCGGCCTCGTGGAGGCCACGACGGGAAGGGCGGGCGGCTACCGCCTGGCCCGACCGGCCGACGCCATCACGCTGCTGGAGGTCGTGGAGGCGGTGGAGGGCGACAGTCGCCGGCGGACCTGCGTCCTGCGGGGCGGCCCGTGCGGCCTGGACGGCTTCTGCGACGTCCACGACGTCTTCTTCGCGGCCCAGGACGCGCTCCTCAACACGCTGGACGCCGCCCGGATCGCCGACCTGCCGGAGCGCCGGGGCGGGCAGCGCCCGGACGAGGAGCGCGGCGCCGGCCAGCAGCACGAGTGACGTCGCCACCGCCGCCGTCACGAGTCCGCCGCCGGCGGCCACCAGCGAGCCGGCTCCGGTCGGGATCCCGAGCGCGAGGAGCGCGATCCCGGCGTTGAGGGCGACGAGCCGAACGCTCGCCCAGCGCCCCGGGCGCACGCGATGCGGGGCACTCTCCGACGGTCCGCCGGCGCCGATAGAGCGGAGAGGTGCGTCCACGCGGCGATGAGGGCCTGGAGCGTCCACCCGATCCCCCAGCGGCGCCAGGACCTCCTCGGACCCGCCAGCCGGCCGGAGCCGGCACGAGACGACGCCCTGCCCTCTTGACAACACCAACTAACTTAGTGATATATTAGCCACACACCGGGCGGCCGGCAACCGACGACCAGGGCGACCTCGATGCGGCTCCAGCTCACGAAGCGGACGGACTACGCGATCCGGGCCTGCCTGCGCCTTGCGGAGCCGTCCAGCGACCCGATCTCCGGGCGGCGGATCGCCGAGCAGATGGCGATCCCCGACCAGTTCCTGCCGCAGGTCATGGCCGACCTGGGCCGCGCCGGGATCGTGTCCGCCACGAGCGGCAAGAACGGCGGCTACCGCCTCCGTCGCGATCCCGTTGCGCTCTCGCTCCTCGACATCGTCGAGGCCGTGGAGGGCGCCGCGGGTCACCGCGCCGGAGCGCCGCTGGACGCCTCCCACGGCGGCGACCCGGCATGCGCCATCTACCCGGTCTGGGACCAGGCCCAGGCTGCCTTCATCGACGTCCTCGCCGGGGCGTCGATCGCCGAGCTCGCGACGCGCCAGCGCGCGGCTGATGGGACCGGGCCCCCGCTCCCGGATGAGGACGGGCGTCACGGCCCGGAAAGGACAGACCGATGAAGCGAACCCAGGTATGGGCCGGGCTCGCCATCGTGCTGGCCGTCAGCCTGGCCGGCTGCGGCGGCGCGGCGGCTCCCCAGTGGACGTACGCGCCCGCCCCCAGCGCCGCCCCCGCGGCCGTGGCGGTGGCCGGGACCGGCGCAGGTGGCGTGAACCCGGCGTCGCCAACGCCCGCGCCGGCGGCCGCGGCATCGCCCCAGCCCAGCGCGATGCCGGGCATGGGGGCCGGCGACCCGGCGGCCACCCCGGCTCCCGACCCCAGCGCTCCTGCCTACACGCTCTTCGACCCGAAGGCGCCGGCGCTCCTGCCGGGCACGGAGCACGACGTCGACATGCCCATCATCGAGAAGGACATGACGGTCGCCCCCGGCTACGTCGTCCACGCCTGGACCTTCGGCGGGACGGTTCCCGGCCCGACCATCCGGGTCAAGATCGGCGACACCGTCCGCGTGCACCTCACGAACCAGGGCCAGATGCCCCACTCGATCGACTTCCACGCGAGTCAGACGGCGATGGACCACCAGATGGTCACGATCAACCCGGGCGCGACCTGGACCTACACCTTCAAGGCCGAGTATGCCGGCGTCTGGATGTACCACTGCGGGACGGCGCCGACGCTGCACCACATCGCCAACGGCATGTTCGGGATGGTGATCGTGGAGCCCAACGGCGGCCTGCCGAAGGTCGACCGCGAGTACGCCCTCGTCCAGAGCGAGTGGTACCTGGGCGGCCAGGCGCAGCCCGCCGACTACCTCAAGGCCGCCGTGGGAGCGCCGGCCCCCGACTTCGTCGTCTTCAACGGCGTCGCCGCCCAGTACAAGGACAACCCGATCGAGGTCGCGGCGAAGGATCGGATCCGCCTCTTCGTCCTCGACGTCGGCCCCAACATCGACAGCTCGTTCCACGTCGTCGGCACGATCTTCGACACCGTCTACAAGGAGGGCGTCGGCGTGGTGAAGGGCAACAAGGGCGGCTGGGGCTCCCAGGCCGTCGATCTATCGCCGGCCCAGGGCGCGGTCATCGAGTTCGACATCCCCGAGGACGGCAACTACGCCTTCGTCACCCACGCGTTCAACTTCGTCGGCCGCGGGGCCGTCGGGCTCTTCAAGGCCGGCAACGTGGACGCCGTGGCCCACTGACCCCGTCCGGGGAACGCGTCGGGCCAGCGCCTCGCGCACCGGCAGCATCCCGACGGCGGTGCCCGTCGGACAGGGCGTCCCGCATCCCCGGCGGGCGCCCTGTCCGCGTATCCGGATCTATACGATGCGCTCGCGCCGCAGCCGCTCCACGTCTGCCGGGTCGTAACCCAGCTCGTGGAGCACCTCGTCGGTGTGCTCGCCGAGGAGGGGCGGCGGCGTCCGCACGGTTGCCGGCGTGGCGTGCAGCCGGAACGGCGGGGCGACCTGGCGCAGCGTCCCGAGGACCGGGTGCTCCACCGCCGTCACCACTCCCAGGGCCGCCACCTGCGGCGAGTCGAACGCCGCCGCGAGATCGTTGATCGGGCCCGCCGGGACGTCTGCCTCCGCGAACCGGGCCAGCCATGTCGCCGTCGTCTCCGCCGCCAGGAGGTCTGCGATCAGCGGGCGCAGCGCGTCGCGGTTCGTCACGCGATCACTGTTCGTGGCGAACCTGTGGTCATTGGTCAATTGTGACGCACCGATGGCCACAGCGAACCGAGGCCACTGGCGTTCGCTTCCCACCGCGACCGCGATCACCCCGTCCGCGGTGGCGAACGTCTCGTAGGGCACGATGCTCGGGTGGGCGTTGCCGCGGCGGCCCGGCGCCACGCCGGTGGCGAAGTAGCCCTGGGCCTGGTTGGCCAACCACGCCAGCGTCGACTCCAGCAACGACAGGTCGATCCGCTGGCCGCGGCCGTGAGCCGGCGAGCCGGGTCGGTCGCGCCCGGCGAGCGCCGCGAGGATCGCCGTCGCGCCCAGCATTCCCGTGGCCAGGTCGGTGATCGCCACGCCCACCTTCGTCGGCCCCCCGCCGGCCTCGTCGGGGGCTCCGGTGATCGACATGAGCCCGGACACCGCCTGCACGATGAAGTCGTACCCGGGGGTCTCGGCCTCCGGCCCGGTTTGGCCGAACCCGGAGATCGCCAGGTGGACCAGCCGCGGGTTGATCGCCGCCAGCGCCACGTCGTCGAAGCCGAGGCGGGCGAACCCGCCCACCCGGTGGTTCTCCACCAGGACGTCGGCCCGGGCGAGGAGCCGGCGCAGGACCTCGCGGCCGGCGTCAGCCTTCAGGTCCAACCGGATGGACCGCTTGTTGCGGTTGGCCGCCAGGTAGTAGGCCGCCGTCCTGGCCGTGCCCTCGCCCACCCAGGGCGGGCCCCATCCGCGCGAGGCATCGCCCTCGGGCGGCTCGACCTTGACGACGTCGGCTCCCAGGTCCGCCAGGAGCATGGTGGCGTACGGCCCGGCGAGGACCGTGCTGCAGTCGGCGACGAGGATCCCGGCCAGCGGCCCGGGAGCGGGCTCTCGGCTCATCTCCCCGGCATCGTACCGGGCGGGCGGGGCCACCGGCATCGTGCCGGCGGGCCGGCCTGCCGGCATCGGGCGCGGCGGACGGGCCTAGCTGCCCGTGATCCGCAGGACCCGCCCGCCCCGGTAGTCGACCAGGTAGAGCTCGCCCGTCTCGCCTTCGCCGAAGGCGCTGATGCTGAACGTCGTGTCGCGGAGCAGGACCGGTGTCTGGCGCGACGAGCCGGCCGCGGTCACGGACCAGATCCGCCCGCTGCAGTAGTCGCCGAAGAGGTAGCGACCCGCCAGGACGGGGTAGCGGCTGCCGCGGTAGACGTAGCCGCCGACCACCGAGCACCCGTTGGTGCCGTGGCTGTAGGCCGCCAGCGGGAACGTCTTCCCCGTGGAGGAGCAGGGGCCCTCGTAGCAGGAGTAGGCCTCGTACTGGTCCCACCCGAAGTTGGCGCCACGCCCGCCGCCGGCCGAGTGGAGCGCCCGGTTGACCTCCTCGTACTTGTTCTGGCCGACGTCGGCGATCCAGAGAGAGCCGGTGCTCCGATCGAAGCTGAAGCGCCACGGGTTCCGCACGCCGTACGCCCAGATCTCGTGGCGGATGCTCGTGCTCGTCGCCCACGGGTTCGAGGACGGGACCCGATAGGCCGGCGTCGAGCTCGTGGTGTTGGGGGCGATCCGCAGGATCTTCCCGAGCAGGGTCGACCGCTTCTGGCCGTTCTCATTGGGATCGCCGCCGCCGCCTCCGTCGCCGGTGCCGATGTAGAGGTAGCCGTCCGGTCCGAACGCGAGCTGGCCGCCGTTGTGGTTCGCGTAGCCCGGGTGCGAGATCCGGATGATGCGGCGCTCCGTCGTGGACGCGCGGTTCACGTTGGAGCTGCTGCGGCGGTACTCGCCCACCACGAGGGATCCGGCGGTGTCCGTGTAGGCGACGTAGAACCGGCCATTCGACTTGAAGGACGGGTGGAAGGCCAGGCCCAGCAGCCCTCGCTCGCCACAGCACGAGACGCGCCCGTGGATGTCGAGGAACGGCGTGGCGACCAGCGTGCCGGCTCCGTTGATGATCCGGATTCGCCCGCCCTGCTCGACCACGAACAGGCGGCCGCTGCCGTCCCGGGCGTTCGTCAGCGCGACGGGCTGGTTGAACCCGGTCTTCACGCTGACCAGGCCGAGGGTGATCGCGGCGCGCGAGGGTGCGGGCGCGAGGCCGCCGAGGAGGGTCGCGACTGCGACGAGGAGGACGGCCGCTGCGGCGACCCGGCGCTGCCGGCGCGCCGGCCGGGCGCGCTGGGCCGGCTGGGCCGGCTGGGCCGGCTGGGCCGGCTGGGCCGGCTGGGCCCTCACGGTGGACATGGCTCTCCCTCCCCTGGGTACCTGCGGAGCAGGTCGCGGCCACGACCGGCTCGCCCCATGATGCCCCAGCCGGCCGGTTCCGACCAACGTTGACGATGGTCGGGGTACCATCCGCGGCATGCCAGCGTCCCCGCTCTCCCCGTACCGTCACACCCTGATGACCGTCCATGCCCACCCCGACGACGAGACGATCGGGACCGGCGGCGTGATGGCGAAGGCCGCGGCCGCCGGCCACCGTGTGGTCCTCGTCACGTGCACCCGGGGCGAGCTGGGCGAGATCGTCGTGCCGGAGCTCGACACGCCGGACAACCATCGCCGGCTCGCGGAGATCCGTGCCGGCGAGCTGGAGGCGGCGATGACCGCCCTCGGGGTGCCGGCGTGGGAGAACCTGGGCTACCGCGATTCCGGGATGATGGGGACGCCGGGCAACCAGGATCCCCGCTCCTTCTGGCAGGCCGACCTGGACGACGCGATCCGGCGCCTCGTCTGGCTGGTGCGCGTCCATCGCCCCGACGTGATGACGCACTACAACGACTTCGGCGGGTACGGCCACCCCGACCACATCCGGGCCCACCAGGTGGCGATCGGCGCCTACTACCGGGCGGGCGACCCGGAGTGGTACCCCGAGCAGGTGGCCCCCGAGCATGGCGGATCCGGGCCGGCGGCCGCGGACGGCGGCCTCGAGCCGTGGGCCCCGGCCAAGCTCTACGAGCAGGCGATCTCGCGCACCCGGCGCGAGGCGATGGCGGCCCGGGCGGAGGCCGCCGGGATGACGTCCTGGTGGTCACGCCCGACCGAGGGAAGCCCGGAGGAGCTGGCCCAGTGGGACGAGTTCATGCGCCGCTCGACGGTGGACGACGCCCTGATCACGACGCGCATCGACGTTCGCGCCCAGGCCGATCAGCGCTGGGCCGCCCTGCTCGCCCACCGGACCCAGATCTCGCTCACGGACAGCCCGTTGATGGCCCTCGGCAAGGAAGCGCTCGCGGAGCTGTGGGGCGAGGAGACGTTCATCCTGCGTGCCTCGCGAGTGCCGCTGGGCACGGACCTCCCGGAGACGGACCTCTTCGCCGGGCTCGGGTAGGCCCGCTCAGCTCCGCTCCGTCCCGCCGGCGAGCCCGGCCAGGCCGATGAGCAGCGGACCGAGGGGCTCCACCGTGACCCGTCGGCTGCTGGCCTCGAGGCGACGACGCCAGGCCGTGACGTCGAGGCCGAACCCCTGCTCGTACCACGGGACCTGGCCCTCGCGGCCCGCCGCGCGGAGGACCTCCCGGACCCTGGGCATCTCGTGCGGGGCCGCCGCCGCCACGTCGACGATCACGATGGGCCCGTCTCCGGCCACGACTCGCAACAGCTCGTCGATCGCCGCCGGCTGCTCCGCCGCCGCGAGGTGGCTGACGACATAGGTGGAGATGGCGCCGTCCACGCCGCCGTCGGGCAGAGGGATCGCGGCCAGGTGGCCATCCAGGATCGCGGCGCCGGGAACCTTGCGCAACGCCGCGTCGCGCATCCCGGGCGACGGCTCGACGCCGACTCCGACGGCGCCCAGCTCCACCAGGCGCCGCACGAACTCGCCGGTCCCGCAGCCGACGTCCGCCAGTCGCCGGCCGCGAAGGTCGCCGAGGCCAGCTTCCAGCGAGCGCCCAACGAACGACCAGGCCGCCTCGTAGGCAAACCAGGGGTCGAGGACCGCGGCGTCGTAGGTCGCCGCCCAGCGGTCGAAGCCCGGGATCCAGGCGCGCCACGCCTCGTCCATGGCCCGACGATACGGGACCGGGGGCGGCCGGGCGAGGGGTCGGATCTCCCGACCTGGAAGTGCCAACGGGCCCGAGAAGCGAGAACGCCCCGTGGTGACGGGGCGTTGGCGGGCGAGGATGGCGGACCCGACCGGATTCGAACCGGCGATCTCCAGCGTGACAGGCTGGCATGTTGGGCCGCTACACCACGGGTCCGCGGCCGGCGGAATCTAGCATGAAGAGGCGCCGGCCGCACCGCGCCATGGCCAGGGCGGGCAGGTCGTGTGGGGGCGGACGCGCCGGGCGCGCTGACGGCCTCGGGAGCGTGCCCGCGGTATCCTGCCCCGGATGCCCCTGATCGACCTGCGCTCCGACACCGTCACGCACCCGACACCCGCGATGCGCCGGGCCATGGCCGCGGCGGAGCTGGGCGACGACGTGTTCGGCGACGACCCGACCGTCAACGCCCTGGAGGAGCGCGCTGCCGCGCTCCTGGGCAAGGAGGCCGGGCTGTTCGTCGCGTCCGGGACGATGGGGAACCTCGTGGCCCAGATGGCGCACCTCTCTCGCGGCGCCGAGGTGATCGCGGCTGCCACCAGCCACCTGGTGATGGACGAGGCGGCCGGCCACGCCGTGGTCGTGGGCGCCTCCGTGCGCTCCCTGCCCGAGGATCCTGACGGAACCATCGACCCGGCCGCGATCGAGGCCGCCTTCCGCGATCCCGACGACCCGCACGAGCCGCTGACGGGCCTCATCTCCCTGGAGAACACCCACGCGCACTCGATGGGCCGGCCCCTCACGCCGGCCTACGAGGAGGACGTGGCGCGCGTCGCGCGGCAGCACGGCGTGCCGCTCCACCTCGACGGGGCGCGCTTCTTCAACGCGGCCGTCGCCCTGGGCGTCAGCCCGGCCGACCTGGCGGCGCCGGCAAATTCCGTGACGTTCTGCCTCAGCAAGGGCCTCGCCTGCCCCGTCGGGTCGGTGGTGGTCGGCAGCGGTGAGTTCATCCGCCGCGCCCGGCGCGCCCGCAAGCTCGTCGGCGGCGGGATGCGGCAGGTCGGGGTGCTGGCCGCGGCCGGCCTGGTCGCCCTCTCGGACGGGCCGGACGGGATGATCGCCCGCCTGGCCGAGGACCACGCCAACGCCCGCCGCCTGGCGGAGGGCCTGGCCGCGCTGGACGGGATCGAGTCGCCGGGCGGCATCGCCCAGCCGACCCCGGGCCTGCTGGACCCGGCGCGGGCCGTGACCGACTTCGTCATCTTCCGCGTGGCCCGCGACCGGGCGGCGTTCCTGGCCGCCCTCGACGCGCGGGGCGTCCTGATGGTCCCCTACACCCACGGCGCGATCCGGGCCGTCACGCACTACGGCGTGGATGCCGCCGACGTGGAGGCCACCGTCGCCGCGGCGCGTGCGGCGCTCGCCGAGACCGCGGGCACGGAGCCGCGGGCCGGGGCCGAGGCGGCCGCCGCCACGGGCGCGTGGTCGCCCCCCGCAGGCACCCGCGTCGCCCACGGCTGACCGCCCGACATCTCGTGCTCGTCATCCCCTCCATCGACCTGTCCGCCGGGCGCTCCCGGATCGTCTTCTGGCCCGGCGCCGCCACCGGCGTCGGCAGCCCCACCGACCGGCCGGAGGTGATTGCCGCGCGCTTTGTGGAGCAGGGAGCGCGGCTCATCCACCTGGTGGACTTCGACGGCGCCCAGCAGGGCCGCCCCGCAAACGTCGACGCGATCGGCCGCATCGCCTCCCGTGTCGCCGTCCCGCTCCAGGTGGCGGGCGGGCTGGACGGCCCGGAGCAGATCAAGCTGGCCTTTGCCGCGGGCGCGACGCGCGCCGTCGTCCCGATGGCCATGGCAGACGACCTCGCCACGCTGCGCGACTGCCTGGCCGTGGCCGGCGACTGGCTGGCCGTCGGCCTGGACCCTCGACCGGACCGGATGGCCGCGTTCCCGTGGCGCGACGGGCGCCGCCCGACGGCCGACGACGTCGCGTCCGTGCTGGCCGGGGCGGGCGTGCGCCGCCTCGTCCTCACCCACGGCGGCGTCGCGCCCGACGCCGCGCTGATCGGCCGCCTGGTTCGAGACCTCGACCTCGAGGTGCTCGTCGCGGGCGGCATCGTCGACCTCGCCGGGATCCGGCGCCTCCGCGAAGCCGGCATTGCCGGCGTCATCCTCGGAGAGGCGCTCCTCACCGGCCGCATCGAGTACCCCGCAGCCATGGAGGCCGCCGCATGATCCACGCCCCCTTCCGTCGCGTCGCCGCCCTCGTCGCCGTCGCCGCCCTGGCCGTCGGCGCCTGCACGGGCGGCGCCACCGCACAGCCGATCCTGCCGCCCGGCGGCGCCAGCGCGGCGCCCTCCGCGGCGCCCACCGAGGTCCCGGCAGGCGGGCTCCCCGCCGGCTGCCCGCAGAGCCCTCCGGCGCCGATGGCCGCCAGCGACAGCGCCACGGTCACCCTGGCCACCGAGAAGGGCGACATCGTCATCCAGGTGAAAGGCTCGCTGGGGCCGAACGCGGCCGGCAACTTCGTGGCACTCGCCGAGTGCGGCGCCTACGACGGAGTCGTGTTCCACCGCCTGGCTCCCGGCTTCGTGATCCAGGGTGGGGACGTCGAGTTCGGCCGCAAGCCGAACGTTGACCTCGACCTGGTCGGGACGGGCGACCCGGGGTACGAGTTCGCCGATGATCCGGTCACCGTGCCCTACCAGCGCGGCACGGTCGCGATGGCCAACTCCGGCGCCGACACGAACGGGAGCCAGTTCTTCATCTGCCTCGACGACCTCTCCAGCCTGCCGCCCGACTACTCGGTCTTCGGCACCGTCACGTCGGGGATGGACGTCGTGGACACCATCGCCGCGATGCCGAACTCCGGTGGCCAGGCCAACCAGGCGCTGGAGCCCGTGGCCATCACGAAGGCAACCGTCACCCGTCCCTGACCATCCACCGGCGCGAACGGCCGGGCCAGCACGCAGGAGGATCCCATGACCAAGGCAACCATCGCGACCACCGCCGGCGACATCGTCGTGGAGCTCGCCGACGCGGACGCCCCGAAGGCGACGGCCAACTTCGTGAAGCTGGCGAAGCAGGGCTTCTACGACGGCGTCATCTTCCACCGCGTCATCCCGGGCTTCATGATCCAGGGCGGCGACGGCGAGTTCGGCCGTGTCGACGAGAAGGGCCAGGTCCGCAACCGCGGCCGGGTCGGCCAGGGCGGCCCCGGCTACAAGTTCGATGACGAGCCGTTCAGCGGCCACTACTCGCGCGGCGCCCTGGCGATGGCCAACGCCGGGAAGAACACCAACGGCTCCCAGTTCTTCATCTGCCACGCCGACCTGCGCGGGAAGCTGCCGAAGGACTACATCGTCTTCGGCAGGGTCCTGTCCGGGATGGAGGTCGTCGATGCGATCGCGACGGCGCCGCGCGACAGCCGCGACTACCCCGACAAGCCGGTCGCGATGACGAAGGTCACCGTCGAGGAGGCGTGAGCTCGGCGCTTGTCGTTCGCGCCTGAGCTCGGCGCTCGCGATCGGCGGCCGTGCGCGGCGCTGGCGGTTCGTGCTCGGCCGCCGGGCGGTTCGTGCTCGGCCACGTGAAGGTTGCGGATTATTAACCACTAAATGCGCGGAAACCCTTGAGTCGAGCGCGGAGTTCGGCTACACTCGCCCCCAGTCGCGTGAGCGACCGCTGCCCTAGTTTCAAGGTCATGGGTAGGTAGGGTCAGGGTAGCCGGTGCAGCCGGCGTGATAGATGCCCTTGCAACGTGGCAGAAGTGGTCCGGCAACGGGCCCGCTTCACCGGGACAGCATCGAAGCGGCTCCTTCGGGGGCCGCTTCGACGTTTTCCGCACCCGGCACTGAGGGCGGCACGCGGCGGGCGAACCCGCGAGCCGGCGTCAGCCGCGGGCCATCGCCTGGTGCATCGTGGCCTCCACGATCTCCTGCTTGTGCGTGAACGCGGCCAGGAGAGCATCCTCCCACCGGCGGGCCTCCTCGACGACCATCCACGGCTCGGCCGCCGGGTCCATGGCGTTCTGCGACCCGATGTCCCACATGGGGATGTAGGCCCGGACGGCATCCAGGGGGGCGATGGACCACTGGTGCTGCAGGCCGTAGATGGCGCGCTGGAGCCGGCTCACCTGGTCGCCCATCGCCTTCTGGACACCGCCGCCCTCGCCGGCCGGCGCCGTGCCGAGCTGGCGCTCCAGCGACTCGACGCGCAGGCGGGCCTCGGTCACGGCCTTCCCCAGGTCGTCAAGGCCGCCCGGCCGGAAGGTGCCCCCCTTCGTCGAGATCGGGGCGCCCTCCAGGCCTTCGCTGACGTCGACCATGGCGAGCCCGCCGACGACGCTGGAGTACGTGTACTCGGCCAGCGCCTTGTAGGCCTTGTAGTTGATCGTGACCGCCATGGCCCACGGCGATGCCCGCCCGGCGACCGCAGCCACGCTCTCTGCGCCCGCCGCGCTGGCCGCCGCACCGGTCACCTGGATGCCGCCGGACACCACCTCCAGCGCGGCGCCGACCTTCTCCGATCCTGCGGCCTGGCTGTCGAGGAGGACCATGGCCCCGTGGAGGACGTCGATCACGGCGAGCGCCCCCGAGAGCTTCTCGAGCCCGGCGAGCGCGTCCCCGACCGTCGCAGCCGCCTGGACCATGCCGCGGCCCATGAGGGCCGCCCGCATGCCCATGCCAATGAAGGTGAGGGACGAGGTCGTCCACTCGACGGCCTTCTTGACATGGTCCAGGACCGCCGCTCCCGCGCCGAGCATGCGGTCCGGGTCGCTCCGGGCCAGCTGCTTGTCGACATCGTCGACCAGCTTGGTGTAGGAGGGCCAGTCGTCGGTGTCGCAGAGCGCGATGATGCCCTTCAGGCCCGCGATCCGGGTCGCCCGCAGCTCCTTGGAGGTACCCTCCCCGAAGTCCGACTTGTCGAGAAGCTCCTCCGACATGACGTAGACGTCCAGCGTCTTGCGGGCCATCTCGGCCAGCGTCATCCGCTCGGCCTTGACGCGCGGCGAGACCAGCTCGGCTGCCTTTGCCTCCTCGGCGGCGCGGCTGCGCGCTCGATCGGCGATCAGCGAGTCATGCAGCCCGGCGAGGCCGCGCCGGGCGTGCGACGCGGATGGGAGATCGCCGTCGGAGACGGCCAGGGCGCGCCCCAGCATGCCCTCGAGCGGGCCGTGCGCCGCGTCGTAGAGCGACAGCTGCTCCTCGAGGGGCAGGGACGCGCCGTCGGCCGTGCGCCCGTGCATGCAGCGCAGGAGCGCCTCCCCGGCTGGCCGCACCGTGGAGGGCAGGTCACCCAGGCGTTCCTCCCGGGCCCCCTCGAACAGGATCGCCTGGAGCGCGTCGGCGCCCAGGATCTCCTCGCCCGAAACGATTTCCACGGGACCGCGCTTCTTGCGGCGCTGGAGCGCGGCGATGCTGGACGCGACGGCCCGATTGCCGGCCTGCCGCTGGATCGCCAGCACGTGGTCGACGAGCGGCGACGCCGGCGCGGGCCGCGACCCGGCCGAGGATCGGCGGCGCACAGGGGCGTGGGCGGACGCGGAATCCCGGAGTGCCAGCATCAGGGAGCTCCACCCAACCGAGTCATCCACCCACCCCTCTCGGCCCTCGCCGGAGCATCACCGTAGCGGATGCGTCAATGGCCCGCCGCCGGAGGCGCCCGGCGGCGGAGGCGACGGCGCGCCGGCCGCGTCCGAGGCCAGCCGGACCAATCATGGTGAGGCCTTGCCATCGCCAGCGATATACGTATACTCCTACGCATAGTTGGACTCGCGCGCAGGAGATACGATGTGCAGGTGCCGAACAAGACGATCTACGTCTCCGATGGAGACCTCCCCATCTACCAGCGGGCCCAGGAGCTCGCCGGCGACAACCTCTCGGCCGCGATCGCCGCGGCCCTCCGCCGCTACGTCGACGTCGAGGAGGGCCGGCGAGAAGGGTTCGACGAGATCATCGTTCAGGTGCGCTCGGGCGGAACTCGGCCGCAAGGTCCGCTTCAGCGGCGTGCTCCTCGGCGAGTGGGTCAGCTCGTACCGCGGCCGGTACGAGACCTTCCGGGTCTACCGGAGCCGGACCGGCAAGTTCGTCCTCCACGTCGAGCGCAGTCGGCCGAGTACACGATGGTCGACGGCGAGGGCAAGCCGGCCGGCTGGCGCGGATACCTGGGCTCGGCAACGTCAGCTACGGCAGCAGGCCGCGCCGAATCGACCCTCGAGGTCGTCGACGACCCTCGAGGAGCTCCGCGAGAAGATCCCACCCCAGCTCTACGACATGGTCGCCGCCTCGGCCGAGCTGGCCAGCCGTCGAGGACCTCGACATCTGACCCGTGGCCTCGCGTCGCCGTCCGGGGAGGTGCGCATGACGGCCATCGGGGTCCGGTCCGCGATCCGCGCGACCGGGCTTCGCAAGTCGTACGGCACGCAGGTCGTCCTCGACGGCATCGACCTCGAGGTCGCCGAAGGCACGTGTCTCGCCCTCCTCGGCCCGAACGGCGCCGGCAAGACGACGATGGTCCAGCATCCTCTCGACCCTGATCGCCGCCGACGGCGGCGACCGTGCAGATCGGCGGGCCACGACGCGGCCCGAGAACCCGACGCCGTCCGGGCCGTGATCGGCGTCACCGGCCAGTTCTCCGCGGTCGACGGGCTGTTCACCGGCGAGGAGAACCTGCGGCTCATGGCCGACCTGCGCCACCTCGGCAAGGCCGAAGGTCGCCGACGCGTCGACGAGCTCCTCGAGCGGTTCGACCTCGTCGACGCGGCCGAAGAAGCCTGCCGCGACCTACTCCGGCGGCATGCGCCGGCGTCTCGACCTCGCGATGACCCTGATCGGCGATCCGCGGATCATCTTCCTCGACGAGCCGACGGCCGGGCTCGATCCGCGCAGCCGGCGCGTCATGTGGCAGACGATCCGGGACCTCGTCGCCGAGGGCGTGACGATCTTCCTCACGACGCAGTACCTCGAGGAGGCGGATCGGCTGGCCCATCGGATCGGCGTCCTCGATCGCGGGCGTGCTGATCGCCGAAGGGACGCCCGGCGAGCTCAAGCGGCTCGTGCCCGGGGGGCCACATCCGGCTCTCGTTCGCGGACGCCGACCGAGCTACGAGCGGGCCGCCCGGATCTTCGCTCGGCGCGTCCCGCGACGACGAGTCGCTGACCCTGCAGATCCCGAGCGACGGCGGGCATCGGCTCGCTTGCGGGCCCTCCTCGACCGGCTCGACGCCGGCTCGATCGAGGTCGACGCGCTCTCCGTCGCAGACGCCCGACCTCGACGACGTCTTCCTGTCGCTCACGGGCGACCCGAAGCCGAGAAGGTGACCGCAGCATGACCGCCCAGTCCGATTGCCGTCGGCCGATTCGGCCACGATGCTGCGGCGCAACCTGCGCCGCATGCGCCGCTACCCTCGCTGACCCTCTTCATCGCCGGCATGCCGGTCGTCTTCCTGCTGCTGTTCGTGTACGTCTTCGGCGGCACGCTCGGCGCCGGTCTCGGAGTCGCCTCCGGCGGCCGCGACGCGTACCTCGCGTACGTGGTGCCCGGGATCCTGGTCATCACGGTCGCCGGCGCCGCCCAGGGCACGGCGATCTCGATCGCCATGGACATGACCGAGGGGATCATCGCCCGCTTCCGGACCATGGACATCGCCCGCGCGTCGGTCCTGACCGGCCATGTCGTCGGCAGCGTGATCCAGACGATGCTGGCGCTCGCGATCGTGGTGGGCGTCGCCGTGCTGATCGGGTTCCGTCCACCACGGGACCGGTCGAGTGGCTCGCTGCGGCCGGCGTGCTCGTCCTGGCCGCGGTGGCCATCTTCTGGCTGTCGGTCGCCCTCGGCATGGTCGCCCGGGGACGTCGAGACCGCGAGCAACCTGCCGATGATCCTGATCCTGCTGCCGTTCCTGAGCAGCGGCTTCGTGCCCGACCGACTCGATGCCGGACGGCCTGAGCTGGTTCGCCGAGCAATCAGCCGTTCACGCCGCTCATCGAGACCGTGCGCGGCCTCCTGCTGGGCACGCCGATCGGCAACAACGGGCGTGCTCGCCGTCGCCTGGTGCGTCGGGATCTCGGTCGCCGGCTACCTCTGGTCGAGACGGCTGTACGAGCGCAGCCCGGCACGCCCGGCGGGTTGAGCCGGCTCCGTCGCAGGTTGGCCACGCGGAGTGAGTGCCCCCACGGATGATCATCCAGCGGGTCTCAGCCACGACGTGACCCAATGCGCCGGGCTCAACGGGGCCCTCAGCACGGCGGGACTGCCACAGGTCGACGTGAGGCACCACAGAACGAGAGAACCAATGCCAAGCCCGTTCCACGCCGGGCCGCTATCATCGATGCTCGCGCGCCTGTAGCTCAGTGGATAGAGCGTCGGCCTCCGGAGCCGAAGGTCGCAGGTTCGAATCCTGTCGGGCGCGCCATTGTCATGAGTCGCGACATGGGCGACACATGAGTCGCGACATCGGCGACACATGTGATCAGCCGGTCGCTGGAGACCCCGGCCATCGGCCGGGGTCTCGTCGTTGGTTGCGCCAGTACCGCCGGTCGGGCTCGATGAGGTGGGTCGAGAGGATCTCGCCGGTGTCGAGGGCGACGACCGTGACCTCCTGCTCGTCGACGATGGCCAGGACCCGCCGGCGGGCATGAGCCGCGCCGATGCCAGGTGGTGCAGGCGGCCGGCCCGGCGCAGGGTGATCGTGCCCTTCCCGTCGGCCATGTCGTAGCGGAGCCGGAAGTGGCCCCGCGGCGCGGGAGCCGGCGGCCATCGCCCTGGGCGTCGCCCGGTACGCCTCGCCGGGCGTGATCCGGCCGATCGCCCGGTGCGGCCGCTGCTCGTTGTAGGCGAGACGGAAGGCGTCGAGCTGGGCCTGCAGCTCGGCCAGGGTCCGCGCGGCCGGCTGGCGCCCGAGCCAGCGCTTGAGGGTCTGGTGGAAGCGCTCGATCTTGCCCTGGGTCTGGGGATGGCCGGGCGCCCCGTTCTTCTGCCGGATGCCGAGGTAGGCGAGCAGGTACTCGAAGCCGTTGCGACCCCCGGTGAAGCGCGACGTGTAGATCGCGCCGTTGTCGGTGAGCGTGGCGGCGGGCCAGCCGTGCTCCTCGCCCGCCGCGCCGAACGTGGCCACCACGTCGTCGCCGCCGACCCGCCGGAAGGCCGTGCAGCCGAGCAGGTAGCGGGCGTGGTCGTCGAGCCAGCGAGCAGATCTCGACCTCGGCTGCCGTCGGCCAGGCGCCAGTGGGTGACGTCCGACTGCCACAGCTCGTTGGGTGCCGCGGCCTCGAAGCGGATCCACGAGCTGCGCGGGCGCTTGCGGGGCTCGGGCACGACCAGCCCGGCGGCGTGGAGGATGCGCCGGATGGTCGAGGTCGACGGGACCGGCGAGACCCTCGCGCTCGAGGTGCCAGGCGATCGTGACCGGGCCCGCATCGAGGCCGCGGCCGGTGAGCTCGGTGCGCAGCGCGACGATCCGCGTCGCGCACGGGCTCCGGCGTCCGGCCGGGGTTGCTGCGCGGCCGGCGCGAGCGCGGCTCGAGGGCCTCGAGGTCGCCGTCCCGGTACCGGCGGAGCAGGCGGTGCAGGTGCTGCCGGCTCATCCCGTACGCGGCCGCGGCGGCGGTGACGGACAGCTGCTTCGAGACGACCTTGAGGACGGCCACCCGGTGCTTCGACATGCGCCCGACTGTCGCGCATGTCCCGACTCATCAGTCGCCTATCAGCTGTCACCTATGTCGTGGACTCAGACACTGTCGGGCGCGCCATTGTCATGAGTCGCGACATGAGCGACACATGAGTCGCGACATCGGCGACACATGCGTCACCCGGTCGCTGGAGACCCCGGCCATCGGCCGGGGTCTCGTCGTTGATTGCGCCAGTACCGCCGGTCCGGCTCGATCAGGTGGCTCGAGAGGACCTCGCCGGTGTCGAGGGCGGCGACCGTGACCTCGTGCTCGTCGACGATGGCCAGAACCCGCTGCCGGGCATGAGCCGCGCCGACGGCCAGGTGGTGCAGGCGGCTCTCCGGGGCCTGGAGCGACTCGCCGAGGGCGCGCAGCCACTCGAGCGCACGCTCGGCCGGTGGTCCGGCGGCCGTCCGTTCGGTGACCGCGTCCCGCTGCTGGCGCAGCAGCACCGCGGTGTTGCCGATGTCGAACGGCGCCCCGCCAGCGGCGAGGGGTACGACGTGGTCGACGGTCAGGTCGCTCGCCCGGTGGGCGCCGCGATGGTCGCCCGGGCACCAGTTCCCGTGCTCGCCTCGCCAGGCACGGAGCACGCGGGCGCTGAGACGTTGCCAGGCCCGCGTGCTGTACAGGACGTTGTGCCGGCTGCGGTTGGACTGGCGGCCGTCCTCGGTTCAGCGACTACCCGAGCGGCTGGTGACGACACCACAGACCGTGCACAGCTTCGCCCGTGAGTCGTCGACGGGGTGGCGGGCGCGGTCCATTCGCCTGCGGGGCGACGCCTGCGGGGCGCTGACCCGATCGCGCGAGTCGCGCGATCGGGTCAGCGAACTGGAGCCGTCAGCAGGCCGAGGATCATGTCGAGCAGGTTTCGTTCGAAGGCGTCGTCATCGAGGTTGCTGCCGACGCCCGACTCGATCTCCTCGGCGCGACTGGACCAGGTCTCGGTGACGAGCGTCATTGCCGCCCCGAGCCGTTCGTGCCGGACGTCCTCGGGCAGCTCGAGCAGGCGCTGCTCCATGAGATCGAGCGCGCGCCGCGACGTCGGCTCGTCGGGGCGGACGCGGTCCTTGTTGGGGAGGTGGCGCAGCGCCTGCGCGGCCAGCCGGACGTAGTCCCGGCCCCACTTCGTCGCCATCGCCTCGCGGACCGGGAGCACGAGCGCGGCCGTCGCCTCCTCGAGCGTCACGGCGCCACCGCGCACCTCGAGCTCACGCAGCCGTTCCTCACGCGCCGGCTGCACTGCCGACCGCTTGTGGAAGATCGCGACGAGGAGGCCCTCGCGAGAGCCGAAGTGGTAGTGGATCGCGGACTCGTTCGCCTGGCCGGCGCGCTCCAGGATCTCGCTCAGCGCCACGGCCTCGATCCCGCGCGCCGCGAACAGGTCTGCGGCGACCGCGATGATCCGCTCTCGCGTCTCCGCCCCACGGCGGCTCGTCCTCGGTCGCGCAGACCACGTGGCCAGCGCTTGCCAGTCCATGGCGGACCCAGGATGGTGGGCACGGGGCGGCGGGCTCATGGCGCTATTCTGCTTCGCCTCAGCCGGCATGCGCCACGATCCGCCCGGCTGCGATCGCCGCGACGAACGAACGGTAGTCGCGCTCGTTCTGGTCGGCGTACGCCGCCGCGAAGTCCGCGAGCGCCCCGTCGACCATGTCTCCCGACCCGAGGTAGGCCGCGATCGCGACGCGGTCGCCGGAGCGCGCGTGGGCCCGGGCCAGCGCCTCGCCGCACAGCCACAGGTAGAGGCCGACTCCACGGCGAGAGATCGACGCGAGGTTCACGGACCACTTCATGTCCGTGAGCTGACGGACGTAGTACTGCCGGCCGCGGGGTCCCTGGACCCAGCCAAGGAAGATGTCGCTCGCCGCCTGCATCAGCTTCTGGCCGGCGACGACCCGGTGTCCGTTGTGCCCATCAAGCGGGTGGGGCAGGTGACGGGCGAGCACCGACGTGCGTGCCTCCTTCAGCTGGAGGAAGAGCGGGTCATCATCGTCACGCCCGAGAAACAGCGCGACATCAGATCCCCTTCGGGACCGTCGGATCCACGGGCCCGACCTTCGGCGCGAGCGCGAGCGCGATCACGGTCGTCACGGCCAGCACGCCGACGACGACCCAGCCGATGATCGGCAGCGCGTCCACCTGGGCGGCGACCGGGTCGGCGGTTCCCCCGATGGAGACGAGGGCGGCCGTCAGCACGGCGAGCCACATCGCCGTCCCGAACTGGCTCACGAGCGGGAGCAGGCCGGCGATCCCGCCGCGCTGCTCCGGGGCCACCGAGCCGATGGCGTGGGGCTGGACGGTGTTGCTGAAGGCGAGGCCGACGCCACCGAACGTCATGCCGATCGCGAGGAGCAGGTAGCTCTGCTGGGCATAGCCCACAGCGTACAGAGCGGCGGATCCGATCAACGCGGCCATCGCGATGGCGACCGGGCGCCGGATCCCCATGCGGTCGAGCAGCTTGCCCGCGGCACCCGACACCACGACCATGGACAGGGTCGCCGGCAGGAGCGCGAAGCCGGTGATCCCCGGCGCGAAGCCCAGGACCTCCTGCACATAGCGGGCGAGGAAGACGCCGCCCAGGGTGGACGGCAGGAAGCGGATGAAGATCACGACGAGGGCGAGCGCGACGGCACGGTTCCTTGCCACCCGCGGGTTGACGAGCGGAGCCGGGTGACGAACCTCCCAGACCAGCCAGATGACGGCGATCACGAGGCCGGACCCGATCGCGCCGAGCACCGTCGGCGACGTGAGCCCGTCGGCGCCCGCCTGCATGAAGCCGTCGATGAGGGTGGCGACCGCGAGGAACAGGAGCACGGCGCCCACGATGTCGAGCTTCGGCGCGTCCGCCGGGATCTCGCGCTTGGGCAGGTCGAGGCGGCGCAGCTGGACGAGCGCGATGACCGCCGTGAGCATCCCCGGCACGAAGACCCACGCCCAGCCGGCGCCCTGCACGAGGAGGCCGGCGATGATCGGCCCGAGGGCGGTGATGCCCATCGTGATGGCGAACGCCTTGCCCGTCGCGGCGCCACGCTGGGCAGGCGGGAAGACGTCCACGAGGAGGGCCGTCCCCGCCGGCACGAACAGCGCGGCCCCGACCCCGGCGATGAACCGCGCCACGAACAGCAGCGTGGACGAGCCCATGAGGCCCGACGCGACGGCGAGCCCGGCCGCGGCGAGGAAGATGAGCAGGCCGGCGCTGAACATGGGCACCCGGCCCTTCCGGTCGCCCAGCCATCCGCCGAGGGTCACGAGCCCGGCCAGCGAGAGGAACGCGAGGTTCATGACCCACTGGCTCGCGGTGATCGAGATCCCGAGGTCGGCCTGGATCGACGGCAGGGCGACGGTGGCGCCGGCCGTGTCGAGGGCCCACGCGGACAGGGCCGCAGCTGCGGCGATCAGGGCGATGCGCTGCTCCCGGGTCTGGCCCGGCGCATCCTGGGCCGGAACCGGCTGGGCGGGGGCGGTCGTCACGCGTCGATCTCCTTGTCGGGGCTTGCCCTGCGGACGGGAGGGGCGGTCCAGGTGCCGTCGCGGATCTCCGCGCGCGGCAGGTAGGTGCGGAAGGTGAGGCTGAACGGCCCAGCCGGACACGGGAGCCAGTTCGCCTCACGGTCGCGCCCCGGCGATTCGTGCTGGACGTGGAGCGTCACGCCGCCGTCCTCGTCACGGAGCAGCGAGTCCACCGCCCGGGTGTTGATCACGAAGCGGTCCAGCGCGTTCGCATAGAGGTGCTGCTCGGCGTCGTACAGGGTGATCGACCAGAACGCGTCCACCGGTGGGAACCCCTCGGGCGGCCCGAACCGGACCACGTAGCGGTGTGCCCCGCTGAACGGCTGGCCGTCCGCGTCGCCCTGCCAGCCGATGCCCAGGTACTCCTCCGCGGCGTTACCCAGGATGCCGAGCATCGCGCCGACGGCCCGGGGTACGTGGTTGCCGGCGAAGAAGGTGCGACTGCCGAAGATCTCGCCGGATGACCGGAGCGTCCGGGCGAACGCCCCCATCTCGGCGAGCCCTGCGGCCATGCCGGTCGTCACGGCCGTGGCATGCGCCGCATCCGCGGGCACGAAGCGTCGGCCGGGCACGACGCCCAGCGCGGCGAGATCGGCACGGACGGCCTCGTCACCGTCAAGCGGTGGCATCAACGCCAGCGCCCACGCGAGGACGTCGAAGAACGCGGGCGATGGCGCGGCGCGGACGTCCACCGGTGGCACCGGGAGGAGCGTCGGCGGTGGCGGCGGGGCCTCTGTCCCGAGATAGTCGGAGAGCGGCGTCACGGCGCACGCGTCCTGGAGACGGGCGACCTCGGTGATGTCCGCGTCCTCGAACAGCTGCGTTCGGAGGAGGACGAGCGCGAGCTCAGTGGGCGAGCGGAACACGCCGCGCATGCCGCGCGGCACAGCGCCGTCCCACGCGGGTCCTGCCACGAGGAACTCGCCCCCGCCCGTGCCGTTGGTACGGGGCGACACGTAGCCGAGGATGTACGTGTACAGGTCGACGAGCATCGCGGACATGTACCGGCCGGGATCGAACGGGGGCAGCCGCAGCACGACCGGTTCGGCGCGCAGGTCAAGCCATGCGTAGGAGTAGGGCGTGTCGACGTTCATCGCCACGATCGCCGTGTCCGACGGGTCCGCGAGCTGTCGGGAGTGCGCCCACGTGTTCAGTGGGCCCTTGTACTCGGGCGAGGCCGGGTCCAGCGCGAACTCGTGCAGGATCCGGTAGAGATCGACCGTCGCGTACCCGAACACGAACGCCCGCCGAGCGAGCTCGACCGTGCGCCTCCACGGGAGGATCGGCATGCTCCTGCACGCGCACGGTTCAGCGCTCGCCCGGGGCGGGGCCGTGGAGCGTGACAAGGATCCGCCCCATGTTCGCCGGCTCGTCGAAGTACGTCGCGAAGCGTGCCGCAGCGGTGTCGCCGTCGCCCTGGACCTCGAGCCGGCCCTCCTCGACCAGTGCCGGCGTCGAAGCGCCGGCCAGGTAGTCCACCAGCGCGGCCTTGTCGGCGAACGCGAGGGTCGCCGTCGGCGTCTGAGCTCCGGGCGGCCGTCAGGTACCAGTTGCGCCAGGTCGCGTTGGCCTTGGTCAGGCCCTCGCGCCGGTGCGCGTCGGCGTCGAGCCGGCGGGCGTCCATGTCGGACGGGTCGGAGCGGACGACGTAGCCGAGGAGCTCGATCGCCCAGCGGTTGTCGCCGTCGTGCATGGCCTGCGCGGCCAGCTCGCGGACGCGCGCGGCGCCGCCCATCGCTTCCACGTACCCCCGCTGGCGGCGCATGTAGGGCGCCGGGTCGAAGTCCGTGACCTCGCCCCGGTTGTAGCCCAGGTACCAGGTGTAGATCTGCGGGACGGCATGGGCGACAGAGCCGTAGCCCTCGAGGCCGGTCGTCTCGTTCGCACGGAGATGGGGCGGCATCTCGCCCAGGAGCTCCGGGATCTGGTCCCGGACGTAGCCCTTGTTCATGTACCGGATCGTCTGGTCGTGGGTCCACGCGATGACGTCGCGGTAGTTGCGCAGGTGGTCGGCGGACGCCTCGAGGCCCACGACGGACCGGCCGTGGCTCTTGGCCAGGGCACGCGCCGGGAAGGCGCGCAGCACGTCGAGCGAGCGGACCCACTGGGCGGCCGGCCGCGGGACGTCACCGCGGATCGTGTACAGGTTCGGGTAGCACTCGCCCTGCACGCACTCGGCGCTCTGGAGGACCTCGTAGTCCGGGCAGCCAGACGACGATCTCGTCGGGCGCCTCGGACGGCACCCAGACGATCTCCATGCGCACGCCGGCGACGGTGATCTCGAGGCGGTCGTCAACGAACGTGTTCGGCGGGACCAGCCCGGCCGTCTCGTTGAACGGGAGGAACGGGCCGAGACCCGAGTTGACGATCCCGTCGGCGCCCGATGGCAGGTACGCCCCGAACTGGTAGGCGCCGCGGGCGCCCATGATCGCCTGGTTGTAGCCGTTGATCCGGGCGATCTCGTCGAGCAGGATCCGGTGAGCGATCACCGTGACCTCGCCCGCGACAGAGGCCGACGGGTCGCACAGGGCGGGCGCGCCGCCCCAGTGGTCACCGTGGCTGTGCGTGTAGACGATGCCCTTCACGGGGAGGTCGCTGATCGCGCGGAAGGCGGTCAGGGCGTTGCGCATGTTCTCGATCGAGGTCATCGCGTCGATCACCACGATGCCGTCGGTGCCGACGACGAACGTCGAGTTCGAGGAGTCGAAGCCGACCGCGCTGTACACGTTCTCGGCGACCTGCTCGATCGCCGGCTCCATCACCCGCGACAGGTGCGTCAGGTTCGGGTGGATGCGGGGGTCCGGCACGTCGTACGCGCGGTTCTCCAGGCGTTCGAGCCCCTCGATACGGCGAATCGCCGCCGAGGTCCATCACGCGCGGTGCCCACATCGCTCCACTCCTGCCCTGTCACCCCTCTCGACTCGCCAGGACGGCTTCGGCCGTGGTGACAGATGGCCGATTGGTGCAGTCTAACGTAGATAGACAAGGGCCAAGATCGGCTGGCATCAGGACGAGATCACCCCGCAGAGCCACCGCGGTCCAGGTCCGCCTATCCCCAGGTACGAGGCTGGCGCGACGAGCCACTCCTCGTCTGCGCGTCGATCGGACGTGGGTCCAGCCGCCGTCGGTGGCTAACGCCGCACTCAGCGCCCGGTCGTCAGGGGCCACCGATCTGGCGCTGCACCTCGAGCAGCGCCTCCTGGCCCACCTGGAGCACCCCCTGGGTCGGCCGGTCGAGGTCGACGATGAGGCTCATCACGATGGCGAAGATCAGCGCCAGCAACGCCGTGGGGACCAGGTTCCGGTCGCCGCGGACGCCGTTGTTGAAGCCCACCAGCACCATCCCCGTGAACGCCAGGACATAGGCCGACAGCCACACCGTCCAGGGCAGCTGCCACGTGTCCAGCGCGATGGCACGCCTGGCGCCGATGTCGATCGTCTCGTTGACCGCCTGGTCGAAGAGCGCCACGGATGGCGAATCGGGGTTCGCGCGCGTGACGTCCTCCGCCTGGGCCCACAACGCCCGCGTGAGCTCCCGGGACCGGGCCAGGGCGTCCTCGCGACGGACCGGATCGACGAGGTCCAGCCGCTGACCGGTGTAGTCGACGAGGACGTCTCGAACGACCGCTGGGTAGGGGTCGGGCAGGTAGCCGGCGCGCAACCAGGTCGTCCCGATCGCATTGGCCTCGTCAGTCACCAACGCGCGGCGGCCGTCGAAGCGGTCCACCGCCATGCCCACGAGCACGGCCAGGAAGAAGGCGATGAGGGCGAGGGCCGCCGCGGTGATCGTGCCGCTCGTGGACCGGCCCTCACCCGGCCGCCCGGGCCTCCATCGCCTGCCCAGACGGAAGCCGAGCTCCGCCGCCAGCAGGGCGAGCGCGAGGATCAGCAGCAGCATCACCCAGACAGGGAGGTCGCCGAGGGGCCCCGCGCCCGTCATGGCCGGCGCTCATGCCGTCCCCCGAGCGTCGGCGTCCATTCGATCAGTATGTCGTCCAGCCGCCATCCGTCGCGTACGCCGCGCCGGTCAGGTTCGAGGCCTCGTCGGAGAGGAGGAACAGGATCATCCCGACCTGCTCCGCAGGGTGTCGCAGCCGCGATGCTCGGGATCAGCCAGCGAGAGCAGGCTCTGCGACTTCGCCGAGGCCATGCTGCTGCCGTTGCCGAGCGCGACCTGGTGCTTCACGAACTCGTAGGCGCGCGCGACCATCGGCGTGGCGGTCTGGGCCATGTTGACCGAGTTGACCCGGATCCCGAACGCGGCGTAGTCGATGGCCGCGTTGCGCACCAGGCCGGTCACGCTGTGCTTGCTCGCCACGTAGGCCGGGTTGCCGGCGAGGCCGATGATGCCCGGCGATCGAGCCGATGCAGACGATCGAGCCGCCGCGGCCCTGTCGACCATCTGGCGCAGCTCTGCGCGCAGCGACTTGAACATCCCGGTCGCGTTCGTCGCGATTTATCTCGCGTCGGTGGCTGACGCCGGCGCCGGCACGATCCCGGGCGGGAACCACGAGCCGTCCCGGATCGGGGCAAGCGGCAGGTACGTCCGGAGGGCAACGTTGAAGGCGCCGCGGGCGGCCGGCAGCCAGTTGCCCTCGGGGATGCCCTCGGGCCGGTCGGCCGCGAGGTGGATCGTCAGGCCGCCGTCGTCATCGTGCTGGAGGCCATGGGTGTCGGGCCGGATGATGTACCGGTCGATCGGGTTGGCCACCAGGAAGTTGCGCTCGTCGTACATCGTGAGCGACCAGAACCCGTGCTCGCCGAGCGGCGGCAGACCTCCGGCCGGGAAGGTCAGCGTCCAGTGCCGGCGGCCGTCCAGCAGCTCGCCGTCTCGATCGCGGTAGGCGAAGAAGTACATCGCCTCCTCGTTCACGAAGGCGCCCATGGCGTTGGCCTGGGTCGCCGCGCGGTCGAGCAGGTGCGGCCCGGGACGTCCGGCGAGCGGGTCCGGCACCCGCCAGCCGTCGCGCGTCACACCGCGCGACAGGCGGGCGTTCATCGCGGCCTGCGCGTCGGCGGCGCCCTGGCAGATCGCCGTGCGCAGCGTCGGGTCGTCCGGCAGCACAGCCCCCGGCCCCACGCCCGGCGGACCGGAAGAGCTCCCGCAGCCCCACCTCGGTGGCCGGCGACGGGTCCTCGGCGCGATAGGCGTTCGTCAGCTCGAAGAAGCGCAGCGGGTCGCGCGTCTCACGCACGCCCTGGAGCTCGTACCGGGAGACATCGACGTCGGGGAACGGGGCATCACCGCCGGGCCATCCGGCCAGGGGCAGGAGCCGGATCGCGTCCTGGAGCGCGTGGAGCATCGGGATCTCCGACGGATCCCGGACGTAGATCCGCTGCACGAGGAACACGCTGCCCGTCGGTGCCTCGATGACGCCCCGGAATCCCTCGGGCGCGGTACCGGACCAGCCCGGAGGCACGATCAGCCAGTCACCGCCGTCGCCGCCCGCCGTCCGCGGGCTGATGATCGCGAAGTTGTCGAACGAGGTGTCCATGAGGGCGACGGAGTAGTAGCGGTCGCGGATGGCGGGCACCCGGAGGACGACCGGGCCCTGCTCGCGGAGCAGCAGGTACGCGCCGCCATAGAGCGTGTCCACGTTCGGGGAGACCGTGGTCACCTCCGGGGTTGACAGCGCCCGCATCAGGAACCAGCCGCCCAACGGAGGTTCGCCCGGGGCCATCATCCGCCGGCCGGCGAGGTACTCCGACAGCTGGCGGAGATGGAGGAAGGACGGGAAGGCAGACAGGTAGGCCTGCATCGCGATCGACCGGGTGTTCGCGGCCTCGCCGGCGGCGATGGCAGCCGCGTCCAGGTCGGTCCGGAAGTCCTCGATGCGCGGGACGGTGGTGGCGTCGGTCATCGGAGTGACTCCTGGTGATGGGCCGGGGCGGCTGCTCCGCGGGTCTCGGCCGCGGTGACGCAAGGCCGAGTTGCGCATACTAACGTCATCCGTTAGATATGGCAACCCCCCCGGCAATGGCGCCCCGATGAGCTCATCCTGGTCGGCCGCGATGATCAGCTCGAGGACCTCGGCGCATAGGCTGAAACGCGCCAGTGCCAGCGCGGACCTGTGACGGCGCCAGCGCCAGCGCGGGCTGTCACAGCGCCAGCGCGGGCCTTGACGGTCGTCGTACGCTGGTAGCTGTATGAACACAACATTCAGCAATCACTGAAGTGAACGAAGGGTCTCGTCCTGCCACCGATGGGCTCGTCGAGCAGATGGGGGATGTGGTTCGCTGCCCTCGGGGTGCCGCGCGCCGCGGGCCAGATGTTCGGCTACCTGATGGCCTGCGATCCAGCCGAGCAGTCCGCCGGCGAGATCAGTGCCAGCACGGGCATGAGTCCGGCCTCGGTCAGTTCGAGTGCCCGACTGCTGCTGCAGATCTCGGCCGTCGAGCA
>CAWELX010000006.1:0-419739 GCA_963810065.1 uncultured Chloroflexia bacterium | reverse complement strand
TCTTGCATTCTCTTGACGTGGATGGAATAATCTTGCGAGGACGGGTCCGTCGCCCATGCGCGCAGGATGAAGAGGTGATGTCATGGAAAAGCCGGAGCATCCGTACCGGATCAGCCAGGTTGCGGTGGTCGTCCGCGACCTCGATGCGGCGATGAAGGCGTATCACGAGGCCTTCGGGTGGGGCCCGTGGAACGTCTACGAGCACGTTCCCCCGAAGCTGCACGACCAGCACCTGCACGGCAAGCCGGCCAACTTCTCCATGATCGGCGCCGAGTGCGAAGTCCAGCCCGGCCTGGTCTTCGAGCTGATCCAGCCGCTGGAGGGTGACTCCATCTACAAGGAGCACCTCGAGAAGTACGGCGAGGGCGTCCAGCACATCGCGATGATGCAGCACAGCTTCGAGGAATCCGACCAGTTCAAGAAGCGCTTCGTCGAGGCGGGCTACCCCATGACGATGGGCGGCAAGATCGGCGAGACGATCGAGTTCTACTACCTCGACACGATGCCGCTGGTCCACTTCGTCGCCGAGGCCGGATCAGGTCACGCGATCGAGCTCACCCCGGTCCGCCAGTACCCGCCCGCCGACGCCTGATCCGACTGCGCCGGAGCAGCGGTCCGCCCAGGGAGAGCAGGCGATGAAGATCCTCGTGGTCGGTGACAGCTTCTGCCCGGTAGGCGTCTTCGGCACGGCGTTCGACCGCCTGAAGGCGGAGCACGACGTCGCGGCCTTCGACATCGTCGAAGAGCCGGGCTGGGTCGCCCGGACCCCATCCGAGCAGAGGATCAGGGAGTACCTGGGTAGCCCGGGGCAGGTGATCGAGCACGTCGCCGGTCACGACGTCCTGGTGGTCCAGGGCGCGCCCGTGACCGACGCGGTACTGGATGCGGCGCCGTCCCTGCGCCTCGTGTGCGTGGCCCGCGGCGGCCCGATCAACGTCGACGTCGACGCCGCGACAGAGCGGGGCATCCCGGTCGTGACCACGCCCGGGAAGAACGCCCAGGCGGTAACCGAGCTGACCTTCGGCCTGGTCATCATGCTTGCCCGCCGGATGCCGGCGATCGCGCGGTACCTCGAGGGCGGTGGCGAGCTCGCCCGCGACAACTACGAGGGCGCGAAGTGGTTCGGCCACGACCTCGAGGGCCGGCTCCTTGGCGTCGTCGGGTTCGGGCAGGTGGGCCGCCGCGTCGCGGCCCTCGGGGTCGCGTTCGGGATGCACGTCCTGGTCCACGACCCCTTCGTACCGGGGGAGGTGATCGAGCGATCGGGTGTCGCGCCGTCCAGCTCGCTCGACGACCTCCTGGCGTCGGCCGACGTGGTGACGCTCCACGCCCGTGCCACCCGGGAGAACCGCGGGCTCATGGGCCGCGAACAGTTCGCGCGCATGAAGCGCGGCGCGATCTTCGTCAACACGTCCCGCGACACCCTCGTGGACGAGGACGCGCTCTACGACGCGCTGGCCGAAGGGCGCCTGGTGGGGGCCGGGCTGGACGTCGTCCAGCCTCCCGACCTGGCGATCCCGCCGGAGCTTGGCCGGCGCCACCGGCTCCTGGACCATCCGAACGTCGTCCTGGCCCCGCACATCGGCGGCGCCACCTTCGAGACGCTGCTCCACGGCGGCGAGATGGCCGCCGCGGAGATCGAGCGACTCGCCGCGGGGACGCCGCTCGCCAATGTCGCCAACCGCGCTGCACTGGCGGGTGCCGCGGGCGCGGCGCGATGAGGCACGTCCTGGCGATCGACCTTGGCACGGGGAGCTGCCGCGCCATCGTCTTCGCGGCGGACGGCGGCCAGGTTGCCGCCGCCCAGCGAGAATGGTCCCATGCCGGCTTGCCGGGCGTGCCCGGGTCGCAGGTCTTCGACACCGGTCACAACTGGACTCTGATCGCGGAATGCTGCCGCGAGGCCGTCGCCCGGTCCGGCGTGGGGTCGGCCGGGATCGCCGCCGTCTCCGCAACGAGCATGCGCGAGGGCATGGTCCTCTACGACCGCGAGGGCCAGGAGATCTGGGCCTGCCCCAACGTCGATTCGCGGGCCTCGGCAGAGGCGGACGCGCTCGTGCGGGACGGCACCGCGCGCCGCATCTTCGAGAAGGGCGGCGACTGGGTCTCCATCACGTCACCCGGCCGCTTCCTGTGGATCCGGGAGCACGAGCCCGAGACATGGGCCCGGATCGCCCACGTCGGGATGCTCTCGGACTGGGTGCTGACGCGCCTGTGCGGCCGCTTCGTGACCGACCCTTCGTCCGGCTCCAGCTCGAACCTGTTCGATCTCACCACGCGGAGCTGGTCGCCCGAGGTGCTGGGCTGGCTCGGCCTTGACCCGGCGATCGTGCCCGAGGTCGTGGAGCCGGGAACCGTCGTGGGCACGGTGACGGGGCGCGCCGCGGACGAGACCGGCCTTCGGCCGGGGACGCCGGTCGTCGCCGGCGGGGCGGACACGCAGCTCGGCCTGGTCGGGATCGGGGTGGTCGATCCAGCGCGTGTGACGCTCGTCGGCGGCAGCTTCTGGCAGACGACGATCGTCACCGACACGCCGCTCATCGATCCCCAGGCCCGCGTCCGGACGCTGTGCCATGCCGTCGACGGCCAGTGGATGACCGAGGGGATCGGGTTCTACTGCGGGATCGTCATGCGCTGGTACCGCGACGCGTTCTGCGAGCTGGAGAAGGCGGAGGCGGCGCGTCGAGGGATCGACGCGTACGAGGTCATGGAGGAGGCAGCGGCGGCCGTCCCGCCCGGCTCCAACGGGGTGATCGGCGTCTTCTCCAACGTCATGGACGCCAAGCGCTGGGTGCAGGCCTCGCCCTCGTTCCTCCAGTTCGACGTCGACAACCCGGCGGGCTCGGGTCGCGTGGCGTGCATCCGGGCGATCGAGGAGCAGGCGGCCTTCGCGACGCGCGGGCACCTCGCCATCATCGAGGAGCTGACCGGGCGCACCTACGACGAGATCGTCTTCACCGGGGGCGCCGCGAAGGGCCGGCTGTGGTCCCAGATCGTGGCCGACGTCCTCGGGATTGCCGTGAAGGTCCCGGTCGTCAAGGAGTCCACTGCCCTCGGCGCCGCCATGTGCGCAGGCCTCGGCGTCGGGCTCTACGCAAGCCTCGCGGACGCCGCCTCCCGGATCGTCCGCTTCGAGCGCACCATCGAGCCCCAGGCCGCCAACCGGGCAGCCTACGATGAGCAGTTCGCGCGCTGGTCCGCCGTCTACGCGCGCGTCCTGCAGCTTTCCGAGGAGGGCCTCCTCCGCCCGATGTGGTGGCCGGCCGGCGCCTGAGGCGTCGCCGGCCGCCACTCTCCACCGTCACCCCCAGCGCCAACCCGAAGGGAGCACCCACGATGCCCGAGGCCGACACCAACGAGTCGAAGCAGTTCCACGCCGACATCGCGCAGACGAGCGAGCACTTCTTCCTCAAGGGCTCGGCGGCCTATGACTGGGGGATGCAGAACCGGCTCGCCCGCATCTTCCGGCCGGCCAGTGGGCGGACCGTGATGCTCGCCTTCGACCACGGCTACTTCCAGGGCCCGACGACGGGCCTGGAGCGCATCGACCTGAGCATCCTGCCGCTCATGCCGCACGCCGACGCGATCATGCTGACGCGCGGCGCGCTGCGCTCGATGGTGCCGCCCACGATCCAGCAGGGGTTCGTGCTGCGCGCCAGCGGCGGCCCCTCCATCCTGAAGGAGCTCTCCAACGAGCAGCTCGCGATGGACGTGGATGACGCCCTCCGGCTGGGCGCCTCGGCGATGGCGGTCCAGGTCTTCGTCGGCGGCGAGTTCGAGACGCAGACCGTCCTCAACATGACCCGCCTCGTCGACGAGGGCTACAAGCGCGGGATGCCGGTCCTCGGCGTGACGGCCGTCGGCAAGGACCTCGCGCGCGACGCGCGCTACCTCGGTCTCGCCACGCGGATCTGCGCGGAGCTCGGCGCCCAGATCGTCAAGACGTACTACTGCGCGGAGGGGTTCGACAAGGTCGACGGCCGGCTGTCCGGTTCCCCTCGTGATGGCCGGCGGCAAGAAGCTCCCCGAGCGCGAGGCGCTCCAGATGGCCTACAACGCCGTGTCGGAGGGCGCCTCCGGGGTGGACATGGGCCGCAACATCTTCCAGAGCGACGCGCCGATCGCGATGCTCCGGGCGGTTCGGGCCGTTGTCCACGACGGGTTCCCGCCCCAGCAGGCCTTCGAGCTCTACGAGACGGTCCGGCGCGAATCCGCGCCCGTCCCGTCCGCCGTCTGAGGCGGGCAATGGAGGGCGGGACGCTCACCCGGCTCCTCGACGGCAGCCCGCGCCTGACCGTCGGCATGATCACGGCCAACCTCACGGCGCTCGGGACCGAGCTCGCGATCCTCGAGGATGCCGGCGTGGAGATGGTCCACGTCGACGTCGCGGACGGGGTCTTCTGCCCGCTCTTCACGGTTGGCCCGCCGGTCGTGAAGGCCCTGCGGACGCCGATCCTCAAGGACGTCCACCTCATGATCGAGAACCCGCTCGACAAGGTGGACGCCTTCGTCGCGGCGGGCGCGGACATGATCACGTTCCACGTGGAGAGTGCCCCGCAGCCCCACCGGGTACTCCAGGTCCTCGGCGATGCGACGAACGTGAACGACGCGGCTCGTGGCATCATCCGGGGGATCGCGCTCAACCCGAGCACGCCGCTCGAGACGATCGAGCCCCTGCTCGAAGAGGTCGAGTACGTCCTGGTCCTGGCCATCAATCCCGGATGGGGCGGACAGCGCTTCCTCGCCTCCACGGAGCGGCGGGTGGCTCGCCTGCGCGAGATGATCGCGGCGTCCGGGCGCCCGGTCCTCGTCGGGATCGACGGAGGCGTCACGAAGGCCAACATCGAGACGGTCGCCGCGATCGGCGCCGACATCATCGTCACCGGAAGCGCCGTCTTCGATGGGAAGGCGGCGCCCGAGAACGTGCGCTACATGCTGGATCGTGTCGCGTCGGCGCAGGCGGCGGCGCCGGCCTGATTCTTCGGGCATTCGACTGCACGAGAAAGGCAGGTTCGCATGGCGACGGAGCGCGCTGCGGCGTCGCGTCCGGAGGAGCTGCGTGGCGTGGAGCTCCTGACGGAGATCGCGACACGTTTCTACCTCCACGGCGACACGCAGATCCGGATCGCCGGCGACCTGGGGCTCGACCCCTCGACTGTCTCCCGGTACCTGAAGCGCGCCCGCGACCAGGGGATCGTCCGGGTCGAGATCCGGCCGCCGCGGCGGCAGAACGACGACCTCGGCAGGGCGATCGCCCAGCGCTACGGCCTGTCGCGCGTCGTCGTCGCCTCCGACGGCGGCGGTTCGGCACGCTCGACGCTGCCCGCGGTTGCGGCGGACTACGTCGGCGGCCTGCTCCGCAGCGGCATGCGGGTAGGTGTCGGCTGGGGCGAGACGCTGTCGTCCGTCGTCCAGTTCATGGAGCCCAGCGCGGTGACAGCGCTGACCATCTGCCAGCTGGCCGGAGGGCTGAGCGAGTCGGTTCCGGGCATCCAGGGGCACGAGCTGGTGCGGCAGCTGGCGGGGCTCTACCCGGACAGCCGGGTCCAGTACCTGCATGCCCCGTCGATCGTCGACTCGCCGGCGATCCGGGCCGCGATCATGAGCGACAGCTCGGTCGAGTCGGCGCTCGCGGCCGCCGCCGGCGCGGATCTCGCGTTCGTCGGGATCGGCCCGATGGACACGGACGCCACCCTCATCCGTGCCGGCGACCTGGGCCCCGACGACATCCAGCGCCTGCAGAGCCTGGGGGCGGTGGGCAGCATGAACTCGCGGTTCTACGACGCCGCCGGGCAACCCGTGACGTGCCTGGACGACCGCACGGTCGGGATCAGCTGGGACGAGCTCCGGGCGATCCCGCTCGTGGTGGCCGTCGCGGGGGGCGCCCACAAGGCGGAGGCGATCCGCGCCGGGCTCAAGACCGGATGCGTCACCGTCCTCGTCACCGACGAGGACGCGGGAGTCGTGCTCGCCGGCTGAGGTCGCGGGCGCAAGGAGGAGGTCGCATGCCACGCCTCTACGGGCGCGACTACACGCGGGCCCAGCTGCTCCGTCGCGTCGGCCGCCTCGACCAGGTGGCCGGGGTCCGCCTCGTGACACTCGGCGACGGCCTGGGCCGCGGTGTGCGGGTCATCGAGTTCCGGACGGGCGACGGCCTGAGCTTCGACGTGCTGGTGGATCGCGCGTTCGACATCGGGCGCTGCGAGCTGGACGGCGTGGCGCTCGCATGGCAGTCCAATCCAGGGGTCGTCGGGCCGTGGTACTACGAGGCCGAGGGCTGGGGCTGGTTCCGCGCCTGGGGTGGCGGCATGGTCGTGACGTGCGGCCTCGACCACACCCTGGGGCCCGGCGAGGACGACGCCCGCCACTTCAACCAACCCCACGTTCGAACCTCGGAGTCGTACGGGCTGCACGGCCGGGTGGGCGGCCTCCCGGCGCGGCTCGTCGGCTACGGCGAGCGCTGGGACGGCGACGAGTGCGTCCTGTGGGCCGAGGGCGAGGTGCTCCAGTCGATGGTCTACGGCGAGCACCTCCTCCTGCGTCGCCGGATCGAGGCGCGCGTCGGCGAGCGGCGCCTCCGCATCCACGACGTGGTGGAGAACGTCGGGCACACCCAGGTGAGCCACATGCTCCTGTACCACTGCAACGTGGGCTTCCCGGTGGTCGACGCCGGCGCCGAGCTGCTCGTCCCCGCCAGCGCCACCACGACCAGCTACGGCGTGCCGATCGAGGGATACCGGGTCCTGGGCGATCCCGTCCGGGATGCCACCGAGGCGTGCTTCGAGCACGAGCTGATTGCCGAGGAGACCGGCGAGGTCCCGGTGGGCGTCGTCAACCGGCGCCTGGGGGCCGGCGTGTACCAGGTCTTCCGCCGCGAGCAGCTGCCGTTCCACACGGTCTGGCGGATGCTGGGTGAGGACACCTACAGCCTCGCCATGGAGCCCGGCACCAATCGGGACGCCGGCCGCTGGGACGCCCGCGAACGGGGCGAGCTCGTGCGAGCTGGCCCCCGGCGAGGCCCGGCTCTACGACCTCGAGATCGGGGCGCTGCGCGGAGCGGACGAGATCGACGCATTCGCGGCCCGTGTCGCCGCACTGGAGCCAGCACCCGCGTGATCAGCAGCCGCCGATGGGCCGCCCGGCCCGCGCGAACGGAGGAGCACCCATGAGCCACCCGTCTCCCGAGCCCGGACTCCCCGTCGGGCTGGCCGGCCTCCCGTACCGGGTCTCGCAGATCTCGCTCGCGGTCCGGGACCTCGACAGGACGATGGATCTCTACTTCCGTCTCTTCGGCTGGGCCCCCTGGCAGGTCTTCGACCACGTGGCGCCCGTGCACCATGCGACGGAGCTGCGGGGCGTGCCGGTGCACTACGCCCTGCGCGGCGCCGAGGTGTACGTGGGCGCCCTCAACTTCGAGCTCCTCCAGCCGCTGGAGGGCCCGAACCTGTGGACCGAGTTCATGGACCGCCGCGGGGAGGGAATCGCGTCGATCGCCACGATGTTCCTGGAGCGCGAGGACGGCGACGCGGTCAAGGCCGCCTTCCGGGACGTCCTGGGGATCCCCGTCTCCATGCGCGCCGAGATCGGCGACCACATCGAGTACTACTACCTCGACACCGAGGCGCAGTTCGGCTGCCTGATCGAGTCGGGCAGCGGCCATGCCATCGACTTCGTGAAGCCGGCCAAGGTCCACCCGCATCCGGGCGCCGCGCCTGGCCCCGCGCCGCTGACCGGGCTCAGCCTGCCGATCACCCAGGTGTCCCTGGTCGTGCGCGACCTGGACGCCCGCGTGGCCGCGTACCGCGAGGCGTTCGGCTGGGGGCCGTGGCGCGTCTACGCGGCCGACGGGCCACGGGGCCTGCGCGACGTGACGATCCGCGGCGCCGCAGCCACGATCGACGCGCGCTGGGCGCAGGCGCGGGTCGAGGATCTCATCGTCGAGATCGTCGAGCCCGGCGCGGGCACCAGCCCCTGGCACGAGTTCCTCGAGGCGAAGGGCGAGGGGCTCGCCTCGATCAGCGTGACGGCTTCAGGCCGCGACGACCTGGAGCGGGTCCGCCGGGGCTGCGCGGAGCTCGGCATCGGGGTCCTCGCGGAGGGGCGGATCGGCGACGGCGCAGAGTGGGTCCTGTTCGACTCCGAGGAGCAGCTGAAGGCCCTCGTCCTCGTGGCGACCGGGCTCGCCTGGGATCTCGCCACGCCGGAGCACACGCTCCGCTAGGCCAGGCAGCAGCCACCGCGTCGCTCCCGGCTCGCCCTGCCGGGCAATTGCCGGCGGAGCCCGCGCCGGGTCACGCCCGGCGCCGCCCGCAGCGGCGCGGGTTGAGGGCCCCGTCCGTGGAGCCTCAGGCCTCCGGGAGCACCGGCTCGGGCCACTTCTCCAGGGCCGCCGCCAGCTCCGGGTGGTTGGCCGCCGCGACGGCGAGCGGCTCGCCGCGCAGCGCGGCGTCCATCGCCTGGCGCAGGGCGGTGCAGCCGGCGGCGGCGCCCATCGGGTGGCCGTGGACCGCGCCGCCGGCCCCCAGCGCATGGTCCGGTCCGAGATCGTCCAGGAGCTGTGGCGCCATCCCGGCGTGGAGCCCGCCGCCGGGCGTCGGGACGATCGGCCGGATCTCGTGGAAGGGGGCGGTCATGGAGTGCGCCAGCCGAAGGTGCTTCGAGCGCGCGTACTGGAGGCTCCCGTACGGACTCGGGTAGACGACGATGTCGGCGCCGGCCAGGCGCGGCAGCTTGCCCAGGACCAGGTGCGAGCTGATCCCCGTCCATGGCGCGGCGTACATGGCACCGGCGAAGGCGAGGTGGCCCATGACCGGGACGTCGATTGCGGGGTCGTCGGCGAGCATCGCGAGGGCCGAGATCCCGACAGCCAGGTGGTCGACCATGAGGCCGGAGGCACCCGCCTCCACGGCGCGGTAGGCGTTCGCGACGAGGCGGTCGGGGCGGTCCGTGATGTTGACGAAGTAGAGCGTCCGGTGCCCGGTCTGCTCGAAGGCGGCCCGGGCGGCCTGCTCGTGCTCATGCACGCGGTCCACGAAGTGGCTCCACGGGTGCGAGACCAGCAGCTCGTCGTCCTTGACGATGTCCGCCCCGCCGAGGGCCGCCTGGAAGAAGACGTCGGCGCTCTCCTTCGGCGTGAGGCCGAGGGCCGGCTTCATCATCACCACGAGGAGCGGACGATCGGGGGCGCCCACCAGCTCGCGGATCCGCTCCAGCCCGAACTTCGGGCCCCGGAACGCCCGCACGAACGACGGGGGCAGGTGGAGGTCCAGGAGCTTGAGCATGCCGGTGGAGGCACACTCGCCGTAGACCGTGGCGAGGAGCAGCGGGATCTGGTCGCCCACGTTGTGGGCCGGGTACGCGATCTGGATCACCCAGTCGCGCGGGCCGTGGTCGGCGGCAACCGGCGACTCGTGGTCGGGAACCTCCCAGAGGGCGATCACGCGACCGGCATGCCGTTCACGGATCGCCGGCGTCTCACGATCGAGCGCAACCCACGTGCCCGTGGACTGGAGCTCCGCCAGCTCGCGCGCCAGGCGGTGGATGTCCTCCCGGGCGTCCGCGCGGCGGAGATAGGTGGCCACGATGAAGTCGCCGTAGTCGATGCTCTCCGGCATCACGAAGTCGACCTGGTCGCTCATCTGCCCCGTGGCGGGACCTCCTCGTCGGTGGGTTCGGGACGGGCCGCGACGTGCCGGCCGCGGCCCCTGGGACCTGTTCAGCGCCCCTCCTCGAGCATGGTGAGCAGCCCGCCGTGGAGCGGGCCCCGCGGCATGATCGGCCAGATGTCCACGACCGTGCCGTCCTGGACGACGTGGTACGCGTCGAAGTAGTTGACCGCGAAGGGCGTGTAGCCGAGGTGAAAGCCGACGACGTCGCCGACCTTCAGCGTGCACGAGGAGTCCGCCTCGTACGTGGCGTGCTCCTCGTCGAAACGATAGGGCGCGAGGCCCTCCCAGCCGACGATCCGCGGATAGGCCGGGATGTTGCCCACGTCGGCGGCGCCGAACGTCTTCTTCCCGAGGTTGAGGACCACGCGGTCGCTGCGCCGGCTGATGACGGTGACCAGCGCGGAGGTCGCCTTCCGAAAGCGCGGCTCCATCAGGTAGTGGTAGTCGTCCATCGCCGCGTAGGATCCCAGCTGGAGCTCGGTCATGCGGGGGTTCTCGCCGGTCCAGAACGCCGTGGCCGTGCCGGCCGCCGACAGGATCGGGCAGGGCACCCCGTTCGCCTCGAGGTGATCGGCCACCTCCACGAAGTAGGCCATCGCGACGGCCTGCTTCTGGTGCCGGAGCTCGGTGTCCAGCTCCAGCGAGCAGTGGCCCTCGTATCCCGAGATCCCGTCCATCCGCAGCCCGGGGAGCGCCTGGACGGCGCGGGCGACGACCAGGGCCTCCGCGGCGGACTCCACGCCGCAGCGATGCATGCCCGTGTCGACCTCCACGAGGACGCCAAGCGTGCTCCCGGCGTCCACGGCCGCCGCGGAGAGCGCCGCGGCATCGTCCACGTCGTCAACGGCCACGCGCAGGGTGACCTCGCGCGCCAGCAGGGCGGCAGCCCGCCGCTTCTGCGGCGTGACGAGCTCGTTCGCGATCAGGATGTCGTCGGCGCCCGCGCGCGCCATCACGATCGCCTCCCAGATCGTCGCGGCGCAGATTCCGAAGGCGCCGTACTCGAGCTGGAGGCGGGCCACGTGGGGGCTCTTGTGGTTCTTGACGTGCCCGCGCAGGCGCGCATGCAGGCCCGGCAGCCGGGACTGCATGTACGAGAGGTTGGCACGCACGACGGCCGGGTCGATCACCAGGGCCGGCGTGACGACGTCGTGGGCGCTCCTCCCGATGGCCGACCCGTACAGGTCGCGAACCCGGTCGTGCGCCTCCGTGATGAGCGGGGCGGGATCCCTCATGACAGGCCTCTCCTTCTGGTCGCTGACGTCGGGGCGCGGCCCCGGTCGTTCAGCCGCCTCGCTCGAGCAGGTCCAGCAGCCAGCGCGACTCCGGGCCGCGCGGCATGACCGGCCAGACGTCGACCACGCGGTCGTCCTCCACCACGTGGTAGGCCTCGAAGTAGCCGACCGCGAACGGGGTGTAGTTGCACAGGATCTCGACCGTGTCGCCGACGTCCAGCGGGCAGGTCCGGTCCACGTTGAAGATCGAGTGCTCCTCGTCGAACCGGTACGGCGCCAGGTCCCAGCCCTTGAGGACGCCGTGCGACGCGCCGACCGACTTGCTCCCCGCGTCGAGGATGATGCGGTCGGGCCGCCGGCTGATCACCGACGCCAGCACCGTCGTGGCCCAGCCGAAGCGCGGGTCCAGTCCCCGGTGGTGGCCGTCCATGGTGGCGTACGAGCCCGGCTGGATCTCCGTCACACCGGGGTATCGCGAGGTGACCTCCCAGGTCCCGGTCCCGGCCGCCGACACCATGCGGCACGGGAGGCCCTCGTCGGCGAGGCGGCCTGCGATGCCGGTCAGCAGGGCCATCGCCTCCCGGGCCATGACGTGACGCTTCTCGGCGTCGAACTCCAGGGAGCAGTGACCCTCGTAGCCGGTCAGGCCCTCGAAGGTGAGTCCGGGCGCGGCGTCGATCCGGCGGGCGATGGGCAGCGCCTCCTCGGCGGAGGCGACGCCGCAGCGATGCATGCCCTCGTCCACGTCGATGAGGACGCCGATGGTGCTCCCGGCCGCGACCGCGGCGGCCGACAGCACGTCGACCTGGGAGAGGTCGTCGACCGCGACGCTGGCGTTCGCCTCGCGTGCCAGCAGCGCCAGGGCCCGCACCTTCTCCGGGCCCACGACCTCGTTGATCACGAACACGTCGGGGATCCCCGCCCGGGCCATGACGATCGCCTCCCAGACGGTGGCGCAGCCGACGCCGATCGCCCCGGCCTCCACCTCCATCCGGGCGATGTGGGGGCTCTTGTGGACCTTCACGTGGGCGCGCAGGGCAGCCGGCGCTCCCTGCATGTGCTGGGCCATGAAGCCCAGGTTCGCGCGCAGGACGGCCAGGTCCAGCAGCAGGGCAGGGGTGGTCAGCTGGGCCCGCGACGCGCCGATCGCCGGCGCATACAGCGAGCGCACCCGCTCGTGGGCCTGGTCGATGATGTTCGTGCTCACCGTCTTCTCCCCGTTGGGCCGGCGGCGGGTGCCGTCGGCGGCATCGTGCGGCACCTCACCACGAGCGGCCGCGGGCCGTGACGGGCCAGCGGTCGATGATCTCGCCGCCCCGGCTCACCCAGATCCAGTCGTGCAGGTTGGACGTGGTGCGGATCTGGCCCGGGACCAGGTCCAGCCGGCTGCCGAGCTCCGGGACGGGATCGGCGAGGGCGAGGATCGTGTGCTCGTCGTTCACCGCGACCCGGGTCGCGCTGAAGCCTGCCGGGACGGGCGGGCCGTTCTCCAGTCCGACGACGCGACGGCCGATGTCCAGCACCACCCGGCCCGGGTGCCGGCTGATGACCGTGCCGCGGATCGTCACCGCGCAGCGGAACGGGAGGTCCATGACCAGCAGCTCGGGCTCCATCAGGCAGTAGACGCCCGACTGCAGCTCGGTGATGGTTGGGTCGGCGAGCGCCTCCCGAAGGGTGGACGTGCCGGATGCCGAGACGGTCTCGACCGCGAACCCCGCCGCGAGGAGCCCCGCCCGGACCTCCGCCAGGAACGCGTAGGCGCCGGCGATCTTCGCGTCGCGGTTCTCGACGCTGAGCCGGATCCGCCCCTCGTAGCCCATGATCCCGCCCAGGTGGACCCCGGGGAGCCGCTGCACCACCGCGGCCAGCGCGAGGGTCTCCGCGACGCTCCCCAGCCCGCACCGCTGGAGCCCGATGTCAAGGTCGAGCAGGACGCGGATCGTGACGCCCGCGGCCGCGGCGGCGCGAGAGAGCATCTCGACCGGCTCCCGGTCGTCGGCCGCCACGGCGATCCGGGCCACGCGGGCGAGGGCCACCAGGCGGGCGATCTTGGCGGGATCGACGACCTCGTTGGCGACGAGCACGTCGTCCAGCCCGGCCGCGACCATGACCTCGGCTTCGCCGACGGTGGCGCACGTGACGCCGACCGCGGGAGCCGCCCAGCTGGCGCCGGGCCAGCTCCGGCGTCCGATGCGTCTTGACGTGCGGCCGCACCGTCTTGCCGGTGCCGTCGAGCAGGCCGGCCATCGCCGCGACGTTCGCCTCGAACACGTCGAGGTCGACGACGAGGCCGGGGGTGGAAAACGGCGGCAGGGCGGGGATCGACGCGCTCATCTGACGGACCTCCTCGCGGTCATCAGGGCTGGCTCGCCGCGAGCCGCGCCCGGACGTCGGCATACAGCTGCGCGCGACCGGGATCCGGCTCGAATCGCCGGCCCACGGCAACCAGCCGATCGACGGCGTCCGAGACCGACGGGTAGATGCCCGCACCGACGCCGGCAAGGATCGCCGCGCCGAAGGCTCCCGGCTCGTCCTGGGCCACCACCTCGATCGGGAGGCCCGTGAGGTCGGCCTTGAGCTGGAGCCACCACGTGGACTTGGCGCCGCCGCCGTTGGCCCGGACCAGGGTCGGGCTGATGCCGTTCCGCCGGAGGAGCTCCAGGGTCAGGGCGAAGCGGCAGGCGATTCCCTCCATGAGCGCCCGGACGATGTCCACCGGCGTAGTCGCCAGGGTCAGCCCGGTGAGCGAACCCCCGAAGCCCGCGGCCGCCGCGACATGCGGCAACGGCGTGAAGCCCGGGTCGGCGAACACGTGCCCCGGACCACGACCGGCCGCGGCGAGGCCCGCGTCGAGGTCCGCGATCGAGAGGCCCAGCGCGTCCCGGGCCCAGTCGATGACGCTCATGCCGTTGGGGTTCGTGACCAGGATCCCGAAGCCGGTCGGCCCGGGGTGCGGGAACACGTTGAGCCCGGCGTGCACCAGCTCCACCGGCCATCCCGCGTGCACCGGCGTGTTGAACGAATGCCAGGTGCCCGCCGAGAGGGCGATCACGCCCGGGTCCACGGCGGCCGACCCAACCGCGGCGGCGTAGGTGTCGTAGGCGCCCGTCACGATGAGCGTGGTGGAGGGCAGGCCGACCCTGGCCGCGGCTTCGGGCAGGATCGTGCCGATCGGGGCCGCGTTCGGCCGGATCTCGGGCAGCCAGGCCGGATCGATGCCCGTCTCGGCGATCCGCTCGGCGGACCAGCCGGCCGTCGCGACGTCGTAGGTCGCCCAGGTCCCCGCGTCGCTCCAGTCCACCACCGGCAGGCCGCTCAGCAGCAGGGCGAAATACTCGTGCCAGTTCATGAACCAGCGCGTCGTGGCCGTGATGTCGGGGCGCTCCCGCCGCCACCACAGGGCGCGATTCACGGGGTCCATGCGGCGCGGCATGTGCCCGGTGAGCCGGAACCAGTCCTCCGGGGAGTGGTGGGACGCCGTCTCGGCGGCGACGTCGTCGCCGCGGGTGTCGGCGGTCATCAGGCAGGGCCCCAGCGGGGTCCCGTCCGCGGCGACCGGGAAGACCTCCCGGCCGGAGGAGCTGAACGAGATGGCGACGGCCGGATCCGCCTTCACCGCCGGGTCGGCCGCCACCGCGGCGAGAGCCGACCAGAAGGCCTCCCGTGACTCGCGGACGTCCACCTCCCAGTGGCCCGGCTCGGGTCGATACCCCGGCACGTCCCGGCGCGCCGCCACGAGGGCCTTCCCGTCGACGCCGTATGCCGCGACCTTGATGGAGCTGCTGCCAAGGTCGATGCCGATCAGGCTCATCGCGTCGCCCTCCCTCAACCGAGCCCGGAGATGTCCTCGCCGGGTTCGCCGACGACCGCGATCGTCGACAGGACCGGCACCTCGGTGTCGTCGGGCGCGAGGATCCGCAGGAGCACGCCGGCCGCGGGGGCCTCCACCTCCAGGGTCAGCTTCTCCGTCTCCACCTCGACGAGCGGGTCGCCCTTCGCCACCCGATCGCCTTCCGCCTTCAGCCAGCGTCGCACGACACCGGTCTCCAGGTCCTGGCCCGCCTGCGGCATCACGACCCTGGTTGCCATCCCAATCCTCCCTGCAGCTGGCGTCCGTGCGCCGGCACGAACGTCGGCGATCCGCGCGTCATTCCACGCCCTCGGCCGCCATGCCCTCGTCCTGGCCGGTTGGCTCCCCGGGAGCGGGCGCCCGCTCCTCGTCCGACCCTCCCGCGCCCGACTCCACGACGATCAGATCGATCCCGAGATCCCGGATCGCCGCGGCTTCCTGCGGGTCGATGCCCGGCGTCGTGATGATCCGATGGACCGCCGTGAGCGGCGCCACGCGGACCAGCGCCTCGCGGCCGAACTTCGAGTGATCGGCCAGGAGAATCACCTCCGAGGCCGCTTCGATGATGGCGCGCTTCGCGTCCACCTCCTCGAACGACGGGTAGGTCAGCCCACCGCGGACCGAGACACTGTGGATCGCGATGAACGCCTGGTCGACGTGCAGCTCGTGCAGCGTCGCGGCGGCGAGCCGGCCGCTGGCGCCGAACGTGATCGGCCGGATCACGCCGCCCGTCATGATCACCGTGGTGCCGGGATTCCCGACCAGCTCCAGGGCGTTGGTGACGGCCGTGGTGACGACAACGATGTCGCGCGTGTGCCGGAGGGCGCGCGCCAGGCACAGCGTCGTCGTCCCCGAGTCCAGGATGATGGTCGTCCCGGGAGCCACGAGATCGGCGGCTCGCCGGCCGATCGCGATCTTCTCCTGGCTGTTCTCCCGCAGCCGAACCGCGGTGGTGGTCTCGTCGTTGGGACGCATGGCGACGGCACCGCCGTGCGCGCGGCGCACGATCCCCTGCTCGGCAAGGCGGGCCAGGTCGCGGCGGACGGTCTCGTCGGTGACGCCGAGGAGGTCGACGAGCTCCCGCCCGCGCACGCTCCCCCGCTCGCGCACCAGGTTGGCGATGACCTCGAGGCGATCCGCCGCGAGCATCTGCTGGGACAAGGCAGCCCTCCGGACCAAGTGTCGCCACATTCAGCGACCACCGGTCATGTGGCCTTTTGCCACAGAATACCACCTGCCATGGTCTTGACAAGCGCTCCCTACTGCCCGTCACCATGCCACATGAACCCAGAAGTTCCCACAGAAGCCCACCAGAGAGGCAGACTCGCCCCGCCGTGGCCGACGGGCGGCGATGCGACACGGGAGATCCGGGAGAGATGAGCGACATCGACGCAGGACTGCTCGAATCGATGTACCGGACAGCGGTCACGATCCGCCGCTTCGAGCAGCGGGCCGTCGAGCAGTACCGGCTGGGCAACATCCGGGGGTACCTGCACCTCTACCTCGGCGAGGAGGCGATCGCCGTCGGGTCCATCGCGGCCCTCGAGCCCGACGACTACATCGTGAGCACCCATCGCGGCCACGGCCACGCGATCGCGAAGGGCCACGACCCGCGTCACATGATGGCCGAGCTGTTCGGCCGGGAGACCGGCTACTGTCGTGGTCGCGGCGGATCCATGCACGTGGCCAGCAGGTCGGTCCGGAACCTCGGGGCCAACGGGATCGTGGGCGGCGGCCTCGCGATCGCCGTCGGCGCCGCCATGGCGATCCACCAGCGGGGCGGCGCCGAGGTCGTGGGGGCCTTCTGCAGCGACGGCTCGTCGTCGAACGGGATCTGGCACGAGGCCCTGAACCTCGCAGCGATCTGGGACCTGCCCGTGATCTTCATCCTGGAGAACAACCAGTACGCCGTCTCCACCCCCATCCGGGACAGCGCTCGCGTGGCGCGCCTCTCCGATCGGGCCGCCGCCTACGGCATGCCCGGTGTCACCGTCGACGGCAACGACGCCGCGCTGGTGTACGAGGCGATGCAGGAGCCGCTTCGGCGCGCGCGCGCCGGCGAGGGCCCGTCGCTGATCGAATGCCTCACCTACCGCCACGGTGGCCACCACGTGAACGACCCCGGCCTCTACCTGCCGAAGGACGAGCTGGAGCGCTGGAAAGCGCACGACCCGCTGCTCGTGCTCCGGGAGCGGCTCTCGGGCGCGGGGGTCGACCCATCGGCCATCGCGGGGATCGACGCCGAGGTCGAGCGACAGATCGATGAGGCCGTCGCGTTCGCAGATGCCAGCCCGGAGCCGTCCGTCGAGGCCTTCCTGGCCGAGGTGGCAACGCTCTGATCGACGACACGGCCGGCGGCCGGACCAGGGCCGCGGGACAGGGACAGCAGGCGGAAGGAACGATGGCGAAGCTCAAGTATCGCGAGGCTCTCCGTGACGCGCTCCGCGAGGAGATGGAGCGCGATCCCTCGGTCTTCTGCATCGGCGAGGGCATCGGGGAGCGAGGCGGCTCGTACAAGGTGACCGAGGGCCTGATCGCGCAGTTCGGCGCGGGACGCGTCATCGACACGCCCCTGAGCGAGGCCGGCTTCGTGGGCCTGGGCGCCGGCGCGGCGATCGCCGGCTCGCGCCCTGTCGTCGAGATGCTCTTCGTGGACTTCCTGCTCCTGGCCATGGACCAGGTCGTGAACCAGGCCGCGAAGTACCGGTTCATGTCCGGGGGCCAGGGACACGTGCCCCTCGTCATCCGGACCCAGGGCGGCGCGGGGAACTCGCTGGCCGGCCAGCACTCGCAGAGTCTCGAGGCGCTCTTCTACCACGTGCCGGGGCTGAAGGTCGTCATGCCGTCGACCCCCGCGGACGCGAAGGGCCTGCTCAAGTCCGCGATCCGCGACGACGACCCGGTCATCTTCATCGAGCACAAGCTCCTGTACCTGACCGACGGGGAGGTCCCCGAGGACGAGGACTTCCTCGTCCCGCTGGGCCGGGCGGACGTGAAGCGCCCCGGCTCCGACGTGACCCTCGTCGCCTGGTCGCACATGGTCACCAAGAGCCTGAAGGCGGCCGAGCAGCTCGCGGACGAGGGGATCTCCGTCGAGGTGCTGGACCTCCGCACGCTGACGCCCATGGACACCGGCGCCGTGCTGGAATCCGTGGGTCGGACGGGCCGGCTGGTGATCGCCCAGGAGGCCGTGAAGCGCGGCGGCGTGGCCAGCGACGTGGCGGCCATGGTCGCCGAGCTGGCGTTCGGCCGGCTGCGGGCGCCGATCGTCCGCGTGGCCGGCAAGAACACCGTGATCCCCTTCAACCTGGCCCTGGAGCGGGCGTCCGTGCCGCAGGTTGACGACATCGTCGCCGGCGTCAGGTCCGTGTTGGAGAGGAGCTAGGCACTGGTCGCGTGGGTGACGGCCGAGCCAGGCCGGCAGCGGCGAGCCCCGGAGTGCAGGCAGGAGGCCGAACGATGAGCCAGCAACAGCTCGAGGGCAAGATCGCCATCGTGACCGGGGCCTCGCGTGGCATCGGCCGCGCAATTGCCGAGCGCTTCGCGGACGAGGGAGCGAAGGTGACCGTCAACTACGTCTCGGCGTCAGCGGACGCGGAGGCGGTCGTGGCGGGCATCACGGCGCGCGGCAGTGACGCGATCGCGGTCCGGGCCGACGTGTCGCGGGCTGGCGACGCGAGCGCCCTGGTCGCCGCGACGATGGACCGCTTCGGGCGGGTCGACATCCTGGTCAACAACGCCGGCATCCATATCGCCAAGAGCGTCCTCCAGACGACCGAGGACGACTGGGACCGGACGATCGACATCAACCTCAAGGGCCCCTATCTCATGTCCAAGGCAGTGGTCCCGATCATGCTGCGCCAGCAGTCCGGCACCATCATCAACATGTCGTCGAACTCGGGGCTGTACCACCCGTCGGCCATGGGGTTCACCGAGTACGTCGTCTCGAAGGCCGGCCTGAACGGCCTCACGAAGGCGATGGCGCTTGCCCTCGGCCCGCACATCACCGTCAACGCCATCTGCCCCGGCTGGATCCGGACCGACATGATCGAGGAGCTCGACCCGGAGGTGCACCAGCGGATCCTCGCCGAGACCGCCCTCGCTCGCTGGGGGACGCCGGAGGATGTCGCGGCCTCGGCGGTGTTCCTCGCCTCCTCGGAGGCGGCCTTCATCACGGGGGAATTGCTGATCGTGGCCGGGGGCCGCGGCATGCACTAGAAGGCGGCCAGCGGGCTCGAGGTCGAGCCCCTGACGGTCCAGGACGTTCTTCAACGAACGGTGGCGATGGATCCGTCTGATCCAAGGCGCCGATGGAGTGCCAAGGAGCTCGAGGAGTCCGAGCGATGACGAACCAGCAGGACGCGCTGCGCGCCCAGCTCGGGCAACTCGGCGTATGGAGCTCCGCGCTGGAGCTCCACGGCCCGGCCGAGGCAACGGCCGCAGTGGCGGCATTCGAACGACTCGGCTACCGGGCGACCTGGGTCCCGGAGGGCTTCGGCAGCAGGGATGCGTTCGCCTTCGCCGCGACGACCCTGGCCCGGAGCCGCCGGATGACCATGGCAACCGGGATTGCGAACATCTACGCCCGCGACGCCATGGCGACGGTGGGCGGCGCACGCACCCTCGCGGAGTCGTATCCGGGCCGATTCGTGCTGGGGATCGGCGTGAGCCACGCTCCGTCGGTGGCCCGGCGCGGCGGCACCTATGGGAGCCCGGTCGCCACAATGCGCGCCTATCTCGACGCGATGGACGCGGCTCCCTGGAACGGACCGGCAGGCGCGCCCGTCCCGCCCACGGTCCTCGCGGCCCTTGGTCCCCGGATGCTCGAGCTCGCTGCCGAACGGGCGGACGGGGTGCACTCGTACTTCGTCCCGGTCGAGCACACTCGGCGTGCCCGGGAAGTGCTCGGCCCGGGGCCGGTGCTGGCCGTCCACGTTGCCGGCGTGATCGACACGGATCGAGACCGGGCGCGGGCGACAGCCAGGTTGTATGCGGCCCGCTACCTGCTCATCGAGAACTACGCCGCCAACCTGCGCCGGCTTGGATGGGCCGATGGCGATCTCGCGGACGGCGGCAGCGACCGTCTGCTTGACGCCGTTGTCGCGCAGGGCAGCGCTGCCGCCGTGATGGCCCGCGTCCGGGAGCACGTACAGGCCGGAGCGGACCATGTCTGCGTGCAGCTCAGGCGGCTCGACCCGATGGATCTCTGCCTGGGGGACTACGCGGAGCTGCGGGCGGAGTCGGACCATTGATGCACCGCGGGCACGCCACATCGCCTGTGCGGTCCAGCCATCGGCGGCGGCTCGCAGACCACTCGCGCACGGTCCGCTCCGCCCACGCATCACCGGGGAGCGCTACATGATCGCCGGCGGCCGCGGCAGGCACGAGGCAGCCGGCCATTGAGGCCAGGCGACCCAGCGGGCCACGCGGCTGGGCCGCCATCGCATCGGCACCGAGGAGGATCATGCGTCCGCTCATCGGCACCAGCTCGAAGATGAACCTCACCCCGACCCAGGCCGGGGTCTACCTCGACGTCCTCCGGCCGCTGGTGGCCGGCATCTCCGACCGTGACCTGTTCATCCTGCCGCCCTTCCCGGCGATCTTCGTCGCCCGCGAGCGGCTGGCCGGGAGCAACGTGGCGTGGGGAGGGCAGGATGTGCATCCGGACGACTGGGGCGCCCACACGGGCGACGTATCGGCGCCCATGCTCGCGGACCTGGGCTGCCGGTACGTGGAGGTCGGCCACTCAGAGCGGCGCCGTGATCACGGCGAGACACCCGACCTCATCGCGGCAAAGGTCGGGGCGATCCTGCGCTGGGGCATGACGCCGATCCTGTGCGTGGGGGAGGCGGGCCGGCGCGGGCCGGAGGCGGCCCTCGGGTCGGTGCTGCCGGACCTCGAGCGGTGTCTCGAGCAGGTGCCCGCGGGGTCGATCGGCGGCGTCGTCATCGCCTACGAACCCGTCTGGGCGATCGGCGAGAACGCTGCTGCGGCCGCGCCGCATGAGGTTCGAGCCGTGCACCAGGGGATCCACAGCTGGCTGGCCGGCACCTTCGACGGAGGCGACGCCGTGCGGGTGATCTACGGCGGGAGCGTCGACGAGACGGTCGCCCCGACGGTCCTCGGACAGCCCGGCGTCGACGGCCTGTTCGTCGGCCGGCGGGCGCTGGATCCGGCCGCGTTCGCAACGATCGCCTGCGCACCGCTGGTCCCGGCGGATGGGCCGATCGAAGCCTCGGTGTCATGATCATGCATCTTCCGCGCAATTACTTGACAGCCCGCGACGAACCCCGGCATAGTGCGGAAGGCTGGGCGTCGATCCCCCGGTGGGCGGTCTGCCGCGCTCCGGGCGAAGAGCAGGGTTCGCACGCCGGATGCCCGGACGAATGGCTTCGCAACGACCGATCCGAAGGTGAGCGCTGGCTCCGAATGAGCCACTGGGACGACACACCCGAGAGGAGACGGAAGATGGAGCAGCCCGCGAGCCGCGTGGCATCCGTGCCGGGCGGCTGGCGATGAGCCCGGACGACGTCCGGGAACCCGACGTGGCCCAGGCCGTCGGCGCGTCACCCCCGGCGGAGGCGGCAGTCGCGGCGCGCCCCATGCTGGTGATCCGGGGCGTGACGAAGACCTTCCCCGGCGTGACGGCGGTCGACGACGTCTCGCTCGACGTCCGCCGCGGCGAGATCCACGCGCTGATCGGCGAGAACGGCGCCGGCAAGTCGACGCTGATGCACCTCGTCGCCGGCGTCTACCAGCCCGACAGCGGCGACATCGAGCTCGACGGCGCGTCGATCGCCGGGCCTCACCGAGCAGGGCGCCGCCGACGCCGGCGTCGCCATGGTCTTCCAGGAGCGGAGCCTCGTCGGCGCGCTCAGCGTCGCCGAGAACGTCTACGCCGGCCGCCAGCCGACCAACCGCTTCGGCGTCATCCGGCGCGGCCCGATGTTCGAGCGGACGCGCGAGATCCTCGCCGACCTCGAGGTCGACATCGATCCGGGCACGCCAGGTCGGCGACCTGTCGCCGGGGCAGCAGCAGATGGTCGAGATCGCCAAGGGCCTGTCCCACGAGCTCAAGCTGCTGATCCTCGACGAGCCGACGTCGTCCCTGACGATCAACGAGAGCCGGCACCTCTTTCGGGTGCTCCGCCGGCTCGCGGAGCAGGGCGTCGCGATCATCTACGTGTCGCACCGCATGGCCGAGATCTTCGAGATCGCGAGCCGCGTGACCGTCCTGAAGGACGGCCGGGTGACCGGCGTGCGCGACACCGTCCGCCGTGACCCACGACGACCTGATCGCGCTGATGGTCGGCCGCGAGCTCTCGTTCGAGCCTGATCCCCGGCGCGCGCCGCCGGACGCCCAGGTGGCGCTCGAGGTCCGATCGACCTGGTCGCGGAGCCCGTGCTGGGCGTCTCGTTCTCGCGTGCGATACGGCGAGATCGTCTGACCCTGGCCGGCCTGCTCGGCGCCGGGCGGACCGAGATCTGCGAGGCGATCTTCGGCGCCCGGCCGATCCAGTCCGGCCGGGTCGCCGTCGACGGCAAGACCTGACGTCCCGCGCAGCCCCCTCGATTCGATGGCGGCGGGCATCTCGATGCTGCCCGAGGATCGCAAGGAGGGCGGCCTGTTCATCGACTTCAGCGATCGCCGCGAACGTCGTCGCCGGCGAACCTGCCCGCGTACACCCACGGCGGCCTGCTGTCGGACGGCGAGGTCGCGCAGCGTTGCCGAGGACTACGTCGAGGAGCTCCGCATCGCGACGCCGAACGTCAAGCGCGAGGTGCGCAACCTGTCCGGCGGCAACCAGCAGAAGGTCCTGCTGGCGAAGTGGCTGGCCCGGAAGCCGCGCATCCTCATCGTCGACGAGCCGACGCGCGGCGTCGACGTCGGCTCCAAGGCCGACATCTACCGCATCCTGCGCGACCTCGCGGCGTCCGGCATCGCCCTGCTCGTGGTGTCCTCGGACCTGCCCGAGGTCCTCGCGATCTCCGCACCGCATCGTCGTCATGTCCGAAGGCCGGGTCGCCGGCGAGCTCAATGCCGCCGAGCGCCGACGAGCTCTCCATCCTGAGCCTGGCCGCGCCGAAGTCCGGGAACTCACAGCGAGGTGCAGCATGAGCAGCGACGTCGAGGCGGCCGGAGCCGCGGCTGGAGCCGTCGGGCTGCGCCCGCCGGAGAAGCACGCGGCACCCGCGGGTCCGCCGCAGAAGTCCTCTGCCGAGCGCCTGCTCCTGCGCGTGGCCATGGACCGGCCGCTGCTCCTCGTCGCGCTCATCGCGGTCGTGGTCGTCGTGATGACGATCACGAGCCCCAACACCTTCCCGACGTCCGGCAAATGCAGCGGTCGTCCTGCTCGACACCGCGCAGACCGGCATCCTGGCCTGCGGGATGATGGTCCTGATGATCGGCGGGATGTTCGACCTCTCGATCGGCGGCATCCTGGCCTTCTCGGGGATCATCGCCGGGCTCGCGGCCAAGGACATGGGCCTGCCACCGCTGGTCGCGTTCCTCGTCGGGCTGCGTCTGGGGCATCGCTCCTCGGCGGCATCAACGGCTTCCTCGTCACCAAGTTCCGCATCAACGCCCTGATCGCGACGCTGGCCACCGTCTCGATCTACCGCGGCGCGACTGCAGATCGTGGCGCCGGCCGGCGTCGCAAACATCGGGAACGGGTACCAGGTCTTCGGCCAGACCCAGATCCTGGGGATCTACTCGCCGTTCTGGTTCATGGCCGCCACCGTGGCTGCTGTTCGGCTTTCTCGTCGCCCGGACGCGCTTCTTCCGCCAGTACTACTACATCGGCGGCAACGCCCGGGCAGCCAAGCTCTCGGGCATCAACGTCGACCGAACCGTGTTCCTGGCGTTCATCGCGCATGGGCCTCCTGGCGGGCTTCGCCGGCGCGCTCCTGGCATCGCGGCTGAACACGGCGGTGGTCCTCGCCGGGACCGGGCGTGGAGCTCAAGGTGATCACGGCCGTCGTCCTGGGCGGGGCCAGCCTCGCGGGCGGCGTCGGCACGATCCCCGGCGCATTCCTGGGCGTCCTCTTCATGGCCATCATCCAGAACGCCATGATCATCGCCGGCATCAGCCCCTTCTGGCAGCAGATCGTGGTCGGCCTGGTGCTGCTCATCTCGGTCGGACTGGATCAGTTCGCCAGGGCCAGGATCCGCGTATGAGTCGACTCACCTGACAGGGGCGGCATCCGGCCAGGGTGCCCGCCACGTTCGCGGCACGTCACGTCGCGGCAACGGCCGGTTCACGGAGCGCATAGGAGGAACCGTGAGAGGGAAGAGGTACCTGGCGATCATGCTCGTGGCGCTGTTCGCGCTGTCGGCGTGCTCGCCGTCCACGAGCCCCGCGCCGAGCGGTGAGGCAACCCCCGTACCGAGCGGCGAGGCAACGCCGGCGCCGAGCTCCGGCACCGGACCCACGGGTCAGGACGTCGTGATCGGCGACCCGAGCCGGGCCGACCAGGAGTACGTCTGGATCAGCAACGCCTCGAACCTGCCGCTCTTCGTCGAGCGCGTCTACCCGGGCCTCGAGGCGGCCAGCAAGGCGCTCAACGTCAAGGTCCGCATCGCCGGGCCGACCTCGGTCGACCTTGCCGCGTTCATCACCACGGTCGACGCCGAGTGCACCAAGAACCCGGCCGGCGTGATCGTCGTCGGTGGCTGGGACGACGCCCTCGCCGCCGAGGTCGACAAGTGCATCGACAAGAAGGTCCCGACGATCGTCACCGACGGCGACCTGCCGATGTCCAAGCGCCTGACCTACATCGGCACCGACTGGTACAACCTCGGCTACCAGCACGGCCAGTACCAGTGCAAGTACCACGCGGATGCGGGCCTCACGACCGGCAAGCTCGGGACGATCTCGTTCCTCGCCGCGTCGAACTTCCGCTCCGCCCGCCAGGGCCTCCGTGACGCCCTCCAAGGCCGAGTGCCCGGGGGTGGAGGTCGTCGCCGACGAGGAGTCCGGCACCAACGTCGAGCAGGTCGCGGCGAACACCGCCGCCATCCTGCAGGGCAACCCTGACCTGACCGGCATGGTCGGCTTCGACTCCGAGGCCGGCCCCGGCATCGTCCGGGCCGTCGACGAGTCCGGCGGCGGCAAGATCATCATCACGTCCAACGAGGCCGGCCGTGAGTTCCTGAACACGATCAAGGACGGCAAGGTCCTGATGATCAACATGGAAAAGTACGAGACGATGGACTTCTTCGGAGTCTTCTATCTCTACACGTTCCATAACGACATCATCCGGAACCTCGAACATGGACCAGTGGCTCCAGAACCCGCTGCCGGCGCGTGGGGACTCGGGCCTGATCTTCGTCACCAAGGACAACGTCGACATCGTCCTCGCCGCGACCGACCCGAACGGCACCAGCTCCGGCACCCCCGCGGGCTCGAGCGTGCCGATCGGCGACGCGAGCCGGGCCGACCAGGAGTACGTCTGGATCAGCAACGCCTCGAACCTGCCGCTCTTCGTCGAGCGCGTCTACCCGGGCCTCGAGGCTGCGCGCAAGGCGCTCAACGTCAAGGTCCGCATCGCCGGGCCGACCTCGGTCGACCTTGCCGCGTTCATCACCACGGTCGACGCCGAGTGCACCAAGAACCCGGCCGGCGTGATCGTCGTCGGTGGCTGGGACGACGCCCTCGCCGCCGAGGTCGACAAGTGCATCGACAAGAAGGTCCCGACGATCGTCACCGACGGCGACCTGCCGATGTCCAAGCGCCTGACCTACATCGGCACCGACTGGTACAACCTCGGCTACCAGCACGGCCAGTACCAGTGCAAGTACCACGCGGATGCGGGCCTCACGACCGGCAAGATCGGGACGATCTCGTTCCTCGCCGCGTCGCAACTTCCGCTCCGCCCGGCAGGGCCTCCGTGACGCCCTCAAGGCCGAGTGCCCGGGCGTGGAGGTCGTCGCCGACGAGGAGTCCGGCACCAACGTCGAGCAGGTCGCGGCGAACACCGCCGCCATCCTGCAGGGCAACCCTGACCTGACCGGCATGGTCGGCTTCGACTCCGAGGCCGGCCCCGGCATCGTCCGGGCCGTCGACGAGTCCGGCGCGGGCAAGATCATCATCACGTCCAACGAGGCCGGCCGTGAGTTCCTGAACACGGTCAAGGACGGCAAGGTCCTGATGATCAACATGGAAAAGTACGAGACGATGGACTTCTTCGGAGTCTTCTATCTCTACACGTTCTACAACGACATCATCCGCAACCTGAACATGGACAAGTGGCTCCAGAACCCGCTGCCGGCGCGTGGGGACTCGGGCCTGATCTTCGTCACCAAGGACAACGTCGACGTCGTCCTCGAGGCCACCAAGCCCGCCCAGTAGCAGCCAGCCTCGCGCTGAGCCACGAAGGGAGGTCGGTCTCGGCCGGCCTCCCTTCTCATTCCCTTCGGAGCGCACGCGGCCCGGATGGAACCAGGCCCGGGGCGTCCCGAAGCCGCACCGCAGTGGAGGTGAACCTCCCATGGCACGAGCGCTGACCCTGCCCGAGCCCGTCTCCCTCGCCGAGTTCGACCGGCTCTTCGAGCAGGTCAAGAACTGGGGACGCTGGGGACCGGACGACGAGCTCGGGACGCTGAACTACCTCACCCCAGAGAAGCGGGCCGCGGCCGCGACGCTGGTCCGGAGCGGCCGCACGGTATCCATGGCGATCCCCATCAACAAGGTGGCGGGACCGGACAACCCCAACCCCGCCTACCACTTCATCTCGCTGAACCACGACATCCCGATCAGCGCCAGCGGGCTCACGTTCGGGATGTGCTTCCTGGGCATGGTCAGCCACGGCGACTGCCACACCCACATCGATGCCCTCAACCACGTCGGGTATCGCGGCGAGCTCTACAACGGCAAGCCGGTGGCCACCCTCACGTCGAAGGGATCCGACTGGGGCAGCATCGCCGCCTACGCGAACGGGATCGTGGGCCGCGGCGTCCTGCTCGACGCCGCCCGATATCGCGGCGTGCCACTGGCTCGAGCCCGGCGAGGCGGTGAACCGGGCGGAGCTCGAAGCCATCGAGCAGGCCGAGGGCGTGCAGGCTGGGCGAAGGCGACATCCTCGTCTTCCGCACCGGCCATCACGCCCGACGGCTCGCGCTGGGCGCCTGGAGCAACGACTACCCACCGGCGGGCGAGGGCAAGGCCGGCCTCCACGTCGACACGATCCCCTGGATGCACGAGCGGAAGATCGCGGCCTTCCTGCCCGACGGCGACGGCGAGACCGTCCCCAGCAACGTCGAGGAGATGCCCTACCCGATCCACCCGCTGCAGCTGACGGCGATGGGCATGTGCATCTCCGACAGCCTGCAGCTCGAGGAGCTGGCGGCGGCCTGCGAGGCAGAGGGCCGCTGGGAGTTCATGGTCGTCGGGCTCCCGCTGCGCCTTCCGGGCGCCACCGGCTCGCCCTGGAACCCGATCGCCATCTTCTGAGAAGGGCCGCCGTCCTGACGGTGCACGCCCACCACGGAAAGGGAACCTGGATGGACCAGCCGACGCGCGTCGCCATCGTCACCGGAGGCGGTACCGGCATCGGCGCCGCCACGGCCCGCCGGCTCGCCGCGATGGGCACCGCGGTGGCCCTGGCGGGCCGCCGCCGATCCGAGCTGGTGCGCACCGCGGACGAGGTGCGCACCGCCGGCGCCGGCGCGCTCGTCGTCCCCGCCGACATGGGCGACATCGGCGCTCCGTGGGCCATCGTCGACGCCGTCGTGGCCGCCTGGGGACGGATCGACGTGATCGTCAACAACGCGGCGACGATCAGGACGGGGCCGTTCGAGAACGTCAGCCCGGACGTCTTCGACACGCACGTGGCCGTGAACGTCCGGGGGCCGTACTTCCTGGTCCAGGCGGCGCTCCCCTGGCTGAAGGAGTCCGACGCGCCGGCCGTGGTCTACGTCTCGTCCTCCTCGGGATCGCTGTTCATCCCGGGCCAGTCGATCTACGGCATGACCAAGGCGGCCATCGAGTACCACACCGGCTCGCTGGCCGCCGAGCTGGCGCCGTTCGGGATCCGCGTGAACTGCGTCGCCCCTGGCCCGGTGGACACGCCGATCCACCTGTCGTGGGCCGGCGACGACGTGCCGGGAGCCTACCGCCGCATGGCCGCCGAGCTGCCGATCTCCCGCATGGGGACCGCCGACGAGCTGGGCTACTGGGTGGCGGCGCTGACGGCCCCCGAGGCGTCGTGGATCACGGGCAACGTGTGGCACGTGGACGGCGGCCAGACGATGCCCGGTGCGAAGTCCAAGATCTCGGCCGACTAGCGGGTGGCCGGCACGAGCCGGCGCCCTACGGAGGACATGATGGAGAAGCGGTTTGCGGGCAAGGTCGCGCTGGTCACCGGCGCGACGAACGGAATCGGGCGCGCGACGGCTGTACGGCTCGCGGCCGAGGGTGCGATCGTCGGCGTCAACCAGCGACCGACGGGAGACCCGACCGAGACGCTGCGCCTCATCCGCGAGGCCGGCGGCGAGGCGTTCCCGGTCGTCGCCGACATGCGGGATCCCGTCGCGGTCACGGCGATGGTGGCCGAGGTCGCCGCCCGTGGCGGGCGCCTCGACTACGTCGTCTCGAATGCCGCGATCAACCCGTTCATGGACTGGGACAAGACCTCGGTCGAGGAGTTCGACCAGCTCTTCGAGACGAACGTCCGGGGGACCTGGATCGTCGTCACCGAGGGCGCCAAGCAGATGATGCGCGAGGGCCACGGCGGGGCGATCTGCATGGTCAGCTCGATCTCCGCACACGTGGGCGCGCCAGGCCAGACGGCGTACTGCGGCACCAAGGGCGCCATCAGCATGCTCGGCAAGGCGCTCGGAGCGGTCCTGGGCGAGCACGGCATCCGAGTCAACGTCATCGAGCCCGGGGCTGTCGAGACCAACATGAGCGCGCCCCTGCTCGACGCCGCGCCGGAGGTCCTCAAGTACTACCTGGACCGGATCGCGCTCCACCGCATCGGCGACCCGTCGGAGCTGGCCTCCGCCATCGCCTTCATGCTCTCGGACGACGCCAGCTACGTGACGTCGGCCACGCTCCTCGTGGACGCGGGCTTCATCGTCAACGCCGAGCTGTAGCGACGCCGCCGGCCCGGTGGCCCCTGCCCGAGGTGCAGGACAGTCCGAACCCCGTCAGGGCATCCTGGCGAGGGCTTCCTCGGCAAGCTTCGGATCCGGGGTCTGGACGAAGAGCATCACGTCGTCCTTCGCGTAGGCGTAGAGCGGGCCCTGGGCGAGCTCGCCCGCGACGCCGATCTGGGTGACGTCGTGTCCGCCGAGCGTGATCTCGGACACGGTGAGCTTCGTCGCGCTCGACGCCTGCACCGTGGCCACGAACGCGGGCAGCAGCGTCTCCGGCGTCGCTCCGGCGATGCGCCAGGCCCCCGCCTGGGCCTCGACGTCGCCGGCGGGCGAGTAGGCGCTCGCGACCGTGAAGTCCGCGATGGTCTTCCCGAGACCCGCGAGCATCGCGTCGAGCGCGTCGCTCTTGCCCGTGAGGTCCGTGCCGTGCTGGCTCTCGGTGACGAGGCTGACGCCACCGAGCGTCTCGGGCAGGAGCGCCTCCAGTGCCGGGTCGGCGTGGCGTGCGGGCGCCGCGGACGGCGCGGCGGACGCGGGCGCCGTCGCGGGCGTCACGGCGGTCGGCGTCGCGTCCGCCGAGGGCGAGAGCGATGGCGCGGGCGACGGGGTGCTGCCGCAGGCGGCGCACGCGAGCGCCACGACCATGAGCGCGGCAATCGGAAGACGAGTCACGTGCGGCAAACCTCCAGTGGCGCCCGGGAGCGGTCGACGCGCGGCCGCTCCAGCCGTCCGGGCGGCCCGACCGCGCAGGAGTCGAGATCGACGGCACGCGGGGACCGAGGACGATTGTGCCAGAAACCACCGGCTCGACCCCGCAACGCGACGTGACCGCTGATCCCGTCAGGCCTCGCGACGCTCGATGTGGGGCAGCGCTCCCGGCACGAGGATCGGGACGATCCCGCTCGCGTCCACCGGCAGGCTGGCGACGACATCCACGAGGAGCCCGACCGCGGCGAGGACGAGGCCGCTGGACGAGGCCTCGAGGGCGGCGACCACGTCAGGCGTGGTGCGCCAGAGGTGGAGCGCGGCGCGGGCCGCGTCGGTGAGGACCAGGGTGTCCGCGGGCTCGCGCGGAGCGCGGCGATCCAGGCGGCCGTCCGCCGTCAGCAGGCCGCGATCGTCGAGGCCCGCCTCGGCCAGGACCCGATCCAGGATCGCGCCAGCCGCGATCGCGTCGTCGATGGCGAAGCTGCCCCGCCGCCCGGCGCACACGATGCCCAGGTCGGTCCCTGTCACGCGAGCCTGCGCGAATGCGGCGCGGGCCACGGCCGTGGCGTTGAGGAGGCACCCGATCAGCACGGGCGTGCCCGCCGGCAGCCCGCGGAGGACACCGGTTCCGTTGCGCGTCGAGAGGACGACGGTCCGCCCGGAGACGTCGGCCGCCATCGCCTCGGCGGGCGAGTTCCCCAGGTCGAACCCGGGCACACGGACGACCCGGTGCTCCCCTGCCAGGAGCGCCGCCGGGCCGAGCTGCCGGGCGAGGCGTCGCGCCTCCGCGAGGCTCGCCGCCGGGACGACGGCATCCGCGCCGCCTTCGAGGAGCCGGACGATCATGGAGCTGGCCCGCAGCTCGTCGACGACGACGCACACGGCACCGCTCCAGCGCTTCGCCTCGGATGGGACGAGGGCGACGTCGATGCGCATGGTTCCTCCGCTGGCGCGAGCCCGAGCCTCTCCCTTCAAGAACCGGATCTGCATCCCGATCGTCGCCCACCACGCGGCTGCCCCGACAGGGCCGTTTGCCGTCCGCCCGGATGCCGTCAGACATCGCGGCGTGCTGCGAGGCACTCTGTCCGGCGCGCGACGGGGTCGTGGCCGTCTGCCGGCGCGCGACGGGGTCGTGGCCGTACCATCGGGCGACGATGATCGAACCCGTGCGCGTCTCCCTGGAATGCGTTCCGCGGCGGACGTTCGCGGTCGCGGTGGACTGGCCGGGCTGGACGCGCGCCGGCCGCAACGAGGACGAGGCACTCGACGCGCTGCTCCGAGCCGGGCCGCGCTACGGGAGCGTCGTCTCGGCATCGGGGATCGAGCTCCAGCCGCCGGCGGATCGTTCCGGACTCGTGGTCGTCGCCCGGATCCCGGGCACGAGCACCACCGAGTTCGGGGCGCCCGGCGTGCCCCTGCCCGAGGATGCGACGTTGCTGGACGGGGCCGAGCTGGAGCGGCAGGCCGTGATCCTGCAGGCCGCATGGACGGCCTTCGAGGCGGCGGCCGAACGTCACGCGAACACCGAGCTGGCGAAGGGCCCACGCGGCGGCGGCCGCGACCTCGCGAGGCTCGTCGCCCACGTCGAGGATGCGGACCGCGCGTACCTCGTCCAGCTGGGCGCCCGGCCCCCGAAGGCGGCCACCGGCCCCGCGCCGATCGTCGACGTTCACGCAACTGCTGTCGCAACCCTCCGGGCACGTGCCCTGGGCCTGCCGGTCACCGACCCGAGCAGGGTCGCGACGCCGTGGCTCCCGCGCTACTACGTCCGGCGCGCCGCCTGGCACTGGCTGGACCACGCCTGGGAGATCGAGGACCGGGCGCTCCCCGCCGGAGGCTGAAGCGGCGGCGCCTGGCCCCGGGCGCCCGCGACGAAGGGAACCCCGGGCGACACCAACCCCACGGCGCAGCGATCGGGCGTGGCTCCGCCCGATGCGCGGCGCCGCCCGGCCTACAGCGCGGCGACGGCCTCCTGCAGGCGGAGCGTGGCGACGGCGGCATCCGTGTCGGAGTCGAAGATGATCGGCGCGCCGACCACGAACTCCACGTCACCCCGGAACGGGCCTGGCAGCCGGCGCCGGTCGATGATCGACATGCGGTTGATCCGCAGCTTGACGGGGACGATCGGGGTCCCGCCCTCCACGGCGATCAGGCCCGCGCCCGCCTTGAACTCCTGCAGCGGCCCGCCCAGCGTCAGCTTGCCCTCCGGGTAGAGCAGGATGTTGTAGCCGCGGTCCAGGCGCGAGCCCAGGAGCTCCAGGCTGCGCCGCACCGAACCCTCGCGCGATAGGGGGAAGGCGTTCGCCAGGATCGAGGCGAGGATCCCGCGGAACGGGTTGCCGTAGATCGTCTCGGCGCCGGCCGCCACGGACAGCTTCCAGCGGACCGAGAGCGGGAGCCGGCTGAGGATGATCGCGTTGTCCAGGTGGAGGCAGTGGTTGGGCGTGATCAGGACCGGCCCGTCCAGGCCGTGGAACGCCTCCATCCCCGTCGTCCGGACGCGGTAGAAGAGGGCCACGAACGGGTACATCAGGAAGAGCTGGAACGCCAGGCCGATCGCCCGGACCGCGGGGCTCAGCGGCCAGCTCCAGCGCATCGGCTTGCGCTTCACGCCACGGGCGGCCTCGACGATCGCGGCGACGTCGGCCACGGTGGCGTCGGGAAGGAGCGCGTCGTCGTCGAGGTAGACCCCAAGCTCGTCCTCGATGACCCCCAGGAGCTCGACGCGGCGCAGGGAGTCCAGCTCGAGGTCGGACTCCAGGCGCGCCGTGGGGAGGAGCCGGTCGGCCGGGACGCCGGCCACGGAGGCGATCACGGCCGTGACCGGGTCCGCGGGAACCGTCTCGAGCCCCGCCCCGATCCGGGTCGCGCCCGGAGTGGCCGGATCGCTCCCCGCCGCCGTCAGCTCGGGGAGGCGGGCGAGCACCTCCAGCTTCTTGACCTTGAGCGTGTGGGTGCGGGGCATGTCCTCGTCGGGCCACACCGTGTGCGCCCGGATGCGCTGGTGCGGCGCCAGGCGCGTGTTGGCGACGCGGATCACGTCGTCGGCCAGGGCCGGGTCGTCCAGCAGCAGGACGGCGTGGACGCGGAGGTCGGCCCCGGCGGGCCAGCCGACCACGGCCGCATCGGTGAGGCGCGGGTCCAGGCGCAGGATCGCCTCCACGTCCTCCGGGTAGACCTTCTGGCCGTCGGGGAGCGCGAGCATGTCCTTCTTGCGACCCCGGAACACGAGGAACCCCTCCCGGGAGAGCTCGCCCAGGTCGCCGGTGTGGTACCAGCCCTCCGTGTCGATGGCGGCGGCGGTGGCCTCGGGGTTGCGCCAGTAGCCCGCGAAGCGCCCGGCGCCCCGGGCCAGGATCTCGCCGTCGTCGGCGAGCCGCATCTCGACGCCGGGGATCGGCTCCCCCACGGTCCCGGGCCGGTTCCGCTCCGGCCGCGTGAACGTCACCACGGGGCCCATCTCCGTGGCGCCGTAGCCCTGGAGGACGTCGACCCCCATCTCCATCCAGCGCTCGGCAAGATCCACCTCCATCGCGGAGGCCCCGACGCCCACGGTGTGGAGGCGTCCGCCGATGGGCGAGAGAACGGGCTGGAACAGGACGCGCCGGGCGCCCTTCGGGAGCGGACGGGCAAGCGCGTGGAGGCGCTCGAAGGCGCCGCGGCGCCCGGCCTGGTCCACCCTGCGCTCGATCGCGTTGTCGAGGAGCCGGAGGCCCTGTGGCACGATCAGGAGGATGGAGGCGCGGAAGTCGCGGAAGGTCCGCAGGAGCACGATCGGCTGGCGGCTCACCGGGTAGACGATGCTGGCGCCCACGGTCATGGGGGCGATCAGGCCCAGGACCTGCTCGTAGAGGTGCGAGAGCGGCAGGACCGACACCATCCGGTCGGTCTTGTCGAAGGGCACGACCTGGGTCATCCCGCGGGCGCAGGCGAGCAGGTTGCGATGGCTGAGCATCGCGCCTTTCGGCTCGCCGGTGGTGCCGCTGGTGAAGACGATCTCCGCCAGGTCGTCGGGGGTGATCTGGGGGGCCGGGAGCGGCTCGGCCTTCCGGGCCCGGTCGGGCAGCGTCTCGACCATCACGACGGGCAGGCCCAGCGCGCGGGCCGCCTTCTCCGTCTGGCGCGACGCGATCACGAGCGTGGCCTCGGTGCGATCGACGATCTTGCGCGCGAACTCGGGCGGATGGCGCACGTCGAGCGGCACGGAGACGGCCCCGGCGTGGGCGACGGCGAAGAAGGCCAGGCCCCACTCCGGCCGGTTCACGGACCAGATGATGGCGCGATCCCCGGGGGCGAGGCCCGCCTCGGCGAGCACGCGCGCGGAGCGCGGCACCATCGTCCGGAGGTCGCGGTAGCGCAGCACGCGCGTCCGGAACGAGGGCCGGATCAGGAGCGCCGGTCGCCGGTCGAACTTCGCGCCGACCTCCTCCACCAGCTCGACGAGCGTCTCCATCGTCCGGACCTCCACTGGGTGCGGCGGGGCTCAGTGCCCGGCCTGGCGCGCGAGGGTCGCGAGGGTCTCGTTGGCCCCTTCGGTCAGGGGTGCGTAGTGGCTGAACACGATCGTGGCCACGTCGAGGTCGGCGAGTCGGCGCACGCTGGCCCGCGCGGCGCCGTGGTCGTCGGAGTAGATGGGGCTGGCGAAGACGACGCGTCCGCGGCGTCGCTGGAGGACGTCGCCCGTGAACAGGATCCGGTCGCGCGGGGCGTAGAGGCAGACGCTTCCGGGCGTGTGGCCGGGCGTATGGACCACCCGCAGGCCGCCCAGGACCGGCAGCACATCCCCATCCTCGATCGGGCGGACGCGCGCCGGCGGCCGGGTGATCGACGCCAGGAGTCGCCCGCGCGTCGGCCGCCGGAGGGCGTCGCGGATGCCCAGCTGCAGGCGCGCGGCGTCGGCCGGGTGCATGCAGACCTCGACGTCGGGCGTCTCCAGCTCGGCGACGCCCCCGGCGTGGTCCGGGTGGCCATGGGTGCAGATGACGCGGCGAAGATCGGCGAGCGCCCGATGGTGCCGCTCCAGGCCCCGGGCGATTCGCCCCCGCGAGCCGGCGAACCCGGCGTCGATGAGCGTGACGTGATCCTCGAGGAGGGCGAAGGCGCGCACGCGCACGAGATGCATCGCGTGGACGCCGGGTGCGATCTCCATGCACCTCTCCGCAGCACGAGCGAGGCGGCCCTGTCCGGAGATGGTCCGGGCGCACTTGGCACTTCGCCAGTGACAAACGGCCCTCGCTCGGCGGCGGAGACGGCGACCCGGGGCCGGCGGCGGCCGGCCCCGGGTTCGAAGTCATGATTCGTGCGTGGAGGCTGGGCCTCGCCCGACGGAATTGGTCAGGACCCTAGAGATGCAGCTTCGCCGCGAAGGCACGGGCCATCACGAAGTACCCGAGGGTGGTCGCGTGGTTGTCCGGTCCCAGCGGCGGCGGGGTGCAGACCCACGTGTAGGCGCAGATCTTCGCCACGTTCAGGGGCACCCTGCCGAGGCCGGGGAACCAGACGAGCGGGGAGAACCGGGTCGTCGAGAAGGCGCCCTCCACGTCGGCCACGGGCATGCCGAACGTCGCGTAGATCTGCTCGACACCGTCGTTGATCCCGGTGATCGCAGGGACGGAGAGCTGGGCCGTCGCCTGGTCGCCGGCCAGCCAGAACGCGAGGAAGGGATCGTAGAGGTTCATCCCCACGATCGGCACCGTGGGGGCGACGGCCCGCAGGGTCCCGAGGATCGTGGGCAGGTTCGCCACGATCAGGGCGACGCCGGGCCCGATGCACTCGACCTTGTCCTGGCACTCGAAGTCGTTCCAGCCGATGTCGATCGTGATGAAGGAGATGGACGTCGGATGGGCGGCGATGAACGCCATCGCCTCGGCGAGCTGCGAGCCGTGCGGGTACGGGCAGATCCCGCCGACCATCATCGTGGTGGTCGTCTCGCCGGGACAGCCCAGCTTCAGGTGGCGCAGCTGCGGGTCGCGCAGGCGGGCCATGCGATAGAGCTGGTCCGCGTAGCCCTGGCTGGTCCGGTACATGTTGTCCGGGTCGCCGATCGGCTGCTGCCCGGCCGCCAGGGAGTCTCCCAGGGAGACGTAGTAGTGGACGCCGTGGGCGCGAGCCGATCCCGATGTCGCGAGCGCCGGGCCGGCTAACGAGAGGATGAGGACGGACGCAGCAAGGATGGCAACGAGGCGTCGCATGGACACGCCCTCCGGGCTGGACCGCCCCGGGCGATCGGGGCGGTCCGGATCGTCCGGCGATCCGCGGCGGCGGTCCAGAGTCGAACGGCACTCCGCTCGGTGGGAGATGCCGAACGCCCGAGGGCTCACGCATCCCGGCGGTCGGAGGCGCAGCCGTCCGGTGTACGCTTCGAGCGAGGCGACAGACGGGCTCAACGGAGGGTCGCAAGATGAACGAGTCGCACCGGCGCGGCGACCTGGACCTGGCGACCATCCGCGCCGCGCCGAAGGTGCTCCTCCACGACCACCTCGACGGCGGGCTGCGCCCGCAGACGGTGATCGAGCTGGCCCGGGACGGCGGCTACGTCGGCCTGCCGACGACCGACGCCGGTGAGCTCGCCGCGTGGTTCCGGCGCGGGGCCGATCGCAAGAGCCTGGAGCTGTACCTCGACGGGTTCGCACACACCGTGGGTGTCATGCAGACGCCGGAGGCCCTCGAGCGGGTCGCCGCCGAGTGCGCCGAGGACTTCGCCCAGGACGGCATCGTGTACGCGGAGGTCCGCTTCGCCCCCGAGCTCCACCTGGCCGGCGGCATGGCGCTCGACGACGTCGTGCGCGCGGTCCTGGCCGGCTTCCGCCGCGGCAGCGCCGGGCACCCCATCGAGATGCGGACGCTGGTCACGGCGATGCGCACCGCCGCGCGGTCACTGGAGATCGCCGAGCTCGCGATCCGCTTCCGCGACGAGGGCGTCGTCGGCTTCGACATCGCCGGCGCGGAGAAGGGCTATCCGCCCAGCCGGCACCTCGATGCGTTCCACCTGATCGCCCACGAGAACTTCCACTTCACGATCCACGCCGGCGAGGCGTTCGGGCTGCCCTCGATCTGGGAGGCGCTGCAGTGGTGCGGCGCCGAGCGCCTGGGCCACGGCGTACGGATCGTGGACGACATCAAGGTCGCTGACGACGGCCGGGTCTCCCTGGGCCGGTTGGCGGCCTACGTCCGCGACCGGCGCATCCCGCTGGAGATGTGCCCCACGTCGAACGTCCACACCGGCGCGGTCGCGTCCATCGAGGAGCACCCGATCGACCTGCTGCGCCGCCTGCGCTTCCGGGTGACGGTGAACACGGACAATCGCCTGATGAGCGGCGTCACGCTCTCGTCGGAGTTCGCCGAGATGGTCCGTGCCTTCGGCCTGGACCTCGCCGAGATGCAGTGGCTCACGCTCAACGGGATCAAGAGCGCGTTCTGCCCGTTCGACCAGCGGCTGCGCATCATCAACGAGCAGATCAAGCCGGGGTACGCCCGGCTCACGGCTGCCGCCTCCCAGGCGGACATGATCTTCGGGTAGCCCGGCACTGCCAGGGCGGGCTGGAGGGGCGCCCGCGGGAGGCTCGCCGGCAGGCCGGGTGGGCGGGCCATGCCAACCGCCGGGCATGCCGGCACGCTGGGCGGTGCGTGGTACTTCCGGGTAGGCGCGCCGGCCGCCCGTGTCCGCTTGACTTGGCGCGTCATGGACCCGACAGCGCCGACGGCCGGATTCGCCGATCCCGCAGGTGATGACGGCGACGCGCCGGACACCCCGGCGGACGTGCGCCGCTGGCTCGTGCGCGGCTTCGGCGCGAGCGGGGCCATCGCCGCCCTCGTCCTCCTCGTCGTCAGCGTGGCCGGCGGTCCCCTGGTCCTTGCCACGGTGGTGGTCGCCGCCGGCACCTCCGTGCTGGTCGCCGTAGCCACCATCCGCCTGGCGCTGGAGCCCGTGGAGGCGCTGGAGGCGCAGCTCCGGGAGACGCTCGATGCCTACGATCGTGCTCGCCTGGACGCGCGAAGGGATCCCCTCACCGGGCTCGGGAACCACCGGGCCTTCCAGGAGGAGCTGGCCCACCAGGTGGCCGAGGCTGTCCGCGAGGGGCGCCCCCTGTCGCTCGTGGTGATCGACATCGACGACCTCAAGCGCCTCAACGACACGGATGGCCATGCCGCGGGCGACGAGCTCCTCGCCACCGTCGGGAGGCTGATCCGCGCCTCCAACCGCGCCTCGGATCGGTCGTTCCGGATCGGGGGCGACGAGTTCGCGCTGCTGCTGCCCGCCACGACCGCCGAGACGGCCCACGGCGTCGCGCGGCGGCTGCTGTCCAGCGCCACGGGCGGCCACGCGGTCCTCCGCGAGACACTGCGCTTCTCGTTCTCGGCGGGCATCTCCACCTGCCCCACCCCGTCCGGAGACGCGGTCCGCCTGACACATCATGCCGACGCCGCCCTGTACTGGGCGAAGCGTCACGGGCGGACGGATATCCAGGTCTTCGATCCGGCCCGCCACGGCACGTCGGGCGACGAGCGCTCCACCGAGGAGCTGGCCGAGGCCGTGTCCTCCGTGGCCTCGAGGCGCGCCCTGCGGCCCGTCTACCAGCCGATCATCTCGCTGGTCACCGGCAACGCCGTCGGCTTCGAGGGACTGGTCCGGCCGGCGCTCGACTCGGGGTTCGCCAACGCATCCAGCCTGTTCACGGCGGCCGAGGTCGCCGACCGGATCGTGGAGCTGGACATGGCGGCGATCGAGACGATCGCTGCCAGCGTGGGCGAGCTCCCACCCAGCCAGTACCTGAGCATCAACATGTCACCCCGCACCCTCGAGACCGAGCTGTTCAACGTCGGTGAGCTGCTCGCGATCCTCCGGCACTGCCGGCTGGACCCCCGACAGATCGTGGTGGAGCTCACCGAACGCGAGGCGATCGAGGATCTCTCGCGTCTCAAGCTGAACCTGGAGCGCGTGCGCAGCGCCGGCATGCGCATCGCGGCCGACGATGTCGGGGCGGGCAACGCCGGCCTGCGCATGCTGAGCGAGATCGCCTTCGACGTCGTCAAGATCGACCTGTCGCTCGTCCAGCGAGGGGTGCTCCAGGAGTCCTCGATGGCGGTGCTCCGCGGCCTCCGCGAGATCGCCCGCCGGTCGGGGGCGACCGTCGTGGCGGAGGGTGTCGAGACGCCGGAGCAGCTGGTCGCGCTCCAGCGACTCGGGATCACCGCAGCCCAGGGCTACCTGCTTGGCCGACCGAGCGATCGACCGGTTTCCACGCCGGTCGACCTCGATCTGCTGGCATCGATGTCCGACCTTGGCGCGGCCGACGTCGCGTCCTGAGGCCGGCGTCACGTTCTGAAGCGGGCGGCGCATCCCAAGGCAGGTGCCGCGTCCACCGGACGGCGCCAACCTTGCGCCGGCCCAGGCTGGGCCCGCCCGCTACCGCATCGTGAGCGCCATCACCGCCTTCTGCGCGTGGAGCCGGTTCTCCGCCTCGTCGTAGACCACCGAGTGCGGCCCGTCGATGACGGCGTCCGCAACCTCGACGCCCCGGTCGGCGGGGAGCGGGTGCATGTAGATCGCGTCCTCGGCGGCCATCCCGATGCGCCGCTCGTCGGCGATCCAGTCGGTGTACTTCTTCGCGATCTCGGCGCCGTCGGTCTCGTCCCTGGCCGTGAGCATGGCGCCCCAGCTCTTGGCGTAGACGACGTCGACGCCGAGCATCCCGGCGTCGAAGTCGTCCATCTGCTCGAAGCTGCCGCCCGAGCGGCGGGCGTTCTCGGCGGCCTGCTCCACGATGTCGGCCGGCAGCCGGAACTCCGGCGGATGGACCAGTCGAACGTTCATGCCGTAGCGCGTGGTCAGCAGCGAGAGGTCGACCGGCACGCTGATCGGCTTCTGGTAGCTGGCCGCGTAGGCCCAGCTGATCGCGATCGTCCGGCCGCGCGGATCGCCCTTCTGCTCGAAGATCGTCATGAGGTCGGCGAGCGACTGGTGCGGGTGGAAGAGGTCGCACTGCATGTTGAGGACCGGCACCCGGCTGGCGGCGGCCACGTCGCGGATGTACTGGTTGCCGACGCCCCAGTCCACGTTCCGGATGGCGATCCCGTCGTTGTAGCGGCCCAGGATCTGGCCGATCTCCTTGGGGGTGTCGCCGTGCGAGATCTGGGTGGTCCGGCTCTCGATGAACTGGGCGTGCCCGCCCAGCTGGGCCATCCCGGCCTCGAACGACGCCCGGGTGCGGGTCGACGAGAAGAAGAAGAGCATCGCCAGGACGCGGTCGCGCAGGAGCGGGTGCGGGATCCCGAGGGCCCGCTCCCGCTTGAGCTGCATGGCGACGTCCAGGACGGTGTCGATCTCGTCCTTCGTCCACTCCTGGAGGCTGATGAGGTCCCGCCCGCGCAGGTCCGTCTGCATGGCCGGCCCCCTACTCTGCCGCGCCGAGGATGAGCGCGAGGAGTCCCATCTTGAGCGCGACCCCGTTGAACGCCTCGGCCCAGTAGCGCTGGTGGCGGGTGGCGTCCACGTCCTCGGGCAGCTCGTCCATCCGCGGGAGCGAGTGGAGGATCATGGAGGAGCGCTTGGCCTTCTCGCGCAGGAGCTGGCGGGTCACGACGTACTCCGGCGGCGTGAGGCCTGTCTCACCGGCCCGCTCCACGCGCGACGCGGTGTAGTCGGCCTGCACGACCGGCTCCATGTAGATCACGTCGGCTTCGCCGATGACGTCGCGGACGTCACCCGCCTCCTGGTAGTCCACGTTGAGAGCGTCGATCTCCGCCTTGAACTCCGGGAGGAGCGACATGTCGGGCGGGCCGACGACGATCGCCTTGGCGTCGAACTGCGACAGCGCGTACAGGATCGAATGCATGGTCCGCATCCGCATGTCGCCGACGAGCAGCCAGGTCAGGCCGTCAAGCGTCCCCTTCTCCAGCAGCGTGGTGTACAGGTCGGTCAGGACCTGGGTCGGGTGCTCGCCCCAGCCGTCGCCGCAGTTGATGATCGGCACCGACGACCACTTCGCGGCCTCGGCCGGCGCCCCCTGCTGGAAGTGCCGAATGGCGATGACGTCGGCGTAGTACTCCAGCATGTGGAACGTGTCCTTGATCGACTCCTGGTAGAAGTCGCCGGCCCGCGTCATCTTCGAGTCGGAGAACCCGAGGACGTGCCCGCCCAGGCGGTGCATGGCAGCCTCGTGGGACAGGCGCGTCCGCGTCGAGGGCTGGTAGAAGGCCGTCAGGAGGGTCTTGTTCTTCAGCAGGTCGGTGTTGCGACGGTCGCGGGCGAAGGGCCGCAGGTCGTCGGCGACCTGGAACACCCGAAAGAACTCGTCCCGGCTGAAATCCTTGAGGGACAGGATGTCCCGGCCCTGGAAGCTCCGCATCAGATTCCTCCGCTCGTGGCGTGCTGGGAGTGCAGGCGCCGATGCGCCGCACGAGTGACTGGGCGATCGCCGGACGCCGGCGTGGGCGGGCGCCGCACGGCGCCGGTGAACAGGATGACGACGGTCTCGTCGGGCATGACGGCCCGCGTCCGCACGAGGTCGATGAGGCCGGCGAGACCGGCCGAGCCGGTGTGGTCGACGTCGATGCCGGTCGTCGACCGGGCCAGCGCGTTGGCTTCCTCCAGGCTCGCCTCGGAGACCACCAGGGGGCCGCCCCCGCTCGCCAGCATACCCGCGACACAGGCCCGCCAGTCGTAGGTCTCGTCGTCGATGATTCCATGGGCCACGCTGTGCGGCTCCTGCTCCCAGGGCCACATGAAGGCCGAGCGGTGACCCGCGGCGTCGGTGAGGGCGACGTCGGGCGCCTCGCCGGCGGCGATCCGGCCGCGGACCCGCTCGAAGGCGCGGGCCAGCGGGTGGACCGTGGCCGGCTGCACGGCGTGGATCCGGGGCAGCGCGGCGTCGCCATATCGCAAGCCGGCAATGACAGACGAGAGCAACGCTCCGCCGCCGACCTGGACCACGACGCGATCCAGGCGCTGCGGGCCGTCCGGGGCGCCGACGGCGGCCGCCAGCTCCCAGCCGAGCGTCTCGCCGCCCTCGATCGCGAGGCCGTTGAGGTTGCCCTGGCACGTGAAGGGCACCGCTCCGCCGGCAATCGCGCGCAGCAGCGCGTGGTACGTCGGATCGCCGGCGACGCCGGGCTCGCGCTCGCAGACGGCGAGCGTCGCGCCCAGGGACCGGAGACGTTCCACCACGACGGGATCGGCTTCCGGTGGGATGAAGACGTCGAGGTGGCGCTCGGCGGCCCGGGCGACGACCGCCGCGGCCAGGGCCGCGTTCCCGCACGAGGCGATCGCGAGGGGCGCACCGTCCGTCTGCGGGTCGTTCGGCGCCGCCGCGCCCCGCGCGGCGCCGGCCGCGCGGCGTCGCGCCTCCTCCACGCCCAGCTCCAGCAGCGTCCCGTAGAGGTGCCGCGCCTTGTGCGAGCCGGACACGTTGCCGGTCTCATCCTTCACCCAGACGCCACCGCTCGGGGAGAACCCCAGGGCGTCCGAGAGCGGCCCGCTGCGGGCGAACGGGGTGACCCGGAACCGGTGGTCGTCGACCATGCTGACCTGGGCGTTCAGCCGATCGACGAAGGTGCGGTACTCCGTGTCGCTCCAGCCGAGGGCGCGCGCCCGGTGCCAGGCGTGGAAGCGGGTCCGCCAGCGGACGAACGGGTTGAGCGCCGCGGGATCCTCGGAGAAGGGCCCGGCCGCCGGGTCCAGCACGCGCACGAGGACGTGGTCCACGTCGTCGCCCGGCAGCGCCGCCGGGCAGGCAAAGGCGAGGGGCGCGTCGTCGGGGACGCGGTGCCCGCACCCGGCGCAGACGAGCGCCGTCGGGAGCGCGGGACCGGGACGGGGCACGCCCCCGGGATCGGCCTGGGTCATCCGCCCGCCTCGACACCGGCGCGGGCGTTCATCTCCCTGATCGCGTCGTCCCAGGCGGGGACGGCGGCCCGCAGGTCGCGCCAGAAGGCCTGGTCGCGCCGCGCGACGAAGTCGCCGAACGCCACGCCCTGCTGCTCCACCCACGTGAAGTAGCCGAGGTTGAAGATCCGTTCCCGCTCATCGGGCGTCAGCTCCAGGAGGTCCTCCGTGCCGGCGCCCAGCACGTACCGCCCGAAGGTCTCGGCCGCCTCGACGGCCCCGAAGCCACCGGCGAAATCGCGCGCGAGGACCTTGTCCACCTCGGTCAGGTACATCGCGGCGCCGTCGGTGGCGATGGTCACGACCGCGTCCTCCGGCCCGAGGTCCAGCTGCTTCGCCGTCTTGATCGCGGCCAGCACGTTGCAGATGGACGAGATGCCGAGGGACGGCAGGGCGGCCAGGACCGGCTCGGGCACGCCCCGGGCTGCGAGGTAGATGCGGCCGGCTTCCGTGTTGAGGAGCACGAGGAGCCGGTCGGTCGCAGCATCGGAGATGTCGACGACCAGGTCCGTGTTCATCACGTTCTGGATCAGCGGGATGTGCTTGTCGCCGATCCCCTGGATGTTGTGCTCGCCGAAGCCGTTGCGGAGCATCGTGGGGCATTCGAGCGCCTCGACGGCGACGATCTTCGTCCCGTGGCGCTCCTTCAGCCAGTCGCCGGCCCCGATCGTCCCGGCCGAGCCGGTTGCCGACACGAACGCCGCCGGCCGCAGCCCGGGCGTGGCGTCCGCCAGCGACTCCATGACCCGCTCGAGCGCCCGGCCGGTGACCGCCCAGTGGACGAGGTGGTTGCCGTACTCCGAGAACTGGTTGAGGATCACGTTGGCCGGGTCGCGCGCCAGGTCGGCGCAGGCGTCGTAGATCTCCTTGACGTTGCTCTCGGTGCCCGGCGTGCGGATGATGTCAGCGGGATCGGCGACCCAGCGCTCCAGCCATGCGAAGCGCTCCCGGCTCATGCCGGCGGGCAGCACGGCGACACCGCGGCAGCCCAGGATCCGCGAGATGGCCACCCCGCCGCGGCAGTAGTTGCCCGTGGATGGCCAGACGGCTCGCTGGGTCGTGGGGTCGAACTCCCCCGTCACGAGCCGCGGGACGAGGCATGCGTAGGCGGCGAGGACCTTGTGCGCCGCGATCATCGGGAAGCGGTCGCCCAGGGCGACGACGATGGGCGCCGCCACGCCGGTGAACGCCGGCGGGAGGACCACGTGCTGAGGTACCGCGACGGATCCCCGGCGGTCGGCCGCGTTGTGCCAGTGGACCCGGAAGAGGTTGCGCGCGTCCGGGGCGTCCGGCTCCACCTCCGCCAGGCCCGCACGTGCCGCCGCCGGGATCGTCGGCGGGTCGATCAGCTGGGCGAACGTCGGCAGGATGGTCTTCGTCTCGCGAAACCGGCGCACGGCCCGCTCGTACGCCGTGCGATCAGCGGGCTGGCCGCCCGGTGCTGCCGTCATCCGTCGCTCCTCCGCTGCGGGCACCGGGGCCCGCACGCCGCGCCTATGCTACGAGCCGACCCGGGCGCAACGTTCGGGCCGGACGGCACGCTCCGAAGCAGGAGCCGCTGGACGAACATTCTGGCACCGGCGGGATCATCGGAAGGGCCAGTTGGTACCCGCCTGCAGGACCGGGGTCGCACGATGGACTTCATTCTGAACGGCCGGCGGGTCTCGATCGATGCCGAACCGGGGACGAGCCTCCTGGAGCTCCTCCGCGAAGGCTTCGGCCTGCGCTCCATGAAGGACGGCTGCGCGCCCGAGGGGACCTGCGGCGCCTGCACCGTCCTGGTGGACGGCCGCCCGGTCGTGGCGTGCGCGCGCGACGCGGTCCGGTGCGAAGGGCGCGAGGTCGTGACCCTGGAAGGCCTGCCGGCCGCGGCGCGGTCCGCCTGGGCCGACGCGTTCGTCGCGACCGGCGCCAGCCAGTGTGGCTTCTGCTCGCCCGGCATCGTCATGAAGGCCGAGGGGCTGCTGCAGCGCGGCGCGTTCCCGACGCGCGACGAGATGGCCCGGTCGCTGGCCGGCAACCTGTGCCGCTGCACGGGCTACGTGAAGATCCTCGACGCGATCGAAGCGGTGGCCGCCGGCCGGCGGGGCGAAGGCGAGCTCCCGGGAGTGGCGGTCGGTGGCGGAAAGGGTGGTGGCGGGGTCGGGGCCCGCGTCGACCGGATCGGCGCCGCGGCGATGGCCCTCGGCGAGCAGCCCTTCGTCGCCGACATGGCCGCGCCCGGCATGCTCCACGGCGCCCTCCGCCTCAGCGACCACCCGCGGGCCGTCGTCCGCCGAATCGACACGACCCGCGCGGCCGCCGCTCCCGGCGTCGTCGCGGTCGTCACCGCCGCCGACGTTCCCGGCGAGCGGGTCCAGGGGCTCATCGCCCGCGACTGGCCGGTCTTCGTCGCCGAGGGCGAGACGACCCGCTATGTCGGTGACGTGCTCGCCGCCGTTGCCGCGCGCACGCGCCGCGAGGCCCGCGCGGCCGCGGCTCTCGTGGACGTCGAGTACGAGGTCCTCGAGCCGGTCGCCGACGCGTTTGCCGCCCTCGAGCAGGGCGCGCCCGCCGTCCACGCCCGCGGCAACCTCCTCGAGACGTCGGTGGTCCGGCGAGGGGACGCCGCGGCGGCCCTCGCGGGCGCCGCCCACGTCGTTCGCGAGCGCTTCACGACGAGTGCCATCGATCACGCGTTCCTCGAGCCGGAGGCGTGCCTGGCCGTTCCCGCCGCCGAGGCCCCGGTCCCGCCGGCCCCCGACGAGGAGGGTGTCGCACCCCAGGGGCCCGTGCTCCACCTCTTCTCCCAGGGCCAGGGCGCCTGGGACGACCGGCGGCAGGTTGCCTCGCTCCTCGGCCTCCCGGAGGCCGCCGTGCGGGTCACGCAGGTCGCCACCGGCGGCGCGTTCGGGGGCAAGGAGGACCTCTCGGTCCAGGGGCAGACGGCGCTCCTCGCGCGCACGACCGGCCGACCCGTGCTCCTCGCCCTCTCGCGGGCCGAGAGCCTGCGGCTTCACCCGAAGCGCCACGCCATGACCCTGGACTACGAGGTCGGCTGCGATGCCGAGGGACGGCTGGTGGCAGTCCGAGCCCGGATCGTCGGCGACACCGGCGCCTACGCCAGCGTCGGGATGAAGGTCCTGGAGCGGTCCGCCGGCCACGCCTGCGGCGCGTACCGGGTCCCGAACGTCGACGTCGAGGCCCGGACCGTCTACACGAACAACCCGCCGGCCGGCGCCTTCCGCGGCTTCGGCGTCCCCCAGGCCACGTTCGCGATGGACGGCTGCCTCGACCGGCTCGCGGAGCGCGTCGGCATCGACGGTTGGGAGATCCGCTGGCGAAACATCGTGCGGACCGGCGACCGCTTCGGGACCGGCCAGCTCCTGGGCCCCGGGGTCGGCCTGGAGAAGACGCTGCTGGCCGTGCGGGACGCGTACCGTGGCGCCCGCTTCGCCGGGATCGCCTGCGGGGCGAAGAACGTCGGGGTCGGCAACGGGATGGTCGAGCGCGGCCGGGCGATCCTCCGCGTCGAGCCGGACGCGAGCCTCACGCTGTGGCACTCCTGGACCGAGATGGGCCAGGGCGTCCACACGGTCTTCGCCCAGGTCGTGGCGCAGGAGCTCGGCGTCGATCCCGCGGCCGTGCGCGTCCTGGTCGACACCGAGCGCGAGCTCGACACCGGCGAGACGACGGCATCCCGGGCGACGACCCTCGGCGGGCAGGCCGTGGCCGATGCGGCCCGCAAGGTCCGGGCGGCGCTCGCGGCGTTGCCCCCCGGCGCCGACCTGGAGACACTCGCCGGGCAGGAGTTCTACGGCGAGTTCGTCGTGGACTGGACGACGAAGCTGGAGGTGGGCATCGAGGATCCCGTGACGCACCTGGCCTACGGCTGGGCGACCCAGGTCGTCGTCCTCGACGACGAAGGCCGGCTGGCGGGGGTCGTCGCCGCCCACGACGTGGGACGGGCGATGAACCCCACGCTCCTCGAAGGGCAGGTCGAGGGCGGCGTCCACATGGGCCTCGGCCTCGCCCTCACCGAGGCGTTCGTCACGGACGGCGGCTTCCCGGCCACCGCGACCCTCAAGTCGCAGGGGATCATCCCGGCGGCGTCGATGCCGCCGGTCACGGTGATCGTCATCGAGGAGCACCAGCCGGAAGGCCCGTACGGCGCGAAGGGCGCCGGCGAGGCGGTGCTCGTCCCCACCCCCGCCGCGGTGGCAGGCGCGCTCCACGCCTTCGACGGGCGCTGGCGAACGGCGCTGCCGATGCGGGATTCGGCCGCGGCCCGGGCCGCCCTGCCGCGCGTGGACACGCTGCCACGAGCCGGCGACGCGCCCGGTCGTCCGGCAGGGCGGGCGAGGGTTGCGGCCTCCGCCACACCGGAAGTGAGCGCGTGATGTCGGCCATCACCCCGGGCCTCGTCTGCGCCCACCACCACCTGTACTCGGCCCTTGCGCGCGGCATGCCCGCGCCACCGAAGACGCCGACGAGCTTCGCCGAGATCCTCGAGCAGGTCTGGTGGCGCCTCGACACGGCGCTCGACCTGGAGATGATCCGCTGGTCGGCCATGCTCGGCGCCCTCGAGGCGCTGGAGAACGGCACGACCGCGATCGTGGACCACCACGAGTCGCCCAACGCCATCGAGGGCAGCCTGGACGTCATCGCCGAGGCCTGCGCCGAAGTGGGCGTGCGCTGCCTCCTGGCCTACGGGATCACCGATCGCCACGGACCGGACGGCGCCCGGCGAGGCCTCGCCGAGAACGAGCGCTTCATCAAGTCCGGTGGCCGGGGCCTGGTGGGGATCCACGCCGCCTTCACCTGCTCCGACGACTCCCTGCACGCCGCGGCCGACCTGGCGCTGGACCTCGGCGTCGGGGTCCACGTCCACGTCTGCGAGGGGACCGGCGACGCGGACGCCCCGCGGCGGCTGGCCGGCCTCACCCGGGACGACTGGCTGCTGGCGCACTGCGTCCACCTGCCGACCGATCACGCCCTGCGGGGGACGATCCTCCACAACCCGATGTCGAACCTGAACAATGCCGTCGGGTACGCCGATCCGGCTCGCTTCGCGAACCCGGTGGCCCTCGGGACCGACGGAATCGGCGGGAACGTGCTGGAGGCGTTCCGGCTGGCCTACGTCCTGCAGCGCTCGGTCGACGTCACCTGTGGACCGGATGCGGCATGGAAGTGGCTGGAGACCGGCTGGGACCTCGTCCCGGAGGCACGCACCGACGAGGTGACCTGGTCGTACGACCCGATGGACCCGTGGCACATCGCCTTCACCCCGGGGATCATGCCCCGCCGCATCACCGTGGCCGGCGAGGTGGTCTTTGCCGACGGCCGGCCGACCCGGGTCGACGCGGACGAGATCCGCGCCAGGGCCCGGGAGCAGGCGGCCCGCCTCCACGCGCGTCTCTGATCGCGGCACCGCCCGGCTCGCGCCCGGGTGGACCGCGCCCGCGCCGCGTGACGTGCCGTCCCCTCCTCCGGGCCCACTCTGGCACAGCTGCGGGCTTGTCGGAGCACGGAACCCGACGCAGCGTCGCGATTCCGCGGCGTCGCGGCGAGTTCCGTGCGCGAAGCCCACTGGTTCTGTGCCACCGGGGGTGCCCGGCGCGTTCCAGCCCGCCAAGGGTTGTGGGCTCGGTCGTACCATCGCATCGAACCCATCCGGCCCCGCCCGACCGCCCGACCCCATCGCCGCGCCGGCAGCCGCACGCTGACGAGGGAGCATCCGATGTCCGACCGGTTCCACCCGCTCTCGATGGAGCAGCTCACCGACTGGGTGTTCACCGAGCTGGAGCAGAAGGGCTCGCTCTTCAACGTCCCCCGGTCGGCATTCTTCGTGCCCCGCTCGGACCACCCCTTCCGGCGACGCGAGTACGGCGTGGAGCTGGAGACGCCGTTCGGAGTGGCGGCCGGGCCGCACACGCAGATGGCCCAGAACATCATCGCCGCGTGGCTCGTTGGGGCGCGCCTGATCGAGCTGAAGACCGTCCAGACCCTCGACGAGCTCGAGGTCCACAAGCCCTGCATCGACGTGCAGGACGAGGGCTACAACGTCGAGTGGAGCCAGGAGCTCAGGGTCCACGAGTCCTTCGACGAGTACCTGCGGGCCTGGGTCCTGGTCCACGCCCTCCACCGGTCGCTCGGCTTCCCGGGGGAGCGCCCGGGCGTGCTCTTCAACATGAGCGTGGGCTACAACCTGGAGGGGATCCTCCGGCCGAACGTGCAGTGGTACCTCGACGCGATGGCCGACGCCTCGCGGTACCTGCCCGGGTACGTCGACATCGTCGCCCGGCGCTGCCCGGCGGTCCGCGAGATCGATATCCCCGCCCGCCTCTCCGACACGGTGACGCTCTCGACGATGCACGGCTGCCCGCCCGACGAGATCGAGAGAATCTCCCAGTACCTGCTGGAGGAGCGCGGGCTGCACACCTCGGTCAAGTGCAACCCGACGCTGCTGGGCGCCGAGAAGGTGCGAGGCATCGTCAACGACGACCTCGGCTTCGCCGACGTGCCGATCCCCGACGAGGCCTTCGGTCACGACCTGAAGTGGGCAGACGCCGTCCCGATGTTCGGCCGCCTGCGCGACGCGGCCGCGGCCCGGGACCTCACGTTCGGCCTCAAGCTCTCCAACACGCTGGAGGTCGAGAACTGGCGGACCGCCTTCGACCGCGACCCGACGATGTACCTGTCGGGCCGGCCGCTCCACGCGGTCACCGTGAACCTGGCGGCCACCCTGGCCGGGGAGCTGGGGGGCGACCTGCCGCTCTCGTTCGCCGGCGGCGCCGACTGCTTCAACGTCGCCGACCTCCTGGGGGCGGGCATCCGGACCGTCACCGTCTGCTCGGACCTCCTGAAGTCGGGCGGCTACCTGCGGATGCTCCAGTACACGGAGCACGTGGATGCCGCCTTCGACGCCGCCGGCGCCCTCGACACCGGCGACTTCGTCCGCCGGACGGCGCTGGCGGGCGGATACACGGGCGACGCGGGCTCGGTCACCGACTGCGCACAGTTCAACCTGCGCCGCTACGCCGACGCCGTCCGCCGTGACTGGCGCTACCGGAAGGATTCGTTCCGCACGGATCGTTCCAAGACGCCGCGTGGGCTCGGAGCCTTCGACTGCATCGCCGCGCCCTGCCTGGACGAGTGCCCGGTGGACCAGCAGGTGCCCCGCTACATGGCCGCCGTTCGCTCGGGGGAATTCGCGGAAGCGGTCCGCATCACCCGCCTGGACAATCCGCTGCCCGCCGTCCTGGGCCGGGTCTGCGACCACCTCTGCGAGAACACGTGCATCCGGACACACCTGGACCAGCCGCTGGCGATCCGGCAGATCAAGCGCTTCATCATGGAGCAGGAGCGGGAGGCATCCCCGCGCACGGCGCCGCCCGCCTCGGCCGCCCGCGTGGCCATCATCGGGGCCGGGCCGGCCGGCCTGGCGGCGGCCGAGTGGCTGGCGTATGCCGGCGTCGGCGTCACGATCTTCGAGGAGCATCCGTATGCCGGCGGCATGGTTGGCGGGGCGATCCCTGCCTACCGCCTGCCGCGCGCCCAGATCGACCAGGATCTCGGCGTGCTGGAGCGCCTCGGCGTCGAGATCCGCTATGGCCAGCGTGCCGGCGTCGACGTCACGCTCGATGAGCTTCGCGCGGCCGGGTTCGGGGCGATCTTCGTGGCCGTGGGCGCCCAGTTGGCGAAGCGGCTCGGCCTGCCGGGCGAGGACGCCCGCGGCGTGATCGACGGCGTGACGTTCCTGCGGAGCGTGCGGGAGGGCCGGCCGGTCCAGATCGGCGCTCGCGTGGGCGTCGTGGGTGCCGGCGACACCGCCATGGACTGCGTGCGCGCGGCGCGCCGCGTCGGCGCGTCGACCGTCTCCCTGATCTACCGTCGGACGATCGACCAGATGCCGGCCGACCCGGAGGAGATCCACGCCATCCGGGAGGAGGGCATCCAGGTCGTGGAGCTGGCACGGCCCGTCGGGCTCCGCATCGAGGAGGGGGCGCTGGCGGGCGTGGCGTGCACCCGGACCGAGTACCGGGGCACGCGGGACGCCGCGGGCCGCAAGGTGCCGCACGACGTCCCGGGCTCGGTGTTCGAGATCGGCCTGGACACGCTGATCCTGGCGATCAGCCAGCACCCGGTGCTGGATGTCTTCGGGGAGCGACCACCCGACCTGACGCCGGGCGGCTTCATCGCCGTGGACCCGGTGACGTTCGAGACGTCCATCCCGGGCGTCTACGCCGGCGGCGACGTGGCGGGCGGCGGCCCGGCCTCGATCGTCAAGGCAGCCGCGGACGGCAAGCGCGTGGCGGCGGCCATCGCTCGCCGCGGTCGGCGCGCCCGGCGCTGGCAGATCCCGCGACCGGCGGCAGCCGGGCGCCGGCGGCAGGCTGCCGCCGCTCCGCCGGACGTCCAGTGCGCTCGTGGTTCGGCGCGCCCGGCGCGAGTACCGCGTGCCGATCCGGTCAGCGCCTCGACCGCCGCGACGGGTTCGAGGAGACGGTCCTCGGCTACACCGTCGAGGAGGCGATGCGCGAGGCGAGCCGCTGCCTGGACTGCGACACCATCTGCAGCCTGTGCGTCGGCGTCTGCCCGAACATGGCGCTGATGACCTACGAGACGGCGCCGGTGCGCGCCGACGCTGCCGGCGCTCGCGGTCGTCGGCGGGATCGTGGTGGCGACCGGCTCGACGCCCTTCGTCGTGGACCAGCGACTCCAGATCGCCGTGCTGACCGACTTCTGCAACGAGTGCGGCAACTGCGTGACGGCGTGTCCCACGTCGGGCCGGCCGTACGTCGACAAGCCCCGCCTCTACCTCGACCGGGCGGACTTCGAGGCGCAGGCATCGAACGCCTTCATGCTCCTCGGCGGCGGGGTGATCGAAGGACGGTTCGACGGGGCGACGCACCGGGTGAGCGTCGGCGCCCCAGGTGCATCGACGGCCGGCTCGAGTACGAGGTGCCCGGTTTCCGGGCCGTCCTCGACCGCGACACGTTCGCCGTGGTCGAGGCGACACCGACCGGGGCTGCCGAAGGCGAGTCGCCTGTCGCTCGAGCCGGCGGCCGTGATGGCGACCCTGCTGGCCGGCGTGACCGGCTCCCTGTCGCACATCCCGACAGTCACCGGCGGCGGCACGCGGGTGGCGCCTCCTGGCCTGGCCGGGCCAGCTGAGGAGTGACGGCGATGGATCTCGGACAGATCGTCATCGGCGTGGCGGTCTTCGCCGCTGCCGTCGCGGTGCTCTTCGTGGCGGCCAGGGGGCTGACGCGCGCGGCGTTCGGGCCGCGGCGTCGCCTTGAGGCCGAGCTCGGGCTGCGAGGCCCTCGAGGGGCGCCTGACACGGGGCGAGATCACGCGCGAGGAGTTCGAGACGGCGAAGTGCGCCCTCGGCGCCGCCACGTGACCAGCCGCCGGAACCCGAACCGGCCGCATGTGTGGCACGGCCGCGGCGTCGTAGCACGCTCGAAATGGTGCCGAACCTCGCCGGTCGCGCAACCAGGCTCGGCCATTTCGTGCTCGAGGGATCCCGTGTCTGTGCCACACCCGGGCTGATCCCGGTCACGCTGCGGCAGCTCGACGGTCGCGAGTCGCTCGACCGAGTCAGCTCGATCGGCCGAGTCGCGCGACCGGGGTGACGGTCCACGCTGCCGACGTCAGCTCGAGCGAGTCGCTCGACCGGCAGCTCGACCGGCCGAGTCGCTCGACCGGCCAGCTCCTGCGCTTCGCGATGGCTGCTCGCGGAGATCGAAGGCCGCCCCTTGCCTTGACGCCGGCCCGACGCGCCGCCTACCCCGCGGCGTCGAGGACGATGCGCCGCAGCACGCGCGCCGTCGCGGACCGGCGGTACGCGGCGGTGGAACGCAGGCCATCCCGCGGATGGATGTCCGCGAGAACGGCCTCGGCCGCCCGTTCGGCCACGTCGGCGCTGGGAACCGCCCCCTCCAGGACCGCCTCGGCGCTGGGGGCCCGGATCGGCACCTCGGTGATCGTGCCAACCGCGATGCGGACGTCGCGCCACGCGGCGGAGCCCTGCTCCTGCCGCCAGGTGACGGCCAGCGCGACCTTGGCCAGCGCCAGGGCACGTCGCGTGCCGATCTTGCGGTAGCGCAGGTGCCGCTGCGGATCCAGCGGGAACTCCATGCGCAGGAGCAGCTCGCCCGGCGCGAGCGCCGTCCGGCGATAGCCAAGGAACCACGCGTCCGCCCGGATCGACCGTTCACCGGCAACCCCACCGACCACCAGGACGGCCTCGGCCGCAAGGACCAGGGGAAGGCTGTCGCCGGCCGGCGACGCGTTCACGACATTGCCGCCCAGGGTCGCCATGTTCTGGAGCTGCGTCGCCCCGAACACCTCCGACAGCTCCGCCAGCGCCGGGAGGTGAGCCGCCACGAGGGGGGATCTGCGCAGGTCGGCGTAGGTCGCCGTGGCGCCGATCACGAGTCGATCGCCGGTGACCCGGATGCCGCGCAACTCCTCGATCCCGGTCAGGTCCAGGAGTCCCGTGTCGGCGGCGGCGAGGTCGCCCGCGAGCTCCACCATGATGTCCGTGCCGCCCGCGATCGGTCGCCACGTGCCCTCCGCGAGGAGGGCGTACGCCTCCGCGAGCGTCGTGGGACGCACGAAGGCGGGCCCGACGCGGACATCGGAGCCCTCCACCACGCCCGGACGCACGGGCGTGCCGTCGAGCTGCCAGCGCTCCTGCGGCAGGCCACCGGGCACCTCGCGCGGCGCCATCGTGGCCGCGTTCGCGATGGCGTCGATGATCTTCATGTACCCGGTGCAGCGGCAGAGGTTGCCCGCGATCACCTCGCGGATCGCGGCGTCCGTCGGTTCGGCTCCAGAGTCGAGGAAGGCCCGCGCGGACATCAGGATGCCGGGCGTGCAGATGCCGCACTGGACGCCGCCGGAGTCCACGAAGGCCGCCTGGATCGGGTCGAGCCGGCCGTCGTCGAGGAGCCCTTCGACGGTCCGGACCTCGCGGCCCTCCACCTGGCCCACCGGGACCAGGCAGCTCACCACCGGCGTCCCGTCCACCAGGACCGTGCAGGCGCCGCACTCGCCCTCCCCGCAGCCCTCCTTGGTGCCCGTGAGCCCCAGCTCGATGCGCAGCGCGTCCAGGAGCCGCATGCCCCCCGGCCCGTGGACCTCCGTCGGGATTCCGTTGACGCTGAGATGAGTCACCCGGACGGGCGTGGTGGTGGTCACGACCGGACCTCCTTCGCATCACGGTCGGCCGCGTCCAGCGCCGCGAGGATTCGCTCCGGCGTCGCCGGCAGCTCGTGGATCCAGACTCCCGTCGCATCGTGGATGGCGGCGACGACCGCCGGGGCGACCACGTCCATCGGCAGCTCCCCGAGCCCCTTGGCGCCGTGCGGCGCATTCCCGAACGGGTTCTCCACCAGGACGGTCGTGATCTTGGGCGCGTCGAGCGCCGTGGGGATCAGGTACTTGGACAGGCGGTCGTTGAGGAACCGGCCATCCTTCAGCTTCATCTCCTCGATGGTGGCGTAGCCAACTGCCTGGAGCGACCCGCCCTCCACCTGCCCCGCGGCCATCAGCGGGTTGATGACGGTGCCGCAGTCGTCCGCGGAGACGACGTGCCGGACGGCCACCTCGCCGGTGTCGAGGTCGACCTCGACCTCGGCCGTGGCGGAGGCCCAGGAGAACGCCGGGTAGGCGTCGCCGACGTAGGTCGCGTCGTCCCACGTGATGTCCGGGTAGCCCGTGAACTTCTCGTCGAAGCGGAGGCCGCCGTGGGTGCGCGCGTCTTCGGCGTAGGTCGTGGAGAACGACCCGCGGGAACGCTCCTCGACCGCCGCCCGGAGCCGGTCGGCTGCGAGGGCGAGGAGGCCCCCGACGACCATGGTGCTGCGCGAGGCGACGGTCGGGCCGCTGTTCGGGACGACCGATGTGTCCTGGCGCACGACGTCCACGTCCTCGAACCGGATGCCCAGCCGGTCCGCCACGATCTGGGCGAACACGGTCCGCATCCCCTGGCCCATCTCGGTCTGAGTCGGAGATGGCGCGCACACGGCCGTCGTCGCTGAGCTCCACCGAGGCGATGCTGGCGAGGTACACCTCGCCGCCGCCGGTGAAGCCGGCCCCGTGCCAGCCCATGGCCACGCCGATGCCGGGCGCCGTGCGCGCCCGGCCGGCGGCGCGGTCGACGGTGCGGGCCGCCGCGAAGGCGCTCCGGCGTGTCTCGAACTCGCTGACCTCCAGCGCCGCGGCCAGGGTCTCCCGGGCCGAGACGCTGTCGCGCAGCACCTGCTGTGTCGGCGTCTGGTCGCCGAGCTGGTAGGCCCAGCGCGCCCGCAGCTCCGCCGGTGAGACGCCGAGCGCCTCGGCGATCCGGTTGACCTGCATCTCCGCCGCGAACTCCGTCTGGGGCGCCCCGAAACCGCGGAACGCGCCCGTGGGGGGCGTGTGCGTCTGCACCGCACGCGACACGATGCGCACGTTCGGACACGCATATGGGCCGCCCGAGTGGAGGGTTCCGCGCGAGAGGACCACCGACGAGAGCGTCGCGTAGGCGCCGCCGTCGAACGTGATGTCGATGTCCTGGGCGACCAGCCGGCCGTCACCCGTCACGCCGGTGCGATGGGTGACCACCGCCGGATGGCGCTTGGTGGTGACCGAGATGTCCTCGTGGCGGTCGTAGATGAGGCGGACCGGGCGGCCGACCGCCAGGGCGAGCATGGCGGCGTGGATGGCCAGCCCCGACGGGAACTCCTCCTTGCCGCCGAAGGCGCCGCCGGTGTCCTCCTGGACGACCACGCAGTGCTCGGCGTCGAGGCCCAGCGCCCGTTTCATGGCGGCGTGCACGTAGTACGGGCACTGCAGCGAGCCGTGGACCGTCACGCCGCCGTCCTGGCGCGGCACGGCGATCATGCCCTGCGTCTCGATGTAGAGCTGCTCCTGGTGGCCGACCCGGTAGGTCCCCTCGATGACCATGTCCGCCTCGGCGAACCCGGCGTCGAGGTCGCCCCGGGCGATGTGGTACTCGGTGAAGACGTGGTCCGACGCGAGCATGTCCGTGACGGCCGGGAGCGGCTCCGTGCGGAGCCGGATGTGGTCGCGGGCGGCGTGCGCCAGCGCCAGGGTGGGCGCCGCGACCAGGGCAACCGGCTCGCCGACGTGGAGGATCTCGTCCGCGGCGAGGACCGGCTGATCGTCCTTCATCAGGTGGATGACGTTCTCGCCAGGAACGTCGGCCGCCGTGAGCACGACGACGTCGCTCCAGTCGAAGTCCGGGTCGCGCTCGATCCCGAGCAGGCGCGCGTGCGGCTCGGTCGATCGCACCGTGGAGCCGTGCCACGCCCCGGGAACGTTGAGGTCGTCCGTGTAGCGGGTGGCGCCCAGCAGCTTGGCGACGGCGTCTACGCGTGGCACCGACCGCGGGTCGGCGGCCGCGTCGGCGATCCGCCAGATCGGCGTCGCCTCGGGAGGCGTCCCCGGCATCGCCTCCGGCGGCGTCCCCGGCGCGGGCGTGGGGGGGGCCGGCGGCGCGTGCGGCGTGCGGGTCGGCACCTGCGTCGTCATGGTGCTACTCGTCCTTCACGATGTGCGTCCCGGCCGTGCCGCGGACCGCCTTCAGGAGGTTCTCGGGGTCGGTGACGACGGCCTCCCGGCCGCCTCGCTCCAGGAACCAGATGCAGGCCTCGATCTTGGGGGCCATGCTGCCCTTCGCGAAGTGGCTGCCCTCGGCGAGGTACGCCTTCGCCTCGGCGAGCGTCATCCGGTCCACGAAGCGCTGCTCGGGCTTCCCGAAATCGAGCGCCACCCGGTCGACCGCGGTGGCGATGACGAACAGGTCCGCGCCGAGCTCGCTCGCCAGGAGGGAGCTCGCGAAGTCCTTGTCGATGACGGCGGGGGCTCCGTGGAGGAGCCCGGCGTCGTCCGCGACGACGGGGATCCCGCCGCCACCGACCGTGATCACCACGAACCCGGCCGCAGCCAGGGCCTTGACGGCGTTCAGCTCGACGATGCGCATCGGCTTGGGCGACGCGACCACCACGCGGTGGCCGCGGCCGGCGTCCTCGACGACGGTCCAGCCGTCCTTCCGCCGGCGCGCGGCCATCTCCTCGTCGAGGAACGACCCGATCGGCTTGGTGGGGTTCGCGAAGGCCGGGTCATTCCGGTCGACCTCGACCTGCGTCACGACCGTCACGGCCTCGGTGGCCATACCCAGGCGGGCGAAGTCGTGTCCCAGCGCCTGCTGGAGCTCGTACCCGATCGCACCCTGGGAGTCGGCCCCACAGACGTCGAGCGGCACCTCGTGGAGCTCATGCGCCGCCAGCTCGGACCGCCGCAGGATGAAGCCCACCTGCGGGCCGTTGCCGTGGCCGATCGCGAGCCGCCACCCGTCGGCGACGAGCGCCGCCAGGTGATGGCTGGTCTCCTCGAGCGCCGCCATCTGGTCGGACACGGACTGGTGCTGCTTGTCGCGGATCAGCGCGTTGCCGCCGATCGCGACGACCATCAGTGGAGCTGCCATCCCGTCCTCCCCGGCGCGGGGCCGGTGCTGCCATTCGTCGATTCGTTCACCGGCGACCGCCGGCACGCCGCGCCGATCACCGTGGCCGGGGCGCCGCGACGAGCACGGACGCACCGGTCTGGTCGTTCACGCCAGCGACGATGCACGCGCGGGCGGTCCCGCGTCAAGGGACACACTGCCCGCGCCGAGGGGCGTTCCGGCCGGTGCGCGAGGCGCTGCCGCCGCGGGTGCGTCAAGGGAGCCGGCCGGCTGGGCGACTCCAATGTGGGCGTCCCGCGCCGGATCAGGGGAGCTCCACGTCCGGTGTCCCGGGCGGCAGGTCGAAGAGCGACGGGTCGCACTGGTAGGCGCGGAGCAGCGTGAAGATGAAGCCCATGCGCTCGTGGTACGACTCCCAGTCGGGGGCGTTGCTGTCCTGCGCCGACTCGACGTCCTGGCCGAACCGAGCGGCGAGGGCGAGCGCCTCCGGGTCAACCAGGTGGCGGAGCTCCGGCGGGAACTGCGCTCCCACGAGGTAGGCGGGCCGCGGCACGTCGCGGTCGAGCCTGAGGCTGCCGTCGGGGATCTGGATCCCCATGTGGCTGGTGGCGGCGACCGCGACGATCCAGCGGCCCGGGATCGCCGCCCGCACGAAGGGGTCGGCGACCACCTGCTCGTGGGCCCCGATCGAGACGTTGGCCACGAGGATGCGCGCCGCACGACGACGGGCAAGCCCCGGGTCGGCGCTGCGTCCCATCTCGGCGCGGAGGATCACCGCGTCCCCGTAGGCCGCGAACGCCCGGCGGAGGTCCTCGCTCGAAGCCAGCCGGGGATGCGAACAGAGGTCGGCCAGGATGGTGGCCGCGCGGTCGCGGTCGGCGCCCGCCCGGGGATCGGCGGCGAAGGCGCGCACGAAGCGAATGAACGGCGGCGCAACGTCCCCGAAGACGGCGGCGTTCCCGGCCGCGACTGCAGCCGCCACGGCCGGTCCGACGAAGGGCCGGAACGGGGCTGGCACCGCGTCGCCCAGCAGGGACCGGCGCGCCTCCGCACTGGCCCACTGGCCGAAGACCAGCCAGTTGGCGTGATCGCGCCCGAGGACCGCCGCGACCGCATGCGCCAGGTCGTGATAGCCGCGGGTGATCGCGGCGTTGCGAGCCAGGACGTCGTCCATCGCCACGACCCTGTCGATCGTGGCGGGGTCCAGGTAGGGCGTGGCCAGGGGATCGACCCCGGGCACCGGCATCGGCGGGATGGCCTCCATCGGCGAGATCCGAAGGATACGGGCCGCACCCCGCGCCGGTGCCGCCGCCCGATCGTCGTTCACGGTCCGCCCGTGGCGGCGCGCTGCGGCGACGCTCTGCGGCTCCGACCCCTACGTCGCGGCCGGGCCGGTGTTCTCCCTGACCCTGAACTCGACGATCCGGCGGATCAGGTCCGTCGGCAGCGGCTCGCCGAGCGGGAACTGCGCCGAGCCCTTGCCGCGCCGGTACGGCGCGAGCTCCACCTTGAAGGCCTCCATCCCACTCGGCACCGGGTAGAACCCGATGTGCGTTGCGTAGCCGGCAAAGTGGACCAGGTGGCGCCCGCCCAGGTCGAACGTCGGGATCGCGTAGCTGATCGTCTCTGTCGCGCCGGGGGCCGATGCCCTGATCAGGGCTCGCAGCTCTTGCAGCACCTTCTGCGTCGCAGGAGGGAATCCGGCGATGTACTCGTCGATGGAGCCCGCGGTCGACCTCTTCGTCACCCTGCGTCCTCCGCGTGCCGGCCGGTGGATCAGGCGCCGAGGCGCGTCCGCAACGTCACGAGCTGGTCGGCCAGCTCCGCCGGCAGCCGGTCGCCGAAGCGCGCGTAGTGCTCCTCGAACTGGGGCATCTCGAGCAGATAGGCAGCCGTGTCCACCCGGAGCAGCTCGACGAGGTCCTCGGCCGGCATCGCCAGCCCGGTCGTGTCGAGGTCGTCCGGCGCAGGCAGCAGGCCGATCGCCGTCTCCTCCGCCTCGGCCTCGCCGTCGCAGCGCCGGAACATCCACTCCAGGACCCGGCTGTTCTCGCCGAAGCCCGGCCACAGGAAGCGGCCGTCCTTGTCGCGCCGGAACCAGTTGACGTAGAAGACGCGTGGAAGCTTGTCCGGCGTCGTGGCCCGCCCGACCTCGAGCCAGTGGCCCCAGTAATCGGCCATGTTGTAGCCGCAGAACGGGAGCATGGCGAACGGATCGAAGCGCAGCTTCCCGACCTCGCCGAAGGCCGCGGCCGTCGTCTCCGAGCTCATGATCGATCCCAGGAAGACGCCGTGGGTCCAGTCGAAGGCCTCCCGGACGAGGGGCACCACGCCCGCCCGCCGGCCGCCGAACATGATCCCGTCGATCGGAACGCCGGCCGGATCCTCCCATTCCGGGGCGATGGCCGGGTCCTGGCGCGCGGGAGCCGTGAAGCGGGCGTTGGCGTGGGCGGCGGGGCGCCCGGCGTCCGGCGTCCAGTCCTGGCCCTTCCAGTCGATGAGGTGGGCCGGCGGGGTGTCCGTGAGCCCCTCCCACCAGACGTCGCCGTCGTCGGTGAGGGCCACGTTCGTGTAGATGCAGTTGGCGTCCAGCGTGCGGATGGCGTTCGGGTTCGTCTTCTCGCTCGTGCCCGGCGCGACGCCGAAGAAGCCGGCCTCCGGGTTGATCGCGTAGAGCCGGCCGTCGTCGCCCGGGCGCATCCAGCAGATGTCGTCGCCGACCGTCTCCACGGTCCAGCCGGGGAGCGTCGGCACGAGCATCGCCAGGTTGGTCTTGCCGCAGGCGGACGGGAAGGCACCCGCGAAGAACTTCCGGCGGCCGTCCGGGGCGGTGACCTTGATGATGAGCATGTGCTCGGCCAGCCAGCCCTCGTCGCGGGCGATGGCCGAGGCGATCCGCAGCGCGTAGCACTTCTTGCCGAGCAGGGCGTTGCCGCCGTAGCCCGAGCCGTACGACCAGATCTCGCGGGTCTCGGGGAAGTGGACGATGTACTTCGTGTCCGGGTCGCAGGGCCACGGGACGTCGAGCTCGCCGGGGACGAGGGGCGCGCCGACGGAGTGGAGGCAGGGCACGAAGTCGCCGGCGGCGCGGATCGCCTCGAGGGCCCGCGCGCCCATGCGGGTCATGATCCGCATGTTGACGACGACGTAGGCGGAGTCGGTGATCTGGACGCCGAGGCGGCTGATCTTCGACCCGATCGGTCCCATGGAGAACGGGATCACGTACAGGGTCCGACCGCGCATCGAGCCCCGGAAGAGGTCAGTCAGGATCGCCTTCATCTCGTCCGGATCGCGCCAGTTGTTCGTCGGGCCGGCGTCGGCGGCGTCGCGGGAGCAGATGTAGGTGCGGTCCTCGACGCGGGCAACGTCGCTCGGATCGGAGCGGGCCAGGAAGCTGTTCGGCCGCAGCTCCTGCGAGAGGCGCGTGAAGGTCCCCGAAGCGATGAGCCCCTCGCAGAGGGCGTCGTACTCCTCGTCGGAGCCGTCGCACCAGTGGATCCGATCCGGCGTCGCCAGCGCGGCGATCTCGTCCACCCAGCGGACGAGCTCCGGCACGCCGGTGGGGCGATCCATGCCCGCGTAGCCCGCGGTTGCGTTGTCCGTCTCCACGGTCTTCATCACGCGCCTCCGTCCCGACCCGCGCGCGGCCAGCCGCGCGGGCGTCGCGACGAACCATAGCCCACCTCGCCGGGCATGGCCGACTCGTCCCGTGGCACGACCCGGTGCCGGAGCCGGCTGGGGCATCGAGGCGGGCCCGGGGCGGGCCGGTGACGTCGGCGCCACGTCTTCGCGCTCCCGCCGGGTCGTACACCGCCCCCAGCGTGTCGGTGTCGACATGTCGACCCGGCCCCGCTACCCTCCGACGATGCGGTCGCAACGCCGTCCGTCAGCTCCGTCGATCCCGGCGACCGTGCGGGCTCTCGCGGCCGGCACGCTGCTGATCGCGGCCGTCGGGTCGTGCGAGCTCCCGAAGCCCAATATCCCGTCCATCGGGTCGGCCCCGTTCCCCGCGGCCCCGGCGGAGCCGACCGCGGCCCCGGCGGAGCCGATCGCGGCGGAGCCGATCGCGGCGGAGCCGATCGCGGCGGAGCCGATCGCGGCGGAGCCGATCGCGGCGTTCCCCCCGGCCATGGCGCGCTGCCCGGCCGCGCCGGTCAGGGCGCGCGTCATCCGGACCTGACGGAGCCCGCGTGTCGCGCGCCTTCGACACCGCGTACGCCGACGGCGGCGTCCCGACCTGGGACATCGGGCGGCCGCAGCCTGCCGTGGTGCGCCTCGTCCATCATGGGGCGTTCGGCGACCCGGGGGCCACGGTCCTGGATGCAGGCTGTGGCACGGGTGAGCACAGCCTCCTGCTCGCCGCGATCGGCCACCCGGTCGTCGGCGTCGATGTCGCGGCCGAGGCGATTCGGCGGGCACGCGCGAAGGCCTCCGGGGGATCGGCCGGTATCCGGGCGACAGGGGCGGCCGGGCCGGCGCCGCGGTTCCTCGTCCACGATGCCCTCGACCTCGGCGCCCTGGTCCGGGACGTGGGCCGCCCGTTCGACGCGGCCCTCGACGTCGGGCTCTTCCACACCTTCTCCGACGCGGATCGGCCGATCTACGCAACCAGCCTGGCGGCGGCGGTGCGGCCCGGCGGTCGGGCGTTCGTCCTGTGCTGGAGCGACCGCAACCCGTTCGGGTACGGGCCGCGGCGCGTGACGCGCCGCGAGATCCGGGCGACATTCCGGGCATCGGCGGGCTGGCGGGTGGACCGGATCGACGACGAGGAGCTGGTCTCGCGACTCCCCGGCGGCCGGATCCACGCCTGGCTCGTACGGCTGGTGCGGCGGCCTTGATCAACCGTCCCGCCGCGCACCATCCGAGGGTTCCAGGCGGCGCGACCGCCGGCTGAGGATCCTCGACGCGTCCACGTCCTGGTTTGCGTCGTCATCCCCTGATCCCGGCGGGAGGATCGTCGCCCGCGGCGCCCCGGATCCCGGGCGACGCCGGCGGGGCTGGCGGCCGCTGGGCCTGGCCCGGGCTGGGCCCGTTCTCCCAGTCCAGCCACTCCACGTCGGGATGCGTCGTGAGGTAGGCGCGCACGGCCATGCCGAGAGTCGGGTGGAAGTGGTCGGCCCCCAGTCGCTCGAAGATCCCGTAGGTCCGCAGGCGGTCCTTCACGTGACCCTTGAGCTCGGCGAAATGGAGCTCCACGCCGCGCCGGGCCAGCTCGGTGATCAGCTCCTCGAGCATGTCGGCAGCGGTCGTGTCGATGTCGGTCATCGGCTCGGAGGCGACCGTGAGCCAGCGCACCGGTGGAGGTGCGTGGTCGACGACGTCGAGGGTCTGCTCGCGGAACGCCTCGGCGTTCGCGAAGAAGAGCGGGGCGTCCCAGCGGTACAGGATCAGGCCCGGCACGAGCCGCGCGTCCGGATGCCGCCCGATGTCGTGGTACCCCTTGTAGTTCGCCACCCGGCCGAGGACGGCATCGTGCGGACGCCAGGCGTGGCGGATGAAGTTCAGCAGCGACAGCCCGACCGCCGCCGCGATCCCCGGCAGGGCGCCGAAGAGGACCACAGCCAGGAAGGCGACGAGGGCGAGACCGAGCTCCGACCGGCGCAGCGCCCACAGGCGGCGCAGGCCCCAGAAGTCGAAGAGGCCGATGACGGCGGAGATCACGACGGCGGCGAGGGCCGCAGTGGGGACGGGCGCCAGCAGGCCGGGCACGACGACCAGCAGCACGACGATGGCGCCCGCGCCGACGAGGCCGGTGACCTGCGTCCGTGAGCCGGCCGACTCCGCGACCGGGGTGCGGGTCGCGCTCCCGCTGGAGGAGAACCCGCCGAACAGGCCGGCTGCCACGTTCACCACGCCGAGGGCGCCCAGCTCGTGGTCGGCGTCCACGCGCTCACCGCGGCGGGCGGCGAAGGAGTGCGAGATGACGCTCGTGTCGGCGAACGAGATCAGGGCGATCCCGAGCGCCGTCGGGAAGAGGGTCACGAGATCGGACCACGAGACGGGCGGGAGGCCGATGGCCGGCAGCCCGCGCGGCACCTGGCCGACCACCTTCAGCTCCGACGAGAGGCCGAGGACGTAGACGACCACGCCCGCCGCCACGACGGCCACGAGGACGCCCGGGATCCTGCGCGAGACCTTCCGCAGCCCGAGGATCAGCGCCAGGCTGCTCCCCCCGATGAGCAGGGCGAGCGGGACGACCTCCCCGTTGGCGATCCCCTGCACGAGCCCGATGATGCCGCCGACGACGTCATTGGCGTCCACGGAGAAGCCCAGCAGCTTCGGCAGCTGGGCGACGACGATCGTGAGGGCGATGCCGTTCATGTAGCCGACCCGGATCGGTCGCGACAGGAGGTCGGTGACGAAGCCCAGGTGCGCGATCGCGGCAGCCAGGCACAGGAGCCCGGACATGATCGCGAGGGCGCCCGCGAGGGCGATCGAGCGGACGGGATCGCCGCCGGCAAGGGGGACCACGGCCGCCGCGACCAGGGGCAGCAGCGCCGAGTCCGGCCCGAAGACGAGGATCCGCGACGGCCCCACCAGGAAGTAGGCGACGAGGGCGCCGATCGTGGCGTACAGACCCGCGATCGGGGGCAGGCCGGCGGCCTCCGCGTAGCCCATGCCGACGGGCACGAGGAGGGCGGACAGGGTGAGGCCGGCGACAACGTCGTCACGGAACCAGCCGCGCGAGTAGGTGCGGAACCGCGAGATCGTCGGCAGGGCGGTCGCCAGTGCGGCGCCGATCCGGCGGGACGGGCCGGCCTCCGGTGCCAGGTCCGCCAGCAGCGGGCCAGGCTCCGCCAGCGGGCGGAGGTCCGGGGTCTCCCCGGGCTCCGCCATCGGGCCGGCAGGCGGCGTCGGGCCGGGCTCCGGCGCTGGATCCGCCCCGGGTCGCGGTTCGCTCACGCCCACTTCCTCCCGCGCGCGGCGCGCCCGCCCGCCGCGCATGCCGCCATCATGACGCGGCCCTAGGCCACGTGCACCCCTCGCCGTGAGCCTCCCCGGTGGTACAGGCCATCGTCCGGGAGCGCAGCGGCCTCAGGGATCCCGGCGTCCACGGCTGCCGCCCGCTCGAACCAGTCTGCGTACCGCCGGGCGCCCCAGGCAGCCGTCACGCCGTGGGCAACCAGGCTGAGCGCCACGGTGAGGAGGACGACGTCGGTCATCGCGCTCGCCTGCGGTACGGCCTCCGCAACGACGACGCCCGCGAACACGATCGAGGCGAGCCCGCGCGGCCCGAACCAGCCGACGTAGAGGAGGGTCGGGACGGCGAACCCGGTCCGCAGCATCGCGATCGCGACCGGGATGATCCGGACGACCGTCAGGCTGAGCACCGCGTACAGCAGGACCTCGGGCGTCGCGCGCGCCAGGACGGGGGCCAGCCCGGCCCCGAGCAGCAGGAATCCGAGCGCGGCCAACCCGTTGGCGGCCTGCTCGGGAAGGTGGAACGCCTCGTCGGCGACGTGACCCCGGACCACCGTCCCGGCGGCCAGCCCGGCAACCCAGACCGCCAGGAACCCGCTCGCCTCGAGCTGGTCGGCGACGGTGAACGTGCCGACCGCCAGCGCGACGAGCCCGATCGACTGCCAGCGCTCCGCCGCAAGGCCCCGTTCGGCGGCGACGCGGAGAAGCCACCCGCCTCCCAGCCCCGCGATCAGGCCGATCAGCGTGGACCCGCCGAGGGCCACGAGGAGGATCTCGGCCCCGTGCAGCTCAGTCTCGGCACCGCCGGCCACCAGGCCCACCGTGACAAGGATGGTGACGAACGGGAGCGCGAGGCCGTCGTTGAGCCCGCTCTCGACGTTGAGGGCATTGCGGATGACGGGCGGCACGCGCGGGTTGGCGACCACCGCCTGTCCCAGCGCGGCGTCGGTCGGAGCGAGCATCACCCCCACCAGCGCCGCCTGCCAGGGCTCGACGCCACCGAAGACCACGAGGGCAGCCGCGGTGCCGGCCACCATCGTCAGGGGCAAACCGATACCCAGCAGCCGGCCGGACAGGCTCGGCTCCTTCGTCCAGCGCCGGATGTCGAGGCTCGATGCGTCGGCGAAGAGGACCATCACGAGCGCCGCCTCGAGCAGGAGGATCACCAGCTCCTGGTCCATCGCGAGGTCGACGATGCCGAGCGCGGGCCCGGCCAGGAACCCGGCAGTCGCGAAGAAGATCGGAGCCGTGATGACTGTTGACGCGAGCCGCTTCGACAGCAGCGCATAGGCCAGCACAGCGACGGCGATGAACGCCACCGGGTTGACCATCACCTGCATCCCTCGCCGGCCGGAGCCCGGCACTCGCTCACGGAGTCGCGGTCGCCCGGGCGCGCGACTCCGCGACATAGTTGACCTCGACCGCGACCGGCGCTCCGAAGGCTTCCGCGAGGTTGGACGCCAGGACCGCCGTGTCGCCGGGCGCATCAGGCCCGGACAGGTTGAGCGTCACCGTGTCGCCATCGATCGACCAGGACGTGACATCGAGGTCCCGGTCGCCAATCCAGTCGCGCACGATCGGCGCCCCGGTCGTGCTCCGGATCGTCGTCTGCACCGCTTCCACACCGCGCGCGGCAAGCGGGATCGCGATGATGACGAGGGCCACCACGGCGACGGCGAACCCGTTGCGGAGCCGGTGCCGCTCGCGGAGCATCTCCCGGCTCGGGGCCGCGCCGAACAGGATGAAGGTGGCACAGGCGACGACGACGATCGCCGAGAAGTTCGTGAGGAAGAGGATGAGGGCGCCGCCCGCGTCCGCGGGCCGACCCAGCTCCAGGCAGATCCCCACGGTGGCGAGGGGCGGAACCAGCGAGACCGCGATGGCCACCCCGGGCAGCGCGTCAACGCCGGTCCGGCGCCCCGCCACGTAGGCCCCCGCGGCCCCGGCAGCAAGGGCGACGCCGAGGTCGAGGAGCCCCGGCGAGGTGCGCGCCTCGAGCGCCGGGGTCAGGGTGAGCGGGTCGGGCATCACCCACGAGACGAGGTACCCGATGCCCACGACCATCAACGATCCGAGGGCCACCTCCAGGAAGGAGACCGTCTGCCAGCGTGTCCGGCCGGTCACCAGCGCGCCCGCGAACGCCATGATGGCCCCGCCCAGGGGCGCCACGACCATGGCCCCGATGATGGACGCGACCGAGTCCTGGTACAGGCCGAACGACGCGATGAGCCCCGCCAGGGCCAGCAGGACGACGTACGTCTGCAGGGAACGCCGGAACTCAGCGTCGCCGGGGAAGAGGTCGTCGAGCTTCGCCGGGCCCAGCGACTGGCGGGCGTCGACGAGCATCATCGACTCCGCCGGCGCCTCCGCGGATGGGCCCGCGGGGGATGCAGCGTCTGGTTCGGTGGTCATCTCGGCCTTCTCCTGGTGCCTCACGAGCGCTCGGGGTGGTGCCGGTCGCCACAGTAGCGCGCCGTCTGCCGCCTCGCGCCGCCGCTGCGCTGGCCGCCGCGACCGGGTGGGCGCCGCGGGCTGCCTCGACCGACCAGCCTCGCGGCGCCCCGAGCGACACCCGGACCGGTGGTGCCGCGCCTGACCGCCGCGCTCGCCTCCCACGCGGCGTCGCCGAGCGTCGACAATAGGACCTGCCGGACCACCCCGCCGGCGCCGAGCGAGGAGCCTCGAGACCGATGAACAGCACCCCTCGCGTCGAGATGCGGAGCTCGGCGCACGAGCTCTTCATGGCCCTGCTCACGCTCCTGTCGACCGCGAACCTCGCTCCTGGTCCTGGGCCCGTTCATCAGCGGCGAGGGCCGGCAGGTCGTCATCGCCGTCGAGCTGATGCTGGTGCCGATCTTCCTCGGCGGACTTCCTGCTGCGCCTGCTCACGACGCGCTCGCGCCGCGCGGTACCTGGTCCACGGCTGGGGCTGGACGGACCTGCTGGCCGTGGTGCCGTTCCTCGCGGTCTTCCGGCTCCTCCACGTGGCCGCGGTCGTCCGCGCCCTGCGTTCGCGCGGCCCGGGCGCCATCCTCGAGGAGCTCTACATCAGCCGGGCGTCGGCCACCTTCTACCTCACGATCTTCCTGGTGCTCTTCGTGCTCGAGATGTCCGGCGCGCTGGTGCTCGACGCGGAGGCCGGCGCCGCCGGCGCGAACATCAGGACCCCCGGCGATGCCCTGTGGTGGGGCTACGTCACCATCACGACCGTCGGGTACGGCGACCAGTACCCGGTGACGCCGTGGGGCCGGGTCATCGGCGTCTTCCTCCTGACGGCCGGCGTGGCGCTCTTCAGCGTCTTCACGGGCTTCATCGCCAACGCCTTCCTCGCGCCGCGGCGGCGGCGGCGGACCGCGCTTGCCGCGGAGCCGGGGAGCGTGCAGGCCGAGCTCGACGCGATCCGCGACCTGCTGGCCGAGAGCGAGGATCACAACGCCGCCCTGCGCTCGCGCCTCGACGCGCTGGAGGGCGCCCTCGCGAACATCGCCACGCCCACGGCCCTGAACGCCGCACCGCAACAGGAACGCCCGGCGGAATCCGGCGATGCCTGACCGCGTGGCGGCGGGGATCCTGCTGTACCGGCGCTCGCCTGGCGGCGCGCTCGAGGTGCTCCTGGGGCATCCCGGCGGTCCGTACTTCGCCCGGAAGGACCTCGGCGACTGGTCCATCCTCAAGGGCGAGGTGGAGCCCGACGAGGACCTCTATGCGGTCGCCTGCCGGGAGTTCCAGGAGGAGACGGGGCACGCGGCGCCCGGCGGGCCGGCGATCCCGCTCGGCACCGTGCGCCAGAAGGGCGGCAAGGTCGTCCACGCCTGGGCCCTGGAGGGTGACCTCGACCCGGCGGCCGCGGTCAGCAACACGTTCACCATCGCCTGGCCGCCCGGATCGGGGACGCTGGTCGCGTTCCCGGAGATCGATCGCGTGGCGTGGTTCGAGCCCGGGGAGGCCCGGCGGCGCATCAAGGAGGCACAGGCCGCGTTCATTGACCGCCTCGTGGAATCGCTCTCCTGAGCTGCCCCGGGGAGATCGGAGGGCGAGCCGGTCAGTCGGCAGCGGTCGTCAGCGACGCGCGCAGCAGGTAGCGCTGCAGGACCAGGAAGACGACGACGACCGGCAGCGCGGCGAGCAGCGCGAGTGCCGCTGTGCGGCCCCAGGCGCCGCCGTAGAACCCCGTCTCCTGGCCGGCGAGCGCCATCGCCAGCGTGATGTTGTCGCCCTTCTCCACGAAGAGCCAGCCGATGGCGAACTCCGAGTACGCCAGCAGGAAGGCGAGGAGCGCGGCGACCAGGATGGAGGGGGCCGCCAGCGGAAGGTCGATCTGGCGGAAGGTCCGCAAGCGCGTGGCGCCCTCTGCGAAGGCCGCCTCCTCCAGCTCCTCGGGTACCGCCCGGAACGCGGCCCGCATCAGCCACAGGCAGAACGGCAGGGAGAATGCCGCGTAGACGATCCCGAGGCCCAGGAGCGAGCCACGGATCCCGAATTCGCGCGCGGCGGGAAGCGCGTTCTCCAGCGTGCCAAGCAGCACGAACAGGGGAACGGCCAGCGCGATCGGGGGCAGGAATGCGCCGACGAGGAGCCCGAACGGGCCCACGCGGCTCCCCGGGAAGCGCATCCGGGCGAAGGCGTAGGCCATCGAGGTTCCGAACACGACCGCGATCCCGGCAGCCATCCCCGACACGATGAAGCTGTTCCGCAGGAGCCCCAGGAACGACAGGTTCCGGACCGGCGCCTCCAGGACCCCGCGGAAGGTGTCGAGGGTCGGGTCGTGGGGGAGCGCCTGGAACTCGGATGGGATACCGGACGCCAGCTTGGGATCGAGAGCGAGCACCAGCAGGAACCAGATCGGGATCAGCACGAAGACGCCCGTGGCGACGAGGATGAGATAGCCGGTGAGCAGGCCCAGCAGCCCGGTCCTCTGCATCACCCGTCCCTCACGCGAACGCCACGCGCTCGGCCCGCGCGCGCCACCGGACGAACCAGGCGACGAGGGCGGCAAGCGCCACCATGGTCAGGATGTTGAAGGCGGCGGCGGCGGCGTAGAGGCCGTCACCGCGGGTGGGGTCGAAGAGGAAGAATCCGAACGTGGCAAGGGTGACCGTGGATGGGTAGGTGTCGAAGATCGGCATCACGTAGAACAGGTAGAACTGGTTGAAGACGGCGATCCCCTTGATCACGAGGGCCGGGCCCAGGAGGGGCAGGAGGAGCGGCCAGGTGATCCGCCGGAACGTCGTCCAGCGGCCGGCCCCATCGATGGCGGCGGCCTCGCCGACAGAGCGCGGGATCGTCCGCAGGCCGGCAGTCGCCACGAGCATCATCAGCGGCCATCCGATCCACGTGCCGGCGATGAGGAGGACCACGAGGCTCCAGTTCGCGCTCTGGTTCCAGGGCAGCGGCTGGCCGGCGAGGAGCGCCAGCCAGCCACGGTCCGGCTCGAAGATCTTGAGCCAGGCGATCGCTCCCACGAACTCGGGGATCGCCCAGGGGAGGATGAAGAGGGCGCGCCAGGCGCCGACGAACCGGATCCCCGGGCGCGCCAGGACGAGGGCGATCGCGAGCCCGAGGCCGAGCTGGAGGGCGAGGCAGAGGATCGTCCAGATGAGGCTGAAGGCGATCGGGGCGGCCGTCGTGTTGCTCCCCCATGGAACGCTCTCCTGGGCGAGCCCGAGGAGGTCGAACCCGACGTAGCGAACGACGTTGGCCCCGAAGTCGATCGGCACGGGCTCCACCTGGCCGGTGAGCCCCAGCCAGGCCTCGCGGAAGACACCGCCGGTCAGCCCGTCCTTGATGGACCGGGCATTGAAGTCCGTCAGGGACATCATGAGCTCGAAGATCAGCGGAGCTGCGGTCAGGAACAGCACCGCAACGGCGCCCGGGAGTACCCACGGCGTGGCCGAGAGGAGCTCGCGTGGCGTGGACCGGCGCGTGCCGCCCACCCGCGCGATCCCGCGCGCGGCCCAGCGGCTGCGCAGCGCGCCGATCCCGGCGCGGCCCGGCTCCAGGACCGCCACGGCGAAGCCGAAGCCGGCGGCGAGCGTCAGCGGGGCGCTGATCATCACGACGTACTGCGGCCACTTCGTCGGCCACACGACGAGGAACGCGAGCGCCAGGGCGAGCCACAGCGCGAACACGCGCTGCTCGAGCCACAGGCGCCGTAGCCCGATGAGCGCCAGCGCGGTGATCGCGAGGTCGGCGGCGACGACGAAGGTCCCCGCCTCGTGCCAGGGCACCGACCCAAAGAGCCACACGAGGGGCTGCCAGGCCGGCCACCCCGTGGCCGCCACGGCGTCGCTCTGGGCGTACCCGCCGTGGAAGGACACCGACGCGACGAGCCGGCCGACCGGGTCCGGCCACAGGTACGGGTTCCCGGCAAGGAACGCGATCCCGGCGAGCAGGCTCCAGGCGATCGTCGGCGCGACCCAGCGCGCCAGCGCCGGCGGCTCCCGCCAGCGGCCGGCCGGCCGGGTCGCCCACAGCCAGTGGGCCACGATGGCGACCGCGACGATCCCGTACTGGTACTTCCCCGCGATCGCAAGCCCCGCAAAGACGGCGGCCCCGGCCAGCCACGTCCGGCGTCGCGTGCCGGGTCGGGTGGCCCGCAGGTACATGAGAACGGCGAGAAGACTCGCCGCGGAGGCGACGGCCTCGAGCATCACCTGCGATTGGTACTTGACCGTCGTCGTCTGGAAGGCGAGGAAGAGGCCGGCGAACGGGTTGAGGAGGGCGAGGACGAAGGAGCCGAGCGCGCCGAGGACCGCCCCGCTGAGCCGGGCGACCGTGAGGTGCGGCTCGGGCAGGTCCTGAGCGGGCTCCGCCTGGGTGCCACGGTCCGGGATCTCGTCGACGGCGGGGAGCGGGGCAAGCACGAACCCGTACAGGATCTTGTTGAGCTGGGGATGCTCCGGCCGGTAGTTCTCGCTGAGGAAGACACTCCAGTCGCCGGCCTGGATCCCGGTCGCGTACTGCTGCCCGGCGCGCAGGTAGTCGTCCTCGTCGTAGTCCGGCGGGAGCGCCTCCACCGCCCAGAGCCGCGACCCGAGGGCGAGCATCGCGACGACGATCGCGGCCGAGAGCCGGATCCAGGTCGCAGGGCGACGCAGGGCAGGACCCACGGACGGATTGTCACACCCGCACCCGCCTCGGGGAAGAGCCGCGATCACGGGTGCCCGCCGGCCGCCGGGCACCGCCGGCCGCCGGGCACCGGCAGCCGCCGGAACCGCGCGCGTAGACTGGACGGGTTCCAGAGACAGCCCTGTGCGGAGGTCCCCGATGTCCCGCTTCAGTGACGCCCTCAACGCCCAGGTCGGCAACGAGTTCGGCGCGTCCCAGCAGTACGTGGCGATCGCCGTCTGGTACGACGCGGAGACGCTGCCCCAGCTGGCCGGGTTCTTCTACCGGCAGGCCGTGGAGGAGCGCAACCACGCGATGATGCTGGTCCAGTACCTCCTCGACGCCGGCGAGCCGGTGACGATCCCGGGTGTCGATGCCCCGAAGACGTCGTTCGACGACCCGGTGGAGCCGGTTGCCCTCGCCCTGGCCCAGGAGCGCCGGGTGACGGACCAGATCTCGACGCTCGTGACCATCGCCCGGGAGGAGAGCGACCGGATCGCTGAGCAGTTCCTGCAGTGGTTCCTCAAGGAGCAGCTCGAGGAGATGTCCAGCATGAGCGCGCTCCTCAAGACCGTCGAGCGCGCGGCGGCCGTGAACATCCTCCTGGCCGAGGACTTCCTCGCCCGGACGACGGGAGCCGCGGGCGGAGTGGAGGCGGACGCGCCGCGGGCGGCGGGCGGCGCCCTCTGAGCGGGGTGGTCCCGCGCCGCCGGCCCGAGGTCCGGCGACGCACCTGCCGGGTGGTCGGCGCGGTCGTCGACGGCGTCGTCGACGGCGCCCTCCGCGTCGTCCTCGTGGTGGTCGTCGCCCTCGCAGTCGCCGGGTGCTCCTCGTCCGTCACGCCCGATCCCGAAGCGTCCCCCACGCGGGCTCCCCACGCGTCCCCGACTGCCGCGCCGATCCCGGAGGCCTCGTTCACCGGCGGCACCGCGAGCGCGCGCCTGGCCCAGCCCGACAGGGTCGCCTGGGACGGGGGCCAGTGCGAGCGCGGCACCGACGACGCGTGGCTCGCCATCAACATCGGCTACCCCAACGGCGCGGAGTACTTCGGCCTCGTCGTCGGGCGCAGCCCGTACACGCCGGACGCAACGCGCGCCGCCAAGGGCGGGGGAACCTTCGGCGGGGACGACGCCGCCGTCACCTGGCGGCATGCCGGCACGGCCGTCAACCTGGCCCGCAGCGGGCTCACGATCGTCGTGGCGAAGGACCTCTCGCTCGGCTCGTTCAGCGGGCGCCTCGCGGACGGCACTGAGGTCCGCGGCAGCTTCTCCTGCTGAGGCGGCGCGTCCCGGCCTGGCGGCGGCGGATCGCCGCCACGTGCCTGCGGTGCATGCCGGACGGCTAGACTGCACGACCGCGCCGTCGTCGGGCTGGGCCGCGGAGTCGAGGCTCCGATCGACCCAGACGCAGCGCCGCGCGTGGTCGCGCGGCCCTGAAGGGAGTGACTCGTGGCAGAACTCTGGGGAGCGCTGATCCCCCTGGGCATCGGCAGCGCGCTGGTGCCGATCCAGATTGTCGTCACGATCCTGCTCCTGCGGTCGTCGTCGGGCCGGATCGCGGGGGTCGCCTGGCTGGCCGGGATGACGGTCTTCCGCCTTGCCCAGGGCCTCGTGTTCGGGCTGCTGCTCTCCGCGTCGACCGTCCGAAACGTCGTCGGGCGGATCCGGAACCATCGTCTCCGTGGTCCTGCTGGTCGTCGGCCTCCTCTTCTGGGGCACGGCGCTGCGCCAGCTCCTCGCCCACCAGGACGACGACGCCCCGCCGCCGAAGTGGATCGCGATGATCGAGTCCGTCAGTCCCGGCAGGGCGTTCTTCCTGGGGGTCGGGTTCCTCGCGATCGGGGCCAAGTTCTGGGTCTTCACGCTCGGCGCGATTGCCGCAATCGGAGAAGCGGACCTGGAGCCGGCCGCGGCGATCGGCATGTTCCTCCTCTTCGTCCTCCTCGCAGAGTCGATCCACCTGGCCATCCTGGCGATCGCGTTCGCGATGCCCGACCGTTCCGACAAGGTGCTGGAACGGATGTCCGACTGGCTCGAGCGCCACAACCGGCTCCTGATGATCATCCTCGGCGCGGTCTTCGGCACGTGGTTCATCTTCAAGGCGCTCGACGGCCTGGGGATCCTCTGAACAGGACCTCGACCGGGTGGCGTGGGCGCGGTCGCGTGATGGTCGTCAGCCGGCGGCCCGCACCTCGCGCGAGGCGCCGCTCCAGGAAGGACCGCTCCGCGTCGTTCGTGACGAGGCCGAGCGCACGTTCGTAGGCCGCCGCGGCGTCCGCGCGGCGCCCCAGGCGGCGCAGCAGGTCCGCCCGCGTGGCATGGAAGAGGTGGTAGTCGGTCAGCGCCCCGTCGGCGCCGAGAGCCTCCACCAGGACCAGGCCCGCGGCGGGACCGTCGGCCATCGCCACCGCGACGGCCCGGTTCAGCTCCACGACGGGGCTCGCGGCGACGGACGCCAGCACGCCGTACAGGGCGGCGATCTCCGCCCACGGCGTCTCCGCCGGGGTCCTGCTACGAGCGTGGCAGGCGGCGATGGCCGCCTGCAGGAGGTACGGCCCCGGCCGGGCGCCGGGACCAAGCGCCCGGAACCCGCCATCGACCAGGCCCAGGCCTTCCGCGATCTCCGCGGCATTCCAGCGCGAGCGGTCCTGGTCTTCCAGCAGGACCAGGCGGCCGTCGGCGGCGGTGCGTGCATCCCGCCGCGAGTCCTGGAGCAGGAGGAGCGCAAGGAGCCCGCGTGCCTCGGCGGCCTCCGGCATGAGGTCGGCCAGCAGCCGGGCCAGCCGGATCGCCTCGGCGCACAGGTCGCGGCGGACCAGCGAGTCGCCGCTCGTCGCGCTGTACCCTTCGTTGAAGACGAGGTACAGCACCGCGAGCACGCCGTCGAGGCGCTCCGGGAGGAGGCCATCGGGCGGGACCCGGTACGGGATTCCCGCGTCCCGGATCTTCTTCTTCGCCCGCACGATCCGCTGGGCCAGCGTCGCCTCGGGCAGGAGGAACGCCCGGGCGATCTCGGGCGTGGAGAGGCCGCCCAGCGTGCGCAGGGTCAGGGCGACGCGCGCGTCGAGCGCCAGGGCGGGGTGGCAGCAGGTGAAGACGAGCCGCAGGCGGTCGTCCGCGAGACGGCTCTCGCTCCCCAGGCGCACGATCGACTCCGTTCCCGCGGCGGCGAGGCCGCGTTCGATCTCGACCAGCTTCTCCGCGTGGCGGCGGGCCCGGCGAAGTCGGTCGAGGGCCCGGTTGCGGGCGGTCGTCGTGATCCAGGCGCCCGGGTTGGCGGGAATGCCGTCCCGGGGCCACGTCTCCAGGGCCGCCACGAAGGCGTCCGCCACGGCCTCCTCGGCGGCGTCGAAGTCCCCGGCCAGGAGCCGGATCAACGTCGCCAGCGCCCGACCGGATTCCTCGCGGAACGTCCGCTCGACGCGCGCGCGGACAGGATCCTCGGCGGCATCCGGACCTGGCATGCGGCCTGCGCCCCGGACCACCTACATCTGGAAGATGGGGCGGACTTCCATCGAGCCGTACAGGGCACCGGGGCAGCGCGCGGCCGCCTCCAGGACCAGGTCGAAGTCGTCCGTCTCGACGATGTAGTAGCCGCCGAGGACCTCCTTGGTCTCGGCGAACGGCCCGTCCGTCGTGAGCGTCCTGCCCTCGCGGACCCGGATCGTCGTTGCCGACGACGTCGGCGCCAGGGGCTCGCCGGCCCGGTAGATCCCCTTCTCGCGGAGCCAGTCGGTGTATGCATTCCAGGGTGCCATGTCGGGCATCCCGCCCTCGCCGCCGCCCTGCGATTCCTCGGGCACGTAGATCAGGAGCATGTACTGCATCGGGAACCCCTCGTACGCCCTTCGAGCCACCCGATCGAGTGACCCATCCACTCCCACGACGAACACCCGCCACCCGAATCGACAAGGCGGGGACGGCACCGGTGTGTGCCGCAAGGGTGTCCTGCCTGTCAAGGGGGTGTCGGCCGGGCTGCGCGTGGGGTATCGTGCGAACGACGGAGAGGCGAGAAACGACGCTGCCGGTTCACCCCGCGTGGGGGATGCGACGGAGGTCGCAGTATCATCTGATCGGGGTGTGCGAGTCGGACCCCTGTCCACCGGCGGACAGGACTTGGCACGCGATTCGATCCCTCGGCACCAGGAGGTTCTTCATGACGCTCGGTCCGCTCGAGTACATCGTCATCGGCTTTGAGGGCAACCGATTCAACGGCGAGATCGCCAAGGAGATCGGGAAGGTCGTCGACAAGGGGATCATCCGCATCGTCGACGCCGTGTTCATCACGAAGGACATCGACGGCGAGCCCACGATCGTCGAGATCGACGACAAGGACGACCCCAAGTTCGCCGACTTCGCCCCGCTCCTCGATGACCTCATGGGCCTGCTGACACCCGAGGACGTCGCCCAGATCGCCGACGGCCTCGCCCCGAACACGTCGGCCCTGATGATGCTCTTCGAGCACCGCTGGGCGGAGCACATCAAGGTCGCGATCGGCGCCGCCGGCGGGTTCCTGATCGGGCGCGAGACGATCGCCCCGGAGCTCCTCGCCATGGTGAACGCCGAGCTCGAGGCCGAGGCCGCGGGCGCCTGATCGACCATCCACGCCCGGTCACTGGAAGGGAACAACACGATGATGCGACGACGACGGGGTCCCGGACTCCTCATGACGGCGGCCGTCGTGGGCACCGCCGCCCACGTGGGCGCCAAGAGCGCGAACAAGAGCGCCCAGGCGCAGGCCAACGAGCAGGCGCAGAACCAGCAGCTCGCGGAGCTCGAGGCGCAGAACGCCGCGCTGGCGCAGCAGATGGCCGCCCAGCAGGCACCGGCGCCCGTCGCGGCCCCGGCCGCCCCGGTCGCGGCGGCGCCGGCGGGGATCGACATGGCGCAGCTCAAGCAGCTCGGCGAGCTGCACACGGCCGGCGTCCTGTCCGACGAGGAGTTCGCCGCCGCCAAGGCGAAGGTGCTCGCCGGCGGCTGAACCAGCGCCGCTTGCCACAACGCCGAAGGACCGGGCCCCGCGGCCCGGTCCTTCGGCTTTCTCCGGCCGTTTCTCGGCCCCGGACGCCGGTGGCCGATGCTTCCCGACCACCGCTCGACACGCCCCGTATCCTCGGAGCCATGCCGCCCCGTCCCGAGATCCTCACGGTCGCCGGCCGGGAGGTGACCGTCACCAATCCCGACAAGGTCTTCTTCCCGGATGCCGACGGCGGACCGATCACGAAGCTCGAGCTCGTGCACTACTACCTCGCGGTGGCCGACGGCGCACTCCGCGGGGCGGGCGGGCGGCCGATGGCCCTCAAGCGCTTCCCGAACGGCGCCGCGGGGGACTTCTTCTTCCAGAAGCGGGCGCCCGACAAGCGGCCGGACTTCCTCCGCACGGTCGAGCTGCGCTTCCCATCGGGCCGGACCGCCAACGAGATCGTGGTCGACGACGCGGCAGCGCTGGCCTGGGTCGCCAACCTCGGCTGCATCGACCTCAACCCGCACCCGGTCCGGGCCGACGACCTCGACCATCCCGACGAGCTGCGGGTGGACCTCGACCCGGTCCCCGGCGTCCCCTGGGCCGACGTCCGGCAGGTCGCGCTCGTGGTGCGTGACGCTCTTGCCGACGCGGGCCTCGTCGGCTGGCCGAAGACCTCCGGCAACCGGGGAATCCACGTCAACGTCCGGATCGAGCGGCGCTGGGCCTTCCCGGAGGTCCGACGGGCCGCCCTGGCCCTCGCCCGCGACGTGGAGCGCCGGGCCCCGGCGCTCGCCACCAGCAAGTGGTGGAAGGAAGAGCGCCACGGGGTCTTCATCGACTACAACCAGAACGCCAAGGATCGCACGGTCGCCTCGGCGTACTCGGTCCGCCCGCGTCCCGACGCCCGCGTCTCGACCCCGCTGCGCTGGGAGGAGGTGGCCGAGGTCGACGCCGCCGTGTTCACCCTGCGCAGCGTCCCGGAGCGCTTCGCCCGCGAGGGGGACGCGCACGCAGGGATCGACGAGGCGGCCGGCAGCCTCGACGGCCTGCTGGAGCTCTCCGCGCGCGACGAGACCCAGGGCCTCGGCGATGCGCCGTGGCCGCCCAACTACGCAAAGACCTTCGACGAGCCGCCCCGGGTCCAGCCGTCAAGGCGCCGGATGAGCACCAAGCCGCTCATCGAGATCGGGCGCGCCGCGAAGCAGGCCGACGCGATCGCGGGCCTGGAGCGCTGGAAGGCGCGCCACCCCGACGCCTGGCCCCACCTGCGACCGGCCGACGTGCTGGTGGACGCGATGCGCGGACGCTCCACGACCTGGACCCGGATCCGCCTCAACCTGGAGAACGTCCCGCCGGATCTCCGGCCGGCGCAGGAGCCCCTCGACCCCGACTACGACCCGTGGGCCGGGATGGAGTGGCCGGGCAGATCCGGAGGATCCGGCGGGGGCTGAGGCGCCCCGCTCCCCAGCCCGGGTCAGGCGCGGCGGCGGAAGTGCGCCCCGCCCGTGACGAGAGCCAGCACGGTGAAGCCGTAGCCGACCGCGAGCACCAGGCTGAAGCCCGTCCCGCCCGCGCTCGACTCGGAGGCCGTCAGCGTCCCGATCAGCGCCAGGGCCATGAAGGCGACGCCGACGACACCGACGATCAGGCCCAGTGCCCGGCCCCAGCCGCGGTGGATGAACATCCCGATCGACGCGATGATCTCCAGGAGCCCCCAGAAGACGACGAGGAATGCCAGGCCGGCGACGAGGCCGCCGATCGGCCCGAAGATCTCGAGACCCGACTCGGAGGTGCCGGCCGTGGCCAGGAGGCCGCCCAGCAGCCCGAACAGGGAGCCGAGCCCGAATGTCAGGATCCCGACGACCAGGAGGAAGATGCCCGCCAGGACGACGAGCACCGATGTCGTCGGCCCGACGGTCATCGCGCCGGCCGCAGCCGGGGGCCAGGCGGCCGGCGCCTGCGTCCCGGCGGGCGGCGGCCACGCGGGCTGGGGCTGCGTCCCGGCGGGCGGCGGCGGCCACGCGGGCTGGGGCTGCGTCCCGGCGGGCGGCGGCGGCCACGCGGGCTGGGGCTGCGTCCCGGCGGGCGGCGGCGGCCACGCGGGCTGGGGCTGCGTCCCGGCGGGCGGCGGCGGCCACGCGGGCTGGGCCGGCGAAGACGCCTCGGGCGCCGCCTGCGACTGCGGGTTCGATCCACCTGCCGGCTGCTGCGTTCCCTCGGTCATCGGATCCCCTCCTGATCTCGCCCCCGGATGGCCGCGGGGCGCTACGGCGCCGATGAAGGGCGCGGGCTGGTCCCGGGCGCCGGCGACGCCGGCGGTTTCGGGAAGAGCGTGCGCGCCAGGACCCGGACGACGTCGTCCCCGACGTACGTCTCCCGGTTGAAGAGGACGGCGACGGTCACCTTCTCCTTCGGGAAGTAGCGGATCGCGGCCCGCGTCCCGGCCAGCGCGCCGGTGTGGCCGTAGGAGATGCGGCCCTGGAACCTCACGCGGCTCACGCCGAGCCCGTACGAGGTGATGGTGCCGTACGAGTATGCCTTGACGAACGTGAGCATCTGGCGGCGCGTCGCCGCGCTGAGGACGTCGCCGCCATACAGCGCCCGGGCCCACCGCGCGAGGTCCTGCGTCGTGGAGGCAATCGCCCCCGCGGAGCCTGCGGCGGTGACGACCGAGGTGAAGGGCACGACGTCCGTCCCGTCGGTGCGGACCTGGGGCGTAGGGCCGCGGTACCCGTCGACCATCCGGTAGGCACGAGCCGGAGGAGCCGGCGGATCACCGATCGCCTGCACGTACGTGGAGTCGAGCCCCAGCGGCTCGATGAGCTCCCGCCGGACGAGGGTGGCCCACGGTCCGCCGCCCACGGCCTCCGCCACGATCCCGAGGAGGGCGTAGTTCGAGTTCGAGTACGACCAGCCCTTCCCGGGCGGGAAGACGACGCCGGTCCGCACGTAGCCCGCGAGGGCTTCCTCCGTCGTCCAGACCCTCTTCTTGTTCTTGTTGAGCGCGACGTCCAGCTTCGGGTTCATGAAGTAGTCGGGGATCCCGGACGTGTGGTTGAGCAGCATCCGGATCGTGATCCGGCGCGCGTTGGGCCACTCCGGAAGCCAGCGCGACAGGTGATCGCCCAGGTGGATCCGACCCTGGTCCACGTAACGCAGGATCAGGGCAGCGGTGAACGTCTTGGTGACGCTGGCGACGGCGAACGGGGTCGTCGCGCGGACCTTCCGCCCCGCCGCCACGTCGGCGAGGCCTCGCACGCCCGTCCAGGCGGAGCCGTCGGCGAAGATCACGGTTGCCTGGACGCCGGGCAGGGACAGGGACTTCTGCGCCGACTTGAGAGCCCGGTCGAGGCGCGCCGCCATGCTCTTCGAGACGACCGGCGAGGCGGCCGGCGTTGCCGACGGGGAGGCGGATGGTTCGGGCGTCCCGCTGGGCACCGGCGTTGGCGCCTCCGACGGGGGCGCCGGGGGTCGCGGACGCCGCGCCCGGGGTCGCGGACGCCGCGCCCGGGGTCGCGGATGGCCCGGGGGCGAAGCTGGACACCGCCGCGGCGGTCGACCCCGGGGACGCGCCCGGCCCGGCGGTGCGCCCACCTTCCCCGGGCGTCGTGCCGGCGACCGTCCAGCCGGCTGCAAGGCTCGCGGCGAAGACGCCGACGAGCGCGACGGCGATCATCAGCCGGCGTCCACGCCGCGGCGGCGGGCCTCCCATCGACCAGCGCTGCGTCACTCGCCCCGCTCCCCGAAGATTCCCGCCAGCTCGTAGGGCGGCGTGGCCTCCAGCTGATCGTACCGGCAATCGGCCGGTCGGCGATCGGGGCGCCAGCGCACGAGCCGGGTGGCGTGGCGGAAGCGGTCGCCCTGCAGGTGGTCGTAGGCCACCTCGGCGACCCGCTCGACCCGCAGCGGCTCCCAGCTCAGGTCCTTGCCGCGGTTCCAGCGGCTCCCGGCGCCTGGCATCCGGCGCCCGTAGACGGCCTCGGCCAGCTCGGCGGTCGCCCAGTCATGCCACGGATGGCCGTCCAGGGCACCGTCGCGGAGCGCGGCCAGCTCCTCGACGAGCTCGCGGCGGCGGGCAGCGGAGAACCCGGATGCGACACCCACGTGGTGGAGCGTTCCCGCGTCGTCGTGGAGGCCCAGGATGAGCGAACCGACGCCGGTCCCGGCCTCGTCCTTGTGCCAGCGGAAGCCGGCCACGGCGACGTCGGCGGTCCTCGCGTGCTTGACCTTGGCCCAGCCGCGCTTCCCGGGCTCGTACGTGCCGTCAAGGCGCTTGGCGATGACGCCGTCCAGGCCCGCGCCCTCAAAGCGCTCGAACCAGTCGGCGGCGAGGACCCGGTCCTCCGTCGCCGGCGTCACGTGCACTCCCGGAACACCCGCACGGACGCGGGTGGTGAGGCTCAGCCTCCGGTCGGCGTACGGCCGATCCCGCAGGTCTTCGTCGTCGACCGCCAGGAGGTCCCAGGCGACATAGCGAGCGGGCGTCTGGGCCGCCAGCAGCCGGACGCGCGATTCGGCGGGGTGGATGCGCAGCAGAAGCGCATCGAAGTCGAGGCCACGCGCGCCGGCGATCACGATCTCGCCGTCGACGACACAACCCTCCGGGAGCGCGGCGCGGAGTGGCTCCTCCAGCTCCGGGAAGTAGCGGTTCAGTGGCCGCAGGTCCCGGCTCTGCACGAACAGCTCGTCGCCGTCGCGGAACACGAGGGCCCGGAAGCCGTCCCACTTCGGCTCGAACGCCCAGGCCGGGCCGTCCGGCAGGGACGGCTGCGGCTTCGCGAGCATGGGCTCAAGCGGGGGCTGGATCGGCAGGCGCACCCGCGGATTATGCGCGACGAGGCCGGGCATGCCCCGGCGAGGCTCAGGCGGGCTCGTAGTCCTGGTAGTCCGGCCACCAGATCGCGGCGTCGACGGCCCGGCCGGCGAGCGCGCGGCCCTCGTCCCCTGCCGGCAGCGGGGCTCCATCGAGCGTCCCGATGCCCAGCACGACTTCGACGGCAATGGACCGCGACACCGACCGGAGATCACCCACCGGCGGATAGAGGGCGCCGCACTCCAGGCGCTCGCGCGACACGAACTCCGCCAGCGTCCGGGCCGCGGCGAGGAACTCCGCGTTCCCGATGACCCGCGCACCCGCCACGATCGCCCCGAGCCCGACGCCCGGGAAGATGAACGAGTTGTTGGCCTGGCCGATCACGCACGTCCGGTCGCCGCGCTGCACCGGCGGGAAGGGGCTCCCCGTGGCGCACATCGCGCGCCCGTCGGTCCAGTCCGCCACCTGCTCCGGGGTGGCCTCTGTCTTGCTCGTCGGATTCGACAGCGGGAAGACCAGCGGGGCCGGACACGCGGCCGCGAGCTCCCGGAGGAGCGGCTCCGTGAAGGCGCCGGCGGTCTGGGTGGTCCCGATGAGAGTCCCGGCGCGAAGCGCTCGCACGGCGTCGACGGGCGAGGCGTCGGGCGCCAGCCCCAGGACGGCGAGGTCCTCGTCCGTGAGCCCCAGGGCCGCCTTGTCGTCCTCGATGCCCGGGCGGCTCACGTAGACCAGCCCCTTCGTGTCGAAGAGGATCGTCGAGCGCCGGATCTGCGCCGCATCCAGGCCTGCGTCGCGCTGGGCGGCGTGGACCAGGCGGGCAATCCCGATGGCGGCCGCTCCGGCGCCGAGGAAGACGAAGTGCTCCTCGACAAGCGGGCGGCCGATGTGCCGCAACCCGGCCAGGATCCCGGCGAGGACGACCGCGGCGGTGCCCTGGATGTCGTCGTTGAACGAAGGGAGCCGGTCGACGTACCGATCGAGCAGCCGGATGGCATTGTGCTGCTTGAAGTCCTCCCACTGGAGGATCGCCCGCGGGAAGACGGTCTTCACGCCTTCGACGAAGGCCTCGATGAAGGCGTCGTACTCGGGGCCGCGGAGGCGCGGGTGGCGCCAGCCGAGGTAGAACGGGTCGGCCAGGAGGGCCGCGTTGTCGGTCCCGACGTCGAGCGAGATCGGCAGGGTCCACGCGGGATAGATGCCGGCACCGGCAGAGTAGAGGGCCAGCTTGCCGACCGGGATCCCCATCCCGCCGGCGCCCTGGTCGCCCAGGCCCAGGATCCGCTCGTTGTCGGTGGCGACGATGAGGCGCACCTCGGTCTGCGAGGCGTTCCGGAGGACCTCCTGGATGCGGCCAGCGTCGGCCGGCGTGATCCACACGCCGCGCGGCCTGCGGAGGATGTGGCTGTACTCCTGGCAGGCCCGTCCCACGGTCGGCGTGTAGACGATCGGCAGGAACTCCTCCAGGTTCTCCGCGAGCAGGCGGAAGAACAGCGTCTCGTTGCGATCCTGGAGGGCCGCCAGCCCGATGAACTTCTCGAGGTCGTCCGCCTTGCGGCGCACGTGCTCCAGCTCCAGCGCGAGCTGCTCCTCGATCGACATCACGTGCGTCGGCAGCAGGCCATGGAGGCCGAACCAGTCGCGCTCCTCGTTGGTGAACGCGGCGTCCTTGTTGTAGAGCGGCCGTCCCAGCAGGGAGCGGCCGCGGAACGCCACGCGGAGCGACGTCATGGGATCAGGGGGCGCTGCGATATGGCTCAATGGGTCACCACCACGGTTGCGGATGTATGGGTCACGACATGCTCGGAGACGCTCCCGCGGTACACCCTGTCAAGGGCGCTCAGGCCACGCGAGCCGAGGACGATGGTGTCGAAGCCACCTTCCAGGGCGATCCGCTCGATCGTCCGGGCAGGGTCGCCCAGCGGCTCGAGCAGGTCCACCTGGAGGCCGTGCTCCGCGAGGGCGCGCTGCGCCTCGTGAAGCTCGCGGGCGTGCGCCTCGCCGCCGTCCCAGGCCTCCGTCGGCTTCCCATCGGGACCGACGGGGACCACGGAGACCACGCTCAGGGACGCCCGGAATGCGAGGGCCAGCTCCGCCGCCGTCTCCAGGGCGCGGCGCGCAGGCTCCCCTCCGTCATACGCGAGAAGGATCCGTTCCATCGCCTGACTCCCGCTCGCGAGTCGGCCTGACGCGGGGTCGGCTCGATCTACGGGTCACAGGGTTGCGCGGTCCCGCTCGCACGGATAGGGCTGGTGGGTGCGAACTCCCGGGCCGGTCGGATCGCGCGGGGGGGCCGCCGGGCATGGATCGAGCCCGGCCGGGGCCGGGCTCGAAGGAGTGCGAGCCGGGGAGGGCGCCCCGCGCCGACCAGGCCTGGAGAGGGATCAGGCCTCCGCAGGCTCCGTCCCGGGCTCGCCGGCCTCGGCCTCGGCCGCGACGGCCGCTTCGGCGGCCACGCCGACCTCGACCTCCTGGACGCGCGGCGGCGACACCTTGAAGACGATCTCGTCCGGATCGGTGACCAGCTGGACGCCGTCCGGGATCGGGAGATCGCGAGCGAAGATGGCCGCGTCGAAGTCGACGAGGGCCGCCAGGTCGACCTCGATCACCTGCGGGAGATGGTCGGGCCGGGCCCGGACCTTGACGCTGCCGCTCGCGTTGAGGAGCGTGCCGCCGTGCTTCGAGACGGCTTCCGACTCGCCGGTGCCGTGGACCGGGACGTCGACCGTGAGCTCCTCGGTCATCCGCACCGCGAACAGGTCCACGTGGAGCGGCCGGCGATTGACCTTGTGGATCTGGACGCCGTGGATGAGGACCGGCTTCGCCTTGCCGCCGTCGACCGAGAGGTCGATGAGGGCGTTGGGGCCGACGTGGCGGCGCAGGAGGGCGAACTCGTGGGCGTCGAGCGTGACGGGCGCCGACTCGATGCCGTGGCCGTAGACGACGGCCGGCAGGCGCCCGTCGCGACGGAGGCGCGCGACGGCCTTGCCGGTGACGGTGCGGTGCTCGGCGGCGAGCGCGGGGCGGGTGGACGTCATGGATGATCCTCTGGTGCTGGCAGGTCTGTGCGTCGGCGGCGGCACCGGTACGGGGCACCCCGGGGCGACGGCGCGGCCGTCCCTTACGGCCGGGCGCCCGATCGTGCGCAGGGTAGCACGGTCTCGCCGGGCACCGGGTGTACGATCAGTGAGTATGGCCGCCACGATCCTGATCGTCGAGGACGAGTACGCCGTCGCCCGCGGAATCGAGTACGCCCTTGCCCAGGAGGGCTACACCGTGACCGTGTCCCGGTCGGGCGAGGAGGGGCTCGAGTTCGCCACCCACCAGGCGCCCGACCTCGTCGTGCTGGACGTCCGGCTGCCGGGCATGGACGGCTTCGAGGTGCTTCGACGACTCCGGGCGACCGGGGCGAAGATGCCCGTGCTCGTGCTCACCGCGCGCGATGACGAAGTCGACAAGGTGATCGGCCTGGAGCTCGGGGCGGACGACTACCTGACCAAGCCGTTCGGCCTCCGCGAGCTGATGAGCCGCATCCGGGCGCTCCTGCGCCGTGCCTACGGGGACCTCGCGGATGCGGCCGGCGGCCGGGTGATCCGCCACCTGGACCTCGTGATCGATCTCGAGCGGCGGCGGGTGCAGCGGGGTGGCCGGCGCCTGAGCCTGACCCCGACGGAGTTCGAGATCCTGCGCCACCTCGCCAGCCGCCCCGGCCGTGTCTATACCCGCGGGGAGCTGCTGGAGCTGCTGCGCGACTACGAGGCGCTCGACCAGGACGAGAAGACGATCAACGTCCACATCAGCCACCTGCGCGAGAAGATCGAGGACGACCCGTCGCAGCCGGTGTTCGTGCTGACCGTTCGGGGAGCGGGCTACGCGTTCGCCGACCGCTGAGCCCGACGGTCGGCCGGAGGAAGAGGCCGGCGCGATCCCCGGCGTCGCCGTCGCGGGGCCGCCCGCGGCCGGCCCGCCTGGGGCTGGCTCGCCCTCGGCAGGCTCGCCGGCCGCGGGCCGCTCGTTCCAGGCGCGCCTGACCCTGGCCTTCGTGCTCGTGGTCGCGGCGTCGCTCCTCGCCGTGTCCGCGATCGTCATCAACCGCCTCGACGCGTACTTCCGCGACCAGGAGCAGGCGGCGCTCGAGGCGCGCAGCGCCGTCGTCGCCGACATCGTCAGCGTCTTCGCGGACTCCGCCGCGCGGCCGGCGACCGGTCGTGACGGCCGGCAACACGCTGAACCCCGACGTGGCGGCCTTCGTCGGGAGCCCGGAGGTGATGACCTTCCTGGCCGACCGGGTGGCGCTGGCCGACGTCGAGATCCACATCGGGGGCGCCGTCAGGACGGACGACTTCGACGGTCGTCGTCACCCCCGCCACCGGCGGAACCTTCACCCAGGCACGCACGGTCGAGCCGGCGCCCGGCCAGGCCCCCGAGGCGCTCAGCGCCGCGACGAGCCGATGGGGCGGCGAGGGAGGCACGTTCGGGGAGCCGTGGGGCGTCGAGGCGATCCTGTCGAACCCGTACACGACCCGGGCCTCCACCCTGGGCACGATCACGGGACTCCTGGCGATCGCCGCCCTCGGCGCCCTCCTCATCACGATGGTCGTCTCCGCGTACCTCGCGGCGCGGTTCACGCGCCCGCTCCGCCGGCTGGGCGAGGCGACCCGGCGCCTGGGCGCCGGCGACCTGTCCGGGCGCGTCCCCGCCGCCGAGCTGGAGAGCTCGTACGCGGAGGTGGCCGAGCTGGCCCGCCAGTTCAACGTGATGGCCGATCGCCTGGAGGAGTCGGTCGAGCTCATCCGCCGTGATCGCGACCGGAGCCGGGACTTCCTCGCCGATGTCTCCCACGAGCTGCGGACCCCGCTGGCCGCGCTGAGCATGAACACGGAGCTGCTCCAGGGCCCGGCCGGAGCCGACCCGGCGACACGCGCGGAGTTCCTGGCGACGAGCCGCCAGCAGCTCGACCGCCTGGACTGGCTGGCCCACAACCTCCTGGAGCTCTCCAAGCTGGAGTCGGGGCTGCTGCGCCTCGACCTGCGACCCGACGACCTCCGTTCGACCGTGGAGACCGCCTTCGAGCAGGCCGAGCCCGCCGGTCGACGCCGGGGCGTCTCCATGGAGCTGCGCCTGCCCCCGTCGCCGGTGCGCGTGCGCCACGACCCGCAGCGGATCGGGCAGGTGGTGGCCAACCTCCTCGGCAACGCGACCAAGTTCACACCGCGCGGCGGCTCGGTGGTGGTCACGCTGGAGCCCCATCGCGATGGCGCCCGCCTGGAGGTGTGCGACACGGGCGTCGGGATCGACGCCAGCGAGATCCCCCACATCTTCGAGCGGTTCTACCGCGGATCGCGTGCCAACGAGGCGCGCGGCTCGGGAAGCGGGCTGGGCCTGGCGATCGTGAAGTCGATCGTGGACATGCACGGGGGCCGCATCTCCGTGGAGAGTCGAGTCGGCGCCGGCACGACCTTCGCCGTGGTCCTGCCGCGGGACCCGAAGCAAGGCGAGGATGCGGCCGCGCCACCCCACGACGCCATCCCGGACGAGCCGCCGGCCGGCGGGGCGATGTGACGATTTCTTCACCACCCCCGCGCCTGCGCCGCAACCCCGGTCCGCCACCCTTGGGCGACGACCCCGTCGGCACTCCAGGCCGGCGCGCAGACCCAGCCCTCCCGGAGCAGCAGGACCCATGACCGAACCCCTCGACCCGGCGCGCGACGTGACCCAGCCGCAGCCGGCTCCGGTGCAGCCCGCCGCCTCGACGCAGCCGACGCCGGCCGCCCCGGATCCGATCCCGACGCCGGCCGCCCCGGATCCGATCCCGACGGCGGCCGTCCCGGATCCGATCCCGACGGCGGCGCAGGCCACCGCCTCGTCGTCCGATGGCCCAACCCAGCCGGTCGTGTATTCGCCGGCCGCGGAGCGCCGGCCCACCTGGACCGAGGCCGCCGTGGAGACCGACGCCGAGGCCGTGGCCCCTCCGACCCCCCAGCGCTGGTACGAGCCCGACCCGACACCCGCCACGGGGCCCGTCGCAACGACGCCGCGTCGAGGAGGCGCGCTGGGCATCGTGGTGGCCGCATCTCTCGCGGCCGCCGTCATCGGGTCCCTCGGAACGTACGCCGTCCTCTCCGCCACCGGCGCGCTCGACCGCCCGGTCGCGGTCGTGGCCCCGGTCGGCCAGGGCCAGCAGGCCACCCAGCAGCTCCCCGTCTCGATCGACGAGACTTCCGCGATCACGCGCGCGGCGGAGAAGGTGTCGCCGGCCATCGTGACGATCTCCGTGAGCGGGGCGGCCGGCGACCCCAACGATCCGTTCGGCGGCGTTCCCCAGTCGGGGGTCGGATCGGGCGTCATCTTCGACGCGAACGGCTGGATCATCACCAACAAGCACGTGGTCGCCGACGCCACGTCGCTCACCGTCACGCTGGAGGACGGCCGAACCTTCGCCGGCAAGGTGTACGGCATCGACACGCTCACCGACCTGGCCATCGTCAAGGTCGAGGCGACCGGCCTGCCGATCGCGCCGATCGGCGACTCGTCGGCAGCCAAGGTGGGGCAGCTGGCGATCGCCATCGGGAGCCCGCTCGGGACGTACACCAACTCGGTCACCGCGGGGATCGTGTCGGCGTTCGGGCGCACGATCACGGTCCAGGACGCGACGATCATCCGCAACCTGATCCAGACCGACGCTGCGATCAACCCCGGCAACTCCGGGGGTGCGCTCCTGGACTCCGCCGGCAACGTGATCGGCATCAACACCGCCGTGGCCCAGACCGCCGAGGGGATCGGCTTCGCGATCCCGATCAACATCGCGCGCCCGATCATGCAGCAGGCCCTCGCCGGGCAGGAGCTGGCCCGCCCGTGGATCGGCGTCTTCTATCGGGCCCTCACGCCGGCGCTGGCGGCCGAGTTCAAGCTGCCGGTCGAGCACGGCGCCTGGCTGACGGCGCAGGACGAGGCCACCGGCCAGCCCAGCGACCCGATCAAGCCCAACAGCCCGGCTGCGGCGGCCGGGCTCAAGGACGGCGACATCATCATCGCGGTCGAGGGCACGGCGATCGACGCCGACCATCCCCTGGACGACATCCTGACCCAGTTCGCTCCCGGCCGGACGATCGCCCTCGAGGTCCTCCGCGACGGCCAGAAGCAGACGCTCACCCTGACCCTGGGGACGCGGCCCGCCGACCAGTAGGGGCGGACCAGCCGCGGCCGGGTCCTCGGCGGCCCGCGGTCGCGCCGTCAGCGCGTCCGGCGGATCTCGACCCCGGCCCAGGCGAGCTGGCCGGGAAGCGGCGCTTCGAGCTTGCGGACCCGAACGGCGGTTGCCTCGACCAGAGGGGTGCTCCGCCAGGACGATCGCCGCGATCCGCTCGGCGAGCGTCTCGACGAGGTCGACATGCGGCCCTTCCACGACGTCGCGGGCGACGGCGAAGACCTGGCCATAGTCGACGGTGCGGGCGAGGTCGTCGGTCGCGGCGGCCGGGCCGAGGTCAAGCTCCAGCACGACGTCGACCTCGAACGGCTGGGCCTCCCGCGCCTCGGACGGGAGGACTCCGTGGCGCCCGCTGAACTGCATCGCGCGCAGCTCGATCCTGTCGGTCATCGTCCCGCCTCCCACCCGCCGGGCCGCCAGCCGCGGACCACGGCGTCAGCGATCCTTGCCGCGCGGACGTTGGCCAGCACGTCGTGGACGCGAACCATGTCCACGCCGCCCGCGACCCCCAGGACGGTCGTGGCGGCGGTCGCCTCGACGCGCTCGCCGGGCGGCAGGTCCAGCACCTTCCCCAGCGTCGACTTGCGCGACGTCCCGAGGAGCACCGGGCGCCCCAGCACGCCCAGCGCCGGCAGGCCGCGGAGCAGCGCCAGGTTCTGGTCCGGCGCCTTCCCGAACCCGAACCCCGGGTCCACGATCAGACGCTCCCATGCCACGCCGGCTCGCATCGCGCGCTCGACCGCCCGCTGCAGGTCGGCCACGATCTCCGCCAGCAGCGCCGTGTAGCGGGCCTCGGCGCGGTTGTGCATGAGCACGAGCGGGACGCCGCGCTCCGCGGCCATCCGGGCCAGGCGGTCGTCGTCGGCCACGCCCCACACGTCGTTGACCATGTGGGCGCCGGCGTCGAGGGCGGCGGCGGCGACGCCGGGCTGCGTCGTGTCGACCGACAGCGGCATCTCCGGAAGCGCTGTGCGCAGGGCGCGGACGGCGGGCACGACGCGGGCGATCTCCTCCGCGACGTCCACCGGGGCGTGACCCGGCCGGGAGGAAGCGCCGCCGACGTCCAGCACGTCGGCGCCCTCCTCGGCCATCTGCCGCGCCCGGGCCACGACCGCCGGCACCGGATCCCCGCCCAGGGCCAGCAGCCCGTCGCCGGAGAAGGAGTCCGGGGTCACGTTGAGGATGCCCATCACGTAGGTGCGAGTCCCCCAGGTGAACGTCCGCGGGCCGATCACGAGCGGGGACGGCACCCCGGGCAGGCCCGCGGCCGCGCCCGCCGGCGCGGCGAACGACGGCGTCGCGGCGCCGCCGCCGCGCTCCGGGTCGGGTTCCACGATCCCCCGCTCCGCCGGCAGATCACGGTCGGCGATGGGCGGCGCTTGGGCGAAGGGACGATTGCCGGCGGGCGACGGGTCGGCGATGGGCGACGGGTCGGCGGGAAGACGGTCGGCGGGGCCCATGGGCGCGATCCTACGCCGGGTCGCGCAGCGCCGGGTCGTCCACGAGGAGCGCCCGGGCGGCGCCGACCAGGTAGAGCGACCCGGCCACGACGACGGGTCCTTCGGCGCCGGCAACGGCGGCCGCGACCGCGGAGACCGGATCCGGCACGGCCGCGACGGTGCCGGACCGCTCCCCGGCTGCGGCGGACCAGCGGGCGGCAAGAGCCTCGGCGGGGAGCGCCCGCGGGCCCTCGACCTGCGTCGCCAGGACGCGACTGCCGGCCAGCGATTCGGCGGCGGCCAGCGCGCCCAGGACTCCGTCCACGTCCTTGTCGCCCATGATCGCCAGCACGAGGGTCGTCGGCGCCGGCCGCCGTACCTCGCCGTCGCGGAGGAGCGGGCGCAGCTCGTCGAGCGCGGCCGCGAGCGCCCGGGCGCCGGCCGGGTTGTGGGCGCCGTCGAGGAGCACCTCCGCGTCCGAGCCCCCGGGACCCGCGCCCGCGACGCCGATGAGCTCGAGGCGGCCCGGCCACCGGGCGGCGGCGTACCCGGCCCGGCGCGCCGCGGGCGGCACGTCCACGATCCCGGCAGCGGCGAGCGCATCCAGCACGGCATCGGCGACGGCGACGTTCGCCGCCTGGTGCCTGCCCAGCAGGCCGACCCGCGTGGCGCCCAGGCCGGGCAGATCCACGACAAGGCCCGCGCGATCCATCGACCGCACGGGCGCCGGCGGGGCCTCCACGAGGTCGACGCCAAGACGGCGCGCCCGCCGGCGCAGCACGCCGAGCGCGGCCCCCGTCGCCCCGGTCACTGCTCGATCGCCGCGACCGATGATCGCGGCCTTCTCGCGGGCGATCAGCGGGATCGTCGGACCCAGCCACTCCGTGTGGTCCAGGTCGACGTTCGTGACGGCTGCGACGCCACCGTCCCACGCGTGCGTCGCGTCGAGCCGGCCGCCGAGTCCCACCTCGACCACGGCGAGCTCGACTGCCTCGCGGGCGAACCACAGGAAGGCCAGCGCCGTCATCAGCTCGAACTCGGTCGGCGGGCCATGACGCCGGGCCACGCCGTCCGCGACGGGCAGCACGGCCCGGACCAGGTCGGTGAAGGCCTCCGGGTCGATCGGGCGGCCGCCGATCCGGAGGCGCTCGCGGTAGGTCACCAGGTGCGGCTTGGGCGTGTCGCCGGCCCGCCGCCCCGCCGCGTCCAGGCAGGCCGAGACGAGGGCGACGACGCTGCCCTTGCCGTTCGTGCCGCCGATCAGGGCCCCGCGGAGGCCACGCTCGGGGTTGCCGAGCCCTCGGAGCAGCGCCTGCGTGCGCCCAAGCCCAAGGCGGATGCCGAAGCGTCCTCGCGACTGGACGGCGGCAACCGCCTCGGCGTACGTCGCGGGGAGCACTGGCGAAGGCACGAACCCGTCCCCGGGCCGCCCCGGCAGCATCACCGCGACAGCTCGTCCTCGTAGAAGACGCACTGGTTGAAGCGCGCCGAGAGGCACACGTCGTTCACGAAGCCCTGCTCCATGTGGACGCCGCCACGGAGCTGGCAGCGCGACACGTTGGCCTCCTGGCGAACCAGCGCCTTCAGGAGGTGCGGGGCCTGGATGGGCATCGCCCCGCGGGCACCGGTCATGAAGAAGTGGGGGCACACGTTGCGCCGCAGGCTGGGCATCCCGAAGCCGGTCCGCGCCGCGCCGCCTCCCGGTGCCGCGCCGGGGCGGCCGGGGCGCGCCACGACGACCGTCGCCTGCAGGGCCGGCGCTGGGAGCCCGCGCTGGTCCGTCACGCGCGCGATCGGCGGGTGCATGGGACGCGGCGGCTGAGGCGGCGCCGGCCGAGGGCCGGCCGAACGTCCCGGGCCCGAGGCGATCGGCGACAGGCGCGCCGCCGGGCGGGTGCCGGGACCCACGCCGACGACAGTGCGGAACGTGCTCACGGGAGCGGGACGCGGCTCGCGCGAGTGCGCCGTGGCATGCCGGCCGGCCGGCCCGGTGGCGACCTGCGACGGCCTGTGCCGCGTCTGCTCGCTGTCTGTCACGAACCGCCCTCCGCAAGCGCACGCCCCGGACGTGCGCGAAGGGCCCCAGCGTACACCGGACCGCATCGCAGGCGGGAGCACGCATTGCAGCCGCGACGCCGAAGACGAGGCAGGTGGCCTCTCCCGACCGCCGTGCGACAATGCACCCCGATGACCTCCCGTCGCGACCGACCGAGTCCGGTACGCCCCCGACCTCCCTCCTCCGGCCGCCCCCGCCAGCTGCCGCCGGCGTCGCGCCGGCCGGTCGTCCCCCGGACCGTCGGCATGCGCGCGCCGGAGCCCGCGCGCGGGATGCCCCTGGTGGCACGCGTCGCGCTCGTGGTCGCCGTGGTCGCCCTGGCTGCGGTCGTCGTGACCACCGTGACCGGCGTCCTCCCGCGCGTCGTCGCCTCCTTCGGGAGCGCCCTCGGCGGGATCACCGACACGTTCCTCCAGACGCCGGTCCCCAGCCAGACGCTCCTCCCGGTCCCGGCTGCCCCAACGCTCACCGCCCCGGAGAATCCCTACACGAACAAGCCCACCACGACCGTGCTGGGGACGGTGCCCCAGGAGGTCGTCGGACGCTCCGGCTTCGTCATCCGCATCTACGTCGCGCTGCCCGAGCGGGAACCCGTCGCCGTGCGCGACGTCGCCGTCGGCGAGACGTCGTCGTTCCTCACCGAGGGACTGCCGCTGGAGCCGGGGCGCAATGACCTGACGGCCACGCTGGTCGGCCCCGGGGGCGAGAGCGATTCGTCGACCGTGATCACCTACGTCCTCGACCGGACCAAGCCGAAGATCACGATCACGTCGCCCAAGAACCGGGCCACGGTCAACGGCAGCACGGTGCAGATCACGGGCAAGACCCAGGGCAAGTCCACCGTGGTCGCCCGGAACGAGGCGAACGGCACGGCCGCGACGACCCAGGCCCACACGAACGGCGCCTTCACGCTGGAGGTCCCGATCAGCTCCGGCACGAACGGCATCGCCCTCACGGTAACCGACCGTGCGGGCAACGTCGGCAGCGCAGTCATCAGCGTGCGACGCGGCTCGGGCGAGCTCAGCATCGCGATCTCGGCTTCGGCCTACCGGATCAGCGCCGCCCGCCTGCCGCGCACGATCACCGTGCAGGCGGTCGTGACCGACCCGAACGGGCGGCCGCTGGCGGGCCAGGACGTGACATTCACCCTTACGATCCCCGGCGTTCCGGCACTGACCGGCGAGGACACCACCAACGCCTCGGGCAGCGCGACGTTCCGGACGACCATCCCGGCCGGCGCCACCCAGGGCAGTGGCCTCGCTACGGCCCGCGTCAGCACCGCCAAGTACGGCGCCACCTCGGGCCGCATCTCGATCACGATCATCAAGTAGGCGCAGCTCGGTCACGGCACGGCCGCGGGGCGCTGCGTGCGCACGCCGCTGCGCGGTCGCCGGTCGTCGGCGGAGCCTCCGACCGTCGCGAACGACCGACAGACCGTCCGTTCGATCCGATCACCCGTTCGATGAGCACGAGGAAGCCCCTCGACAGTCCGTGCGTGCGCAGCTACGATCCGCGCATGCCGAACTGGCGATGCCCGCATTGCCGCACGCCGCAGCCCGAGGTCGCGCGCTGCTGGGTGTGCCGGCGCTCGAGCACCAGCTGCGCGACCTGCGTCCACTTCCGGCGGTCCGTTGCGCCCCTGATCGGCGGCACCTGTGGGCTGGACCCACGGGCGGTGCCGCTGCGCGGCGACGAGCTGCACGGCTGCTGGCGGCCCGTGCGTCCCGGGAGGACGGTCGGCCCGGACGCTCTCCCGGTCGTCGACCCGCTCGGCCCCATCTTCGCCGTTCCCGGCGGGATCTGGGCCGACCCCGAGGCCTGAGGCGGCCCGGATCGGGTGTGCTGGCGCTACGGCGCCGGCGTGCTGGCGCTACGGCGCCGGCGGGCTCGCGGACAGGAGAATCGACGAGCCGACCTTGACCTCGGTTCCGGGCGCCGGGTTCTGCGCCGTCACGACGTCGGTGTCGGCAGGCGTGGCGCCCTGCCACTGGATCGCGAGGCCCTCGGACGTGGCCTGGGCCTTGGCGGCAGCCACCGTCAGCCCGGTGTAGGTGCCAACGGTCACCGTCGGCACCGGGGTCGGGGTGGGTGCCGGCGTGGGCGTGGGTGCCGGGGTGGGCGTCGGCGGCGGCGTGGGGGCCGGGGTGGGCGTCGGCGCCGCAGTAGGCACCGGGGTGGGCGTCGGGCTGGGCGTCGGCTCGGGACCCTTCGAGACCTCGTAGTCGATGGCCGTGCCCGTGGGAACCTCGGTCCCGGCCGGGATGGCGGTGGCGATGACCGAGCCGGCGGCGATCGCCGGGTCATAGTCGGCCGTGCGCGCACCGAGGGTCAGCTTGGCGTCGCTGATCGCCCTGATGGCGTCGGCCTCGGGAAGCCCCTCCAGCTGGGGAACCGCGACGAGCTCCTTGCCCGAGACGACCTCGACCTTGACGGTCGATCCCTTGTCGACGGTGGTGCCCGCCGGCGGTTCCTGGCCGACGATCGTTCCCTCCGGCTTGTCGTTGCGCTTCACGTACGCCGGCTCGAGGGTGATCTCGAGCTGCTGCGCCGTGGCAGCGGCGTTGTCGTACGACTGCTCGATGAACGATGGGAGGACCACCGTGCCCGGTCCGGGGGTTGTGGCCGGCTCGTTGGAGGCAAGCATGCGGAACAGGAGGAAGCCGACGACCACGAGGATCACGAGCCCGGCAAGCCCGGCAAGCCAGATCCATGGGCTCTGGCGGCGCGCGTCCTCGGGTTCGGGCTCCGGGTCGTCTGCGGGAACCGGGGGCGGCGGGGCGGGCGGCGGCGAGACAGCCCCCGGCGCGCCGGCGTAGGCATCGGGCGGATACGGACGTGCCGCGGTGGCTGCCAGGGTGGCTCCCGCGACGGCCCCGGCGGCGATCGGCGCCCCCGCGGCCGGGCGGGGCGCGCCCTCGTCGAGGAATGCCTCCAGGGCATCGGCCATCGCACCGGCGGTCGGGAAGCGGTTGGCAGGATCCGGGCTCAGCGCCCGGCGGTCGATCGCCTCGAGGACCGGCGGCACGTTGGGCCGGACATCCGAGACCAGCGGCGGCGGCGCCGAGATCCGCGCCATCGCCACGGCCGCGGCGTTGTCGCCCTCCCAGGGACGACGGCCGGTGAGGAGCTCATAGAGCACGATGCCCAGGCTGTAGATGTCGGACGCCTCGGTCGCCTGCTCGCCGAGCGCCTGCTCCGGGCTGAAGTAGTGGACCGACCCCAGGGTCACGCCGGGCAGCGTGAGCCGTGCGTCGGCCCAGGCGCGGGCGATCCCGAAGTCGGTCACCTTCACCCGGCCGTCGGCCGACACCAGGATGTTGCCGGGCTTCACGTCCCGGTGGACGATGCCTCGCGCGTGGGCGGCGCCCAGGGCGTGGGCAACCTCGGCCGCCAGCCGGGCCGCCTGGCGGGGCGGCAGCGGGCCGTTGCGGGCGAGGAGCGTCGCGACGTCCTCGCCGTCGACCAGCTCCATGACGATGTACGGGCCGCCGGCGTCGGTGCCGAAGTCGTAGACCCCGACAATGTTGGGATGGCTCAGGCTGGCCGCGGCCTGCGCCTCCTGCTTGAACCGCGCGACGAAGTCGGGGTCCCGCCCGTATTCCGGGTGCAGGACCTTGACGGCCACCTCGCGGCCGAGCTGGGCGTCAGTGGCGCGATAGATCGTCGCCATCCCGCCCTGGCCAAGAAGCTCCACGAGCCGGTACCGGCCGCCGAGCACGTCGCCGAGCGCTACCACTCCTGCTTCTCCCGTGTGATCTGGATCGTCGGTTGGAGCGAGATCAGAGCTCGAGGCCTCGGAGGTAGTCCCCGAACTCGGGGCCCAGGTCGGGCCGCGCCAGCGCGAGCTCGACCGATGCCTTCAGCCAGCCCATGGTGGTCCCGGCATCGTAGCGGGTTCCCTCGAAGACATACCCGTGGACGGGCTGCTCCTCCATGAGGGCCTCGATGGCGTCGGTCAGCTGGATCTCGCCCCCGGCGCCGCGGGGCGTCTGCTCCAGCTTGTCGAAGATCTTCGGGGTGAGGACATAGCGCCCGATGATCGCCATGTTCGACGGCGCGTCCTCCGGCTTGGGCTTCTCCACCACCCGGTTGACGTTCCAGAGGCGGTCCCCGTGACCCTCGACCGGGGCCCCGCCGATGACGCCATAGCGGGCGGTGTCCTCCGGCGGAACCTCCATGATGGCCACCACCGAGCCGTGGGTCTGGTGGTAGGCGTGGATCAGCTGGCCGATGCAGGGACGCTCGCCCACCACCACGTCGTCGGAGAGGATCACGGCGAACGGCTCATGACCCACGAGCTCCTTGGCCATGAGGACCGCGTGGCCGAGGCCGAGCTGCTCCTTCTGGCGCACGTAGGCGATCTGGGCGAGGTCGCTGATGTGCCGGATCTGGCGCAGCATGTCGATCTCGCCGCGCTCCTCCAGCAGGTGCTCGAGCTCGTAGTTGAGGTCGAAGTGGTCCTCGATCGCGCGCTTCTGGCTGGAGGTGACGATGATCACCTGCTCGATGCCGGCGGCGACGGCCTCCTCGACTGCGTACTGGATCACCGGCCGATCGACGAGCGGGAGCATCTCCTTGGGCTGGGCTTTCGTGGCAGGAAGGAAGCGGGTGCCCCAGCCCGCGGCAGGGAACACGGCCTTGCGAACGCGCATCGGACCTCGGAGGTGAAGGTGGCTCTGGCCGGCCGATCGGCCCGGCGGGGTGTGACAAGTATAGCGAGGGGTCCCCGGCCACCCGGACGACGGCGCCCGCCGACGCGCGAGGGGACGGCATCCGCCGACGCGGGATCGGGGGGCGGCGCCCGCCGAGGCTGGGGGGCGCCCGCCGGCGCGGGACGGGCGCCCGCCGGCGCCGGACGAAACCCGCCGCACGGGGCGTGGTCAGGCGGCCCCGCTGGCGGCCTCGTGCGGCTCCGCGTCCTCGCCGCCCCGCTGGAGCATGGCGGCGGCCGCCAGCACCAGCGCCCCGCCCGCCAGCTGCACCGGGCCCAGCACCTCGTCCAGCAGGGCCGCCGCGAGCAGCACCCCGAAGACCGGCTCCAGGAGCGCCACGATCGAGGTCCGCGTCGGGCCGATGGAGCGGATGCCCACGAGGAAGAGGAGCGCCGGGATGCCCGCTCCGGCGATCCCCGCCCACAGCAGGGCCGGCAGCGCCGCCGGCTCCCGGAATGGGAGCGTCGCCACCTCACCCGCCCCCGTGCCCAGGACGAGCAGGCCGAACCCGACGGCCGTGATCGCGATGACGCTGAACGTCGCCTCCTCGGAGGGGATGGCCCGGAATCCGCGCCTCCCCAACAGGATGTAGGCCGCCTGCATCGCCGCGGCGAAAAGCGCCAGGACGAACCCCGCGGCGTCGAACTCGCCGCCACTGGTCGTGCCGCCGAGCACGACGATCGTCATCCCGACGAGCGCCAGCAGCAGCGCCGTGCTGCGGGTCCGGTTCAGGCGCTCCTCGCCCATCAGCACCGCGGCCCCGGCGACCAGGGCCGGATACGTGTAGAACCCGAGCAGCGCGAGGGCGATGCTCGTTCGCTGAAAGGCCGAGAAGATCGCCAGGTTGAGCACGAGGCTCGTGCAACCGGCCACCAGGAGGGCGGCGAGCGCTCGCGGCGGGAGCGCTCGCCAGCGCACGCGGTCGCGGCCCCGCGCGTGCAGGTAGCCCAGCAGGACGGCCAGGGCCAGCGCGCCGATCACGGCCCGCCAGAGCGAGAACGCGGTGGGCGTCAGCCCGGCGTCGTAGGCCGCCCGCGATGCCGGCCCCAGGGTCCCGAAGAGGCACGCGGCGACGGCGACGGCCAACGTCCCGCCGGCAGCGCCCTCCAGCCTGCTCAGGGGACCGGCGCCCCGGGATCCGCCGTGATCGAACCGGGCGGCGCGGCCGGATCATCCGGCCGCCGGCGAACCAGGACGATCGTCGTGAACGGGATCCGGAACTCGGCGAACGCCTCGACGCTGACCAGGAACCCCAGGAACAGGAAGACGGCCGCCAGGAACTTGCCGAGCTCGAAGAAGTCGGTGACCCCGAACCGCGCCAGGGTGTCGCCGGACGAGGCCATGAACGCCCCGATGGCGATCAGGATCGTCGCCGGCACCCGGCTGTGGATCTTCCCCGTCGCCAGGGCCCGGGCGGCGCCCGGAAGCGAGGCCACGAAGTTGACCGTGATGGCGACGGGCGCGATGAGCAGGTTGAAGAGGAACTCGTCGCCCTTCTGGTTCGGGTCCAGCGAGTACTCGAGCACCCGTCGCTTGGGCATGAAGACGTAGGCCGAGAAGATCGCGCCGAGTGCCAGGCTCAGGCCGCCGGTCACGTTGAGGAACGGCGTCAGCAGGCGGAGGCTGCCGGGGAAGAGCTCCGCGGTCGGGACGCCGGTCGCCGGGTCCACCGCATACCCGGGCGGCGGCAGCGTCGTCGCGAGCATCAGGACGAGGCTCAGGGCGGTCGCTCCCCCCACCGCCAGTGCCGCGATGCGCGGCCAGCGATCGTTCTGGAAGTAGGTCTCCACGGCCACCGCGAGGGCCAGGATCCCCGCAGCGATGAAGTAGAGGACAGGTGTCGACCCCGCGCCCTCGTACTGGTACCTGCGCTGGGTGAGGAGGGTGAACAGCCCGGCCAGGAAGAGGCTGAAGGCGAAGGCATACCCGAAGCGGGTGCGCCCCAGCAGGAACGCGGTCCCGAGGCCCAGCCAACCGGCCGTCCAGACGGCGCCGGTCAGGTACCAGGTCCGGTACAGCGGCTCGTTCCATCCGGCGGCCGCCGCGACGGCCTCGCAGCCCGAGGCGATCCCGAAGAAGGTCATGCCGGCAGCCCAGATGAGCTGGAACGGCTGGCGCCGCTCGCGCCACTGGTCGAGCAGGGCGAGCGCGAAGAAGAGGGCGATCAGCGAGGTCGCGGCGGGTAGGAAGAACAGGCACGCGGTGGTGACCTCGCGAGCCCGCGACGGCGGGCCGCTCTCAGGCGGGGACGAGCTCGTGGTCGTCCTTGTGCAACCCGTCGCAGAGGCCGAGGCGGGGCTCGTCACCCGGGACGACGATGGGGCGCATGAGCTCGCGGACGGCCGAACGCCGGCAGAACAGGTAGCCGCGAGAGCGCATCCATGCCCGCGCGCAGGCGGGGTCGGAGTGGAACTGGTACGGACCCGGGTTGATCGGCGTGGAGCCGGCCCACGACTGGGCGACCTCGGTCGCGACCACGTCCATCACGTTGACCCGGAACGGGGTGCCCTCGATGACGCCGCTGCATCCGCGACAGCGGATCGCGACGTTGTCCTTCTGGATCGTGGGAATCCGGATCCCCTGGATGTCGAACGGCACGGGCGGAGGATACCAGAGGCCCCTGCCGGCCGACCTGGGTCCAGGGCTTGCCGGGCGGGTCTCACCACCGGGGAACCCGACCCAAGGTCCCGTCGCGGCGGCCGGGGGCCGTTGCCTCGCGCAGCGGCACCGCCGACCAGGGCGCCTCCCGCGGCGGCATTGCGGACCTGGGCGCCTCCGGCGGCGGCACGGCCGACCTGGGCGCCTCCCGCGGCGGCGCGGCCGACCCGTTGCCCCGCCGACCTGGGCGCCTCCCGCGGCGGCGCGGCCGACCCGTTGTCCCTCCAGCGGCGGCCCGGGAGCCGGCTCCCGCGGCGGCGCGGCCGACCCGTTGTCCCTCCCGCGGCGGCGCGGCCGACCCGTGCCATGACGCCTAACGGGAGCCCGACTGCGATGGCGCCCTGGATCCGACGCGACCAACGGCCCTCAGGCGTTCGAGCGGGAGGCGAAGAGGAGGAAGGCAGTGCCGACGCGCGCCTCGGAACCCGGCGGCGGCCCGTGCCCGCGGCAACCTCACCCTCCAGGCAGGTCCGTCGCTGCGGGTCGGGCTGGTGCGGCCCGATGATCCCCCAGTTGTGCGTCATAGGACGGGTGTTCGATCGATGAATTGACCCACGGTCCTGGCGGCAGATGGCGAGCTGCCGAGGCCGACAGGCCGCCCAAGGCCCGCCAGCCACCACCTCGAGGCCGCCGTCACAGCGTTGACGCGGCGAACTGGTACCCCCAAGGGTGTCTGAGTCCACGACATGGGTGACACCTGATAGGCGTCTGATGAGTCGCGACATGCGCGACAGTCGGGCGCATGTCGAAGCACCGTGTGGCCGTCTTCAAGGTCGTCTCGAAGCAGCTGTCCGTCACCGCCGCCGCGGCCGCGTACGGGATGAGCCGGCAGCACCTGCACCGCCTGCTCCGCCGGTACCGGGACGGCGACCTCGAGGCCCTCGAGCCGCGCTCGCGCCGGCCGCGCAGCAACCCCGGCCGGACGCCCGAGCCCGTGCGTACGCGGATCATCGAGCTGCGCACCGAGCTCACCGGCCGCGGCCTCGATGCGGGCCCGGTCACGATCGCCTGGCACCTCGAGCGCGAGGGTCTCGGGGTCCCGTCGACCTCGACCATCCGGCGCATCCTCCACGCCGCCGGGCTGGTTGTGCCCGAGCCCCGCAAGCGCCCGCGGAGCTCGTGGATCCGCTTCGAGGCCGCGGCACCCAACGAGCTGTGGCAGTCGGACGTCACCCACTGGCGCCTGGCCGACGCATCCGAGGTCGAGATCTGCTCGTGGCTCGACGACCACGCCCGCTACCTGCTCGGCTGCACGGCCTTCCGGCGGGTCGGCGGCGACGACGTGGTGGCCACGTTCGGCGCAGCGGGCGAGGAGCACGGCTGGCCCGCCGCCACACTCACCGACAACGGCGCGATCTACACGTCGCGCTTCACCGGGGGTCGCAACGGCTTCGAGTACCTGCTCGCCTACCTCGGCGTCCGGCAGAAGAACGGGGCGCCCGGCCATCCCCAGACCCAGGGCAAGATCGAGCGCTTCCACCAGACCCTCAAGCGCTGGCTCGGGCGCCAGCCGGCCGCGCGGACCCGGGCGAGCCAGGCCCAGCTCGACGCCGTCGCCTCAACGAGCGCGGCCGCACCCGGCGACCGCCCAGGCGACGGGCGACGCACGCGGGCCGCCGGCTCCCGCGCGGGCCGCTTCCGGCTCCGCTACGACATGGCCGACGGGAATCGGGCACGATCACCCTGCGCCGGGCCGGCCGCCTGCACCACCTGGCATCTCCACCTTGAAAGGGTGGCGTCCTAGGCCTCTAGACGATGGGGGCCCGGCGAGCCGAGTCTATCAGGGGGCCGACGGGGGGGGTGCCAGGCGCGCCGAGCGCGCCGGACGCGGCCGCGGGCGCCGGACCCGAGCGCGCCAGGCGCGCACCGGACGCGGCCGCGGGCGTCGGGCGCGGCCACCGGGCACCGGGCGCGGCCACCGGGCGCCGGGCGCCGGCCCAGGGTGTTGGGCGCAGCCGCGGGCGGGCTCAGGGCGTCGAGCTCGAGAGCAGGGCAAAGACGGCCGCCGCCGCGAAGCAGCCAAACGCGACGATGCCGGCCACGCCGCCGAACACGGCAGCTGCGACGGATCGACCGGGCCGGTCGGCGCGCGCAGCGCGGACCGTCTCGATCACGCCCGCCAGGGCCAGCGCTGAGAAGACGATCCCGAGGACGGCGGCCCCGGAGGCGAGCATCGGGATCTGCGCTGCGTCCCGGACCGTGATCGCGTAGGCCAGGTAGCCAAACGACCCGGCCACGGCCACGAGCAGGATCACCCGGGTCGGCGTGATCTTCACGGGACCCAGGTAGGCACCCTGGCGCACGCGGCCGCCGCTCGGGTCGCGCGGCGAGATGTGGCCCCGGTCGTTCACGCGGGCGCCCTCGTGCGATGGTAGATCGCGACGTTGTGGGCGACCCGCGCCCGCCGCAGGCTGGCGGCGGCGCTGCCCCCGGCAGGCCCGAAGGCTGCCTCCAGGAGCTGGGCTGCCTCGGCGCCGTCCGCTGCGCGCCAGAACGCATGGACCACGTGGATCTTGAACCCCGCCTGCAGGTACCAGCCGTCGCGCCGGCTCCAGCCCACGAGCTCAGCCGTGCGCTCGGCGCCCCGAACGTCGTCGAGATCGTCGCGGCCGTAGTCCTGCAGCACCAGGAGCCGGCCTCCTGCGCGGAGAGCCCGATCGGCAGCGGCGAGCGAGGCGGGTGACACGCCCGCGAACGTCGTCCAGAGACCCACCAGCACGTCGGTGGATGCCGGCGGCAGGGTCTCGAGGAGGGCCGCCAGACCGTCGTCCGGGACCGGACGAGGCTCATCGGGGAGCAGCAGCACCTCGACCCGTGCCCCGACCTCCTGCAGCTCGGCGACGCGCGCAGGGGCGTCGCCGAGCACGACCACGTCGGCCCCGACGACACAGCCCAGGGCGGCGATGGCGCGCTGGATCTTGCCGTCGGCGTCGATCGCCGCGATCAGTCGGTCGGAGAGCTCGGGTCGGACAGGGGCAAAAGGAAGATCGGCCACGTCGACGGAGTATATGTCGCGACCTTGCGACGGCCGCGCCGCCGGCGGCGCCTGGGGCCCGGTCCCCGCGCGGTCTGGGCGCGGCGGGCGTTGGGGGGCGCGGCCCCCGCGCCGCCGGCGGCGCCTGGGCGCGGTCCCCGCGCGGAACGGCGTGCCCGTCCGACCCGGTCAGCGGGCACCGCGCTGGTGTGGTGCGCCGCGCGCATCGGTCAGCGGGCCAGGAGAACCAGGCCCATCTGCGGGCCGAGCGGAAGGGTCGCCCCGCCGTCGCCCGCCACGGTGACCACGGGCGCGCCCGGAAGTCCTGCCGGCTCCATGGCTCCGGCAGCCACCAGCCGGACGAGGCTGCGCCCGGCGAGTGCCGGGGTGGTGATGCCCAGGTCGACTGCCTCCGTCCCGGCATTGATCGCGACAAGGAGCGTCTCCCCGCGCGCAGTCGGATCGTCGCCCCCGCCCCGCACGAGGGCCACTGCCGGGCCAGTCGAGCCGGCAAGCCCGACGTGGTCGGCACGCAGGCCCGGGTGCTCCCGGCGGGCCGTGACCACCGCCCGATGGAATGCGCGCAGGGCTTCGTCGCGTCCGGCCTGGCCCACCGGGAAGGCCCGCCGGCAGTCAGGATCGTTCCCGCCCTCCATCCCGATCTCGTCGCCGTAGTAGATGCTCGGAGCGCCCGGGAGCGACATCTGCAGGAGGACGGCCAGCTGGAGTGCCGCAACGTCGCCCGAGAGGAGCGATCGGATGCGCGGCATGTCGTGGGACGAGAGGAGGTTGAGCATCGCCCCGTTGGTCGCCGGATCGTAGGCGGCCAGGAGCTCTGCGACGCGGGCGCCAAAGGCCGCCCCGTCCGCGGGGTGGACATGCTGCCCCAGCTCGTGGTGCGCGGCGACCAGCTCCCGGTCCAGGGAGGGACCACCGACGAACGAGAGGATCGCCTCCAGGAGCGGGTAGTTCATGAGGCCGTCGAAGCGGTCGCCGGCCAGCCACTCCGGGGCGACATGCCAGATCTCCCCGACCAGGTAGGCCTCCGGGTTGGCGGCCCGGCAACGGCCGCGGAACTCCTGCCAGAAGCCGGGGTCGTCGATCTCGGCCGGCACGTCGAGGCGCCACCCGTCGGCACCGAACTGGATCCAGCGCTCGGCCACGCCGAGGAGCATCTCGCGGACCCGGGGGTTGGACGTGTTCAGCTTCGGCAGCGCGGGGAGGCCCCACCAGGCCCGGTATCCGAGGTGGTCCAGGCTCCAGTCACCGGACGTGTACGGGCCCGGGTCGGCGGCGACTTCCGCCCATGAGGGCGTCGCGTCCGGGAAGGCCCGCAATCCGCGGAGGCCCGCGAGCACCGCCGGAGAGAGATGGAACCAGTCCCGGTACGGCGAGTCGGCGCCGGCCTCCATCACGTGGTGGAAGGCCCAGAAGCCGCGGCCGACGTGGTTGAAGACGCCATCGAGGATGACCCGCATCCCGCGCCCATGCGCCGCATCGAGGAGCTCACGCAGGGCTGCGTCGCCGCCCAGGAGCGGATCGACGGCCAGGTAGTCGTAGGTGTGATAGCGGTGGTTCGAGGCGGACGCGAAGACCGGGTTGAGGTAGATCGCCGTGATCCCGAGGTCCGCGAGCTCGGGCAGCCGCTCTGCGAGCCCGTAGAGGTCGCCCCCCTGGAACCCGTGCGGGGTCGGCGGCGTGCCCCACGGCTCCAGCGGTCCCGGCGGGACGAGCCGCGTCGAGCGCGCGAAGCGGTCGGGGAAGACCTGGTAGAAGACAGCGTCCCGGACCCAGCCGGGGACCTGCGGGGACATCGCGGCGAGGGCTCCTCGAAGGGTGGCGGTCGTGGGCGGTGCGTCGTCGTGCGTGGGTCGCGACCCCGGCGCGGCGCGTGATCCGGGGCCCGACGCGAAGGCGCCCGGACGGTCGGCAGGGCCGTCCGGGCGCTCGAGGTGCGCTGATCAGCCCTTCACGCCGCCGATCGCGAGGCCGGAGACGATGTAGCGCTGGAAGACGAAGTAGACGACGGAGACCGGGAGGGCGGTCAGGATCGCGAAGGCCGCGAACTGGCTCCACGGCGTGGTGCGGGCGTACTGGCCCACCAGGTTGTAGAGGGCCATCGCCAGGGTGAAGTCCTTGGGGTTCTCCAGGAACTGCCACGAGAAGTAGAACTCGGTCCAGCCCGACAGGAAGCCCAGGAACGCGGTCACCGCGAGGGCCGGCGTGGCCAGCGGGAGGATCACGCGGAAGAAGGTCTGGTTCTTCGTCGCGCCGTCGACCGCGGCGGCTTCCTCCAGCTCGCGGGGAATCGTGTCCATGTACCCCTTGAGGTTCCAGATCGCGAACGGCAGGAGCCCCGAGGTGATGGCGATCATCACCCCCAGCAGGGAGTTCCGGAGGTTGAAGGCGCCCAGGACCGGCAGGTCGAACTTGAACTGGTTGAGCGTGATGAAGAGCGGCGCCAGGGTGGCGACCGCCGGCAGCATCAGGACCGCCCAGGATCGCGATCATCAGGACCTGCGCGCCCCCGGAAGTCGAAGCGCGACAGGACGTAGGCCGCGAGCACCGCGATGAGGACGCTGGTGAGCGAGGTCATGGCCGGCGATCTTGAAGCTGTTGAGGGCCAGCTCGACGAACGTCACCGGGTTCGCGGTCGGCTTGGCGATGACCTTGGCGAACGCGTCGAGCGAGGCCCCCGGCGGGATCAGGTTCAGGCCATCCGGCCGCGACAGGTTGCGCGGGTCGATCGCCATGCTGACGATCCACATGACGGGAAACAGCACCGTGAAGAGGATCCCGAGGCAGATCGCCTGGAGGATCAGCTGCTTCAGCAGGGACGGCTTGTCACGACCTCCGCTGATGGTCCGGGACCGGGACCGCGCGCGAGCGGTCGCCGGCGCGGTGGCCGTCGTCATCGGGTCCTCACCTCCCCTCGTCGGATCGTCGTGGCGGCTGCGGCGCGGCGGTCAGGCGTCATAGCGGGCCGTCGCCTTCGCCAGCTTGTTCGTGACGATCGTGATCGCCAGGAGGATGAAGAACATGATCACGGCGAAGGCCGCGCCCACGCCGTACAGGCGTTGCTCGTTCACCAGGCGATACGCCTGCGTGACCAGCAGCTCGGTCCGGCCGAACGGCCCTCCGTTCGACATGAAGTAGGCCAGGTAGAAGAGGTTGAAGGTGACGACGAAGCCGTAGATCGCGTAGGGCAGCATCGCCGGCCGCAGGTACACGATCGTGATGTTGCGGAAGCGCTGCCAGGACGACGCGCCGTCGATCTCCGCGGCTTCGTAGAGCTCGTTCGGGATGGACTGCAGGGCGCCCGTCGCGACGACCGCGTTCAGCGGCCAGCCGAGCCACGTGTTGGCGATCAGCATCCCGTAGAAGGCGAGCGGGCAGCGGGACGAACGGGATGGGATCGGCGACCTGCTGCATCCAGTCGAGCCGGAACGCCTCCGGCGGCAGCCGCAGGAGGGTCCCCACGGTCCCCGACAGGAACAGGTTGATGGCCCCGTAGTCCGGGTCGTACATGTTCCGCCAGACCGTGGCCACGATGATCGGCGGGATCACGACCGGGATGATGAAGGCGGCCCGGTAGAACCTCTTGAACCACAGGCCCTTGGTGTTGCAGCAGGACCGCGATGAGCGACGCCCAGGACGACGTGGATGACCACGTTCGAGAGAGCCCAGAACAGGTTGTAGATGATGAGCCGCAGGAACTCGAAGTTCGGGATCCCCAGCTGGCTCGAGAAGATGTTGGTGTAGTTCTCGAACCCGACGACGTTCGGGGGCGGCGAGCCGACGCGAAGGTTCTTGACCCCGTAGTCGGTGAAGGACAGCCAGACCTGGAACAGGAGCGGATAGAGGGTGATGATCCCCATGACGAGGAGCGCAGGAAGCAGGTAGAGCAGGATCAGACGAGCGTTCGAGGTCCGCCTCCACCAGCTCTGACGGGGCGGTCGGATCAGAAGCGGGGTGCTGACACTGCTGCTCATGCTCCCTCTCTCTGCGCATGGCCCAGGCTGACTTCGAGTGGCATCGTGACGCGCCGAGCGCCCCACGGCAAGTGGCTCGGTGCGATGCACGGGGGCGCCGGCGGACCGGCGCCCCCGTGCGCTCCGGCGAACCGGAGCGGGTGAGTCCGAGACTACGGGGTGATCTTGTTCGCCTTGTTCATCTCGGTGCACGCCGTGGCGACGGCAGCCGTCGGGTCGGTCCCCTTGTCGAGGACCTCGTTGATGGCGTTGCTGGAAGTTGCTCCAGTAGTTGTTCAGCTGCGGGGATCTGCGGCCGCGCGATAGCCCGTGGCTCGACCGCGTCGCTGAAGCCCTTGCACGATGGGGATCGCCGATGGTGATGGTCTTGTCGGCCGGGACGTGACCCGCGCCGTCGACCATGATCTGCTGGTTGGCGGCGCTGGTGGCCCAGATCGCCCAGTTGGTGGCGAGGTCGGCGTTCGCCGACGGACTTGTTGATGTACCAGCCGTCGACGCCGGTCATCGGCTGCGAGGCGGCCGTGGGGCCGGCCGGCATCGGGGCGACCGCGATGTCGTCGGGGAAGGCCTTCTTGGCGTCACCGGAGAACCACGGGCCCTCGATGATCGCGTCGAGCTTGCCGGTCTTGAAGTCGTCCTGGAACTTGGCGCCGTCGGTGTAGAACTTGGCGCCGGCCGCCTTCATGTCGGCCAGGAACTTCATGGCGTCGGAGACGCCGCGCGCTGGTCGGCGATGCACTTGCCCGCCGTCGTCCATGATCTGGCCGCCGAAGGCGTACCAGAAGCCCCAGTTGTGGTAGGCGCTCTGGTTGATGCCGAACTGGACGCCGCTCTTGACCGCGGCGAGCAGCTCATCCGTCGTCGCCGGCGGGGTCGCAACCTTGCTCGGGCGGTAGAACATGGCCACCGCCTTGAGGCTCTCGGGGACCATGTACCACTTGGCGTCGATCTGGGAGCCGTTGGCGGCCACCTCGACGGTGTTGGTGAAGTTGACGCTGTTGGCGAACTGCGCGGTGACGTCCGCGAGGAGGTCAGCGCGGACCTCGTTGCCGAGGTTGTCGTTCGGGGCGATGTACAGGTCGGGGCCGCCGCCGGACGCGGCCGCGGTCTCGAACTTGGTGTACAGCTGGTCGAACGGCACGTCGAGAACGACGATGTTCAGGTTGGGGAACTGCGTCTTCGACGAGTCGAGGATCTGCTGGAAGGCCGTGCCCTCGGCGGTGCCGCCGGAGCCGTAGGCGTTCCAGACGGTCAGGTCGCCCGACAGGGTCGGGGCTGCGGACGGGGCCTCCGAGGCGGCCTCCGACGGGGCCGCGGACGGGGCCGACGACGCCGCCGGGGTGGGGGTCGCCCCACCACCGCACGCGCCGACCACGATGGCGAGCGCGCCGAGCGCGGTCACCAGCTTGCTGGTTCGGTTCATCTGTTCGAGTGCTCCTCCTGCAGCCGGCCGCCACGATGGCGCCGGCGACGAAACGATGTCCCACCTGCAACATGCCGGCGGGATCCCGGTGCGGGCCGCCATCGCGGCGACCCGTTCGTCCGGTCCTTCAGTTACCCCCCGCCACCTCCTCGCCCCGGCGGGGCGCCGGGCCGCTGGAGCCCCGGACGATGAGCCGGGTCTCCAGGCGGCGGTGGTCTGAGCCGACGACCTCCTGCCGCTCGATTGCCGCGAGGAGGAGGCGACATGCCTCCTCGCCCTTCCGGCGGACCGGCTGGTGCACGGTCGTGAGCGGGGGCTGGACGTGGCGGGCGAGGTCGATATCGTCGAACCCGACGACGCTCAGGTCGGCGGGCACGTCAAGGCCGAGACGGCGGGCAGCGCCGACCGCCCCGATGGCCATCACGTCGCTCATCGCGAGAACGGCGGTCGGACGGAGGCCGTCCTCCCACGCCCTCGTGAGGCAGGCGGCCCCACCGTCGATGCTCGCTGGCCCGACCACGACGCGGTCGTCCGGGAGCTCGATCCCGGACGCAGCCAGGGCGGCGCGGTAGCCGGCAAGCCGGCTGCCCACGACACCCCCGGAGTCGGACAGCGCGCCCGGCGTGGGCGGCTCGACGCCGATGACGAGGAACTCGCGATGGCCGAGGGAGAGCAGGTGCTCTGCCGCCAGCCGGGCGCCGCCTTCGTCGTCGACGTCCACGGCGGCATTCCCCGGGAACGCCGTCGAGTCGACGAGCACCATCGGCAGGTCCGCCCTGCGGATCTGCTCGACCTCCGGGTGCTCTTCCGAGAGGCCGATCGCGACGAAGCCGTCCACCGTCGCCCGCCCGACCGCGCGGGCCAGGGAGCCGTAGACCGGCGAGACGAAGAGGAGCCCGTAGCCGGCCTCCTCGGCGGCCGCCGCCACGCCTTCGCTGAAGGTCGCGAAGAACGGATTGGCGAACACCACCGAGAGGGCCTGCGGCGTCAGGACCCCGATGGTCCGGGTGCGCCGCTGGGTCAGCATGCGAGCCACCGGGTGCGGCCGGTACCCCAGCGAATCGGCGACGGCGCGGATGCGCGTCGCCGTGTCGGGGCTCAGGCGCTCGGGACTGTTGAAGGCGAACGACACCGCGGTCTTGGACACGCCCGCCTCGCGGGCGACGTCGGCGATCCGTGGCCGGCTCCGCTGCTGTTCCACGCCGTGTCGGCTCCTCCTGCGTGCCGTCGGGCCGGGGACGCGGTCGCCGACGACGGTGCAAACCGGTTTAGCAAACCGGTTTAGCTGACACTAACGGGACACCGGGAAGGTGTCAAGAGAGTTTCGCGGCAGACTCGGAACGGTGACGCCGCACCTCCACCCGGGGTGTCCGCCCGCGGGCGAAGAGGCGCCGGCACCGCGCGCCCCGAGCGGCGGGCCCAGCGCCGGACGGCTGCCCGGAGTGCCCGCCCGCGGGCGAAGGTCGTGGCAGAATCGCGCCATGGCTCCCGAACCGGCTCCCGGCCGCCGCGTCCCGCCGCCCGGCGTCCTCCTGTTCCTTGGCTACGGGTTCGCCATCCTGGGCGGCGTCGGCCTCTCCCTGCGCTGGGTCGTGGACCAGGCCATCGGATCCCCGCTCAGCCTGCCCGGCATCGTCGTGATGGTCCTGCTCGCCTACACGATCTTCACCATCACGATGGTCCTCCAGCGCAAGCAGGCGGCGCGCGGACTCGCCCAGGGGCTGACAACGCTGACGCTCCCCGCCATCGCTATCCTCCTGATCAGCCCGGCGCCGCAGCTGGCCATCATCCCGGCGCTGCTCGGCGTCGCCGTGTTCGTGGGCCTCCGCCGACCGTCCGCCAGGGCGTGGCTGTGCGAGCCGTGAGCCACGGCGTGTCATGCGCCTGATCGCCTACCTCGACGACCTGGGCCTGCCCGTCGCGGCGATCCTCGTCGGCGATCGGGCGTTGCCCCTCGACCTGCTGGTGGAACACGCGGGACTGCGCGAGGAGCTCGCCTTCCTGGACCCGCGCGGCCTCCTCGGCGAGGACCAGGACCTGGCCGAGACGCGGGCCGCGCTGGCACGGGCCACGGCGCTGGGCCTGCGCGGCGAGCCGGTCGCCTCCCTGGACCCGGCCCCGCCGCTGGAGCCCGGCAAGATCGTCTGCGTCGGGCAGAACTACGCCGGCCACGTCCTGGAGCAGGGCCTCGCCCTCCCGACGCGCCCGATGCTCTTCGCGAAGTTCGCCAACGCTGTCGTGGGCGACGGCGACCCGGTGATCCGCCCGGCCACGACCCACGCCCTGGACCTGGAGGCCGAGCTGGCGGTCGTCATCGGGCGGCGCACCCGTCACGTGGGCGCGGCCGACGCGCTCGCGTACGTTGCCGGCTACATGACCGCCAACGACATCTCCGCGCGCGATCTCCAGGGCAGCAAGCCGGCCCTCCTCGAGGGCGAGCGCGGCGACGGCCAGTGGTTGCGGGCCAAGGGCTCCGACACCTTCCTCCCGCTGGGGCCCTGCCTGGTCACCGCCGACGAGATCCCCGACCCGGACGATCTCGGCGTCCGCGGCTACCACACGCCGGCGGGCGGACCCGGCGCGGGCCGCGAGGTCCGGGTCCAGGACGGACGGACGTCCGACATGGTCTTTGCCGTCGCCGAGCTGATCGCCTTCGTCTCGGCCAGCATCACCCTGCAGCCCGGTGACCTGCTCGTGACCGGTACGCCATCGGGCGTGGGGGTCTTTCGCGAGCCCCCGGTCTTCCTGGTCCCGGGCGACGTCGTGCGAGTGGAGGTCGAGACGATCGGCTCGGTCGTCAACCCGATCGTGGACGCGGACGGGGAGGCGCCCTCCGGATCGCCCGCGGCGCGCCTGCTGGCCGCCCGGGCACACCGGGATGCCGGCCCCGCCTGATCTCGACGCGCGCGGCGTCGCGAGGGCGCAGAATCGCGCTCGTCGGCGACGGACAGCAAGCCGCCGCGCAACCGCCACGCGCGAGGACCGACGGAGCAGGGGAGGCGACGCATGCTCGCCCTCGTGAAGACGACGCCGGGGCCCGGGTTGGAGCTCCGGGAGGTCCCCGAGCCGGCCGTGGGGATCAACGACGTGCTGGTGCGCGTCCACCGGACCGGCATCTGCGGCACCGACCTCCACATCGCGTCATGGGACGCCTGGGCCGCGAAGACCATCGTGCCGCCCCTCGTCGTTGGGCACGAGTTCGTCGGCGAGATCGTGGACGTGGGCTCCAACGTCGGCGACTTCGCCCCCGGCGACCTCGTCTCCGGCGAGGGCCACGTCATCTGCGGCAGGTGCCGGCATTGCCTGGCGGGGCGCCGGCACCTGTGCGCCCGGTCGATCGGCCTCGGCGTGGGCCGCGATGGGGCCTTCGCCGAGTACGTGGCCCTCCCGATGACGAACATCTGGCACCACTGGGCGGGCATCGACGAGGAAGTGGCCGCGATCTTCGACCCGTTCGGGAACGCCGTGCACACGGCGCTCGCGTTCCCGGTCCTCGGCGAGGACGTCCTGGTCTCCGGGGCCGGGCCGATCGGCCTGATGGCGACCGCGGTCGCCCGCCACGCCGGGGCCCGCTTCGTCGTCGTCTCGGAGCCGAACCCCGTGCGGCGTGCCATCGCCGAGCAGATGGGCGCCACGCTCGCGATCGACCCGCGCGAGCGCGACCTGCGCGAGGTCGGCCAGGAGCTGGGGATGGTGGAGGGGTTCGACGTCGCGCTGGAGATGTCGGGCAACGCAGCGGCCCTCCGCGCGGCGATCGGCGCCATGGCCCACGGCGGGGGGATCGCCATCCTCGGGATCCCGACCCAGGAGATCTCGCTGGACGTGAACGAGATCGTGTTCAAGATGCTGACGCTCCGCGGCATCTACGGCCGGGAGATGTACGAGACCTGGTACAAGATGACGGTGATGCTGCAGTCGGGCCTGGACATCAAGCCCGCGATCACGCACCGCTTCTCGTTCCGGGACCACGAGGCCGCCTTTGCCGCCGCGCGCTCCGGCGACGCCGGCAAGGTGATCATGGACTGGACCGCGTAAGGAGGCCTCGCCCATGACGACCGGTGCGAACCCGCTGGCCCACCTGTCCGCCGAGCTGGACGAGCTGAAGGCGGCCCACCTCTACCGGCCCCTCCGCGTCATGAGCTCCGCAAACGGGACGCGGGTGACCGTGGACGGCCGCGACGTGATCTCGCTGGCCTCGAACAACTACCTGGGGCTGAACACCCATCCCCGGCTCGTGGAGGCCGCCGCGGACGCGGCGCGACGCTTCGGCGCCGGGTCGGGCGCCGTGCGCACCATCTCGGGAACCATGACCCTCCACGAGGAGCTGGAGACGGCGCTCGCGACGTTCAAGCAGGTCGAGGCGGTCCTCACCTTCCAGTCCGGCTTCACCTGCAACACCGGGGTCATCCCGGTCGTGGCCGGCGAGCCGGACCTCATCGTGTCCGACCAGCTGAACCACGCCTCGATCATCGACGGGATGCGCATGGCGAAGGCGCCCCGCGTGATCTACCGGCACAAGGACGTGGCGCACCTGCGCGAGCTGCTGACCGCGGCTCGCCGCGACGGGCGGCCGGACGGCCAGCCGTACCGGGCGATCCTGGTCGTCACCGACGGCGTCTTCAGCATGGACGGCGACATCGCGCCGCTGCCGGAGATCGTGGCCGCCGCCGAGGAGCACGACGCCGCGGTCTTCGTCGACGACGCCCACGCCTCGGGCGTCCTGGGCCGCAACGGCCGGGGCAGCGTCGACCACTTCGGCCTCCATGGGCGCGTGGCGATCCAGGTCGGCACCCTGAGCAAGGCGATGGGCGTCCTGGGCGGCTACGTTGGGGGACCGCTCGCCCTCCGGGAGATGCTCATCCAGCGCGGCCGGCCCTTCCTGTTCTCCACCTCGCACCCGCCGGCCGTGGCGGCCGCCTGCCTGGCCGCCATCCGGGTCCTGGAGGACGAGCCGGAGCTCATCGAGCGCCTCTGGGCGAACACCCGCCGCTTCAAGGCGGGGCTTCGCTCGTTCGGCTTCGACACCGGCCTCTCGGAGACGCCGATCACGCCGGTCCTGGTCGGCGACTCGGCGCTGGCAATCCGCTTCGCCGACCGCCTCCTCGACGAGGGTGTCTGGGCGACCTCCGTGGTCTTCCCGACGGTGGCCCTCGACGGCGCCCGGCTGCGGACCATCGTGACGGCCGCGCACTCCGACAACGAGCTGGACGCCTGCCTGGAGGCCTTCGGTCGGGTCGGACGCGAGCTGGGAATCGTGGCCGGGTGACCCACACTGCTCGGTCCCGGGCGACGGACCCGAGCTCCGGCCCTGGAGCGCCGCCGGAACCGGCACCCGCCTCCGGAACCGAGACGCTGCCACGCTCGGCACCGCCGCAGCAGGTTCTGGCGCGTGCGACCCCGGTGCTGCCGGCCCCGGGCCCGGAAGCCGACCGCGACCTCCCGCTCGACGCCCACCTCCATACCGACCTCTCGCCCGACAGCGACGTGCCGATCGACGTCTTCTGTGCGGCGGCGGTCGAACGCGGGATCCCCGAGCTGGCGATCACCGACCACCTGGACTTCGACCCGCGGTCGCCGGCCTTCGCCTTCGTCGACTTCACCCGCCGCGAGCGGGTGGTGCGCGATGCGGCTGAACGCTGGGCCGACCGGGGACTGGCCGTGCGCTTCGGGATCGAGATCACCTACGAGCCGAACCGGGAGGCCGAGATCCGGTCCCACCTGGCGAGCCACCCATACGACTTCGTCATCGGCTCGTGCCACGTGGCGCCGCACTCGCCGTACTTGGCATCGCGGGTGGCGGCCTGGGTCAGCGGCAGATCGTTTGCCGAGGTCGTCGCGCCCTACTTCGCCGAGGTCCTGGCGGCCATCCGCAGCGAGCTGTTCGACACCCTGGGGCACCTGGACTACGTCAAGAAGTACGTCGCTGCGCACGTCCCGCCGGCTGCGTTCGCCGCCGCCCCCGAGACGTACGAGCCGCTCCTGCGGGCCCTCGTGGAAACGGGCACGGGGCTCGAGATCAACAGCTCCGGCCTGCGCCAGGCGCCGGGTGAGACCTATCCCGCGGCATGGGTCGTGGAGCGCTACCGCGCCCTCGGGGGACGAATCGTGACCGCCGGCTCGGACGCCCACCGGGCCCACTCGTTCGCCTACGGCCTGGCCCGGGCGTACGCGGTGGCCGCCGCCGGCGGGTTCGAGGAGCTCGCCGTGCGCCGGTCCCCGGGCGCGGAGCGGGCAGGATCCAGGGTTGCGATCCCGGAGCGCCTGCGGGCGACGATGAGCCGGGGACGTCCCTGAGGGTTGGGGGTCGTCGCGGCGGCCGCGACCCGCTACCCTCCCCAGCCATGGACCTCCTCGTCGCCGGATCCGGCGCCGCCTACCCGGACCGGCCGGGCACCGCGTCGAGCACCTACCTCGTCGAGCACGACGGGCAACAGATCTGCCTGGACATGGGACAGGGCGGCTTTGCCGGGATCGCCGGGCGCATGGAGCCCAGCAGCCTCGAGGCCGTCGTGGTCAGCCACCTGCACCCGGACCACTTCGTGGACCTGGTGGCTCTCCGGCACTACCTGCGCTACGAGTTCGTCCCGCCGCGCCGGGTCCGGGTCGTGGCTCCCGCCGGCCTGGCCGGACGGCTGGACGGTCTCCTCGCCGAGCCCGGCTTCGCGGCCGCGGCACTCGACATCGAAGGGCGCCGGGAGGGGACCGCCACGCTTGGCCCCTTCCTCCTCGAGAGCGTCCTGGTGACCCACACCGACGAGAGCTACGGCGTGCGGGTATCCGTCGCCGCCGAGCCGGACGCTCCCGGCCTCGTCTACTCGGGGGATTGCGGACGCGCCGCGGATCTCGCGCCCCTGGTCCGCGCCGGCGACACGCTGCTGGTAGAGGTTGCCTTCGGGCCCGGGCCGGTGCCGGTCGGCGACCTCCACCTTGACGGCCCCGCCGTGGGCGCCCTCGCCGCAGCGACCCGCCCGTCGCGGGTGCTGCTCACGCACCTCCAGATGCGCCGCGATCCCGCCGCCACGCTGGCAGCGGTCCGGGCGACGTTCGACGGGCCCGTGGCGCTCGTCGCGGACGGAGACACCTGGTCCATCTGACCGTGGAAACATGAACGCCGGGGCCCGGCGGACCGGGTCCCGGCGTTCACGCCGTCTCGGGGACAGCGATCTCAGGTGCGACTACCGACGGCGGCGGACCGCCGTGGGGGTCGCGGGGGTGAGCAGGAGGGTCATGGCAAGCAGTGCCGCGATCGCCAGGAGGACGATGCGCCAGCTGTCGCCGCCGGGCGTCCCGGAGGTCGGGGCGGCGTCGGTCGGCGGCGGGGTGACCCGCGGCGTCGCGGTCGCACGCTCGACCTGGCCACTCGTGTTGATGAAGGTGCAGGTGATGGTCTCGCCGGCGTTGACCTCGACTTCCTGCATCTCGGCCGAGGCCTTGACGAAGGTCCCGCGCGAGTCACCCACCTGGGCGACGCGAGTGGAGGACGGCTGGAGGACGGCGTCGGTGACCTCGCAGGAGGCCGTCAGGACCTTGAAGTCCTTCTTCACGGTCTCGGACAGATCGAACACGTCGCTGCCGTCGAGCCCGGTGAGGTCGAAGGTGTAGAGGCCCTGGGAGCCGGCGGTCTTGCCGGTCATGCCCGGGTCGCCGCTGAGGGTGAAGGTCCAGCCCGCGGCCGGGACCTGGTCCTTCTTGGTCGAGAGCTTGCCGTCGAGGTCCAGGAGCTTCTGGACGATGATCGAGGTCGGGGCGTGCACGACCACGATGGCCGTGTCGTCGACCGGGTTGGTCTCCGCGCTGTCGGTGGTGGCCGTGTTCTGCCACGTCCCGATCACGGCGTCGGTGTGGTACTCGCAGGTGAAGCTCTGGCCCACGGGGAGCGTCGCCGGCCGGTCATCGCAGAACGAGGCGAGCAGGTCGTTGTAGAGGTTGTCGGCGAGCGTGAGCTGCGTGAGCGTCACGTTGCCGGTGTTCTCAACCACGATCCGGTACTGGAGCTCCTGGCCGACGTTGGCCGTGACCTGGTGGAAGAACTCCTCGCCATCGGTGCTCACGAGCTTGGTGATCGAGATCCCGGGCTCGTAGACCGCGGGGACCGAGGCCGAGTCGTCGACCGGCGTGGTCTCGTTGCTGTCGGCCGTGGCCGTGTTGTCGACCTTGCCGGCATCCACGTCGCCCTGGACGGTGGTGTACGTGCCGCTGCAGGTCATCGTGGCGTTGGGGGCCAGCGAGGAGCCGAGGACCGGCGAGCAGGTGAGCGCGCCGAGCTTCGGGTCGCTGATCTGGACGTTGGTCAGGGTGACGTTGCCGAGGTTGGTGGCGACGAGCGTGTAGTGGAGCACGTCACCGGGAGCGTCATAGTTCTCCGTGTCGGCGGTCTTGACGATGCCGAGTGCCGGACCCTTGACGGCAGGGACCGTGGCCGAGTCGTCGACGGACGGGGTCTCGGCGCTGTAGGCCGTGGCCGTGTTGTCGACCTTGCCGGCATCCACGTCGCCCTGGACGGTGGTGTACGTGCCGCTGCAGGTCACACTCTCACCTGGCGCAAGCGTCACATCCTGGCCAGGATCGCAGGTCAGCGACGCAAGCTTCGTGTCGGTGACCATCACGTTGTGGAGCGTGACGTTGCCGAGGTTGGTGGCGACGATCTCGTAGGAGAGGAGGTCACCGGCCGCGTCGAAGCTGGCCGTCTTGGCCGTCTTCTCGACGCCCAGGAGCGGGTTCTTGATGCCCGGGACCGTGGCCGTGTCATCGACCGGCGTGGTCTCGGCGCTGTCGGCCGTGGCCTTGTTGTCGACCTTGCCGGCATCCACGTCGCCCTGGACGGTGGTGTACGTGCCGCTGCAGGTCATCGTGGCGTTGGGGGCCAGCGAGGAGCCGAGGACCGGCGAGCAGGTGAGCGCGCCGAGCTTCGGGTCGCTGATCTGGACGTTGGTCAGGGTGACGTTGCCGAGGTTGGTGGCGACGATCTCGTAGGAGAGGAGGTCACCGGCCGCGTCGAAGTTGGCCGTCTTGGCCGTCTTCTCGACGCCCAGGAGCGGGTTCTTGATGCCCGGGACCGTGGCCGTGTCATCGACCGGCGTGGTCTCGGCGCTGTCGGCCGTGGCCTTGTTGTCGACCTTGCCGGCATCCACGTCGCCCTGGACGGTGGTGTACGTGCCGCTGCAGGTCATCGTGGCGTTGGGGGCCAGCGAGGAGCCGAGGACCGGCGAGCAGGTGAGCGCGCCGAGCTTCGGGTCGCTGATCTGGACGTTGGTCAGGGTGACGTTGCCGAGGTTGGTGGCGACGATCTCGTAGGAGAGGAGGTCACCGGCCGCGTCGAAGTTGGCCGTCTTGGCCGTCTTCTCGACGCCCAGGAGCGGGTTCTTGATGCCCGGGACCGTGGCCGTGTCATCGACCGGCGTGGTCTCGGCGCTGTCGGCCGTGGCCTTGTTGTCGACCTTGCCGGCATCCACGTCGCCCTGGACGGTGGTGTACGTGCCGCTGCAGGTCATCGTGGCGTTGGGGGCCAGCGAGGAGCCGAGGACCGGCGAGCAGGTGAGCGCGCCGAGCTTCGGGTCGCTGATCTGGACGTTGGTCAGGGTGACGTTGCCGAGGTTGGTGGCGACGATCTCGTAGGAGAGGAGGTCACCGGCCGCGTCGAAGTTGGCCGTCTTGGCCGTCTTCTTGACGCCCAGCGAGGGGTTCTCGACGAAGTCGCGCGGGTTCGTCACGGTCACGCCGGCCTTCTTGCCGGACTCGATCGTGACCGGGCTGGGATCGACGACGGCGGCCTTCCACTGGAAGTCCGTTCCGGCCGGCGGCTTCGAGGTCTCGGTGACGGTGCAGGAGGCGTTGGCCGGGATGTCGGCGATCGTCGCCTTGCCGGTGGTGACGCCGGCGGCGAGCGTGATGGACGTGGTGAACGTACCGGCCGGACCGCAGGCCGCGGAGAAGCTGAAGGTGCCGCCGGCGAAGCCGTCGGTGTCGCCGGTCACGTGCTTCGTGATCTCCAGCGATCCCGGAGGAACGGAGCAGCCGGAGGCGATCAGGAGCGCATCGACGAGGCCGTTGAAGTTCGCGACGGACGTGTAGGAGCCGCCGCCGATCCGCTTCATGACGGTCTGGACCCAGGTCTGGTCATCGGCGCTGCTGAAGGGCAGGCCGCTGTCGGGAGCTCCGACGTAGATCGAGAGCACGATCCAGCCCGCGGCGCGCGCGGCATTCGCCTCGGCGATCGCGTCGTTGGCGCCGGCGAGCCAGCCGTTGGGGTCGGACGGGTAGTTGGTGTTGATGTTGGCGTTGCTCCACGGGACGTTCGGTGAGCCGTCGGTGACGACGAACAGAACGTTGGGGGCGCTGCGGTTGTTCGCGGTGTTGCCGCTGCCGGCGTTGATGCCCTCGCCGGTCGGCGTGCGGCCGCTGGTGCCGTTGAGCGCGTTCACGGCGCTCTTGAAGCTGGACGGGCTCACGAAGCCGTTCGTGAACGTGGCCGCCGCCTGGTTGTTGAACCTGGCACCGGCGTAGACGGCATCGCCGCCCGCGGCCGCGAACGCGTCGACGAACCCGGTGATCCCGGACTCCTCGGCGCCCTCCGCGCCTGCGCTCCCGATGGAGCCCGAGCGGTCGACGACGAACCCGAAGTCGGCCTGCTTGCAGACGTCCGTCGGGGGTGCCGGGTTCGCGGTCCCGGCAATCAGCTTGTCGAGTGTCGGCTGCAGAGGGGCGTCGGCCTGGACGCTGATGCCAGAAGAGCCGCCCTCGCCGTTGGGCGCGGCGGCGGCGACCGGGGCCGTGCCAGGGCCCACGATCGAAAGGCTGACCATCAGCGCAACGGCAAGCCAGCCGAAGCGCCGGAAGGTTGAGGCGCGCCGTCGCGCCGTGGACGGAGTTCGCTGCATCGATCTGGTCCCCGAGCGTGCGGCAGGGATTGCCGCGGATGAATCCGTGTCGATCGTTCCCCGCCGCGGCGGCCGGGCTGCCGCGGTTCGATCAACGTCCCGATGATGGGCCTTGTGGAAGTACTCGTCTAGTACTTACGGCCCTTGAGAAGCCCGCCCTAACGGTGACGAAACCCACCAGACTGCACCATGCGAATCGGATGGCGGTGCGCCACGACACCATTCGGCGTAGTACCGGCCGGTACCGACGGGGATTCACGACCGGTACCTATCGGCTAGACACGCCAGCGGGGTCGTACCTTACGGCTGACGGACGGAGCACCCGCGGCGCCTCGGCTAGGATGGCGCGGTGCACGAGCCCCTCGCCGGTGACCCCCTTTCGCATGAGCCCCTTCCCGACCTGACGCCGCTGCGCACCCGCGCCCGCGATGCCGTCACTGCGGCCTGGGCACGCGCGGTCGCGTCCGGCGCCCTGCCTGCCGCCGCCGAGGACGTGGAGCTGCCTGCGGTCGACATCGAACGACCGGCCAAGCCCGAGCACGGCGATCTCGCGACCGGCGTGGCGATGAAGCTCGCCCGGCCGTACCGGATGCAGCCACTGCGGATCGCAGAGGCGATCGCCTCCGAGCTGGCGGCCGAGGTCGGCGCGCCCGGCGCTGCCGTCGCTGCCGGCCCGCTGCTGGCGTCGGTCTCCGTCGCGCCGCCGGGCTTCCTGAACCTGCGCCTCGCCGACGCGGCGCTGGAGGACCTGGTCGCCGGCGTCCTGGCCGCGCCCGGGGCCTGGGGACGGGTCCGGTCCACCGCGCCCCGCCGCGTCAACGTGGAGTTCGTGTCGGCCAACCCGACCGGCCCGCTCCATATCGGCAACGCGCGGGGCGCCTTCGTCGGCGACCTGCTCTGCCGCGTGCTGGAGGCCGCCGGCCACGAGGTCACGCGCGAGTACTACTTCAACGACTTCGGGGCGCAGGTGCGCAACCTCGGTGGCTCCGTGGTCGCGATCCGTCGGGGCACGGAGATCCCGGAGGACGGCTACCGGGGCGCCTATGTCCACGACCTGGCCCGGGAGATCCCGGCGGAGGTGTGGGCTGCCGCCGAGACGGCCGAAGCCCATGTCCGGGACACCACCGCGTCGGGTCGTCCGGGTCGTCCGGGTCGTCCGGCGCCGAGACCGGCCTCGCGGTCGGCCCATCGGTCGGCCCATCCGTCGGCCCATCGGTCGGCCAGGCCCGCGATGCCACCTGGATCGTCGGGGAGTGGGCCTCCGAGCGCGTCCGCGCCGGCATTGAAGCGTCGCTCGCGACGCTCGGCGTCCGCTTCGACATGTGGAAGAGCGAGGGCTCGCTCTACCGCGAGGGCTGGGTGGAGCAGGCGGTCGAGCGCCTGCGGGTCTCGGGCCGCCTGTACGAGCAGGACGGCGCACTCTGGTTCCGCTCCACCGACTACGGCGACGACAAGGATCGCGTCGTGCGCAAGTCGAACGGCGACTACACGTACTTCGGCTCGGACATCGGCTACGTCGTGGAGAAGTTCAGCCGCGGCTTCGACCACCTGGTCTACATCTGGGGCGCCGACCACCATGGGACGGTGGCCCGGCTGCGCAACGCCGCCGAGGCGATGGGCTTCGACCGCGAGGCAGTCCAGATGATCCTCATGGCCTGGGTCCGCTTCGTGCGCGACGGGGTGGAGGTCTCGATGTCCAAGCGGGCCGGCGAGTTCATCACGCTCGACGACCTGCTGGCGGAGATCGGCGTGGACGCCGCCCGCTGGTTCTTTGCCGCCCGAGGCTACACGTCGGGCATCGACTTCGACATCGAGCTGGCGAAGAAGCAGTCGAACGAGAACCCCGTCTACTACGTGCAGTACGCGCACGCGCGGATCGCCTCGATCATCCGCAAGGCCGCCGAGGCCGGGCTGGCCCCGGCCGCCGGCGTGGCGCCAGGCGTCGGGCGGCGGCAGGGGCGGCGCTCGGCTCGACGCGAGGGGCGCCCGGCTCGACGCTCGAGCGCCCGGCTCGCGCTCGGCTCGACGCCCGAAGGGGCGCTCGTACGCGTCCTCGCCCGCTTCCCCGAGGTCGTGGAGGACGCGGCCGCCGCGGAGGAGACGCAGGGCGTCACCGCCTACGCCACCGACCTGGCGACGCAGTTCCACGCCTTCTACCGCGACGCCCGGGTCGTGGACCCGGCGGAGCCCGAGCGCTCGAGGTCACGCCTCGCGCTCGTCCGTGCGGCTCAGCTTACGCTGGCCGCCTCCCTGGGCCTCCTGGGGATCTCCGCGCCCGAGTCGATGTAGAGCGCTCGGCGCAGCGGGAGCGGCGGCGCGGCGGGGAGCGGCAGGGATGTCGATCGGCCGTGTCGCTCGTCCTCGCCCGTGGTCATTGCCAGGGACCGGCGATGGGCGTTCGCCTCGGCGGTGGCCGCCGCCTATGTCCCCGGTCGCCAGGCGAAGATGCGCGTGGCGGCGACGTCGCACCAGACGAGCCCCGCGCCGGGCGGCGGAGTGGTTCCCCGCGTCAGGGCGCCGACCCACGAGCGCGAGCTCCCCGTGAAGCGCGCCGCGAACAGGGCCGGGTAGGTGCCGACGAGCGTCCGGTTCCGCGCACTGGCCCGAACAACCCAGCAGGCCGCCACCAGGTGCTCGCCATCGCCCCAGCGGGCGGCGACATACGCGGATCCATCCAGCAGCTTCCGATTCGTCCCCCGGTAGGCCGCGCCCACGTCATCGAGGGAGTTCCAGCATTCGATCAGCAGGAAGTGCCGCCTCGCGTCGCTTCGTAGGGCGACGTCGGTGGAGCGCCACGGTCCCTGCCGGACGGCGGGCATCTCCGGGATCGCCGCGTACCCGGCACCCTTGCCGAGTCGGATCACCAGCTCCTGCATCGCGAGGTGGCCCGCGTCGATCGGCTCCCGGCGGCCATCCGCAGAGAGCTCGAGGCGCAACGGCCGGCCGACGGCATGGGCTGTGCGCTGGAGCGAGTCGAGGCTGATGTGCTCCGATGTGCCGGCTTCGACGCGCTGGACCGTCGCCGTCGACAGGCCCGCGATCATGGCGACGGCGCGCTGCGTGAGCCCACGTCGGAGGCGGGCGTCGCGAATGCCCCGCCCGATGGCCGCGAGCATCTCGCGGTCAAGCCGCGCCGCCGCGATCGTGCGGTTGGGTCGCCGGGGGCGTGCCATCGCGGGTCCTCGGGGAACGGCTGTTGCGGCGGCCCGTTCGGCACGGATCGGCCCGGACCCGTTCCATGATGTCCATCGCCGCTTCACCGCCCCTTACTGCGGCAGCGGACTCCCCGCGACACGCCCAGGGCCGCCTGTCCGGGCCGCGCCGAGCACGACGAAGGACACGCTGCGGGCCCACGGTCGCCGTCCGGGCTGGCCCGCCCCGCTCCGCGGACCGCGCGGGCTCCCGATACCCGCCTTGTACCTCATGGGACGGGCGGCGGCGGGCGATCCGTCTCAGGCCGCGCGGTCGATCCAGTGGCGGGTCGGCGGGGTGGATGGCGGTTCGGCGGTCGGTCCGCGGAACCTGCCGGGGCTGGGGCGTCGGGGGGTGGATGGCGGATCGGCGGTCGGTCCGCGGAACCTGCCGGGGCTGGGGCGTCGGCGGCGCGGCGTCAGAGACCGGCGGCCGGCCGCAAGGGACCTGCCGGCGCTGGGGCGTCGCGGCCGGCGTCAGCGAACCGGCGGCGGCCGCAAGTGACCTCCCGGCGCTGGGGCGTCGGCGGCCGGCGCCAGCGAACCGGCAGCGGCCGCAAGGGACCTTCCGGCGCTGGGGCGTCGGCGGCCGGCGTCAGAAACCGGCGGCGGCCGCAAGGGACCTGCCGGCGCAGGGGACCGGCCGGCGTCAGCGAACCGGCGGCGGCCGCAAGGGACCTCCCGGCGCGGGGACCGGCCGGCGAGGGGACCGGCCGGCGCTGGGACGTCGGCGGCCGGCGTCAGCAACCGGCGGCGGCCGCAAGGGACCTGCCGGGGCTGGGGACCGGCCGGCGTCAGCGAACCGGCGGAGCCACCGCCGCACGGAGGGCATCGAGGGCGGCCTGGTCGCTGGCGGCAAGGACGGCCCACGCCTGCGACCCCGTGGATCCCGGTCGGACGACGCCGACCGGGGCCAGCGCGGCCGCCCCCGGGAGCGCTGCGACTGCGGTTGCCGCGGCCGCACTGAACTCCTGCGCGTCGGCGGGCGAGTCCCACGCGGTCACGAGTGCCAGCGCATACGCCCCGTTCGGACCGCGCAGGTACGCCAGGCGGTCGCCGCCCCAGCCGGCCGCGGCATCGGCCGCTGCGAGGGGCTTCACGCCGTTCTGGCTCAGCCAGACCGAGAGTTGGAACTCGCCGAGGGTGTCCTCCGGCGTCGCGGTCCACCCGGCGCCCATCGACTTCGCCAGCGCATCGGCGTCCAACGCCACGTCGACCGGCTTCTCGCCGGCCTCGTACTTCTTCGGATGGAGGATCTGCTCGGTGGACTCGGGGAGCCGGTCGTACACCCGGTCGACCGCCTCCCAGCCACCGGCGGCGGCGATGCCGTTGACGAAGATGAGGCCCTGCTGGTACGGGAACATGAGCGTCTCGCGCAGGATCGCCGGCATGCGCTCCAGCTGCGCCTGGGCCTCCGGATCAACCTGCAGCAGCTCGCCGATCTCGGCGGGGGTCAGGTTGCCGGTGAGCCAGCGCGTCATGAGGAGCGTGGCGTCGCCCTCCACCAGCGCGAGCCGCCCCAGCGAACGGTCGCCCTGGCCCACCGCGTCCACGTCGATCCCCTCGAGGCCGAAGCTCTGGTCCTGGAGGGCGTGGGTGAACTCGTGGGCGAACGTGGTCTTCTCGGTGCCGCCGATCGCGCCCGACCTCGAGACGACGACCATCTCCTTCGTCTTCGGGTCGTAGAAGCCGGCGACCTGGGAGCCCAGCATGTCGACGTAGAGATCCGTCAGCGACGCGTCGGCGGGCAGGAGCCCCAGGGCCTTGAGCGTGTCCTCGGCCACCGCGATCTCGTCGGGCGGGTTGTCCTTGCGGTACTGCTCCGCGATGCGGGCCTTGACCTCCGCCTCGGAGAGGATCGTCGGCTCGATGCGCTCCTTCGCCGGCAGGCCCCGCTCGGCGATCACCTGGTCCTCGATCGCCCGGTAGATCGCGGCCGCTTCGCCCGATGGCATCGGCGTCGTCGATGGCGCGGGCGACGTCGACGACGGGGGAGCGGTCGGGGCTCCCGACGACGCGCTGGGCGCCGGGCCGGCGCTTCCGCTCGGCGCCTCCGTCGGGGCCGGGTTGCCGCAGGCGGCCGCGAGAAGAGCGACGACCGAGACGGCGAGGACCAGGACGAGACGGGCCGGAATCATCGGGCGCCCGGACGTGCCGGGGTCGGATGGGAGACGGCGGCGGAGGTGCGGGCGCGCGTCGCGGCGGTGCGCGGAGGGGATGCTCATGGCGGCAATTCTGGCACGAGGTCCTCGGGTGGCGGTTTCTTAACCGACCCGGGCGTTGTGCCTGAACATCTGGGGCCTAGGCTTCGCCATGGACCTGCGGGACCGAGTCGATCCCTCCGACTCCCACAGATCCGCCCTCCCTCCCTCGACCGGGGGCGCCTATGGGCAGGCGCTCCCGGTCGTTTCACGTTTCGGGGCGCCATCCGGATGCCTCGAGCGTGCAGGCCGAGTGAGGCGGCGCGTGGCAGAATCCGCCGCATGGAACTCACGTGGTATGGGCGCACCTGCGTCCGGCTCAAAGGGCGGGACGCCGTCGTGGTCGCGGATCCGTACCAGGCGGTCGTCGGGCCGACCGGCCGCGGGATCACCGGCGACATCGTGACCTTCAGTCATCCCGACGACACGCCCCTGCCCAGGGCGAAGGGCAGGACGACACGCGACGGAGCGACTCACCTGCCGGGCAGCCTGGAGGAGGCCTTCGTCCTCGATGGACCCGGCGAGTACGAGGTCAAGCACGTCCTCGTCACCGGCGTGCGCACCTTCCGCGACGACCAGCGAGGGGCCGACCGGGGCCGGAACGTGGCCTTCGTCGTAGAGGTGGACGGGGTCCACGTCGTGCATCTCGGCGACATCGCCCACACGCTGACCGAGGAGAAGATCGGCGAGATCGGCCCGGTCGACATCGTCTGCGTCCCGATCGGCGCCCAGCTCTCCCCCACGAAGGCGGCCGAGATCGTTGCGCAGCTGGATCCGAAGATCGTGGTGCCGATGCCGGTCTGCGAGACGGATGAGGCGTGCGCTCCGATGCTCGCCAGGTTCCTCCACGAGATGGGGACCACCGCCGGAGAGCCGCAGGCGCGGCTGTCCATCATGCCGAGCGGGCTCCCCGAGGAGACGACGACGGTCCTCCTGGAGTCGCGCGGCAAGGTCTAGCCTCCGACGACGATCCTTCCGCGGCTGACCACCGCCCGCACGAGGTCCGCGCCCGCCCAGTACGGGACCTCGGCGTGCGTCGGGACGTCCCAGGCGACGAGGTCCGCGCGCAGGCCGGGCTCGATGGCGCCACGGTCCGCGAGCCCCAGCGCCGCCGCCGCGTTGACCGTGGTCGCGACGAGCGTCTCGGACGGGTCAAGGCCCAGGGTCAACACTGCGGCGGTCATCACCAGCGGCAGGCTGATGACCGGCGACGTCCCGGGGTTGAAGTCCGTCGCGAGGGCGACCGGGACCCCCGCCTCGATGAGCTCGCGCGCTGGCTCGCGCGCCGCGAGCCCCAGGAACCAGGGCACGGTGGGCAGGAGGACCGCGACGACCGGGCGCCCGGCCTCGGCCGCCTCCGCGAGCGCGACGAGCCCGGCGGCGGACGGCGCACCGAGGTGGTCCGCGGAGAGTGCCCCCAGCTCGGCGGCCAGCTCGGCGCCGCCCGAAGGGGCGAGCTCGTCGGCATGGAGCCGGATGCCGAGCCCGAGCGCGCGGGCGGCAAGGAGGATCCGGCGCGCCTGGTCGGCGCTGAAGACCCCGGTCTCGCAGAAGACGTCGCACGACCGCGCGATCCCCTGCGCGGCAACCGCCGGGAGCTGCGCGCCGATGACCGCGGCCACGTACGCCTCGGTCGCGGCGGCGGGATCCCCCGGGTGGGCGGCACGCACCTCCGGCGGGACCGCGTGGGCGCCCAGGAACGTCGGGATCACGTCGACCGGGCCCTCTGAAGCCAGCCGCGCCGCGACACCCAGGAGCCGCAGCTCGGTCGGCAGGTCCAGCCCGTAGCCCGATTTCGCCTCGGCGCTGGTGGTCCCCGTGCGGAGCATCTGCCCCAGCCAGCGGCGGCCGTGGGCGAGGAGTGCCTCGTCGGACGCAGCCCGCGTCGCGCGGACGGTCGAGAGGATCCCGCCGCCCGCCGCGAGGATCTCCAGGTAGGTCGCGCCCCGCGCCCGCCTCGCGACCTCGTCCTCGCGCGAGCCCGCGAACACGAGGTGCGTGTGCGCATCGATCAGGCCGGGCGTCAGCGTGGCGCCGGCGACGTTGAGCCGGTCGAAGGCGCCCCCGTCGCGGCCGGCCGCCGCCAGCGCCGCGGCCAGGGCCTCCTCGGCTTCCGCTTCGGGTGCGACCGCGACGATCCGTCCGTCCAGGCACGCCACCGCGGTGCCGGGCGGAGCGATTGCCGGGTCTGCCTGTGCGGGTCCTCGGCGGATGCCACCCGCGAGCGTCGCAACCTCGGCGGCTCCGACGACGAGCAGCCCGCGAGCACCCGCCCCAGCCAGGGCGGTCACGTCCTCGCAGCCTTCGCCAGAACGGTCATGCCCCGCCGCCTGGCACCGACCGCGTCGCGGCGGTCATGCACCTGCCGCCTGCGCCAGGCGCAGCTCCAGGGCCATCAGCGGGGACGCGTCGCGCAACCGCAGGAAGCGCCCGGCCGCACGCACCTGCTCGTCGGGCGACGCGTCGATCGGGGTGCCCGCCCGTTCGGCGACTGCCAGGAAGGCGGCCAGGGGGGCCAGGCCGATCAGCTCGGATTCCTCGAGCTCCACCCCGTCCTCCGCGGCCTCGGCGCGGACCGCCTCCCAGGCCACCCACAGCGGCGTGCGCGCGAAGTCCAGGACGTTCATGGAGACCTGGGCGCACCTCAGCTCGTCGATGAAGAAGCCCTTCGCCTGGACCGCGGGCAGGCCGCCGGAGGATTCACGGATCCGGTGCGCGATGCGGCGCGCCAGCTCCAGGTCGTCGGTCGCCAGGTTGATGTTCCAGGCGATCAGGAAGGGTCGCGCGCCGACGCACGTCGCCCCACCCCGCGGATGGGTCCGGTGCGGGCCGAAGTCGGGCTCCCGGCCGCGGGTGTCGATCTCCGTTTTCAGGCCCTCGTACTGGCCGCGGCGCACGTCGGCCAGCTTCACCCGGTCCGGGCGGGTGGCCGCGGCAGCGTAGAGGTAGACCGGCAGATCGAAGCGGGCCGCAATCCGCCGCCCGAAGTCGCGGGCGAAGCCGACGCAGTCCTCCAGGGTCGTGTCGCCGAGGGGCACGAAGGGAACCACGTCGACGGCCCCGATTCGCGGGTGCTCGCCGCTCTGCTCCTCCATGTCGATCTCGCGGAGGGCCACGGCCACGAGCCGCTCGAGGGCATCCGCCACGGCAGCGTCCTCGCCGGCCAGCGTGAAGACACTCCGGTTGTGGGACGCGTCGCTGGTGCGATCCAGCAGGTGGGCTCCGGGCACGGATTCGAGCGCCGCGGCGAGGCGGTCCACGACCTCTGCCCGGCGGCCCTCTGAGACATTCGGAACGGACTCGACCAGCGCCATGCCGCTATCGTGGCACACCGGCCGGCGCGCCAACCCGGCTCCTGGCCGACGAGGCTGCGGCACCGTGCGGTCGGCAGTAGCAGCCCGGCGCGAGTGCGCTCGCCATCGCGGTGGCCTGCCACACGGCGCGGTGGCGCCCGGGGGTCGCGCCGGCAGCCCCCATCCGGCGCCTGCCATCCCCTATCGTGACGGCCGATGTCCGAGCCACCTCGCCCGCCGGCACCGCCGCCCGCCTGCCCCGCCTGCCCCGCCTGCCCCGCCTGCGCACGAGCCTGCTTCGCCATCCCGACTTCCTGCGCCTATGGACGGCGGAGACCATCAGCCAGCTCGGGACGCAGGTCAGCGCGCTGGCCATCCCTCTCGTGGCGATCGACGTTCTCCGGGCGTCGACCTTCGAGGTCGCCCTCCTCGGCGTCATCGGCTTCCTGCCGTTTCTCCTGATCGGCCTTCCGGCGGGAGTGTGGGTGGACCGGCTGCGGCGCCGCCCGGTGATGATCGGCGGCGACCTCGGGCGCGCCGTGGCCCTGGCGACGATTCCCGTGGCCTATGTCGCCGGGATCCTGACCGTCGCGCAGCTGTACGTCGTCGGCTTCATCGTCGGCGTCCTCACCGTGTTCTTCGACGTCGCCTACCAGAGCTACCTGCCGTCGCTGGTGACGCGCGACCACCTCCAGGAGGGCAACGCCAAGCTGGAGATCAGCCGGGCGGGCGCCGCGGTGGTCGGGCCGGGGCTTGCCGGCGTCCTGATCGGCGTGCTGCGGGCGCCGCTCGCCGTCATGATCGACGCGCTGTCGTTCCTCTGCTCGGCGCTGTTCCTCTTCCTGATCCGCCGGCCGGAACCGCCGCCCGAGGTCCATCGCGCGGCCGGCGAGCCCGGGTCCGGGATGCGTCGCGAGATGGCGGAGGGGCTGCGGTACGTGGTGGGGCATGCGTACCTGAAGAACATCGCCGCGTGCACCGGGACCGCGAACCTGTTCGGCACCGTGGCCACCTCGGTCCTCCTCGTCCTCGCCGTCCGCGAGCTCGGGATGACGGCCGCACAGGTCGGACTGGCCTTCTCGATCGGGGCGACCGGCGCCCTCCTCGGCGCCGTCATGTGCAACCGGGTCTCGAAGCAGCTGGGCGTGGGCCCGACGATCGTCGTGTTCGGGGGAGTCTCGGGGCTGGCGCTCCTGCCCCTCGCCCTGGCCCCGGTCGGGACCGCGGCGCCGGTTCTCGTCGCCCTGGCCGCCCTGGCGGCGTTCGTGACCGGGCTCTGCACCGTCGTCTACAACGTGGCCCAGGTGAGCCTTCGCCAGGCGGTCACACCCACGGCCATGCAGGGGCGGATGAACGCGACGATGCGCTGGTTCGTGTGGGGCACGATCCCGATCGGGGGCGTGCTGGGCGGCGTGCTCGGCACGCTGCTCGGCGTTCGAGAGGCCGTCCTCATCGGGGCGATCGGCGAGCTGGCGGCGATCCTGCCGGTCCTCTTCAGTCCCGTTCGACGGATCCGGGCGATGCCGGCCCCCGCCGAAGAGGGCGAGCCCGCCTGACCGTCGCGTCCCTCCTGCGCCTCGCCCGACCCGCTCCGACCCGCATCCTGATCCGAACGCCTCCTGCATGCGGCTGGAGCACGGCGGGTGAGGTCAGCGCATGCCCGCTCCGCGGCCGGCCAGGACGATCAGCCGCCCCCGTCCCGCATCGGGATCCGGACGCCGCGCTCGCGGGCCACGTCCAGGGCGCGCTGGTAGCCCGCGTCGGCGTGGCGGATCACGCCCATCCCGGGGTCGCTGGTCAGCACCCGCTCCAGCTTCTGCGCGGCGAGGTCGGTCCCGTCGGCCACCACCACCATCCCGGCGTGCTGGCTGTACCCGATCCCCGTGCCGCCACCATGGTGGATCGACACCCAGGTCGCCCCGGCCGCCGTGTTCACCAGCGCGTTGAGAAGCGGCCAGTCGGCCACCGCGTCCGTGCCGTCCGCCATCGCCTCCGTCTCGCGGTTCGGCGAGGCGACGCTCCCCGAGTCCAGGTGGTCGCGCCCGATGACGAGCGGCGCCGACACCGCTCCGGTCCGCACGAGCTCGTTGAACGCCAGCCCCGCCTTCGCCCGTTCGCCATATCCCAGCCAGCAGATCCGCGCGGGGAGCCCCTGGAACGGCACCGTTGCCTCGGCCATCTCGATCCATCGCCGCAGGCCCGCGTCCCCGGGGAACAGCCGCAGGATCTCCTCGTCCGTACGCAGGATGTCGGCCGGGTCCCCGGACAGGGCGACCCAGCGGAAGGGGCCGCGGCCCTCGCAGAACTGGGGTCGGATGAAGAGCGGGACGAAGCCGGCGAAGTCGAAGGCGTTCTCCACGCCGGCCCGCTGGGCCTGGGCCCGGAGGTTGTTGCCGTAGTCGAACACGACCGCGCCGCGCTCCCCGAAGGCGAGCATCGCCCGCACCTGGGCCGCCATCCCGTCGAGCGCCTGGCGCTCGTACACCTCGGGCTGGGTGCGCCGCAGGACCAGCGCGTCCGCCAGCGTCATCTCCGGCGGGACGTAGCCGGCGAGCGCGTCATGTGCCGACGTCTGGTCCGTGACGGCGTCGAAGGGCTCGCCCTTCCTGGCCCACGCCGGCTCGATCTCCGCGGCGTTGCCGACGAGGGCGATCGAGAGCGGCTCCCCGCGGGCGGCCGCCAGGCGTGCCATGGCGAGCGCAGCGTCGGGCGAGTCCGTGAGCCGGTCGACGTAGCCGATCTCGTGGCGCCGCCGGGCCCGCGCCGCGTCGACCTCGATGGCGATCACCACGCCATCGTTCATCGTCACCGCGAGCGGCTGGGCGCCGCCCATCCCGCCCAGGCCCGCCGTCAGGACCACCCGCCCCCGCAGGGTCCCTCCGAAGTGCTGGCGCGCCAGCTCGGCGAACGTCTCGTACGTGCCCTGCAGGATCCCCTGGGTCCCGATGTAGATCCAGGAGCCGGCGGTCATCTGGCCGTACATCATCAGGCCGGCCTTCTCGAGCTCCCGGAAGTGCTCCCAGGTCGCCCACTTGCCGACCAGGTTGGAGTTGGCAATCAGCACCCGCGGCGCCCACGGGTTGGTCCGGAAGACGCCGACCGGCTGGCCCGACTGGATGAGAAGCGTCTCGTCGTCGGCGAGATTCCGGAGCTCGCGCACGATGACGTCGAAGGCCTCCCAGGAACGGGCGGCGCGACCGGTCCCGCCGTACACGACGAGCGCGTCGGGGTTCTCGGCGACCTCGGGGTCGAGGTTGTTCATGAGCATCCGCAGGACCGCCTCCTGCTGCCAGCCGCGGCAGGAGATCTCCGTGCCGCGGGGGGCGCGGACGGGGCGGGCGCCGGGGAGGGGCGGAGCGTCGTGGGCGCCGGGCGAGGTCGTCATGCGCAGAGTGTCGCGCGGCCGCGCGCCGCCGTCACGGCGAATCCGCCCACCGACGGCGAGGTGGGCTCCGCTCTGCTCCGCCGCGAGCTCCGCTCCGCGGGGAGTTGGTCGTTCGTGCGCCCGAGGACCGTTCGTCGAGTCGGTGGCGCCACGGCCGCCACGCGACCGCCTCGCGCCGTCTCGCGGACAACGGCCCCTGCACGCGGCAGAGGGCGCCACCTTCCGGTTGCCCTGCCCGCCGCCGCCCGCTGCTCGCAGGCGTCGTCCGAGGCGACGCGGGTCGTACGGGCTGCGATCCGCTACGCTCGCGGGGCAATGGGAATCCTCGCCGTTCGCCGCTGGGTCGACCTCGATGCCGTCGAGCAGACCCGCCTCCTCGCCCGATCGACCGCCGCCGTCTTCGACCCGGGGCTGATGGCCTCGATCGAGGCGCTCTTCGACGATGTCCGCGAGCGCGGCGACGCCGCCGTCGTCGACGCCACCGAGCGCTTCGACGGCGTCCGGCTCGCACCCGACGACCTCCGCGTGCATCCCGAAGAGCTGGCGGCCGCCCACGCCGCCTGCCCGCCCGCCCTGCTGGCCGGCATCCGCGAGGCGATCCACAACAGCCGCCTCTTCAACACGGCCCAGGTCCGGGCGTCGGCCCTCGGCTGGCTGGCCGAGGTGCGGCCGGGCTTCGAGCTGGGCGAGCAGGTCTCCCCGATCCCGTCGGCCGGCCTCTACGTGCCTGCCGGCAAGGGCAGCTTCCCGTCTGTCCTCGTGCAGATCGGCGTCCCGGCGGTCGTGGCCGGCGTGCCGGACGTCGCCGTGCTGGTCCCGCCGATGCCGGGCACGGGCGCCGTCGATCCCGCGACGCTTGTTGTTGCGCACGAGCTGGGCCTGGTGAACGTCTTCCGGGCGAACGGCCCGGCCGGGATCGCGGCGCTCGCCTTCGGCACCGCGACCTTCCCGCGCGTGGTGAAGATCGTCGGACCCGGCAGCCCGGCCGTGACCGCGGCCCAGGTCCTGGCCCAGCGCTTCGGCACCGCGACCAACATGCTCTGCGGACCCTCGGAGAGCCTGCTCCTGGCAGACGCCACCGCCGACCCGTGGCGGCTGGCCCTCGACCTCGTCAACGAGGCGGAGCACGGGACGGACTCCGCGGCCCTCGTCGTGACCGACGCAGCCGGGCTGGTCGGCGCCATCGAAGGGGCCGTCGCCGAGCAGGTGGCCGCCCTCCCCGAACCGCGCCGCGCGTACGCCACCGCCGTCCTGGGCGACCTCGGCGGGGTGCTCCTGTTCGACACGATGGCGGAGGCGATCGCGTTCGCCAACGAGTACGCCGCGGAGCACATGCAGGTCGCCACGGCCGACCCGGAGGTCACCCTGCGCGACCTGCGCTACGCCGGCGAGATCCTGCTGGGGCAGGACACGCCGATCGGCGCCAGCAGCTACTCGATCGGAGTCCCGGCGACGCTCCCGACCGGCGGGTTCGCGAAGCTCAACGGCGGCGTGACAGCGCGCACGTTCCAGACGACGACCTCGATCGCACGCCTCTCGCCGGAGGCGCTCGCCGGGCTCGCCGGCCCGACGACGGCCCTTGCAGACCACGAAGGCTTCCCGGCCCATGCCAACGCCTTCCGCGGCCGCAGGCTGGGCTGACCGATGGCCCACGCCACGCCTTCCGCGGCCGCGGCTGGGCTGACCGATGGCCCACGCCGACGCCTTCCGCGGCCGCGGGCTGGGCTGATCCGATGGGGCTCGCCTCCACCGACCTCGTCCGCTCGCTCCCGGCGCGCACCGTCGCGGCGGCCACGGGCGCCAGCGTCCGGACGGCAGAACGCTGGCGGGCCGGCACGACCCCCCGCCGCAGGACGTACGTGGACCGCCTGGCCGACCTCGCGGCGGTCGCGGGGATCCTGGCGCTCGATGACGGCGCGCGGGACGGCGGCCTGGCTCACGGCGCCAAGCGCCTACCTGGCCGGCGAGCGGCCCGCCGATCTCCTCGCCCGCGGTGAGACGGAGCAGGTCCGGGGCGCCGCGTTGGCCTACGCGGCCGGCGACGCCACCTGAGCGAGCCGCCCGGCGCCTCGCCGCCCCGGGGCCGGTCGGCGCGGTCGGCCCGGCCGCGGCGCGCGCGAGCCCACCAGGAGGCGCCGCTCGCCCGCTACAGCGGCCGGATCTACCGGCAGACGGCGCTCCACGTCCCCGCCTGCCTGCCGCCCGCGCAGCCCGCGTCGCACGCCGGGCGCTACCACGGCCCGGGCGACCCGTGGCCGCTCTACGGCGCGCTCGACGAGCCGACGATCTGGGCCGAGTGGGCGCACGCGACGGCCGGTGCCGTGCGCCCCGAGGACGACCCCCGTTGGTGCTGCAGCTTCGAGGCGGACCTCAGCGTGCTGGACCTCCGTGACGACGCGACCCGCGCGGTCCTCGGCGTCACGCTGGTCGACCTCGTGGCGCCCTGGTCGCCGGACCGTCCGAACCGCGCATGCCGGCGGGTGATGGAGGCCGCCCTGGCGGCCGGTGCCGACGCGATCGTCGTGCCCTCGGCTGCGCTGCCCGGCGGCTGGTGTATCGACGTCCTCCCCGGCGCGCTCGACCGCCTGCGCCTCGTCGCCCGCGAGCGCGTCACCCCGGCACCGCCCACGCAGCCGCCAGCGTAAGGCGCGACCTTCCGTCGTGCGTCGGCCGGGCCGGGATCCGCTCCGGAGGGAGCCTTCAGAGCTCGCGCCGGACGACCGGGAACCGTTCGTCGGGAACGACGACCGTGAAGCCGGCTCGCACCCAGAACGCCGGCGTCGCGGCCGACGTCGCGTCGGCGCGCGTCCCGATCTCCGGGTAGGCCTCGACGGCCGCGAAGCCGCGACCGGCCAGGTCGCCGCAGATCGCCGCGACGAGGCGCTGCCCGAACCCTCGCCCGCGGTCGGCCGCCGCCACGGCCACGCAGGTGATCACGGCGGGGAGCGGCGCCTGCGGCAGGCGCGGGTAGAGATCGCGCGTGCGCAGCGCGCGGGGGTACGCGGACAGCGGGCCGAACTGGGCATACGCGACGGGTCGTTCGTCGCTCTCGGCATCGCCGTCCTCCACGAGCAGCACCTTCGCGTAGCTCCCGAAGACCGCCAGGCCGCGCCCCAGGAGGGCGAGCTTCGGGGCTGCGTGCGGGCCGAGGGTGGGCCGGGCAGCCTTCCTCGGAGCGAACGGGTTGTCGTCGAGCGGGTCGTCGTCGTCATCAAGGGCGAAGGGATTGACCGGTGCCGAGCGCTTCAGCGCGAAGGGGTTGTCCTCACGGGCCTCGAGATCGGCCAGGAACGGGTTGGTCGGCGGCCGGGGCGCCGGCGGCGACGCCTTGTCCCCGGATTCCTCCCCGGTCCGCAGCCAGCTCGCCCGGTGCGCCTTCGACCCCCGGTCGGCATCCTCCCAGTAGTCGCAGCTGCGGTGGTCGAACGACGCGTCGGCGCACGGCGGGAGGAGGCCGAACGCTGCCGCCTCCGTGACGTCGACGATGCGGATCCGGTCCATGCTCGGATCGTACGCCGCCACGGTGGCCGCGGTGGCGGCGCATGGGGCAGTGGAGCCACGCAGGGCGGCAGGCCGCGCGCACCGACCGCGGTGGCGGCGCCGGCGCCTGGACCATCCGCTCGTCCCTTCGGGACAGGCGGCACTGGCGGCACGGCGCAGCGCGGGCAATCCTCGCGCCATGACCGCGACCGCCGAACCGCCTGCCGCGCTCCCCTCCGACACCTCCACTCCCCTGGCCGGCACGCTCACCGTGCCGCCCGATCTCAGCGGGACCCTCAAGACGGCTTCCGACGCGAGCCGCACGTTCTTTCGGTACGCCAACCGCTACGGCGTGGTGCCGGCGCACCGGGCCGGCCTGGCCGCCTGGCTCGGCAACCCCGTCACCGGCTGGCAGTGCCTGGTCACGACCATCGGCCGCCGCTCGGGCCTCCCGCGCCATACGCCGCTGGGCTATCTCGTGATGGACGGGGCCGCCTGGGTGATGGCCGGGTACGGCCCCAGCACGCTCTGGTACCGCAACGTCCTCGACGACCCGCGCGTCGAGCTCCTCCTTCCCGCCAGGTCGCCCATCGCGGCGCTCGCGACGGAAGTGCTCGACCCCAGCACCCGGGCCCGGGTCATCCCGCCCCTGTGCCGCTCCATGGCGCTGCCGGGGGCGATGATCGGCTGCTTCCCGCCAACCTCCACCGACGAGCGGATCCTCGAATGCGTCTCGTTCGTGCCGCTCATCCGGGTGGCTCCTGCGGACGGCTCGCCGCTGGCCGCCGGACCGGATGATCCAGGGGGCCTCGGCTGGACCTGGCGCCAGGCGCTGGCCGTCGGGGTGAGCCTCCTCGGCATCGGCGCAATCCGGAAGCGCCTGCGCGGCTGAGCGGTCTGTTCGTCGCGTCCAACGGTTCGTGGCGGCGCACGGTCACAGCGCCAACAACCCCAGCAGCCGGAGTCCTTCGACCGCCAGGCGAACCGCGAACAGCAGGAGCAGGCAGCCCAGCACGACCATCACGCCGCGGTAGGCGCCGCTGGAGAGCCGCCCGCCGGAGCGCCCGGCGACGACCGCGAGCAGCATCTTCGCGCCGACCAGGCAGGCGTAGAAGCCGACGAGGAACCCTGCGGCCGCCAGCGGGCCGTCCGTCCAGGCCCGGATCAGCGTCGGCGCCCCGACCGTGATCCAGAACAGGTACGGGTGCGGGCTCAGCGCGTTGACCACCGCGCCCCGCGTCCAGGAGCGCGCCGCCTCGTCCGGCCGCGCGGCAGCGACGCCGGTCGTGCGGATCGACTCGACCCCGAGGTAGGCAACGAAGACGGCGCCTGCGAGCGAGATCGCACCGAGCAGGCCAAGCGCCGCCTCGGCCGCCGCGGCCACGAGGGCGGTCGCGAGGAGCACGATCGGGATGTCGGTGATGAGGGGCGCCAGCGCGACCTTCTGCCCCTCGCGGGTCCCGTAGCGGATGGACTGGGCCAGCACCAGGGCCATGAGGGGGCCCGGCGCGAAGCCGGCCGCGAGGCCCAGGACGGCGCCCGTCGCGAGGTACTCCAGCACCGCGCCGTCCGTCGTCCGTCGGTTCGGGTCAGGCGTCCACGAGGTCGACGAGCCCTCCGGCCCGCACGAGCCGCGTCACGGCCTTGATGTCCTGGCCCATCTCCCGGTCCCGGTCGAGCCGCGCGACGACGCCCCGGATGCGCCGATGCGCCTCCGCCACCCCGGCCCCCGCCTCGGGCGCCTCCGCCGTCGGCACGCCGTTGGCCGAGGCGACGAGGTCGCGCCGCATGTCCAGCGCCTGTGCTCCCACGAGCAGCTCCAGGGCCAGGATCCGCTCGACGTTGTCGCGCACCTCGGCGGCGTGGCGGGCCGCCGTGGCGCCCATCGACACGTGGTCTTCCTGGTTCGCCGACGTCGGGATCGAATCGGCCGACGCGGGGTGCACCAGGACCTTGTTCTCCGAGGCGAGGGCGGCGGCCGTGTACTGGAGCATCATCATCCCGGAGTTGAGGCCGCTCTCCCGGGCCAGGAAGGGCGGCAGGCCGCCGTTGAGGCGGGCGTCGAGCAGCAACGCGATCCGGCGCTCGCTGATCGCCCCGAGCTCCGCGATCGCGAGCTTCGCGAAGTCGAGCGCGAGGGCGATCGGCTCGCCGTGGAAGTTGCCGCCGGAGATCACGAGGCCGCCGCCGGTCGCGGCTGCTTCGGCGTCGGCGACGCCACCCTCCGGAAAGATGAGCGGGTTGTCGGTCGCCGCGTTCATCTCGACGTCGAGGACGCGGCGCAGGTGGTCGAGGGCGTCGCGCACCGCGCCGTGGACCTGCGGCACGCAGCGCAGCGAGTACGGGTCCTGGACCTTGTGGGCCGAGGCGTGATGGTGGGCCATCAGGCCGGAGCCGCGGAGCAGGTGCCGCATCTCGCCGGCCACCATCACCTGGCCCGGGTGCGGCCGCGCCAGCTGGTAGGCGGCGGCATACGCGACGTCCGTCCCGAGGAGTGCCTCGACGGACAGGGCCGCCGCGACCGAGGCCGTCCGGGCCAGGCGGTCGGCGTCGGCCAGGAGCAGCGCACCGATCGCGCTCATCAGCTGGGTGCCGTTGAGGAGCGCGAGACCCTCCTTCGCCTCCAGGACGAGCGGTTCCAGGCCCTCCTCCCGCAGGGCCAGCAGGGCCGGCATGACGTGGCCGCCGAGCTCCACGTCGCCATGCCCGATGATCGGCAAGGCAAGGTGGGCCAGCGGAGCGAGGTCCCCGGACGCGCCCACGCTCCCCTTGGCGGGAACGACCGGGTGGATACCGAGCTCGAGGAATCGCAGCAGGCGATCCACGACGTCCGGCCGGCAGCCCGAGTGCCCCAGCGCGAGCGTGTTCGCCCGGAGGAGGAGCATCGCCCGCACCACGTCGCGCGGCAGCGACGGCCCCACGCCCACGGCGTGGCTCACGAGCAGGTTCTCCTGGAGACGACGCGCATCCTCCGGCGGGATGTACGTGGTGGCGAGATCGCCGAAGCCCGTCGTGATCCCGTAGACGACCTCGCCGGCGGCGACGAGGCGGGCGACGACGGCCCGCGCCTCCTCCATCCGGGCCCGGGCATGGAGGTCGAGGGCAGCGCGCGCTCCTCCCCGGGCCACGGCCTCGACGTCGCCCACGGTGAGGTCGGCGCCGGTCAGGACCACCTCCCCGGCTGCCGCGCCGGGCGCGGGACGCCCCGGCTCGAAGTGGGGGCCAGTGGGATGGTCGATGGGGCGCGCGCCGGAGTCGCTCACGCGGCGAGCATAGCCCCGCAGGGCTGCGGTCGGCGGGCCGGCCGGCCGCGTCCAAGGCGGCATTCGCCCGCACCCGACCGCAGGCGCCCGGCCGCGGGCCGCGTTCGTCGCGTATCCTCCCCGACGATGCTTGCCTTCATCGACGAGATCGTCATCCCGTTCCTGGAATCCCTGTATGGCGCCGCCGGCTACCTCGGCGTGATGCTGGCCATGGCCATCGAATCGGCGATGATCCCACTCCCCTCCGAGCTGATCCTGCCGTTCGCGGGGTTCCTCGTCTCCGACCCCAGCCAGGTCGAGCCCATCACGGGCCAGCCCTGGAGCTTCTGGATCGTGGTGATCGTGGGCACGATCGGGAACACGCTCGGGTCGCTCGTTGCGTATGCGATCGGCGCCTGGGGCGGCCGGCCGTTCCTGGAGCGGTACGGCAAGTACCTGCTGATCCGCGAGCACGAGATCGAGATCGCGGACCACTTCTTTGCGCGCTGGGGCTCGCAGACCGTCTTCATCGGCCGGCTCCTGCCGATCGTCCGGACCTTCATCAGCTTCCCGGCCGGCGTCGCCCGGATGGACGTGCGCAAGTTCATCGTCTACTCGACGGCCGGCGCCTTCTTCTGGTCGGTGGCCCTGGTGTGGGCCGGCGTCCAGCTCGGGAACAACTGGGAGGAGATCCGCCGGTTGCTCCAGCCGTTCGACCTCCTGATCGCCGTCGGCGTGGTCGGCCTGGTCGTCGCCTTCGTCTGGCTCCGCCTGGGGCGCCCGCTGCCCGGCCGTCGGCACACACCCGACCCGAACCCGGACCGGGACCCGGGAGCCGAGTAGCGCACGGCGGGGTGGGTCGCCCGGCGGGGCTGGGCCGTCCGACCGGCCCGGGTTGCACGCCGGACGTTGGCCGCCCATCGGACCCGGGGCATCCACCCGGCCAGGGCGGCTCCCCGGGCGGCCTCGTCAGGCGCCCGGAGCGGGCTCCCATGGCGCCCGGCCAAGCGGGGCGACGTGCGAGACGTCGTTGACGGTCAGGATCCGCGCCTGCTCGGGTGGTGCGCCCGTCGGCCAGCGCAGGACGGTCAGGTTCGCCTGGCTCTGCGTGAAACGGCGCCGGTACTCGCCCACGGGAACCCCGACGGCGACGCACAGCAGGACCCGGTTCAGCGTGCTGTGGGCGACGGCCAGCACGACCGGGTCGTCGCCCGGGCGATCCGCGGCCCACCCCAGCAGGTCCCCCAGGAACGAGCGGGCGCGCGCCGCGACATCGGCGCCGGATTCGCCCCTGGGACAGGCGATCAACCCGGGATCCGCGACCCAGCGGGCGCGGGATGCGGCGTCTCCGGCGTCGATCTCCTCGTAGGTGAGCCCTTCCCAGGCGCCGTAGTCCATCTCCATCAGGCGTGGGTCGGGCTCCACCGGCCGGCCCCGTGCGACCGTCCCGGCCGTCTCCATCGCCCGCCGCAGGGGGCTCGCCACGATCCGGTCGAAGTGCTCGTCGGCGATCCGGCCGGCAAGGGCGACCGCCTGTGCCCGCCCCGCCGCGGACAGCCCGACGTCGATCCCCTGGCCGAGGTGCTGCTCCGGGTCGGAGCGGTCGGTCAGGCCATGCCGGGTCAGGACGAGGGTGAGGGTCACAAGGGGAGTCTAGCCTGCCGTCGCACGCCGGCGCGGCACTCGCGGAGAAGCGCGGCAGCGGTCGCGCAGACGCGTGGCGGTCGCGCAGACGCGTGGCGGTCGCGCAGACGCGTGGCGGTCGCGCAGACGCGTGGCGCGGCGGGTCGGAGAGGCGCGATGCGGCGGGGCTAGAATGCGGCCATGAGCGACACCACCCACGACGAGCACCCGCCGGCCCACGAGCCGGACGACGCAGGCCACGGGCACGCCGGGCATGACGAGCACGGCGACCACGCCGACAAGCTCGGGCCCGTCAACTGGGCCGCGTGGCTCGCGGGCGCGGTCGGCGTGGGAGCCGGGCTCGTCGTCGCCATCTGCCTCTTCGTCACGACGTCGCTGTAGGCACGGAGGCGGTCATGGCGGCGAACTACGGGCCCAACTCGGTCGCGGTGGAGCGCATGCTGGACGACCTCGACCACCTGCCGCCGGGGGCGATCGCCGCGCTCGCCGCCGCGGGCGGCGGTTCGTTCGGAACTCCCGAGAACGACCCGAACGTGACCGCGCGGGCGGAGCTGCGCGCACGCCTCCGCGAGATGGCGAAGGCCGCCCACCGGCTCGACGCGATCAGGGCGGTCGGCGACGAGGTCGCCTCATGGGCCTCCAGCACCACGCACTGGTTCCCGGCAGGGGTGGCAGGGGCGGGTGAGAGCACCGCCGAGATCGGCCCGCGGATGGCTGCCGTGCCGATCGTGCTGGACGCGGCCTATGCCGTGGTGCTCGAGGACGTCCTCGAGGACGACGAGCTGGACCTGCTGCTTTCTCCCTGGGAGGAGGTCGTCGGTTCGCCGTTCGGCGACCGCCCCGACGACGCGCGCGCCGATCTGGCGAAGGACTTCGAGCTGCTGGCCGACGACGGCCTGCCGGCGGAGATCGACTACGACGCCGTCGACGACACCGACGGCGCTACCTGACCGACCGGGGCCACATGAGCGACCTGACCGACCAGGGCGAACGGGTCGCGCGGGACGCGGGCCTGGAACCGCGGCCGGATGGACCCCGTCAGTGGACCATGCCAGCTCGACCGCCGGCAGCTCGATCGCCGTCCACGCTGCTGATCGGCAGCCTGCTGTCCCTGCTGTGCCTGCTGCTCCTCGCCGGCTGCGGGAGCGGTGCCTCGACCTCCGGCCCGTCCGCGACGTCGAACCCCGGCGGTGGCCCCACTGCCATCCCCGGCGGTGGCCCCACTGCCACCCCGGGCGGTGACGCGTCCGGCCCCGTCCAGGTGACCCTCGGCCTGTACTCGGGACGGCCGGACCCGGCGTGGACGCTGACCAACGCGGAGGCGGCCGCGCTGGACGTCGCGCTCGCCGGGCTGGCGGCGAAGGTCGGCGAGCCGCCGGCCGGCGGCCTCGGCTACCACGGGTTCACGATCGAGCGACCGGACGGAACGCTCGTCGCCTTCGGCGGGGCGGTTGCGCCGCCCGGCTCCGGCGGCCGCGCCTACCGCGACGATCCCGGGCGGACGATCGAGCGCCTCCTGCTGGAGACGGCACGCCCCCACGTCGCGGGCAACGAGCTCGCCGAGGTGATGGGCGCCCTCACGAACCCCTGAGCGAGCGGTCCCGACGCGTCAGCTCCTGCCGCGCAGGTAGACCAGCCAGTAGACCGCGCCCACGAGGATCGTCCCGCCGACGATGTTCCCGAGCGTGACGGGCACGAGGTTGCCGACGAGGCCGGCCCAGTCGAGGCTCGCGTAGTCGGCGGGGACCTTGTCGACGGCCGTCCAGAAGCTCTCGGGGGCAACGGCCCGGATCAGCATCCCCACCGGGATGAAGTACATGTTGGCGACGGAGTGCTCGAAGCCCATCGCCACGAACGCGGCGATGGGCGGGACGATCGCCAGGATCCGGTCGGTCGTGGTGCGCGCCGAGTAGGTCAGCCAGACGGCGAGGCAGACGAGGCCGTTGCAGAGGATTCCGAGCACGAACGCCTGCAGCGGGCCATAGCCCACCTTCGTCGCGGCCGTGGAGAGCGCGACGGCCCCCACGGACCCGCCCCCGAACGCGTACTGCCCGGCCATGACCACCAGCACCGCGGTGCCCACGGCGCCGACCAGGTTGCCGACGTAGACGATCACCCAGTTGCGCATGACGGCGCCGGTGCTGATCCGCCGCGAGGCCCAGGCCATCGCCAAGAGGTTATTGCCGGTGAACAGCTCGGCGCCGCCGACGATCACGAGGATCAGGCCCAGCGAGAACGCGAAGCCCGCGAGGAGGCGGATGACCCCGTACGGCAGCATCCCCGTCGCGCCGGCCGAGACCGTCGTCGCGAACGCGGCGCCCAGGGCGATGAACGCCCCGGCAAGGATGCCGAGCACGAACACGGGCACGAAGCCCATGCCGGCCTTGCGGACGCCGATCTCGGCGGCCTTCGCCGCCATCTCGCCCGGCATCAACGCGTCGAGGCGCACCTCGGTGGCCGTCGGGCCGTGAGGCGCGCCCGGGACCGGATCGCCCGCCGTGCCTGGCGCGGGGGCACCACCGGAGGTCGGCGGCGGGACGGCGGTGCCCGGCGCAGGACGAGGGGTCGCCATGGGATCAGAAGAGCCCGACGACGTTCCCGTCGGCGTCGATGTCGATCTTCTCGCCGGCCGGGTGGCTTGGGAGCCCCGGCATCGTCCGCATGTCGCCGGCCAGCGGATAGATGAAGCCGGCGCCCGCCGCCAGGCGCACGTCGCGAACCGGGAGGCGGAAGCCCGTCGGGCGGCCCTTGAGGTTCGGGTCGTGGGACAGGCTGAGGTGCGTCTTCGCCACGCAGATCGGGAGGCGCCCGTAGCCCAGTGCCTCGTACTCGGCGAGGGCCTTGGTGGCGGGCGGGGCGAAGTCCACGCCCGCAGCGCCGTAGACCCGCGTCGCGATCGTCTCGATCTTCTCGCGCAGCGGCATCTCGTCGGGATAGAGGAGCCGGAACGCGCCACCATCGGCCTCCGCGGCCTCCCAGACCGCGGCCGCCAGCGCCTCGGCTCCGGCGCCGCCGTCGGCGAAGTTCCGGGTGACGACCGCGTCGCGGGCGCCGGCGGCAACCGACGCCTCGCGGATCGCCTCGTACTCCGCCGGCGTGTCGGTCGGGAAAGCGTTCATCGCGACGATCACGGGGACGCCGTAGGAGCGGACGAGCTCCACGTGCGCGGCCAGGTTGGCGCAGCCCTTGCGGACGGCCTCGACGTTCTCGGTCGTGAGGGCCGGGTCCAGCGGCCTGCCGGCCACGATCCGCCCCACGCCGCCGTGCATCTTGAGGGCGCGCACCGTGGCCACGACGACCGCGGCGTCGGGCCGCAGCCCGGATGCCCGGCACTTGATGTCGAAGAACTTCTCGGCGCCCATGTCGGCGCCGAAGCCGGCCTCGGTCACGACGACGTCGGAGGTCGAAAGAGCCACGCGGTCGGCGATGATCGAGCTGTTGCCGTGCGCGATGTTGGCAAACGGGCCGCAGTGCACGTAGGCCGGCCCGCCCTCGAGCGTCTGGAGCAGGTTCGGCTTGATGGCGTCGCGCAGGAGGACGGTCATCGCGCCGGCGACGCCCAGGTCCTCGGTCGTGACGGCCTTCCCCTCGCGGTTCGTAGCCACGACGATCCGTCCCAGGCGCGCCCGGAGGTCGAACAGGTCGGTGGCGAGCGCCAGGATCGCCATCACCTCCGATGCGACGGTGATGACGTACTCGCTCTCCCGGGGGACGCCGTTCTCCTTGCCGCCGAGGCCGATGATCACGCGCCGAATCGCGCGGTCGCTGATGTCGACCACGCGGGGCCAGCGGATCGAGTACGGGTCGATCCCCAGGGCGTTGCCGTGGTGGAGGTGGTTGTCCAGGAACGCCGACGCCAGGTTGTGGGCGGCGCTGATGGCGTGGATGTCGCCGGTGAGGTGGAGGTTGAAGTCCTCCATCGGGATGATCTGCGAGTAGCCGCCGCCCGCGGCGCCGCCCTTGATGCCGAAGACCGGGCCCAGCGAGGGCTGGCGGATCGCCACCGACGCCTTCTTCCCGATCCGGTTGAGCCCCTGGGCCAGGCCGACCGTGGTCGTGGTCTTGCCCTCGCCCAGCGGCGTGGGCGTGATGGCCGTCACGAGCACGTACTTGCCACGCGGCCGCTCACGCTCCACGCGCTCGACCCCGGCGAGCGTCACCTTGGCCTTCGTGGGGCCGTAGTACTCGATCTCGTCGGGCCGGAGGCCGAGCTCCGCGGCGATGTCCCCGATGGGGCGGGGCGTGACGGAGCGGGCGATGTCGAGGTCGGACGGGAAGGACATGGGATTCCTCCGGGGCGCTTGTTCGTGTCAGCCGGCGGGCTGCGTCGGGGGGGTGGTCGACGACGCGGGGGGCGAAGACGCGGCGGCCGGGGACGGAGACGCGGCGGCCGGGGCGTGCAGGGATGCAGCGCCGGGCGCGGTTCGCCCCTCGGCCTGGTTGCGGGCCGCGCGAACCAGGTGGGTCAGCAGGATCGCGTTCGTGAGAGGTCCCACGCCGCCGGGCACCGGGGTGATCGCCGAGGCGACGCGCGCCGCGGATTCGAAGTCGACGTCGCCGACGAGGCGGCCCTCGACGACGTTGATGCCGACGTCCACGACGACCGCACCCGGCTTCAGCATCTCGCCGGTGACGAGGCCGGCCCGGCCCGCCGCCACCACGACGACGTCGGCCTCGCGCAGGTGGGCGGCGAGATCCGGGGTCTTCGAGTGGCAGATCGTCACCGTGGCGTGTTCGCGCAGGAGCAGGAATGCTGCCGGCTTCCCCACGACGTTGGAGCGGCCGACGATGACCGCGCGAGCCCCGGCGAGCGGCACCCCGGAGCGCTTGAGGAGCTCCACCGCGGCGTGGGCCGTGGCCGGCAGGAATCCGTCGTAGCCGAGGGCGAGGAGGCCGGCGTTGAGCGGGTGGATGCCGTCGATGTCCTTGGCCGGGTCGAGCGTGTCGATGACCACCCGCAGCGGGATCCCGGCCGGAAGCGGCTGCTGGACGATGATCCCGGCCACGGTCCGCTGCGCCCCCAGTGCGATGATCTCGCGGCCCAGGGCCTCGGCGGTGCAGTCGTCGCCGAGCTCCACCAGCCGGTCCTGGATCCCCACGAGCCGGCAGCCGTCGAGGATCTTGTGGAGGTACACCGTCGAGGGGGCGTCCCGGCCGACGATGACGACCGCGAGCTCCGGCGTGTACCCGTAGGTCGCCTTGAAGTCGGCGACGTCGGCGGCAACGGCCGTCCGCACGTCGGCGGCGACCGGTCCGCCCTTGAGCAGGCGCGGCCCGACGTCCTCGAGCAGCGTCACGAGGCGTCCTCCGCTTCGCGCAGCTCGCGCAGCGCCACGTGGGCCCGGGTTGTCTCGGCCAGCTCCTCGATCTCCGCCAGCAGCTCGTCGACGCGGCCCCGCAGCAGGTCCGCCGCCACCGCGTCGCCGAGCGACGGCAGGTTCACCAGGACGTTCTCCGCGGCGCCATGGGCCGATGCCTCGACCAGCCGGGACGCGACGGCCAGGTCGCTCGCGGCGTTCATGTTGCTGCGCCCGGCGAGCGCCTCGGAGGCGACGACAACCTCGCGGCAGGCCTCCACCGTCCGCAGCGGCACGTCGGCCGCGACACGCGCCGAGGCGCGGATGGCCGCCGTCCGGGCGACCTTCTGCTCCTCCGTGTCGCGCGGCAGCTTGAGGGCCGCGGCAAAGGCCGCGTACGCGTCGGCATCCTCGTCGGCGAGGACCAGGAGGCGCGCGGCCAGCTCCCGTCCCGCTGCTCCGTGCCGAGCATGGCTGGCGGCATACGCGGCGTACTTCGGGCGGTCCAGCGAGAGCGAGGCAACCATCGCCACGAGCGCCGCGCCGCACGAGGCGGCCACGGCCGAGGCGGCACCACCTCCCGGGCTGGGGGTCGCCGAGCCGAGCAGCTCGATGAACCCGTCAAGGGTCATGGACCCGAAGCGAGGCGTGGCGTTCTCGGACATGCGCCCGATTGTAGGAGGCGGACCACCGTGCGAAAGGGCCGTCCCGCCCGGGGGCCCGGGCCGACCGACCGGGGTCAGCGTGACCGCCGGCCCGGTGCCACCGGGGCGAACCGGGAGCGCGGGCGACCCCGGTCTCGCGGGCATGGCCGGGCCCGAAGCGAGCGCGGTACCGGTCGCACCCACTCCGGGCCCGAGGAGGAGGGCCCGCCGGGAGGGCGGCGGGCCCTTGTGCGCCGGGTGGTGGGCCGGCGCACGAACTTCGTGTGGGCCGGCTGGGCCGGCCGCGGTGACATCCTGGAAGCCGGCTGGGCCGGCCGTGGCCCTGGGGTCAGGCTGCCCGGGCGACGTCGGGGTCGAGGCCCTCGATGAGCCACCGACGGCCGCGGTGCCGGAAGGTGAGCGACATGCGCACCTCGGGCGTGTCCACCTCGAAGGTGGTTCGCGGGCCAACCGCGATCGGGTACGCGGAGCGTTCGCGGCTCACGGACGCGATCGCGGTCACGGGGATCGTCCGTTCGCCCCAGCGGATCTCCCGGGGGCGCCCGGACAGCCAGTCGGTCCGCACCCGGACCTCGACCGGCTCGACGCGGGTCATCGCCATCGACGTTGCTCCTTCTCGGCGGCCTGGCGTCGCCCGGGGCACTTCGGGAGACAGAACACCTGTTCGACTTGATGGGACTCTAGATCGAACACCCGTTCGATGTCAAGCCCTCGTCATGGAACCTGGCGCGAGAATGGGCGACGGCCGTGCCACCTTGTTTGGCACAGGTGTTCGATAGGCTCAGCTCTCGTCGGCGGCTCGCCCAGGACGCTCGTCCGCCTCTTCCCCCGCGGGCTCGTTTGCCTCCGCCTCAGATGGCTCGTCGGGCGCCGTGTCGTCCCCCGACGCGTCGTCGTCCCCGGCGGCGGATGCGCCGTCGACTGCCGGCCGGGCACGGCCCACCCGCCGGCCCTCGAGGGGCTGCATCGGATCGCGGCCGCCGGGGTCGGCGAGCGGGTCGCCCAGGAGCCGCGCCCGGGTCAGCGCCCGGCTGCCGTACTTCCGGCGGATCTCGTCCTGCGCTTCGACGACGTGACGTCGCCGCGGGTCCTCCGTCGCGAAGAGGCCCATCTGGGCCGGCTCGCCCAGGCCGTGGGCCCCGACGCCGAGGAGGCGGATCCGGCGACCCCGGACCTCCGGCCGCACGAGCTCCAGGGCCGTGCGGAAGATCGGGTCGGCCAGGTCGGTCGGCTCGGGCAGGGTCCGCTGGCGGCTGACCGTGTGGAAGCTGCTGTCGCGCACCTTCACGGCGATCGTGGAGGCCCGCACGTGCCCCGCCCGCAGCCGGGACGCCACGCCCTCGGACAGGGCGAGCAGCGTGCGCTCGATCACGTCTGCGTCGGCCGTGTCGACGTCGAACGTGGTCTCGTGGCTGACGGACTTCGCGGCGACCTCCCCGGTCACGGGCGACGGGTCGATCCCGCGCGCCCGGTCGTGCAGCGTCGCGCCGTGGGCGCCGAGTCGGCGCACGAGGACGTCCACGGGCAGGTCGGCCAGGTCGCCGATCGTGCGCACCCCGTGCTCGGCCAGCGCCGCCCGGGTCTGCGCCCCGACACCCCACAGCCGCCCGATGGGGAGCGGCGCCAGGAAGGCCGCCTCGCCGCCGGGCGGCACGACGACGAGCCCATCGGGCTTGCGCAGGTCGGAGGCAACCTTGGCGACGAGCTTGGTGGTGGCGGCGCCGACGCTGGCCGTCAGCCCGACCTCGGCCCGAACGGCGGCCTTGATCCGGCGGGCGATCTCCTCCGGCGACCCGAACAGGGCCTCGGACCCGGCGACGTCGAGGAACGCCTCGTCGATGGACACCTGCTCGAGGAGCGGCGTGAAGTGCCCCAGGATCTCCATCACCTGCCGGCTGGCCTGGCGGTACTTCGCGCCGTCGACGGGGAGGAAGACGCCGTCCGGACAGAGCGCCGCGGCGGTGCGCAGTGGCATCGCCGAGCGCACACCGAAGACGCGGGCCTCGTAGCTGGCCGCCGAGACGACCCCCCGGGCCCGCGGATCTCCGCCCACGATCACCGGGCGTCCGCGGAGCTCCGGCCGGTCGCGCTGCTCCACCGACGCGAAGAACGCGTCGAGGTCGACGTGGAGGATGGTGGGGCTCGTTCGCACGCGCCTATCATCGCCGCGACGTGAACCCTTCCGATAGGCCCGTGACATCGGGCGCCGTGCCGCCCGCCCAGCCGCCCGCCGTGTCGCCCGCGTGCCGCCCGCCGTGTCGCCCGCCCAGCCGCCCGCCGTGCCGCCCGCGGGCTCGGTCGCCCGCCCCAGGGCGCCCGGGCCGGCCCGTCGGGTTGGCGCTCGTCCTGGCCGGGGCCGTCGCGTTCGCCCTCGCCTGGTTCGCCCCGCCGATCGCCATCGCGGTCGCGTGGCCCTTCCTGTTCGTGATCCCCGGCCTGCTCCTGGTGGCCCGCGCCGTCCCGCGGCTCGGCCCGGCCGGCCGGCTGGGCGTCGGGATCGTCACGTCGACGTACCTCACCGCCCATCTCGCGAACGTCGTCGGCCTCGCAGCGGGCGGGTTCGATCGCCCGGTCGCCCTGGCCACGGCCGCCATCCTCGCCGCTGGCAGCCTCCTGCTCGCCCGGGTCCCACTGCCGTTCCTGGCGCCGCCGCCATCCCCGGACCTGCGCGGCGCCCTGGACGCAGTCCGGCGCGAGCGCGCGCCGTTCGTGCTGGCGGCCTTTGCCACGCTCCTCGTGGGCAGCGTCCTGGCCGGCAACGCGTGGCACGAGATTCCCGGTGCCTGGGTCTCCGGCGGCTGGAACTGGAGCGACTTCCTGGTCCACGTCTCGATCGGCCAGAGCATCGTCGAGGGCAACTTCCCGCCGCAGGTGCCGTACTTCGCGGGCGTCCCGCTGACCTACCACTGGTTCGCCGACTTCCACGGCTCGATCGCCGCCGCAGCCGCGGGGCTGCACGTCATCCCGGTCTTCGTCGTCTCGAGCGCGCTCATGGCAGGCGCCCTGGCGCTCGTCGCCTGGGAGCTCGCGCGCCACCTGACGGGAAGCCGGCGGGCGGCCACGATCGCCACGCTCCTGGTCCTCGTCGGGGGCGGGATGGGCTGGATCCGTCTCATCATGGACCTGAACGCCGGCGCCGGATCGTTCTGGGAGCTCGTCGTCGCGAACCCGTACGACAACACCTGGGCCGATGGTTGGCCCTACTTCAAGATCGCCTCGATCCTGGGGACCGGGCTGTTCCCCCACCGGGCGACGACGTTCGGGCTGCCGGGGCTGCTTGCGGTGCTGCTCCTGGTGCGCGTGTCGCTGGGCAGGCGGCCGGTCGGGATGCTGCTGGCGGGCGTGCTCGCCGGGCTCCTTGCTCCGTTCCAGTTCTACCTCTTCCCGGCGACGTACCTGCTCGTCCTCCTGTACGCGGTCTCGCGCCGGGCATGGCGCCGGCGCGGCTGGCTCCGCGACGCGGCCCTCTTCCTTGCCCCGGTCCTGCTGGCCCTGCCGTTCGTCGTCGGGCCGGCCCTGCTGCAGGGCCAGCGCGGCTCGATCCGGTTCGTGACGGGCTGGGCCGAGGCACCCATCGAGGATGGACTGGCTGCGGTGCTCTTCTTCTACGCAACGAACCTGGGTCTTCCGCTCCTGCTCGGCCTCGTCGCGCTGCTGGTGGCCCGGCCACCCGCGCGGGCGTTCCTGGCGGCCTGGGCCGTCGCCCTGTTCCTCGTCCCCAACCTGGTCGTGGCCGGCGCCGTCGAGTTCGACATGAACAAGTTCTTCCAGGTGATGGGGGTCGCCCTGGCGATCCTTGGCGGGTGGCTGCTGCGCCGGCAGCGGCTGGTGGTCGTGGGGCTGGTGGTGGGGTTCGCGGCGATCTCGCCGGCCCTGATCGCCACCTGGCACCTCGTGTCGCAGCCGGTCGCCCTGACCACCGCCCAGGAGCAGGCGGCCGTGTGGATCGCCGCCAACACCCCGCAGCGCGCCGTCTTCGTGACCGACGCCTTCATCAACAGCCCCGTGGACTACGCGGGGCGCCTGCGGATCACGACGTTCGGGCCGTACGCGGCCAACCTGGGCTACGACCCCGCGCCGCGCGAGGCGGACGTCACGGCGGCGTACTGCGACGGCCCCGAGGCGGCTGCCGAGGTGATGGCCCTCTACGACGCGACATACGTGCTGTCATCCGGCGGGATCCCCGACTGCGGGGACGGCGAGCAGACGGACTTCTCGGCGAGCCCGCTGTTCGAGACGGTCTACGACGTCGACGGCGTGCAGGTGTGGCGGCTGCGCGGGTAGCCCGTCTGCGCGGGAGCCGGTGGCGGCTGCGCGGGTAGCCCGTCTGCGCGGGAGCCGGTGTCGGCTGCTAGCGGCCCGACCGCTGGGATTCCCGCAGGTTGTGCTCACGGTTGGGCTCGAACAGGCACTTCGGGAGGATCCCGGAGCGTGGCGGCAGCGTTTCTCAGCAGCCCGGCCGGTACGACATGCCCCTGAGCTGCTCGTGCGGCCCGGCAGCTAGCGGCCCGGCTGCTAGCGGCCCGACGACATGCCCCTGAGCTGCTCGTGCGGCCCGGCTTCTAGCGGCCCGGCTTCTAGCGGCCCGGCTTCTAGCGGCCCGACCGCTGGGATTCCCGCAGGTTGTGCTCACGGTTGGGCTCGAACAGGCACTTCGGGAGGATCCCGGAGCGTGGCGGCAGCGTTTCTCAGCAGCCCGGCCGGTACGACATGCCCCTGAGCTGCTCGTGCGGCCCGGCTGCCAGCGGCCCGGACGGCGTCGGCTCCGGACGTCATGCCCGCGTAGGCCCGGACGGCGTCGGCTCCGGGCGGCGTCGCCCCGGGCATTCGCTCCGGGCGGCGTCGCCCCGGGCACTCGCCCCGGGCACTCGCCCCGGGCGATCGTCGGCCCCGGGACGTCAGCCCTTGGGCTCGACGACGACCGTGACCTCGGGCGTCATGCCCGCGTAGACCCGGACGGCAACCTTGTACGTGCCGAGCGACTTGAGCGGCTGCTCGAGGTCGACCTTGTGCTTGTCGACCTTGATCCCGCGTCGGCCCAGGGCGTCGGCGATGTCCTGGGTGGTGATCGAGCCATAGAGCTTGCCGCCCTCGCCGACCTTCACGCCCATGGTGAGCGTCGTCGACGCGATCCGGTTGGCCGCGATCTCTGCCTCGCCGCGCTCACGTTGCCGCTTGTCCTCGCGGCTCGCGATGTCGTGCTGCCAGGCGCGGTAGGCCCCGCCGGCGGCGGGCACGGCGAGCTTCTGCGGGATCAGGAAGTTGCGGGCGTAGCCGTCGGTTACGTCCTTGAGCTCGCCGCTCTTGCCGAGCTTGGCGACGTCGCTGGTCAGGATGACCTTCACGCGGGAGAACCCTCCATGTCGAACAGGCCCCTGACGCGCGTTCCGAGATCGGCCTCGCGGGCGAGGCGGGCCCCGAGCCGGAGCGCGACGGGGAGTTGGTGAACCAGGCGGCGAATGGGTCGCGGCACGAGCCGTCGGACGCGATACACGTCCTCGTCGAACTCCGCGCGGGTGAGGCCCACGACCTCAAGCTGCGCTGCGAGAACCTCGTCCGGGACCCCGGCGAGGAACGTGTCGAAGGCGAGCGCGGCCACGATCACGTCGTCGAGAAGCCCGAGCAGCGGGAACCGGTCGGGGATCAGGTCGATGGGCGATGCCACGTAGCCGAGCGCCGCCGCCAGGAGCGCCTTGCGGGAGGCGGGCACCCGGGAATCGAGCAGCAGCCCGGCCACGATCCGGGCGTGCATCGGCAGCCGGCCGGCGAGCGGCAGCAGCGCCAGCAGCGTGATCGTTCGACCGATCATCCGCCGGCGGGAGCCGCGCCGCCGTCGGGCTGGCACCTTCGATTCGTTGCTGGGGTCCGCCATCCTGCTCGGATGCTCCGCTGCGGGCCCGCGCGCCACGCGCGGGCGAAGGGAGAGTCTAGCAGCCCCTTCGATCGGCCCGGCAGGACGCGGGCCGTGCGGGTCGGTCAGCCCGCGGGTGCCGGGCCGCGCCTGTCGGCGATCGCGGTCTCGATCGCCGCCGCAAGCCGATCGCCGGTCGGGCTCCCGACCAGCGGGGTCACCCCGTGCAGGCCGGCCGTCTCCATCCAGGCCGGCTCCATGCCGGAGGCGACCAGCACGATCGGCACGTCGGGATGCGCTTCCCGCATCCCCTCGATGAGCGCCTGGGCTCCGTCGGGCTCGCCCGTGACGAAGGCGTCGTAGACGAGGACATCCGCCTCCTCGGCGAGATCGCAGGGCAGACCGTTCAGGATGGGGCAGCTCGCGCCGATCGGCCCCAGGCACTGGCGAGCGTCGTATCCCCGCCGCCGAAGGCTGTCCACCTCCTGGTCGGAGAGATCGATGTCGTGGTGGATGACGAGGACGCGGGTCATGGACGCCACCTCAGGAGGACGGACCGTGCTTCGGCATGGTGGCAGATCCGGGGCAGCCGGTGCCAGTGCCGAACGTCGCCGCACTTGACATTCGAACGGGCGTTCGGTACCCTGCCGTCAACGGCCGGGAAAGGAGCACGCGTGACCAGGCACGATGCCGAGCGCAAGCGGAAGATCCTCGACTACATCGCGGCGATGATCCGCGCGAACGGCGTGCCGCCGTCGGTGCGGGAGATCGCGCGTGCGGTCGGGCTCGCCTCGACCTCCGCCGTCCACCACCATCTGCGCGCCCTCGAGGACGAGGGCTACCTTGACCGCGGGGCGGCCCAGTCGCGGATGATCCGCCTGACGCCGAAGTCCGCCCTCCTGATGGGACTCTCGTCGGAGCTGACGCCGCAGTCGATGGCGGTGGAGGCCCACGTGCTGCCGGTGATCGGCGAGATCGCGGCCGGCGGCCCGATCGAGGCGTACGCCACCGCCGACGAGTACCGGGCGATCCCGGACATCCTGGCTCCGTCGGGCGACGCCTACCTGCTGCGCGTGCGCGGCGACTCGATGATCGAGGCGCTCATCGCGGACGGCGACTACGTCGTGATCCGACCCCAGCAGACCGCGCGCAACGGCGACATCGTGGTCGCCCAAGTGGAGGAGAACGCCGTCACGCTGAAGCGGTTCTTCAAGGAGGATGGGCGCATCCGCCTGCAGCCGGCGAACACGCAATACCCGCCCCAGTTCTACGACGACGTGCGGATCCAGGGGAAGCTGATCGGGGTCATCCGCCGCCTGGACTGACGGCCGCGCCGAAGGTTCGTCCACTGACGGCCGCGCCGAAGGTTCGTCCACTGGACGGCCGCGCCCGCGCCGAAGGTTCGTCCACAGCCTGTCCACAGGATGGGGCGACTGCGGGTTCGCGGCGTGGACACCGCGTCCCGACTCGTGGACAACCCACTCGCGCCGGAGCCGCGCACGCGTCACGATGGCGCCGTCCCTGAGCAGCACCCGGAGTCCCCGTGTCCCTCGACCGCCTTCCGCCCCAGAGCCTCGAGGCCGAGCAGTCGGTCCTCGGCGCCCTGCTGATCGACCGCGACGCCATCATCGAGGTCGCCGACGTCCTCCAGCCCGGTGACTTCTACCGCCAGGCCAACGGGACCATCTATGCGGCCATGGTCGGCCTGTGGGAGCGTCGCGAGCCGATCGACATCATCACCGTGGCGGAGGCCCTGGAGCGGGGCGACAACCTGGAAGCCGTCGGCGGCCGCGGCTACCTCTCGTCCCTCGCGGAGCAGACGCCGACAGCGGTCTTCGCAGCGCAATACGCACGGATCGTGGAGCGCAAGGCGGTCCTGCGGAACCTGATCGCCGCCGCCGGCCGGATCGCCGGCATCGGCTACGAGGACTCGCCCGAGGTCCAGGTGGCCATCGACCGGGCCGAGCAGGAGCTCTACACCGTCTCCGGGCACCGGCTTGCTGCCGGCTTCAGCCCGCTCAACAAGCTCCTGCACGACGCCTTCGACCGGCTCGACTACCTCCACACGCACCGGGGCGAGATCAGCGGCGTGCGGACCGGCTTCCCGGACCTCGACGCGCTCACGACCGGCCTGCAGCCGTCCGACCTGATCGTCCTGGCCGCGCGGCCGTCCGTGGGGAAGACCAGCCTCGCCCTCAACATCGCCGAGTTCGCGGCCATCAGCAACACGCCCCCCAAGTCGGTCGGCATCTTCAGCCTGGAGATGAGCAAGGAGCAGCTGGTGCTGCGGCTCCTCTCGTCGGTCGGCGGCATCGACAGCCAGCGGCTGCGCACCGGGTTCCTCGACGAGATGGACTTCGTCGGCGTGTCCAAGGCCATGACCGCCCTGTCCGAGGCCCCCATCTACATCGACGACACGCCGAACATCAGCACGATGGAGCTGCGCACGAAGGCGCGTCGCCTGCAGGCCGAGAAGGGGCTCGACCTCGTCATCGTGGACTACCTCCAGCTGATGCAGTCGTCGACCACCACCAAGGATGCCAACCGCGTCCAGGAGGTCTCCGAGATCAGCCGTGGCCTCAAGGCGCTGGCCCGCGAGCTGAAGGTGCCCGTCGTCGCCCTGTCGCAGCTCTCCCGGCAGCCCGAGATGCGCGAGTCGAAGGAGCCGCGGCTGTCGGACCTGCGCGAGTCGGGCGCGATCGAGCAGGACAGCGACCTCGTCATGTTCCTGTGGCGCGAGAAGGAACGCGGCCAGGAGGACCACGACGCCGACGGAGAGATCGTGAAGCTGCGCCTCGCGAAGCATCGCAACGGGCCGACCGGCGAGATCGACCTCTGGTTCAAGAAGAGCCAGACCCGCTTCGTGAGCTACGCCGGCGAGCGCTACAGCGGCGCCGCCCCGTAGGGGGCGGCGTCCGCGGGGCCAGCGCTGCTCGTCGGGGAGCAGGGGACGCAGGCCCAGGGCGTAGACCGTGCCGTCGGGGCCCCTGACGGAGATGTCGGAGACCCCGCCCTCCGGGTTCGCGACGCCCAGCAGCGACATCTCGATGCCGCCCAGGACCTTCGACGGGAACCCGAAGCCGGTGGTCGAATCGCCGACCGTGAACGCATCCGGCCCGAACGTGGGCCACGGCCACGGGCGCGGCACGCCGTCGGCACCCGGGCCGCCCTCCAGCAGGGAGACCCGGAAGCGCGAAGGCGCGTACAGCCCGACGTCGGTCGCGTTGCCCTTGCCCACCTCCAGGTCGAAGTTGCGCAGCCGCTCGGCGAACGCCGCCATGGCGCCGAGGATCGCGTCGTCGGGGTTCGGCTTGGCGGGATCGGCCATCCCCATGCCGAGCGCATACACGCTCACCTGCTTCTGGCGGCCGTCGGCGTTGACCGTGAAGACCGCCGTCGGGGCGTCGGCCACCTGCATGTTGTCGTACTTCGTCCGCGCAATCCCGAGGCCGCCGGCGCCCAGGGCGTCCGCCAGGAGTGCCTGGACCTGCGCCTCGGTCATCCGGGCGACGCGCAGGGCCGGGAAGCGCAGGGGCTCACCCGGCTTCATCTCCGGGAACGGTTCCGACGCGGGCCGGTAGAGCACGGTCCCGTCGCCGTACAGGGAGAAGTACGGAACCTGCACCATCGCGAAGGTCGGCATGGTGAACCCGCCGCCCTCGGCGAAGCGGAGGACGAGCTCGGCGCCGCCCGTCGGATGGTCGATGGAGCCGACCGGCGCGCCGGAGGCACCGGGCGTCCCGGAAGGCGCGGGCGAGGCGGATGGCGCGGGCGAGGCGGGAGCAACGGAGGAGGATGGAGCTGCGCCGCCGGTGCAGGCCGCGAGCACGATGACGAGCGCGAGGCAGGCCGGGACGAGTCGGCGATCAGTCGGCTTCCACATGCCTCACCAGACGGCGAGATGGGGCTCCCGGTTCCGCGCGAGGTCCGTCGTGCGGGCCGGGTCGGGCGCTCCGGCGGGACCTAGACTGCCAGCGGACGGCCGGCGCACGCGTGCGGCCCCGCTCGGAGGCACAGCAATGGGCGTCATCATCATCCGGGAGATGGTCGGGACAAGCCCGACGTCGTGGAGCGACGCGGCGCGACAGGCCGTCTCGACCGCGTCTCGCACGGTCCGCAACATCCGCACCGTCGAGGTCGTGAAGTCGACGGCGGTCGTCGAGAACGGCGAGATCGTCGAGTACCGCGTCGACCTGAAGATCGGCTTCGAGTACGACGGCTGAGGCTCGCGGCGGCCGTGCTCACGGGCATGGCGCAGGTCGCGTGCCGACGCGAGATAAGTGGCCGTTGAGCGCCGACCGGCAGCATGGGCCGCATGCGACGGCCCCTCTCCGACCTCGCCCCCGGCAGCGCCCGCTCCGGGCACGCCCGCGCCCACGCGCCCGCTGCCCGTACGCATGCGCCCGGCGCGCGGGTGCCCGTCGGACCAGGCCGGCCGGCCGCCGCGGCGCCCGGTGAGCCGGTGGCGGAGGGGCACCCGGTGAGCGATCTCGACGTCTTCGGGTTCCCGGTCCAGCTCGGGAAGGTCCAGCCGCCGTTCCTCTCGGTCGAGACGCTGGAGCGCCAGCGGCTCCTGGACTGGGTGGCGGCGAAGATCCACTCCCGGCTGGTCCTGATCGTCGCGGACGCCGGCCATGGCAAGACCACCCTGCTTGCCGACTGGAGCCGACGGACGCGCGTCCGGACGCTGTGGTATCGCCTGGACGAGGCGGATCGCGACTGGGTCCTGTTCGTGAACCATGTCGTCGCCGCGGGCCGGGAGATTGATCCTGCGTTCGCACCGAACACGATGTCGCTCATCCGGGAGCTCGGCGCGGGGCTCGGCGACCGCGGAGCCATCGTGCGGACGCTCCTCGCGGAGATCGGCGCCTGGGTCAGCAGCGGGACCGTCCTGCTGCTGGACGACTACCAGGTCGTGGACGACGTTCCCGAAGTGCGCGAGATCGTCCGCGAGCTGCTGGTGCGCGGACCCGAGCGCCTGACGCTCGTCATCTCGACCCGCCAGGCGCCCACCCTGCCGCTGGCCCGGCTGCGCGCGCTCGGCGAGGTCGCGGAGCTCTCTACGGCGGACCTCCGGTTCGACCGCGACGAGATGGAGCGCCTCTTCCGCGACACGTATCGGCATCCCCTGGAGGCCGACCTGCTCGACGACCTTGCCCGCACCACCGAGGGCTGGGCGGCCACGCTCCGCCTGGTCGAGACGGCCGTCCGGGGCCGCCCGCGCGACGAGGTCCGGGCGGTCATCCGGGGCCTGTCCGCGCAGCACGGCGACCTGCACGACTACCTCGCCGAGGAGGTGGTCGGCCGGATGCCGCTCGAGCTCCAGGACTTCCTCGAACGCTGCGCGCTCCTGCAGGTCGCGACGCCGCAGCTGGCCGCGGTCGCCGCCGACGTCTCGCTGGCCGACGCACGCCGCCTCCTCGACACCGCCGAGGACGCGGGGCTCCTCTCGCGGCGTGGTCGGACGGGGCAGGCCGGACGGCTCCTCCATCCGCTGGTGTGCAGCTTCCTGGAGGGCCGGCTGCTGGAGGCGGTGGGCCCGGAGGGCATCGCGGAGATCCACGCGCGGATCGCAGCGGCAGCGGAGGCAAACAGCTGGTGGCTCGCCGGCCATCACTACGCGGCGGCCGGCCGGAGCTCGGACGTCGCCCGGGTGCTCACCGGCTCGCTCGAGGAGATCCTTGGGGCGGGCGGAGCCCAGGCTGCCGTCGACCTGATCGCCGCCGGCGGCGTCCCCGATCAGGCTGGCTGGGCCCAGGCGCTGGTGGCTCGTTCGTTCCTGCGGGAGGGCGACATCGCCCGGGCACGCGAGGCGGCGGAGCACGCACTCAGCGCCTCGACACAGGGCGACCCCACGATCAGCCTCACCGTCGCCCTCGCCACGTTGACGACGATCGAGTACAACGCAGGTGAGTATCTGGTCGCCGTTGGTTACTCGATCCGTCTGCAGCCACGTCGCGCCGGACACCGTGTACGTCATTGATCGCCGACTCGATCGTGAGGCTGCGCCGACTTCAATGCTCGACGGGTCGCTCGGGCGCCGAGGGACGCACGTGCCGAGGTGGCCGCGGTCGGCTCACTCGTCTCGGGCACGCCCACTACTTCGGCATCTCCCATCTGAACCTGGCCTGGCTGGGACGAGGCGCCTCGGCGATGCGAACTGGCTGCGTCGATCAGTTCGAGACTCTCGATCGACGCGCTTGGCGGCAACATCGGCCGGCCCGGAGATGGACACGGTGCGGACGGTGGCGGCATGGGCGCACGCCACCTCGGGAGATATCCCGAGGCGGCCCTCGCCGAGATCGACGCCGCGCTCTCCTCACCCTTCACGCAGAGCCGGTTCGAGACGCTGCTCGAGTCGGCGGACGTGATCGGCGATCTACGTGGACCCGGATCGTGGCCGGGCCCTACTGCGGCAGAGGCGGAGGCCGTGGGCGCGCGGACCCAGCAGAGACGGATCTACCGGCGACCTTCTACGCCGAGATCATGATTCGCCTTGGCCGGGGCACCGAGGCGGCGAGTACCCTGGACGATGATCCCGGCCGGCCGGCCACACCGGCTACCCGGGGTTCTACGTCCGCACCGACTCTCGCGAGCGGCCGCGCCGTGGTCGTCTGGGTCGGCCGACGCAGCCGATCGCATCACCGAGGCTCGCGAGCAGGCGAGCTCCAGGGCGCGGCGGAGCGCTTCGGTCGATCCAGCTGCTCGGAGCCTGCAGAGCGACGCGGCCGACGCGTCATCGTGCGTGATCGCGCTTCTGGTCGGTCGAACCCGGCATCATCGTCGCGTCTCGCGGAACCGATCATTCGCCGGCTGCGGTCAGCTCGATGAAGCGGCGCTCGACGTCGTTCTCGCAGGCCGCCTCGCGACAGCCGCGGCGTTGGCTCCTCGGACTTCGCGGGGTCGGTGGACGCGGCGCCGCCCACGAGCGATGGGCCGCCGGCCGCATCCTCGACGTCGTCGGCGAGAAGTCCGACGTTCGCCAGCTCCGCGCGCTGAGTCGCGAGCTGAAGGGCCCGTATCGCCTCCCGTCGCTGGGCCGAGAGCTTGCGAGGCGGACGGCGGATCGGGTTTGGGTGGAAGACCAGGGACGCGTCGTCGTTCGGATCGGCAGCACGGATCATCCCGGGCACGGAGATGCGACGTAAGCCGCTCGCCCTCCTCTGCTTCCTGCTCAGCCGGCCGAGGATGTCGGCCACGCGGGACCAGGTGCTCGACGCTCTCTGGCCGGACACCGATCCCGACCAGGCGGTCAACTCATTGCACCAGACGACGTACTTCTTGCGGCGAATCATCGAACCGTCGTACTCGGACGACTTGTCGCCGGGCTACGTCAACCAGGACGCGGAGCTTGTCTGGCTCGATCCTGAGTTGATCTCAAGCCGCAGCGTACGGTGCAGGGAACTGATGCGCGCTTTGGGCGCTGACCCAGCGTTCCCTTCCGTGATGGCGCTCGCAACGCGAGTACCGGGGCAGGTTCGCCCTGGACTTCTCGTACGAGGACTGGGCATCGATGCATCGCGAGTCGCTCCATGCTCAGTACCTCGAGGTGATGGAGCGGGCGATCGCGACGAGCACGGCGGCCGCGCGTTTCGCCCAGGCGATGGAGCTGTCCCGGAGCGTCCTCGACCTGGACCCCACTCTCGACCAGATCGAGGCAAGCCTCGTGAAGATGTACCGACTCCTCGGAGCACATGCGGCGGCAGCCGAGCAGTACCAGCACTACACCTCAGTCCTGCGCGAGGAGCTCGGGATCGAGCCGCCCCCTCTTGACCAAATGTGAAGACCGGTAGATCGTGTGCAGTCCAGTGGGGATAGGGAACGTTACGTATTGACCGACTTCCGAATCCACGACTAGAGTCCTGCCGTCGACTGGTACTCAGGTACTAGGAGGCTTTGTCAATATCGGACGCGCAGATGCCTCGCCTGAAATGGGCACTTAGGGCGAGGCGGAGCGGCTAGTGCAACCGACCGACCCCAGTCTGGTCGGTTTCTGTGTTCCCAACGAACACGGGAACCATAGGAGGGCACATGATGGCTCCCGAGTCCGGGTCCAAGGGCTACTAGCGGCTAGCACGAGGCAGTCAGGGTATCGAGTGATGAAGCACCGACTCCTGCGCCTCCTGGTGGTGGTCACGACGTTGGCCGCCACCCTGCTTGCCGGTGGCGCCTCGCTGAAGGGGCTCTAGGTACTTAGGTCCCATACAGGTCGCCGAATCGGCACGGTAGAGTCTGCCTGCGGACGTTCGAAGCGACCTGAGGTCTGATGCCTCGAAGCCTCAAGTTCTATATCACTGGGCTCGTCGCCCTCAGTGCCGTCGCACTGGTGGTGACGAGCCTTGTGATTCCCATCGACCCCCACATTGGGCTTGGAGTCGTCGAGAACCAGCAACTCGACATCCTGGCCGGGATCGCGTTCTGGACTGGGATGACCTTGCTGGCGTCGGCGTTCCCCGTCCAGATGCCGCGCGGATCGCTCATCAACACTTCGATTGCGACGCTTGGTCGCGGCGATGAGTCTCGGCGGACCGACGGCGGCCGGGTGGGTGGCATTGATTGGCACGACCGAACTCCGCGAAATGTCGGGGCGGGTCCCTTGGTACGGCACCTTGGCCAACCATGCCGGACTCGTTCTCCCGATTGTCGTTGGAGGGGTCGTGCGGAACGCGATCCTAGTCGCGGTGGGACCAGACACCGGGCCGCTGATGGACTTCGTTGCCGCCATGGCGGGCGCCGGCGTGTTCTTCGTGATGAACGTCTCGTTCACCTCGATCACGGTGAGCCTCAAGACCGGCCAGTCCATGCGGACCGTTGTCTCCGGCGATCTCCCCACGTTCTTCGGAAACTGGATCGCCCTTGCCCCGCTCGGATGGGTCATGGCGGTCGCGGCATTCCTTATCGGCTGGTGGACTTCCATCCTCTTCGCGTTGCCGGTTTGGATCATGCGCGGCGCTCTCGACCAGATCATCGAGATGCGCGAGATGTTCACGCAGACGGTGAAGAGCCTGGCGCAGGCGGTGGATGCCCGCGACAAGTTCACGTCCGGGCACAGCATGCGAGTGCAGCTGATCTCCGTGGACATCGGGCGAGTCATGCGCGTCCGCGAGAAGGATCTCGAAGCCCTGGAGTGGGGCGGGCTGCTGCATGACATCGGGAAGATCGGCGTACCCGACAGCGTCCTGAACAAGCCCGATCGCCTGACGAAGGAAGAGCGGGCGATCATGAATGCCCACCCGGTGATCGGCGCCAACATCATCGCCCCGGTCACGAAGCTGGCGCCCGAGCTGCCGATCATCCGACACCACCACGAGTGGTACAACGGCTCCGGCTATCCGGATCGCCTGATCGGCGACGAGATCCCGATGCTGGCCCGGATCCTCCACGTGGCCGACGCCTTCGAGGCCATGACGGCCGCGCGGCCGTACCGCATGAAGCCGCTCACCGGCGACCAGGCGATGGCGGAGCTGCGCAAGTTCGCCGGTGTGCAGTTCGACCCGGTCGTGGTCGACGCGTTCACCAAGACCCACTGGGCCGCAGGCGTGAACGACCCGGGCCGATCGTCGGAGCCCCGTCCGCCGGTGCCGCTCCTTGCGCAGGCCGCCGGGCGCATGACCGTGGTGACGGGTGACCCGACGGGCGCGCCGGCACCGGGCACGACTCCGCCCGGCGCGAATGCCCCGGCTGCCGACCCCGCGTCCTGACACAATCCCGGGATGCTCCTCCTCGGGATCATCCTGGGGCTCGTCGCCGGGCTCGCCGCCGGCGGGCGCCTCGACAACCTCCTGGCGATCCGCCTCCGCTGGCCGCTGCTGATCTTCGTCGCCCTGGCCCTGCGGCTGGGCACCGAGGCCGCCCTGCTGCGCGACGTGACGATCGTCGACCAGCTGCGGGTTCCGCTGCTGGCGACCGCCTACGGCGTGCTCGTCGTGGCCCTGTGGGTGAACCGATCCCGGCCGGGCATCGGGCTGGCCCTCGTGGGCACCGTCCTGAACGCGACCGTGATCCTGGTGAACGGCGGCTACATGCCGGTCTGGGACCTGGCGCTGGCGGCCGCGGGCATGACCGCAGCCGACGTCATGTCGCCGATCCACTTCGTGCTCCCGGCCGTTCCGCTGGTGGACTTCCTCCGCCAGGCGGGCCCGCTTGGCGACGTCATCCCGGTGCCCCTGCCGCTCCTGCGGAACGTCCTCTCGATCGGCGACGTGCTGCTGGCCTCCGGCGTCGCGTTCTTCGTGTTCGCCGGCGTCCTGCGCGAGCCTTCGGCGGAGGTCGCCCCCGTCGAACCGACCGTCGACGGCGGGGTTGCCAGGGCCACGGCTCCCACCACGGGGCTTCGCGTTCGCCCGGCGACGGGGCTGACGGCGCGCCTGACCGAGACCATCGGCCTGGAGCGTCCGGTCATCTTCGGCGGATCGGCGGCCGGCGTCGCCGTTCCCGCCCCGACATCCTCGCCGGAGGTGCCCGGGGGACTCACGGAGGCCCGGCGCGGGCTCCTGGCGCGAGCGCTGGGGCACCCCTACGTCCGCCTGGCGCAGAACGGGTCGTTCGGTGCGCTGTGGGTGGGACAGCTCGCGAGCCTGTTCGGCGACCGCGTCCACCAGATCGCGCTCGCCTTCCTGGTGCTGGGGATCACCGGCTCGGCGCTGGCTGTCGCCCTGACCTTCGTTGCGGCCACGCTCCCGAACCTGGTCCTGGGGCCCGTCGCCGGCGCGCTGGTGGATCGCTGGGACCAGAAGCGAGTGATGGTCGCCTCCGACCTGCTTCGAGCGGCGATCGTGCTGACGATGCCGATCGCGGCCGAGATGAACGTGCTCCTCGTCTACCCACTGGTCTTCGTGCTCACGTCGATCTCGATCTTCTTCCGGCCGGCGCGGACGGCCGTCATCCCGCGAATCGTCCGCGAGGACGAGCTCGTGGCGGCCAACTCGGCCATCTGGCTGGGCGATTCGATCGCCGACGTCATCGGCTACCCGCTGGCCACGCTCCTCGTGGCAATCGTGGGGAGCTCGCTGGCGGTGGCCTTCTGGTTCGATGCCGCCTCCTACCTCGCCTCGGGGCTCCTCATCGTCACCATGACCATCCCGCCCGCCGTCCGCGCGGGGGCGGCCGCGGCGCAGGGGATTCGTGGGCTCCGTGACGACCTGCTGGAGGGCTGGCGGTTCCTCCGTGGTGACGCGGTGCTGTTCGCCAACACGCTGCAGGCGGTGGCCGGCCAGTTCGCCATCGGGATCACGATCGGGCTCATGGCCGTCTACGCGGCCGAGGTGCTCACGTCGCCGACGATCGGCGAGGTTGGACGCTACGGGATCATCGAGGCGGCCATCGGGATCGGGAACCTGGTGGGCGGCTTCGCGATCGGCCTGGTGGGCGGCCGCATCGCGCGGGGCCGGCTGATCATCGCCGGGTACGTCGTCTACGGCGCGTGCATCACCGGCCTCGCCCTGACCGGCAACGTGGGAGTGGCCGTCGCCCTCGCGCTGGGGATGGGTGTCGCGAACATGGTCTTCGTGATCCCCACGCAGACGCTCTTCATGGAACGGACGCCCGAGGGCATGATGGGGCGCGTGATCTCGTTCCGCTTCTCCGCGGTGTTCGGATCGATCACCCTGGGCATGGCCGTCGGCGGCATCTTCGGCGAGGTCCTCGGCCCGGCGCTGGTGTTCGGCCTCTTCGGGATCGTCACGGTCCTGGCCGGGCTGGCCGGGCTCCTGAGCCGGCCGCTGCGCGAAGCGTAGGGCGCGCGGGATCGTGGGCCGCGGACGGGCGCGGAGCTCGTCGCTGCGGCGTCGCGTGCGCGGGTGAGGCCCGTCGCGTGCGCGTCCGGCGCTCGTGCTGAGCCCCGGCCGCACGCGCCCGGTTCACGCTCCGCTACACTCCCTCTCCAGCGCGCAAACGGGCAACCCCGGCCCCCGCGCTCGCCGCCCGCAGTCGCGGCACCAGGGAGTGATGACGCAGGATGACCGAGCCCGACGGGCGCGCGCCCGAGGAGACGACCGAGGCGGAAGCCGCGGAGGCAGCCGACGCGGAGACCGGTGACCTCGACGAGGCCGAGGAGGCCGCCTTCGAGGCAGCCGAAGCCCGCGACGCCGAGCCTGACGGGGAGGTCGACGATCTCGAGGACGAGCTCGAGGCGGGCGCCGGCGCGGACGGAGATCAAGCGGCAGCCGCCGGCGCTGCGGCGGGGGCCGGCGCGGCGGCAGGCCGTCGCGTGGGGCGTCGCGACGCGGCTGCACCCGAGCACGCGCAGACCGCCTCCGACCGGGCCGTGCACATCGACGACCGGATCTCCAAGGTCTTCGTGGTGGTCGTGGCCGTCGTGTTCGCCCTGATCTTCGTCAACGCCCTGTTCCTTGGGAAGGGTGGGCTCTTCTCCCCGGCTCCGACGCCGACGCCGGTGCCGACCGCCACGGCAGCGCCCTCCATCACGCCGGCTCCTTCGGTGACGCCGGCTTCGTCGGAGACGCCCGCGCCCAGCGTGTCGGCGTCCCCTTCGGCATCGGCGGCGCCCAGCGGCTCGGCGGTCCCGAGCGCATCGGCGGCTCCGAGCGCATCGGCGGCTCCGTCGGCATCGGCGGCGCCCAGCGCATCGGCGGCTCCCAGCGCGTCGGCCGCGCCTTCGCCGTCCGCGGTCCCGAGCGTAACCCCGGCGCCGTAGCCTCGCCCTGGGCCCGCGCGCCTGTCGCACGCGGCCGTGGCGGCCGCACGCGGCGGCGTACGCGGCGTGGCGGCCGCACGCGGCGGCGTATCCTCGGCGGGTGACCCCAACGCACCCGGGGTTCGACCCGGCACGCGACGACGGCAAGGGCGACGGCAAGGGCGAGGGCAGGCGCGACGATCAGCGCGACGACCCGTTTGCGGCCGCGCGGGCCGTCATGCTCGAACAGCAGCTTCGATCACGCGGCGTCCGGGACCCGCGTGTGCTGGCGGCGATGGCCGAGGTTCCGCGAGAGGCGTTCGTCCTGCGGCGCTACCGGGATCTCGCCTATGCCGATGAAGCCCTGCCCATCGAGCACGGCCAGACGATCAGCCAACCCCTGATGGTGGGCCTGATGACCCAGCTGCTGGCGCCGGCTCCAGGGCAGCGCGTGCTGGACATCGGGACGGGATCCGGCTACCAGGCCGCGGTTCTCGCGGCGCTGGGCTGCCGCGTGACCAGCGTGGAGCGCATCCCGGCGCTCGCCGAAGCGGCTCGCGATCGCCTGGAGGCCCTCGGCTACGGCGGCGGGCAGGGCACCGGCCAGGGCGACCCGGGCAGCGACCTTGGCGACGTCGACGGGCACGCCGGCCGCCACGGGGTGGAGGTTCGCGTCGGCGACGGAAGCGCGGGCCTCCTGGACGACGAGCCGTGGCCGCGGATCCTCGTAGCGGCGGCAGCCCCGGAGGTGCCGGACGCGCTCACGGCGCAGCTGGCGGATGGCGGCCGGCTCGTGATCCCGGTGGGGCCCCGGTACGAGCAGCAGCTGGTGCTCGTGGAGCGCGACGGCGAGCGGCTCCGGACCACGAACCACGGCGCCTGCGTCTTCGTCCCGCTCATCGGCGAGGGCGGATACCGCTGACCGGGCGAGCGGGATGCGGCGGTCGGCCGGCGGGAGCGGGCGGCAGGAACGGCCGCGCGAGAGGCGGCCCCGGCGGCCGCAGGAACGGCCAAGCGGGCGGGATCGGCGCCCCGCCGGCGCGTCGATCGTCGCCGGTTCCATCGGTATACTCGCCGGGCAATGACCCATGTCTTCGTCGCCCCCCATCCCGACGACGTCGCGCTCTCCTGCGGCGGGCTGATCGCCAGCCTTCGCGAGCTGGGCCAGAACGTCACGATCCTGACCGTCTTTTCCGGCAACGGAGCCGCCGCCGGCCTGAGCCAGTACCAGCGCGAGGCGCTGGGGTTCGGCAACAAGGCGGTGTGGCCCACGACGGAGTCGTTCAACCGGGAGAACATCCGGGCCGACCAGCCGCTGGACCCGGCGGCCGAGGCGCCCTACCGGGCCGACGCGGGCAGGCTGGACGCCACCCAGGCCGACGCCGACGCCGCCGCAAAACGCTTCTGGCAGCGCTCGTCGTGGTATCGCCGGGCCGACATCCACAACCGGCCGCAGGCCGGGCAGCCGCTGATGGACGACGTGCCCCAGCAGGGCGCCGTCCTGACGACCGAGCTCGTCGAAGCGAAGATCGCCGGCGACCTGATGGCCGCCCGGCGCCTGGAGGACGAGCGCTACGCCTACTTCGCCGAAGCGTCGATCGTCTTCCTGGACCTTCCGGATGCCGTCTTCCGCGGCTACGAGGGTGACGAGCAGCTGCTGGCCGCCCCGCGCCCCGACGACCGCGCCCCGGTGGACCTCCTGGTGCAGGAGATCGCCCGCCTGGAGCCGCAGAAGGTCTACCTGCCGCTGGGCATCGGCGACCACGTGGACCACCAGCTGGTGCGCGAGGTGGGGATCGCGCTCCTGGAGCTGGGCCGGCGCTGGGTCATGCCGGGCCCGGAGTACGCGGGGATCGTGACCTACTACGAGGACTTCCCGTACGCCTGGTGGAGCGACTTCCGCCAGCTGGGCGACCTGCCGGCCGGCGCGCTGGCCGGGCTCCCGAAGGACGTCGGCCTGACCCCGGAGTACGCCGACATCACGGAGACGGTGGAGCGCAAGATCCAGGGCCTGACGCTCTACGAGAGCCAGCTGGAGCGGCTCTTCGGCGGGAACGACCAGATGGGCGACGCGGTCCGCGGCTTCGGCACGAAGGTGGCCGGCCTGGCCGGCCTTGCCGGCTATGCGGAGCGCTACTGGGCCTCGTCGAGGCTGTGAGCCCGGCCCCAGCGAGGTGGCAACCACGCCGGCCGCATCGCTGACCATTCGAGGGCGGACGTTCGTCGTCCCGCCCGTGCGCCACCTGCTGACGATGCTCGGCATCGGCGCGGCCGCCATCACGTGGGTCAGCCTCACGCAGACCGGCGGGAACCCCGTGGACGCCTGGTGCTACTGGCGCATCGACCCGGCCAACCCGTACACCACCGGTGACGCCCAGTTCGTCTACACGCCGGTCGCGGCCCAGCTGCTGACCCCGTTCCTCAGCCTCCCGTTCGCCACGTTCGTGGCGATCATCCGCTTCGTGGACCTGGTGGCGCTGGTCGCGCTGGCCGGTCCCGCGACCCTGTTCGCCCTGTTCCTGCCGCCGGTGGCGGCGGAGATCAACGCGGCGAACATCAACTTCCCGATGGGCCTGGCGATCCTGCTCGCGTTTCGCTGGCCGGCGTTCTGGGCCTTCCCGCTCCTGACCAAGGTGACCCCCGGCGTGGGCGTCCTGTGGTTCGCGGTGCGCCGCGAGTGGCGGGCCTTCGCGATCGCCGTCGGCTTCACCGGCGGGCTGGTCGCGGTGTCGTTCCTGGCCAATCCGTCCCTCTGGGTCCGGTACGTGGAGTTCCTGGCGAACGACACCCCGCAGGTCGCCGGCTGGCCGTTCCCCTACCCCCTGTGGCTGCGACTGCCCCTGGCCGTGGTGCTCGTCGCCTGGGGCGCCCGCACCAACCGGCGATGGGTGGTGCCGGCGGCGGCGCTCCTGGCGCTGCCCCGGCTCTACTTCCAGAGCCCGGCGCTCCTGCTGGCGGTGCTGCCGGCCCTCCACGGGGGCTGGGCGAGCATCGAGCGGTGGGGCCGCTCGAGACGAGGCGCATGACCGCGCCCGTCGCGCCCGTCGCGCCTGCTGCGCTGGCGGCGACGCCAGGCGATCGACGCGGGATCCTGCTCGCCCTGGGGCTGGGCATCCTGGCCGTGATCGCCGTTCGCCTGCTCCTGCTCCCGGGCTACATCCTGCTGGGCGACCTGGACCAGTACGCCCGGTGGGCCCACCACCTCGCGACCGACCTCCCCTTCGGCGCCGCCTACCGGCAGGACTTCTCCTACATGCCCGTCCTGGTGAGCGTGTTCGGGGCCCTGGGCGCGCTGGTGCCTGCCTTCGCGACGGCCGGGGATGCCTCGGACGTCGGCGTCCGGATCGCGCTCAAGGTCCCGGCGCTGCTGGGCGAGCTGGCGATCGCCGCGGGGCTCTTCATGCTGCTCCGCGACCGGCCCCGGCTCGCGGCGGTGGCGATCCTGGGCGTCCTGCTGGTGCCGGCCACCTGGTACCTGGGAGCAGGCTGGGGCCAGCTCGACGCGGTCTACGTGGCCCTGTGCCTGTGGGCGGCGATCCTGGCGATGCACGACCGGCGCTGGCTCTTCGCCGTGGTCCTGGGGCTGGCGCTGATGACGAAGCCCCAGGCGCTGTTCCTCGCCTTCCCGTTCGCGGGCTACGCGATCGGTCGCTGGGGAATCCGGCGGGCCGCGCTCGTCGGGCTCGTGGCGGCGGGGATCGCGGCCCTCACCTGGCTGCCGTTCCTCCCGTACGGAGGGGTCGCCGATTACCTGCGGAACCTGGACTACTACCAGAACGGCGAGTACCCGGTCCTCAGCGTCCGCGCCTGGAACCCCTGGTGGCTCCTGCAGGGGGCGGTCGCGGAGGGTTCCTTCGTGCTCGACACCGCACCCATGCTGGGCCCGCTGACGCCTCGCCACGTGGGCATCGTCCTGACCGCGCTGGCCGAGGGGGTCGTCTTCCTGGGCGTGTTCCGCCGGGCGACGCCGGAGCGGCTGCTCCTGGGCCTCGCGGCCGCCACCCTCGCGGCGTTCTGCCTGATGACGTCCATGCACGAGCGGTACGCCTTCGCGGCGCTCGTCTTCCTGGCTCCGCTCCTGGGGCGGCGCCCGGTCCAGGTGGCGTGGGCCATCCTGGCCGTCACGATCAGCCTGAACGTGGTGGCGGCCGCGCCGCCCGACCAGGTGGGCCCCATCCTCCCGATCGGCGGGGCGCTCGGCATCGCCGGGAGCGTCGCGATGATCGTGGCGACGCTCATCGTGTTCGCCCTGCTGCTGCTCGATCGTCACGGGAGCGCGGACGCACCGACCGAGGCGGCGGCCGGGGCCCTCGAGCGGCCGGCGACCGAGGCGGCGGCCGGGGCGCTCGAGCGGCCGCCCGCGGGATTGTCGGGGTAGCGAGGAGGGCGCGGCCGGCCGGCCGGCGCATCCGGCGCTCCGAGCGCCCCGTGCGACCAGCAGCTGCAACGACCGCGTACGATGCCGGGATGAGCCTCGACGCACTCGAATTCCTCGCCGAGGAGCGCGACGCCTTCCGGCCCTTCGAAGCCCTCGCCGACCTGACCGACGACCAGCTCAGCGTGCCGGTGGCAGATGCCCACGGCTGGTCGGGCCGTCAGCTCATGGGCCACCTGCTGTCCGGGCATGAGGTGGCCCTCGCCGTCGCCACCGAGCTGGCAGTGAACGAGACGAGCCCCGCCAAGGAGCGAGCGGACGCGGATTGGGATACGCGCGGCGGGGACGTCGTGAACGCGGAGATCGATGCGCGCTGGGCAGCGCTCTCGATGGACGACCTGCGCGCCCGATTTGGAACCCTGCCGGGGCAGCTCCGCGGTTACCTCACGGTGGTGCCCGAACGTCGCTGGCTCAAGCACGGCGACCACCAGCGCTTCTTCCTCAGCGAGACGACCGCGCACTACGAGGACCACCTGGACGACCTCGCCGCGATCCTGGCCGCGGCGGGCCGCTGACGCTGCGCGATCGTCGGTTACGACGCGCTCGGAGGCTTCTTCGCGCTCACGGGCGGCGCCGGAAGCGACCCCGGAAGGCGACGAAGTACCAGCGCAGGTAGTGCGGCAGCCACTTGCGGAGGCGGAACCGGCTCTCGCCGTCGGTCCGGTCGCGCCACGTGGTGGGAAGCTCGGCCAGGCGGCGGCCCTGGAGGGTCGCCTTGACCGAGAGCTCGATCGCCAGCTCGAACCCTGCTTCGCTCTCGATGGACGTGGCGTCCAGGAAGCGGCGGCTGTACAGCTTGAAGTTGTTGGTCGGGTCGTGGATGGGGACCCCGCCGAACCAGTGGAGCGAGAGGCCGGCGCTGCGCGACAGGAAGCGCTTCAGGCGCGGCCCGCCCACCTGCCGTCCCCCGCGCATGTAGCGGCTGGCCGCCACGACGTCGGCGCCGTCGCGGGCGAGCGCCACCATCCGGTCCACGTCCGCGTACTCGTCGGAGCCGTCCGCCATGGTGACGAGCACGTACGGGGCGCGCGCCGCGGCCATCCCCGCCTTCATGGCGTTGAGCACGCCCGGACCCAGCGTGTTCTGGTGGGCCCGCAGGCCGGGGACCTCGGCGCGCAGCGCCTCCACCACCGGGACGGTGGTGTCCTCCGGCATGTCGTGGACCACCAGGAGCTCGTACGGCACCCGGACGGCCGCGGCGAAGGCCCGGATGGTCGGCACCACGCGCTCGCCCTCGTTCCAGACCGGCATCACGGCGGTGAGCTCGGGCACGGGCCGGGCCGGCCTAGGCGCAGCTGGGGCCGGTGCGGCGAGCGCCGGGTCGGCGGGAGCCCGGTCGGGCGGCGGTGGCGAGCTCGTCACGGTCGTCAGATCGCCCCGGCGGCGTCCTCGGCCTGGATCCAGGGGATCACCTCGTCGAGCATCTCCGAGAGGGTCGTCGCGCGTCGAACCCGAGCACCCGGCTCGCCTTGCGGACGTCGGGGACGCGGTGCTGGACGTCGTGGTCGAAGGGCGGGTCGGAGACCCAGGCGAAGGGTCGGTCCGGCCCCTGGATCTTGCGCCAGATCAGCTCCGCCAGCTCCAGGACGGTGGTGCTCACCGGCGTCGAGAGGTTGAAGTCGTCGTTCAGCGCGGCGTCGGACTCCATCGCCAGGCGGATCCCGTGGGCCAGGTCGCCGCCGTAGGTGTAGCAGCGGACCTGCGTCCCGTCGCCCAGGAGGTGGAGCGGGTCCTGGCCGCGGAGCACCTTGAGGACCAGGTCGGGCACGACGTGCGAAAGGGCGAGCTTCACGTTCCCGCTCATCACGTCGGTGTCCCGGACGGCGCGGCGCTCCCCGATCCCCACGCAGTTGAAGGGGCGCAGGATCGTGTACGGGAGCTGGTGCTGCTCCCAGGCGCCCTTCGCGAAGTACTCCGAGGCCAGCTTCTGGAAGCCGTACGTGGAGACCGGCGGCGGCGAGGTCAGCTGGGCGCCCTCGGGCGTCGGGAAGACGGTGGTCGACTCGTAGACCATCGACGAGCTGAGCACGATGATCCGCTGCAGCTCCCCCCGCGCGTGGGCCTCGATGGCCGCGTCGAACGTCGCCGCCAGGATCCGCTCGTTCTCCGCGAGGAGCTCGTAGGCGAACTCGTGGAAGTAGCTGATCCCGCCGATCATCGCGGCCGCGGCCACCACCTGGTCGCAGCCGCGGATGAGCTCGCGCACGAGCGGGAGGTCCTTGGCGTCGCCCTCCACCAGCCGGTAGCTGACATGGTCGTCGTAGCTCCGGCGCGTCGGGCCGTACTTGCTGAAGTTGTCCAGGCCCACCACCTCGTGGCCGGCCTCCAGCAGCTCCGGGACCAGGTAGCCGTTGATGAAGCCGGCAGCGCCGGTGACGAGGATCCGCATCAGAGGTGATCCCGCGGCCCAGGGCGCCCCAGACGTCGACGACCTCCCGGTCGCCGAGGTCCAGCTCCCGGTAGGCGCGGTGCGGGACCCCCAGCACGATGATCTCGGCCTCCTCCAGGAGCGTGTCGAGCGGCACGAGGCGCTCGTCCGGGACGTACGGATCGGCGCACAGCACGCGGGCGCCGGCCCAGGTCAGCAGCTTGCGCAGCTTGTAGCTGAGGGATGCCCGGTTGTCGTCGGACTCCGCCTTGAAGGCCATCCCCAGGATGCCGATGGTGCGCCCCCGCAGCGACCCCAGGCGACGCTCGAGCGCGCGAACCATGAACGCCGGCAGCCCCTCGTTCACCTGCATCGCGGCCTGGCCCATGGGGAAGTGATCGCTGGTGAACGCGGCCAGCTGCATCGTGTCCTTGAAGAGGCAGGGGCCGGCGGCGAACCCGGGGCCCGGAAGGTCGGCGGCGCGCGGGTAGTCCCGGCGAACGGCGTCGAGGACGTTCGTGTAGTCGATCCCGGCCTCGTGGGCCACCATCAGGAACTGGTTCGCGATCGCGAACTTCATGTAGCGCCAGGTGTTGGTGAAGAGCTTGGCGAGCTCCGCCTCGCGCGAGCTGGTGCGGATGACGTGGGCCGTCAGCCGCCCGAAGAGCGCTTCCGCCCGGTCGCCGGCCAGCGGATCGTCGGCCCCCACGATCTGGGGCAGCGAGCGCAGCTCGTCGAGCGCGTGGCCCTCCGCGATCCGCTCCGGGCAGAACGCGACGTCCACGCGGCAGCCCAGCTCCCGGAGCTCCTGCGTGACGTAGGCCGTGGTCCCCGGGTAGACGGTGCTTCGAAGGATCACGAGCGCCCCATCCCGGAGGTGCGGGGCCATCTGCCGGACCGCCCGGCCGAAGATCGCCATCGACGGATTGAGGAACTCGTCGATCGGGGTGCCGATGACGACCGAGCACGGTCTGGGCCCGGCCGATCATCCCCGGCTTCGTCGACAGCTCCAGGCGGCCCGATGCCAGCACCCGCTCCAGCAGGGCGTCGGCGCCGCTCTCCAGGAACGGCACCCGGCCGGCGGCGATCGTCGCCAGGGTGTCCTCCGCGATGTCGAAGATGCCGACGCGCAGGCCGGCATCGGCCAGCACCAGGCTCAGCGGCAGGCCGACGTGGCCGCCGCCGCCCACGACGACGACGTCGAGCTCGGCCCCGGGCCGCGGGTCGACGGCAGGGGCGGGCGCGGGCTGGATCTCCACTTCGACGTTCTCCTCCGGGATCTTTCGCGTCGGATCGGCCTGTGACGATAGTCGGTTGGCGGCAACGTCGCGTCGATAGGCGCAAGGTCCCACGCTCGGGTACCTTCCCACGGTGACATCGTCGCATGGTCAGGATCGGGCTTTCCCGCTGGGGCGGGCGGCCCTGGCGCGCCTGGCCCTCGTCATCGCCGCCGTCGTGATCCGGCTGCCGACGCTGGGCCAGCAGCTCACCGAGGTCCACGCCTTCCGGCAGACGCAGACGGCCTGGACCGCGGTGCTGTACGCACGCCAGGGGATCGACCTGCTCCACCCGCAGATGCCGGTGCTGGGCCCGCCGTGGGAGGTCCCGTTCGAGTTCCCCCTCTACCAGGCCCTGGCCGCGGTCCCCATCTCCTTCGGGATTCCCGGCGGAGATCGCGCTGCGGGCGCTGTGCCTGGCCTTCTTCGTCGTGACGGCCGCGCTCCTCTGGCTGCTCCTGGACCGCCATGCCAGCCGCGCGTCGGCGGACCTGGGGCTGGTCGTCTTCCTGTTCACGCCGCTGGCCATGCTGTGGTCGCGCACGTCGTCCATCGAGTACGTCGTCACCGCGGGATCGGTGGGGTTCGTCCTGGCGGCGATGGAGCTGCGGACGTCGTGGCGGACGAGCTGGTGGTGGATCGCGCTCCTCGCGGCGAGCGTGGCCATGCTCGTGAAGCCGACGACGGCCCTGTTCTACCTCGCGCCGGCGGTCCTGGTGCTGCCGCTGCGGCGGAGGTTCGTGGCCAGCGCAGTGCTCCTCGTGCTCCCCCTGGCGCTCGGGATCGCGTGGACCGTCCACGCGGACGCGATCAAGGCCGCCACGCCATCCACGGCGTTCCTCACCAGCAGCGCCCTGACGACGTGGAACTTCGGGACGATGGCGCAGCGCCTCAACGCAGCGGCCTGGTCGGTGGTCCTCCAGCGCTGGGTCTTCCTGGCCGGCGGGCTGGTCCTCCTCCCGCTGCTGCTGCGGCGGCCCGGGCGGCACTGGAACCCGCTGGTCCCGTGGATGCTCGCGGCGGCCGTGCTGCCCATCCTCGTCTTCTTCAACCTCTACGTGGTCCACGACTACTACCTCGTGGCCATCACGCCGGCCGTCGCGGCGCTCGTGGGGCTCGCTGCAGGGGCGCGCAACCGGCGGCCCGTGCTCAGCGCCGCCTTCGTGGCCGCCGCCCTCGTCGTGGCCACGTTCTCCTACTGGAGCATCGCCTACGACCCGGACACGACCCGGACCAGGTGCGACGGCCGGCGGCCCAGATCGCCGCGGAGACCGCGCCCGGCGACCTCGTGGCCATCCGCAACCGCGACTGGTCGCCGGCCATCCTGTACCTCGCGGATCGCCGCGGCTTCATGCTGGATCCGCGGGCCGGCGTCCCCGACCTGGGCGACTACCGCGTCTTCGACTGCCGGCAGGGCGCACCGCGCTGCACCGAGGAGTGAGCACGCCGCACGTGCGGACGTGCGGAACGGCGATCGGAAGCGCGGCCGCGTCACGGCTGCGGCAGGAACAGCGCCCCGTCCGCGTCCTCGTAGCCGACCTTCCAGCCGGAGGCCGGCAACCTGAGCGTGGCCTCGAGGTCGGGCTGGATCGCCGGGTCCACGACCACCACGGTCGCCCCGATCCTCCCCAGTGCCTCCAGGGCCCCGTCCCCGCCGCGGCCAATGGCCAGGTAGTCGGTCCACGTGGCCTCGTCGAACAGCTCGATGCGGCTGTCCACCATCACGGCCGGTCCGGCGCCGACCACTCGAACCACGACGCCCACGGCTGGGGCGTGACCACGCGGTCCGTCGCGTCCGCCGTGACGGCCAGCGCGCGGGCCAGGCCGGCCGGCGCGTCGCGCAGGAGCCCCGCAGGGCCGGTGAGCGGGTCGCCCGGGCGCAGGATCGGCTGCAGGACGACGATCGCGACCAGGAGCGAGGCCGCGACGAGGCCGTTCAGGCGCCGGAGCCCGGCCGGCTCCACGCGGGCCGGGCGCTCGCGAAGCGGGAACGCGGCCGCCACGAGGGGCGCCAGGGCGACGGGCGCCCCCAGGGCCCACCAGACGACGCCGCGTTCCGCGAACGCCCCCAGGGCCGCGAGGGCCAGGATCCACAGCAGCCGGCCCGGCTCGATCGTGCGCCCGCGCCGGTGGGCCCGCACGACCACGAGGGCCGCCAGGAGCACGGACCCGTAGAACAGGATCCCCAGCCCGGTGAGGGGCGACGTGCGCTGCCACTCGGAGATGAGGCGGGCGATGGTCGGGTTCGTCGAGAGGCCAACCGCGTAGCGCCAGACCTCGGGCCCGAACGGCGTCACGCACGTCGCGGCGGCGGAGAGCGCCAGGACGGCGAGCGTGGTGCGGCGGGCCGGCCGTCGCCGGAGCACGTCGTCCACGGCCGCCAGGCCGATGGCCAGCGGCCCCAGGAAGAAGCTCCCGTGGAGGTTCGCCCAGGCCAGGACGACGATCGGGAGGAGCCAGAGGAGGCGGGGCCGCCGCTCGCGTCCCGCCAGGATCGCGATGGTGGCTGCGAAGCAGACGATGCCGAAGAGCTGCGCCCGGAGGGCCAGGGCCCCGACCCCCAGCAGGAACCCGGCGAGGGTCAGGTACGCCGACCGACGGCGGTCGAGGTCCACGCGACACCCCACGAACACCAGCCCGACCGTGAGCGCGATCAGGAGCGTCCGCAGCAGCGAGAGGCCGCCCCACCCGGCCGCACCCTGCACCAGCGCCACGATGACCCCGGTTCCCCATTGCTGGTTGAGCCACGGATCGCCGAAGGCCGTGAAGGTGAACGGGTCGGCCCGCAGGACGGCACCGCTGGCCAGCATCAGCTCCCCGGCCCGCACCTGGTAGGCGAGGTCACCCGTGGGGAGGGGGGCGATGGTGGCGGCGAACGTCGGCAGGAGGACCGCCAGCATGGCCCAGAGGCGATCGCGCGTCATCGGTCCAGCCCAGGGTGCGCCGAAGCCGGCGGCCCGGATCCATTCGCCGGACATCCGACTCGCAGCTGTCGCCTCAACGCCCGCCCGTCCTCCAGACATCCGCCTCGCCGGTGTCGCCTCAACGCCCGCCCGTCCTCCACAGTACCCCCGGGCGACTGTACCAGCCGGTCTCGCCGTGTCACCCGGCCGTTGGTACCACGCCGACGCGCGGCGAGGACGCCCCGGGACGCCCGGGAGCCCCCGGGCGGCCTTGCTCAGACGCCGGCGGGAACCGCGAGAAGGCGCTGGGCCGCGGGCGCCCTCGCCGAAGCGGACCGCCCGGGCGCCCTCGTCGTAGATCTCCTCCACCGCGTAGACCATCAGCTCCACGCAGAAGCGCTCGTGGACCAGGTCGTGGCCGCCCTTTGCCAGCATGTCGGCATAGGCGTGGTCCGTGAGGAGGCGGACGATCGCCGCCGCGAGGGCCGCGGGGTCGTGGGGCGGGACCAGGAGGCCCGTGCGGCCGTCGTCGATCATCTCCGGGATGCCGCCCACCGCCGACGCCACGACCGGCCGGGAGAGGGCCATGGCCTCCAGGATCGTGAGGCCCTGCGCCTCGCGGTAGGAGGGCAGGACCGCCACGTCCAGCGCGGCGGTGACGGCCGGCACGTCGTCCCGGCGACCGGTGAAGACGACGCTGTCCGCGATGCCGAGGGCCGCCGCCTGCGCCTCCAGCGGCTCCCGGCGGCTGCCTTCGCCGACGACGAGGAGGCGTGCCTCCGGAACGCGTCGGCGGACGGCGGGCCAGGCGTCCAGCAGGGTCGGGTGGCCCTTCTCCTGCTCCAGCCGGGCCACGACGCCCACGATCTGCGCCGCGTCGGGCAGGCCGTACTCGTCGCGCAGCGTGCAGCACGGGTCGGTGTGGTCGTAGCGCACCAGGTCCACCCCGTTGTGGATGAGCGAGACGGGGACGCGGCTGGGGCGCTCATCGGCGATCTTGTGCCGGATCGCGGCGCTCACCGCGATGAGGTGGTCCATCCGGGGCGTCAGGGCGCGCAGGACCTCCCGGTCCTCGGGCGAGCGGACCCGGCTGGAATGGACCGTCCCCACCACGTACGGGCGGGGGAGGCCGGCGTCAGCCAGGGCCAGCGCCGCGCGCGTGCCCACCAGCTCCGCCCGGTACATGTGGTTGTGGATCACCTCGGGCCGCATGTCGGCCAGGAGGGCCGCCACGGCGCCCACGGCAATCGCGTCGTCGGGCTCGTCGATGACGTGGACCGGGATCCCCAGGAGCTGGATCTTGCGCTCCGCGCTCCCGTGCGAGAGCGAGATCACGGTGGGCTGGTAGCGACCGCGGTCCAGGCGCGAGAGGAGCGAGTAGACGTGCTCCTGGGCGCCGCCGTTGGTCCCGGTGGCCAGCAGCTCCACGACGCGCACCGGCGCTCCGCCGGGGACCGGCGGCCGGTCCTTGGGCTTGACGCAGGGGTCGCCGGGAAGCGGGGCACCCATCTCAGCTCCCCGTTCGCACGACAAGGAGGCGCTGGATGGGCTCGTCCACCGCGCCCCACTCGTACTTGTAGGGCTCGTCGCCACGGAGGTAGTCGAAGCGGCGCCGGCCGGCCAGGATCGCACCCTCGATTGCCTTGGCGCTCATGAGGACGCCGGGCGACAGCTCGCGAGCCTCGGGATCCACGCCGGCGTTGTACAGGTACCAGGCGTCCGCGTCCTCGAACCAGACGCCCGCCGCGATCCGCCGGCCGCCCACCGCCAGGAAGTGGAGCTGGAAGGTCCCATCGCCGTCGAGCAGCTCGAAGAGCCGGCGGAAGAAGGCGCGGCTCTGGTCGCCGCCCGGGGTCGGCGGGAAGAGCCCCTGGGCGCCCCAGCGCTTCTGGTGGAGGTCCACGAACTGGTCCAGGTCGCCCACCGGATCGGTGGAGCGCTCCAGGCGGACCTCGCCGGCCGCCTCCGCGCGGCGGATCTTGCGCCGCACCTCGTGGCGCTCCTTCTTGCCCAGCGTCCCGAGGTAGGCATCGAAGTCCGCGCCCGGCTCAAAGGTCACCACCGGGCAGACGTCCTCGCGCTCGCGGACCACCGTCCAGCCCGCCCCGGTCCGGGCCTCGAACGCCTGGGCCAGGGCGCCGGCCGCCGGGTCTGCGCAGCGGAGGCGGCGGAGATCCACCACGTCCCAGGGGTCGGGGTGCTCCGGGTCGTGGGCGTCGGCTGGCGTCGCCAGTGCCAGGGCCACGGCCTCCGCGACCGCCGGGAGGTCGGCCGGCCGCGCGAGCAGGGTGGCGTAGTCCACGTGGTAGCTGGCACCGAAGAAGACGGCCTTGGCCGTGGGGGCCACCGGCGTGACCGGCAGGTGCGCGTCCCCGCGGAGGTGCGTGCGGAGGATGGCGTCGTCCGGCTCCACCTCGTGGCGATGCATCAGCGGGACGATGGCCACGGGACGCTCCGGGTCGGGGGCCGCCGGGTCCACCACGACCAGGGTCTGCTCGTGCGCGTTCGCGCCGTACGCGTCCCACCAGGCGCGGTGGGCGCCCCAGCGCGCAAACGGGGTCGCCCACGGCGAGGCGGCCGCGAGCGCGTCCCAGGCCGCGGGGTCCAGCGTGTCGAACGGACGGCGCACGGCGCGCAGGCTGCCCGGGACCGCCGGGGGACGCGCTGTGGCCTGGGAAGCGGGCTCCGAGGCATCGACGGCGCCCGCCGCAGGGGCGAGCGCCGGGGGACAGGGAGGGTCGAGGTCGGGGGAGACGGGGGTCATCGGGGCCGAGAATAGCACCGGTTGCGTGCGCAACGGCCGCCCCGGGCTCGTGGCGGCGCGTGAGCACAACGGTCACCGGGCTCGTGGCGGCGCGCGGCCGCACCGGACCATTCGGCCCGGTAGGCATGTACCAACCGGCGGGTGGACAACAACCCGCCGGATGGGCGAAGGTAGGCAGCACCACGGACGGGTGCGCCGGACCCGCCACGTTTGCCCGCATCCCCAGCGGGTGTTCCCCAACCTCCGCCCGGCGCGCATCCCATCGTCGCCACGCCCCAGCGCGGCGTTCCGGTAGGAAGGAGCATCATGTCGTTGGATGTCCGAGTCGCCCTGCGGGCGGCCGCCAGCTCCCTCGCGACGAAAGCCCCGCGGCGCGGCTTCCTCGTCGCCCTCCTCGCAGCGCTGCTCGCGGCCGGCAGTCTCGCCGCCGCCCCCTCCCCCGCCTCTGCCTCCGGGATCAAGGTCGTCATCGTGGTCGGCCCATCGGGTGGAAACACGAGCATCTACCTGAAGGCCGCCCGTGGCTATGCCGCGCAGGCCCGCTCCTACGGCGCGCGCGTGCTGGAGATCTACACCCCCAACGCCACCTGGACGCGCGTGAAGTCGGCGGCGCAGGGTGCGAACCTGCTGGTCTACCTGGGGCACGGCAACGGCTTCCCGAACCCCTACAACGCCACCCTGACGCCCACCAAGGTGGACGGCTTCGGCCTCAACGCCTATGCCGGCAGCGGGAACACCAGGACCACCTACTACGGTGAGTCCTACGTCCGGAGCTACATCAAGCTGGCCCCCAACGCGGTCGTGATCCTGAACCACGCCTGCTACTCCGCCGGCAGCTCCGAGCCCGGACGGGCGAACCCCACGCTGACGGTGGCGCGGAAGCGCGTGGACAACTTCGGCGCGGGGTTCCTGCGGGCGGGCGCACGGGCCGTCTTCGCGGAGACGCTGGCCAGCGCCTCGTACATCATCCGCGGGCTCTTCAAGACCAACCAGACGATGTCCCAGATCTTCTGGAGCGACCCGGCACGCAAGGTGACCTACAAGAGCACGTTCAGCTCCGTCCGCACGGCCGGCGCCACCGGGATCCTGGATCCGTACAAGCCCGGCGCCTACTACCGGAGCATCGTCGGCCACCTCTCGATGACGGCGTCCACCTGGCGGCCCTGACCACTCAGGGGCTGTAGTTCCAGTAGACCCCGTAGAGGTTGACGACCACTCCGAACAGGATCAGGGCGCGCCAGCCCCAGCCGATGCCGTGACGCGCGGCTGCCATCGCGCAGAGCGCCATCACGAACGGGAAGCAGTCCAGCGCGTAGCGGTAGCCGAACTGCCACCAGCCGCCGCCGTAGTAGAGGATGCTCGGCGCCAGGACCAGGAGCGCGGTCACGCCCAGCGCGATCGTCTCGCGCCGACGCCAGTCGGCGCGGACGGCCATGAGCAGGCCCGGGCTGGTCAGCAGGACCGAGAGCCCCAGGCCATCCGGCTTGAACCACGGGAACGTAGGGATGGACTGGCCAAGGTGGACCAGGAAGTACTCCAGGTTCATGCTGACGTGCGCCAGCGAGAAGACGCCGAGGGCGCGTCGCGCCTCCAGGAACTCGGGCAGCGCCGCGATCCCGTACCCGGACTCGAACGGGTTGCCGAAGCGCACGACGTTGTACCAGAGCGCAAAGGCGAACGCGGGCGCGAAGCCGAGCGCGACCATGACCAGCTTCGGCAGGGCTGCCCGCAGCGCCCCGCCGAGGTCCGCGGGCAGCCGTTCTCGCACGGCGTCCGGGAGTGAGCGCCACACCCAGTACGGCAGGGCAGCCAGGAGCGTCGCGCGGGTCAGGAAGCCGGCACCGGCAAGCAGACCCATCACGATCGCCCGGCGGCGCCCGAACGCCTCCAGCAGGCCGGCGAACGTGATGATCGAGGCAATCAGCTGGCCCGTGTGCCACACGCCGCCGCGCATCGTGATCCACCAGGTCGCCGTGCTGAAGCCGAACAGGATCACGAGCCAGGCGCGGTCCGCCAGGGAGGCGACGCCGAGCCGCCCGGCGAGTCGCCACAGGAGTCCGAGGCCTGCGACGGCGAGCAGGCAGTTGACCACCGGCTCGACGGTCGCTGCGCTCACGGGCCCGACCAGGGCCACGAGCGGCGCGAGCACGAAGGCGGGGAACGGGGCGAACGGCACGTACACCCGGTCGCCGACAACCACGATGTCGTAGATCCCGAAGCCCCGCTCCAGCCACGTCCGGCCGTGCAGGAGCGCGTCGGCGAGGTAGTAGAAGTCCGGGCGTCCGGCGCTGAACCCGCGCGCCGACCAGTACAGCACGACGAAGGAGGCGGCGAGCACGAGGATGCCGACCAGAGCCGCCAGGCCGCGCCGCCTGGTCGGAGCAGCGACATCCGGCGAGGTGGTCACGTCCTCCGGAATGACGGGGTCGGTGAGTGACACGACGAGGACTGTAGACGGCCCCTGCATCGGATGCACGAAATGGCGCACGATCCGCAGATGACAGGCGCCTCCAGGATCCCGGCCCCACAGGGTCGATTCGCCGTGGCCGGGGATCCCGGGACCCGGATGGTGCTGGCGGCGTTCCTCCTGGGGCGGCTCGCGGTCCTCGCCGCGGCCGTGCTGGCCGAGGCCCAGCGTGGGATCTCGGCGACGGCGGCCGTGAGCCCGACGGGCGCGAAGATGCTGTGGACCGACATCCCCATCCTCTCCAGCCTGACCAGCTGGGACGGCGTCAACTACCTCCTCCTCGCGGCGTCCGGGTACGCCGGGAACCCGACCAACGGCCCGTTCCCCCTGACCGTGTTCTTCCCGGGCTATCCGGCGTCCATCGCGATGACCCGCCTGGCCGGCGGGGACGGCTCCGTCTTCGCGGTCCTGCTGTCCAACGTCGCCTTCGCCGCGGCCCTGCTCGTCGTCCTGCGCCTGGGGCGCGTCGTCGTGTCAGAGCGGCAGGCCGTCCTGGGCGCGGTCTTCCTCGCGCTCGCCGGGGGCGGGACGGCCTTCAGCATGGCCTACTCGGACAGCCTGTTCCTGCTCCTGTCGGCGGCTTCGCTCCTGGCCGCCGAGCGCGGTCGGGCGGCCCGGATGGGCGTGCTCTTCGCGATGGCCGCCGTGACGCGACTGCCGGGGATCGCCCTGGGTGTGCCCCTGCTGATGATCCTGTGGAGCCGACCCGACCGCCGCCGGACCATCCCGTGGCTGGCCCTGGGGCCCCTGGCCGTGGGGGCCTTCTTCGGGTACCTCGGCGTGGTCAACGGCGATCCGCTCGCGGCACTCCACGGGCAGGCGGTGTGGGATGCGGCCTACGCGGGCGGGCTCCCCCAGGTCGTCGAGCCTTCAGGCGCGTGGTCTCCGGTCCCCATCCTGGGGAACCCGCTGCTGGTGGGTGGGGCGTTCATCGTGCTGCTCACCGTCACCGCGGTCGCGGGGATCCTGGCCCCTCGCGCCGGCGTGCCCGCCCCCTATGTCGTCCTGATCCTGATCGCCGTCCTGAGCGTTCTCGCATCCGGCCGGCTTGTCTCTGCGGACCGCTACCTGGCCGTGGCCTTCCCCGTCGGCTGGGTGATCGCTGCCGCGGGTCGGCCCGTGCGGATTGCGTGGGCGGTGTTCTCGCTTGTGGTCCTCGTCGCGGCTTCCTACCTGAGCTTCCGGCTGGTGCTCCCGCCGTAGCCCGGGAGGCGACCCGGGCGAGTGGGGTCGCGATCCGCCGCCCCCTAGCGCCGCCGCGCCACCCTGCGGTGCAGGAACGGCGTCCGGAAGAGGTCCCAGCCCACGTGGAGGCCCAGGCGCAGCCCGGGGTGCATGCGCGAGCCGTGCTTGTCCGACCACACGATCGGGACCACCGCGATCCGGTAGCCGCGCCGCCGGGCGAGGTAGATGACCTCCACGTCGAAGACGATGCTGGTGATCCGCTGCTGGGCGAACAGGTCGTGGGCAGCCTCGCGGGTGAACCCCTTGAAGCCGCACTGCGTGTCCTGCACGTGGCCCACCGCCCAGACCGAGGCCAGCCCATGGAAGGCGCGCCCCAGGAGGCGGCGGAATCCCGGCTGGGAGCGGCGCATGTCGCTGCCATCGGGCTGGATCCGGCTGCCCAGGGCCAGGTCGTGGTCGCGCAGCGCCTCCACCAGGAGCGGCAGCTGGTCCGGCGGCGTGGCCATGTCCGCGTCGGTGAAGATCGCGAGGTCCGTCTCGGTGGCCAGCATCCCGGCCTTCACCGCCGCGCCCTTGCCGCCGTGGGGGACCGCCAGGAGGGCCAGGAGCGGCGCGCCGGCGGGCGTGGTCTCCCGGGTCTCCGGGCGGGCGCGCACGAGGTTGGCCGTCGCGTCGGCGCTCCCGTCGTCGACCACCAGCACGCGCACGTCGTCGGGCAGGCGCGCGGCGCCCGGCGCCCCGTCGCGTCCCTGCTCGCCGTGGCGGCGCAGGTAGCCGAACAGCTCGTCGAGGGCCGGGCCCAGGCGCGCTTCCTCGTTGTACGCCGGCAGGACGATCGTGAGGCTGGGCTGCGACTGCATGGCGGGGAGTCTAGGGAGTTGGTGCCATCGGCGTGGACGGCGCCGATTGGCGGTCAGCCACCGGATCCGCGGCAAGACCGCGCCCGACGGCGTGCCAGGCCTCGCGCGGGAGGACGGCCGCTGCAACCAGCGCGGCACCCACCCAGGCAGGGAAGGCGACCACGAGGCCAACCGGCGCGACCAGCGCCAGGGCCAGGAGCACGCCCGGGGCACCCATCCAGAGTGCCGGTGCCGCAACGAGGAAGACTCCCGCCGCGTAGACGAGGGTGTACGGCGAGACGAGGAGTCCGAGCGCCAGGGCGGCCGCCAGGGCCGGCCACCGGCCGCGGCGCAGCGCCAGGAGCGCCAGGCCGAGCGACGCGACGATGCTCACGGCCGCGAGCGGCGTGGGCAGCGTCGTGAGCGACTTGTTGCCCAGCTGGCTGCCGCTGAGATAGGTCGGCGCCCGCAGCGCCTCGATCCAGGCGCGGTACGGGTCCAGCCCGACGACCAGCACCGTGAGGCCGGTGGCGGCGACCGCCGTACCAAGGGCCCCGACGAGGCTGCGACGGCGGTAGAGGACCATCCAGAGCAGGAAGAAGATCAGCTGGGGCTTGGGGGCGGTGGCCAGCACCAGGCCGAGTGGCACGCCGGTGAGGTAGCCGTCCCCACGCCAGGCGACGATCGCGAGGGCCGCGACCAGCATGACGGTGACGTTGCCGAGCTCCAGGTCATACAGGATCGGCAGGAAGGCGACGGCAGCGATGGCGGCCGCGACGCGCTCGGCAGTCGGACGCCCGCGAAGCGCGACGTAACCGCCAACGACGATGAGAGCGGCCTTGAATGCCAGCCATGCCCAGATTGCCACGGCCTCTGGCACGAGCGTGAACGGGGTGGTCAACAGCGCGGCCAGGGGAGAGTACAGGTAGCCTTCCACGCTCCCGAAACTCCCGTCCAGGAGCGCCTGTGCGGCAGCAAGGTTGCGCCGAGCGTCCTCCGCCCACGTCTCCGGCGCCACGATGATCCACGCTGAGATCCCGCTCACGGCGAACCACGCGGCGATCCCCGTCACGGCTAGGAGTCTTCGCTGGTCCGGTGGCAGCGGCGCCCGCGTGCGCGCGGACATCGACCATCTCATGCCGGACCTCGACGTGGATCGCGAAGCGCGGCAAGCAGCGTCATCAGCATGTACACGAGGAGGCGCGGCGTCGCCAGCACGCTGAGCGCCACGGCCGCCGCCCAGCCCCAGCGCCCGGGCGCCAGGCGGAGCGTGATGAGCGCGCCGGCGACGGCCAGCACGGCCCACAGGAGCGGCGACAGGGCATACGGCGAGAGGTTCCGGACGTCGCCCACCTGCTGGAGCGTGAGCGTGCCCAGGAAGTCGATGGTGGCCTGGGGCTCCAGGACCAGCTGGAAGAGGGCCAGGCCGGCCACCCAGGCGGCGAAGATCCCGAGCGAGCGCCACGCGCGCCGGCCGATCCACCACAGCGCGATGAGCGCCGGGAAGAGCTTCAGGTTCGCCGCGAGCGCGATCGCCCAGGGCGCCCCGAGCGCGGTCAGGAACGTCAGCGGGACCTGCGCCTGCCCGATGGCGACCGACCAGGCGATGGGGATGCCCAGGAGGCCCACCGCCAGCCACGTCTCGCGCCGGCGCAGGCCCACCCGCCACAGCGTGCCCACCAGGCTGGCGACGACCACGACCTCCCAGATCGCCGCGGCGGCGGCGTAGGGCAGGAGCGCCAGCGGCCGGAAGGCGATCGCCAGGAGGGGCGGGTAGCGGTAGAACTCGGCGCTGTTGGGGTCGGCGCCCGGGGGATACAGGGGCTGGCCCGCGTTGAGGCGCGCCCCGGCGTCGTAGTACGCCCGCACGTCGGAGAGCGGGTCGCCCGTCACGTGGATCAGCAGGACGCCGATCCCTGCCAGCCCGCCGACCACCGCGAGCGCGAAGACTCCCAGCCGGGCCGCCCGGCGCACCCGCGGGGACTGGAGGGCGACGAGTCGGTCACCCACGGCCCGGCGTCCTTCGGGCACGCATGCCGGGCCCTGGGCCCTGCACGAGCGGGACGAGGGCCACCAGGACGGCCAGGCTGTTCAGCCACAGCACGGGCATCGCGGCGACCATCGCGATCGGGATCGTCCAGCGGCGCCCGGTCCAGGCACCCCAGGCCAGGAGCGCGACGGCGATGGGGAGCCGGACCCACAGCGCGACGGGCAGGTACCAGCCGGGCGAGCCGACGGGCACCGACTGGCCGGACTGGAGGACCTGCAGCCACTCGGTCCACCACGCCGGCACCAGCACGAACGACACCCCCACGGCGAGCGCGGTGACGAGCGCGGCCTCCGCCAGCGGCCGCCACTCGCGCCGGACGGCGAACCAGAGCACGCCGACCCCCGGGGTGACCTTCGTGAGCAGCGGCAGCGCCCACAGCGACGGGCGGGTGAGCCCCCACGCGGCCACGCCGGCGAACAGGAGGTGGACGTTGCCCGAGACGATCTCGAACGGGACGGGCAGGAAGAGCAGGAGCGCCAGCGCCCAGCGCCCGGCCACGGCGCGCAGGACGGCAAGATTCAGCGTGGTCCACAGGGCGTTGAAGACGGGCCACGGGAGCGCGCCGAGAGGCACGAACAGGAGCTTGAACGCCGGCGAGTAGAGGTATGCGCCCATGGACCCCACGGTCGCCGCCTGGTACGGGTTGCCCCCGACGACCGGCTGCCAGTAGGCGTACGCGTCCACGCTCTGGTTCCACGGCGGCACGTCGAAGAGGCGCAGCCCGACGAAGGCGATCGAGATCGCCAGGAAGACGACGTCCGACAGCGGCGGGCGGGCGCGGTTCACGGTGCTTCCGGGGCCTCCGGGTGCGCGGCGGGCAGAGCCCCGGGGAACGCGGCGGCATCGGGGGCGCCGGCTTCTGGAGCCGCGGCGCCCCGCGACACGCGGGCCGCGGCCAGGACCAGGGCCGCGGACACCCACACGACGACCGGCGCGACGATGGCCGCAGCCGCCACCACGAGGGCCCCGGCCAGGATCAGCCCCGTCCGCCCCGCCGCAGGTCCGCGGGCCCGCGAGGCCGCGGCCACGGCGATGGGGATCAGCAGCACCGGGTAGTGGAACCAGGTGACGGGGAGGACGACGAGGGACGCCGCCGTGGCCCAGCCGAAGCTCTCGACCGGATCCTGGATCCAGCGGGCGGCGGCGGCGGTCCCGCCGAGCGCGACGATGGCCACCACGACGTGCACCGATCGCGCGACCTCGTCGGAGAGGCCCAGCAGGAGCGCCAGCTGGGAGGCCGGCCCCACGTTCAGCGGGCTCACGATGTCCGCGGCGCCCGCGCTCCCCCGCAGGAAGTCGAGGTAGGCCTCCCAGGGGGCGATCCCACCGATCGCCAGGCTCGCCGCCAGCAGGCAAAGGCCGGCGATCGCCGCCGCGGCCAGGATCCTCCAGGAGGCCCCGGAGCGACCCTCGCGAATCCCCCGGACCAGGAGCCACAGCCCCAGCGAGACCGGGTGGATCTTGGCCGCGGTCGCCACGGCGAGGGCGGCGCCGGCCGCCAGCGTGCCGCCGGCAGCCAGGGTGCTGCCGGCAGCCGGGGTCCCGCCGCGACGCGCACCCAGGATCGCCACGAGGACCAGGCCGATCGCGGCCGGGAACCACGCGTTCACGTTGCCCATGAGCAGGGCGACGGCCAGCGGGTACGTGAAGGGGGCGAGAGCAAGGGTGCGCCCGGCCAGCGCGCGACCGTTGCGGCCCAGGAGCCGCGCGACGGCCCACAGGCCAAGGACCGCCCCCGCGGTCCAGGCCAGGAAGATCGCGATGAACGGCAGGCTGGAGAAGGGCGCCAGTGCCTGGGCCACGATCGGCGGGTAGGAGTAGAAGAGCGACTCCGCCTCGAGCGGCGTCCCGGGCGGGACCGTCGTGTACAGGGGCAGCCCGTCCTGCCAGCGGGCGCCGGCGTCCACCAGGAGCCGGAGGTCGTCGCCCAGGCGCGGGGGCTCCAGCCCGGCCAGCCGCAGCGCGATCCAGCCCAGGCCCAGCCAGCCGATCACCCCCGCGGCGAGCCACAGGGGGAGCCACGATCTGGACGAGCGCGCGCGCGGGAGCATTGGCGGCATCGTAACGGCGCGCGGGTCGCGCGGAACCCCCCGCCGTGGACCGGCCCATAGCCCATCCGTACCGCTGGCGCGACCGTTGCGTGGTGCTACCGTGCACCACCGTGGGGACGCCAATCGCCCTCTATGCGCTCGCCCTCGTCGTGCGGCTGGTGCTGCTCGTCGGCTTCGCCGACCCCGCCTACCCCGACTCCTTCTACTACGTGGACGTCGCCCACAGCCTGGCGGCGGGGCACGGGTTCACGATCGACGCGATCTGGATCTTCCCGGAGGTGGGTGGGTCGATCCCCGCGTTCCCCACGCTCCCCGTGCCCTCGAACGCCCACTGGATGCCGCTGGCGTCCATCGTCCAGGTCCCCTTCATCTGGCTGATGGGCCCGACGGCGCTGGCCTCCGCGCTCCCGTTCGCCTTCCTGGGCGCCCTGGCCGCACCCCTCACCTGGGCGCTGGCGCGCGACGCCGGCACCACCCGGCTGGTGGCCGTCGGCGCCGGCGTGCTCATCGCCATCCCGGCGGCGAGCGCCGTCTTCATGGCCCAGCCCGACAACTTCGGGCTCTACCAGCCGCTGGTCGCCGCGGCCCTCTGGATGGGGGCACGCGGCCTGCAGGGCCACGCGCGCGCGTTCGCGCTGGGCGGGCTCCTGGTGGGCCTGGCGACGCTGGCCCGCACCGACGGCGTGCTGGTGGGGGCCGCGCTGGGGATCGCCTTCGCGTGGGATCGCTGGTCGGCCTGGCGCAGCCGCGGCGCGCGACGGCCGGCGATCCCCATGTGGGCCGCGGTCGCCTGCTTCGCCCTGTTCCTCGTGGTCGTGGCGCCGTGGCTGGCCCGCCAGCTGGCCGTCTTCGGCTCCATCTCGCCGTCGTCGACGTCCGGCAAGGTCCTCTTCATCCGCTCCATCGACGAGTGGAACAGCATCACGACCCCGGCGAACCTCCAGTGGCTCCTCTCCCAGGGCCTGGGTCCGCTGGCGGCCAGCCGCATCGGCGGCCTGGTGGCCGCCATGACGATCTTCGCGATCCTGGTGGGTGGCGTGGTGCTGGCGCCGCTGATGCTCATCGGTGGCTGGTCCCGCCGGCGTTCGCTGGCCTTCGGGCCGTTCTTCGCGTACGCCGGGCTCCTCTTCGCCTTCTCCGCGCTGGTCTCGGCGGTCCACGTGCCCGGCGGGACCTTCATCCACTCGGCCGTGGCCCTGGCGCCCTACGCCTACATCCTGGCGCTGGAGGGGATCGCGGTTGCCGTCACCTGGGTCGCCGTCCGGCGATCGTCGTGGGACGCGGAGGCGGGAACGCGGTTCTTCACGGCGGCGGCCATCGGGACGGCGGTGGTGGTCGCCATCGGGAGCGCCATCGTGACCCAGGGCGTGTGGGCGGGCCGGCGCGACGACTTCCAGCTGGTGGACCGCGGCCTGGTCGACGCCGGCGCGGCGCCGGACGACCGCGTGATGTCGATCGACGCCTCCGGGACGCTGTACTGGACGGGCCACGGGGGCGTGGTCCTGGTGAACGACCCGCTCGCCACGATCGAGGAGGTGGCCCGCGCCTACGACATCCGCTGGCTGGTCCTGAACCGGGCGGACTCGGTGGCCTCGGTCGCGCCGATCCTGGACGGGGGCCCGCGCCCGGCGTGGCTGGGGGCGCCGGTGGCAAGCCGGCCGGCACGCCAGCTGCCGGACGCCGCGCCGCTGCCGCCGGGCGCCCTGGGCGTGGCGCTGTACCCGGTCTGCCTGGACGCCGGCGACACGCGCTGCGCGGAGGCCGGCCGGTGAGCGGCGGGGCCGGCCGGTGAGCGCGAACGACGTCCCGGTCACTGCGCCCGCGACGCGCCCGGAGGCGTCGGCAGCGCGCCCGGAGGCGTCGGGCTCGTGGCGCCCGTCCCGCCGCGAGGCCTGGCTGAGCGCGGGTCTCGTGTTCGTGGCGGCGCTCGTGGTCCGCCTGTGGGCGGCCGGCCAGGTCTCCTTTCCCATCCCGGAGGACACCGCCTATTACTGGGGCGTCGCCCGCAACCTCGCCGAGGGGCGGGGCTTCGTCTCGGACGTCATCTGGTCCTACGCCACGCCCGCCCGTGATCCGCTGACGGGGGCGTTCGGGTTCTTCTTCCCCCGCGCGGCCTTCGAGATCTGGCAGCCGCTGCCCAGCGTGCTGGGGCTGGTCCCCATGCTGCTCTCCGGCTCCACGGCCTACGGGGTGACGCTCCCCGTCGCGGCGCTCCTGGGGGCCTTCGTCCCCGTGGCGGCGTGGCGGATCGCGGCGGACGTCGCCGAGGAACGCTCACTCCCCGTGGAGCGGTCGCGGACGCTGGCGCTGGGGGCCGGGCTGGTGGCGGCGGTGTCGTTGCCCCTCGTGCTCCCCTCGGCGCACCTCGACTCGATGAACGCCTACGGCCTCCCGGCGCTCCTGGCCTGCCTGCTGATGGTGCGCCTGCTGCGGCGGCCGCCGGAGCGCCTGCTGGACGTGCGCCTGGTGGGGCTGGGCCTGCTCATCGGCGTGGCAGGGCTGGCACGCAACGAGGCGGCGTGGGTGGGCCTGGCGTGGGCGCTGGTCGCCGCCTGGGGTCTCCGGGGCCGGGGTGCCGGCGCCGTCGTCCGGGCGATCGCGGTCCCCGGCGCGGTGGCCGTCGCCGTGATGGCGCCCTGGCTGCTCCGGAACTGGCTGGTCTTCGGCTCGCCCCTGCCCGGCCAGGCGATCACCAACGCGTGGGCCATCACGGGCTTCGAGATCTTCGCCTGGCAGGACCCGGCCACCGCCGGCGACTACCTGGCCCTGGGCCCCGCCGCCTGGCTGGAGCACCGCGTGGACGGCTTCGCCCACAACCTGCTGAACGTCCTCCTGGTGCCCGGCGCCCCGCTGGCCCTGGTCGGCCTGGTCGCCCTGCCGTGGGCAGCCCGCTTCCGGGCCCTGCGACCCCTGCTGGTCCTGGCCCTGGCCACCTTCCTGGTGACGACGCTCGTGTTCCCCGTCCAGACGCGCTGGGGGACCTTCCTCCACGCGTCGATCCCGTTCGCGGTGCTCCTGGTGGTTGCCGGCCTGGCCGGCCTGGACGAGGGCCTGGCGTGGGTGGGCCGCCGGCGCGGCTGGACCCGTCCGGTGGCCTGGCTGGGCCCGCTCTTCGCCGGGTTCGGGGCCGTCCTCTTCATGGTGCCCGGCGTCATCGCCTACGGCGGGCAGGCCGCCGGGACGGGTGCCGTGTACGCGGACCTGGGCCGACGGATGGCCGGGGCGGGCATCCCGCTGGACGGCGCCACTCCCGTCATCGCGAACCACCCGGTCTGGGTCGCGGAGGCGAACCGGGTCTCCGCGTTGAGCCTCCCCGACGAGCCCGTCGCGAGCGTGGTGGACCTGGCCCGCACGTTCGGGGCGCAGGTGGTCATCCTCGACGGCGCCCACGGCCAGTGGCCGGACCGGCTGGCAACCGACCCGGACGCCGCCTGCCTGGCGCCCGTCGCCCTGCCGCCGCCCGCCGCGGGGGCGCCCGGCGGCGCGTCGATCCGGGTCTACCGCGTGGCCTGCCCGTGAGCACTCGTATACTGGCCGCCAGATGAGCGCGGAGATCGGCGCCGGCGACGCGGCGACAGGGCGATTCGACACCCTTCACGCGGAGGCGAAGGAGGCGCTGTCCTACGCCGCGAACACGCTGCGCGCGGTGACCGAGCGGTACCGCGAGGCCTTCCACCAGGACCTGGGCGTCTGGCACGGCGACAGCGACGCCCTGGACCTTGCGGATCGCGTGACCCCGGCCGATCCCACCCCGGCCACACCGGGCGGCCGGCGAGCCACCGCCGCCGGAGCCGAGAGCACCGACGCCCCGAACCGGGTGGACGCCGCCGAGGCTGCGGCCGGGCGCGGCCAAGTCCGCCGCCGAGGCTGCGGCCAAGTCCGCCGCCGAGGCCGAGGCCGAGGAGGGCCGCTCCTCGGAGCTGCGACGGAGGATCGCCCTTCGGACGTCGGAGCTGGGTGAGCGCCACACGGAGCTGGCACGGCTGGAGCTGGCCGTTCGCGGCCTGGAGCGCACCTGGCTCTTCCTGGAGCGCGGCGACGCGTCGCTGCTGGCGGATCCGGCGGCGCCGGACCTCGCCGACGACCTCCAGATGCGGATCGTCGAGGCCCGCGAGGCGGAGCGCACGCGGCTGGCCCAGGAGATCCACGACGGACCGGCGCAGGCGCTGGCCAACGCGATCTTCGGCGTGGAGTACATCGAGAAGATCGTGGATCGCGACCGGGCTGCCGCGCGGATGGAGCTGCGCCTCCTGCGCGACCGCCTCCGCCGCGACCTCGGCGACGTGCGGGCCTTCATCAGCCAGCTGCGCCCGCCGATCCTGGACGAGGTGGGCCTGGACGGCAGCCTGCGCGACGCCGCCGACACGCTCTCCGCGCTGACCGGCGCGACCGTGGAGGTGGACCTCGCCGCGCCGACCGACGGGCTCTCGGACGAGCAGCAGGTCGTGGTCCTGCGGGTCCTGCAGGAGGCCCTGCAGAACGTCCGCAAGCACGCCGGGGCACAGCAGGTCACGCTTTCGACCCGCCTGGCGGGCGATCACTGGATCCTGGAGGTCCACGACGACGGCCGTGGGTTCGACCTGGACGCGGTGAGCATCCCCGGCCGGCGCACCTTCGGGCTGCAGTTCATGCGAGAGCGGGCGGAGCTCGTCCACGGCACGCTTCGAGATCCGGTCGCAACCCGCGAGCGGGACCGTCGTCGTGCTCGACATCCCCGTCGACGAGAGAGGAGACAGCGGATGACCTATTCCGGGCAGGACCGCCGGCGGGGTGGACCCGACCGTCGCGGCAACGGTGAGCAGACCCGGATTCTGCTCGTCGACGACCACGCCCTCGTGCGCGTCGGGATGCGGGCGATCCTGGAGCGGGAGCCCGACTTCGAGATCGTGGGGGAGGCCGACGACGGCCGCTCTGCCCACGACGCGGCGCTCGAGACCGACCCCGCGATCATCCTGATGGACCTGACCCTGCCGCCTCCCGGCGGGATCGAGACGACGCAGCGGATCAAGCGGGACCTCCCCGCCACCGGGATCATCATCCTGGCTCCCGACGAGGACGAGGAGGCGCTCTTCCAGGCGATCCGCGCCGGCGCGGCCGCGTTCATCCTCAAGGACGTGGGGCCGGACGACCTCGTCACGATCATTCGACGGGTGGCCACGGGCGAGTTCCTCATCAACGACAAGGTCTTTGCCAAGCCGGCGGTCGCCTCGCGGGTGCTCAAGGAGTTCCGCGAGCTGGCCGTCTACGGCCAGGAGGCCGCCCCGATCTTCGCCCCGCTCTCCCCGCGCGAGGTGGAGATCCTGGACAACATCGCCCAGGGCATGACCAACAAGCAGGTCGCCTACCAGCTCTCCATCAGCGAGCAGACGGTGAAGAACCACATGAGCTCGATCCTGCGGAAGCTGGCCGTGAACGACCGGACCCAGGCCGTGGTGTACGCGATGCGCCAGGGCTGGATCCGGATGCCGGAAGACTGATCGCGCGCCATGCCCGACGACTCCGCGGCGCCCCAGCCTCCCGGCACGGCGGCGCCGGACGACGCCGTGGGCGCCCGGGCGACGCTCGTGGCAACGCTGGACCGCGAGCTTGAGGGTCTCGAGCGCGAGCTCGCGGAGATCGACCTGCTCGTGGGCCAGTCGCGGACGGAGGCGGCGCGCCACGAGCTGAAGCGCTCCCAGGCCGCCGGTCGCCTGGCGGGCATCGGAAGCAGTACCGCGCCCGCGGAGCTGGCCGAGGCGAACGCCCAGCTGGTGACGCTCACCAAGCGGGCGGCCGTCATGGAAGCCCAGCTGGACGTCCTGGCGGGCAAGCAGAAGACGCTGCAGCGCTACCGCGACAGCCTGGCCGCCACGCGCGCGGCCGTGGACGGGCTCCCGGACGACGTCGCGGCGCCGGCGCCCACCGACGCGCCGATGCCCGCGGGGTCCCTGGCGATGACGCCGGCCGTCGGGCGGGTGGTCCTCGCGGCCCAGGAGGACCTCCGCCGCGACATCGCGCGGGCGATGCACGACGGGCCTGCCCAGAGCCTTACGAACATCGTCCTGCAGGCACAGATCGTGGACCGCCTCCTGGACCGTGACCCGGAGGCCGCGCGGGCCGAGGTCCAGGAGCTCATGGCGATGGTGCAGCGGACGCTGGAAGCGACGAAGACGTTCATCTTCGACGTGCGCCCCATGGTCCTCGACGACCTGGGGCTGGTCCCGACGCTCCGGCGCGTCGCCCGCGATCGAAGCCGGCGGGCCCAGGTGCCCGTGGAGTTCGAGTCGCTGGGCAGCGACCGCCGCCTGCCGATGGAGCTGGAGAGCGCCGTCTTCCGCATCGTCGACGAGGCGGTGGCCGGCCTGGTCAACGGGGGGCCGGACAAGGTGACGATGACCCTGGACTGGGGCGAGGAGCTGGAGGCCGGTGTCCGGGCGCACCACCCCGCGGCCGCGGCCGAAGCAGTCGAGGACGCGCCGCGGCCCGACATGCCGGACGCGCTCCGGGAGATGGTGGACGAGCGCCGTGCGCGGGCCGTGGCGATCGGGCTGGTGGCCGTCCTGACGCCGGCGATCCGGCGCGAGATCTCGGAGCGGGCCGCGACGGTCGGAGGGCGCGTCACGTTCGCCGCCGATGGGCGCGGCGTGACGGTGCGCTTCGCGCTTCCTGCCCCGGTCGCCGACGCGTGACCGCGGAGCGCGCTCGCCACGGGGCGCGCGCCGTGGCGGCGGGGCGCGCGGCGGGCCAGGGGATCGTGGAGTTCGGCATGATCCTGGCCCTCGCGGCCCTCGTCGCCGTCGCCGTGCTGGTCCTGTTCCGCCCGCAGCTGGCCTGGGTCCTCAGCATGATCGGCAGCGAGGTGGACAAGGCCGGCAGCCTGCTCGGCGGTCTCGTCCCGATCTGAGGGCCCGTCGAAAGTACCGGTCGGCGACCCCGTACGAAGTGGTGAGTGGCGGACTTCCGCCGGCGGACGTAGCCTCCACTTGCCCCAATCTCGGGGCGAGTGCACTCATCTAGGGGAGGCCTTCATGGCGCTCATCGACTACGTCCTCGCTGTCCTGCACCGTGACGAGGAGGGCCAGGGTCTCGCGGAGTACGCGCTGATCCTCGCGCTCATCGCCATCGTCGCAATCGTCGCCCTCATCTTCCTGGGCGGCCAGGTCTCGACGATCCTCTCGAAGGTCGGCTCGTCCATCTAGGACGCATCCTCGGCCACACCATCGATGCCGGGTCCCCGTCGGGGCCCGGCATCGTCGCTTCCCGGGCCCGGCATCTTCCCCGCCCGGGACCACCAAAGCGGCGCGACGCCGCACCGCCAGGTGCCGCCGGGTCTTGACACCGGATCACGCTCGATCTACGGTTCCCAGCCGCAGCCTCGGAATCCGGCCACGGTGCGGTCGGGCCGGCGCGGCGCAGAACGCACGTCGGGGTCTCGGGGGCCCCGCCAGCTCCCGCTCAGGCGGGAGACTCCACCGGGAAAGGAGGTGAACACCACATGGCATATCTGTCCGGACTTATCTCGTATCTTCTGGACCGTGACGAGGAGGGCCAGGGTCTCGCGGAGTACGCGCTGATCCTCGCGCTCATCGCGATCGTCGCAATCGTCGCCCTCATCTTCCTGGGCGGCCAGGTCTCGACGATCCTCTCGAAGGTCGGCTCGTCCATCTAGGACGCATCACGGAACGGGTCGCCGGGGTTCTTCCCGGCGACCCGTTTCTTGCTCTCTTCCCTGTCGAAGCCCCGCGCGGCATTCGGCGACGGCCCGGCGGGCACGGGCTCGCAGCAACCGCAATCATCCACCGCATCGTCGGCAGCACCCGCCCGGCGCTCTTCGAGTGCCGGCAACCCGAAGCGAGCAGCTCGATCGGCAGATCCACCTGGGGCGCGACGGGTCCCCCTCGGGGCCGGTCCCGTCCACTCCCGGGCCACGCCAGATGCCCGCGCGACAATCCGCGTCTCGTGCGGCGAATCCTGCCATTTGTTCCCAACGGTCCTAGCCCATTTGTATAGTCGCGCCGCACTTGACCGGTGCTAGAGTGGTGCCGCCTGTCACACGGCAACGGGGAGACAAACCTTGAAGCGCAGCAATCGTCTGATCCTGTTGATCGGCATCCTCCTGGCGGCGATCGTGGCCGTCGCGGTGATCATGCTCCTGAAGGACCAGGGCACCGGCAACACGCCGGGTCCCGACCTCAACATGACCACCTATACCGTGGCCGCGGTGGACATCCCGCTGGGCACGCTGGTCACGACGGAGATGGTCCTGGAGAAGGACGTCAAGATCACCGAGAAGCCCGCGGACGCGTTCACGCTGGCGTCCGACGTCATCGGGAACACCACCACCACCAACGTGCTGACGGGCCAGAACATCGGCCCCCAGACGTTCTCCACGACCACCGTCGACGCCAACATCGCCCGCCTCCTGGGCCCGGGCCAGCGCGCCATGTCCGTCCAGGTGGACCAGGTCTCCGGCGTGGGGACGCTCGTCGTGCCGGGTGACCGGGTGGACGTCGTCCTGGGCATCGCCGGCACGGACAAGTTCCCCGTGGTGACCAACGACGCCGCGTCGAAGCAGCTCGTGGTCGTCCCGGGCATCAACAACACGTCGGTCAAGGCGCTCATCCAGAACCTGGAGGTCGTGGGGGCTCTCCTGCCGCCGCCGCCGGATCAGACCGGCAACGAGGAGGGAGGCGCCGCGGCGCCCTCGCTCAACGGGCAGACCCAGATCGTCATCCTCTCGGTCACCGACCAGCAGGCGGAAGCCCTGCGCTGGGCGCAGATCGACGGGAGCATCACCCTCATCCTGCGCTCGCCGGAGGACAAGGACGCGCCCGCCGTCACGACCACCGGGATCACGCTGGCCCAGCTCGTCGACAAGTGGTCGGTGATCCCGCCGCAGGTCGTCCCGATCACCCTCCCCAAGAAGTAGGCCCCGGCACCGTCGTCGCGAGGGGCGCGCCGCGCGGCCGCCCCGCGCGAGCCACCCACGCACCACCGTCCATCCACCCCACCTGAGGCGAAGGCCACCCGGCCGATGAGTGACAAGATCCGCGTCCTGATCGTGGACGACATCTCGGAGACGCGCGACCACCTCACCAAGCTTCTCGGCTTCGAGAAGGACGTGGAGGTGGTCGGGGCGGCCGCATCCGGCGCCGAGTCGCTGGAGATGGCGGCCAAGCTGCTCCCGGACGTCGTGCTGATGGACATCAACATGCCCGAGATGGACGGGATCGCGGCCACGGAGCTCCTGATGGCCCGCGTCCCCTCCTCCGCGGTGGTCATGATGTCCGTCCAGGGCGAGGCCGACTACCTCCGTCGCTCCATGCTGGCCGGGGCCCGGGAGTTCCTGGTGAAGCCGTTCAGCTCCGATGAGCTGACCGCTTCCATTCGGCAGGTCTACACGCGGGAGCGCGAGAAGCACGGCCGGATGGCGGCCCCCGCGGCACAGGCGCCCAGGCCGGCAGCGGGCCGCGAGCCGGGCCGCGTGGTCGCGGTGTTCAGCCCCAAGGGAGGCGTGGGCCGAACGACGATCGCGGTGAACCTCGCGGTCGCGGCAGCCTCGGAGCCGGACAGCAACGTCGTCCTCGTCGACGGTTCGTTCCAGTTCGGCGACGTCGGCGTCCTCCTCAACCTCAATCCCAAGAACAAGTCGATCGCCGACCTGGTCCCCGAGCTGGAGGCCGGCGGCGAGCCCGAATCGCTGGACACCTTCGTGATCACCCACTCGACGGGCACGAAGGTCCTCCTGGCTCCACCGTCCCCCGAGATGGCGGAGCTGGTCACCCCGGCGGCCATCCGGCGGGTCCTGGAAGTCCTCCGTGCCGGCAGCGACCTGGTGGTCGTGGACTGCGCCGCGGCCTTCAGCGACGCGACCCTCGCCGTGCTGGACATGGCGGACGTGATCCTGACGGTCCTCACCCTCGAGATCACGAGCATCAAGAACATGCGGCTCTTCCTGGAGGTGGCCGATCAGCTGGGCTACTCCCCGAACAAGATCGAGCTGGTCCTCAATCGCGCCGACTCGGCGCTGGGCATCCGCGTGGCGGACGTCGAGCACTCGATCGGACGCAAGGTCGACCACACGGTCGTCAGCGACGGCCGAAGCGTGGTCTACGCCCTCAACCGGGGCGTGCCGTTCTTCATCAGCAACCGCGAGGCGCAGGTGTCGCAGGACATCCTCCGGCTCGCTCGGACGCTCCTTGGGACGCCGGAGGCCGCGCCTGAGAAGGCGGGCAAGACGGCCCCCAAGAAGTCGCTCTTTGCGTGGCGGTAGCATGTCGATGAGAGCTCCCGCCAGGGAGCGTGAAGGGGTGGTTGGGCGATGTCCCTGCTGAAGCGAATCGAAAGCGCTCGACCCGGCGGTCCCGGGCCGGCGCCAGCGCCGGGCGGTGCCCCGGCACCTGCCGGACCCGGCGCCCCCGCGGGCGGCGGGCCGGCCCTGGCGCCCGCGCAGCGCCTCCTGCCGACCGCGCCGGTCCGCGAGTCGTTCCGGGACGTCAAGTTCCGGATCCAGAGCCGGGTCATCTCCGACCTGGATCCGAAGCTCGACCTCTCCAACCAGGTCGAGGTCCGCCGCCAGATCGAGGAGATCTTCAGCAAGGTCATCGACGAGGAGGGCCTCGCCCTGACCCGCGCCGAGCGGGTGCGGATGCTGGAGCAGATCACCGACGAGATCATCGGCCTGGGGCCGCTGGAGCCGCTCCTGCGCGACGAGTCCATCACCGAGGTGATGGTCAACGGCCCGCGGCAGGTCTACATCGAGCGCAACGGCAAGCTCGAGCTGACGAACGTCGTCTTCCAGAACGACGACCACGTCATGCGGATCATCGACCGGATCATCGCCCCGATCGGCCGCCGCGTGGACGAGTCCTCGCCGATGGTCGACGCCCGGCTCACCGACGGTTCCCGCGTCAACGCAATCATCCCGCCGCTCTCGCTGGTCGGCCCGGTCGTCACGATCCGGAAGTTCGCCGCCTCCCCCTTCACGGTGGACGACCTGATCCGCTTCGGGACCGCGACCCCCGAGATGTTCGACTTCATGAAGGCGTGCGTCGAAGCGCGCCTGAACGTCTTCGTCTCCGGCGGAACCGGCTCGGGCAAGACGACCACCCTGAACGTCCTCTCCTCGTTCATCCCGAACGACGAGCGGATCATCACCATCGAGGACGCCGCCGAGCTGCAGCTCCGCCAGGAGCACGTGGTGACGCTGGAGTCCCGGCCGCCCAACATCGAGGGCCGCGGCGCGATCCCCATCCGGGAGCTCGTCCGCAACGCCCTCCGCATGCGGCCCGACCGGATCATCGTCGGGGAGTGCCGTTCCGGCGAGGCCCTCGACATGCTGCAGGCCATGAACACGGGCCACGACGGCTCGATGTCCACGGGCCACGCCAACAGCCCGCGCGACATGCTGTCGCGCCTCGAGACGATGGTCCTGATGGCCGGCGTGGAGCTCCCGCTCCGGGCCATCCGCGAGCAGATCGCGTCGGCCGTCGACCTCATCGTCCACCAGGCCCGCCTCAAGGACGGCACGCGGCGGATCACGAACATCACCGAAGTCCAGGGGATGGAAGGTGACGTGATCATCATGCAGGACGTGTTCATCTTCGAGCAGACGGGCGTCGTCGAGGGGAAGATCCAGGGCCGGCTCAAGCCGACCGGGATCCGCCCGAAGTTCGTCGAGAAGTTCGAGGTGATGGGGATCCACCTGCCGCCCGGACTCTTCGGCTTCGTCTACTAGCGGGCGGGAGGGCACACCGTGCCGCTGACCATCCTCGTCGCCGCCGGCGCGGCGGCCGCCATCATCCTGATCACCATTGGGATCGCCTCCGGGAGCAGTGGGACGGGTGTCAGCGCCCGCCTGGAGCGCTACGCCTCGGGGCGCCCGGAGGCGAAGAAGGCCGGCGCCGAGAACGCCTCGCTGGGCGACCTCATCTCGCAGAGCGCCGCCATCGCGCAGCTCAACAAGGTCGTGGAGCAGCGCGACTTCGGCACGAGCATCGCTCGGGACCTGGCCCGCGCCGACCTGAAGCTGAAGGTCAGCGAGTACCTGTTCATCTGGGTCGGCGCCATCGTGGGCATCCCGCTGGTCATGTTCCTCGCCGGGTTCGCCCTCCCGGCCCTCCAGAACCCGATCGTCCTTCTGGTCGGGGCAATCATCGGCTTCTTCCTGCCCCGCTGGTACGTCCGGCGCCGCCAGGGGAAGCGCCTGAACCAGTTCAACAAGCAGCTGCCGGACACGATCACCCTGATCGCGAACGCGCTGCGGGCGGGGTCGTCGTTCCTGCAGGCCATCGAGCTGGTGGTCCGCGAAGCGCGGCCGCCCATCTCGACCGAGATGGCCCGGGTCATCCGCGAGGTCAACCTGGGCCTGCCGTTCGAGACGGCCCTCGAGAACCTCGTCCGCCGCGTGCGGTCCGAGGACCTCGAGCTGATGGTCACCGCCATCTCCATCCAGTACCAGGTGGGCGGCAACCTCGCCGAGATCCTGGACTCGATCGCGTACACCATCCGCGAGCGGGTCCGGATCAAGGGCGAGATCCGCACCCTCACGGCGCAGCAGCGGATGTCCGGCTACGTCGTGGCGTTCCTCCCCATCGGCCTGGCCGGGTTCCTGTTCCTCATCGCCCCGACGTTCATGCAGCCGATGTTCGACGCGGAGGTCGCGGTCCTCGGCATCCCGGTGGGGGTCATCCTGATCGCCATCGGCGGCATCATGATGTTCACGGGCTTCATGATCATCCGGCGCATCGTCGACATCGAGGTGTAGGGCATGGAATCCCTGATCCCGTTCGTCGTCGCCGGCGCCGCCGCCCTGGCGATCCTCTTCATCGCGATCGGGCTGGCCGGCTCCTCCGGTGTCGACCCGGTCCAGGCCCGGCTGACCCAGCTCGGCACCATGCAGGCCAAGAACCTGGAGGAGCTGGAGCTGCAGGCACCCTTCCTGGAGCGCACACTCCGCCCGCTGGCAGGCCGGCTCTCCGGCACGGTGTCGCGCTACACGTCGTCGTCGTTCACGACGCGGACCGAGAAGAGCCTCGCGATGGCCGGCAATCCGGGCGACCTCCGGGTCGCCGACTGGATGGGCATCAAGGCGATCGCCGCGATCGTCTTCGCCATCCTCTTCTTCCTGGTGTTCAACTTCCTGCTGAGCACGGGACCCGTGCTGGCATTCGCCCTCGGCGCTGCCGGCCTGGCGGTGGGCTACATCGTCCCGGAGTTCTGGCTGAGCCGGCGGGTCCGGGCGCGCCAGAAGGCCATCGTCCTGCAGATCCCGGACGCCCTGGACCTGCTGACGATCTCCGTCCGGGCCGGCCTCGGCTTCGACGCGGCGCTCGCCAAGGTCGTGGAGAAGATGCAGGGGCCGCTCGTGGACGAGTTCCGGCGGGCGCTGGCCGAGGTCCGCGTGGGCAAGGCCCGGCGCGACGCCCTGCGCGACATCATTCCTCGCACCGAGGTGCCGTCCCTCAGCAACTTCGTCGGCGCGATCATCCAGGCCGAGCAGCTGGGCGTCTCGATCAGCAAGGTGCTGCAGGTCCAGTCGGAGCAGCTGCGCATCGAGCGTCGCCAGCGGGCCGAGGAGATGGCGGCAAAGGCGCCGATCAAGATGCTCTTCCCGCTCGTCGGGTGCATCTTCCCGTCGCTCTTCATCGTCATCCTGGGTCCGGCGATCATCCTCATCATGAAGAACCTGGGCGGGGTGAACGGGACGGGCGGCTAGGGCAACGGACAGCCAACCCGGGGCAGTGTCGCCCGCCGTGGAGTCGCCCGCCGTGGAGTCGCCCGCCGTGGAGTCGCCCGCCGTGGAGTCGCCCGGTGGGGCATCACCCGCCGGGTCGTCCCCGGCCATGGGTGGCCTCCTGCGCGCCCGCAACCTGACCCGGGGCACGGTCCCGGGGTCGCCGCTGGAGACCGCCGAATCCTTCGGCGGCCGGTTCATGGGCCTGATGGGGCGCTCCTCGCTCCCGCCGGGCGGCGGCCTGTGGCTCCGGCCGGCATCGAGCATCCACATGCTCTTCATGCGATTCCCCATCGACGCGGTCTTCCTCGGGAAGCCGGCGCCGGACGGCACTCGGCGGGTGGTGGCGGTGCGTGCCGGGCTGCGGCCGTGGACGGGGGTCGTGTGGTGGGCGCGCGGCGCCGACGGCTGCCTGGAGCTGGCGGCAGGCGCGGCTGCGGAATCGGGGACGGCGGTCGGCGACACGGTGCGCCTGGAGGCCCTCGACGCGGTCGGATGAGCCGCGGATCCGGCCTGCCGGCGGGCCGGGTGCAGGCGGCCGGCGGGTCCGGGTGCAGGCGGCCGGCGGGTCGGCAAGGGACCGTTGAGGGCCGGTTGAGCGCGGGGTGACGGCCGGTTGAGCGCGGGGTGAGGGCCGCGTGGGGCGGGCATGAGCCCGGATTGAGCCGGCGCATCCATCCTCGCCGGTGTGGCTCACGTGCAGCGCTCCCGGGTTGCGCGCCCCGGCTCCCTCCCGGGCCGCATCCTGGACCTGGCCTTCCCGGCGGTGTGCGTCGGCTGCCGGCGCGAGGGCACCCCCCTCTGCCGCACGTGCGGCGATGCGTTCACGGCGCGCGCGGGAGTCCCGGCGGGAACCGTGATGGGGATGCCGTCGGACGTGCCGCTTCCGCTCGTCCAGCTGGAATGGTGCTCCGCGTACCGCGGCGTGGCGCGCAGCGCCCTGCATGCCCTCAAGTACGCCGGCGAGCAGCGTCTCGCGGCCCCGTTGGGCGCGGCGGCGGCCGTGCGCTGGAGCGAGGCCGGCATCGGCGGCGACGTCGTGGTCCACGTCCCGGTCCATGCGGCGCGTCGGGCGGCCCGCGGCTACGACCAGGCCCAGCTGCTGGCACGCGCTGCGGCACGGGCGCTGGACCTCCCGGTGGTGCCTGCCCTGCTGCGTCACCGCGCAACGGCGCCCCAGTTCGAGCTGGGGCGCGACGTCCGGGCCGTGAACGTCGCGGCGGCGTTCGCCGTGGACCCCGCATGGGCGGCCGGGCTGCGAGATCGATGGGTGATCCTGGTCGACGACGTGGTCACGACCGGGGCGACGCTCGGGGCCTGTGCCGGGGCCCTCCTGGAGGTGGGGGTCGGCGCCGTCTCGGCGCTCACCGTCGCCCGGGAGGCCTGAGTGCCGCGGTCATGGGGCGGGACGGCCCCCGATGATCGGGTCCGAGGGCGGTCGAAGTCGCTGGATCGCCGCCCTATACTCGACGGACCGGGCTGCCGCCGGACGCCGCGTTCCGCGGATCGGCCGGCCCGTGCGCACCCTGGAGGTCTGCCGTGAGGACGATCGTCAAGGGAAAGAACATGGACGTCCCGGAGGCCGTGCGGCAGTACGCCGAACGGAAGACGCGACGGCTGGAACGCTTCCTGGACGACCGGACCGACGCGATCATCGAGCTATCCGTGGAGCGCCACCGGAGCGCCGACGACTCGCGGATCGCGGATGTCACCCTGGTGATCGACGGCCAGACGATCCGCGGGCGGGCGGATGGGTCCACCTGGGAGGCCGCCATCGACGAGGTGGTCGACAAGATCGAACGGCGGGCGGTGGACCACCGCGAGAAGCCGCGGGTTCGCGCGCGGGCGCCCGAGGAGAAGGAGATCCTGTCCCGGATCGCCGACGGCACTTCCGACGCTGGGCGCGAGCGGCGGGTCGTGAAGACGAAGCGGTTCGCCATCGAGCCGATGTTCGAGGAGGACGCGATCGCGGAGATGGAGACCCTGGGGCACGCCTTCTTCATCTTCGTGAACGCCGAGAGCGAGCGCGTCAACCTGCTGTACCGCCGCGACGACGGCGACTACGGGCTGATCGAGCCGATGGTGGTCGGCGAGTACATGCCCGGCCGGGGAGCGAAGCCCGACAAGCGCTGACGATGGCCCGCGCCCTGCTCGAGGGCCGCACCCGCGACATCTCCAGCGGACGCCCGCGAAGCGCCCCTGGGCGCCCCGTGTGCCCGCGCTGGCGCCTTCAGGCGCCCCGTCCCGCCCCGTGGCGCCCCCAGCGCCCCGTCCCGCCCCGGGTGGCGCCATCGCAGCGTCCCCGGGGCGCCAGCGCCGGCGGTACGATGCCCCGCACGATGCCCGCCTCGCACCGCTCGCCCGATCCGGCTCCCGGCCCCGAGGCCGGCCCGCCGCGGCCCGCCCTTCCCGACGGCCGCCGGCTCGGTGCGCACCTGCCACTCGGTGATGGCATGGTCAGGGCCGTGGACCGGGCCCATGCCATCGGCGCCGAGGCGCTGCAGCTCTTCGTCGACAACCCGACCGCCTGGAAGCGCCGCGCCGAGCCACCGGCCGAGCTTCCCGCCTTCCGCGAGCGCCTGGCAGCTCTCGGGATCGGGCCCGTCGCGGTGCACGCGTCGTATCTCGTGAACCTCGCCGGGCCCGCGCAGGAGTCCTTCGAGAAATCGGTCGCTCTCCTCGCCCACGAGCTGCTCGTCGCCCCCGGCTACGGGGCGCGGTTCGTCAACGTCCACGTCGGGAGCCACAAGGGAGCCGGGACGGCGTTCGGGGTCTCCCGCGTCGCCGACGGCATCGCCCGGGTGCTCTCCGAGACGCCGTGGACGGACGCGGACGGCCTGGCCGGGGGCGCATCGAGCGCGGGAGGGCCGGGGCGGGAGGCCGCGCGGGAACGCCGGGCGCGGCGGCCGCAGACCGCGCCCCGGGCGCGGCGGCCGCAGACCGCGCCCCGGGCGGGCCGCTGCTCGTGCTGGAGAACTCGGCCGGCAGCGGCGACGGGATCGGCGCCCGGCTCGACGAGCTGGAGGCCATCTTCGAGGCGGCTGCGGCGCGCGGCGTCCCGGAGGCGCGCCTGGGGCTGTGCCTCGACACCGCGCACCTGTGGGGCGCCGGCCACGACGTGGGCACCCGCGAGGGCGTCGACGCACTCGTGGCGGAGGTGGCGGCCCGGATCGGGCTCCGGCGCCTGGCGATGATCCACCTCAACGACTCGAAGGCCGCCCGCGGCTCCCGGCTCGACCGCCACGAGCACCTCGGCGCGGGCGAGATGGGCGACGGCGCGGGACTGGCGCACCTGTTGACCCACCCGGCCCTCGCCCACGTTGTCTACTACCTGGAGACGCCCGGGATGGACGAGGGCTACGACGCCGTGAACATGGAGCGCGCCCGACGCCTGGCTGCCGGCCGGCCGCTGGAGCCGCTTCCGCCGGAGGCCTTCGAGGCGCGCGGCGCGCGCGGCCGGACGCCCGCGGCATGACGGTGGAGATCCCGGGAGACCGGTTCCGGGGCCGCGCCCTCGACGTGGCCATCGTCCTGGGGCTGCTGGCGCTCGCGGCGCTGCTGCGGCTGCCGGATCTCGCGACCCGGGGGCCGTGGGACACCGACCAGGGCGAGCAGATGCTCGCGATCCGCGCGATCGTCAACGGCCAGCTGACGCTCCTCGGCGCCCAGACGTCCACGGGCGGGCTCCACCACGGCCCCGTCTTCTACTACCTCGGCGCCCTGTTCGCCATTCCCTCGGGCGGGGACGACCCCACGGCCGTGACCTTCGGGATTGCCCTCGGGGGGATCGCGACGGTCGGGTTCACGTACTGGCTCGTGCGCGCGGCCGGCGGGGGTCGAGCCGGCGCGACCGTGGCCGCCGTGCTCGTCGTCGTCTCGGCGCAGATGGTGGACGCCTCGGTCCGCCTGTGGAACCCGGCGTTCGTCGCGCCGGGCGCAGCCCTGGCCCTCGCGGCGGCCATGCAGGCCCGGCGTGGCGATCCACGCTGGTGGGCGCTCGCGGCCGTCGGCTTCGTGGTGGCCGCCCAGTCCCACTTCCTCGCCTGGGCGCTCACGGGGCCGATCCTCGTGATCGCCGTGGCCGACCTGCGCCGGCGGGACCGCGGCACGGCGCGCTGGCTGGGGGTGGCCGTCGTGATCGTGGCGGCTTCCTTCCTGCCGCTGCTGGTGCACGAGCTCACGACCGGGTTCGCCGAGCTCCGCGCGGTCCTGGATGCACGGGGCGGCCTCGCCGCGGACGAAGCTCCCCCGTGGGCCATCCGGATCTTCTTCGTGCCGTTCCGGGTCCTGGCGGTTCCCCTGGTGCGGGACGTGCTCCTGTCGTTGCCGGCCACGACGCTGGCCGCGGCCCTCGTCATCGGGGCGGGGGCGTTGGGCGCCCGTCGCTCCTCCGGCCTGTCCGCGGAGGCGCGGATGCTCGCCCTGGGGCTCGTGCTCGGGATCGCCGTGCTGGTGGTCGGGGCGCCGTGGCTGGCGCAGGTGATCCCGCTGTACGTCGAGCACTACCACCTGGCGCTCGACCCGCTCGTGTTCGCGTTGCTGGGGTTGGCGGCAGGCGTCCTGTGGCGGGCGCGCGCCGGCCGCCTCGTCGTCGTCGGCGTTGTCGCGGCGATTGCCGCCTGGAACCTCGGGGTGGTGCCGCTGCCGGCCGTGAACGCCGACGGCGGATGGCCGGCTGGCCTCACGGCGGGCGAGCGCGTGGTCGAGACGAATGGTTCACGGCCGAGCGCCATCGCCGGCGTGCCCCCGTTCAAGAAGACGACGGCCGTCGACTACCCGGTGACGATCCTGGGGAGCCCGCCCGTGGCGCCCGCGAACGCCGCCCGGGTCACCGTGCTGTGCGACGAGCTCTTCGAGGAGGTCGTGGGCCTCGCCTGCCAGGGGCCCGCGGAGGAGGCCCGCCTGGCGACGCTGGGGATCCCGGCGGGGCCGTTGGTGACGCGCTTCGTGGCGGCGCCGGGTCGCTGGATCTCGATCTACGAGATCGCCGAGCCCTGAACCTGGCCGGCGCGGGGACGGCCGAGCCCTGAACCGGGCCGGCGCGGGGACGGCCGGGCGCGGGCTCCACCGGCGCCGGCCCCGGGCATGCGGGCAGACGCAAACGAACGCCGGCGCCCCAGTACGCCGGCGTTCGCTGTTCCCGAGACCCGGGAGAGGAGGGTGCTCCCGGGAGGGCAGTCTGATTTGGGCTATGGCCTCCCCGGCGGACGCCGGACCATCATGGACGCGGGGCGGACGCTGGAGATGCGCCGGTCGGACGGCAGGCCGACGACCGATGCCAGTGGCGTGGGGGCCGGGCGGCCCATCGGGCGCTCGGGCAGTCCCGTGCGCCGCGCCGGGTCGACCGGGCGAGCGTAGCGCCGCATTCGCACGGCGAGGTAGTACTCCATGACCTGGCGGACCTGCGGCTCGCCGAGAGAATCATCGGCGCGCAGTGCGTACTCCACCCGGGCGGTCGGGTTCACCGTCGCGCCGCTCGACACCAGGCCCAGGTACTGCGGTGCGTCCGCGTCGTCGCGGAGCTCGCGCAGGCCGCGGGCCAGCTTGGTGGCGGTGCCGAGCGACGGGGTTCGGTCACCTCGCACCAGGCGCGAGATGGTCGAGTGGTCGACGCCCGACGCCTGCGCCAGCTGGCGCTGGGACATCTTCTTCGCCTTGAGCTGTGCACGCAGCCACTCGTTGAATGGGCGGCCGTTCTGCTCAGTCATTGCCGGTGGGCGCTCCATGGGGTGCTCGCGGCATGTCCGCGTGGTGCCACTATCGAGAGTGGCGCGTGGCGGAACCATGACCCGTTCGTACTCCGGGTCATGGCCAGTCCGGTACGCGGGTACGGGTGGCCGCCCGAGCACGCGACGTCACCCACGAGGAGCCACCGCGGCGCCGCGGTGGCGGCGGCGGCACCGCCACCGACAGCCGGCCAGAGCGCCCGCCCGACGGCCGTCACCGCTTCCGCGGACCAGGTTGCTCAGGCGGTCGCGAAGTAGCCCTCGGGCGCCGGCGGGATGCGGCCTTCGCCGCGCGGCTTGGGCGACAGGACGTAGGCGATCGATCCAAACACGATGACCGAGAACACGCTGATCACGCGGTCCAGGAGCGCGATCGCGGTGGCCTCCGGGAGCGACACGCCGTAGACGAGCGTCAGCACGCCGATGATCCCCGCCTCCACGATGCCGAGGCCGGCCGGGCTGAGCGGGACCGCGGTGAGGAGCGACCCGATGAGGGCCACGAACACCGCACCCGAGATGCCCAGCGACACCCCGGGGAAGGAGAAGGCCTGGACCACGAACCACAGGCGCAGTGACTCGGTCATCCAGATGAGCCCGGTGAGGACCAGCAGGCGCGGGAGCGCCCGCACGCCGATCGCCCCGAAGACGCCCTCCTCGAACCGATCGTACAGCTCGAGGATCCGCTCCTTGCGCGGCAGCGGAAGGACGGCCAGGAGGCGATGGCCGACCCTGCGGAGGAAGAGAAGGATCAGCGCCAGCGTGATCATCACGCCCACCCCCAGGGCCGCCACCACCTGGATCTCCGGGGGCAGGTTGCCGCGGAAGCTCCAGAGGCCGGCCGCGAGGCCCAGGATGACGATGACGAACAGGTCCAGGAACCGCTCGATGAAGACGGTGCCGAAGGTCCGGGAGAGCGAGGCGTCGCTGTTGATCTTCAGGAGATACGCCCGGTAGACGTCGCCGAGCTTGGCGGGCACGACGCAGTTCACCAGCCAGGACAGGAAGATGATCTCGGTGGCGTCCTTGGTGGGGCAGTAGAAGCCGGTTCCCCGCAGGAGGAGCGCCCAGCGGTACCCGCGCAGCGGGAAGCCCAGGTAGTAGACGGCGAATGCGGCCAGCACCAGCACCGGGTTGGCGTGCGCGATCAGCGCAGGGACGGTCTGGAGCTGGCGCCAGTTGAGCGCCACGAAGACGACGATGACGGCGAGCGGGACGGCGATCGAGATCCACGTCCGCGGCTGGCGGAGACGCCGTCCCAGGGAGATCTGCTCGGCGGTGACCTCGTGCTCGTCGGCGGCAGCCGGGGGCGGCGGAGATCCGGCGCTCACGGGCGCTGCTCTCCGTCGGGCGCAGCGGAGGCGTCGGGCGGACCGGCTGCGTCGGGCGCAGCGGAGGCGTCGGCGATGGTCGGTCGCACGCGGCCGTTGCCCCGGGCGCGCTGGACGAGCTTGGCCAGCGGCATGAGCACCCGGACGTAGTAGGTCGCGCGGCCCGGCACGAGGCGAGCGGTGGGCAACGCGGCCAGGAGGCCTGCCGGCGTGGACGGGTCGCCCTCGAGCCGCGTGGCCGCGACGCCGATCTCCAGGATCGAGTGGGCATCCGACACGGCGACGCCGGGGATCCCGACCGTCCGAGCGAGCTCCGCCGCCCGCTCGTTGCCCTCCCGGAAGACGACCCGGGCGTTGAAGGCCTCGACCCAGTCGACGAGCCCTGCCAGCGCATGGATCTCGTCCTCGGCCTGTCCCATGGAGCCCCGGTAGCGGTCGAAGGGGTGCGGGATGCCCACGAGCGCGCCCTGGGCGCGGGCCCGGGCGATCGTCTCCGCGGGCGAGAGGCCGGGGGGAATGGCTTCCTGGAGGTAGAGGCAGATCAGGTCGCCGCCGGCCGTCTTGACCTCCTCGCCGACGATGATGGTGATCCCCGGGATCCCCGCCGCGCGAGCCCGCAGCGCCCCGTCGATCGTGTCGTGGTCCGTGATCGCCAGGTGGGTAAGCCCGCGGTCGCGGGCGGCGAGCACGGCCTTCAGGGGATCGGACAGCGAGTCGAAGCTCGCGTTCGTGTGGCTGTGAAGGTCCACGAGGGCGACGCCGGTGGCTGCGCCGAACCCCCGCCGGTCAGCCATCGCGCCCGTCAAATCTGCTGGACGAGGGACTTCTTGAAGAAGTCGAAGTGCTCCAGGGCGAGGCCGGTGCCCAGCGCGACGCAGTTGAGCGGGTTCTCGGCGACGTGGCAGGGGACGCCCGTCACCTGCGTGAGGAGCCGGTCGATGTTCCGCAGGAGGGCGCCGCCACCGGACATCACCATGCCCTTGTCGATGATGTCGGACGACAGCTCCGGCGGGGTCTGCTCCAGGACCCCGCGCACGGCCGCGACGAGCTGCTGGAGGGGCATCTCGATCGCCTCCATCACCTCGGAGGACGTGATGGGGATCGTGCGCGGCAGGCCGGCGATCAGGTCGCGGCCCCGGACCTCCATCTGCAGCTCACGCTCCAGCGGGAGGGCGGTCCCGACCGCGATCTTCACCTCTTCGGCCGTCCGGTCGCCGATCATCAGGTTGTACTTCTTGCGGATGTAGCTCGCGATCGCGTCGTCGAAGCGGTTGCCGCCGACCCGCAGGCTGTTGCTGACGACGATGCCGCCGAGGGCGATGACCGCGATCTCGCTGGTGCCGCCCCCGATGTCGATGATGAGGTTCCCCGACGGCCCGCTGATCGGGACGTTGGCGCCGATGGCGGCGGCCAGCGGCTCCTCGATGAGGAACGCCTCGCGAGCGCCCGCCTTGAGAGCCGCGTCCCGGACGGCGCGCTTCTCGACCGACGTCACGCCGGCGGGCACGCTGATCATCACCTCGGGCCGGCTGAGCGAGATGGTCCCCTTGCGGGCCCGGCCGATGAAGTAGCGCAGCATCGCCTCGGTGATGACATAGTCGGCGATGACGCCGTCCTTCATCGGGCGGATCGCCTGGATGTTGCCAGGGGTCCGGCCGATCATCTCGCGGGCTTCCTCGCCCACGGCGACGATCCGGTTGTCCTCGCTCACCGCGACGACGGATGGCTCCTGGATGACGATGCCGCGGCCCTTGACGTAGACGAGGACGTTGGCCGTGCCGAGGTCGATGCCGATCTTCATGAAGGCGTGCTGCTCACCTGCTCGGGGAGGCGCTCGATCCGGGCGCCGAGGTCGTGGAACTTGCGGTCGATGTTCTCATAGCCGCGCTGAACGTGGTGCGCGCCGTGAATCGTGGAGATCCCGTCGGCCGCCAGGGCGCCCAGGATGAGCGACGCGCCGGCGCGCAGGTCGCTGATGTCGACCTCCGCGCCGCGCAGGCGGGCCGGACCCGTGATCTCGGCATGGTGGGAATCGAGGATGGCCACCGCGGCGCCCATCTTGCGCAGCTCCCCCAGCCATTCCAGGCGGTCCTCGTAGATCGTCTCGTGGAGGCGGCTGGTGCCCGCGCAGCGGGTCATCAGGACGCTGGTGGGCGACTGGAGGTCCGTGGCAAAGCCTGGGTAGGGGCCGGTCTCGACCTCGATCGTCCGGTACGCGCCCTCTCCCGGCAGGAGCCCCTCGACCTCGATGGTGTCCTGCCCACAGGACACCTGGACGCCCATCCGGCCGACGGTCTCGATGAAGGCGCCCAGGAACTCGCAGGGGGCGCCCTCCAGCTTGATCCGCCCACCGGCCACGGCCGCCGCCACGACGAACGTCCCGGCCTCGATCCGATCGGGGATCACGTGGTGGTCCGCGCCACGCAGGCGCCGCCGCCCCTCCACGACGATCGTGTCGGGCGCCGTGCGCTCCACGGCCGCGCCCATCTTCTGGAGGAAGGCGACCAGGTCATCCACCTCCGGCTCCTGGGCGGCCGGGCGGATGACGGTGCGTCCCTCGGCGAGGGTCGCGGCGAGCATGGCGTTCTCGGTGCCCATGACGGACACGAAGGGGAAGGTCACCTCCCCGCCGCGGAGGCGGCCCGGCGCCTTGGCGAGGTAGTAGCCGTTGCGGTACTCGATCTCGGCGCCGAGGGCCCGCATGGCGTCGACGTGGAGGTTGACGGGCCGCCGCCCGATCCGGTCGCCGCCCGGGTTGCTGATGATGACCCGGCCGAAGCGCGCCAGGAGCGGGCCGAAGAGGATGAAGCTGGCCCGCATCTTCGCGGCCGCCTCCAGCGGGACGAAGAGCCAGTCGACGTCCCCCGCGGCCACCTCGTAGACGCCGTGCGCCGGGTGGTCCACCACGACGCCCAGGTCGCCCAGCGTCTCGGCCATGACCCGGACGTCCTCGATCTCCGGGACGTTGGTGAAGCGGCAGCGCTCACCGGTCAGGACCGCCGCGGCCAGGAGCTTGAGGGCGGCGTTCTTCGCCCCGCTGATCCGCACCGTGCCGTGCAGGGGACGACCGCCCTCGACCCGGAAGACCTCCCGGGCGACCGGGCCGGGCGTGTACTCCCAGTGGAACGGGCGGGCGTCCGCCATCGCCGTGTCTCGCGCGGTCCGTCCGGCGCTAGCCGCGCCGGCGCGGACCCTCCCGGTGACGGCGTTCGGCAACCCGGATCCGGACGAGGGCTGCCTGGAGGGCGGCCCGCGCCTGGGCGAGGTCGGCGGGCTCGACCATCCCGGCTTCGAGCGCGCGCTCGGCATCGCGACGGGCCTCTTCGGCCCGCTTCAGGTCGATCTCGGCCGCGAGGTCGGCGGTCTCCGCCATCACGACCACCTTGTCCGGGCGCACCTGCACGAAGCCGCCCACGATCGCGAAGGATTCCTCCGTGCCGCCCTTGCGGACCCGGAGCTCGCCGGCGCCCAGCATGGAGAGCAGCGGGGCGTGGTGCGGAAGGACGCCCAGCTCGCCCTCGCTGCCGGGCAGGATCACCGCGTCGACGTCGTCGCTGAAGGCGCGCTTCTCCGGGGTGACGATCTCGAGCCGGATGGGCATGTCGCGCTCCTATCCGGCGAGCTTCTCGGCGTTCGCCCGAACTTCGTCGAGCGTTCCCGCCAGGAAGAAGGCCTGCTCCGGGAGGGAATTGGCCTTGCCCTCCAGGATCTCCTTGAAGGATGCCACGGTATCGCGGATCGGGACGTAGACGCCCGGCCGGCCGGTGAACACCTCCGCCACGAAGAACGGCTGGCTCATGAACCGCTGAAGGCGCCGCGCCCGGGCAACGGTCGCCTTGTCCTCCTCGGAAAGCTCGTCGATGCCCAGGATCGCGATGATGTCCTGCAGGTCGCGGTAGCGCTGCAGGACCCGCTGCGTCTCGCGGGCCACGTCGTAGTGCTCCTGGCCGACGATGAGCGGATCGAGGACGCGCGAGGTGGACGTCAGGGGATCCACCGCGGGGTAGATGCCGAGCTCGGTGATGCTCCGCTCCAGGCGGATCGTGGAGTCGAGGTGGGCGAACGTCGTGGCCGGGGCCGGGTCGGTGTAGTCGTCGGCCGGGACGTACACCGCCTGCAGCGAGGTGATGGAGCCCTTCGTCGTGGAGGTGATCCGCTCCTGGAGGGCCGCCATCTCGGTCGCCAGGTTCGGCTGGTAGCCCACCGCCGAGGGCATCCGGCCGAGGAGCGCCGACACCTCCGACCCCGCCTGGGTGAAGCGGAAGATGTTGTCGATGAAGAGGAGGACGTCGCGGCCCTCTTCGTCGCGGAAGTACTCCGCCATCGTGAGGGCGGTCAGGCCGACGCGCAGGCGGGCCCCGGGCGGCTCGTTCATCTGGCCGAAGACGAAGGCCGTCTTGGCGATGACGCCCGAGTCCGTCATCTCCTTGAGCAGGTCGTTGCCCTCGCGCGAGCGCTCGCCGACGCCCGCGAAGACCGACACGCCCGCGTGCTCCTGGGCGACGTTCCGGATCAGCTCCTGGATGATGACGGTCTTGCCGACGCCCGCGCCGCCGAAGATGCCGACCTTGCCGCCCTTCTTGAAGGGGCAGATGAGGTCGATGACCTTGAGGCCGGTCTCGAAGACCTCGACGTCGGTCGTCTGCTGGTCGAACGCGGGAGCCGTGCGGTGGATCGGCAGCACGTGGCTGCGATCGACCTCGCCCCTGCCGTCGATGGGGTTGCCCAGGACGTTGAAGACCCGGCCCAGCGTCGGCTCGCCCACGGGGACGCTGATGGGTGCCCCGGTGTCGTGCACGGCGGTGCCGCGGGCCAGGCCGTCGGTCGTCGTCATCGCCACGGCCCGGACCCAGTTGTTGCCGAGGTGCTGCTGCACCTCGCACACGAGGGGTTCCACGTCCGGGCGCACGATCTCCACGGCGTTGTAGATCCCGGGAAGCTGGCCGGGCGGGAACTCGATGTCCACGACGGGACCGGTGATCTGGATGACCCGGCCGGTGGCTGCGGGTGCGACGGTCGCCATGGGTACGTCTGCCTCCTGCCGGCGTCGTCAGCGCGCCTGGGCGCCGGACGCGATCTCGATCATCTCGCGGGTGATGTTGGCCTGGCGGACCTTGTTGTAGGAGAGCGTCAGGTCCTCGATGAGCTCCTCGGCGTTCTCCGTGGCGCTCTTCATGGCCACCATCTTGCTCGACATCTCCGAGGCCGTCGTCTCCAGGATGGCCTGGAAGACGCGGGTTGCCACGTAGCGCGGCAGGAGCTGGCGGAGGACGGTGGCCGGGTTCGGCTCGAAGATGAACTGGTGGCCCGGGATCCCGCCGGTCTCGGCGGCCGGCAGGATCGGGAGGAGCTGCTCCAGCACGGGGCGCTGGACGAGCGTGGACACGAAGCGCGGGTAGATGAGGTCGATCCGGGCGTAGGCGCCGGCCAGGAAGTCGTCGGTGATGAGCCGGGTGAGCGGCGTCACGTCGGCGAAGCTGGGTCGATCGCCGAAGCCGGCGAAATGGGCCTCCAGCGGGAGGTGCGCCCGCCGCAGGGCGTCGCGTCCCTTGCGCCCCACGGTGACCACCGCGACGTCGCCGGTGTGCTCGAGGATCTCCTTGGTCGCGAAGCGCACGGTATTCGTGTTCAGGGGTCCGGCCAGGCCGCGATCGGTCGTGATGACCACGAAGAGCCGCTTGCCGTGCTCGTGGTGGGCCAGCAGCGGGTCCTGGCTGGCATCGAGGACCGCCGCGAGGTCGGCGATGACCTCGTCGATCTTCTCGCTGTAGGGGCGGCTGGAGAGCGTCGCGTCCTGGGCGCGCTTGAGCTTCGACGCGGCGACAAACTGCATCGCCCGCGTGATCTGCTTGATGTTCCGAACGGCGCCGATGCGCCGCCGGATGTCGCGCTGGCTGGCCACGCTGTGCTCCTGGGCTCCGGTCCGCTACGCGAGGAAGCCGGCGCGGAACGCCGCCACGGCCTCGTCGAGGCCCGTCGCGGTCTCGTCGTCGAGCGCCCCGGTCTCCGCGAGCTTCTTCAGGAGCTCCGGGCGCTCCGTCTCGAGGAACCGGTAGTAGCCGGCCTCGAACTCCTTGACCCGGGGCGTCGGGATGTCGTCGACGGCGCCCTTCGTGGCGGCCAGGAGGATGGCGACCTGCTTCTCCACGGGAAGCGGCCGGTACTGCGGCTGCTTCACGATCTCGGAGAGCTTCTCGCCGCGGGTCAGCTGGTCGCGGGTCGCCTTGTCCAGGTCGGAGGCGAACTGGGCGAAGGCGGCGAGGGCGCGGTACTGGGCGAGGTCGAGCTTCAGCGGGCCGGCCACCTTCTTCATGGCCTTCGTCTGGGCCGCGGAGCCGACGCGGCTGACCGAGATGCCGATGTTCAGGGCGGGACGCTGGCCGGCGTTGAACAGGTCGGTCTCCAGGAAGATCTGGCCGTCGGTGATGGAGATGACGTTCGTGGGGATGTAGGCCGACACGTCGCCGGCCTGGGTCTCGATGATCGGCAGCGCCGTCAGCGAGCCCCCGCCGTTGTCGTCGTTGAGGCGCGCGGCACGCTCCAGCAGGCGGCTGTGGAGGTAGAACACATCTCCCGGATACGCCTCGCGGCCGGGCGGGCGGCGCAGCAGGAGCGCCATCTCGCGGTAGGCCCAGGCGTGCTTGCTCAGGTCGTCGTAGACGCACAGGGCGTCCTTGACCAGGCCCTGCTGGCCGGGGATCTCGACGCCGTTCTCCATGACCTCCTCGCCCATCGCCACGCCGCTGTACGGGGCCAGGTACTGGAGCGGGGCGGGGTCCTCGGCACCGGCGACGACGACGATGGTGTGCTCCATCGCGCCGTACTTCTCGAGCGTCGCGACGGTGGAGGCGACCGTGGAGAGCTTCTGGCCGATCGCCACGTAGATGCAGACGAGGCCCTTCCCCTTCTGGTTGATGATCGCGTCGATCGCGATGGCGGTCTTGCCGGTCTGGCGGTCGCCGATGATCAGCTCGCGCTGGCCGCGGCCGATGGGGATCAGGGCGTCGATCGCCTTGATGCCGGTCTGCACCGGGGTGTCGACGCCCTTGCGGGCGATGACGCCGGGGGCGACCCGCTCCACGGGGCGCGTCGTCGTCGCCGCGATCGGGCCCTTGTCGTCGAGCGGCCGCCCCAGGGGGTCCACGACCCGGCCCAGGAGCGCCGCACCCACGGGGACCTCGACCACGCGGCCCGTCGTCTTGACGACGTCGCCTTCCTTGATGCCCGTCGCATCCCCGAGGATGACCGCGCCCACGGTCTCCTCCTCGAGGTTGAGGGCCATCCCGAAGACGCTGCCGGGGAACTCCAGCAGCTCGGAGGCCAGCGCTCCGGCCAGCCCGTAGACCTGGGCGATGCCGTCCCCGACCTCGACGACCGTCCCGACGTTGCGCGTCTCCGCGGTCGTGTCGAAGTTCTCGATGGAGGCCTTGATGATGCTGATGATCTCGTCGGATCGGATGGCCATGCGTGGTGCTCCAGTCGGTTGCGGCGGGCCGGCGGGCGACCGGCGCGGCGTGAGGGCGGGTCAGCGGGCTCCAGCGACGATGCGGTCGCGGAGCCGCTCCAGGCGTCCCCGCACGCTGGCATCGATGAGGCGGTCGCCGATGCGGACGGTGAGGCCCCCGATGAGGCCCGGATCCACGACCGCGGTGATCTCCGCCCGTGAGCCGGTGGTCTCCCGGACCCGGGCGCCGATCGCCTCGAGCTCGGCCGGCTCGAGGGGGACCGCGCTGCTCACGGTCGCCGTGACGACGCCGTGCTCGCGATCCACGAGGCGCTTGTACTCCGCCGCGACCGCAGGGACGGCGGACAGCCGGCCCCGACGTGCGAGGAGCATCGTCAGGTTGAACGCCTGCGGCGAGACGCGCGTCTCCAGCAGCTTCGCAAGGATCTCGCGGCGGGCGGTGAACGGGATCGCGGGGCTGGCGACGACGGGCGCCACGTCGGGCTGCGTCACGATCTCCGCCGCCAGGCGGAGGTCGTCGCCCCACCGGTCGAGGGTCCCGTCGCGGCGGGCGATCTCGAACGCGGCCTCGGCGTAGCGGCGGGCGGCCGTCGTCGGGCGGGCCATCAGCGGGTGGTCTCCCGGATGGGCTCGGCCAGGAACTCCTCGACGAGGCGGCGCTGCCGCTCGCCGGTCATGGATTCGCCGACGATCCTCCCGGCCGCTCCGATCGCCAGGTCGGCGACCTCGGCGCGCAGGTCGGCGATCGCGCGGCTCTTCTCGGCCTCGATGTCGGCGGTGGCGCGGACACGCATCCGCTCGAGCTCCTCGCGGGTGGCCGCGATGTCGGCATCACGGCTCTCCTGGGCCAGGCGCTGCGCATGATCGATGATCTCGCGAGCCTCGCGGCGGGCGGCCGCGATCTCCTCGGACACCCGTGCCGCCGACGCCTCGAGGGAACGGCGGGCGGCCTCGGCGTCCTGGAGGCCCCGGTCGATCCGCTCCTTGCGGTCCGCGAGCATCCGGCCCAGGGGCTTGAACGCGAAGGTCCAGATGATCGCGAAGAAGAGCAGGAAGTTGAGGGCGCTGACGATGACCCAGAAGAAGTTGATCGTCAGGCCGCCGCCTCCGCCCTCCGCGGCGGCCTGCGCGGACGCGGCCGCGCCGACGCCGGCCGCGACAGCCAGGAAGTCCACGTCGTTGCTCCGTCCCGGGTCGAGCTAGCCGGTGGTGGGGCGGATGATCAGGGCCAGGATGCCCACGACGACCGCGAGGACGCCGAGTCCTTCGGCGAACGCCGCGAGGATGATCGCCAGGCCGCGGATCTGGCCGGCGGCGTCGGGATTGCGGCCGATCGCGGCGGCGGACATGCCGGCCAGGATGCCGATGCCGATGCCGGGGCCGATGACACCGAGGGCGGCGAGGCCGGCGCCGAGGTTCTCCATTGTGCTGAGTCTCCTCTCTGTCCCGGCCGATCGACCGGGCGCGTGGGGCCGAGGTGGATCCGGGCCGATCAGGCGGCGGCCGGACGATCGACGGGTTGCCGGGCGGGTCCGCCGTGCGCGGCCTCCTCACCCAACTCGCCCTCCTCCTGGTGGTGGCTCTCCACCGCCGCGAGGGTGAACATGAGGGTCAGGACGCTGAAGATCAGCGCCTGCACCGTGGTCAACAGCAGCTCGAGGCTGTACATGGCGATCGGGATCACCCCGATGGTGAGGGCGATGAGCACGCCGAGCGCCACCTCGCCTCCATAGATGTTGCCGAAGAGTCGCATTGCCAGCGTCACCGGCTTGACGAACTCCAGCATCAGCTCCACGAGACCCACGAAGATGGCGATCGAGCCGGCGCCGATCCCGTGCTTGAACTCGTAGAAGGGGAAGAACTTCGAGAGGTACCCGCCGACGCCGTTGGCCCGGAACCCCTGGATCTCGAAGTACAGGAAGCTGACGAGCGCAAGGCCGATCGTGATGTTCACGTCGGAGGTGGGGGCGCGCAGCTCCTCGACCCGGCCGACCGGCGGGACCAGGCCGCTCCAGTTGCAGAACAGGATCAGCAGGAAGAACGCCGCGTAGATGGGGACGTGCTTCGCGGCGCCCGGGCCGCCGAGGCCGATCCCGAAGCTGTGGAGCGTCTCGTAGGCGAACTCCGCGATGTTCTGGAGCCGCCCGGGCACGTCGCGCATCGCGCGCGTCGCGAGGAAGGCGACCAGCAGCACCAGCGCCATGACGATCCACATCGTGAGGATGGTGTTCGTGATGCTCACGTTGAAGCCGATCACCAGCTGCCCGGTCGGCAGCGGCTCGGGGCTGATCTGCCACACCACGTGGGGCGGCGGGAACTCCAGGGTGCCATTGATGTAGCAGACCGGGTAGGCGCACGCGTCTCCGGCGGTCCCGCCCTTGGGGAACGGCGGGGCGACGATGAAGGCGAGGACATCGAGGGCGACGACCACCAGGACCAGCCACACGAGGGGATGCACACGGCGCCACGCCGGGCGTGCGCCGGTCGCGGTGCTCGCGACGGTGTCCATCTCCGGGTCGTTCGCCACGCTTGCTCCCTGCGGTGGGAGAGCGGCATGACCGCCGCGCTCCGGGACGTCAGTCTTCGTAGTCGGCCAGGAAGCGGTTGATCAGCCGGTACACCGTGAGCGCCCCGCCGGCGAGCCCCACGAAGAGCCCGACGAGCAGGAGGAGCGGCAGCGTCCCGAGTTGCTGATCGGCCCAGTACCCCGCGAGCACGCCCACCAGGACGGTCACCAGGAGGACGATGCCGATCTCCGAGAACAGCGCGAAGTAGGCGAACGTCCGTCCGGACATGGCGCAGCGGGGGTCCCTCCGACGCGGCGCGAGTATAGCAAAGGGTTGCGGGACGGTCGCAGGAGGCCTCCGGTCGCGGCGGAGGGCTCGCGCGGAGTCGCGACGGCCACGCGGGCGGTGGCGCCACGACCGGCGCCGGCGTCAGGCGCCGGCGTCCACGGCGCCGCGTCGGCGCCGGCGTCCACGGGGTCCGCGGCGCCGCGGAGCCGGGGACGGGCGTCTACGGGGCGGGTGTCGGCGTCGGCGGCGGCGTGAAGACCGGTGGCGGGGTCGGCTTGGGCGTCGGCTTCGGGGTCGGCTTCGGGGTCGGCCTGGGCGTCGGCTTCGGGGTCGGCCTGGGCGTCGGCCTGGCCGTGGGGCGGGCCGTGGGGCGGGCCGTGGGGCGGGGTCGGCTCGGGGTCGGCTTCGGGGTCGGCTTCGGGGTCGGGCTGGGCGTCGCCGTCGGGGACGGGGAAGGGCTTGGCGTGGGCGACGGGACTGGCGTCGGGGTGGCCGTCGGCTTCGGGGTCGGGGGCCGCGACGGGACGGGCGTCGTCGATGGCGTCGACGTGGCCTCCAGGACGCTGCCGTCCGCCGGCGCCGCCGGCGGCCAGATGCTGACGAGCGCCACCACGACCAGGACGCCCACGAGCAGCACGGCGGACGTGTCGCGCCACAGGCGACGCCGGGGGGAGACCACCCACTCCGGGCGCGGCACCGGGGCGACGGGCACGGGGGCGACCACCGGAGCCCTGGGCGGCGGTGGCCGGGACGGCGCCGGGATCTGAGGCGACGACCCCGGCCGCTGCGATGGGCGCCAAGGCGGCGCCGGCGGTCGGAGACGGCGCGCCGCTGGTCGCGGCAGCGACGGTGGCCGGGACGACGGGCACCGGGGCGACGATCGGAGCCTGGGCGGCGGCCGTGGGCGCGTCGATGGGCCCCGAGGCGACGGTCGTTGGCCCGGCGATGCCGGTGGTCGCGGCCGCGACCGTGGCCGGGACGACGCCAGTCTTCGCGACGAGGGTGGCCGGAACGACGGGCACCGGGGCGACGATCGGAGCCTCGGAGGCCAGCTGCGCGGGATGCGCCGTGGGTGCCTCCGCGTCGCCGGTGAGCCGGGCCAGGCGCTCGATGGCCACCTGGCCGCTGGCGGTGAGGTCCTTGTCCTCGGCGTCGCGGCGCCGGGCACGGGCGAGTCGGGTCCCGAGGAGCACGCCGACGATGCCGGCCGCGAGCGCCACGAAGGCAAGCAGCAGGATGGGCTCCACGGTCAAGGTCGTCGCTCCGGCTCGGCGTCGTCGCGCGCCATGCGGAAGGCCTCGGCCGAACCGGACCCGATGATCGTCTCGCCCACGACCAGCCGGCGATCATCCGCCGGGTTCGCCTCGTAGCGGCCGCCCTCGGTCAGGACCGCGAGGACGAACAGGCCCCTGGCACGCAGCCCCGCGACCGTCGCGCCGTCCAGGCGGCCGCCGGCCGTGACGTGCAGCTCCTCCAGGCTGAACGCCAGCTCGCCGTGCGAGAGGGCGGCGTCCAGGAAGTCGACGACCCGCGGCCGGATCGCCAGCTCGGCGAGGCGCCGGCCGGCCATCGTGTACGGCGAGACGATCCGGTCCGCGCCGGCCAGGCCAAGCTTCTCCTCCGCAGACGGTGTGCTCGCCCGCCCGACGACGAGGAGATCCCGGTTCAGCGCTCGCGCGGAGAGGATCACGTAGACGTTCTGGGCGTCGGAGTCGATCGTCGAGATCAGGCCGCGCGCCCGCTCGATCCCGGCGGCCCGCAGCGTGGCGTCATCGGTCGCGTCGCCCTCGATGATCAGGTGGCCGTCGGCCCGCGCGCGCTCCAGCGAGGCCGGGTTGACGTCGATGACCACGAAGGGCGTCCCTTCGTGGACCAGCTCCCTGGCGACGGTCGATCCGACGCGCCCGTACCCGCACAGGACGTAGTGGCCGCTCAGCTCCCCGACCGCTCGCGCCATCTGGCGGGTACGGCTCCTTCCGCTTGTCGCCTCGGTGATGAGGTACTCCGTCACGAGGCCCACGGTCCCGAAGACCAGCACGACGCCCGTGCCGGACATGATCATGGTCCAGATGCGTCCCGACGCGTCAAGTTCGCGGACTTCCTTGAACCCGACGGTGGTGACGCTGATCACGGTCATGTAGAGGGCATCCAGGAGGGACCAGCCCTCCAGCAGCACGTATCCGGCGGTGCCGATCGCGACCGCCGCCGCGACGATCGCGATCCAGGTCCGCAGAGCCGGGGCGCCAAGCAGGGCCGCCGCCGTGTCGCGCACGCCCACTTCGCCGCCCGGCCTTCCCACGCCCGTTCCTCCGCCGCGGCCGCGTCCGGACCGCGGCCTCCCCAAGGGTAGCGCGCTCACCCGTCGTCCGGCGCCCCGTCGTCCGGCGCCCGCTCCTCCACCACCCGGTCCAGGACGAGGATCACGACGCCGAACACCAGGAAGGCGCCCACGAACGCATACAGCTGCCCGGTCCCGGAGAGGACCAGCGACATGGCGCCCAGCCCCGCGCAGATCGCGTAGATGAGGAGCACCGTCTGGGTGTGGGAGAGGCCGAGATCCAGGAGCCGGTGGTGGATGTGACCGCGGTCCGCGGAGAACGGCGAGCGTCCCTTCGAGAGACGTCGGACGATGGCGTAGAACGTGTCGATGATCGGGACGCCCAGCACCAGGAGGGCCACCACCACCTTGGCGCTGCCCAGGATCGAGAGGAGCGCGAGGGTGTAGCCCACGAACATGACGCCACTCGTGCCGATGAAGATCGACGCCGGGTGGAAGTTCCAGCGAAGGAACCCCAGGAGCGCGCCGGCGAGCGTGACGCACAGCAGCGCCACCACGGGCTCCTTCGCGGGTCCGGTGACGCTGATGATCGCGAGCGTCACGGCGGCGATGAGGGCGATCCCCGACGACAGCCCGTCAAGCCCGTCGATGAAGTTGATGCTGTTGGTCATCCCCACGATCCAGATGACCACGAACAGCGCGCCCCAGATGCCCTCCAGGCGGATGACGCCGGGGCCGAACGGGTTGGCGATCGCCCCGACGGTGATCCCGAGCGCCACCGGGACCAGCGCGACGAGGACCTGGCCGCCGAACTGCCAGCGGGCGCGCAGGTCGAACTGGTCGTCCAGGGTTCCGACAAGCATGGCGGCGGCGCCGCCCAGGAGGAGCGCCAGGATCTCGGCCCGGACGAGGGCGTCCAGCGGGCCCCACAGCCCGATGGTGGCGTCCGCCACGAACAGCCCGGCCGTCACGCTGAGGAAGGCGATCCCCACCGCGAGGCCCCCGCCCCGGGGCACGGGGCTGGTGTTGACCCGTCGCTCGTCGGGGATGTCCACCGCATCCACGCGGTGGGCGAGGCGCCGGACGACCGGCGTCAGGACGAGCGCGAGGGCGGCCGCCGCGAGGAAGGCGACGAGGGCCGGGACGAGGATCCCCGCGTCGGTCACCGGGTCGTCCCCGGCCGGCGGTCCGTCACGCCTCCGGCAGCCCCGGGACCGGGAAGCGGGCGCAGATGTCGCGCACCTCCGCCGCGATCCGGGCGTGCTCGGCCGGCTCGTCCCGCGCCAGGAGCGCCTCGACCAGGAGGCGCCCGACGTCCGTCATCTCGGGGGGACCGAAGCCGCGCGTGGTGGTGGCCGGCGTGCCGACGCGGATCCCGGACGTCACGTTCGGGGGCGCCGGGTCGAAGGGGATGGTGTTCTTGTTGACGGTGATCCCCACGTCGTCCAGGAGCCGCTCGGCCTCCTTGCCGGTGGTCCCGAAGGGCCGGACGTCGACCGAGAAGACATGATTGTCGGTCCCGCCCGCGATGATCCGGCCGCCTCGCCCCGCGATCTCGGCCGCCAGCGTCCGGGCGTTCTCGACCGTGCGGCGCTGGTCGTCGCGGAACTCCTCGGTCGCCGCCAGGCGGAGGGCGATCGCCTTGGCGGCGATCACGTGCATCAGCGGCCCGCCCTGGATCCCCGGGAAGACGGCGCGATCCACGGCCGTGGCAAGCTCGGGCGAGGCGAAGATGAGGCCGCCCCGCGGCCCGCGCAGCGTCTTGTGCGTCGTCGTCGTGACAATGTCGGCGTGCGGGAACGGCGACGGGTGGACGCCGGCCGCCACGAGGCCCGCGATGTGGGCCATGTCCACGAGCAGCCGGGCGCCGACGCCGTGGGCGATGGCGGCCAGCCGCTCGAAATCGAGGATCCGCGAGTACATGCTGGCCCCGGCGATCAGGAGCGCCGGGCGGACCTCCGCGGCCTGCCGCTCGAGCGCCTCGTAGTCGATCGTCTCCGTCTCCGGGTCCAGGCCGTAGTGGTGCGCCTCGAACCACCGGCCGCTCAGGTTCACGGCAAGGCCGTGGGTCAGGTGCCCGCCGTGGTCCAGGCGGAGGCCCAGGATCCGGTCGCCCGGCGTGAGCACCGCGAAGAAGGCGGCCTGGTTCGCCTGCGCCCCCGAGTGGGGTTGGACGTTGACGTGCGCGGCGCCGGGGAAGAGCGCGAGCGCGCGCTCCTGGGCCAGTCGCTCGGCAACGTCGACCCACTCGCAGCCGCCGTAGTAACGACGGCCGGGCAACCCCTCCGCGTACTTGTTCGTGAGCCAGGAGCCCTGGGCTTCCATGACCGCGGCGAACGTGTAGTTCTCGCTCGCGATCAGCTCGATCTTCCAGCGCTGGCGCTCGGCCTCGCCGCGCATCGCCGCCCAGATCTCCGGGTCGACGTCGGCGATCGACGCCCACGCGGAGTCCAGCGCGTCCGTCATGCTCACTCGCGGTTCCTCCGGCCCGTGCGCCGGCCCGATCGCCGTCCGGCAGCGCCCATTCTGGCCCATGGGGCGACGCGCCGTCCCGGGAGGCCCAGATGCCGTCGAGCCCGCGAGGGAGCCCGAAGCCCGCGACGGGGACCGGACCACCTGCAGCGGCGGGGTCTGCGGGCCCGTCAGCGAGGGCGCCGCGCGCGACCCAGCACCAGCTCCTCCAGCACCTGCGCGGCGCCCTCCTCGCCGATGGGTGGGGCGACGATCCGGGCAGCCGCCCGCACCGCCTCCGGCGCCCCGGCCATCGCGACGCCGACGCCGGCCTCGGCGATCATCTCGCGATCGTTGAGCTGGTCGCCGATGGCCAGGACGTCCCGGAGCTCCACGCCGAGCCGGCGGGCGAGGTAGCGCACCGCGCGCCCCTTGTTGACCCCGGGGGCCAGGAACTCCAGGAACATCGGGTGGCTCACCGTGGCGTCGGCTCGGCCGGCGAAGTCCGCCTGCGCCCGCGCCAGCGACTGCGCCGCGCGTGGCGGCGGCGCCACGGAGATGACCTTGGTGACGGGTCGCCGGACCCACGCCTCCAGGTCGGGCACCACGACGATCCGCCGGAAGTTCCATCCGGAGTAGTCCGTGGCGCGCGGGTCGTCGGCCGGCACGATCATCCGTTCAAGGACGTTCAGGTGCGGCGCGAGGCCCGCCGAGCGGCACCAGGCGAGGGCGTCGCGGGCCACGTCGGGCGGCAGGGGGTGATGCTGGAGGAGCCGGCCGAGCCGGGTGCTCCCGACGAGCGGCATCTCGCGGATCGACGCGCCCTGGAGCCCGATCAGCGGGGCCCGCAGCCCCAGCTCCCGCGCGTACGGCAGCGCCGAGCTGGTCATGCGGCCCGTCGCCAGGGCAACGTGCACGCCGCTCGCAACGACGGCCCGGATCGTGGCGATCGTGCGCGGCGGCAGGCGCAGGTCGTCGCCGACGAGCGTCCCGTCGAGGTCGAGGGCGACGAGTCGGATCCGGCTCCTGGTCACGCGGGGGGCGCCGAGCCCGGGCGGGGCGCAAGCACCGCGACGCGCGGGCGGCCGGCGAGGTCCGGCTCGACACGGGCGTCCCAGCCGGGGAGCCGGGTCGCGACCTCGGCGAGCACGGCATCGCCCTGCTCGCTGCCGATCTCCAGGAGCACCGCGCCGTCCGGCGCGAGGCGCTCCGGCAGGACGTCCAGGAGCCGGCGGATGACGTCCAGGCCGTCGGGCCCGCCGTCGAGCGCCGCCACGGGCTCGAACGAGGCGGCGATCGGCAGCTGCGGCACGACGGCGGAGGGGATGTACGGGAGGTTCGCGCAGACCATGTCGAAGCGGGCCGGCACGATGAGGAGCCCGGCCACGCGTCCCTCCGGCGGCAGCAGGTCGGCGAACGCGACGGCCACGCGATCGGCCACGCCGTGGCCCACGGCGTTCTCGCGGGCCAGGTCCACGGCGTCCGACGAGGTATCGGAGCCGACGATCTCCACCTCGGAGAGCATGCCGCGCCGGCGAAGGGCGACGGCCAGGGCCACGGCGATCGTGCCGCTGCCGGTTCCCACGTCGGCGACCGCGAGCGGCGGCGTGCCCTGCGGCCTCGGCGCCCGGGCCAGGCGGTCGCCGATCTCGCCGAGGGCGATGTCGACCAGCACCTCGGTCTCGGGCCGCGGGATGAGAGCCCGTGGGTCCACCGCGAAGGCGACGCCGTGGAACTCCTTGGTCTCGCGGATGTAGGCGACCGGCTCGCCCGCCTCGCGTCGCGCGACGGCCTCGCCGAAGCGCGATGCCTGCTCCGGGCCGACCGGCTGCCCGGGGTGCGCGATCAGGGTCGTGCGGTCCACGCGGAGCACGTGGGCCAGCAGCAGCTCGGCGTCCAGGCGAGGGCTCTCCGAGCCACTGGTGCGGAGGCGCTCGATCGCGCCGGTGAGGAGCTCGCCGATCGTCGCCATCGCGCGTCGCGCGTAGGCCCGGGCAGCTGCCCGGGCCTACGCGGTGCCGTCCTCCCCCATCAGGATCTGCAGCTTCTCGGCCTGGTCGGTCTCGGCCAGGGCGTCGATCAGGCGGTCCAGGTTGCCATCCAGGACCCCCGGCAGGTTCGACAGGTCCATCCCGATCCGGTGGTCCGTCACGCGGTCCTGCGGGTAGTTGTAGGTGCGGATCTTGTCGGACCGGTCGCCGGATCCGACCATCAGGCGTCGGACCGCGGAATCCGCCTCCCGCTGCTTGGAGCGCTCCGCGTCGAGGAGGCGCGCCCGCAGGATCGCCATGGCCTTCGCCTTGTTCTTGTGCTGGCTGCGCTCGTCCTGGATCTCGACGACCAGGCCGGAGGGCAGGTGCGTGATGCGAACGGCCGAGTCGGTGGTGTTGACACCCTGGCCGCCCGGACCCGACGCGCGCTTGACCTCGATCCGCAGGTCGCGCTCCTCGTCGATGGAGAGGTCGGCTTCCTCCGCTTCCGGCAGCGCCACGACCGTCGCGGTCGAGGTGTGGATCCTCCCCGAGGATTCCGTCGTGGGCACGCGCTGGACACGATGCGTGCCGCTCTCGTACTTCAGGCGGCTGTAGGCGCCGTCGCCGGATACCTCGACCACGGCCTCCTTGACCCCGCCGATCCCCGTCTCGTTGAGCGTCATCACCTCGGCCCGGAAGCGGTGGCGCTCCGCCCACCGCAGGTACATCCGCAACAGCTCGCCGGCGAACAGGGCCGCCTCGTCGCCGCCGGTCCCGGCGCGGATCTCGAGGATCACGTTCTTGTCGTCGCTCGGATCGCGGGGCAGGAGAAGCACCTTGAGCCGCTCGAGCGCCGCGGCCTCGTGCACCTCGAGGCGCTCGATCTCCTCGCGGGCCATGGCCCGCATCTCCTCGTCACTCTCGCCATCGCGCATCTCGCGGGCGCCCGCAAGCTCGGCCCGGGTCGCCTCCAGGCTCCGGAAGGTGGCCACCACCGGCTCCAGGCGCGACAGCTCGCGTCCCAGGCGCCGGAGCGCATCGGGGTCCGATGACGTCTCGGGAAGGGCCAGCTCGGCCTGCAGGGACTCGTACTGCACCACGACCGCGCGGAGCTTCTGGTCCAGCGTGTCCACGGTCAGCCCTCGGCGGCGGGCGCCGGCGGCGCGCCCGCCAGCACGAGCGGCGAGCGGGCGATGGACCCGCTCCCCGCCGGCAGCTCCTCGCCGTCGGCGGCCATGGCCTGCTCCATGCTGACGATCGCGACCTCGATCATGTCGTCGGTCGGCTGCTTGGTGGTGATCTTCTGGACCCAGATCCCGGGTTCGAAGAAGACGCGCACCAGGCGGTTGCCGCGGTGGCGGGCGCCGAACCGGAGCAGCTCGTACGAGATGGCCGCGATCACGGGGATCAGCACGATCCGGCTCAGGATCGTCAGGAGGATGTCCTGGCGACCCACGATCGAGAAGGTCACGATCGACACGAGGATCACCACGACGAGGAACTCGGTGCCGCAGCGCGGGTGCGCCGTGGGGTACCTGCGCACCGCATCGACGGTGAGCGGGTCCCCGGCCTCCAGGGCGTGGATCGTCATGTGCTCGGCGCCGTGGTACTGGAAGGTGCGGTGCACGTCCGAGGTCCGCCCGATCAGGATGAGGTACCCCAGGAAGATGGCGACCTGCACGACCCCCTCGACGGCGCGCTCAACGATCCCGGGCTGGCCGCCGGCGATGAACTTGGCGACGAGGAGCGGGATGAAGAAGAACAGGCCGATCCCGAAGACCAGCGTCAGGCCCAGCATGAGGGCAACCGAGCCCTTGCCCAGGTCGGCGGCGTCGGCCTGGCGGCCGTCGGCGGTCGTGGCGGCCGGGAGATCCTCCGCGGCGGCGACGCCGGCCGAGCGGACGAGCCAGCGCGTCCCGACGACCAGCGTCTCGTAGAGGACGACGAGGCCGCGGACGAGGGGCAGCTTTGCCCGGCGCGTGCCGCGGAACCCGGTGCCGAGCCGCTCGTCGGACCAGACGATGCGGCCGTCCGGGTGGCGCAGGGCGACCGCGATCGCGTCGCGCCCACGCATGAGCACACCCTCGATCAGGGCCTGGCCGCCGTAGGAGAACCGTGCCATGGGTGGAGTCTACCGGCCGGGAATCTGGACGGCGGGCCGGGGGGCCCGCCGTTCGATCGCGAGGGGTCCGGGCGTGCGAAGGCCCGCGGCCGGCGTCCGGTTCGTTGTCAGCGGCCGGTCTGCGCGCGGACCATGCGGCGCTGGAAGCGCTCGACCTGGCCGGCGGTGTCCACGATCATCTGCTTCCCCGTGAAGAACGGGTGGCAGCTGCTGCAGACGTCGACGCGCAACGACTCACGGGTGGAGCCGACCTCGAACTCGGTGCCGCAGGTCCCGCAGTGGACCTTGGCCTGGTAGTACTTGGGGTGGATGCCCTGCTTCATCGGTTCCTCGAGTCGTTGCGTCAGGCGCCGGCGGTCTCGGCGGCGACCGGGGCGTCGGTGGCCGGGGTGGCCTCGACGGTCACGGGTACCACGCGGATCCGCTTCTTGGTGCGGGTCTGGTGCTCGAAACGCACCCGGCCCGTGACGGTCGCGAAGACCGTGTAGTCACGGCCGAGGCCGGTGCCGCTCCCGGCGAGGAACGTCATGCCGCGCTGCCGGACGATGATCGAGCCGGCCGGGACGAGCTGACCGTCGCCGGCCTTCACGCCCAGTCGCTGGCCGACCGAATCGCGGCCGTTCTTGGAGCTGGAGCCTGCCTTCTTGTGGGCCATGGATCAGTCTTCCTTCTTCGCGGCGCGAGCACGCTTCGGCTTCGCCGGCGCCGCGCCGGCGGCGGGATCGGCCTTCGGCGCAGCGGCCTCGGCCTTCGGCGCCGCGCCGGCGGCGGGATCGGCCTTCGGCGCAGCGGCCTTGGTCTTCGGCGCAGCGGATTTCGCCGTGCGAGGGCTGGTCTTCTTCGGAGCCGCTGCGGCCTCGGCGGCCGGGGCGGCCTTCTCCGCGAGCGTGGCCGCGAGGGCGGCATCGGCGGCGGCCTGCACGGCCGCTGCCTCCTCCAGGCGCTGGCGCTCGGTCTCGCCTGGCCTCGGCTGCCTGGCGGGCCTCCTCGGCGGCGCTCTTGCCGTTGAGGGTCACGTCCGTGATCCGAAGGACCGTCTGCTCCTGGCGGTGGCCCTTCTTGACCCGGCGCCGGGCCTTGGGCTTGTACTTGAACGAGATGACCTTGTCGGCCCGGTCGTTGCGCAGGACGGTGGCGTTGACCGTCGCGCTGTCGACGACCGGGCGGCCGATCGCCGCCTCGTCGCCGTCCACCACGAGCAGCACGCGCTCGAGCGTGATCTCCTGCCCTGGCTCGACCTCGAGGAGCTCGACCGCGAGCTCGGTGCCGACCTCGACGCGGTACTGCTTCCCGCCGGTCTCGATGACTGCGTACATGGATCTCCGAGGTTGGGCCGTGGCGCGCGGGCGCGGGGCCGCTGGTGAGGCGGCCGGGTTGGGGGCCGCGGGTGGCACAGCGAGTCGTCCGGCGTCGCCGGGCGCGAATGGCGAGTGTACGGCGAAGAACCGGATCCCGCAACCTCCCGGCGAGCGGGCCGGTGCTCACGCGCGGGCTGCGAGTCCCCGGCCCACCTCCAGGACCTCCTCGACCAGGGCGTCGGCGTCCGCGAGCGTCGAGCGCGGGTTGATGAAGCAGGGCCGGATCGCGAACCGGCCGTCCACCCGGGTGCTGGAGGTCACCGTCCGGCCGCGGGCGCGAATGCCGCGGACGACATCCTCGTTGAGCGCGTCCAGCCGCGCCTCGTCGTCCCAGCCGGCCGGCCGGAAGCGGAAGCAGCAGATGGAGAGCACCGGCGCTGCGAGCAGCTCCAGCTCGTCCGACGCCGTGGCGAGCTCCGCAACCCGCCGGGCGCAGTCGTCATGTCGGATGACCCGCTCACGCATCCCGTCGGCGCCGATCTCTCGAAGGATGGCCCAGACTGCGAGGCCTCGGGCGGGCGTCGAGAAGTCCACGCCCCAGTCGGGCGTGCCGTGGCCCAGCTCGTCGAAGGGCGATCCCAGGTCGGCCTCGCCCCTGGGCACGTGGCGCTCGCGGTCGTAGTCGCCGGTCTCGATCGTGAACGCTCGACCCAGGATCGCCTCGTCGCGGACGATCGCGGCCCCCGTCCCCACCGGAGCGGCCAGCCACTTGTGCGGGTCGACGGCGAACGAGTCGTAGCTCGCCACGTCGCCGTAGCGCTCCCGCACCCGCTCGTCGAGCACGCCGAACCCGCCGTAGGCGCCATCGACGTGGAGCCAGATGCCCCGCTCGTGCGCGATCCGGGCGAGATCCGCCAGGGGATCCACGCGGCCCATGTTGACGTCGCCCGCGCAGCCGACCACCGCGACCTGCGTGCGCCCGGCCGCCAGGTCCTCGTCCAGCGCGGCCTGCAACAGGTCCAGGTCGATCGTGCCGTTGCGGTCGAGCGGGATCGAGCGCAGGTTGCGGCGCCCCATCCCCAGCACGCCCAGGGCGCGGCCGACGACGTGGTGCGTCTCGGTGCTGGCGTAGACCCGCGGCTCCACCATCCCGGCGATGCCGTCGAGGGAGGGGCGCAATCCCAGCCGCTCACCGGCGTGCTGGCGGGCGGCGCCGATGCCGACGAGGTTCGCCGTGGAGCCACCCGACGTGAAGGTCCCGACGCACGAGGCGGGGAACCCGAGCAGGTCGATGAGCCAGCGCATCGCCAGGGAGTCCAGGAAGTTCCCCGGGGTGGCCCACCAGCGCTGCGGCACCGCCACCGCCTGTGCCAGGTCGGCTGCCGCGCCGACGTCCGTGGGCCCCGTCGTCACCCAGCCGCTGAACCCCGGGTGCCCCACGCGCAGGCCATTCGCGACGACCAGGTCCGCGAGCTCCGCGAGCGTCGCATCGCGCCCGGCGCCCTCGCGCGGCAGCGGCCGGTCCAGGGCGGGCCGCCAGCGCGACCGTTCCCTGGCGGGGTCGGGCCCGTCGAAGCGCAGGAACCGCTCAAGGGCGGGCAGGATCGCCTGGATCGCCGCGCCCAGGGTCTCGGTGGCGGCTGCGTCGTGACGAGGGTCCATGACGGCGCAGTCTACGGCCGGTCCGGGAAGGCGGCCTGCCGGGAGGCGCACGGCCGTGGACCCGGATCGGCTCCGGGTCGGCGGGCGAGTGGACCGGGAGCGGCGGCCCGGCAACGGTCCGGTCCGCGCCTCCCGCCCGGCGGCGACGGTCTAGGCCAGGAGATCGCGCCGCGCGAACACGACGAGGGACGCTGCCCAGCCGCCGAGCGCGACCAGGCCGAACACCGCCACCGACGTCCACGGGACGACGCCGGTGTCCACCAACTCGGTGATGAGCAAGTACTTGAACGCACCGAAGGTGGCCAGCCAGGCGAGATCGACCTGGACCTGCGCGACGATGTTCATCAGGTACATGAGGATCAGGATGCCGGCGACGGCGCCGCCCGCGATCGAGCGACTCAGGGTGAGCGCGCCGAGAAGCGACGTGACGCCGGCGATCGCGCAGCCGAAGAGCCACAGGACAGCCGACGCGGCGAGGAATCGCCCGGCGTCGAAGTCGGCGCCGACAAGCCCCCCGACGACGAGCACGCCGGCGACGGTCGCGACGGCGAGCACGACCAGGACGAGCGCCTGCGAGGCGATTGCGGCCCCGAGGGCGCGACCCCGCGTGAGCGGCGTGCCAAGCGTGACCTCCGCCCAGCCACGCTCCACGTCGGCCGCCACCGGGCGCGTGGCGAGGATGATCGCGGCGATCGCGGCGACCACGGGCCACAGCATGCTGCCGATGTAGGTGGTGAAGAAGACCCCGGGGTCCGCCAGGCTGCCCGTCATCCCGAAGGCCGCCAGGAACTCCTTGGGGAAGATCTTCATGTAGTCCTCGAACGCCTTGGCGTTGTCCAGCAGGATCGGATACATCGCCGCGACGATCCCGCCGTAGGCAAGGACGATGACCGCCAGCCAGAAGGCCAGCGTCCGGCTGCGGCGAAGCTCGAGACGGAAGGTGAGGGCGCTCACCGGGAGACCTCCTCGGAGCCGGCAGCCGCGGGATCGGCGGCGGCGGTGCGGCCCTCGGAGCCGGCCACCGTTCCGTCGTAGTAGCGGAAGAAGAGATCCTCGACGTCGGGCGTCGAGATCGCGATGTCGCGGACGTCAAGCGCGGCAAGCCGCCGCAGGAGCGGGTTGACATCGCCGCGAACGAGCAGGTGGACGTCCTGACCCGTGCTCGAGAGGACGGTGACTCCGGGGAGCGCGAACGCGCCGTCGCCGGCCGGCTGGGCGAGGAGCAGGTTCACCGAGCGCGTGTGGTCGCCGACGAGCGCGGCGACGGTGGCGACCTTCACCAGCCTGCCTTCGCGGATGATGGCCACCCGGTCACACGAGCGTTCCACCTCCGTCAGGTTGTGGGACGAAAGGAAGACCGTCCGCCCGATCGCCCGCGCCTCCGCCACGAGCGCCAGGAACTCGCGCTGCATGAGCGGGTCGAGGCCGGTCGACGGCTCGTCCATGACGAGCAGCGGCTCCGCGCCCATGAACGCCTGGACCACACCCACCTTCTGGCGGTTGCCGCGCGACAGCTTCTTGATCGGCACGCCCGGGTCCAGCTCGAGCCGTTCCGCGAGCGGTCGCCAGCAACCTTTCGCCAACCCTCGGAGCGCGCCGAGGTGGTCCAGGGTCCGCGCCGCGGTCAGCTCGCCGAGGTAGCCGGGGTCGCTGCCCAGGTGGGCCATGCGGCGGTGGATCGCCGGTGCATCGCGCCAGGCGTCGAGACCCCAGATCGTGGCCGTCCCCGCGCTCGGCCGGATGAGGCCGAGGAGCACGCGGATCGTCGTCGTCTTGCCGGCTCCGTTCGGCCCCAGGAAGCCGAAGACCTCCCCCTCCCGGACGCTGACGTCGAGGTCGAGCACGCCGCGCCGCTTGCCGTACCAGCGCGCCAGGCCGCGAAGCTCGATGGCATCGGCCACGGGCACCTCCCCGGAGTCCGCTGAGGGCGGTGCGCCAGGTCAATCTCGCTGGACCGGCGACGTGCCCACCGACACCCGATCGTGAGCGCGCGCCGACGGGTGCGCGAGGGCCGACCGGCAGGATCGGATGGGGCGGACGTCGTGACCGGCCGCCCGGCCAACCCACACCGGCCACCCCGGGCCAGCCTGCACCGGCCGCCGCGGGCGGAGCCGGGCATCCATCCCGGACCCCCGGGGGGCCTGCACCGGGCTCGCCGGCGCGGACCTCGTGCGCCGTTCAGCCCCTCGTGGTCGGGGTGCCGCTGCCCGTCGACCCCGGCGCCGGCGCGTCCGGGTCGCCCGCCATCACCAGGCGCTCGCGGACCATGGCGCGCACGACGAGCGACGAAGGCACGGGCGAGGCCGGCGGCTCGCCGAGCGCGGCCACCACGTCCTCCGGCCGTCCCACGCCGTCGGGAGCGTGGCGCAGGCGCATCCCCAGCGTCATCCCTTCTCCGCCGCCCGACCGGACCCGCAGGTCCAACAAGAGCGGACGCAGGTCGTATGCCGTGGTCCGCGTGTCCCGCCGTCGCTCGCGGGGCAGGGAAGCGGCTGCCAGCAGTGCGAGCGCCGCGCCCTCCAACGCCCAGCGAGTCTCCCCGGCCACGAGCACCCGGTAGTCGGCGGCCACGACCGAGGCAGCCGACGTCGGCGCCCCGACCCAGACATCGTGCAGGTCGACCAGCAGCCAGCCCGGGGGAAGCGCGCCGACCACCGCCTCGCGGACCTGGGCGACGGTGCGCCGGTCGGCGAGATAGACGTCGACGACCTCGCGCTCGCCGGCGATCCCGAGCGGCAGCGGCGCCGCCTGCGCCACGCGGACCCGGGTCCCGCCCTGCCCGGCCAACGGCAGCCCGGCCGGGCCGAGGATCGTGGCCCAGCCCGGCGCGCCGCCCTCAGTCCGTCGTTCGGCCTCGGTGACGGCGGGCTGGGCCACGAACAGGCGCCAGCGCTGGCGTGGGGGCGCCGCCGCCGGGATCGGGCGTGCCGGGCGCCGCCGTTCCCGGCCCCGACGGGCCGGCGTTGGGGCTCGGCTGCGGGTCGGATGGCTTCGTCACGTCTGCTAGTCTGCCGGAAGGATGGAGGCTCCTGTCGCGCCGAATGCGCCCCTGCCCACGCCGTCGTCCGCGCCGGCCGGCCTCCCCGTCCCGTCGCGACGTGTTCTCGTGCTCATCGCGGGCACGATCGGCCTCGCCGCGCTCTTCTGGCTCGGCCGCGACGTGCTGGCGCCGTTCGTCGTCGGGGTCCTCATCGTCTACCTGCTGGATCCCGCCGTGGAACGCCTGGCCCGCCTCACGATCGCCGGCCGGCGGATCCCGCGAACGGTCCTGATCCTGCTTGTGTACCTCGTGGCGACGCTCGCCCTCGTCGAGCTCGTCCTGCTGCTCGTGGGACCCCTGATCGAGCAGGGGCGCGCGCTCGTCAAGGAAGCGCCCGGTTACGTGGACGACCTCAACGCGCGGCTCGCCGAGCTGCTCGGCTGGTGGAACCGGCTGGACCTTCCCGCCGACGTGAAGGCCGCCATCGACAAGGCGATCACGGACCTCCTGGCCAACGTCGGGTCCCTGGCCCCGGCCATCCTGCGCCCGGTCTTCAGCTCGGTCGTCGGATTCCTGGGCTCCGTCTTCGGGTACCTGATCATCCCCGTGTGGGCATTCTGGATCCTGCGCGACCGCCCGCGAATCGTGCGCGGCTTCGATCGCGCCGTCCCGGCGGCGTGGCGCGCCGACACGTGGGCCGTGCTGGGGATCGTGCGGCGCGTCTTCGGATCGTGGGTCCGCGGCCAGCTGGTCCTCGGCCTCGTCGTGGGGATGGCGACATTCATCGGCCTGATGGTCCTGGGCACGTTCGTCGACCCCGTCTTCTCGCGCTACGCGGTCCTGCTCTCGGTCATCGCCGGCGTCCTGGAGCTCCTGCCGGTCATCGGCCCGATCATCGCGGCGATCCCCGCGGTCCTCCTCGGGGCAACCGCCGGCCTGCCGGGGATCATCGCCGCCCTCCTCCTCTACCTCGCCATCCAGCAGATCGAGAACATCATCCTCGTCCCCAAGATCCAGGGCGACGCGACGAAGCTCCATCCGGCGGTCGTGATCTTCGCGCTCATCCTTGGCGGGGCGATCGCGGGGCTCCTCGGGGCGATCCTGGCCCTGCCGATCGCGGCGACCCTGCGGGACCTCTACGTGTACGCCTTCCGGCGCGCCGGCGGGATGGCCCCGGCGGATGCGGCCACCGGCGATGCGCGGGGCGCCCACGACGCCGGACCCGCCGGGCTCGAGCCGGACGAAGCCGGGACGGACCGGGCTCCGTCCGCCGAGGTGGCGATCGGCGACGGGGCAGAGCTGGTGCCGGCGAGCGAGGTGCCGGCGGGCGAGGTGCCGGCGGAGGCCGGGGCTGATCCGGCGCCCGCGGCAGGAGTGGAATCCCACGCCGGGGCGCGGGAGGTCGGCTCCTAGCCGGTCGTCGGCGTGTCGGATTCCGCGGCTGCGACGGCGGCGGCCGCGCCACGGGATGCCGCCGCCGCCTCCGTCTCCGCCGTCGCCCGCGGGATCACCAGGTTCAGCATGATCGGGGCGGCGACCGTCGTGAGCACGACCGCCACGAGCACGGCGCTGAACAGGTCCTGCGTGAGCAGCCCCAGCCCCAGGCCCAGCGTCACGACGACGATCCCCACCTCGCCGCGCGGGGCCATCCCGACGCCGACGGCGAGCGCGCTCCAGCGTCCCGTTCCCCGGGCCCCGATGACGCCCGCGATCACCTTCGACGCGATTCCCAGCGCCGCCAGGACGATGGCGGCGAGCGCGAGCGGCGGGTCGGCCAGGGCCCCCAGGTCCAGCTGGGCGCCCGTCACCGCGAAGAAGAAGGGGGTGATGATCGACGCCAGCGGCTTGATGTCGTGCTCGATCTCGTCCTGCGCCTCGGTCTCGGCGACGATCAGGCCGGCCACGAAGGCGCCGATGATCGCGGCGAGCCCGATGAACGCCGCGAGGATCGCGAGCGCCAGCATCACGAGGAACACCGGCACGAGCGGCGTGTCGGCGAAGAGCGGCCAGGTGAAGACCTCCCGCTTCAGGCCCCGCGCCCGCCGGGCAGCGGCGAAGCCGATGCCGACGAAGCCGAGGGCCCCCACGATGAGGCCCAGGGTGGCAAGGCCCAGGTCGCCCTCGGCGGCGCCGGAGACGATCCCGATCAGGATGAGCGCAAGGACGTCGTCGATGACGGCCGCCCCGATGATGATCCGGCTGAAGCGCCGATCCAGGACGCCGAGCTGGGTCAGCACCCGGCTCGTGATGCCGATGCTCGTCGCGGCGAGCGCCAGCCCGACGAAGGCCGCCGTCGCCGGCGGCTGCCCGACGACCAGCGCGTAGCCGGCCCCGGTCGCGATCGGGAAGATCACGCCCAGCACGGCGGTCACCGCGGCGGGCCGTCCAACCTGGAGGAGCTCGTCGGTCTTGATCTCCAGGCCGACCGTGAACAGCAGGATGACGACGCCGATCTCCGCGAGGACCGTGGCGGTCTCGCCGGGGACGACGAGACCCAGCGCGTAGGGCCCCACCACGAACCCTCCGGCCAGCTCGCCGATCACGCCGGGCTGCCCAAGCCGCCGGAAGATCTCCTCGCCGACCTTGGCGGCGAGCAGCAGGATGAAGAGGCCAACGAGCACGTCGAGCGTGTCGGCGGACGCGGAGCCCGGCGGTGGGAGCGGCACGACGCGGGCCGGGTCCAGGGCAAGGGCGAGCGTCGGCATGGCCTAGACGAGGTACCGAAGCCAGATGTAGACGCTGGAGATCAGCAGCGACAGCACGGCCACCAGGCCGCCGACGCGCAGGAACTGCCCGAACGTGATCGGGTGCCCGGCGCGGGCGGTGGCGTTCGCCGCGACGACGTTCGCCGACGCGCCGATGATCGTGGCGTTGCCGCCCAGGCAGGCGCCCAGGGCGAGCGCCCACCACAGCGGGTCGACGGCCAGCCCGGACGTCCCCAGCTGCTGGACCACGGGAATCATGGTGGCCGTGTAGGGGATGTTGTCGACGAACGCCGAGGCGATCCCGCTGACCCACAGGAGGCCGAGGGTCGCGACCACCTGGTCGCCCCCGGTGATCTCGGCGAGCCACTCGCCGATGCCGGCAATGACCCCGGTCGCCACGAGGCCCTCGACGAGCACGAACAGGCCCACGAAGAACAGCAGCGTGGACCAGTCCACCTCCCGGATCAGCTCCTCGGGATCCACGCGCGAGACCAGCAGGAGGACGGCGGCCCCCAGCAGGGCGATGGTCGCCGGGCGCTGGTCGAGGGCCGCTGCCAGGAGGAAGCCGACGATGGTGAGGGCCAGCACCAGGAGGCTCACGCGCAGGAGACGGTGGTCAGTGATGAACGTCGAATCGTCGATCGCCAGGACCGCCTCGCGCACCTCCGGCGCCACGGTCATCCGGCCGCGGAACACCGTGGCCATCGCGACCGTGAAGGCACCGAAGACCAGGATGATGACCGGCGTGAGGTTCACGAGGAAGTCGGCGAAGGTCAGCCCGGCGGCCGATCCGATCAGGATGTTCGGCGGGTCCCCGATCAGGGTGGCCGTGCCGCCGATATTCGAGGCGAGCACCTCGGCCAGGACGAACGGGATGGGCGAGAGGCGCAGCGTCGTCGCGATGTAGAGCGTCACCGGGATGAGCAGGACGATCGTGGTCACGTTGTCCAGGAACGCGCTGAGCAGCGCGGTGATGCCCGCCAGGAGCAGGAGGATCACCATCGGCTCGCCGTGGGCGACGCGGACGGTGCGAACGGCGAGCCAGCCGAAGACGCCGGTCCGCCGCAGCACGCCGGCGATCACCATCATCCCGAAGAGCAGGAAGATGACGTTCCAGTCGACCGCGGCGAAGCCCGCGTCCTGGGAGACGATGCCGACGAGCATGACCGCGACGGCGCCCAGCAGCGCGGCCACCGTTCGATCGACGCGGTCCGAGGCGATCGCCCCGTAGGTGAAGGCAAAGATCGCGAGGGCGATCCAGGGCTCCATGGAGCCGGCTCAGCCGTCGGCCACGACGGCGGCGCCGAGCTCAAGCGCGTCGAGGTACCCCGTCGGCCGTCCGGTCGCGTCCACGACGTAGACCCCGGACAGCCCCCGCGAGTGCAGCAGCTGGAACGCCTCCGCAAGGGTCGCCGTCTCCCGGAGCGCCGCCGGTGGTCGCATGAGATCGCCGGCCACCCGTGCTTCCACCGAGCGGCCGTACTCCTGCATCCCCTCGGCGTCGTGGATCTCGGTCAGCAGTGTCCCCGGGAGCAGCCGACCGACGATCGCCGCGACAAGATCCAGGGCCGTGACCACGCCGACGAGCACGCCGGCCAGGTCGACGACCCCCAGGACCCGCGTCGAGGGCGACGCTCCTGCGCGCCGGATGACGTCTTCGAGGAGATCCTCCGTCCCCACGAGCACCGGCTCGATGGCCAGCAGGTGCGCGGCGAAGGTGATCGGCATCCGCGCCGAAACGGCGGGTCCCGGCCCACGGGCGGGTTGCGCGGACCTGCCGTCCCCTTGCTCGGGAAGATCGCCGGCGTCCACGCCGTCCCGGCCTACCACTCGGCCCGTTGCTGCCGTATCGAGATGCTCTGCAGCACCCCCAGGCCGATCGCCATGCTGATGAGCGATGAGCCGCCGTGGGTGATGAAGGGGAGCGGGATCCCCGTGATCGGCATGATGCCGAGCACCATCCCGATGTTCACGGTGAGCTGGAAGAGGATCATCGACGCGATCCCCGTGCCAACCATGAGCCCGAACGGGTCACGGGAGCGCCAGGCGATCGCCAGCACCCGCCAGAGAAGGGCGGCGAAGAGCAGGAACACGACAACGCAGCCGATGAAGCCCAGCTCCTCGGCCACGATCGCGAAGACGAAGTCCGTCGTCTGGACGGGCAGCAGGTCCGACTGGTTCTGGGCGCCGTTCGTGAGGCCCGCGCCCAGCAGGCCACCCGACGAGACGGCCCGCTGGGCGGTGAGGAGCTGGAAGCCGGCCCCCAGGGGATCGCTGGCGGGATCGAGGAAGCTCGTGAATCGTTCGCGCTGGTAGTCGTGCAGGACGTACGTCCAGACCAGGGGCAGCGCTGCCAGTCCGGCGGCCGTGAGGGCTCCAAGCCAGCGGAGGCTGGCCCCGGCCATGAACAGCATCCCGCCCAGGATCGCGAAGAAGACAAGCGACGTCCCGAGGTCGGGTTGGAGCATCACCAGGATCCAGGGCGGTGCCACGATCAGGCACGCTCCAAGGATCGAGGTGAGCGAATCCAGCTTCTGCTCGCGGTCCGCGAGGTATCGGGCGAGCACGAGGATCATGAGGATCTTGGCGAGCTCACTGAACTGGAACTGGAACCCCAGGACGCCGATCCATCGCGACGACGCCGCCTCCGAATCGCCGAGGGCGAGCGTGGCCGCCAGGAGTCCGAGGTTCACGACGTAGATGGGCCAGGTCAGCGTTCGCAGCCAGTGGTAGTCGAAGACGGTGACGAGGGCGTACGTCGCGAGCGCGAGGCCCGCCCAGATCAGGCCCCGGGTGAAGGTAGTCCCGAAGACGAGCGCCTCGCCCAGCTGGGCGGTCGTGTGGCTGTAGGCCATCGCGAGGCCGATCGCGGCGAGCAGGACCGCGTAGACCGTGAGCTGGATGTCGTAGTCGCGCCACGCCACGCCGGACGTCTTGGAGGCGATGCCGGTGGAGGCACTCCGCTCGACGCGCAGGACGCCCATCAGGTGCGCCCCTGGTAGAAGTTGGTCCGCTCCAGGAGCTCCGGCATCCGGTAGTCCTGCTTGATCTTGAAGTGGAGCTGCAGGTAGTACTTCGCGACCTCGGTGGCCACGTTGCCAAGGGTCCGGGAGTCGTAGGTGAAGACGGCGAACGCGAGCTGCGAGTCAGGCTTGGCGACGCTACCCGTCGGGTTGTCCTTCTTCCACGCGTTCTTGGGCACGAAGCCGGCGAACCAGTGGCTATAGGGCAGGACGCCGTTCTTGTCCCTGACCCCGAACTCGGCCGTGCCCGTCTTGCCGGCAACGACGATCGGGAGGTCGACGAGGTTGTACGTGTGCTGGCTCGTGACCACCCTGCGGGCAGCCTTGCGCATCGTCGTGAACACGGATGACGGGGCCTTGATCTTGCGGATCAGATCCTTCTTGAAGTGACGTACGACCTTCCCGTCCGGGCCGCGGATCTCGCGGACCACCTGTGGTCGGTAGAGCTTCCCGCCGTTGGCGATGGCCGAGTAGGCATTGGCGATCTGGAGGACCGTGGCGAGGTCGTAGCCCTGCCCGATCCCCGCCTGGAGGACCTCGCCGGGATAGATCTCGAGCCCGTAGTTGTCCATCTTCCACTGGTTCGTCGGCACGAGACCGGCCGCCTCGTTCGGCAGGTCGATGCCCGTCGGGCGGCCGAACCCGAACTGGCGGGCCCAGTAGGCGAGTCGTTCGATCCCCAGTCGATTCGCCAACTGGTAGAAGTACGTGTCGCTGGAGTGACCGAAGCCCTCGACGATCGTCAGGGGGCCCCACCCGCGCCGGTTCCATTCCCAGAACTTCGTGGCGCCCAGCTGGACGTACGGCTTGCTGGTCACGGTGGAGGTCGGCGTGATCAGCTTCTCCGCGAGCGCCCCCGTCCCGGTCACCAGCTTGTAGGTCGACCCGGGGGGCTGGATGTCCCCGATGGCATGGTTGATCAGCGGCTTGTTCGGGTTCGTCAGCAGCTTCTTGTACTGCGTGTTCGTGATCCCCCTCGTGAACACGTTCGCGTCGTACGTCGGATAGCTGACCATGGCGAGCACCTCGCCGGTCTGCGGGTTCATCACCACCATCGCGCCGCGCTTGAGGCCGGCCCGCTTCAGGCCCCACAACAGGGCCTTCTCGGCGAGCTTCTGCTCCTTCGAGTCGATGGTCAGGACGAGCGAGTTGCCGGCGATCGCCGGCGTGTCCACCCCGACGACTCGAACGGTGCGTCCCGTGGCGTCCTTCTCGACGCGCTGCGCCCCGTACGTCCCGCGGAGCTCGGATTCGTAGGTCAGCTCCACCCCTGCCTTGCCGATCCGATCGTCGGCGAGATATCCCTCGCCCTTGAGCTCCGCATAGCCATCCGCCGAGAGCGGGCCGGTGTAGCCGACGATCTGCGTCAGCAGCGTGCCCGAAAGGTAGTCGCGGCGGGGCTCCACCGTCACCTCGACGCCCGGCAGGGTGAGGCCGTCCTCCGAGATGAGGCGGGCCGTCGCCTCGGGCACCTCGCGGGCGATGGCGATGGCGTCGAAGCGCGAGATCGATCCCGTGTCCAGCGTCGAGTTGATCGCACCGGGCGTCGTGTCCAGGAGCCCGGCCAGGCGTTCCACGACCTCCGTCCGCCGCGGCAGCGGCAGGTCGGCCGGGCGGATGCGGACCGTGAAGGTGGGCACGTTCTCCACCAGGCGCCGGCCGGATCGGTCGTAGATCAGGCCGCGGGTAGAGACGATCGGCTCGAGAGCTGTTCGCGGCGTGTCGCCGGCCGGTGCGACCGGCGCACCGCCCGTCGCACCGCCCGTCGTGGACGGACCCGCGAGCTGCATCGAGGAGAGCCGCAGCGTGAGACCGCTGAGGACGACCGCAACGGCAATGCCGAACGCGACGAAGCGCGCGGGCCGGCGCTGGTGCGTGAGGGGCTGCTCGAGAACGCTCACCAGTCCACCCGTTCTGCTTCCTCGGCGCGTGAGCGGCGCGCCACCGCGAGGGCAAGCGGGGCGATCACGGCTGCGAGCACGGCGGCGCTGAGGGCCGCGGTGGCCATCCCGGCGGTCGGATCGACGCTGCCGGGAACGTCACGGAGGGCCTGGTAGAGCACCACGGTCAGGGGCGCGGCGAGCGCGGCGAGGACGGCCGCCGTGATGACGATCACGGGGTAGAGAGCGCGCACGAAGATCCGGCCGGTCACCCAGGCGGCGCCGACGGCAAGAACGTCGATGAACGCGGTCAGCCCGAGCGGCCGCATCAGCAGTACGTCGATGACCAGCCCTCCGAGGAAGGCCCACACGAGGCCACCCTCGAGGCCCAGCGCCATCGTCCACACGACGGCGATGACGAGGACGAGATCGAGGCCTCCGCCTTGTGCGGCGAACGGCAGGACGGTTGACTGGATGAGCGCAGCCACTGCGGCACCGACCGCTGCGAGAACCAGGCTCAAGACGGTCGTTCCTCAGTTCGCCTGTGGCCGCCGGACCAGTCCGGCCTGACCACGGGGTCTGCAGCGTGAAGTATACCGGCGCCCCCCGAGAACGGACAATGGACGTCACGACGGACCGATCGAGATGCGAAGCCGTGGCTCTGCGGACCGGGGATCACCGAGTCGCGGCGCGACCGGACTGCCCGCAAGCGTGGCGACCAATGGACGCGTCGCGCCGGGCAGGTGTTTCACGTGCAACGGCGTGGTGAAGCGACCGGGGCCGGCGCGGGCGGGCGAAGGACACGGCCGGCACGGGCGGCAGGGTGGTTCCGACGTACCACGCCCGAAGTCCCCCGTCCAGGAAACCATCGTTTCACGTGAAACGCTCCCGCTCGCGCGTGCTCGTGTGAAGGCCGGGTGAAGTGGCAGCAGCGTCAGCGGTGATCTCCATCGGCCATGATTCCATCGCCTCGTTGCACGTTCGAACGGCGTCACCCGCGGCGCTCCGGTCCGCAGCCGAATCCTGCTCCGCCGAGGTGGAAATGGGCCTCCGATGGTAGACTTCACGATCGTGATCCCTGTTCAGAATGGCTCCTAGGTGGGCCAGACGATCGCCTGCGCAAACCAGAAGGGCGGCGTAGGAAAGACGACCACCGTCGTCAACGTCGCCGCGTATCTCGCGGCTGATGGCGCGCGCGTCCTGGTGCTGGACCTCGATCCCCAGGGAAACGCGACGAGCGGCCTCGGGGCGTCGCGGGCCCCCGAAGGGCGGTCGGTCTATGACGCACTCGTGAACAACGTCCCGCTCGCCGATCTCGCGATCCCCACGGGCATCCCCGGACTGGACCTGATCCCCTCCTCGATCGCGCTCGCGGGCGCCGAAGTCGAGCTCGCGGCGATCCCGCAACGGGAGCGCCGCCTGGCGCGGCTCCTTCCGACGGTCGCCGCCGCCTACGACTACGTGTTCCTGGACTGTCCGCCGTCGCTCGGCCTGCTGACCGTCAACGCACTGACCGCCGCGGATGCCGTGCTGGTGCCGCTCCAGTGCGAGTACTACGCGCTCGAGGGATTGAGCCAGCTCATCGCCACGATTCACCTCGTCCGCGATCACCTCAACCCGGCACTGGCAGTGAACGGCGTCGTCCTCACGATGTTTGACGCTCGCACGAACCTCTCCGCCGAGGTCGCCGCCGAGGTTCGACGGCACCTGGCGGGCGCCGTGTACGACACGGTCGTCCCGCGCAGCGTCCGCCTCGCCGAGGCACCGAGCCACGGCCGCCCGATCGCCCAGTACGCGCCGGAGAGTCGTGGGGCGGCCGCGTATCGCGCCCTCGCAACGGAGCTGCGCGGCCGCGGCGCCCCCCCTGTCGTCGGAGGCGCGGCATGACCGCCCGAACCGGACGTCCCGCGAGCCTTGGGCGTGGCCTCGCGGCCCTGATCCCGCAGGCTGTCGCCTCGACACCAGGGCCGGCGGAGATCCCCATCGACCGGATCGAGCGGAATCCTTACCAGCCCCGCACTGCCTTCGAGGAGGAGGCGCTCGGTGAGCTCGCCGCCAGCATCGCCGCCCATGGCGTCCTCCAGCCCGTCCTGGTCACCGAGACGCTCGATGGATACCGCCTCGTTGCGGGCGAGCGCCGCCTGCGTGCCGCCCAGCTTGCCGGCCTGGAGCGCATCCCGGCGGTCGTCCGCCAGGCCACCGAGCAGGACCAGCTCGAGCTCGCGCTGGTGGAGAACCTGCAGCGAGCCGACCTGAACGCGATGGAGGCGGCGCGCGCCTACCGTCAGCTTCGCGATCTGTTCGGACAGACGAACGAAGCCATCGCCATCAGCGTCGGTAAGGCACGGCCGACCATTACCAACACGCTGCGCCTGCTGGATCTCGAACCCGAGGTGCAGGATGCCATCGAGGCCGGCCGGGTCTCCGAAGGGCACGGGCGCGCCATGCTTGGGCTTGCCGCGAACGCGCAGCGCGAGGTCCTGGCCCTGGCGGTGGGGCGGGGTCTCTCCGTGCGCCAGGTCGAGGAGCTTGCCCGCCGTCTGCGTGACACGGCCGACGGCGTATCGCGAGGATCCGGGGCACGCGGGCACACGGTGGACGCCGAGATCGAGCGTGTGGAGGACGACCTGCGGCGCGCCCTCGGCACGAAGGTGCGCCTCGCTCGGTCGCGACGAGGCGGCCGGATCATCATCGAGTGGTACAGCGACGAAGAGCTGGGACGGCTCTACGAACGGTTGACCGGAGGGAACGCGTGACGGATCGAGCTCCAGGGAGCTCCGGGATCCCGGCGCCGGGCGGGAAATCCCGCCGCGCGGGCGGCGGCGACTACACGGCGGCCAGCATCCAGGTCCTCGAGGGCCTGGAGGCGGTCAGGCGCCGACCCGGCATGTACATCGGCTCAACCGACGTCCGCGGCCTGCACCACCTCGTGTGGGAGGTCGTCGACAACTCGATCGACGAGGCGATGGCCGGGCACGCGACACGGATCGAGGTCCGGATCCTCGCCGACGCAACCGTCGTCGTGACGGACGATGGCCGGGGCGTCCCGGTGGGGAAGCACGCCACGGGCAAGGACGCCCTCGAGGTCGTGCACACGGTGCTCCACGCCGGCGGGAAGTTCGGCGGTGGCGGCTACAAGGTCTCCGGCGGCCTTCACGGCGTCGGCGTGAGCGTCGTCAACGCCCTGTCCGAGTGGCTGCGTGTCGAGACCGCGCGCGATGGGTACGTCTGGGCCCAGGAGTACGTCCGGGGCAAGCCGACGACGCCGGTCACGAAGGTCGGTCCCCAGGGCAGCCGGCGGGGCACGCGCACCGCGTTCCGGGCAGATCTCGAGGTCTTCGACTCGACCGACTACAGCTTCGAGACGATCACCCAGCGCCTCCGAGAGTCGGCGTACCTCAACAAGGGCCTCTGGATCACGCTGCTGGACGAGCGCGCGGAGCGCGAGCGCTCCTTCTACTTCGAAGGCGGGCTGGTCTCCTTCGTGCGGCACCTCAACCGCCACAAGGAGGTCCTCCACACGCGACCGATCGCCGTCGAGAAGCGTGACGGAGCCACGACGATCGAGGTCGCCCTCCAGTACAACGACTCGTTCACCGAGAACGTCTTCGCCTTCGCCAACAACATCAACACCGTCGATGGCGGGACCCACATCACCGGCTTCCGGGCCGCCCTCACCACGTCCCTCAACGACTGGGCTCGGCGGGCCGGGGTGCTCAAGGACAGTGACGCCAATCTCTCGGGCGAGGACGTGCGCGAGGGGCTGACCGCAGTCGTCTCCGTCAAGCTCGTCGAACCCCAGTTCGAGGGCCAGACGAAAGCCAAGCTCGGCAACGCCGAGGTCAAGGGGCAGGTCCAGACGGCCGTTACCGAGGGCATCGCCCAGCACCTCGACGAGAACCCGGCCGACGGCCGACGCATCATCGAGAAGAGCCTCACCGCTGCGCGGGCGCGCGAGGCCGCGCGGAAGGCCCGCGACCTGGTCATCCGCAAGGGCGCCCTGGAAGGCATGTCCCTGCCGGGCAAGCTCGCCGACTGCCAGGAGCGCGATCCGGCCCGGAGCGAGCTCTACATCGTGGAGGGAGATTCGGCGGGCGGCTCGGCCAAGATGGGTCGCGATCGACGCTTCCAGGCCATCCTGCCGCTGCGCGGCAAGGTCCTCAACGTCGAGAAGGCTCGCCTCGACCGGGTCCTCTCGAGCGAGAACGTCCGGCCCCTGATCATCGCCCTGGGGGCGGGGATCGGCGAGACCTTCGACCTCGCCAAGCTGCGCTACCACCGGGTCATCATCATGACCGACGCCGACGTCGACGGGGCCCACATCCGGACCCTGCTGCTGACCCTCTTCTATCGCCACATGCCCCAGGTGATCGAGAACGGCCACCTCTACATCGCCCAGCCCCCGCTGTACCGGGTGAGCACCGGCAAGCACACGCTGTACGCCCAGACCGAGAAGGAGCGCGAGGCGGCGATCAAGAAGCTGAACGTGAAGAACGTGAGCGTCCAGCGCTTCAAGGGCCTCGGCGAGATGAACGCGGACCAGCTCTGGGAGACGACGATGAACCCGGAGACCCGGACGCTCCTGCGGGCCGAGGTCGAGGACGCCGTCGAGGCGGACGAGATCTTCACGATGCTGATGGGCGAGAAGGTCGCGCCGCGCAAGGACTTCATCAAGACCGAGGCCCGAAAGGTCCGCAACCTTGACGTCTGAGGTCGTGACGGAGGGCGGCCGCTTCGAGGTGTCGCCCCACGCCTGCTTCGCGTGCGGCGAGCTGAACGAGCACGGCCTGCACCTGGACCTCCATGTCGCCGGCGACACCTGCTGGACGGAGCTGACGCTGGGGTCGGACTTCCAGGGCTGGGAGGGCATCGCCCACGGCGGGATCCTGGCCACGATCCTCGACGAGGTCATGGGCTGGGCGCTGGCGAGCCAGGAGGCCTGGGGGTTCACGGCGCGGCTGTCCATCGAGTACCGGCGGCCGGTCCCGGTTGGCGCCCGGATCCGCGGCGAGGCCTGGATCGTGGAGCGACGGCGACGACTCCTCACCACGGGTGGGCGCATCCTCGACCCGGCCTCCGGCGAGGTCTACGCCAGCGCGGAGGGCCTCTACGTCGCCGCTCCCGAGGCCCGACGCGAGGAGCTCAAGACGCGCTACGGGTTCCGGCTCGTGCCCGAAGACGGGCCGTCGGAACGCGAGACGTCGGAACGCGAGACGCGCGGAGCAGCGCGGTGAATGCCGCCGGCGCGACGGCATCGGCGCCCGGCGGGTACCCGGCGCCGGGCCGCGCGACATCGTCGAACCCGGACCAGGCGCGGCAACCACCGCCGCCCGCGCCTTCGTGGCGGATCACCTGCCGGTGGCGCGTGCGCTCGGCGAGGCGCTCGCTGATGAGATCGACGACCCGGCCGCGTTCGTGGCCGCGACCCGCGCCGGCCTGTCCGCCATCGCCGACCCGGCTTGTCTCGCCGGCCAGCGGTTCGTTGCGCCCGGGATCGGGAAAACGCTCGGAGTACGGACCCCGCTGATCGACGCGGTCCTCGCCGGGCTCCGGCGCGCGACCCGGGGCGCCCGCCCGGCGCGGCTCCTGGTTGTCGCCGACGCGCTTGCCCGTGACGAGGTTCGCGAGCTCCGCTGGATGGCGATCCGCGTCCTTGCATGGATCCTCCCGGACGAGCCCGAGCGGGGATGGCAGGTGCTGCGACGGATCGGCCGCGATGCGGACGACTGGATCACCGTCGACACGCTCGCTGCTGCCGCCGCCTCCGGAATCCTCCGCGAGCCGTACCGGTGGGCGGAGCTGGAGCAGCTCGTGTTCAGCCCGATCCGCTGGGAGCGCCGCCTGGTCGGGTCGACCATCGCGACGCTGCCCCATGTCGACCACGTTCTCGGGCGTACCGACCGCGTGGTCCGAAGCAGTCTCGACCTGGTCGGCCAGCTCATCGGTGACGACGAGCCCGATGTCCAGAAGGCGCTCTCGTGGGCCCTCCGCGAGCTGGCCAAGGTGGACCCCGTGCCCGTGGCGGCCTTCTGCCGGGCAGAGGCGGACCGTGCCGCGTCCGACGGGGATGGCCACCGGGCATGGGTGCTGCGCGATGCCCTCGCCAAGCTCCCAGCCGCGGACGCCGAGGCCATCGGCGCCAGGCTGGCCGGCCTCCGTCGCACCCCCGGCGCTCCGTCGACGTCCCGCGCCGCCGCCACGCGGACGACCTTCACCTCGGCCGGGTTGGGCCGCCCGCTGCCCGAGGTTCCCCTGACGTGAACGACCGACCCGTGACCGAGCACCGATCTGCGGCCGCGCCCCGGCCTGCCGAACCCCGACCCGCCGCCGACTGCCACCGGAGAACGCGACTGTGACCGACAACCTGGGCGACGTCCGCTCGATCCGCATCGAGGACGAGATGCGGACGTCCTACCTCGACTACGCGATGAGCGTGATCGTGGCCCGCGCCCTTCCGGACGTTCGCGACGGCCTCAAGCCCGTCCATCGCCGGATCCTGTACACGATGGGCGAGATGGGGCTCTCCGCGACGAGCTCCTACCGCAAGTGCGCGGCGATCGTCGGCGAGGTCATGGGCAAGCTCCACCCGCACGGCGACGCGGCGATCTACGACGCCCTCGTCCGGCTGGCCCAGGACTTCTCGATGCGCTATCCGCTGATCGACGGCCAGGGCAACTTCGGCTCGGTCGACGGCGATTCGGCGGCGGCCATGCGCTACACGGAGGCGCGCCTGGCCGGCATCGCGGCCGAGATGCTGGCCGACATCGACAAGCAGACCGTCGACTTCGCCGAGAACTACGACGGCCAGCACCGCGAGCCGACGATCCTGCCGGCGCGGCTGCCGAACCTCCTCGTCAACGGCTCGTCGGGGATCGCCGTCGGGATGGCGACGAACATCCCGCCGCACCACCTCGGCGAGGTGGTGGATGCCACGATCGCCCTCATCGACGATCCGGAGCTCACGTCGGACGACCTGTGCGCCTTCGTCAAGGGGCCCGACTTCCCGACCGGCGGCTCGATCTTCCGCTACGAGCAGCAGAAGAACACCATCACGGGCGTGACCGAGACGGTCGACGCGATCCGCCAGATGTACGCCCACGGCCACGGCCGCGTGATCATGCGCGCCCAGGTGGCGTTCGAGGAGGCCCGGCGTGATCGCGTGGCGATCATCGTCACCGAGCTGCCCTACCAGGTGAACAAGGCGACGCTCCTCGAGAAGATCGCCGACATGGTGAAGGACAAGCGGATCGACGGGATCGCGGACCTCCGCGACGAGTCCGACCGCGACGGGATGCGGATCTACGTCGAGGTCAAGAACGACGCCAACCCGCATACCGTGCTGAACAACCTGTTCAAGCACACGGCGATGCAGCTGGCCTTCAACCTCAACATGCTGGCCCTGGTCGACGGCCAGCCCCAGACGCTCCCGCTGAAGTCGGTGATCGCCCACCACGTGGAGCATCGCCAGCAGATCGTCCGGCGCCGGACGGAGTACGACCTCAACAAGGCCCGCGAGCGGGCCCACGTCCTGGAGGGGCTCAAGATCGCCCTCGACCACCTCGACGAGGTGATCCGCACGATCCGTGAGTCGGCCGACGTCGAGACCGCGCGGGCCAACCTCATCGCCGGCTTCGGCCTCTCCGACATCCAGGCCCAGGCGATCCTCGACATGCGGCTCGCGCGGCTGGCCGCCCTCGAGCGCAAGAAGATCGAGGACGAGTACCTCGCGGTCATCCAGCTCATCGCCGAGCTTGAGGACATCCTGGCCAACCCGTCCCGCGTCCTCTCGATCATCAAGGACGAGCTCCTCGAGCTGAAGCGGAAGTACGCCGGCGAGCGCCGCACGCGCGTCGTCGACGATTCGAGCCGCGAGATGACGGACGAGGACCTGATCGCCGACGAGGACGTCGTCGTGACGATCAGCCGGCGCGGCTACATCAAGCGCCAGCCCGTGGCGACCTACCGGCGCCAGGGCCGCGGCGGGAAGGGGATCATCGGCCACGTTACCCGCGAGGAGGACGCGGTCGACAGCCTCCTCGTCGCCAACACGCACGACTGGGCCCTCTTCTTCACCAACCGCGGCCGCGTCTTCAGCGCGAAGGTGCACTCCGTGGTGGACGCCAGCCGGCAGGCCAAGGGGATCCCCATCATCAACCTGCCGGGGGTCCAGGTGGAGGCCGGCGAGGTGCCCACGGCGACGCTCGTGGTGCCCGATTTCAAGGCCGGCAAGTACCTGGTCATGGCCACGCGTCGGGGCGTCATCAAGAAGACGCCCCTGGAGCAGTTCGAGAAGGTCCGCTCGTCGGGGATCCGGGCCATCACGCTCGCGGAGAACGACGAGCTCGCCTGGGTCGACGTCGCCGCGGGCCGCGACGACGTCATCATCGCCACGGCGCTCGGCAAGCTCGCCCGCTTCGCCGAGACCGAGGTCCGGGCGATGGGCCGGGACGCGGCCGGTGTCATCGGGATCCGCCTGGCCCGGGCGGGCGACGAGGTCGTCTCCATGAGCGTGGTGCAGCCCGACCGCGACCTCCTCGTCCTGACCGAGACCGGCTACGGCAAGCGGGTCGCCCTTCCCGAGTTCCGCCGCAAGCACAGGGGCGGGCAGGGCGTGATGCTCATCCCGCTCGAGGGGCGCAAGACGGGGCGGGTCGCCGCCGTCCAGCAGGTGACCGAGCGCGACGACGAGCTGCTCCTCATCAGCGCCGGTGGCCAGGTCGTGCGGACGGAGACGAACACGATCAACCGCTACTCGTCCGGCGCGCGAGGCGTCATCACGATGCGCCTCAACGAGGGCGACCGCGTCGTCGGCATTGCCGCATTCCGCGAGGGGCTGGCGGAGCGCGAGGGCATGGGCGACAATGGCGACCCCGAGGCGGCGCCGGGCTCCGGGAGCGGTCCGACGGTCTCGTGAGGGGGTCTGGCGCGGAGGAGGCGCCCGTGTATTCCGACTCGTTCGACGTCTACACCGGGAACGCCAACAAGGGCTTGGCCACCAAGATCTGCCGATACCTCGGCGTGAAGCTCGGCCAGGCCGAGGTCTTCTCGTTCGCCAACGAGAACATCTTCGTGAAGATCCTGGACAACGTCCGCGAGAAGGACGTCTTCCTCGTCCAGCCGACCTGTCGCCCCGTCAACCAGTCGATCATGGAGCTCCTGATCATGATCGACGCGTTCAAGCGGGCGAGCGCGGGTCGGATCACGGCCGTGATCCCGTACTACGCCTACGGCCGGTCGGACAAGAAGGACCAGCCGCGCGTCCCGATCACCGCCCGCCTCGTGGCCGACATGATCACCGTGGCCGGCGCGGACCGCGTCCTGTCCATGGACCTCCACCAGGGCCAGATCCAGGGCTTCTTCAACATCCCGGTCGACGAGCTGACCGCCGTCCACCTCCTCTCCAACTACTTCCGCCAGAAGCACCTTGAGAACCTTGTCGTCGTGACCGACCTCGGGTTCGCGAAGCGGGCGCGCTCCTTCGCCGAGCTCCTTGATGCGCCCCTGGCGATCATCGAGAAGCGGCGCGTCGGCAACCTGGACCGCGCAGAGGTGATGAACGTCATCGGCGAGGTCCGCGGCCGGCGGGCGATCTTCGTTGACGACGAGATCGACACGGCCGGCACGCTCCTCGAGGTGGTCCGCGCACTCCAGCGCGAGGGCGTGGAGGAGATCTACGCCTGCGCCACGCACGGCATCCTGTCGGACAACGCGGTCGATCGGATCGCAGCATCCGGGCTGCAGGAGGTCGTCCTGACTGACTCGATCCCGCTGCCACACGAGAAGCGCCTCCCGGAGATCACGACGCTCTCCGTCGCCCCGCTCATCGGAGAGGCGATCCGGCGGATCCACCGAGGCGAGTCCGTGGGGGCCCTCTTCTCGTCGGAGGTGACCCTCACGCAGGAGATGATCCTGTGGGAGGACGGTGTCGAGCACCTCATCGACGCGCGGACCGGCCAGCACATGGATGGGCAGGACGCGCTTGCGGAACTCGGCAGCGCCGCCGCGCTCACCACGCCCGCACCCGCCGCCGGCGTCGCGCCGGCCAGCAACCCGGGGGACCGATGACCCTCCAGCTTCACCGCCCCGACGGCCAGGGCGGCCTCGAGCCGCAGACCGAGACACCGAAGGATTGGCGCAACCAGCTCGAGTCGCCACGCTGGAATCCACCGCCCCTCAAGAACCCCGAGATGAACCCGACGCGGACCTCCATCGCGGTCCTCTTCTGGCTCGGGCTGGGGGCCCTGACCTTCGTCCTCCTCGTCGCTGGGTACGGCAGCGGCTTCTGGAAGTAACGTGGGGACTCCGGCCGAGCCCCGGGAGAAGCCGGCGCGCCGGCGCACGGGCGGCGTCTCGGTGATCGCGGGGGGGCTCCTCCAGGACCTCGAGGATCGCCTGCGGCGCGACCTGGCACCCATCGAGGAGCGTGTGCGCCCGGGCGAGGAAACCCGCGGCCTGGCGGGCGGCGGAGGGGCCGCGGGTGGCGCGGGTGGCGCGGTTCTTGGCAACGATCGGCTGCTGATCGTGCTCCCGGGCGGCCCGGAGAGCGATGCTCTCGGCCCGGAGCCAGGGGCGCCCGACGCGGATCACGCCTGATGCCCGTGCTCCGCTGAGATGCCGGGGTGGTCACGATGGTGGCGCGTGAACCTCGCGACGCCGTCCGCCGCCAGTTCGATACGAAGCACTGCGAGTCGTGTCGTACGTGGCCACGGCGCCAGGCGGCCGCCCGACACCCGGCGTACGGTTCGGCTCGCGCACACCTGGCAGGATCGACGCGGCAGGATGCGAGAGCAGGAGCTGTTGCCACGCCCGCCGGCCGGGCGTCGGCTCGCCGGACGCGCTGACCTCACGCCCCCGGGCCGGCCGTCGGCCCGCCGGATCCGTTGTCGGCTCGCCGGATTCGCACTCGCCACGGCAGCGCGCCGTCAGCTCGCCGGACCCGACAACGGCTCCCGAACGGACCCGCCCGTATACTGAGCCGGCCATGGTCATGGGTTTCCTCTCCCGTTTCGTCGACTCCAACGACCGCGAAGTCAAGCGGATGCAGCCGCTCGTCGACGCCACCAACGCCCTCGAGCCCGAGCTCGAAGGCGAGTCCGACGCGGACATCCGCGCCCGCGCCGACGAGATCCGTGCCGAGCTGGCCGAGGTCCAGGCCGGCTTCGGCCCGACCGCGGACGAGCTCGACGAGCACGATCCGGAGCGCCGTCGAGACCTGGAGAAGGCGCGTCGGAAGAAGGAGAACGCGCGGCTCCAGGCCGCCCTCGACGATGCCCTCCCCGAAGTCTTCGCCTGCGCCCGCGAGGGGATGCGGCGGACGCTCGGGATGCGCCACTTCGACGTCCAGCTCATCGGCGGCGCCGTGCTCCACCAGGGGAAGATCGCCGAGATGCGGACCGGGGAGGGCAAGACGTTCGTCCCGACGCTCGCGGCGGCCCTCAACGGGCTCGCCGGGCGCGGCGTCCACGTCGTCACGGTCAACGACTACCTGGCCCGCCGCGATGCCCAGTGGATGGGCCCGGTGTTCCATTTCCTGGGCCTCTCGGTCGGGATCATCGTCCACGACACGGCGTACGTGTACGAGCCCGGCTATCCCACCACCGACGAGCGCCTCATGAACCTGCGCCCGGTCACGCGGCGCGAGGCCTACGCAGCGGACATCACCTACGGGACGAACAACGAGTACGGCTTCGACTACCTCCGCGACAACATGGTCACGGAGCTCGATGAGCGGGTCCAGCGGGAACGCTTCTTCGGGATCGTCGACGAGGTGGACAACATCCTCATCGACGAGGCGCGAACCCCGCTGATCATCAGCGGCCAGGCCGAGGAGTCCGCGGACCTCTACTACACCTTCGCCCGCCTCGTCCCGAAGCTCAAGGCTCGCCCCGAAGGAGCCGAGGAGGGCGGCGACTACTTCGTCGACCTCAAGGACAAGGCGGTCTCGCCCACCGAGGATGGCGTGGGCAGGATGGAGAAGCTCCTCGGCGTCCCGAACCTCTACGACGCCGACCCCCGCCTGGCCCGCCACTTCGAGCAGGCATTGCGGGCGCATGCCCTCTATCGCCGCGACAAGGAGTACCTGGTCAAGGACGGCGAGATCGTCATCGTCGACGAGTTCACCGGGCGCCAGATGCCGGGCCGCCGCTGGAGCGAGGGCCTCCACCAGGCGATCGAGGCGAAGGAAGGACTGCGCATCCAGCGCGAGTCCGTGACGCTCGCCACCATCACGTTCCAGAACTACTTCCGCCTCTACGACAAGCTGGCCGGCATGACCGGCACGGCGATGACCGAGGGCGAGGAGTTCCACAAGATCTACAAGCTCGAGGTCGTGGCGATCCCGACGAACCAGCCGATGATCCGGGTGGACGACGCCGACTTCGTCTTCCGCAACGAGAACGGCAAGTTCAACGCCGTGATCGACGAGATCGAGGAGATGACCGCCGCCGGGCGCCCGATCCTCGTGGGCACCGTCTCGGTGGAGAAGTCGGAGATCCTCGGCGAGATGCTCCGCCAGCGCGGCATCAGGCACGAGGTCCTCAACGCCAAGTTCCACGAGCGGGAGGCCGGGATCGTCGCCCAGGCCGGTCGAACGGCGGCCGTGACGATCGCGACGAACATGGCCGGCCGCGGCACCGACATCGTCCTCGGCGGCAACCCGGCGGGCCTTACCTCGGACATGCTCCACCAGCGCGGCCTCAATCCGGCCGAGGTCGACAAGGCAACGTACGACGAGGTCTTCCGCGAGGCCAAGGCCCGCTGCGACGCCGAGCACGACGTCGTGGTGGCCGCAGGCGGGCTGCACATCATCGGCACCGAGCGCCACGAGAGCCGTCGGATCGACAACCAGCTCCGCGGCCGTGCCGGCCGCCAGGGCGACCCCGGCTCGTCACGCTTCTACCTGTCCCTCGAGGACGACCTGATGAAGCGGTTCGCCTCCGACCGGGTGGCGGGCCTGATGGAGCGCCTCGGCCTGGAGGACGACGTCGCGATCGAGTCGCGGCTCGTGAGCAAGACCATCGAGAGCGCCCAGAGCCGCGTCGAGGGCTTCAACTTCGACATCCGCAAGCGCGTCGTCGAGTTCGACGACGTGATCAACAAGCAGCGCGAGACGATCTACGCCGAGCGCGACAAGGTGCTCCACAACGAGGACCTGACCGACACCGTGCGTGCCTTCCTCGACGAGGAGCTTGCCGCCCTGCTCGACCAGCATTGCGCCGGGGACCAGGTCGACGACTGGGGCATGGAGGCGCTCCATCAGGCGCTCCGGGCGATGGGGCTCGACGGCCCGGGCACCAGCGAGGACGAGCTGTGGGACGTCGGCGGCCACGAGGCCCTTGGCGCGCACCTCCGCGAGCTCGCCGACGCGCGGCTGGCGGCCCGGGAGGCCGAGATCGGTGAGGACGACTGGGCCATGGTGGAGCGACTGGTCCTCCTGCGCACGATCGACTCGCTCTGGGTGGAGCACCTGACCGAGCTCGACGACCTGCGGCGCGGCATCGGCCTGCGCGGGTATGCCCAGCAGGATCCCCTCAACGAGTTCAAGAAGGAGGCATACCTCCTCTACGACCAGCTGGGGGCGCTGATCCGGCACCAGGTCGCCACGACCATCTTCCGCGTCCAGATCGTGAAGCAGCCCTCGGCCCCGACGCCGGACGAGGCGCAGCTGGCGGCGAACCTCGCGGCGGGCGCGACGGCACTCGCCGCCGGAAGCGCCGCGCGCGACGCCGCCGCGGGTCGAGCTTCCGCCGCTCCCGGTCGAGCCCCCGCCGCCGGCCGGGCCGCGACCGCCGCCTCGTCGGGCGCTGCGACCACCGCCCCCGGCGGGGACGGTGGCGGGGTCGTCGCCCGCGGCCTCCCGACCAGCCCGGCGCTCCGCCAGATGCAGCAGCAGGTGGGCGACCGCGCCGCAGCCCCGGCCGCGGGCGGTGGTCCCGGGGTGAAGCTCGGGCGCAACGACCCCTGCTACTGCGGCTCTGGCCTGAAGTACAAGAAGTGCCACGGCCGGTGAGCTCCGCCGGCCGTGCGTCGGTCGGACGGACGCTCGCCGCGGTGGCGCTCGCCGGCGTCGCGGGCGGGCTCGCCCTGGCGGGATACGCCACGCTGCGCGTCTGGCAGCGCGGCGACGTCGACGAGGCGCCCCGCGTCACGGCAGCCGACGCGATCGTCGTGCTTGGGGCCGCCCAGTACGACGGGCGGCCGTCGCCGGTGTTCCGGGCGCGGCTCGACCACGCGATCAGCCTGTGGCGGGCGGGTCATGCGCCGCTGCTCGTGATGACCGGTGGCAGCCTGCCGGGCGACCGGACGACGGAGGCAGCGACGGGACGCGACTATGCCGTCGCGCAGGGCGTGCCCCGCGAAGCCATCCTCATGGAGGACCGGGGCCGCTCCACCCAGGAATCGCTCCAGTCGGTCGCCGAGATCCTGGAGGGGCGCGGCGCCGGCGCCACACTGTTCGTGTCGGACCGGCTCCACATGCTGCGCGTCCTGCGGATGGCGAAGGATCTCGGGATCGACGCGTACGGCTCACCCACGGCCACATCCCCAAGCGACGCCACCCTGGATCGGCGGCTCGACGCGACAGTGCACGAGCTCGGCGCGCTGGCGTGGTACGGCCTGGTCGGGCGACCGGCGCCGGAACGACCGGCAGCGGGCCGGTCCTGACGCACGCAGGCGGCAGCACCGCACATCGGCGGCAGATCGAGGGCGTCCCGTGCGCGCGGGCCCGCCTTCGCACGTCAGCTGGCGGGCCGAGGGTGTCCCGAGCACGCCGGCGCCGGCATCGCACCGCGGTCGGGGCATCCCGGTGCGTCGGCGCACCAGGCGAAGCGAGCGCGGCGGCCAAGGGCCCCGGCCGTGGTGGCGGGCCCTTCGGGACAGTCGGGCCGTGATCGCCGACGATCGAAAACTCCCTCTTGGCCGGTTGGCGTTTCGCCCGTATACTCGGACCCGATGCTGCGCACGCATGCGGCGAGCGCACCCGGTGACCCCAGCCGTCGGGCCGCCGCTTCGCCGCACGCCGAAGCCGGCCAGAGCGAGGGAGCGGTGAAGCAGGTCGAGGACGCCACATTCGTCGATCTCATCGCGTGCGAGCGCGACTGCCGCGCCTGCAGCTATGCGGGCGCGCTCGATTGCGATGGCAACTGCGGCGTGTGCCCGCACAACGCGTACTGTCCCTGCGTGAACCCCGTCGTCGCCCGCAGCAAGACAGCCCTCCGGCTGATCGAGCTGCGGCCGATCCTGCTCCAGGACGCGCGAGGCCGAATCTAGGTGGATCGGTCCGAACTCCGCGACCTCGTCGAGCGGATCCGCGCGACCTCGGGGCGTCTTTGACCTCTCTGTTCGGGAAGCTCGCCTCGCCGGCCTGGAGGCCCTGACCTCCGCTCCCGGCTTCTGGGACGACCAGCACGTCGCGCAGCGCGTCCTCCGGGAGGCAGACGGACTCCGCTCCGAGATCGACCTGTGGCGTGACATGGAGGCACGGGCGGCCAGCCTCGAAGAGCTGTTCGACCTCGCCACCGATGCCGGCGACGCCGAGATGCTCGACGAGATCGAACGCGACACCGCGGCCCTGCGCGCGACCTACGAGCAGGAGCGGACCGCCCTCCTCTTCTCGGGCGAGTACGACCGCGGGAGCGCCCTGATCTCGATCAGTGCCGGCGCCGGCGGAACCGAGGCGACCGACTGGGCCGAGATGCTCCTGCGGATGTTCCTCCGCTGGGCGGAACGCCATCGCTTCCGGACGGAGATCGTGGACCAGACGGAGGGCGAGCAGACCGGGCTCAAGAGCGTCACGGTGGCCATCGACGGGCGCCGGGCATACGGCTGGCTGCGGGCGGAGCGGGGCGTCCATCGCCTCGTGCGGATCAGCCCCTACGACTCCCAGAAGCGGCGCCAGACGACCTTCGCCCTCGTGGAGGTCCTGCCCGAGGTCGACGACGACGTCGTCGAGATCGAGCTCGACTGGGACCAGATCCGGGTCGACACCTTCCGCAGCCAGGGCGCCGGCGGGCAGCACGTGAACAAGACCGACTCGGCCGTCCGCCTGACCCACCTCCCGACCGGCATCGTGGCCCAGAGCCAGAACGAGCGCTCACAGACGCAGAACAAGGAGCTGGCGATCAAGGTCCTGAAGGCGCGCCTGCTGGAGCGCGCGCTGGAGGAGAAGGAGGCGGAGCTCCGACGCCTCAAGGGCGAGCACGTCGAGGCGGGCTGGGGAAACCAGATCCGAAGCTACGTGCTCCACCCGTACCAGATGGTCAAGGACCACCGCACCGGCCAGGAGACGTCGAACACCGCGGCGGTGCTGGACGGCGACCTCGACACGTTCATGCAGGCGGAGCTGGAGCGCGAGGCGACCGGCACGCCGATCGTCGGGGCGCCCGAGCCGGCGTGACCGCGCCACGGCTCGCGTGACTTCGGCCCGAGCCGGCGTGACCGCGCCACTGCCTGCCGGGGTCTCCCTGCGCGCGGCACGGGAGGACGACCTCGCCGCCTGTGGCGAGGTCTGGCGCGCCGGCCTCGACGAGTACGGGGCGCGCATCGGTCGGCCCCCGATGATGGCCGCTCCCGGGTCGCTCGTCCCCCTGCTGAGCCACCTGCGGGCCACGGATCCCGAGCGCTTCCTCGTGGCAGTGCGCGGCGAGCCCCACGGAGGCGAGCGCGTGGTCGCCTTCGCGTCGGCCCTCCGGCGATCCGACGTCTGGTTCCTCGCAATGCTGTTCGTGCACCCGGGCGAACAGGCTCGGGGGCTGGGACGCAGGCTCCTGGAGGCGGTGCTTCCCGCGCCCGCCAACGAGGCACGGCTGGCCACCTGCACCGACGCCGCCCAGCCCATCTCCAACGCCCTGTACGCCCGCTACGGGATCGTCCCGCGCGTTCCGATCCTCGAGCTGGTCGGCCGGCCGGACGTGACCCGCCTCGCGCCGCTTCCCGCGGGCGTCCGGGCCGTCCCGTTCGAGGTCATCGGCGCAGGGCCGGGCGACGGCCCCGGGGCCCGCGACCTGGCCGCGACGCTCGCCGCCCTCGATCGGGCCACTCTCGGATATGCCCACCCCGAGGACCATGGATTCCTCGCCGCGAGCGGCCGCCTTGGATACGCGTACGTCGGCGGTGACGGAGGTGCGGTCGGCTACGGCTACACCTCACGGGCGGGTCGCCTGGGCCCCGTCGCCGCCGTCGACGAGGCGCTCCTCCCGGGGATGGTCGGGCACCTCCTGGGAGCCGTGGAGCCCGTCGAGGCCTTCTCGACGTGGGTGCCGGGCGCGGCAGGGCGGGCAGTCACGGCGCTCCTGGAGGCCGGGCTGCGGCTGGAGGACTTCCCCGGGCTGCTGTGCTGGGATCGGCCGTTCGCGGACTTCTCGCGGTACATCCCCATCACGCTCGCGGTGCCGTGAGGGCGCGGGCGCGACGGATCCGCGTGGCGGTGGTAGCCTCGGCCGGACCGTGACGAGCGCCATCCTCCCCCCGCCGGCCACCGATCCCTCCCCGAGCCCCGAGCCGGTGCCGGGCAGCGAACCCTCGGCGCGTCCCGTCCTTGACCTCCGCGGCGTCGGCAAGACGTACGCCAACGGCAAGGTCGCCCTGCGGGATGTCGACCTGACCCTCGGCGAGGGGGAGTTCGTCTTTCTCGTGGGGCCGTCTGGCGCCGGCAAGTCGACGCTGCTCAAGCTCCTGATCCGGGACGAGCTGCCCACGGCAGGCGAGGTGGTGGTCGACGGGCGCGACCTGGCCCGCGTCCCACGGCGCAAGGTGCCTGAGCTGCGGCGCCGGATCGGCATCGTCTTCCAGGACTTCAAGCTGCTCCCCACCCGGTCCGTGCGTGAGAACGTGGCCTTCGCCCTGGAGGTCACGGGGACGCCGCGTGGCCGCATCGGGCCCGCCGTCGATCGCGCCCTGGCGGTCGTCGGCCTCAGCGCCCAGGCCGACCAGGTCCCGGTGACGCTGTCGGGCGGTGAGCAGCAGCGGACCGCCATCGCGCGGGCGCTGGTGCACGAACCGCGCCTGATCATCGCCGACGAGCCCACGGGCAACCTGGACCCGCTGATCTCCTGGGAGATCATCCAGCTCCTCCTCCGGATCAACGAGCTGGGAGTCACCGTCCTGATGGCAACCCACAACGCCGAGGTCGTCACGTCCCTCCGCCGGCGCGTCGTCGCGCTGGAGGAAGGACGGATCGTCCGCGACGAGGTCGGCGGCTATCACCGCGAGGACTGAGGGCCGACCATGAGCGCGATCCTCGGGTTCCCCCGCTTCCTGGCCTTCAGTGTCGGCCGCGCCCTGCAGGGGATCCGCCGTAACGCCCTGATGAGCCTCGCCGCGATCGCGACGATGCTCCTGATGCTCCTGCTCCTCGCCGGGTTCTGGCTCCTCCAGGCGGGCCTGGAGGCCGGCGTCAGCTACGTCGAGGAGAAGGTCGAGATCGTGGCCGACCTCCGGGACGTGCCGGGCGCCGACGCCGTCCTGGTCGTGCAGGCCCAGGCGCTCGCGGCAGACGTCGCCGCCCTGCCCGAGGTGCGGGACGTCCACTACGTCTCCAAGGACGAGGCCCTGGCCCGCTTCAGGCAGCGCCTGCGGGACCGCGGCCAGGTGGACCTGACCGGGTACCTGGACCGGAATCCGCTCCCGGCCAGCCTGGAGGTCAGCCTGGTCGACCCGCGCGACTACCAGTCCGTGGTCGACCTCCTGGCGTCGCGGACGGAGGTCGTGGAAAGCGTCGTCGAGGTCCAGCAGCTCATCGAGCGCCTGACGTCAGTGACGAACGTCCTGCGGACCGGCGGGGTCGTCGTGCTGCTGCTCGTCGGAATCGTGGTCCTGTTCATCATCGTCAACACGATCCGCCTGGCGGTCGTCGCCCGGCGCGAGGAGATCGAGATCATGCGGCTCGTGGGCGCGTCGGACGCGTTCATCCGCTGGCCGTTCATCTTCGAGGGCGCGTTCGTGGGGCTCCTGGGCGCCGCGGCCGCGCTCGGGATCCTGGCCCTCCTGGCCCAGCCGGTGGGGGACATGATGTACGGCTTCTTCCGGGTCCTGCCCCTCGAGTTCGGGACGATCGCACGCGACCTCGTGATGCTGGTGGTCGGGACGGGCCTCGGGGTGGGAGTCCTCGGCTCGTGGCTCTCGGTTCGGAGCTACCTCACGAAGTAGCGGGGCGCACCGGGCTCCGGCGGCGACAGCGACCCGCGCGGCGCCGGCCCGGGCGGCGGGCCTGGGCTGCGGCAGCGCGCCCCGCGCGGTACCAGCGACCCCGCGCCCGGGCCGGGCCGCGCCGGATCAGTCGCTGGCCGACCACGAGCGCAAACCGACCACGAGGCGGATCCGAACCTCCGGTGTACCCTTCACCCTCGCGTCCCGCATCCCCACAGGAATCCCGATGACCGACCCGCTCGACCGCCTCCCGGAAAGCGACGCCTCTTCGCCGGTGCCCGCCGTCGACGCGAGCGCGAAGTCGGAGCCCGCCGTCAAGACCACCGCGACGCCGGCGCCCCGCCGGCGGGCCGTAGGCTCGCTGCAGCTCGCGATCGCGGTCGTCGCCCTGATGGCCGGCGCCGCGTTGTTCCTGTCCGGCTTCTCGCTCGGAGCGCGCACGGCGACCACGCCGGGGACGCCGGCGCAGGAAGCGGACCTCTTCGCCCCGTTCTGGGACACCTGGGACTCGATCACCAAGAGCTACGTCGGCGAGGTCGATCGACAGAAGCTGGTCCAGGGCGCCATCGACGGGATGATCGGGGCGCTCGACGACCCCTACTCGTCGTACATGAGCCCCGAGGAGCTCCAGAAGGCCCGTGAGTCGATCGGCGGCGAGTTCTCGGGCATCGGCGCCGAGGTCACGACCCAGCCGACCGACCCGGCCACCGAGGCCTGCGACACGATCGGGCCGACCTGCCGCGTGGTGGTCGTCGCCCCGATCGACGGCTCCCCGGCGCTGCGTGCGGGTCTGAAGGCCGGAGACGTCATCACGGCGGTCGACGGCCGCTCGGTCGACGGCGAAACACTGGACCAGACGATCGCCCGGGTCCGCGGCCCGAGGGGTTCGACGGTGGTGCTCACGGTCGTGCGTGACGGCGGCGCGCCGTTCGAGATGTCCATCGTCCGCGACACGATCGTCACCCGCCAGGTGGACACGCGCGAGCTGGCCGGCGGCGCGACCTACATCCGGCTGGCGGGCTTCTCGGACAACGCCGCCACGCAGTTCGAGGCCGCCATCCGCGCGGCCCGCGAGAAGGGCGTGACGAAGTTCGTGGTCGACCTGCGGGACAACCCGGGCGGCCTCGTGACCGCCGCCCGCTCCATCGCCAGCCAGTTCATCGCGGACGGCCCCATCTTCTGGGAGGAGGCGGCGGATGGGACGCAGGTCGCCACGAACGCCCGGGCGGGCGGAGCGGCGACGGGCCCCGACGTCCGGGTGGCGGTCCTCGTCAACGGCGGCAGCGCCTCCGCGAGCGAGATTGTCGCCGGCGCCCTCCAGGACACGAAGCGCGGCACGCTCGTCGGCGAGAAGACGTTCGGCAAGGGCACGATCCAGCAGTGGGTCGATCTCTCCGCCGAGTCGGGCGGCTTCCGACTGACCATCGCCAAGTGGCTCACGCCTGCCAAGCGCTGGATCCACAAGGAAGGCCTGGCGCCCGACGTGCTCGTGCCGGCGACAGGGGCCGGGGCGGCCGATCCGGGTCCCACGGGCGACCCATTCATCGACGCCGCACTCGACGCCCTCGACACGCCGGCGGCCGGCGCGGCGCCCGCCGTTCAACTGCTCCTCGCACGTGCGGCGTAGCGCGTCCCGGTCGCGCCGCCCAGCGTGTCGCGCCACGAGGAGCGGACGCACGGCTGCCCGTCTCGAGGTTCTTGCCAGATCTGGCGGTGTCCTGTACGGTTCGCCCGACCGAAAGGAGGTGATGTGCAGTGACAGACAGTAGTCAGCGTCGTTGCACCACCTCGCAGGGAGCGGCCGACTGACGGACGCCCCTCGCGGGTGGGCAACCTGAAACGCGTTCGAACGCCGGTCCCGCACGCGGGCCGGCGTTCGTGCGTCCGGGGAACGGTTGCGGCATGATCGCCGGACGGCTCCGGCCCCGGGACGACCCGCGCACCGAGCAGCATTGAACCAGGGAGTTGGAGCACATGGGCGAGGCGACCATCGCCCTCAACCGCAAGGCGCGCCACGAGTTCCACATCGAAGAGACGTTCGAGGCGGGGATCGTGCTGACCGGCACGGAGATCAAGTCGATCCGGGCCGGTCACGTCAGCCTGCAGGAGGCCTACGCGCGGATCGAGCGCGGCGAGGCCTGGCTCGTGGGCGCCCACATTGCGCCGTATGCCGGTGGGAACCGCCTGAACCACGAGGCGAAGCGGACCCGCAAGCTCCTGCTCCACAAGGACGAGATCTTCGAGCTGCTCGGGACGACCAAGTCCAAGGGCCTCACCCTGGTCCCCCTGCGGCTCTACATCGACAACCGGGGTCACGCGAAGCTCGAGATCGGTCTCGCCCGCGGCAAGCAGCTCCACGACCGGCGCCGCGAGATCGCCGACCGCGACGCGAAGCGCGACATCGCGCGCGAGATGTCCGACGCGCGCCGCGGCCGATAGCCCGGCCGTGCCCGCCGCCGGGGGCGCCTGAACACCCCCGGGGTAGAATGGTGGCCTGCCGGCCCGAGCGTCGGCGCGGAACGGCCCGTGCGCCGCTCCGATCGGTGGGGATGCGTGGTCTCGACGGGGCCCCGCAGCCCGGGAACGCGAGCCGAGGATGCCGCTCTGGCCTCGTAAAAAAGGCGGCAAAACGAAGTAACTGCCAACAAGCAGCCTGCTCTCGCCTTCGCCGCTTAGGCGGTAAAGTGAGCGTGGAAGCGGCCTCCCCTCCGTGGGCCGTGGAAGCGTCATTCAGCGGAGGTGCAGCCCCGACAAGCGCAGCGTAGCCGGGGATCAAGCCCGATCTAGGGACACGCAGCTGGGCCGGTCATCGCTCCTGCCGATGGGGGCGGGCCGTCCGAGATCAAGCATCGGACACGCTCGTAGTGGTCCCGAGTCACGGGTTCCGGACGGGGAGTTCGACTCTCCCCCATCTCCACCAACTCCTCCCAGGCTCGTTTCGGGCCGTGCGAGTTCGCCTCCCCGGGGAAGGTCCCCGGGATGGCGGGCGGCTTCCCCGTTCAACGCTCGGCGTCGGGGGACGTGCCCATGCCCTCGCGTGCCGCGAGGAGCGCGGCCTCGACCCGGCTGCGCACCTGGAGCTTGCCGAGGATGTTCGTCATGTAGTGCTTGATCGTCTTCTCGGCCAGGCCGAGGCGGTCGCCGATCTCCTGGTTGCCCAAGCCAGACGCCACGAGCTCCAGCACCTCGCGCTCGCGGGCGGTCAGCTCGTCGAGCGGCGACGATCGCGGCTTCGACATCTCGCGGAGGAGTCCCCACGCGAGGGCCGGTGCGACGTACACCTGGCCGGCGTGCACCGATCGGATCACCCCTGCCAACTCGCTGGCGCCCGCCCCCTTGAGGACGTAGCCCGAGGCGCCGGCCTTCATGGCGGCAAGGAGGTCGTCCTCGTCCTCCGACACGGTCAGCATCACGACGCGTGTCCCTGAACAGGCGGCCGTGATGTCACGGGCAGCGTTGAGCCCGCCTCCGGGCATCGCGATGTCGAGCAGCGCAACGTCCGGGAGATGCTCGCGGGCGAGGAGGAGAGCCTCTGTGGCGTCACTCGCCTGGGCGACCACCTCGAGATCCGGGGCCACCCCGAGCGACGCGACGACGCCGGCCCGGAAGAGCGGGTGGTCGTCCGCGACCACGAGCCGGATCCGGTCGGTCACGTGTCATCTCCCGCAGCGCTCTCGCTCGGTCTCGTTCGGCCGCTCGGGAGGGGCCACCGGACGCGGGTCGCCGTCCCCGCGCCCGGCTGCGAGGCGATCCTGAAATCGCCGCCCAGCAACTCGGCCTGTTCTCGCATTCCGGCCAGGCCCAGGCCCGGCACCCCGGCCAACGCATCGACGTCGAAGCCGGGGCCCTGGTCGACCACCTCCAGGGCAAGGAACTGGTCGTCCGCCTCGACGCAGAGCCTGACATCGGCGCCTCGGCCGTGGCGGTAGGCGTTCGACAGCAGCTCCTGAATCGCCCGGTAGAGGGCGATCTTGATCGGGAGCGCGACCTCGTCGGGAGCGCGATCCGTCGTCACGGCAACCGACATGTCGGTGCGTCGGACGTGATCCGAGACGGCGCGGGCCGCGACCTCCCGGACGTCGAGCTGCGCAAGCTCCGGCATCCGCAGGCCGGCTGCGATGGCGCGCATGTCGCGGAGCGCGTCCTGGAGCGCGCCTTCGATCTCCCCGAGCTCCTTCGCCGGGGCCCCCTCCCGCAACTCCGTGGCCTTGAGCGCGTCGACCCGCATCAGGGCCAGGGCGACGGTCTGGCCGGGCCCGTCGTGCAGGTCGGCGCTGATCCGACGCTGGGCCCGCTCGTTGAGAGTCAACGTGCGCTGGGCGGCGGCCCGGACACGGTCGTTGAGGGCGGAGTTCTCGGCGAGCAGACCGGAGAGCTCACCGACCTGGCGCTTGAGCGCGGATTCCTGGCGGCCGATCGTGTCGCTGCCCTGCTTGACGATCCCGAACAGCATGAGGAACGAGAGCCCGATCGCCCCCGCCACGAGCGCCCAGGACACGAGCCGGGCCTGGCCGACCTCGCGATCGATCGCGTCCGGCAGCTGGTAGAACTCGACGACGGCGACGATCTCGTCGGAACCGCTCCGACGCACGGGGAGGTACAGCTCGAGCAGGCGCGACCAGTAACGCCGCTCGACGGCGTTCTCGGTCGAGGTCAGGTTGCTGAGATCGGCGGCGACCTGCCCGTCGAACGCCTCCGCGAGCTCACCCTGGACGGGGAAGTGCTGCCCGACAAGCTCGCCGATCGAGCCGTAGACAATCGTCCCCGAGGGCGACCACACGCGCAGGGACACGACCAGGTCGCCGAGCGGCCCGCTCCGGAGGAGGCTGTCCAGCTCGGCGATGCTCGACGGCGACAGCGAACCGTCCGCGGCGAGGCCCTGGAGCTGGGGCTCCACGAAGCTCTCCACGTAGAGCGCCGTGACGGCTGCCGTCCGGTCGACGATGCCGCGCTCGAGCGTGTTGCCGATCCAGATGCCCACGACGAGGCCCACGATCACCAGGATCACGAGATTGGCGGCCAGGAATCGGCGGGCAAGCGTGAGACGAGGCCGGCTGATCCGGCCGCGCTCGCGGACCGACGAGCCAACGGCAGGATGAGGGGCAGCCGGCATGGCGACGAGCGGGGCGGCGGGAGGGGAGGAGGGTGGAGAGCTGGCCGGGATCGTGGACATCGTCGGTCATCGTACGCGGGCGATCGCCCGGGGGACACGGTCGGTGGTCCGACAGGGTCTTCGGACCAAGGTCCGACGCACTTCGCGACCCGGGCCCGTTCCCCCGCGAGAGCTCCGGCTCGAGGCTATGCACCAGATCGCCGGGTGATCCGGCACCGGGACCTCCCAACGAGCCGGACCCGGCAGACCCAGCACCCCCAGGAGTTGCATGATGCCCCGCCTCACATCGCTCGGCGCCACCCGCCTCATCGCCTCGAGCGGCCTCGCCGCCGCCCTCACCCTCGGCGCGCTCGTCGCCCCGGCTGCCACCTTCGCCAAGGGCGGCAACGCGGTGGTCCGCGCGACCGGGACGTGCACCGTCCACAGCACGGTCAAGCTCAAGGCCAAGCACGACGACGGCCGGATCGAGATCGAGCTCGAAGTCGACCAGAACCGCAACAATCGGCTCTGGAACATCGCCATCTCCGACGACTTCCACCGCGTCTACACCGGCTCGCGCCGTACGCTCGCGCCAAGCGGATCCTTCACGATCAGGCGCCTGATCTCGGATCGGGCGGGCGTGGACACCATCCGGGTGCGGGCCGTCAACGCGACGAGCGGCGAAGTCTGCCGGGTCACGCTCAACGTCTGACACTCCCTGGCCACTGAGGAACGAGGCGGGCCGCGCTGGCCCGCCTCGTTCGTGCTGTCCCGGCTCGTGGCGAACGACGGTCCGCGACCGTACTGCTCCGGACGACGGTCGGTCGGTCGGTCGTTGCGACGGCTCGACGACCACGGGGCGGTCGTCGCGGGGGCAGTGGGCGCCTCAGGCGGCGAGCAACTCCGCCGCATCGAGGATGAGCCGGCGGTCGTGCCCGATGATCCAGTCCAGAGAGGCGATGCGGGAGAGGATGCCGGAGCGCGGCCCCGGACGCCCAGGAGCTCCTGGCCGAGCTCGCGGCGCCGCACATCGCCGTGGCCGATGTCGGCGACACGAGGTCTGAGCTCGTGGCGTGTGTCGAGATGGCCCGGCACGCCGTGGCGGAGACGTCGTTCGGGCCGGTGATCAGGGCCCTGCTGTCGCAGATCGCCATCAACCCGGCCCTCGGCGACCCGTTCCGCGGGACCGTCGTGCGGGCGCGCCGCGACGAAGTGTCGCGCGTGGTCGCACGTGGCATCGCCCGAGGGGACCTCCGGGCGGACGCGGACGTCGACGTTGCCACGGAGCTGCTCGTCGGGCCGGTCTACTTCCGCCTGATGTTCGGCGGTGAGCTCAGCCCCGAGTTCGCGACGCGAATCGCCGAGGGAGTCCTCCGTGGATACGCGCGAACGGCGCCGCACGACGGTCGGGGCGAGGCACCCGGCCGACGGCGCGGCGCCGAACGTCCCGCCACACGGTGACCTCCGGAACGGCCGGGCGGGTGCCCGTCGCGGGTAGTCTGATCGGATGAGCTTCGAACGCGTCCCGGCGGCCCTCGGCCGCGCCATCCGGCTGGGGCTCCTGCCCCTGACGATCGCCGGGCTCGTGCTGGGCCTCCTCGCCACGTGGGGCGGCCGCGAGGACCTGGCCACGCTGGCCTGGGCGATCCCCTCGCTCGTGGTCGGCGTGCGCCTGGCGATCAACATCGCCAGGGACCTCCTCGCCCGCGAGGCCGGCGTCGATGTCATCGCGATTCTCGCCATCGGCGGCGCGCTGGCCCTCGGCGAGACGTTCGCCGCGGCCGTCATTGCCGTGATGCTGGCCACCGGCGAGGCGCTCGAGACGTACGCGGAGGGGCGAGCCCAGCGCGAGCTGAGCGCCCTGCTCGGCCGCGCCCCCCAGGACGTCCATCGCTACGTTGACGGCAGCCTGGAGACGGTGCCCATCACGTCGGTCGCGCCCGGCGACCGCCTCCTCGTCCGTCCAGGCGAGGTCGTCCCGGTGGACGGGCTCGTGAGCGGGAACGCCGCGATCCTCGATGAGTCCGCCCTCACCGGCGAGAGCCGCCTGGTCACGCGCGAGGACGACGACACGGTGTCGAGCGGGGTGGTGAACGCGGGCGGGCCGTTCGACCTCCGTGCGATCGCCACGGCCGAGGAGAGCACGTACGCCGGCATCGTCCGCCTGGTGGAGGAGGCCGGGCGCGCCAAGGCCCCCTTCGTGCGTCTCGCGGACCGCTACGCCCTCTTCTTCGTCCCCCTGGCGCTCGCGGTCTCCGGGGCCGCGTGGCTCATGTCCGGCGACCCCGTCCGTGGGCTGGCCGTGCTCGTCGTGGCAACGCCGTGCCCGCTGCTGCTGGCCGCGCCGATCGCGATCGTGGCGGGCATCTCCCGGGCGGCGCGGCGGGGGATCATCGTCAAGGGCGGCGGGCCGCTGGAGACGCTGGCCCGGGCACGGGTCATCCTGTTCGACAAGACCGGCACGCTCACCGCGGGCCGGCCGCACCTGGCGAGTGTCGAGGCAGCGGGGGGCGATCAGGACGAACTGCTCCGCCTGGCCGCGGCAGTGGAACAGGCATCTCCGCATGTCCTCGCTGCGTCGATTGTCCATGCTGCCCGTGCGCGCGGCCTCGTGCTGTCGCTCCCGTCGGACGTGACGGAGGTGCCAGGTGCGGGCGTGGTCGGCCGCGTGGAGGGGCGCGAGGTGGCGGTCGGGTCCGCGGCCTTCGCTGGCGACGGGGGCTCCCTGCCGTCCTGGGCGCGCGAGGTGCGCCGGCGCGCCGTCCTCGAGGGCGCCACGATCGTCTTCGTGGCGCTCGACGGCGAGCTCGCGGGGGCGCTCGTGCTGGACGACCCGATCCGCCCCGAGACGCCGCGGGCGGTCCGCAGCCTGCGCCGGGCCGGCTTCACCCGGATCCTGATGGTGACCGGGGACCATCACGCGGTCGCGGAGCTCGTCGGCGCGGCCATCGGCCTTGACGGCGTGCTCGCCGACCGCGCCCCGGGCGACAAGGTGGAGGCGGTGGCCGCCGAGCGCGACCTGGCCGACGGGCCGCTCGTGATGGTCGGTGACGGCATCAACGATGCGCCGGCCCTGGCGGCCGCGGACGTCGGCGTGGCGATGGGCGCGCGGGGCGCCACCGCGTCGTCGGAGGCCGCTGACATCGTGATCACCGTCGACCGGCTCGACCGCCTCGCCGAGGCCGTCCGGATCGCCCGCCACTCGCGGCGCATCGCGGTGCAGAGCGTCGTCGCCGGGATGGGGATGTCCCTGGTCGCGATGGTGCTGGCCGCGTTCGGGTTCCTGCCCGTCGTCGCCGGCGCGCTCCTCCAGGAGGCCATCGACGTGGTGGTCATCCTCAACGCCCTTCGTGCTCTCGGCGGGGGGATGGAGAAGCCTGTTCGCGTCGCCGGCTGGACCGCGACGCAGGAGCGCCTGCACGCCGCCCACCGCGACCTCGCCCCCGGGATCGCACGCCTGCGAGCGATCGCGGACGCCATGGACCGCCTGCCGCCCCCCGAGGCGCGCACCCAGCTCGAGGCCGCCCGGACCTTCCTCGTCGACACGCTCGTGCCCCACGAGGTCGAGGAGGACCGTGCCGTGTACCCGATGCTGGCGACCGCGCTGGGCAGCGACGACGCGACGTCGTCCATGCACCGCACCCACACGGAGATCTTCCATCTCATCCGCCTCTTCGACCGGCTGCTCATCGAGCTGCCCGCCGAGGGCCCCAACCCGGACGACCGGCCGGACCTGCGGCGGGCGCTGTACGGGCTGGACGCGATCCTGCGGCTGCACATGGCCCAGGAGGAAGAGCTCTACTCATCCCTCGGCGACGAGGGCGCGAGGGAACCGGCGGCGGCCTGACGGCAGGGGCGGGGACGCCCTCTCGGGCGGTGCTCCCGGGGGCTACGGCGCCGGACTTGGGCTCGGGGCGGGCGTCGTCGGCTTCCTGCCGACCAGCACGATGCCGTTGACGCGCTTGTAGTCCGAGAACCACGTGTCCTGGTGGATGACCTTGCCGCGCGCGTCGCGGACGACCCGGGTGACCCACACGTCCATGCCGTTGTTCGGGTACTCGATGCGCTTGGACTGCCCCGGGCGCAGGGTTGACGTGTACTGGATCGTGTCGATGGCTCGCACGACGTTGCGGATCGTGGGCCGGGAGAACGTGACCCGTCGGCCGGTCGGCGGTCCCCAGATCTCGAAGGTCACGTAGTTCGAGCCCGTGTATCCCTTGATGAGCAGCGGGTACTTCGTGTCGTTGCGGAACCGCATGCTCTGCACCGCACCGCCGCTCTTCCACACCGTCGCGTCGAGGCCCGTCGGGTAGCGATCGATGTAGTAGTAGTGGTTGTTGCGGCTGAGGATCTCCAGCCCGGCGCGCGCCGCGGCGTTGAAGAGCGTGGTGGAGCAGGAGCAGATCCCGCCGGCCAGGGCACCAGTGGGCTCCGTGCGCCCCCTGAGGATCGCGCCGCCGTCGCGGTACCCGCGCGCGTAGGTGACCGGGCCGAGCGCCGACCAGAAGTCGAAGACCGCGCCCGGCTGGACCACGTAGCCGTTGATGTCGCCTGTCGGGATGGAGATGTTGTTGCCGAACCCGTTCGCCTCGTAGCGATGGAAGTTCGTCGTCCACCGCGAGAGGCGCTGCATCAGCGGTGCGGCCTTGCGTGCCTCCTCGGTGGTCAGCTTGGGCTTGACGACCGAGATCGCGAGCGCCACCGGCAGCGCCGGCTTCGCGGCGGCCGCGCCGCGCTCGACGATCGCGCTGGCGACGAGCGGCGCGGACTTGTCGACGTTGAGCGCCCGGCCATTCCTGCCCGCCACGACGCCGACGACCCCCGCGCCGCGCCCGATGAGGAACGTGGCGTCCCGGGGGTCCTTGTCGATCTTCTTCGCTAGGTTGGCGAGGGTCTTCTTCGGCGCCGACGGGGCGACGGTCGGATGGATGCCGCCGGCATCCGTCACGAACCGAATCCACCCCCGGACCGTCGCGGCCTTGATCGTCCAGCGTTCCTTGCCGTGGGCCAGTACCACGTTCTTGGCCATGCGCTTCGCGGAAGCGACCGCGGCGCCGACCTCCCCGTCGCTGATGAACGGCTCGGTCGCGGTGGTCTGGTAGGACAGCTCCAGCGTGGCGGGCGCGGCCGGATCCGCGAGCTGCGCGAGGAGCGCGGCGACCACGGTGGCACGCGGGAACGTCCGCCCCGTGACCGCCGGTGTCGTGGCGAATCCGGTCTTGGTGACGGATGCCGTGCCGCTGACCGGGGCGCGATTGATGGTGAGGGCCGCCGCCGTCACCTCGCGCACCACGGCGTCGGCGTCGAGCGTTATGGCCGGGTCGATCCGGACGCCGTCAATGAGGCTCCGAACCCCCTGGGCCGCTCGCCCCAGCGTGTCGCCCGGGCTGCGGCCGACCGCCCAGGCCAGCTCGACGAGGGCGTCGACGTCGGCCCGCCGGCCGAGTGCCGCATACGGGACGCGGATCTCGGTCCCGTCGACGGTGATGACGGCCGTGCCTTCCGAGTACCCTGCCAGGCCGGCCTCGAGCCGCGCTGCGGCAGCCTCGCGCGTGAGGCCGGACACGTCCACGCCGTCGACGGTGACGCCCGGGTAGATCCGGTCAGCGTACTGGCCCTGGTAGGCCAGCAGCGCGCCGGCGCCGAAGGCGAGCATCAGCACGAATCCGGCGAGCATGCCGAGGAGGAGCTTCCCGAACGGGAAGCTCCTGCCGGAGGACGGGGCGCCTGGCGTGGTCGTCATCGGGTTCGAGAATCTATCAGCAACGCGTACGAAATGCGTGGCAAACGAAATGCGTGCAGCCGTCAGCCCGCGCGAGGGATCACCACGATCCGGCGATTGGGCTCCTCGCCGATCGACTGCGTGCCGACGGCCGGGTGGCCGCGGAGCGCCAGGTGGACCCAGCGTCGCTCGAGGGCCGGCATGGGCTCCAGCTGGAGCATCTTGCCGGTCTCGACCACCTTGTCGGCGGCGCGCAGCGCGATCTCCGCGAGCTGCTTCTCGCGCCGTCCGCGATAGCCCTCGACGTCGACGAGGACCCGCGTCCACTCACCCATCTGGCGGGAGAGCATGAGGTTGACGATGTGCTGCAGGGCGGAGAGGCGCTCGCCCTTGCGGCCGATCAGCGCCCCGAGGGCTTCGTGCTCGTCGTCGTCGACGCCGACGACGTTGAGGCGGTTGGTCTCGCCCGTCTCGACGGCAACCTCGACCTCGAAGCCGAGGTGGTCCATCAGCTGCTCCAGGATCTGCCGGCCGGCCACGAGCGCCTCGGGCGACGCCTCGGCGGCCTGGAGCTCCTCGCGCTCGCGCGTGAGCGAGCGGGCGACCTGCACCATCTCCTCCTCGGCGGTGGAAACGTCCGCGGCGCCGCGGCGCACCGGGGCTCCCGCCGGACGGGGTCCGCGGTCGTCGCGACGCGGCGGGCGCTCGACCGGGGGCCGGTCGTCGCGGGGCCGGTCGTCGCGACGCGGCGGGCGCTCGCCGGGGGCCGGTCGTCGCGGGGCCGGTCGTCGCGACGCGGCGGGCGCTCGACCGGGGGCCGGTCGTCGCGGGGCCGGTCGTCGCGACGCGGCGGGCGCTCGACCGGGGGCCGGTCGTCGCGGGGCGGCCGGGCCGGCAGTGGCGTCGCCTCGGCGGCGGCGCGCTTGGGGGTCGCGCCGCCGAGTGCGCTTCGCGGCGCCGCGACGATCCTGGCGGGCTCGGCGCCCATCCCCAGGACGCCCCGGCTGCCCGGCGTGAGGATCTCGAAGTCCAGCTCGTCGAGGCCCACGCTGAACGCCTCACGGGCGCTGCGGAGGGCTTCCTCGACGGACTTTCCGGTGAACTCGCGGTACTCGCTCATGGTGTCAGCGCTTTCTCCCTCGGCGGCCCTGGCGGCCTCGTTCGCGCGGACGCACGGTGGCCGCCGCGGATGATGTGCGGTCGGCCTCGCTGCGCGCGGATGGGCGGGGTTGAGTTGGCTTTCCCGACTTCGGGTCGATCGGCGCCGCGGCCTTGAGCGACGGTGGCTCGACCGGGAAACGCGGGGTGTGATCCCTGGCGAAGCCCGCGGTCCAGCCGAAGATCGGGAACATGGATCCCCAGCCGACGATCAGGTACTGCTGGGCGATCCCGAAGATGGTGGTGACGATCCAGTAGATGAACAGGCCGGCCGGCAGGAAGCCGCCGTACAGGATCGAGATCAGCGGGAGGAACAGGACGAGCTGGCGCTGGACCTTCGAGTTCTGGTCCTGGTAGGCGGCGCCGCCCGGGGGCATCGTCATCCGGCTCTGGACGAGCTGGAGCAGCGCGGAGATGAGCGCGAGCACGCTGAGGCCGCCGATCAACGGCAGGCTGAACAGCACCTGCGGCTTCGAGACGTCCATGTTGTTGAGCCAGGTGACGGTCGTGTCGATGCACGGCATGTACGGGTTGTAGTCCGGGGTGCCGAGGCCGTTCACGCACTGGACGTCGACGACCTGGTGCCCGAGGACCGTCAGCATCGCCGTCGGGTCGGGGTTGGTGAGGCCCTGGCTGATGACCTGGTACACGATCAGGAGGAGGGGAAGCTGGAGGAGGATCGGGAGGCATCCGGAGGCCGGGTTGACGCCTCGTTCCTTGTAGAGCTCCATCTGGGCCTGGCTGAACCTGGCCCGGTCGCCCTTGTAGCGTTTCTGGAGCTCCTTGAGCTCAGGCTGGACCAGCTGCATCCGCTTGGTCGACACGATCTGGCGCCGGAACAGCGGGATGAGCGCGGTGCGGACGACCAGGGTCATGATGATGATCGCGAACCCGATGTCGCCCGTGATCGACTCGACCCACACCAGCAGGATGAACAGGGCCTGGAAGATCGGGTTGAAGAGCCAGGCCAGGAGGCTGACGGGGTCCGCCGCCGGCGTGGCCGGCTCAAGGGGCGGGTGTGGCGTCGCCGTCGCGGAGGCCCCGGGAGAACCCGCAGGCACGACCCCGGGGGTGCCGGCGCACGCGGCCGCGACGAGGACGACGAGCGCGAGGAGGCCGAGGAGAAGCAGGTGGTCGCGCCGGATGCGGGGGAGCGTCACGTGGTCCTCGGCTTCAGCGAACGGGGTCGTACCCGCCGGGGTGCCAGGGGTGGCATCGCGCGATGCGCTTTGCGCCCATCCAGCTGCCCCGCAGGAGCCCGTACTTGTCGATGGCCTGCTCGGTGTACCGCGAACAGGTGGGGTAGTAGCGGCAGCTCGACGGCATCCACGCGAAGACGGCTCGATACAGGTGGATGAGCCCGATCCCGATCCGCTTCACGCGTCCGTCGGTCCTCCGAGGACCCCTCCGCGGCGGAGGAGCCGCTCCAGCGCCTCGACGAGCGCCGCGTGGTCCGCATCCACGAGCGCCGGTCGGGCGATGATCAGTACGTCCCAGCCCGGCTGGAGCGAGGGCGCCATCACCCTGAGTGTCTCCCGGATCCTGCGTCGAACCCGGTTTCGAACGACCGCGCCCCCGAGGGCCCGGCCCGTTGCGAGGCCGAAGCGGACGCCGTCGGTGCCGGTCTGCAGGAACCTGGCGGTCATGAGCGGGTGGGACCTGGAGGTCCCGTGGGCCTGGATCGCCGAGAAGTCCGCGGGCCGGGTGACCATCGCGAGCCGCCCGCGAGGGCGGCTCGAAGCCGGGATCAGATCGCCAGCCGCTTGCGGCCCCGGGCTCGACGAGTTGCCAGGACGCGCCGACCCCCGGGGGTCTTCATCCGCGCGCGGAAGCCGTGCTCCTTCGCGCGATGGCGCTTCTTCGGCTGGTAGGTCTGCTTCATCGGGCGTCTTGTCTTCCTCTGCTGGTCCGGCCTCCGGATCGAGTCGCCGCGCGACGTCGGGAGGCACGTAAACGCGCCGGGCGCACGGGCACCAGGCGCGACAACGCCCAGCGATTATAGGAAGCGCCCCTTGCGGGTGTCAAAGCACCCCGTGGGAACGCCCCGGCGGGTGCCCGCCGGGTGGGGCCGGGCGGGCGCGGTGCTGGGTGGGCAGCCCGCCCCTCGATACCCCCCGGGAGTATCGAGGAATCCGGGCCGAATCGCCTTGCGGGGCTGTCCGGGCCGGTGCTACCATGCGTCGGCCCACGGCGCCGGGACGCCTGCGGGCGACCCAGGGGAGACGCCCCTGGGCGGCCCGACAAGGCGGCTTCCAGCGGTGCTGGGGCGGTCCCGTCTCGCGTCCGTTCCCGGCTTCATCATCACCGGTTCCCTCCATCAACGCCACCTTTTCCGGCGCCGAAACGCGTCGGGCCGACAGGGTCCTCATGGACGCGAAGCACATCTGGCGCGCAGCGCTCGGCGAGCTCCAGGTCGCGCTGTCCCCGGCCAACTTCGAGACCTGGCTGCGCCATACGTCGCTCATCGACGTCGATGACACCCGGTTCCGGATCGCGGTTCCGAACGGCTTCGCGAAAGACTGGCTCGAGACCCGCTACCGGCCCCTGATCTCGCAAACCCTGGCCCGCATCGTGGGCTACAGCGTGCAGGTCGAGTTCATCGTCCGCGAGGACGCCGGCAAGGCGGCGGAGGCGCCCGCCGGCGACGAGCCGAAGCAGGTCCGCGTCGAGCCGACCCGGGTCGGGGCCGACGGCGGCGCCTCCAGCCTGAACGCCCGCTACACGTTCTCGAACTTCATCGTCGGGTCCGCGAACAGGCTGGCTCACGCCGCAGCCCTGTCCGTGGCCGAGCGGCCGGGGCACGCCTACAACCCGCTCTTCCTGTACGGCGGGGTGGGCCTCGGCAAGACGCACCTGATGCACGCGATCGGGAACGCGGTCATCGCCCGCTTCCCCCGCAAGAAGGTCGTGTACGCCACGAGCGAGAAGTTCACGAACGAGTTCATCACGAGCATCCAGCAGGGCCGGATCGACGACTTCCGGGCACGCTACCGACGGATCGACCTGCTCCTCATCGACGACATCCAGTTCATCGCCGACAAGGAGCGCACGCAGGAGGAGTTCTTCCACACGTTCAACACGATCCACGAGGATGGCAAGCAGATCGTCCTGTCCTCTGATCGCCCGCCGAAGCAGATCGTGACCCTCGAGGAACGGCTCCGCAGCCGCTTCGAGTGGGGCCTGATCGCCGACCTCACGGCGCCCGACCTGGAGACGCGGATCGCGATCCTGCGGGCCAAGGCCGAGGAATCCTCGGTGCCGATCGGCTCGGACGTGGTGGAGTTCATCGCCCGCAAGGTCGTCAGCAACATCCGCGAGCTCGAGGGGGCGCTCAACCGGGTGGTGGCCTATGCCAGCATGGGAGCGATGCCGATCACGATCGAGCTCGCGCAGGCCGTCCTGTCGAACGTCCTGTACAACCCCAAGAAGCGCCAGGTCACGCCCGAGAAGATCGCCAGGGCGGTCTCGGAGTACTACGGCGTCGACATGGACGCTCTGCGCGGCCAGAAGCGCGACAAGGCGATCGTCACCCCGCGCCAGATCGCGATGTTCCTGATGCGCGAGGAGACCGACGTCTCGCTGCTTCGGATCGGTGCCGAGCTGGGGGGCCGCGACCACTCCACCGTCCTCCACGCATGCGACAAGATCAACCGCGAGTCCTCCGTCAACGACGAGATGCGCCGGGACATTGCCGCCGTCCGCGAGCTGATCTACGCCGACTGATTCCGCGGCGCGGCCTTCTCGTCCGCGGCCCGTTCCCGGGTCCACTTCCGGCCCGAGGCTGCCCGTGCCGTGGACAACGTGGCCGATTCGGTGGAGAACTGCGGGGCGCTGTGGACAGGCGGCGTTTCGCTCGGGCCGGCGCGGGTGACAAGTCGGCCCCCCGGCGCCGGCGCCGGGTCTCGGTTGGGCCGCGGGTCACGCGTTGTCCACCCCTGATCCCCGGGGGGTCCCTGGCTCGGGTCTCCTCGTCCACCCCCAGGACGGCCGTACTCCACCGTCCGCCCGTGCACGCCGCAGCACGGCCGTCCACGCCGTCCACAGCATGATGAATATGACGGTGACGTTCATGCGAAGATGAGGTCCACCACGTACCCCCTGGTGGGGCCTGCCGAAGCCGGTCCACCAGCCCACGCGCTCTCGCACCCGGAGTGACACGTCCGTGAACCTGTCGGTCATCCAGGAGAACCTCGCCCGTGGCCTGTCGGTCGTCAGCCACGCGGTCTCGAGCCGCAGCAGCCTGCCGGTCCTGGCCAACGTGCTGCTCCGCACCGAGGACGCCGGGCTGAAGCTCACCGCCACCAATCTCGAGATCGGCATCACGTACTGGGTGCCCGGCAAGATCGAGACGGACGGCGCGATCACCGTTCCCGCACGGCTCCTGACGGACGTCGTCAACTCGCTCCCGAACGAGCGCGTGGACCTCGAGCTGCGCGACGGCGACCGGCTCCACCTGCGCTGCGGGCGCTTCGAGACCCACCTCCGCGGCATCGATGCCGACGAGTTCCCGGCGATCCCCGCGGCGGGAGAGCGCCCCACGACGCGGGTGAGCCAGCGGATCCTGAAGCGGGCCCTGGCCGAGGTTGCCTTCGCGGCGGCGAGCGACGAGGCCCGGCCGATCCTGACGGGCGTCCTGACGCGGTTCGAGGGTGACCGGATCACGCTGGCGGCCGCCGACAACTACCGCATCGCGATCACCACGATCCCCGGCCTCGATGCGGTCGAGGAGACGAGCGTCGTCGTGCCGGCCCGCTCGTACAACGAGCTGGCCCGTGTCCTGACCGACAGCGACGACCCGGTGGAGATCATCCTCTCGGCCCAGAAGAACCAGGTCCTCTTCCACGTCGAGGGCGTGGACCTCGTCAGCCGCCTCATCGACGGGCAGTTCCCGAACTACCAGCAGGTCCTGCCGGCGACGCACGCCACACGTGTCGAGCTGGATCGCGAGGACCTGCTGAAGGCCGTGCGCCTGGCCGCCTACATCGCGAGCGCCTCGGCGAACATCGTCAAGCTCCAGGTGGCGCCGGAAGGCGCACCCCAGGTCACCGTGGGAGCCGCCGCAGACGTGGGTGATCACCAGGGCATCGTCGACGCGGCCATCGAGGGCGACGGCACCACGATCGCGTTCAACGCGCGCTACCTGGGCGATGTCCTGCAGAACGTCGATGCCGACCGCTTCGTCATCGAGCTCAACGGGCCGCTCTCGCCGGGCGTCTTCCGGCCGGCCGACGGGCGCGACTACACGCACGTCGTGATGCCGGTCCGGACGACCTCCTAGCGCGAGACCCGGGAGGTCGGGCCCAGAGCCCGGCGCCGGCCCTGCTCTCCTCCATTCGCCTCACCGGGTTCCGCGCCTACGAGGAGCTCGAGGCGTCGTTCGGCCCTGGTCCGCACCTCGTGTGGGGCCCGAACGCGGCGGGCAAGACCAGCCTCCTCGAGGCGATCGTCGTGCTCGCGCGCGGAACCTCCCACCGCACCGGGACGGACGCCGAGATGATCCGCTGGGCGGCGCCCTTCGCCCGCATCGACGGGCGGAGGGCCGGGGAGGCGGGGGACGCGGACCTGGACGTGACGCTCGTCCGCGACGGGCCGTCCGGCGGCAGGAAGCGGATCCGCGTGAACGGCGTCCCACGGCGAGCGTCCGCGCTGGCGGGCGTGCTGCGGGCGGTCGTCTTCGCGCCGGAGGACATGCTGCTGGTCATGGGGGCGCCGGCGCTCCGACGAACGGCGCTCGACGCCCTGGCCGGCCAGCGCTTCCCGGCCTACGCCGCGGACCTCTCCACCTACGGGCGCGCCCTCACGCAGAGGAATCACCTCCTGCGCGCCATCCGGGAGGAGCAGGCGAGCCGCGACGAGCTGCCCTACTGGGACGCCCGGCTGCTGCAGGCCGGCGAGGCGCTGCTGGACGCGCGCCACAGGCTGCTGGCCGAGCTCGCGACGCCTCTCGCGGGCGCGCACGCGGAGATCGCCCCGGGCGAGGGACTCCTTCGCCTGGTCTACGTCACCAACGCGGCGCCGAACGGTGCCGAGACCCCTGGCGAGGCGCTGGCGCGACGCCTGCGCGAGACCGCCGAGAAGGAGCTCTGGAACGGCACGACGCTCGTCGGCCCGCACCGCGACGACCTCGCCTTCGAGCTCGATGGCCGCGAGCTGGCGTCGTTCGCCTCGCGGGGCCAGCAGCGGACCGCGATCCTGGCCCTCAAGCTCGCCGAGCTCGACCTCCTCGCGACGCTCGACGGCCGCGCCCCGCTGCTCCTCCTCGACGACGTCTTCTCGGAGCTCGACCCGGCGCGACGGGCGCACCTCGTGCGGCGAATTGCGACCCTTCCCCAGGCGTTCGTGACGACGACGACGCTCGACGACCTGGACCCGGCCCTCCGCGCCGCCGGAACGGCCTGGCGCGTCGACGCGGGGATGGCCGGAGGAGGGGCCGGCGCGCCCGGAGCGCTCCTGGTGCGGGCGACGGCATGAGCCCGGCCCGCCCGTTCGACGACCCGAGGGTACCGTCGCGTCGGCCGCTCCGGCGTGTCGGCGACCTCCTCCCCGACGCGGCCCGCGGCCTTGGGCTCGAGGAGCAGCTCCGCTGGGTCCAGGCGGCCGGTGCGTGGGAGCGCGTCGTCGAGCAGCTCGCTCCCGCGGCGACCGGCGGATCGCGGCCGGTGCGGATGGAGGGCGACGCGACCCTCGTCGTCGAGGCTGCGACCCCGATCCTGGGCCAGGAGCTGCGGATCCGGGCCGAGGAGCTCCTGGAGGCGTTCGCCGCCGCCCCGGGCGGGATCCGGGCGGAGCGACTGCGGGTCGTGGTGACGCACGGTATGATCCGGTCGCCCTGAGTCCGGCGAGCACCACGCGCTCGTCCGGAACGAGCGGCCGGCGTCACGCCGGCGCCCCGTCCACCGTCGTGAGAGCCGATGGCCGTCCGTCTGCAGATGAAGCTCGGCGTGGTTGCCGAGGCCGAGCGCCTTGACGACTCCCCGGACACCGTCGCCATCGTCGAGCCGACGATCGGGGCGACGCTCCGCTCCAAGGGGAGCCTGTATGTCGTGGTGGCCGGAACCGGGCGCGCCCGCAAGCTCCAGGAGGCGACCCGCCTCGTTGCCGACACCGTCCAGGGCGAGTACTACTACGACGAGTCCGCCGGGCTCATCGCGTGTCTCGAGAAGGCGGTCCGGACCGCGAACAGGAAGCTGGCGGCCAATCGCGAGCGGCTGGGCCTGGGGAGCGCGGCCACCGGTCCGGTCGGTCTCGGCGTGGCGGTCGTCCGCGGCAGCGAGCTGTACGTCACGACGGCGGGGCCGGTCGACGCCTACCTGGTCCACCAGGCGCACCTTCTGACGCTCCCGGACCCGAACGCCGACCAGAGCCTCCCGGTCGAGGAGCTCGCGCCCCGGATCTGGCGCGGCGAGATCGCGGCCGGGGACACCCTGGTCCTGGTCTCGCGCAACATCACGGCCACGCTCGGCACCGACGAGCTGAAGGACGCCGTCAACACGCTCCACCCGCAGGCCGCGATGGAGCAGGTGCACCACCGGTTCGTCGCAGCCGGGGGCTCCGGCAGCGACGGGGCGCTGGCGATCGAGGCGGCGGAGGTCGCGGCGACGAGCCAGCGGGGGCGTCTCGTCCCGGCCCGCCCGCCGGAGCCTCTCGCCGGGACGCCCGATCGCTCGCCCATCCCGATGGCCGATTCCGTGGGCGGCGGCGTGGCTGCGGTGAGCGCCGGCGCAACGAAGGCGAAGAGCGCGGCCGGCAGCGCCATGGGCGGCGCCATCGCACGCTTCCAGGATCTCCTCCCGCGCCGCGGACCACGCTACCGTCGCGTGACGCCGGCAGCCACGCGCCGCGAGTCCCAGCGCCGGGCCGCCGTGGCCGTCCTCGCCTTCGTGGCCATTGCGACGGTCCTTGGCGTTGGCCTGTGGGTCGTCGGGGGCTCCGGCGGCACGCCGATCGACGAGGTCACGGCCGGCGAGAAGGCCGTGGCGGCGATCAAGGAGGATCTCCGGCTCGTCTTCCACAACGGGGCCAACCTCGTTGCCGACGACCCGCAGAAGGCCGAGGAGCTGCTGCTCGACGCCTACGAGCAGCTGGGCGTCGCGGCCCAGAACGGGGTGCCCGCCGCGACCCTCGCCCCGTTCCGCACCGAGACGCTGGGCGGCCTCGACAAGATCTACGGCGTCGTCCAGGTGGCCCCGCGCACGGCCTTCTCCTTCGCCGGCCAGGCGAAGCCCTTCGACCTCGTGGCGATGGTCCTGGGGCCGGACGGCGTCCCGTACGTGCTCGACCGCACGACCAAGACCGTCTACCGGGTCGACCTGCGGGCGAAGAAGGCCACCCCGGTCATCCGCGCGGGAACATCGGCCGCGGGGACCAAGGTGGCCGAGCCGCGCCACCTGGCCACCGGCGGCCCCGACGTGCTGGCCCTCGACGCCAAGAACGCCATGTGGCGCTGGCGTCCCGCCGACGCGAAGGGGAAGGGGACGCTTGCCCGGATCCGGATCGCCGAGGCGACCACCTGGGGGGCCGACATCCTGGGGTTCGGGACCTACGTCCGGAACCAGAACGACGGCCTGTACAACCTGTACGTGATCGACCCCTCCGAGCAGCAGATCCTGCGCTATTCCCCCGCCCAGGATGGCAGCGGCTACCCGGCGAACGCATCCGGCTACCTGAAGCCGCCGGCGGACGTGTCCGGGGTGACGTCCATGTACATCGACGGCGAGGTCTACCTCGCGGACGGCGGCGTCGTTGCCCGCTACATCAACGGCGCCGGCAGCAACTGGGCCCCCGACGACCCCCCCGACCAGCTCCTGCGGCCGGCCCCGCGATACCGCTACATCGCATCGCCCGGCGACCGCGGAGAGGGGGTCATGTACGGGTACGACCCCGGGAGCGACCGGATCATCGCCTTCGACAAGGGCAACGGGAAGTACCTCGCCCAGTACCGGATCACCGACGGCGGACCCGACTGGAGCGACCTGCGCGCGTTCTTCGTCGTCAACCGGGCCACGGGCCAGGCCCCCGTCATCTACTGGATCAACGCCGACCGGATCGGCTCAGCCACCCTGCAGGACGTGTCGGCCACCCCGTCCGCGTCTCCGTCGGCCGGTCCATCGTCCTCGCCGAAGGGCTCGGCGAAGCCGACCGCCAAGCCCAAGCCGACGGCCAAGCCGAAGCCGACGGCCAGGCCCACGCCGGCACCCTGATCATCCCGGTCGCGCAGTCCCCGGCGCAAGCCCGACCTCCCCGGCGCGCCGTCCCGATGGTGCGTGGGATAATCGACCCATGGCCGGACGTCTCATCGAGATGGTGGTCGAGAGCGTGCGCGTGCACATGCACTCGACCCAGCACGTCGTCATCCTCAAGGAGCTCGAGCGGGAGCGCTTCCTGCTGATCTGGATCGGCCCGTGGGAGGCGAACGCCATCGCCATGAAGCTCCAGGGCATGGCGCCGGAGCGACCGCTGACGCACGACCTGTTCGTTGACGTCCTCGAGAAGCTCGGCGCGACGATCCGGGAGGTCGTGATCGCCGACCTGGCGGATGAGACCTACCGGGCCCGGATCCTGCTGGAGCTCGACGGCCGGATCCACGAGATCGACGCACGCCCGTCGGACGCCCTCGCCCTCGCCGTCCGGGCGGGCGTCCGGGTCTTCGCCACGCACGCGGTCCTGGAACGGGCCGGTGTCGAGGCCGCCGAGGCGGACAACGCCGACGAGACCCCCGACGACGAGCGGCTCTCCGTCTTCCGCGAGTTCGTCAACTCGCTCGACATGGAACCGGGGATCGACGAGCCGCGCGAGGGCCGGCCCCGCGACTGAGCGCTCAGGTGCCGGGCGCGGTCTCCACGATCGCGTCGCCGCGTCGCAGGGCTCGCGATCGGTTCGACCACATCCGGAGCCGGAGCCCCCAGAAGTCGCGCACCGCACGCCAGATCACCGACACCTTCGCGCCCGTCGGCGAGCCGGCCGTCCGCGGGTAGTGCGGGACCCCCACCTGGACCACGCGCTGCTCCGCGGCGCGCAGCTTGATCAGCAGCTCCGCCGAGAAGAACGCGCCACCCGACTCCACGTGGATGCCCTGGAGCGCCGTCCTGCGGAAGAGCTTGCAGGCGCAGTCCACGTCCCGCACCCGGAGGCCGAACCAGACGCGGTTGGCGAGCTTGTAGAGCCGGGCGTACACCGTCCGGATGACCGGGTCGGCACGCTTGATCCGGTAGCCCACGACGATGGCCGGAGCGTCGGGTCCCTGGAGGCGGGCAGTCAGCCGGCCGAGGTCGGCCACCCGGAACTGGCGGTCGCCGTCGGTGAAGCAGACGAGGTCGTATCGAGAAGCCCGGAAGCCGGACCGCAGCGCGGCGCCGTAGCCGAGGTTCGTCGGGTGGTGCACGGCGCGCACGACGTCCGGGTGGGCCTCGGCCAGGCGGTCGGCGATCGCCGCGGTCGCGTCGCTGGAGCCGTCGTTGACCGCGATGACCTCGAACCGCTCGGCGATGGCGGGCAGGGCGGCCAACGCCTCGTCCACGAGCGCCTCGAGGTTGGCCTCCTCGTTGTGGGCCGGGAAGAAGTACGAGAGGGCGGGGACGCGTGCCGCGGCGGCTGGGTTCATGCCCCCATCCTAGCGATCGCAGCCTGAACGGTGGCTGAAGGTCCGCCGCCGCGGCCGGAGGAGCGCGGGCCGACCACGCGATAGATCGGCTGCTGGCCGATCGGGTCGGCGATCATCTCCAGCTCCCACGTCGTCTCGAGCGCCGCGATCTCGGACGGATTGCGCACGAGGTACACGGGCCGCGTCCCCAGGTTGGCCCGGATGACGTCGTCGAGCGAGCCGAGGTCCTCGTCCAGTCGGTCGCGGTCGTCCACGACCGCCACGTCAGGCCGCTCGCCGAGGATGACCGTGCGGTACCAGAGCGGCGTGGAGTAGCTCCACCAGGAGACGACCACCGCATCCTCCTCCACGGTGGCCAGGACCCAGCGACTCCAGTCGCGCGCCCGCGTGTCGCGCGACTGGTCCACGCCGGCCCGCGTCGAGGGGGCGGCCACGGCGGCCGGCAGGACGAGGCCCACGGCCAGCAGCGCGCCGACGAGGCCCGAGATCAGCCAGGAGCGGCCCGGCCGGCCGAGCCGGACCGTCCGCCGCCGCGGCCGCGACGTCGCCCGCGGCGACGGTCTCGTCCGCGGCGACGCGGTCGTCGAGCGCGCCCCACCGTTCGTCGTCCGGCGCCCCCGGCTCGAGATCCGCGACCGACCCCGGGACCAGGGCGTCGACCAGGAGGCCGGCCGCGACGCCCAGCCAGGCGATGGCGAGCAGCGCCGGGACCAGGTAGTAGCGTTCGATCCCTGCGTTCGAGTAGGACGCCGCGAACCAGCAGGTCACGACCAGCCACGTGCCGGTGAGCAACGCGAACCGCGGCCGCCGGAACGCGACCAGGAGGAACGCCGCCGGGACGGCCGCCACGAGGATGCCGAGCTGGGCCGACGCGAGCCCCACGAGATCCCCGACCTTGCGCCCGAGCTCGCCGAACGGGTCGCGCAGGTCGCCCCGGAACTGCTCGGCCGAGACCACGTACCAGAAGCCGTCCCACGTGTTCGGCGTGCCGTAGACGAGCGGCGCGCCCATCGCGGCCCGGAGCGGGAGCTCCAGGTAGAGGACGGCGACGGTGCCCAGCAGGACGGCCGCGCAGCGGGCGACGAACCGGGGCCGCCGGAGGATCCCGGGCTCGACGGCGAGCACGAAGAGGCCGATGCCCGGCGCCAGCAGCGTCGTCAGCGTGTGGTTGCCCAGCATCACGCCGTACACGGCCGCCGCCGCGACCAGCCAGCGGTCAGCCCCGGGCTGGTCCGCGCGCCGGCGTCGTTCCCAGCCGACGAGGAGGACGAGGAGCCCGGCGGTGAGCGCCAGGTGCAGCGTGTGCGGATCGGCAAACGCGCCCATGCGCCAGGGGATCGGCGTGAGCGCAAGCAGGAGTCCGGCACCGACGGCGACGCTGGTCCGCCCCGTGAGCTGGCGGACGAGGACCACCGTCAGGCCGGCCGCCACGCCGAGGAGGAGCGCGGAGAGGAGGTTCATCCGCAGCGCCGCCTCGCCGAACGGCGTCAGCGCCAGCGAGGCGAGCCACCCGAGGATCACGTAGCTCGGGTATCCGGTCGGATGCGCGGTTCCCAGCACCGGTGGCACGGACTGGAACTCCCCGGTGTCCCAGAAGCCCTGGCCGGGCAGGAGCACGCTCCGGGCGAGGCCGACGGCCACGGCCCCCACGAGGAGCGGGGCCGCGGCGTCGACCAGCAGGCGGCTTGGCTGGCGGCCGGCCCGCCGGTCGATCCCGGGGGCGCTCACCAGCCGAGCGTCCGGGCCCAGGCGACGCCCCACGCCTGGATGGCCACGGAGGCGGCCACGAGGCCGACCGCGACCCCGAGACGGCCTCTCCGCGATGCGCCCCCGGGACCCAGGAAGCGCTCCGTGCCGAGGGCGACGGCGACGAGCAGGAACGGCGCGAAGTCGAGGCTGAAGCGGTAGCCGAACTGCACCCACCCCTGGCTGAAGTGCATCAGGTTCGCGACGGCGATCGCGAGCGTGGCGAGGAAGGCCCCCGCCACCCGGCGGTCCCGGACCAGCGCCAGGGATGGCAGCGCCAGCAGGTAGGCCGGGCTGGCCGCGAGGAAGCTCATCCCCGTCTGCGCCGGGACCAGCCAGGAGCAGCCCTCCGCGCTCCACGGGGAGCGCGCGACGCCCGGATCGCAGGGCGGCATGAGGTCGGGAAGACGGAAGAGCATCAGTCCGAGGTTCTGTGGGATGTAGCGGACGTCCTGGAGCGACCAGGCGGCGTTGTAGCCGAGGTCAGGATAGGCCACGACCTCGAACCGGTAGAGCGCTTCGTAGACCGGGCTGAAGAGCGATCCCGTCGCCGCGTAGGTGTAGGCGAGCAGCCCGGCGAGCGGGATCGCCATGCCGAGCGCCGCGCCCAGCCCACGCCGCCGCCACCCGCCGCCCCCTCCGACCAGCAGCAGGAACGGGAAGCCGAAGGCGACCGTCAGGCGGCTGGTGGCGGCGAGCCCGAGGAGGATCCCGGCGGCCACCTGGCGGCCGTCGACAAGCGGACGCGGGGCGGCCGGGTCGCGGGCCGCTTCGTGGTCGTCGGCCTCGACCGCAAGCCCGACCGAGGCCAGGGTGAGGCCCACGGCGACGACGTGGGCGAAGTACCACGTCGAGCCGAGGGAGGCGGCGTACCAGAGTGCCGTGCCCGCGCCGACGAAGACCGTCAGCAGGTTCCGGACCGCCGGGCGGACGGAGAGCCGGCCCAGGAGCCAGAAGGCGAGCGCCACGTCGAGCGCGCCGATGACGATGGCCAGGAGCGTCTGGTCGACGGCCAGACCGAGCAGCGCGACGAAGGGGAGCAGGACGACCGCGGGGAGGGGAGGGAACGGGATCATCCCGCGCCCGGTCGCCTCGCCACCTCCGTCGAGGACCGGGATGACGTCGTTGAAGTAGGCGTTTCCCGGGCCGTCGACCGATTCGACGACGGGGTAGCGGATGGAGAGCTGGCCGTCCAGCCAGCCGTCGGCCTGCCACGCAAAGTGGTTGTAGATCGTCTGGTAGGCGGGACGGGTCAGCTGGTAGAGGGCGAGGCAGGCCAGCACGAGGCCGAGGCCGACGACCACTGCGGTTCGGGCCCGGGGGGCGGCAACGGCAGGACGGGAGCCCCCGGGGTCGGGGAGCGGGCCCTGGGCTATACTCCGATCCACCTCAGCGCTCGTTCCAGGAGGCCGTACAACAACCCGTGCCAGGCCCCGCTGCGGGCGAGAGCGCGCGGGCCGGCGAGCAGGCCCGGGTTCGCATGCGGGACGCGATCGTCCCGCTCGGCGTCCTTCTTGCGCTCGGCCTCGCCCTTCGACTCATCATCGCATACGTCCTGCTGCCCGGCTCCGGGTTCAAGGTCGACCTCGCGAGCTTCAGCGGGTGGGCCATGGAGCTCGCCCAGAACGGGCCGTGGGGCCTCTACGACCGCCCGATCTTCGTCGACTACACGCCCGGCTACCTGTACGTCCTGTGGGGCCTTGGGCTCGTCGCGCAGACGTTCGGGGTCGCGATCGACAGCCTCCTCAAGCTGCCGGCGATCTTCGCCGACCTGGCCCTGGGCCTGGCCATCTTCGCGCTGGCCGCCGAGCTCGGGGCGAGCCGTCGCGGCGCCATCGCGGCGGCCGGCGTCTTCCTGCTCGTCCCGGTGACCTGGTTCGACAGCGCCGTCTGGGCCCAGGTCGACTCCTTCGGCACCCTGTTCCTGGTGCTCGCCGTGCGCGAGCTGTGGCGCGGGAAGTCGGAGCGCGCCGCGATCCTGACGACGATCGCCGCGATCATCAAGCCGCAGTTCGGGATCCTGATCCCCCTCGCGGCCATCGTGATCATCCGGCGTCACTGGATCGAACGTCCCGACGACGGCAGCCGGCTGGGCGGTGGTCCGATCCGGATCGCGACCACGACCCTCGCCGGCGTCGTGACCGCGACGCTCATGTGTCTCCCTTTCGGGATCACGATCGTGGGCCTGCTGCAGCAGATCGTGGAGACGGCCGGCGGCTACCCGTACGTCACCGTCAACGCCTACAACCCGTGGGCGCTCGTCTCGCTCGACGGTTCCGGGCTGGCCCTGACCGGGACCTGGATCCGCGACGCTGCGAACCCGGAGAGCCCGACGGACCCGTTCTATGCGCTGCTGGGGATCCCGGGCGTCGTCATCGGCGGGACGCTCATCGCCCTGGCGATCGTGGCCCTCATGGTGGCTCTCTGGCGCCGTCACGACGACCGGCGCGCGCTGCTCATCGCCATCACCGTGATGGCGATCGCCTTCTTCGTCCTCCCGACCAGGGTCCACGAGCGCTACCTGTACCCGTTCTTCGCGCTCGGGGCGATCCTGCTGGCGCTGCGGCCACGCTGGGCCGCGGTCTACGCGGTCCTGGCGGCGGCCAACTTCGCGAACCTCTACGGGATCCTCACGCTGCCGTTCTACGAGAACCCGGGCCTGGGGCCGATGCTCGACGCCTTCGGCGGCCTTGGTGCGCGCCTCGGCGAGGCCGTGCGCTCCCAGGCGGGCGTGACGCTCGCCGCGATCGCCCACGCCGGAGGCATGCTGGCAGCCGCCGTGTTCATGGCTCGCCCGGTGGCCGGCGAGATGGATCGAGAGCCGGAAGGCGGGTGGGCGGCGTACGAGGAGCCGGCCCACACTCCTGCGCCCGCCACCGGGGCCGTCCTGCCAGCGGCCCCGGCCCGGGCCCCGGCCCCGAGTGCAGCGGGGGCCGTCCTGCCCGCGGCCCTCCGCGTGGATGCCCGAGCGCAGACCCCGGAGGCCGAGCCGGCGACAGAGCCGTGGCCCGAGCCTGGGTCCGGGCCTGAGCCGGCGACGTTCGATCGTTCGTCATCGCTCGCCCGCGAGCGAGGCGGCCGGCTCGACCGGCTCGACCTGTGGTTCCTGCTCGTCCTGGTCGTCGCCGCGCTGTTCCTTCGCACCTTCCGCCTCGGCGAGCCGATGCGGATGCACTTCGACGAGGTGTATCACGCCCGCACGGCGACGGAGTTCCTCCAGCACTGGAAGTACGGCGAGCCCCACGGGATCTACGAGTGGACCCACCCGCACCTCGCCAAGTACGCCATGGCGGGCGGGATCACCCTGTTCGCCGACAACCGCGTCGTCGCGGAGAGCAACCTCGGGACGCCCGTGCGCGACGTGGCGCTGGAGCCTCGATGGGACGAACCGCTCGCCGCCGGCGATTCCACCGCCGGGCCGGGCGGCGGGAACCGGCTGTACGTCGTCACCGGCGACGCGCTCGACGTTCACGACCTGCAGACCCGCGAGCGGCTGGCCCACCTCCCGATCCCGGGCGCCCAGGCGGTCGCCGTCGACACGGACACCCACCAGGTGTACGTGGGCACCGCGGGTGGCGAGGTCCTGGTCGTCGACACCGCGGTGCCCGCCGAGGACCTGGCGCCCGTGCCGTTCGCCAGCCCTGGCGCAGCCGACGGCACGCCCGTGGAGCGCCTCTGGACGGTGGGAACCGGCGACTACGTCATCGCCGGCATGCCCGGCGACGTCCTGCTGACCATCGACGGGGCCACCGCGTCGGAGGTGTCGCGGGCCGTCCTCCCCGGGCGCGCCGACCTCGTCGATGCAGGCAGGGTCGACGCCCTCGTTGCGACGCCGACCGACGTGCCCGATCCATCGGCCGCCGCCGCAGAGGTGGCACGCCTCGTCGGCGGCGACGAGGCGAGGTACCGCGACCTCCTGGCGCGCGACGCGCCGCTGGTGATCCTGACCACCGACCTCGGGACGGATCGCGCGGCGCTGGACCAGGCGATCGCCGACGGTTTGCTCCCGGGCGTCCGGGTGCAGGACGTGCCGCGGATCGCGGTCGCCGACACGGCCGGGATCACCTTCCTGGAGCCGGCGACGGGGCTCGAGACCGGATCGGTCCCGCTGGACGCGCCGGCCACCGGCATCGTGGAGGTCGAGGGCCTGGAAGACCCGACCCTCTACGCGGCGAGCGGCGAAACGCTGGCGGTCGTGAAGCTCCCGACCGCGGATGCCGCCGCGTCCCTGGACCAGACGGTCTGGATGCCCGGGGCGGTGGAACGCATCACGTTCAACCCGGCGAGCCAGCTCGTCCACGTGCTGGGGCGGACGCCGGACGGCGCGGCCTCCACGGTCTACGTCGTCGAGCCACGGGGCAACTCCGTCTTCGCCGATGCCGCGCTCCCCTTCACCCCGGCGGCGTGGGCGACCGACGTCGCGGCGGCCTACCCGGCCACCGATCGCCAGCAGCTGCTCGTCTTCGCGTCGGACGGCGCCGGGGCGGCCGTGGACATCGGCCAGAACGCGTTCGCCTGGCGGCTCCCCGGCGTGCTGGCCGGGGCGCTGATGGCCGGCTTCCTCTACCTCCTGGCCCGCATCCTCTTCCGGCGGCGCGCCGTCGCCGTCCTTGCGGGGCTCTTCGTCCTCGCCGACGGGATGCTGTTCGCGCAGTCCCGCATCGCGATGAACGACGCGTACGTGGCCCTCTTCATCGTGGCCGGCGTGACCCTCTTCGCGGCCATCTGGACCGGGGCGTGGCGCTGGCGCGGTGCGTTCTGGATCGGCCTGCCGCTGGTGGGCCTCCTGCTGGGCCTGGCCTTCGCCGCGAAGTGGGTCGCGCTCTACGCGATCGGCGGCATCGCGCTCCTGATCCTGCTCCGCTCGGCGCTGGGCCGGGCGCTCATCGTCGTCGGCCTGGGGGGAATCGCGGCCAGCCTGGGCTACATGGCCATCGCCACGGGTCCCGAGTCCACCGGCAACGGCAACATCCTCTTCCTGCTCCTGATGATGGGGCTCACGCTCGTCGCCGCGGTCGTCGCGACCCTCCACCCCGTGGCGTGGACCGTGGACGAGGTCCGGATCGCGGTCGTCGGACCGGCCGCGGCCGGCGCCCTGCTGGGGCTGGCAGCCATCCCCCTGGGCCTCGGGGCGCCGGCCATGGCTGCCGCCGTGGGCCTCATGGCCCTCGGCGGCGTCGCGGCGGGAGCGTTCTGGCTCGCGGGGCGCCTGGGCCTCGGCCCCCTCGCCCCGCCCCCGGAGCCGGGAGACCCGGCCGCCCTCCTGGAGCCGGCTGCGCCGGCGCCCTCGGGATGGTTGCGCCCCGGCTGGCTCGCCGGCCTGCCGATCGTCTGGGCGGGCGTCTGCCTCCTCGCGATCCCTCTGGCGGTCTACGTGGCCTCGTACCTGCCGTGGGCGGCGCTGGGAAACCAGATCGTGCCCGGCTGGCCGCACTCCGAGGGGCAGACCCTTGCCGACCTGACGCGGAGCATGTACGAGTACCACAACAACCTGCGGGCGACCCACGCGGCATCCTCACCGTGGTGGGCCTGGCCGGCCAACCTCAAGCCCGTCTGGTTCTACCAGGAGTCCTTTGCCGGGCCGACGGTCGGGGCGATCTACGACGGCGGCAACCTCGCCACCTGGTGGCTCTCGATCCCCGCCTTCGCCTTCGCGGCCTGGCAGGCCTTCCGCCGCCGGAGCCTTCCCCTGGCGCTCGTGACGATCATGTTCGCCGCGCTCTGGCTGCCCTGGGCCAGGATCGATCGCGCCACCTTCCAGTACCACTACTACACGGAGCTGCCGTTCGTGCTCCTGGCGCTGGCCTACCTCGTTGCGGAGGTATGGCACGGTCCGTCGCGCCGGACGTGGGTCCTCGCGCGCGCCGCCGCCGCGGGCGCCGTGCTCACGCCGGTCGTCATGTGGCTGCTCCGCGGTCCGCTGTGCGTTCTCATCGGCGTCGAGGAGGCAAACCCGGGCTCACAGGCCTGCTCCGGCGAGGCCTCCCTGTCGATCTCGCTGTCGGCCCAGCTGGCAGGCATCCTCGTCGTGCTCGGCGTGGCGGGGGGCCTGCTCGTCTGGCAGCTCCTGGCCCTCGATCGCGCCTCGCGCACCCCGGAGGGGCGTGCCGAGACGGGCGCCCGGCTGGCGCGGCTGGGCATCACCGCGGGCATCGGGTTCGGGGCCCTCGCGCTCTCCTGGATCCTGCTCCCGGCGACCCCGCTGGCGGTCTACCCCAGCGTCCCGGGCGAGGTCCTCGCCCTCGGCCTGCTCGTGGTCCTCGCTCCCCTGGCCTACCTCGTGTGGACGGCGACCTCGCCACGGCGCTTCGCCGTCGGCGCCGTGCTGGTGGCCGCCTTCGTCTTCGTCCTCTTCTACCCGAACCTCTCCGGCCTGCCGCTCCCGGCGGGCATCTACAACTGGTACCAGGGGCTGCTGCCAACCTGGCTCTATCCGTTCCAGTTCCCCGTGAACACCGATCCGCCGGTGACGGTGGCGCTGGCCAGTCCGGGCCCCGTGCTTCTCTTCGTGCTGGTCATGGTCGTGGCGGCGTTCGTCGCCTACGCGACCTTCGTCTGGCGGGTCGCGCGCGCGGAACGAGCCGCGGAGGCGGAGATCGACGCTGGCGGCCCGGCTGGAGGGGCCGCCACGGGCTGAGAAACCGGCTCAGCCGGCCGGCGAGCCTGTTCGCGGGTCCGGGGGCACCTCGGCGCGGAAGTGGGGCGGCAGCGTGCCCTGCGCCGCGAGCCGGCGGATCACGAACCCGTAGTAGGCCTCGACCCGCGCGGCGATCCGGTCCCAGCCGAACTCCTGGACGCGCTCGAGGCCGCTGGCGCTCATGCGCTCACGCAGCGCCCGGTCGTCGACGAGGCGCAGGATCGCCGCCGCCAGCTCCCGCTGGTCGCCCGGCGGAACCAGCAGCGCCTGCTCGTCGCGCTTGACCACGCCCTTGTAGCCGTGGATGTCGCTGCACACGATGGGGGTCCCGGCCGCCATCGCCTCGAGAAGGACGATCCCGAAGCTCTCGCGCCCGGTCGCCGGCGAGACGTAGACGTCCGCGGTCTTGAAGAGCTGGACCTTCTCCTGGTCGGAGACGCGCCCCAGGAACTCCACGCCGGCCAGGCGCCTGGTCATCACGTAGCGCCGCGCCTCGCGCTCCAGGGGCCCCGAACCCACCACCAGGAGCCGGCAGTCGGAGCCGGTCTTGCGGACGATGCGGAACGCCTTCAGGAGGGGCAGGAGTCCCTTGCGTGGCTCGAGGCGCCCGACGAAGAGGATGTTGGGCCGGCCGTCCTGCCAGCGCGCAAGCGGGACGGCGTGGGCGAAGCGCCGCAGGTCCACCCCGTTGGGGATCACCTTGTAGTCACCGGGCAGATAGCGGTCGGCGAAGTGGCGCGCCGCCGCGCTGACCGCGATGCGGCCGTGGAGCCCGGATGCCGCGGGGCGCAGCATCCGTCCGCCCAGCTGGTAGCCGGGCGCGTAGCCGGCGAAGGCGTGAAACGTGGCGACGTTGACGCTCCGCGACTCGCGCAGGGCCATGATCGTCAGGAACGGCACGAACGGCTCGTGGAAGTGGAGAAGGTCGAACTGCTCGTGCTCCACGACGTCGCGAATCTGGGACCGGTACCGCGGCGAGATCGTCAGCGTTCCGACCGACCCGTTGGCCGGCACCGAGAAGCCTTTGCCGATCCGGATCACGTCCCCCTCGGAACGGCGCTGCAGGCCGTGGCTCGCGGTCAGGATCCGGACGTCGTGACCGCGCGCCCGGAGGCTTTCGTAGAGGTGGCCGACGTGGTCGTTGACGCCCCCCGGCAGGGGGTAGACGTACGGCGTGACGAGGCCGATCTTCACGCCCGTCCCTCCCCGGGCTGCCGGATCGCCGCCTCGTCGAGCTGCGCTGGGCGCCGCGTGCCGCCGGGGTAGCCCAGGTCGCGCCCCGTCCCATCGCGCCGGACCCGGGCCAGGACCTCGGCGCGCGTGTCGCGGCCGTACTTGCGGAGCTGCCGACCGAAGGTCGGGAGCTGTGAGGCAGTGCCGTGGAAGCTGCCGTGCCAGCCCGTCCTGTGCTCCAGGATGGCGGCCCGGACGTCCTCCGCGGTGTGGCCGGGGAACGTCGTCCAGCCGATCCCGACGCTCTCCGCCTCGTGGGCATCGCTGTTGCCCACGACGGCCAGCCCGTGCTCGGCCGCGAAGGCGACGACGCGGCGGTGGACCGGGCGGCCGAACGTCGTGGGGTTGAAGGCCTCCACGCCGTCGGGCCGGACGCGCGGGTCCGGCGACGCGAGGAGGCCACGCAGCGTCCTTGCCTGGGCGCACATCGGGTACGGGAAGAGCGGATGGGCCGGGATGGCGATGCCGCCCTGCTCGTGGACCAGGCCGATCGATTCGCGGAGTGACTTGAGCGGCGGGATGGGCTCCTCGATGAAGAGGGCCAGCAGGTGCCCGCCGCGCGTGGACACCTCCTCGCCGATCACCACCTCGACGGGCAGGTCGCGGGCCCGGGCAATCGCTCGCGCCGCATGTGCGGCGTCGACGCGCTCGTGGTCGGCGACGGCGATCACGTCGAGCTGCGTGTGCTGCATGACGTAGGCGAGGATCTCCTCGACGCCGCTCACGCCGTCCGAGGCGAGCGTGTGGATGTGGAGGTCGGCGCGCCCATGCGGCTCGTCCGGGCGGGGGCCGTGGGCGGAATGCAGGAGATTCGTGCTCACGAGGCCGCCCCTGGCGTGGGTTCGATCCGGGCAGCCCTCGGGCGCGGGCCGACGGCCTCCCAGATCGGGTAGAAGACGCTGTTCCACTGCTCCGGCGCCGGCGCAACAAAGTCCTCGAACGCCCGGGCCTCGCTCGCGAGGAGCGCCTCGATCCGGGCCCTGCGCGGGAGGTCGGCGGGTGGGTGCGGCAGAGTCACGAGCCAGCCGCGGAACCCGCCGCCCGCAACACGCCGAATGGCGGCCACGTGCAACGGAGCACCCGATTCCAGGGCCAGGTAGGCGGGCCCGATGGGGAGCGGGGCGGGCAGGCCGAACAGGGTGACGGGCATGCCGCCGCCGGTGATGTCACGGTCCGCCACGAGCCCCACGCCTTCTCCCCGGGCAAGGGCGGCCCGCAGCTCGCGACGCGCGTCGCGCAGGTCCACGATCCGGGCCCCGCCGAACTCGCGTGTCCGCAGCAGCACGCGCTGGAGCTCCGGATCTCCGACGGTCTCCATCGGCGCGGTGATGGGGACCGTGGTGCGGTCGGCGAGCACGGTGGCCACGCCCATCATGGAGCCGAAGTGGAGCGTCGCGAAGATGATCGCGCCGCCCGGCGCGAAGGCGGCGTCCACGGCCCCGGGCGAGTCGATGACGAGATTGCGTCGCACGTCACGCGCCGCCGCGCCGCCGCGCAGCGTCTCTGCGTACGTGCGCACGGCGTGCCGAAAGGCAGCGCGAACGAGCCGCTCCAGGACTGCGGGATCGGTGGCCGCGGCGCGGGCGCGGGCGCTGCCGCGGCCCTCCGCCGCAAGCCAGCGGGCCACCTGGGCAAGGTTGCCGCGCGCCACGGCCGCCCGCTCGGGCGCCGCGCGGTACCAGAGCTCGCCGACGGCGTCGGCGAGGCCGCCGACGAAGGAGGCGGGCAGGTGGCTGAGGGCCACGCAGGCGGCAGAGAGCCCGGCTGCGCGGGCACGCTGCAGCAGCGTGCCTCGGGCGGGGGAGCCGCCGGAATCCGGGATGCTCATCCCGGTGCGGGGGCCAGCATCGCGGCCGCGCGGGCGGCCAGGGATGCCTCCTCGGCCGGGTCGTCCGGCCACATCGGCTTGAAGACGCACCACTGCTCGGGCGCCTCGCGGATGCTGACCTCGAGGGCCGTGGCGATGGCCTGCGTGGCGCGCGCGATCTCCGCGGGCTCGGTGGACGGGACGCGGATCGGCTCGCCGACCTCGCCCACGAAGGTCCCATCGCCGCGGCGGATCGTCCAGAACGGGACGATGGTGGCCCCCGTGCGGCCCGCGAGGTAGGCCGGGCCCGACGGCAGCGTGGTCCACGCGCCCATGAGCCGCACCGGCTCGCCGTCGGGCCGATAGCCCCAGTCGACGAGCAGGCCCAGGATCTCGCCTCGCCGCAGGACCCGGTAGACCTCCCGGAGGTTGCGCCAGCGGATGACCTCCACGCCCCATGCCCGCCGCTGGGCCACGAAGCGCTCGAAGAGCTCCTCGTACGCGGTGTCGTCGGCGAGGTAGCGAACGGGCCAGCCGCGACCCGCGAGCGCGGCCGCCGCGACCTCTCCGTTCCCGATGTGGAGCCCGGCGAGGATCACGCCGCTGGATGCCTGCCACGCCGCGTGGAGGCGATCCGGACCATCGCCCGTGAACAGGGCGACATGCTCCGGGTTCGTCATCCGGACGAGGTGCATCCCCTCGAGAACCCAGCGGACCTGGTTGCGGAAGACCGCCCGGCCCAGGGCGTCGACACGTCGGTCACCCGGGGGCAGGCCGAGGATCCGTGCCGCGTTGGCGCGCACGTAGCGGCGCTTCTCGGGCCACAGCCGGTACGCAGCAGCGGCCATCCATCCGCCGGCGCGAGCGGTGGGCGCCAGCGGGAGTCGACCGAGGATCCACGACCCACCACGATATGCCGTGATCACGACCTTCTCGCGGAGCCGCGGCCCGGCCGTGGCGCGGCGATGAGGGGCCCGAAGGCCCCCCTCGTCGGAGTTCGCCTCGATCCCCGACGCGCCGGATGCCGTCGCGTCGGGGGATCCAGGGGCGGACGTCACTTCGCGGCGGTCCCGACCGGCGACTTCGCCATGGTCCGGAGCTTCCGCGCAACCAGCTTCTCGGTCCCGACGAGCGTCTCGTCGTCCTCGCCCCGGATGAACGCCTCGACCCGGTTGAAGGCGATGTCGTCGTGGATCTGCTGCGGAGGGCTCTTCATGAAGTAGCTGGACGGCGCCACGAGCGTCCCCTTCAGGCCCCGGTCAAGGCCGAGCTTGAGGCAGCGGATGGCGTCGGTGATCACGCCGGCGCTGTTGGGGCTGTCCCAGACCTCGAGCTTGAGCTCGGCGTTGAGCGGCACGTCGCCGTAGGTCGTGCCCTCCATCCGGATGTAGCACCACTTGCGGTCGAGGAGCCACGGGACGTGGTCCGAGGGCCCCACGTGGATGTCGTCGGTGTCGAGCTCGTAGTCGAGCATGGACGTGACGGCATTCGTCTTGCTGATCTTCTTGCTCTCGAGGCGCTCGCGCTCGAGCATGTTGAGGAAGTCCGTGTTGCCACCGAAGTTGAGCTGGTACGTGCGGTCCAGGCGGACGCCGCGGTCCATGAACAGGCGGGTCAGCACGCGGTGGCTGATGGTGGCGCCGACCTGGCTCTTGATGTCGTCGCCGATGACCGGGAGGCCCTCCTCGGCGAAGCGGCGCTGCCAGTAGGGCTCGCGGCCGATGAAGACCGGGATGGCATTGATGAAGCCGACGCCGGCCTTGAGGGCCTGCTCGACGTACCACTTCGTGGCCTCCTCGCTCCCCACGGGGAGATAGGAGACCATCACGTCGACCTCGCGCTCCTTCAGGATGCCGACGATGTCGGCCGTCGGGCCGGGCGCCTTCTCGATGACCTGGCTGAGGTACTTGCCCAGGCCATCGTGGGTCATCCCGCGCTCGACCGTGACGCCCGTCGGCGCGACCTGCTGGAAGACGATCGTGTTGTTCGGGTGCGCGTAGATCGCCTCGGAGAGGTCCTTGCCGACCTTGGTCTTGTTGATGTCGAAGGCGGCGACGAACTCGATGTCGCGGACGTGGTAGCCGCCGAGGCTCACGTGCATGAGGCCCGGGACGAAGTCCGTGTCCTTGGCGTTCTCGTAGTAGTAGCGGCCCTGGACCAGGCTGCTGGCGCAGTTGCCGACGCCAACGATCGCGACGCGGATCTTGCCGTCCTTGCGCCTGGACCCGGCCCACGTGCCGGTCGGCTTGTCGCCGTTCCCGTTGGTGCTCACGCTGCTGCTCCCGTTCTTCTTTGCCATGGTGTCGTTCGTCCTGCCTCCCGGTGGATGGATGAGGGGATGGGTTGGGGTTCGAGGTTCAGCTGGCCCGGTCGACGGCCTCCGTGGTCGTGGCGGCCGCACGGGCCTGCGATCGCGTGTGGAGCACGCGCTGGATGACGGTGATCGTCGCGCCGATGGCGATGATCGCCAGGGCGCCGTCGATCACGAGGATGCCCGGCGGCGTGGCTGTCTGGGGCGCGAAGCCCTCCATCGGCTCGGTCCTGAGCAACCCCCCGATGACGAGGCCGCCGCAGAGGATGACGAGACGGATCTCGCGGGGCATGACGCCCACGGCCGCCATCCCGGTGCCAGCCGAGAAGCCGAGGCCCTCGGACTTGGCACGGGCGTAGCTGACCAGGAAGGCGGAGGCCATCGCGGCGGCCGCCAGGAGCGGCCCGAACGGCCAGCCGGCCGCGGCAAGACCGGCGACCAGGCCGACGTAGACCAGGGCCTCGCCCCAGCGGTCGAAGACGGAGTCCATGAAGGCGCCGAGCTTGCTGACCTGGCCGGTGGCGCGCGCGAGCGTCCCGTCGAACATGTCGAAGACGCCGCCGACGAAGACGACGAGGCCGCCGACCAACCACAGCTGGAGGCCGAGCAGGACGGCGCCGACGGTCGTGATCCCGAAGCCGATCAGCGTCAGCCCGTCGGGGGTGAGGCCCAGGCGGCCGAAGAAGAGCGCGATCGGCTCGCCGATCTTCTTGATTCGGCCGCGCGTGTCGTTCGAGATCGTCATCGGTCAGCCCATTCCCAGGATGGCGCGCTCGCGCTCGGCGACGTCGCCGAACGCTTCGGGACACAGGGAGCAGATGGTCTCGCGGCCGGCACGGCGGCTCACGACGAGCCCAGCTTCACGGAGGCGGCGCAGGTGGTGGCTCACGAGCGGCTGGCTCAGGCCCACGTGGTCGATCAGCTCGCCGACGCTCGCCGGGCCGTCGGCCAGGCGGCGCACGATGCGCAGCCGGTTCACGTCGGCGAGGGCCTTGTGGAAGGTCCGGATCTCGCGGAGGTCGTCCGGCTGGTCGACGATCGACGCGATCGTGGAGCGGAAGCGGGCGGGCGAGGGGCTCAGGTGGGGCTCCGATCGGGATCGAGGGGTCGAGCCGCGCCTCGGCTGCGGCGCAAAGCAATGCCCGTTTATATAAAGCGACGTTGATGGTATGCACGGCTCACGGCACTGTCAAGGGCTCGCCCTTCCACTCAGCCGCCCACGAACGGGTCCGGCGCGCCATCGCGCACGAAGAGCGGAATCCGCTCCAGGGGCGCCGACGCCTCCACCCGCGCCCCGCCCTCGTGGCGGAGGCCCGTCGCTCGCTCGCGCCACGCCGCGCCGGCCGGGAGGTAGACCGGGCGCGTGACGACGGCGGGCGCCGTCACGGGCGCCACCAGGAGATCCGGGCCGAGCAGGAACTGGTCGTCCGGGAGCCAGGCGCCCGGGTCGTCGGGGAAGTCGACGAAGAGCGGCCGCATCGGCGCGAGGCCGGTTGTCACAGCACGGCGGGCCTGGTCCCCGAGATAGGGGCGCAGGCGCTCGCGCAGGCGCAGATGCTCCACCAGGATCGGGTAGGCCCGCGCGCCAAAGGACCAGACCTGGTTGGGCGCCCCGGGGCCACCGATCCCGGCCCCGGGCGAGCGGTAGCCGTGGAGCCGGAAGATGGGGCAGAACGTCCCGTACTGGCGAACCAGCGCCTGCTGCGACGGGTAGCGCAGCGTGGACTGCCAGAAGCCAAGACACCAATCGGGCATCGACGCCGGCAGCCCGGTGGCGGCGGCGTACGCTTCGACGAGTGCCGCCGGCGTGTCGCCCGTCACCACCCAGTAGTCGAGCTGCGCGGTTGCCTCGGCAACCCAGCGCGTCCGCTCCGGCATGAGCTCCACACGCCCGACCGCCGGGTTGTTCCAGAGGAACCCGTAGCCGCGCGGTGAGACCAGGTACGGGATCGTCACCCGCATGTTCTGCTGGGCGAGCTCGAGGACCCGGCCGGCATGGTCCAGGGCGCCGTGCTGGTACTGGCCCAGGCCGAAGAAGCGCTCGCCGGCGTGCGCCGCGAAGGTCGCCTCCAGGGCCGGCAGCGCGCCGCGCGGCCGCCAGCGCCGGGCGCCCGGCCAGGCCGGGGGGGGAGGTCCTCGGCCAGGAGCGCCGCACCCGTGTCCGCTCGCTCGAAGGTGAGATGGACGGTCGGCGCCGCGATCGGCAGGAGCCGGGCGTCGCGCGTCGCGACGAGCGCCAGGCGGCCATTGACGAGGCGCGCGCGATCCGCCCCGAGCTCCAGGCGAGCGCCGGGCGACATGGGTGCCTCCGTCAGCGCATGTGGGACGTCGTCGCGGATCGGCCCCAGGGACGCTCGGACGCGGACGGCGTCGGGCCCCCAGGGCTCGATTCGGAGGGTCTCGCGGTCGGTCTCGATGAGCAGCACGGCGCCGTCGGCGCGGAAGTCGAGCATGTCGCGGAGGGTAACGGCTGCGTCGGCGTGCCGCGCGGGTGGGCACCCGCCGTGCGATCGGGCCCCGGCCGCCTGGCCTCACACAGTCCGGTGGGCGGCCACCAGCCCCGTGGCCCTGCACCAGCCGCCCGGCACGGGCCGGCCGACACACACCAGCCGCGTGGCGCGCGCCTGCAGGCTCACCGCGAGGGCGCTGCCCGGCTGCCGCCCCGCGCGATCCCGGTGCACCTGTCGCCGCTCAGTCGGGCGGAGCCGGGTGACGCGGCCCGTGCCCTCGGTGACCCCGCTTCCTGGGCGGCGGCTCCGACGGAGCGTCGTTCTCGGCAGCACTCTCCGCGGCCGCACGCGATCCCGCCGAGCGGGCTCGCTTCAGCTGCGCATCGAGGACCTGCTTGAACTGCTTGGCGAGCCCCGTCCGCATCCCGGACCGGGCCGCCGCGGCGGCGTCGTGGTCGCGCCGGCGGTCACGCGCGGCCTCGGCCGGCGGGAGATCGTCGCTGGTGTCGTCGTCGGAACGGGCGGGTGCCATCGTTGCGAGGGTGCCTCCAGCCGCGGGCGGCGTCAAGCGGGACCGGGCGCCGGGTCCGGTACCAGGGCCAGGCTGTAGTTCGCGTACGCGGGCTCGGTGCTGACCTCGCGGACGACGCGCGCAGCGATCGACGGCGGGAGTTCGGGGATCTCGTCCGCATCGTCGAGCTCGACCTCGAGGAGCACCAGCCCGGGGGGCTCGCTGAAGACGTCGAGCTCCAGGGTCCAGCGTCCGTACGGGATCACGTGGCGCACCTTGCGGATGACGCGGCGTGCCGGATCCGCCTGGGCCACGAGCCGTGCGTAGTCCTCGGGCGACAGGTCGACCTCGATCTCCTCCCGGACGATCCCGGAGCGGTCGCGCTTGCGCGTCAGCACGTGGCGAGACCGGCCGTCGCTCTCGATCCGGCGCACGCGCCGAACCCAGTCGTCGTCCCGGAGCAGATAGACCTGCTCGAGCCGGGTGGGGCGCGCCCCGAGGGCGGCAAGCTCCTCCCCCGATGGCGCCCCGTCAAGCAGGTACTTGCGTTCGATCTCGAGTCCGTCGCCGCTCATCGTCTCCCCGGTCCTTCGCCGCGCACCGTGTGGCGGGAGTATGCGACGCCGCGCGGCGGGACGGCGACCCCCGGGGGCTCGCCCGCCGGGCTCGCCTACACTCCGCCCATGGACCGCCGGGTCGCGCTCGTCCTGCTCGCCGTCCTGGGGACCGGCGTCTTCCTCGCCGGGCTCGAGCTGATGATCACGGCGGTCGCCCTCCCCGCGATCATCGTCGACCTGGGCAGCTGGACCGAGCTCCGCCACGCCAGCTGGATCGTCAACGCCTACCTCCTCGTCTACATCGCCGCGATGCCGCTGGCGGGCCGCCTGGCCGACGTGTGGGGCGCCCGGCGGCTGTTCCTGGGTGCCCTGGCCTGCTTCACGGTCGGCTCGCTCCTGGCGGGCATGTCCCAGACGCTGGACCAGCTCATCGCGGCGCGCGCCGTGCAGGCGCTCGGCGGCGGGGCCATCGTCCCGGTGGCCACGGCGGCCGCGTCGCACCTCTTCGACGGCGAGGACCGGCCGCGCGCCCTGGGGGTGATCGGCGCGCTCACCTTCCTGGGGATGGCCGCGGGCCCGTTCCTGGGGGCCGCGATCCTCGACGCCGTCCGGCCCGATGTCGCGCTCGCGCGGGCCGGGCTCCTGGGTACGCCGGCGGCCGACTTCCTGGCGCCGGCGTGGCGCTACGTCTTCTACGTCAACGTCCCGATCGGCATCGCCGCCCTCGCCGTCGGCTGGGCCGCCACCGCAGGCTGGGACACGCCGCGGACGCGGGCACGCGTCGATCTCCTTGGGGCGCTCCTCTTCAGCGGTTCCCTCGCTGCCATCCTGCTGGGCGTCACGCTGCTCGGCGAGCAGCCCGGCGCCGGAGGTTCCGGGCCGGATCCCGCATCCGTCTCGCTGGTCCTCGTCGGCGTCGGGGTGATCGCGGGCGTCGCGGCGATCCTGTCCGGGCTGCGACGCCCCGACCCGTTCCTGGACCCGCGGCTCTTCGCGGACCGTGTCTTCGCGTCGGCCGCCCTGGTGAGTCTCCTGACGGGGTACGCGTTCGCCACCGCGATCGTCGGCACGGCCGTCTTCGTCGACCGTGTCCTCTACGGGGGGCCGGACGACCAGCGCGTGGCCCTCGGCGCCATCGCCGGCGCCACGGCCCTCGGCGCCCTCCTCTCGGGGTGGCTGGTGCGGCGCTGGTCGCTGCGCGCCGTGACCGCTCTCGGCCTCGGCGCGTCCATCGGCGGCCTGGCCTGGATGGGGACCTGGACCCCGGAGGTGACCGATCCGGTCGTCGCGGCCGCCGGCGCCCTGTTCGGGTTCGGGTTCGGGCTGACCGTGACGCCCCGCAGCACGGCCGCGGTGGAAGCCGTGGGGCGCAGCCGCTTTGGCGCCGCCTCGGCCACGGTGACCGTCGCACGGATGATCGGGATGGCCATCGGCCTGGCGGTGCTCACGGCGTACGGCTCGACCACCATCGACCGCCTCTCGGCGCAGGTGTTCGGGTCGCCGGATGCCTACCGGGAGATCGTCCCGCCCTCGCTGGCCGACCGACCCCTGCGCGACCCCCTCGTCGTGGATGCCCTGGAGGCGTGGGCGGCCGCGAAGGCGGCCGAGACGATGGTGGGGCTCTTCCTGATCGCCGCCGGTGTCACCGCTGCCGCGATCCCGGCCGGGCTCGCGCTGGGTGCGCGGCCGCGTATGCTCCGCGACGAGACGGCCGGCGGCGGCGCCGCGGCCGGAGTGGGAGGTCCCGATGGCGATGGAGCCGAAGCCGGTCCCGGCGGAGATGCCGAGCCCACCCTCGCCCTCTGACGTCGCGTCCTCCGGCCCTGCGCGGGCCCTGGTGGGCGAGGACCTCGCTCGCGAGGCCGAGGCGTCGCTGCGCGTCGATCACTGGCGCGACGGCGACCACCGGACCCTGGCCGGGCTCGAGGCGCTCAGCCACGCGGTTGCCGCGTCGACGGCGCGCCACTGGGTCGACCTGACCGACCCATCACCCGAGCTTGTCGGTGTCGTGGCGACCGAGCTCGGGCTCCACCCGCTGACGGTCGAGGACATCCTCGAGAAGAACCAGCGCCCGAAGCTGGAGCTGACCGACTCCTACGGCCACCTCGTCGTCTTTGCCGTCGGCTGGGAGCGCGAGCTGCTGGTCGAGGAGATCGACATCGTCGTTGGGGATCGGTTCATCCTGACCGTCCACACGCGCTTCTGGGACCCTCGAGGAGCCGCGCACCTCCGGGGTGGAGTTGCGCCCCTGCTCGCGCGCGGGCCGGACTACCTCCTGTGGGCTCTCCTCGACCACATCGTCGACGACTACTACCCGGTCTTCGACCGGATCGAGGACACGATCGACGACCTGGAGGACCGGATCGTCAGCAAGCCCGAGCGCGACACGCTGGACCAGCTCTTCACGCTCAAGCGACAGCTCGTCGAGCTGCGCCACGTCAGCTCGCCGCAGCGCGAGGTCTTCAACCAGCTCACGAACCGGGTGCTGCCGTTCATCGCGCCCGAGCACGTCGTCTACTTCCGGGACATCTACGACCACGCCGTCCACCTGTCCGACGAGTACGACGGATTCCGCGAGCTCGTGACAGCAGCCCTCGACGTCTACCTCTCGACCGTGAACAACAACCTGTCGCTGATCATGAAGCGCCTGACCGGGATCACCGTGGTATTCGCCGGGCTGGGGGCGTTTGCCGGGATCTTCGGGATGAGTGAGGCTGGAGCGGCGTTCGCCCGCACCGAGGCCACCGGCTTCTGGCTGGTCACCGCGATGATCGTGGCGCTGTCCCTCACGATCTTCGCGATCCTCCGGCGGATCGACTGGATCTGAGGACCGGGCGCAGGCCGGCCGGCCGTCCCAGCCGGCGCTACTGGCAGGCGACCGGCTTCGGCGTCGGGTTGGCCGCGGCAGGGTCGGCCGGGCCCACGCTGATCGGCCGCGCGATGATCATCGTCTTGCCGACGGTCCCCCGCGGGCCCTCCGACGTCTGGAGCATCAGCTGCTCGACCTTCGCCCCGTAGGCGATGTCGAGGCTGCTCTGGTTGCGCAGGACGCGGGTCACCTCGTACAGGAAGACCTGGTTGTCGTTCGTATAGACCTGGACGAGCATCCCGAGCATCGCGCGATCCCGCGTCTCGAGGAGCGGCAGGAACATCCCCTTGCGGGCGTGGGCGTACAGGTAGGTCGTGCCCGGGTAGCCCGGCCGGCTGAGCTGGGGGATGTACTCCGCGACGTTGCAGTACGGGAAGTGGTCCGGGTTGTTCGGTGGCTTCACCACCGGCAGGTCGATCCGCAGCGCCGGGACGACCACGCGGGTGGCCACTCGATCCGCGACCGGGCTGGACGAGGGGGCCGGCGACCCGGCCGGACCGAGCGTGGGGATCGGCAGGAGGCCGGGGACCGGCCGCGCGCTGGCAGCCGGACTCGGCGTCGGGGCCAGGGCCACGGCCTCGGGTGGGTCCTGGTAGGTCAGCAGCCCGGCAGCGAGCAGCGCGACGCCCGCCGCCGTCACGATGGCCGGCAGCAGGCGGGCGCGGATCCAGCCGAGAAGTGAACGCATCGGTGATGGCATCCTACCAAGGAGATCGTCGCCGGCCGCCCGGCGGTTTGGTCCGGTGCTGGGACGCGGGAAGTCCCGGCCTTGTTGCGTCCCCATGGCCTGCGCCACGGTGCGGCCGGGCATCCCCGTCGCGGGGCGGCCCGGGCGTTCTGCGGCGCCGCTTCCGCGGGGGCGCCCGGGCGGCCCGGGCAGCGTGGCCGGGAGTCCGGTACGCTCATCCGCGATGCGCACCTTCGTCGCGATCGTTGCCGGCCTGGCCATCGGGGTGGCGGCGGCGCTCGGCCTGGCCGTCGCCGTCTACTCGCTCGTGCCCAGCGTGCCGGCTCCGACCCTGGTCCCCACGCCGCCGCCGGCTGCCGTCGTCGAGACGCCCACGCCGCTGCCGACGCCCCTTCCGACGGAGGCGCCGGCGCCGGAGGAGACGCCTTCGCCGAGCGCGGCCCGCAGCCCGTCCCCGTTCCCGCTCGTGGGCAAGCCGGCGCCCCCGCTGGTCGTCACCGGCCTCGACGGCGCGTCGCTGGACCTCGCCGCGTACCGCGGCAAGCCCGTCTGGGTCGTCTTCACCGGGACGTACTGCCCGCCCTGCCGGGACGAGTACCCGATCATGAACGGGTATGCGGTCCGCTACGCGGATGCCGGGCTCGTCGTGCTCGCCGTCCACGTGAAAGAGGACGCCGCGACCGTGCAGCCCTTCGTCGACGCCCTGAACGTCACCTTCCCGGTCGGCCTCGACGGGGATGGGAGCCGCGCGAGGACCTGGGACGCCGCGGCCCTGCCCGTCCACTACTGGATCGACGCCGAGGGCGTGATCCAGGACGCGGCGCTGGGTGGCCTCGGTCCCGACCAGATGGCGAACAACCTCGCGACGATCCTGCCCGGCGTCACGGTCGGCGAATGAACCGGCAGGGCGCGACCCGGGCCCGGCCTCGGGGACGCGACGGCCGGTGCCCGCGAGACCGCGTCGGCGGCCGCCGCCCTCGCCGGGCTGGCCGATGTCGAGGGCACCATCCTCGTCGTCTGCGACTTCGACGGCACCCTGGCCACCATCGACCCGGACCCCGATCGGGCGATGCTCGACCCGGAGGCCCGGCGCGCCCTGCGGCACCTTGGCCGGATCGCCCGGGCCCGCCCGGAGCGCCTCGCGCTGGCGATCCTGTCCGGGCGCACAGCGCTCGACGTCGCGGGCCGCGTCCGGATCGGGGGCGTGACCTACCTCGGCGACCACGGCCTGCAGGGCGGCCCGCTGCCAGCGGGCGTGCCCGCGGAGCGCCTCCCGGTCGGTCATGCCGCACGGCATGCGGCCCACGCCGCCGCCTCGCAACGGCTCGGTGACGACGTGGGTCGCCTCCTGGCCGACGCCGAATGGCTGTTCGTCGAGCCGAAGGGCCCATCGGTGGCGTTCCACTACCGGACCGCCGACGATCCGGACGCGGCCCGGGCCCGCATCCTCGTGGCGCTGGGGGCGGCCCAGGGATCCCTGCCGCCAGAGCTCGGCGCAGCGCGGTTTGCCCACTTCGAGACCTGGCGCGTGCTCGAGGTCCGCCCCGAGGACGCCGGCGCGAAGGGCCAGGCCGTGGAGCAGCTGATGGCGCGCCACCGGGCGCACGCCGTTGCGGTGCTGGGCGACGACCGCTCGGACGCGGAGGCGTTCCGGGTGGTCAGGGCCGCCCGGGCGGCCGGTCGGCTGGCGGCCGCCGTCACGATCGGCGTGCATCGCCCGTCCGGTGCGCAGGGCGACGTCGTTCGCAGCGCCGACGTCATGCTGCCGGGCCCGGCGGCGACGGGGCCGGTGCTGCGGGCGCTGGCGCGGCTGCTGGAGGCGGAGGGCAGAACGGCGCGCTGACGGCGCGCGATGCCGGGCCCCCGGGCTGCGAACCCGGGCGCAGGGTCCGCCGTTGCCGCGTCAGCGGCAGCGCTGCCGGGCTACGGAAGGAACGAGGCGATCGACTGGGCGGCCTCGCCGACGCTGGCGATGAAGGGCCCGGGGAAGAGTCCGAGCGTCACGGTCATGACCGCCGTGATCGCGAGGCCCAGCCGGAGGAGCGCGCCGTGGCCCACCGGAGCCGGCTCGCCCTGGGGCTCCCGCATGTACATGTACACGACGACCCGCAGGTAGTAGAAGGCGGCCACGGCGGCGTTGAGGACGGCGATCACCGCCAGGAGGTTCATCCAGCCGCCGGCCTCGACCGCGGCCAGGATCACGTAGGCCTTGGCGAAGAAGCCGGCGGTCGGCGGGATCCCCGTCAGCGAGAGCAGGAACAGGACCATCAGGATCCCCAGCGCGGGCTCCCGGCGCCCCAGGCCGGCGAACGTCTCCAGGCGGCTGGTGACCCCCGGGCGCTTCTGGAGGGCGGCGATCACGGCGAACGCGCCCAGGTTCATGAACGTGTAGGCGGCGCTGTAGAAGAGGAGCCCTTCCAGGCCCCGGATCTCGCCGTCCGCGTACGCCGCGAGGCCGACCATCATGTAGCCGGTGTGGGCGATCGAGGAGTACGCCAGCATGCGCTTGACGTTGTCCTGGGTGAGGGCCACGAGGTTGCCCAGGGTCATCGTCAGGGTGGCCAGGACGAAGAAGACGATCACCCACTCCTCGCGCAGGGGCCCGAGGGCCTCGCCGAAGACCCGCAGGATCACCGCGAAGGCGCCGATCTTGGGCAGGACGGACAGATAGCCGGTGATCGGGGTGGGAGAGCCCTGGTACGCATCCGGCGTCCAGTAGTGGAACGGGACGGCGGCGATCTTGAAGGCGACGCCGGTCGTCAGGAAGGCCAGGCCCATGGCCAGCCCGGGGGACAGCGCTGCCTGGCCCTGCACGATCGCCGCGAGCTGCGCCGCGACGTCGCCGATCCGCGTCGAGCCGGTGAGGCCCCACACGAAGGCGAGGCCGAAGAGGAAGATCGCGCTGGAGAAGGAGCCCAGCAGGAAGTACTTGATGGCACCCTCGGTCGAGAGCGCGTCGCGCTTGTGGAAGCCGGCCAGCAGGTAGCCGGGGATGACCATCAGCTCCAGGCCCAGGAAGAGGACCAGCAGGTCCGCGGAGGCGGCGATGAGCATCGCGCCGGACAGGGCGAAGACGAGAATGGCCGCGAACTCGGCCACCGGCAGGCCTCGCGGGACCAGGTAGTCAGGCCCGAAGAGGATGGTCAGGGCGACGATGGCGATGAAGATGAGGTCCAGGAAGGTCGCCAGCGCGTCGACGCGATAGGACCCGCCGAAGGCCGAGCCGGGCGTGGCGCCGGCCCACACGACAAGGGCCGCCGCGACTCCCAGGCCCAGCAGGCTGACGCCGGTCGCGACCCTGGCGTTGCCGGGCTTGATCAGGTCGGCGACGACGATCGCGGCTGCCACCAGGACGACGGCGATGAGCGGGGCGAGGACGATGAGGTCGGCGGTGGACATCGGCGGCGCTCCCCTCAGCGCCCGATGGCCGTCGCGAGCGACGGATCGACGGCGGCCAGGACGGCCTGGACGGACCCTGCGATGAGCTCCAGGACGAGGCCGGGGAAGAGGCCCAGGACCACGGTCAGCGCGCCCAGCGGCGCCAGGGTGAGGATCTCCACCGGCTTCATGTCGGTCAGGTGGTGCCCGATGCCCTTCAGGAAGTCGGAGAGGGGCCCGAACAGCACCCGCTGCTGCATCCACAGGAGGTAGGCGGCCGCGAAGATCATCACGAAGGCGATCGCGGCGGCGGTCCACGGGCTGAAGGCGAAGACGCCCACGAAGACCAGGAACTCGCCCACGAACCCGGCGAGGCCGGGCAGGCCCACGGAGGCGAAGACGAAGAACCCGAGGGTTGCGGCGTAGACCGGGACGGGTCCGCCGAGTCCGCCCATCTTCGCGATCGCGCGGTCGTGGGTGCGCTCGTAGATGACCCCGACCAGGAGGAACAGGGCGCCGGTGATGAGCCCGTGGTTGACCATCTGGAGGATGGCGCCCTGGAGCCCCTGCTGGTTGAACACGAAGATCCCCAGGGTCACGAAGCCCATGTGGCTGACCGAGCTGTAGGCCACCAGCTTCTTCAGGTCGGGCTGGACGAGGGCCACGATGGCGCCGTAGATGATCGCGATCACCGAGAGCACGATGATCAGCGGCGCGAACGCGTGGGCCCCCTCCGGGAACATCGGCAGGGCGAAGCGGATGAACCCGTAGCCGCCGAGCTTCAGGAGGACGCCCGCCAGGATCACGGAGCCGGCGGTGGGCGCCTCCACGTGGGCGTCCGGCAGCCAGGTGTGGAACGGGAACATCGGGACCTTGATGGCGAAGGCCAGGGCGAAGGCACCGAAGGCGAAGAGCTGGAAGGTCGAATCGAAGCCGTGGCCGGCGAGGTTCTCCAGGTCGAACGCCCCCTCCCACGACCCCGTGGCCGCCTGGTAGGCGAACGCCGTGGCCAGGATGGCGACCAGCATGAGGAGCGACCCGACCAGGGTGTAGAGGACGAACTTCAGCGTGGCGTAGATGCGGTTCGCCCCGCCCCAGATCCCGATGATCAGGTACATCGGGACGAGGACGATCTCCCAGAAGATGTAGAACAGGAAGAGGTCCAGCGAGACGAAGACGCCCAGCATCCCGACCTCGAGGATGAGGAAGGAGATCATGTACTCCTTCACCCGCTCCTTGATCGGCGAGAAGCTGGCCAGGATGGAGATCCAGGTCAGCGTCGTGGTCAGGACCACCATCGCCACGGAGAGCCCGTCGACGCCCACCTTGTACTGGATTCCGAAGAGCGGGATCCAGTCCAGCGTCTCCACGTACTGGAAGCTCATGCCAGCGGACCCGCTCCCGGGGACATAGCCCAGCAGGAGCGCGAGGCTGGCGACCCACGTGAGGAGGGCCGTGACGAGGGCCGCCCCGCGGATCGCGCCGAGATTGCCGCGCGGGATGATCGCGATGGCCAGGGCTCCCGCGAGCGGCAGGAACGTGATCAGGCTCAGGATGGGGAAGCCGCCGTCGTTCATCGTGCGCCTCCCCTACCTGGCCGCGATGAGGAGGTACGAGCCGGCCATCACGATCAGCCCGATCGCGATGCCCAGGGCGTAGTTCTGGACGCGCCCCGTCTGGACCCGGCGCAGGCCCCGGCCGGCGTCGACGGTCGCCCGGCCCAGGCCGTTGACGGTCCCATCGACGACCACCCGGTCGAACCACCACATTGCCCCGGCAACCCGGCCGCCGATGACGATGAAGAGCAGGTGGTTGAGCTCGTCGAACCACCACTTGTTGAGGGAGGCCCGGTACAGGAACCGGGTGGCGCCGTTGGCGTTCGTGAGGGCCTCCACGCGGGTCGGCCTGCCGGCCCGCCGGAACGCGCCGAAGAGCCAGATCCCGACGACCAGGCCGATGGTGGCGATGCCGACGCTCGTGAGGATGAGCGCGCCGTCGACGCCGAACAGCTCGTAGGGCGGCTTGCCGGGGTAGAGCATCTCCTCCGACTCGACGAAGACCGGCTCCAGCCAGTGGGTGATCCGCGAATCGCCCAGCGGCGTTCCCAGGAACAGGCCGAGGAGCGCCGACGGGATCGCCAGGAGGACGAGCGGGACCGTCATCGTCCAGGTCGACTCGTGGATCTTGTCCCAGATGTGGCGCACGTACTCCGACGGGTGCCCGTAGAACGTCTTGCCCATCAGGCGCCACATGTAGAAGGCGGTCATCCCGGCGACGACGAAGCCGATCGCCCAGACCCAGTAGAAGCCGAACCTGAAGCTCTCGCCCAGGATCTCGTCCTTGCTGAAGAAGCCCGCCAGCGGCGGGATGCCGGCGATCGCCAGCGTGCCGATGAGCATCGTCCAGTGGGTGACGGGGATCTTCCGGTGCAGGCCGCCCATGTTGTTCATGTCCTGCTCCTCGTGGACGGCGTGGATCACGCTGCCCGAGCCGAGGAAGAGGAGGCCCTTGAAGAAGCCGTGGGCCATGAGATGGAAGATCGCGGCGACGAAGGCGCCCACCCCGAGAGCGGCGAACATGTACCCAAGCTGCGAGAGCGTCGAGTACGCCAGGACGCGCTTGATGTCGGTCTGCGTCATGGCGATCGAGGCCGCCAGGATCGCCGTGAAGATCCCGATCGAGGCCACCACGACCATGACGCCCGGGACCTCGGCGAAGATCGGGTTCGCCCGTGCGACGAGGTAGACGCCGGCGTTGACCATCGTCGCCGCGTGGATCAGGGCGGACACCGGGGTCGGCCCCTCCATGGCATCAGGGAGCCAGACGTGCAGCGGGAACTGGGCGCTCTTGCCGACCGCGCCGCAGAAGACGAGGAGCGCGATCGCCGCGATCGTCGTCGTGTCGAGCCCCTTGATCAGCTCCATCGACTCGCGGATGTTCAGCGTCCCGGTGCTGACCCAGATGAGCATGATGCCCAGGGCGAAGCCGACGTCGCCGACGCGGTTGACGATGAACGCCTTCTTCGCCGCGAGGGCCGCCGACCAGCGGGTGTACCAGAAGCCGATCAGGAGGTAGGAGCTCAGGCCGACGAGCTCCCAGGCCGCGAAGACGGTGAGCCAGCTGTCGCCCAGGACCAGCAGCAGCATGCTGAACATGAACAGGTTCAGGTAGGCGAAGAAGCGCCAGCGTCCCGGGTCGTGGGCCATGTAGCCCACCGAGTAGAGGTGGACCAGCATGCCGATCGTCGTCACGACGATCAGGAGGCAGGCGGTCAGCTGGTCCACGAAGACGCCCAGCTCCACCTGGAAGTCGCCCGCCGGGATCCACGTGTAGAGCGTGATCCCCGCCCCGTGCTCCCCGAAGGCCCCGGTCAGCGCCTCGAAGACCACGACCATCGCGAGCGCCCACGTCGCCACGATCAGCACGAGCGGGACCAGGAACGCGAACCGGCCGATGCGCCGCCCGAACAGCGCCGTGAAGACGAAGCCGCTGATGGGCAGCAGGAGCAGCAGCGGAACCAGGTTCAGCACGCTGTTCGCGGTCGCCGAGAGCGGCTCGGCCTCGACGGCGGCGAGCAGCGGGGCGGCGATCGGGATCAAGGGTTCGAACACGCGGGTCTCTCGGGCTCCTCGCGGGCTACTGGCGCATCGCGTCGTACTCGTCGACGAGCGGCGTGCGGCGGTTGCGGTAGATCGCCATGACGAGGGCGAGGCCGACGGTTGCCTCGGCCGCCGCGACGGCCATCACCATCAGGGCGATCACGGAGGCATCGACGTTGAGCGCCGGAATGAACGCGCCAAAGGCGACGATGGCGAGGTTGACGGCGTTGAGCATGAGCTCGATCGACATGAGCATGCTGATGGCGTTGCGCCGGGCCAGGAAGCCGAAGCTCCCGATCGCGAAGAGGACGCCGGCAAGCACCAGGTAGGCGTCGAGCGACTGGCTCATGCGTCCCGGTCCTCGCGCTTGGCCAGGTAGACGCCGCCGATGACCGCGGCCAGCAGGAGGACGCTCACCACCTCGAGCGGCAGGACGTAGTCCGTGAAGAGGAGGCGCGCCAGGGCTTGCGTCCCGGTCGCGATGCGGGCCCCGGCCTCTCCCCAGTCCGTGGCCGTCACGGACAGCGCCACTATCACCGCGAGCACGATGGCTGCGACCGCGGCAGGGAGTGCCTGGGTCTGGAAGACGAGCCGGACGGGGGCGTTCTTGGCCTGGGTGAGCATGACGGCAAAGAGGATCAGGACGGCGATGGCCCCGATGTACACCAGCACCTGGGCCGCGGCGACGAGGGGCGCGCCGAGGAGCACGTAGATCCCGGCCAGGGCGCCGAAGGAGACCACCAGGGCGATGCCGCAGCGGATGATGTCGCGCAGCGTCACGACCAGCAGGGCGCTGCCCAGCATGGTCGCTGCCAGGATCACGAAGAGCACGTCGTTCCAGCTGATCCCAAGGACCGGCACGGTCTCCGGTATCGGCACCTGTTCCCTCTCTCCACGATGGCATCCCCGGCCGGTCGAGCGCCCCCCTCGCCCGGCCGCGCGAGGCTAGCTGTGCGGCGCGTTTCCGCCGGCCTCGCCGGCGGTCCCGTGCCCATTGTTGCCGTTGGCATGCGTCGCCGCGTGGCCGTTGCCGCCCCCGTTGCCGCCCGCGAGGGAGGCCGGCAGGACGGGCAGCATCCGCGGCCCGATGTCGCGGCCCGACGCGACGGCCCGCTGGGCCCAGTCGCGCTCCCGCCGGACGTAGGTCATCTCGGTCTCCCGGTCCACCGCCGCGATGGCGATCAGGTCGATCATCGGCTCCTGCCGGCTCGTGTGGGCCAGCTCGAAGTCGGGCCCGCAGCGCAGCGCGTCGTACGGGCAGGCGTCCACGCAGATGCCGCACAGGATGCAGCGGCTCTCGTCCACCTCGTACTTCTCGAGGATCCGCGGCTTCGGCATCAGCGCGCCCGTGGGGCACGTCTCGGCGCACCGGCCGCAGGAGACGCAGGGCGTGTCGTTGAGGCTCATGTCGAGCGGCGTCGTCACGAGCGTGTCGAAGCCGATCCGCATGAAGTCGTAGCAGGCGGCTCCCACGACCTCCGAGCAGACCTGGGCGCAGCGGCCGCAGTCGATGCAGCGGGCCGGCTCGCGCAGGATGAAGGCGTGGCTGTCGTCGCGGATGTAGTCGTGGTTGTAGCCGGTGAAGCGGTTCTCGGTGACGCTGCGGTACCCGGCGCCCCGGTTGTTCTGCGGCTCCAGCGTCCGGAGGGTGGTGCCGTACTCGATCCCCAGGCGGCGCAGGTCGCAGAAGCCGATCGCCTCGCAGGTGCACTGCAGGCAGCGGGTGCTCTCGGCGACCGCCTCGGCGCGGCTGTAGGGGGACTCGTACTCGACGTACGAGGTCCGTCGTTCCTCGCCCGGCAGGCTTCTGAGGCGGTGGCGCGATTCCTTGACCTCGGACGTGAAGGGAACGATGGACAGGAACTCGGGCTGCGGCTCCGCCAGCGTCTGGCGCGTGCGAATGGCGCCGAGGTCCAGCCCCTGCAGGAAGGCATCCACCGCGTAGGCCGCGCGGCGCCCGTCGGCGATCGCCTGGACGACGGTGGCCGCGCCCGTGCGGACGTCGCCGGTGCCGAAGACGCCGGGGCGCCCGGTCTCGAAGGTGATCGCGTCGGCCCGCAGGCGGCGCTGCTTCGTTGCCTGGGCGCCCTCACTGCCGGGTCCCAGCCAGGCGAGGTCGGGGCCCTGGCCGATCGCCAGCAGGACCCGGTCGCACTCGATCACGAACTCGGTGCCGGCCGCCGGCTCCGGGCGCCGCCGGCCCGACGCATCCGGCGCGCCGAGCTGCATCCGGATGAACTCGACGCCGGTCGCCGCGCCGGTGGCCTCGTCCACGAGGACGCGGGTCGGGCCGGCCTGGAAGATCGTGGTGACGCCTTCCTCCATGGCCTCGTGGACCTCGGTCGCGGCCGGCATGTCCTTCATGTCGCGGCGATACACGAGGGTCACCTCGGCGGCGCCCTGGCGGACCGACGTCCGGACGCAGTCCATCGCCGAGAACCCGCCTCCGATGACCACGACGCGCGTCCCGGCGTGACCCGGGTACGTGCGGCCGAGGGCGGCGATCTTGAGGTACTCGAGGCCGTCGATGACGCCGCCGGCGTCCTCGCCGGGGATCCCCAGCGTGTTCGTGTCGTAGCAGCCGATCGCCACCACGACGGCGTCGTAGCCCTGGTTCTGGAGGTCGTCCAGGCTGAAGTCGCGCCCCAGCGCCTGGCCGCACACGAAGCGGCCCCCCAGGCGCGTGATGCTCTCGTACTCCGGCTCGAGGATCCGCTCCTTCGGGAGGCGGTACTCCGGGATCCCGTAGCGCAGCATCCCGCCGGGCGCCTCGTCGCGCTCGAGGATCGTGACGTCGTGGCCGGCGATCAGGAGGTAGTACGCGGCCGACGCGCCGGCCGGTCCGGAGCCGACGACCGCCACGCGCTTGCCGGTCCTGGGCTGGAGCTCGAAGGGCAGCGGCGGGTCGACGTCCTGCTCCAGCATCTCCCGCAGGACCTGGTCGCCGGCGTAGCGGTGGCTGTCGCGGATGGCGATCGCCTCGTCCACCTCGTCGCGCCGGCAGTGCTCCTCGCACGGCGCCGGGCAGACCCGCCCCAGGATCGAGGGGAAGGGGATCGTCCGCTTGAAGATCCGGGCGGACTCGCGGAACTCGCCCTCCGCGTTCGCCTTGAGGAAGCCCGGGATGTCGATGTGGCTGGGGCACTTGTTCTGGCAGGGCGGCAGGCAGTAGGCGTTGTGGTCGGAGAAGATGAGCTCCAGGTTCGTGCGACGGAGGCGGCGCACCTCCTCGGTCTGGGTCCGGACCACCATCCCGGCCTCGGCCGCGCGCGAGCACGAGATCGGGGGATGCTCCTCGCCCTCCACCTCGACCACGCACATCCGACAGGCGCCGAAGCCCGGAAGCTTGGGCTCGTAGCACAGCGTCGGGATCTCGATCCCGTTGTCGCGACAGACGTCGAGGATGGTCTGGCCCTCGCGGCCCTCCACGATCCGGCCGTCCACCTCGAGCCGGATGACGGGCGCCGACATCGGTCGCTGGGGCGCCTGCGTCCGCATGAGCCGCTCGGCGAGGCTGTCCGTCGCCGGCTCGGGGCGGGTCGACGAGACGAGGTCGGCGGGTCGGGAGATCAGGTCGGCCATCGTGCGGTCGTCGTCTACCTTCCGTGGGCGGCGGCCGCGACCCGGATCGGGCTGCAGACGCCGGCGGGGCAGATTCCCCGCAGGATGTGGTCGTCGATCTCGGGACCGAAGTATCGCATCGCGGTCCGCAGCGGGCCGGGAGCCAGGCGCTCGTGATCGCACAGGGCGCTCGCTGCGCAGTCGTCCGCGAGATCGACGAGGAGCTTCGGGTCCGTGGGGCGTGCAGTGCCGTCGGCATAGCGCTGGCCGATCTCCGCCAGCCGCCGCAGGCCGATCCGGCAGGGGATCGTCTTGCCGCAGGCTTCGTCGGCGCCGTAGCGCACCAGCAGGCGGGCGAGGTCCACGATGCAGGTCGTCTCGTCGGCGATCACGATGGCCCCGGAGCCGACGTGGGCGCCCGCGTCGCGCAGCGCTCCGAAGGTGTACGGGGTGTCCAGGAGCTCCTCCGGCAGCAGGCCGCCGGTGGGCCCGCCGACGAGGGCGGCCTTGAACGTGCGTCCGGCAGCGACGCCGCCCGCGAGATCCAGGATCTGGCGGAGCGTCGTCCCCGTCGCGATCTCCGCGATGCCCGGCGTCGCGACCGCGCCCGACACCTGCACGAGCAGGGTGCCGGGAGCGTCCGGGTCGCCGATGGCGCGGAACGCGTCCGCGCCGTGGAGCACGATCCAGGGGACGGTCGCGAGGGTCACGACGTTGTGGACGAGGGTCGGGTGGCCGAAGAGGCCGCGCTCCGACGGGTACGGCGGGCGCTGCTCGGGCTGGCCGCGCTTCCCCTCCAGCGCCTTGAGCAGCACCGTCTCCTCGCCCAGCATGTAGGCGCCCTGCACGGTGCGGATCGTGACGGCGACGTCGCGCCCGGAGCCCAGCACGTCGGTCCCCAGGAAGCCCGCTTCCTCGGCCGCGAAGACAGCCGACTCCACGGCCCGCACGGCGTCGGCGTACTCGGCGCGGACGGCGATGATCGCCTCCCGCGCCCCGACGGCCAGGGCGGCGATCGCGGCGCCCTCCACCACGGCGTAGGGGCGCGTCTCCATGAGGTGGCGATTGGTGCCCTGCGCCGGGTCGGCCTCGTAGCCGTTGGCGACCACGTAGCGGACCGGGTCGCCCGCGGAGGCCACGGCCCGCCACTTGGCACCAGCCGGGAAGCCGGCACCGCCACGCCCGCGCAGCCCGGACGCCGCGATCGTGGCGACGGTCCCGGTGGGGCCCAGGTCGCCAACCACCGCCCGCAGGGCGTCGAACGCGCCCGCGGCGACCGCCGCGGCGAGGTCCGTGGGGGAGACCGGGGCAGCCGGGGAGGCCTCCCCGAGGATGGGGCCGGGCGTGCCGGTGGGGGACGGGAGGAGGACTGTCATCGGATCAGTGGACGGTGCGGCTGGCGGGGTGCTCCCCGGCGAGCGCCTGCGCCCAGGCGGTGGCGTTGGCCGAGGTCACCTCGGCCAACGGTTCGCCGTCCACGACGACCAGCGGCACCGGCGCGCCGGGAAGGTGCGTGGAGAGCCAGGCGAAGCGAATCCGCCCGTCGGGCGTCGGGCGCCCCAGCTCGGCCCGCAGCCCGGCGCCGATCGCCTCGGCGAGCCGGCCGCCGCCGGCTAGCAGGCATGCCGTGCAGCGGCAGACCGCCACCTCCTCCACCGTCCGCTCGAAGCGAAGGTGGCGGTAGTAGCTGGCAGTGCCGTAGATCATCGCGTACCAGGCTCCCGTGCGATGGCTGATCCGCTTGAGGGCCGCCACCGGGAGGTGGCCGAACTCCGCCTGGACGGCTTCCAGGATGGAGAGCATCTGGTGGGGATCGTGATCATTCGCGTCGAGGATCGCGTCGACGGCCGCCACGTCCACGGGCGCGAAGCGCATGTACGGCTGGTCGGGGACCTCGCGGCCCGCCCGCCGGAGGGCGGACTCCTCGCGCCGCTCGCCGTAGGTCTCGGCAGCCCCCCAGTGGACCGCGTAGCGCCCCTTGGTGTCCGTGCCGCCCATGTCGATGCACTCGATGGGACAGGCCTGGGCGCACTGGAAGCAGGTCTCGCACTTCAGGGTCCCGTGCTCGTCGTGGAGCAGCTGCAGCCGACCGCGGTACTTGACCGCGATGTCGGCCGGGACCTCCGGGTAGCGGATGGTCAGGGCGGGCTGGAAGAAGCGGCGGAACGTGAGCGCCATGCCGCGCAGCAGTCCGAGGCCCGGAACCTGGCTCATCGCCGCGCCCTCACCGGTTGGCTGCCATGGAGACCGCGATCGCGGTGGCGAAGATGTTGATGAGGGCCGCGGGCAGGAGCCACTTCCAGGCGAAGCCCATCAGCTGGTCCACCCGGACGCGCGGGAAGGTCGCCCGCATCTGGACGAAGATGAACACGAAGACGTACGTCTTGGCCATCGTCCAGATGAGCCCGGAGACCCACTCCGCGCTGATGAACGCCCAGCCGAACGCCGCCGCGACGGCCAGCACGTTGAACAGGATGAAGCCCAGCACCAGCGCCTTGAGGGCCGAGATCCGGGAGGAGCCCAGCCAGAACGGCAGGGCCAGGACCAGCGTGCCGACCACGGGCACCAGCGCGCCGGCGAACAGGAGCCCCAGCCCGAGGCTCGCCGGGTCGAGGGCCACGGCCACCGGGAACGGCCAGTCGAACGGGGCGTTCCAGCCGCCGAAGAAGAGGACCACCATCACCGCCGAGACCACGAACACGTTGACGTACTCGGCGAAGAAGAAGAAGCCGAAGCGCATGCCGGAGTACTCGGTGGCGAAGCCGGCCACGATCTCCTGGTCCGCCTCGGTCATGTCGAGCGGCGTCCGGTTCGCCTCGGCGATCGCGGCGATGAAGAAGATGATCAGTCCCAGGGGCTGCTTCCAGACGTTCCAGTCCAGGAACGTGCCGGCCTGCTTCTCGACGATGGCGTTCATGCTCATCGTGCCGGTCAGGATGATGATCCCGACCACGGAGAGGGTGAGCGGGATCTCGTAGCTGATCGCCTGGGCCGCGGCGCGCAGGGCGCCGATCAGGCTGTACTTGTTGAAGCTGGCCCACCCGGCCATCATCAGGCCCACGATGTTGAGGCCGCCGATCGCGAAGAAGTAGAGCAGGGCGATGTTGAAGTCCTGCCCGACGAGCCCCGGGGCGAAGGGGACCACCAGCAGGGTCATGATCGTGGTCAGGAAGACCGCGACCGGCGCAACCGTGAAGATCGGCACGTCCACGCCGCGCGGGGTGTAGTCCTCCTTGGAGAGGACCTTGAGCCCGTGGATCACCGACTGCGCGGCGCCGAAGGGCCCCACCCGGTCGGGGCCCACCCGCAGGTTCATCCGCGCGATGACCTTCAGCTCCATGTAGATGATCAGGAACGCGGTCGGGATCGTCACCACGATGATCACCGTCGCGGCCACCAGGAAGCGGACGAGGTCCGTGTTCGCGGCCAGGAAGTCGATGAGCGGCGGGAGCAGCAGGACCAGCGCCACGGTCGCCACGAAGCCCAGGACCAGCAGCAGCGGCACGCCGACGAGCAGCACGCGCGACGGGATCGAGAGGCGGTTCCAGTAGGAGGTGACGGCGGTCATCGTCGGTCTGCCCTACTTGTCCACGCCGCCCATGACCGGGTCGAGCGAGGCCATGATCGCCATGGTGTCGGGGATGAGGTTGCCCGGCATGAGCAGGCTGACGAGCTGCAGGTGCACGAAGCTGGGGTCGTGGATCCGCATCCGGAACGGCTGGTCGGTGCCGTCGCTGATGACGTACGTCGAGTACTGGCCGCGCGGCGCCTCGACGGAGCTGAAGGCGCGCCCCGGCCGTGGCCGCAGCAGCCGCGGCAGCTTCGCCGACACCGGCCCGTCGGGCATCTGGTGCAGGCACTGGTCGATGATCCGGAGGCTCTGCTTGACCTCGTCCATGCGGAGCAGGTAGCGGGCAAGGGAATCGCCCTCGCTGCGCGTCGGGAATGTCGAAGTCGAGCTCGGGGTAGACGCTGTACGGGTGCGCTCGTCGCAGGTCGAACGGGACGCCCGAGGCGCGCAGGTTCGGGCCCGTCACGCACATCCGGAGGGCCGTCTCGCGGTCGACGGGGCCGAGGCCGCGGGCGCGGCGGACGAAGATCTCGTTCTCGTTCAGGAGGCCCATGCCGGCCTCCAGCTGGACGCCGGCGCGGCTCATCCAGTCGCCCAGGCGGCTCATGAACTCGTGGTTCAGGTCGCCGTTGACGCCCCCGATCCGGAAGTAGTTGAAGAGGAGCTTCTGGCCGGTGAGCGCCGCCAGCATCTCCATGATCTCGTCGCGCTCGGCGAAGCTCCACAGGATGGGCGTGATGCCGCCCAGGTCCAGGGCGTACCAGCCCATGAACAGCATGTGGCTGGCCACCCGGTTCAGCTCCGCCGAGAGGACCCGGATGTACTCGGCGCGGCGAGGCACCTGGACGTCCAGCAGCTTCTCGAAGGACAGCACCGCGCCCCACTCGTTGAAGAGGGAGCTGATGTACTCGAGCGGGTCGACCTGGCTGATGACCTGGTGGTAGTCGGAGTACTCGCACAGCTTCTCGACGCCGCGGTGCAGGTAGCCCAGCACCGGGTCGAGGTCCACCACCTGCTCGCCGTTGATCTTCAGGACCACCCGCAGCACGCCGTGGGTGGACGGGTGCTGGGGGCCCATGTTGAGCAGCAGCTCGCCGTCCTTGAGGGCGTAGAACTCCTGCTGCCGCTCGGTCCGGGCCACCGGGATCGGGTCGAAGATGCCCGCGTGGTCGACCGGGATCGTGAGCGTCGGGTCGTCGAGGCTGGGCCGGCTCGGGGTCGTCATCGGTCGCGCCTACGCCCCCGGCGACGTGCGTCGGAGGGTGGTCTCGTCGGCATCCGTGGGAGCATCGGCGCGCTCCATCGGACGGATCCCGCCGCCGGGCGAGCGGGCGACGTCGTCGGCGAGGTGGAAGTCCTTGCGGAGCGGGAAGCTCACGAAATCGTCCGGCAGGTAGATCCGGCGCAGGTCGCGGTTTCCCTCGAAGATGAGGCCGAACATGTCGTAGGCCTCGCGCTCCATCCACTCGGCGCCCTTCCAGAGGTACGTCAGCGAGGGGACGCGGGGCTCGTCGCGGGGGATCCCGTCGGCGATGACCCGGAGCCAGTCCGGCGTGATCTCGCTCCACAGGTGGTAGACCACCTGGAACACGCTGCCGGTGTCCACGCCGCAGAGATCGGCCAGGTACTCGAAGCGCAGGTCGGGCTCGTCGTGGAGCGTGCGCATCACCTGGGGCACGTCGCCGGGCCGGATGCGGATCTCGGTCTGGTCGTGGCGCTGGCGGACGGGTCCCTCGAGCTGCGGTCCCAGCTTCCGCTCCAGGAGCGCCTTGAACGCGCGGTCCACCGTCAGATTCCCTCCGGGACGGTGGGGCCGATGCTGCGCTCCGGCCAGTGGCCGCGGCGGTCCTTGACCAGCTGCTGGAGCTTCATCATGCCGTAGATGAGGCCCTCGGGCCGCGGCGGGCAGCCGGGCACGTAGACGTCCGTCGGCAGGACCCGGTCGATCCCCTGGATCGTGCTGTAGCTCCGCTTGTAGCGGCCGCCGGAGCACGTGCAGTCGCCCATCGCGACGACCCACTTGGGCTCGGGCATCTCCTCCCAGAGGCGGATGAGGGGCTCGGCCATCTTCGTCGTGAGGGTGCCCGCCACGATCAGCACGTCGGCCTGCCGCGGCGAGGCGCGGAACGGGAACATGCCCCAGCGGTCGATGTCGTGACGGCTGGTGGCGGTCGACATCATCTCGATCGCGCAGCAGGCCAGGCCGGACAGGAGGGGCCAGAGGCTGTTCATCCGGATGAGATCCAGGATGTAGTCCGCCTTCGTGGGGATGACGTCGAGGGCGCCCCAGCGGCCGTCGTTGCGGCGGCCCTCGCCCGTCTCGTCGTAGTGCCTGAGCGCCAGCGTGGGGGCCTCGTCCACCGGCACGCCGCCGTACGCTGCCGGGTCGGCCGGTGTCCAGAGGGCGTTGGGCACCACGATCGCCTCGACCAGGGCGTCGGCCGCGTTCGTGGCCGGGACCGGGAGGCGGCTGCCGGGTGTGCCGGCGGGGGGACCGCCGTCCGGCGTCCCGGGGCGCGCCGCGGACGAGTCCCCGGCCGGCGGGCGGGTCAGCGCCACGTCAGCACCCCCTTTCGCCAGGCGTACGCCAGGCCCAGGAGCAGGACGAGGATGAACACGGCCATGGAGGTGATGACGCCCGGGATCGGGTCGCGCACGACCAGCGCCCACAGGAAGATGAAGATCACCTCGATGTCGAAGGCGACGAAGAGCAGCGCGTAGATGTAGTACGAGACGCCGAACCGCCCGTGGGTGTCGCCGTACGTCGGGATGCCGCTCTCGTACGGGAGGCCCTTGAGCGCGCTTCCCTTCGTGCGGTGGCTGATCAGCCACGAGGCGCCGATCGTCAGGAAGACGAACGACACGCCCGCGAAGGCGAAGCCGACGACGTACCAGATGCCTTCCATCGCACCTCTCTGCGGGCAGCGGTCCGTGACACGCACGGTCGGTTTCCGCCGCCCCGGCGGGAAGCTCGGGTGAGACGCACGCACACGCGGGACGTGCAGTCCCGAGCGTGCGTCGGCATCGTAGCAGGGGACGCTGGCGGTTGGCGTGCCGGCGGGCCCGCCCGCCGTCCAGCCTCCCGGGCCGCTACGTCGAGGAGTCCGGGCCGGCGCCGGGGCCCGAGGCGGAGCGCCGGTCCGGGATCCGGAAGCCCAGCCCGCGGAGCGGCGGGTCGGCGGCGATCCCGCGGCCCGCCAGGACGGCTCGGAAGCCGCCCAGGTGCCGCGGGTCCAGGAGGCGCATGACGGCGCTCCGCAGCTCCAGTGCCGCGGCCGTCGTGGCGGCGGCAGCCTGGGACTGCTGGAGCAGCTCCTGCAGCCCGCACCCGGCGAGCAGCTCGGCCTGGGTCGTCTCGCCGAGGACGTCGAAGCCCGCGGCGCCGAGCGCCTCGGCGAGCGCGGTCGTGTCGACGTGCGCGGTGATGTCCCGCTCGCCCACGTCGCGGTACGGCGCCCCCGGGGAGCCGTCCGCCGCGTGGCTCCGGTACGTCATGAGCGTCCCGGCAGGCCTCCGTGGCCCGTACAGCTCGGCAGCCGGCGCCCCGTAATCCAGCACCAGCACCAGGCCGGAGGCCAGGCGCCGCGACACCTCGGCCGTCCACGAGGCGACGGCGGGCCGCACCTCGAGACGCTGGCCCTCGACGAGCCTGATGCCCGCGGCCGCCAGCGTGTCCAGGCGCCGCGCCACGTCGGCGCCGGACAGCTCGCCGAGAACCTCCTCGAACGCTCCGTCGCACCCGATCCCGACGTGGACCTCCCGCGGCCGGCCCTCGCGGATCTCCAGGACGTGGACCGGCACTGCGTCGAGGTACTCGTTGGCAAGGACGACACCGACGACCGGGTCGTCGTCCAGCGCGGCGGGATCGACGAGCGCCAGCCCGGCTGCGGCAGCCCGCTCGCGCAGCTCCGCCAGCCGGTGCTGGTTGAGCTCCACCGGCGCATAGCGGAGCACGTCGGCGAGCGGATCGCCCGCGGCGCGGAGCCCGGCCAGGATCCCGAGGGCGAGCGTCCCGGCGCCCGCGCCGTACTCGACGAGCGTGAAGGGTTCGCGCCGCCCCAGCCGCTCCCACGCCTCGGCCACCTGGCGCGCCAGCGTCGCGCCGAAGATCGGATGGAGCTCCGGGGCCGTCAGGAAGTCGCCGTTCCGTGTCGGCCGCGACGCGGCGCCGGTGTAGTAGCCGCCCGCAGGATGGCCGAGGGCCAGCGCCATGAACGCGGCGAACGGGATCGGGCCCCGACGGGCGATCTCCTCCCGGATCGCCTCCTCGGCCGGCGTCGTCATCGCAGCCGCTCCGCCAGGAGGCGCAGCCCCGGTCCGACCAGCGTGTGGCCGCCCAGGATCACGGGGATCGAGGCGGCAGTGGCGGATTCGGTCAGCGCCCGCAGCCACGGATCGCCGACCTGGTCGGGAAGCAGGAGGTCGGACGCGAAGCGATCCTCGGCGACCGGCCACGCGGCCTCGTCGGCGCCGAGGCGGTGGGCCAGCAGCACCCGCGAGTCGACGACGGCGCCGTCGCCCAGGCGGGCCAGGATCCGGCCGAGCGCCTCCGGGCCGTCCCGCTCGAGCAGGAGCCCCAGGATCGAAGCGGGGTGCCGGGTGGGGTCGGCTGGGTCGTGTGGGTCAGGCACCGTCCGGGGGGTCGAGCCGCCCAGCCTGGTGACCCGGCCTGCGCCGTGGAGCCGACCGAACCGGCGGGTTGGGAAGGCGCCTGCGCGAGCCGGGACGCCGCCCGGAGCCCGCGCTCCTCCACGATGGCGCGCACCCGGCAGGCCGCCCGTCGCTCCAGCGCGGCGAGCGTGCCCGCCGACGTGCGTCCTGCGACCGTAAGCTCCAACCGACGGTCAGTCATCACTGACTGCATAGCCGCCAGCGTCCGCGGGAACGGGGAGTCCGCCACCGCGGCCGGGACCGCGCGTCCAGCGATGACGACGTCGGCCGGCGAATCCAGGTCGATCGCAAGGCGCGTGCGCCCACGCAGGTCGGCGACCGGGCAGCCGGCCACCTCGTCGAGCCAGCGGGGCAGGGCGTTGTCGGACGGGAGGTCCGGGAGGTCTCGCAGGATCGCGGCCCGCGAGACCGCGACGGCGTCGGCCGAGAACCGGTTGTTCGCCAGGGCCTGGAGGTCGTCGGAGGCCGCGGCCTCCACGAAGGCCCGGTAGTCGGCGGCCCGGGCCAGCGCCAGGGCGCCGGAGCCCAGGACGACGAGGCCGGGCGTGGCGATCGAGCCGGCCAGGCGTCGAAGCCGGGCGCCGAACGGCTCGTCCCGCGCCTCCTCGACGATGGCGACGACCACCGCGCCGGCGCCGAGGAACCCGGCCCGGTGCCGCACGGCAAGCGCCCGCCGGGCCGCATCCAGGGCGGCCGTCAGCGGGCCCGCCCCGGCGGCGAGCGGCGGATGGAGGACCAGGACCGTGACGTCGCCCACGCGCGTATTCTCGGGGCATGACGACTCGCGAGCGCGCTCCACGCGAACGAGGGTGCGGCGGCTCCACGCGGACGACGGGTGCGCGCCTACGTCGGCCTGGGAGCGAACCTCGGCGACGCCGCCGGCACGCTCGCCGCCGGGATCCACGCCCTGGCCGCGCTCCACGGCGCGCGCCTGGTCGGCGTGTCGCGGCTGTATGCCACCGCTCCCGTCGGGGTCCTGGACCAGCCCGAGTTCCGCAACGCGGTCGTCGCCCTCGACGTCCCCGCCGGCCCGGACCCCGAGACCGGGGCGCTGGCGCTCCTGGTCGCGCTCAAGGGCCTGGAGCGCGCCTTCGGACGCCGCGAACGCGAGCGCTGGGGTCCCCGGGAGCTCGACCTGGACCTGCTCGTCTTCGGCAGTCACGCGATCCGCGTGGAGCGACCGGCGGAGGCGCTCAGCGACGACCCGACCCGGTCATCCGCTCCAGTGGCTGGAGGTGCCCCACGCCGGCGCCCGGGAGCGCCTGTTCGTGCTGGCGCCGCTGGCCGACCTGGCGGCCGGCCTCCGTCCGCCCGGCTGGGGCGAGACCGTCGCCGCGGCGCGGGCCCGGGCGGCGACGGCCGAGGGGCCGGGTGCCGTGCGCCCGATCGGAGCGTGGGACGGGGCATCGGGCACCTGGGCGGAGCTGCCTCCCGGCCAGCCCGCGGGCTGACGCACCCCGGCCGGCCCGCGCGCGACCGCCCCCGCGCGCGCCGACGCACCCCGGCCAGCGCTGCCGCGGGTTCACACAGCGCCCCCGGACCCGGCCTCACCCGGCCACGCGCTACCAGCGTGGGTCGCGGCCCTCCTCGGACGGGAGGCCCGGCTCCTCGTCCCCGTCCTCGTCCGCGGGCGCCCCCGGCGCCCGTCGCAGGCGCCACAGGCCCACGACGGCCACGAATGCGAGCAGCGGCCCGAAGACCAGGAGCATGAGCAGGAGCTGGTCGGCCGGCATGGGTCGTGGCCTGCGGCGGGGGGGACGCCCTACAGCCGGACCGCGGGCGGGCGGCTGCGGTCGAACATGTGGACCGTGTCGACGAAGCGGACCTGCTTCGTCTGGTAGGCCATGACGAGCGAGTGTGTCCGGGCCCCGCCCCCGAAGAACCGCACCCCCTCCAGGAGGTCGCCCCTGGTCACGCCCGTGGCCGCGAAGACCACGTTCTCGCCGGACGCCAGCTCGTCGGTCCCGTAGATCCGGGTCGGGTCGCCGTGGCCCATCCCCTGCGCCCGCTCCCGCTCCACGTCGGAGCGGAACACGAGGCGCGCCTGGATCTCGCCGCCGAGGCAGCGCAGGGCGGCCGCGGTGATCACGCCTTCGGGGGCGCCGCCGATCCCCATCACGGCGTGGACCCCGGTGCCGGAGACGGCCGTGCTGATCGCCGCCGCGAGGTCCCCGTCGCCGATGAGCTTGATCCGGGCGCCCGCGGCCCGGACTTCCGCGATGAGCGCCTCGTGCCGCGGCCGCTCCAGGATCACCACCGTGATGTCGTTCACGCCGCGCCCCAGCGCCGCCGCGATCCGGCGCAGGTTCTCGGCGGGTGGAGCGTCGATGTCCACCCTCCCGGCCACCACCGGGCCGACGCAGAGCTTCTCCATGTAGCAGTCGGGCGCGTTCAGCAGCCCGCCCCGCTCCGTGGCGGCCAGCACGGTGATGGAGCCCGCCTGGCCGTGCGCGACGAGGTTCGTCCCCTCCAGCGGATCGACCGCGATGTCGATCTCCGGCGCCTCGCCGAGCGCCGACGCCGGGTCGCCGACGCGCTCGCCGATGTAGAGCATCGGGGCCTCGTCGCGCTCACCCTCCCCGATGACGATGCGGGCGTCGATGGGGATCTCGTCGAAGGCCCGGCGCATTGCCTCCACGGCGACGCGGTCGGCGTCCATCGTGTCGCCGCGGCCCATGAGGCGGGCAGAGGCGATGGCGGCCGCCTCGGTGACGCGGATCAGCTCGAGTGCCAGCAGGCGTTCCACGGCTCGGTTCCCCCCTTGCGACGCTGCTCGTCGCTGCCGTCAGTGCCGGAAGTGACGCCGCCCGGTGAAGACCATCGCGAGGTGGTGCCGGTCGGCCACCTCGATCGCCATCTCGTCGCGCCGCGAGCCGCCGGGCTGGATGATCGCCGTGACGCCCGCGATCGCCGCGTGGGCGATGACGTCCGGGAACGGGAAGTAGGCATCCGAGGACATGACCGCGGTCTTCGCCCGGTCGCCGGCCCGGTGCAGGGCGATCTCCACCGCGACCTGGCGGCTCACCTGGCCGCCCCCGATCCCAACGGTCTGCAGGTTCCGGACAAGGACGATGGCGTTGGAGCGAACGTGGGCCACCGCCTTCCAGGCGAACATCAGGTCGGTCAGCTCCTCCAGCGTCGGACGGCGCTGGGTGACGACGCGCAGCTGGCCGCGGTCGATCGTGGTCGCGTCGAGCGTCTCGACGAGGAGGCCGCCGTCCACGCGCTTGAAGTCGAGCGCGGCGATCCCGTAGTCGCGCAGGCCGTCGGACGGGTTCGGCGGGACGCTGAAGACCTCCAGCTCCGGCCGCGTGGACAGGATCCGGCGAGCCTCGTCGGTGTAGCCGGGGGCGACCAGGGCCTCGAACGTCCCCTCGACGACCTCGCGCGCCGTGGCGTCGTCGACCGTCCGGTTCACGCCGACGATGCTGCCGAACGAGGCCGCGGGGTCGGTCTCGAGCGCGCGGCGAAAGGCCCCCGCGAGGACGTCGTCGGAGGCGATGCCGACCGGGTCGGTGTGGCGCACGACGACGGCCGTCGGGGCGCCGAAGTCGGCGGCGATCTGCCACGCGGCGTCGAGATCCAGCAGGTCGTTGAACGACGGCTCGCGGCCCTGCAGGCGTGTCGCGTCGGCCATCGTGCCGTCGCGGTGGGTGGTCTCGCGGTAGAAGGCCGCCCGCTGGTGCGGGTTCTCGCCGTGGGCCAGGTCGGCGACCTTCTCCAGGACGACGCTGATGTGAGGCGGGAAGGTGGTTCCCGTGACCTGGTTCAGGTAGGCGGCGACCTCCGCGTGGTAGGCGGCGACGACGGCGAACGCCTCGGCGGCCAGGCGCTGGCGCAGCTCGGCGGAGACGCTGCCGCGTTCACGGATCTCGGCGATGACCTGGTCGTAGGCGGCCGGCCCGGGCACGGCGGCGACGCCTGCGTGGTTGCGCGCCGCCGCGGACAGGAGCGCTGTCCCGCCGACGTCGATCATCTCGATCGCCTCGTCGAGCGGGACGCGTCGTTCGCCGACCTGCGGGGCGAACGGCTTCACGTTGACGACGACGAGGTCGATGAGCCCGATCCCGTTCTCGGCCAGCTCGGCCAGCTGCTCCGGGCGGTCGCGGCGGGCGAGGATGCCGGCGTACACGGCCGGGTGGAACGTCTTGACCATGCCGCCCACGAGCGGCGGGACGTTCGTGAGCGCCGTCACGGGGAGGACGTCGACGCCGTCGGCCGCGAGGCTGCTCGCGGGTGCCGTCGGTGGCGTAGACCTCGACGTCGAGCGAGAGGAGCTCCCGCGCAAGGCCCGCCAATCCCTGGCGGTTGGCGACCGAGAGGAGAGCTCGCACCCGGCTGGGACCTCCATATCGGCGCGCCGGGGACGTCGCGCGCTCAACCAGCGCCGTCCGGGGCGCCCGGCGGCGTTCGCGTTCCGATGGCCGAGTATAGCGCGCGAGCGTGGCATACTCCGGCGGTCGCCCCGGGTGGCCGCCCGGGACCGCCCAGCGCCGGGAATGCCGGCCTGTCCCGCCGAACGGCCCGCCGGCCCGCTGCCGGGCGCTTCCGAGGAGGCTCCGCGACCGTGACGCTCCCGCCCTGGGAATACTTCTTCCTGGCGTTCAACGACGTCAACTTCCCCGACCTCTTCAACCCGATCTGGATCGCCTCGCTGATCGGGATCGTCGCCACGGTCGCCCTCTACAACGTCCGGACGCGGCAGCTCCGGCGGCACCAGATCTACCTCGACCTGTACGAGTGGCTCCTGTGGGCCGGCGTGATCTTCTTCTTCCTGGTCTTCATCTACGCCCTGTTCCACTTCATCTTCCTGTTCGTCGTGATCTCCATCGTGATCGGCGTCGGCATCCTGCTGTGGATCCGCTTCGTGCGCTTCCCGCCCTACCTGGCCGCGTACGAGACCCAGCTGGCCCGCTCGCGCTACTACTCGAAGCAGAAGTTCGCCCATCCGGAGGCGACGATCCGCCCGAAGCGCACCGTGCGATCACGCTCGCCGCGCTCCCAGCGCCGGCGCCGCTGACGCCGAGGGGAGCTGTCCGCGGCGCGACCATCCCGCCGCGGTGACACCGCAGCAGGGGGAGGGGCGCCCGATGGAGATTCGACGCTTCGGGGTCGGGTATCGCCGGCGGGAGGGGCCGCCGGGAACCGCGGGGATCGCCGGGCAGGTGATCCACTCCGACCGCCGCGGCGTGGTGACGGAGCTCGCCTTCTCGCGCCGCGCGACGATCGAGCCGCACTCCAACCCGAACTCCACCTGGTTCATCGTCATCGAGGGTGGTGGCTGGGTCCTGGTCGGCGACGAGCGTGCGCGGGTGGCGGCCGGCGAGGCGGTCCTATGGCCGGCGGACGTCCCCCACGGCGCATGGACGGAGCTCTCGGAGATGCGGGCGATCGTCGTCGAGCTCGCCGGGGCGGACGACGCGCACCTGCGCGGGATCATCGACGCCAGGCCGCTGCCGCTGCCGGCGGGCCACACGGCGGGCGACGGGACTCCGGGTGACGCCGGACGGCCGGCCGGATCATCGGACGGCGAGCTCCAGCCCACGCCGGCCGACGCACGGCAGTCCGCCGTCGAAGGCGAGCCGCTGTAGCCCGCCCACGCCGCGGGCGTCCCCAGGGGATGCGGCGCTGCGTGCTCCGTCGCCGAGCACCGCCCCGCCGCCGCCCGGTCAGCACGAGGCCCGGTGCGTCACCGCCCGGTCCGCCGTCACCGCCCGGTCCGCCGTCACTCGTCGCCGAGCACCGCCCCGAACTGTCCCAGGATCGCCGCAGTGGCGCCCCACACGATGCGCCCTTCGACGACGTAGGCGCCGTACCGCAGCGGCCGGCCGCGCGGATCCGGGTCGATGATGACGGGTTCGACGGCGGGCAGGAACGCCGCGACAGGCGCCTCCAGGATCGCGGCCACCTCGCGGGGATCCGGCACGAACGCCGGGCGTCGAGCGGCCAGCGCCACGATCGGCGTGACGATGAAGTTGCTGGGCGGGATCCACAGGGCATCGAGGACCCCGATCACCTCCACGCCCGCGGCGCCCGGGTCGAGCCCGACCTCTTCTTCGGCCTCCCGGAGCGCGGTCGCGACGGCATCGGCATCGCCGGGATCGGACTTGCCGCCGGGTAGCGAGACCTCGCCCGAGTGGTGATCCGCCCCGTAGTCGACCCGTTCGGTCAGGACCAGGTTGGCCTCGCCATTGAGGCCGGGATACACCAGGACGAGCGCGGCGGCCGGCCGGGCGTTGGGCGGCGGCGCAGGCCGCTCGAACAGGACGCCGTCGGGCAGCCGCTCCGGGCGCAGCCAGGCCGGTGGAGGTGGCAGAGGCCGCTGCGCTGCCGCGAACCGGCACCGGACCTGCTCAGGAGTCATCCGCGCATGGTAGGTGCGAGCGGCCGCACCGGCCAGCTGGCCCTCCGTGAGCTCATTGGCTGCATCGGCGCGGCCGGCCGTCTGACGATGCGCCACATCCCGCGGTGGCGCCGTGGCGTGGGGGCGCAACGTGATCCCGTTCCCGGCGTACGCGCGTTCGCCGCAGCTCGGACGTCCAGGAGCGGTTCCCGCCACGCCGGCCGGTGTGGCGCCCCGGCACCTGCCCTGGCCGGTGCGTCCGTCCGGAACCCGCTCCGGACGGGGCGCGGTCCGGGAGCCGCCCGATCTTCAGGGTCGGCCGCGGACACGGGGCGTCAGCGGCCACGCTGCTGGATCTCGGCGCCCGCCCGCACAGACCGTCGGCCGAAGGTGCGGTTCGCCCCCACCGTCGAGCACGACGTTCCCGAATCTCAGCAGCCTGGCTGCTGACCCCCCGCCCCGGCCACCCCCTCGGCCGCCCGCCAGCGCCCGCCCCGGCGCCGCACCCGGGCAGCCCCGGCTCCCTAGTTCAGCAGCTCCCCGTCGCCGTCCCGCTTCGGCTTCGTCGAGGGTTCCGTCGGCGGCAGGTCGAGGATCGAGGACGGGCCGGGTCCCGCCGCCGCGTGGCCCTCGGCCCGTGCGTCGCGCCGCTCGCCCGCCTCGGCGACGACCGTCGCCCCCTCCTGCGTGAAGAGCAGCGTGCCGCCGATCGCGTCCGCGTCCACGCGGATCACGGCCCCCGGCTTGAACTCGCCGCGAAGGAGCGCCCGCGCCAGCGGGTTCTCCACCAGGCGCTGGATCGTGCGCTTGAGCGGCCGCGCCCCGTAGGCCGGGTCCGTCCCCTCGCGGGCGATCAGGCTCCGGGCGGCGGGCGTCACCTCGATCGCCAGGTCGTGGCCGGCCAGGCGCCGTCCCAGCTCCAGGAGCAGGAGGTCCACGATCCGGGACAGGTCGTCCTCGGTGAGCGCGTGGAAGACGATCACCTCGTCCACCCGGTTGAGGAACTCCGGCCGGAAGGTGCCGCGGAGCATCCCGAGGACCTCCCGCTTCATCGCCTCGTACGTGGCGTCGCCGGCGGCCGGCCGGCCGGCATACGCGGCGATCGCCTGGCTCCCGACGTTGCTGGTCATGATCAGGACGCTGTTCTTGAAGTCCACCGTGCGGCCCTGCCCGTCGGTGAGCCGGCCGTCGTCGAGGACCTGCAGCAGGACGTTGAAGACGTCCGGGTGCGCCTTCTCGATCTCGTCGAACAGGATCACCTGGTAGGGCCGCCGTCGGACGGCCTCGGTGAGCTGGCCGCCCTCCTCGTAGCCGACGTAGCCCGGCGGCGCGCCGATGAGCCGCTGCACGGAGAACTTCTCCATGTACTCGCTCATGTCGAGCCGGACCATGGCGTGCTCGTCGTCGAAGAGGAATGCCGCGAGCGCCCGGGCGAGCTCCGTCTTGCCGACGCCGGTCGGACCCAGGAAGAGGAACGAGCCGATGGGCCGGCGCGGATCGCCCAGCCCGGCGCGGGCGCGTCGCACGGCGTCCGACACCGCCTCGATCGCCTCGTCCTGGCCGACGACCCGCTCGTGCAGCGCCTCCTCCATCCGCACGAGCTTCGCCATCTCGCCTTCCATGAGGCGGCTCACCGGGATCCCCGTCCAGGCAGCCACGATCTCGGCGATGTCGTCGGCGTCGACCTCCTCCTTGAGCAGGCGCGGAGCATCGTCGGACGCGGCCAGCGCGGCCTCCTGGGCCCTCATGCGCTCCTGGAGCTCGACCAGCGTGCCGTACTTCAGCTGGGCGGCGGTCCCGTAGTCCGCCTCGCGCTCGGCCTGTTCGATCCGCAGCTGGAGGCCCTCCAGCTCCTCCTTGGTGGAGCGCAGGCCGGCGATCGCCGCCTTCTCGGTCTCCCAGCGCTGCTTCATCGCTCCGGCCTGCTCGGCGATCTCGCCCAGCTCCGTCTCGAGCGCGGCCAGGCGAGCCTTCGAGGCCTCGTCCTTCTCCTTCTTGAGGGCCTCTCGCTCGATCTCGAGCTGCACGCGCCGCCGCTCCAGCTCGTCGAGCTCGACCGGCATGGAGTCGATCTCCATCCGCAGGCGGCTCGCGGCTTCGTCGACGAGGTCGATCGCCTTGTCGGGCAGGAAGCGCTCCGTGATGTAGCGGTTCGAGAGCGTCGCCGCCGCCACCAGCGCCGAGTCCGTGATCCGGACGCCGTGGTGGACCTCGTAGCGCTCCCGGAGGCCGCGCAGGATCGAGATCGTCTCCTCCACCGTCGGCTGGTCGACGACCACCGGCTGGAAGCGCCGTTCCAGGGCGGCGTCCTTCTCGACGTGCTTGCGGTACTCGTCGAGCGTCGTCGCCCCGATCGTGTGGAGCTCGCCGCGGGCCAGCATCGGCTTGAGCAGGTTCGAGGCGTCCATCGCGCCCTCGGCCGCCCCGGCGCCCACCACGGTGTGCAGCTCGTCGATGAAGAGGACGATCCGGCCCGCGCTGTCCTTGATCTCCTTGAGGACGGCCTTCAGGCGCTCCTCGAACTCGCCGCGATACTTGGCCCCGGCGATCATGGACCCGAGGTCCAGGGCCACGACACGCTTGTCCTTGAGCGTCTCGGGGACGTCGCCACGCACGATCCGCTGGGCGAGCCCCTCCACGATGGCGGTCTTGCCGACGCCGGGCTCGCCGATGAGGACCGGGTTGTTCTTGGTCCGCCGGGAGAGCACCTGGATGACCCGCCGGATCTCGTCGTCGCGCCCGATGACCGGGTCGAGGGTGCCCGCCCGCGCCTCCTGGGTCAGGTCGCGGCCGTACTTCTCCAGCGCCTGGTACGTGCTCTCGGGGTTCGCGCTCGTGACCCGCTGGCCGCCGCGAATGCCGGCGAGCGCGCCGAGCAGCGGCTCGCGCCCGGCCCCGTGGCGATCCAGGAGCGCCTGGCCGTCGCCCCCGACGTCCACGATCCCGAGCAGGAGGTGCTCCGTCGAGACGAACTCGTCGCCCAGGCGCCGTGCCTCCTCGGCCGCCCGCTCCAGGACGCGTCGGGCGCGCGGGTCCAGGGTCAGCTGGCCGCCCGCGATCTTCGCCCGGCGCGCGAGCAGCGCCGCCAGCTCTCCCCGGAAGCCGGCGAGGTCCGCCCCGACCCGCCGGAGCGTCTGGGCGGGGATCCCCTCGTCGTCCTCCACGAGGGCGGCGAGGAGGTGCTCGGCGTCGAGCACGGGGCTCTGGAGGCGCTCCGCCAGCGCCTGGGCGCCGGCGATGGCCTCCTGGGCCTTCTGGGTGAAGTGGTCGAGGTTCATGGCGAGGTCGTGCTCCGGAGCGGGGTGCCGGCAGCGAGCGCCGGCGCGTGGGTCGGGTGGTTCAGGTGCCCGCCCGAGGGTCGGGCTGGTCGATGGTGTCGAGGAACGCCGCCGCCGACGTGCGCTCCTCCTCGTCGAGGGCCGGCAGGACGACCCTGGCCCGGACGACCAGGTCGCCACGCCCGTCGCTCTTCAGGCGCGGCATGCCCTGCCCCGCGAGGCGGATGGTGCGGCCGGGCTGGGTTCCGGCGGGGACCTTCAGGAGGAGTCGCCGGCCGTCGAGCGTCCGCACCGGGACCTCGGCCCCCAGCAGCGCCTCGCGCAGGGTCACGGCGAGATCACGCGCCAGGTTCGCGCCCTCGCGCGTGAAGGTCGCGTGCGGACGCACCGTCACGACGAGGACCAGGTCGGCCTTCGCCGCGTCGGGCCCGCCGCCCTGGCCGCGAAGGCGGACCCGGCTGCCGTTCTCGACGCCCGCCGGGATCGAGACCTCCAGGCGGCGGCCGTCGATCTCCACCAGGCGCTTGGCGCCCGCGAACGCCTCCTCGAGGGTCACCTCGACGGTCGCCTCCACGGCGGCGGCGCGCGCCGGACGACCCTGGGCTCGCCGGCCGTGGCCGTCCGGCGAGCCGAAGTCGATCCCGCCCATGCCGGCCAGGACGTCATCAAGGCTGGTTGCCCCCGGACCGCTCGCGGCGCTGCGCGGGCGGCCGCGCCCACCCGTTCCCCTGGTCGCGGCGGCTCCCGCGGGCGCGCCGGCCATCCCTCCGGCGAAGAACGTGCGGAAGAAGTCGGAGAACTGCGACGCGTCGCCTGCGAACTCGAACCGGACGCCGGGCCCCCCGGGGCCGGCGCTGCCCGCCGGCGGTGCGGTACCCGGCGAACGGGCCACCCGGCCCGAACGGGTCCGCTCCCGGTCGGCCACCCGTGCGGGCGTACTCCTGCCAGTGGGCGCCCAGCTCGTCGTACTGCTTCCGCCGGGTCGGGTCGGCGAGGACCTCGTTGGCCTCGTTGAGCTCCTTGAACCGGCGTTCCGCGTCGGCGTCGCCCGGGTTGCGATCCGGATGGAGCTCGCGGGCATGCGTGCGATACGCCTTCTTGATCTCGCGGGCCGAGGCGGTGCGCGGCACGCCGAGGACAGCGTAGTAGTCCCGGTACTCCACGGCTCAGGCTCCGCCGCCGCGCCGGGCAGCCGGCCACGCCGCGGGCGCGTCGCTCTTCCCGGTCGCCCGGGCGAGGCCCCACCCGATCGCGACGGTCGCGACGGAGCCCCTCACGGCGCCGACCTCAGCGGCCCGTCGCGATCGCGGGCGGCTGGTCCGCCGGGAAGCCGGGACGGGGCGCGGGAGCCGTCGGCTCGCGCTTCTTCGCCGGCCCGCCGCCGGAGCCGGGTGCCTTCATGACCAGTGCCTTCGGCTTGCGCCGGAGGGCTGCGTCCAGCACCTGGTCCATGGAGTCGACGAGGATCAGCTTGATCTGCTTGCGGATCTCCTCGGGGATGTCCCGGAGGTCCTTCTCGTTCTTCTTGGGCAGGATCACGATCCGTGCGCCCGAGAGGTGCGCGGCCAGGATCTTGCTCTTCAGCCCGCCGATCGGCAGGACCCGGCCCCTGAGGGTGATCTCGCCGGTCATCGCCACGTCCTTGCGGACGGGGATCCCGGTGAGGGCGCTCACCATCGCGGTCGCCATCGTGATCCCCGCAGACGGGCCGTCCTTGGGGATCGCGCCGGCCGGGACGTGGATGTGGAGGGTGTTGGTCTCGAAGACCTCGCGCTCGATGCCCAGCCGGTTCTCGTTGGAGCGGATCCAGGAGAGCGCCGCGCGGGCGGATTCCTTCATCACGTCGCCAAGCTGGCCGGTGAGGATGAAGTCCTCGCGACCCTCCATCTTCGTGACCTCGACGGCGACGACGTCGCCGCCCACCTCGGTCACGACCAGTCCCGTGGCAGCCCCGGTCTGGTCCTCGGCCTCCAGCTCGCCGTACTCGAAGCGCGGCGGGCCGAGGAACTGCGCGAGCTTCTTGTTGTCGACGATGGTCTTGCGCTTGCGGCCTTCGGCGACCTGCCGGGCGACCTTGCGCATGATGTTGGCCAGCTCGCGCTCGAGGTTCCGGACGCCGGCCTCGTGGGTGTAGGCCTGCACGAGGGTCACGAAGGCCTCGTCGGTGATCTCGATGTGCTTGGCCGTCAGCCCGTGGTTGGTGAGCTGCTTGGCGACGAGAAAGCGCTTCCCGATCTCGATCTTCTCGAGCTGGGTGTAGCCCGGGAGCGGGATCACCTCCATCCGGTCGCGCAGCGGCGCCGGGATGGGGTCCAGCAGGTTCGCCGTGGTGATGAACAGGACCCGGCTCAGGTCGAACGGCACCTCGAGGTAGTTGTCCTGGAAGGTGTTGTTCTGCTCCGGGTCGAGGACCTCGAGGAGGGCCGACGACGGGTCGCCCCGGAAGTCCATCCCCAGCTTGTCGACCTCGTCGAGCATGAAGACCGGGTTGTTCGTCCCGGCCGTCTTGATGCTCTGCACGACCCGGCCGGGGAGCGCCCCGATGTAGGTGCGGCGGTGGCCGCGGATCTCGGCCTCATCGTGGACGCCGCCCAGGCTCATCCGCACGAACTTGCGGCCCATGGCGCGGGCGATGCTCTTGCCCAGCGAGGTCTTGCCGACGCCGGGAGGTCCGACGAAGCACAGGATCGGGCTGCGGATCGTGTCCGCCAGGGCACGCACCGCGAGGTATTCCAGGATCCGTTCCTTGATCTTCTCCAGGCCGTAGTGGTCCTGGTCGAGGATGAGGGCGGCCTCCTTGATGTTCAGGTTGTCGGAGGTGGCAGTGGTCCAGGGGAGGCCGACGAGCCAGTCGACGTAGGTCCGGATGACGCCCACCTCCGGCGAGGCCGACGGGATCCGGCTCATCCGGTCGATCTCCTTGAGGGCGCGGGCGCGCACCTCCTCGGGCATGCCGGACGACTCGACCTTCTCGCGCAGCTCGTTGATCTCGGCCTGCTGCGGGTCGTCCTCGCCCAGCTCGCGCTGGATCGCCTTCAGCTGCTCGCGGAGGATGTACTCCCGCTGGGTCTTGTCCATCTCGGACTTGACCTCGCTCTGGATCTTCCCCTTGAGCTCCAGGACCTCGACCTGCCGAGCGAGGAACGCGGAGCAGACCTTGAGCCGCTCAACGACGTCGATGATCTCCAGCAGCTCCTGGCGCTGCTCGGTGCTCATGTCCGGGCTGTAGGCGACCATGTCGGCGAGGAGGCCGGGCTCGCTGATGTTGCGCGCGGCGACCGCCGCCTCCGGCGGGACCGGGCCGCCCGACTGCACGTACTGCTCGATCTGCCCCTGGACCGTCTTCATGAGGGCCTCGACTTCGACCCCGGTCGCCGAGACATCGGAGAGCTCCTCGACGCGGGCGAGGAGGTACGGGCTGGTCGAGGCGAACCCGTGGAGGCGCAGGCGCCCCTGGCCCTGGACGATGGCCCGGACGGTCCCATCCTGGAGCTGGACCACCTGGGCGATCTTGGCCAGCGTGCCGATCTCGTAGAGCTCTGCGGCGTCCGCGATCTCCTCCTGCTCTGGGTGACGCTGTGTCACGAGCGCAATGAGGCTTTCCGCGGCGACGGCGGCGTTGAGCGCGTTGACGCTCTTCTCCCGGCCGACCTGGAGCGGCACGATCATCTCCGGGAAGATGACCGTCTCACGCAGGGCCACGAGCGGCAGCTCGCGGATGGACGTGCGCGGCCGGCCGGTGGCCTTCGACTTCGGCATGCTGGTCTCCTGGGCCTCGGGCCCTGCGGGCCTCCGGGTGCTGGTGGCGGCCCGCTGGGTCCGCGCGGGTGGTGGCTTGGTGGTGCGCCGGCCGGTCGTCCGGCGGGCCTGCGTGGATGCATCGTTGGAGTCATCCGGCTCCGGATCGTCCCGTTCCTGGTCTTCGGGGTCCGGGCGCCCCGCGGACTTGGGCCGCTCGGGATCAGTCATCGTGGGCCGCCCCTTCCGGCGCCGCGGCGCCGTCTTCGCGCCCCGCATGGGTACCTTCGTCGAAGAGCGCTTCAAGGATGCGGACGCCGAGCCGCTCCTCCAGCTCGAAGAGGATGCGGATCCCGGCGAGGTTCACTCCCCGCTCCTGGGTGAGGTGCCGGATCCACATGATCCGGCGGATGTCCTCGTCAGAGTAGAGGCGGATGTTCGTCGGCGTCCGCGCCGGCTCGATCAGGCCCTCGTCCTCGTAGATCCGGAGCGTCCGCGGGTGGACCGAGACGATCCGGGCGGCGACGGAGATGACGTAGACGGGGCGGGTCGGGTCGCGATCGAGCCGGACGCGGTACACCTGCGGCAGCCCGTCAGCCTGCGGCGCCGGTCCCGGCGAGCTCGCGCTCGGGCCGCGCCTCGCTGGCGGCCGTGATCCTGATCTGGCGCGGCTTGACCTCCTCCGCCTTCGGGATGCGGAGCGTGAGGATCCCGTTCTCGTGGGTCGCCGTCGCGCGGTCGCCCAGCAGCCCCTCGGGCAGCTCGAGGGTCCGGCTGAAGCTCGCCCGCCGGATCTCGTTGAGGATCCAGGACTCCTCCTCGCGTCGGGTCTCCTCCGCGACCTCGCCGGTGATCGTGAGGGTGCTCCCGGTGAGGGTGATGTCGACATCCTCCGGCTTCCAGCCGGGGAGGCTGGCCCTGACGACCAGCTCGTCCGGCGTGGTCGTGAGGTCCAGCGCCGGCTCGGCGCCAACGGTCACGGACCGCCAGGTGCGTGGATGGAAGACGTCCTCGTCGAAGAGGCGGTCCATCGCCCGGCGTACCGCGAAGAGCTCGTCGAACGGATTGGTCCTGCGAATGAGCGTCATGGTGTCCGCACCTCCGTGGTGCTCGTCGAGTGCCTCTCGCGCCCACCCGGCGCGAGGTGCCCGGTCCCGTGGTGCGCATCCCAGCCTGCCCCGTGGAGCGCCTGGACTGTGATGCTTCCGGTCACTCCGAAAGTATGAAACCCTATCAACAATGTTGTCAAGAGACATGGCACCGAGGATGTGCAGCCCAGCCATCTGTGCTGCAGGTCGGCCACGGTCGGCCCGCCGCCGGCCATGTTCCTGCCCCGGGAGCAGGTCGCCCAGGCAGAGACCATGGCGTGGTGCGCCACGCCATCAGTGCGATCGACACCGATCCGGGTCCGCGCGTCGCGCTGCGCCCAGCCCGGACCAGTGGACGAACGCGACCGGTGCGGGGTTCAACAATGCGGCGCCGGCGGCCGCGCCAGGCGGGTCAGCTCTCGGCGACGACCCCGATGAGCGTCTCGTGGAGAGCGGGCTCGCACTCCGGGCGCCCGGTCGCGATGACCTTGTCGCCCGCGCGCAGAACGGTGTCCTGCCGGATGGCCTGGGCGATGTCGTCGCGGACGATCGCGACGATGGCGCAGCCCTCGGGGAGCGCGATCTCGCGGGGGTTCCGTCCGACCGCCGGCGAGGCCTCGTCCAGGTGCGCTTCGATCAGCTCGAAGTCGCCCGACAGCGGAGCGAGGTGCAGGAGCTCGTGGACCGGGATGTCCTGCTCGATCGAGCCGAGGATCATCCGCGTGGGGGAGATCAGCTCGTCCACGCCGAGGTGCTTGAAGAGCGGCTCGTTCTTCGGGTTGTTGACCCGGGCGATCGTCTTGGGCACGTTGAAGTGGTGCTTCGCCATCTGGCAGATGACCAGGTTGTCCTCGTCGTCCCCGGTGACGGCCGCCACGACGTCGGCGCGGTTGGCGCCCGCCTCGGCGAGCGCGCTGCCTTCGCAGCCGTCCTTGGCCACCACGATCGAGCCGATCTCGTCCGTGATCCGGTCCGCCCGCGCTCGGTCCTTCTCCATGAGGACCACTTCGTGGCCCGATGCGCTCAGCTCCTTGGTCAGGTAGTAGCCGACCTTCCCGCCGCCCACGACCAGCACGAACATTGCTCAGGCCTCCCGGGTGGCGGACAGGGCCGTGGCCGACGACCCCGCGGCGGACGAAGCCGCATGGGGCGCGGCACCGAGCCGCGACCCGGCGCCGATCGGCGGATGCGGGTGGGCAACAGCCTCGCGGATCGAGGGCTCGCCCTCGACGGGCTGGCCGAGGGCGGTCAGCAGCGCGTCCGCCATCATCGTCGTCCGGCAGATCGTGCCGATCCCGAGCTCCGCGTAGGCATGCGCCCGGACCGGGTCGTTCACCTTGGCGTAGACCCGGTGGATCCCGAGCGCCTCCACGGCCAGCTGGGCGGCCATGACGTTGCGGTTGTCACCCTCGGTCAGGGCCAGGAAGAGGTCCGCGTCCTCGGCCCCGATCCGTCGCAGGGTGTCCTCGTCGGTGCCATCTCCTCGCACGGCGTTGCCGCGAAACGTCGCCGGCAGGCGGTCGAAGGCACGGGTGAGGAGATCGATGATGGTGACGTCGTGGCCCGCGGTCTCCAGGGCCCGCGCCATGGTGGCGCCGACGCGACCGCAGCCGACGATGACGGCTCTCATGCTCGTTGTTCCTCGGGCATCGGCGCGCGCGCGACCCAGACGGCGCACGGCGCGTTCTTCAGGACGTACGGGACGGTGCGGCCGATGGCGAAGTCGCCACCGAACCGCTTGCGGTAGGGAAGGCCCAGCACCAGGAGGTCGGCGTCTCGCTCCACGGCCTCGTCGACGATGGCCGCGCCGACGTCGCGCGCCTGCAACAGCACCGACTCGATCTGACGCCCGGCATGCTCGGCCTGGTTCTCCGCCATGTCGAGCACGCGCTGGACCTCCTCGCTCGACCCGGTGACGTCGGTGTCGAGGGGCTTCGTCCAGTCGATCTCGACGACGTGGACGACGATGACCTCGGCATGCGTCGGCTTCGGCCGAGCTCGAGGACGAGGCGCAGGAGGCGCTCGATCGGACGGTCCGCCGTTGAGCGCCACGACGGCACGGCGGAAGGGCGGAACAGGCTTGTCGGCCACGGGACGCTGAGGTCCTCCGGGTCACGGTGCGCCGCGGCGGGATGGGCTCGTCGCTGCGGTCGGGATCCGCCAACACGATAGCACCGCCGTCCCACGGGCCTCGACCGGGGTGCAGGCCCGGTGCGATCCCGGCAGCCGGTCGCACCGGACTTCACTCTTCCGCGGAGCGGGCTCCTCGCGTCGGCAGAACGCTTCGGCCTCCTCGCGCCGGTACGGGACGGTCGTGACCACGGTGTCCGGGCGTCCCAGCAGCGCCCGCCGCAGCGTCGGTTCAGTCGACTGGTTGTAGAGGAGCCGCTCCCACCAGTGGCGTGGCACGAACTCCGGGATCACGACGAACGTGATCGGCGTCTCCTTGTCCGGCGGCCACGACTGATCCAGGACGTCGAGGTAGGCGATGAGCGGGCCCGTCAGGGCGCGGTATGGACTCTCCACGACGACGAGCGGCACGCCCGGCACCTGGCGCTCCCACGTCTGCCCGCACTCCTCGGCGTACTCGTGGTCGCTCGGTCGACGAGGACGGCCCGGACGTCGTCCGACATCGACCGGCCGACGTTGACCGCCTGCACGACGGCGCGGTTGAGGCCGTTCACCGGGACGACGACCCGCTCGTCGCGGTGTGGCGCGGCGACCACCTGGTCGGGGCGCAGGGCGACCTGGACCCGCGTCGCCGCGTACTGGCGGTGGATGAACATGAACATCGACGATCTGGACCGGGATCAGGACGAGCACGAGCCACGCGCCGTCGAGAACTTCACGCTCGCGACGACGAGCAGCACGACGAGCGTCAGCAGACCGCCAAGGGCATTGACCCCGGCCCGCCACCGCCAGCCGGGCTCGCGTACCGAGAACCAGTGGCGGACCATACCCGTCTGGGAGAGCGTGAAGCAGACGAAGACACCCACCGAGTAGAGCGGGATGAGGGCGTGCGTGTCGCCGCTGAAAGATGACGATGAGGCGCCCGCGATCGTGGCGAGCACGACGATCCCCCAGGAGAACGCGAGGCGGTCGCCGCGGAAGGAGAACTGGCGCGGCATGAAGCCGTCCTGGGCCAGGATCGCGGCGAGGCGCGGGAACGCGTTGAAGCTCGTGTTGACCGCCAGGAACAGGATCAGGGCGGTGGCCGCCTGGAACAGCGACGAACAGGAACGAGCCGTCGCCGAAGACGGACGCCGCGACGATGGCGACGACCGTCTGGCCCGCCCTCCTCGGTCGGCCGGATCCCGAAGCGCGTCGACGACGATCGTGATGCCGATGAACAGCACGCCGAGGAGGATCGCCATCGTGATCATCGTGTTCGCCGCGTTCTTCGCCTCGGGCGGCTTGAAGGCGGGGACGCCGTTGGCGATCGCCTCGACGCCCGTCAGGGCGACCGAGCCGGCCGCGAACGCGCGAGCAGGATCAGGAAGATGCCGAGCGGTTCCGTGCCGAGCGGCAGGACGCTCGTCGGCGGGCGGCGCCGCCGGCCCCTGGCCGGTCGCGATCCGGACGAGCCCGAGGCCGATCATCAGGAGCGTGAGCCCGACGAAGATGTACGTCGGGCTCGCGAAGATGAGGCCGGCCTCGCGGAGGCCCCGCAGGTTGGCGATCGTGATGAGCGCGATCGAGACGAGGCGATCTCGATCCGGATGTCGTACAGCGCCGGGACGACGGAGTAGACCTGGGCGACGGCCGAGGCCGTCGAGACGGCCACCGTCATCACGTAGTCGATCAGGAGCGCGGCGGCGGCAATGAGGCCCGAAGATCTGGCCGAGGTTCTCCCTGGCGACCACGTACGCGCCGCCACCCGACGGGTAGGCGCGGCAGACCTGCCGGTAGGAGAGCGAGACCACCGCGAGGAGGACGGTGATCGCGATCGCATCTCGAGCGACACGAGCAGGGCACCGGCGCCGGCGAGCACGAGGACGCGCAGGATCTCCTCGGTCGCGTAGGCGGACGAGCTGATCGCGTCAGAGCTGAAGATCGGGAGGGCGAGCTTCTTCGGGAGGCGTTCGAAGGCCTCCTCCTCGTTCGAGAGCCGGCGCCCGAAGAGGAACCGGCGGAGCGTGCTCCCAGGCCCGCCCGGACGCTGTCGTCGGCCCGACGCGGCCGCCTTGGCCGTGAGCATCCCGGGGCCGGTGTAGCGGAAGTACGCCGAGTGCGGGCGCTCGACGCGGACCCGGCGGTCCCCGACCTTGCGGCCCTGGAGCGGCCGCCGTCCGCCGATCACCTGGCGCTGTCCACGGAGCTGTCCCTGCCTTCCCTGACCGCGGAGTTATACACCACGCCTGCCCTAGTCGCCGGTCGCCAGGCGGTCCGCGAGCCATGCCGGCAGGCCGGCGGCGCGGATGTCGGCCTGCACCTGGGCGACCGGGTAGTCGACACGACGCCAGGTGATGCGGCGCAGCACAGTGTCGAGGACGAGGGCGCTCGCCCGCGGGTCGCCGTCGCGCGGCTGACCCACGCTCCCGGGGTTCAGCAGGACGCGGCGCGCGTCCAGCGCCAGCTCCGAACCGTCCGACGGCCGGACCAGCTCGACGTGGCCGTCATCGTCGCGCCAGGCCACGGGAACGTGGGTGTGGCCGTGGAGGCAGTACGGCGTCGCGAAGGCCGCGAGGTTCGCCCGCGCGGCAGGTGTCGTGGTCACGTACTCCCACGTGGGATCGCGGGGGCTGCCGTGGACGAGGGTCATCTCGTCGATCTCGAGGCGATCCGGCAGGCGCTCGAGCCACACCCTCGTCTCCGCGGACATCCGGCCACCGGTCCACTCGACCGCCCAGCGCGCCGCCGGATTGAAGTAGCTCACGTCGAGGCCGCCGAGGGCGGCCTCGTCGTGATTGCCGCGCACTCCGACCGCCCCGATGTCGCGGAGTCGCGCCACGACTTCGTCGGGGTGCGGCCCGTAGCCGACCACGTCACCGAGGTGCCACACCGCGTCGACCTCACCGAGCGCCTCGAGGACGGCGTCGAGCGCCGGGAGATTGGCGTGGATGTCCGACAGGACCGCGATCCGCATCGTCGCGGAGCGTAGCGCGGCGCAGCCCGGCGCGCGCGTCGGATCGTCGCGGGCGCCCAGTCACCAGGGATGGCGCTTCCGCTCAGCCGGCGTCCGCGGCCAGCCGGCGCCCGTCCGGCCTTCCTTGCGAATCACCACCAGGACGTGGTCCTCCAGGCCGCTCAGGCTCGCCGCCAGCGGCGTGACCTCGATGGTCCCGCCACCGAGCGCGGCCACGGCCGGCAGCGCGCGCGTCCGCTCCTCGTCCAGGCCGGAGCGTTTCCAGGCGATGAGGAAGCCGCCGCTGGCGAGGAGCGGAAAGGCCAGCTCCACGAGCTCGGGGAGCGGGGCCACGGCGCGGACCGTGACGCCGGGCCACTGCTCGCGCTGCCGGCGGTCCGCTGCCAGCGCCTCCGCCCGCGCCGCCACCACCGCGACGCGGTCGGCGACCCCCGCCGCCGCGGCGGCGACCCGCAGGAAGGCGGCCTTCTTCGCGATGGAGTCCAGCAGGAGGGCTCGCTCCGCCGGGAGCGCGAGCGCGAGCGGGAGCCCGGGATAGCCGCCGCCGGATCCCAGGTCCAGGATTCGCGCGACCCCCGCGCCGCGCAGCAGCGGGATGGCGGCGAGGCTGTCGAGCAGGTGGCCGGTCACGGCGGCGTCGGCGTCGCGGATCGCGGTCAGGTTGACGGCAGAGGTCCAGGCCAGCAGGAGGCGCAGGTGCCCCAGGATGCCGTCGCGCGCACCGGCCGGCAGCGCTCCCAGCCCGAGAGCGGCGCACCCCGCGTCGAACCGGGCGACTGCCGCGTCGGGGAGGGGTGGGCAGAGAGACGGATCGGCCGGGAGCGGTGCGCGATCGCGCAAGGAACCCTCCGTCGCGTCGTGCGGGTCCCGTGCGTTCGGACCGCGCCGCTCCCGGCCGGTGATGGGATCGCACCGCCAGGGACCTGGGAGGACGGTCTCCCGGCGCTCGTTCGGTTGGTGGCCCGGGTCTCCCCGGCGCCCCTCGCGACCGCCGTCCCCCGTCATCGGGTCCGCTCTCGATGCGGAGCGCGATCGTTGGTCCGTCGGAAGCCCTCGTCAACGGGGTTATCCACCGGGTTTTCCACCATCTTCCGCACGACGCGGGCGCGATGTGGACAACTGGCCTCGCTCAGGCGGCGTCGACCGCGCTCTCTCTGGCGCTGCGCGCATCGCCCGTCGGCCGCTCCCCGGCGGGCGTGGAGCGGCCCGTCGGCGCGCCGGCACGGAGGGCGCGGAGCACGGCCCGCTCCTCCAGGGCGATCTCCTCGCGCTCGGCGGCCTCCTCGATGGCGGCGCTCACCACCGAATGCGGCACGTCGGCGCCTGTCGGGAGCCCGAGGACGAAGGAGGAGCCGCTGCCGGCAACGGATGCCACGGTGATGTCCCCTCCCATCGCCCGCGCGAGGTCGCGACTGATGGACAGGCCCAGGCCGGTTCCGGGCACGCGCTCATGCCCGTCGAGGCGCGCGAACGGCCGGAACACCCGCTCGCGATCGTCCCGGGTGATGCCGGGCCCGTCGTCGCGGACGATCACGCTGGCAGTCGCGCCGTCAACCCGGCCGCTGACCTCGACGAGACCCCCGGCCGGCGCGAACTTGCAGGCGTTGCCCGCGAGGTTCGTCACGATCTGCTCGACGCGCCGTCGGTCGGCGCGCACGGTCCGGATCCGCGGTGGAAGACCGACGACCAGGCGAATGTCACGGCCGGCCGCGATGGGCCCCAGCGGCGCCATGGCCCGATCGCAGGCCTCGGCCAGGGACACCGGCTCGATCTCGAGGCGGAGGTTGCCGGATTCGATCCGGCTCAGCTCGAGCAGGTCGCCGACGAGGGATGCCATGCGCTCGACGATGCCGCGCCCGCGCCCGATGAACTCGCGGCCGACATCGGGGTCGTCGATGGCGCCGTCGGCGAGCAGGTCAAGGTACCCACCCAGGCCGGTCAGCGGCGTCCGCAGCTCATGGGCGACGGTCGACACGAACCGTTCGCGCTCCCGCTCGCGGGCCTGGAGCCCGCGGCGCTCCGCTTCGTCCGCGGCCCTCCTGCTCGCCGCGGCGAGCGCTGCGAGCAGGTGCCGCAGGGCCGGCGCCGGGAGGCGAACCGCGACCCTCGCGGCGTCGCGCGCGCTCACCAGCTCCAGGCCCACCTGCGCCTCGGCGCCGCGTGCGCCGAGGCGCACCATCCGGTCCTCGGGGTGCTCCCCTCTGGCCGGCGCGTTGGCCGGCGCGCCGGCGCGAGCGCGGTGGTCGTGACGGGTCCGGACGACGATGACCTCCGCCGGCGAGGCGGCAGCCCGCACGGCGGCCGATCGAAGCGCATTGGCATCCAGCCACGCGGCGAGACGGTGTGCGTCGGCCGGGTCCTCGCCGGGCGCCGCGACGACGATCACGCGGCGCAACGGGCGGTCGGTGACGAGGGCCGCCCGCCGGGCGCCGACCACCCGCGCCAGGAGCGCCAGGATGTCGGCCACCTGGGTCGCCGCGTCTCCCGGGCCGGCCAGGATGTCGAGGGCTCGGGCAAGGAGCGCCCGATCCTCGTGGACCGCCAGGTCTTCTCCGCGCCGAAACGCGTGGCGGCGCTCGCTGAACGCGGGGGGTGCCGGGATCGCAGGCAGGGACGGGCGCTCGGGGTCGTGTTCCATGTACGGGAAAGGGTGCCCGCCGGCACCACCTGGCACCATCACCCGAGCGTCGCGCCGAACCGTCCGGAAGTACCGCGACTGCGGCGAGGCTGCGGGCGTGCGTGGTGGCCGCAACGGCCAACGCGACAGCCGCGACGGCGCGAGGCTATGGGCGGCTGCTGCTCCGCACCGGACGGCCCAGCGTTCGACGCACGACGTCGAGCACCTCGTCGACGTACTGGTCGGCCTCGCCGCGCTCCGCTGCCGTCCGGATGCATCCCTGGACGTGATCCTCGAGCACCATGATCGACACGGCGTCGATCGCGGCCCGGAGGGCGGCGGTCTGCTGCAGGATGTCGACGCAGTACTCCTCGCGCTCGATCATCCGGGCGATCCCGCGCACCTGGCCCTCGAGGCGACTGAGCCGCCGCAGGAGCTGCGCGCGGTCGCGCGTGTAGCTGTGGCGAAAGCTGTGTTCGCGGTCGTCGGCGGCCTGGGCTCGGGCGGCCTGGTCTCCCGCGGCCGCGGCCGCGGGCGCACCGCCGCCGGGTCCCGTCGCGCCGGCGACGCGCGTCGGGCGCGCGGGTCCCATGGTCATGTCGATCGTTCTCCAGGGCGGGTTTCGCACGGGCAATGATACTCCCGGTGGGTATCGCCGGGCTCGGGGTCCCCGTGCCGCCCGGCCCGCGGGCGGACCGGCTAGACTTGGGCCGATGGACCTGCCGGCGCAGCATCCCGAGCGGCCCGGCCGCGGTGACGCGGCGCCGTTCCGCGTCCCCTCGGAGCCCGCGTCCCGGTGACGGACGCCCGCCTTCGGCCCGCCTTCGCCCACGCGAGCGAGGCCGAGCTGGCGCGGATCCTCGACTTCTACGAGGTCTCCTGGGAGTACGAGCCGCACACGTTCCCGATCCTCTTCGACGGCGAAGGTGCCGTGCTCGAGAGCTTCAGCCCGGACTTCTACCTGCCCGACCTCGACCTGTACATCGAGCTCACGACGCTCAAGCAGCGCCTGGTCCGCAAGAAGAACCGGAAGCTGCGGCGACTGCGCGAGCTCTACCCGGGCCTGCGGGTCAAGCTGCTCTACGCGCGCGACTTCCGGGCGCTGCTCCTGAAGTACGGCCGGATCGCCCTCGCCGACGCCCTCAGCGGCGCCGAGGGCCAGTCCACGCCACCCCGGCGTGACGCCCTCACCGCCACTGCCGCTGGTCGCACCGCCGCGACCGGCCACGCCGCCTCGACCCGGCACGCCGCCGCGGAGGCCGGGTCGGCGTCGGGTCGCGCCGTCACCGCGTCGGCCAGCGCTGCCCGTCGGCCACTGCCGCCGCGTCGGCCACGCTGCCCCGTCGGCCGCCGCCCCGTCCGCCGCCCGTGTCCGACGAGCACGGCGTTCGCGCGCCGAAGCCCGCGCCCGCGCTGCGGCCCGCGCCATCACCCCGGCTCCCGGCACGGAGATGACTGCATGAACCGCCCTCCGGACCTCGTCGCCGACGTCGCCGAGGTGCTCCTGTCCGAGGAGCAGATCCAGGCCAAGGTCGCCGAGCTGGGAGCCCGGATCTCCTCCGACTTCGCCGGGCGCGAGCTGACGCTCGTGAGCGTGCTGAAGGGGTCGCTGCCGTTCATGGCCGACCTGATGCGCGCGATCACGATCCCGGTCCAGATCGACCTGATGGAGGTCTCCTCCTACGGCGGCACGGCCACGGAGTCCTCCGGCCTCGTGCGGATCCTCAAGGATCTCTCGTCGTCCATCGACGGTCGCGACGTGCTCATCGTCGAGGACATCATCGACACCGGGCTCACCCTCAACTACCTGGTGCGCTACCTGCGCGGCAAGAACCCTGCCTCGCTGCGCATCTGCACCCTGCTCGACAAGCCGGCGCGCCGCCTCGTCGAGATCCCGATCGACTACCTCGGGTTCGAGATCCCGGACCAGTTCGTCATCGGGTACGGTCTCGACTACGGCGAGCGCTACCGGAACCTGCGTTTCGTCGGCGTCCTCCGTCCCGAGGTCTACACGAGCCCCGAATGAGCCTTCACCGCCGCCCCCTCGGCCGGGGCCGCCTCGTCGCCGCCTTCAGCGCGATCCTCATGCTGGTGGGCTGCGCGCTGCCGTGGTTCCGGGCCGGAGGCAGCGACGGCATCCCGCCGATCCAGGGCAACGCCTTCGAGGGCCCGGGCATCCTCGTCTTCCTGGCGGCCCTCGCGACGCTCGCCCTCGTCGCCCTGCCCTACGCCTCCGGCGATCGTCCGGTCGCCATCGACCGCTGGTGGGCCTACGCCGCGATTGCGGGCGTGGCTGCCGTGGCCCTCCTGGTCCGCGTCGTGGCCATCTCGTCGGCGGCCGGTGGTCTCGCGACCATGCTCCCGGACCGCGCGCCCGGCCTGTGGCTGACGGCGGTCGGCGTGCTGGGCCTGCTGTTCGCCGCGGCCGACATGTACGGCCAGCGCCGGGAGTAGGCCCCCCTTCGCTCGATCGCGTGCGGCTCGCCGCTCGATCGCGCGGTCGCTCTGGCCCCCCGACCAGCGGTCGTGCTCGCCGACGATCCCGGAGCGCTAGGGCGCGGGCGACGATCCTCGTGTCGGGCTGGGCGCGGGCGCGGAGCGCGCCGGCGTCGGCCCGGGCAGGTCGGACGGGCCCGTCCACGGGCCGCGCAGGTCGATCGCAAACCAGGTGACGGCAGGCCCGCCGTGGGCCGTCCCGAAGTCCTCCACGCGGAACACGTAGGTCGCCGGTGGCCAGGAATCCCCGTCGGGCGACCATCCGGCCGGGAGCGAGGGCGTGGCGTCGCCGGCTGGCGGGGTGCTTCCGGGAGGCGCGTCGGCCGTGGAGGTCGTCCCGGGAGACGCGTCGGCCGGGGTTGCGTCGCCCGCCGTGCTTCCCGGACGTGTCGCGACCCCGGACCCGGGGAACCCGTCGGCCGGCGGCAGGTAGAGCGCGCCGCGGTCGGCCGGCGCGCCGTCCGGGACCGGCTCGGGATGGATCTCGGTGGCGGTCCAGGAGCCGGGCACGCCTGCCGCGGGGACGAGCTGCCAGGCATGGACGCCGAACGGAGCGGGCGCCCCGCCGCCGTCCCCGCCCGCAGGTGACGCGCCAGCCAGCGGCGCGCAGAACCCGATCCGTGGAACAAACGCGGCGTAGACCCTGACGCGGACGATGGAGGGGTCGGTCGGTCCCGTCGCCGGCGTGACGTCGAGCCGCGTCCACGCGCGGGACGCCGTCGGCCCGTCGACCTGGTCGACGACGGCCGTCCAGGTCGAGCCGGCGAGGCAGGCGACGCGAGGCGCCAGGTCGGTCCAGTCGACGGGTCCCGCGGTCGCGCCGGGCCGTGGCGCCGACGCCGGGACCAGGGGCCCGTCAGGCCCGGGGTTCGAGGGTGGGGCGAGCAGGTCCCAGGGCTTCGCGACGGCGAGGAGGAGCCCGACGGCCAGGAGAGCAAGCACGGTCCGCAGCCCGCGGCCGGGACCACCGGCCTGCCCGACTCGCGTCGTGGCCGGGATCTGGAGGTCGCCGGGGCCGCCACGGTCCGGGGTGACGCCGCCACCCGTCCGGGCCTGGACACCCGCGCCCCGGACCCGATCGCGCTTGTCCCGGCCAGCGTCTTCCGGCTGCCTCACCGCGCCCTCCGGCCCGCCCGGCCACCCGGTGCCGCGCCGCGGTCCCCCCTCACGCCCCGTCCCCCGCTTCCGCCCCTACGACTCCCCGAGATACGCCTTGCGGACCATCTCGTTCTCGCGGAGCTCGTGGGCGCTGCCGGCGAGGACCACCTGGCCGGTCTGGAGAACGTAGCCCCGGTGGGCGACGGACAGCGCCTGCAGGGCGTTCTGCTCGACGAGCAGGATCGTCATCCCGCGGGCGTTGATCTCCTTGATGATCTGGAAGATCTGCTGGACCAGGATCGGCGAGAGGCCCAGCGACGGCTCGTCGAGGAGGAGCACGCTGGGGCGGGTCATCAGGGCGCGCCCGATGGCGAGCATCTGCTGCTCGCCGCCGGAGAGCGTCCCGCCCTTCTGGCCGGCCCGCTCGCGGAGGCGCGGGAAGAGCTGGTAGACGTGCTCCACCTGCTCCAGGTTCTCGGACTTGTTCCGGGTGAACCCGCCCATGAGCAGGTTCTCGTAGATGGTCAGGCGCGAGAAGATCCGGCGACCCTCGGGGGCCTGGCCGATGCCGTAGCCGGACGAGGTCGTGGGGCGCGACGTGCGAGATGTCCTTTCCTTCGAACTGCCACCGTCCCCACGCGGGGATGGAGGAGCCCGGAGATCGTCTTGAGGGTCGTCGTCTTGCCGGCGCCGTTGGCGCCGATCAGGGTGACGATCTCGCCGCGGTGGACTTCCAGGCTCGATCCCGCGCAGGGCATGGATCGCGCCGTAGTACGTGTTGACGTCGGTCAGGCGGAGGACGGCGGTCCCCGTCGTGTCGGGAGCTGCCGTGCCGGCGGCGTCGTGGCGCTCATGCCGCGGGCGTCCCGAGGTACGCTTCGATGACCCGTGGGTCACGGCGGACCTCCTCCGGCGTGCCCTCGGCGATCTTGCGGCCGGCGTCGAGGACCGTCACGCGGTCGCTGATCCCCATGACCACCTTCATGTCGTGCTCGATGAGCAGGACGGTGAGCCCGAGCTCCGAGCGAAGCTTCGAGATCAGCTTCGTGAGGTCGAGGGTCTCCTTCGGGTTCATGCCGGCCGCCGGCTCATCGAGCAGGAGCAGCTTCGGGTTGGCCGCCAGCGCCCGGGCGATCTCCAGGCGCCGCTGGTCGCCGTAGGGGAGGTTCTTCGCCAGCTCGTTGCCGATCCCGTGCAGCCCCACGACGGTCAGGAGCTCCTGGGCTCGTCGGTCGGACTTGTCCTCCTCGCGCCGTGCCCGGCGCGTGCTGAGGAAGCCGTCGAGCGAGCGAGGCGTGCATCTGGGTGTGCATCCCGATCAGCACGTTCTCCACGGCCGTCATGTTCTTGAAGAGTCGGATGTTCTGGAACGTCCGGGCGACGCCGGCCTGGACCATGTCGTTCGGCCGGGCACTGCGGAAGATGCCCGAGGCGGACGAGGAAGTTCTGGTACCAGAGCGGCCGGACGATCGCCAGCAGGAGCGTCGCGACCAGGAAGCCGATCGCGGCGACGCCCGCGAGGGCGATCCCGGTGCCGGCCAGGATGCCCGTCACCCCCAGCGCCAGGCTGACAAGGACGATCAGCACCGACGGGGCGACCCAGACCAGCGACTCGAGGCCGACCCGGCGCGGCCGGGCGATCATCTGGCGCCCGAGTGAACTCGACCGTCCCACCGGTCGGGTCGATGATCCCCAGGAGGACGTTGAAGAACGTCGTCTTGCCGGCCCCGTTCGGGCCGATCAGGCTGACGATCGAGCCCTCCGGGATCGTGAAGTCGACCTCGTTGACGGCGACGAGGCCGCCGAACCGCCGGGTGACCTTGTTCGCCACGAGGATGTTGCGCTGGTCGCTCATCGCCCGCCCTCCTCGCTGACTTCGGAGAGGGTCATCTCGTCCTCGCCGGGCTGGGTGACCTCGGCGTGGAGCTCGCGTTTGCGTCGACTGTTCGGGAAGAGGCCCTCCGGGCGCAGCAGCATCATTGCCACGAGCGCGATGCCGTAGAGCAGGAACTGCAGGCCGGATGAAGTCGATGTCCCTGAGGATCGGGATGCCGACGGTGTCGAAGAAGTCGTTGAGCGTCTTGAGGACCACGTTGTTGATCGTGTAGATCACGAACGCGCCGACAGCGACGCCCCAGAAGTTGCCCATGCCGCCGAGGACCACCATGGCCAGGACCGTGAAGGAGACGACGAACGCGAACTGGTCCGGGCTCACCACGGTCAGCTTGGCGGCATTGAAGACGCCGGCGATGCCGGCGGTCGAGGCGCCCAGCGCGAAGGCGAGGAGCTTCGTCGTGACCGTGTTGATGCCGTTCGACGCCGGCCGCCAGCTCGTCCTCGCGGATCGCCTCCCAGGCGCGCCCGATGCGGCTCTCCACCGAGGCGATAGCAGAAGATCATCACGACCGTGACGATCCCGATCATCGTCAGGTAGTAGGGCCACGGATTGGATGCCGTGAACGTGCCGACGCCGGGCAGGTACGGTCGGTAGACTCCGCCGATCCCGTTCGTTCCGTTGGTCAGCTGCGTCGGAGTTGAGGAAGACGATCGGCACGATCTCGCCGAAGCCGAGGGTGACGATGGCGAGGTAGTCGCCGCGCAGGCGCAGCGTCGGTGCGCCGAGCAGGATCCCGAACGTGGCCGCCACGAGCGCCCCGATGATCAGCATCGGCCAGAAGATCAGCCGGCCTTGGCGTCGCCGAGCGCTTCGCCACGTCGATTCCGAGGATCTGGTTGCCGAACGGCGAGGCGGCGTACGCGTACGCGTAGGCGCCGATCGCGAAGAAGGCTGCGTAGCCCAGGTCAAGCAGGCCGGCCACGCCGACGACGAGGTTCAGGCCGAGGGCCAGGAGCACGAAGACGCCGGCGTTCGTGAAGCCGTCGATCCAGGAGATCTGGTTCTGGAACGCCGAGAACGGCGGCAGGGCGGCGAGCAGTCGGCAGGACGACCGCGACGATCGCCATCCCGACGATGATCGCTCCATGGATCGGTGGCGTCCGCCGAGCGTCGGCGAGCAGCGGGCGCAGCCCACCGGCGGCGGCCTGGCGCCGGGACGTCCTGCACGACGCTCATGCGCGCTCTCCCACCTGCTGTCCCGAGCAGGCCCGCGGGCCGGAAGACGAGGACGATGACGAGGACGGCGAAGACGATCGCCGGGCCCCAGCGCCCGTAGCCGGCGACGGCGGCTGACCTCGATGAAGCCGATGATGAAGCCGCCGAGTGCCGCGCCAACGGTGTTGCCGATCCCGCCGAGGACGGCCGCCGTGAAGGCCTTCAGGCCGGCCTGGAAGCCGAGGTCGAAGCGGGTGACGCCGTACTGGAGGCCGTACACCACGCCCGCCGCGCCGGCCAGGGCGGAGCCGATGAAGAAGGTGATCGCGATCGTCCGGTTGATGTTCACGCCCATGAGCGCGGCGGCATCGCGATCGAGCGCGGTCGACCGCATGGCGCGCCCGAGGCGTGTGCGCCCGATGAACAGCTGCAGGTCACGATCATGAGGCCCATCGCGACAGCGACGACGAAGAAGCTGAGGACCGGGATCCTCGCCTTGCCGATCTCGATGAACCAGTCGGTGGGGAAGATCTGCGGCGAGTTCGTCTGGAACGGACCGTAGAAGATCTGGACGATGTTCTGGAGGATGAACGAGACGCCGATCGCGGTGATGAGCGGCGCGAGGCGCGGCGCATTGCGCAGGGGCCGGTAGGCGGACCGTTCGATGAGCACGCCGACGATCCCCATGACCACCGACGTGAAGACGAAGAGTCAGGACGAGCAGGCCCACGAGCAGCAGCGGATCCCGTGACGGCGCCGGCGAACCCGAGGGACGTCAGCAGCGACAGGCTGACGAAGGTGCCCACCATGAACACGTCGCCGTGGGCGAAGTTGATGAGCTCGATGATCCCGTAGACCATCGTGTAGCCGATGGCCACGAGCGCGTAGATCGCGCCGAGGGTCAGGGCGTTGACGAACTGCTCCGGCCCCAGGACCAGGAACGCGATGACGAGCAGCGCCGCGACGATGGCCACCTGGGTCAGCAGCTGGGTCGAGGAACCCGACAGTGACCGGGACGGGGGGCGCTCGGCCGTGGCGGCGGGAGCGGTCATCGGGGGATCCCTCCGCGGCTCGCGATGGAAAGCCGAGCGGTGAGAGGAGAAGCCGGGGAGCCCGGCGTCGGGCTCCCCGGCTTCGGGTCAGCGAGGTGCGCTGAGCGGCCTAGTTGCCGTAGTTGACCTGGTTGTCGAAGACCCAGTCGCCGGTCGCCGTCGGCGGCGGTCATGTCGACCTTGTAGAGCGAGATGATCTTGCTGGTTCGTGTCGCCGACCGCGTCGAACTTGATGGAGCCGAGGACGGTCTCGAAGGCGATGGCCGGATCCGTGCCCGCGGCGCGAACGCTCTCGCGGGTCACGTCGCCCTTGGTGGCTGCGCTGCGATGGCCGCGATGATGACCTGGGCGCAGGCGTAGCCAGAAGCGCTGTAGGCGCCCGGGGCGACCTTGTACTCGGCCTCGTACTGCTTGGCGAAGTCGGCCTTGCCCGGGATACTCGTCGATCGCGGCGACAGAGCTGAAGGAGTTGGCCGCCGCCTCGCCGGCGATGTTGATGAACGATCCGCTGGTGTCGCCGCGGCCGTCCTGGATGCCGTCGCCGCCGAGGTAGACGAGCTCGCCGAGGCCGGCCTGCGGCATCTGCTTGCGGACGAGGCCGCCGCCGGTCGGCGGTCACGCCGCCGTAGAACACGGCGTCGGGCGCGCCTTCCTTGAACTTGGTGAGAACCGGGAGGTAGTCGGTGGTGCCCTTCGGGGCGCCCTCGCGGCCGACGACCGTCGCCGCCGAGCGTTCTTCCACTCGGCCTCGAAGGCGTCGGCGAGCCCTTGCCGTAGGTCTCCGTGTCGTCGATGATCGCGACCTTCTTCAGGCCGAGCGTCTTCACCCCGTAGGTCGCGACGGCCGGGCCCTGGATGTCGTCGGTCGCCGCGACGCGGACGTAGTTGATCCGACCGGATCCTTGGGCCGGAGCTCCTTGCCCTTGTCGCCCTTGGTGAGGTCCGGGTTCGTGTTCGCGGGCGAGCACTGGAACAGGCCGGCCTCGTTCGAGATCGGGATCTGGACCTTGGCGACGCTCGAGTTGAACGGGCCCGACGACGCCGACGACGGCGGCATCCGAGACGAGCGTCGTCATGTCCTTGGCGCCCTGCTGCGGGTCGTGGACGCCGTTGACCGCGTGGTCGAGGACGTCCGCGACTCAGGGTGTAGCCCTTGACCGTCCCGGCGGCGTTGGCCTCCTTGATCGCAAGCAGCGCGCCCTCGCGCGCCGGGCCGGCGCTCGCGAGCGAGCTGCCGGAGAGCGGGAACGAGATCCCGATCTTGAGGGTCCTTGCCGCTGCCGCCCGTGCCTCCGCACGCGCCGACAACGATGGCTGCGACGGCGATCGCCGCACCCAGACGGGTGAGCTTCATGTACTCCTCCTCAATTCCTCCCGCGCGACCCCTCCCAGAGTCGTGCGACCCTCCAGCCGATCCAGCAACGCGCCGCTTCGCCTCCTCGTCCCGGGGGACGGAACGCGCCTTCGGGGGGAAGGTCACGTCCGCAGGTCGAGGGCGACCGACGCTCCGTGCGTCGTGGGTGGAGCGATGCCGTATATTAGGCGTTGGCGACCCGAATGCAATACGGGCGTCGTGCGCCCCGGCGTGGCCGGGCGAGCGCGAGAGCGCGCTCCCCGCCCCGGTGCGGCGCCAGACGCCGGAGCCCGGTCGAGCCCGACCGCAAGCTCCCCATCTCGGATCAGGGGTCGCCCTCCTGTGCGAGGTCAAGCCCTCGGAGTGGAATACCAGGTTCGGGCGGCACGGATCACCGACGTCGAGCGCATCATCGCGCTCGTCGCCGCGTCCGCGCCGGCGGCTCCCGCCGCTTCACTCGATGCCGCGGACCTGCTCCGGCAGCTCGTCTACCTTCCACAGGCGAGCGTGATCGTGGCGGAGACGCTCCGCACGATGGTCGGGACCGCGGTTCTCGCGCTCCGGCCATCGGTGCGGTCGGGCGGCTACGTCGGGACGATCGACCTTCTCGTGGTCGACGCCCACCACGACGCGGACCGCGTGACCGGGCTCCTCCTGGAGGAGCTGCTCCGGTCTGCACGCAACAAGGGATGCGCCGTCGTCGAAGCGACGCCCCCCGTGGACGGCGATGCGCCGCCTGCGTGGGATCGGCTCGGCTTCCGGGCGGCGGACCAGCGCATCGAATGTCGAATCACGGCGGATCGGGCCTCCGCCGGCAAGAGGTAAGCCGGGACGCGCGGATTGCGCGACCGGCAGGCGGGCCACCGGGCAGCCGGCGCCCGCAGCAGCAGCTGAGGAGTACCAGTGGGCAAGAACGTCGCCGTCTTCGTGGACGTGGCGAACATCTTCTATGCCGCCAAGGCGGCCGGGGTGGACATCGACTACGTCCTCCTCCTGAAGGCGGCAACCGCCGGCCGGGATCTCGTGCGCGCCTATGCGTACACGGGCCTCGACCCGGACAACGAGAACCAGCGCAACTTCCATTCCTTCCTGGCGCGCAACAACTTCAAGGTCGTCAGCAAGGACATCCGCAAGTACGGCGACGGCAAGGTGAAGGCGAACCTCGACATCGAGCTCGTCGTGGACCTCATGAAGACGTCCCGCAACCTCGACGTCGCGGTGGTCGTCTCCGGCGACGGCGACTTCGCTCCCGCCATCCGCGCGGTCCAGGAGACCGGCGTGCGCGTCGAGGTCATCAGCTTCCGTGGCAACACGAGCTCCGACCTCATGGAGGTTGCCGACAAGTTCACCGACATCACGCAGCTCGCCAAGGTGGAGAAGGGCTCCACGGTCTCGGGCCGGCGTGTCGCGTCCGACGACGAGGATCTCTCGATGACCGAGGTCCCCGACAAGGAGTCGGAGGGGACCGGCCGGGGACGTGGCCGGGGACGTGGCCGGGCCCGCCCGGAGCGGGCCGAGGAGGTCGCTGCCGAGCCGACCACGACCAGCCGTGGCCGGAGCAGGGTCCGCCGTCCCGCCGCCGAGCCCGCCGCCGAGCCCGCCGCCGAGCCGGCTCCGGCTGCCGGTGGGGCCGCGAGTGCGGGAGGCGCCCTGGTGGCGCTCCCGGGCGAGAAGCTCTCGAAGGCCGCCGCGGCACGCATCGCCGCGAGCGAGACAGCCGTTGTCGAGGAAGAGGACGACGTGCTCGTCACCGAGGATGCTGAGGTCTCGGGCGATGGTGAGACCGCCGAGGAAGGCGACGAGCGCCGCCGGCGCCGCCGTCGCCGCGGCGGTCGCGGTCGCGGTCGCGGTCGCGGTCAGGACGAGGCCGTGGCGGAGGGCTCTCCGGAGCAGCCCGTCGGGGAGGTGATCGTCGCCGACGACGTGGCCGCGGAGGACGAGGAGGACGAGGACGGCGAGCCCGCGCGCCCGGCGCCACGTCCGGCTGCGTTCGGGTCCGTCTGGGATTCGCAGATCGGCGTGCCCACGGCGCCGCGGGCCGTGTCGTCCGCGGACGACGAGGAGTTCGACGACGAGCCTGCGATCCCCGAGTACCTGCTGGCAGAGCGTCGTCGAGGCGCGCCGTCCGCAGGGGGCCAGCGTGGCGGCCAGCGCGGCGGCCAGCGCGGCCGAGGCGGCGCGTACGCCGCTGCTGTCGACCGCGAGCGGTATGGAGGTCGTGGCAGCCGTCTGCCGGAGGTCGCCGGCCGCGGTGTCCCGGGCGGCGGGTCAGGCGGCGGCCAGCGGGGCGGCCAGGGCGGCGGGCAGCGGCCCGCGCGTCCCCCGCAGCAGGCCCCGGTCCGCGACCGGGCGCCGGAGCGCCGCTCCTCGGCGGAGCCGTGGAGCGAGGTCCCGCCGGAGCTCGAGGAGCTCCTGAGGGCCCAGCTCGCCTCGAAGCTCGCCCGGCAGGATGCCCCGGCTTCCGCAGCCGCCCCGGCCACGGAGGCGCCGGCCCGCAAGCCGCGCACCCGCAAGCCGGCCGGCTCGGCGGATGCCCCGGCTGCACCCGCCGAAGCAGCCGCCCCGGCCGCGGAGGCGCCGGCCCGCAAGCCGCGCACCCGCAAGCCGGCCGGCTCGGCGGATGCCCCGGCTGCACCCGCCGAAGCAGCCGCCCCGGCGGCGGAGGCGCCGGCCCGCAAGCCGCGCACCCGCAAGCCGGCCGGCTCGGCGGAGGCCCCGCCTTCCGCACCCGCCGAAGCAGCCGCCCCGGCCGCGGAGGCGCCGGCCCGCAAGCCGCGCACCCGCAAGCCGGCCGGCTCGGCGGAGGCCCCGCCTTCCGCACCCGCCGAAGCAGCCGCCCCGGCGGCGGAGGCGCCGGCCCGCAAGCCGCGCACCCGCAAGGCTGCGTCCACCGAGGGCTCCTGACCTCGGGGCCCCGGCCCCGTCGTCTTCGAACATGCCGGCCGCGCGCGCCCGCGCTCGTCCAGCTGCCGAGGTCCCGCCGCGTCCGCGGCCGGGGCCTCGGCGACGCGTCCCCGGCGACAGCCGGTTCGCCACGCGCGGTCAGCCGGCCGCCGTGGGCGCCGTCGAGCGGATGATCCGCAGCGGGGCGCCCCAGGCGCTCCTGCTCGTCGGCCCGGCGTCCGTCGGCAAGACGACGCTCGCGCTCGACCTGGCGGCCGGACTCCTGTGTCACGCGGAGGATCCGTCCGCGCGACCCTGCGGAGCGTGCCGCTCCTGCCATCTCATCGACGCCGGTGGCCACCAGGACCTCCACCGTCTGGCTCCCGAGGGCGCCGGGCACCAGGTGCGCATCGGGAACCCGGAGGATCCCGAGCCCGGGACCGTTCGCCACCTCCTCCGGGAGCTGGCGCGCCTTCCCGTGGAGGGGACCCGCCGGGTGGCGATCGTCGAGGGTGCCCACCGCCTCAACGAGGACGCCCAGAACGCCCTCCTCAAGACCCTGGAGGAGCCGCCGCCCGGGGCCACGCTCATCCTCTGCGCCGCCGAACCCGAACGCCTCCTCCCCACCGTCCGGTCCCGCAGCGCGACGCTGCGCCTTGGCCCCGTCGGCATTCGAGCCATGGAGGGCCTCCTCGCCGAGCACGGCGTCGAGCCACCGCGCTCCGCCCGGCTCGCCCGCCTCGCGGACGGGCGTCCGGGCATGGCTCTCGCCCTTGCCGCCGCGCCCGAGATGGTGACCGCCCGGGAGGAGATTGCACGTTCGATCCTGGACCTCGGGTCCCTCGGAGACGCCGAACGGCTGGCCGCCGGCCGCGAGCTCCTTGCGCGGTCGGCCGACCTCGTCCGCCTCGGCGGCGCGCTCGGCGACACGGCGCTCGCGGCGCCTGGACCGGATGCCGGGCCAGCTGGTGCCGGTGGCGCGGGTGCCGGTGGCGCGGGTGGCCCGGAGGCCGATGCGGACGCGCGACCGGCCCGTGGCACGCCAGCAGAGCGGCGCCTGGCCGCGACCGCGCTCCTTGCCACCTGGACGGCCGTCGGCCGCGACCTCGCCGTGGTTGCCGCCGGGTCGCCCGGGTCCGCGCGGGACCCCGCCCTCCTCGATGATCTCCAGGCCGTTGCAGGCCGGGTCCGCCCCGGGGCCGCTGCGGCGTTCGTCGGCCGCCTGGCACGCGCATCAAGGCTCCTGGAGGCGAACGCCAACCCGGAGCTGCTGGTGGACGTCCTCGTCCTCGCGTGGCCCCGCGCGACGCCGGCGGCGTGAAACCGTGAGCGCGCCGGGGAACGGTGGGAACGGCGGGACCGGCGAGCCGCTGGGATGGGCGCCCCCGGGCGCCCGGATCGACGCCACCGTCGTGGGTCGCGTCCAGGGGGTCGGCTATCGCTGGTTCGCCCTGGAGGCGGCGCGCCGGCTCGGGTTGCACGGCTGGGTCGCGAACGAGTCCGACGGCTCGGTGCGCTGCGTCGCCGAAGGATCGCGGGCCAACCTGGAGGCGTTGCTGGTGGAGCTGGGCCGCGGGCCCGCAGGGGCCCGGGTCGACCGCGTCATCCCTCGCTGGGGCCGCGCCGTCGGGGGGCTCGGACGGTTCGAGATCCGTTCCGGGTCGCACCCCGGCGACTGACGCGGCCGGGCCGTACCTTCGGGGGATGGCTCCGCTTCGGGTCGCGGACGACGCTGCGCCCATGCACCCGGAAGCGTCCGTCGCCGAGGCCCTGCCCCGCATCTACCGACGCGTCCTCGATGCCGTGGAGGCGCTGGAGCGATCCACAGGCCGAGCGGAGGCCACGCGGCTTCGCCACCAGGCCATCGCCGTCTACTCGGGCGCCTGGGATGCGAAGAGCCACCGGCGCCTCGAGGAGATCGCCACGCGCGCGGAGCTCGCGGTCCGCGACCACGAGCGCCGCAGCGGCCCGCACGCTGCCTGACGCCTGACGCCTGACGCCTGGCGCCTGGCGCCGGGTGTCCGCGACGCGGCCCTGCCCGCACGCCCCCGCGCCGGACGCCCGGCGCCGGCTGCCTCCCGCTCGGACCCGCGCCGCCTGATCGACCGCGGTGGCGGTACCCTTCGCGGGATGCCCGACCTTGCCACACCGCCGCCCTCCGACCCGCCCGCCGCCACGCGCGGCGCGGCCCTGGCCTCCGCCCTCGCGGCCCTCGACGCCCTGGCCGAGCTCGGCGAGGTGATCGAGGACGAGTGGACGTACGTCACGACGCTTGCGGAAGCGGGCCGGGCCAGGCTCCGTGCAGCAGCCGGGCCAGACCTGGGGGTGTCCCTGCGCGCCGACCGTGCCGGTGCCGTGGACGCCGTCTGCGAAGAGGTTGCGCGGATCAGCGACCCGCACCGGGCGATCGACTGGCTGTCGACGTTCCCGGCGGTCGTCGAGCTGGCGCTCGGCCCGCTCCCTGGCGCCGCCAGAGCCCCAGGACCGGCGGCCACCCCGCCGCCAGAGCCCCAGGACCGGCGGCCACCCCCGCCGCCGGAGCCCCAGGATCGGCGGCCACACCCGCCGATACCGCGCCACGCGCCCCCGGCGCTGCCGGGGCCTGACGCCGTGCGCTTCCAGGACGCCGCCAAGGATGCCCGGGCTGTCGTCTACGCGGGGATTCAGGCGGACCCGCTGGTCGGGCGGCTGGCCGCCCTCGCGGCCGACGCGACGTACCCTCAGCGGCTGATGGCCCGCGCGGTGATGAACGGCGAATCTGTCGATGCCGCAATCTGGCGATCGATCTTCCCGACCGTGCTGGGCCCGGACGCGCCCGACCGCGATCGCGCCGAGTCGCTCCTCGCGGCCAGCCTGGAGGTCGCCGGCCGGGGCGAGCAGGTCCGGTCACAGTACCGCGGTGCGTTCGTCGAGGAGCTGGCCGAGGTCCTGGTGCGGCAGCGCGTGGAGGCGACGGCGGCGCCGGCGGGTCCCGTGGGGACGGCGGTGCGCCGCGAACGACGCATCCTCTTCGACGGCGTCGCGGCGGAGATCCACCCCTACGACCTCACGGTGGAGGTCCCTGCGCGCGCCGAGGCGTGGGACTGCAAGTGGGGCGCGCGGGGAATCAACGCGGACGTCCTCAACCAGCTCGACGACGCGCGGCGCCACGCTGCGGAGGAGGAGACGGCCTTGCGGGTTGGCCTCATCGTCTACGACGTCCGGATCAGCTGCGCGGTGCGCCTGGCGCAGCAGACGGCTCCGAAGCAGGGGACGGTCGTCGTGACCCTGGAAGCGCTCGACGCCCTGGCAGGACGGAAGCCGCGGTGAGCCTCGTGCGGAAGCCGCGGTGAGCCTCGTGGGGACCCTGCGATGAGCCCGGTCGATCCGGCCCTGCCGATGCGCCACGCGGCGGAGTACCGGGTGCGCTTCGACGAGGCGACGCCGCGCGGCCTGCTGCGCGGGTCCGCGCTCCTGGGCTACGTGCAGGACGTCGCCTGGCGACACTCCGAGGCTCTGGGCTTCCCGCGCCCCTGGTACGCGAAGAAGGGCGTGGCCTGGCTGGTGCGGGCGGTCGAGGCGCGCATCCTGGGCCCCATCGCCGACGGCGAGGCGGTCACGGTCACCACGCGCCTGACCGGCTATCGGAAGGTCATGGCCCGCCGCGAGACGGGCGTCGTCAGTGCCGCCGGCGACCTCCGCGCCGTCATCCTGATCGACTGGGCGATGACCAACGGCCGCGTCCCGGTCCGGATTCCGTCCGAGTTCGAGCATGCCCCCATCGACGGCCCCGGGCCGTTCCCGCCGATCCGGGTGGACCTCCCGCCCGGCCCGACCGGTGCTGCCGAGATGCGCTTCTCGCCCCGCCTGCGAGAGCTCGACCCGATGAACCACGCCAACAACGGCGTCTACCTGGACTGGCTCGACGAGGCGGTGGCCACTGCGGGCGACGATGGAGACGCCGCGACCGCGGCCCTGCCGCGCACCTACCGCATGGAGTACCTGCGACCGGCAGCGCCGGGCACGACCCTCCTTTCCACTGCCTGGCGGGACGGCGCGGGCTGGGCCTACCGCCTGGCGGACGAGTCCGGCGCGGACCTCCTGCGGGGCCGCCTCGACCCGGCCTGAACGAAGGGCGCCCGCCTGCCCGCGGCCTCCGGGCGTCGGCGGCGCCGCGCGAAGGGCCAACCGCGAACGAGCGCCCCGGAGCGGGTTCGGTCACCGAGGAGGTCGTCCCACACGGGCGGGACGACCCGACCTGCCCGCGGCTATCCTTGGGCACTCGAAGGACGCCCCGACCGCTCCCGCTGCCCGGGAGGCGTCCGCAACCCGAGACGCGACACCCAGAGCCGGCGCCCGCCGGCGACCTCCGGAGACTTGGATGACGGACTCCAGACCGATCGACAGCGTGGTCCTGGTCAAGCAGGTGCCCGACACGCACAACATCACCGGCGACGTGATGACCAAAGACGGCACCATGAACCGCAACGCCCTGTCGGCCATCTTCAACCCGGAGGACCTGAACGCGCTGGAGATGGCGCTCCAGATCAAGGAGCGTCACGGTGGGACGGTCACCGTGATCACCATGGGCCCGCCCAAGGCCGCCAACATCCTGCGCGAGTCGCTGTGGCGCGGGGCCGACAAGGTCGTCCTGCTGACCGATCGCCGCTTCGCCGGAGCCGACACCCTGGCCACCTCCTTCGCCCTCCAGAAGGCGATCGAGAAGATCGGCAGGTACGACCTGGTCCTGGCCGGGCGCCAGGCCATCGACGGCGACACGGCCCAGGTGGGCCCGCAGACGGCCGAGAAGCTGGGCATCCCGCAGATCACGTACGCGGAGTCCATCCTGGAGATCGCCGACGGCCGGATCACCGCCGAGCGCGCGCTGGACTCCGGATCGGAGGTCGTGCGCTGCCAGATGCCCTGCCTGCTGACCGTGGTCGGCTCGGCCAACACGCCCCGCCCGCCGTCCGTCCGCCGCCAGATCGCGCGCAAGCTGGCCGCGACCTCGGGGGAATACGCGGATCTCCAGAGGCGATGGCCCGAGTTCGAGACCCAGGCGGCGCTCGAGGAGTACGTCAGCGCCCGCGACCTCGAGATCCCGGTCTGGACGGCAGACGACATCGGCGTCTCGGCCGAGGCCATCGGCCTCGCCGGCTCGCCGACCCAGGTCCACAAGGTCAACTTCGTGGTCCTGGAGAGCACCGAGAGCAAGACGGTCCCGCCCACGTCCGAGGCCATCGCGGCCATGGTCGCCGAGCTGGTCCACGAATACATCGTCGGGTAGGCGGCCATGACCGAGCAGACGAACGTGACCGAGTCGAAGAGCATCTGGGTCTTCATTGAGCACACCGACGGCCGAATTGCCGACGTCAGCCTGGAGCTGACCGGCAGGGCCCGCGAGCTGGCCGGCCAGCTGGGCTACGAGGTGGTGGGCCTGCTGTGCGGGCACGGCGTCGAGGAGCTGGCCCGGGAGGTCATTCGCCACGGCGCCGACCGCGTCCTGCTGGCCGACCATCCCCAGCTGGCCCAGTACCGCACCCTCCCCTACGCCCGCGTGGCGATCAGCGAGGCGCGCCGGCGCAGGCCCGAGATCTTCCTGGTCGGCGGCACGCCCAACGGCCGGGACTTTGCACCGCGTGTCGCCAGCGCCCTGCGCTGCGGCCTGACCGCCGACTGCACGGACCTGCAGATCGGCGACTACTACGTCAAGCGCGAGGATCGGACCTACACCAAGCTCCTGTACCAGATCCGGCCGGCCTTCGGCGGGAACCTGGTCGCCACGATCGTCAACCCGCGCACGCGGCCCCAGATGGCGACGGTCCGCGAGGGAGTCATGCACATGCCCGCCGCGGATCCCGGCCGAACAGGGGTCGTGGAGGCGGTGCTGCCCGAGTTCGAGCCGGGCGACTTCGCCCTGGAGGTCCTGAGCCGGCAGGTCCGGCACTCCACCGTCAAGCTCAAGGACGCGGCGGTGATCGTGTCCGGCGGCGCGGGCGTCTCCGACGCTGCCGAGTTCGCCCTGTTGCGCGACCTGGCCAACCAGCTCGGCGGCGAGGTCGGCGCCTCGCGCGCCGCCGTTGACGCGGGACTGATCGGCCGCGAGTACCAGGTGGGCCAGACCGGGACCACGGTCCGGCCCCGCCTGTACATCGCCGCCGGCATCTCGGGCGCGATCCAGCACCGGGCCGGCATGGACCAGTCGTCCAAGATCATCGCCATCAACACCGATCCTGCCGCGCCGATGTTCCAGATCGCGCACTACCGCATCGTCGGCGAGGTCGGGGAGGTCGTGCCCATGATCATCAAGGCCCTGCGCGAGCGCTCCACCGACCAGCGAGAAGCCGAATGAGCGAGAACTTCTTCCTCGACAACCCGGACCTGCAGTTCCGCCTGGAGCAGCTCGACCTGCGCGAGGTGCTGGAGCTCAAGGAGAAGGGCTACTCCGAGGCGGATCTCTACGCCACCGCCCCGCGCAACTACGCCGACGCCAGGGACAACTACCGCATCGTGCTCGAGGTCCTGGGCGAGGTCTGCGGCGAGCGCGTGGCGCCCCGGGCGGCCGAGGCGGACGAGGAAGGCGCCCACTACCAGGACGGCGAGGTCACCTACGCCGACGCCACCGTGGCCGCCATCGACGCCCTGCGCCAGGCGGAGCTCTTCGGCGCCATGCTGTCACGCGAGTACGGCGGCCTGAACCTGCCCGAGTCCGTGTACCAGATGATGGTCGAGATCGTGGCCCGGGCGGAGAGCGGCCTGATGACCGTGTACGGCCTCCAGGAGATTGCCTCGTTGCTGGAGGAGATCGGTGATCCGGAGACCAAGGCCCGGGTCCTGCCCCGCTTCGCGCGCGGCGAGGTCTCCGGGGCGATGGTCCTGACCGAGGCCGACGCCGGCTCGGACCTGGGCGCCGTGGGCACGCGCGCGACCCTCGACGAGGCCACGGGCCAGTGGCACCTCAACGGCGTCAAGCGCTTCATCACCAACGGGCTGGCGGACGTGTCGCTGGTCCTGGCCCGCAGCGAGGAAGGCTCCACCGACGCTCGCGGCCTCTCCATGTTCCTGGTCGAGCGCGACGCCACGGTGAAGATCCGCCGCATCGAGAACAAGATGGGGATCCACGCGTCGCCGACATGCGAGATCCAGTACAGCAACACCCCGGCGATCCTGCTCGGCAAGCGCCGCTTCGGGCTCATGCGCTACGCCATGAACCTGATGAACGGCGCGCGCCTGGCGGTGGCCGCCCAGGCCCTGGGCATCGCGGAAGCCGCCTACCGGGAGGCCGACAAGTACTCCCGCGCGCGCGTCCAGTTCGGCAAGCCGATCCGGAACCTGCCGGCGGTGGGCCGGCTCCTGCTCTCGATGCGGGCGGACCTGGAGGCCACGCGGACCCTCCTGGCCGAGACGGGACGCTGGGTGGACCTGTGGAAGGTCCATGAGCGAGCCCTCGAGGAGGGCGGTACGGACACGGATCCCGCCATCCGCGCCCGCCACAAGCAGGCCCAGGCGCTGTCCGAGACCCTCACCCCGATGGTGAAGTACTGCGCCACCGAGATGGGCAACCGGGTCTGCTACCAGGCCATGCAGGTCCACGGTGGCGCGGGCTACATGCGCGAGTTCAACATCGAGCGCCTCTTCCGGGACGTCCGCATCACCAACATCTACGAGGGCACGAGCCAGCTGCAGGTGGTCGCGGCCATCGGCAAGATCCTCAACCGGTCGCTCGATCCGCTGCTCACGGAGTGGCAGGCCGCCGAGTACCCCTCCGACATGGCCACCGAGAAGTCCCTCCTGGTCGAGCTGACCGGTCTCTTCGACCAGGCCGTGGGCGAGCTCAAGGCGGTGCCCGAGCGCGACCGGGTGGACTACTACGCCGTCGACCTGGTCGAGATGGCGATCTGGGTCGTCGGCGGCTGGCTGATGCTCCGCGACACCTCCGCCGCGGAGGACAAGAAGCCGATCGCCCGGGCGTACGTGGCGTCGATCACCCCCAGGGTCCGCGCCGCGGCCGAGGTGGTCCTCGCCTCCAACCCGGTTCCGCTCGAGGCGATCGCGGTCCTGCTGCCGTAGCCGGCCCATTCGCCTCGCGAGGCACTCGAGGGCGGATCAGGCTGCGTCGGTCCGACCTGCTTGACACCGCTCATGTACAACCGTATGGTTGTACATATGCAGATCGCCCCGCCTGACTTCGACCGCATGTTCGGCGCCCTTGCTGATCCCACGCGACGCGACATCGTGCGTCGCGCGATCGACGGCGGGGAGGGCGTCGCCGAGCTGGCCAGCCACTACCCGATGAGCTTCGCGGCGGTCCAGAAGCACGTCGCCATCCTCGAGCGGGCCGGCCTCGTCACCAAGGCCCCAATCGGGCGCCGCAAGGTCGTCTGCACCAACCTCGAGGGGCTGCGCGTCGCGCGCCGCCTGCTCGACCAGTACGAGGAGCTCTGGCGAGGACGCGTGGACCGCATGGCCGCGCTCGTCAGCGAGATGAAGGGGGTAGATCGATGACCGTGACCGCCGTCCGCAAGGACCCGCAGACCCTGACCATGACCCTGGAGGCCGAGTTCGAGGCCTCGGTCGAGCGGGTGTGGCAGCTCTGGGCAGACCCACGCCAGCTCGAGCGCTGGTGGGGCCCGCCGACCTATCCCGCCACCTTCACCAAGCACGACCTTGCGCCGGGCGGCCGCGCCGAGTACCACATGACCGGGCCCGAGGGCGATCAGCCGCGCGGGTACTGGGAGGTCCTCGAGGCCGAGCCGCCGCGTCACCTCGCCTTCCGGGACGGCTTCGCCAACGCTGACGGCACGCCGAACCCCGACATGCCGCTGTCCGTGGCGCGGGTCCGGATCGAGGAGATCGGGACCGGGCGCACGCGGATGTCGATCGAAAGCACCTTCCCAAGCGCCGAGGCCCTGGAGCAGCTCCTCGCGATGGGCATGGAGGAGGGCCTGACGCAGGCCGTCGGCCAGATCGACGCGATCCTCGCCGAGGATGCCGCACCGAGCACGTGAGCGCAGACACCGAAGGAGGGGGACGATGAACACCGCCACCGCTGAGCCGACGACCCGCACCCTGGACGTGCCGGGGGCCATCCTTGCCTACGACATCCGTCGCAACGAGGCGAGCACGGAGCCGATCCTCATGCTCATCGGGTCGCCGATGGGCGCCGCCGGCTTCGCCACGCTGGCCGGTCACTTCACGGACCGCACGGTCGTCACCTACGACCCGCGTGGCTCGGAGCGAAGCACGCTGAACGAGCCGGGAAGTCGAGTAGCGCCCGACGATCACGCCGATGACCTTCATCGAGTCATCCGGGCGATCGGTGGCGGTCCCGTCGACCTGTTCGCCAGCAGCGGTGGCGCGGTGAACGCCCTCGCCCTGGTCGCCACGCACCCCGGGGACGTCCGGACGCTCGTGGCGCACGAGCCGCCGCTCGCCTCCATCCTGCCCGACCGCGAGCATGCGCTCGCGGTCGTGCCGCGCGATCCATGACACGTACGAGCGCAGCGGATCGGGCGCGGGGATGGCCCACTTCATCGTGGTCGTCGGGCACCGGGGTTCGTTCACCGCCGAGGACGCCGGCCAGCCGGCCCCGGACCCGGCGGTGTTCGGGATGCCGGCCGAGGACGACGGCTCACGGACCGACACGATGCTCAGCCAGAGCATCATCACCACCACCCACTACGAGCCGGACTTCGATGCACTGCGCGCCGCTCCGACCAGGATCGTCCTGGCCGCGGGCGCCGAGTCCGAGGGCGAGATGGCGAACCGCGGCGCCCACGCCGCCGCAGAGCGACTCGGCGCCGAGCCGGTCATCTTCCCGAGCCACCACGGTGGCTTCCTGGCCGGCGAGTACGGCCAGGCCGGCGATCCGGATGCGTTCGCCGCCAGGTTGCGCGAGGTCCTCGCGTCCAGCGCCTGATGCAGGCGGCTCGCATGGGGCCACCAGCTTGCTGACCCGGCGTGCGCGGTCGGGCCTGACGATCGAACAGCGCCGCGTTCGTCGACTTCCTGGGGCTGCTCGACACGTTCGAGTTCTGGTTCGACATCGTCACCCCCTGAGGCTCGCGGGGCCCGGCGACCACTCGACGGCGGGTCCGGGCCCCGACCGCCCCGCGTGCCCGACTGCGATACTGTTCGGCGAGGACGCGCTCGCGTCCTGTCAGCGACCGATCACCACCCCGCCTCGGAGGACCGCTCGTGCGCCGCCTGCTCATCGGACTCGGCATCGTCACCCTCGGCCTCCTGGCCGCCGCCTGCACATCGGCGGGTGGGTCCGCCTCGACCGGCGGGACCGGCGGCACCCTGGACGGCACCGCCTGGACCCTGAAGACCTACGACGTCGACGGCACCGCGACCCCGATCCCGTCGGGGGTGGTCATCGATGCGAAGTTCGCCGCTGGCAAGATCTCCGGCTTCGCCGGGTGCAACGTCTACTCGGGCTCGGCCGCCATCTCCGGGGCAACCCTCAAGATCGGCCCGCTTGCGACCACCTCGATGGCCTGCGATCCGGCCGTCTCCACGGTCGAGACGGCGTATCTCGCGAACCTCGCCAAGTCCGCGACGTTCACCGCGACCGCCGACGCCCTCACGATCTTCGGGAGCGACGGCAAGCAGCTGCTGTCCTACGGCGCGGCATCGGCCAACCCGCTCGAGGGCGAGTGGAACGTGACCGGCTACAACACCGGGACCCAGGCCGTCACGTCGCCGATGGCCGGCACGACCCTCACCGCGACCTTCACGGCCGACGGCCAGGTGGGTGGCAACGCGGGCTGCAACAGCTACAGGGCCCGTACAAGCTCGACGGCACCTCGCTGACGGTCGGCCCGCTGGCCACGACCATGAAGGCCTGCGAGCAGGCGATCATGGACCAGGAGACCGCCTTCCTGGCCGCGCTCCAGACGACGCCGACCACCGTGGAGACGTCGGGAGCGACCGTGACGCTGCGCGATGCGTCCGGTGCCACCGCGGTGATCCTCGGCCCGAAGTGAGCCCGGCAGCGGTTCGCGAGGCGTCGTGCTCGTGTGCCGGTAGCCAGCTTCCCGGGGCTCGGGGCACCTTCGAGGTCCAGTCGCAGCCGGCGACGGCGATCGCCGGCTGCGGATCGGGTTCGTGCGATCGCCGTCATGGTCAGCCGGCAACCCCTGCCGTGCGAGGCTCCAGCACGACCACCGCCCGCTCCGTCGATCGGCGCGCGGCGAGCGCGTCGAGGTCGTCGCCCCAGCCGGGGTAGTCGCGGAACCTCGCCCACAGCCGCTCGCGCTCCGCGCCCGCCGCGGCACGGGCTCGCACGGCACGCGGGCCGTCGGGCAGGTCGACCGTCGTGTCGGGCTGCGCCTGGAGGTTCAGCCACCACGCGGGCTCCGTATCGGCCCAACCGTTCATGGCCAGGGTGACCAGGTTCTCGCCGTCCTCGTAGTAGCCCACGATCGCGACCCGCGGCTGGCCCGAGCGCCGCCCGAGCGTCGTGAGGCGCATCATCCCGAACCGGCCGCCGGCCTTCGGCCGCGAGAGGCCGATCCGCCCCCCGGTGAGCCGGTAGAGGGCGCGGTGCCCCACCCAGGCAAGCCGAACGAACAGCCGTGGAGAGGTCGAGGCCGCCTGCTCGCGGACGGCGGTCATGCCGCGCTCGCCTGCGTCGCGACGGCGATCGGCGACAGGGTAGCCGGGGCCGCCTCGAGCGTGTCGCTCGAGCGGGAAGCAAGCGCGGCCAGGGCCGACGGCTTGAAGTTGTTGAAGAGCAGGTACAGGCCCAGGAACGCCTCCCAGATGATCTCGGGGATGGTCGCGATGCCCTGCACCGCGCCGCCCTGCGGGATGAGACCCAGGAGCACGGCGACCCCGGAAGTGGCGAGCATCGCCCCACCGACGACGCCGACCAGCGCCATGCGGCGCCCCACCAGGCCGGACTTGTACATCAGCCAGCCCAGGATCAGCCCGGTCCCGACGCCGTCGGCGAAGCCGGGGCCGAGCAGGAACGTCCAGCTGTGCATCGCGACGAGCGACTTGCCGATCGGGACGACCGATGCTGCGTTCGCGCTGGTGGTCTCATTGGCCAGGGATGCGACCGTCAGGAGGCTGAGCAGGCCGACGGCGATGAAGCCGCACTCGACGATACGGGCCGTGACATACCCGAGGGCGAGGCCCTCGTTCTGGCGCTTGAGCAGCGGGAACAGGACGACGGCGCAGCCGATGTTGGTGATGATGAGCAGCAGCTCGAGGAACGCCCCCACGAACACGCCGGTGTCGGGGTTGGCACTGAGGATGTACGCGGGATCGGTCAGAACAGGTCCGTAGGCGAACACCGCGGCGATCGAGGTGATGAACGTCAGGATGAAGAGGAGGCCCACGGCGAGCGCGGTCTTTCGGGAAGAGGTCATGCCGGGATTCCTTTCGTTGCAGTGGGACGCTGGGTACGGGTCATGTCGGTCTCCGTCTCCTTGTTTGATGAGCGATCGGTGGTCGGCGGGCCGGGCTGGTCGCCCTCGACGTGCGTCACCGAGACGAGGGGCAGGCCCAGGTCACGGACGCGCTGGAGCAGCCCGTGGAGCGCTGCCTGGTCGGCGACCGAACCGCTGACGAGCGTGGTTCCGTCGTCCTGCTGGCTGACGGCGAGTCCGTCGAACGAGGCCGCCCAGCGCACGTCGAGGTGCCCCTGGAGCCGGATCTCGTAGCGTCGGGCCCCATCGCCTGTCGGGGTGTGTCGTTCGGTCATTCCGCTCCTCGTGCGTGTTGCCGTCTGGATCTCCGGCCGGCAGGGCCAACCGGAGTCACTCGAGACAACATGGAGGCGGATGTGATGAGCGCGCATCAGCACAGGTGATGAGCGGGGAGAGGATTCGTCGCTGAAACCAGCCCGGCCCGTGGCCTCACGGACACGCTGCCGTGACGCGGTGCAGCCCTGCGCGAGGGACTAGGCGGGGGGTCGGCGGTCCCGCGCGCGCGAGAGCAGGCCCAGCTCGGAGGCGCGGCGGACGGCTGCCCGACGGTTGTTCACGCCGAGCTTGGCGTAGATGTTCTGCGTGTGGGTCCGCACCGTGCTCAACGACACCGTGAGCTCGCGCGCGATGTCCGGGCCATCGAGATCGCTCTCCAGGAGGCGCAGCACCTCGAGCTCCCGTTCGCTGAGCGGCTCGATCAGGGGCTGCTCGGCCGACCCCTGTCCCTCCGCGGTGGCGCCGGCGTCAAGGAGCCTGCGGACGTATGCCGGAGTGTTCGGCTGCTTCGCCGCCAGCTTCAGCATCGCCACCATGGGCGGCCCCTCGTCGATGAACACGCGGACGTAGCCCTCCGGCTCAGCCAGCGCCACCGCACGTGCCAGCGAGGCGAGGGCACCCGCCGGATCGTGACCCGCGTGACGGGCGAGCGCCTGCACGACGAGGATGTCGATCACGCTGCCCATCCGCCCACCGTCCTCCGCCGCGGCCAGGAGGCGCTCCGTCAGCTCGATCGCCTCGCGGCCGTGGTGCGGCGCCGTCGCGCGTTCCCTGCGCCAGGAGCAACCTCGCCAGCGTGGCGTGTTCGAACTCGCGAACGTAGCTGAGCTCGTCGGCAGCCGAGATGCCGCGCTCGTGCGCCCAGTCGGAAGCCTCCGCCAGCATCCCCCTGGCGATCCAGACCCGTGCCTTCAGGGCAGCGACCGGGCGCACATCCGGGGAGAAGTCGCCGGCGTAGAGCCGCTCGGCCTCGGTGAGCAGCTGGAGTGCCCCGTCCAGGTCGCCCTCGGCACGCCGGATCGTGGCCAGGGCGACGCGCGATCGGTAGCGGTTCTGTGGCAGGCCGTTCTCCTCGCCCAGCGCCTCGGCCTCGGAGAGGTGGCGCCTGGAGCCCTCGAGGTCGCCCCGCTCACGGAGGATGGTGCTGATCCCGACGTGCATGTCCGCCGCGCCACGCAGCGGATGGCCACCCTGCCTGGTGGCGAGCGCCAGTCCCTCGCTCCAGGGTGCGCAGCGCCTCGCCCAGGCGACCCTGCGCGAGCCGGATGTCGGCCAGGGCGAGCCCGCAGCCGATGACGTCGGAGAGGTGACCGGCCTTCTCCAGGCTCGCCATGCCGGCGGCGTACCCGCGGCCCGCCGCCTCCAGATCGCCCCTCGTCCAGGAGGCGAGTGCCAGGAGCGCGGCCGCGCCTCCACGCGCAAGGTGGTCGTCCTCGCCGACCAGGTCGAGCGCCCGCCGGGCATGGGCCGCGGCACCTGCCACATCGCCAAGGATCAGGGCCTGGCCGGCCCGGTGCACGGCGATCGAGCCCGGCAGGCGGCGGAACCCCGCCTCGTCGACGACGACCATCGGGCCTGCGCGCCCGGCGGACCGCTCCACGGCCTCGACCGTCGCGCCGAGCCACCGCTCCGCGTCCCGCAATCGCTCCTCGACACCCTCGACCTCGCCCCGGACGAGGAGTGACCCGGCGTATGCGTTGCTCAGCACCGGTCGCACCCGGAGCAGCTCGTCGGGGAGCGCCTCAAGCCACCCGCGCAGCGTGGCCTCCTGCCGCTGCTGGTTCATCGCAGGCAGCGCGAGCTCAACCAGGGTCGCCGCTCGCTCGAAGTCCCCGCCCGCCATCGCGTGGCGGATCGCCTCGGACCGTTCGCCGTTCTGCTCGTACCAGTCGCACGCCCGCCGGTGCAGATCAGCGACGCGGTCGGGCTGCTCATCCAGCAGGCGAGCTCGCAGCACGTCGGTGAAGAGCTGGTGGTAGCGATACCACTGGCGGCGGTCGTCCAGCGGGACCAGGAACAGGTTTGCGCGATCGAGCGCCTCAAGCATGGCCTTGCCGCCCGCCTGGCCGGTCACGGCATCGCACAGGGGGCCTGTCAGCCGGTCCAGGATCGAGGTGTCCAGCAGGAAGCTCCGGACCTCCTCGGGCTGACGGTGCAGGACCTCCTCGACGAGATAGTCGACGATGTAGCGGTCGTCCCCGGCGAATCCCGCGATGAAGCCGGCGATGTCGTCTCGGCCCCGGATCGAGAGCGCTGCCAGCTGGAGGGCGGCGATCCACCCTTCGGTGCGCGCCTCCAACGCGGCGACATCGCTCGCGCCGAGATCCAGCCCCATCACCTCGTTGAGGTAGGCGGCGGCCTCGTCCGGCGTGAAGCGCAGGTCGGCCGCGCGGATCTCGACGAGCTCGCCGCGAGCGCGCAGGCGGGACAGCGGCAGCGCCGGGTCGGCACGGGTGGCGATCACCACGTGCACCTGGGCGGGAAGGTGCTCCAGCAGGAACGCCATGCCGTCCTGGACGTCGGGCGCGTCGACCACGTGGTAGTCGTTGAGCACGAGCACCACGTCGTTCGGCACCGCGCCGAGCTCGTTGAGCAGCGTGGCGAGAACCGTCTCGATCGGCGGCGGCTGGGGCTCCTGCAGGAGCGAGAGCGCACGTGCTCCGACCCCCGGCGCCACCGTCTGCAAGGCGGTGACCACGTACGTCCAGAAGGTTGCGGCCTGGTTGTCCCTGGGGTCGAGCGAGAGCCACGCCGTGGACCGTTCATTCGCCGGAGAGGATGCCAGCCACTCGGCCAGCAGGGTGGTCTTGCCGAAGCCGGCGGGCGCGGAGATGAGCGTCAGCTTGGACTCGGCGCCGCGGCCCAGGCGCTCGCGCAGTCTCGGGCGTGCAACCAGGCCGCGGCGCGGCCTGGGGATGTAGAGCTTGGTCTCGAGCAGCGGGCCTGCGTTGTCCAGCGTCGTCACTTCCCGTTGCTTCGTGGCGGCCGGTCGCGATGCACTCGTGATGCACCACCTGCCGTCGACCGCCGACGACATCTTGCGCTCGACATGGCTGCCGGGCGAATCAGCGAGCGCGACTTCCTCACCGTGGCGTGTCGGCCTGCGCTCACACGCGCGGCGTACTCGCAGCGACTGGCGCTCGCGTCGTGGGACCCTGGAGTGGCGCGCCCGACCGCGAGAGCGCCTCGAGACCGCAGTGCCGCCTTCCGCCCGCTCAGGGGCTGGCCACCGGCCGTCGCCTCACGCCGCCCGGCCGGTGGCCTCCTCGGGTTCCGCGTTGTGCAGGCGGAGGCAATCCTCGACGCGCAGCCAGCGGAACCCGCGCCGGTCCGAGGCAGCGAAGCGATCCGCCACGGTCGCCAGGGCGATCAGCTCCGGCCGGTCCACGCGGTACGTGGTCCCCTCGTGGACGAGGGTCGCGGACCCGGCCGCGAGGACGTTGCGCAGCCACTGCGCGCGCGAGCCGTACGGCAGCGCGACGAGGAACGCGTCCCCGTCCGCGACCACGCCGACCGGCGTCTCGTACGCGGCCCCGGAGACGCGCCCGCGGTGCCGGACGATCGAGGCATAGGCCCCCGGCGTGCCCGCGGAGCGCATCTGCCTCGGGTTCATGAACCTCTTGCTCATCCAGATGATGGGGCCGAGGACAAGCCCGGACTTGGCCCGCCAGCCCACCACGAACAGGATGGCGAGGGCGGCAAACCCGAGAACGACGGCCCCGAGGACGGGGAGGAGCTGCGGCATCGTTGATGTCTCCCTGGTGTGCTGCTACACTGTAAGCCTACGGCGTAAGCCAGAATACGACTACACCGTAAGCCTGTCAAGCCCGCCTGGGAGCCACCCGATGCCGAACCCGCCCGCGCCAGCCGGAAGGAATGCCCCGCCCCGGGTCCCGCTGAGCCGGGAGCGGGTCCTGGCCGCCGCCCTTGCGCTGGCGGACGAAGGAGGCGTCGAGGCCGTCTCCATGCGCCGGCTGGGCCAGGTCCTCGGCGTCGAGGCGATGTCGCTCTACAAGCACGTCGCGGACAAGGAGGCGATCCTCGACGGCATCGCCGACCTGGTCATGGACGAGGTCGAGGTGCCCTCGCCCGACCTCGACTGGCGGACGTCGATCCGGCGGAGCGCCATCTCGGCGCACGAGGCCATCCGCCGCCATCCGTGGGCGGGCCTCGTCCTGGAGTCGCGCCTCAACCCCGGGCCCGCGCGGCTGCGCTACCTCGACGCGGTCGTCGGCGTGCTCCGGGGTGCCGGCTTCGACACCCCGACGGTCGCCCGGGCCTTCATGGCGCTCGACAGCCACACCTACGGCTTCACGATGCAGGAGCTCGCGATGCCGTTCGACGCGACGAGCGCCCCGGGCGTCGCCGAGGAGATGGCCACGCGCGTCTTCGCGGACATCTACCCGAACCTCGCCGCGATGGCCGAGCTGGCGATGTCGGGCGCGCAGCTGCTGGACTTCGAGTTCGGGCTGGACCTGCTGCTCGACGGCCTGGAGCGTCTCCGGCCGTCGGCTTGAGGCGAGTCCCAGCTGGGGGCTACCGCCGCCGGTTCCCGCCGGGATCGATCCACTCGGGCACCGGCGCCGGATACGAGCTGCGGTGCAGATCTCCAAGGCGTTCGGTGCCGAGGTGACCGGCGTGTGCAGCACCACGAACGTGGAGCTGGTGCGCTCGATCGGGGCCGACCATGTCATCGACTACACCACCGAGGACTTCAGGAAGGGTGGACCGCGCTACGACCTCATCCTCGACAACGTGGGGGACCACTCCATGTCGTCGACGAGGCGAGCCCTCGCCCCGAACGGGACGCTGCTCTCCAACGGTGGCGGACACGCCGGCGGCGCGCTCGCCCGCATGATCCGGCTCACGATCGTGTCGATGTTCGTGCGCCAGCAGGGCAAACCGTCCCCCAAGTTCCAGAACCGCGGCGACCTGCTGGTCCTCACGGAGCTCATCGAATCCGGGAGGATCGCACCCGTGATCGACGGGACCTACCCGCTGCGCGAGACGCCCAGGGCAATCGAACGTGTCGGAGCCGGGCACGCGAAAGGGACAGTCGTCATTGCCGTCGAGCCGGCGATGGCCTGACCGACGCACGCCACGTGCGGGCCCCCCATAGTTCTCCGGGTCGGGTCGGAACGATCGGGTCCTCGCCGGTCGCCTCGCGCCGCGGGCTGTTCGGCCCGCGTGGAGGCTGCGATCGCGGCCGTGGACTATGCGACGACGATCACGACGTTCCCCAGCTTCTGGCCGGATTCGGCGTACCCGTGCGCCTCGACCATCTTGTCGAGCGGGAACCGCCGGTCGATGACCGGGTGCAGCCGTCCCGCCTCGACCAGGCCGCGCAGGTAGGCCAGGTCCTCGCCCGTTCCGCTCGATCCCGCGAACGACACCCGCTTCCTGGTCCCCCTCGCCGCCCACCTGGCGCGAACGATCTGCAGGAAGCCCGGATTGGCCATGAGCAGCCAACCGTTGTCGGTCAGCCGCCTCACCATGCGAGCGGACGGTGTGCCGCGGACCACGTCGAAGATGACGTCGTAGGTGTCGGGGCTGGCGGTGAAGTCCTCCCGGGCGTAGTCGATGACGCGATCCGCGCCGATCGTGCGCAGCATCTCCAGCTTCGGCGCACTGTCCACCGCGGTCACGTGCGCCCCGAGGTCCTTGGCGAGCTGGACCGCGTACGTTCCGAAGCTCCCTCCCGCGCCGTTGACCAGGACCCTCTGCCCGCTCCGGACGCTCGCCTTCCGCAGGAACGACAGGGCCTCGCCTCCCCCGTAGGGCACGGCGGCGGCTTCCGCGTAGTCCAGGTTCGCCGGCAGCGTCGTGATCGCGCCGGTCTGGGGGTTCTCGCGCAGGCAGATGTACTCCGCGTAGGCTCCCAGGGGGACACCCGTCGCCCCGAAGACCCGGTCGCCCTTCCTGAGCGATCTGACCTTCCTGCCCACCGCGTCGACGTCACCGGCGAACTCCTGCCCGAGCACAGGTCGCCTGGGTCTGCGGATGCCGAACGCCAGCCGCATGGGCACCCAGATCCAGGGGGCGAAGTCGAATCGCCGCAGCTCGCAATCGGCCGCGCTCACCGTCGTGGCGCGGATCCGAACCAGCACCTCGTTGTCCTTCGGAACGGGCTTCCGCACGTCCTTGAGTCGAAGAACGTCCGGTGGTCCGTAGTCCGTGCACACGATTGCTCTCATGGGTCTCCGCTTCGGGCGTTCGCTGCGCCTGCTCGATGGGCCGTTCGCGGCCCTACGGCACGGCGATGACCACGTTGCCGCGCTTGTGCCCATTGTCGACGTACCGGTGCCCGTCGGCGATGTCGTCCAGAGCATAGGTGCGGACGATCACGGGGGCGGGCCACCGGGCCATCTACTCGATCACGGGCGGTCGGCGCGGCCTGCGAAGCTCGACGCCCCGGCGCTGGGGCATGTTGCCCCTGCGGACGGTCGGGCGCCACACGGGCGAGGAGCGCATTGCCATCCTCGGCCACATCGAGGACGGGTCCAGCCTCGTGACCAAGGCCTTGAACGGCTGGGCCGATCCCGATCCCGCGTGGTGGCTCAACCTCCTGGCGCCCGGACGCCAGCGTCGACCTCGCCGATGGGTCGCGCTCCCCGTCGCAGTGCCGACGCTTGTCGTCCAGGTGGCCTCGGCTGTGCCGCAGGTGCTCTCCGCGCAGTCGATCGCGACGCGTGTCAGAGCGCCCCGCCAAACCCGAAGCTGCAGGCGCTTGATCACGCACCTGGCGAGAGGCGAACGACCTCCGGGCCCGCGATGAGTGGCTCGCGGCGGCGAGGCGGCTTACGCAAGAGAACGGGCTCTGGCTCGCGCGACGGATCGCGAGATCGTCGTCGTTGCAGCGGTCCTTGAGGCCGGGTCGGAGAAGGCGGCGCCCACCGCCTCGGCCTGTCGCACGCGACCGTGAAGCACCACCTGGCGAATCCGCGGTCCAAATTGGGGCGGCGACGACCGCGCAGCTCGTTCGGATCCTGGCGGCGCGACTGCCCGAGCCCGACGGTCCCGCCCAGACGGATGGCTGGCGTGCGCCTGGGCGGACCGCGACGGTCGATGCCCGCCGTGCCAGACAGGGCGGGTGGAGGCGTCACATCGGCATCGCCTCGTAGACCCACATGTCCATGGGGCACCCGTCCAGCAGCGCGAGCGCCCCGTCGAGCGACTCGGCCTTCACGATCGAGTAGCCGAGCACCGCTTCCGGGTCGGCCGAGAGGTCCGAGACGGTACCGTCCTTGGCGACGTTCCGCGCGTTGAACAAGGGGTTGCCGGAGTCGACCACGTGGTCACGGATCGACGCCCACCAGGCCTGGTGCGCCCGCTGGAACTCGGGCGTGCGCTCCATCGCGCCGTGGGCCAGGAACACGAACTTCTTCACGCTTCCTCCTCAATCGGTGCCGGGTCTCGGCGCAGATACTCGATGTAGTTCTCCAGCGTCTCCCCGTCCGTGCCCCACCAGGTCTGGAACTGCCCGGTCCAGGCCTGGAGTCGGGTGAGCGGCTCGCGCTCGAGCGCCAGGAAGTTCGTCCGCCCGAGCTTGCGCCGCTTGACCATCGCCGCATCCTCGAGCACGCGGACGTGCTTGTGGATTGCCGGCAGCGACAGCCCCCTCAGCTCGGCCAGCTGGCTGATCGAGCGCGGCTGGAGCGCGAGCAGCAGGACGATCTCGCGCCGGTGCTCGTTCGCCAGGGCGTCGAACACCCGGCTCAAGTCGTCCATGGCTGCCGCGAAAGGTTCACTACATGGTTAACTATAACCGGCGGAACCCACGCCCGTCACGTGTCAGCGCACTGCGTACGGCTGCGGCCGTAGTGGCTGGCCGCGGCGAGCCTGCTTGCATGAGAGACCACCCCGCCACGCACAGCGTCGCGACCTCGCGCGCCACGGACCGCGAGGTCGTCGTCGTGGCCGCCGTCCTCGTCGCCGGATCGGGGAAGGCGGCCGCCCACCGCCTCGGCTTGGCGCACTCGACGGTGAAGCACCACTGGCGAACGCGCGGTCCACGGTGGGGGCGGCCACGACGGCACAGCTCGTCTGGATCCTCGCTCCGCGGCCGCCCGAACCCCAGGGACTAGCCCGAACACGCCGCGCTGTTAGGCTCTCGCAGATCGCCAGCAGCCGGCGCGCCGGCGCCGTCGTTCGCTCTGCTTGCCGGGAGGCGCTCGATGAAGGTTGGATACGTCGTCCTCTACGTGAACGACACGGAGGCCTGCCGCAGGTTCTGGGTCGAGCAGGTCGGCATGGTGGAGAAGCGGCGCGACGAGGTGGGCGTCTTCACGATCGCGCAGGTCGGATTTGCCGACCAGCCGTTCGCGTTCCAGCTCGTGCCGCTTGCGATGATGAAGGACAACCCGGACGGCCTCGACCTCGCGACACCGTCGATCTGCTTCCACGTCGACGACCTTGAGGCCGCGCGCGCCACCCTCGTCGGACGGGGGGTGCAGGCGACCGAGGTGGGCGAGCACCACGGGACTCGGAGCTTCGCGTTTGCGGACCCCGAGGGACGCTGGTTCGCGGTGACGCCGTGATCGGCGCGTGGTTCAGCACCCGCGTCACCGTCCTCCCGTGGCGACCGGGAGGCGACTCGGGTTGAGCGGATCGACTGGACACCGGATCTTCACCACGACCCTGGCCTCGGTCTACCCGCTCTACCTCGCGAAGGTCGAGAGGAAGGGCCGCACCCGGGACGAGCTCGACGCGGTGATCCGCTGGCTGACGGGGTACGACCAGTCCGAACTGGACCAGCACCTTGCCGCAGGCACGACGTTCGCGGACTTCTTCGCCGGGGCCGACATGAACCCCGGCGCCCCGCTGATCACGGGCTTGATCTGCGGGGTCCGCGTCGAGACGATCGAGGACCCGCTCATGCAGCGGATCCGGTACCTCGACAAGCTGGTGGACGAGCTCGCGAAGGGTCGGGCGCTGGAGAAGGTCCTGCGCAGTTGATGGCGTTCGCGAACGCGCCGCAACGCACGTCCGCGCGCGCGTCCGGCGGTCGTATTGTCGAACCCGCTACCGAGGAGGGCTTCCGATGCGCAGCGTGACCTATTCGATGGGCGTCTCGCTTGACGGCTACATCGTCGGGCCGGACGGCCGCTTCGACTGGACGACGCCCGACGCGGACGTCTTTCGCTTCTGGATCGACGAGATCCGAGAGGTCGGCGTCCACCTGATGGGACGACGGCTGTACGAGACGATGCTGTACTGGGAGACCGCCGACCAGGTTCCATCGCTCGACGACGCAGAGCTCGAGTGGGCCGCCCTCTGGAAGCCGCTCCCGAAGGTGGTGTTCTCCACCACGCTGTCGGCGGTGCAGGGCACTGCCCACCTGGCCTCCGGCGGCCTGGCGGAGGAGATCGAGCGGCTGCGTGCCGAGCCGGCAGAGGGCGACATCGCCATCGGCGGCGCGACCCTCGCCGCCGAGGCGGCCGCCTTGGATCTGATCGACGAGTACCGGGCCATGGTCTACCCGGTGCTGGTCGGCGGTGGCATCCCGTTCTTCCCCCGGCACGAGCGCCGGGTGGATCTCGAGCTCGTCGAGACCCGCACCTTCAGCTCGAGCGTCGTCTACCTGCGCTACCGCGTGGCGAGATAGCCGGCACGTCCGGCAATGACCGTCACACCGCCCACCCACCGGGCCGCAGAACCGACACCGCAAGAGCCGAGAGATAGAGGCCGACGCCGTAGACGGCATGGGTCCCGAGATTGCGGAGACGGGTGGCACGGGGGTCGGGCGTCCGCGATCCTGCGATCCCCGCCCCCATCGCGGGTTGCATGACGAACCATGGAGCCACAATCGTCCCCACGCCGACGAGCAGGGCTGGCCAGATCGTCGGCGATCGCACCCAGTCCAGCCCCCAGATGGCGAGCAGCAGCAGTGCGAACGTGACGCCGATCGCGTAGTGCGCCAACCAGCCGAGGGGCCGCTCGCCAGCGACCGGCGGAGCAGACGCGATGCGGTCATGGACGAAGCGACCGTGCGGGAAGTGGCCGATCCAGCGTCCGAGCAGCGCGTAGTCGAGGGTCGCGATGCCGAACCGGCGCCGGAGCAGGAGGCTCCAGCCATCCATGAGCGCGGCACCCCCCAGACCGATCAGCGCGCCCACCAGGACGAGATCCACGCTGACTGTCATGCCTGGCCCTCGGACGTGCCCGCGGAGGCCGGGTTGGTGGCGCGCCCAAACGGCCGACCGTTCCAGATGGAGCGGCCGCGCAGGTACCCGTCCGCGGTCCGCAGGCCGTCGCCCATGGCCCAGTCCATGACGATGTGGCTGAGCCACGCCAGGGCGCCGACGAACAAGACCGGCGGCAGCACGCCTGCTGCGGCGAGCCCGAGCACCGCCAGCGGCGACGCCGGGTGATGCAGCACGTTGAAGAGGGGCACGGCCCGCGGGACGAGCTGGCCGCGCGCATGCGGCTGGCGGTACCCGAGCAGGACGGGGAGGTGGGGAACGATCCCGAACACCAGGAGCGGCACCAGCCCAAGCCCGTGGAGCCCCGCCTGCCCGCTCGCGTAGAACGCGATGGCCAGTGCCGGGACCAGCCACAGGTGGCGCAGGGTCGGACGTGGTCGTCGAAGCCGCCTCATGACGCCACCGCCCGGCCGGCGCTGCGCGGCTCGAGGACCACCACGGCCGTCTCGCCCGATCGCCGGGCGGCGAGGCCGTCGATGTCGTCGCCCCAGCCGGGGTAGTCGGCGAACGTCGTCCACAGGCGCTCGCGCTCCGCGCCCGTCGCGGCGCGGGCGCGCACGGCACGCGGGCCGTCGGTCAGCTCGACGGTGGTGTCCGGGTGCGCCTGGAGGTTCAGCCACCAGGCCGGCTCGGCCTCGCCCCAGCCGTTCATCGCCAGGGTCACGAGGTTCGGGCCGTCCTCGTAGTAGCCGACCATCGTGACCCGCGCGCGACCGGTGCGTCTGCCCACGGTGTGGAGCCGCAGCATCCCGAACTTCGCGCCGCGCTCCGGTCGCTGGAGGCCGAACCTGCCGCCCGTAAGGCGATACGATCGCGCGGTGGAGCTTCCAGAACGTCCGGATAAGGGGGCGCGGGGCCAGCTTGACTTGCTGAGGCGTCGCGGCGGTCATTCCGCACCTGCCCGTCGCCATCGCGCCAGCCGGGGCCGGTCGAGCGCGCTCGGCGACCGCGATCGGCGCCGACGCGTCGAAGCCCTTGAACGTCAGCCAGAGGCCGAGAACGAGCTCCCAGATGAAGAACGGCATGACCGCGATGCCCTGGAACAGCGTCCCGGGCCCGGTCAGTCCGAGGATGGTGCCGATGGTGTAGGAGATGAGGATCGGGGCACCGACGATGCCCAGGGCCGGGATCGCCCGCGGGACGAGCCGTGCCTTGTAGAGCGCGGTGCCAAGCATCAGCGCGTTGAAGGCCGCCATGTTCGGGCCGATCGTCATCGCCCAATCGCGGACCGCGACGAGCGCGTTCGCGGCCGGGACGAGCGACTCGGCGCTACCGGAGGCCGCACCCTGCTCGCGAAGCGAGATGACGGCGAGGAGGCTGAGAACGCCCATCGTGATCGTCGCCGCTTCGAACAGCCGGGTCGTGACGTAGCCGATCGCCAGGCCTTCGTGGACGCGTCGCACCACCGAGAAGAGCGCGACCGCACAGCCGATGCAGCCGAAGACATTGACGAGCTCGAGGACGAGGCCGAGTGCGACCTGCTGGTCGGAGCCGGCGCCGGTGACGTAGCTCGGGTCGTTGATCGCCGGGCCGACGAGGATCGCGGCCGGGATCGAGCCGATGAAGGTGACGAGGTACAGGATTCCCGCGACGAGCGCGGTCCTGCGCGTCGGATCCACCGGGACCCGGTTGGTCGCGATGGTGCGAAGAGGATTGGTCATGTCAGTCTCCCACCCTGATTGGCCTGTGTTTCATCTCGGCTGGATCGGGCTCGACGCAGCGGCGGCTGCCCCGCGCCAGCGGTCCGTACTGCTACCGCGTGGCTGCGTTCAGTGGTCACCTCCTACTCGTCCGAGCTCCGTCGTCGCGAGGACGGGGATCGACGTCAGGCCGATCACCTCGCGGCCTCGCAACGCCTTCGAGAAACGGCTGGAAGCTGCCGCAGACGACGCAATGGATCGTGTGGCCGTTGACCGCGACCTCCGAGACCCCGGATGCCCGCTCGATCTGGCGAGTGGGCGGGGTTGCGACGAAGGTGACCTCGACTCGCCATGTGGCTCGGTTGTTGAACATGCGAGGAGGATGGAATCCGGCGATCGGGCTGTCCATCTCGACCGGATTGCGTATCCGATGCGTAGTCCCGATCGAAGCGGTGCTACCGTGCGGCGCAATGGCCCGACCGAGACGTCGCATCGGCAACCTGCCCGCGGAGACGACGAGCTTCGTGGGCCGCCGCCGGGAGCTGGCCGAGCTCCGTCAGTGCGCTCGCGAAGGCCCGCCTCGTCAGCCTTGTCGGCCCGGGCGGCGTGGGCAAGACGCGCCTGGCTCTCCGAGCCGCGACGGACCTCGGACGTGGCTTCGCGGACGGAGCCTGGTGGGTCGACCTCGCCGAGATCCGCGATGCCGAGCTCGTGTCGGGCGCAGTCGTCGCAGCGCTGGACCTGCGGGACCAGGCCGCCGCCGAGCCGTTGCAGATCCTCTCGTCCTACCTGCGGGACCGCGAGCTGTTGCTCCTCTTCGACAACTGCGAGCACGTGCTCGACGCGGCTGCCGCCCTGGTGGCGGACATCCTCCGTGCCGCGCCCAACGTCCGCGTGATCGCGACGAGCCGCGAGCCCCTGCAGCTTCCGGGCGAGCGCGTCGTCCCGGTGCCGCCGCTGGAGCTTCCGGCCGTGGGAGACGAGCAACCGATCTCCCGGCTCCTCCAGAACGAAGCCGTCATGTTGTTCTCGGAGCGAGCCGCGGCCGCATCCGGGTCGTTCGACCTGAGTGCGTCGAACCGATCGGCCGTCGTCGGCCTGTGTCGGCGACTCGACGGCCTGCCGCTCGCGATCGAGCTTGCCGCCGTGAGGATGCGGGTGCTCACGGTCGAGCAGATCCTCGATCGTCTGACGGACCGGTTCGCCCTCCTGACCGGTGGAGGCCGCGCGGCACTGCCTCGGCAGCAGACGCTGCGGACGACCATCGACTGGAGCCACGACCTGTTGACCGCGGCGGAGCAGAGGCTCCTGCGCCGCCTGTGCGTCTTCGCCGGCCGGTTCGCGGTCGATGACGTCGAGCCTGTCCTCGCGATCGACCGGGGGTCCGGTGCTCAGGCGTTGGACCTGCTGGCCGCGCTGGTCGACAAGTCGCTGGTCATGCGAGAGGACGCGTTCGGCGTCGCCTGCTATCGCTTGCACGAGACGATGCGCGAGTACGCCAGTCTCAAGCTGCGAGAGGCGGGCGAGGTGGAGCCGGCTCGACGACGTCTTCGTCGAGTACTACCGAACGCAGTCTCGCGATCGTCGGGCGGTCCTGCTTCGCGACATCCGAGTCGTCGCCCACTCTCGGGAGCCTGGGGCGCAACCGGACGCTTGAGTGGCTCCAGTGGCTTGACCTCGAGATCGACAACATCCGATCGGCACTCCAGAAGTGCCTGGCTGCTTCGGACTGGCGGCGTGGTCTCGAGCTCGCCTCATCGGTCGGGTACTACTGGGTCACGCGCGGGACCACGGAGAGCATCCGCTGGTTCGATGACCTGCTCGCGGCCGCTGAGGGATCCTCGGACGTTCCGGCGCGGGCGTACTACTTCCGGGGATGGCTGAGCATGCTGAAAGGCGATCCCGAGGCGGCCGTGCCATGGCTCGCTCGGGCGATCGCGCCGCCCGCGTCGCAGGGCAGCTCCCGCAGCTGTCCGAATCGCTGTCCCTTGCCTCGACCGCCGAGAGCATGGCAGGAGATCGCGCAGCCGCCCGGCGACTCCTCGACGAAGCCGCGATCATCACGCCGGGTCTTGACCACTACCCCGCATCGATGGGGCTGCTCCAGGCACAGGTCATCCATGCGCTACCCGAGGGAGACCTCGCCACCGCCGAGGCCGCGTCCTCGGAAGGCGCTCGGCTGAGCCGCGAAGTCGGTGACCTGTACTACCTCGAGCGGATGCTCATGAACCTCGGCCTCGTCGCGACAGCTGCCGGGGATCTGCCCGGCTCGAAGTCGCGGTTCATCGAAGGGCTGCGGGTCGCGACGCAGACCGACAACCGGCTCGGACAGTCATCCTTTCTGTGTCAACTGGGCGGGCAGGCGGCGACATCCGGCCAGCCGCGCCTGGGGGCGCGGTTGCTGGGGGCGGCGGAAGCCCTCGGCGCTGCTGCAGGCGCCAGCACGACGGGTCCATTCGCGCGAGAGCTGGCGCGCGTGAGGAACATGGCAATCACGGCAATGGGCGCGACGAGGTTCGAGACCGAGTACGCCGCGGGCACGCGGTTGAATCGCGAGACGGCGCTGCGACTGGCGCTCGGCGACCGTGACGAAGGTGGCGACGCTGACGAGCCAGTCGATACCGGACCGCTGTCGAAGCGAGAGGTGGAGGTGGCGAGGTTGATCGCCGAGGGTCTCGGCAACAAGGAGATCGGGGCGCGCCTGTTCATCTCGGAGCGGACGGTCACGACCCACGTCGGCAACATCCTGAACAAGCTCGGGTTCGATTCCCGCGTGCAGATCGCAAGCTGGATCGCGACGTCTGATGTGTAGGGCGCTTCCCTAGATCTGAGAGCTGTGTCCGCCTCTCGCCCCGTCCCACTCGCCGTCGTCGGCGACCAGGGGCGCGAGAACGCGATCTGGCTCGTCCTCGATCGCCGGTGACGCCGACAACGGGACCGATTGCGCGCTGAAAGCGCCCACCCAAACGCCGACCAGGACGAGCGCCCCGCCGAGCACGAAGGTGAGGCGGATCGGCTCGCTCAGGATGACCGCGGCCAGCGCGACACCCGCCAAGTGGCTTGAACAGACCCGTGTAGGAGTAGCCCGACGCCGTCCAGCGCCCGATGATGAAGAGGGCGAGCGGAAATAGCAGCACGGTCCCGAACACGACGAGAAACACCAGGGCCGCCCAGGTCTCGGGCCGGCTCGGGAGGACCCAGGGCTCGCCGGCGAAGACCGAGAGCGCGACCAGGATCGGCAGGGCGAAGGCGCCCCCCACCGCGTTCGCCGTGATGGGGTGGCCCGGTGGCAGACGCTTGATCACAACGGCGGTGACCGCGCTGAAGAGCATCGCTCCGCCCAGCGCCAGCAGGGCGGGCACCGGGGCCGCCGCACCAAGCTGGTCGCTCACGACGACGACCATGCCGGCGGCGGCGACCAGGGCCCCCGCGACCCCGCGGAGCGTGAACCGCTCGAGGCCGATCACTGCCGCCAGGGCGAGCGTCACCAGTGGTGTCACCGCGAACACGACCGCGCCCATCGACGCCGACGAGCCGCTGACGCCCACGTACAGCAGCGCGGTCGAGACGACGAAGGTGAGACTGAACAGCAGGGCGCCCACGAGGTCCGCGCGACGCGGGAACGGGATATGCAGCGCGATCGCCAGGGCGGTGAAGATGGTCACTGCCATCGCGTAGCGAAGGGTGGCGGCCCAGAAAGGCGGCAGCTCGAAGCTCCCCAGGCGGATCGCCACCGAGACGGCGCCGGCGATCAGGACGAAGCCGATGAACGCTGCCACTGTGACCCGATCGGGACGCATGGCGACGAGGCTAATCCCACGCGTCAAGGTTCGCCAACCTCGTGATCGCGCAAGGCTCCACTTCACTGGGCACTACCTCGTCGCCTTCGCCTTGGGCTCAGTGATCATGGCCGTGGCACCTCTCGTCCTGGCACTCGAGGTCACGGTCGCTGCTCTCGACACCGGCGAGGCCCCCTCGACCCACCTGATCGAGCCGGACCGCCGGTCATGGCCACCAACGACGAGACCCGGCCGGTGGCCGGGGTCTCCAGCGACCGACTGACGCACGTGTCGCCCATGTCGCGACTCAAGACAATGGCGCGCCCGACAGGATGTTGGGCGCGCGTTAGCAACCTACGAGGTCCCGATCGAGGGCCGCGATGAGTGGATCGCGGCGGCGAGGCACCTCGCATGAATGACAGGTACCTCCGCGGCGCCCCCTCGCCCCACGCGACGCAGCGCCAGATGGACGTCCTCGCCGCCTACGTAGCCGCGGGCGGGTCCGTAGCAGACGCGGCCGAGCTCGTGGGCATCCGGCCGGGCGCCGTTAAGCGCCACCTCGCCGACCTGCGTGCGCGGTCGGGTCTATCTACCGAGCAGCTGATCTATTGCGGACGCGCCGAGGGGTGGCTGCTGATCCCCACGCTGGAGCCAGGCTGACGCCCCGCTCGCATGGCTTCTGCTTGGACAGGGCTGACGTCGATCGACGGTTAAGCTGCCTCCCATCGCGTTGAACGGCGTAAGGGAGGCGGGATCGTGCGAACGAGCGGGGCTCACATGGAACCCTGGGCCGGCGTCGGCTCGGGCTCCTGGATCGCCTATGTCCGGTCTCAGCCCGGGCCGACGACGCTCGCCGTCTTGTCGTTCGGGGCCGCCGCGATCCACTTCGCCGTGTCGCCGGACCATTTCGCCGAGTGGGCGCCATACGGTGTCGCGTTCGCCTGCCTTGCCTGGTTCCAGATTCTCTGGGCAGCGATCTACCTCGTTGGGCGCACCCGGCCGTGGGTGAGCGCGGCTGTCATCGTCAACGCTGGAACGATCGTCGTGTGGGTCTGGTCCCGCACGATCGGCCTACCGATTGGCCCGAAATCCGGGCGCGACGGAGCCAGTTGGGTTTGCCGATGCCCTGTCCAGCGGTTTCGAGGCACTCGTCGTCCTTGGACTCCTCGCGGGCGGGACCCCCGTCGCGGCTCGACTCGCGAGGCGGCCCGCGCGCTGGGGAGCGGCTGTCGTCGTCGTGACCGTAACGGTGGTCGCGCTGACCTTCATTGCCCTGATGGTCCTTGCTCCGCAGGCGATGTCGATGGGCTGATCGATCGCCCCGGCGAAGAGCCCGAGGCCCCCTGCCAAGGCGCGCTTCGACCTGGCGACCTTGGCGAGGGGCGTGTCGATCCGAGATCGACCGGCGAGGGGCTACACTTGAGCCATGACTCAAGTGTTTGCCTCCGAGATCAACGGCGATACGTGCTCGGTGGACTGCCTTCACCCTGAGGCGATTCGGCCGCTGCTGGGGCGGTCTCTTGGGAGCGAAGGAGCACGGGCGGTCGGCGATCTCTTCGCCACGCTGGCCGATCCCTCGCGGGCGAGGATCGTCCACCTCCTGGCGATCGCCGAGCAGGATCTCTGCGTCTGCGACATCGCCCTCGTGCTCGGGATGAGCGTCTCGGCGCTCTCGCACCAGCTCCGCTTCCTGCGCGAGCGCGGCGCCGTCGAGCGCCGCAAGGTAGGCCGGATCGTCTATTACCGGCTCGTGGACGACCATCTCCGCGACCTCGTCCTCGGCGCGGCGACCCACGTGTCCGAGGTCGCCTGAATGCCCCACGCCCACGCCTCGGCCGCCGCGGCCCATCGCGGCAGGCTCGTCGCGGTCCTGCTCCTGACCCTCGCCATCCTCGCTGTTGAGGTTTTCGGCGGGATCGTCTCGAACAGCCTGGCGCTCCTCGCCGACGCCGGGCACATGCTGACCGATGTCGTCGGCGTCGGGATGGCCCTCCTGGCGATCTGGTTCGCCGGGCGCCGGCCGACCAACGGGCGGACCTACGGCTACCTGCGCGTCGAGATCCTGGCCGCCGTGACGAACGCCTTCCTGCTGTTCGGGGTCGCTACGTTCATCCTCTACGAGGCCTGGCGGCGGCTGTCGGAGCCGCCCGAGATCGCGTCGGGGCTGATGCTCGCGGTCGCGCTCGTCGGGCTCGCCGCCAACGCCGGATCGCTCTTCCTGCTGCGCGACGCCCAGCGCGCGAGCCTGAACATGCGCGGGGCCTATCTCGAGGTCATGGGCGACTTCGCCGGGTCAGCCGCGGTCATTGTCGCGGCGGTCGTCATTGCCCTGACCGGCTGGACGACCGCCGATGCCGTTGCCTCGGTGCTGATCGGGCTGCTCATCCTGCCCCGCACCGTTGCGCTCCTGCGGGAGGCCACCGACGTGCTGCTCGAAGCGACCCCCAAGGGCATCGACATGGAGCACGTGCGGGCGCACATCCTCGATGCGCCAGGCGTCATCGATTGCCACGACCTCCACGCCTGGACGATCACCTCCGGGATGAACGTTCTATCCGCCCATGTCACGCTTGTCGAGGGGGCCGATCCTGCGGCCACGCTCGACGCCCTTTGTGAGTGCCTGTCGGAAGACTTCGACATCGAGCACTCGACCTTCCAGCTCGAGACGGTTGACCGCCGCCGGATCGAGCAGCGGGCACACGCATGACCGCCGCCGTCGCGTCCCGCCCCGCCCTCCTCCGCGGAGATCGCTGACCTCGGGATGATGCGCAGCGGCTCAGTGACCTACACGTTCGCGACCGGGCCTGTACGCCTTCGCCTGCCACGCGACCGGGCACTTCGAGGCCGGGATGACGGGGACGATCACAGTCATTCCCTGACGCCTCTCGCACACCCGTCCAACGTGGGGTGCCGCGACGACGGCGCAGTTCGCGTGGACCTCAGCACTAGAGGAAGGGCCCGGCCGTTCGGCCGGGCCCTGAAGCAGCCGTGGGTGCTGCCACGCTACGCGAAGGCGACCGTCTTCGCGCCGGCCACGATCTCCTCGACCACTTTGGCCGCCCCGACGATCCTCGCGCCAGCGGCCACCTGCTCCTCGCCGATCCCGCGCGGCTTGGCGCAGGCGCCGCACAGCCAGACCTCGCCGCCGTTGCCGATGAACTGCGCGTACAGGTCGGCCAGCACCGGCATGCCCGGGAAGGCGATCCCGTCGAGGCCGCCGTGCGTGCCGAGCCAGACGGCGTCGATCGTGCACAGGACGACCGCGCTCTGCCCAGCGGTCGCCGCGATGTTGGCGGCCACGAAGGGGAGCGTCGCCCGCTCGGCGTCGTCCTTGCCGTGGGTGCAATTGAAGATCAGCTTGTTGCTCATCGGGTCCTCTCGATCGTGTACTGGTGGCGCCCGTCGCCGGTCGCCTGGGTGGAACGGACCGTCTGGCCCAGCATCCGGGCCAGGGGCGGCAGGTCCTCCTTCGCCGCCGGGTCGCGCGCGACGACCACGAGGACGTCGCCCAGGGGGATGGTGCCGATCCGCCGGCGGAACTCGTCCGCCAGGCCGTCGGCGCAGCCCATGGACCCAGCGTCGAAGTGGTGAACGCCCGACTGTGCCCCGGTCCCGGGCGCGTCCGCCTCGCCCGCCGGGCGGAAGCCGGAGCACAGGACGTCGAGCCGGGCGATGCGCCCGTCGGGGTCGACGTCGAGGTATACCTGCTGCTCGATGAGCCCCCAGGCGCCGTCGGCGTGGGTGCGGAACTGGTACCGGGTCGAGGTGCGGTCGGCCATCCGCTCGATGAGGACCTCCCGGACCTCGACGGCGTCCGCGTCGCCGAACCAGTCTGTGTACTTGGCGACGACCTCGGCGGCGCCGGTGACTGCCCCCGACCCGCCCGGGATGAGGTACCGGAGAGCGGCGTCGCGAGCCAGGAGGTCAAACATGCCTCGGAAGTCGCGGGCGGCAACGGCTGCGACGAACTGCCGGGCCGCGGCTCGCGCTGGGTCGCCGGCGCCGGGCGCGGCCGGCGTGAGCGTGGCCGGGCCGCCTGCCTGGGATGCCATCTGCGTCTCTCCCCTGCTGGTTGGTGCAAGGGGCACGCTAGGGCTGGGTAACCCCCGTGTCGTCCGGTGTTCGCCCTACGAATCGAGCGGCTCGAGCGAGTCGAGCAGGCCCTGCTGCATCGCGAAGAGCGTGGCCGTGGAGCGCGTGGAGGCGCCGATCTTGGAGTAGATGCGCTCGATGTGGGTGCCCGCCGTCTTGGGCGTGATCCCGAGGAACCCGGCCACCTGCTTGTTCGACGCGCCCCGAGCGATCAGCAGCAGTACCTCCACCTCGCGCGCGGTGAGCCCGCCCGGCCCGGCATGGCGGCGGCCCCGCCGCTGCCCCGCGGCCTCGAGCACCGCGTCCACCGCATCGGTCGCGAGGCGCCCAGCCCGGACCTCGCCCCGGAGCTGGTCCGCAGCCGACTTGTCGGTCAGGGCCTCGCGGTACGGTCTTGCCTCGCGCATGGCCGCGAAGGCATCCGCGGCGGCGAGGATGCGGCCGGTGGCTGGGATCGCCGGGCCGGCGAGCCCGCGGTGGTACCCGGAGCCGTCGAGGCGTTCGTTCGCGAGCGCGGCGATCGCGCCGATTCGCCCGAGGGCGGGCGGGCGAGAGAGCATCCGCTGCGTGTAGTAGGCGTGCATCCGCATCCTCTCAGCCTCGCTCCTGGTCAGCGGGCCGGGCTTCTCGAGGATCGTGGCAGGCAGGCCGTTCATCCCCAGGTCGTGAAGCAGGCCGGCCCGACTGAGCGTTGCGGCGTCATTGGGCGGCAGACCCGAGAGCTCGGCCGCCAAGGCCGCCAGCGCCCCCACCCTGCGCGAGTGCCCGCCGCGCGAAGACGACCGGAGGTCGGTGAAGTCCGCCAGAGCCTCCAGGGCCGTGTCGATCTCGGCTTCCGGCAGGCGACGCTGCAGGCCGGCCAGTTGCGCGATCGCGTCGTTCCAGTCGCCGACCTGGTCGAGGCCCGCGAGGACAGCCTCGGCGTCGGCGACGAAGGCGTCCACCACGTCGGGGGCGAACTGTGTGCCCCGCCACTCTCTGGCCAGCTTGACCGCGCCGGGGAGGCCGTGGGTCCGGTGCAGAACCTCGACGCTGTCGGCGACGTGGAAGAGACGCACGGTGGGGGCGATCTGCTCCCCGCCGATCCCCTCAGGCACCCCCTTTCCGTCCCACCGCGTGAACACCTGCTGGAGCTGGCGCGCAACGCTGGCGCCCAACCCGAGGCGCTCGGCCATCCGGGCGGTGGATATGCAATGCGACATGAAGCCGCGGGCGAGCGCGGCCCCACCGGTGGACACGAGCGCGACGCCCAGCCTGAGCCGGTGGACGAGGGGCGCGCCGGCTCCCACCTTACGCAGCGAGTAGGCCATCATCGGCAGGCCGGCCCGATCCACGCCGAAGCTGTCCCGCCGATAGGCGATGTCGTCGCCGAACCAGTGCGCCACCTCGGGCGTGTCCGCGACGCAGCCCACCCAGGCAAGGGTCACGACGTAGTAGAGATCCTGGCGGTCGGCCGCTCCGAGGCCCATCCGCGCGGCGAGGCGGTCGGCGATCAGCCACGAGCGGAGGGCGTGCTCCATGGGCAGGCCGAGGCCAAGATCGGTGGCCAGCGAGAAGGCGGCCACGAGGTCGGCCGAGCGGATCCCCGAGTCGGGCTCGAAGTCGGGCGAAGGGGGCGCATCGGGTCGCACGGCGCCAGTATCCACCACGCACGGGCGCCGGCCGCGTCGGCCGGGCCCAGTTCACCAGCGGGCCAGCCGGCCGGCGCCAGATCGACACACAGGGCGAGCGGGTGCATGTGCCAGGTCCTGTGGTCAGCCGGCGCCGGCCCACGACGCGCGCCAGCAGGCCCCGGCCGGGGAGCTCGGTCGGCGGCGGCCCGCGGACGAGGACATCCGTCGTCGCCGGCGGCCTAAGCGACGCGCGTCAGCGTTGCGTAGACGTACCGCTGCTCGGTGCCGCCAGGCGTCGTGTGGGTGTGCCGCTGGCTGGCGTCCAGGCGGAACATCGGTCCAAAGGCATCCGCGAGCCGGCCGCCGTCATAGCGGCACACCGGCAGCCCGCTGCATCGCTCGGGTCCGTCCGGGGCGAAGGTGGCGATGACCAGAGTCGCCCCGGGGGCGAGCGTCCTCTCCGCGAGCCGGACGTAGGCCGCCCGGTCCTCCGGCTGGACCAGGAAATGGAAGACGGCACGGTCGTGCCAGACGTCGATGTGGCCCACGTCGCTGACGCTCGTCACGTCGCCCACGATCCACTCCACCCGACCTGCCTGATCACCGAGCCGCCGCCTCGAGACCGCCAGGCCGGCCTCTGAGACGTCGAGCACGACGACGCGCTGAAGGTCGAGGTCCAGCAGGTGATCCACCAGTGACGAGGGCCCGCCGCCAACGTCGATCACGCTGCGAGCGCCCGCGCGGACCGCCGCTGCGATCAGGCGCCGGGACACAACCGGGTCTGGCTCGTACCAGCCGACCTGGTCAGTCGGCCGGGTCAGGTAGACGTTCTGCCAGTAGTCTCCGCTCGCCACGGGCCCAGCATATTCGCGCACGAGGCGGTCCGCCGACGGGGGAGGCTGAAGACCTGGCCCAATCGACCGCTACGAACGGATCGTGGTCACGGGGAGGACGATCGTGTCGATCAGGCTGACGCCGTCGGCGTACGCGCACGGACTGGGGGTCGCGCTGCCGGACAAGGTTGCTTTGGCGCGCCCGGAGGGTGTTGGGCGCGCGTTAGCAACCTACGAGATCCCGATCGAGTGTCGGGATGAGTGGCTGGCCGCGGCCAGGCGGCAGGCATGAGGGACGGATACCTGCGCGGCGTTCTGTCGCCCCAGGCGACGCAGCGACAGATGGACGTCCTAGCCGCCTACGTCGCTGCTGGCGGGTCCGTCCACGACGCCGCCGAGCTGGTGGGCATCCGGCCGAGCACCGTCGAGCGCCACCTTGCGGACCTCCGTGCGCGGTCGGGCCTGACGACCGAGCAGCTCATCTACGCCGGACGGGCTTCGGGACGGCTGGTCGTGCCGAGTCTGGAGCCCAGCTGACCAAGACCCACGGGTGTCCACAGTGACCGAGTCGCTCGTCACTCATCGCTCCCTTGTGGCCGGACAGCCCGACGAAGCGTCGTCGACGACGGGCCCATTTCCGGGTCGTCCGGCATTACCTCGACGGACCTCGCCCTTCCGCGCTCCGAGCGAAGGGGAGCAAGGCCGTAACGGGAAGGCGAGAGCCGTCCCCGCACCTGCCGCCGAGCTGGTTCATGCGCTCGTCCTGCGGTTCTGGTTCCCTCGCCCGTCTCGAAACCCGTCCCCCCCGTCCCTATAGTTGATAGGTGCCCGCGGCGATCCTGGCCACCAAGCTCTACATCCCACCTTCGCGGCAACGAGTCGTCCTCCGTCCGCGACTGGTCCAGCGGCTGAACGAAGGCCTCGCTGCGGGCCACAAGCTGACCCTGGTCTCTGCCCCAGCTGGCTTTGGCAAGACCACCCTGGTCAGCGAATGGGTCGCGGGCTGCGGGCGCCCGGTGGCGTGGCTGTCGCTCGACGAAGGCGACAGCGATCCGAGCCGTTTCCTGGCCTATCTGATCGCGGCGCTGCAGACGGTGGCGCCCGGGGTTGGAGACGGGGTGTTGGCGGTGCTCCAATCGCCGCAGCCCCCGCCACTCGAGTCGACGCTGACGGCCTTGCTCAACGACATCGCCACCATCCCGAGCGATGTCGTGCTCGTTCTCGACGACCACCACGTCCTCGACGCCAAGCCGGTCGACGACGCCCTGGCCTTCCTGGTCGAGCACCAGGCGCCGCAGTTGCACCTGGTCGTCGCCACCCGTGAGGATCCGGCTCTGCCCCTCGCCCGATTGCGCGCCCGAGGCCAGTTGACCGAACTGCGCGCCGCCGACCTTCGCTTCACCCCGTCCGAGGCCGCCGACTTTCTCAACCAGGTGATGGGCCTGAACCTCACGGCGGACGACATCGCCGCCCTGGAGACTCGTACCGAAGGTTGGATCGCGGGCCTACAGCTGGCCGCGATCTCGCTGCAGGGCCGCACGGATGTCGCCCGTTTCATCGCGACGTTCGCCGGTAGCAACCGATTCGTCCTCGACTACCTGCTGGAGGAAGTCCTCCAGCGACAATCCGAACCCGTTCAGACCTTCCTGCTGCGGACGTCCATCCTCGGTCGTCTCTGCGGGCCCCTCTGCGATGCCGTGCTGCTCGACGCCTCGGCCTCCGGGCAGGAGACCCTGGAGTATCTCGAGCGAGCGAACCTGTTCATCGTTCCCCTGGACAACGAGCGACGCTGGTATCGCTATCACCATCTCTTCGCCGAGTTGCTGCGGCAGCGGTTGCACCAAAGCCTCGCTCCATCAGGAGGGGATGAAGGAAGGAGCATGGCTGCATACCACATCCGTGCCAGCCAGTGGTACGAAGACAATGCCCTGGAGATCGAAGCCTTCCACCATGCGGCTGCCGCCAATGACATTGAACGCGCCGAGCGGCTGATCATTGGTGGGCGGATCCCCCAGCACTCACGCGCCGCTGTGACAGCCGTATTCGACTGGCTGGATTCGCTGCCAAGGACCGTATTGGATGCCAGGCCCTGGTTGTGGGTGAGGTCTGCCACCGTGGCGCTGAATGCCGGACGGACAACCGGTGTGGAAGAGAAACTGCAAGCGGCTGAAACAGCTCTGCAAAGTGCGGATCTCGATGACGAGACCCGCGACCTGATTGGACAGATTGCCGCCGCAAGAGCCACGTTGGCGCTCGCCAACTACCAGCCCGAAGCCATGATCAACCAGGCGCACCGCGCCCTGGAGTACCTGCACCCCGATAACCTGCCTTCCCGCGGTAGAGCCTTCCGGGCGCTGGGGTTTGCCTACCAGCTCCAGGGGGACCGTGCCGCGGCCCGTCAGGCATATACCGAAGCCATAACTATCAGACAAGCGTCCGGGAACATTAACCTCACTGTGTCAGCGACAACCGGCTTGGGCAATGTGCAGGAATCTGAAAACCAGCTCTATCAGGCGGCCGAAACCTACCGATGCTCTTTGGAACTACTTGGTGATCAGGCACGTTCGAACGCTGATCAGGAGTTTATCGGCCTGGCTCGCATCTCCTATGAATGGAACGACCTGGATGCCGCTGAACAGTACGGGCAGCAGAGCCTTCAACTGGCGCGGCAGTATGTTGGCACGATCGACAGGTTCGTCCTCAGCGAGGTGTTCCTGGCCCGCCTGAGACTGGCCCGGAGAGATGTGGCCGGCGCGGCCGCCATGTTGGCGGAGACCGAGCAGTCTGTGCGCCAGAATGGCTTCGTTCGTCGCATGCCCGAGGTCGCTGCTGCCCAGGTGCTGACGTTGCTGCAGCAGGGCGACGTGGCGGCGGCCGCGCACGTGGCCCAGGCGCACGATCTTCCCCTCAGCCAGGCCCGGGTGCACCTCGCCCAGGGAGATCCCTCGGCAGCACTGGCGGTGCTGGAGCCATATCGCCGGCGGGTGGAGGAACGGGCCTGGGCGGATGAGCAGCTCAAGACCATGATCTTGCAGGCCGTCGCCTTCGATGCCCTTGGCGAGCGGAGCAGGGCCGTGGAGCTGCTAGACGCAGCACTGGCGGTGGCCGAGCCGGGCGGCTTCATCCGCATCTTCGTCGACGAAGGCGCACCGATGGCTCGCCTGCTCCGCGAGGCGGCATCGCGAGGGGTTCGTCCGGAGTACGCGCGGCGGTTGCTGGCGGCGTATCCCGTCGATGACGCGGAACGGGCCGCATCACCCGCGGCGAGAATCGCCGGAAGCCGTCTCGCTGAACCTGTCAGCAGCCGCGAGCTCGAAGTGCTCGCCCTCATCGCCAAGGGGCTGACCAACCAGGAGATCGCACTCAGGTTGTACCTGTCCCTGCACACGGTGAAGGCACACGCCCGCAGCATCTACGCCAAGCTCGGTGTGAGCAGCCGCACGCAGGCGGTCGCCAGGGGACGAGCCCTGGGCTACCTGTCCGAGGACCGCCGCCCCGACGCCTAGGCGAGGTTGCGAACTCACGAGCCGGAGACCAGTCCCGACGGCCCGCTGAGACCGCAGCATCTACGCCGTGCTCGGTGTCAGCAGCCGCATGCAGGCGGTCGCCAAGGGCCGAGCCCTGGGATCCCTATCCAAGGACCGCCGCCGCGACGGCTCAGCTGGACGGCTTCCGCGACGATGCCCGGCCGGCCGGCGGCATGCCGGTTGGATCCTCTCCGCCCTCTAGGGCGCCCGCGATCCATTCTCCGATTAGTCCTTCGGATACCTCCTGGGAGGGATGACGCTCATCCCACCGCGGGACGACGCTGCCCGTGCACTCCACCGATGAGTACACGCCGAACAGGAGCCCACGATGTCCGAACCGTCGAAGCCATCCACGTCGCTGCCGCCCCGCTGGTTCATCCGCTCGTTCTGGGTGGGGCAGCGCGCCGTCTACTCGATCACGCGCGGTCGGTTCGGCCTCCGGACCGCGACGGCCGACCGCTGGGGCATGATGCGCCTACGGACGGTCGGGCGCCGCAGCGGCCAGGAGCGCATTGCCATCCTCGGCTACTTCGAGGACGGTCCCGACCTGGTCACCATGGCCATGAACGGCTGGGCCGATCCCGAGCCCGCCTGGTGGCTCAACCTGCAGGCCCACCCCGACGTCACCGTCGACCTGCCCGGTGGGTCGCGCGCCGTCCATGGTCGTGCTGCGAACGAGGACGAACGGCCGCGCCTCTGGGCCATGCAGGCCACCTACGACAAGGATCTGGACGCCTTCGCCGCGCGGCGGTCCCGGGAGACCGCGGTCGTGATCCTGTCGCCACGGCCCGAATAGGGGCCTCACGGGCTCACCGATCTCCGCCTGCCCTCTTCACCAAGTCAAGGAGAACCTCGCATGAGCCTGCTTCGCAACCTCGCCCGACGGCGGCTTCGGACCGCCCTGACCGTCACCGGCATCACGATCGGCATCTGGGCCCTCGTCGTGTTCGGCTCGATGGCCAACAAGATCAGCTCGATCGTCGCCATCGGCAGCGACTACTACGCGGGCAAGATCGTCGTCACCGACAAGTCCGGTGGGCTGTCCGGAGACAGCCCCATGGCGATCGCCCTGGTCGACGACATCGCCGCGATCGACGGGGTGGCTGCGGCCGTTCCGGGCGTCAGCACCCTGCTTCGATCCCGCGTCGAGCGGCGGGATCAGCATGCCCGACATGATCGTCGGAGACCTGCCCGGCGCAGATCACGGCAACAACATGTACGACGCCCGGGTCGCCCAGGGCCGCGTGCTCACCGCCGAAGACGCCGACTCCCTCGTGGCCGTCCTCGGTTCGGACCTCGCCCGCAAGCTCGGCAAGGGCATCGGCGACACGCTCGAGATCCGGGGCATGACGTTCGGCGTCGTCGGGATCCTCGAGCCGACCCTGACCGCGCCGGACACGACCGCGATCGTGCCGCTCGCGGCGGCCCAGGACATCTTCTTCCAGGACCTGCCGCCGGTCGTCCGCCAGAACGTGCGGGCGGACCAGCTCGCGACCGACATCACGGTCTATCCCGACGAGGGAACCGACGTCGAAGCCCTCGCCGCACGGATCGAGGCCGACATCCCGAACGCGTCGGCGATGACCGGCACCGAGTTCGACGGGGTCGTGGGCTCATCGGTCGCGATCTTCAACGCGATCATCGTCGGCGTCGCCCTGATCAGCCTGATCGTCGGCGGCCTGTCGGTGATCAACACGATGGCCATGACGGTCGCCGAGCGGACCCGGGAGATCGGGATCAAGCGCGCGATCGGCGGCTCGCGGGCGCGGGTCATCCGTGAGCTCGTCAGCGAGGCCGGCCTGATCGGCCTGCTCGGTGGCCTGCTCGGACTGGGCCTCGGTGCGGTGGTCGTCGTACCTCGCCAACGAGGCCGGCCGGAGCTCGGGGACGATCCTCTTCCAGCTCACCCCGCAGACGGCGATCTTCGCCGTCCTCTTCTCGACCATCCTCGGCGTCGTCGCCGGGATCATCCCCGCCTGGAACGCGGCGCGCCTCGACCCGGTCGCGGCCCTCCGCTACGAATAGGAGCAACTGACGATGGCACTTCTCGAAGGGCGCAACCTGCGCAAGACCTACAAGCTCAGCCGCAAGAACGAGGTCCAGGCCCTGCGCGGGGTCGAGGTCTCGATCGATGCCGGCGAGCTGGTCGCGATCATGGGCCCGTCCGGCTCCGGCAAGAGCACCCTGATGCACCTGCTCGGGCTGCTCCACAGCCCGGACCAGAACCACGGGCCGGCGCCGGAGCTGTCGTTCGGCGGGCGCGACGCGACGCGGATGTCGGACGGCGAGCGGACCCGGATCCGGGCCCGCGAGATGGGCTTCGTGTTCCAGCAATTCAACCTCGTCCCGACGCTGACCGCGGTCGAGAACGTCATGCTCGCCGGCGAATACGCCGGTCTCGGCCGGCGTGAGGCACGCGAGCGGGCGATCACCCGGCTCAGCATGGTCGGGCTGGCCGAGCGCGCGACGCACCGCCCGTCCGAGCTGTCCGGCGGCGAGCAGCAGCGCGTCGCGATCGCCCGGGCGCTCGTCAACGACCCGGCGCTCGTCCTGGCCGACGAGCCGACCGGCAACCTCGACTCCGCGCCGGTCCGTGGAGCTCCTCGGCCTGATCCGGAAGCTCAACCGCGAGCACGGCCAGACGTTCGTGCTCGTCACCCACGACGCGGAGGTCGGGGCGGCCTGCGACCGGATCATCCGGATGCGTGACGGCCTCGTCCAGGCCGTGGAGCTGGTCAATGAGCCCCACCCTGGGCGACGTCGGCGAGGCCGCGGCGTGAGCCGGCGATGATCGGCCGCGACGGGCACGTACCGATGTCCCAGGAACTCGACCCGCACGTCGACTCGAGCCGACCGATGGTCTATCAGATCCGGATCACGGGCCAGCTCGACGCTCGATGGGCGGACTGGTTCGAGGGCCTGACGATCACGCTCGACGGCGGCGACACGCTCATCACCGGGCCGGTGGTCGACCAGGCCGCGTTGCATGGACTGCTCAAGAGAGTGCGTGATCTGGGAATGCCCTTGGTCTCGGTCAGTCCTGTCGAACCCGGCCCCCCGACGACGCTCGGGACAGGCCAGGCAGGTGTGGCAGATGCCACATCGGAAATCGGCGTGGGCGGCTTGTCCACGTCAACGTCAATCACAACGGGGAGCTAGAGCATGAACACGAACCGAACGAGTGCTGCTGTCACGGCGAAGCCCGGCATGAGCGCGGATCGGAAGGCCGCCGTCTGGATCGGCGTGCTGTACATCATCGGAACCGCCGGCATGGTCCTCAGCGTGGTCCTTACGAACGCGATCCTGTCGGGCCCCGACTATCTGGCCCAAGTCGCCGCGCAGCCGAACCAGGTGGCCGTTGGGGCCCTGCTCCTCCTCGTGGCGGGCTTCGCGCTCGCGCTGGTCCCGGTCGTGTTCTGGCCGGTCGGCAAGCGGTACAACGAGACGCTGGCCATGGGCTACGTCGTCTTCCGTGGCGCGATCGAGACGGTCCTCTACATCGTCGGCGCGGTCTGCTGGCTGCTGCTGATCGCGCTCAGCAAGGAGCCGGATGGGGGACCGCTCGCCAGCTTCGTGCGCACAACCGAGACCGTGATCTGGGATCAGTTGCTCGCCATCCCGTTCGTTCTCGGCGCGCTGATGTTCTACGTCCTGCTGTACCAGTCGCGCCTCGTGCCCCGGTGGCTGTCGGCCTGGGGGCTCGTCGGGGCCGCGCTCTACATCGTGGCGCCGCTCGGGAGCATGTTCGAGCTCTCGCTGGGCTTCTTCATGGCCCCGCTCGCCGTGCAGGAGATGGTCATGGCGATCTGGCTGATCGCCAAGGGCTTCAGTCCGACTGCCATCGCTGCCGAGTCTGCCGGTGAGACGTCGAATTGGCAGACCGCCAATCCGAGCATTGTCTCGGCGACGTAGGTCGGCGACCCGGCGGCTCGGGACGGTTGAGTCGAGGGCGCAGCTCGCGTGTCGTCGCAAGTCACGGCCCTCTCATCGCGATCAGCAGGACCAGGCCCAGTGGGCCTGCCTCGAAGACAGGAGAGAGAAAGATAAATCCGAACCGAACGCTCGCCGTCGCCACGGGAGTGCTGTTCATCACTGCGACTGTCGCGAACCTGTTTGGTGCGGCCGTCAGACCCGATCTGAGCGGCACGGACTACCTCACCCAGGTCTCCGCGCAGGGGAACCGCGTGGCCGCGGGAGCGCTGCTCCTGCTGATCGCGGCGTTCGCGTGTGCCGGGATCGCGGTCTCGATGTATCCGATCCTGAGGAAGGCGAACGCGGGTCTCGCCCTTGGATCCGTCGTCTTCCGGACTATCGAGGCGGTCATGTACGTGATCGCCGTCGTGAGCCTGCTCTCCTTGCTGACCCTCGGCCAGCTGCTCGTCTCCGCCGGTACCGCCGAGCGTGCCTCGCTCGGAGCGATCGGCGGCCTACTCCTGAGCCTGCGCGAACATGCAGCCCTGGCAGGTGTGTTCGCCTTCTGCCTGGGTGCGATCCTGTACTACTTGGCCTTCTTCCAGTCGCGACTGATCCCGCGCTGGCTCTCGGGCTGGGGCATCGCCGCGATCGTCCTGCTGACGACGGCCGCCGTGCTCGCGCTGTTCAACAACGATGCCGTGACCTCGTATGTGCCGCTGGCGCTTCCCATCTTCCTCCAGGAGATGGTCATGGCCGTCTGGCTGATCGCCAAGGGATACAGCCCGTCTGCGATCGCTGCCGAGTCTGCCGGCGAGACGTCGAGGTGGCAGGCCGCCGCGTCGGGCTCTGCAGCGTAGAAGCGGCACAACCGGCGGAGAAGGTCAGCGTCGCTTGGCGCTGATCCCGGCCACGGCCGCCGCCGGGCGCAACCGGATCACCGGCTCCGGCGAGGAGGCACCGTCGAGTAGCTGCGCGCCCTCAACGAAGCGATGCAGGACGCAGGGCGGACCGGAGTCGGGTCCGCGCTCACAGCCAACGACATGCCCGTTGAGAGCCGAGATGAGTGGCTTGCAGCGGTCAGGCGACTGGCATGTGAGCTCAGACTCCGAGTGCCCGAGGCCCCGCGCGCCACAGGCCATTCCGGGGCCCGGCCACCGATGACCTCCCGCTGTGCCGCGCGACGGACCGGGAGGTCGGCGTCGTCGCCGCGGTCCTCGCCCCCGGATCGGAGAAGGCAGCCGCCCACCGGCTCGGCTTGTCGCACTCGACCGTGAAGCATCACCTGGCGAATGCGCGGTCCAAGGTCGGAGCGGTGACGACGGTGCAGCTCGTGGGCATCCTGGCCCCGCGGTTGCCCGAGCCTGCGGGCATGGCGCGAAGGACGAGCGACAAACCCTGATACCGGGCTCGCCGTCCACGCTCGAGGCGCCGCATATGGCCCCCAAGGCGGGGGATCTCCCCTGATCAGGTCAGTTCGCCCTGACGCCGCTCAAGCCATGGAAGCACGAGCTCCAGGGTGACCCCGACCGCCTCGTCGACGCTGATGCCGCGTCCCCTGAGCGCGAAGAACGTCGGCGGTCCGATGACCGACGCGACGACCGCGACCGACCGCTCGTCCGATGACAGATCGCCGAGCGCGCCACGCATCAGGCTCTCGACGTCGGCGTAGTACTGGTCGACGCCGCCGCCCCACGCACGGATGAGCTCCGGCTCGCGCTCATACACCCGCCACCAGGTCCCGCTCCGCTCGTAGAAGGCCGCCAGCTCGCGGGCCAACCGCTCGACGCGATCAGCAAGGCCCGGGAGGCCATCGAAAACCGCCGAGGTTGGGATCCGGAGCTCAGCGAGCACCGCTTCGAACACCGCGCGGGCGAGACCGTCTGGCTCGGGGAAGTGGTTGCGGACCGTCGCGGGGGCAACGTCCGCCGCCCGGGCGATCGCAAGGTTGGACGCGCCTGCCAGGCCGCGATCGCGATAGATCTCGAGGGCAGCGGCGACGATCCGCGCCCGGGTGTCGGCCTTCGGGACGGCCCGGCGGCCCAGGTCATAGGGACGAGGCATCGATCCGCCTCCGATGGTTCTATTGACTACTGGTGGCAGACAAATGATACTGCATCGGGTGCAGCGTCATTCGCTGCGGAGGGAGGTCAATCATGGAGGACTCCGAGGCTCGATTTCGATCAGCGACGTCGACAACGCCCCCAGGGGTCTCTTGAGCGTCGTGCTGGCCTGGCGGCTCATCGGGCGCCGTTGAAGCCATGGTGATGGCCGCGGCGCTCTGCTCGCTCGTGCTCGGGCTGGGCTTCGGGATCCCGGGCATCCTCGGCACGCTCCACTTCGCCCGGACCGGCGAGGTCTGGATGTTCCTGGGCTTCCCGACCTACGGTGGAGGGCCGTTCGAACGGATCGGCCTGCCGACCTCGGTCCCGTTGCTGATCGGGTTCGTGCTGGTCTGCCTGGCCGAGGTGGCCGTCGGGGTGATGCTGCTGCTGGATGTCCCGCATGCCGCGACCGTCAGCTACCTGCTCCTGCCCTTCGAGTTCGTGTTCTGGATCGGCTTCGCGCTGCCGTTCGGCCCGCCACTCGGTATCGCCCGAACGATCCTGCTGTTGCTCGCGTGACCCCCCACCATCGGAAGCCAAGTCAAGAGGTGTTGATGTGACCGACGAACGAATCGGGACGGCGGCACCGAACGACGCCGTGCTCGCCGCTCGCGACCAGATCGATGCCTATCGGGTCGCGGAGTTCGTGACCCTGGCCCGCGCCGGGTCGCCGGTCGGCTGGCCACTCAACCCTGATCTCGAGGGCGACCGCCTCGTCTTCTCCACCGGGTACGTCTACCCCGCCAAGGCACGGAATGCCCAGCGCGATCCACGTGTGGCCGTGCTCTACTCGGACCCGACCGCCAGTCGCCGCACCGACGCGGACCCGCTGGTCCTGGTCCAGGGTCGATGTGAGGTCCTCGACGCGGATCTGCAGGCGAACACTGAGCGCTACGTCGCGCAGCACATCCGAACCGCATCACCACTGGCGCCGCTGCTCAAAGTCCCGATGCTGCGCCAGCTGTTGGTGGGCTACCTGACGAGGATCTGGATGGAGGTGGTCCCGGAGCGTGTGCTCAGCTGGCCCCGGACCGGGAGCCCGCCCCGCGTCGCTCGTTGCGAGTCGTCCGGCCACGTACACGCCAGGTCCCGGGCTCCAGCTGCCGGACCAGGTCATAAGGTGGGTTTCGCGCTACCCGCGTCCGCCGGTCCTGTCGTTCGTCGACGCGACGGGCTGGCCGGCCGCGACCCGAGTGGCGGCGACCATGAGTGGCGATCGGGTCCTGCTGGATCGGACGGTTGCGTCGGTCGAAGGCGCTCCCGTGTCGCTCGCCTTTCACCAGCTCACGGGCAATTACCGGTCAAACGACGCATTCCTCGTGCGCGGATATCTCGACGCAACCGGCGCGCTTGTACCCGAGAGGGTCGTCGGGTATGGCGGCACCGCCGACGACAGGGGCGTCGGCTCGGCGAAGCTGCTTCGACTTCTGTTCGTGGACTGGCGAAGGGACCTCAAGCGGAAGTTGGAGCAGGAAGGCCGCCCGGTGCCGAGGGTTCAGCTACCTGCGGAGACGCCCAGCGATCGGTAACCCGCGGCCCGAGAGCATGGCCCAATCGACCGAATAGCGCTGCCGCTCCTCGTCGATGCCTGGATCGACCGACTGCGCCGGCATGGGCGATGAGCGTGAGGACGACGCGGCAGATCGTCGACGGGCCGATGTCTACAACTCGGCCCGGATCGGCGCCGCGGCCGCGCTCACGATCGTCCTGGTCGTGCTCCTCGTCCTCGACGACGCCGTTCCCGACTACGACATCAGCCCCGGCATCCTCCTGCCACTCCTCGGCGCGGGCCTCGCGCTCCTGGGACTCGAGGCCTCGGCCGTCTGGAGAGCGGCACCTCGCCGACCTGCGCGCCCGGTCAGGCCTCACGACTGAGCAGCTGATCTACCGCGGACGGGCCGAGGGGTGGCTGATTGTGACGAACTTGGAGCCACGATAGGCAGCGGTCCATCGCCTCCGAGATCGAACGTCGCTGGCGGGCATCTGACACTGTTAGTCACTCGATGCTCCTTGGCCGACCCGCCCGGCCGACTCGCCGTCGAGGCCGACGAGGCGGGCGCTGACCTGCCACAGCCGGGCCGCGGCGGTCGCGTCGTACGAGGCCTTGTTCGAGGCTTGCGGCCTGCCGTCGGCGAAGTACGTACCCGTGACGCCCTCCACCTCCGGCGACGACGCCAGGTAGACCGACGTCGCGGCGCCCTGCTGCGGTGTCTTCATGAACGGTCGCCAGAACGGCACGAGGACCTTGAAGATCCGCGACGGATCCTCGGCGCCGAACCCGTGCTCACCACGCCGGGGTGCAGCACCGTGGCCGTCACGCCAGTGCCGGCCAGGCGGCGGGCCAGCTCGTAGGTGAACATCACGCTGGCCAGCTTCGACTGGTTGTAGGCGTCCTGGCCGGAGTAGCCGCGCTCGCCCTGCAGGTCCTCGAAGTCGATCCTGCCCAGTCGACTGGGCGTCGGAGGACACGGTCACGATCCGCGCCGGGGCGCTGCGCCTTCAGTCGATCGAGCAGCAGGTCGGTGAGCAGGAACGCGGCGAGGTGGTTCACGGCGAAGGTGTGCTCCAGGCCGTCGGCCGTGACGTGGCGGCGTGGCCCAGTAGCCACCGACGTTGTTGACGAGCACGTCCAGGCGCGGGTACGCGTCGAGCACCTCTGCGGCGAGGCGGCGCACCTCCGCCTGGGACGACAGGTCGGCGCCGAACGCGTCGACGTGCCGGGTTGCCCGTCGCCGTGCGGATCTCCGCTTGCGGCGACCTCGGCGCGCGCCGGTCCCGGCCGGTGATGGCCACCCGGGCGCCAAGCGCGGCGAGCCCCAAGGCGGTGGCCCTGCCGATGCCGGCGCTTCCGCCGGTGATCAGGACGCACTTGCCTGCCATCGACGTGTTGTTCTCAACCATGATCGACTCCTCTCCTCTCAGCGGTCGGCGCCGGCTGCATGGCGGCGCCGATCTCGAGGCATCGACGATCGATGCCTGTCACGCAGTCGCAGGGCTGGATGTGACATCCGGGCTTCGGCCGGCCACGTCAGATGAGCCATCCGGCCCGGCAACGAGGTACGCACGAACCGGCGCGACGACATCTGGCAGAAGGCGCTCCGAAGAGCGGAACCCATTGGCGATGAGCCAGATGCCGAAGGCGACTTCAAAGAGTCCACCTGGGAGCGACAACAGGAGCGAAACGTGGACTCCGAAGATCTCGGCAATCGCACCAGTGAGGTGGATCGCGTAGCCGACGACACCCCACAGCGCGAGGGTGCGAGGGACCATTCGGGTCCGGAACAGGAACCAGGTCATGAACAGGGCCCCGAACGCCAGCGTCCCTTGGCCAAGCTGGAAGGCGAGCGTATTCGCCTGCGTGAGGAGCGACCCGAGCGCGGTGCCCTCGATCGCGCCCGCGCCGGCGACGAACTCGGAAAGGGGAACCAGCATGAGCAGGAACAGCACACCGAGGTCCAACAGGACCACCTGGACCGTGATCGCGGCGAGGTAGACGAGCGCGGTGCGCTTGCCACGGCGCTCGGCGATCGGGAAGAACAGCACGCCCTTCCCGATGTCGACCACGGTGTTGAGGAGCATGAGGAAGGCGCCAGCGAGGAGGACGGTCGAGTTCGCCGAGAGGGTCGACATGAAGTCAGGCGCGGTCGTTACGGAGCTGACAAGCCCGAAACCGATGCCGTACACGAGGAACCCGGCGAGGAACAGTGCCCCGAAGATTCTCGAGAACCGCTTTCCTGGACCCTGGGGGTCATCGGTGGAGAGGTCGGCGGACGCAGCCGCGTCGCGGACCCGAACGTTGGATGTCATGGCTACTCTCCTGGTCGTTCATGGTGTGGATGCACGTCGTCCGGCGGCTCACGGCCGCGGAAGTTGGAATGGAGCGTGGCGTCCGCCGGCCTATACGGTGATCGCGACCTTCCCCTGCGCATGGCCGGCTCCGACGTGGTCGATCGCCTGCGCTGCGCTGCTCAGGGGATAGGTGCGATCCAGGACAGGCGTGACCTTGCCGGCCTCGATCAGCGCCTTCAGGGCGACGAGATCGGCATGGTTCGTGGAGACGAGGAACCGCCCGAGGCGCTGTGTGCCGAACCGGAACAGGAACGTCGCACGGATGAGCCGGCCCGCGCTCGCGAACCATCGGTTTCCGAAGTTCCCGCCGTTCGGGATGAGCACGCCCGTGGGGGTCAGCGCCCGGCGCAGGTTGGACAGCGAGTGGTTGGAAACGTTGTCGAGAATGACGTCGTACAGCCGCCCCCTGCTGGTGAAGTCCTCCGCCGTGTAGTCGATGACGTGGTCGGCCCCAACCGAGCGGAGGAGGTCGAGGTTCCGGGTGCTGGCCACCGCAGTCACCTCGGCGCCGAGCGCCTTGGCAATCTGGACCGCGAACGTGCCGATGCCGCCTGAGGCCCCATTGATCAGGACCGTCTGCCCGGCACGGACCTTGCCGTGGTCACGGATGGCCTGAAGCGCCACGAGGCCGGCCATCGGCACGGTGGCGGCCTGCTCGAAGGTCAGGTTGGCCGGCTTCAGGGCGAGTTCGTCCTCCGAGGCCGCGGCGTACTCGGCGTACGCGCCTGTGGACGCACCGAATACCTCGTCGCCTGGCTTGAAGCGCGTGACGCCGCTGCCGACCGCAGCCACATATCCGGCGACATCCGTCCCGCGGACGCCGATCTTGGGCCGGCGCAACCCATAGACGGGCCGCGCGATGTACGGCAGCCCACTCATCACCGCCCAGTCGGCCGGATTGACGCCCGCCGCGCGAACGCGGACAAGCACTTGGTGCTCCCCGATCGCGGGCCTCTCGATCTCCCGTAGTTCGAGCGCCTCGCCTGAGCCGTAGTTGTCCTGAACGATCGCCTGCATCGGATCTCCTTCCCTCGGGTCGGCGCCGCTCCTGATCGGATTGCGCCTACTGCACGCTAGGGAGGACTCCGCCCTGTTCCATCCGGGCGAACACGTACTGGGCACTTAGGACCACGCAGGGTCGCGGCACTACGTACCCGCTCGGTGTTCCCCGCGATGTGGTGGAACCACCGAGCCAGCGACCATCCGGACCATGCCTACCTACTTGATCGAGGTACACATGGCGGACGCAGACGCGTTCGAGCTCGAGCGCGCCACGCGGATGCTGGTGGCCGCTCAGTCCCGGATGCGCGGGCAGGCGAGCGTCGCGCGAACGATGTTCGCCGGTCTCAATCGCGCCGATGGTCGGCTCGTCTACCTGGTCGACGCGGCCAGCCTCGAGTCGGCGCGACGCATGGTGAGCCTGGCCCTCCTACCACCCGGGCGGATTCGCGAGATCACCAACCTCGCGGACGCGCACCTACTCGGTGGTCGACACCCACGAGGCGATGCTGACCCTGGAGTTGAAGCCGAGCTTGTTGAGGATGTTGTAGACGTGGGTCTCGACGGTCCGCTCGGACAGGATTAGCCGAGTGGCGATCTCCTTGTTGCTCAGTCCCTCGGCAATGAGCGTCGCGACCTCTCGCTCACGCTTGCCGAGCGGATCGGGCGTCCCCGCGGTCGGGGGGCCAGCATCTCGCACGACCTTCTTCCTGAGCGCGAGACCCACGGCAGCCTCCCGGTCGAGGCTCGCCCCCGCTTCAAATGCCTTGATGAAGCGGGCCTCGCCGAGCACGGCAGTGGACTGCTCTCGAGCCTTCGCGACCAGGGGCATCGTGAACGGGCTCGGCTGGGCCCCGATTGCTCGACGCAGCATCTCCGAGGCACCCAAGAGCTCTGCCGCGCGCTGCGCGCTTCCCGCCATCGCGGCGGCACTTGCGAGCGCTTCCATTCGCATCGCCAATCCGGGCCGGTCGTCAACGACCAGGGTGGCATCCAGCGCTTCGATCAACGCCGCCTCGGCGGCAGCGTGATCGCCGAGCATCAGGGCACCCATGCCTGCGCTGGTGAGGTGAACACTGAGCATGAAGATCTCGTTGCAGTTGCGGGAACGCGCAGCGGCGGCCAGTCCGACGTCCCGCATCCGGGTGAAGTCGGCGTCGACGAACGCCACGAAGGCCTGAGACTGGGCTGCCGCGATGAACGACATGTCATCCCCGAGGCGCGCCGCGAGCGCCGTCGCGTCTGCGGACGTCGCGCGGGCTGCCGGCAGGTCGCCCGCGAGTACCTCCAAGGCCGCCTGGTTCGCGAGGATCCGCACAAGGAGGCCGTCGTCCTTCAACCGGCGTGCGACCGCGGTCGCTTCCGCGACGGCTTCCAGTCCCGCCGCATGGTCACCCTGGACGACGGCGAGGGTGACCTTCACGTACAGCGCATGGCCTCGAATGGCCTCGTCGCCACCGCGCCGGGCGAGGAGGCCATCGATCCAGAAGACGCCCTCGCTCACAGCGCGGTGTCTCCAGTGTTGGCCTAGTCCGGCCGCCATCGCCAGGCCGAGGTCCGCCCCGTCTGGGTCAGCCAGGCAGTGCCGCAATGCGGCGCGGATGTTGTCGGCTTCGAGATCCAGCTCGTCGAGCCATGCGAGCTGAGATGCCACATCAGGTCCGGCCAGATCGAACTCGGTGGGTCGGCAGAGGCTCGCGAAGAACGAACGGTGTTCGTCCTTCGCGACGGCCTCCTCACCCGCTTCACGGAGCCGAAGCAGCGCGAACTCACGCATGGTCTCGTGGAGTCGATAGCGCGCCCTTCCCGACGTGCCCTCGCGGACGACGAATGAGCGCTCAACGAGATTGGTCAGGACGTCCAGCGCACTGAACCGCGTCGCCATGCCCGCCTGGCCCACCTTCTCGGCTGCCTCCAGGCTGAACGAGCCCGGCGAACACGGACAGGCGCCGGAGGACTGCTCGATCATCGGGACCCAGCAGAGCGTGACTCCAGGCGATGGTGGCTTCGAGCGTCTGGTGGCGCAGGGGTGCGGTTCTGCTGCTACCAACCAGCAACTGGAAACGGTCGTTGAGACGCTCGACGAGCTGCTCGAGGCCGAGGGTCCGGAGTCGCACGGACGCGAGCTCGATTGCGAGGGGGATCCCGTCGAGGCGCCGCGCCAGCTCGACCACGGCGGCCCGGTTGTCAGAGGTTACCTCGAAGGGCGCGCCTGCTTCCCGTGCCCGCTCGACGAGCAAGGCGACGGCTTCCGACTGGGCGATCCGGTCGGGCGCCGCACGCCCGTCGGGCTCCGGGACCGACAACGGGCCAACCTGGATGACCGTCTCTCCGTTCACGCCGAGTGCCTGGGTGCTGGTCGCCAGGATCCGCAGCGACGGCGCCTCCCGCAGAACCGCATCGGCGAGCACCGCGCAGGCGTCGAGAAGGTGCTCGCAGTTGTCGAGGACGAGCAACAACCGTCTGGAGGCGAGGTACTCGATCAACCGGGACACAGGCCACTGGCTCGACTCATCGCGAAGTCCGAGCGATGTCATGACTGTCTTCGTGACGAGCTCGGCATCCTCCAGGCCGGCGAGCTCCACGAGCCACACACCGTCCGGAATGCCGCGCCGCAGGTCAGCTGCCGACCTCAGGGCGAGCCGTGTCTTGCCCACCCCACCCGTCCCGACAAGCGTCACCAGACGGGCGGTTGCCAGAGCGGACTTGATCTCCTGCAGTTGGCGGCGTCGACCGACGAAGGTGGTCAACTCGGCGGGCAGGTTCCCCCGCGTCGCTGTGGGAGTGGACATCGTGCACTGCTCCGGGCGTCGGTCGCTCGTAGTGTGACAGCAACGCCGTCCGTGACCGCGACGGCCTCCGGCCCTCGCTCGGTGGACCAAGCGCCCCGTCGCCACGATGTGGGTGAGCACGAAAGATGCAGAGAATCGCCACGAAACGTGCGGAGGCGATCGGGCCCGCCTCACAGGCTTCGCGACGGACACGTAGCGCCGCGGGCGTAGAGACCGCGCAGCCACTCGGCCGACGATCTGCCGGTGAAGCTGTGCACCGTCTGTGGGCGCGTGGGCGAAGCCAGGCGGGCACCCGATGAGCTGGCTGGCCACCTCTGGAACCCCGCTGAGCTACACGCGCCTCCGCTCGTCGACGTCAGTCCGCGATCGTGGCCCGTCGTGGCCGCCCGGCGGCACGGAGCGCGATCTCGATGAACGGCCGCAAGCGCTGGGTCAGCTCCATCGCGGTCCGATCGAAGGCCGCCCGCTTCTCGGCATCGGTCCCCTCGACCTCAGCCGGGTCGTCGAGACCCCAATGGAGCGAGTTGTACTGGCCTGTCCGGCTCCTTCGAGACGGGCATGTCTGCGTCTGCGAGATGGCCTCGGCCCTCGGCGAGCGGCAGAACAACGTCAGCAACCACCTCGCCAAGCTCCGCGCGGGCGGGCTCGTCCGCCCCGGCCGCGTCGTGGCGGATACGCAGCGTGTCTACTACGAGCGCGACGACGAGGCGTGCCTGGGCGCCCTCGAGGCGCTCGGCGAGGTGCTCGGAGGACCACGCTGGTCGCTCGGCGCCATCGTCCGCTTGACGCGTGTCCCGGGGAGAGCCGCAAGACCCTGAACGACAGGCCATTAGTCAAACGCGCGTTGTACTAACAGCAGTTAGAATGATGCCGTGGACGCGCACCCTACCCACTCGATTGCCCCTCCGCTCGCGCCTGACGACCTCGTCGCGCTGCAGGCCGTGGCGGAGCCGACCCGCGCCAGGATCGTCGCCCTGCTGGGCCACGGCGAGCACTGTGTCTGCGACGTCGGGGAGATGCTCGGCTTGAGTGTCGCCCTCGTGTCGCACCACCTGCGGACCCTGCGCGCCAGCGGCCTCCTCCGGGAGCGCAGGAGCGGGCGATGGGTCTACTACTCGCTCGACCTCGACCGCCTCGCGTCGCTGCGTGCCGCTGTCGCCGACATGCTCACGCCCACTGTGGCTGCGACCACCGCCTGCCAGTGCTCCGATTGCGGGCCGAGCAGGACCGCCTCGCCCCAGCGTGGGCCCCTGCGTCGCCTGCCGCTCCTCGCCGAGGTCGGGCCGTGACCTGCTCCGTACTCGTCGTGGGAATGCCCTCGCCCGCGGGTTGTGCCTCGACGAAGACGTGGGGGGTAGCAGCCGCGTTGGTCGAAGACCGCCTCATCGCGCGGTTCGGGCCGGCGATCGACTTCGAGTACGCCGAGCTGTTCGGCCCGGAGATGGCGCGCCACCCCGACGTCGAGTCGGCAATCGCGGCCGGCGAGGCCGTCCTGCCGATCGTGATCATCGATGGGGTCCGGCGCTTCAGCGGCGGGAAGCTGAACCTCTCGGCCATCGAGCGCGCCGTCGCCGAGATCCTCCAGCCGGAGGCTTCTCGTGCGTGACCCGGCGCCCGACCCGCAGGCACACGGCGGCACGCTCGCGGCTGGCCCCGAATGCTGCCCCGGGGAGGCGTGCGGTCCGATCTTCGATACACCGCTCCTCGAGGTTGCCTTCAACCGAATTCGAGACCTGGTGCGCGGCAGGTACACGGCCGGTGCCGCGCAGACCGCGGCGGTCGCCCCAGCACCTCGCCAGCAGAAGGATGCGCCCCATGAATGATCGGCCACCCGGTATCGCAGCTCCGGATGTCGAGATCTTCGATCCGCCCCTCTGCTGCCCGACGGGCCTCTGTGGCCCGGTGCTCGACACGACCCTCGTCGACCTCAGCGAGGCGATCTTCAGGCTCGAAGCCGAGGGACGGACTGTCGTCCGCCACATGATGACCGCGGACCCCCAGGCCTTCATGCGCAACCGCGAGGTCTACCAGCTGATCAAGGAGCGCCAGCTCGAGGTCCTGCCGATCACCGTCGTCGGCGGACGCATCGTGAAGACCGACGCCTATCCGACCCTCGCCGAGCTCAAGGCTCGAGCTTGCACCCAGCGCCTGACGCGCCGGCGCCCGAGGCGCCGCGAAAGGATCTCTCGTGGCCCAGTTCCTCTTCTTCTCCGGCAAGGGCGGCGTTGGCAAGACCACGATGGCCTGCACGACCGCCGTGGCTGAAGCCGACGCGGGCCGGCGGGTCCTCATCGTGACGACGGACCCCGCCTCGAACCTGGCCGACGTGTTCGAGCAGCCGATCGGCCACGCGATCACCCCGATCGCCGGCGTCCCGACCCTCTGGGCGATGGAGATCGACCCCGATCGCGCGACCGCCGAGTACACCGACCGGGCGCTCGCGCCGATCCGCGAGATCTTCCCGCCCGAGATCGTGCGGGTCATGGAGGAGCAGCTCGCCGGGCCGTGCACGGCCGAGGTCGCAGCGTTCGACCGCTTCGCCGACTTCCTCGACCCCACGACCCCCGCAGCTCCGCCCGCCGGCGGAGTCGGTTTCGACCTCGTGATCTTCGACACCGCGCCTACCGGCCACACCGTCCGGCTCCTTGAGCTGCCAGAGGCCTGGTCGAAGAGCATCTCTGAGGCCGAGGCTGGCGCCGGCCAGACGTGCATCGGCCCCGCGGCGGCGATCGCCGAGGCGAAGGTCAAGTACGAACGGGCGCTCGCGGCGCTGCGCGACCAGTCGCTGACACGGTTCGCCTTCGTCCTCCATCCCGAGGCGACCGCGATCGCGGAGACGCGCCGCGCGGGTGCCGAGCTGGCTCGCCTCGGGATCGTCACGACCGAGCTCATCGTGAACGGCATCCTGCCGGCGGAGGAGGCGTCCACCCCGTTCTTCGCCGCCCGCATCGCGATGCAGGAGAAGTACCTCGCAGAGATCGCGCGGCAGCTGCCGATGCCCACCCGGCGCGTCCCGCTCCTCGACGGCGAGGTCCGCGGGATCGCCCGGCTGCGGGCCCTGGTCCCACTCCTCGCCGACGAGCACGCCGCGCGGCCGGCCTTCGGCCACGCTGAGGGGCAGTCGTCGCGCACGGCCGTTGACTACGAAGCCGCCGTGAAGGCGGCCCTGCTCCCCAACGGGAGCCCCCGGACCATCTTCTTCGCCGGCAAGGGCGGTGTCGGCAAGACGGTCGCCTCGTGCGCCACCGCCCTCTGGTCGGCGCAACAGGGCCACCGCACCCTGCTCGTCACGACCGATCCCGCGGCCCACATCGGGCAGGTGCTCGGCGCCGCCGTCGGCACCGAGCCCGCGCCGGTGGACGGCGTGGACGGCCTCTGGGCGGCCCGCGTCGACGCCAAGGCAGCGGCGATCGCCTACACGGATCGGATCATCGCCGACGCGGTCGCCCGCGGCCGGAGCCCTGCCTCGATCGCCGCGATGCGCGAGGAGCTCGACTCGCCGTGCACCGAGGAGATGGCGGCGTTCGACCAGTTCATCGAGCTGGCCAGCCGCGACGCGTTCGACGTGACGGTGTTCGACACGGCCCCGACGGGCCACACGATGCGGCTGCTCGAGCTCCCGATCGACTGGAGCCGCCAGATCGACGTCAAGGTGTTCGCCTCCGTCGACACCGCGGCGGCCGACGACGTCGCGAAGGCCCAGTTCAGCCGGGTCATCGAGATGATGCGCGACCCCGCGAAGAGCACGTTCGCCTTCGTCATGTACCCGGAGTCGACGCCGATCGTCGAGGCCACGCGGGCCATCGCCGAGCTGAAGTCGCTCGGGATCCCGCTCGGGCTCGTCGTGGCCAACATGGTCCTGCCCGACGAGGCCTGCCGGACGCCCGTACGCCCGAGCGCGCTGGCAGATGCAGCAGGCCTACCTCGCCGACATCGAGGCGCGCTTCGCGGTCCCGGTGCTCGAGGTCCCGCTCCTCGACGGCGAGGTCGTCGGTCTCGACCGGCTCGGCGAGCTGCTTGAGCGGACCCTCACTTCCCCCCTGCTCGTCGCCTGAACGGAGGCCCGATCACCATGCTCTACCCATCCACCGCAGATCCGGCCGACCTCGCAGCCGCGAGCCGCGCCGCCGAGGCGGAGGCGCTCGCGGCGGCGAGCACGTTCGGAGCGGCCCTCCGCGCCTCACCCGAGTTCACCGCCCTCCTGGCAGCCGACCGGGCGCTCTCGGAGGATCCCGCCGCGACCTCGGCGATCGAGGCCTTCCAGTCGCGGCAGGCCGAGCTCCGCGTGGAGCTGATGATGGGGGTCCTCCCCGAGGCGCAGCGCGCGGAGCTGGAGCGCCTCCAGCAGGCCATGCTCGCCGTGCCGTCGGTCGCGATCGTACGTCGCTGCCACCGCCGCCTTCCAGGCCGTCTGCCGCGAGACGGCGTCGGTCGTCAGCGCCCAGATCGGGATCGACTTCGCTGCCAACTGCCGCTCCGGCGGCTGCTGCGGCTGACGGGAGACAGAACGATGCTCAGCACCGAGCTCCACGAGGCGGCCGTCGAACTCGGCCGCGCCCTCCGCCAGGCGCCGGCGGTCGCCATCCATGGCATCGCCGTTGAGGCGCTCGCCGCGGATCCCGTCGCCCAGGGTCTGCTGGCCGACCTGCGCGAGCACCAGGAGAGCCTGGCGCGAACGCAGCGGTCCGGCCTGACGCCGAGCCGAGAGCAGATCGACCAACTGCGCCTGTGCCAGGCGGCGGCCCGAGCGAACCAGATGATCATGGCCCACCTGCGAGCGACGAACGACGTCAAGGCCTTTCTGCCGGAGGTCGCCCGCGAGGTCAGTTCGGCGCTGGGCGCGGACTATGCCGGCCTCATCGCGCCAACCAGCTGCTGACGCCCCAGTCCCGAATCGCCCCCGGCACGCGACCCTGGACCGCGACAGCGATCCTGATGGCGCGCCCGGAGGTGTCTGAGTCCACGCCGGCCGATGGCCGGGGTCTCCAGCGACCGATTGACGCACGTGTCGCCGATGTCGCGACTCATGCGTCGCCCATGTCGCGACTCAAGACAATGGCGCGCCCGACAGGTGTTGGGCGCGCGTTAGCAACCTACGAGATCCCGATCGAGGGCCGAGACGAGTGGCTCGCCGCGGCGAGGCGGCTGGCGTGAGAGACCGCCCCGCCGGATCGCGCGACGGACCGCGAGGTCGTCGTCGTCGCCGCGGTCCTCGTCGCCGGGTCGGAGAAGGCAGCCGCCCACCGCCTCGGCCTGTCGCACTCGACCGTGAAGCACCACCTGGCGAACGCCCGGTCGAAGGTGGGCGCGGAGACGACGGCGCAGCTCGTGTGGATCCTGGCCCCGCGGCTGCCGGAGCCGGAGAGCGCGATCCCTTCGGATGAGCAGGGCGACACCCGTCCACAAGTGCTGTCCGGCAACCGCCCAGGGCGTAGCCTCGGCCCGTAGAAGGTCGAGCTCGCCCAGGGAGGAGTGCCGGGTCAGTAGATCCAGGGGATCAGGCGCGGCGTCCGGCGTCGGTACTCGGCGTACGTCGGGAACACCTCGCCGAGCCAGGCCTCCTCGCGCCGGGACTTCAGTTCGAAGAACAGCCCGAGCACCAGGGCGCACAGCAGCGTCGACACGGACGCCGTCAGGAGACCCCAGCCGACCGCGAGGAGCACGAGGCCGCCGTACATCGGATGGCGCACGAGGCCGAAGGCGCCGCCCTCGGTGAGCTGCCCGTTGGCCACCGGGCGCGGGAAGGCCGTGAGCTGGCGACGCAGCCCGACGACCCCCCCGGCGATGAGCACCGCGCCGCCCGCGATGAGCGCGAGGCCGGCAACGGCGCCGATGGCGCGCGCGAGGCCGGCCCAGGCCGGGCCCGCGAAGCCCGTGGCGACGACGGCGACGAAGAGGATGGCTTGAAGGGCGACCCATCCCTCGCCGCGACGACCGAGGTCGGGGACGCGGATGCGCACCGTGCGGTCCGTAGTGGCGGTCATCGCTCGGCCCCGCCCTTCGAGAGCACGCCCGCGATGATCGCGAGGCCGCAGGCCACCAGGAACAGCGCGAACACCGGGATGTAGATGCCGGCGATCGTGCCGAACCCGGCGATGAGGGCGCCGGCTCCGAGGATCACGCCGAACCACTCGATTGCGAGGCCGAGGGCGACGCGCACGGCGGCGAGACTGAGGAGCAGGACACCGAGACCGACGAGCCAGATGCCCTCGGGCAGGCCCGGGAAGAGCATCAGGACCCCGGTCATGAGAAAGAAGATGCCCCAGCCGAGGACGTCGAGGCGGTGGGCCAGGTTGTTGGTGTCTGCGTTGTTGGTGTCTGCCACGCCAGTCATCTGCGACTCTCCGGTGGCCCCAGCCACACCTCCCGTCGGCCCGGCACTCCATCGGAACCGCTCACCGACTGCAGGCAACATAACGAGCGAGCGCTCCCTTTGGGAGTGCCATTCTGGCTCTATTCGAAGGGCGGCGTCTTGGTACCATCCAACTGTGAGCGCTCGCTCTTGTCACCGATCCGGAGGGACCGATGCCGCGCATCTCGGCCGAACGTGAAGAGGCGACTCGCCGCCGGATCCTCAAGGCGGCCCGGCAGGTCTTCGTCGAGAAGGGCTTCCATCGGGCGAGCATCGACGACGTGGTCGCCGCCTGCGGGCTCTCGGTCGGGGCCATCTACACCTACTTCCCGAACAAGGACGAGCTGATCCGGGCGAGCATCCTCGACGCGAACCGCGAGGAATCCGACGCGGTCCTGGCTGACACGCGGGCGGCCGGGTCGGTCGGCGAGCGGCTCGACCGGGGCATCCGGGGCTGGTGGCGCTACACGATTGAGGCGGAAGGGGCGCCCGCGTTCCTGGCCGAGGCGTGGGGCGAAGCCTCGCGACGTCCACTGATCCGGGACCTCATGGCCAGGCGCTACGAGCGCGGGATCACGATGACCTCGATCATGTTCCGCGAGTGCGTCGAGCGGGGCGATCTGCCCGCGCGCATCGACGTGGACGCGCTCGCCCGCACGATCGGGGCGCTCACCGACGGCATGGTGCTCGAGTACGTCGTCTCCGGCGGTACGCTGCGGTTCGAGGACGCGCAGAATCGCATCCGCCTGGTACTCGAGGCTGCCATCCAGGAGGCAGCCGCCGCCGCGCGGGGAGCTTGAAGCTGGTTCGAGTCACGCCTCGCGCGCGGCTTCCGGCCCCGGAGGCGATTGCGGTTCCCCCGCAGAGGTGGGCCTCTGCTCCTCCAGGAGGGCGAGGATGCGGTCGGTGTTCGCTCGGATCGCCGTGACGTTCGTGTAGATCCACTTCGGCGGGGACGTGTCAGGCATCGCGGCGATCCGCTCTCCGATGTCCATCTTGCCGACCCCGGACCCAAGCGCTCTCGCGAGGAGCGCCCCACCGGCGACGACGGCAGCGATGACCCACGCCTTCTTCATGTGAGCCTCCTCAGGCCAAGAGGGCTTCGGCCGCGGGCCCACAGCCCGATCCCGACGCCGAACGCGATGTGGCCGACGAGCATGATCCGGTTGAGCCGCCCGGCCTCCCCGGACCGGAGGCCGAACCAGCCGTAGCCCATCGAGGGAAACATCATCAGGAGCGGCAGCACGGCCGTCGAGATGCCGTACACGGTCCCTGCCAGGAAGCTCCGTCTCCCACGCCAGCGACGCGGCGCCAGCAGGAATGCCTGCGTGAGCGCGACGCCCGTGACGTAGTGGGTGGCCAGGCCGAGCGCGAGCTCACCGCGCTGCGCCGGCTCGCGGCTGATGTCGCCGCGGCGCCACCGGCCGCGCAGCAGGCCGGCTGCCCAGCGGCCGATCATGTCCGGGCCGAGACGGTCGGAGGTGAACGCACTCCCGCCGAGGACGCCGGCGGCCACCATGGCGACGTCCATGGTGACGGTCGCCAGCACGCCCGCCGGAACCCCGGCCGGAACGCGGATCGAGCGGATCGGACGGACGCCCATCACGCAACGCTTCCGGCGGCGAGCATCAGCTCGACCTGCTCGGCGACCTTGCACCCGATCGCCCGGCACCTCGTGATCCGATCACCGTCGATGTAGTCGGACACGCCCTGCGGGTCGGAGAAGTCGCATCCGGTGATCTTCTGGCACTGGGTGCTGCCGAACTCGCCCGCGAACCACTTCGCCAGGCGGTTCCCGCGGTTCATGCTGGCGTTGAACTTGTTGAGGCGGTCACCGAAGGCGTCCCCGCCGACCGTCATGATGGCGAGCAGGCGGATGACCCGCAGGCGGCTGTTCTCGATCTCCCCGTCCTTGAGGCCGATCGCCATCACGCCCGCCGTGAGCGCGCTGCACGTCTTGCCCATGAACAGCGTCCCGCCCATGAACGCCGAGGTGGCATCGAACAGCTCGCGGTGCTCGGTGGGTGAGTAGCCCAGGTGGCTGAGCACGGCCTGAGCGCAGTGGAACTCGTTCTCCACGAAGTGCGAGTACAGCCTCGAGTAGCCTGCCCTGGTGCCCTCCGGGATGGCGTCCGACCGGGCGTCGTCGAGCGCGCCTCGCCAGAGCTCCGCCGAGCGCAGGACCGGACCGACGCACTGCCGCGGGAAGCCGTCCTTCGTTCGGATCTCCCGGCACTGGAGCGTCCCGCTGGCAGGCGAGGAAGTCGCGGCACAGCGCCTGCCCTCGGTCGAAGATCACCGGGAGACCACGGTCAACCTCGCGCAGGCCGTGCTGTGTGCCCATCACCGCGAGGGGCGAGGTGACGGCCCCGCACTCGTGTCCCGTGTTGCCGATGCCCCCCGGCATGCCGGCGCTCAGCCTGACCAGCCACTCCTTGTCCGTCGAAGAGACGTCGAGGATCGTCTGCATCGCCGTCGGGGCGCAGTGGCCCATCCTCAGGAGGTTGGAGAAGCCTCGCCGCCGGTAGGCCCAGTTCGGGCGGCGCTTGGGTCGCTGCCGGCTTCGTGTCTCCATCAGATGCGCCTCTCAGGATCTCGCCCCATCTGATCGGCTCGGTGGTCCGCGCCGCGGATCCCTGGATTCGACCTCCGAGTCCCTCCGGCCCTGTCGCGCTGGCATGCCAACACTCGGGCGCGAGGGTCGATCGTCAGAGCGGCTCTGTGCGGCTTCGGCGACCCCGGGTCTGGCCGAGCACCGGAACCTCCCGCTGGCGGTCAGGATGCGGCGCGGATCGTGCGGTTGGCGAGAGCCGAAGGGCATGCCCTGGTCGACCTCCTACGGCTCGCCCGCGTCGCCCGAGCTCGACGACATGGCCCAATCGACCGAATAGGAATTGCGGCCCGCCGCCGCGCACCCTTGGGGCATGACGGCGCGCTGGTCCGATCCACACCGACTCCCGGTTCCCCCCACCGGGTACGTCCGCGCCGTCAACTCCTCGGCGGCCCGATGAGCGGGGTCGAGCTCGTCCTCGCGTTCCTCGCCGGCGTCGTCATGGGCGGCGCCCTCGACCGCTTCGTGCTCCCGCCGCTCGTCGATGCCTGGATCGACCGACTGCGCCGGCATGGGCGATGAGCGCAGGGACGATGCGGCAGACCGCCGCCGGGCCGACGTCTACTCCTCGGCCCGGATCGGCGCCGCTGCGGCGCTCACGCTCGTCCTCGTCGTGCTCCTCGTCCTCGACGTCGCCGTCCCCGACTACGACATCAGCCCCGGGATCCTCCTGCCCCTCCTCGGCGCGATCCTCGCGCTCCTGGGGCTCGAGGCCTCGGCGCTCTGGCGGGGCGTGAGGTGACGGTCACGGCGCTCCTGACCAACAAGGCGTACGGCTACCCGACCCGCGGTGCCGACGCCGCCGGAAGCCGACGATCCTCGCCTGCATCCACCAGACCGCCAACGCGAAGGCGACCGCGATCCAGGAGCGCAACTACGCCAACCGGGCGGACTCGCACGGGCCGTCCGCGACCGCCTACATCGACCGCGACGGCTCGGTCGTCCGGGCGATCGACCCGGCGAAGTACGCCGCCTGGAGCCAGGGCGACGTCGCGCATCCCAACACCAAGATCCCGACGATTGTCGCCGCGGTCGCGTCGGGCGTGAACATGAACGAGTGGGTGCTCGAGACCATCGAGTGCGTCGGGCTGCACGGCGCGAGCCTTCCGACGCCCAGTTCGAGGCCGTCGCCCAGCTCGTCGCAGCGCATCGCAGGCGACCGGGCTGCCGGTCAACCGCACCACGGTCATCGTCCACCGCGACGTCAACAGCGTGAACCGGCGCAGCGACCCCTGGCCGCGGCAGCACCGCGAGGCCCGGCTCAAGCGTGTCATCGACCGGGCGAACGCGATCCTGCGGCCGCCGATCGTGACGGTCACGGTCGAAGGCGGGCGACAGCCTCAGCGCGATCGCCTCCGCCCACCGGCTGACGCTCGCGGCCCTGCTCGCCTTCCCGGAGAACGCGAAGTACCGCGCCAACCCGGGGCTGATCCACCCGGGCGACATCGTCCGCGTGAAGTGACGGGAGGAGCCATGGACAGCCAGCCCGGCACGATCTTCGGCCGCGAGCCGGCGATGGTCCTCGCCCTCGTCCAGGCGGTGATCGCCCTGGTCGTCGCGTTCGGCCTCAGCCTCGCACCCGACCAGATCGGCGCGATCCTCGCCGTCACGGCGGTGATCCTCGGGCTCATCACGCGCAGCCGGGTGAGCCCGGTGTCGTGAGAGACGGGTATCTCCGAGGCTCGCTCCCGCGGACGCCGACGGCGCGCCAGATCGACGTCCTCGCCGCCTTCGTCGCCGCTGGCGGCTGCGTGGCGGACGCCGCGGCCCTCGTCGGCGTCCGGCCGAGCACCGCGAAACGCCACCTGGCCGACCTGCGGGCACGCTCAGGCCTCACCACCGAGCAGCTGATCTACCGCGGGCGGGCCGACGGCTGGCTGGTCGTCGGAGAGCTGGAGCCGAGCTCAGATCGTGAAGATCCCGCTGCCCTCTGAAGGCCGTCAAGTACCAGGTCGAGCCCGTACTCGAATTCGTCCCCGTAGTCGTAGCCGGGCCTCATCGCTGAGATGTAGGCGACGAGGTTGGGGTAGGCGTCGAGGGGGAACGCCCGGAGCGTGACCTGGCCCAACTCCGCAACCTCCTCCGAGGGATCGAATGGGAGGTTCGCCATGAACAGGGCGAAACCGTAGATGTAGCTGTCCAAGAGCGAGTACGCATGCGCGATCGTCGGCATGTCGAGGCCTGCCGACCGCAGACTGCCGATCACCGCGTCGTGGTGGCGCAGGTTCGCCGGCCCCGGCTTCCGCCGCGACTCCATCAGGCCAATTGCCCATCGGTGGCGCAGCAACACGTCTCGTACCGAGATCGCCCGTTGACGCATGGCGGTCTTCCAGTCGGCTCCGCTGGCAGGCAGATCGATCTCGCTGAAGACGAGATCGACGATCCCGTCGATCACCTCGTCCTTGTTGGCGAAGTGGTAGTAGAGGGCCATCGCCTCGACACCGAGCTCCTGGCCGAGCTTCCGCATGCTGAGGGACTCGAGCCCACCCTGATCGGCGAGCTTGACCGCGGTGTCGAGCACCAGCTCCCGGCTCAGCGGGACGCGTCCCTGTGCTCGCTTGCTCGTCTGCGTCAATCGGCCTCCTCTGGGACTCGGTCAACCGAACGATTCCGGGGTTGACATCACCCACTTTACACCGTAAAGTCCGATGTGGCAACTTTACATCGTAAAGCCACAGGAGACCCCATCAATGCAGGCAATCGTTCAAGACACGTACGGCGCGGCGGAGGTCCTGGAGTCACGGGACATTGATCGGCCCGAGATCGGCGAGGGCGAGGTCCTGGTCCGTGTCCATGCCGCGTCCATCCACGTCGGTGACGTGATCGTCATGACGGGCTCGCCGTACCTCATGCGGATGGCAACTGGAATGCGCAAGCCGAAGAACCACGTCCCGGGCACAGACATTGCGGGGACGGTCGAGGCGGTCGGCAAGGACGTGAAGGGGCTACGCCCCGGCGACGAGGTGTTCGGGTGGTGCACGGGTGCCTTCGCCGAGTACGCATCGGCAAGCGAAGACCACTTCGTGCTCAAGCCAGCCAACCTCACCTTCGAGCAGGCCGCAGCCGTCGGGGTGTCCGCGACCACTGCCCTGCAGCTCCTGCGCGACAACGGACATGTCCAGCCCGGCCAGAAGGTCCTGATCAATGGGGCATCCGGAGGCGTCGGCACGTTCGCCGTGCAGATCGCCAAGGCGTTCGGTGCCGAGGTGACCGGCGTGTGCAGCACCAAGAACCTGGAGCTGGTCCGCTCAATCGGGGCCGACCACGTCATCGACTACACCAAGGAGGATTTCAGAAAGGGTGGAGCGCGCTACGACCTCATCCTCGACAACGTGGGTGACCACTCGATGGCGGCGACCCGGCGGGCTCTCACGCCCAACGGCGTGCTGCTCTCCAACGGTGGCGGACACGCCGGCGGCGCGCTCGGCCGCGTGATCCGGCTCACGATCGTGTCGATGTTCGTGCGCCAGCAGGGCAAACCGTCCCTCAAGGTCCAGAACCGACCGGACCTCCATGTCCTCAAGGAACTCGTCGAGGCGGGGAAGGTCAAACCGGTGATCGCCGGGACCTGGCCACTGCGAGAGGCGCCCGAGGCGATCGGGCATGTCGCAGCAGGACATGCGCGAGGGACGGTGGTCATCGCGATCGATCGGGCAGCGGCCTGAGGGGTGGCCGCATGAACGAGCCGATGCCGATGGGCAGACCCGTTCAGCGCTCACCGAGCCGGTGGATCGACCGGAGGCATGACGTTCAACCCCAAAGCTCACTTGATCGAGAACGGAGCCGATCGATGCCAGAGGTCCAGATCAAGCTGTCAGCGCTGTGGGTAGCCCTGATGCTCACCTACCTGCTGGGGGACGTCTTGCGGTTCTGGAGCGGCGACGCCACCCCGGGCCAGTTCGGCAGCCTCAAGCAGGAGATGGTCCCGGCGGCGCTGATGTTCGTCGCCGTCCTGATGCTGATTCCTATCGTCATGGTCGTCGTGTCCGTGACGTTGTCCGGGCAGACGCTTCGCTGGGTCAGCGTCATCGCCGCGGTCGGTCTCTTCGCCTTCAACGTCATCGGCCTGCCGACGTACTCGGGGCTGTACGACAAGTTCCTCATCGTCGTCGGGCTGGGATGGAATGCTGCCACGGCCTGGTTCGCCTGGACCTCGTATCCGTAAGGCGGCCGTCAACCCACCTGCGCTCGCTGCCGACGAGCGCCTGGGCTTTCGGACCGCCGGCGACCGACCGCGCTTGACGGCGGGCTGCGGGTCTGGGTCCTGGTCCGCCCGGCACAGAGCTAAGCTGCAGCCCCGCGCTCAGAAGCCGCGCAAACCCTGCACCGCCGGCCATGGTCGCGCAGGTGTAGCACCGGAGGCGAATAGACCGCGCCAGTCGCCCCATCGACGATTCGCGCGTGAAGCTGTGCACGGTCTGTGGTGTCGTCACCAGCCGCGCGGGTAGCCGCTGCACCGAGCACGCGCGCCTGTCGCGCATCGGTGCCAACCATCACGTCCACGCCGATCCGCGATGGACCCGCCTGTCCAGGCGGATGATCGCCCGCCACGTCGGCCAGCACGGCTACGTGTGCCCGGGCGATGGTCCCGAGCATCCTGCCCATCCGTCGCATGACCTGACGCTCGACCACGTCATCGCGCTCATCGACGGTGGCGCGCCGTTCGACCCTGCCAACACCCGCGTG
>CAWELX010000005.1:0-141255 GCA_963810065.1 uncultured Chloroflexia bacterium | reverse complement strand
ACATCGGCACCGATTGGACGGGCACACCGCTGGCCGACTGGGCAGCCCCGCGGCTCGGGCTGGCGTCGTCTCATCACGCCGACGGCCACGGCGACTTCGTCGCGGCGCTCGCCGCCAACGGCAGCGTGGCAGCCAGCCTCCGGCCATCGACCCCTCGGGCGATCCCCCTGCGCACCGTCCCCGCCGGGTACCCCTCATCCGGCTTCAGGGCAGCCTGACCGACCCGGACTACGACCCTCACTCTGCGCGGGCACGCTGGTACGACCCGGTCCTCGCCACCTTCACGTCCGAGGACCCGCTCGTCGGCGACCCGGCCGATCCCCCCAGTCGCCACCTCTACGCCTACGGCGCCGGCGACCCGGTGGACCGGGCCGGATGCGGAGGGAACCGACTGGTACAGGGTTCCGTTGCCCATGTCGCTGGGGGCGCTTGCCTCGCCCGTGCCTTGCTCGGCTCCGCGCGCTGGCCGATGATCATGAACGCCAATCGCCCGCGAGTCGCAGCGACAGCGACAGCCCGAACACTATTGGCAGCCAGGGCATGCCTTGACATTCCGGTCGATCGGCTCGCCAGTGAGGGCCTGTCGAGTGCAGCGGAGCGGCGAGTTGCGGCATCGCGCTGCGCGCCGGCGCGTTCGGTTTGGTACACGGCACTACCCGAAGACGCCAAGAAGGTGATCCTGGCAGCTCAGTACGGTGCCAGGATCGGCGATCGGTACGGCGCGTTCAGCTCCACCCCTGGTCCGAGGCTTCAATGCCGCGACCCGCGCGACCGTCGGCGACCGAACCCGGACGCCGGACTGGAGCGACCTCGACAGGTTCGAGCGCACGCTCGGCGAAGACGAACGACTGGGCGCGCCGGCAGGCACGGGGATGGAAGGTCACCGGTCCAGGGGTCGTCGTCGAGGGACGTGCTTGGACAGAAGGTGTTCCTCACCGACGTGGCCATCGTCGAGGGCCCCGGGCCGTTCTTCTGCATCGACCGGCCGTGCACGATCGGTCAGTTCGTGTTCACGGGACCGTCGCGCCAACCGCGTCGCGGCCTCATCGAGCACGAGTACATCCACGTGCTCCAGTGGGAGGGTCGCGGGCGGCTTCGCCAGGCAATACCTGGACGACCTCATTGCGAACGGCAGGAGCTACTCGCCGAGCCTCCCGCTCGAGTCGGTCGCCTACCTCTGGGAGTACCGGAGCCTCTACCTGGGGCGTTGGGAGCCACTCCCGTGGGATGTCTGGGGGACGCCGGGGTGGTGACATCGGGGAACCGCGCGCGTCTGGTGGCCCTCGCGCTCGTGGCCGTCACCGCGTCGGGCTGCAACCTCATCTTCTCCGACGACTACAAGTTCCGCGGCCTCTGGCTCGCGAACGAGACAGGCAGCGCCGTGCTCGTCGACCGTGGTCCGAACTGGCGGTTCTCGGTAGAGGCCGGGTCGACTGCTCATCTTTGGGACGAGCGGTCGTCGTTCCCGGCAGGGCTGACGATCCTGACCCAGGCGTGTGACGAGATCGGTCGCACCGACGAGATGGTCACCAGGGACACGCTCGTCCGCGTGACGTCCGTCGGTCTCGAGATCGTGACGGACGACGCCCTCATTCCGATGGACGCGGAGATCGCGCCGCCACTCGAGGAGTGGCCGTGCAGGTAAGGGTGAACCGGCATACGGCAACTCCGGAGACCGGATGTCCGCGTACGACCGGGCCGGCAAGCCGGTTGTCCGAGGAGCTCGACGTAGTCCCAGCCCTCCTCGCAGGCGCGGGCGAGGATCGCCGGGAACGACCGCTGGCGGCACACGAGGTCCACCTGCACCTCGAGCCCGCGGCGCCTCGCGGAGTCCTCCCCATAGTTGGGCTGGAGTAGGTTGAACGACGCTGAACGGCAATTCCGCACCAACCCCTTCAACCGAGGACGGACGGTACCAAGGCGAACGCTTTCAAGCACTGCGCGTACGCCGGCGGTTGTCGCCTTCGGTTCGGCCCATCGATCGCGCGAGAGTGGACCAATGCCCACGAGGACTTTTCTGAGAACCTCACGCGGGACAAGACGATGGACCTGCACAACAATGCCGTCGGCATTTGGCTGGCTGGACGGGTGCCAAGGGCCTGGTTCGGCTCGGGACCCGTTCGGACTCGGAATCTTCGGAGCCGAACGCGCAGGCTTGTCGTCTCTGTGTCGGGCAGGCGTCCAGCTCAGGTGGTTGACGTGGTACCGATGACGTCCGCGCTGGATACGCCGCGTCCTCTTGGCCAAGCCCGACGACGGCCGCGCACGGCGTTCATTGCGTCGGCACTGCTTGCGGGGCTCCTCCTCGGTGCATGCCACGGATCTGATGACGCGCTGGCCGAGTCGTTTCAGGCCAGCGTGGCGGCAGCCGGAAATGGCGGAGTTGTCGACCTCGCGGACCTTCCGACAAGGCTTTGGAACCGATTCGCACTGATCCCGGGCAACGCTTCATCGGATGTCATCCGCGAGGCCACGGGCCTGGATGAGACCTATGGGTATCCGATGGGACATGACACGGACTTGCTGCTCGTCCTGACGCGCGATGACGAACTCGTGAGCTGGGCCGAGGTCGAGCCGAGCGTCGGGGTCGCTGATCCGACTCAGTGTTCCGAGCGTCACCGGGTATGTGATCGGCACCCCAGCGTCCGCTCGAATTCGCGGTCGTTGACACTGGGCAGTCAACTGTCTCGGGCGGCACCGTGATCGAGTTGCAGCCGGTTGGCCCGTCTCCATGACACCCTCATCGGTCATCACGGCGCCCACCCGGGTCGACGCCGCGGGGACGACGACGATGGCCACGGATCCCTTCGGCCGGGTGACCTCGCTCACCCCGCCGGGGTTCGGCGCCTTCACCACGACCTATGGCGCCGACGGGCAGCCGATGACCGCCGCGGCCCCCAACGGCAACACCACGACCTCCACGTATGACGCCCTGGGCCGCCTCACCACCACGGTGACCGGCACCCGGGCCAGCTACGGATACGGGTACAACCGGGCCGGCAGCCGCCTGAGTGAGGCCTCCACCATCAGCGGCGACCCCGGCAACGGCACGGCCACCCTGGGGTACGACGCGCTTGGCCGCCTCACGTCGTATGGCCTGCCCGGCATCCGGAACCAGACCAACACGTGGCAGGAGGTCGCCAACCGGGACCTGCTCACGGTCGACGGCACCCCGGCAGTCCAGGCCTTCGACGCCGCCAACCGCCCGAACACCAACGGCTACGCCTTCGATGCCGACGGCCGGCTGACCGCCCGCCCGGGGAGCGCCGCCTTCCTCGAGTGGGACAGCCTGGGACGCCTGGTCCAGGTCCGGGTGAGCCAGGGCGGCGCCGTCCTCGCGACATACACCTATGACGCCCTCGACCGCCTGCGCACCGTGGAGCGGGGAGCCAGTCGGATCCGCTTCCGCTATGCCGGCACCACGGCCGCGGTCAGCGGGATCGTCGACGACGTCGGGGGCAGCGTCCTGCGCCAGGTCGTGCCCGCACCCGACGGCACGGTCCTCGCCGACCGCACGGGGGCCGGCACCGACCCCCGCACCTACGGGACCAACGGCCACCACGACGTCACCTGGACAGCCGACAACAGCGGCGCCGTCACCGCCACCCTCCGCTACGACCCCTGGGGCACCCTCCTGCGCTCATCGGGCACCCTCCCCGACTGGCGCTTCCAGGGCTCCTGGTATGACACCAGCACCGGCCTTGCCTATGCACGGGCCCGCTGGTACAGCAGCGCGCTCGGCTCCTTCGTGTCCGAGGACACCCTGCTCGGCTCACCCGAGACCCCTGCCAGCCGCCACCTTCTCGCCTACGCCCAGGGGGACCCGGCGAACGGGTGGGATCCGGAAGGGCGGGTGACGGTGGGGCTCGACTACACGAAGTCGCTCGCGTCGGGCAGGCAGGACGCCGGCCAGTCGGACTGCCGTCGGGCTGGCAGCGTGACGGGCAATGGCGTCAGGAACCAAGTTGTCATCTCCGCGGAGTCCTGCATCCCGGGCGGGCAATCTGTGTGGATGGGTCACCTCGCAAGCCGTTCTCTGAAGTACCAGGGCTACAGCATGACGACAACCGTTACTGTCTCCGTCGTTGCGAAGGTCGCAGCTGAGACCGAGAACCAGATCCTCATCTACGGGGTGGCCAAGAACGAGGTCTTCCTGTCGGTCGCCTTGCGGGACGTGACCGCCAATCGCATCGTTGAAGAGCGCGAGTTCCCCAATTCGCACTGGTCGCAGGTGTGTGCGGCCTACAGGGATGGCCTCTGCCTGCCCATTGGCGGATGGGGCGCGCCGGGAGTCCTCTCTCGCCGGAGGCTAACCGCCCGGTTCATCGCCTCGCTCTGGCGTGATCATCGCTACACGGTGTGGGTGGTTGGCTACGCTGCCGGCCGTGGAGCCTTCGCGGCGCATGCCACGACGACCTTGACAATCACAGATGTGACGGATGGGAAGTTGACGTGGTAAGTCGACGGGGCCTGTTTGTAAGCCCCGGTTGCATGACCTGCCTGTCGCTCGTATGCGCGCTCTCGGTGCTCTCGGGCTGCGTGAATGCGACAGTCATGGTGTTCAACGACGGGGACGTCGTCCGTCTCGTGCGCCTTCGCCACGACGGCATCGACCGCGTGTACAGGGTCGAACCGGGCGCAGGCGGGCAAGTCCACCGCGGAGAGAACGGCAAGATGATCCTCGACGTGCTCGATACGGAATGCGCCGTACTCGGATCCACGGGTCTAGGGATCGTCGGAGAGGGGATCGTCGTATTCGACGAGTCTGGCGTGCCCGTCATCGCCGACGCACCAACCATCGCTTCCCTCGCCCCTGTGATCGCCGACGAGACTCCGCCTCGCGTTGACCGCTGTCTCGCAGAGCCGAATCCGTAAGCCCGGATCCACCGACGCCCTGACCTGATTCACGAGCCCGGACACACGAACAGGTGCGCTTCCGAACGGCAATGAAGGGGTTGATCAGCAACCACCACCACGATTTGGTACGTGCGGGGTAAGTTGTGGCGGGTGGCTCTGTGAACCGTATGGGTCCGATGGAGGCTCTGGACCCGGCGGCGCGCTGTAACCACGATGACGTCCCGCTGGGTGGGCGACGCGAGTCGCATTGGAGTGCTCGGGCGATCGTGGGGCCAGGGGGTTCGCCTCGACCCCTGGGGCGCCCCCACCCGCCGCTGATTGCTCACCAAACGAGGCGTCGGCCGACCTGCCAGTCGCCCGCGACGGCTCGGCCTCGTGCCGCGCGCCCCGTTCGGTACCATTAGCCGGATGTCGACCCCAGAGATGCCCGAGACGCCGCCGGACGCCGAGCCGGCCGCGAAGCCACCGGATGCCGCGTCGTCCGCGAAGCCGCCGGATGCCGCGCCGGCCGCGAATGCCCCGGCGCCCGTGAACCCCCTGCCGGCCGCCGAGATCCGCCGCCGCTTCCTGGAGTTCTTCGCGGAGCGCGGCCACACGGTGGTGCCCAGCGCCAGCCTGATCCCGGCGGGCGACCAGACGCTCCTGTTCACCAACTCCGGGATGGTCCAGTTCAAGGAGGTCTTCACCGGCGCGGAGACGCGCAGCTACACGCGCGCCGTGGACGTCCAGCGCTGCCTGCGGGTCGCCGGCAAGCACAACGACTTCGAGGAGGTGGGGCGCTCGCCGCGCCACCACACCCTCTTCGAGATGATGGGCAACTGGAGCTTCGGCGACTACTTCAAGCGCGAGGCGATCCACTGGGCGTGGGAGTTCCTGACGCAGGAGCTGGGGATCCCGGGCGAGCGCCTGGCGGCGACGACCTACACCGACGACGAGGTCGCCTGGGCGATCTGGCGCGACGAGATCGGCCTGCCGCCGGAGCGGATGGCGCGCTGGGGCGACGTCGACGAAGGGCGACGACAAGAACTTCTGGCGCATGGCCGACACCGGTCCCTGCGGCCCCTGCAGCGAGATCCACTTCGACCGCGGCGCCCACCTCTCCGAGGGCCCGGAGTGCGTCCCCGACCACTCCGAGACGTGCCCGCGCTGGCTGGAGATCTGGAACCTGGTCTTCATGGAGTTCGACCAGCTTCCCGACGGGCGGCGGCTGCCCCTGCCGTTCCCGAGCGTGGACACCGGCCTGGGGCTGGAGCGCCTGGCGGCGGTCCTGCAGGGCGTCCTCTCCAACTACGACACCGACCTCTTCACGCCGATCCACGAGACGCTGCGGCGGCTGCTGGGCCACGATCCCGGGGCCTTCGAGGCCGAGCGCTTCAGCTACCAGGTGATCGCGGACCACAGCCGGGCGGTCACGTTCCTCATCGCCGACGGCGTCCTGCCGTCGAACGAGGGGCGGGGCTACGTCCTGCGCCGCATCGTCCGGCGCGCGGTGCGGCACGGCCGCCTGCTGGGCCGCCGCGAGCCGTTCCTGGCGGAGACTGTCGCGATCGTGATCGACGTCATGGGCGAGGCGTATCCCCTGGTCCGCGACGAGCGCGAGCGCATCCTGGCCACGGTCGCCCGCGAGGAGGCCCAGTTCGCCCGCACCCTCGACGCCGGCACGACGCAGCTGGAGGAGGCGCTCATCCCGCTCACGGACGCCGAGCGGGTCGTGGGCCGGCGCCCCGAGGACGTCCCGCAGGACGCCCCGGTCCTGGCCGGGGACGTCGCGTTCAAGCTCCACGACACCTACGGCTTCCCGATCGACCTGACGATCGAGCTCGCCGCCGAGCACGGCGTCCGCGTGGACCGGCCGGGGTTCGAGGTGGCGCTGGCCGAGCAGCGCGAGCGCAGCCGCGGCGGCCGCAAGGCCGAGCTGGCCCGGCACGCCGAGCTGACGGCGCTCTACGAGTCGATCGGGCGGCGCACCGGCGACACGACCTTCCTGGGCTACGAGACGACGGAGGCCGAGGCCACCGTGGTCGCCATCGTCCGCGACGGCGTCGAGTTCGACGAGCTGACCGGCCACGGCGAGGCCGAGGTGGTCCTGGACCGGACGCCGTTCTACGCCGAGGGCGGGGGCCAGGTCGGCGACCGGGGCGAGATCCGCGAGCCGGGGGGCGGCTCGCCGCTGTTCACGGTGACGGACACCCAGAAGCCGTCCGGTGGGCTGGTCGTCCACCGCGGGACGCTCCATGGGCGCCTGCGGGTCGGTTCCACGGTCGCGGCGGCGGTGGACGCCGACCGGCGCGCCCGGACGATGCGCAACCACACCGCCACGCACCTGCTGCACCGCGCCCTGCGCAACGTCGTCGGGCCGTCGGCGAAGCAGGCGGGCTCGCTGGTGACGCCCGACTACCTCCGCTTCGACTTCCCGTTCGACCGCGCCCTGACCGACGAGGAGAAGCTGCGCATCGAGGACGAGGTCCGCCGCGTCGTCCGCGAGGACCGCCCCGTGAGCATCGCGTACCTCTCGATGGCGCAGGCGATCGAGGCCGGCGCGGACGCCTTCTTCGACGAGAAGTACGGCGAGACCGTGCGCACGATCCGGGTCCAGGACTACAGCTTCGAGCTGTGCGGGGGAACGCACTGCCGCGCGTCCGGCCAGATCGGCAGCTTCGTGATCACCGCCGACCGGAGCATCGGCTCCGGGATGCGCCGGATCGAGGCCCTGACCGGCGACGGCGCGGATGCCTACCTCCGGGAGCGGTCCGAGATCCTCGCGGCCGCGGCGGAGCGGCTGGGCGCCCAGTCCGCGGACGCCGTCCTCGACCGGATCAGCGCCCTGGAGACCGAGCTGCGCGAGACGAAGCGCCGCCTGCGCGAGGGTGGCGGCGGCGTCCCGAAGCCCGCGGACCTCGCCGCCCGCGCCGAAGAGGTGGCCCCCGGCGTCCGGCTCGTCGCCCACGCCGGGTCGTGGGCCTCGATCGATGCCCTGAAGGCCGCCGCGAAGGAGGTCCGGGCAATCCTGGGGTCCGGCGTCATCGCGCTGGCCCTCGACGCCGACGAGCCGCAGCTCTTCGTCACGGTCTCCGAGGACCTCGTGGCCCGCGGGATCTCCGCCGGCGACCTCGTCCGCACGGCCGTGGCCGCCATCGACGGCCGGGGCGGGGGACGACCGGAGATGGCGCAGGGGAAGGGGAGCCGGCGCGAGGGACTTCCCGACGCCCTGGCCGCCGTCCGCGCCGCGGTCGCCGCCACCACCGGCAGCGGGTAGGGCAGGGGAGCCGGCATGGCCTTCCTGCGGCGGTTCTGGCAGCGCGACAGCCGGGACCAGCTGGCCGCGTGCACCGCCCTCGACATCGGGACCGAGTTCGCCAAGGCCCTCGTCTTCGACATCGACGAGCAGGGCCACGGCACGGTCCGCGGCGTCGGCCGCAAGCGCCAGGGCCTGGCCCACATGCAGTCGGGGACCGTCGCCGACATCGGGGCGGTCGTGGACAACTGCGCCGTGGCCCTCCAGGAGGCCGAGGAGATGGCCGGCTTCCGGCCGACGCAGGTGGTCATCGGCATCGCCGGCGAGCTGGTCAAGGGCTTCACGACCGCCCACTCGCAGGAACGCAAGAAGCCCGACACCCCCATCACGGACGTCGAGCTCCAGAAGCTGATCGACGGGGTGCAGCGCGAGGCGCTCGAAGAGGCCGAGCGGGCCATCACCTGGGAGACCGGCCTGCCGAACGTGGACGTGCGCCTGGTCCACGCCGCCGTGACGTCGGCCAGCATCGACGGCTACGCGGTCACCAACCCGGTGGGCTTCCAGGGTCGCCACGTGAAGATCGGGATCTTCAACGCGTTCGCCCCGCTGGTCCACCTGGGGGCGCTGGAGAGCGTGGCCGCGGAGCTGGACCTGGAGCTCCTGGAGATCGTCGCCGAGCCCTACGCCGTGGCCCGGGTCATCGGCAGCGAGCAGGTGCGCCAGGCGGGCGCCCTGTTCGTCGACATCGGCGGCGGGACGACCGACGTCGCGCTCGTCCGCTCCGGCGGCATCGAGGGGACCCGGATGTTCGCCCTCGCGGGGCGCGCCTTCACGAAGTCGCTGGCGGACCGGCTGGACCTGCCGTTCCCGCGCGCCGAGGCCCTCAAGGTCGACTACGCCCGCGGGCTCGCGGTGGACAACCACGACGAGATCGCCGGCATCATCGCCGACGACGTGGCCGTCTGGGCGGCGGGCATGGAGCTGGTCCTCGACGAGCTGGGCGGCGGCGACATGCTGCCGTCGCGGATCTACCTGTGCGGCGGCGGCTCGCGCCTGCCGGAGACGGCGACGGCCCTGCGCGCGGAGGGCTTCTGGCGGCGCCTGCCGTTCAGCCGGCCACCCGAGGTCACGGTGATGAGCCCGGACATGGTCGAGACGATGGACGATGCCACCAACCTGCTGGTGGACCAGCAGGACGTCACGCCCCTGGGGCTGGCCCACCAGGCGATCGAGCTCCAGTCGGAGCGCGACCCGCTGGATGCGGCCCTCCGGCGCGTCCTGCGCTCGATGAAGCTGTAGGCGCGGCGATGGCGGTCTTCTACCTGGACGTCGACGACGAGATCACCTCGGCGGCAGCGCGCATTCGCTCGTCCGCGGACGTGGACGTTGCCCTGGTCCTGCCGGCGGGCTCGCGGATCGCCACGAGCCGGATCAACTTCCGCCTGCTCGCCCGCGAGGCCGGGGAGCACAGCCGACGTCTTTCGATCGTGGCGCCCGAGGCGTCGTCCCGGGCGCTCGCCGCCTCGGCCGGTCTGCCCGTCTTCGGCAGCGTGGTGGAGTACGAGGACGCCCGCGGCGGCGAAGCGGCGGCTGCGGCAGCGGCCGTGGCGGCGGCGGCGGCAGGGGCCGTGCCTCCCGTTCCGTCGCCAGCCGCAACCCCGGCCGACGAGACCCCCGGTAACGGGACCACCGGTGACGAGGCCACCGGTGCGCCGCCGTCCCGGGTGGTGGGCGCAGCGATCGTCACCGGCGCGGCGATCGGGGCGGCCGGCGTCGCGGCGACCCGGTCCGGCGCGCACGCTCGGCCGCTGCCGCCCGCCGGCGCGCCGCCGGATGCGGCGACGCAGACCGTGCCGGCATCCGCCTCCGGGGTTCCCGAGGAGCCTGCCCCGGCCGCCGCCGGTGACCCCGCCCGACCCTCGGCGCGGGACGGCGCCCGGCCGCGCGGCGCGGTGGGCGCCTCGACGGGCCTCGCGGCGGCGCCGGTCGCCGCGGCGAGCCGGCGGCGCCGGTGGCCGCTGGTCGTGGCAGTCCTGCTGGTTGTCGCGCTCCTGGCCGGGGCGGGCGCGGCGGTGGGCTACGTCCTCCTGCCGACCGCGACGGTGACGCTGCAGATCACCACCCAGCCCGTGGGCCCCGTGGTCTTCGTCGGCACGGCCGACCCGGACGCCGTGGCGGTGGATGCCGAGACCGCCACGATCCCGGCCTGGCGCGTCCCCGTGCCGCTCTCCGCGACGGGGACCTTCAAGGCCACGGGCAAGCGCGTGGTGTCGTCGTTCGCCACGGGCCAGGTCCGCTGGAGGAACTGCGACGCGACCCGGGCGTTCACGATCCCCAAGGGCACACAGGTCCGGACCGCAACCGGCATCGCCTTCCAGACGCGCGAGGCGGTCTTCCTCCCGGTCGCGATCCTCAACCCGCCCCAGATCACCTGCCAGTACCGGACCGTCGACGTGCGGGCCGTCCGCGACGGGCCCGCGGGCAACGTCGGCCCGGGGACGATCACCTCCATCCCCGGCGAATACAACAGCGTGGTGATCAGCGTCACCAACCCGAAAGCGACGGCCGGAGGCTCGCGCGAGGAGTTCCCGCAGGTCACCCAGAAGGACGTCGCCTCCGCGACCGCCCGCCTCACCAAGCAGCTCGACGCGCAGCTGGCGTCCGTCGCCGCCGACCCGCCCGGCACGCCGGCCGGCGCGACCGCGTACCCGGAGACCGCGCGGCGTGGGGACGTGACGCCGTCCGAGCCGCCCGCGGACCTCGTGGACCAGGAAGTGGAGACGTTCGACCTGACCCTCACCGCCGAGGGCACGGTGGTCGCCGCGGATCCGGCGCCGCTGGAGGCCATCGGGGCCGCCCGGGTTGCGGCCGAGGTCCCGGAAGGCATGCAGCTGCGCGAGGGCTCGATGCAGGTCGAGGTGGGCCCGGGCGTCGCCAAGGGCGAGCTGATCCGCTACCCGGTCGAAGCCCAGGCCGAGGCCCTGCGCACGATCTCCGAGGCTGCCGTCCGCGAGATGATCCTGGGCAAGACGCCGGCGCAGGCGGAGGAGATCCTCTCCGACTACGGGACCGTGGACGTGGTGCTGTGGCCCGACTGGGCCACCACGATCACCACGATCGACAGCCGGGTCACGGTCAGCGTCGAAGGCGTGCCACCGGCGGAGGCCTCGCCGGCCCCGTCCGCCGTGCCCGGCTCCACCTCCCAGCCCAGCGGCGCGCCGCCCTCGTCCGCCGCGCCGCCCTCCGCTGCCGCGCCTCCGGGTGCGTCCCCGGCGGTTTCGGCGGCTCCGTCGGCAACCGCCGCCCCGTGACCCGACTCATGGGGATCGACCTGGGCACGCGCCGCGTCGGGCTGGCCGTCGCCGAGGAGGGCGACACCCGCGCCCGGCCCCTCGCCACCGTGCCGCGCCGGCGCAGCCTGGCCGCCGACGTGGAGGCCCTGTCGCGGATCGTGGCGGCCAACCGGATCCACGAGCTCGTCGTCGGCCTGCCCCTCGACATGAGCGGCACGGAGGGCGCGAAAGCGACCGAGGCGCGAGAATGGGCCCTGGCCGTTGCGCAACAGACGGGCCTGCCCGTGCGTCTGCGCGACGAACGACTCTCCAGTCACGTGGCCGAGTCCCGCGTGGGCGCGGCTGGTCGCGGCCGGTCGGGAGGGCCGCCGGGCCCCACCCGGCGAGCTGCCCATCGTGCACGCATTGATCGGGAGGCAGCCGCCGTCATCCTCGAGGATGAGCTGGAGGCCCGGCGCATCGGCCAGCCGGGCGAGCTGATGCAGCCGCCGGACGAACCGACGACACAGGAGGATGGATGACGATCCGTGGCGGGGCCGGGCCCCGGGGCGGCGACGAGCCCGGCCGCGAGCGGCCGCCGATGGCGCGCCCGATCGATGCCAGCGGCTCCAGCGGCTCCAGCGGCGCCAGCAGCGCACGCCGTCCGGCGCGCCGGGCAGGGACGGTGACGGCCTACGACATGGCCCGCCAGCGGCCCGCCAGCGGCATCGGCGGCATCCTCCGGTTCCTCGTGTTCCTGGTGATCGCCGCCGCGATCGTCCTGGTCGCCCTGGGGACGGTCCTGCGCCCGGTGACGCGCGGCCTCGTGGTGGGGTGGGCCGACGCGAACCCGGGGGCGCTGGGCGTGCCGTTCGTGGCCGACTTCGTCCGCGAGGACCTCGGCGAGGCGCTGACGGCGCCGGCCAGCAGCGACGCGACGGAGGTCGACTTCACGGTCGAGAGCGGCGAGACGGCCGCCGGGATCGCCGCCCGGCTGGTGGACGCGGGTGTCCTGCGGGACCAGCGGGCGTTCCTGCTCATCGCCATCGAGAAGGGGCTGACCGACCAGCTGGACACGGGCACGTTCCTCCTGCGCCGCAACCTCACGCCGGACCAGCTGGTGGCCACGCTCCTGGAGGCGAAGGATCCGTCGATCACGATCCAGTTTCGGACCGGGCTTCGGCTGGAGCAGATGACGGCCTACCTGGAGGCCCGCCCGGACGAGATCGCCACCCTCCAGCTGGACGCCGCGGACTTCCTGGCCCTGGTACGGAAGCCGCCCAAGGCGCTCCTCGACGAGTACCCGTGGCTCGACCTGCCCAAGGGCGCGACGCTCGAGGGCTACCTCGCGGCCGGCGCGTACCGGGTTCTCCCCGACACCACGCCCGACGAGCTCGTGCGCAAGATGCTCGACCACTTCGCCGAGGAAGTCGGCCCCGCGCGGATCCAGGCCGCGAAGGACAAGGGGTCCTCGTTCCACGAGGTGCTGACCCTGGCCTCGCTGGTCGAGCGCGAGACGAACCTCGATGCCGAGAAGCCCCTCGTGGCCGGCGTGTACCAGGGTCGCGTCGACCGCGGCATGATGCTGAACGCCGACCCGAGCGTCATCTGGGGCGTCGACTCGTTGGCCCTGGCCGACCTGGCGCTCGCGAAATGGCCGCAGTACTCCTTCTGGAACGTGCCGGCGGCGCCGCTCGCATCCATCGAGTTCCCTAAGGCGATCGCGGGCTACCAGACCTACCAGGTGGTCGGAATGATCCCCGGGCCGATCTGCACGCCGACCGTGACCTCCATCGACGCGGCCCTTGCGCCCGCCACGAAGAAGGGCTTCCTGTACTTCGTGGCCATCCCCGGCGCCGACGGGAAGCACGACTTCTCGAAGACGTACGAGGAGCACCTTCGCAAGCTCCGGAAGTACGGCTACGCCACGTGAGGGTCGCCACGCCGCGGGGTCGTGCGGGATGACTCGCCGCCGGTCGGGGGCACTGCCGGTGCCCGCCGATTTCGCCGCACCCCCGGCCGCCCGCCGGCTGCGGGCCTGGGAGGAGTCCGATCGCGTCGCCCGACCCGCGCGCCTCGCCCGGCTGCGCGCCCGGCTGGCCGAGGCCGGCCTCGACGCCTACTTCGGGGCGCGACGGGAGGAGATCCGGTACCTGAGCGGGATGATCCTCGGCGAGGGCGAGGAGAAGGTCGCCGGGCATTCCGGCCGCTTCCTCGTCTCGGCCGATGAGGTCGTCGTGCTGGCCGACTCGCGCTACACGCTGCAGGCACGCCGCGAGGCGCCCGGGGCCCGGATCGAGGACGTCACCTACGACCTGCCGGCGCGCTGGCGGGAGCTGCTCGCCTCCATCGGGGCACGCCGCGTCGCCATCCCGGCGGGCGACGTCTCGCACGGCCTGTGGGAGGCGCTGGCCGCTGCGGCGCCGGACGTGGAGCTGGTGCCCGCCGCCCCGTGGGTCGACGAGGACCGCGCCATCAAGGAGCCCGCCGAGGTGGAGCGGATCGCCGCCGCTGCCGCCGTCGCCGACCGGGCCCTGGCGGCGCTCCTCCCCGAGATCCGGCCGGGCGTCACCGAGGCGGCCCTGGCGTGGCGCCTGGAGGTGCTGCTGCGCGAGGGCGGGGCCGAGGCGCTGGCGTTCGACGTCGCGGCCCTGGCCGGGCCCCAGGCGGCGCTGCCGCACGGGTCGCCGGGCGAGCGACGGGTGCGTGCCGGGCAGGTCCTCCTCTTCGACTTCGGGGCGCAGGTCGCGGGGTATCGCAGCGACATGACGCGGACCCTGTTCGTCGGCGAGCCGCGGCGTGGGGCGCTCGACGTGTACCACCTGGTCGCGCGCGCCCAGGCCGCGGCCATCGCGCTCGTGGAGACGGCCGTTGCGTCGGGCGGGTCACTGCCGAGCGGCCGGGCGGTCGACGCCGCCGCGCGGGACGTGATCGAGGCGGCCGGCCACGGTCCGCATTTCGGCCACGGGACGGGCCACGGGATCGGCCTGGCGACGCACGAGCGCCCCAGCCTCGCTCGGGCGGCCGCAGACACGCCACTTCCGAGCCCCACGGTCTTCTCCGTGGAGCCGGGGGTCTACCTGGCCGGCCGCACCGGGGTGCGAATCGAGGACCTCGTCCTGCTGGACGCAACGGCGCGGCGCGTGGAGCGGCTGACCTGCTTCCCGCGCGAGGTCGTCGTCCTGCCCGGCTGAGGCGCGCCACAGCCGCCTGCGTTTGCCGCGGGTTGCGGGGCAGTGGTACGGTAGGCACGATCGGTCCCAGCCGATCGGCCTCGCCCTGTCCGAGCGCCCGGGAGTCACGAGGAGCCCTGTTGCCGGTCCGCCGCGCGCTAGCCGCCCTGCTCGCCCTGCCCATCCTTGCCGCCATCTACCTGCCGCTGGCATTGCGCCGCGGCCCGGCGACGCGCATCACGCTGGCGCTCGGCATCGGCGGCCTGGTGCTCGTGGCGGCCGTCGGGATCCCGTCCGGGACGATCGGCGCCCCCCCCGCGACGCAGGAGCCCCTCGCGGCCAGCGCCCTGGGGCCCGCAGTCTCGACTTCGCGTTCCCTCACCTCCGCGATGCTGGTGGACTTCGACGCTCCCATGGACGCGCCCTCGGTGGCCGCGTCCATCCGGGTGGAGCCCCCGGCGGAGGTCACGCTGGGCTGGTCCAGCGACGGCCGCCGCCTGTCCGTGCAGCCGGTCCATGCATGGCGTCCGGCCACGCTCTACACGATCACCGTCGGCGCGGCGGCCCAGGACCGCGAGGGCCGGGCGCTGCAGTCGCCGCTGCGGGCCGGGTTCCTCACGCGGGCCCTCACCACCGCACGCCTGTCGGTCGCCGACCGCCTGCCGTCGGGCGTGGCGCTCGACTCGGCGATCGTGCTGTCGTTCGATCGCCCGGTCTCGATCGCTTCCGTGCTGCGTGCATGGCGGGTGACCCCGGCCGTGCCCGGAGAGCTCCTCGTTGCCTCCGACGGACCGGATGGCGGGGATGCCACCGTATCCGAGAACTTCGTGTGGGAGCCGGCGATCTCACTGTCCGGCAACACCCGCTACGTTGCCGATCTCCGCCCGGGGGTCGTCGACGAGGATGGCTCGCCGGTGGCGGAGCCCGAGGCCATCGCGTTCCGGACGACGACCGCGCCATCGGTGGTCCGGTTCCGGCCGCGGGCCGGCACCGACGACGTGGATCGCGGCGTCCCGGTCTCGGTGCGCTTCACCAGGCCGATGGAGCGCGCGTCGACGGCCGCCGCCTTCAGCGTCGAGGTGAACGGCAAGGAGGTCAAGGGCGCCGTCGACTTCGCCGAGGACAACACGGTCCTGGTCTTCGACCCGAAGGCCGTCTTCCCGTACCACGCCACGGTGATCCTGCGCGTGGCGGACACGGCGCTCAGCGCCGACGGCACCCCGCTGGACCGGGGGCGCTCCGCCCGCTTCACGGTCGTTGCCAAGCCGAAGCCGAAGCCCACGCCGGCGCCCACGCCGAAGCCGAGCTCGAAGCCGGCGACCCCCAAGCCGAAGCCCGCCCCCGCGCCGGCGCCGAAGCCGGTGACGCGGCCGCCCAGCGGCTCGTGGCTGGGCGCCGAGAAGTACCTGCTGACCCTCCTGAACTGCACCCGCGGCGGCGGCTGGGTCCTGGCCGACGGCTCCTGTTCCAGCCCGGGTGGCAGCGGGATCGCGGCGCTGCGCTACCACGCCGGCGTGAGCGACCGGGTGGCGCGCCCGTACGCCAAGAAGCTGGCCACCGCCGGCGTGTGCTCCCACTTCTACGGCGGCGACCCGGGCGACCGCCTGCGGGCTGCCGGCTTCACCGGCTACCAGTGGGCCGAGAACATCGGCTGCCGCTACTTCCGCGACCCGCGCGACGCCGCCGTGAGCCTGGTGCGCTTCTTCCAGAATGAGAAGTCGTGGAACGGCGGGCACTGGGTCAACATGATGAACCGCAAGTACACGCACGCCGGGGTCGGCCTGTGGGTGTCGGGGGGCAACCTCAACTTCGTCATCAACTTCTACACCCCGTGAGTCCCGGCGGACCCAAGCCGCGGACGGTCGTCGTCGACGGCCGGACGTTCGAGCGCATCCCGGTGAAGACCCGGGTCCTGATGCCCGGCGACGACGTCGCCGCGGCGATCCGCGAGCATGCGGGCGACCAGCTGCGCGCCGGCGACGCGGTCCTGATCTCGGAGTCGGCCGTGTCGATCATGCAGGGCCGCGCCCGGGACTGGCGGACGATCCACCCGGGGCGCCTCGCGCAGTTCATGTCGTCCCGGGTGGTCAAGACGGAGTGGGGAACCGGGCTGCGCAGCCCGTACGCCATGCAGTACGCGATCGAGCTGACCGGGACGCCCCGGATGCTGCTGGCGGCCGGCGCGCACGTCGCCGGGAAGGCGCTCGGGAAGAAGGGCTGGTTCTACCTGGTCGCCGGGCTGAACGCGCGGATGATGGACGCCGAGCACACGATGGGCGTCGCGGAGTTCTACGAATGCTGCATCCCGGCCCCGCACGACCCGCCGGGCACGGTGCGCGAGGTGAAGGAGGCGCTCGGCGGCGACGTGGACGTCGCGATCGCCGACATCAACGACATCGCCCCGGCCTGGGTGGTCGCCTCCACGCTGCCGAAGGACCGCGAGCGCCTGCTCGCCCGCAGCTTCGACGACAACCCGCTGGGGCAGACCGACGAGAAGACGCCGCTGGGCATCTGGCGCGAGGTGGGCGCGGCGCCTGCGGCGTAGGCTCGCTGCTCGACACCCGGCCCGGCGCGGCTCGTCTGCTACGATCCGGCCGACATCCCGATCCCCGCGCCGGCGCGCCCCTGACCGCCGGCACCCCACGGAGCACCCGACCGCATGATCTCCACTGGTGAGCTGCGCAAGGGCGTCGTCATCGAGCTCGACGGCGACCTCTGGCAGATCCTCGACTACCACCACATCAAGATGGGCCGCGGCTCGGCCCAGGTGCGGATCAAGCTCCGGAACGTGAAGAAGGGGAGCACGGTCGAGAAGAGCTTCCAGGCCGGCGAGAAGTGGCCGCGCGCGCAGCTGGATCGGCGCGTCATCCAGTTCCTGTACCGCGACGGCGACGACTTCCACTTCATGGAGATGGAGTCGTACGAGCAGTTCCACCTGAACGCGGCGCAGATCGACGACATCATCCCGTACCTGAAGGACGGGCTGACCCTGGACCGGATCACGTACGAGGGCGAGACCCTGGGCGTCGAGCTCCCGATCACCGTGGACCTCGTGGTCGCGGAGACGGAGCCCGGGTTCGCCGGCGACACGGCGACGGGCGCGCGGAAGATGGCCACGATGGAGACCGGCCTGGTCGTCTCCGTGCCCCTCTTCGTCACCGAGGGCGACACGCTGCGCATCGACACGCGCACCGGCGAGTACCAGACCCGGGCCTGATCCGGGTCTGACCGGCGCCCGCAGGATCCGGAGCCAAGGGTGACCGATGGGCGACCCTGAGCCGCCGGACTGGGCGCTTCCGGCCTGGGACGCGATCGATCCCCTCCCGCGCCGCGGCGGCGCCACGCCCAGCGGCGCGCCGTCTCCGGGCGGTCGCCCGGCGCCCGGCGGCACGTTCAGCCTGCGCGTCCTGGGCGTCTCCGACGTCACCCGCGCCGTCCGGGACGCGCTGCGCGGCGACCCGCGCCTGGCCGACGTGTGGGTGGAGGGGGAGGTCGGGCGCGTCACGGTCAGCTCGGCGGGCCATGCCTACTTCACCCTCAAGGACGAGCGCAGCCAGCTCTCCTGCGTCTGGTTCCGTGACGACCGGCTGGCCAGCCCGTTCGAGGCGCGGGCCGGCCTGCACGTCGTGGTGCACGGCCGGATCGACGTCTTCGACACCCAGGGCGTCTACCAGTGCTACGTGGCCGCGGTCCAGCCCGCCGGGCTGGGCGACCTGGCCCTGCAGTTCGAGGCGACGAAGGCGCGGCTGGCGGCCGAGGGCCTCTTCGATCCAGCCCGCAAGCGCCCGCTCCCGGTGCGCCCAGCCACGATCGGGGTCGTGACGAGCCTGTCCGGGGCGGTCCTGCAGGACGTGCGCCGGGTCCTGGAGCGCCGCTGGCCGATGACCCGCCTGCTGGTCAGCGCGTGCCGCGTCCAGGGCGACGGGTCGGCCGAGTCGATCGTCGCGGCGCTCGAGCGGCTGGCGCGACACGCCGAGGCGTGCCGCGCGGAGGGTCGCCCCGACGCCGCAGCCGGCGTGGTGATCCTGGCCCGGGGCGGAGGATCGCTGGAGGATCTCTGGTCCTTCAACGACGAGCGCGTCGTGCGCGCCGTGGCCGCCCATCCCGTGCCGGTCGTCTCCGGCGTGGGCCACCAGACGGACGTGACGCTCGTGGACTTCGTGGCCGACGTCCGGGCCCCGACGCCGTCGGCGGCGGCGGAGATCGTGGTGCCGGATCGCCGGGATGCGCTGGCGGTGGTCCGGTCGGGGAGGGGGCGGCTGGACGCCGCCCTCGCGGGGCACATGGCGGGGTTCGCACGGCGCGTCGGAGCGGAGCGGCGAGCCCTCGAGGGGCTGCGCCCGGAGGCCCGCCTGGCGGCCGCCCGCGAGCGCGCCGGCTACCTGCTGGACCGGGCCACGGCCCTCGTGACCCTGCGCCTGGCCGGCGATCGGCGCTCCGTGGAGCGGGCGGGCGGGCGGATGGCGCCGTGCGTGGCGGTGCGGATCGCGACCGCGGGTGCGCGCCTTGACGCGACGCGCGGCTCGCTGGCGGCCCTCGGTCCCGGAGGCCACGCTGGCCCGCGGATATGCCATCGTGCGTCGGGCGGAGGACGGGTCGATCGTCCGGGACCCGGCCCAGGCTCCGCCCGGCACGCTCCTGCGCCTCCGCGTCGCGGCCGGCGAGCTTGGAGCGCGTGTCGAGAGCGACGACTGACGTGGAGTGGCTCGCCTTCGGCGGACTCGTCGCGGCGGTCGCGCTCGTGGGTCTCGCCATCGGCCTGGTGGTCGCGGGCCGCCTGGACCGCCGGATGGCGAGGGATGACGCGGCGGAGCATCTCGAGGAAGGCGCCGCGGAGGGCGCCCACGCTGCAGATGGAGGTGACGGCGATGGCTGAGCAGGCCCCGGGCGCGATCGAGGCGCTGTCCTTCGACGCCGCCCTCGTGGAGCTGGAGCGGACGGTGGCCGAGCTGGAGGCGGGCGGCCAGCCCCTGGAGCGGACGATCGCCCTCTACGAGCACGGCATGGCGCTCCAGCAGCGGTGCGAGCTCCTGCTGGGCGACGCCGAGCTTCGCGTGCGGCGCCTGGTCGAGGGCGCGCGCGGGGCACTGGTCGAGGCCGAGCTGCGGGACGACGAGCCCGGCTGACCCGACCGCCCGGTCGGCCGAGCGACGGGGTAGACTCGCCGCGTCGAGGGGTGTGGGCGCGTCGGGCGTCGCCCTGGCCGCGCGGGCATCCATCGGCCCCGCCGGCGCGAACTGCATCACGAATGACGGACGTCCTCCGTCCCACCGCATGCCGCCCCACCGGCGCGGCACCCGAACGCAGACCGAGGAGCCAGCGTGCCGATCCTTCCCAGCATCACGGGACCCGGCGACGTTCGCGGCCTCGACGAGCCCGATCTCTTCAGCCTGGCCGAGGAGATCCGCGAGACGATCATCGCCACGGTCGCGAAGACCGGCGGCCACCTGGGGTCGTCCCTCGGCGTCGTCGAGATCACGCTCGCCCTCCACCGCCTCCTGGAATCGCCGCGGGAGGCGATCGTCTGGGACACCGGCCACCAGGCCTACGCCCACAAGCTGATCACCGGCCGCTACGAGCGCTTCGGGACGCTGCGCCAGCTCGGCGGCATCGGGGGCTTCCCGCGTCGCTCCGAGAGCCCGCACGACGTGTTCGACGGCGGGCATGCCGGGACCGGGCTCTCCATCGCCGCGGGACTCGCGACCGCCCGCGACGCGCGCCACGGGCTGGAGCGGATCGCCGTCGTCGTGGGCGATGCGGCGCTGATGAGCGGGCTCTCGTTCGAGGCGCTCAACGACCTCGGCCACCGCCAGACCCAGATGCTGATCGTCCTCAACGACAACGAGATGTCGATCAGCCAGTCGGTCGGCGCCCTCTCGAAGTACCTCTCGGAGATCAAGCTGTCCAGCGCCTGGAAGCAGGGGCGGAGCGCCTACGATCGGACCGTCGAGCGCGTCCCGGTCGTCGGGCCCACGGCGCTGGAGCTGTCGCGACGCCTGCGCAAGTCCGTGGTGAGCTTCGCACAGCCCGGCCAGCTCTTCGAGGATCTCGGGATCACCTACATCGGGGTCGTGCCGGGCCACGACCTGCGCGCCATCGAGCACACCTTCCGCAGCGCCCTGGACCTGGGCGGTCCGGTGCTGGTGCACGTCCGGACCCAGAAGGGCCGCGGCTACCATCCCGCGGAGAAGGACCAGATCGGCTTCCACGGCGCGGCGCTTCCGCCGATGACGGACACGTACCAGGCGCGGCGGGCCTCGGCCACCAGCCCGTTCGGCGCCGGCGAGATCTCGGCCACGAAGGCTGCGTCGGCGCGGGTCAACGGCGGCGCCCTGCGACCCGCCGACGCTCCGCAGGCGAAGACGCCGAACTACACGCACTTCTTCTCGCAGGAGGTCCTTGCGGCGGCCCGCGAGGACCGTCGCATCATCGCCATCACCGCGGGGATGCCCACCGGCACGGGCCTCAACAAGATGCAGGCCGAGTTCCCCGAGCGGTTCGTCGACGTCGGCATCGCCGAGCAGCACGCCGTGGCCCTCGCCACCGGCATCGCCATGGGCGGCGGACGGCCGGTGGTCGCGATCTACGCGACCTTCCTGCAGCGCGCCTTCGACCAGATCGTCCACGACGCCTGCCAGAACGACATGCCGGTGCTCATCGGCGTGGACCGCGCCGGGCTCGTCGGCGAGGACGGGACGAGCCACCAGGGGATGTTCTCGTACCCGGCCCATCGCCAGATCCCGAACCTCGTGATCGCCGCCCCGAAGGACGAGCAGGAGCTGCGCTCGATGGTGCGGACCGCGCTGGCCCAGGACCATCCGTTCGCCCTGAACTACCCCCGCGACGCCGGCTTCGGCGTCCCGGAGCACGAGCCGGAGATCCTGCCGGTCGGTCGCGGAGAGGTCCTCCGCGAGGGCTCGGACATCCTTCTGGTGGGCTTCGGTCCCATCGTCCGGCGCGCGGAAGAGGTCGCCGACGTCCTCACCGCCGACGGCTGGTCGGTGGGCGTCATCAACGCCCGCTTCGCCAAGCCGCTGGACCGCCAGCTGATCCTGGACCAGGCCCGCGGCAAGCGTCTCGTGGTGACGCTCGAGGAGAGCACGACCATCGGCGGCTTCGGCTCCGGCGTCCTGGAGGCCCTCGAGGAGGCCCGGCTTGCCGATCCGGCGTTCCGCGACGTGGCCCTGCGGATCATCGGCATCCCGGCCGACAGGTTCGTCGATCACGGCTCCGTCTCGGACCTGCGGGCCCTCATCCGCCTGGACACGCCAGGGATCGCGGGGCAGGTGCGCGAGACGCTGGCGACCCTCAAGGCCGCGCCGGGGCATGCTCGCCGTCGCCGGACCGAGGCCGCCAGCACCTGACGCCCCCGGAGCGACGCGGTGAGTCGTCGTGCAGCGGGGCGTGGCATGATCGCGGGGTGACCCGCGCCAGCACACCGATCCGCCCGCCCCGCGTCCGCCTGGACCAGCTCCTGGTGGAGCGCGGTCTCGTGGAGACGCGCGCCCGGGCCCAGGCCCTCCTGATGGCGGGGCGCGTCCGTGTCGGCCCCGGCGACGGGGCGCGGACGGATCGCAAGCCCGGCGACCTCGTGGCCGCCGACACCCCGGTGGACGTCGCCTCGCCGCTGCCCTACGTCTCGCGCGGTGGGGAGAAGCTCGCCGCAGCCCTGGGCGCCTTCGCGGTCGACCCGGCGGGCCGCGTGTGCCTGGACGTGGGCGCCTCGACGGGCGGCTTCACGGACGCCCTCCTGCAGCGCGGCGCCGTCCGCGTCCACGCCATCGACGTCGGCCGCGGCCAGCTTGCGGAGGTCCTGCGGCGGGACCCGCGGGTCGTGTCACGCGAGCGCACCAACGCCCGGCAGCTCACGCCGGAGATGCTGGCCGAGCCCGTGGCCCTCGCCGTCGTCGACGTCAGCTTCATCTCGCTGGGCCTGGTCCTGCCGCCCATCGCCGCCTGCCTCGCGCCGGGCGGCGCCGTCGTCGCCCTCGTGAAGCCGCAGTTCGAGGCCGGGCGCGGCCGGGCGCCCGGGGGCGTCGTGCGCGACCCCGCCGTCCACCGGGAGGTGCTCGTGGCTGCCCTTGCCCAGGCGCGCGCCGCGGGGCTCGTCCCGATCGGCCTCGCCGACTCGCCGCTGCTGGGGCCGGCCGGCAACCGCGAGTTCTTCCTCCACGCGGTGGCCGATCGCGGCCGCGCGGAGCCGTCGGACTGGGCGGCCCGCATCGCCGCGCTGGTGCCGGCATGAGCCCGGTGCGGCGGATCGGGTTCGCCTACAACCCGACGAAGGAGGACGCGGTCGAGCTCTCGGCGCGCGCCACGGGCTGGTGCGCGGTTCGCGGCATCGAGAGCTGGGCCGTTGCCTCGGGCGACATGGACACCCTCCTGGCGGCGCTGCCGGACGTCGACGTGCTGGTCGTCCTCGGCGGCGACGGCACCTTCCTGCGGGCCGCGCGGGCGGTGGCCGAGGTGGGGGTTCCCATCGTCGGCGTGAACCTCGGCAAGGTGGGCTTCCTCTCCAAGGCGGAGGCGCACGAGCTGGAGGGACTGCTGGAGAAGATCGTGGCGGGCCGCTACCACCTGGAAGACCGCCTGGCCCTGCGCGGCACGATCAATGCCGACGACGTGGGGGCCGCCGGCCGGACGTTCATCGCCCTCAACGACGTGGTCATCGCGCGCGGCGCGCTGGCGCGCGTGGTCCGGCTCGACGTGGAGATCGGGCCGTCCCACCTGGCGACGTTCATCGCCGACGGCCTGGTGGTGGCCAGCCCCACGGGATCCACGGGGTACAGCTTCTCGGCGGGCGGTCCGATCCTGGACCCGCTCAGCCGCAACCTCATCGTCACGCCCATCGCGGCGTACCTGTCGGCCCTGGGGTCCGTCGTGGTGAGCCCGGAGCAGGTGGTCCGGTGTCGCGTCGTGGAGGCCCTGGAGGCGCTGGTGTCCATCGACGGGCGGGAGGACTTCCCGCTCGCGGTCGGCGACACGGTCACCATCGCGGCCCTGGATGAACCCATCCGCTTCCTCGAGCCCGAGGGCGCCGTGCCGTTCTGGGACCTCCTCCGGCAGAAGGCGCAGCTGCTGCCATCGTGACGGCGCCGTGACGGACGACCACGCCATGGAGCCTGCGGCGGGACGGCTGCTGGAGCTGGCGGTGGCCGACCTCGCGCTGCTCGAGCGCGTGCGGATCACCTTCGCGGCCGGCCTCAACGTGGTGACGGGGGAGACCGGGGCCGGCAAGAGCCTGCTCATCGACGCCCTGGGCCTGGCCCTGGGCGCGCGCGCTGATCCGGGGCTCGTCCGGCACGGCGCGGAGACGGCGCGCGTGGAGGCGCTCTTCGATCGCCTGCCGGAGGCGCTCGTCTGCGTTCGGGAAGTTGCCGCGACGGGGCGTTCCATGGCCCGCATCGACGACGAGACCGTCACGGCGGGCCGCCTTGCCGCGACCGCGGGTCCGCTCGTGGAGATCCACGGCCAGCACGAGCAGGCGCGGCTCCTCGACGAGCGCTGGCAGCGCGACCTCCTGGACGCCTACGGAGGACACGCGGCGGAGCGGGCGGAGATGGCGGCCGCCGTGGAGGCGTGGCGGGCGAACGAGGCGGCCCTGGCGGCCCTGGCGGTCGACCCGCGGGAGCTGGAGCGCCGGATCGCGCTCGTGGAGCACGAGGCGGCGGAGATCGCCGCCGCGCGGATCCGGCCCGGCGAGGCGGCCGAGATCCAGGCGCGCCTGGCGGCGTCGCGCCACGCGGAGGCGATCGTGCGGGGCGTCGCCGCCATCGCCGCGCTGGTCGCCGGCGACGAGCCCGACGCCGGCATCGCCGGGGCCCGGGAGCAGACGGCGCGGGCCGCCGCCGAGGCGGCCTCGCTGGCCCGGCTGGATCCCCGGTACGCGCCCCTCGGCGGTCGACTGGAGGGCCTGGCCGCGGAGCTGGAGGACGTCGCCTTCGAGGCCCGGACGCTGGCCGACGGCGTGGACCACGATCCCGCGTCGATCGCCGCGCTCGAGGAGCGCCTGTCGCTCCTCTTCACCCTCGAGGGCAAGTACGGCACCGACGCGGAGGGCCTGCTGACCCGGGCCGAGCGAGCGGCCGCGGACGTCGACCGGCTCCGCGGGCTCGACGCAGAGCGGACCCGCCGGACGCTGGAGGGCACCCGCCTGCTGGAGGCGATCGCCCAGGCCGCAGCACGCCTGTCCGCCCGGCGCCACGAGGCTGGCGCGACCCTTGCCGAGCGTGTCGAGCAGGCGCTCGGCGAGCTCGGCCTGGCCGACACGCAGGTGGAGATCGGCGTCGGCCGCCGGCCGGCCGGCCGCGACGAGCCGGCCGTCGAGGTGGACGGGGATGCCGTCGCCTTCGACGCCAGCGGCATCGACATCGTCGTCTTCCGGATCGCGCCGAACCCGGGTGAGCCCGGCCGGCCGCTCGCGAAGATCGCCTCCGGCGGCGAGCTCTCGCGCTTCGCGCTGGCGATCGAGGAGGTGCTGGCGGATGCCGACGCCACCCCGACGCTCGTGTTCGACGAGATCGACGCAGGCATCGGGGGACGGAGCGCGGATCCCGTGGGCCGAACGTTGTGGGCGCTGGCGCGGCGCCACCAGGTGCTGTGCGTCACGCACCTGCCCCAGATCGCGGCCTACGCCGACGCCCACTTCGCCATCCACAAGGTGCAGCGCGACGGGCGCACGCTGACCGACGTCCGCCGCCTGGATGACGCGGAGCGCGTCGCGGAGCTCGCCGCGATGATCGGCGGGGCGGCAGGGGGTCCGGCCGCGACGGCGTCCGCCCGGGAGCTGCTGGAGCGGGCCGCGCGGTTCCGGCTTGCCCGCGGCGCCGGCCCGGCCTGAGGTCGGTCGTCGTGGCAGCCGCACCGCGCGCCCGGCGCAGGCGGCCCGGCGCCGCTCCGGCCCGGCCCGTTCCCGTCGATCTTGACGCCGCCATCGACGGCTTCCTGGTCCACCTGCGGGTGGAGCGCGGCCTGTCGCCCGCGACGATCCTGGGGTACGGAGGCGACCTCGCCGACTTCGGCCGCGCCCCGGAAGCGACCGCGTGGGCGAGCTCGCCGGACGCGGCGCTCGACTACCTGGGCCGCCTCGCCGGCGGTGCGGGCCCGTCGGGCCGCGTCCTCCGGCCGACCAGCCTCCGACGACGCACGGCGGCACTGCGGACGTTCTACCGCTTCGCCCTTGCCGAGGACCTCGTGGCCGTGGACGTGGCCAGCCACCTGGACCTGCCGCGGGAGCCGCGGATCCTGCCGGATCCGCTCACCGTGGAGGAGGTGGACCGGCTCCTGGCGGCGGTGGATCCGGACGCGGCGGCCGCGGCAGCGGCGGCCGCGGAGGGCGCTGCGGCTCCGCGGCGGGTCGTGGATCGTGGAGCACGGCCCGCAGGGCTCGCGGTCGTCGCGACCCTCCGCGACCGGGCGCTGCTGGAGCTCCTCTACGCGGCCGGCCTGCGGATCTCCGAGGCGCTCGGCCTCGACCTCGACGACCTCGATCTCGACGGCGGGAGCGCCAGGGTCCTCGGCAAGGGCGACCGGCAGCGGGTCGTGCCGGTCGGCGACGTGGCCGTCGGCTGGCTCACGCGCTATCTCGACGTCGGTCGGCCCGTGCTCGCGGCGGCCGACCGGGCCCGGTCGACGCGCGGCGGCCCGGTCTTCCTGTCCGATCGAGGCCGGCGGCTGGGGCGCAACCATGCCTGGGGGGTGGTCAAGCGGGCCGCGGCGAGCGCCGGCCTGGGCGCCCACGTGTCGCCGCACACCCTGCGCCACTCCTTCGCGACGCACCTCCTGGAGGGCGGGGCCGACCTGCGCGTCGTACAGGAGTTGCTCGGGCATGCGAGTATCTCGACCACGCAGATCTACACGCACCTCACGGGCGAGCGGATCCGCGAGGTCTACGCGCGGGCGCACCCGCGGGCCTGACGAGAGGGACGGGAAGGACAGGATGGGTTACACCGAATCGCTCCTGGCGACCAACGAGACGATCCTCTACCGGACCAAGCAGCACTGGATGGCGCCGATCTTCGGCACGATCGCCGGGGTGCTGGTGCTGGTGGGCGGTGTCGTGCTGTTCATCCTGCAGCAGACGGTCATCGAATTCGACGGAGCCCTCGGCTTCCTGAACACGCTCGTCCTCTGGGGCTCGCTCGCGCTCATCGTCGTCGGCGTGGGCATGGTCGGCTACTCGTACATCCAGTGGTGGGTGGAGGACTACGCCGTCACCAACCAGAAGGTCATGAAGGTCGCCGGCCTGCTGCGGAAGCGGACCAGCGGCGCGGCCCTCGAGAAGATCAACGACGTGATCATGGAGCAGGGTCCGTTCGGTCGGATGCTGGGCTACGGGACGCTCAAGGTGGCCACGGCCTCCGACTCCACGGACCTGGTGTACGAGACCATGCGCAATCCGGCCGAGTTCCGGCGCGCGATGCTCGACCAGAAGATGGAGTTCGAGCAGGCCGACGCGCGGCACATCGCCGACGCCGTGCGCGATTCGGCGTACCAGGCGCCGCCAACCCAGGAGGTGGTCACCCAGGTGCCGGCTCCGCCTCCGGCCCCGGCGGCTCCGCCGGTCCCGGCCGCGCCGACGGCGGACGACAAGCTGCGCAGCCTTGCCAAGCTCCGCGACGACGGGATCATCTCGCCCGAGGAGTTCGAGGCGAAGAAGACGGAGCTGCTCGCGGACCTGTAGGCGCGGGGGAGCTGGTCGCGCCGCTCCGGCGACCCTCAGCCCGGTGGGGCGGTACGATGCGTCCACCCCTCCCGCCGCATCGAGGCCCGTGTGCTCGCGACCGATATCGAACAGCTGACCCCGCGGATCATCGCCGCCGCCGTCTTCCTCCTCGTCGGGTTCCCGATCCACGAGTTCGCCCACGCCCGGACGGCGCTCCACTTCGGTGACGGCACCGCGAAGCTGTTCGGCCGGGTCACCCTGGATCCGCGGGCCCACTTCGACCCGGCCGGCGGGATGATCCTCATCCTGTCCACGCTGGCGGCCGGCCTGCCGATCGGGTGGGCGAAGCCCACGCCGGTCAACCCGGCGATGCTCCGCGGCGGCCGCCGCTCACAGGCGCTCGTGGCGCTCGCAGGGCCCGCGTCGAACCTGGTCATGGCGCTGGTCGCCGCGGCCGTGGTCAGGCTGCTCTTCATCGTCGACGTGGGCACCTCGGATGCGCTCTACCTCGTGGTGCAGGTCGTGGCCACGTTCCTCGTCATCAACGTGGCCCTGTTCGTCTTCAACCTGGTCCCCGCGCCCCCGCTGGACGGGGCCGCAGTCCTCGTCAATCTGCTGCCGCCGCGGTGGGCCTGGCGGGTGGGTCCATTCCTCAACCAGTACGGAACGTGGATCCTCGTCGTCCTCATCGGGCTGGCGGTCCTGCCCGGCTTCTTCCCGCAGGCCGCCGCGCTGCCGGACCCCCTGGGTGACCTGATCTATGGGCTCGTTGGCCTCCTGGTGGGCCGGTAAGGCGCGCCAGCTCGGCCGGCACGTCGTCGCCCGCGTTCGACCCGTGGAGCGCGCGGCCCTGGCCGAGTGGCTCACCCCCGCCCAGCTCGCCCTGTTCGACGAGATGCCCGTCGCCGATCGGCGGCACGGCCTGGACGTCGCCTCCGCCCTGCGGGCCGGCGGCGTGAGCGATCCGGAGGTGCTCCTCGCCGGGCTGTTCCACGACGTGGGGAAGGGTCGCTCCATCCGGCTGTGGCACCGCGTGGCCTGGTCGCTCGGCGAGCTGCTGGGGCCATGGGTCCACCGTGGCGCGGCGCGCCTGCCGGGCGGGGACGACGCCATGGCCCGCCTGCGCGATCACGCCGAACGTTCGGCGGAGCTGGCCCGGGCAGCAGGCTCGACGGAGCGGACCGCCGCGCTGATCCGCGGGCGGGTCCCGCCCGACGACCGCGCTGCGCTGGCCGCGCTCCGCGCCGCCGACGAGGCCGGCTGATGACGCTCGACGCCGTTCCCGCTCCGCCGGGCGGATCGCCGGGGATCGCCTTCTCGGAGCGACGCCGGCCCGAGGACGCCACGCAGGTGCGGTTCGCCGACTGGGAGGGCCCCCTGGGGCTCCTCCTGGCGCTCGTCGAGGCGCGCCGCCTGGACGTCATGAGCGTGCCCCTGGGCGCGCTCGCAGAGGCGTACCTCGACGCGATCGCCGGGCTGGAGGGCGACCGCCTCGGCAACCTCTCGGCATTCGTGGCCGTCGCCAGCCAGCTCATCCTCATCAAGAGCCGCGCCCTGCTGCCGCGGCCGCCGGATCCCGCCATCCCGCTCGACGACGAGGCCGACCCGGAGGCTGCCCTGCGGGCGCGCCTGCTGGCCTACAAGGCCTACCGGGATGCCGGGGATCGCCTCCAGGCCCGGTCCCTCGCGGGGAACCTCCTTGCGCGCCGCGAGCCGTCGATCGCGCTGGCCGCGGCACGGGCCGGCGCGGTGGAGCCGCTTCCGCCGCGCCTGGACCCGGCGCTCCTCGTGCGCGCCCTGGATCGCCTGGCGGTCGTCGTGCCGCCCGTGATCGTGGCCTCCGAGCCGATCCAGCGCACGATCACGCTCGGCGAACGCGCCGCGATCATCCGCGCGGCCCTGGCCGCGGCGGGCCCGCTGGTCCTCCAGGACCTGCTGGCCGGCGTGCGTGACCGGGTCGTGATCGTGGTCACGTTCCTGGCCATGCTGGAGCTGGTCAAGCGGCGCGAGGTGCTCGTCGAGCAGGACGAGCCGTGGGGCCCCATCATCGTGCGGTCGGCTCTCCGATCCGCCGCGTCGGTGGAGGCCGGACCACCGGCAGCCGACGACGAGGAGGGCGCGTGAGGGACGAGGTCGTGGATCCGGCCGACCTGGACAACGCGCCGGTCATCGCCGACGAATCACCGGCCGCGGGCGCGGGCGAATCCGCGGCCCCGGCCGCGGACACCGGCGACCCCGCGGGCGCGGGCGAATCCGCGGCCCCGGCCGCGGGCGCGGGCGAATCCGCGGCCCCCGCTGCCGACGATCCAGCCGCCCCGGCGGGCGCCGACGAGCCCACGGCCCCGGGCGGCGACGAGGCCGTTCCGGCGGGCACCGACGGGCTGCCCGGGGACGACCTGACGGAAGCCCAGCTGGAGGCGCTCCTCTTCGTCGCCGAGCGCCCCCTTGGACGGCGCGAGCTCGCGACGATCACCGGTGCGTCGTCCGAGACCATCGACGCGCGCCTCGGCGATCTCGAGGTGACCCTTGCCGAGCGCGGCGTCCGCCTCCTCGTCGACCGCGACCGCGTGGCCCTCGTGACCGCGCCCGAGGCGGGCCTCGTCATCGGCCGCTACGTCGGCCGCGAGCCCACCCGCCTCTCGCCGGCGACCATCGAGACCCTGGCCATCGTGGCGTATCGCCAGCCGGTCACCAAGGCCGGGATCGAGCGGATCCGCGGCGTCGACGCGGAGTACGCCATCCGGAGCCTCCTCCACCGGCGCCTGGTCGTGGAGCTGGGCCGGGCCGACACGCCGGGGCGACCCTTCCTGTACGGGACCTCGGTGGACTTCCTGGAGCGGTTCGGCCTCCTCAGCCTCGACGAGCTCCCCGTGCTCGACGCGGCGGTCGCGGAACGGGTGATGGGGCAGGATGCCGGAGGCGGGGACGACGGCCAGGGGTTCGACGTCGCGCCGGGCGACGGCGACCCGGCGTTCGATGCCGCCGGAAGCTTCGGGTCGGCGGTCGGCGGCGGGCCAGACGACGCCGGCCTGCGCTGATGGTCGCCGAGCGGCTCGGCAAGGTCCTGGCCGCCGCCGGCGTCGCCAGCCGCCGCGGCGCCGACGTGCTCGTGGAGGCCGGCCGGGTCACGGTCGACGGGCGGCCCGCGGTGCTCGGCGAGAAGGTCGACCCGGCCCAGCAGGTCGTGGCGGTGGACGGCCGGCCCATCGGCGCGGCGCCTGCGGCCGCCGTGCACCTCGTCGTCCACAAGCCGGCGGGCGTCACGTCGACCGCCGCGGACCGCCACGCCGCGCGCACGGTCCTGGACCTCGTCCCTGCGGGGCTTGTTCCGCCGGCGACGCGCCTCTATCCCGTGGGCCGGCTCGACCTCGACTCGGAGGGGCTCCTGCTGCTGACGAACGACGGGGCCTGGACCGAGCGGGTGCTCCATCCACGCCACGGCGTGGAGCGCGAGTACGCGGTCGCCGTTGCCGTCCCGCTCGACGGTGCCCAGCGTGCGGCGCTCGCCGCGGGGATCCCGATGGAGGAGGGGATCGCGCGGGTCGTGTCGCTGCGCCCGGCGACGCGCACCGAGACGGCCCTCCTCGCGGCCCTCGTGGACCCGCCCGTGGGGCGCGGCCTTGCCTGGTATCGCGTGGTGCTGGCGCATGGCTGGAAGCGGCAGATCCGGCGCATGCTGGGCGCGGTCGGGGCCCCGGTCGTGCGGCTGGTGCGCGTCCGGGTCGGCACGCTGCGACTGGACCTGCCGACCGGCGGGGCCCGCCTCCTGTCTCCGGCCGAGGTCCGTCGGCTCGCCGCGCCGCACCCGGGCGAGCGACCCCCCGTATCATCGACGCGCAGCAGCCGCACGGAGGAAGCCTCGCGATGACGACGGCCGATGCGGCCGGACCGGCCGGACGGGGCGCGATCGTGGCCATCGACGGACTGGGTTCGTCGGGCAAGAGCAGCGTGGGAGCCGCCGTGGCGGCCGCCCTGGAGCTCCAGTTCTTCGACACCGGGCTGCTGTACCGCGCCCTGACGTGGCTGGCCCTTGACCGTGGCCTCGACCCGGCGGACGGCCCGGCGATCGCGCCGCTGGTCGGCGAGATCGACCTTCAGGCGGACGCGGCCGGGCGCCTGACCCGCGTCATCGTGGCGGGCGCCGACGTGAGCGGGGAGATCCGCACGCCGCGCGTGGACCGCTCCGTCTCCGCGGTGTCCCGCCAGCCCGCGGTACGGTCGGCGCTCCTCGGACGCCAGCGCGCGCTCGCTGCCCGGGGAGGCATCGTCGTCGCCGGGCGCGACATCGGGAGCGTCGTGCTGCCCGACGCCGACGTGAAGGTCTGGCTCGACGCCTCGGCGGAGGAGCGTGCGGCCCGCCGCGCCCGGGAGCGGGGCATCGACCCCGCTGCGCCGGAGGGCCGCGCGATCCTGGATGACCTGCGCCGCCGCGACGAGGCGGACGGCTCGCGCGCGCTCTCGCCGGCCCGGGCGGCCCACGACGCGATCCACGTCCGCACCGACGGCAACACGTTCGAGGCGACCGTGGCCGCCGTCCTGGCCGTGGTCCACGCGGCCGTCGCTGCATCTGACGCCCGCCGGTGACTGGCAGCCGCCGTCGGTCGGACCAGGAGGCGGCCGCGTTCGCCCTGCCCTCGAACCACCTGCCCCTCGTGATCCGCGCCAGCGATGCCTTCGGCAGGACCTTCATCCAGTGCTTCACCCGGGTCCACGTCGCGGGCCTGGAGAACGTCCCCACCGACGGTCCGCTCATCCTCGCGGCCAACCACATCAGCAACGCGGACCCGCCCTTCATGGCGGTGTGGCTGACCCCGGCACTGGGCCGGCCGATCCACTGGATGGCCAAGGCGGAGGCGCTCGACTGGCCCATCGCGGGATGGTTCATGCGCCAGAACGGCGCATTCGGGATCCGCCGCGGCGCCGCCGACACGGAGGCATTCCGGCTGGCCAGGAGCGTCCTGGACGACGGGCGGGTCCTGGGAGCCTTCCCCGAGGGAACGCGGAGCTGGACGGGCGCCCTGCAGCCGGCGAAGGACGGCGTGACCCTGCTCGCACTGCGAACCGGGGCCCCGATCCTTCCCGTGGGCGTCGCCGACACGGACCGCTTCTGGCCGCGCGGCCAGAAGCTGTGGGGGGTGGGGGGTCGGATCTCCATGACCGTCGGCGAGCCCTTCGTGCTGGAGCGTCGGCTCGGTGCCGACGGACGCAAGGAATCCCTGGACGACGTCACCAACCGGCTCATGCTCCGCATCGCCTCGCTGCTGCCGGAGCGCCATCAGGGGGTCTACGCGCCGCTCGTCGCGGCGGCGGCCGCGACCGACGCGCCCGACGCCGGCATCGCGGAGGCGCCCGACGCCGGCCCGGGCCGCACGGCGAACGCCGGCCCGGGTGGCTCGCCCGACCCATCCGCCAGGCCCGCTCACCCGAAGGAGGGGTAGCACGCCGTTTGCGACGGGTCCGACGGTCGTCCCACGTCGGTGGTTTCGTCAGGATGCGTGCAATAATCGGGGCATGAGCATGGTCCAGGACGTTCGCATCGCGAAGCGCACCGGCTTCTGCTACGGCGTCCGCGAGGCGGTCGACCGGGCGAAGGAGGCCGCTGACGCTGGCCGGCTGACCCACACGCTGGGGCAGGTGGTCCACAACGAGGGCGTCATCGCTGGCCTTCACGCGCGCGGCGTCGTGCCGATCGCCGACCTCGACGAGGCCGAGAGCGGGTCGACCGTGGTGATCCGCGCCCACGGTGTCACGCCTGCCGTTCGCGAGGCGGCGGCGGCGCGCGGCCTCGACGTCATCGACGGGACCTGCTCCTGGGTGATCGCCGAGCAGAAGCAGCTTCAGAAGCTCGTGGAGGACGGCTACACCGTCGTCCTCCTGGGCACGCCGAACCACCCCGAGGTCGTGGGCCTCCTGGGCATCGCGCCCGAGGCCATCGTGGTGGACGACGAGTCCGACTGGGACCGCATCCCGCGACGCAAGCGCATGGCCCTGATCACCCAGTCCACCCAGCCGCCCTGGAAGTTCGAGCGGCTGGCGGCGCGGATGGTGCATCTCGCCCACGAGCTCAAGATCGTCAACACCGTCTGTCCCGTGACGATCCGGCGCCAGGAGGACACCGTGGACACGGCCCGCGAGGTCGACTTCATGGTGGTCGTCGGCGGGCGCAACAGCGCCAACACCAAGGAGCTCACGCGGCTCTGCGAGATCGTGGGGACGCCGGTCCTGCAGATCGAGCACGTGAGGGATCTCGGCGATGCCGCGGTCTTCGGCGACGCCGCGATCGTGGGCGTCACCGGCGGCACCTCGACGCCGATCGAGGACCTTGAGCTGGTCGCGGCACGGATCCTCGAGATGGCGGGCACGGCCGACGCGAAGTCACGCGCCCGCGAGCTCGCGTTCGAGGCGCTGAATGCCGCAGCGACGCCTGCCGGTCGCACCAGCTCGCTCGCGACGCGCCCGCCGCGGTCCGTGGCAACGGCCCGGGTGGAAGGCCATGGCAACGGTTCCGGCCCGTCGCCGACGTCCACCGCACCTGGGCGGGCCGTGCCGCCGGCGCCGGCAGCCCGGTGAGGGGCGGCGCGTCGCTCCCGGTCATCGCCATCGTCGGCCGCCCCAACGTCGGCAAGAGCACGCTCTTCAACCGCCTCGTCGGCGACGGCCGCGCGGCCATCGTGGAGGATCGCGCCCGCACGACGCGCGACCGCATCTACGGCGAGGGGGATTGGAACGGTCGCTCGTACCTCGTGGTGGACACCGGCGGCCTGGAGGTCGCACCCGGCGACGCCATCGAGGAGAAGGTCCAGGAGCAGGCGCGCCTCGCCATCGCGGAGGCCGACGTCATTGTCTTCATGGTGGATGCCGCGTCCGGCCTCACGCCCGCCGACCTGGAGGCAGCGGAGCTGCTGCGGCGCGCGAACGCCCCGGTGTTCGTCGCGGCCAACAAGGCCGACAACGCGAAGCGCGAGCTGGACGCCGCGGAGTTCTGGTCCCTGGGCTGGGAGCAGACGTGGCCCATCAGCGCGGCCCACGGCCGCGGCGTGGCCGACCTGCTCGACGAGATCGTGCTGGCGCTACCGCCGGAGAGCGACGCCGAGCGCTTCCGGCGGGAGCGCGGTACGAAGACGGACCGGGAGGCCGACCTGATCGCCGACGAGCTGGCCGAGGGGCTGGAGCCTGGCGAGATGGAGTTCGTCGAGGACTCCCTGCCCGGGCCGGTGACGATCGCGTTCGTGGGGCGTCCCAACGTCGGCAAGTCCAGCCTGCTCAACTCACTCCTCGGCGAGGAGCGCGCGATCGTGTCCGACATCCCGGGGACCACCCGCGACGCCTTCGACACGCGCCTCGCCTTCGGGCAGGGCGAGGTCGTGCTGGTGGACACCGCCGGCATCCGTCGCCGGGGCAAGGTGGCGTCCGGTCCCGCGGCGGAGCGCTACTCGACGCTGCGCGCGCTCAAGGCGATCGATCGGGCCGACGTCACGGTCCTCGTCATCGACGCCGTGGAGGGCCTGACGGCGCAGGACGCGCACGTGGCGGGATACACGATCGACGCCGGCAAGGGCCTTGTCATCGCCGTCAACAAGTGGGATCTCGTCGAGAGCAAGACGGACCGCACGTTCGACCAGTACGTTGACTGGATCCGGCGCGATGCGCCGTTCCTCGACTTCGCGCCCGTCGTCTCCATCAGCGCCAAGACGGGCCAGCGCGTCGATCGTGTCCTGGAGCTGGCCGTCGACGTCTGGGGCGAGCGTCGCAAGCGGATCGGCACCGGCGAGCTCAATCGCCTGCTCGCCGAGGCCACGGCGCGCCAGGTCCCGCCCGTCGCCAAGAATCGTCGCCCAAAGCTGTTCTACGCGACGCAGGCGGGCATCGAGCCGCCGACGTTCATCTTCTTCGCCAACGACGCGGAGCTGATCCACTTCAGCTACCGGCGCTACCTGGAGAATCGCATCCGCGACGTCCTTGGGTTCCACGGCGCGCCGATCAAGCTCGTCTTCCGCAACCGCGGCGCGGAGCGCCCGCGGCGGCACCCGGCGGGCACGCCCCAAGGCCTCGACCTCGCGCCGGCGCTGATCCCTCGGCATGCGGAGGGGCCCGACCGGCGGCCGGGCCCCTGGGCTGTGCCTCGCGCTGCGCGACTCCTCGTCAGGTCTCCCGTTCCAGCAGCACGGGCAGCGGCGTGCTGGGCTGCGCCGCCACCGAGTACGACGGGTGGTGCGTCAGGTCAACGCTCACCACGCGCCAGCCCTGCTTGCCGAGCTCGGTGAGCCGGCCGAGCAGCTCCGAGAGGTGCATCTCCGGATGCTCCTGGAACGGCATGCGCTCGATCCGGTACTCCACCGGGTGGACCGTGCCGGCCGGCTTCTCCAGCAGCACGGGGAGCGGCACGCTCGGCTGCGCTGCCACCGAGTACGACGGGTGGTGGGTCAGGTCGATGCTGACGACGCGCCAGCCCTGCCTGCCCAGCTCGCTGAGCCGGTCGAGGATCTCCGCGAGGTGCGCCTCCGGGTGTTCCTTGACTGCCAGTCGCTCGATCCGATAGTCGACCGCGTGGGCCGACACCATCTCCGTTGACGCGATCACCATGTCCGTCCCAGGCCTCTCCTGCGGCGCGTCCGCGGCGCGTCCGCGGCCTCCTGCCACTACGCCAGCATCGCCCCGCCCCGCCCGAGTGTCAGTGACTCGCGTGCGCCGCCGAGGTGACGTGGGTCACGCTCCAGCCGGGTGGTTCGCTCCATCCGGCACTTGGGCCGGGACGTCTTCGAGCGTATCGTCCTGCCGGGACCCGCGGACCTCCACGCGTGTGGCCGGGGTGATGGATCAATCCGTGACGGCGTTTCACAGGCTGGCCCTCGAAGGGCTCGAGGGTGGCTTCCTCGCGGCGCTCCCCCGTGACGCGACGGACCGCCTGCTGGCTGAGGCCATCCGGATCAACGTTCCGGCTGGCGCCCTCGTCTACCGCGACGAGGAGAGCCCTCGCCTCATCGTCGTCATCACCGGGCTCCTGCGCGTCTTCCTCACGTCCGCCGACGGGCGCCAGGTGACCGTCCGCTACGCCCGCAGCGGCGACGTGGCGGGCCTCGTCCTGGTGATCGGCGGTCCGGCACCCATCAGCATCCAGGCGATGACGAGCGCGCTCGTCGTCGCGCTCCGCGTGGACACGCTCCGGGCGCTGCTGGAGAGCGACCCGGGCGTCGCCCGCGCCTGCGCCGAGGAGCTGAGCCGGCAGCTCCACCAGCTGCTGGACGACCTGTCACAGCAGGCGTTCCTGCCGGTTCGCACTCGGCTGGTCCGCCAGCTGCTCCTCCTGGCGGAGGCCGGCGGGCCCGGGACCCTCGTCGTCCACGCCGGGCAGCAGGAGCTCGCGGATGCGATCGGGTCGGTGCGGGAGGTGGTGACCCGGAACCTGCACCAGCTTCACGAAGAGGGGCTCATCGACATCGCGCGCGACGAGATCTCCCTCCGCGATCCGCTTGGGCTGGCGGAGATCGCCCACGAACCCGCGGCGCGAACGACCTGAGCGAGCCGGCCCGCGGCTGCGGTTCGTCCCTTCGAAGCCCCGGCCCCGGTCGACGCCTCTGCTATCCTTCGCCTGTCGGGGTGTGGCGCAGCTTGGTAGCGCACCTGAATGGGGTTCAGGAGGTCCCGCGTTCGAATCGCGGCACCCCGACCATCGTCCCAAGCACCCGGTGACCCCCGGAGGATTCGTCCGGGGGTCTTCGTTTGCCGCCCGTCGTCGACAGGTTGCTGTGGCCGAGTGACGTGGATACGGCAGTGTCCGCGCCGCACCGGGCGCTCTGCTCTCCTCGGAGGATCGGACGCGCACCGGGCGACCGGGGCCGTTCGCCTCGTGGCGACGACACCCGCGTCCACCATACTGTGCGGCGCTCCGAAGGCATCACCACTCTCATTGCACGGCACCGCGGACGGCGCCGCGCGAAGGCCCTCGTGCGAGGAGGTCGATCGTGGCGTGGTGGGTCCTCCGCTCGTTCTTGGTCACATTCGGCGTCGTCGCCGGGCTCAGCCTGCTGGCCCTCCCGGAGCCGGCCCACGGCCCTGTTGTGGCGTATCTGGGGTGGTATGTCCCCCCGCTCTCGATGGAGGACTTCAGCCTCACGATCGTGCCTGGAGTGGCGATCGTGGCGTCCGTCGCCTTGGCCTGGTGGGGGCGGGGCTCGGTCAGGGTGTGGCTCGCAGGGTACGCCGGCGTGGTTGCCGGGATGCTGGCGTGGTATGTCGTGTGGCAGCGCTCGGGCGTCGGAACTGCCGCCTATGCCTGGATGTGGCCCTACCTCGTCGCCGGGGGCGCCATCCTCTTCGCTGGCGTCCCGTACCTACTGTTCGGCCTGCCGACCCTGGCCCTGCGAAGACGAGCACTTGGACGTCGCGGGAACGGCGCTGACTCCGGAGTGTCGGCGGACCTGTCCGCGGGTGAGCAGGCGACCGCCGAGGGCCGCTGACCGGAGGGGCTCCGGCACCCCGGCTCTGAGCCCGCCCCTGCCCGATCCCGGCGCAGCCGGAGAGGCGCGGGGCGGGGCGACCGGGTGCTACCGTCGTACCGACATCCATAGTGACGACGGGATTGAAAGTGCCGGTACTGGCTGGACGGGATGGACGGCCTGTACGCACGAAATGAGCTCTCGTGCGAGCCCAGCCCACAATGGGGGTTCGGGAGGTCCTGCGTTCGATTCGCGGCACCCCGACCATCTCTCTGAGCACGAACTGACCCCCGGAGTTGTCCTCCGGGGGTCTTCGTTCTGGTCCGCCCGCCTGTGGATGCCTGGCGCAGTGCCAGGTCCCGTCCTGCGAGGAGGGCGAGCCGAGGGCTCCGTTGCCGGGGGTCGCGGGCTCCTGGCGCGGGTGGTGTACCCGGCGCTCAGCTAGATGGGACGAACCGAGGCAATCCCTGCGAAGGCGATCGCCGCGACCGCCAGGACGCGGACGAGTGCGCCAAGGCGCGGGTGGCCACGAGGCACACGAACCTCCTGATCTTCGGCAGCCCGGCTGACTCGCGGGTTGCGAGCCCCGTGGCTTTGCGTCCCCGGGTCGCCCCGGGTTTGCCTTTGTCGGACCAGCCATGGTGGCTGGGACAGCTCTCGCCGCCTGCAGAGAACCTACGCCCGGTCGCCGGTGGTGTCACTCCCCAAGCCGTCCGGGGTCCACCCCATACCCTTGGCTGCCCGCCGGAGGCGGCGGCCGGGCGAGGCGTACCATCTGGAGCACGACTCCGGACCCGGAGCGTATGCGTCGCGCCTCCCGGGCACCCCCGGAGGGCCTGCTGGTTTGAACGGAGGCACGGACGCCATGCGGATCGAAGCGCGGCTCGCGGAGCTCGGCCTGGTGCTGCCGCCGGCGGTCGTGGCACCGTCGGGCGCGAGGCTCCCGTTCAGCCCGGTTCGCATCGTGGGCGCCCGCGCGCTCGTGTCCGGGCATGGACCGCAGAATGGCGACGGCACGCCCGCGGGACCGTTCGGGAAGGTCGGGGCGGAGGTGACCATCGAGGAGGCGTACGCTGGCCGCGCGCCTGACGGCGCTCTCGATCCTCGGCAGCCTTCAGCGCGCGCTAGGTGATCTCGACCGCGTCGCCGCCTGGGTGCGCGTCTTCGGGATGGTGAGCTCGGCGCCAGGGTTCGATCGGCAGCCGGCCGTCATCAACGGCTTCTCCGACCTCATCATCGAGCTGTACGGAGGGGCCGGCGCCCACGCCCGCTCCGCGGTCGGCATGGCGGAGCTGCCATTCGGGCTGCCGGTCGAGATCGAGGCGGAGGTCCTGGTCTCGGACTGAGGATCGCCGCCTGGGCACCGCTGCCTGAGCGGCGTGGCCTGCGCACCGGTGCCTGCGCACCGCTGCCTGCGCGCCGGCGCCTGCCGACCGGCACCGTTGTTGCCGCCCCGCGTTCGGCGCGGTCGCCCGTGCTCCGGGCCCATCGACCACGCGGTCCGGGACGATCGAGCCATGCCCGCGCGCGGTCGGCCGTCCTACGCTCGTCCCATGTCGATGCGCCGCACCCTGCGCGGGAGCCTGCGAGTGTTCCTGCGGGCTGCCCCGGCGCCGCTGCCCGCCGATCCGTCGTCGCAGGCCACGACGATCCCGGTCGTCGGGCTGACCGTGTTCACGGGCGATTCGATCGCCTTCGGCTACGTTCCGCTGGCGGCGGGGCGGGTGACCGACCTGATGAACGACTGCGAGGGCTACGAGTTCGTCGACACGCATGTCCGGAGCCTCGACGACGGACACGGCCTGGAGCTGCGGACGGTCGTCATCGAGCGCGACGAGATCCTTGTGGTCGGGGTCGCCGGCCCGCGCGGTGATCCGACGCGCCGGACGCGGACGCGCCCGATCCCCGTGGAGCTGCGGCTTGGGCCCTACGACGTGCGCGGCAACATCCACGTCGTGCCGGGCACGGACCCGATGGTCAGCTTCCGGAGTCGACGACCCATGGTCCCGCTCACGGAGGCCACGGTCGAGTGGGATGGGCCCGACGGCCGGGAGGTCGCCCGCTGGGGGACCGTCGTCGTCAACCGCCCACTGACCGACTGGATCGCTCCCGCCGTGCGGGACGTCCGACCCCCAGACCTGCAGCTGGCCCCGGATGCCGACGGCAGCGGGCTGGCCAAGGACTTCACTCCGAGGCTTGTCCGCGGCTGAGGGCGGCCGCGGGGCCGGCCCGACTCCGCGGCGTCAGGGTGCGGGCGTCGGTTCCGGGGCCGGCGTCGGTTCCGGGGCCGGCTCGGCGGGTGCTGGCGTCGGTTCCGGGGTCGGCTCGGCGGGTGCTGGCGTCGGTTCCGGCGTCGGCTCGGCGGGTGCTGGCGTCGGCTCAGCGGCCGGGGTCGGAGTCGGCGTGGCGGCCGGGGTCGGCGTCGGATCCCCTGGAGTCGGCGTTGGGTCACTCGGCGTGGGTTCAGCGGGCGGCTGCGGGCTGGGCGCGGGCGGCCGCACCACGAGGGGACGGGCCCACGTGAGGCGCCATTCGGCGGAGGTCCAGCCCAGCTCGCCCACGACGGACTGGTAGTAGCCGTGCGTGAGGAACGGGGCAAGGATCCCGGTTGCGCCGGGCGTGCGGACGGATCGGAAGACGGTGTCCTGCCGGGTGGACGTCCACGGCGAACGCCAGAACAGGCTCTGCATGGTCTGCCTCACCCGGAACAGGTCGCGGATCAGCGTGGTGACGGATCGATCGCTGGCAAAGACCACCGAGGCGCCGGCGCCCAGGAAGCCGGCCGCGAAGTTGTCGGCGCGCTTCACCGCGGTGCGCAGGGGAGGGCTTTCGTGTCCGGGCTCTGAGCTTCCTGCGGCGTAGCAGACGTGGTTGAGGATCACGACGGCGCCGGGCGCCAGCTCGAGAGAGCGACGCAGATAGGCCTCGCCGTAGTAGCGGCGGTTGGCGTTCCCGTGGCCGCTGGATCGGTTGAGTCCCAGGCCGTTCATCCTCTCGGGATCGAAGCGGCCGTACGGGCTGGGGTAGCCCCACCCATGCCCCAGGTAGATGAAGAGGTTGGCTCCCCGGGCCGCCTCCTTCACGCGCGCCCACGTGGCCCGCGGGGTGTACACCTGTCGGACACGGGCACCATACGATTGCAGCTGCTGCGCGATCCGGCGCGCGTCCCGCAGGTACGCTGCCGTGGAGCCCGATACCGGCCCCACGACGATGACGGCCAACGGACGTCCGTCGGACGCCTCAGCCGTCGCCGCGGCGGGCAGCAGCGCGGGGATCGCGACGAGGGCCACCAGGGCCAGGAGTGCCGCCGTCAGGGCGACGGAGGCTCGCTGGCGCGGCGTGGCGCCGGGATTCGCGTCCTGCAATGTCCCTCTCCCGTCGGCCGGAGCGCACGCCATGAGGGCTGGGTTCACGGCCGCTGGGGACGGGGCCGCGGAGCGCGCCGGCTGTCTCGTCGACGCGGCCGCTGGGGCGGCGGCGTCGTTGCGGTCGGTCCGGGAGGGCCGACTGGGCTGGCGGGTCGACGACCCGATGAATGCTGCGTTGGACCTTACACCCATGTCCGGCGCGTTGTCGATGGTTCGAACGGCGATGCGCGGCGCGCCGGTCGCCTAGACTCGCGGCATGACGAATGACGCGCGGCCAGGCCGGGACGAGGGACCCGGATCCGGCACCTTCGAGGACCTCGATGTCGCGCAGGTCGATGGGTTGGCCGACATGGACCCGGAGCGGTTCCGCCTCGCCGCCCACGCGGTCGTCGATGCCATGGCGGACTACCTCGCGACCGTCGAGCAGCGCGCGGTGCTGCCCGCGGTCGAGCCCGGCTCCATCCGGGGCATGTTCCCCGGCGCGCCGCCGGAAGAGCCTGAGCCCCTGGCCGCGATCCTGGACGACCTGGATCGCCTGGTCGTGCCCAACGCCACGCACTGGCAGCACCCGGGCTTCCTCGCGTACTTCGCCACCAGTGCCTCCGCCCCCGGGATCCTCGGGGAGATGTGGACGGCAGTCCTTGGCCAGAACCCGATGCTCTGGCGCACGTCGCCCATCGGCACCGAGCTGGAGCAGGTGGTGGTGGGCTGGCTGCGGGACGCGCTGGGGCTGCCGGCTCCGTTCGACGGGCTGCTGACGGACACGGCGTCGACGTCGACACTGATCGCCCTCGCCGCCGCGCGGGAGGCGGCCGGGCTGCGGGCCGCGGCCGACGGCCTGGCGGCCAGGGTGCGTGGCGGGATGCCCGTCGTCTACGCCTCGGCCGAGGCCCACAGCAGCATCGAGAAGGCGTGCATGACGCTGGGCCTGGGCCGCGCGGCCCTGCGCCGGATCCCGGTCGACGCGGACTACCAGATGCCGGTCGACGCGCTGGTTGGAGCGATCGCCCAGGATCGGAGCCTCGGCAACGTGCCGATCGCGATCGTGGCGACGATCGGGACGACCTCGTCGACGTCGGTGGATCCCGTCGCCGCGATCGCCGACGTGGCCGCCCTCGAGGGGCTCTGGCTCCACGTGGACGCGGCGTACGCCGGCGCCGTCGCCCTCGTTCCGGAGCGGCGGGGACCGTTCGCTGGCTGGGAGCGCGCCGATTCGATCGTGGTCAATCCGCACAAGTGGCTCTTCACGCCGCTCGACGCGTCGCTCCTGCTGTCCCGCGGGATGGAGTCCGTCCGCGCCGCGTTCAGCCTGGTGCCGGAGTACCTCCGGACGCTGGACCAGGAGCGGCCGGTCCACGACTTCACGGAGTACCAGCCGCAGCTGGGCCGCCGCATGCGCGCCCTCAAGCTGTGGATCCAGCTCCGCTACTTCGGGCTGGAAGGGCTGCGGCGCCGCATCGACGCCCACTGCCGCCTGGCGGCCGAGCTGGCGGCAGCCGTGGACGCGAACCCCGATTTCGAGCGGCTTGCGCCGGCGCCGTTCTCGACGGTCTGCCTGCGCTGGCGGCCCGCGAACCTTGCCGGGCGCGAGGCAGAGCCGGAGGTCCGGGCGCACCTGGATGCGGCGAACGAGCGGCTGATGGCGGCCGTCAATGCCACGGGTGAGGTCTTCCTGTCCCACACGCGGCTCCACGACCGGTTCGCCATCCGCGTGGCGATCGGGAACCTCCGGACGGAGGCCCGCCACGTGGACCGGGCATGGGAGCTGCTGCGGCGCGAGGCGCGGGCACTCGACGCCTGACTCCGCGCCAGCCACGGTTGCGGGCAGCGGAGCCGGCTGACGCCGGCTGCGGGCAGCGGAGCCGGCTGACGCCGGCTGCGGCCGTTACCCGCGGGGAACGGCGATCTTCGGGAACCGAACCCCGTACCGGAAGGAGTAGCGGGTCGTGCCCGTTGGATCCGTGCGGGTTGCCCCCGTGATCCGCCCGGACGAGCGGTCCAGCGTGACGACGGTGTCGACGGCCCCGCCGTAGAAGGGCGAGGTCGCGCGGTAGCGCCAGGTCCACGTGTTGCCGACGACGGTGACCTTCTCCCGGCGCTTCTCGTCGGACGGGATGGTCGCGTTCCAGGCGTCGATCGGCTGGCCGATGTGGCGGAACCCTTCGACCAGGGCGTCGGCGCCGCAGGTCCAGCGTCCCGGGACGGCCGCGAACCCCGACTGCCCGTCGTAGCTCCGTCCACCCAGGCACACGTAGCCCACGACCCCCTCGATGACCGTTGCCGATGCCGCCGGCTCGAAGCGCAGGGTCCCGTCGTTCGGGCCGCGGATCTCCACGACGAGCGTCTTGCCCCGTCGCAGGCCCTGCTCCACGATTCCCCAGAAGCCGTCGGGGTTCGGGAGGTCAGCCCCCGGGCTGGGCGCCTGCGTGGCCGGAGCGGCCGTGGGCCGTGGCGAAGTCTTCGAGGTGGGCACCGGGGTGGGGGAGACAGGGCTGGCCGACGCTGGCGCGAGACTCGACGCCGGATCCGGCGTCGCCGTGGCCCCGGCAGCCGGCGAGACGGTCGGCATGGCGGTCGCGCTGGCCGTTGGCGCCTGCCGTCGCGGCGGCGGTGGAGGACGCCGGCGGGCCGCCGGACGTTCCGCACGCCGCCATCACGACGGCCGCCAGCAGCGGCGCGACGAGCATGGTGCGCGACGAGGACGAGAGGGCCATCTGCGGGATCGTAGACGGATGCGGCACGGGGCGCGCGGACCCCGTGCTGTGCGGCGTCAGGCCGCGTCGCCCTTCGCGTAGTCGCGCAGCTCGGAGGTCGACGGCAGGATCGACTTGCCATGCCGCGCGACCTTCATCAGCAGCCAGGCCAGCGGGATCGGCACGAACCAGAAGTACATCCGGTACAGGAAGACGCCGGCCGTGATCGCGGCCTGGTACTGGGGGCCCGCGAGGGTCGAGAACGCGGAGATGAAGATGAGCTCCGGCACGCCGGCCCCGCCCGGCGACAGCGGGATGATCGTGATGCACATCACCAGGGCGTAGACGCCGAAGACCTCGGCCGAGGAGAGCGCCTGGTCGGGGACACCGCAGACGCGCAGGGCGACGAGGAGGACGATCGCCCAGGCGAACTGGGAGACGACGGCGATGCTCAACGCCAGCAGGCCACGGCGCCGGATGACGAGGCCCAGCTGATCGCGGAAGCGGTGGATCGCCCCCGCCACGTCCGGGGAGCCCTTCCGCCCGAGGCGGCGCAGGGTCCATTCGGCGACGCGCTGTCCCGTCCGACCGAGCCAGCCCGCGATCCGCTCCGAGCGCACGATCCCGACGATCAGCCCGGTGACAACGACGAACGCGATCGCGCTGATGATCGTGATCGTCCAGGCCGCCCCGGCGTTCTGGGCGTTGGACAGGTCGCCGGCCAGCGCGAGGGCGAGAATCCCGAGGAGCGGCAGGAACATCCGGCTCAGGATGTTGATCACGCCGTACAGGGCGATCCCCGACGTGGCGGGCGCGTTGTCGACGCCCCAGCCGCGGACCACCACCCACAGGACGCCCATGTTCCAGGGTCCGAAGGGCACGCTGGACCCGATGCCGGACAGGATCAGCCATGCCATCGTCCCGCGGATCCACGACAGGCCCTCGATGAGGGCGCTGAAGATGAGACCGCTCACGACCCACGCGACGGCCCCGAGCGCCGTCATCACCAGGAGCTGGGCGAGCGTGAGGTCCTGGAAGGCGTCGATGACGTCGCTGTAGTCGATGTACCGCGGAATGATCAGGCCGAAGACGACGACGAGGACGCCGATGATCAGCCCGGATCGCATCAGGGCCGCGCGGCGGCTCGGCGGTGCGGCGGCCGACGCGGGGTCGGTTCCCGCCGGGTCGGTTCCCGCCGGGTCGGTTGCCGCCGGGTCGGTTCCCGCCTCGTCGTCGGGCTCGATGGCCGGATCGATGGAAGGCGCGGCGGCCGATGCGGGATCGGGGGCTCGACGATCGGTCTGCTCGCTCACGCTTCCTCCAGGCTCCCATGCATGGGTGCAGGGTAGCGGCTCCGCCGCCGCCAGTGAGGCGTCGTGACGCACGTTCCCGGCGCGCATCAGATCCCCTGCTGGCGTCGGACCGTACAATGGCGGCCGCCAGCAGCCGTTGGAGGAGCCCGCGACCGTGCCGCCGATCACCGAGCTGACCAGGATCGAGCCGATCCACCTGGAGCGCCTGGCGCACCAGGGCGTCTTCACGACCGGCCTGCTCCTGGAGGTCTCCGAGACGCCTGCGCGCCGCCAGGCCCTCTCCGACCAGGTGGTCGCCACCACGAACGACGTGCTGGCCTGGCGCGACGAGGCGCTGATGCTCAACCTCGCCGGCTTCACCGCCGCGGAGCACGACCTCTTCCGCTACGCCGGGTTCGACGGCCTGCGCTCCCTCCTGGCGGTTGACCTGGACACCTTCCGCACCACCCTCGCGCGCGCGGCTGGCCGGCTCCAGGTCGAGGCGCCCAGCGACCTCATGATCGAGACGTGGTGGGAGCAGGCCCGGACGCTCGAGGACGAGTGAGCGACGCCGGCCGCCCGCCCCGGTCGACGATCGGGCGCCGCCTCGCACGCGTCGCGGTGGCCGTCGCGACCGCGGTCGCGATCACGGGTGCCGCGATCGCCCTGTTCTTCAACCCGGCATGGGTCTCGTTCGCCCAGGGTCGGGCCGACGCGGCCGCGTACACCGGCTGGACCGCCGAGCAGGTCGACGCGGTCACCCGCGACATCGTGATCGAGATCTGGATCGGGCCCGGCACGTTCGCGCAGGAGGTCGCGGGAGAGCCCGTCTTCGACGAGCGCGAACGGGCGCACATGGCCGACGTCAGGCGCGTCGTCCTCGGCTTCTACGCCCTGGTGGTGGCCGCCGCGGCCATCCTGGTCCTCGCGGGCGTCGCGTCGCGGGGCGCCCGGTGGTTCTGGCACGCGGTCGCGAGCGGCGCGAAGATCCTGGCGGTCGGGACGATCGCCGTCGGCCTCGCGTTCCTCGTGTTCTTCGACACGGCCTTCACGCTGTTCCACGAGATCTTCTTTGCCGAGGGTTCGTGGACCTTTGACCCGGCGACCGATCGTCTCGTCCAGCTCTTTCCGTACCAGTTCTGGACGGAGACGTCCGTCGCGATCGCCGTCGTCGGCCTGCTCCTCGCCGTCGGCGTCTGGATGGCGGCCCTCCGCCTGGGCCGCACGGCGCCTGCGCCGCCCTCCGCCTGACGTGACGCCGCGCCGCCGCCGCCAGGCCGACCGGCTGCTCGCCCCGCTGCTCTGGGCGGGCGGCCTGGCCCTCGTGGTGCTCGGCAACGGGATCGCGGGCATGGCTCTCATCACGGCCGGCTGGTTCGCCCGGTCGGCGGTCCGGGCGTCGCGCAGGCGCGACCAGCTGGAGCGGCTGGTGGAGGGGGTCACGGTGGGCGAGGTGATGGAGACCGAGCCCCTCGTCGTAGCCCCGCAGGCGACGCTCGACACGTTCGGCAACGCCCTTGACGCCACCGGCTCGACGACCGTCGCGCGCGTCATGCGGGACGGTCACCTCGTCGGGCTCGTCGGCCCGCGCGAGCTGGCCGGCGTCCCCCGCGGACGGTGGTCGACGGTGCATGCCGGGGAGGCCATGGCTGCCGCCGCGCCCCTGCCCGTGCTGACCCCCGGGGAGGCGCTGCGTCCGGCCGCAGATCGCCTCGGGGCGTCCCGCGCGCCCGGCTTTCCGGTCCTGGAGGATGGACGGCTGGCCGGGATCCTGACCAGGCTGGCCGTCGGGCGGACGCTGCACGAACGGATGCTTGGCGAGCTGGCCGCGACCGCCGGGTCGCGCCAGGGTGGCTCCGACGAGCAGGTGCCACGCTGACGTGGCGGGACGCGGACGCGCCGCGACAGGCCCCGCGATCGCGGCCTCCGACGCTCCCGCGATCGCGGCCTCCGACGCTCCCGCGGGCGTGCCAGAATCCCCCCGGGCGATCCCGGTCGGGACGCCCGCCGAGCCGCGGTGGCTCGACCGCCCCTGAACGTCCCGCGGACGCGCCGGGACACCCCGGAGGAGTCATGGACGACCGCCCGCAGCCGCGCACCGAGCGCCGCCGCCTGAGCCACGTCGATCGGGGCGGACGCCCCCGCATGGTCGACGTCTCGGACAAGGCCCCCACCGCCAGGCGGGCCGTCGCGGAGGCCGAGGTCGTGTGCTCCCAGGAGACCCTCACGCTGGCCATCGACGGGGGCGGCGCCAAGGGCGACATCCTGACCGTGGCCGAGCTGGCCGGGGTCATGGCCGCCAAGCGGACGGCGGACCTGATCCCGCTGTGCCACCCGCTGCCCCTCACCGACGTCGTCGTGCGGATCACCCCGGATCGCGGCGCCTCGTCGTTCCGCATCCACACCGAGGCCGCCACCACCGGGCCGACTGGCGTGGAGATGGAGGCGCTCACCGCGGCCAGCGTCGCCGCCCTCACCCTGTACGACATGGTGAAAGGCGTGGAGAAGGGCGTGGAGATCCGTTCCATCCGCCTGGTGTCGAAGAGCGGCGGCACGTCCGGCGAGTGGCATCGGCCCGCCGATGCTGCCGGGACGGAGGCACCCCGCGGCGCCCGTCCGCGCGCCGTTCGCGGTCCCGCCCGCGCGGGGGGCATCCACCGCGGCACCCGCAAGGCCGGGAGCTGATCGCGTGCCCGGCGGCCGCACCGCGTTCGTCCTCACGGTCTCCGACCGGGGCTCCGCGGGCGACCGCGAGGACGTCAGCGGAGCGCTGATCGCGGAGCGCCTGGCCCTCCAGGGGTTCGCCGTGGAGCGGGGGAGCGTCCCGGACGACCAGCCGCGCATCCAGTCGGCGCTGATCGCGGCGTGCGCGCGCCACCCGCTGGTCGTGACCACCGGCGGGACGGGCCTGACGCCCCGCGACGTCACGCCCCAGGCCACGCTTGCCGTCATCGACTTCGAGGTCCCGGGCTTTGCCGAGGCAATGCGCGCCGACGGCAGGACGAAGACCCCGCTGGCGATCCTCTCGCGGGCCGTCGTGGGCGTGCGCGAGGGCTCGCTCGTCGTCAACCTCCCCGGCAGCCCGCGTGGGGCGGGCGAATCGCTGGCCACGATCGAGCCGGTGCTGGGGCATGCGCTGGAGACCCTCGCGGGACCCTTCGAACACGCTGGCGGGACCGCCGCGCCGGACTGAGCGATGACCGCGTCCCTCGCCCACGTTCCGTTCTACCCGCTGGCCTTCCCGCTGTTCTACGGCGCGCTCGCGATCTTCGGCCTGCTCATGGCGCGTCACCTGCGGGTCTTCCGGGCCGTGCGGCCGGCGCGTCCCTTCGCGGACGTCCGGCGGCGCAGCGCGGCCCTCGTGCGATACGCGCTGGTCCAGACGCGGATGTTCAGGGATCCCCGCGCCGGCGTGATGCACTACCTGATCTTCGTGGCCTTCGTGGCCCTGTCGGTCGGGACCGCGAACGCCATCACCGGCGGCCTCCTGGAGGCGATCGTCGGCCTGCCGTTCAACGGGGCGCTGTGGGCGGTCGTGCTCCTCGTCCGGAACGTGGCCGGCGTGCTCGCGCTCCTCGCCATTGCCTATGCCCTGTATCGGCGCCTCGTCCTGCGCCCCGCGCGCCTCACCCTGAGCCGCTCCGGGATCGTGATCCTGCTGCTCATCGCCGGGATCATCGGGGCGGAGCTGGGGGCGCTCGCCTACGAGGCCGCCCTGTACGGGCCGCTCCCGGGAGCCGTGCTCACCAACGCGGCCGGGGCGGCGCTGGTGAACGCCGGGGTGGACCCCGCGGCCCTGGAGGTGCTGTACGCGCTCCACTGGTGGGCCCACCTGGTGTTCGTCGCCACCTTCCTCGCCTGGCTTCCCACCACCAAGCACCTGCACGTCGTGACGAGCTTCTTCAACGTCTACCTGCGCAAGCTGGAGCCTCGGGGAGCCCTGCCGGCGATGGACCTGGAGGCCGAGGACGCCGGGTACGGCCTGCGCAACCTCGCGGACCTCGCCTGGAAGGACGTCCTTGACGGCTTCACGTGCACCGAGTGCGGCCGCTGCCGGGATGCCTGCCCGGCGAGCTTCACGAGCAAGCCGCTCGATCCGAAGGCGCTGGTGATGGGCATCCGCCACCTGGCGGACGACGCCGAGCGCGGTCTCCACGTGATCCCGAACGCCCCCGACGTGCGCGCCCGCGGCGGCGCGCTGGACGACGCCCTGGCCCCGACGGCCGTGGCGATCCCCCTCGTCCCGGGCGCGATCCTCGAGGACGCCGTCTGGGACTGCGTCACGTGCGGTGCCTGCGTGGAGGCCTGTCCCGTCCTGATCGAGCACGTGGACAAGATCGTGGGGATCCGCCGCAACCTCGTGTTGGAGGAGAGCCGCTTCCCGGGTGAGCTCACGGCAGCCTTCCGGGCCATGGAATTGGCGCAGAACCCGTGGGGCCAGCCGCGCAGCGCCCGCCTCGACTGGACCAAGGGACTTCCGTTCGACGTGCCGCTGGCCGCGGACGTCGCCCGCGCGGGCCGGCTCGACGAGCTGGAAGTGCTCTACTGGGTCGGCTGCGCGGCGGCCTTCGACGAGCGCAACCGGCGCGTCGCGCGAGCCTTCGCCACATGCCTCCACGCGGCGGGCGTCGTCTTCGCGGTGCTGGGCCAGGAGGAGGCCTGCACGGGGGACCCGGCCCGCCGCATGGGCAACGAGTACGTCTTCCAGCTCCTGGCCGCGCAGAACGTGGCGACCCTGCAGGCGTACGGGTCACCCAGGATCGTGACCGCCTGCCCGCACTGCTTCAACACGCTCGCCAACGAGTACCCCCAGATGGGCGGGACGTTCGAGGTCATCCACCACTCGGCATTCCTGGCAGGCCTGCTGGCCGAGGGACGCCTTGCGACGCTGGTCGGCGCCGACGGTCCGGCGGCCCGGCGTGTCACGTTCCACGACGCCTGCTACCTGGCCCGCTACAACGGCGTCGTGGCCGCGCCGCGCGACGTGCTGGCGACCGTCCCGGGCCTGGAGCTCCGGGAGATGGGTCGCCACGGCCGGCAGGGCTTCTGCTGCGGGGCAGGCGGGGGTCGCATGTGGATGGAGGAGACGCGCGGAACGCGGATCAACGCCGAGCGCGCCCGCGAGGCGCTCGCGACCGGCGCCGAGGCGGTGGCGGTCGGCTGCCCGTTCTGCATGACGATGCTGGGGGACGGCCTCGCCGCCGACGCGACGAACGTCGCCGGCGTCACCACCCTGGACCTCTCGGAGATCCTTGCCCCGGTCGCCGTGGCAGGACCGGCCGTCGCGGGCCCGGCGGCCGGCCGACACGGCCGGGAGCTGCCCGTCCTCCAGTAGCGCCGCCCAACCCGGACGGGCGACGAAGACCGCCCGGGGTCGCTACCAGGCGCGCGCGGGGGCGTCGGGCAGGTGCTTTCCGCAGTGGACGCAGCGTGCGTCGCTCCACAGGTTCTCGGAGGCACACGAGGGGCAGAGCTTGACGCCCTCGGACGACATGGCGATCGGGCTCTCTCGCGTCGCGTCCTCGCGCTCGACCCGTTCTCGCCGGATCCGGAGGAGGAGCCCGCCCATCGCCACCGCGCAGGCGGCAAGAAGCGCGATCAGGAGAAGCTGCTGGTTCATCGCCACGCCCCCAGAGCTGCCCGAATGGCAGGCCGCCGGTGCGAATCCCGGGTCCGCCACCCAGAGCCTACACCCGCGGTTCGCCCGTCCAGCGGGTCCGACTCCTCTCCGCCTCATCTGGTGTGTACACTCGGCACCGCCGAGCGGGCCAGCGCCCGCCCAAGCCAGCAGGGAGGCGCGTCGCCCGTGCGGATCGTCGTGCTCGTCAAGCCGGTCCCCGACGCCACGGGCCAGGAGCGGCTGCTGCCGAATGGTCGCCTGGATCGCTCTGCTGCGGCACCGGTGCTCAACGGCAACGACGAATACACCCTGGAGGCCGCCCTGCAGCTCGTCGACGCCGGCGGGGGCGACGTGACGCTGGTGGCGATGGGACCGCCCGAATCCCGGGATGCCCTGCGCAAGGGTCTGGCGATGGGGGCAGCGCGGGCCGTCCTCGTGACGGACGACGCCCTCGCCGGGTCGTGCGCCCTGGCCACGATGCGCGTCCTGGCCGCCGTGCTGCGCTCGCTGGAGTTCGACCTCGTGCTCGCGGGCGCCGACAGCGCCGACGGAGGCGGCGGTGTCGTGGGCGCCGGCATCGCGACCCTCCTGGCCCTGCCCCTCGTGTCGGGCGCCGCCGGCCTGTCCGAGACCGGCGATGGAACGCTCCGCGTCCGGCGCCTGGCCGGCGCCGGCGAAGAGACGGTCGAGACCGTCCTGCCGGCGCTCGTCGTGGGCACGCAGCTCCTGGGCGAGCCTCGATACCCGTCGCTCAAGGGCATCATGGGCGCCCGTGCCAAGGAGATGGCGGTGCAGACGCTCGACGACCTCGGGCTGGACCCGCTGGTGGTTGGAGGCGCGGCCGCTACCACCGTCGTGGTCGCCCAGCGGCCGCCGGCCGAGCGGGCGGCGACGCGCGTCATCCGGGAGGCCCCCGACCTCGCCGCGCGGGAGATCGTGAACCTGCTGGTGGAGCGGAGGGCCATCTGATGGCCGGCGCGGTGTGGGCCATCGCGGAGCTGGGGGCAGACGGGCTGCCCACGCGCCTCGCCTGCGAGGCGGCCACGGCGGCGCGCGCCCTTGCCGCGGTCGCCGGAGGGGTCGCCGCGGCCGTGGTCGTCGCCCCGGATCCCGCGCCCGCGGCGGCGGCCCTGGCGCCGTTCGTCCCACGGGTGCTGGCCGTCCGGTCCGGCGTCGACCCGGCCGCCATGACGGTCACGACCGCGAGCGCCGTGGCGGTGCTCGCGGGTGCGGACCCGCCGGACGTGCTGCTGCTGGGCGCCACGCCCGAGGGGCGCGAAGTTGCGGGAATCCTGGCGGCGCGCCTGGCGATGGGCGTGCTGGGGAATGCCACGGGGATCGCCTGGGGTGCGGGCGACGACGGCGCCGCAGCGGGCCCACGCGTGGAGATGAGCGTCCTCGGGGGTCGCGCCATCACGACCTCGGCCTTCGCGGACGGCCGGGGCATCATCACCCTGCGGCCCAACGCCGTGCCGGCCGTGCCCGCCCCGACCCCCGGGTCCGTGGAACGGGGGCCGGATGCGGTCGACGCGGCACCCGGCGTTCGCGTCGTCGCCCGGGCCGACGCCGCCTCGCGCGGTGCGAGCATCGAGGAGGCAACGCTCGTCGTGGCGGGCGGCCGCGGGCTGGGAGGCCCGCACGGGGTGGCCATCCTGGAGGACCTTGCCGCGGCGCTCGGGGGCGCCGTCGCCTCGACGCGGGCTGCCGTCGATGCCGGTTGGCTGCCCTACGCCTCGCAGGTCGGGCAGACGGGCAAGACGATCCGCCCATCGGTCTACCTGGCCGTCGGGATCTCGGGGGCGATCCAGCACCGCGTCGGCATGCAGGACGCGGAGACGATCATCGCGGTCAACCGCGATCCGGATGCTCCCCTGGCGGAGCACGCCGACCTCTACGTCGTGGGCGACCTCTTCGAGGTGGTCCCGGCGCTGACGGCCGCGCTGCGTGCCCGGGCCACCTGATGGGCACCCCGTGACCGAAGCCCTCGTCGTCGCGTCGCTTGCGCTCTTCGCGGCGCTGGTCGCCGCGTTCGTGTTCGTGCTGCGCAGGACGGCCCGGGTGGTGGCGGAGACCCGCGAGGACGAGACCTTCCGACGGGACGCTGCGGCACTGACCGACCGGGCGAGCGCCGCGCTGTCCGGCGGGGGAGAGCAGATCGACCGGGTCCGACGCCGCCAGGACTCGCCGGCCGCCCTGGACGAGCTGCTGCCCGGGTTGCTCGAGACGCTGGCCGGGTTCCAGGTGGAGGCGGAGGCGCTCGCGCCGCCGGCAAACCTCGCGACGTTGCGCGGCCGCATCGCCGAGGAGATCGATCGCGCCGCACGGGCCGTGGAGACGGTGCAGCACGGCTGCGCGCTCCTTGCCGGGAGCTCCGGACGAGCCCTTGTGATGGAGGGCGAGACGTCGGTCAAGCGCGGATACCTCAACCTGCTCCACGCTCGCGAGGCGCTCGTGGCGCTGGGGCTGGATCTGCGGACCGGCCGTCTCGGTCCCCAGCGCTGGTACAGCGACCGATCGCGGGGGAGTTGATGGCCCCCGGTTCGCGGACGGCAGGTGCCCCGGCCGGGCGAGATCCGGCGGCGCGCGGCCGGGCCGCGTGGGAACCGACGGCGCGCCGCCCGGCCCTCCTACGCCCTCCTGCGCCCGGGGCGACACCGTCACGCTCCGGCGGTCATTCAACCACCGTATGTCGTGGTATCGTCCCGAGGGGCCACTAGATGTTGTGGTGTGGGCGCAGGAGGCATGCATGCGCTGTCCGACGTGCGAGGAGCGCGACACCCGGGTGATCGACTCCCGGGAGCTCGACGAAGCCGCCACGATCCGGCGGCGACGCGAGTGTGTCGGCTGCGGTGCGCGGTTCACCACCTACGAGCGTGTCGAGGCGGCACGCCTGGTGGTCCTCAAGCGTGACGGCGCACGCCAGGAGTTCGATCGCGACAAGCTCGCGGCCGGAATCCGCAAGGCCCTGACGCGGCGGCCGGTGCCGGACTCGGCGGCAGAGCGGGCGGCCGACGAGATCGAGGCGACGCTGCGGGCGGCAGGCTCGACGGAGGTCGGTTCTTCGCGGATCGGGGAGCTGGCGATGGAGCAGCTCCGGGCGCTCGACCAGATCGCCTACATCCGGTTCGCCAGCGTCTACCAGTCGTTCGAGGACCTGGAGGCGCTCAAGCGCGAGGTCGATTCCCTGTACTCGGAGCGCGAGCCGGAAGCGGGCGGGTTGCGAGCATGAGTGTCCTCTCCGACCGGGACATCCGCGCGGCGCTGGAAGCAGGCAGGATCCGCATCGAACCCTACGATCCGGCCGACCTCCAGCCGTCGTCGGTCGACCTGCACCTCGACCGGAGCTTCCGGGTCTTCCGCAACAACCGCTATGCGTTCATCGATCCGCGCGAGGCCCAGCCCGACCTGACCGAGCTGCTGGAGGTCCGCGACGACGAGCCGTTCATCCTGCACCCGGGAGAGTTCGTCCTGGGGCAGACGCTGGAGTGGGTGGAGCTGCCCACGGACCTCGTCGCACGCCTGGAGGGCAAGTCGAGTCTCGGGCGCCTCGGGCTGCTCATCCACTCCACCGCGGGCTACGTGGACCCCGGCTGGAAGGGGACGCTGACCCTGGAGCTCAGCAACGTAGCCAACCTGCCGATCGCGCTCTATCCGGGCATGCGGATCGGCCAGGTGAGCTTCTTCGAGATGTCGAGCCCGGTGGAGCGTCCGTACGGCAGCTCCGCGCTCGGATCCAAGTACCAGGGCCAGAGCCAGCCGACCGCCTCGGCCTTCCACCGCGACTTCGACGAGCGGCGGAAGCTCCCGGGACCGCGCTGATCCGGATGGGCATCAACGACGCGGTGCACTGGTCGGCCGACCTCGGCGGCGGGACGCGGGTGGCGCTGGTCCAGGCCGGCACGTTTCGGTCCGACGCCGGCGCGATCTTCGGGCCCGCGCCACGGGTCCTGTGGGCGAAGCTCGTGGCCGACGAGCTCGACGACCAGCACCGCCTCCTGCAGGCGCTCAACTGCCTGCTGGTGGAGACGCCCGCCGGCCGGGTCCTGGTGGAGACCGGGATCGGGGAGCGGCTCGACGAGCGCGGGAGGGCCTGGCGCGGCCTGGGGGGTGACCCCATCGTGCCGACGCTGGAGCAAGCCGGCTTCGATCCGGCCAGCGTGGACATCGTGGCGATGAGCCACCTCCACTACGACCACGCCGGCGGGCTGCTGCGCGACGACGGGACGCGTGCGTTCCCGCGCGCCAGGATCGTGGCCCAGCGCTCGGAGTGGGAGATCGCCCTGTCGGACAACCCGCGGATCGTGGCCTCGTACGACCAGCCGGAGCTGCGTCTCGTGCAGGCGTGGGGCAACGAGGGTGCCGCCGACGGGGAGGTGGAGCTCCTGCCGGGCGTGTGGGTTGTCCCCACGGGGGGTCACACTGCGGGCCACCAGGCGATCGTGGTCCGTGCGCCGGGACGCACACTCGCGTTCTTCGGGGACATCGCGATGCGCCCCTGGTCGGCCAACCCGCGCTGGATCCCGGCCTTCGACGACTTCCCGCTCGATTCGGTTGCTCGCAAGGCGACGCTCTTCGCGCGCGCCGCCGAGGAGCGCTGGACGGTGGCCCTCTCCCACGAGCTGCGCCACCCGGTGGGGCGCCTCGTCGCCGACCGCGATCGCTTCAGCTGGGACCCGCTGGTCTAGGGAACGGGGGAGGCCGGCGCCCGCGGTACGGCCCGGGCGCCGCGGCGCGGCGGCGGCCCGCGGCGCCCGCGGCGATCCTGCCGGTCCGGACGGCCCCTCGGCGATCCGCCGGCCCGGCGCCGGCGATCCCTCAGGCCGCCCGGGCGCCGCCCGTCGGCGATCCCGCGTCGGGCGCTCGCCAGCCCGGCCAGGGCGCCGCCGATCCCGCGTCGGCCCCGCTGCGCGGCACGGGCGCCGCCCGTCGCCGATCCGGCAGGCCACGGGCGATCTCGCGTCGGCCCGCGTCGCCGACGCTCGGCGTGCCCGGGCGCCGCCGATCCCGCGTCGGCATCGGATCGTCGCGGTCCTCATGTCGGCACTGGCGGGTTCGAGAGACCCCGTGAATTCCGACGCCCCGCCACCCGTTCCATGACGTCCAACCTCCCCTTCGCGGTCTTCCGGGGCGTCGCAGCCGGCCTCCGCCGGGGATCTGTCTCGGACGGACAGTGCGATCCCGTGCGCAGGACTGGCGCCCTGACGTGCCCGGCTCGTTGCAGGACACCCGGCTGTGGCCGGCGGACCCCGCCGGGACCCCGATTGGACGTCATAGGACGGGTGCCTTCGAAGGGGCGCTCGCCCGCGGTGCAGTGGCATGGCCCGGCGCGCGCCGCGCCGCCCTGCCGGGCACTGCCGCGATCACGCGCGCCGGATCACCTGGGAGACGGGGAGGCTGCCGGTTCCTCCAGCCCAAGCAGCGCGAGGTTCGCTGCCGCGCTCTCCGGCGAGACGGGGCCCTGGACGATGGAGCGGATGATCCCGTTCTCGTCGAGGAAGTACTGCGTCGGCAGGCCAAACACGCGGTAGCGGCGGAAGACGTCCCCGGTCAGGTCAGCCGCGACCGTGTACCCGAGGCCGTACCTCTCGGCGTACGCCCGCACGTCGTCCTCGGTCGCCTCCTGGACGCTGATGCCAACGACCGCCAGATCCTGCGGCGCGTATGCCTCGGCGGTGTCTCGGATGGTGGGCGTCTCGGCCTGGCAGGGCGGGCACCAGCTGGCCCAGAAGTTGATCCAGACCGGGCGGCCGCGCAGGTCCGCCAGCCGGACGGGCTGCCCGTCGAGGTCCAGCAATGGCGCCGGCGAGCCGTCCGGTCCGACGATCTCCAGCTCCGGCGCCTGGTCGCCCACCCGGAGCCCTTCGCCGGCCGATCCGATGACGTACTGCGTGGCGCGCGGGTCCGCGGGAGCCGGGCTCGACCCGGGCCGGGCGAGCGGCTGCGTGGAGACCGCAAGCACGACCGCGACCGCCAGGACCACGCTGAGCGCGGCAGCGAGCTGGCGGCCGGTGAAGGGCCCGACGACGCCGCGCCGCGTCTCAGGCGGGTCGGCCTGGGGCCCCGGAGGCCCGACCTTGGGCTGCGGAGGCCCGACCTGGGGTCCCGGAAGCCCGGCCGTGGCGGCCCCGGCGGGTCGGCGTGCGGCACCGGCTCGCGGGCCTGGGCCTCCGGCAGACTGGAGTGGGGGAGGGTCACGCGCGCCTAGACCCCCGGGGCAAGGCGCGAGAAGTACGTCAGCCAGTCCATGAGCATGAAGACGCCAATGGTCGCCACCAGGATCCCCCCGATGAAGCTGACCGCCTGGCCGTGGCGGACCAGCGGGCGCACCACCGCCGGGGCGCGGTCGTACACCAGGCCCAGCAGGATGAACGGCACGCCCAGCCCCAGCGTGTACGCCACGAGCAGGAGCCCACCCTGGAGGACCGTGCCCGAGGACGCCGCGACGGTCAGGATGCCGCCGAGGATGATGCCGATGCACGGCGTCCAGCCGATGGCGAAGACCACGCCCAGGCCGAACGACGAGAGGATGCCGCCCCGGCCGCCGACCAGCCGACCGCCCAGTCGATCGCCGACGCCCGGTCCGGTCGCCGCCTCCGGCGATGCGAAGGCGACCGTGCCGGTCTGCTGGGCCACCGCGCCCGCCGCCCCCGCCTCGAACGGCCGCCACGTGCGGTCGAGCGCCGGGATGCGCAGGATCCCGGCAAGGTTCAGGCCCATCACGATGAGCAGGATCCCGCCGATCGTCCGGAGGGTCGGCAGGTACTCGCCCAGCGGCCCGCCGACGAACGTCGCCGTGACGCCCAGGATGGTGAACACGGCCCCGAAGCCCAGGACGTAGGCGCAGGCATGACGGACGGCCAGCCAGCGCGAAGGAACCGCGTTGGCGCGGCCGACCACGGCAACCACGGTCAGCTGACCGATGTACGCGGGCACCAGCGGCAGCACGCAGGGGGACAGGAAGCTCAGGATTCCCGCGACGAAGGCGACGAGGAGGGTGAGATCGGAGCTCTCCATCAACGCGGCTCCGCCGGCGTCGGCCCGTAGGCATCCTGGAGGAACGCGCGGATCGGTCCCAGGCGGACGGCGAGCGGCAGCTGCCGGCCGTCGATCTCCAGGACGGGCACCTGCTCGAAGAGAGCCCGCTCGACGGCGGGGTCCTCCGCGATGCGACGGACCACGAGGCGGGGTATGCCCAGCCCGGCGGCGGCGCGCTGCTCCAGCAGCTGCTCGACGAGCGTCGTCGTGTCCTCGCACAGGTGGCAGCGGTCGGATCGCCAGAGCACGAGGTCGGGGAGGAGAGCGGCCTGATCCATCGGCCGGATTGTACGGCGAGGGTCGGGTTGACCCCGGCGAGGCCGACGGCGTGCGCCGTGGAGTACGATCGACTCCAGCGCCCCCGTAGCTCAGTGGATAGAGCGCAGCCGTCCTAAGGCTGGCGTCGGCGGTTCGAATCCGTCCGGGGGCGCCACGGTGACAGCAACGCGGAGTCGAAGAACGGCTCCGCTGGCCCCGTGGGAACCCATCCGACAACTTGCCGGTCCTGAGTTTCCACGCGCTCGACGAGCAGCGCGACGATGCTCTGGATGGCCTCCGGGGTCGCCGTCGCCAGCTCGTCCCCGAGCGACTGGACGACCAGCCGGTGCCGGTCGAACAGCACGACCTTCTCGGCCTCGCCCGGGATCGCCAGCAACTCGGCCTCGACCTCCGACCGGAGCCGCCGGTACTCGGTGTCGGACAGGTCGCCCCACTCGTTCTGCTTCCGCAGCTGCTCCATCCGGGTCCGGAGGCGCTGGCGCTCCTTGTCGCTGGTTCCCGGGGAGGGGGCCGCGAGTCGTCGCCGCAACTCCGCCGCGACCGCCTCGATGGCGCCGGGCGGCAGGGCGGCGGTCATCAGCCCCGCAATGACCTCTCGCTCCGCGTCGCGGGCCGGGACGCGCCGGGCGTGGCACTCGACGGGCTTCCCGTCAACCTCCATCTGGTGGCGGCCGTCCGCGACCGGGCAGGCGTAGTACGACCAGCCCTTACCCCGGCTGATCCGGGTGTCGCCGCGCATCCTGGCCCCACACGAGCAGTAGATCAGCCCCCGGAGGGCGTACGTGCGGCGGGCGAACGACGGCTTCGCGCCGATGTGCTTCTTGCGCGACTCGACCCCGGACACGGCGTCCGCGTACTGCTCGTCGGTCAGGATCGCCGAATGGGGCGGGTTCGAGGGTCGTGTGCTTCGTCTTGGTCGCCATGTCGGGCTCCTTGCCGTGGGTCAGCGGGCGCGCGCCGCTGCCAATACCCACCCCAAAAAAGCACGGGCGTTCGATTGCACACAAGATGCCGGTCGGCATTGAGCGATCCGCTGCCGGTGGCCAGCGGATCGGCGGGGGCTCGTGAGCGTGGGTGACAGCACCTCGGGTCAGCCCTGGACCAGCCGGAGACGCCGCACGTTGGCCTCGACAACCTCCTGCACGGCCTCCTCTGACCCGAGCGCGTTGCGCAGGATCGTGAGCACCTTGGCGACGCGCTCCGCCGCCTCCTCGTCGGTGAGTTGGAGCGCCTCGACCTGCGCGGCGGGTGTGCCGTCGTCGGCCACGCGGCGGCCCTTGGTGTTGTCGAGGTAGATCGACTCGTACAGGGCGAGCGCCGCCCGCCAGTCCTTCTCGGCCGCCTGCCGGAGCAGGTCCTCATACACGGCCCGTCCCTGCCCGGTGGCGACCTCCACGGCGTCGGCGAACTGCTCCTCCTGCTGCCAACGGTTGAACGTCGACCACGCGATCCCCGCCTTGCCAGCGGCGGCCCGCTTGGACGAGCCCGCCGCAAGGGCGAGCAGGACCACCACGCGGGCTCGGTCCATCTTGGTTGCAGCCATCACTCCGCCTCCGCCACGGTCGCGTCCGCGCGCGAGCGCGTGACTGGTCCCGCCGCCTCGCGGGCGTTCCGGCAGACGACGAGGTTCGCGCGGCGGTAGTCGCGGCCCTCGGTGTTGATCCGCCGGACGACGCGCGGGTCCCCGGTAGAGAGCCCCATGACGTCGCGGGCGAGGGTGATGCTGGTCTTCCGGCCCCGGGCCGTGCCGATCCGGACCGGTGCGACCTTGCCGGTGGGGAAGAACCAGCGGAAGGAGACGAGGCGCTCGTAGTCCTCGTCGTCCACGATGGCCTCGATGGCCTGGCCCTTGCGAATGTTGATCGGGATCGTCTTCATGCCATCTCCTGTTGGGTGGGGCGGGAACCGGCCGTACTCGGCTCCCGCCCCTGCCGACAGCGCACGGCGTCGGCTTGTCTGGTTACCCGACGTGCCCGGGGACGGCGAGACCCGGAGCGCCCTCGCGGTCGTCGCGGACCCTCGGGTTGAGGGTGCGGGCGGTGGTCACGTACCGCGAATACGCGTCGGACAACTCCACGGACGTCGGCATCCAGACCCCGACCTCGGGGCGGACGAGCCAGACCATCCGGGGAGCGGCCTCCTTGGGCCACGGCGGGACGACCGCCGGGTTGCGCCATGCGTAGTTGGGCCACAGCGCAGGGAGGTTGTTGATCTCGTGGAACAACGCCCAGGCGTCGGCGTCAACGTCGCCCGTGACCATCTGGAGCGCGGACTGTGCAGAGCGGATCAGGCCGTAGCGCTCGGCCGCCTCCTCGACGATCACGAAGGCGTCGCGGACGGGCTTGTCGGCGCGGGCCAGAGCCCGGGGTGGGAGGGTGGTCGGGTCGCCCTTCGCGGCCTCGACGGCCTTCCGGACCTTGCCGAGCACGTCGTCCATCGCGGGACGGAGGCACGTCTCGATCAAGTCGAATGCGGAGGATGTGACGGCCCGGACGAGTGAGGCTCTCCGCGAGCCCGACGGCCTCGTCGAGCACGGCGGCTTCGGCACCGGCCTTGATCTGCGCCTCCTGCGCCCGGTGGAGGTCCTCGATCCAGCCGTCCGGGACGTTGCCCTTCCGAACGGCGTCCGGGAGCAGGGCCGCGAGCCGGAGCGGACCGCGCCCGGGTCGGCGTCCATGGCGCGCTGGTTGGCGGCCGTCTGCATCTCCCGGAGGCGCAGGATTGCGTCCCTGTACGAGATTAGATCGGCCGGGAGGGTGTACGCGCCCTCGTCGTGCCCCGCGAACAGGGCCTTGCTGCGGTTGAGGAGCTGGTTGCGCGGTGCCATGTCGTTACTCCTTGTTCGTGCGCTGCTTGTTGTCAGAAGCCCCAGGACGACACCCGGCCACCGGCAGCGGCAGCCGGACGGGGAGGTGAGAGGGTGGGACAGGGCGCGTCCCCCGCGTCCCTCGCGTCCCCGGAGCGGCTGCCAGGGGACGGCGGGGACGAAGGGGACGCAGCCCGCGGCTCATTCGCCCTCCTCCGACGCGAGCGCCTCGCGCGGCGGCGAGGAGCCGTGGTCGGCGATGAGCCACAGGACGATCATCCGCTCGCGATTGCCGTGGGCCTTTCGGTACCGGAAGACACCGACGCCCGCAGCCCGGAGGTTCGGGGCGATCCTGTCCAGCCGGTTGCTCATCGCCCACGCGTTCTTCGGCCACCACTCGGACTTGGCGAGGTTCAAGTCCGCGAACTGGCCCAACTCGCGCCGCAGGTCCTCGGCAGTTCCCGTCCACTTGCCGTGCTTGTCGATCAGGTCGCGCACGACGGGGCCGATGGGGGCGGCGTCGAGCGCGAGGTCGTTGGCGTCCTGCCGGTTCGCCTCGTACGCCGCGAGGAACGACCCCTCAGGCCAGCCGAGGGCGGCCTCGGCGGCGGTCCCGAACAAGGCGAAGTCGGCCATCCTTGGCCGTCGCGCGAGTGTGATGTCGGGCAGCCGCAGCAGCGTCCCGGCCAGCGCGTCGAACAGCGCGCCGACGACGCGGGGCCGGACGACCCCGAACCCCTCCCATAGCTCCGCCTCGGAGAGCCGGTTCTCCTCGGGGATCGGATCGAGGTTGACCAGGATCGACCGGTCGAGCAGGTCGCCGCGGGTGGCCAGCTCGTTGATCCCGTTGAGGATCACCGGACGGCGGGCGTCGAGGACAATCTCCTCGGAGTCGGAGTACAGCTCGCGCTTCGCCAATCCGCCGCCGGTCGCCACGCGGCACAAGGCGTCGCTCAACCACGACTTCAGGCTCGAGAGGTTGTCGAACGCGAGGACCCACGAGTTCGCGGTGGCCACCGCGAGGTCCTCGACGTCCTTCGGCTCTGCGCGAAGCCCGGAGCCCGTCGCCGGATCGACGAGCGCCCGAAGCAGGCGAGCGGCCGTGCTTTTCGCGGAGCCCTGCTCGCCGTGGAGGATCAGCACCGGGAACGGCCCTTCGGGCGCCAGGGCGAACAGGAGCCAGGCAACCAGCAGCCGCCAGCCGCCGTCGTCCGTGACGTTGAGGTACTGCCGCAGCTCTTCGACCCGCGCCCCCGCGACCGGCTCCGGCAGGGAGGCCATGCTCCGCGTCCGGCGGAAGATGACGGGCGGCTCATGCACCAAGCGCCAGCCGGCCGGCGTGACCTCGGCGGCGCGCCATTCGTCGTCGGCGAGGTCGACGAGCACGGCACCGCCGTCCCGCGCGACCCGTAGGTGCACGTCGCGGCGCGGCCCGGCGAACCGCGCCCGGCCGCTGATCTCGAGCAAGCCCTCGGTAAGCGCGGCCGTCTTCGGTGCTGTGCCGGTGCCCGCGAAATAGCGGCTCGACAGCCACTCCTTGAAGGCGCGCGAGCCGACCGGCCACGTCTCCCGGTGGTTGCCCGCGACGATCCGGGCGAATGCGGTGCCGCCAGCGTCGTGGAACAGCTCCGCCTCGTCGGCGGCGATGCGCGCCAGCGATCGCGGTTGCGGCGAGGTCGGGGCAGCCGCGTCCCCCTCGTCCCCCGCGTCCGGTCCCGGGGTGGGTTCGGGGACGGAGGGGACGAGGGGGACGCGTGCGTCGGGCACCGCCTCTGGCGGCGGCCCGGGCTCCGCGAGGCGCGGCCCCCACTTGGCCTCGAACGCCTCCCGGTTAGCGTCGGTGAGCACCGACGCGCTGAGGTCAGCTTGGTACTCGCGCTGCTCGTCGCGGGTCAGGTCGGCCGGTTCGGCGCTCATGCAAACGCCGCCGCGAACTCGGTGTACTGGTAGTCGTTGGGAGTGAGGACCGCCCACACGCAGCAGCGGTTAACGACGTTGCCGTTCTGGAGGCGCTCCAGGGTCGGGACGTCATCCCGGCAGCCTCGGGGGCAGAACGCGCGGTCGCCGCATTGGCCGAGGTGGGTCACGCGGGGCTTGGGCTCGGCAGCCCACGACTCCGCCAAGGCGCGGCCGACCTGCCGGAGGGCGTCCGGAAAGGAAACAGGATGGTGGTTGCTGGCCACGAGAGGAACCGTCTCCTGCGACGTGCCGTCGCACGGGGCCAGCGGGTCTGGCTCGGGAGGTTCCTCACCGGTCGGCCGGAGGGCCGGAGCCGTCCTTGCAGCGTTGTCCCGCCGCTGCTAGATCATTGTCCCCCGAATTATAGCACGGGCGTTCGGACCACACAAGATGTTGCGCTGGGTGTCACCGCGCCCGTCGCGGTCCCTTGGGCAGGTTCGGGCCGCCGACGGCCGCGCGCGACGGGCTCAGCGCTCCGTGCCGTCAGCGGACGTTCCTGCGGGCCGCCTGAGGCGGGGAGTCAACCTTCATTCCCCGACCTGTCGAAGCCCTGCGCCTGAGGGGGCCGCATGCTTTCCGGTTGGCCGGGCGGCGCGGCGGTTCCCGCGTGCCCCGACGGGTCGCCTTGCTACGAGCCTGACGTTTATGCGCCCTTGAGGCCGGCCACGCGGAGCACCTGCCTGAAGGTGGCCTGGTCGGCAGCCGGAAGCCCGCGCGTGGACAGCAGCACCTCGGCCGCCGAGTTTCGCAGCCGAAGGGCATACACGGGTCCGATGCGGCGAACCGACTGGAACGAGTCCCATGGGGTCCAGGAGTCGGCACTCCCGAGTCGCGCGCGATAGCCGCTCGCGGCGATCTCGACCTCATAGGCATCGGTGATCGCGCTCACTCCGCCGCCGAGGTAGACACGGATCGCCGCGCCCCACAGGGGCATCGTCAGGAACAGCACGCCTCCCGCAAGGAGAGGCAAGGCGACGGACTTGAAGGGATCGGACGGCGGCGCGAGTACCTCGCTGAATTCCCGCTGCGATCAACACGACGCCCACCGCAAGCGGCCCCAACATCGCTGGGCGGAAAGCCGCGACAACCACGGCGTCTTGGAGCCGGAGACTGGTGCGCGCCCGAATGAGGATTGGCTCTGCGCCCGGCCCCTGGGACCCACTTGGGCGGCCGCGACCAGTCGTCGCGAGCGCCTCGAAGGCGGCAAGCTCGCCCTCGCGGAACGCGCGCCCAGGAATGACCAAGGTGCCGGCCGGCACGAACTCGACCAGGACTGCCGAACCGACGGGGCGAACAGCGCGGACACTGCCCCACGAGGAGTGGTTCGTTACCCCGCCCACGCTGAGGGTGAGCCCATCACTCGTGGCGTCGACGCTCGTCGCAGTCGCGCCGTACCTGGTCCAGAAGGGGATCCACACGAAGGCGGCCATCAGGGCGATGGCCGCAAGGGCGAGCAGCCACGTCCAGTCGGCCGCGATCCCAAGCACCGCAATCACGAGCAGCGCCGCCCCGAGCGGACCAAGGACGCGGTACACCCGCCCGAACCGCAGCGAGTGGATCATTCGCTCGAACGGCCGCAGCCGGTATTCGAGACGAATGCCTGGCTGGGCCCCTTCCTCGCTCACGCCGCTACAGTAACCGCCCTTCCCTCGTCTCGTGGACCTTCGAGACTGAATGGCGAACGTCCCATTAACCACGCGTTGGCGCGTCCGGCGATCACTGCTGACCCACCAACGGCCCGGCGCAGGTGAGACGACGTTAGGCCGCGCCCGCGTACCAAGCAAGCGCGTCCGCACGTGACGCCCGTTCCCCCGGGACCGTCCGGGGGCGCCAGTTCCTGCGGCGCATCGCCGACAGCGTGGATGACTGCCGTTTGGACCACCCGACTACGATCTGACGATGACAAGCGACGGATCGAAGCCACCCGACCTGACACCGGACGCCGCGCGCAACCGCGCCATGTGGGATGCCTACAGCGACGAGTACCAGGCGAAGCACGCGAAGGCACTCGACTGGAGGAGTGCCCTCGCCTGGGGCTCGAGCGAGATCCTCGAGTCGGACCTGCACGTCCTCGGCGACGTCGCGGGGAAAGACGTTCTGGAGCTGGGGTGCGGGGCCGCGCAATGGTCCATCGGGCTCGCCCGCGCTGGGGCTCGCCCAGTCGGGCTGGACGTGTCGGCACGCCAGCTCGAGCACGCCCGCCGCCTGATGGCGGAGGCAGGCGTGGACTTCCCGCTGGTCCACGCCGGCGCGGAAGCTGTGCCGCTCGGGAACGGATCGTTCGACATCGTGTTCTGCGACCACGGAGCGATGACCTTCGCGGACCCCTACCTCGCGGTTCCCGAGGTTGCCCGCCTGCTGCGGCCCGGTGGCCTCTTTGCATTCAGCCACCACTCGCCGATCGAGACGATCTGCTGGGCGCTCGGTGCCCCGAAGGTCGGCGACCGGCTCGCGCTGGACTACTTTGGCCTGCACCGGATCGATGATGGGGAGGACGTGTTCTTCCAGCTGCCATACGGGGAGTGGATCAGGCTCTTCCGCGCCAGCGGCTTCGTCGTCGAGGATCTCATCGAGCCCCGCCCGGCGCCGGATGCCACCACCACCTTCCGAGACGCGGACGAGTTGGCGTGGGGCAGGCGCTGGCCGGCCGAGAGCATCTGGCGCCTGCGCCGCGAGTAGTTCCCGACGAACGCGAGCGCGTCGGTGGTATCAGCCGACCTCGAGATACCAGTCGAGGACGCTGCGTGGGTATTGGAGGCCCGAGTCCGTCCGGGGGCGCCAGAATCCCCACGCTGGCAAACCGCGGTGTCGTGCTGCGGCTGCGGCTGTGCGGGGACTCAGCAGATGACCTCGTCCGGGCCCGCGCGCCACCACTCTCCCGGGTTCGCGATCGCGAAGACGGAGTGACCGGCGGCGTTGTAGGCCGCGATGACGATCGCCTCGTAGTCGAGGCCGTCCGGGCCGACCGGGGGACCAGCGCACTCCCAGTAGCGCGGCGCGATCCAGCTGATCTCGCCTGCGGCCGCCGGTGCCGTGGCCGCCAGCGCCATGACCGAGGGGGGAAGCAGCGTGTGCTCGACGAGACACGGCCCGCTGGTCCCTGGCGACGGGTTGCTCGGCTCCGACAGGCACTCGGTCACACCGTAGACCCTGATCTCCACGCCATCGGTGCGAGGTGCCTTCCACCGGACCGTGTGCGTGACCTGGTATGTGACCTCGTCTGTTCCGGTAGGCGCCGGGAGCTCTACCGAATCCGTCGTGAACGTCACGCCCGTCGGCTTCGCCGGCGCGGTGGCCGGCGTGTCCCTCGGAGTCGGCCGAGGCGTCGGCGGTGGCGGGACCGAGGCGGTCGGCATTGCCGAGGCAGGGGCCGATGATGGAGTCGCGGTATCCAGCGGAGTCACTGCGTTGGAGGGGAGACTGGGCGCAGCGCTCGACGGGAGGGCACTGGCACTTGGTGACGAGGTGGATTGGCAGGCCGCAACCGCGACACAGGTTGCGATCGCGAGCGCGCGTCCGAGGGTTGCGATCGAAAGCAGGCTCATGCGGGCCTTCCCTCTGGCGGACGCATGCTTGAGACGCGCTCGTGGGGCCGAACGTGTCGCGCCGTGGGCGACCTCCTCGTCGCGAGTATCGTCACGCTTCTCATCGATAGTCGAGGCGCGGGTCATGCGGATCCGTCACGTACATCGCGCCGCGTACCACGCCAGCGGATCGCTGCTGGGGGTCGACGAGCCCCCAAGACCGTCCGGGGGCGTCAGTTCCTCCCCAGTCCATGATCATGTGCGGGGCGGCCTGGGTGCCACGTCGATGCACCGACACGGTTCGGACTGCACACCCGTCTCAACCGGAAGCCGAGCGACGGGGAGCCTCGACCGCCCGCCATGCGTGCGGTTCGGCGGAATTCCGTGATCGAGCCTGCCCACCGTAGGGGAGGGCTAGGCGGTGCCTGAGCCTCCGCTGAGCAACCGCAGCCCTCCTCGACCCGTGCGATGCTAGCGGGCGTGGCTGATCCCCCGGACAAGGACGAGACCCGCATCGACCGCTGGCTGTGCGCGGTGCGCCTCGTGAAGACGCGCCCGACGGCGACGGAGTTGTGTGACGCCGGCCACGTCCTCGTGAACGGGAGCACCGCGAAGCCGTCGACGAAGGTCCAGGCCGGCGACCGGGTCGACGCGCTGATCGCCGGCCGCGAGCGCATCGTGGAGGTCGTGCGGCCGATCGAGTCCCGGGTCGGCGCCCCGGTGGCCGTGACGTGCTACGTGGATCACAGCCCGCCGCCGGTGGTGACGGAAGTCCGGCCGGGGATCATGGCTGTCCGGGGCGAGGGCCGGCCGAGCAAGCGCCTCCGCCGGGAGCTGGAGCGCCTTCGCCGGGCCGCCGACCCCTGAGCGCGGACCTGCTGCGGCCGCAGGCACGGCATACTCGGGCCATGCCCGATCTGCTCGATGTCCGCCTCACCGACGGCCGCACGGTCCGTGCTCATGACAGCGGCCCCGGCGACCCGGCGGCGCGCGTGGTTGTGTGGCATCACGGCTCGCCCCAGTCCGGGCGCCTGCTGCAGCCGCTGCTCGATGCCGCGGTGCCCCGCGGCATCCGCCTGGTCTCGCTTGCCCGGCCCGGCTACGGCGGATCCTCCAGGCGGCCCGGGCGGGACGTCGCGTCGATCGCTGCCGAGACCGCGGCCGTGCTCGATGCGCTCGAGATCGAGCGGTTCGCGGCGGCCGGTGCCTCGGGAGGCGGTCCTCACGCCCTTGCGTGCGGCGCGCTCCTGCCGGGCCGCATCACAGCGGTCGCCTGCGTGGCCGGCATCGCCCCGTACACGGACGCCTTCGACTGGTGGGCCGGGATGCAGGCGCCGGGCGGCCTGCGTGCGGCCCTCGAGGGCACGGCTGCGCGTGAGCGGTTCGCGGAGTCGGACGAGTTCGACCCGGCGTCGTTCATCGGTGCCGATTGGACGGCCCTCGCGGGACGGTGGGCGGACCTCGGCCGGGACGCCGCAGCAGCCGGGGAGGCGTGGCCGATGGGCCTCGTCGATGACGACGTCGCGTTCGTGCGCCCATGGGGCTTCGGGCTTGGGGACGTAGCGGCGCCGGTGCTGCTGGTGCAGGGCGACGAGGACCGCGTGGTCCCGTCCGACCACGCCCGGTGGCTGCACGCGCATCTGCCGGTGTCCGAGCTGCGGCTCCTCCCGGGTGATGGGCACGTGTCGGCCCTCGACGCGGTGCCGGAGCTTCTCGACTGGATCCTCGCGGCGACCTGAGTCGCTGCTCGGGTCGCTGCACGGACCTCGCAGCGCGCCGGCCGCTCCGCCGAGGATCCGCCCGGTGGGCGCTCGCTCTGCCGCCGCGGCTGAGGGCCGTTCGACTCTCGCCAGGCCCACCACTCGCGCCTACGGTGACGGCCAGCGGAGGGCCCTGACGCGCGGTCCACACCCCGGTCGCCGGGACCGCGCCGAGCCACTGGCGAGACCGACCCGCGACCTGGGCGTCCCCGGGGAGGATGACGCAATGCGCCGTGTCACCACGGTTGCTCTCGTCGCCGGCGGGACGCTGGGCGTCGTCGCTGGTGGCGCGGTCGCCCGCCGCCTGCTCGGGCGCGGGCCTGCGATCCGGAAGCCGGTTACCGGGATCTTCCCGAACGGGATGGCCTACGCCCGCTGGGGCTCCGGGCCGATGACCCTGCTGTTCATCCCGGGCGGCCCCGGCAACGCCGCTCCCAGCGGGATGTCGATGCGGATGTTCCCCCTGTTCCGCCCCCTGGTCGAGGACGGGTACACCGCCTGGTACGTCGCCAGAAGGCGGGACATGCCGAACGGACACACGATCGCCGACATGGCCGACGACTACGCCGGGCTGGTCGCCGACGAGTTCGGCGGGAAGGTCGACCTCGTCGTCGGCGTGTCCTATGGCGGCATGATCGGCTTCGACCTGGCCGCCCGCCATCCCGAGCGCTTCCGTCACATCGCCATCGCCGTCGCTGGGTACGAGGTGAGCGAAGGGGGCAAGACCCTCGACCACGACTTCGCCCGACTGCTGAGCGAGGGCAGGAACGGCGAGGCTGGCGCCCTGATGGTCAGGAGCATGGCCCCCGGTCTCCGGGTGCCGGGTGTCGCCCGTGTCCTGGGCGCGGTCATGGGTCGGATCATGGCCGGGGAGGCCCACCCGTCATTCGCGAGCGACGTCATGGTCGAGGCCGAGGCGGAGGTGGTCTGCGACGCCCGGGATGTCCTGCCCGCCATCGCCGTGCCGGTGCTGCTCGTCTGCGGCGACGAGGACCTCTACTTCCCGAAGGAGGTCTACGAGGAGACCGCCCGGCTCATCCCTGACTGCACCCTGCGGATGTACGAGGGCGCCGGGCACGTCGGGGCGATCCGCGACAGGCGCTTCGCCCAGGACGTCCTCGACTTCGTCGGTCAGCGGTCGCGGGTTCAGCCGGACGCCCCGGACCACGTCCGCGAGGCGGGGCGGGTCGAGGCACCGACAAGGGCTTCGACATCTACTTCCGGCGGGAGCCCGACGGCGACGCGACCCACCTGACCGTCGACGGTGACTACCGGTTGCCGAAGCACCTGCCCGGCGTCGTCAAGGACCTCCTGGGCCGCGGCCTCGTGGAGCGGACGATGCGCGAGACCGGCGAGGGGTTCAGGGTCCTCGCCGAGGCGGCGGTCCCGGCCCCCGCCTGAGTATCGAGCGCTCCACGCTCCTTCGGTACGGGATGGGACGCGCCTGAGGCGGTCGGGGGTCGTCCGCCTCTCGACGGCCGGTCGCGTTGCGCCGATCCTGACCCCGATCACGATGTGCGGAGGTGGCGCGACATGCAGGACACCGAGCTGTTCCTTTCGCTGGCCGAGATCGCCGGCGTGTTCGTCGGGTTCGGGGCGCTGATCGCCGTGCGGAGCGGCGGCCCGAGCGAGCCGACGGAGGTCACGCCGATGCGCGCCGTGGTGGGGATGGGGCTGCTGGCCGTCGTGGCTGCCCTCGCCCCGGTGACCCTCGGCCGCTATGACCTGGCCGACCACCAGGTCTGGGCGCTCAGCAGCGCGCTGGCCCTGGTCGGCTGGCTCAGCCTTCTCGCAGTGAGCGGCCGGGCGCCCGAGACCCGGGCGGCCTGGGCGATCGAGGCTGCGGCGTTCCGGCTCACGCCCGGCGAGGTCGTCGGAACCGCGGCCTACGTGCTCTACATGATCGTGCTGGTTCTCGCCCCGGTCATCATCATGCTGGGCGTGGCCCTGGAGCTGGAGGCGGCGCTCTACTTCACCTATGTCGTGCTGATCCTGCTGGGGGCCGGGTGGTCCCTCCTGGGGCTCGTCCTGTCGCAGCGACGCCCCGCGAGCGCCTGAGGGTCCGCCAGGTCGGGTAGAGCCGCGACGCCGGGAGCCGACACCCCGGTTGACCGGCGCGGGCCCACGGCCTACCGTCACGGTTGACATGAGTCGAAAGCTGCTGGCGATCGTCGCCGCTGCGCTGGCCGCAGCGTCGCTCGTCGCCGGATGCCTGGGCGGCCAGGTGCCTCCGGATGCGGCCCGGATGGCGGCCGAGGTCGGACGCCTGGACCAGGTGCGGCCCGTCATCGAGGAGCTCGGCGTCACGGGGTTCACGGCCGAGGACGGGTGCACCTGGATCATCTATGTGCGCGGACGCTTCTTCGACGGCGGTGAGGCCTGCCAGCCGGGCGGCGCCGGTTCGTTCGACGACATCGCCCGCGCCGACCACGCGCGTGTCCTCGCGGCCATCGAGAGGGCCGGCGCACCCACGCGCCGCCTGCTCAACGCGACGATTGGCCCGGATGGACGCCTCAGCAGCGCCCTGTTCCTTCACTCCGCCCATCCGTTCCCCAGCTACTGGACGTACCTGTACGACCCCGGCAACGAGGAGCCCAAGGTCGACGGGGGACGCCTGGAGCTCAAGCACACCCGGGTCAATGCCGGCTGGTGGTTCGTGTCCTCCCTCGACGACTGACCGCTCGCGGCCAGTCGAGCGGCGAGGAGCGAGGGTCGGCCGGCATGACGTCGGTTCCGCGCGACGAGGAGAGGAGGGCGTCCGGGCGTGGCCGACGTCCACGCTGGGTAGCGGTTGCCGCCAGGAACCCGTCGATCGCGGCAGGGAGGACATGCCTGCTCGACGGATCCGGGGCGCGGCCGTGAGAGTCCTCCGGCACTGGCCGTCGTCCGACGTTCGGCACAGGCTCACCAGGCGGGCGGCAAACGCCATCGCGTGACCACGTGCAACGGTCGCCAGATGCAGCGGTCGCCGGGACCGCGCCGAGCCACTGCCGAGGCCGACCCGCGCAGGAACGGAAGGTGCGGAGATGCGGCTGATGCGCGCGACGCGGCGGTCGGGAGGGGAGCCGGGAGGGGGCATGTCCCGCTATGCGAGGTGGGCCCAGGAGGAACATCGCGAGGCCACGAGGATCGCGGCCATGGTCCCGCTGGCCCCCCTCTTCCTGGGCCTGCTCCCATTCGTTGTGGCCGGGGTCGGCCCACGCCTCGACCGCCGGCTCGGTCTGCCGTCCCCCAGGATCGGGAACGTGAACCGCATCCTCGGCGGGCTCCTGACGTTCCTGGGGTTCTCCCTCGGCTTCTGGTCGGTGAACACCCAGTTGACCCGGGGCCGGGGTACGCCGTTGCCGGTGATGCCCACCCAGGAGCTGTTGACGGAAGGTCCCTTCCGCTACTGCCGCAACCCGATGACGCTGGGAACGATCCTGGCCTACCTGGGCATGGCGGTCGCCGTTGGGACGACTGCCGGCACGGTCATCGTCCTCTCCATGGCCGCCTCCCTCCTGGCGTACCTCAAACGCCTCGAGGAGGGGGAGCTGGCCGAGAGGTTCGGCGAGCCCTACCTGGCGTACAAGCGCGAGACGCCCTTCATCATCCCGCGGCTCCCCGGGCCTCGCGATGCCGCCCAACTGCCCGCGCAGCTGGGGCCCGGTCAGGTCGAACGGGGGAACGTCATGCGGTCGAGCTCGCGGGCGATCCGGTAGGCGTAGTCGACGATCGACTGCCAGTCGCGATAGTCGCCGAGGCGATGCGTCTGGAGGACCTGGGGATCGACCTTCGCATCGCGTGCCAGTTTGCCCCCGAACGTGCGGTGGGCGATGGCGCCGAGCCCCGCGGTGATCTCCGCTCCGTGGGGCGTGATGGGCTGGTCGGCCTTGGCGAGGCGGCGGTCGAGGGGCCCGCCGCTGAACAGCCAGAGGGGACGTGCCTTCAGGTCTTCTCGGAAGCGCTCCGCGAACCGACGGGCGTCTCGCTGCCAGAACGCGGCATAGACGGCGCTGCCCAGGATCACGGCGTCCCAGTCGTCGAGGCGGATGACATCGTGGGCGGGCTGCGCAACGGCGTGATGACCGTTGTCGCGCAGGACGTGCGCGATGGTCTCGGCGATCTCACCCGTGGATCCGAGCTTGGTCGCGTAGGCGACGAGGACGCGAGCTGGCACGGGACTCCCGGCTGCGAGGGCCGCGCCGGCCTGTGGGCGCGACCTGCACATCATGCCGTACCGTGCGTACGATCCGCCGCAGGATGACCGACCGGAGCGATGACGTGACCTCCAACGTGGCGAAGCCTCCACTCGGCCTCTCGCGGGCGCAGATCCTCGGGCATCGGCTGCGGGTCGGTGCGCTCGACGAGCGGCTGCCACCGGGCTCGTCGTCACTCCGGCGCGCGGCCTGGGCCGGGCTGCAGGACAGCATGCCGCGGGCGGCCCTCCTCTCGATCCATGCCCGCGTCCAGGGGACCCGACCGGACACCTGGGAGGACCCGTCGCTCGTGCAGCTGTGGGGCCCGCGGTTCAGCGCCTACGTCATCGCCGCGCGTGACCTGGCGGTCTTCTCCCTCGGGCGGCTCCCCGACGGCCGCCAGGCGCAACGCCGCGCCGAGGATCTCGCTCGCCACCTGCGCGTCTTCCTTGACGACGGAAGGCTGACCTACGGCGAAGCCGGTCGCGGGCTGGGCGTCCATCCCAACAGCCTCAGGTACGCCGCCCCGACCGGCACGGTGCTGATCCGGTGGGACGGGGCACGTCAGCCGACCGTGTGGACCGTGCCACCGCCGGAGGACGACCCCCAGGAGGCACGCCTCGAGCTGGCGCGCAGATACCTGCATGTCTTCGGTCCGGCAACGCCCGCGACGTTCGCCCAGTGGGCCGGGTTTCGGCCGCTTGCGGCCGGCCGGGCCGCGTTCGAGGCGCTGGCCGAGTCGTTGACGCCGGTGCGGACGCCGGTCGGTGACGCGTGGATCCTGAGTCGCGATGAGCCGGCATTCCGCAACCCGGGCGGGCCCGCGGCGGCAGCGCGGCTCCTCCCCAGCGGGGACGCCTACTTCCTCCTGCAGGGAGCCGATCGGGAGCTGCTGGTCCCCGACCCAGACCACCGTCGCAGGCTCTGGACCCCCCGCGTCTGGCCCGGCGCCATCCTCGTTGAGGGCGAGATCGTCGGGACGTGGCGACGCGCGCAGGCTGACATCACGGTCGAGTCGTGGCGCCGGCTCGCGAACGCCGACCGCGAAGCGGTGGAAGCGGAGGCTGCGTCCCTGCCGCTGCCCGGCACTCCTCAGCGCGTCCGGGTCCGCTGGGACGACTGAGGACGGATCGCGGCCCGCCACGGGCATCGACCGCGGATGCGCGGCGATCTCGAGCCGGTTCAGCACGGCGACGGCCACGGTGCTGGGGCTGGTATCGTTTGGCCATGGGACTCGGCTTCGGACTCCTCAGCGCGCAGCTTCGGCCGGGCGAGACCAACTGGACGCGTGCCTACGACGAGACGGTCCGCCTGGCCGTCGAGGCGGAGCGGCTTGGCTTCACGTCCGTCTGGACGACCGAGCATCACTTCGTCGATGACGGGTACATGCCCTCGCTCCTCGTCGTCGGCGCGGCGCTCGCGCAGGCGACGTCGCGGATCGAGCTCGGCACGGGCGTCATCCTCGCGCCGATGCACCACCCGCTCCGCCTTGCGGAGGACGCGGCGACCGTCCAGCTGCTCAGCCATGGACGGCTGATCCTCGGCCTCGGCCTCGGGTGGTCGGAGGTCGAGTTCGCCGGGCCTCGGTGCCGACGCGCGCCGTCGCGGCGCGGCCATGGACGAGATCCTCCGGATCCTCCCGCAGGCCTGGACCGGCGAGCCGTTCACCCACCATGGCCCGGTCTACGACCTCCCGACGCTGGCCGTCCGGCCGACGCCGTCGGCGCGGATCCCGGTGCTCGTCGGCGGCAGCGCGGAGCCCGCGATCCGCCGCGCAGCCCGCCTCGCGGACGGGATCTTCGCCAACGCCCCGGCGGAGCAGCTCGCGCAGCAGGTGGGCTGGGTGCTCGACGAGTGCGAGCGCATCGGCCGCGACCCGTCGAGCTTCCGGTTCATCCACTACTCCGTGCTGCTGCCCGGCGCCTCGCGGGAGACGGCGCTCGCCCGCTACCGCGACGCGCTGTGGGCGATGCAGTGGAAGTACTCCGACATGGGGGCCTCGGCGACCCGGCCGCTCCCGCCGCCGTCCCCGCCGCCGTTCACGCGCCCGGATGATGCGCTGGTGAAGGGCCGGGCGACCTTCGCCGGGACCCCGGACGAGCTCGTCGAGGCCCTGCTCGACATCCGGAAGCAGGCGGGGGTGCCCGTCGAGTTCGTCGCGCGGAGCCACTTCCCGCTCCTCGCGCACGACGCGCAGGTCGACCTGATGCAGCAGCTCGCCGAGGGCGTCGCGCCCCACGTCTGAGGCGCAACCTCCACGAACGGCTCCGCCGGACCGGTCAGCCGGTCGAACGGCGCAGCGGTCCACCCCACCCGCGGAAGGCGCAGTGGACACCCGTGCGCCGGTCGGAGCGCTCAGGGAATCCCGTCCACGGACGGTTGAGCGCGCAGCAGGCCGCGGCCCACCAGGACGAGCCACGCGATCGTGAGCATGGACGTTGCGATCGCCAGAGGGCTGACCTCGCCGGTCAGCGCCGTCTGCGCCACCGAGGCGACGCCCGCCACGCCGGTCGTCACGCCCACGACGCCGGACGCCCGTCCGAACGTGCCGCGCAGGATCACCAGGCCGGTGACCAGGATCCCGATCGACAGGGTGAGGATGCTGTCGATCGACTGGAGCGGGGAGCTGAGCACGGCCGCGGGGTAGCCTGCGGCCGCCACGATGACGGCGCGCTGGTCGAGCGTCGCCGCCGTCGCGTACTGCTGGCCGAGGGCGATCAGCGACGCGTAGCCAGGCCACGTCACGGCGAGATCCAGCGCCACGAAGAGGAGCGTGAAGGTGGTTGCCAGGAGCATCGGGGATTCGCCGGTTCGGCGCAGTGCGACGTACAGGGCGATCGACACGGGGAGGAAGAGAAGGTCCGTGAGCACGGACAACGCCACGATTGCCCACCAGGCCGAAGCGGTCGCTGCGTGGTAGTCGAGCCGGGCCTGGGCGCCGCCGGGTGGCGCCCCGACGGCGGCGAACAGGGGGATGGTGGCGACATAGCCGGCCGCCAGGAGAAGGGCGGCGACGCCGCCGATCCGCAGAATCGAGGCTGGGCTGACGCCGGCATGGGCCTCTGCCGTACGCGTGGTGCTCATGGTCCGACCTCCCTCCGGTCCGTGCATCCCGAACCACCCTGGAACCTTGCGCGGGACGGGTGGCGCACGCCACCCGGCTGCCCGGTGTTCGGAGGCGGGGCTACCCCCATCACCCCCGCCGCTCCGGCGCTCCGGCCGCTCGGCGTGCCGCAGCGGCAGCGGCCGCTCGGCGTGCCGGAGCGGCCGCGATCGATCGTCGGCCAATGACGGACTTCGCCGAACCCCGAACCCGGGCGTGGACACGGGCCCCCGCGAGAGGCGCAGCCCAGGAGGGGGACCCTGGGCCTCGCCCACGACCGTGCGCGATTCGGGCGCGCGGCCCTGCCGGGTTGGCGACAATGGCGGGGGCGAGCCGGCGACATGACGCGCCCTCGTGATCCATCCAGGGAGCGACATGATGCGCAGGTTCCTGCTGGGCGCCGCCGCGGTCCTCGTCGTGGGCATGCTGGCCATCCAGCTCGTGCCGTACGGTCGGGATCACACCAACCCGCCCGTCACCGGCGAGCCGTCCTGGGATTCGGCTGCCACGCGTGAGCTTGCCGTCGGCGCCTGCTTCGACTGCCACAGCAACGAGACCGCCTGGCCCTGGTACTCGAACATCGCCCCGATCTCGTGGCGCCTCCAGCGCCACGTCGACGAGGGTCGCGCCAAGCTCAACTTCTCCGAGTGGGGAACCGGCGAGCAGGAGGCGGACGACATCGTCGAGGTGGTCCGCGAGGGCACGATGCCGCCCTGGGACTACCTGATCCTGCACCCCGGGGCCCGCTTGTCCGAAGCGGACAGGCAGACATTCCTGGACGGTCTCGGCAGGACCTTCGGCGCCGGCGAGTCGGGCGAGGGCGGGGAGGACTGAAGGGCCTGAGCTGACTGCTCCCGGGCCGGCGAGCGGCGTTCTGCGGGCTCCGCCCGGCGTTGTCGTGGGCTCGGCCCCTGGCGTTCTCCGGGCCTTGGCCTGCGTAGCCTCGCTCAGACCCCGGCGTTCGCGCGGAAGCCCTCGCGCATTCGCTACCCTTGACCGACCATGCCGCCCGAGTTCATCTACACCTCGTACAAGCTGGCCCGCCACTACCCGCCCGACCGGACGGTGCTCGAGGACATCTCGATCTCGTTCTATCCGGGCGCCAAGATCGGCGTCATCGGCCCCAACGGCGCCGGCAAGTCCAGCCTCCTGCGGATCATGGCCGGGCTCGACGACGGGTTCACCGGTGAAGCCCGCCTCACGCCCGGCTTCACGGTTGGCTACCTCAGCCAGGAGCCGCAGCTGGACCCGGGCAAGGACGTCAAGGGCAACGTCCTCGACGGCGTGCGCGAGCTCGCGGACCTGATCGAGCAGTACAACGCCGTGATGGCCCGCTGGGCCGAGCCCGACGCCGACTACGAGGCGATCGGCGCAGCGCAGGCCACCCTGGAGGACCGGATCGCGGCCGCCGACGCGTGGAACCTGGAGCGCAACGTGGACATCGCCATGGATGCCCTGCGCTGCCCGCCCGACGATGCCGACGTCGGCACCCTGTCGGGCGGCGAGAAGCGTCGCGTGGCGCTCTGCCGGCTGCTGCTCCAGCACCCGGACCTGCTCCTGCTGGACGAGCCGACCAACCACCTGGACGCCGAGTCGCGTCGAGTGGCTGGAACGGTTCCTGTCCGAGTACGCGGGCACGGTCGTCGCGATCACCCACGACCGGTACTTCCTGGACAACGTCGCGAAGTGGATCCTGGAGCTGGACCGCGGCCGCGGGATCCCGTTCTCCGGCAACTACTCCAGCTGGCTGGAGCAGAAGCTGGAGCGCATGTCGCGCGAGCAGAAGACCGCGGATGCCCGCCAGCGCACCCTGGCGCGCGAGCTGGAGTGGGTTCGGCTGTCGGCCAGGGGACGGCAGGCCAAGGGCAAGGCGCGCCTCACGGCGTACGAGCAGCTGCTGGCCGAGGCGCAGGACGCGAAGGGCAGCGCCCGGGAGCTGGAGATCGCCATTCCTCCGGGTCCGCGCCTGGGCGACACGGTGATCGACGTCCAGGGGCTGCGCAAGGGCTACGCCGACCGGCTGCTCATCGAGGACCTGACCTTCTCGCTGCCACGGGCCGGGATCGTCGGCATCATCGGCCCCAACGGCGCCGGCAAGACGACGCTCTTCCGGATGCTCGTCGGCCAGGAGTCGCCCGACGCCGGGGCGATCACGCTCGGCGACACCGTGCAGCTGGCCTACGTCGACCAGAGCCGCGACGACCTGAGCGCAGAGAAGACGGTCTTCGAGGAGATCACCCAGGGCGTGGAGTACGTCAAGGTCGGCCAGCGGGAGATCCCCGCCCGGGCCTACGTCTCCAGCTTCAACTTCCGGGGCAGCGACCAGCAGAAGCTGGTCGGCGCGCTCTCCGGCGGGGAGCGCAACCGCGTGCACCTGGCGAAGCTGCTCCAGGCGGGCGGCAACGTCCTGCTCCTGGACGAGCCCACGAACGACCTGGACGTGGACACGCTGCGCGCGCTGGAAGCCGGCCTGGAGTCGTTCCCGGGTTGCGTCGTGGTCATCAGCCACGACCGCTGGTTCCTGGACCGCATCGCGACCCACATCCTGGCCTTCGAAGGCGAGAGCCAGGTGCGCTGGTTCGAGGGCAACGTCAGCGACTACGAGGCGTTCCGCCACAGGGAGCTCGGCACGGCCGCGGACCAGCCGCACCGCATCCGGTACAAGCGGCTCGCGGGCTGAACAGCCGCCGGGCGCGCTTGCTACGCTTCCGGCCACCTCGTGGAGGGAGCGGCCGGGTCGCCGTGGGCGGCTGCCCGGCGGTGCCACCCGCGTCCACGCTCAACCTGCAGGAAGGGAACCTGGAGCGCTCGATGGATGGTTCCGCATCGCTCGTCATCACCCTCGCGCTGGTCTTCTACACGATCGGCGTCTGGGCCGAGCGCCTGCAGGGCCGCCTCAAGCCATGGCACCTCGCGTTCTTCTGGGCGGGCCTGGTCTGCGACACGGTGGGCACCGGGATGATGTTCGACTTCGCCGGCGGCATGACGCTCGACGTCCACGGGATCAGCGGCCTCGTTGCCATCCTGTTGATGCTTGTCCATGCGGTCTGGGCGTCCGTCGTGCTCCTGCGGCGCGACGAGCAGTGGATCGTCAAGTTCCATCGGTTCAGCCTGTTCGTCTGGCTGATCTGGCTCATCCCGTACTTCAGCCCGATGTTCTTCGCGATGGCGACGTGATCAGCCGCCCGTACTGGCGTTCCGCCACGCGCCCGACGCCACGTGAGGAGGCGCCGAGTTGACCCAGCGGACAGGCGTGGCCCTCGTGGTGAACGGTGTTCCCCGCAGCGTGGACGTCCCCGCCGGGTGGCGGCTGCTGGACCTGCTGCGCGACGGCATGGGCCTGACCGGGACCAAGGAAGGCTGCGACGACGGCACGTGCGGCACCTGCGTCGTCATGGTCGACGGCAGGGCGGTGCGCGCCTGCCGGACGCCCGCACGCAGCGTCGATGGGAAGAACGTGCTGACGATCGAGGGGCTCGGAAGCCCGGAGCGTCCGCACGCCCTGCAGCAGGCATTCGTGGCCGCCGATGCCGTCCAGTGCGGGTTCTGCACGCCCGGGATGATCATGGCCGCCGCGGCGCTGCTCGAGCGGAACCCACGGCCCAGCCGGAGCGAGATCGAGCGCTGGCTGGGGAGCAACCTGTGTCGCTGCACGGGCTACCAGGGCATCGTTGACGCGGTGGAATGGGTAGCGAACGGGCAGCAGGGCTCGCCGCGGCGCTGGCCGTCGGCACCGGAGGGCGCGGCTGTGGCGCCCGAGGGCGTCTCCGTGGCGCCGGCCAGCGGGGCATCGGCGCCCCGGTCAACCGGGCATCAGCGCATGGACGCGCTCGACAAGGCGACCGGCCGGGCGCTGTACGCGGCGGACCTGGTGGCGGAGGGGATGCTGCATGCCCGGGCGCTGCGGAGCCCGCACGCCCACGCGAACATCGGGCGAATCGACATGGAGCGCGCGCTCGCGCTCCCGGGCGTCGAGGCCATCCTGACCGCGCGGGACGTTCCCGGCGAGAACAGCTACGGGCGCAAGCTCAAGGACCAGCCGGTCCTGGCCGCATCCAGGGTTCGCCAGGTCGGCGATCCCGTCGCCCTCGTCGTGGCCACCTCACCCGGGGCGGCCGCCGCGGCACTCGAGCTGATCGACGTGGAGTACCACCCGCTCGCCGCCGTGTTCTCCCCCGACGATGCGCTCGCGGATGGCGCGCCACAGGTCGATCCCGCCGGCAACCTGCTGGCCGAGCACTGGCTGCGCTCGGGCGACATCGCGGAGGGCTTCGCCCGCGCCGATGTCGTGCTGGAGAGCACCTACACGACCCCCTGGAACGAGCACGCGTACCTGGAGCCGGAGGCTGCGCTGGCCGCCTGGGAGGGCGACACGCTCGTGGTGCGGACGGCGACGCAGTACACCCATTACCAGCGGGCCGAGATCGCACGCACGCTCGGCCTGCCATCCGAGCGGGTCCGGGTGATTCCCAGCGTGATCGGCGGCGCCTTCGGCGGGAAGACCGAGATCTCGTGCCAGTGCCTGGCGGCCCTGGCGACCTATCGAACCGGCCGGTCGGTCAGGATCGTCTACGACCGGGCCGAATCCTTCGTGTCCACGACGAAGCGGCACCCGTACCGGATCCGGTGTCGAAGCGGCGCCACGCGCGACGGCGACCTCACCGGACTCCAGGTCGACATCCTCGCCGACACCGGTGCGTACGCCTCGTTCGGCCCCGGGCTCATGGTCAAGACGTTCGCGTCGGCGGCGGGACCCTACCGCTGGCCGCACCTCGAGCTCCACGGCCGGGTGGTGTTCACGAACAACCCGACGGCCGGCTGCATGCGCGGTCCGGGGACGACGCAGGTCGCCTTCGCCATCGAATCGCAGATGGACCAGCTCGCGGAGCGCCTGGGCATGGATCCGCTCGAGTTCCGCCTGCGGAACGGACTGCGGAAGGGCGACAGGCTCCTCTCCGGCCAGGTCCTGGCGCGCGATCCGGCCTACGACGCCACGCTCGACGCCGTCCGGCCGCACTGGCTCGAGGCCCTGCAGCGGTGCGACGCGTCCGTCAACGCACCCGGGACGCGACGCCGCGGCGTGGGCGTGGCCTCGATCTGGTACGGCATCGGGGGTGGGGGCGGCGGCCCGGTGCCCGGACAGGATCCTTCCCTGACGGTGGGGCGCGGCCCGGGGCGCGCCGCCCTGGACCTGCTCGATGATGGCTCCGTCACCCTGCGGACGGGAGCGGTGGACCTGGGCCAGGGGACCGCGACCGCGATGGGCCTGCTCGCTGCCGAGGAGCTGGGGCTTCCGCTGGAGCGCGTGCGCGTCGAGCTCGGGGACACGGCAACCTGCCCGGACGCCGGACCGGCGGTGGGCAGCCGGCTGACCTTCTTCGTCGGCAACGCGGTGCGGAACGCGGCGGCCGACCTCAAGGAGGCGATCCTGGGCACCGCCGGCGGCCTGCTGGCCCGGCCCGTCGGCGAGCTGGAGCTGAGCGACGGTCGCGTGCGGCTCCGCGGAACCGCCGATGACGGCATCCCGCTGGCCGAGATCGCCCGGGCCCGGCACGCCGCGACGCTCGCGAACACGTTCGATGGCTACTTCGACGCCGACGTCCCCGCGTACCAGGTGAGCGCCGAGCGGGGCGAGCCCTACGCGATGTACGTCAGCGGGACGCAGATGGCGGAGGTGGAGGTCGACACGAAGACCGGGACGGTCCGGGTCCTGCGCGTGGTGGCTGCCCACGACGTGGGCAGGCCGGTCTTCCCGGAGGGCGTCGTCGGCCAGATCGAGGGCGGGATCGTGATGGGTGTTGGCTTCGCCCTGACGGAGGAGTTCGTGCCCGGCGCGACGCGGGGCTTCAAGCAGTACCAGGTCCCGAGAACACGGGATGTTCCCGAGATGGTGACGATCCTCGTCGGGCGAACCGGGGAGTCGCCCCAGCTGGACCTCAAGGGCGTGGCCGAATGCTCGAACATGGTGGCGGCTCCCGCCATCGCCAACGCCATCGCCCATGCCACGGGACACCGGGTGCTGGACCTGCCTGCACGGGTCCCGCGCAGCGACTGATCCGGGGCCGGCGCCCCGGCGGGTCCGCGCGCGGCGGGTCGCGGCGCGCCGCGGCGCTCCCGGGTGGCTAGACTCGGCGTCGTGAGCACGACATCCTCGAATGCCCTGTTGACGGCCGCGTGGGTGCCGTGAACGCCGATGCTGCCGCCGTCGCGGCGCTGGCGGATGCGCTGGCCGCGGCGCTGGCGGACGCGCCGGCGGAGGCGCTGGCCTCTGCGCCGGTGAGCGACGCCGTCGAACCCGGGGTGACCCCGGCCACGGCCCTGGCCGCGGCGATCCTGGCCCACCCGTACACCGCAGCCCAGCGTCGCGCCCTCGCTGCGGCGTTCCTCGACGCGGACGTGCTGGCGGCCGCGCTCGCGCGGGCCGGCGCCGTCGGCTCCCGGCGCAGCGAGGCCACGATGGTCAACATGGCGGCCCTCATCCTCGCCGCGCTGAAGGAGGTGCCCCGATCACCCGCGGCCGGGACGCGGGGGGAGGGGAGGAAGGTGCCCTGATCAGCCGGGCCAGGAACGCTCGGGGGCGTACCGCAGCGCCTTGACCGCCCGCCGACTGGCGTCCCTGCCGGGCGGCGCATGCGCCGGCATGGTCAGGCCTCGGCACCGGCCCCTTCGACGGAGCGCAGGCTTCGCGCAGGTGCCCAGCGCAGGGCCAGCCGCCGATCCGCGCGCCCGAGGTCGACGTCGGCCGCGACGACCCCCGCGACACCGTACGGGAGGCTGGCGACGAGCGTGCCGTCGGGGGCGATGATGCCGGTGATGGAGCCCTGGTCGGGGCCTGCCACGTTGGACGCAGCGACGTAGACGCTGTTCTCGAGGGCCCGGCACATGATGGCCTTCTCGTTGTACGGGTTCGTGGCGTCACACCAGCGGTTCGGCAGCGAGCCCTCGTCGGTCGTCACGAAGTGCGGCACGAAGACGACCTGCGCCCCTCCAAGGACGAGCGAGCGGGTGATCTCCGGGTAGCGGAACGCCTCGTGGCAGATCGCGATGCCGAATGTCAGGCCGGCGGCCGTGAACACGCGGCGGCCGGCTCCGGGAACGTAGTCGCGCTCCTCGGTGGGGTCGATCTGCGTCTTCGCCTGGACTCCGAGCCGCGTCCCGTCCACGCCCAGGATCACCGACACGATCTCGCGGCCGCGGGGCGTTGGACGCTCCGTCCCGACGATCGCCACGACCCCGGCGCTGCAAGCCGCGTCCGCGACCGCCCGCAGGGCCTCATCGAGCTCGTCCGTCGCCAGGTCCGGCACGGGTCGGGACTGGACGCGATGCCCGGGGAGGCCCGTCTCCGGCAGGCACACGATCCGGGCACCCAGCCGACCTGCCTCCGCGATGGCCGCGACGGCCGCCGGGACGGCCTCACCGAGCGTCGCCGTCAGGGGCGTCGAGGCGACCGCGATTCGCACGCTGGACACGGCCCGAGTCTACCCGCGACCGGACCCCGGCGCGGCGCGAGGGAGTCAGGACCCGGCCCGGCCGCCTGCGGTATCCGGGTCGAGCCCCTCCTCTCGGTACACCTCGCGGGTGAACGCTTCCAGGAGTGCGTGCCCGCGATCGAGTGCCTGCCCGGCCGGCGCCCGCCCCGGCGCCCCGAAGAAGTCCCGTTCAGTGAGGCGGCCGAACCAGCGGCGCAGCTTCTCCCAGTCCGCCTCGCTCTCCTCGAGCTCGGCGAAACGGAACCGCTTCTTGCGCGTCTCGCGCCGGAGCTCGTCCTCGAACCGCTCCACGCTCTCGACGATCTCGTCGTACTCGGCATCGCGGGCCGCGTTGAAGCGGGCGACGAGCTCGCCCTCCCACTCCGGGCTTGGCGACACGGTCTCGAGCAGCGACGCCTCCCCCCCGGTGGTCCGGATCCGCTGGCCCAGCTGGTCGAGCGCGGCCCGAAGCTCCGGGCGGTCCGGGAGAACGGCCGCCGCCTGCTGGAGGTAGACCGCGCCGAGCTGGCGGAGCTGCCTCCAGACGTACGTCCGGCGGCCCGAGGATTGGGCGTTGATGCGGTAGATCAGGAGCAGCCACTGCTGCCCGGAGCCTCTCGGTCTCACCTCCTCGCCGGCGTCCATCAGCCGCCCACATCCCGCCTGGCCATCCCCCAGGCGCCGATCGCGAGGCCGCCGATCGCGAGGACGAGGCAGGCGATGATCCCAGCAGGATCCCAGGACCCGACCATCGGCTCACCCAGGTGCGTCGTCAGGGCAAGCTGGGCGACCCAGTCCGGCAGTCGGAGGAGCGGCGCGAGCATGTCGAGCAGGAATGTCCCGATCGCCAGGGCGAGGACGGCAGGGACGGCGAACGACGGGCCGAGCCATCCGCCCACGCCCACCCCGACCCCGGCCAGGGCGGCGCCGTAGAGAGCCAGGACGGCAGTACCCATCGCCGGCGTGACCGGATCCTGCCCGACCGACGCAACGCCGAGGGCGATGGCGGCGCCCAGCAGGATCGTCACCACGGCGATCGCCAGCCAGACGGCCAGGCCGCTTGCGGCCGCCCATCGGGCAGGTGTCAGCGGTGTGGTGAGCTGGAGCTCCAGTCGGCCGGCCACCTCGTCCGAGGAGCGCCCGGCGACGAACGTGGTGGCGGCGAGCCCGATGAGCACGAAGCCAACGTCGGCGAACGCCAGCTGCAGGAAGCCGGCGGCCGTCGTGACGTCGATCCCCGGGATGAGGTTCCGGAAGATCTCGGCGAGCCCCGGCGACGCCGCCAGCGCGTCGAGGAGCGAGCTGGAGGCGGCCGCCATCACCACGCCATAGACCCCGACTCCGATCCCCCAGGCCAGCGCCGACGGCAGGAGATCGCCGAACGTGCGGCGCAGCGGGCCGCGAACCCCCACGAGCGCCCGCGGCAGCCCGGGCCAGGGGATGGCGATGGTCACGCCCACGTCCCTCCGGGCAAACGCCTCCACGCCGATCCCGAGCAGGATGGCGCAGGCCACGGCGGTGACGCCCAGCCCTGCCCACTGTGACTGCCCGGCCAGCGGGACGTGGTCGGCGGTCCACGAGAACCACGTCGACCCGGCGATCGCGTCGAACGCCGGCACGACGGTCCGGTAGCTGTCCACGACATAGCCGGCAAGCATCACGGCCCCGGCGATCCCGGCCGCAGCGCCGCGGCCCAGGAACGGTGCAAGGGCGAACGCGATCGACCCGGCGATCAGCGCCTTGAGCCACAGGCCGATCGCGAACGAGATCGCCGCAGCGGGCGCGATCGCGTCGTCGGCCAACGTCCCGAACAGCACGCCGGTCGCCCACGCCGCGACGGCCACGAAGGCGACGGCGATGCCGGCCGCCGACGCGATGCCGGCGACCTTCTCGAGGGCAATCCGGCGCTTCGGAAGGGCGGTCGCGACCGCGAACTCCAGGCTGCCACGACGTGCCTCGCCGGCGAGCGTCGACGACAGGGCGAGGATCGTCCAGAGGCCGGCCAGGAGCGCGAAGTAGGTGCCGTAGTGCCACGAGATGAACCCGCCGAGCGTGTCGACGCGGATGGGGTTGCCATACATGCCCCGAAGCATCGGTGGCATGTCGCTGGACATCCGCGCGAGCTCCAGCCTCGCTTCGGGCGTTCCGTAGGTGCTGGACATCGTGATCCCGCCGGCCACGACCATGACGACAAGGAGGCCGCCGACGGCGAGCACCGCAAACCGGGTGTCGCGGAGCGTCTTTCCGAAGACGCTCCCGAGGCCGTAGATGCGGGCACGGAACGGAAGCCGGCCGGCGGTCCCGGAGAAGGGCAACGCCGTGGATGTCAGCGGCCATGGCCGTTCACCTCGACGGCCTCGCGGCCGTAGTGCGCGAGGAACGTCTCCTCCAGGCTCGGCTCGCGGCTGACCAGGTCGACGAGCTGGTGACGAGCCGCCGCCTGGACCACCGGCGCGATCGAGCCGGTCACGCGCATCCGAAGGTCGCATCCCGCGGCCAGCACGTCGCTCACCCCGGGGAGCGAGGCGAACTCGGCGGCGTCGACCGGTGCCGCGAACCGGAGCTCGACCTGGTGACGGGCGAGATCGCGCAGCGCCTCCACGCGGTCGATCGCGACGATCTGGCCGTCGCGGATGATCGCGACCCGGTCGCACGTCTTCTCGACCTCGCCGAGGATGTGGGACGAGAGGAACGCTGTCCGGCCTTCGGCGACCGTGTCGCGCAGGAGCTCGAAGAACGTCTGCTGGACCAGCGGGTCGAGCCCCGACGTCGGCTCGTCCAGGACGAGCAGGTCGGGTCGATGCTGGAGCGCGATGACGAGTCCGACCTTCTGCTTGTTGCCCTTCGAGTATTCCTTGTACCGGCGCGATGGGTCGAGGTCGAAGCGCTCGACGAGATCCGCCTGGTAGCGCGGATCGATGCGGCCCCGCAGATTGGCGAAGTACTCGATCGTCTGGCCGCCGGTGAGGCGGTCGAACAGGGCGAACTCGCCCGGCAGGTATCCCACGCGCCGGTGGATCGCCACCGGATCAACCGTTGTCTCGACCCCGAAGACGAGGGCGCGCCCCGCCGTGGGGCGGATCAGGTCCAGGAGCAGGCGGATCGTCGTCGTCTTGCCGGCCCCGTTCGGCCCAAGGAAGCCGTAGACCTCTCCCTGCTCCACGACCAGGCCGACATCGACGATCCCCCGGTGCGTCCCGTAGAGCTTCGTGAGCCTCTCCGTCTCGATGACTGCCATCGCGCGACCCTCCATGCAGGGCTGCGATCCATCGGACGAGCCACCTCGCAGGCGCCGGGCGTCCCTGGCTCGATCTCTTCGGACTCCGACCAGTAGAGACTCGCGCGGGCGGATCCGCCAGTGTCGTACGGACTGTTGCATGTGACGAGAGTCACATGCACGCATCGTCACACCGCCAGGCCTCCCGCGCGCGAACGCTCGCGCTCCCTTCGCCGACACCGTCGAACCGGTGGAACGGAACGCCCGCACCGCCCCGTGTCGCCACGTGCCGCGGCGAACGCTAGGATCTCGACGTGGACCCGCTGACCGATGCCTACGCGCTCCTCGATGCCGGCGGCGGACGCCGGCTCGAGCGATTCGGGGCGGTCATCCTGGATCGCCCTGCCCCCGCGACGGCGAACGCGGCGCCGGGCGACCCGGCGGCCTGGGGACGCGCCACGGCGCGCTTCGAGCGTCGGCCCGGTGCGGCGGGCGGGCGATGGGATCCCGTCGGCGCCCTGCCGGAACGGTGGACGCTGGACGTCGATGGATTGCCGCTGGAGTTGCGCCCGACGCCGGCCGGCCAGGTTGGCTTCTTCCCGGAGCACCTCGCCATCGCGCGCTGGGCGGCCGGCGTGGCGGCGTCCGCCGCGTCCGCCCGGGAAAGCTCGCCCGAGGTGCTGAACCTGTTCGCCTACACCGGGCTGGCGACGCTCCTGCTCGCCCGCGCCGGAGCGTCGGTGGCGCATGTCGACGCCTCGCGGCCGGCCGTGGCCTGGGCCCGGCACAACGCAGCGCAGGCCGGCCTGGGCGATCGACCCATCCGCTGGCTGGTGGAGGACGCCGCCCGGTTCGTGGCTCGCGAGGCGCGCCGCGGCCGGCGCTACGACGGCGTCCTGCTGGATCCTCCGACCTACGGCCACGGCCCGGGCGGGACGCCGTGGCGGCTGGAGAACGATCTCGGGCCGCTCCTGGCGGACGTCCGCACGCTGGTGGCCGGGCGACCGGCCTTCGTGGCATGCACGGCCCATGCCGCCGGGCTGGACGCAGAGGACCTGCGAGCGCATCGTCCGGGACGCCCTCGATCTCGGCCGCCGGCCGTTGGAAGTCCGGGACCTCTCGCTGGTCGCCGCGAGCGGGGCGCGGCTGGTGGCCGGCTGGGCGATCCTGGTTCGAGAGGCCGGGCTGGGGGAGGGGAGATGACGATGCCGGGCGGCCCGGGGGCCCCCATCACGAGCGCCGCGAACCCTCGCGTCCGGGCGGCCCTGGAGCTGCGCGAACGAGCGGGCCGTGAGCGGGAGCGCCTCCTCCTCGTCGACGGGATCCGCGAGGTCGGCCGAGCCATGGACGTAGGCGCCGAGATCGTGGAGGCGTTCGTGGCCGCGCGACCGACCGACGAGGACGCCGCGGCGCTGAACGGCCGCCTGGCCCGCGCCGGCGTCGCGCTGGTCGAAGTGGCCGGTCCCGCCGAGGCGCGCCTGGCGTACGGCGACCGGCGCAGCGAGGTGGTCGCCGTCGTGCGGATGCCGCGGACCGACCTTGCCCGCCTCGACGGCGTGCTGGCATCGGGCCGCGACCCGCTGCTGGTCGTCGTCGAGGACGCCGAGAAGCCCGGCAACCTCGGCGCGATCACGCGCAGCGCCGACGGAGCAGGCGCGACGGCGCTCATCGGCGCAACGGATCGCGGACCTGCGGCCGACCCCTGGAACCCGAATGCCGTCCGGGCCAGCGTGGGAACGGTCCTGGGCCTGCCGCTGGCGATCGCTCCCACGCCGGAGGTCATCGCCTGGTTGCGTGGGCGGGGCATCCGGATCGTCGCAGCGCGCGTGCAGGCGAGCGTGGAGTACCAGCTGGCGGACCTGCGGGGTCCGCTCGCGATCGTGCTGGGATCCGAGGCGCGCGGGCTGGGATCCGCCTGGCTCGCCGACGACGTGGTGGCCGTGCGCCTCCCGATGCACGGGCGGGCGGACTCGCTGAACGTGGCGGCCGCGGCGGCGGTGCTGCTGTACGAGGCGCGCCGGCAGCGCACGACGGCAGGCCCGGAGATGCCGTAGGCGGGTGCCGGGAGGCGGGTCGGCGGGCCTCGAAGCCGCCTCGACCTATACTCGCGGGCATGATCCCCCGTGTGCCGCGGCGACCCCGGCCGTCGCGATCGCCCCGCCGCGCTTGGCTCGTCGTTGCCGCCGTGGGCGTGCTCCTGGTGGCATCGCTGGCCACCGGCGTCTCCGGCGTGGCGGCGGAGCGGCCGGCGCGGATCTTCATGGGTGAGCCGGCGACCCTGGACCCGGCGGCCGCCGGCGACGCCGGCAGCGCCGCGGTGATCGCCCAGCTCTTCGAGGGCCTCACGGCCATCGACCCCACGCTCACCCCCAGGCCGGCGCTGGCCGAACGCTGGGAGCTGCGCGACGACGGGCGCACGGTCGTCTTCACGCTCCGCGACGGGCTGACCTTCTCCGACGGGACGCCGCTCACGGCCGCGGACGTCCGACGCAGCTGGCTCCGCGTGATCGACCCCGCCGCGCCCTCGCCCCTGGCGTCGCTCCTGTACGACGTGGAGGGCGCGCGGGCGTACGCGGCTGGCAGCGGCAGCGCGGACGCCGTGGGGCTGCGCGCCGACGGGCGGACCCTGGAAGTCCGCCTGACCCGTCCGGCGGGCGACTTCCCCGCGATCGCCGCCAGCCCCACCCTCGCCGTCATCCCGCCGCGCGTCGGGAGCGATCCGGCCGCGCTGCATCCCGGGAGCGACTTCGTGGGCTCCGGGGGATACCTGCTGGCCGGGGCCGCATCGGACGGGCTGACGCTGAAGGCCAACTCACGGTACTGGGCCGGCCCGCCGGCCATCGCCGACGTCACCCTCGTGTCGAGCATCGCGGGGCGCAGCCCGGTGGACGTCTTCTCGGCCGGCGAGCTGGACTGGACACCCGTGGCCCGGTACGACGCATCGTGGCTGGCCTTCGATCCCGACCTCGGCACGAGCCTCCGCCAGTGGGCCGACCTGTCGGTGGTGTACTACGGCTTCGAGACGCGCCGGGCGCCCTTCGATGACCCGCGGGTTCGCCGAGCCTTCGCGAGCGCGATCGACTGGACTCGCATCGTCGAGCTCGCCGACGGCAGTGACGCCTTGCCGGCCACCTCGATGGTGCCGCCGGGAATCCCCGGGCGATCCGACGAGCGGTTCCTGCCGGCCTTCGATCCCGCCGCGGCGCGCAAGCTCCTCGCCGACGCCGGCTATGCCGATCCGTCGACGTTCCCGGCGGTCACGCTCGTGACGGGCGGCTCGGGCTACGACCAGGCCATCGTGGAGCAGCTGCGCGTGAACCTCGGGATCACGCTCCACTTCGAGACCCTCGACTTCGCGACGCTGTTCGCCCGGCTCGGCAGCCGGGACTCGCCGGACATGTGGGCGCTCTCCTGGATCGCGGACTACCCGTCTCCGAACGACTTCCTGGGCATCCTGCTCGGGACGGACCAGCCGAACAACTACGGGCACTGGTCCAGCCAGGCGTTCGACGATGCCATCAGCGCCGCCATCGGCACCACGGACCCGGCCGACGCGCGGGCGGGCTACGACGCCGCCGAGCGCGTTCTGGCGGGCGAGGTGCCAGTGGTGCCCGTGAGCTACGGCACGTCGGCGGCGCTGGCGCGCGAAGGCCTCCTGGGAGCCACCACCAACGGCCTCGGCATCCTGCGCCTGGCCGGCCTCGCGTGGGACGGGCAATGAGCCGCATCGTGCGTGCCGCGGCGGCCGCTCTCCTCGTCCTCGGGTTGCTGCCCGGGGGCGCTGCCGCTGCCGCTGCCACGTTCCGGACGCCGTCCGCCACGGCGACGTTCGGCACGGGGATCTCCTTCGCCCAGGCGTTCGACAGCCCGGTCCCCCTGGCCCGCGTGGAGGTGCTGCTCACCTTCCCGGAGAGCATCGGTCCGTTCGTCGCGCAGGCCGCGGGCACCACGGCCGCCGGGCCGCGGGAGCTGACGTTCAACTGGTCCCTCGCCGATGACGGGCACCTGGTGCCCAACACGCCCATCACTGCCCGCTGGCGGCTGGTGCCGGAGGACCGCTCGCTGCCGCCGGTGGTCGGGCCGCCGGTGAGCGTCGTCTACGCGGACACGCGGTTCGACTGGCGGACGCTCGAAGGGGATCTCGTGCGCCTGCACTGGTACGAGGGCAGCGACGCGTTCGGGCGCCAGGCGCTCGCGATCGCCGAGAAGGCGGTGAGCGACGCAGCCTCGTTCCTTGGTGTCACGGAGACGACGCCCATCGACTTCTACGTGTACGCCGAGCAGCAGCCGTTCTACGACGCGCTGGGCCCGGGCACCCGGGAGAACGTGGGCGGCGAGGCCCACGCGGACATCCGGACGATGTTCGCCCTGATCGGGCCGAACGACGTCACGGATCCCTGGGTCGGGATCGTCATTCCCCATGAGTTGACCCACCTCGTCTTCGACACCGCGGTCCGCAACCCGTATCACTTCCCGCCGCGCTGGCTCAACGAGGGCGTCGCCTCGTACCTCTCCGCGGGGTACACGGCCGCCGATCGCAGCGCCACCGAAGCGGCTGCGTCGGGCGGGCGGCTCATGCCCCTCCAGGCCCTGGGCGGCCAGTTCCCGACGACGTACGAGCGATTCTCCCTGGCCTATGCCGAGAGCGTGTCGGCGGTCGACTACCTCGTGCGCGAGAAGGGGACCGATGCCCTGGTCTCCCTGGTCAACAGCTACGCCGACGGCGTCACGGACGATGAGGCGTTCAGCGCCGCCGTCGGCACGGATCTCGGGGGCTTCGAGACGGCATGGCTGGCGGACCTCGGCGCCGTCGCCCCCGTTCAGCACGGGCCCGTCACGGCGCCGGCAGGACCGCTGCCGCCCGGCTGGGGCCCGGGGGCGTCCCCGGCCCCGTCCGACGCCGGCGAAGGCGACGGCTCCCCGCTGCGCGAGGGATGGTTCCTGCTCGTGGCGGCCCTCGCGGGCCTGCTGGTCGGGGGATCGGTCGCCTACGTGCGCCGGCGGCGGTCACGATCCTCGATGGATTCGCCGACCTCGGCAGGCTCGCCGGACGGAGCCGGCGGGGCCGCGCCGTGAGCACGCTGATGGGTCGCCTGCGGGCGATCCACACGTGGCAGATCACGCTCTTCGTCGCGCTCGTGGCACTCGGCTTCCTGGTCGCGGCCCAGGCGCGCGCCGAGGCGCCCCGCGTGCGCTACACGACGCAGGAGCGAGGTCCCCTGGTGGAGGCCGTGGTCACCCTGCAGGCCCAGCAGGATGCCCTCAAGCAGCAGATCCTCGACCTGCGGGCGCGCATCACCGAGACCGAGGCGGGGACCGTGGGGAGCACCCAGCAGGAGCGCGATCTCAACGCCGCCCTCGTCGACGCCCGCGTGGCAGCGGGCATCGTGGCCCTCGAGGGGCCGGGCCTCGTCCTGCAGCTCGAGGACTCGGAGGTGCCGATCCCGCCGGGAGCGTCGGGCGCCGACTATCGCGTCAACGCCCGGGACGTGCGCTCCGTCGTCGAGGAGCTGTGGCTGGCGGGCGCCGAGGCGATCTCGGTCAACGGTGAGCGCCTGGTGCCAACGGCCGCGATCGTCGACATCGGGGGGTCCGTCCTGGTCAACTCCGCGTACCTGGCGCCGCCCTACCAGGTCGCGGCGATCGGACCCCCGGACCTGTACGACGTCCTGGCGGCCTCGCCGGGATTCGTGGACCTCGTCCGGATGCGGGTTGACCGCTACGGGATCCGCGTCTCCTTCGCCCAGCCGGAGACCGTGACCGTGCCTGCCTACGCCGGCTCCGTGTCCCTGCGCTACGCTCGGCCGCCCGTCGCGAGCCCGACGCCGGAGCCCTGACGATGCGCCGGCCACGGAGCCAGATCGCCCTCGCCGCCGTCGCGTTGCTGCTGGGCTTCCTCGTCGTGGTCCAGGTTCGGGCGCAGCAGGTGGGAACGGGCCTGGAGACCCGGTCGGCGCAGGACCTCACCCTCCTCATCGCCAACGTGACGACGCGCAACGACCAGCTCCGCGGCGACGCCGCAGACCTCCAGCGGCAGCTCGACGCGATGGGTGCGGCGCGGGCCCGCGGCGAGACGTCACTCGGGCAGCTGCGGGCCGACCTCGAGCGGGTCCGGCTGTGGGCCGGCATCGACGGCGCCTCGGGCCCCGGGGTCCGCGTGCTGCTCCTCGGCGGCGTGACCGCCGCCGGCGTGTCGGATCTCGTGAACGAGCTGCGAAGCGCTGGCGCGGAGGCGATCTCCGTGGGCGGCGTTCGCGTGGCCGCCGGCACGGTCGTGGCGGGCCCAGCCGGCGGCCTGTCGGTGGAGAACACCGCCCTGGGCCCGCGGATCGAGATCATGGCGATCGGCAACCCGGCAGCGCTGACCGGGTCCCTGACCCGGGCCGGCGGCATCGTCGCGCAGCTGGAGGCCATGAATGACGAGGCCCAGGTGGAGGTCACGCCGCTCGACGTGGTGGTCGTCCCGGCGACGGATCGATCCCTCGTCCCGACGCTCGGCAAGCCGCGGGCGTAGGTCCGGGCCGCCCTCGCGGGGCCACGGAGTGCTACCCTGCCGGCCGATGGATTCGTTCCGACGCGCATGAACGCCCCCGTCCCGTTCCGGGTTGGCGACTGCCTCCAGCTTCGGCGTCCGCATCCGTGCGGCGGCCGGACCTGGGACGTGGACCGCATCGGGGCCGATCTCGGGATTCGCTGCACCACGTGCGGCCGACGCGTGCTCGCCGAGCGACGGACCGTGGAGCGGCGCCTCGCCGCGTTCGTCCGGCGCGGGCCCGAGGTGCCGACGGCATGACCGACGCCGTCGGGGCGGCCAAACAGGAAGAGGAGGCCAGCGCGGCCGCGGTCTTTCGGAACCGCCCGTTCCTGCTCCTGTGGCTCTCGCAGCTGGCCACCCAGGTCGGCGGGAACATGGTCCTCTACGGGCTCACCGTCCTGGTGTTCGACCAGACCGGGTCGACCAGCGCGGTCTCCCTGCTCATCCTGACCTTCCTGGTGCCGGCCGTGCTGTTCAGCGCGCTCGCCGGCGTCTACGTGGACCGCTTCGACCGTCGCAAGGTGCTCGTCGTCACGAACCTCGTCCGGGCCGCCCTGTTCCTCCTGGTCGCCTTCTTCGACACGAACATCCTGGTCCTGTACGGCCTGAACATCGCGGTGTCGATCGCGACGACGTTCTTCGCCCCGGCCGAGCTGTCGATGATCCCGCGGGTGGTGCCGAGGTCGCAGCTGACGGCCGCGAACGGCATCTTCCTGCTCACCCTCAACGCCGCCTTCGCGGTTGGCTTCGCCCTGCTGGGGCCGTTGCTCGTGATCGCGGCCAGCCCGACGATCCTCATCGTCGTGGTGGCAATCCTGTACCTGGTCGCCGGCGGCTTCTGCTGGACGCTCCCATCGGCCCCCGCCGCCACCCAGGTGCACGACGGGGCGGTCCACGAGGCGGAGGCGGCGGCCGGAACGTTCGTCGAACAGCTCCGGGAGGGGATCGCCTACGTCCGCGCCAACCCGGTGGTCAGCTGGGCCCTCCTCTACCTGGGCGTCGCCGCCTCCATCGTGGGCGTCCTCGGTGTCCTGGGCCCGGCGTTCGCCCGGGACGTCCTCGGCCTGCGGACCCAGGACTTCGTGATCATCGTGGCGCCGCTGGGCGTCGGCGCGGTGATCGGGGCGCTGGGCGTCAACGCGCTCCGGGGCCAGGTCTCGCGCCGCCGGCTCATCGAGACGGGCCTGGTCGTCCTCGGGGTCTGCCTGGCCCTGATCTCCATCGCGGGTCCCATCGCGCAGTTCCTCCGCGACGTCAACGACCGGGTGCCGGGACCCGACATGTCGTCGTTCGTCAGCGTCCTCTCGGTCGTCGTCGCGATCGCGCTCGTGGCGGGGATCGCGTACACCGCGACCGCCATCCCGGCCCAGACCGAGCTCCAGGAGGAGATCCCGTCGGCGGTCCGCGGCCGGGTCTTCGGAATCCTCAACATGCTGGTGTCCGTCGGGAGCTTCCTGCCGATCATCCTGGTCGGGTACATCTCCGACAGGGTGGGCACGATGCCCGTCCTGCTCGGCGCCGCGGTGCTCATCTTCGTCGTCGGCATCGCATCGCTCGTCGCTCGAAGCAGTCCGCCGCCCGGGTCCCTGTCCGACGAAGGGCTGATCGATCCGGCGCTCGCGCCACCGCCGGAGGGGGCCGCCCTGGGCCCGCTGGCCGCATCCGTCCCGCTGGCCGCGACGCCTGGCGACGGGCTGCCCGGCGACGCGATTCCCGGGCCTTCGCCCGAGGAGCCGTGAGCCGCCGGCCCCGCGTCGCGGTGGTCTTCACCGGGGGCACGATCAGCATGACCGTCGACCCGGTCGCCGGCGGGGCCGTCCCGACGCTGGCCGGCGCGGACCTGCTGGCCGCGGTGCCGGGCCTCGCCGCCGCCGCCGAGGTCGTCGCGATCGACCTGGGCCGGACGCCGGCCAGTCACTTCTCGTTCGCCGACGTGCTCCAGATCCGGGCCCTGGTGGACCGCGAGCTCGACGATCCGGGCCTCGCCGGGGTGGTCATCGTGCAGGGGACCGACACCCTCGAGGAGACGGCCTTCGCCTGGGACCTCTGCCACCGCGATCCCCGCCCGGTGGTCGTGACCGGGGCCATGCGCAACGCGAGCCAGGCTGGCTGGGACGGCCCGCGCAACCTTCGCGACGCGGTGCGGATCGCGGCGGCCCCGTCCGCGCGCAACGCGGGAGTCGTGGTGGCCCTGGGCGGCGCGATCCACGCCGCGGATGCCGTCGCCAAGCGCCATGCGTCTGCGCTGGATGCCTTCGTCACCCGCGAGGGTCGCACCGCTGGGTCGGGTGGGGGAGCGCGCAGTGCGCCTGCGACCGCGCGGGCCGCGCCGAACGCTCCCCTCCACGCCGACCGCGGCGGTGCTGCCGATCCAGATCGTGGTGGCCGCGCTCGAGACGGACGGATCGCAGGTGGACGCGGCGGTCTCCGCCGGCGTCCGGGGGATTGTCGTGGCCGCCACCGGCTCCGGCAACACGCACCCGGACCTGCTCCGCGCCGCGGTCGACGCGCGGGGCGCCGGCGTCGCGGTGGTGCTGGCCTCGCGCACCGGAGCGGGTGCCGTCGGCGCCACCTACGCGTTCCCGGGCGGCGGCGGGACCTGGGTCCGCGCGGGGATCCCCCTCGCCGGAGACCTCACGCCCGTCCAGGCACGGGTGGCGCTGGCGCTGGGGCTCGGCGCGGGCCTGGCGGGCGACCTCCTCGCGACGTTCCTCGCGGGGCCGACCGGACACTGAGCGGGCGCGCAGCCCGGTGCCCACGACTGCGCGACGACGCCCGCTCCACCCGGCGTGGCGCCCGCGGCGCGCCCGCGTCCGCGGCTCGGGCTGTGGACGGCGCCTGCGCCCACGGCTCGGCGCCACGGCCGGCGCCGGGTGCTGCCACGGAGGCGGCGCACCACCCGCTATCCTTGCCCCAGAGTGACGTCCGCCCAGGGAGGTTCGAGTCTCATGCGCGCACCGGACGATGCCCGGAAGCAGGATCTGAACAAGCGGCTCGAGACGATGAGCTGGGGCCTCTTCCTGATCATGCTCGGGCGGCTTCGCCCTGCTGAAGGACGTGCCACCCGGTACGTGGCTCATCGGGGCCGGCCTGATCATGCTGGGCCTCAACGCGGCGCGCCTGCTGCTGGGGATCCGCGCCAGTGGCTTCACCGTCATCCTGGGGGCGATCGCGCTCCTGTCGGGGATCGGCAGCGTCTACGGGATCGACATCCCGGTCGGGCCGCTCCTGATCATCCTCATCGGCCTCGCGATCATCGTCCGGGCCCTCCGCCCGCGCTGGTAGCGCGGGCCCCGGCTGGACCTTGGGGCAGCCCCGCCGCCGCCTCGCGACCCAACGTGAGCCCGAGCGCGCCGTTTACGGCCTCGATCGAACTCGGGACGCTGCGCTCCGCCGGGTCTGGAGGCCCATCACCGCGATGACTGCGAAGGCGAGGGCCAACGACCCAAGGAGGGCTTCAGCCGCCGGCAGGCCTCGCGAAACGGGCAGCGTGTCGGTCGGTGGCGGCGTGCGGGCTGCCGCGTTCTCTCCGCGTCCGTACCCGAACGTACAGGGGGAGTCGCGACCCGGGGCGACGTAGATGGAGTAGCTCGCCCCGGTGCGCGTCCCAGCCCGCCAACGGAGCGGAGTTCCCGGTGCGGAGCCGGGGGCTAGCGGCCGACGAGGCGGACTCTAGTGACCACGCGAGGGCTGGCGTCCGGCGATCAGCAGCGCGACGAGGGCAAGGGCTGCCATCGCAAGCAGCGCCAGCGAGAGTCCGCGGCGATCCTCGTGACCCACGGCCGCCATGGACGTGTCGGGGGGAGCGACCGAGCCGACCGAGAGGACGATGAGCTTCGCTCTGCAGTTCGCCACGGCGTCGTGTGTCGTGAAGCCCGACCCTGGCGGGACCCAGGTGAACCGGCAGGTGCGGGCAATGGGGCCATCGAAGTGGGCCCTCACGGTCGTCCAGCGCCCGACGAACCAGCGGAAGGGGCAGGAGGAGAGAGATGGGGGGGAGCATCGCCCGAGCGCCGGCGGGATCCACGCTGTGAGCAGCTGGGTCGACGTCGTGCCGAGCAGCCAGAAGCTGCCGCTGGCGTCGTCGAGCCAACCCGGCGAGATCTCCCAGGCGTCCTCCCATCCGATCCCCTCCGGGGTCGGCGGGACGTAGGTGCGGAAGGTCAGAAGGCGGCCGCCGAAGCAGGCGAGCTGGTTCCCATCCTCCATCACCCGCGCGAGCTTCTCGACCGTGATCGGCGGCGAAGGACACTCGGGAGACCGAGCGAGGGTCGCCGAGCGTGCCGGGCCCCGGCACCACGAGCGTGCCGACGCCGATGAGCAGCGCGGCCATCAGCCTGACGGCGCCAGCGAATCGACGACCCATCGTGGCCCTCCCGGGACGCCGAGAAGCGGACCTGGTGACCGACCCGGGGGCCGGAGGCCCCCACTGTGGTGTGATGCTGCCCGCCTACTCCCCGTCTTGCGAGAGGCGGACGGCCCCTTGAGCCGGCGGGCTCGTCGCGAGTCTGTGTGGCGCCGGTCGGGCCCGTCGCGACCAGCGTGAGGACCTCGCCCGCAGCCACCTCGCGCTTGAGGTAAGCCGCAAGGTGGACGCCCGGTACGCGTCCCGTCCTCCGAGGAGAGCGCGAGCGACTCAGCGGTCCCGGTACCGCCAGGACGGCGGTTCGTCGCGCGGGCCGCGGAAGATGCGGATCATCCAGACCAGCCCGGCCCCCGCGGCGACAAGCCCAGCCAGGACCAGTGGCTCGTCCAGCATCCTCCGCCCCGTCCCACCCATGAACGTGGGTTCGAGGAGGAGCAACACCAGGACGAATAGGAACGCGACGATGCCGATGGCGAGCTCGAGCCGCGTCACGTACCAGCCGACGGTGCGCCTGCCGTGCATGGGCGCAGTCTAGGCCCGCTGTGCAAGCTGTCCCGGCCCCCGGACGCCCGGTACGCTCCCATCTCGCGAACGGAGCGGAGCGCCCAGCGCGGAGGCGGGGGCCCAATGGTTCATTGGGTCGAGCGACGGGGCCGCCCCGTTGCCCGCCTGCCTTGGAGCCGGGGCGAGGACCCGTGCCCCGACCGTCTCGCCGGTCTTCGTCCGGGTCACGTCGGGTTGTCCGGTCGGCCGGCGTGAGCGACGTGAGGCGACGACGAGACAGGCAACCCCGAGGGTGGCCGCCATCGCCCACCAGATCGGCAGGACGGTGGCAACCATCGTCAGCACGACCCGGACCCCGAATGCGGTGCGTTGTTGCTTCTCTTCGGCCGTCATGGTCTGGCGCGGCATCCAGACCACTGACGCGCTGCCGGATGGGCACGGGCCGACTCAGCCTCGAGAGCCGGAAGTCACGGCTCCGTTCGCCGCGGCGGGGTCGGCCGCCCGCTGGTCGACGCTCGTCGCGTGGGTGACGATCGTCCAGGTGGGGATCCGGCGACGGGCCGCGAGCGAGCGGCGCCGGGACGTGACCAGCGCGCCGAGATCGTCGGTTGCCGTAGAATGCGTGCCCACGGGGCGGTTAGCTCAGTTGGTTAGAGCGCATGCTTGACATGCATGAGGCCAGAGGTTCAAGTCCTCTACCGCCCACCAGATCGCGAACGCGTCGAACTCGCGCAGACACCCTGCGCTCGCGTAGCAGGGCGTGTGTAGACCTTGCGCGGACGAGCGCCACCCGGTTCGGATCAGCCCCTCGCTGCTTTCGCAGCCGCCACGGCCCGTGGCAAGGAGGTCGTCGCCGCGCGTCCAGAACGCGTGGATGTGGCGTACCTGCGGCGTTACCCGGAGTTCGAGGAGTTCCGCACCAAGACGCGTTCCCATGAGGCCGCGCCTGCGGGCCTGCCAGCGTTGGCAGGCACCGATCAGAACCCCGAGGAACTCCTCTACGGGACGTACGAGACGCTGCGGCAGGCCGTTGAGGCCGACATCCTCGACCGGCTCCAGTCAGACACGTTGTCGTGGGAGTTCTTCGAGCAACTGGTGGTCGATCTCCTGAGTCGGATGGGGTTCGGGTCGAACGTCGAGGAAACTGGCCGTCGCGTCACGAAGCGAAGTGGGGATGACGGGATCGACGGCGTCATCGATGAGGACCGGCTGGGCCTCGACGCCATCTACATCCAGGCGAAGCGGTACGGGGCGAAGACCCCGGTCGGACGCCCGGCGCTACAGGCGTTCGCAGGCAGCCTTGAAGGCCAGCGGGCGGCGAAGGGCGTCTTCATCACGACCTCGTACTTCACCGGCGAGGCAGACGACTACGTCAGGCGCATCTCCAAGCGGATCGTCCTCATCGACGGCAAGACGCTCGCGCGCCTCATGTACGAACACGGTGTCGGGGTGCGCACACGGCGGACACTCGACGTGAAGCGGGTGGACGAGGCGTACTTCGAAGGCGACGTCTAGCGCGCAAGGCGGCCCCCGAACGCCCGGTGCGCGTCCCTTCCCGTCACCCCGCCGAGGGGACGGAGCGGAGCGTCCGGTGCGCAGCCGAGGCGAGGCTAGATCAGCCGCCAGTCGAGAACTGGAATGCCGAGAGGATCTGAAGGAAGAGTGATCGCTTCGCGGCGTTGCCGACGATGTCCCCGGACTCAGCCATGAACTGCCATGCCTGATCGCGGTGGAACCCCCCGGCGAGGATGTCGATGCCTCCCTCGGTTATGGCGAACGTCTCCCCGTCGACGGTGATCTTCTCGAGGTCCGGCGGGAGGGTGGCCCCGCCCGCCGACTCGTGGAAGTAGCCGATGCTCAGGCCGAAGGCCAGGGTTCCCGGAGACGACATGACCATCCACAGGTCGTACGGACCTTGGTTCTCGTCCCCCTTGACCGACGAATCGAGGTAGGACGATCCGGGAAGCGCAATCGAGTAGCCGAGCGTCGGCGAAGTCGTGCGCTGCCAGCCTGACGGAGGCGGTGCGGGTGTCGGCGTGCCGGGCTTTGGCGACGAGGTCGCACCGGAGTTACATCCGGCTAGCAGGAGCGTGACGGCTAGACCGACAAGGAGCCGCCTCGCCTGATGGCGCCCGCCCACTCTCGGTCCCTCCCTCGGCAACTCCTCGCAGGTCGGTCTCGCCAGTGGCTCGGCGCGGTCCCGGCGGCCAGCGTATGGACCGCGTGTCACAGCCTCCCGCTGGGCACCCATGTTGGGGCTGTACGGCGAAGTGTGGCGAGTGACAAACGGCCTCACCTCGCGGACGTGGTGCGTCATTGCACCGGTGATTTCCGCGAACGGAGCGGCGACCGACGAGCGGAGCGGGGGCGAGACGAGGATAGCCCGCTGGGTGCCATCCCCACACACTGAGTACCGCACAGGTACAGTGAGTTCCGGCAGCAACCACCAGCACGCACGGAACAGACATCGAGGGCGGCTGCTCCTGCATCTTGAGCGCCAGGGCTTGACATGCATGAGGCCAGAGGTTCAAGTCCTCTACCGCCCACCAGATCGCGATCCCGGTAGAGCCGCCGGCGCCCCGCGCCGCCGCTCCCGTGCGCAGAACCAAGATCTTGGAGATCGTGCTCCTCAGCGCCCCGTACCCACGGGGCGGAGCGCTGCTGCGATGCCGCCCACAACACCTGCGACAAGGACGAGCACCAGGGCGTAGGGCGCCCCACCGCCCTGCGTGGGTTCCGGCGCCTCGGTGAAGGTCGGCGGCGGCGTCACTCCGGGGTTCGGTGCCGGGCGCGCCCCGGGGCATCCCGGGTTGGCCAGGGCGATCGAGGTCTCGGCATTCTGGGTCACGACCGTGCCGTCCGCGGCCGTGCCGACCATAGTCACCCCGACGACGAGGGAACAGGCGCTCGTCTCGTTCGGGGGCACGTTCACCCGGCAGGTCGCGAAGGAGAGGCCGCCCGCCGGGAACGGGTCGGGGGCATACAGCGAGCAGCTGCCGAGCGGCCCCGGGTCGAGGCGGGTGGCGATCGAGAGGTCGACCGTGCCGCGGTTCCGGAAGTCGACGGCCAGGCGGACCCGTTCGCCGGGCTTGGCCGGGGCAAGGTCCGCATCCCCGAGGGGGCGGATCCCAAGGAGGTCGAGGGACGCTCCCTCGTCGCGCGGCACGAGCCGCAACTGTGGCGACCGCCGCTCCAGGACGACGCCGTCGACGATCCCGCGCGCGACGATGGCGACGAGCAGGTCCCGTGTATCGGACGCCAGCTCGATCGGGCAGTCGAGGGTCACGCTCGCGCCGCCCTCGAGGCGACCGACGGATTGAACGCAGGTCTTCGTCTCGGCGGGTGGCTGTCCGGGAACGGCAATGGCGTTAGACGGCCTCACCAGCGCCCAGGCCTCGACGTCGTCGACGGCCACGCTGGGCGAGGGAAGGTCCCGCCCCGTGTCGATGGTCAGCGGTACATCCACGGTCCCGGGCCGAAGGGCAACCCCCACGGGGTCAGCGCCCGAGACGCCGAGCCAACCCGCGCTCGGCGTCACGCTCACCTCGATCGGCTCCGACACCACACGGCCAATGACAACGTTCGCCCCGGTCCTTCCCTCCACCCCGATGCGGAACACGAGCAGCCGGTCGCTTGCGGACCGCGGGTGACTGTAGCCCCAGCAGGCGAGGTCGACCGTGTCCCCCGGGTAGACCTGCGGATACCAGTCGCACGACCCGGCGTCGACCGGGAGGCATCCACCCTCGCCGGGATCCTCGCAGGGTTGGGGCGAGCGGCTGACCGTCCCCCCGAAGAACAGGATGCGATCTGAGCGGTTCGTGACCTGGAGCGTGAGGTACACCTGGCCGGCGCCGGCGAACTCCAGGTCCGTGGGTCCGGTGACGCGGACGCTGAACGGCGCGCCCGCGGAGGCGCTGCCGGCGCAGAGCGCCGTGGAGATCGCGAGGACCGCGGCGGCCGCTGCGACCTTTGGGAGCCAGTCCCGCGACGCTGTGAAGGGCAACCGTTCCGTCGAGGCCATGCCGATCTCCCGTGGATGCCACCGAGCTCCCGGACGGCAATCCGTCGCTGGTTGACGGGGGCTGCCGCTCTCGAGGCCTGCGCGCACCGTCGGTTCGGGGTCTGCATACGCCAAGTGCCAAACGGACCGCCAGTCGCAACGCCGGCGGGGCTTCGCCGCCCGGGCGATGCCACCGGCAGGCCTGCGCCGCCCGGCCCCGCCACCAGCAGGGCTTCGCCGCCCGGGCCACGCCTGGGGCGGCGGGCGAACCCCGAGCTGGAGTATGCTGGACCTCGGTCGGCGCTCGGTCGATGGCTCGCGGGCAACCACCGCGACCCGTCGCCGGCACCGCCCACCAGATTGCGAACGCGTCGATCGGGACGCGCCGCGCCGGAGACGGAGCACCAGAGAGCGGCGGGCATCGGCTGAGACCCGCGGCGGCCACCGCCGGCACGACACCACCCGTGAGCGGCCGGCGAACCGGCCCGGGATCCGCCCGTTAGCGCGGCCACGAGAGCGCCCCGCCGGCAGATGTCGGCCAAGGCGAATGCGGGTGGAACCGCGGGAGGCATCGGCCCCTCGTCCTGCACGGACGAGGGGTTTTGCGTGTCCCGGCAGAGGAGGCGACGACGATGGCCGACGAGCAGGTGATCGAGGTCCAGGAGGCGCTGGAGGCGCCCGCGCGCGGGTCCGCCGACGAGCTCCTCGACGCCGGCGCCCACGCGCCGATCGACGCGATGCGCCACTCGGCGGCGCACGTCATGGCCGAGTCCGTCCTGGCCCTGTTCCCGTCGGCCAGGCTGGGGATCGGCCCCGCGATCGAGAACGGCTTCTACTACGACTTCGACCTGCCGCGGCCCCTCACGCCCGACGATCTCGCCGCGATCGAGGAGCGCATGGCGGCCAGCGTCGCCGCGGGCCACGCGTTCGCTCGCCGCGAGATCCCGTTCGTGGAGGCCCGTGCCACGGCCGAAGCCGCCGGGCAGGCCTACAAGGTCGAGATTCTCGACGACCTCGCCACCCGGGCGGCCACCGCCGGCGAGCCGCTCCCGGTGACCAGCTTCTACGAGCACGGCTCCTTCAGCGACCTGTGCAAGGGTCCGCACGTGGCCACGACGGCCGACATCGGGGCCTTCAAGCTCCTCTCCGTCGCAGGCGCCTACTGGCGCGGCGACGAGAAGCGCCCGATGCTGCAGCGGATCTACGGGACGGTCTGGGCGTCGCAGGCGGAGCTGGACGAGTTCCTGTGGCGCAGGGAAGAGGCGAAGAAGCGCGACCACCGCAAGCTGGGCGTGAAGCTGGACCTCTTCAGCTTCCACGACGTCAGCCCCGGGGCGGCCTTCTGGCACCCCAAGGGCTGGCGCCTCTACCGGACCCTGCAGGACGCCATGCGGGAGCTGCAGGACCGCCGGGGCTACGAGGAGGTCTACACGCCTCCCCTGGTCCACCGGAAGCTGTGGGAGCAGTCCGGCCACTGGGATCACTACCGGGACAACATGTTCCTGGTGGAGGCGGAGGAGCAGACCTTCAGCCTCAAGCCCATGAACTGCCCCGAGTCGTCCTTCATCTACCGCAGCCGGCTGCGCTCCTACCGCGACCTGCCCCTGCGCCTGGCCGAGTACGGCGTGCTGCATCGGAACGAGCTCTCGGGGGTTCTCTCGGGCCTCACGCGGGTGCGCCACTTCGTGACCGACGACGCCCACATCTTCGTCCGCCCGGACCAGATCGCGGCGGAGATCGAGGGCCTGATGGGCGAGATCCGCGAGGCGTACTCGTGGTTCGGCCTGACGCCGACGCTGACCTTCGGCACGCGGCCCGACAAGGCCCTCGGCGACCCGGCCGTCTGGGAGGAGACGGAGGCGATCATGCGGGCCGAGCTCGAGCGCTCCGGCCTGGAGTACCGGGTCAAACCTGGGGACGGCGCCTTCTACGCCCCCAAGATCGACATCCAGATCACCGACGCGCTGGGCCGCGAATGGCAGACCGCGACGATCCAGGTCGACCGGGTCATGCTCCCCGAACGCTTCGACCTGTGGTACATCGACGAGGCCGGGAAGCAGCAGCGACCGGTCGCGATCCACCGGGCGATCTACGGCTCGCTGGAGCGGTTCATCGGGGTCCTGACCGAGCACTTCGCCGGGGCCTTCCCGCTGTGGTGCGCGCCGGTGCAGGCCGTCGTGATCCCCATCGCCGACCGCCACCTGGAGGCCGCCGGCGAGCTGGCCGCCGTGCTCCGCTCCCGCCGCCTGCGGGTGGAGGTGGACGACTCCGACGCGCGCATGCAGAACAAGATCCGCGTGGCCCAGGAGCAGAAGGTCCCCTACATGCTGGTGCTGGGCGACCGCGAGGTGGAGGCCCGCACGGCGGCCCCGCGCACGCGGGCCGGAGAGCAGCAGCCGCCCGAGGCCTGGGAGTCACTCGCCGACCGCCTGGCAGCCGAGGCGGCGGCCCGACGCCCCGCCTGAATGCAGGCCGCCAGGGGGTCGCCTGACGGCCCCCGCGGCGGGCCCGGCGGGCCACGCTCACCGGGCTTCGGCAGCTTGCCCTCGCGTGAGGCGATTGTGCTATCCTCCGCCGGCGAACCGCGCCCGGTTCGCGCGTGCGCTTGCACGCCGTGCGCGGGCGCTCAGTGACTCGATAGCGCGAAGGGGCCGACCATAAGCCGAGAGCTGCGTGTCAACCAGATGATCCGGATCCCTCAGGTTCGGGTGATCGACGAGGATGGCAACCAGATGGGCGTGATGACCACGCTGGACGCCCTCCACCTGGCACAGGAGCGCGGCTACGACCTCGTCGAGGTGGCTCCGACGGCCTCGCCGCCCGTGACCCGACTGCTCGACTACGGCCAGTACAAGTACGAGCTGGCCAAGCGCGAGAAGGAGGCGAAGCGGAAGTCCCGGTCCGTGGAGTTCAAGGAGATCCGCCTGAAGCCGAAGATCGGCCAGGGCGACTTCGACACGAAGGTGCGCCGGGCAATCGAGTTCCTGGAGGAAGGCGACCGCATCAAGGTCGCCGTCCAGTTCCGCGGTCGCGAGCTGACGCACCCGCATCTCGGGCGGGAGCTGCTCCTCAAGTTCGCCGACCTGGTGAAGGATCATGGGGCCCTCGAGCGAGCGCCGCTCCTCGAAGGCAAGTCGATGCATGTCACGATCGCGTCGACCCACAAGCCGAAGCCGCGCGAGGCCGGGGTGGGGGACAGGCCCTCCACCGAGAAGGCCGAGGCGGAGCCGGTGGAGGGCATCGCTCCGGCGGTCGCGATCGACGCGGCGGGCCAGGCGCCCGCAAGCATGGGAGAGTGAGTCCGGCGTGCCGAAGATGAAGTCGCACAAGGGCAGCCAGAAGCGGATCGGGGTGACCGGCAGCGGGAAGCCGATCCGCGTGAAGTCCTGGCGGGGCCACCACCTCGAGCTGAAGTCGTCGCGGCGCACGCGGCGCTACGCCGGGAAGTCGCTCATCGGGCCGGAGCATGCCGACCAGGTCGCGCGCCTCCTGCCGTACCTCAAGAAGGGCTGAGCCATGGCACGCGTCAAGCGGGGCGTCACCTCGCACCGCCGCCACAAGCGGCTCCTCAACGCGGCCGAAGGTCGCAAGGGCACCCGCAGCAGGCTGATCAAGCCCGCGCACGAGGCGCTCCTGCACGCCCTGGCCTATGCCACGCGCGACCGGAAGGTCCGCAAGCGCAAGATGCGGGAGCTCTGGATCATCCGCATCAACGCCGCCTCCCGGGCGCACGGCGTGACCTACGGCGACTTCGTCAACGGCCTCAAGAAGGCCGAGATCGTCCTTGACCGGAAGATCCTTGCCGACATCGCGGTGCGCGACGACGCGACGTTCGGACGCATCGTCGAGGTCGCCCGCGGCGCCTGACGGCGAGGCCGGGAGGCTTCCCGGCCCACGACCATCGCAGCGGGACCCTCGCGCGCTCCGGCGCCGCGAGGGTCCGTGATTCCCGGCCCAGCAGCATTGGAGGCGCAGCTCCCGACCGTGGACCTCGCGACCCTCACCCGCCAGCTTCGCGACCTCCGTGACGAGGCCCTGCCGCGCATCGCCGCGGCGCCGGACCTCGCCACGCTGGAGGCGCTCGACCTGCAGTACCTCGGCCGCAAGAGCGGCGAGCTCTCCGGGCTCATGCGCGGGATCGGCTCGCTCCCGGCCGAGGATCGGCCGCGCGTCGGCGTCGTGGTGAACGAGGTGCGCGTGGCCGTGGAGACGGCGCTGGCCGACGCCCGGCTCCAGGCCGGCCGCTCTGCGCTCGCGGCGCGGCTGGCGGCCGAGACGGTCGACGTGACGGCCCCCGCCCGGGTCATCCCGCGCGGGTCGGCCCACCCGGTCGTCGAGACCATCGAGCGCATCTCCGAGGTCTTCGGCCAGTTCGGCTTCGTGACCTACGAGGGCCCCGAGGTCGAGACCGACGAGACGAACTTCCAGATGCTCAACATCCCGCCGGACCACCCGGCGCGCGACCTGTGGGACACGCTCTACGTGGACCGGGAGGGCGAGCTGCTGCGAACGCACACGTCGCCGGGTCAGATCCGGGTCATGCACAGCGAACGGCCGCCGATCCGGGCCCTCCTCCCCGGCCGCTGCTTCCGCTACGAGTCGACGGACGCGTCCCACGCCTCGGAGTTCTTCCAGGTGGAGGGGCTCATGGTCGACGAGGGGACCAACCTTGCCGACCTCAAGGGCCAGCTGGACGAGTTCGCGCACGCGATGTTCGGCGAGAAGACGGCCACGCGGTTCCGGCCCGGCTACTACCCGTTCACGGAGCCGTCGGTGGCCTTCGACATCGGCTGCCTGGTCTGCGGCGGGCCCGGCTGTCCGGCCTGCGGGCGGACCGGCTGGATCACGATCCTGGGGGCGGGCATGGTGCATCCCGTGGTGCTCCAGTTCGGGGGGATCGATCCGGAGCGCTACCAGGGGTTCGCCTTCGGCATGGGCGTCGAGCGGATCGCGATGCTGCGCCACGGGATCCCCGACGTGCGGTTCTTCCTGGAGGACGACCTGCGCTTCCTGGAGCAGTTCCGATGAGAGTCCCGCTCTCCTGGCTCCGCGACTACGTGGACGTCCAGCTCACGGCGGAGCAGCTCGCCGAGCGGCTGACCCTCCTGGGCATGGAGGTCAAGGGCCTGGAGCGCTGGGGCGCGGACTGGCGCAACGTCGTCACCGGGGAGCTCCTGGAGGTCGCCCGGCACCCGCGCGCCGACCGCCTGTCGCTGACCAGGGTGCGCGTCGGCGACGAGGTTCTCGAGATCGTCTGCGGGGCGACCAACATCGCCGCGGGCCAGCGCGTGCCGGTCGCGCTGCCGGGCGCGGTCCTGCCCGGCAACCGGGCGATCGAGCGCACCGAGAAGATGGGCGTCGTCAGCAACGGGATGCTCTGCTCCGGCGACGAGCTGCGCCTCACGGGCGACGCGGACGGCATCCTGATCCTGCCGCCCGACACCCCGCTGGGCGTGCCCCTGGCCGATCTGTACGGCGACGTCGTGCTGGACGTGGACGTCAAGCCGAACCGGGGCGACGTGCTGTGCCTGGTGGGCCTCGCGCGCGAGGTGGCCGCTCTCACCGGGGCGCCGGTACGGTTCCCGGAGGTCGGCCTCGTCGAGGCGCCGGGCCCCGCGACGGCCGACCGGCTGCAGGTCACGGTCGACGATCCTCGCCTGTGCTCGCGCTTCGTCGGCCGCTGGATCACCGGCGTCGCGGTGCGACCCTCGCCCGACCACGTCCAGATGCGCCTGCTCGCGGCCGGGATGCGGCCGATCAGCAACGTGGTGGACGCCACCAACTACGTGATGCTGGAGCTCGGCAAGCCGATCCATGCCTTCGACGGCGCGGCCGTGGCCCCGGTGGCCACCGGCAGGGCCGGCCTGCGCGTCCGTCTCGCCGCGCCCGGCGAGCGGCTGGAGACGCTGGACCACGTCGAACGCGAGCTGCTGCCCGATACGCTGCTCATCGCCGATGCCGGCGGGCCGCTGGCCCTTGCCGGGGTCATGGGCGGGGCGACCTCCGAGGTGTCGGCCGCCACGACCGACGTCGTCATCGAATCGGCCGTCTTCGATCCCGTCAGCATCCGGCGCACCGCCTTCCGCTACGCCCTCCGCTCGGAGGCGAGCCTCCGGTTCGAGAAGGGCCAGGAAGCTCGCCTCGCGCGCATCGGCGCCGACCGCGTCACCGGGCTCGTCGTGGCGTGGGCCGGGGGAGCTGCGGCCGCGGGCCGGGTGGACACGGCGCCGGTCGAACCCGAGGAGACGCGCGTCGTCTTCCGGCCCGGCCGCGTCAACCGCCTGCTGGGAACGACGTTCGACGCGGCGGAGCAGTCTGCCCTCCTGGCCCGGGTGGCCATCGGCGTGCAGGTGGCCCCGGCGGCCTCCCCGGTGGTCGTGGCCGCCGGCGAGAAGCCACTCAGCGTGGGCGCCGGCGAGGCCGCGCTCGTCGCGATCATCCCGACCTGGCGACGCGACCTGCTCATCGAGGCCGACGTCGCCGAGGAGATCGCCCGGGTCCGTGGATACGACGCGGTGCCCGCCAAGACGCCCGACACGGCGATGCCGCACTTCCGACCCGATCCGCTCGAGCGCCGGAACGCCCTGCGCGGCGCGCTGCTGGGCGCGGGGCTCACCGAAGTGGTGACGCCGGCGCTCGTGCCGGACACGCAGGCTGCACGCCTGGCCTGGCCCATCGACGCCGCCGACGGGGTGCCGGGGGCCGACGCCGTGGCCGGCGACTCGATCCGCGTGCGGAATCCGCTGTCGGAGCGGCATGCGGTCCTGCGGTCCGGCCTGGTCGGCAGCCTCCTCGACGTCCTCGCCCTGAACGAGCGGCACGGCCGTCGAGACGTCGCCATCTTCGAGATCGGCAAGGGCTACGCCCGCGGCGCGGACGGCTTCCCGGCCGAATGGTGGCGCCTCGGCTTCCTGCTCGCCGGGGACGCGGTGCCGCCGACGTGGAGCCTCGCGAGCCGCCCGTGGGACGTGGAGGATGCCAAGGCCGTGGCGGCGCTCGTCGCGCGAACCGCCGGCGGCCCGGAGCCCACCTTCCGGGTCCACGCCGGGGGCGCGCCCCTGCACCCGGGCCGGGCGACGCTCGTGTCGGCCCAGGGATGGGCTCGCGGGCCTTGTCGGCGAGATCCACGCGGACACGCTGGAGGCGTGGGACCTGCGTTCGGAGCACGTCATCGTCGGCGAGCTCGCCGTCGAGGGCCTCGCGGGTGGCCAGCTCGCTCCCGCTCGGGTGCTGCCGGTCGGGCGCCAGCCGGTCACCGAGCGCGACCTTGCCGTGGTCGTCGAGGACGACGTGCCCGCAGGCGAGGTCGCCGCGACGCTGCGAGCCGCCGCGGGCGACGAGGTGGGATCGATCGTGCTCTTCGACGTCTACCGCGGCGCCCCGCTGGCCGCCACCGAGAAGAGCCTGGCGTGGCGGCTGCGGGTCGGGAGCGGCGGGCGCGCCCTCGACGAGGGCGAGGTGGAAGAGCTCGTCGAGCGGCTCGTGCAGGCCGTCGCGGCTGCCCACGGCGGTCGTCTGCGCGCCTGATCGGCCTGCGTGGTGCCACGACGCGCCACTCGCGGTTGCGGCGATGGTAAGCGGGAGCGTACAGTGATCCCCGGTCGCCGGGGGAGTGCGGCGATTCGGAGCAGAAGGCGTCCCGGTGGACGCCGGGAAGCGGAGGCTTCGTGGACCTCGTCGAGTTCATCCAGGGACTCAACCTGTTCGACATCCTGGTGGCGTTCTTCGTCGCCGGCTTCTTCGTGGTGGGCTACATCCAGGGAACGCTCCGGCGCCTGCTGGGGCTGGCCATCTGCCTCGTGTCCCTGCTCCTGGCGCTGAACCTGCGCGACCCGCTGGGTGCCTGGCTGGCGCAGTACTGGACGTGGCTCCCCAAGCCCTACGTCTACATGCTTGCCTTCGCCGGCAGCTTCCTGGTGATCTACATCGCCGGGTCCATCGTCGTGCAGACCTTCTACAAGCGCACCACCATCTTCACGAAGGCGACCGTGATCGACGAGCTCATCGGCGGCATCCTGGGTGCGATCCAGGCGCTCCTGCTGGTGGGCATCCTGATCCTCGTGCTGGATTCCTACTTCGTGCCGTACGGCACGACGGCCGTCCCCAACGAGATCCGCTTCCTGCGGGAGGTCTTCAACTTCTACGACACGTCGCAGGTCGTCGCGCTCTTCCGCGATTCGCTCATTCCGCTGTTCTTCGTGCTGTTCGGCTGGATCGTCCCGTCCGACCTGCGCGAGTACTACACCTGAGCGACGACGCGCGCCTCCGGGCCCTCCTCGAAGGCGGGGTCGTCGAGGCTGCCAGGGGTCTTCTCGGGGCGTTCCTCGTGCGCGAGTCGGCCGCTGTCCGGCGCGTCGGCCGGATCGTGGAGGTCGAGGCCTACGGCGGCCCGGACGACCGCGCCTCCCACGCGCGGTTCGGGCCCCGCTCGCGCGCCCAGTCGATGTTCGGGGCGCCGGGCTCTGCCTACGTGTACGGTGTCTACGGCATGCACACCTGTCTGAATGTCGTCGTGGGACCCCCGGGCCAGCCGGCCGCGGTCCTCCTGCGGGCAATCGTGCCCCGCGAGGGCGTCGAGGCGATGCGGGCGGCACGCCTCGAGCGCGCCGTCGCCACGCGGCGTGCCGACCGGAACGATCCGGCGGCCGCCCGGGACCGCCTGGCGCGCGTCACGGATGCCCGCCTCGCCGTGGGGCCGGCCAACCTGGCGGCCGCCTTCGCCGTGGGGCGCGACGACGACGGCGCGGACCTCCTCGCCGACGTGGGCTCCCTGCGCCTGGAGCCCCGACCCCGCGACGACCCTCCGTTCACCATCCTGGCCACGCCGCGCATCGGGATCGCCTACGCGGGACCCGGGTGGGCCGATCGTCCGTGGCGCTTCGTGATCGTCCGGCCGGGGGCGGGGGGCGCGCCCTGATGGACGCCAAGTCGATTGCCCTCCTCGAGTTCCCGCTCGTGCGCGAGCGCCTCGCCGCCGCGACGGGATTCCCGCCCGGCCGGCGCCTCGCGGAAGCTCTCCAGCCGGTCGCCGACCCGGTGCTCGTCGAGATCTGGCTGGAGGAGACGACGCAGGTGCGGGCGCTCCTCGCCGAGCATCCCAGCGCCGGCATCGGGGGGGCCCACGACATCGGCCCGGCCGTCGAGCGGGCCGTCCGCGGTGGGCGCCTGGACGCCGCGCAGTTCGCCGCGATCGCCCAGACCCTGGAGGCCGCTGGCCGCCTGCGGGACATCCTCGCCACGGACCGGCGATTGCTGCTCCACGAGCTGTCGCGGAGCCTGCACCCGCTGCCCGGCCTGCGCTCGACCCTTGAACGGAGCTTCGACCCGACGGGGGAGCTGCTGGACACGGCCTCCCCACGCCTTGGATCGCTGCGCCGCGCCACCCGCGTGGCGTACGAGCGGCTCCGCTCGCGGATGGAGCAGCTGGTCCATTCCAGCGACATCGGGGCGGCCCTGCAGGACCCCATCGTGACGATGCGCAACGGCCGGTACGTCGTGCCCGTCCGTGCCGACGCGCGGAGCCGCGTCAAGGGAATCGTCCACGACGCGTCCGGCAGCGGCCAGACGCTGTTCGTGGAGCCCCTGGTGGTGGTCGAGCTGGGCAATGCCTGGCGCGAATCGCAGCTCGCGGAGGCCGCGGAGATCGAGCGGATCCTCGACGAGCTGTCGGCCCTCGTGGCCAGCCAGTCCGAGCTCCTCCGCGAGATGCTGGACGCGCTGGCGCGCTTCGACTTCTGGGCCGCCAAGGGGCACCTTGCTGAAGAGATGGACGCCACCCGGGCCGCGACCGGCACGCGCCCCGAGATCATCCTCAAGGGCGCCCGCCACCCTGGCCTCTCCGGCCGCGTGGTGGCGATCGACGTGGAGCTGGGGACGGACTTCCGGGCGCTTCTCGTCACCGGACCGAACACCGGCGGCAAGACGGTGACCCTGCGGACGATCGGACTCCTGGTCCTGATGCACCAGGCCGGCCTCCACGTGCCGGCCGACGCCGGCAGCCGCCTCCCGGTCCTGCGCGATGTCTTTGCCGACATCGGCGACGAGCAGTCCGTGGCCCAGAGCCTCTCGACCTTCTCGGGGCACCTCCGCTCCATCGTGCGCATCGCGGCAGCCGCCGGGCCGGCCACGCTGGTGCTGCTCGACGAGCTGGGCGCCGGCACCGATCCGACAGAGGGATCGGCGCTCGCCCAGGCGCTCCTCGACCACTTCCTGCGGGCGGGCGCGCTGGTGGCGGCCACGACCCATTACGCGGAGCTGAAGGTCTACGCCCACACGACCCCCGAGGCGCGCAACGCGTCGGTCGAGTTCGACCTGGAGACGCTCTCGCCCACCTACCACCTGCGGATCGGGCTGCCCGGTGGGAGCCAGGCCTTCGCCATCGCCGAGCGGCTCGGCCTCCCGGAACCCATCGTCGCCGATGCCCGGAGTCGCCTCACCGAGGGCCAGCAGGCGTTCGAGGAGACGCTCGCGTCGATCCGGGAATCCGACCTCGCCGCGCGCGAATCCCTCGATCGCGCGCGGTCCGCGGAGCTGCGCGCCGCCGAAGCGCAGCGCCTGGCCGACGAGGAGCGTCGGCGGGCCCGGCGCGAACGCGAGGAATCCGTGGCTGCCGCCCGCGCCGACGCCGAACGGCTGGTGGAGGACCTGCGGACCGACATCCACGGCGCGCGCCGGCGGCTGGAGCGGGAGACGGTCACGGCGCCGGCGCTCGACGAGCTCCTGGAGCGGTCGGAGGAGCGCCTCGGCCGGCTGCCCGCCCCGGCTCCCGCGCCGGTCGCGCCCCCGACGCCCGTCGCCTGGCAGGTCGGGGCGCGGGCACGCAGCCGCACGAGCGACTGGGAGGGCCGCATCGTGGCCCTGGAGCGCGGCGGGAAGCGGGCGACGCTGGAGGTCGGGGGCATGCGCGTGACGGTGCCCACCGACGAGCTGGACCTGCCCGCGACCCACGCCGCCGGCGATCGCCGGCCGCTCCCCGCCACGACCGCCGCGGACGCCGCGTCGGGCATCGGCCGGCTGCGCCTGGATCGCGCCCGGACCGTCGCGTCGTCCCTCGATGTCCGGGGCGCGCGCGTCGAGGAGGCGCTGGAGATCGTCGGCCGCTACCTCGAGGACGCGTCGCTGGCCGGCCTGGAGCGGACCACGATCATCCACGGCCTGGGCACGGGAGCCCTGCGCGATGCCGTGCGGTCCATGGCCGCTGCTCATCCGCTCGTGCGCGACGTGCGCGCCGGCGAGCGCGGCGAGGGCGGCGACGGGGCGACGATCGTCCGGTTCTAGGGTGCCGGCGTCGGCTCGAGCGAGGGCGGCGGCCCGCTCGGGATCGGGGTGGGCGCCGGAGGCGGCGTGGGGGTGGGCGCCGGGATCTTGCACAGGCCCTTGGGCGCGAACGGAGCACCCCAGGTCCTGCCGAACGGGTTCCAGCCCTCGTAGAAGTACCCGGTCGCGGAGCCTTCCTTGCCGACCACTCCCACGCCGCGCGCCGCGCGCGAGATCCAGCCGCGGTTGTACTTGCCCCAGGACGGGAACTCGCTCTCGACCTTCGAGAGGTTGAGGAACCCCCGGACCTGCTTCGGGCCGGCGCAGCCTTCCTGCCAGCGGCCGCCGGTCGCGCCGTCGACGGTGACCCCGACCTTCGTGTTGTCCACTTCGCGGGGAACGGTGTCCTCGATGAACCACTCCTTGACGGTCTTCCGCGTGAACGGTCCGGGCTTCATGCCGCTGTTGGCGTCCACGGAGGCCTGGACGACGCCGGGCGGCTTCCGGAACGTCGCGATGGGCGTGCCCTTGCTGGCCTGGGTCAGGAACGACTGCCAGAGCGATGCAGCGGACTCCAGGGAATAGACGCCGTTGGGGGGTGCCGAGTTGTCGCTGTTGCCCATCCACGTCCCGACCACCAGGGCCGGCGCCTTCGGGTTCTTGGGCGGCGCCAGGAAGCCGACGGCGGTCAGGTCCTTGGTGGCGTCGGTGGTCCCCGTCTTGAGCGTTGCCGGCCGCCGGGTCCCGCCGTCGTAGATGGCGCGCAGGCTCCAGAAGGGGTTCTGGGCGGGGTCCGTGTTGCTGGCGATGATGTCGGTGATGATGAAGGCCGCCTGGGCGCTGATCACGCGCTTCTTGGCCGGCTTGGAGCCGGCGAGCGGCCAGATGACCTTGCCCTCGGAGTTCCGCACCTGGAGGATCGTCGTCCGCGGGAGGAGGAGGCCGCTGTTGGCGATCGCTCCGTAGGCGCTGATCAGGTCGATCAGGTGCATGTCGACCGTGCCGATGGCGATCGACGCCCCCCCCGGGTTCGAAGCGTTCTGGAAGCGGATGCCGAAGTCCTGGGCGCGTTCGAAGACGCGGTCCGGGCCGATCCGGATCGCCGCCTTGATGGCGGGGATGTTGAGCGAGACCTGCAGCGCCTGGCGCAGGCGGAGCGGACCGCGCTCCTGGAGGTCGGCGTCGGCGGGCGTCCAGCCGCCCCCGAAGTCGGTGACCACGTCCATGAAGAGCGACGCCGCGGTCAGCGTGCGGTCCTCGATCCCGATGACGTAGCTGATCGGCTTGAAGGCCGAGCCGGGCTGCCGCCAGCCATCCTCGAGCACGTCGAACTGCGGCTGGAACTTGCGGTTGCCCTTGAGGTAGAAGCCGGCGCTGCCGGTGTAGGCGTAGACCTGGCCGGTCCGGTAGTCGATCGCGGCGAGCGCCGCGTTCTGGACGCCCTTGCCCTTCATCCTGGCGATCCACCCCTGGTAGGGGACGCCGAGTCGCTTCAGGTAGGCGGCGGTGTTCTTGGCGTTGGGCGCCCGTGCGCCGGCCTCGGTCCACTTCTCCGCGATGCGCTGCATGCGCCAGTCCAGGGTCGTGGTCACCGTGTAGCCGCCCGTATCGACCGCCGGGCAGTTGTTGGCTGCTGCCGCGCCGCACAGGATCGTGCCGAGCTGGGCACGCGCCTGCAGGACGAAGTGCGGCGCCAGCATCGGCTTGTTGGCAGGAGGCGTCAGGACCACGGGCTCCTTCATGGCAGCGTCGTAGTCGGCGTCGGTGTAGTCGCGGGCCGTCAGGACCGAGCGGGTCTTCATCAGCTCGAGAATCCGGTTGCGGCGCTGCACGATGGGTGCGTCGACGGGGACGACGAGCCGGGTCTTGCCGCCTGCCAGCTCCTCCTCCACGGCGTTGCGCATGAGGTCGTAGTTGGTGGGCGACTGGGGAATCCCGGCCAGGATCGCGGCCTGGGCCAGCGTCAGCTTGGAGAGGTTGGTGATGCCCCAGTAGCTGCGGGCGGCCGCGGCGACCCCGTAGCTGTTGTTGCCGTAGAAGTTGTCGTTGAGGTAGGCCGTGATGATCAGCTTCTTGCCGTCCTCGCCGGACGGGAGGGCCTGGGTGAGGCGAATCGACTGGATGATCTCCCGGATCTTGCGCTCGTAGGTGGTCGTGAACGCCGATTCCGGCAGGAGGCGGTTCCTGACCAGCTGCTGGGTGATCGTCGAGGCACCCCGCGAGTTGCCCTGCAGGGTCTCGATGCCGGCGGCGACGATCCCGGCGGGATCGAAGCCGGCGTTGTCCCAGAAGGTCTTGTCCTCGATCGACGTCGTCGCGTCGATGACGAGGGGGGAGATCTCGTCGAACGTGACCACATCCCGGCGCTCGCGGGCGAAGGTGGCCAGCAGGACCTTGTCGGCGCGGTCGTAGACCCGCGTGGCCTCGGCGAACTTGATGTTGCCGAAGACCTCCTTGGGGTCGGGAAGGCCCTGGCTGTAGTACGAGAATGCGCTCACGACCCCGGCAAAGCCGACGAGGCCGGCGACGAGGAAGGAGGCGAAGAGGAAGATCGGGATGGCGATCGCGATGCCGGCGACGGCGCGCTTGCCGGTCGAAGGCTGCTGGCCACCGTTTCGGCGGCGGCGCTGCCGTCGCGCGAGACTGGTCTGCATGGCGTCGCTCACGATAGCATAGCGGTCATGGATCCCCGTTCGGTGCCCCCGGGTTGCTCTGACGCGTGCGCTCCCGTCGGTGTGACGCCTTGAGCGCGACGCGCCTCTCGGAGCTGCTGGCCGACCTGCGCTGGCGCGGCCTCGTCCACGACGTCACGGCGGGCCTCGAGGCACGCCTGGCCACCAACGAGCTGATCCGGGCCTACAACGGGTTCGACCCGACGTTCGCCTCGCTGCACGTCGGGCACCTGGTGCCGATCTACGGCCTGATGCGCCTGCAGCGAGCGGGGGGCCAGCCGGTCGCCCTCGTCGGCGGTGCCACGGGGCTCATCGGCGACCCGTCCGGGCGCTCCGCCGAACGGCCGCTCCTGGACCGCGCGGCCGTGCAGGCCAACGTCCATGCGATCCGCGATCAGCTGGCCCGCTACCTCGACTTCGCTCCCGGCCCCGCGCAGGCGCTCGTGGTGAACAACCTGGACTGGCTCGGCGAGGTGCGCCTCCTGGACTTCCTGCGGGACACCGGCAAGCACTTCACGGTCCCGTACATGCTGGACAAGGACTCGGTCCAGGCGCGGATGGCGAAGGGCCTCTCGTTCACGGAGTTCAGCTACATGCTCCTGCAGGCGGCCGACTTCGCCCATCTCCAGCGCTCGCACGGCGTGGAGCTGCAGTGCGGCGGCGCCGACCAGTGGGGCAACATCACGGCGGGCCTGGAGCTGATCCGGCGCACGGCCCGCCAGCCCGCGGCCGACCGGGAGCCGGCGCACGGGCTCGCGTACCCGCTGCTCCTCTCGCCGTCGGGGGCGAAGTTCGGGAAGAGCGAGAGCGGCGAGTCCGTGTGGCTCGACGCCAGCCTGACATCGCCCTACAGGTTCTTCCAGTACTGGGTCGACGCGGACGACCGCGACGTGGGCGTCTACCTGCGCTGGTTCACCCTGTTCGACCGATCGCGCATCGAGGAGCTGGAGGCCGAGCACGCCGCCGCCCCCGAACGCCGCCTGGCGCAACGGGCGCTCGCCCGCGAGATCACGGAGGTCACCCACGGCCGCGGGGCGGCCGAGCGCGTCACGCGCGTGAGCCAGGTCCTCTTCGGCGGCGATCTCGGGGCTGCCGACGAGCAGACGCTGGCGGACCTCGCCGGCGAGATCCCCTGCGCCGCGTGGCCCGAATCCGACACGCCGCTCGACGTCGTGGCGCTCCTGGTGGCCGCCGGGAGCGCGTCATCGCGGAGCGAGGGTCGCCGGCTCGTGGAGCAGGGCGGTGTCCACGTCAACGGTGTGCTCGTCCGCGATCCTGCGGCAGCGTTCTCCGCCGACGACCTCCTCGCCGGGCGCTACCTGCTCGTGCGCCGCGGGAAGCGTGATCAGCGGATGCTGGTGCGGGGCAAGGAAGGGGCATGACGGTGGCGACCCGCGGACACGTCCAGGTGATCTCCGGCTGCATGTTCAGCGGGAAGACGGATGAGCTGCTGCGGCTCCTGCGACGGGCCGAGATCGCCCGCCGCCGGATCCTCCTCGTCCGCCCGGTGATCGACGATCGCACCGAGCTCGAGGTGGTGCGCAGCCGCTCCGGGGCCGCCTTCCAGTCGAAGGCCGTGAGCGACCCGTCGGAGATCGAGACGCTGGCCAAGGATGCGTGGGCGGACGTCATCGCGATCGAGGAGGCGCAGTTCTTTCCGGACGGCCTCGTCGACGTGGTCGAACGCCTGGCGGGGGCCGGTCGCACCGTCGTCTGTTGCGGACTCAATACCGACTTTCGTGGGCGACCCTTCGGACCGATGCCCGCGCTGCTCGCGATCGCCGACGACGTGCGGTCGCTCTCGGCGATCTGCACGGTGTGCGGCGAGGAGGCGACGCGGACGCAGCGCCTGATCGACGGCCGGCCGGCCGGGGCGGATGAGCCGGTGGTCGTGGTCGGCGGCCTCGCGACCGACACGCCGACCCCGCAGCGCGAAGCGTACGAGGCTCGCTGCCGCGCGCACCACGAGCTGCCCTGAGCCAGCGCCGCCGGGGCGCGGCCGGCTGCGGCCGCGGAACCCTCGCGGCGTGCGCACAGGCGGGTGGGTCTGCCCTCAGCCGCCCCGGCGCGCGCGCAGGCGGGCGATGACGCTCGACGGGGGCAGCCCGCGCTCTGCCAGGACGACCAGGGCGTGGTAGAGGAGGTCGGCGGCTTCGCCGGCCAGCGCGTCGCGGGTGGGGGTGCGATCGACCTGCCCGGCCTCCGCCACCGCGTCGTCCTTGGCGGCCATCAGCACCTCCGTGGCCTCCTCGACGACCTTGCGCGCGGGACCGTCCACGCCCGCGGCGAGGAGCCGCGCCGTGTAGGAGCCCTCCGGTCGCGTCGCTGCCCGGGCGGCGATGGTGGCCCACAGGGTCTCCAGCCACGCGAACCCCTGGGCGGTCGCCGGCGGAGGCTCCGGGGCCTGCGCCGTCGACGCCGCCGCATCGGCCGTGTTCGGCGCGGCCGGCGCCGCTGACGCCACGGCCTCGGCCATGTTCGGCACGTCGCCCGCGCCGTCTGGATCGAAGCAGCTGCGCTCGCCGCGGTGGCACGTGGGCCCGAGAGGCTCCACGCGGGCGAGCAGGGCATCGCCGTCGCAGTCGAGGGCGAGATCCATCAGGCGCAGCGTGTGCCCGCTGGTCTCGCCCTTCCGCCACAGGGTGCCGCGCGAGCGCGAGTGGAAGTGGACGTCGCCGATCGCCAGCGTTGCGACGAGCGCCTCCGCGTCCATCCATGCCAGCATCAGGACACGGCCGTCGGCGACATCCTGGACCACGACGGGGACGAGGCCCCCCGCGTCGTAGCGCACGGCGGCCGTGTCGGCCAGGAGGCCGGCGGGGGAGGGTGGCCGCGGATCGCTCACGCCGCCGCCTCCGGCACCGGGCGCACGGGGAGCCCGGCGGCTGCCATGGCTGCCTTCACGTCGGCAATGGAGTGCCGGCGCCGGTGGAAGATCGATGCCGCGAGCACCGCCGATGCGCCGCCCTCGCGCACGGCCGCGACGAAGTCCGCGGGTCCTGCCGCGCCGCCGGAGGCGATCAGCGGGACGGTCACCCGGTCGGCGATCGCCCGGAGCAGGGTGGTGTCGAAGCCCGAGAGGGTCCCGTCGCGGTCGATCGAGGTGACCAGCAGCTCGCCGGCGCCGAGATCCGCGACGCGCGACGCCCAGGCCAGCGCGTCGAGGCCGGTGGCGCGGCGACCGCCGTTGACGACGACCTCCCAGGCGGGCGGCTCACCGTCGGGCCGCGCGAGGCGGCGGGCGTCGATGGCGACGACGACGGCCTGCGACCCGAAGCGGCGGGCGCAACGCCGGACGAGGTCGGGCGTCGCGACGGCAGCCGTGTTGAGCGAGACCTTGTCGGCGCCCGCCCGCAGCACGTCCCGCATCTCGGTCACGGTGCGCACGCCGCCCCCGACGGTCAGGGGCACGAAGGCGCGCCGGGCGGTCCGCTCCACGATCTCCCGCAGCGTCGCACGACCTTCCGGAGCGGCGGTGATGTCGAGGAACACGATCTCATCGGCGCCCTCGGCGGCATAGCGCTCGGCCAGCTCCGGTGGATCGCCTTCGTCGACGAGATCGACGAAACGGGTTCCCTTGACGACGCGTCCGCCGGCGACGTCCAGGCAGGGGATCACGCGCACCGCCAGCATCAGGCCGCGCTCCCGGGAGCCCGCAGGGACGTTGCCGGTGGGACGGGGCCGGCAGGGGTCCCGGGGACGGCGGGCGACACGCCCGGGGTGGCGGGCGACACGCCGGCGGCCCGGCTGTCGGTGGCGAGGGCCACGAACGCTGCCAGCAGGCGCAGGCCGTCGCGACCGCTGCGCTCGGGGTGGAACTGGACGCCGGCCAGGCGGCCCCGGGCGACGGCACTCACGAAGTCCTGCCCGTGGTCCGTCAGGGCGAGGGTGATGGCCTCGGCCTCGGGCCCGGCAGGCTGGGGCGCGAACGAGTGGACGAAGTAGAAGAGCGCGTCCGGCGCGATCCCGTCGAAGAGCGGGTGGTCGCGCCTCCGGCGCACGGCGTTCCAGCCGATGTGCGGCAGCCGCGGCGCGCCGACGAGACGGAGCGTGTGCCCGGGCAGGATGCCCAGCGTCCTGGCGCCATCCTCGCCGCTCTCCTCGAAGAGGAGCTGCATCCCAAGGCAGATCCCCAGGAAGGGGCGATCCGCGGCGACCCAGTCTCGGATCGGGGCCACGAGGTCGCGCCGCGCCAGGCGCGCCATCGCCGGGCCGGCCGCCCCGACGCCCGGGACGATGAGACCGGCGGCCCCGCGCATGTCCTTGCCGCGACGGGCGATCACGACCTCGGCGCCGGCAGCCCGCAGCGCCTGGTCGATGCTCACGAGGTTGCCGGCGCCGTAGTCGACGACGGCGATGCGAGTCACCCGAGACTGCCCTTCGTCGAGGCAACGCCGGCGCGCCGGGCGTCGAGGGCCACGGCCGCCCGCAGCGCCCGGGCCAGGGCCTTGAACGCGGCTTCGGCAACGTGGTGGTCGTTGTGCCCCGTGGCCTGCAGGTGGAGCGTGACGCCGGCCGTCCGCGAGAACGCGTCGAGGGCGTGCTCGACGAGCTGGGTCGAGAGGGCGCCCACGCGCTCGCCACGGAACGGGACGTCGATCACCGCATAGGGCCGGCCGCCGACGTCGACGACCGCCGTCGCGAGGGCCTCGTCCATCGGAACCGACGCTTCGCCAAAGCGGGCGATCCCTGCTCGCTCGCCCAGCGCCTCGGCAAGGGCCCGGCCGAGGACCATGGCGACGTCTTCGACGGTGTGGTGCTCGTCCACCTCGAGGTCGCCGGCCGCCCGGACCTCCAGGTCGAAGAGTCCGTGGTGGGCGAAGGAGGTCAGGAGGTGGTCGTAGAAGCCGATCCCCGTGGCGACCGATGCCGCGCCGCTGCCATCGAGGTCCAGGGTCAGGGTGATGTCCGTCTCGCGCGTGCGCCGGGTCACGCTGACGCGGCGTCCCCGGCGGTCGGTCACCGCGAATGTGCCGAGAGGCGTGGTCATGGGAGGGTCTCCTGGTCGGGGGTGGCAGGCTGGAGCCGGGCCGCACCGCCCGCGGCGGCCATCTCGGCAAGGGCGGTCAGCAGCAGGTCGTCCTGGGTCTCGTCGCGGACGGTGAAGCGGAGATGGCCCGCGAGGGGGTGGTCGGCGCCGAACGTTCGCGGAACGAGCCCGCGTGCCAGCAGGCCCTCCGCGAGGGCCCTGGCTCGATCGGGATTCCCGAGGTCCACGAGCAGGAAGTTGGTCACCGACGGACGCGGCGGCAGGCCGATGCGTGCCAGGCCTTCGGCAAGGCGGATGCGCTCCCGGGCAACGCGCGCCACGTTGGCGGCAAGCAGGTCGGGGTCTCGCAGGGCGGCGGTGACCACGGCAACCGAAGGGATGGCGACGGACCCCGGTGGCCGGTACGGCTCCACCGCGGCCAGCAGCTCCGGATCGGCGATGGCGAACCCGACCCGCATGCCGGCCAGGGCGTAGGCCTTGGACGCCGTGCGCACGACGACGAGCCGGGGATATGCAGTCCGCAGTCCCACGAGCGATCGCCCGGCGAACTCCGCGTACGCCTCGTCGAGGACGACCACGGGCGGCCGGCGCCCGTCCCGCGCAGCATCCGCGGCGAGGCCCTCCAGGAGGCGTTCGATGGCGCCTTCCGGCTCCGGCAGCCCGGTGGGGTTGTTCGGGCTGCAGAGCCAGACGAGCGACGCCTCCCGGGCGGCGGCACGCGTGGCGGGCAGGTCCACCGCGTACCCCTCCGCCGCCATGCGCCGCGGGACCACGATCGGTCGCGCGCCGCGCTGCTCGGTGAGGACGCGGTACATCGCGTACGTCGGGGCCGGCACGACGGCGGCCCCGCCCGGCGGGAGGAAGGCCTTCGCGAGCAGGTCGAGGACCTCGTCCGCCCCCGCTCCGACCAGCACGGCGTCGGTGCGCACCCCGTAGCGCGCGGCGGCGGCCGCCACCAGGGTCCGGTAGTCGGATGGCGGGTACTCGGAGATCGCACGCCCGAACTCGCCGCCGCGCAGCAACCGCAGCGCAAGGTCGGGCGGCGAGGGGGACGTGTTGAGGTCGAAGCGGACGACCCGCTCGACGGGCACGCCGTACCGCTCGGCGACCTGCTCGTCGGTCGCTTCCCAGGCGTAGGCAGTCGGAAGCGTCGGGGGGGCCATCGATTCCGGCGTGGGGCTCATGAGCTCGGGCGTGGTGCTCATGCCACGAGCTTCTCGATCGGCAGGACCAGGATGCCCGAGGCGCCGGCGGCCTTGAGACGCGGCAGGAGGCCCCAGACGTCGTCGGCGCCGACGACGGCGTGGATGGCGATCATCCCGGGGTGCGCCAGGGGGATGACCGACGGGCTCTCGAGGCCGGGCAGGAGCGCCTCCAGCTCGGCCAGGCAGGCGACCGGGGCGTTCATCATCAGGTACTTCCGCCGGCGTCCCTCGAGGACGGCGCCGATCATCGTCACCAGCTGGTCCACGTCCCCGGCGCGGTCGCGGAGCGCCGCGGGGTTGCCGACGAGGATCGCCTCCGAGGCCAGGAGGTCGCCGATCGGACGCAGCCCGTTGGTGGCGAGGGTTGCCCCGGACGAGACGAGATCGACGATCGCCTCGGCGAGACCGAGCCGGGGGGCGACTTCGACCGCTCCCGAGAGGGTGATCACCTCGACGTCGATCGCCCGCTCCCTGAACCAGGTGCGGGTCGCCCGCGGGTGCGAGGTGGCGACGCGCAGCCCCGCCAGCTCCTCGACGCGTTGCTGCGGGGCGTCCTTCGGGACGGCCGCCGCGAGCCGGCAGCGGCCGTAGCCGAGGCGGCGCACGATCGGCAGGTCGACGTCCGCCTCGGCCAGCAGGTCGCCGCCGGTGATCCCGAGGTCGGCGACCGCGTCGCGGACGAACTCGACGACGTCGTTCGTGCGGACGAAGAGGATGTCGAGGGGGACGTTCTCCACCGGGCTCACGAGGCTCCGATCGCGCTCCTCGAAGACCAGGCCGGCATCGTGGAGCAGGCGCAGTGTCGGTTCGACCAGCCGGCCCTTGTTGGGGACGGCGAGGGTCATGCGGCGCTCGGTCATGGCCGCGCGGCGGGTCGGTGGGCGGGGGCCTCGGGATCGACCGTGCCGCGCAGGCGGGCCTTCTCGAGCGCACTCGCGTAGCCGCCGTCGCCGTGGTGCAGCCACGACGCGATCCGCGTGATGGTCGCCGTGCTGGCGCCGGTGCGCCGCGAGATCTCCGAGTAGTGGAGCCCTTCGGCGAGCAGGCGGACGACCGCCCAGCGCTGCGCAAGGTCGCGCAGCTCGCCGAGGGTGCAGAGGTCTCGCAGGAAGGCCGCGGCCTCGTCACGATCCTCGAGGCTGAGCAGCGCGTCGAGCAGCGCGTCGGTGTCCGGGCTGCGCCAGTCTTCGGCACGGGATTGCATGCGGGTCGAGACCTCGTCTATCTCGTGTGGCGTATTAGCGTGCTACTACGATATCATGCTGACATGATTGGACGCAAGACGCCGCCCGAGCCCTTCGACCTGCTGCCTGCGATCGACCTGCGCGGTGGTCGGGTCGTGCGGCTCGTGCGGGGCGACTTCGCGCAGGAGACGGTCTACGGCGACGACCCGGCCGAGACCGCGGCAGGGTTCGTCGACGCCGGCGCGCGCTGGCTCCACGTCGTCGACCTCGACGGCGCCCGCGATCCGGCACGGCGCCAGCTCGATGTCGTGGCCGCGATCGTGGCCAGGGTGGGGGAGCGCTGCCGCGTCGAGGTGGCCGGGGGGCTGCGGGACGCCGGCGCCGTCGACGGAGTGCTCCGGGCGGGGGCGGCGCGCGCCGTCGTCGGGACTGCCGCCCTGGCGGATCCCGCCTTCGTCCGCCGCCTCGTGGCCGAGCATGGGGCGGAGCGCGTGTGCGTGGCCCTGGATGTGCGCGACGGGCGCGCCGTCGGCCACGGCTGGGTTCCGGGGGCGGCCGGGATCGCCGTGGAGGAGGTGCTGGCCATCCTCGCGGACGCCGGCGCGACGACCTTCGAGGTCACGGCGATCGACCGCGACGGCACCCTGGAGGGACCCGACCTGCCACTGCTCGCCCGCCTCGTGGCCGCGGGGCGCGGCGCGATCGTCGCGTCGGCCGGGATCTCCACCCTGGACGACCTGCGGGCCGTGCGAGCCCTGGGGTGTGCGGGTGCGATCGTCGGGCGAGCCATCTACGAGGGTCGGCTCGACCTGTCCGAGGCCCAGGCGGTGGTCTCAGGAGCGCCGGGCTGACGCCCACACGCCCAGGATCACGACCCCGCCGGCCACGAGAGCGATCAGGGCGAGCAACCCGGCGTCCAGGCGAGGCGCGGCCGATTGGCCGCCCCGCTCGCCCCTTGGGGCTCGCTCGAGACGGGTGCGGCCCGGGACCTGAACCCCAGCGCCGGAGCTCCGGCTCGACCGCCGGCCAGGCAGGCAGGAGCCAGCACCCCGATGAGCGAGCATCCCAGGCTGCGTCCCCGCACGCGCGGCCTCCTGACAAGGCCGAGGCGGTAGGTCAGTGGCCGGCCGCCTCGAGCTCCTTCTTGTGCGCCTCGATGACCTTGTCGGCGATATGGGAGGGCACGTCCTCGTAGTGGTCGAGGGTCGCCGTGAACGTGCCGCGCCCGCCCGTGAGGGAGCGGAGCTCGGTGGCGTAGCTGAACAGCTCGGCCTGCGGCACCTGGGCCGAGACGACCTGGATCCCGTCGCCGATGACGTCCATCCCGAGCACCCGCCCGCGCCGGCCGTTGAGATCGCGGTTGACGTCGCCCATGAACCGCTCCGGAACGCGGATCTCGACGTTCATGATCGGCTCCTGGAGGACCGGCTTGCACTCCATGACGCCCTTCTTGAGGGCCATCGCAGCGGCCAGCTGGAACGACAGGTCGTTCGAGTCGACCGTGTGGAAGGAGCCGTCGACGAGCGTCGCCTTGAAGTCGATGAGCGGGTAGCCAGCCAGGATTCCCTCGGTGGCCGCCGAGCGGACGCCCTTCTCGACGCCCGGGAAGAAGTTCTTCGGGACGGTCCCACCGACGACCTTCTCGGCGAAGGCCACGCCTCCCTCGGGGTTCGGCTCGATCTCGAGCCAGACGTGGCCGAACATCCCGTGGCCGCCGGTCTGCTTCTTGTACTTGCCCTCGACCTTGGTCCGGCCGCGGATCGTCTCCCGGTAGGGGATCCGGGGCGTGTGGGTGGCGATCGCGGACCCGAACTTGCGCTTGAGGCGCTCCGTGATGACCGCGATCTGGGTCTCGCCCATCGTCAGCAGGAGCTGCTCGCCGGTGGCGCTCCGCTCGACCCGTGCCGTGGGCTCCTCCTCGAGCATCCGCTGGAGGGCCGGGCCCATCTTGTCGAGATCGGCCTTGGTCTGCGGCTCGATCGCGACGACGAGGGTCGGAACCGGGTAGACCGGCCGATCCAGAACCAGCGGACGCTCCTTGGTGGACAGCGTGTCGCCGGTCGCCGTGGCGCTCAGCTTGGCGACCGCCCCGATCTCGCCGGCCTTCAGCTCGCCGGTCGCCTCCTGCTCCTTGCCGTGCAGGCGGAGCAGCTGGCCGATCCGCTCGTCCTCGCCCTTCTCGGCGTTCCAGGCGTGGCTCTGGCTGCGAAGGGTGCCGGAGAGCACACGCAGGTAGGTGAGGCGCCCGACGAACGGGTCGGCGGTCGTCTTGAAGACGCGAACCAGGAGCGGGCCGTCGGCGTCCGGCGGCACGTCCACGGGGTCGCCCGACTTGGGCTCGCGGGCCACCGTCGGGGGCTCCTCCGCCGGCGTGGGGAGGTAGCGGACGATGGCGTCGAGGAGGCCGCGCAGCCCGATCCCCTTGGTGGCGCTGGCGACGAGCACGGGCGCCAGGATCGAGTCACGGACGCCCCGGTGGAGGCACGCGTCGAGCTCCGCGTCGCTGATCTCCTCGCCCTCGAGGTACTTGGTCAGGACGTCGTCGTCGGCCTCGGCGGCGGCCTCCAGGAGCTGGTCCCGGCGGGAGGCGACCTCGGCCTCCAGCTCGGCCGGGATGGGGATCTCGACCTCCTGCTTGCCATCCCAGTGGTACGCCTTGCGGTGGACGAGGTCGACGTAGCCGCTGAAGCTGTCGGCCTTGCCGATGGCGAGCTGCAGCGGGGCGATCTTGTCGCCGAACGCGGCGCGCAGGGCATCCAGGACGGCGCCGGGATCGGCGTTCTCGCGGTCGCACTTGTTGATCACGAAAAGGGCCGCGGTGCGGGCCGCCCGGCCGAACGCGATGGCGTTCTCCGTGCCGGCCTCGACGCCGCCCGTGGCGTCCACGCAGACGAGCGCGGCGTCGACCGCCTGGAACCCCGACACGACCTCGGCCACGAAGTCCGGGTAGCCGGGCGTGTCGATGACCGTCACGAGGTTGCCCTCGTCGTCGAGCGAGCCGACCGAGAGGGACAGCGACATGTGGCGTCGCGTCTCCTCCGGCTCGAAGTCCATCGTGGTCGTCCCGTCCTCCACCCGGCCCTGTCGGGAGATGGACCCGGTCCGGTAGAGGAGTGCCTCGGCCAGCGTCGTCTTGCCGGCGCCGGCGTGGCCGGCCAGGACGACGCTGCGCAGGTGGGGGGTATCGACGCTCTTCGTGGTCATCGGCTCGACTGGACCTCGTAGGGCGGGCGGAGTGCCCGCGGCGGGACGTCGCCTGACGGGGCCCGGCGGCGCTTCGGATCATGCCGGGCCCGGCGTTCTGAGCATGATAGTCCGCTATACTCCGCCACGATGTCCGGTCACTCCAAGTGGTCCCAGATCAAGCGCCAGAAGGGCGTCAACGACGTCAAGCGCGGCGCCATCTTCACCAAGATGGGACGCGAGATCGCCGTCGCCGCACGCGCCGGCGGGGGGGACCCCGACGGCAACTTCCGCCTGCGTCTCGCGATCGAGAAGGCGCGTGCCGCCAACATGCCGCTCGATACCATCAAGCGGGCCATCGAGAAGGCCACGGGCGGCGGCGACGCCGTGCAGTTCGAGGAGATCGTCTACGAGGGCTACGGCCCGGGTGGCGTGGCCGTGCTCGTCGAGGTTGCGACCGACAACCGGAACCGCATCGTCGCGGAGGTTCGCTCCATCCTCACCAAGGCCGGCGGCCAGCTGGCCGGCGCGGGATCCGTCGCCTGGCAGTTCGAGCAGCGCGGCGTCATCTCCGTCCCGCGCGCCGGGTCGGACCCCGACGAGGTCGCCCTGATGGCGATCGACGCGGGCGCCTCCGACGTCGAGACGACCACCGATCCGCTCGAGATCTACACGGAGCCGGGCGACCTGGAGGCAGTCCGGGGGGCGCTGGAGGGCGCCGGGGTCGCGATCGAGTCGGGCGAGGTCGCGATGATCGCGAAGCAGACGGTGGCGGTGGAGGCGTCGAGGGCGCGCCAGAACCTGCGCCTGGTCGAGCACCTCGAGGACCTGGAGGACGTCCAGCGGGTCACCAGCAACCTCGAGCTGACGGACGAGATCCTGGCCGAGGTCGCCGGGTGATCGTCCTCGGGATCGACCCGGGGACCGCCTCGCTGGGATACGGGCTCGTCGAGCGCACGGGCAGCCGCCTGCGCGCCGTCGACTTCGGGGTCTTCCACACCGGCGCCGACCAGCCCCTGCCGGAGCGGCTCCTCGCGATCCACGCGTTCCTGGAGGACCTGATCGAGCTGCACGGGCCGACGTACCTCGGCGTGGAGCGGATCTTCCACTCGCGCAACGTCCAGACGGCCCTTGCCGTGGGCCACGCCCGGGGTGTCGTGCTCCTGGCCGCGGCGTCCCACGAGCTCGCGATCCGCGAGGCCACGCCCTCGGAGATCAAGGTCGCGGTGACCGGCTACGGCGCGGCCGACAAGGGGCAGGTTGCCCGGATGGTCCAGGTCATCCTGGGGATGGCCGAGCCCCCGCACCCCGACGATGCCGCCGACGCGCTGGCGGTGGCGATCTGGACGGCCAACCGCGAGCGAGCCGGGGAGCGGATCAACGCGGGCGTCCTGGACCGCGCGGCGGTGGCGCCGCGGCGTGCCGGTGAGACGCCCTACGAGCGAGCGGTGCGCGAAGCCCTGGCCGGCAGCGCGCCCAGCGCGCCCAGCAGCAACCGGGGATGATCGCCTCCGTCGACGGGGTGGTGGCGGCCGTCTCCGCGGACAGCCTCGTCCTGGAGGCGGGCGGGATCGGCTACCGGATCTACGCCGCACCCGCCGTGCTGGCGACGGCAGAGCCCGGGAAGCGCCTCAAGCTCCACACGCACCACCTGGTCCGGGAGGACCTGCAGGCCCTGTACGGCTTCCGCACCGTCGACGAGCTGGGCTTCTTCGGCCTGCTGCTCACGGTGACCGGCGTCGGCCCGAAGGTCGCCCTCGCGATCCTGGGCAGCCGCCCCATCGCCGACCTGCAGCTCGCGATCCTGGCCGGCGACGAGGCCGCCCTGACCTCCATCAGCGGCGTGGGCAAGCGTCTCGCCGGGCGGATCATCCTGGAGCTCAAGGAGAAGGTGGCCGCCGCCGGCACGTCGGTGGGACCCGGGGGCGGCCCGCGCCGCGCCGGCGCCCCGACGGAGACCGAGGTGGTGGCGGCCCTGCAGGCACTGGGCTACACGCCCGCCGAAGCCCGGGAGGCCGCGCGCGGCGCCGGCGCCGGCGCTCCCGACGCGACCCTCGAGGACCGCGTCAAGGCTGCCCTGCGCGCCATCTCCGGCAGCCTCGGCTGACGACCCGGGGTGGGGATTCGATGCGCGGCATGCGTAGTCGAACATCCGTGCGAAAGCAGCGCCTCGGCATGCTAGACTTCCGGCGATGACCGACCCGCCCGGCTTCCTTGCTGCCGACCTCGTCGACGAGACCGAGGTCGCGATCGAGCGCTCGCTCCGGCCGCGAAGCCTGGACGAGTACCTCGGCCAGCGCGAGGTCAAGGCCGGCCTGTCGGTGCTCCTCACCGCGGCCCGCCAACGGGGAGAGGCGGCCGACCACGTCCTGCTCCACGGGCCGCCGGGCCTCGGCAAGACGACGCTGGCCACGATCATCGCGCGCGAGCTCGGCGTCAATGTCCGCTACACGTCGGGTCCCGCCATCGAGCGGGCGGGCGACCTGGCGGCGATCCTCACCTCGCTCGACGAGCGGGACGTCCTGTTCATCGACGAGATCCACCGCCTGAACCGGGCCGTGGAGGAGATCCTGTACCCGGCGATGGAGGACTACGCCCTCGACGTGATGATCGGCAAGGGCCCTTCCGCGCGGTCGCTGCGGCTCACCCTCCGGCCCTTCACCATCGTCGGGGCGACCACCCGCGCGGGGCGCATCAGCGGGCCGCTGCGCGACCGGTTCGGGGCGGTCTATCGCCTGGACTTCTACGCCGACGAGGATCTCGTGGCCATCGTCCGGCGCTCGGCCAGGATCCTGGGCATCGACGTCACGGACGACGCCGCGAGCGCCATCGCCGGCCGCGGCCGCGCCACGCCGCGCATCGTCAACCGGCTCCTCAAGCGCGTCCGCGACCACGCCGAGGTCCACGGCAACGGCCGGGTCGATCTCGCCGCCGTCGAGGAGGCGATGGGGGTGCTGGAGATCGACGCGATCGGGCTCGACGCGACGGATCGCCGGCTCCTTGCCGCCATCGTCCAGAAATTCGGCGGGGGACCGGTCGGCGTGGCGGCGCTGGGGGCCGTGCTGGCCGAGGAGGTCGAGACCGTGGAGGACGTCTACGAGCCGTTCCTCCTGCGCATCGGCTTCCTGGATCGCACGCCGCAGGGTCGCGTCGCGACGGACCGCGCCCGGGCGCACCTCGCGAGCCTGGGCTACGACGTGCCGGCCCGGCGCACGGACCGCGAGCCCTCGCTGTGGGAAGCCGGGGTGGGCCCCGCACCGGCCGACGGAAGCGACGCCGCGCCGGCCGACGGGACCGACCCGGCACCGGACGAGCCGCCCGCGCCCGACGCCGCACCGGCGGACGGGACCGACCCGGCGCCGGGCGAGCCGCCCGCGCCCACGGAGGCCTGAGCACGCCCGTGCCGGGCGCCGCCCGCTTCGACGTTCTCGTCCCGGCGCCCGCCGATGGATCGACACGGGCGCGGCTGGGGCGGCTGGAGCTGGCGCACGGCACGGTGGAGACGCCGATCTTCATGCCCGTCGGGACGAACGCGACGGTGAAGGCGCTCCATCCGGAGGACCTCGAGGACGTCGGCGCCCAGATCATCCTGGCGAACACGTACCACCTGTACCTGCGACCCGGGCACGAGCGGATCCAGCGCCTCGGCGGGCTCAACCGGTTCATGGCCTGGGACCGGCCGATCCTCACCGACTCCGGTGGCTTCCAGGTGGTCTCGCTGGGGGATCTCAACGCCATCGACGACGACGGCGTGACGTTCCGCAGCCATCACGACGGCTCGCGACACCGGTTCACGCCCGAGATCTCGATCGCCATCCAGGAGGCGCTCGGCCCGGACGTCGCCGTCGCCTTCGACCAGCCGGTCCCGCCGGCCTCGACGGACCCCCGCGACGTGGCGATCGCGATGGAGCGGACGAGCCGCTGGGCCGAACGCTCGCTGGCGGCCCACCACCGGCCCGACCAGGCGCTCTTCGGGGTCATCCAGGGCGGGCTCGACCCCGAACTGCGACGCCGCTCGACGCAGGACATCGCGGGGCTGCCGTTCGACGGCATCAACATCGGGGGGCTTGCCGGGGATGAGACGCGCGAGGAGCGGGCCGCGGTCCTCGATGTCGTCGTGCCGCTGCTGGCGGGTGATCCCCGGGTGCGCTACCTGATGGGCCTGGGCTCGCCGCGGGACCTCCTGGAAGCCGTCCACCAGGGGGTCGACCTCTTCGACTCGGTCCTCCCGGCGCGTGTCGCCCGCAACGCCCAGGTGTGGATCCCGGGCGGGCGCCTCAACCTCCGCAACGAGCGCCTGCGGGACGATCCGCGTCCCATCCAGGACGGCTGCCGGTGCCTGGCCTGCCGGCGCTTCTCGCGGGCCTACCTGGCCCACCTCTTCCGCGCCGGCGAGCTGCTCGCGTACCGCCTGGCGACTTGTCACAACCTGACCTTCACCCTAGACTTCATGGTCGAGGTCCGGGCCGCGCTGCGCGCCGGGACCTTCTCGCAGCGTCTTCCGGAGCTGCGCTCGCTGGCGAGCCGGCAAAGCCGCGATGAAGCGGCGGTGCAGTCCGCGTGAAGACCCAGGCACTACCCTCGAGTTCCGCGGAGGCGTTCGACGATGGGATCCCGAGACCGACCTCACCGCGAAGTGAAGAAGAAGGCGAAGGCGGCCGAGCCGAAGGCGAAGCTGTCGCCGTACCTCGAACCTCCGCAGAGCGTGGAGATCATCAAGCCGAAGCGCAAGCCGCGGACCGTCGTCGAGGACGAGGGCGAGGGCTGACATCCGGCCCGGACGTGACGTCGTCCGATCCGCCGGGGCCGTGGGCACGGACAGGAGCGTGACGAGATGGCGTTGACGAGCGACAGGCGGGTGGAGCAGCCCACCGAGAAGGCCGCGGGCAGCGAGCGGAGCAAGGCCGTGGAGGCCGCGATCCTCTCGATCGAGAAGCAGTTCGGGCGGGGCTCGATCATGCGCCTCGGATCGGCCGAGCGGCAGCAGGTCGACTTCATCCCGTCGGGCTCCATCGCCCTGGACCTCGCGCTCGGCGTCGGCGGCATCCCGCGCGGCCGGATCACGGAGATCTTCGGTCCGGAGTCGTCCGGCAAGACCACCCTCTGCCAGCACGTCATCGCCGAGGCCCAGCGCCGCGGCGGCGTCGCCGCGTTCATCGACGTGGAGCACGCTCTCGACCCGGGCTACGCGCGGGCCTGCGGTGTCAACGTGGACGAGCTTCTCGTGAGCCAGCCCGACACGGGCGAGCAGGCGCTGGAGATCACCGAGACGCTCATCCGTTCCGGCGGGATCGACCTGGTCGTCGTGGACTCGGTGGCGGCGCTGGTGCCGCGCGCCGAGATCGAGGGCGAGATGGGCGACTCGTTCGTCGGCATCCAGGCGCGCCTCATGAGCCAGGCCCTGCGCAAGCTCACCGGGGCGGTGAGCCGGTCCAACACCTCGCTCGTCTTCACGAACCAGCTGCGCGAGAAGATCGGGGTCATGTTCGGCAACCCGGAGGTCACGCCGGGCGGGCGAGCACTCAAGTTCTACGCCTCCGTGCGCCTCGAGATCCGGCGCGTCGAGACCATCAAGACCGGCACGGAATCGGTGGGCAACCGGGTCCGCGTGAAGGTCGTGAAGAACAAGGTTGCGCCGCCGTTCCGGGTGGCCGAGTTCGACGTGATGTACGGCGAGGGGATCAGCCGCGAGGGAGGGCTCCTCGACGTCGGCGTCGCGATGGATGTCGTCACCAAGACCGGGGCCTGGTTCACCTACGGCGAGACGCGCCTGGGCCAGGGACGGGAGGCCGCCAAGGTGTTCCTCCGCGAGAACCCGGCCGTGGCGACCGAGATCGAAGGCCGCATCCGGAACGGGATGTCGAGCGCGGAGATCCCGGTCGAGGGCATCGAAGAGGCGGAGTAGCCGCCGCGCCCCGGCCGTGACCCGCCACCGAGAGACGCCCGCGGAGGCGCGCACGCGGCGCGCCGCCGTCGACGACCCGGCCGCGGTGCTGGAGGCCGCGGCGCGATTCCTCGAGGTCCGTCCGCGCTCCACCGAGGAGGTCCGTCGGCGCCTGCGCGACAACGGCTACCGGCCGGATCTCGTGGAGGGTGCCGTCGAGCGGCTCGTCGCCCTCGGATACCTCGACGACGCGGCGTTCGCCCGCGCGTGGGTCGAGTCGCGCGACCGGGCACGGCCCCGAGGCGCCCGCGCGCTGCGCGACGAGCTGCGGCGCAAGGGTGTCGCGGGCGCCGAGATCGAGGGCGCCCTCGCGACCCGCGAGGCCGCCGCCACGGGGGTGGACGAGGACGATCCGCCCGGGCTTCCGGGCGACGGGGAGCGCGCCCTGTCCCGGATGTCCGACGAGGATGCCGCCGTCCGGCTCCTCGCCCGGCGCGGCGGCGCCATCCGGCGCGAGCCCGACCCCCGCAAGCGCCGGGCGAAGGCGTACGCGCTCCTGGCGCGCAACGGCTTCGATCCGGACGTCTGCTCGTCCGTCGCGACCGCATGGCTGGCCGGCGAGGGGCCGGAACGCGGGTCGTAGGGCGTCCGCACGGCCTCTCCGCCGGGGGGGGCACCGGAGCTCCGCACCGGAGCCGCGCACCCCAACCCATCCGATCGAGCGCTCGCTCTTGCCGGCAGCCGGCCTGGGAGAGGACGCCCTGATCGGCGTTTGACCCTCCCGCCCCACGGCCGTACCCTACGCGCAACCCGATCGCGCATGCGGCCGGTCGCGATGCACCTTCAATCCGGCGAGCCCACGCCGGTTCCCGGCCCTCGGCGTCCGAGAGAGCGTCGAGGCCGAATCCGACGATCGCCAATTCCGCGACAGACTCGACGGCCGCGCCCCGGCCGTACGGGAGGCGAGAGCACACCATGGACAACCCCGTCGTCGTGGCGGTGGCCCTCGTTGCGGCCATCGCCGGCGGCCTGGCCGTCGGATTCTTCATTCGCGGCCGCTGGGCCAGCCAGTCGATGCGCACCGCCCAGGAGAAGGCAGCGCGGATCGTGGCCGAGGCGCGCACGCAGCAGAAGGAGCTGATCCTCGAGGCCAAGGACGAGAAGCTCCGGCTGCAGCGCGAGGCCGAGGACGAGGCGCGAGCCAAGCGCGGCGAGATGTCCGCCCTGGAGCGACGCCTGCTGACCCGGGACGAGCAGCTGGACCAGCGCACCGACATGCTGGAGCAGCGGGATCGCAAGCTGCTCGAGAAGGAGCGCGAGAGCGACCGTGCCCGGGAAGAGCTGGCCCAGGGGCGCGCCGAGCAGGTGGCAGCCCTGGAGCGGATCTCCGGGATGACGGGCGACGAGGCCAAGGCGCAGCTCCTCGAGGCGGTTCGCGCCGACGCGGAGAACGACGCGGTCCGGCTGGCACGCTCGATCGAGCGAAACGCTCGCGACGAGGCCCAGGAGAAGGCCCGCGAGATCATCGTGACCGCGATCCAGCGGGTCGCGGCGGATCACACGGCCGAGCACACGGTATCGGTCGTCCACCTCCCGTCCGACGAGATGAAGGGCCGGATCATCGGCCGCGAGGGCCGCAACATCCGCGCCCTCGAGCAGGCGACCGGGGTGGACCTGATCATCGACGACACGCCGGAGACGGTGGTCCTCTCGGGGTTCGACCCGGTGCGTCGCGAGATTGCCCGGATCGCCCTCACCAAGCTCATGGCGGACGGACGGATCCACCCTGGACGGATCGAGGAGGTCGTGGCCAAGGCGCGGGCGGAGGTCGACCTCGTCATCCGCCAGGCCGGCGAGACCGCCGCCTACGATGCCGGGGTCCCCGGGCTCCCGATAGAGATCCTGCGCCTCCTCGGGCGCCTCAAGTACCGCACCAGCTACGGCCAGAGCGTGCTCAACCACGTCGTCGAGACGAGTCGGGTGGCCGCGGTCATGGCCGCCGAGCTGGGCGCCGACGTGCAGGCCGCCAAGATGGGGGGCCTCCTGCACGACATCGGCAAGGCGGTGGACCACGAAGTCGAGGGGCCGCATGCAGCAATCGGGGCCCAGATCGCGCAGCGCCACAACCTCTCGTTCAAGGTCATGAACTCGATCGCCGCGCACCACCAGGAAGTCGACTACGCCTGCGTGGAGGCGCCGATCGTGCAGGCCGCCGATGCCATCAGCGCCTCGCGACCCGGCGCGCGCGGGGAGTCCATGGAGATGTACGTGAAGCGCCTCGAGGACCTCCAGGCGATCGCGGGCAGCTTCCCGGGCGTGGACCGCACCTTCGCGGTGCAGGCCGGCCGCGAGGTCCGGATCCTCGTCCGCCCCGAGGAGATCGACGACCTCTCGGCGACCCGCCTCGCGCGCGACATCGTGCGCAAGATCGAGGAATCGCTGACGTATCCGGGCCAGATCAAGGTGACGGTCATCCGCGAGACGCGGTCCGTCGAGTACGCGAAGTAGGGCAGGGGTGACCGCACCCCGCGCGCCGCGGGCGTGCCGGATCCTGATGATCGGCGACGTCATCGGGAAGCCGGGCCGCGAGGCGATCGAGCAGGTCCTCCCCGAGCTCCGCGCCGAGGGCGTCGACTTCGTCACCGCCAACGGGGAGAACCTCGCCGGCGGCATGGGCCTCACGACGCAGACGGCGGCCAGCCTGTTCGCGGCCGGCGTGGACGTCATCACGTCGGGCAACCACATCTGGGACAAGCGCGAGATCTACCCGGCGCTCGAGACGGACGAGCGGATCCTGCGCCCCCACAACTATGGGACCGACGGCGTGCCGGGACGCGGCTGGGGCGTCTACGAGGCCGCGGACGGCACGGACGTCGCCGTCATGAACTTCCAGGGCCGGACGTACATGATCCCGATCGAGAACCCCTTCACGGACGCGGACCGGCTCCTGGATGAAGGGGCCGATGCGCTGCCGCCGGTGCGCCTGGTCGACTTCCACTGCGAGGTCACGAGCGAGAAGAACGCCTTCGGGCTGCACCTCGACGGCCGGGTCAGCGCCGTGGTCGGGACCCACACCCACGTCCCGACGGCCGACGAGCGGATCCTGCCCGGGGGCACGGCGTACCAGAGCGACCTTGGGATGTCCGGCCCGCTGCACTCGGTCATCGGCTTCAACCCGGCGACGGTCCTGCCGCGATTCCTCAACGGGCTGCCGACGCGCTTCGAGGTGGGAGGCTGGCCGGTGGTCGTCAACGGCCTGCGCATCGACGTCGACCCGGCCACCGGCCGTGCCCTCGCGGTCGAGCGGATCCGCCGGATCGTCGAGCACGCCTGATGCCTCGCGGCCGCCGCGCGCCGGCCGAGGACCGCGTCGTCCCGGCGTCGCCGACGCACGCGGACTTCCATGCCCACACGCTGCGCTCCGACGGGCTGCTGCCCCCGGCCGAGCTGGCCGCGGCCGCGGCGGCGGCCGGCGTGCGCACGCTCGCCGTCGCCGACCACGACACGCTGGCCGGGTACCGCGAGCTCGTCGCGCCCGGCGCGCCGCCGCTGCCCGCCGGCCTGGACGTCATCCCGGCCGTGGAGATCAACGCGACCGCCCACGATGTCCTGGACCTCCCCGACGACGAGCTCCACTTCGTGGGCCTCGGCGTGGACCCGGCCGACGACGCGCTCGAGTCGCTGCTCGACCAGCAGCGCGGTGCGCGCCGTCGGCGCTTCGAGCGGATGCTCGCCCGACTGCGCGAGATCGGCCTGCCGGTCGACGCCCAGCTGGAGGGGATGGACCGCTCCGACGAGGAGTCGCTGGGCCGGCCGACGGTCGCCCGGGCCCTCGTGGAGGCCGGCTGGGCGGCCGACGTGCAGGATGCCTTCAGCCGGATCGTCGGCCACGGCAAGCCCGGCTACGTGCGGCGCGAGGGCATGGGCCCGCGCGAGGCGCTGGCCGCGATCCGGTCCGCGGGCGGGCTGCCCGTGCTGGCCCACTTCTCGGCCGCTCCTCGCCTGCCCGGCGTGATCGACGAGATGATCGGCGCGGGTCTGCGCGGGATCGAGGTCCACCATCGCAGCTTCAATGCGGCGACCGTTCTCGCCATGCGCGAGGTCGCCGGGCGGCACCGGCTCGTCCCCTCGGGCGGCACCGACTTCCACGGCGACGAGGGCACGTACGCCGAGGCGATCGCCGAGACGTGGGTCCCCGACGAGGTGGCGGCGCACCTGGTGGCGCTCCTCGCCGAAGGCCGGAAGGTGGCGGGGCCGTCCGCGTGAGCGGCCGCGAGCTTCCCGTCCTGGAGATTTCCGCGCCGGCGCCCCGGCACCCTCGGCCTGCGGCCCCCTCCGCCGATGGGCGCGTCTCCCAGTTCCGACCCGAGGACCAGGCGCTGCCGCGCTTCTGGGTGTGGACCCTGGGATGCCAGATGAACCGCAGCGACTCCGAGGAGATGGCCGGTCGGCTGCTGGCGGCGGGCTGCGCCGAGGCGGCCTCGATGGAGGCCGCCGATCTCGTCGTCATCAACACCTGCGCCATCCGCGAGGCGGCGGAGGCGAAGGTCATCGGCCGACAGGGTGTCCTGCGGGGGCTGAAGGCCGCGACACCCGGGATGCGCGTCGTCCTCACCGGCTGCGCCGTGCGCGAGCGGGACCGGGCGGGCCTTGCCCGCAGGTTCCCGGCCGTCGACCTGTTCCTGCGCCCCGACGAGGAACCGGAGATCGTCGAGCGGCTGGGGCTTGCCTCGGCCCAGGGGCCGGTGGGCCTCGCGTCCGCAACCGCTGCCACGACGCTCGTGAAGGGCGTCCCGGTCTCGTCGGCCGACCACCTCGCCGTGTCCCGGGCGGCGGCGGTCGAGCACGGCGCCGTGCGCCGCGAGTCTGACCTTGCCGCGTGGCTGCCGATCATCTACGGCTGCGACAAGACGTGCACCTACTGCATCGTGCCGTTCAGCCGCGGGCCCGAGCGGAGCCGCCCCTTCGACGAGGTGCTGGCCGAGGCCCGCGTGCTGGCCGCGAACGGCTGTCGCGAGGTCACGCTGCTGGGCCAGAACGTGAACAGCTACGGGCACGACCTGCCGGCCGAGGACCGCTTCGCCCACGCGGGCGAGGAGCGCCGGGCCGGGCACCGGCTCGACCGGGTCGGGCGTCCCGACCTGGCGGAGCTGATCGGCGCGATCGACGCGATCCGGGACGCCGAGGGCCGGCCCGCGATCCCGCGCCTGCGCTTCATCACCTCCCACCCCTGGGACCTCTCGGACCGCCTGATCGCAGCGATGGCCGCCTGCCCGTCGGTCTGCGAGGCGCTCCACCTCCCGGTGCAGTCGGGGGACGACGCGGTCCTGCGGCGGATGGGGCGCCAGTACTCGATCGCGCACTACCGGGAGCGCCTGGACCGGATCCGCACGGCCATTCCCGGGATCGCCGTCAGCACCGACGTCATCGTCGGGTTCTGCGGCGAGACGGAGGCCGAGTTCGAGGCCACCCTGGACCTGCTCCGCGAGCTGCGCTTCGAGCAGGTCTTCGCGGCGGCGTACTCGCCGCGACCGGGCACGCCGGCCATGCGTCTGGCCGACGACGTCCCGGCGGCGGTGAAGCGCGAGCGCCTCAACCGGCTGCTCGCGCTGCAGGAGGAGATCGGCTTCGCCCGGAACCGGGAGCGCATCGGGGGCACGGCCTCGGTCCTGGTCGATGCCGTGGCCCGTTCGCGCGCGCACGATCACGAGGACGAGGCGCCGGACGAGCTCCCCGACGCGCCGCTCGCGCTGGCGGGCGAGGACCCCTTCGCCGCGCCGCTGCCGGCGGGCTGGGTGCGCCTGTGCGGGCGCTCGCGGGAGAACCGGCTCGTGCACCTGCCCGGGCCACCCGAGCTCGTGGGGCGGATCGTGGACGTCCGGATCGTCGGCGCGGGCCCGTACAGCCTGCGCGGCCTGCAGGCGTAGGGGAGGGGAGCGCCACGGACCCGTCGGGCATGCCGCCGGCCCGGCCGTCGGGCATGCCGCCGGCCGGCCGCGGCCATGCCGCCGCCGGCCGCCGCTGGTGGTCGTCGGCGGGCCCACGGCCACCGGCAAGACCGCGCTCGGCGTCGAGCTGGCGCTGGCCCTCGCGGCCACCGGCAGGCCCGCCGAGGTCATCTCCGCGGACTCCCGGCAGGTGTACCGCGGCATGGACGTGGGAACCGCGAAGCCAACCCTCGCCGAGCGCCGCGGCGTGCCCCACCACGGCCTGGACCTCGTGGAGCCGGATGCTGCGTTCTCGGTGGCCGATTTCGTCGCCCACGTCAACGCCGTGCTGGCGAACCTCGCCGCGCGCAACGGCATCGCCATCCTCGTCGGCGGCACGGGCTTCTGGATTCGCGCCGTCGCGGGCGGCATGGCGCTCGACGACCTGCCGTGGGATCCCGCGGTCCGCGCCGCCCTGGAGGCCGAGCTGCTGCGCGACGGGCTCCCTCCGCTCGCGGATCGGCTCGCCCGGCAGGCCCCGCTCCTCGCCGCCGCGACCGACCTGCGCAACCCGCGCCGCGTCGTGCGCGCCCTCGAGATCGCCGACCTGCGTGGCGACGGGCCGCTCCCGGCGCCACGCGGCTACGGGGGTCCGCTGGTGCGGATCGGCCTCGACGTGGCCGACCATGCCGTCCACCGTGCCTGGATCGCGCGCCGCGCGGCCGCCCAGCTCGACGGCGGGATCCTGCAGGAGGCCGCCGCGTTGCGGGGGCGCTTCGACGCGAGCGTGCCCGCCTTCTCCGCGATCGGCTATCGCGAGGCGTGGGACCTGCTCGACGGCCGCCTGGATCGGGCCGGCTACCTCGCCGTCAACGTGCAGCGCAACGTCGCGTTCGCCCGCCGCCAGCGGACGTGGTTCCGCCGCGAGCCGACGACGCTGCACCTGGACGCCGCCGACCCGACCGCCACGCGGCGCGCCGTGGCCGCGGCGCAGGCCGTCGCCGCGGGCTGACCGGGCAGGGTCGCCGGCACGCCCCGGGGTCGCGGGCCGATCGGGCCGGGTCCGGGTCGGCCTCGCGGCCACTCGACAAGGGGGCGCAGAATCGCGGCGACGCGCCCGGCCGCCCGGGTCCGCCCGGACCACCTGCTGGCGGGACGCGCGAAGAGGTCATCGCCATGCCGTCCTTCGAGATCCAGGAGCGGACGCCGTGTCCGAGCCTCGCGATTCGCCTGCGCACGCCCATCTCGGAGATCCCTGCAACGCTCGGCATCGCCCTCGCCGAGGTGTGGCATGCCGCCGAGAGCGTCGGTCTCGCGCCGGACGGGCCGCCCTGGACGCGCTACCTGAGCAGCTTCGACGCGCCGGGCGGAGAGGTGGAGTACGAGGCGGGCGTTTCGCTCCCCGGTCCGGCTCCTCGCGGAAGCGGGCGGGCCGTCCCCGTCGAGCTGCCCGGCGGGACGGTCGCGGTCGCCTGGCACGTGGGCCCGTACGACACGCTCGGCGAGACGTACGGGGCCCTCCTCGGGTGGATCGGCGAGCAGGGTCGCGCGATCGCCGGCCCGATGTGGGAGGTGTACTGGACGGATCCCGGCGCCGAGCCGGACCCGTTGCGCTGGCGCACGGAGGTGATCGTCCCGGTCGCCTGACCGAGCGACGACGGCCGTCGCTGGCGACGGCGGACGCGCCCACGGCCCGGAGAACGTGGGAGCCCGCACGCGGGGTATCCTGCCGGCATGCCCCGGTCCTCCACGACGCTCGACCTCGCGCCGCCCATCGAGAAGGCGTTCCTCGTCGCCGTCGACACGGGCGAGGATCCCGGCTGGGACGCCCAGGACAGCCTTGCCGAGCTCGCGGCGCTTGCCGAGACCGCCGGCGCCGAGGTCGTCGGGGCCGAGTGGCAGAACCGGCGCCACGTCGACCCGAACTGGTACGTCGGCAAGGGCAAGGCAGAGGAGCTCCTGGCCGCGAAGGCCGAGACCGGCTACGGCGTCCTCGTGGCCGACGACGAGCTGTCGCCCGGCCAGCAGCGGGCGCTCGAAGAGCTGCTCAAGGTCAAGGTGATCGACCGGAGCCGGCTCATCCTCGACATCTTCGCCCAGCACGCCCGGACGCACGAGGGCCGCCTCCAGGTGGAGCTGGCCCAGCTGGAGTACCAGCTGCCGCGGCTGACCCGGATGTGGACGCACCTGTCGCGCACGGGGGGCGGGATCGGCACGCGGGGCCCCGGCGAGACGCAGCTCGAGACCGACCGGCGGATCATCCGCGAGCGCATCAAGAAGATGAAGGAGCGCGTGGAGGACGTCCGCCAGCAGCGGGAGACCGCCGCCCGCGGCCGGGACCGGCGGCTCCTGCCGACCGTCTCGATCGTGGGCTACACGAACGCCGGCAAGTCGACGCTGCTGAACGCGCTGGTCGGCAGCGAGGTGACGCTCGCCGAGGACAAGCTCTTCGCCACGCTCGACCCGACGAGCCGGCAGGTGAAGCTGGGCGACGGGCAGACGGCCATCATCACCGACACGGTGGGCTTCATCCACAAGCTGCCCCACCAGCTGGTGGACGCGTTCCGGGCGACGCTCGAGGAGGTCACCCGGGCCGACGTGCTGGTCGAGATCGTCGACGCGTCGGACGGCCACTTCGCCGAGCACCGGGCCACCGTGCAGACGGTCCTCGACGAGCTGGGCGCCGGCGAGAAGCCGCGCCTCGTCGCCTTCAACAAGGCCGACCTCCTGGGTGCCGACGGCGGCGACGCCGCCCCGGCGCCGATCGTCGCCGGGAGCGTCCTCGTGTCGGCGCTGACCCGCTTCGGCCTCGACGCGCTGCGGACCGAGCTGGGCGCCCTCCTGGCATCGCTCGGCGAGGACGTCGACCTCGCCGTGCCCTATTCCGCGGGGGAGCTCCTCGCCCGCGTCCGCGAGCGCGGCGCCGTCGAGCTGGAGTACCGCGACCGCGACGTGCTCGTTCGCGGCCGCGTCGGCCCGGCCCTGGCGGGGGAGCTCCGGACGGTCGCCGGTCGGTGGACGGAGACGCTCCGCGAAGCCACCGCCCCGTGACCTGCCGGCCGGCGCTGCTCGTCGGGAGCCTGCCGGGCCCATTCCGCCTGCTCCCGTCGTTCCGCCGCGTGGTCGTCGCCAAGCGCAAGCACGGCGACCGAGAGGACCGCTGGCGCTGGGATGGCGACCTGGTCGGCACGGCCGGCCGCGGCTGGCGCGTCGTCCGTCACGTTCGAGCGGTCGACATCCGGACCGGGGCCGACGACGAGGAGACCCTGCCCGACTCGGAGGTCACGCTCCGCTGGCTTGGCACCCGCGCCCCCGCGACCATCGTGGTCAAGCTCGACGACGCGTCCCACATCCTCGAAGTCAAGGTTGACGCCGCCCAGCCGGTGCCCTTCCGGGCCGGGCGCTTCCTCTTCGTCGACCTGGACGTCGACGTGGTGCGCGACGCAGCCGGGACCGTCATCGTCCGGGACTGGGACGTCTTCGACGCTCGCGCCGAGGCGCTGGGCTACACGGACGACTCGCGGGCCGTCGCGGCGGCGGGTGAGACCTTCGGCGTGGCGCTCCTTGCCGCGTGGGAGCCCACCCTCTCCGCCGACGTGGCGGCGATCC
>CAWELX010000004.1:0-281029 GCA_963810065.1 uncultured Chloroflexia bacterium | reverse complement strand
CCTCCGATGCGGGGCGGGGTCCGTGGGTGCCTCCGCCTCCGTCTCGAGTCTAGTGCCCCCGGCGGCGGGCGGGAAGGGGAGATGCTGCCCGCGGGGCCAGCGAGTCGCCGGCCGAATCACGGGACCCTCGACCCGGTTCCCGCACGCCCCGTTCGGCACTGGACGCACGTCGCCTCGGCGACGAGCGTCCTGTCATGGAGCGGCTACGGACCCTCGGCATCGCCGCACTCCTCGGGCTGTCACTCGGCGGGTGCGGCGCGGGGGTGTCGCCCGTGCCGAGCGAGACGCCGCTCGCTGCGAGCGCGGCGCGATGCGCTGCGCTCAGGTTTCACGACGTGCGGGACGCGCTTGTCGCCCTCGACCATTACACGTATCTGGGCACCGATCACATCGTCTTCGACCCGATTCCCGCCGGGCCGCCCTCGGTGGTGGCCGATCGGACGGTGGCGGGCGCCTACCAGGCCCCCGATCGCGCCCGCGAGCTCAGCGAGTGGGCGGCCGGACTCGACCCGATGGCCCGGCTCTTCGAGCACCCCGACTTCATCCTCATCGGGAACGGCGCGTGGGTTCGCGTGCAATGGGAGGCCCTCTGGCAGGAGACGCCGGGGCGGCTCGCGATTGCGCCCGAGGGCGGTGCCCTGGACGACGACCTCGTCCGTCTCCATGCGAGAGCGCCCTGGTCGACGGGGCAGCTCGACCCGGCACGGCCGGCCGAATGCGTCTTCAGGATCGCGTCGGCGACGACTGCCGAGGGCCGGCACTTCGAGGCGTCGCTCCGGGCGGACGCCACGACGCTGCTTCCGACGAGCCTGGCCTGGGTGGAGACGAACAACGCGACGGGCAGTGTCAGCACGTTCGAGCGGACGATCGACGTTACCGGCCAGGTGTTGATCGAGCCGCCGGACGCCGACCAGATCGCGCGCGAGACGCCGGCTCCCTGATTGGCTGTCGCCGGTGCGACGCGCGGGGACCGGAGCGGGCATCGCGAGCCCGGCGCCCGCGGACCGGAGCGGGCATCGCGAGCCGCGACCGCGGGCTCGCGGCCCGGCGCCCGGCGGCTCGCGGACCGAGCGGGCATCGCCTTGACGCCCGCGGACCGGAGCGGGCATCGCCTTGACGCCCGGCGGCTCGCGGACCTCGCGAACCCGGCGCCCGTTCGCGCCGACAGCGGGCGCCCGCCCGCCACCTGCGGGTGCCGGCAAGGCTCACGTGCCGCCTCGTCCCGGCGTCGGCCGCCGCGAGCGTCCGCAAGGTGTCGATGTCGCCGTGGCGCCCGAGCCGGCGGCAGGCCGGCCGGTGCTCGGCGCCGTGGCCCGGGTGGCCCGGCCCGACGCCGTCCAGCGTCGGGCGTGGAGTCACACTCCGCGAGTCCGCCCACGCGGGCCGTCGATGGGCGCGTTTGCGGTGCCCCGGTCCACGAAGCCGCCCGGGCGCGGGAACCCGCGGAGCCTGCCGCCGCGCAGCCGCCGGTGAGTGCCGGGTACGCCGCCGGCAAGGGCGATGTCGTGGACTTGCGGTCAACACCCCGCCGACGTCCGGAGGCCACGATGGGCGAGACCGAGCTGCAGCGTCACATCCGGCAACGCCAGGAGAACTTCCGTCGGGTCCTCGCCGACGAGCTCCGCCGGGTGGTGGAGTCGGAGGGCGTCAGCCTCCGCGCCATCGCCAGGACCGTCGGTGTTGACTCGAGCCAGCTCTCGCGCGTCCTGCGCGGGAAGGAGGGTATCAGCCACGACGCGCTGGTCGCCGTGGCGACAGGGCTGGGCCACGACGTCTCGCTTCGCCTGTTCGAGAGCAGCGGCCCCCGGATCCGCGACCACCTGCAGGCCCGGATGATCGAGGCGCTCCTGGGGATCACGCACCGGCGATGGTTCCCGCGCCTCGAGGTAGGCGTCTACCGGCCCGTCCGGGGCGTCATCGATCTCGTGCTCCAGGATCGCGAGACGTGCGACCTCATCGCCGCGGAGGGCCACTCGCAGCTGAGGTCTGTCGAGTTGCAGGTGCGGCGTGCTGGGGAGAAGGCAGACGCCTTGCCGTCGGCCACGGGCTACCCGTGGTCACGGGAGCCCATCGTTCCGAGGATCGGCCGACTGCTGCTCCTCCGCTCGACGTACGCGACCCACGAGCTGGTCCTAACGCTGCCGGCCACGTTCCGGGTCGCCTACCCGGACTCCACGGAAGCGGCGGTCGACGCTCTCCGCACTGGCAGGCGTCCGTGGCCGGGCTCCGCCATCGTGTGGGTGTACATCGACGGGGCGGCAACCCGGGTGCTCGATGGCGCGCCGCGGGCCGTTCGTGTCGGGGCGGTGAATGGGCCTGGGAAGCCAGGCTGGAGGGAGTGACCCCCGCGTGGAGCCAACGTCCGCGAACCCGCCGATCGGCGCCCATCAGCGGCGCAGGCGGGCGGTGGCGAGGAGTGATGGTCTGCGGGACCGCCAGCCAGTCCGGAACCGGGGACTGGATGTCCGCAGACGCGCACGCAACGACCGGGATGAGCGTTGACATGGGCGTCTTCGTGGAGTCACGATCCGCAGGGCCCCGGCTGCGCGTCGCGGGGTGCGTTCCGCGGACGCGACAGTGTCGTCCTCGCCCGGGCCCCGTGCCACGGCCGGGCCCCGTGCCACGGCCGGGCCCCGTGCCACGCTGTAGTCCCCGCTCATCTGAGGCCTCTCAGCACGCGGCAGGCGCGCAGCGTGACCCACCGGCTGGGCGCGCCCGGCGCGTCGATGTCGACCCACATCTTGCCGGCGTACGCGTAGCGGTTCGCCCAGCGGCCCGTCGGCGTCCTGCTGGGCGAGGAGCCACTCGATCGCGTGGTCCAGGCGCGGGTCGCGCCCGGCGCCGGCCTCGACGAGCGCCTCGAGCACCTGCAGGACGTCCGTCACGTAGCCGGACGGGAAGCCGAGCCGGAACCACGAGCCGCTCGGCTTCGTGTTGCCGTAGCCCATCGGGTAGTCCGCGACGGCGGGGTCGCGGGAGAGGAGGAAGTCGACGGAGGCCGTCGATCGCCCGGTCGACCGCGGGCGACCGCCGATCCGGCGGGATCCGGGCGAGGGCGAGGAGCGCCTTGGCGGCGCCCCAGGCGCAGGGGAACCCTTCGTTCGCGCCGCAGCGGAAGCCCGGCCCCGGGGTGGCCGCGTTCCAGTGCGGCTCGCCCTCGCCGGTGATGGCGGTCGCCTGCCAGGCGATCGCCCGCCCGACCCGCTCGTCGTCGAGCCAGCCGAAGCCGATGAGGGCCCGCAGCAGGTTCCCGTTCAGGCAGTGGAGGACGACGCCGGGCGGCGGTGGCTTCTCGCTCGCGGCGGCGGAGCACGCCGAAGCCGCCGGTCCGGGCCTGGCTGTGGGCAAGCACGTACGCGCAGCCGGCGCGCACGTGCGGCTCGTCCGGGTCGGCGCCGAGCTGGTCGAGGAAGATCAGCGACCAGGTCGTGCCGCGGTACTTCGGGCCGTAGCCGTGGCCGGGCTTCTCCCACCAGCCGGCGGGATCCTGGGCGGCAAGGATCGCGGCGATCGGGTTCGCACGGGTGGCGGCGGCCCGGGCGGCGCCGCACGTCGGGGTCGTCGGCGGGCCGGTCGAGCAGATCGCGCAGTGCCAGGTGGCGCACCGCCGGGCTCGCCTCGTCGAGCAGCCAGGGGAGGGGATCGCCGTTGAGCCGGTCGCGCCAGTCCGCCATGTCGCACCTCCGGCAGGCAGCGTGGCACTCCGCCTGCCCAGCCGACTAGAGTCCTTCGGGCCGACAGCACGGTGCGCCTTCGCACGCGGGTGCACCGCAAAGGGCCCGAAGGTCGGCCGGGACCGCGGACGGGTTCGCGCTCGACGAGCCGCAGCTCGCGGAGCCCCGGACTCGGCCGCCGGCCCGACCCTGGTCCAGGGGCATGCCCGTCCCCCACTGATCCCCAAAGTAATGACTGTTCCCACGCGAAGCGGAGCAGCCTCGGCCTCTCCGCGTTCGATCCGGGGGGCGGCCCAGCCCGAGGCAGAGATCCCTGCGAGAGCACGCTGTTATGGGCGAGCGTGATCTCACTCCAGCGTGATGCCCGGTTCGGTGGCGGCCTCGACCCGGCCGATCCGCCACGAGGTGATGCCGGCCGCATGCAGCGCGTCCTCCACGGCCAGCAGGGCGTCGGGCGGCACGGACGCCAGCAGCCCTCCCGAGGTCTGGGGGTCGTGGGCGAGCGTGACGAGGGCCGGGTCGACACCCGGCGCGACCTCCAGCGCCGGCGCCGTGAAGCGCCGGTTGTGGGCCGCGCCGCCCGTCTCGACGCCGGCCGCCGCCAGGCCAGAGCGCCGGACAGCGCCGGGAGCGCCGCCGCGTCGAAGACGAGCCGGGCGCCCGAGGCCCGCGCCATCTCCAGGCCGTGGCCCAGGAGACCGAACCCGGTGACGTCGGTGGCCGCGATCACCCCCGCCGCCACCAGCACCTCCGCGGCGGCCCGGTTGAGCCGGCGCATGGACGCGATCGCCGCCTCCAGGTCGGCCGGCGCCGTTCGTCCCTGCCGCGACCCCGGACACGAGCAGCCCCGTTCCCAGCGGCTTGGTCAGGATCAGCACGTCGCCCGGCCGTGCCCCGCCCTTGCGCAGCAACCGGTCCGGATGCGCCGACCCCCACCACCGCCAGCCCGAACTTCGGCTCCGGGTCGCGGATCGTGTGGCCCCCGGCCAGCGTCCCGCCGGCCTCGCGCACGACCTCGGCCGCCCCGCCGACGATCGCCGCCATCACGTCGACCGGCAGGTCCTCCGGGAACGCCGCCACCGACAGCGCGAACAGCACCCGCCCGCCCATCGCGAAGACGTCCGAGCAGGCATTCGCCGCCGCGATCGCCCCGAACGTCCCTGGATCGGCGACGAGCGGCGGGAAGAAGTCGACGGTCCCGATCACCGCCAGGTCGTCGGACAGCCGGTAGACGGCCGCGTCGTCGGGCGGGGACGAGGCCGGCGATCAGCTCCGGCGGGGCGGGTGTCGCGCCGAGGCCGGCCAGCACCTCGGCCGAGCACGTCGGCGCCCAGCTTCGCGGCGCAGCCGCCGCACTCGGTCAGGTCGGTGAGCGCGATCGGGGACGCTGTCGGACGCGGTCATGGCCGGATGATAGGTGGCGCGCGCCCCCACGGCGACGTCGCCGGCGGCGCGCCGCCGGCGCTACCATCCCGCACACGGGGGCGGTTGTCGCCCGGTGGCGGCCCCGGTCTTCAAAACCGGTGCGGTCGCGCATGCCGCGGCCGGGTGGGTTCGACTCCCATGCGCTCCCGCCAGTCGAGCCCGGCAGCCGCGCCGGCCCGGGCCGGTCGCCAGACTGCCACCGCGCCGCGTCGAGGAGCTGCCAGATGCCGTTCACCCCGTTCGAGCTGGAGGAGTGGCAGTCCCGCTGGGAGACGACCGTCGCCTACAACCTCGCCGACAGCGGCGTCCGGGCGGTCCGGCTCGGCGAGCTCCTGGCCGGTGGCGGTCCCGGCGCCGCGGGCCCGGCCGGCGGTGAGGTCGAGGCTCGCCCCGACGACGCCGAGCTGGCCCGCCTCCTCGACGTGGACCTCCACTACCCGCCGGTCGCGGGCACGCCCCTGCTGCGCGAGCGGATCGCCTCCTGGATGGGGGCCGGGCCCGAGAACGTGCTCGTCACGGTTGGCGCCTCGGAGGCGAACGCGATCCTGACCTCGACGCTCGTGGAGCCGGGCGACGAGGTGGTCGTCATGGAGCCGGGATACCGGCAGATCCGGGGGATCGCGCAGAACGCCGGCGCCGTGGTCTTGACCTTCCCGCTGGATCCGGATCGAGGCTGGCGGCCGGACCTCGACGGCGCTCGACCGCGCGGTCACGGATCGGACGAAGCTCATCGCGGTCACCAACCCGAACAACCCGGTCGGGACGATCCTCACGGACGACGAGATGGACGTCGTGGTCGCGGCCGCCCGCCGGTCGGGAGCGTGGCTCCTGGCCGACGAGGTGTACCGGGGCACGGAGCGCGCTGGCGGACGTCCTCACGCCGACCTTCTGGGGCCGCTACGAGCGGACCATCAGTGTCGGCAGCCTGTCGAAGGCGTTCGGGCTGCCGGGCCTCCGGCTAGGCTGGATCGTCGCCCCGCCGGAGATCATCGAGGCGGCCTGGCGGCGCCACGAGTACGCCACGATCGCCACGGGGATGCTCTCGATGCGCCTCGGCGAGCTCGCCCTCGAGCCGGTCACGCGGGAGCGGCTGCTCGCCCGGACCCGCGGCTACATCCGCGCGGGGCTACGGCCGGCTGGCGGGCTGGATCGACGCGAACGCCGACCTCCTCTCGATCGTCCCGCCCGCCGCGACCGCGCTCGGCTTCGTCCGCTACCACCTCGACCTGCCGAGCGTGGAGGTCGCCCACGCGCTGCGCCGCGAGGCGGACGTCCTCGTGGCCCCCGGCGCCGCCTTCGGTGTCGAGCACCACCTCCGGATCACCCACGGCCTGGAGCCGGCCCTCCTGGACGAGGCGTTCGGGCGGGCCGGGCCTGTGCTCCGGCGACTGGCCGCCGGCGACGGCTGACGGCTGCCGCGATGAGCGCGAACCGACCTCGGCCGCCCGGCGTCGAGCGGCTGCTCGCCGCGGTGCGGCCGCGAGCGGGCGAGCGGGAGCACGAGGCGCTCGTGGCGGTCGCCCGCGAGACGATCGACGACGAGCGGGCGCGCCTGGCGGTCCGGTGACGCGCCGCGGGCGCTCGACGCGCTCGCCGACGCGATCCTCGCCCGGCTCGACGCGCACGCCGCGGGTGCCCTCCCGGCCCGGGTCATCAACGCCACGGGCGTCATCGTGCACACCAACCTGGGGCGGGCGCCCTGGCCGGACGCCGCGATCCGCGCGGCCGCGACCGCCGCCCGTGAGCCGCTCCTCCTGGAGCTCGACCGGGCGACCGGCCGGCGCGGCCGCCGCTACCGGGCGGCCGAGGAGCACCTCGTCGCGCTCACCGGCGCCGAGGACGCCCTCGTCACGAACAACTGCGCCGCCGCCCTCGTCCTGGCCGTTGGCCTGGCCGGGCGGAAGGGCGTCGTCGGTCGGCCGGGGCGAGCTCGTCGAGATCGGCGGGGGCGTGCGGATCCCCGAGATCGTCCGGCGGGCCGGCGCGCGCCTGGTCGAGGTCGGCACGACCAACCGGACCCGCGTCGAGGACTTCGAGGCGCCGCTCCGCGAGGGCCGGGCGGCGATGGTCCTCCGCGTCCACCCGTCCAACTTCACGATGGCCGGCTTCACCGAGGCCCCGGACCCGGCGGAGCTCGCCGCCCTCGCCCACGCCCACGGCGCGCTCGTGGTCGACGACCTGGGCAGCGGCGCGCTCCTCGACACGGCGGCCTTCGGCCTGGCCCACGAGCCGACGCCGATGGAGCGACTGGCGGCCGGCGCCGACCTCGTCGACCTTCTCCGGCGACAAGCTGGTCGGCGGGCCGCAGGCCGGGCTGATCGTCGGCCGGGCCGACCTCGTCGCCCGGCTCCGCAGGGACCCCCTGGCGCGGGCGATGCGCCCCGACAAGGCGACGCTCGCCGGCGTGGCCGCCACGCTCGGCCTCTACCGCGCGGGCCTGGCCACGACGCGAGATCCCCGTCTGGCGGATGATCGCGACGCCGGCCGACGTGCTCGCGGGCGCGGGCCGACGCGCTGGCGGCGCGGGTCCCGGGGGCGGTCGGCGGTCCCGCTCAGCGCCACGCTCGGCGGCGGGTCGCTGCCCGGCGAGACGCTCCCGTCGTTCGGGCTCGCGCTCGCCGCGCGCTCGGCCGACCGGCTGCTCGCCGCGCTCCGCGCCGGGGACCCCGCGGTCGTCGGGCGGATCGAGGACGGTCGGGTCGTCCTGGACCTGCGGACGGTCGACCCGGCGTCCGATGGCGAGCTGGCAGGCGCGCTGGCCGTGGCGCTTCGGTCGGTCGGAGGTCGCCGGTGACGCCCGACGCGACCTCGCGCCGTGACCGTCGTCGTCGGCACCGCCGGCCACATCGACCACGGCAAGACGACCCTGCTCCGGGCCCTGACCGGGATCGACGCCGACCGGCTCCCCGAGGAGCGCCGCCGGGGGATGACGATCGAGGTCGGCTACGCCCACCTGCTCCTGCCCGACGGCGACGTCCTCGACTTCGTCGACGTCCCGGGCCACGACCGCCTCGTCGGCAACATGCTCGTCGGGGCGGGCGAGATCGACGCCGTGCTGCTGGTGGTGGCGGCGGACGACGGGCCGCGGGCCCAGACGCGCGAGCACGTCGAGCTGCTCGACGCGCTGGGCGTGCGCCATGCCCTGGTCGCGATCACGAAGCGGGACGCCGTCGACGAGGAACGCGTCGCCGAGGTCCGGGACGGCCATCGGGGCGCTCCTGGCGCCGACGGCGCTCGCCGGCGCGCCGGGCGTCGCGGTCTCGGGCGTGACGGGCGAGGGGATCGACGCGCTGGTCGCGGCGCTGGTCGGCCTTCGGGACCGGGCACTGGCCGACGGCGCCGGCGCACCCGGCCCGGCTCGCATGGCCGTCGACCGGGTCTTCGGCGTGAAGGGCCGCGGCACGGTGGTCACGGGCACGCTGCGGGGTGGGCCGGTGGCGCGCGGGAGCAGCGCTGCGGCTGGAGCCCGGCGGGGTCGTGGTGCGCGCCCGGGAGCTGCAGGTCCGCGGCACGCCGGTGGACGCCGGCGGTCCCGGCGGGCGACTGGCGATGAACCTGGCGGGCGTCGAGCGGGGGGCGGTGGTCCGCGGGGCGGTGCTGACGGACGACCCGGCGGTCGTCGCCACGGACCGGCTGCTGGTCTCCCTGCGGCCGGCGCTGGATCTCGCGGCAGGCGGGACGCGCCGGACCCGGCCGGCCGGCCGGAACCTCCGTCCGGGTCCACCTGGGGACGGCCCAGGTCGAGGGCGTCGTCCGGCGCTCCCGGCGCGACGTCGACGACCTCCCGGACGGCGGGGCGACGGCGATCCTGCGGCTGGCGGCGCCGATCGCGGTGGCGCCGGGCGATCGATTCGTGCTGCGCCGCCCGTCCCCGGCCGAGCCGCTCGCGGGCGGGCTCGTGCTGGACCCGCGGCCGCCCACCGGGGCCGCGTGGCGCCGCGCGACGGCCGCCGACGTGGCGGCCCTCGCGCGCGCCGCGTCGCCCGGCCAGCGGGCCACGGCGCTGCTCGCCCTGCACGGGGCGCTGCCGCGGTCGCGGCCCGAGGTCGGGGCGCTCCCGCAGGGCCGTGGGGTCGTGGCCGGCCGGCTCGTCCTCGCCCCGGCGGTCGCGTCCGAGCTGATCGCGGCGGCGCTCGCCGCCGTGGGATCCGTGCCGGACGCCGGCGTCTCGCTCGCCGAGCTCCGCGGCCCCCTCGGACGCGCCCTGCGACGGCGTGCGTCGGTGGACGCGGCTGTCGCCGGCGACGCGGGAGGAGCGCTCGTCGAGGCGCTCGTCGAAGCCGGGAGGCTGGCCCGCACCGGCGACCTGGTGCACCTGCCCGGGCGCGTCCGTCGCCCTCCCCGCGGCCGTGCTGGCCGCGATGGACCGGCTCGAGGCCGCCCTCGACACGCGCTGCGCCGCCGTCCCTGCCCGAAGCTGCCCGCGCCGCCGGCTGCCCGCCGGCCGGGGTCCGCGCGCTCGAGGGGTCGGGACGGATCGTCCGCGTCGACGAGGACCTGGCCTGGTCGGCGCCGATGTTCGCCCGGCTGCAGACGGTCGCGCTCCGGCTGGCGACGCCCGGCCCGCTCACCCCGGCCGCCCTGCGCGACGCGACCGGGACGAGCCGCAAGTACGTGATGGCGCTCCTCGAGGAGCTCAATCGGCGCGGCGTGCTGGCGCGCACGCCCGACGGCCACGTCAGGGGCCCGCGAGCGGCCCACTGACCGGCGGCGCTGATTGACATCTGCCGGCATCGCATGGCACCATTCATGCCATGCGAGAGCCCGACTACCTGACCGCCGACCGAGGCCGCCGCGCGGCTCGGGATCAGCCTGCGCACCGTGCGCCGCCGGATCGCGGACGGGTCGCTGGCGACCGTTCGGATCGGCCGCGCGGTGCGCATCCCGGCCGCCGCCCTCGACCTCCCGGTGGCTCGCGCGCCGGGCGCGGCCGCGCGGGAGGCGGTCGCCCCGTACGCCGCCGACGTGGACGAGGACCGCGGCGGCCTACATCGCCCGCTGGAACGCGGCGCACTGGCCCGACACCTGGGAGCGGATGCTCGAGCGCCGCCGCCGCGCCTTCGACCGCCTCGACGCGATCCGCGCGACGACGAAGCCGCCCAGCGGCCCCCACGACACGGTCGACGCCATCCTCGACGCGGTCCGCGAGGAGTTCGGCGAGCGCCTCCTGGGGTACCTCCCTCCCAGGGACTCCGTTCAATGATCGAGGCCGTCATCGACGCTAGCGTGGTCATGCGATGGGCATTCGAAGATGAGGCAGATCGGGCAGGTGCCCTCAGCGTGGAGCGGGCGCTTCGCGGCGGCACGCTTCATGCTGTCGAGCCTCCCTTGTTCCTCCTCGAAGTTGCATCGGCGATGGAGCGGGGCATTCGTGAGCGCCGGGTCAGCCGTGCAAGGGCGGAGGAGATCATGAACGCGCTTGCCTCGGTGTCGTTCGAGGAGGTCGACCCGCACCGGTTCGCCAACGCTGCGTTCGGGCTCGCGCTGTCGATCGGCATCAGGGTCCCGGATGCCGCGTACATCGAGGTTGCGTGTGGACGCCGTGCGACGCTGATCACGGCCGACCGGCGCCAGCAAGAAGCTGCCGAGCGCCTCGGTGTGCCGGTCGTCGCCCTCGCCGACCTGCCGCCCCCGTGAGCTCGCCGCGCGCGACCGGGATCGTCCTCGCCGGGGGCATCTCCAGCCGCTTCGGGCCCGACAAGCTGGCGGTCGAGGTCGACGGCCGGCCGCTGCTGCATCACGCGATCGCGGCCGTGGCCACGGTCGTGGACGAGGTCGTCGTGGTCATCGGCGCCGACGGCGCCCGCCCGCGGCTTCCGGTCGACCTCGAGGTGCCCGTGCGCGTCGTGCGCGATGCCGCGGCCGGCCTGGGGCCGCTCGCCGGGCTGGCCGCGGGACTCGCCGCCGCCCGCGCCCCGCTGGCACTCGTCGTCGGCGGCGACCAGCCGGCTCTCGCGCCGACGCTGCTCGCCGAGCTGCTCCTGTGGCTGGGCCCCGAGGCCGAGGGACCGCCGCTCGACGTGGTCGCGCTCCAGCAGGACGGGCGGCTCCGGCCGCTGCCCTCCGCCGTCCGCGTGGCACGGTGCGTCCGGCGGCGGCGGCTGCCCTGGCCGCCGGCACGCGAAGCCTCCTCGGGCTCTTCGGGCAGCTCCGGCGTCGGGACCCTTGGCCCGGAGCGCTGGCGGGAGCTCGACCCGGCCGGCGATTCGCTCCGCGACGTCGACACGCGCGACGACCTGCCGTCGCGCTGATCGCGGCTCGCGCCCCTCGCGCTGCCGGCTCCGCCGCCGGGTCGGCGGTTGGTCGAACGTCCCGGTTGGGCTGGGCCGCTCGGCCCTTCCCTGTGGCTTGACAGGGCCGTGACACTCGACGAACAGGACGACCGCCGGGCCCAGGCCGGGAACCGGCTCGTCCGCCGACGCCGTCGTCGGCGCGCGCCCGGGCTCACAACGTCCCCGCGCGAGCGTTTCCCGCGACGGCCTGGAGGACGGACGAACCATGGACCGCTTGAAGGTCGTGATCATGGGGGCCGCCGGGCGCGACTTCCACAACTTCAACGTCGTCTACCGGGATGACCCGACCGTGGAGGTCGTCGCCATCACCGCGACGCAGATCCCGGGCATCGAGGATCGGCGCTATCCGCCCGAGCTGGCCGGCCCGCTCTACCCGGCCGGGATCCCGATCGTCCCCGAGGACGCGATCGACAAGATCTTCGCGACCCAGAGGATCGACCGCGTCGTCTTCGCCTACAGCGACGTCACCCACGAGTACGTGATGCACCAGGCCAGCCGGGCGCTTGCCGGCGGCGCCAACTTCGTGCTCCTGGGCCCCGTCCGCACGATGATCCCCAGCACCAAGCCGGTCGTTGCCACCGGCGCCACCCGCACGGGCGCCGGCAAGAGCCAGACGACCCGCTACCTCGCCCGCGCTCCTCGAGGAGCAGGGGCTCCGTGTCGTCGTCGTCCGCCACCCGATGCCCTACGGCGACCTCGTGAAGCAGCGCGTGCAGCGGTTCGCGACCTACGCGGACCTCGACCGCCACGAGACGACGATCGAGGAGCGCGAGGAGTACGAGCCCCATCTCGACGCGGGGCGCGTCCTGTTCGCCGGCGTGGACTACGAGGCGATCCTGCGCGAGGCCGAGAAGGAGGCCGACGTCGTCATCTGGGACGGCGGCAACAACGACTTCCCGTTCTACAAGCCGGACCTGTTCGTCGTGGTCGCCGACCCGCTGCGCCCGGGCCACGAGATGCACTACCACCCGGGCGAGACGAACATCCGGATGGCCGACGTCGTGGTCATCAACAAGGTGGACAGCGCCACCGCCGAGCAGATCACGACCGTCCGTGACGACATCGCGCGGCTCAATCCGCGGGCCGAGGTGATCCTCGCCCGCTCCGCCCTGACCCTCGTCGGTGGCGAGATCGCCGGCAAGCGCGTCGCGATCGTCGAGGACGGCCCGACGCTGACCCACGGCGGCATGACCTACGGTGCCGGCGTCGTCGCCGCGCGCCGCTTCGGCGCGGCCGAGATCGTCGACCCGCGGCCCGTACGCGATCGGCGACCTTGCCCGCACCCTGGCGAAGTACCCGGCTCTCGAGAACCTCCTGCCGGCGATGGGCTACGGCCGCGAGCAGATGGACGAGCTGGAGCAGACCCTCAACGCGATGCCGGCCGACCTCGTCCTCGCCGCGAACCCGATCGACCTGACCCGCGTCCTCACCCTGGAGAAGCCGGTCGTTCGCGTCCGCTACGAGCTGGACGAGCTGCCCCCGGAGGCCGACGCGCCGACCCTCGGCGACATGCTCGGCAAGATCGTCACCAGCGCCCGGGCGGGCGCTGCGCCCACCACCCAGGCATAGGATCCCGACGATGGCCGACCATTTCCTGACCCTCGATTCGCTCGGGCACTGCCGGTACCCGCGAGATCCTCGACCTGTCCCACCGGTTCAAGCGCGAGCCGGGCCGGCACCGCGACACGCTTGCCGGCGGCCGGGTCGGGATGATCTTCGACAAGCCGTCCACCCGGACGCGCGTCAGCCTGGAGTACGCCGCCTGGGAGCTGGGGATGCTCCCGATCGTCATGCGGCCCGACGAGCTGCAGCTCGGGCACGGGGAGACCGTCGCCGACACCGCCCGGGTGCTGTCGCGCTATCTCTCGGCCCTGACGATCCGCACCTTCGCCCACGCCCGGGTGGAGGAGCTCGCGGCCCACTCCACGATCCCGATCATCAACGCCCTCACCGACGAGCACCATCCCTGCCAGGCGCTGGCCGACGTCATGACCCTGGAGGAGGCCTTTGGCGACCTCCGCGGCCGGCGGATCGCCTTCATCGGCGACGGGAACAACGTGGCTCACTCGCTGATCCAGGCCGCCGGCTACCTTGGCTTCCCGCTGGTCGTCGCGACCCCGGAGGGCTACCGCCCGGACGACGCGATCGTGGCCGCCGCGCGCGGCCACTGCGAGGTGAGCGGCGGCAGCATCGAGATCGTGACCGACCCGGCCGACGCCGTGCGCGGGGCGGACGCGATCTACACGGACGTGTGGGCCTCGATGGGCAAGGAGGACGAGCGCGAGGAGCGCCGGCGGGTCTTCGCCGGGTACACCGTGAACGCGGCGATGATGGCCGGCGCCGCCCCCGGCGCGGTCTTCCTGCACTGCCTCCCGGCGCACCGCGGCGACGAGGTGACCGACGAGGTCATGGACGGCCCGCAGAGCCGCGTGTGGGACCAGGCCGAGAACCGCGTCTACACGGAGCAGGCCATCCTGTACGCCCTGATCAGCGGGGATCGCCGGGGGGAGCGCCTTCGGTGACCCGGATCGCGGTCGCGCTCGGCGGGAACGCCCTGATCCAGCGCGGGGAGCCCGGCTCCACCGAGGTCCAGCGCCACAACCTGCAGACAGCCGCCCGGGCGCTCGTCGAGCTCGCCGAGCGCAGCGGCGCGGAGATCGTCCTGACCCACGGCAACGGACCCCAGGTCGGGTTCCTCGCGATCTCGGCCGAGATGGCGGCGGACGTCGTGCCGGCCCCGCCGCTGGACGTCCTGGGAGCGGAGTCCCAGGGCCAGATCGGCTACCTCTTGACCCAGGCGCTCCACGCGGCGTTCCTGGAGCGGGGGATCACCCGCGAGATCGCGGTCATCGTGAGCCAGGTCGTCGTCCGCGGCGACGACCTGGCGTTCCAGCATCCGACCAAGCCCGTCGGGCCTGTCTACGACGAGGCGACGGCCCGCGCCCATGCCGCCGAGCGGGGCTGGTCCATCGCCCCCGACGGGAAGCACTGGCGGCGCGTGGTGCCCTCGCCGGCGCCGCTCCGGATCGTCGAGGCGCCGTCCATCCGCACGCTCGTCGAGGCGGGCGTTCTCGTCGTCGCCTCGGGCGGCGGGGGGATCCCGGTCGCGGAGCTCGCCGACGGCCGCTACGAGGGCCGCGAGGCGGTCATCGACAAGGACCTCGCCGCGGTCGTGCTCGCGCGCTCCGTGGGCGCCGACGGGCTCCTGCTGCTGACCGACGTCGACGCGGTCTACCGCGGCTGGGGCACCGACCAGGCGGAGGCGATTCGCCAGATGTCGCCCGCGGAGGCCTTCGCGGGCCTGGACGCCAAGACGTGGCCCGCCGGCTCCATGGGCCCCAAGATCCGGGCCTGTGCCGAGTTCGTGCAGTCCGGCGGCCGGTTCGCGGCCATCGGGCGCCTGGAGGACGCGGCCGCCCTGGCCTGGGGCCGTGCCGGCACCCGCTTCGGCTCCGGGCGCCTTGGGCTGCCGCCCTTCCGGGCGCCGGAGGCCGCCGCCGTCCGATAGGAGATCCGCCGGCACCGGTCACGGACTCGCCGCGCGGCGGCGATGGCAGGTCCGACAGGTCTTGACAGTGCAACGTAGCAGTGTCACAATCCCCCCATGCCTGACGGAACCTACTCCCTGTCCGACCTCTGCGACCTGGCAGACGTCACGCCCCGGACGGTTCGCTACTACATCAGCCAGGGGCTCCTGAGGTCGCCGGGAACCAGCGGGCCGGGTGCCCGCTACGACGACGGCCACCTTGCCCGCCTTCGCCTGGTCCGGCGCCTGCAGCGCGAGCACCTGCCGCTTGCCGAGATCCGGGCACGGCTCGCGTCGCTCACCGACGAGGAAGCCATCGCCCAGGCGGAGGGTCCTGCGGAGGCGCCCGCCGATTCGGCGCTCGACTACGTCAGGGCCGTTCTCGGGATGGGCAACCTCCGGACGCCATCGACGGCCGTCCCTTCGTCGGCGACGGGAACCAGCCCGCAGGCGCCATCGAGCCTGCCTGCCACTCGATCCGCGCCGATGCTCCCGCCCGCCGCCCGTCGCCTCGGCATGCCGCCGCTCGCCGGTGGCGGTCTCGTGGCCAGGGAGGTCGCGGTGACGGCGGCCGACCTCGCCGCGCCTGCCCCCCCGGAACCTCCTGTCGCCGAGCGATCCCACTGGGAGCGCTTCGTGCTCGCCCCGGACGTCGAGCTGCACGTCCGGCGGCCCCTCACGCGCAGCCAGAACCGCGCTGTCACCCGCCTCCTGGAGGCGGCTCGCCAGCTCCTCGAGGAGGACCAGCCATGACCTTCGACATTCGCCAGGACCGGGCATACGTCCGGGCGCCCGCCCGCAGCACCCGCTACCTCGTCGTCCGACTCGTCGCACCCGATGCGCATCGCCGGACCGACCGGCTCCCCGTCAACGTCTCCCTCGTCCTCGACCGCTCCGGCTCGATGGGCGGCGCGAAGATGCGCCTCGCGAAGGAGGCCGTCGACCGCGCCATCGCGACGCTCGACCAGCGCGACCGGTTCTCGGTCGTCTTCTACGACGACCACGTGGACGTCGTCATCGCGAGCTCGACCGCCAGCGGCGGCGCGCGCGAGGCCGCGCGAGAGGCGTTGCGGCGCGTCGACGCGCGCGGCTCGACGAACCTCTTCGAAGGCTGGATGCGCGGCTGCGAGCAGGTCGCCCTCCACGCCGGGGGGGAGGGCGTGTCGCGGACGCTGCTCCTCACCGACGGCCTGGCCAACGTGGGGATCACCGACCGCTTCGAGCTGGAGACGCACGCGGCGGAGCTGCGCCGCCGGGGCGTGGCCACCTCGACGTTCGGCGTCGGGCACGACTTCGACGAGGCGCTCCTGGAGGCGATGGCCACCGCCGGAGGCGGCAACTTCTACTACATCGAGACCGCGCAGCAGATCGCCGACATCATGACCAGCGAGCTGGGCGAGGCTCTCGACGTCGTCGCCCGGTCCGTGCGCCTGGACGTCAGGCTGCCGTACGGGGCCCAGCTCGAGATGCTGGGACCCGAGCGCGCGGAGCGCCAGGGTCCCGACTCCTGGTCGGTGGACGTCGGCGACCTCGTCGCGCGCCAGGAACGCGAGGTCGTGCTGCGCGTCAACTTCCCGTACGGGTCGCCGGGCGAGCAGGCCGGCGTGAGCGTCGCGGTTCACGATCGCGACGGCGCGTTTGCCGGCGACCGGGCGGACGCCCACTGGACCTACGCCGACCACGCCACCAACGACCGCCAGCCGCGGACGCACGACGTGGACCGCCTGGTGGCCCGGCTCTTCGCGGCGCGGGCCCGCATGGAGGCGGTCGAGCTCAACAAGGGCGGCGACTACCGGCGCGCATCGAGCTCCCTCACGGGAGTTGCCGGCCGCATCCGGGCCTATGCCGGGGACGACCCCGAGCTGCTGGCGCTCGCCGACGAGCTCCAGCAGTCTGCCCTGCACGAGGTCTCGGTGGCCATGGCGCCGGCCATGCAGAAGTCGATGTACAGCGACGCCGCATACCTGCGGCGGGCCCGGACGACGGACGGGAAGGCGCAGCGCCGGGCCTGATCCGCGCGCTCGGCCCAATCGACGACGCCCCGGCCGCACGGGCCGGGGCGTCGAGCTGTCCGGGGTGATCGGTCGCGCCGGGCGCGGCCGGGATGGCCTACTTCACGATCTTGACGACCACCGTGCTGGCCTGCACATCGTGGAAGCCCTGGCGCTTCGGGCTGTTCGCGGCGGTGTAGAGCAGGTAGATGGCGTAGCCGAACGTCAACAGGCCGAGGATCGTTCCAAGCCCGCCCAGCATGAAGCTCGCGACCTGGGCGAGCACGAACGGGCCGAACAGGAAGAGCCAGCGCCGGATGGCCTGGGGCTGCGTGAGCACCGCCCCGTCCGCGGCGTTGAGCGTCTCGAGGCCGAGCACGCGCTGGCCCGGCGAGCCGCGCAGCTTGGTCCACGTGTAGATGAAGTAGATCGCGCTGCCCGCGGCGTACAGGACGAGCAGGATGACGAACCAGACGAACGACATGAACCCCAGGCCGCCCGCGGCAGAGCCGATCAGGAGGCCGGCGAAGACGGCGAACAGGATCGCGAAGGCGACGGCCATGATGATGGCGTCGATGATGTAGGCGAAGATCCTCGACGGGACGTTGGCGTACATCAGGCCGCCGGGCCCGGCCACGTTGGCCGAGGACGTGACGGTGTTCATCCACGTCGGGGCTGCGCGCGCGGTGCGGGAGCTCGGCGCGCAGCGGCCGGAGGCGGCGGCGCGGCGGGTGCCGCGTCCGGGACGGCGGCGGGTGGCGGGGGCGGCGGCGCGGCCTCGGCCGGCGGCGGGGGCGGCGGCGCGGCCTCGGCCGGCGGCGGGGGCGGCGGCGCCGCCTGCGGTGCGGGCGCCCCTTCAGGCGGCGGGGTCCCGGTCGATCCGGTCGATTCCATCGTTCCTCCCTCTGTGCGGTGGCCGGCGGTCTGCGCGGCGCCCTCCCTGGCGGACGCGCGACGGGGCGACGCCTCGAGCATAGCGAGCCGCGTACCGCGTGAACAGTACCCCGTTCGGATGCCCCTTCGTGGGTCCCGCCGGGAGCGCTCATCCGGTCCCCCGGCGAGATCGCCGTAGACTGCCCCCATGCCCGGCCCCATTGTCCTCGTCGGATCCGGCGAGTTCACCCCCGCCATGGACCAGGTCGACCGCGACCTGCTTGCCGCAACGGGGCGGTCGCGGCCCCGGGTGGCCGTCGTCCCCACGGCGTCGTGGCCGGACGGCGAGGAGACGTTCCGGCGCTGGATCGAGCAGGGATGCGCCCACTTCACGGCTCTCGGCGCCGAGGTCGAGGGCGTGGAGATGCGCACGCGCGAAGACGCGTTCGATGGCGCCTGCGCCCAGGCGATCGGCGAGGCTGACCTGGTCTACCTCTCCGGCGGCAAGCCCGCCCACCTCCTCGACGTGCTGCAGGGGACACCCGCCGGCGCCGCCCTGCGCTCAGTCCACGACCGCCACGGGATCCTGGCCGGGTGTTCCGCGGGGGCGATGGTCCTCGCGGCGCGCCAGCCGCGCGTCGGGGGACGCCGCTTCTTCCGGTTCCCGACCGGGTGGCAGGATGCCCTCGGGTTCGTGGAGGACGCCGCGGTGCTGCCGCACTACGACGCCTTTCCCGAGGTGCTTGCCGCAGCCGTCGTGCTGGCCGCACCCCGCGGCACGGTCATCCTCGGCATCGACGAGGAGACCGCGGTCATCGGGCGTGATGGAACGTGGCAGGTCCAGGGACGCGGGCGGGCGACGATCTGGCGCGGCCGCGACCGTACGCGCCACCGAGCCGGCGACACCTTCCGGCTTGCGGACCCGCGCCCGTCCGACGAGGACGAGTTGGAGCCCCTGGCGGACGTGTGACGGGCAGGCTGTGCAGGCCGGCTCGCGGCGGCGTCCAGCGGCAGGCTGTGCAGGCCGGCCCGCACCCGGCGTTCACGAGCGTTAACGGGGCGGAATCGCCCGGATGACGCGGGCGGCCGACGATGTCCCTGCTCTCACTCCTCGCGAACCCGGGGGGCCTCCTCCTCCGCCTTCCGGGCCCACCCAACCGCGAAGCCCGGCCGCGAGGCCGGGCTTCGTCGTGTCGCGGTGGGGTCAGCGGGCGCGTGACCCGCCGGTCCTGGGGCCGTCGGTCCTGGGGCCGAGCTCAGACCGCCTTGACCGCCCGGAAGCAGTCGGAGCAGTAGACGGGCTTGTCCAGTCGTGGTCGGAACGGAACCTGGGCGTTGTTGCCGCAGCGCGAGCAGGTGACCGCGAAGTACTCGCGATCCACGGGGTCGCCGCCGCGCTCGTAACCGCGCGGTCCGCCGATGCTGCGGACGTCCGAGCCTTCGCCGCGCGCCTGCCGGCGGCTTGAGCGGCAGCTGGGGCAGCGCTTCGGATCCGAGGTGAAGCTCTTCTCGGCGTAGTACTCCTGGTCCGCGGCCGTGTGCGTGAACGGCATCCCGCAGTCGACGCAGGTGAGAGTTCGATCGGTGTACGTCAAGGGTGCTGCTCCTCCAGGTCCGTGCGCTCGCCGCCGGCGTGCGTTCCGGAGGGTGTGCCGCCGCCGCGGGGACGGCGGGGAAGGCGAAAGAAGCCTGGTGCCGCGCGACCCGGATGACGTGTTGCAGTGCCCTCGGGGCGCGCACCGGTAGCGTTGACGGCAGGATAGCACCGGACCCCTCTGAGGGGTGGGGACCCACCTCGATGGCGTCACCGGCGCGCCCCCGCGCGGGGCCCTCGTCGCCGTCCTCGCGATTTGTCACAATGGTCAGGCATGCTGCGCCTGCTCCACACGGCCGACGTTCACCTCGGGGCCCGCCACGCCGACCTCGGCGAGCAGGCCGCTGCGCAGCGCGAGCGCCAGTTCGCCGCCTTCCGGGCCACCGTGGACCTCGCCCTGGCCGAGAAGGTGGACCTCCTCCTCGTCGCCGGCGACCTCTTTGATTCGAACACCCAGCCGCGCCGGTCGGTCGAACGGGTTGCCGCCGAGATCAGGCGCCTGGCCGACGGCGCGATCCGGACGGTCCTCATTCCGGGCACCCACGACGTCTACGACGGGTCGTCGGTCTACCGGGCCTACGACCTCGCCGCGCTGGCAGGCCTGCCCGCCGACACGGATCGTCTCGTCGTGCTGACACCCGACCGGCCGGACGCGGTCCTGGTGCCGCTGGACCTCGTCGTCCATGGCCGGGTGTTCGCCACGAAGCGTGCCCCGCGGAGCCCGCTGGCCGGCTTCGACGCCGCGACGGACGACCGGGCGACGTGGCACGTCGGGATGATCCACGGCTCGCTCTCCATCCCGGAACGGACGGAGCACGACGAGGTGGTCTTCACCAGCGAGGAGATCGCCGCCTCTCACCTCGACTACCTGGCCCTCGGTCACTGGCATTCGACCCAGCGCGGCCGGGCTGGCGCGACGCTGTGGGCCTACAGCGGCGCGCCCGAGCCGGTCGCCGTGGACCAGGATCGCGCGGGCAACGTCCTGCTGGTGACCCTGGAGGAGCGCGGCGGCGGACGCCACGTCACCGTGGAAGAGCGCCGCGTCGGGCGCACGCGGTTCGAGCGCCTCGAGGTGGACGCCGCTGCCGTCGGCAGTCAGCCCGCCCTCGTCGAGCGCATTGCCGCCCTGGCGGATGCCGACCTGGTCCTCGACGTCCGGATCATCGGGGTCTGTCCCGACGACCTGGACCTTGCCCCGGACGAGGTCGAGCGCGAGATGGCCGACCGCTTCTTCCGGATCCGGGTTCGCGACCTCGCCGTGGCGGCGCTTCCCGAAGGCCCCATGCCACCGCCGGACACCATCGCGGGTGCTCTCGTCCGCGATCTCGAGGCCTCGATCGCCGAGGCGGAGGCCGCCGGGCATGGCGATGCCGCTGCCGAGACACGCGAGGCGTTGCGCCTCGCCCGCCTGCTCCTCGATGGCCGCGAGGTGACCCTGTGAGGATCACTCGCCTCCGCCTGCGCGACCTCAAGGTGCACCGAGAGCTCGACCTGGAGCTGGCGCCCGGCCTGACCGTGGTCCGTGGCCCGAACGAGGCGGGCAAGACCACGCTCCAGCGGGCGCTGGAGCTCGCGCTGTTCCGGAAGGTGACGGCGAGCGGCTCCGAGATCGACGGGCTCCGCAGCTGGGGCACCGCCGACGACGGGCGGCCGTGGATCGCGATGGACTTCGTGCAGGAGGATCCCGACGGAGCCCGGCAGGGAAGCCTGGAGAAGGACTTCCGGGGGGCCAGGGGCACGGTTCGCCTCGTGCTCGACGACGAGGTCGTGACCGACCCCGCCCGCGCCGACGAGATCCTGGCGGACCTCACGGGGATCCCCAGCGAGAAGTTCTTCCGCTCCACCGCCTCGGTCCGGCACCACGAGGTCTTCGACCTCGCCCGCGACGAGGGGGCGCTGCGCGACCGGCTGCAGGCATCGATCAGCGGCGCCGACCGCGGGACGAGTGCCGCGAAGCGCCGCCTCGACCGCGCGCTGCGCGAGCTTCAGGCGCGCGGCGAGCGCAATCCCGGCCAGCTCCGCGTGGCGGAGGAGGCCGTCGCACGATCCGAGGCCGGCGTGGCCCAGGGCGAAAGCCAGCTGGCCCAGCTGGTGCGCGACCGCGACGCCATGGTCGGCGCCCGCGAGCGGCGTGCCGCGGCCGAGCACGTCCTGGGGGAGCGTCGCTCGCTGCTGGAGAAGGCCCGGCAGGCCGAACGGCTGACCGAGGAGCGGGTCGTCGCGCAGGAGCGCTTCGAGCGCAACCGCCAGGCGGTGATCGTCGCCGACCAGGTCGCGGCCCTGGAGCAGAGCCACCCCTCCCCGAATGCCCTGCCCGTCCTCCGCCAGCACGTGGAGCGCACGCGGGTGCTCGACCGGGAGATCGGTGAGCTGCGCGCCCAGCTGGGCGAGGGGCCCTCCGCCGTCGACTACGAGGTCCTCACCCCGGAGCCGCGATACCGTCCCTTCGCCTGGCTGGCCGTTCTGCTGGCTGTCGGCGGCGTGGCGGCCGTGGCGATCGGCGTCTTTGGCGGCATCGTCGCCGCGATCGTCGGCGGCATCATCGCCGCGGGCGTCGGGGTCGGCCTCGCCGCCTACGCGCGGGCTCGTCGTGCCGCGGCCTTTGACCTGCGCCTCCACAAGCAGCTTCGCGACGATGAGATCACGCGCCGCCTGCGGGGGCGAAGCCAGCTCCAGGACGACCTCCAGCACCGGGAAGCCGACCTGACCACGGAGCTCGCGACAATCGAGGTCGACGACGTGGCCGCGGCCGAGGATCTCCTCGCTCGCGAAGATGCCCACGTCCAGGCGATCGACCGCGCGCGCGCCCAGCTCGACGGGCTGGTCGGCAAGGTGCCGGTCGAGACCCTCCCGAGCCTGCGCGACGCGGCGGCCCTGCTCATCGAGCAGAAGACGGCCGCCCTGGAGGCGCTGGGCCCGATCGCCAAGGAACCGCGGGCCCGCGAGCGCCTCGAGGTCGAGGTACGGGACCAGGAGGCTGCCCTGGAGCGATCCCGTGATGACGAGGCCGGTGCCCGCGCCCGGGTCGAGCAGAACCCGGTGGACGCGGAGCAGATCGCCGGCGAGGCCGAACGACTCGCGTCGGCGCAGGAGCGCCTGGCTGCCCTGCAGCGCCGGCAGCGCATCTACCAGGCGACCCTCGAGGCGATCCAGCGCGCGGAGACCGCCACGATGCGGACCGCCACGCGCTTCCTCGAGAAGCGGATGCGCGGCGACCTGGCCCGGCTCACCGGCGGCCGCTACCGCCGGGTCGCGGTGAACGACGCCACGCTCGACATCTCGGTCTTCGCCCCCGAGCGCGGCGCCTGGGTCCGCCTCGACGACCTCTCGCAGGGCACGCTGGACCTTGGCTACCTCGCGGCGCGCCTCGGCCTCGTTCGTCTCGTCACGCAGGACCGGCGGCCGCCGCTCATCTTCGACGATCCGTTCGTCACGTTCGACGACGCCCGGGCCGAGCGTGCCGTGGCGATGCTGCGCGACCTGGCGGCCGACTTCCAGGTCATCTACCTGACCACCTCCGAGCGCTACGATCACGCCGCCGACCGGGTCGTGGTGCTGCCTGGCCCGACGGCGACCGACTCGGCCGCCGACGACGACGCAGAGGCTCCGCCGGCGACCGACTCGGCCGCCGCCGACGACGCAGAGGCTCCGCCGGCGGCCGGCTGAGGCCGCCGTCCTGCGCACCCGTGCCGGTCGAGCTTGTCGCGGCGGCCGGCGGCCTGCTCGCCGCCGCGTTCTGGGGTGCTGGGGATTTCGGCGGGGGGATGGCCGCCAAGCGCCTGCCCGTCTTCCTGGCCCTGCTCGCCACCCAGCTGGTCGGCCTCCTCGGCGCCATCCTGGCCGCTGCGTTCCTGGGCGAGGCGGTCCCGTCGCCGTCTGATGCTGCGTGGGCGGTGGCGGCCGCCGTCTTCGGGTCCTTCGGCCTGGCTGGTCTCTACCGCGCCCTTGCGGACGGGCGGATGGGGATCGTTGCCCCGATCACGGGCGTGCTGGCGGCCGCCATCCCGGTCGCCGTCGGGATCGCGACGGCCGGCCTTCCCACGCCGGTGCGTCTCGTGGGCTTCGGGCTGGCGCTGGTGGCGATCCTGCTCGTCTCGATGGCCGACGACGGCACCACCGGCCGCGGCGGGATCCTGCTGGCCGTCGGGGCAGGCGTCGCGTTCGGCATGTACTTCGTCTGCATCGGGCAGGTCCAGGAGGGGCTCTTCGCCCCCCTCGCGGTCTCGCGGGTCACTTCGTGCGCCATCAGCCTGCTGATGGTCGTGGCCGGCCGGACGCCGGTGCGGTTCGCGTTGCGTGGCCAGCCGCGGCTGCTGGGCCTGGTGATCCTCGTCGGGGTCCTGGACCTTGCGGGCAACGCCTCGTTCCTGCTCGCGGCCCAGGCCGGCGGCCTCGCGCCGGCTGCCGTGCTCGGCTCGCTGTACCCGGTGTCCACGGTGATCCTGGCCGCCGCAATCCTCCGCGAGCCCATTGGGCGTACCCATGCCATGGGGATTGGAGCCGCAGCGCTGGCCGTGGTCCTCATCGTCGGTGGCGGCTGAGGGCCGCCGGCGCCGGCGGCTGACGGTCGCTGTTGGCGGCGCCTGCAGGACGCCGCTGTCCGGGGACGGCAATCGGCGTCAAGCGGGTTGGCCGCTCGCGTCAACCGGGATGGCCGCCGGCGCATCCGACGCTTCGGCGGTACCGTACGCCGCGACCGACTCTTCGCTGGAGGAACCAGGTGGCCAACGAGATTCCCGAGGGTATCGTGATGGAGCCCGTCTTCGTCGTGGAGGCGACCTACGCCCCGGACGCGGCGGAGACGCGCGGCCCGCACCGACCGGCGCACCTGGCCCGCATCGCGGAGCTGCGTGTCGCCGGGAGCATCCTGGAGGCCGGGGCCTTCCCGGACATGTCCGCCTCGCTCCTCCTGGTCCGGGCGGCCGATGCCGATGCCGCGATGGCCCTCGCGGCCGAGGACGTGTACCTGCGCGAAGGCGTCTGGACCGAGGTACGCGTGCGCCCGTTCCTCCGGGTCGCGCGTGCCGCTGAGATCCCCGACTGATGGCGCTGCGCAGGACCCGCCGCGGCCGGATTCGCCTCGCCCTGGCCCTCGCCCTGGCCGCCACCGTGGTCGTCGCGGGCTGCGGCGGTACGCCGAGCGGCACGCCGGCGGCAAGCGGGTCGCCGGCGCCGAGCGGCCCACCGCCGGGCAGCGCCGGGGCGCCGTCGATCGCCCCCGGATCCGGTGCACCCGGGCCGAGCGTCACCCCGCTGCCGCCCGGCTCGTTCTCGTTCGACCTTCCGGCCGGCTGGCGCGTCGTCGAGGTGGACGGCGATCACGAGGCCCTCATCGCCTCGCTTCGCCCGCAGAGCCCCGCCGTCGCCGCGTCGCTGGCCGACCGGCTGGCCAACCTGTCGAGCTCCACGACGTACGTCGCGTTCGATGCCTCCCCGGGCACCCTGAAGAAGGGCGACGTGGTCATGCTCATCGTCACGGAGGTCGCCCTGCCGCTCGACGTTTCGCTCGAGACGTTCGCGACCACGGTGAAGAGCCAGGTCCAGCAGCTCCTCGAGACCGACCTGCAGCTGCGCCCGATCCTCATCACCGCAGGTCAGGCCTCCTCGCTGGCCTACGTGGCGCCCCTCACGCGGCCCGACGGGAAGGCGGGGAGCGTGGCGGTGACGCAGGTGTACTACGTGCTGCCCGGACGCGGCTACGTCCTGACCTTCGCGGCGCCCCCAGATCGCGTCAATGACTACGCGCAGGCAATCGCCGACATCGCGACCTCGTTCACCATCCGCCCCTGAGGCTCGTCCCCCCATCCGCACGTCCGTCATCGCCGGACACCCATCCACATGGCGCCCCCGGACGATCCCCGAGCGTGATCACAGCCTCCAGCGACGCCTCCCTCGACGGCGGCGGCGCCGAGACCGGCGTTGCCCTGCTCTGGCTTCGACGCGACCTGCGCCTCCACGACCACCCGGCGCTGGCCGCGGCGCTCGGCTCGGGCGCGCGCGTCGTGCCGGTCTTCGTGCTGGATCCACGGCTCCTCCACGGCCCGCGCGCGTCGGCGAACCGGACGTGGTTCCTCCTCGAGTCGCTGCGCGAGCTCGCCGAGGGACTTGCCGCTCGCGGCGCCCCGCTGATCGTCCGTTCCGGGAAGCCGGAGGACGTCATCCCCGCCCTCGCGGCCGAGGCCGCCGCCTCCGACGTGTTCGCGAGCCGCGACGTCAGCCCCTTCGCCCGCGCTCGCGACCGTGCGGTGGGCGAGGCACTCGTCGCCGCCGGGCAGTCGTTCCACCTGCTACGCGGTCTCCTCGTGGCCGAGCCCGAGGAGGTGCGCACCGTCGACGGCCGGCCGCTCACCGTCTTCACCCCGTTCTCGCGACGCTGGGCGGCGGTGGAACGCCGGGCTCTCGTGCCCGCCCCTGCCGCGATCCCATCGCTGCCGGCCGGCTCTCTCGCGAGCGAGGATCTCCCGGCGTCGCCCGCGCCCACGGCGGACGTCGCGCTGCTGCCGCATCCCGGCGAGGCAGCCGCGCGCGAGCGCCTCGCCCGCTGGGCTGGCGCTGCCGGGCTCCGGGCCTACGCCGACGGTCGCAACCGCCTCGACGTCGAAGGGACGTCGCGCCTGTCGGCCGATCTCAAGGTCGGGACGCTCTCCCCGCTGGAGGTGCTCCTGGCAGTCGAGGGTCCCGGTGACGGCCGCCGCGTCTTCGTGTCCGAGCTCGCCTGGCGCGAGTTCTACGCCCACGTCCTGTGGCACTTCCCGCACGTGGTCCGCGGTGCCTATCGGCCGGCCTTCGACGCCGTGCCGTGGGCCGACGACCCGACCGGGCTGGCGGCCTGGCGCGAGGGTCGCACGGGCTACCCGGTCGTCGACGCCGCGATGCGCCAGCTCGCGGCGAGCGGCTGGATGCACAACCGGGCCCGGATGATCGCCGCGAGCTTCCTGGCCAAGGACCTGCTGGTGGACTGGCGCCGGGGCGAGGACCACTTCATGACCCACCTCGTGGACGGCGACGTGGCGTCGAACAACGGTGGCTGGCAGTGGACCGCCGGGACAGGCACGGACGCCGCGCCCTACTTCCGGATCTTCAACCCGGTCAGCCAGGGCCGACGCTTCGACCCGGACGGGACATACGTCCGCCGCTGGGTGCCGGAGCTGGCCGGCATGCCCGACGCGCACGTCCATGAGCCGTGGATGGCGCCCGGCCATGTGCAGGCTGCGGCCGGCTGCGTGATCGGTCGCGACTACCCGGCGCCGATCGTTGACCACGCCGCCGCCCGGCAGCGCACCCTCGCGGCGTACGCTGCGACGAAGGCCTGAGGTCGCGGCGCCAGGTCGCCGGGCGCCGCGGCTGACGGCCAGGGAATCGCGGCCCGTCGTGCGACACTCCGCGCATGGGAGCCAAGCTGACGCCGAAGGTCATCCTGGAGGGGACCCGGCTCACCCACAAGACCGATCTCGCCTTCGCGCTCAACCGCCACCCGCGGATCGTGGGCGCCCGGAAGTACGAGTACCCGTCGCCGTTGATCTCGGCGGAGTGGTGCGCCTTCACGGACGTTCCGTGGGGTCGCGGGCTCATCAACTACGACCCCGCCGAGGAGGCGCGGGCCATGGAGACCTACGCCACGTGGGCCCGGCTCTTCGAGCTGCTGCCGTACTACAGCTGGATCGTTGACCGGTTCCACCTCTCGACGCGCGCCGAGCAGCGCCGCCGCCACGGCGTCGACCCCGACTTCGGCTGGCTGGAGAGGCGGCTGCGGCCGCTCGGCTTCCGGATCGTCCTGTGCACCCGCCGTGACGACACCTTCGCCGCCGCCCGTGCGGACCGCCTGCGAGTCTCCGGCAAGCCGGACCAGTACGACGACCTCGGCGTCTTCGTGCGCGAGCAGGATCTCCTCCGCGGCCTCGTCGCCACGTCGACCCTGCCGGTGCTGGACCTCGACGTCTCCGATGACGACGTGCCCGCCGCAGCCGACCGGATCGCCGACTGGCTGGAGGAGACGGGCGGCCTCTCATCGCCGTGGGGCGCGCCGAATCCGACCGGGCGCGATTGAGGCGGGCGTTCGTGCTGGCTCACCGGCGCAGCAGGCCGGTCGGTCGGCCCTTTCGACGCGGTCGCGTCAGTCGAGGTCGAGGGACAGGTAGTTGCCGGGGTCGCGGAATCCCATCCGCTCGTAGAGCGGCCGGCCCGCGTCCGACGTCCGCAGGTAGACGCGCCGCAGGCGCAGTGTCCGGGCGTCGGCCACGAGGGCGTCCATCACCGCACGGCCGACGCCGCCGCCGCGCCAGCGCGGCAGCGTGTAGACGTTGACGATGAACCCCTCGCCGGTCCGTCGCGAGCGCGGGTGCGGCGGACGGTCGACGACCACGAGGCCGCCCATCGCGACGATCCGCCCGCCTTCGACGGCAACCCAGAGGCGGTACGCGTCACTGTCGAGATGGGTCGCCAGGTAGTCCGCCACCTGCGAGCGGTGGGGCCCGACGCGGTCGGGCGGCAGGTCGCCCCCGAGCAGCTCGCGGTCGAAGGCCAGGCGCAGATCGAGGATCACCGGCAGATCCGCCCGGACGGCGCGCCGGACGCGGCAGCGGTGGCGGGGATGGGGGCGCGACGAGGCGCCCTCGGGCTTCGGCTCGGTCACCCGCGGATCGTGCCACGCCGGGCGTCGGCGCGTCGGGGCGCTGAGCGTGAGGCGCCGGCCCTTCGTCGATGCGGCGGCTGGGGCCGCGGCGCCGGTAGACTCCGCCGGTGACCCCTGAGCCATCCGCGCCGATCGGCGTTGCGCCCGCCGCCGCGCCCTCGACCGCCCCCGCCGCCGCTCGCGCCGCCCCGACGCGACCCGTGCAGGACTGGCGCTCGCTCCTCCTCGTCTACGGGATCGTCTCCACGATCGAGGCGTTGGGCATCGCGCAGGTGTTCGCGTTCCTGCCGATGCGCCTGCGGGAGGTCGGCCTGCCCGAGGACCAGATCCCGACGTTCACCGGCCTCTTCACGAGCCTGATCTTCGTCTTCGGCATCCTGCTGGTCCCGTTCTGGGGCGTCTGGGCCGACAAGTACAGCCGGCGCGCCGTGATCGTCCGGAGCGCGGTCGTCGAGGCGTTCGTCTTCGCCGGGGTCGCCCTGGCGCAGGAGCCATGGCAGCTGGCAGTCAGCCTCCTGCTGGTGGGCTTCCAGCTCGGCAACACCGGCGTGATGCTGGCCGCCCTCAGGGACGTCACGCCACGCCGCCGCGTCGGGACGGTGACCGCCATCTTCGGCGCCACGAACCCGGTTGGGTTCGCGATCGGGCCCGTGCTGGCGGCCGTGATGGTGGACGGGCTTGGCCTGCCACTCACTGATGTCTTCTGGCTGGGGTGCCTCCTCTCGGTGGCCTCGGCCGTCCTCCTGCTCGTCGGGTCGCGGGAGGTCCGCCCGTCGGTGATCCCGGTGGGCAGCGCGCTGACCCTGGCTCGGCGCGCGATCGCCGGCGTCTTCTCCGACCCGTCCGTGCGCCGGATCTTCGCGATCTTCGGCATCTCGATCCTGGCGAACCAGATGAGCCGGCCGTACATCCCGCTGCTGGTCGAGGACGTGAACGGCACCACGAACCTCGCCTCGGCGATCGGTCTCGTCGCCGGGGCGGCGGCCCTGTTCGGCGCCCTCCTCTCGCCGCTGGCCGGCCCGCTCGGCGACCGCATCGGCTTCCGCCGGGTCCTTGCGGGCTCGCTCCTCGGCGCCGGTACGATGCTCGTCCTCCTGCCCTTCGCGCCCGGCGTCGCCGCCCTCGCCGGGATTGCCGTGGTGTACGCGGCGCTGCAGGCGTCGACCCAGGCGATGGTGTTTGGGCTGGTGGCCGTCGAGGTTGCCCCGGAGCGGCGCTCGGCGACCCTCAACCTCGTGCTGCTACCGCTCTACCTTGCCGGCATCATCGGCCCGACGATCGGGGCGGTGGCCGTGGGCGCCGGGGGAATCCCCGCTCCGTTCGTCGCGGCGGCGGCGATCTTCTTCGTGGGCGGGGCCTCCGTCATCGTGTCGCTGCGCCGCGCAGCCAGGGTCGGCGCGACGGTGTGACCGGCGGAGCCGGCCGCGATGGCGGATGGGCCGTCCTTGCCGGCGTGGCGACGGGCGCGAAGACGTGGCCGACGCTCAGACGTCGCGACTCCATTGCGGCCACTCGACCGCTCGCCGGAAGCCGTGAGTCTCGTACATCCGGAGGGCGTGCTCGTTGGCGGCCGAGACGGCGAGGGCGATGGTCGGCACGTCGCTGCCCTGGAGGTGCCGGACGCCCCAGCGCAGGAGAGCGCGTCCCAGGCCCCGGCCCCGCCACGGCGGGAGGACCCCGATGAGCTTCACCTCGCCGTACGGCGGCTCGTCGTCCCGGTAGACGCGGGCCCGGCAGAAGGCAACCGCGCGGTCCGGATCGTCGGCCGGCGCGACGAGGAGGATGTCGCGCGGATCGAACTCCGGCGCCGCGCAGACCGCCCCGATGACGGCCTCCGTCCACGACACGGGCGTCGGGTGGTCGGCGAACGTGGCATTCGAGAGGTCGACGAGGTCCGCAACGGAGTCGCGTCCCGGCTCCCACGGCCTTGTCAGCATGCCGCCCGGGAAGTCGGGGGCGGGGCAGGGGTCGTCCGCCGGTCGCTCCATCCAGTACAGGCTGGCCCGATAGGCGAACCCGCGGGCCTCGGCAAAGCCGCGCCCCGGAGTGTCGCCGGGCGGAACGTAGAGCAGGAGGTAGGGGTAGCCCAGCACGTCGCGGACGTACGGCAGGGCCGCCTCGACCAGGGCGCTGGCGTGGCCGCGCCCGCGGCGATCGCGCGCCACGTACAGGTCGTTGAGGCGCGGTGCGATGAAACCGACCACGTCGCCATCGTCGTCGGCGACGAACGCCGACCCGGGCTCCGCGGCCAGCGCTGCCAGGTTCCGGGCGACGTCGCCGCGGGTCGCGTCGGGGTAGTCCCCGAGGTCGATCGCCGCGTGCCCGAGCGCCTCGATCGTCGGCAGGTCGGCGGCCGTCGCCGGCCGGACTGTCCGTGTCAGAAGGTTGCCCACGCGACCCCCGCGATCCGCTGCCGGTCGGCTGCTACTTCGGGAGGTCGCGCTCCTCCACGCCGATGAAGCGGGCGTCCGGCCGGATCAGCCGGTTGGCAGACGCCTGCTCGATCACGTGGGCAGTCCAGCCAGCATGGCGCGCCAGCGCGAAGGCGGCCGGGAACAGGTCCGGGGTCAGGCCGACGCCCTGGAGGACGGCCGCCGCGTAGAACTCGACGTTCGTCTTGAGGGGCCGGTCGGGGTACTTCTCCTCGAGGACCCTCAGGGCGACATCCTCGACCTTGATCGCCAGCTCCAGCCAGTCCGGGCGCGTCGGCATCGCCTCGACGACCTTGCGGAGCGCCGCGGCCCGCGGATCGTAGGCCCGGTAGACGCGGTGCCCGAAGCCCATGAGGCGCTCGCCCCGCGCGAGGGCGTCGCGGACCCACTCCTCGGCGTGCTCGGGCGAGCCGACCTTGTGGATCTGCTCGACGACCTCGGAAGGGGCTCCGCCGTGGAGCGGACCCTTCATCGCCCCGATCGCGCCACAGACCGCCGACGCCATGTCCGACTTCGTCGACGTGATGACGCGAGCGGTGAAGGTCGAGGCATTCAGGCCGTGCTCGGCGCCCACGATGAAGTAGGCATCCAGCGCGCGGGCGGTCGCCTTGTCCGGCCGCTCGCCAGTCAGCTGGTACAGAAAGCCCGAGACGAGGTCGAGCTTGGGGTCCGGATCGATCGGCTCGAGGTCCTGGCGGAGGCGAACGAAGGCGGCGAGCGCCGAGGGCGAGAACTCGGTCAGTGCGCGCGCCTGGACCTCGGTGGGCGGCCAGTCGAGCACCTGGGTCGCGCCCCAGACGGAGACCGCCGTGCGCAGCGCGTCCATCGGCTTCGCCGTTCGCGGGAGGGCGCGCAGCGCGGCCATCACGGCCGACGGGACGCGCCCGGCCGCCAGGCGGGCCTTCGGGTCCCAGTGACCGGTCCAGAGGAGGTTGGCGACCGAGGCGAACGGTCCCGTTGGCAACCAGATCGCCGATCCGGTAGCCGCGGTACATGAGGCGCCCGTTGGCGCCGTCGACGAGCCCGAGCTCGGTCTCGGCTGCAAGGACGCCCTCGAGGCCGGGCGAGTACGGCCGGCCGTCGACCGTGTGGGTCGCCAGCGGCGTCGACGCGTCGGCGATCAGGGCGGGCGGCTTGGCGGTCTTCTCGGTCATCGTGGCGTGTCCTCGAGGGCGGCCGGGGGGCCTGGTCAGGAAGGCCGGAACGGGTGCCCATCCTACTCCGCGCCCACCCCGCGTGGGGCGCCGCCGGGCGCGTACGGTGGCCGCCCCCCGCGTTGGGCACGCGAGGTGTTGACACCGGTAAGTTGGCGGTGGTAAGTTGACACTGTCAACAACGACCGGCGGGCGACCCAATGCCGGCACCATGATCGGAGCCGCCGATGCCAACCACGCGGGACCCTTCGCGCCACGAGGTGCCGGCGGCGTACGGCACGACCGACGGGTACCACCACGGCAACCTGCGCGCCGCCTGTGTCGAGGCCGGGATCCGGCTCGTCGAGGATGAGGGTCCGGACGCCGTGACGATCCGCGGCGTGGCCCGGATCGCCGGCGTGTCGCACACGGCCCCCCTTCACCACTTCCGCGATCGCCAGGAGCTCCTCGACGCGGTGGCCGACCGCGGGTTCGAGCTGCTCGTCGAACGCCTCGACGCTTCGCTGTCGTCGGACGCCACGCCGACGGCCGCCCTGCGCGCCTACGGCCGCGCCTATGTCGAGCACGCCGTTGCCCATCGCGGTCTCTTTGCCCTGATGTTCCGCCCCACCGCGGAGATGCAGGGCGAGGCCTCGTACCGCCGCCTCGTCGAGCTAGGCGCTGCGGCACAGGCTGCTGGTGAGCTGCCCGGCCGCGATCCGTTCCGCCTCGCGCTGACGCTGTGGAGCAGCGTCCACGGCCTCGCCGCCCTGTATGCCACGTCGAACCTTGGCAGCGGCCTCGTCACCGGCCAGCCCACCGATCCTCGCGTCGCGGCCGAAACCGTCCTCGACGACCTGCTGGGCGCGCTCGGCGCCGCTGCGGTCGCGACGTCCACCCAGCAGGAGAGCTCCCGATGACCACCCCCCAGCATGTCGTCCTTGGTGGCGGCACGATCGGCACCACGATCGCCGAGCAGCTCGTCGCCGCGGGCGAGCGTGTTCGTCTCGTCAGCCGCTCCGGGCGCAATCCGGGGGTCGCGGGCGTCGAGACCGCCGCCGCCGACCTCACCGACGCCGCGGCCGTACGCGCGGTCGCGGCCGGCGCGCAGGTCGCCTACTTCGCCTGCCAGCCGGCCTACACCGACTGGCCGAAGGGCTTCCCGCCGCTGGCCGAGGGCGTCCTTGGGGGCCTCGCGGGGGCGGGAACCCGGCTCGCCGTCGTGGACAACACCTACATGTACGGGCCGACGGGCGGCCGGCCGATGAGCGAAGACCTGCCGTACGCGGCGACGACCCGGAAGGGCGTGGCCAGGGCGCGCCTCGCCGAGCGGTTCATGGCGGCGCACGCCGCCGGCGACGTGCCCGTCGTGATCGCCCGCGCCTCCGACTACTTCGGGCCGCGCGGCGCCTCGAGCAGCGTCGGCGACCGCTTCTTCCCGCCGCTTCTCGCCGGGAAGTCGGTGCAGGTCCTCGGCGACGTCGACGCACCGCACTCGAACACGTACGTTCCGGACTTCGCCCGCACGCTGATCGAGCTGGGGCGGCGAGACGAGGCGCTCGGCGGGATCTGGCACGTCCCCACTGCTCCTGCCGTGTCCCAGCGGCGCTTCGCCGAGATGGCCGCCGCTGCGGCCGGCGTTCCAGCCCCGAACCTGAGCCGGCTCTCGAAGCCGATGCTGCGGCTCGCCGGGATCTTCGTTCCGCCGGCCCGCGAGATGATCGAGATGGCCTACGAGTTCGAGGAACCGTTCCTCCTCGACTGCTCGAAGATCGAGCGGGCCTTCGGCCTCCGCCCGACGCAGCTCGAGGACGCGCTCGGTGAGACGGTCGCCTGGTGGCGCGCCCAGGGCGCCGCAGGAGGGGCCACGTGAGCGGTCACGGCGGCGGGTCTGCGGTGCCATGAAGGCGGCCGTCGAGCGTGTGCCCGCCGCCGGGAGCGCGATCGAGATCCGGCTCCTCCGCCTGCGCTGGTCGAACGCCTACCTGCTCCTCGGCGAGCGTCCGGTCCTCGTCGATGCCGGCTCGCCGGGCGACGAGGAGCCGATCCTCGCGGCACTGGCGGCGGCCGGCCGGGGTCCGCGGGACCTCGCAGCGATCGTGCTGACCCACGGCCACGCGGATCATGCCGGCGCCGCGGCGGCGCTGCGCGCGGCGAGCGGTGCGCCGGTGCTGCTGGCGGCCGGCGACATGGAGATGGCCGGCGCCGGGCGGAACCTGCCGCTCGTGCCAACGGGCCTCGAGGCGCGACTCGTGCGCCCCTTCGTTCCGCAGGCGTTCCCGGCGCTTGTCCCGGACGTGGTCCTGGTGTCGCCGCTCGACCTCGCTCCCTACGGGATCGGTGCGACGGTGCAGCCGCTCGGCGGCCACACGCGGGGCTCGGCGATCGTCGAGGTGGCGAGCGGAGACGTCCTCGTGGGCGACCTCCTGCGCGGCGGGCGCCTGGGCGGCCGGTGGCGCCCGAGCGTGCCGATGACCCACTACTACGAAGAGGAGCCGGCGGCCGTGACGGAGGTCGTGGACCGCGTGCTGGCCGGCGGGGCGCGCCGCCTGCTGGTGGGCCACGGTGGACCGCTGGACGCGGTGGCGGTGGCCGCCTGGCGCCGGGCCCGCGGCGCCTGACCGGCCCGCCGTCTCTGACCGACCCGCGGCGCCTGACCGGCCCGCTACGTGCGCCCAGGGACCTCGGGGAGCAACGCCGCTGCCGCGGCGTCGAGGACCCACGTCGCGCCCGTCCGCCGGGCCCGCAACGCCGGCAGCCGGCGTTCCTCACGGTCGGATCCCGCGTGGCCCTGTCCCAGCACCTCGGCGAGCACGCCGGCCTTGGCTGCTCCGAAGGCGGCGACGACGAGGCCGGGGGTCGCGTCGAGGGCCCGCGGGGTCAGGGTCACCCGGTCGACGTGGGGCTCGATGTGCGCGGGCGCGGGCGCCCACGTCGTCCAGCCGGGAGCGTCGAAGGCCGCGCTCCCCGGGAAGACGGAGAGGAGGTGCCCATCCGGGCCCACGCCGACGAGGATCGCATCGAAGACCGGCCGGCCGGCATCGTCGGCGAGCAGCTCGGCCCGCAGCGTGCGCTCGAACAGGGCGGCGCACTCGGACGGGTGCTCTCCCGCGGCCAGCGCCGCGTCCGTCGGCCAGGGGTGCACCCGTGCCGGGTCCATGGGCGCCGGGGCGCCCGCCGCCCGTCCATGGCCGTGCAGGAGCACCTGGTCGATCGGTCCCATGTTGCTCCTGGGGTCCCGGCGCGGCACGAACCGGTCGTCGCCGACCCACAGGTGGAGGACCTGCCACGGAACCCGGGCGCGCAGCGGCTGCGCCAGCATGGCGCGGTAGACCGCGGCGGGCGTTGAGCCGCCCGTCGAGGCGAAGTCGATCCTCCGGCGTTGCGCGGCGCCGGCCACGAGGGCGGCCACGAGGACCTCGGCGACGGCCGCCGCCGCCGTCGCTGCGTCCGGCCGAACGATGATCGTGGGCTCGCCAGCGGCGTCGGTCGTCCCCGGCGTCCCGCGGCGCGTCACAGGGGCTCCCCCGCGACGGGACCGGCCAGGTGGGCGGCCATGGCCAGCGCCCCTTCCGCCACCGGGTCGCGGCCACCCGCCTCGATCGCCTCGGCCAGCAGGTCGGCATCGGTGCGCCGCGCGGCGTGATAGATCCGGTCGAGCGCCTCGACCCCGTCCTGCCAGGCGCGCACGTGGACCCGCTCCGCCTCGGCGGTCACCTCGACACGGAACGCCGCGCCGCGGCGCTCGGCCAGCAGCTCGACGCGCAGGGTCGTCCCGCCGGGCATCCCGGAGATCGCCGGCCGCACCACGACCTCCACGCCGGTACCGCGCTCCCGGGCGAGCAGCGCCCGCAGTCCGCGCCCGGGATCGGGTGGGGCGCCCGCGAGCGTGGGGCGGGGGCGCCCGGGGCTCGCCGCCGGCGGTCCACCGCTCGCAGAACGGGGGTGCCCGCCGCGCGCCAGCGGCTCGGTGACCCGGAGCCCCAGCCGCGATGCCAGCCAGGCGACGTGGTAGATGGGCTTCACGAGGTTCGTCCCGGATTCGGCGCCGGTTCCCCCGTGGGTCGCGTAGGTGACCGCGATCCGGCGAATGGACCGGAGCGAGGGGAGGAACTCCTCGTGGTCGAAGACCGAGGCGACGGCCTCGCGCCAGCGCGCCTGGCGCATCAATGCGAAGTCCGAGATCGGGAGCGACGGCCGCGCCAGGGCTGCCAGCGCGCGCAGCCGGCTCAGGCCGTCGCCGCTCCAGCGCGAGCCGTCGACGACCAGCCGGTCGGCGGTGCCGACGAGAGCCGCCGCCAGGGCCGTGCCGAACGGAGGGTCGCCGGGCCACCAGACGGTCACCGGGAGGTCGTGGACCAGGAGCGGAGCCACGATCGCCTGGAGGTGGCGGCCCGTTTCGCCGCCGGCGGTCACGTACACCTGCTCGGCGCAGGTCTCCGGCCCGTCGGCCCGCGGAACCATGCAATACGCCTTCACGTCCGCCCGGAGCCAGGCGGGCCCGTCCGGGTCGGTCGGGACGAGGATCAACGTCCGCGAGGGGTGCCTGCCGGTGCCCATCGCCAGCGTCGCGGCGGCCAGCTCGCCGAGCTCGGGGCTGCGGGCGACGACCACCAGGTTGAGCACGCTCGTGCGCGCGGCGACCGGCCGATCGCCCTCCGCGTTGCCCACACCTGGCGCCGGGGGCCGGCTCCAGATGCGACCCAGCTCACGCTCGATCTCCGCGACCGATGTCACGTGCCCCGCCCAGCGGAGCGTCGGTCCACCAGGCGCCGCAGGGATCCCGAACGGCACGACGCCCGCCGCACGGGCAGTGCTCGCATCGCGGCCCGGGCCGATGCTGACGGCGACGCGGCCGGCGCCGCTCAGATCCGGCGCCATCGGCGCCCGTCCCGTGCCAGCAACGCGTCGGCCGCGTCGGGGCCCCAGCTTCCCGCGGCGTAGTTGGGGAAGTCCGGCGCCGCGTCGGCGGCCCAGGCGTCGATGATCGGGGTCACGATCCCCCAGGCCTTCTCCACCTCGTCGGCGCGCGTGAACAGCGAGGCGTCGCCCAGGAGCGCGTCCAGGATGAGTGTCTCGTAGGCGTCCGGGCTGTCCACGCTGAAGGCGGAGCCATAGGTGAAGTCCATGTTGACGCTGCGCACGTCGATGCCGAGTCCGGGGACCTTGGCCGCGAAGCGGAGGAGGATGCCCTCGTCCGGCTGGATCCGGAGTGCCAGCAGGTTCGCCTCCGGGTCGACGTTCGACTCCTTGAAGAGGGCGTGCGGGACCTGCTTGAACTGGATGGCGATCTCCGTGGCCCGCTTCGGCAGGCGCTTGCCGGCCCGCAGGTAGAACGGGACGCCGGCCCAGCGCCAGTCGTCGATGAAGAAGCGGGCCGCGACGTAGGTCTCGGTCTCGGACGCAGGATCCACCGCGTCTTCGTCGCGATATCCGAGGACCGGCTCGCCGGCCACCCAGCCGGGCCCGTACTGGCCGCGCACGACGTTCGCGGCCACGTCCGCCGGCGCCATCGGCTCCATTGCCCGGAGGGCCTTCACCTTCTCGTCGCGCAGGGCGTCCGCGTCGAAGGTCGCGGGTGGCTCCATGGCGACGAGGGCCAGGAGCTGCATCAGGTGGTTCTGGAGGAAGTCGCGCGAGGCGCCGGCCTCCTCGTAGAACGCGCCGCGCTTCTCCACACCGATGGACTCGGCCACCGTGATCTGCACGTGGTCCACGTAGCGCCGGTGCCAGATCGGCTCGAAGATCCCGTTCCCGAAGCGGAAGACGAGGATGTTGCGGACCGTCTCCTTGCCCAGGTAGTGGTCGATCCGGTAGACCTGCGACTCCCGGAAGACCTTCCCGACCTCGCGGTTGAGTCGGATCGCGCTCGTCAGGTCGCGGCCGAACGGCTTCTCGATGACGATCCGCCGCCAGCCGCCGCCGTGCAGCTCGTGGTCGAGCCCGGCGCCCCCCAGGCCCCCGATGATCTGGGCGAACGCCGACGGCGGGGTGGCCAGGTAGAAGCAGCGGTTGCCGCGCGTGCCGCCCGTGGCATCGATCTCATCGAGCCGGGTCGAGAGCCCGTCGTAGAGCGCCTGGTCGGCGAAGTCCCCGCGGTGGTACGTGATCCGTTCCGCGAACGCGTCCCAGACGGGAGTCTCGATCGGTAGGACGCGGCTGAACTGGTCCACTGAGGCGCGCAGCTCCGCGCGGAATGCCTCGTCGGTGTAGGGCCGGCGCCCCACGGCGACGACCGCGAACTCGTGGGGGAGGAGGTTCGTCCGCCACAGCTGGAAGAGCGCCGGCACCACCTTGCGGTGGGCCAGGTCACCGGTGGCCCCGAAGAGGACCAGCACCGCGGGATCCGGCATCCGCTCCAGGCGCAGTCCCTCGCGCAGCGGGTTGCCCGTCGCCTTCGGGGTTGGCCGCCGCTTCCCGGCACGCGCGAGCCGCAGGGCGCGAGCCGTCAGCGGGGCCTCGGCGGCCGGGCGGGCCGTCAGCGGGGCCTCGGCGGCCGGGCGGGCCGACCCCGCGGGCTGGTTCAGCGCCTCCGGACGCTCGGGCGCCGCCGGAGGTCCCGGCGCCGCGCCGGCCGGAACGGCTGCCGCCCCCGGTCGTGCAGGGCGCGCCACGTCGGCCGCTACTCCGTCTTCACGGCATGGCCGCCGAACTCGTTGCGGAGCGCCGCGAGCACCTTGGCCCCGTAGCTCTCGTCCTGGCGCGAACGGAAGCGGGCCTGCAGGGCCAGCGTGATGATCGGGGCGGGGACGTCGCGGTCGATCGCCTCCTGGACGGTCCAGCGACCCTCGCCGGAGTCGGCGACCCAGTCCTTGATCCCGTCGAACTCGGCGTTCTTGGAGAGCGCGTCGTGCAGCAGGTCCAGGAGCCAGCTGCGGACGACCGACCCGTAGCGCCAGATGCCGGCGATCTGCTGCAGGTCGAGGTCGTACTCGCTGGCGTGCATGATCTCGAAGCCCTCGGCGTAGGCCTGCATGAGGCCGTACTCGATGCCGTTGTGGACCATCTTCACGTAGTGCCCGGCGCCGGGGCCGCCCACGTGGGCGTAGCCGTCGGTGGGGGCCAGGGTGCGGAAGACCGGCTCCAGCGGCTCCACCGCGTCGCGATCGCCGCCGACCATCAGGCAGTAGCCGACCGAGAGGCCCCAGATCCCGCCCGACGTGCCGGCGTCGACATACCGGAGGCCCTTCTCCGCGACCTTGGCGTGGCGCCGGACATCGTCGTGGAAGTTCGTGTTGCCGCCGTCGACGATCGTGTCACCGGGCTCCAGGAGGCCCATCAGCTCGTCGATCATCGCCTCGGTGGCGTCGCCGGCGGGGACCATGACCCAGACGGCGCGCGGGCCGGGCAGCTTGCCGACCAGCTCCGCGAGAGAGAAGGCTCCCTCGGCACCTTCGGTCATGATCTCGCGCGTCTTCTCCGGCGTGCGGTTGAACGCCACGACCTGGTGGCCGTCCCGAACCAGGCGTCGCACCATGTTGGCGCCCATCCGGCCGAGTCCGATGAAGCCGATCCGCATCTGATCCTCCTTCGGGACGCGCCGGATGGTCGGCGCAAACGAACGGTGCGCCGTTACTGACGAACTGCGGTCGCGACGGCGGCGTCCAGGGCCGCCAGCCCGGCATCGACGTCCGCGCCGAGGTGGACGCGGAGCACCGGCAGCTCGTGCGCCTCCAGCGCCTCCATGTCGCCGCGCGCCTGGGCGTCGACCAGCTGGCCGAAGGTGTAATGCCTGCCGTGGACGGGGAGGTCCGCCGGGTGGTCCGAGGTCAGCTGCAGGAACCAGCCGACCGGGGAGCCCCCCTTGTGGAGCTGGCCGGTGGAGTGCAGGTAGCGCGGCCCGAAGCCGCCGGTCGTCGCCCGGCCGGTGGCGTCGCGCAGCCGGCCCCGGATCCGGTCGATCGCAGCGGCGCGGCCAGCCGTCGGGGCGACGAAGGCGCCGATCGCCAGGTAGCCGGTGGTCCGCACGCGCTCGAGGTGCCGTCGGAGCTCGCCGACCAGCGTGCCGTCGCCCGCGGTGAGGCGCAGGGCGGTGTCGCCATAGAGCGCGATGCCGTCTCCGGTGGCGATGGGCTCCTCGTGGGGGAATGCGCCGTGGTGCTCCAGCGCCTCGAGGACCCGCTTGGTGTTCTCCTTCGACTCGGTGACGTTCGGCTCGTCGAAGGGGTTCACGTCCAGCAGGATCCCGGCGACCGCGGTGGCAATCTCCCAGCGCATGAACTCGCCCGCGAGGTCGATGGGGTCGGCCAGCGTGAAGCGCAGCACGGGGTGGCCGGCTGCGGCCAGCCCATCCAGCAGGACGTCGGCCGGCGTGCCGTCGGAGGCCGCGGCCGGGGGCTCCGTCCCGTCAAGAGCGATCCGGACGAAGACGCGGTCCGGGCCGTACGCGGCCGGGGCGCCCAGGGGCTCCCGGTCCACGGGCACGATCCCCCTGCCCAGCTTGCCGGTGCTCTCGGCGACGAGCTGCTCCAGCCACCCCCCAAGCGGGCCGATTGCCGGGTCCACCACGAGGGTCAGCTTGTCGCGGCCGGCGGTGGCCAGCGCCCCGAGGGTCGCGCCGAGGGCGACGCCCGGGTTGGCGTACGGGTCGGGCGCCGTGCAGAGCCCGTGCATCGCGACCGCCGAGGCGAGGAACGGGTCGAGGTCAACGCCGGCAAGCGACGCGGGCAGGAGCCCCACGTAGCTCAGGGCGGAGTAGCGGCCGCCCACCGACGGCGGATTGAGGAAGACACCCCGCATCTCGTCCTGGTGGGGGATCGCGGCGAGGGGCTTCCCGGGATCGGTGATGGCAGCCATGAAGTCGCCCGGGGATTCGCTCCGCACGCCGTGCGCCCGCAGGGCGTCGTGGACCCGCTGCCGGGCGTCCGCGAGGAACGCCTGCGTCTCCGTCGTGGTGCCGGACTTCGTCGCGGCGATGAACAGGGTCGCGAGGGGGTCCAGGCCTTCCCAGGCGGCCCTGACGGCCTGGGGGTCGGTCGAGTCGAGGACGCGGATGTCCAGCCAGTCCTCGATGTCCCTGAACGCGGCTGCGATCACCTCCGGGGCCAGGCTGCTGCCGCCCATCCCCGCCACGATCGCGGTGGTGAAGCCCGCGTCGCGGATCGTGTCGCCGAAAGCCTCGAGGGCCGGGACCATGTCACTGAAGTCGGCGGGCAGGTCGAGCCAGCCGAGCCGATTGCCGATCTTCTCCTGGACCGCCGGGTCGCCGGACCAGAGCGTCGTGTCGCGCTCGTGGAGGCGCTCCGCCCAGCGCTCCTCGCCGGCGCGGGCGACGGCCGCGGCGACGGCCGCGGCGAGGGTCGGGTCACCGATCCGGGCATCGAGCGTGCCCGGCGCGAACGATGGGAGCGTGGTCTCGGCCATGGACGGTCCTCCTGCGCGGTGGAGTCTACGCGTGGGGCGGCAGGGACGCGCGAGGCTGCCAATCGGCGCTCGGTCGCCGGCGGCTGCAGCGGCACGCCGGCCGGTGCGACGCTGGACGCGGTGAGGGCACGGGTGAGGCGCGGTGGCGCCCTACGTCCCCTCGGCCTCGATCGCGAGCACCTTGGCGAGTCGCCGAGCGTGACGCTCCTCGCCGGAGAAGCTCGCCGCCAGGAAGGCGCGCGCACACTCCAGGGCGGGCTCAGGTCCGATGACCCTGCCGCCGAGGCACAGGACGTTCATGTCGTCGTGCTCGACGCCCTGGTGGGCCGAGTACGTGTCGTGGGCGACCGCCGCCCGCACGCCGCGAACCTTGTTGGCCGCGACGCTGGCCCCGATCCCCGAGCCGCAGACCAGGATCCCCCGGTCGGCCTCGCCGTCGCGGATGGCGTGGGCGAGACGGCGGGTGAAGTCCGGGTAGTCGTCGTTGGGATCGGAGCCATCTCCGCCGAGGTCGATCAGCTCGTGGCCGGCATCGGCGAGGCGGGCGAGCAGCTCCGCCTTGAGCTCGGCGCCGCCGTGATCGGCGGCGAAGGCGACGCGCATCAGTGGCCCCCTCCCGGGTGAGGCGACGGCGGGGCGGCGACCCGGCCGCGGAGGCCCTCCCGGACCACCCGCCGCCCGACCTGGGCCACGGCTTCCGCCGTGAAGCCGAACTCCCGCAGGATCGTCCCGGCCGGCGCGGAGGTGCCGAAGTGGTCGAGGGCCACGATCGCGCCCTCGTCGCCGGCCCAGCGCTCCCAGCCCAGCGAGACGCCGAGCTCGACGGCGACGCGCCTCTTCGCGGCGGCGGGGAGGACGGATTCGCGGTAGGCGGCGTCCTGCGCCTCGAAGGCCTCCCAGCAGGGGAGGGAGACGACCCGTGTCGCGATCCCCTCCGCCTCCAGGACCTCGGCGGCCGCGACGGCCAGGTGGACCTCCGAGCCGGTGGCGACGTAGACCAGGTCCGGGGTGCCGCCGCCGGCCTCGCGGGACGCCGCGCGGACGACGTACCCGCCGCGGCGGACGCCCTCCCGGGCGTTCTCGGCCGTGCCCCGCAGCACGGGGATCTTCTGGCGGGTGAGGGCCAGGGCAGTCGGTCCGGCGGTTCGCTCCAGGGCCAGGGCCCAGGCGGCCGCCGTCTCGTTGGCGTCGGCCGGCCGCACGAACCACAGGTTGGGGATCGCCCGGAGCGCCGCGTAGTGCTCCACCGGCTGGTGCGTGGGCCCGTCCTCGCCGAGTCCGACGGAGTCGTGGGTCCAGTCGTAGATCACGGGCAGGCCGGAGAGGGCCGCCACCCGGACGCTGCCGCGCATGTAGTCGGAGAACGTCAGGAAGGTCGCCGCGTACGGCCGGAGGCCGCCGTGGAACGCGATCCCGTTGGCGATGCCGCCCATGCCGTGCTCGCGGACGCCGAAGCGCAGGTTCCGGCCGGCCTCGGCCGCGCTGAAGTCGCCGCCGCCCTTCACGTCGGTGAGGTTGCTCTCCGAGAGGTCCGCGGAGCCGCCGAAGAGCTCCGGCACGCCCGCCGCGAGGGCGTTGATCGTGTCGGCGCTGGCGTTGCGCGTGGCCACCTCCGCGCCGGCCTCCCAGCGCGGCAGGGCGGCGTCCCAGCCGGTCGCCAGGTCGGCGTCCAGGCGCCGCTCGTAGGCGCTGGCTTCGGCCGGGAAGGCGGCCCGGTAGCGCTCGAACGCGGCGTTCCAGCGGCCGGCCAGGTCCTCGCCGTAGAGGATCGCCCGGGAGAAGATCGCGGCGACTGAATTGGGCACGAAGAACGTCTTCTCCGGGTCCCAGCCGTAGGCCTCCTTGGTCAGGCGGACCTCGTCCGGGCCGAGCGGCGCGCCGTGCGCCTTCTGGCTGCCGGCCTTGTTGGGCGAGCCGTAGCCGATGACCGTCCGCACGGCGATGATCGACGGCCGGTCGTCCGAGCGGGCCAGGCGGATGGCGGCCTCGATCGTGCCGAGGTCGGTGCCGTCCTTCACCCGCAGGGTCTGCCAGCCGTAGGCGCGGAAGCGCTCGAGGACGTCCTCGGAGAAGGCCATGGCAGTGGGCCCGTCGAGCTGGATCTGGTTGTCGTCGTACAGCATCACGAGCTTGCCGAGCTTCAGGTGCCCGGCGAGGCTGGCGGCCTCGGACGCGATCCCCTCCTGCAGGTCGCCGTCCGAGCAGATGGCGTACGTCCAGTGGTCGACGACCTCATGGCCGGGCCGGTTGAACTCCGCGGCCAGCCGCCGTTCGGCGATGGCCATGCCCACGGCGTTCGCGACGCCCTGGCCCAGCGGCCCCGTGGTCGCCTCCACCCCGGGGGTCATGCCGAACTCCGGGTGGCCTGGCGTCCTGGATCCCCACTGCCGGAAGCGCCGGAGCTCGTCGAGCGGGAGGTCGTAGCCCGACAGGTGGAGGAGCGAGTAGAGGAGCATCGAGGCGTGCCCCGCCGACAGCACGAACCGGTCGCGATTCGGCCAGTCGGGGTGGGTCGGAGCGTGGCGCAGGAAGCGCGTCCACAGGGTGTAGGCCATGGGTGCCATGCCCATCGGGGCGCCGGGGTGGCCGGAATTCGCCTGCTGGACTCCGTCGATCGAGAGGGTCCGGATGGTGTCGATCGCGAGCTGGTCGAGCTGCTCGGGCGAGAGGGTGGTCATCGCGGCAGGGCTCCCGTGGCGGGCGGTGTGGAGTGGAGCCATTGTAGGCCCGGGGTGAGGGTGCGCCGGGGACCTCAAGTCGAACGCGATCCGCCCCGCATGCGCCGCGCCCCGTGGCCCGCACGGCGCCCCGGATCCCACGGCGCGGCTCGCGCCCCGCGGCCCCGGCGTATCCTCGGGCCGATGCCGCCGCTGCGATCGTCTCCGATGCCCCACCCGCGTGGCGCCGGTTGCGCCGTTGTTCTCGGCGACCTCGCCCTGGACGTCGTGCTTGCGCCGTCGCGGCCGCTGGAGCACGGCACGGACGTACCCGGTGTCGTCCGGCTCCACCAGGGGGGCTCGGCGGCAAACACGGCGCGCTGGCTGGCGCGGCTCGGGCTGCGCGCGACGCTCGTCTGCGCCGTCGGGCGCGACGCGCCGGGACACGCGCTCGTGGCCGCCCTCCGGGGCGACGGCGTCACCGTCCGCGCGGCGCGACCCGCGAAGGCGCGGACCGCGCGGATCGGCATGGTCGTGGATGCCCTGGGTGAGCGCAGCTTCGTGGCGGACCGCGGCGCCGCCGACCTGCTTCAGCCAGGCGACCTGCGGGCGACGTGGTTCCGCGGCGCCGGCGTCCTGCACCTGCCCGCCTACTCGCTCCTGGGATCCCCGCTGGGAGAAGCAGCGACGCGCGCGATCGCGCTGGCCCGCGATGCCGGCGCTGCCGTGTCGGTGGACCTCGCGTCGGCGGCGCCCCTGCTGGCTGCCGGCCGGCAGTCCGCGCACCGGCTGGTCGGCGACGTCGGGGCGGACCTGCTCTTCACCAACGAGGCGGAGGCCGAGGCGTTCGGCGGGACGGCCGAGGCGTTCGGCGGGACGGCCGAGCCCGACGGGCTCCTGGCGTTCGCGCCCGTCGTGATCATCAAGCGGGGTGTCGCGGGCGCGACCATCCTGGCCCGCTCTAGCGGCGGGCAGGCGGCCCGGATCGACGTCGCCACGCGAGCGATCCTCGCCGCCGACACCACCGGGGCCGGCGACGCGTTCGACGCTGGCTTCCTGGCCGCGTGGCTGGCCCGCGATCGCGGCACGACGCCCGCGACGCTCCGCGGGGCCGTGCTGGCCGGGCACCGGGTCGCCGCGCGCCAGATCGGGGCGCCGCGCCCGGAGCTGGCGCTGGGATGACCGGCAGCGATCCGCCGACCGTCGTCTTCGATGCCGGCGATGACCCGGCGACGACGACCGCCTTCACGCGCGACGAGCTGGATGCCGCGGACCCGGAGCGGCACCGGTCGGCTGGCTCGCGTTGGCTCATCGGCGTTGGCCTGGGCGTGCTCGCGCTCAGCATGTCCCTGTGGGCTGCCCCCGCGAGCCTGCTCGTCCTCGTCGCGATCCCCCTGGCGTGGACCTGGGCCGGCGCCGGGATCCTGGTCGGGTTCGGCGCATCCGTGTCGCTCATGGCCGCCGGCCAGTGGGTTGCCCAGGAGGGCCCGGGCGGTGACCTTTTCGCGTTGTTCGCCGTCGGCTTCAACACGGCGCTCGCCGTCGGCTGCCTCGTCGTAGGGCTCACCGCCACGATCGTCCGCCTTGTCCTGGCGCGACGCGGCATCACGCTCGACGAGGCCGTCGTGTTCCGCCCGAAGAGCAGCGGCGACACGCGGCGACCGTCAGGCGGAGCAGGTCGATCCAGCGGTCGGGACCGGGGATGAGCCGAGCCTCGTCGAGACCGGGCGAGGTCGTCGTCCGGCAGGCCGGGGAGCCGGATGCCGAGGAGCTGGCCCGCATCCGGATCGCATCGTGGCGGGTCGCGTACCGCGGCATCGTTCCCGACTGCGGTCCTCGACGGCTTCGATCCGGTCAGCGAGGCGGTGACCTGGCGTGAGCGCCTGGCCGGCCCGGCGGCCGCCTGGATGTGGGTGGCATCCATCCTCCGGCCGCTCGAGCCGCTCGAGCCGCTCGCGCCGCCGCCCCTCGCAGGCTACGTGACCGCCGGCTCGGCCCGCCACGCGGGCGAGGGGGGCCTCGGCGAGATCTGGGCGATCTACGTGGACCCGGAGGCCCAGCGACGGGGCGTTGGACGGGCGCTCATGGCAGCCGCGACGCGTGGGCTGGCCGACCGTGGGTTCCGCGAGGCGGTCCTGTGGGTCTTCGAGGCAAACGCGCCGGCCCGTGCCTTCTACGAGCGCCTGGGCTGGGCTCCGGACGGCGCGGCGAAGCCGCTCGCGATCGGTGGGGCCACCCCGATCGAGCTCCGCTATCGGCGCCGGCTGGCGTAGACCGGTCGGGTCGATCGCCCGCGGGACCGCGGTGTCAGGCCGCGTGCCGCCTCCCGCCTACCCCTTCAGGAAGCGGTCGAACCAGGCGAGCATCCGCTCGTTGCGGTCGATCCGGCGGTCCGGGCGGCCGGTGATCGCGAAGGTGTGCCAGGACTCCGGGTAGAGGACGTATTCGACCTCGCGCCCGAGGTGCCGCAGGGCGATGAAGAGTTGCTCGTTGTCGGCCGCCGGGCAGCGCAGGTCGGCCTCGCCCTGGAGCATGAGCAGGGGCGTCCGGATCCGCGACACGAAGCGGAGCGGGGACTGGCGCCAGAGCTTCGCGACCCCCTCCTCGCTGAACGGGTCGCCGATCAGCGCCATCCGGTCGTACTCGGGGCCCGAATCGGAGTTCGCCCAGTCGTTCAACTGGTTCGTCACGCCATTCTCGGAGACGGCGGCGGCGAACCGATCGGGCGCCGCGCCGATCAGCCAGTTGACCATGAAGCCACCGTAGGACAGGCCGAGGATGCCGAGGCGGCCGGGGTCCGCAAGGCCGAGCCCGACGACGTGGTCGACCGCCGCGAGGACGTCGGCGGCGTCGACGCCGCCCCAGTCGCCGAGCTGGGGCGTGATCCATGCCTTGCCGTAGGCGGCGGAGCCGCGGATGTTCGGGAGGACGACCCGATAGCCGCGGGACGCGAGGAGGACGTTCTCCAGCGACGGGGCGGGCGACCAGGCGCCGAGCGGGCCGCCGTGGACATTGATGACGGTCGGGAGCGGCTCGTCGCCCGCGCCGGCCGGCGAGACGATGAGCGTGTCGATCAGGCCGCCGTCGCCGGGGACGGCGAGCCGGCGCATCTCCGGCCAGGGGATGCCCCGGCGCCAGGCGCCGCCCGATGTGGTGCGGGCCACCACGCGGCCGCGTGGGCGGGCACGATGCCCGCCGCCGGGTCCGGCCGTGGCGCCGACCCCCTCCACGGTCAGCAGCTCCATCGGGCGGTCGTCGAGCGTCGCCACGACCGACACGATCCCGCCGGCGACGCCGAGGGTCCAGGCGGCCATCTCCGCGTCGGTGAGCCGCCCGGGGGCGCCCGCCGGGTGCCCCGACGTCGGGTCGAACGGGAATCGCCAGGGCCGGACCCGGCCCGCTTCGCTCACCAGCGCCACCAGGGCCTCGGGCGTTGCCCAGAAGGGTCCCGGCCGCGACGAGACCATCCAGCCGTTCAGGTCCGTGTCGTTGTGGGCGCCGATCGGCCGGTCGAGGTCGGGCGCGAGCGCGATCGCGCGGGTCGGTCGTGCGGCCGTCGGGCTCGAACGGCGCGACGAAGAGCCGCGGGATCTCGTCGTCCAGCGGCTCCGCGGCGTCGACTCCCTCGCAGGCGATCCAGGCGCCGTCCGGCGAGAAGGCGGGATGCGCCGCGTACCCCGCGAGGCGAACGGCCTCCCGCGGCTCAGTGCTCCCCGGTTGGCCGCTCCGGGGTTCACGGCTCCGCGCCGCTGCGTTCACCGGCACCACCCAGATCGATGGCAACGGGCGGAGATCGGCGTCGGGCCGCGGGTCGGCGACGAAGGCGACGAACCGGCCGTCGGGCGACCAGGTGAGCTGCTTCGCATCCCCCTCCTGGTGGGTCAGGCGACGTGGCCTCCCACCCTCGCGCACGGGCCCCACCCAGACCGCGTCCCAGCGGTCGCGGTGGCCGACCTCGTCCCAGCGCCAGTCCGTACGCGTGATGCGGCGCGCCGTGACGACGCGGCCCTTCGTCTCCATCCCGACGATGAAGCGCGCCTCCGGCGCGGCCGCGACATAGGCCATCTGGCGCCCGTCGGGAGACCACGCCAGCTCGGCAATGCCGTGGCCCGGCGACCAGGTGGGACCCGAGACGCCGTGCTCCGGCGCCCACAGGACCCACGGCTCGCCGCCTTCGAGCTCCTGGACCATGGCCGCGGTCGGTCGGTCGGGGTCGTCCGGGAAGGAGCGCAGGAAAGCGACTCTCCGCCCGTCCGGCGACACGCGGGGATACGAGTCGCGGACGGCGCCCGCGGTGAGCTGCCGCGCGGGGTTGACCGGCGGGCCGCCGCGAACGCCACCCCCGGCGCGGCCGCCGCCGGGAACGCCGCGCCCGCCGCGCCCCGCGGCAAACGCCACCAGGTGCAGGTGGGAGCGGTAGGTCTCCCCGTGGACGGTGCGCCTGACGATGACGGCGCCGCGCCCGTCGGGAAGCGGGTCGTGCTCCTCGACGACGACCTGGCGGCGGATGAGGTCGGCGGGAGCGATCGGTCGAGCCATGGGCTCAGGGTAGATCGCGGGCGGTGCCGCGTGCAGGCCGGTGCGCCGGATGAGTCGGTGCCGAGTACGGCCGGTGCCGGGTGCGGGCGATGCACGGTGCGGGCGATGGGGGGCGCGGCGATCCGGCCGCCGCGCACTCTCATGACGTTCTCATGAACCCTGCAGCACAGTGCGCCGAATGGTGGGGGGCACGGGAACCTTTGGTTCCCACCAGCGCGGCGTCTCCATACGGTCGCCTCGACCGTCGCGCAGGGCCAATGGCGAGACCGACCCTCCGGTGGTGGGCGCGTCCGCGCCCAGCAAGGGGTGGCTTCATGCGAAGGCAGATCCTTCTGATCGGCACGGTCCTGGCCCTGCTGGCAATGGCGTTGCCTGGCTCGGCGCTCGCAGGCCATCGGGGTGCCGGAACCTGCTCGGACGGGACGATGTACGGGGGCACCTACCGCGGCTTCACTGTTACCGGCACGTGCACGATCGAGGCCGGTGCCAACGTGCAGATCAACGGCACCCTCACGATCGCCGCCGGGGCCAGCCTGGACGACCACGGCGCCGAGGGGTGGAAGCAGGCCCAGGTGCACGTCACCGGTAACGTCACGGTCGGCAAGGGCGCGGTCCTGGGCCTGGGCTACAACGCGGCCGAGGGCACGCTGGGACCCGACACGGTGGGCGGCAACATCATCGCCAACCGGCCACTGGCGCTCCAGCTGGGTAATGTCACCGTCGGGGGCAACGTGATCTCGATCGGCGGCGGGGTGCTCAGCACGTCGGCGGCGGACTTCCGCAACTTCCCCGTCAAGGACAACGTGATCCACGGGAACCTGGTCGTCGTGGGGTGGCGGGGCGGCTGGATCGGCCTGATCCGCAACCACGTCGACGGGAACGTGATCTTCGCCCACAACGTGAGCCGGTCGTCGGACACCGGGCCGGGAACGGACGGGGACTCGAGCGAAGTCATGGGCAGTGACCTCAGTGGCATCGGCGGGCCGATCATCCCGCAGACGATCGGTGGCAACCTGATCTGTCACGGCAACGTCCCTGCCGCGCACGTCAACGCCGGTATCCCCCCCGCCGGGGACTTCGGCGCCAAGAGCGTCGTCGGCGGTAAGGGGATCGGCGAGTGCGCCGGGCTCACGCAATAGGCCAGATGGTGCACGGAGCATGAACGCCGTCACCTACGAGCAAGGCCCAATCGCTCACGGCTGACAGGAAGGCCCGCCCCGGCGGGCCTTCTCCCGTTGCCCGGCCGCGGACCCCCGGGGTGCCGCGCGCCGGCCGGGAGGGGCCAGGATCGACCGTGACGGCCTTGGGTGCGGGCCGCGATGCGGCCAGCCGGCCACAAGAGGAGCGCACTGCGCTGGCGATGTCGGGTGCTGGCCCCTCCTCGCTCCAGGCCGCGGCCCACACCGGGGCTGCTCACAGTCATGCCGCAAACCCTGCGCCGCGCGTTGCCGGGCCGTGCCCGACGCGCGCCCCGGCATCGCGCAGTCTCCCGCCGGACCGGGGCGGGCGCGGCCCCGGCTCTACACTGGTGGCCATGCTCAACGACCCGCGTCTCGACGCCACTCGCGCCCGTCTCGACGTCACTCCGGAAGTGGCCGCTGCCCTCGCCGCCGGCCGCCCCGTGGTGGCTCTCGAGTCGACGCTGATCAGTCACGGCCTGCCGTTCCCGCAGAACCTGGAGGTCGCCGCCGCGTCCGAGGCGGCGGTGCGCGAGGGCGGGGCCGTCCCGGCGACGGTCGCCATCCGCGACGGGCGGATCCTGGTCGGCCTGGACGAGGCCACCCTGCGCACGCTCGCGACCACGGACGTCGTCCGCAAGGTTGCCCGGCCGACCCTCGCCGGGGCCCTGACCGCCCGCGGCTGGGGCGCGACCACGGTCTCGGCCACGATGCTCGTCGCGCACGCTGCGGGGATCCGCGTCTTTGCCACGGGCGGGATCGGCGGCGTCCACCCGGGCGCCTTCGAGCCCGCGGCCGGCCCCGACAACCGCCTCCACCCGCCCAGCCTGGACGTGTCCGTGGACCTCGATGAGCTGGCGCGCACGCCGGTGGTCGTCGTGTGCGCAGGACCCAAGGCGATCCTCGACGTCCCCGCGACCCTCGAGGTTCTCGAGAGCCGCGGCGTCCCCGTCGTCGCGATCGGCACGGACGAGCTGCCGGGCTTCTTCTCGCGCCGTTCGGGGTTTCCGGCCCCCCAGTCCGTCGCCGACGAGGAGGCCGCGGCCGCCCTTGCAGCCACCCACCTCGCGCTGCTGGCGACCGGTGTCCTGGTCTGCGTGCCGGTGCCGGAGGCCGACGAGCTTCCCCGACCGGAGGCCCTCCAGGCGATCGCCCGCGCGACCGCCGAGGCGGAGGCCGCGGGCATCCACGGCCCGGCCCTTACGCCATGGGTCCTCCGGCGGGTCGCGGACCTGACCGACGGCAGGTCCGTCCGGGCCAATACCGCGCTCATCATCAACGATGCCCGGGTCGCCGGCCGTCTTGCTGCGATCCTGGCGCGCGGCTGACCCGCCCTCGTCCTCCGGATCCGCCGCCCACCAACGGCGCCCAGACGGAGCGACATGTCCAGCACCAGCAGCGGCGCGGCCATCGAGGCCCGCGACCTGCGCCGCGTCTACAAGGCGAAGCCGGATCCCGTCGTCGCCCTCGCCGGCGTGGACCTCGACGTGCCCGCGGGCGAGCTCTTCGGGCTGCTGGGCCCCAACGGCGCCGGCAAGACGACGCTGATCAAGATCCTGACGACCCTCCTGCTGCCGACGTCGGGGACGGCCCGCGTCGCCCGCGTGTCCGGCTTCGTGTGGGCCGTCCTCGACGACCGCGAGCGGTACCGGATGCTGAAGTACGTCGTCCTGAGCGCCGTGCGCTTCCTTCCATTCCTCGTGGGCCGGGCATCGGCCCAGCTGGTGGCGGCGACCGCCGGTTGCCTCGTCACGCTCCTCGTCGGCGTCGTCTTCCTGGGCGTCCAGATCAACCTCGCGACGATCGACTGGCGGCTTCTCGTGCCGGTCATGGCGGTGGGGCTGGCGTCGATCGTGGCGCTGGGGCTGGCGGTGGCGGGGCTCTGTCTGACCGTCCGTCGCGAAGCGTGGAGCTATCCGGAGGCGATCGCCGGCGGCCTGTACCTCCTCTCCGGGGTGATCTTCCCACCCGACGTCCTGCCGACATTCCTGCAGCCGGTCGCCCTCGCGCTGCCCACGACCTGGTGGCTGGAAGGGGTCCGCCGGGCGCTCCTGGGCGTGTCGACGCCCGGCCTCCTGGCCGGTTTCCCCGACTCGATGGTCCTGCTCGCCTTGTGCGCCACCACCGGCGTGCTTACACTCGTGAGCGGGGCCATCTTCCACACGTTCGAACGCCTGGCGCGCGAGCGGGGCCTGATCGACCAGACGACCGGCAGCTGAGGCCGGGAGCACGTCCCGCTGGGGGCGAGCCGGGGAGGCGGAATGCGCATCTACGAGGGAAGCCCGCGCCAGGACTTCGAGGAGGTCCTGCGCTCCATCGGTGCGTTCCTCGACCAGCGGGGGATGAAGGACGTCCTCCTCGTCGAGGCGCCCGACGGGTTCATCGTCCAGGGCCTGGTGATCTCCGGCGGGGATACCGGCACCTGGTCCGAGACGGTCGGCCACCAGGTCAAGGAGACGCTCACCTTCCTCGACGAGGACATCGCCCGCTTCATGGACGAGGCGATCGCCCGGCGTGGCGCCGAAGCCGAGCAGGCGCCCGACTGGTCGAAGGCGGGCTACTATGAGAAGTCGTTCCGGGTGATCGGCCGCTGGATCGACGGGCAGCGCCCGCACGACATCTTCTTCTTCGAGCAGGACGGAGCCTTCGTGGTCCGCCTGCAGATGGTCACCCCGGCCGGCGCTCACCATTCGCTGGCCGAGTTCACGAAGGACGACATCGAGGCGATGGTCGCCGAGTCGCCGCAGCTTCGGCAGTAGGCGCACCACACAAGGAGGCAGGCCGATGAAGGCCCTCAAGACTCTGGCGACCCTGGTGGGGATCCTCCTCGCGGCCGCCCTCGTCATCCCGCTCGTCGTGCTCGCCGGGCTCTTCGTCTGGCTCAAGCTCACCGAGGAGAGCGATGAAGAGGCGCTCGAGCTGGAGCAGGAAGGCGTCTGATCCCATCGGCGACCTGACGGCCCCGGCGCCGGAGACGGCTGCCGGGGTCGTTGCCGTGCCCGCGGCCGGTGCGCGCTCGGCGGCCGGCGCCGCCCCGTCCGCGATGAGCGCACGATCCCCCGCAGATGCTCGCCGCCTCGCCGAGGCTGGCGCGCTGTTCGTGATGGTCGTCTGGGCGGCCAACTTCGTGGTCGTCAAGACCGCGATCGCCAGCGCCCCGCCGATCGGCTTCGCGTTCGTGCGGTTCCTGCTCGCAGGTCTCGTCCTGCTGGCGATCCTGCGCCTGCGCGAGGGATCGGTGCGCATCCCGCGCGAGGTCGTCGCGCCCCTCGCCATCCTGGGCGGGCTCGGCTTCGGCATCTACCAGGTCCTGTGGGCGACGGGGCTGACCGTCACGACCGCGGGGACCTCGGCGCTGATCGTCGCCACGACGCCGATCTGGACCGTCCTCGTGGCGATCGCGATGCGCACCGAGGCACCCCATCCGGCGCGCTTCGTCGGCGCGGCTGTCGGGTTCGCGGGCGTGGCCCTGGTCGTCGCCGCACGCGGCCTGAACGTCTCCGGGACGAGCCCGGGCGACCTGCTGACGCTCGCGGCGGCCATCTGCTGGGGAACCTACCTCGCCCTGTCCGCGCCCCTGCTGGGCCGCCTGTCGCCGCTGCGCCTGACCACCTGGGCCATCCTCTTCGGGACGGCGGTCATGGCGCTCCCCGGAAGCGCCCAGCTCGCAGCGGCGGGAACCGCGTGGGTCACCCCGGCGGCGCTCGCCGCCCTCGTCTACTCCGGGATCGTCGCGGGGGGCCTCGCGAACGTCCTCATCTTCCGGGCGATCGCGCTCGTGGGCGCCAGCCGGGTCGCGAACCTCCAGCTGCTGGTGCCGGCGCTGACGGTGCTCCTGGCCGCGGCCGTCCTCGGCGAGCCGATCCTCGTCGGGCAGGTGCTCGGCGGCATCGTGATCGTGGCCGGGATCCTCATCGCCCGACGCGCCCCGGTCGGCCCGCCGCCCGGAGGTCGCCGGTCGCCGCAGCCGACGCCGCTCCTGGAGGCCTGACCCACCGATGTCCCGCGCCCCGCTCGTGCCCGTCTTCTCCGTCGGAGCCCCGGTCAGCGTGCTCGTCGACTACGACGGAACGGTGTCCCGGCGTGACATCGGGGACGTCCTGCTGGCCGAGCACGCGCTCGTGGACCAGGCGGTCGTGATCGCGAAGGACGCCGACTACGACCTGGGTCGAGCCGGCTCGCGTGAGCTGATGCAGTGGGACATGGACGTCCTCCCGAGGGACGCGGAGCTGCTGCGCTCGGTGGCGGCGGCGATCCCCCACGATGAGACGTTCCCATCGTTCGCGGCCGCCGTGCGTGGCGCCGGGGCGGCGGTCGAGATCGTGAGCGATGGCCTGGGCTTCTACGTCGAGTCGAACCTGGCCCGGCTGGACCCGGCTCTGGCCGATCTGCCGGTCGCGACGAACGAGAACGACGTCGACGGTTCCAACCGCATGTCGTTCCCGTACGGCCATCCCCAGTGCTTCGTGTGCGGCACCTGCAAGCGCGAGCGCATTCGGGCGCACGAGGCCGGCGGGCGCGTGGTCGTCTTCGTCGGCGACGGCCAGAGCGACCGCTACGCGGCCCACCATGCCGACATCGTGTGGGCCAAGGACGCCCTGCTTGCCTGGGGGCGGTCGACCGGGCGCGACTTCCTGGCGTGGGATCGCTTCGCAGAGATCGAAGCCTGGTTCCGGGCCGCCCTGGCCGACGGACGGCTCCCGGCGACCGCGGCCGACCTGCCGGCCTGGCGGGCGACCCATCGGCCGCTGGCGCCGGACTTCATCTGCGGTCCAGAGGCCTGGGGCCTCGGGCGGAAGGTCCCCCGGTCGCTGGGATAGCCTCGCGGAGGGCCGCCGCGGCCCCGGCCGCTACCCCCAGCGCCCGAAGCGGGCGAACTCCTCGAAGGGCACCCAGCCCCGCTTCAGGGATGGCGACCGCACGTCGGGGAGCGGCCGACCCACCGGCATCACCCCGATCGGCACGAACTCGTCGGGGATGCCGAGCTCCGCCCGGAGGGCCGCCGGGGTCGAACGCCCCGGCGAAGCCCGAGGCGAGCCCGGCGTCCACCGCGGCCAGCATGATCACCATCATCGTCGCCCCGATGTCCACGAACCAGTAGGGGACCGGCCACTCGATCTCCCGGCCCTCCTCGTCCACCTTGTCGGGCTCCTGGTAGCGCCGGTGGTAGATCTCCGCCGAGACGCACGGGATGAACTGCGCCGCGCACTCGGAGATCCAGGGGCCCATCCCGAGGTCGGCGTACTCCTCCTCGCCGCAGGTCCGGGCGACCCGCCGCCGCGCCTGCGGGTCGGTCACGACCACCAGCCGCTGGCCCTGGCTGAAGCCGGCCGACGGCGTGCGCTGCGCCAGCCTGGCGATCCCCTCGATCACCGCCGGGTCGACCCCGCCCTCCTCGAAGCGCCGGACGGCCCGCCGCTTCATCACGACGTCGCGGAACTCCATGCTGGCCTCCTTCGGCCCTGCCGCCGGTCGGCCGGGCCACGGTCTTGATTCTGGACGGCAGTCTGGGACACTTCGCGCTCCCAACGCATCTACCTCCCATGACGGACATCACCGTGCAGGACGTCCCCGCGGTCGAGCGAACAGTCCGCCTTGCCGCCACCGGCGACGAGGCGGCCTTCACGCGACTCGTGGAGCAGCATCACGCGGCGATGGCGCGCGTCGCCTACGTCATCGTCGGGGACGTCGACCTGGCCCGGGATGCCGTGCAGGCGGCCTGGGCGATCGCCTGGCGCCGCCTCGGCTCGCTGCGCGATCCCTCCCAGGTCCGGGCCTGGCTCGTCGCCATCGCGGCCAACGAGGCGCGCCAGGTCATCCGGAGGTCCAGGCGCGATGGTCCGGTCGTCGACATCTCCGCCGTCCTCGACCAGCGCGGCGGCGGCGACCCGGCCGACCAGCTCGCGAACGTCGACCTGGCCCGGGCCCTCCGTGGCCTCCGTCCCGACGACCGGGCCCTCCTCGCCCTGCGCTTCGTCGCCGGGCTCGACTCGACCGAGATCGCGTCCCAGCTGGGTCTCTCTTCCTCGGGCGTGCGCAGCCGCCTCGCCCGCCTCCTCGACCGGCTCAGGACGGAGCTCGACCATGCCTGACCAGACCCCCTTTGAGGCCCGCCTGACCGAGGCGTTCGCGCGTTACGCCGTTGCCGCGCCCGTCGTCGTGGACGCGCGGGCGCTGACGCGCTCGCTCGCCGCCGCCCACGCCGCCCGACCGTCGCTGGGCGATCGTTGGGCTGCCGCCTTCGGCGTCCGGCGTATGGCGCCGGTGCTCCTTCTCCTGCTGCTCGCCCTCGCGACGGCCGTTGCCGGCGCGCTCGCGCTCCGACTGCTCGACCGGCCGGCGCGGGTGTTCGGCGCGTTCGAGCCGATCCGGGGCTGGGCGCCGGAGATGACCTACGACGCTGCCGTGGCGCTCGCCGACGGCCGGCTCCTCGTCGTCGAGGGGTCAGAGGGCCGCGCCTGGCTGTACGACCCGAGCGACGGGCAGTCGAAGCCGGTCGGGCCCCTCGAGCCGCCTCGCCACGGGACCCGCCTCGTGGCCCTTCCCGACGGGCGAGCGCTCGTCATCGGCGGTCGCGTCGACGGCACGGTCTCCGCCGACGATGTCGACCTGCGGACCGTCGTCGTCTTCGATTCCGCCGCCGGCAGCTTCCGGGAGGCCGGCTCGACGGTCGACGCGAGGGCCTTCCCCGCGGCAGCCCTGCTCCGGGACGGACGCGTCCTGCTCGTCGGCGGGGATCGGTTCGAAGGGGTGTCGGATGCGAACCAGCTCCTCAAGATCGACCCGAGCGATCCCACCAGGCAGACAGCCGTCTCTGTCGGCGCCTATCCCCGGTTCCTGACCGTGGGCGGTGACGCCGTCTGGGTAATGAACCAGCACGACGGCTCCATCTCGCGGGTCAGCGCCGCCGGCACGGTTCTCGGGACGACCAGGATCGCCGACCGAATCGAGGGCGGAGACATCGCCTTCGGCGGCGGGTCGGTGTGGGTGCAGCCGGGAGGCCAGCTGCTCGTCCAGCTCGATCCCTCGAGTGGCGAGGTGGTCGCCGAGTACGGCCCCCGCTCCGGCAGCGGCGGCGTGGCCGCCGACGACGCCGCGGTCTGGGTGACGGCCCACGACGTCGACGCCGTGTGGCGGCTGCCGCTCCGCTGATCGCCACGCCACCAGCGCCTGCGGTCGCCGGCGCGCAGCGAGTCCTCAAGGGGGAAAGCCGTGACCCGTCAGCTCGTTCGGCTGCTCGTCGAGAGGCTCAGGGCGATTGGCCTTCCTGGTGCGGGCGCCCAGCGAGCCCGACTGAGGCGCGCCCGCCTGTCCATCGCGGGCCGCACGGGCGGGGACCGCGGCGCTCGGCACCGCGTGTTCCATCGCCGGCACGGTGGCGGCCTGCAGGGAGGGCTCCGTCGCCCGCGCGAGGTGGCGACACGCGCCATGTCGTAGCAGCGTGGCTGCTCGATTCGGCACCCTCCACGTTTGGGATTCGTGGCGAAGCGACGGTTCGGACGGATTGCCGAGCGTGACCCGGTCGAATCCCAGCAGCCTGGCCGCTACAGCTGGCGCTCCTCCTGCGGCGGCGCCGTGAATGCGGCCCGCCCGGCAGGACCGACCCGCTTCCCCGCCGTCCGCCCCTCGCGCCGGACCCCGGCCCCGCCCCTCGCGCCGGACCCGCCCGCCCCCGCCGCCGCCCCTCGCGCCGGACCCGGCCCCGCCCCTCGCGCCCGGCGCCCACGCCGGCCTGACCGCCGCGCGATTCGAATCCGAACCGCAACCCGCGGCCGGGCGCCGGCGGCTGGCGTCGGCCACCCGTTTCCGGTAGCATCGGAAAAACCCCGGAGGAGCCCAGCCCGTGGCGAAGTATGTCTTTGTGACCGGAGGCGTGACCTCCTCCCTCGGCAAGGGCATCACCGCCGCCAGCATCGGCCGGATCCTCAAGTCCCGCGGCGTCTCCGTCTCCGTCCTCAAGCTTGACCCCTACATCAACGTCGACCCGGGGACGATGTCGCCCTACCAGCACGGCGAGGTCTTCGTCACCGACGACGGCGCCGAGACGGACCTGGACCTGGGTCACTACGAACGGTTCATCGACGAGAACCTGTCCCAGCTCTCCAACGTCACGACCGGCCGGATCTACCAGGCCGTGATCGGCAAGGAGCGCCGCGGCGACTACCTGGGCGGCACGGTCCAGGTGATCCCCCACATCACGAACGAGATCAAGGAGCGAATCCAGCGCGTCTCGCGCGACGGCGGGGCCGACGTTGTGATCGTCGAGGTGGGCGGCACGGTCGGCGACATCGAGAGCCTCCCGTTCCTGGAGGCGATCCGCCAGATGCGCAAGGACGTCGGCCGCCAGAACGTGGTCTACGTCCACGTGACGCTCCTGCCGGCGCTGCAGGCGACCGGCGAGCTGAAGACGAAGCCCACCCAGCACTCGGTCAAGGAGCTCCGCGGGATCGGCATCCAGCCCGACGTCATCATCCTGCGCTCCGATCACCCCGTCCCCGACGAGATCCGCGAGAAGATCGCCCTCTTCACGGACGTCGCCTCAGAGGCGGTGATCCCGGCCGAGACCGCCGACACGATCTACGAAGTGCCGCTCATGTTCGAGGAGGCCGGCCTGGGCGACCTCCTGGTGCGCGACCTGGCCCTCGGCGAGACCGCCCTTCCCCCCGACCTCTCGGCCTGGCGCGACCTCGTCGAGCGGATCAAGCGCCGCAAGCCGGAGCTGGAGATCGCCCTCGTCGGCAAGTACATCGAGCTGCCGGACGCCTACCTCTCGGTCACCGAATCGCTCAAGCACGCCGGCTGGGCGAACGACGTCGACGTGAAGGTCCGCTGGGTGAGCTCGGAGACGCTGACCGAGGAGAACGTGGAGCGCGAGCTCGGCGGCGTCGCCGGCGTCCTCGTCCCGGGTGGCTTCGGGCACCGCGGCATCGAGGGCAAGGTCATCGCCGCCCGCTGGGCCCGCGATCGCCGGATCCCGTACCTGGGCCTCTGCCTTGGCCTCCAGTGCGCCGTCATCGAGTTCGCGCGCCACGTGACGGGCTCCCGCGACGTCAACTCGACCGAGTTCGACATGTTCACCGAGCATCCCGTGATCGACTTCATGCCGGACCAGCGCGACCTCGAGGAGAAGGGCGGCACCATGCGCCTGGGCCTGTACCCCGCGCGCCTGACGCCCGGGTCCAAGGCCCACGCGGTCTATGGCGACGAGGTGGTGTACGAGCGCCATCGCCACCGCTTCGAGGTCAACAACCGCTACCGGGCGACGCTCGAGGGGGCCGGGATGATCCTGTCGGGCCAGTCGCCCGACGGTCGGCTGGTGGAGATCGTGGAGCTGCGCGACCATCCCTGGTTCGTCGCCAGCCAGTTCCACCCGGAGTTCAAGAGCCGCCCCGAGCGCCCGCACCCGCTGTTCGACGGGTTCATCACGACGGCGGTCGCGCTGCGGGACGGCCGCGAGCCGTTCCTGCGCGCCCGACAGGGACGGGCGAGGCCGGCGGCCGGCGCCGCCCTCGAGGCCGCGGCCGGCGCCGCCCCGGATTCCGGTGCCGCCCCCGCCGCCGGCACGGCCCCCGGCGCCGGCCGGATCGTGGAGGCAGTCCCCGTCATGGACGTTCTCATGCCCGAGGTCGAGTCGACCTGAGAAGCGCGGCGGAGCCTGTGCCGGCGGTCCGAGCGGCCCTTCGCCAGGTTCTCGGTGCCGTCGGGCTCGGCGTCGCCCTCGGGGCCGCCTCCTGGTTCTCCGACCAGCTCGCGTGGCCGTGGCAGCTCGTGGTCCCGGCGAATGCCGTCGGCGCCTGGCTGAGCGTCGCATTCGTCGCCGGCGCGACCGGCCGCAATGTCACCCTCGGGACCCTCCGCGGGATGCTGGCCCTGCTTGCCGGCGTGGCCGTCTACTACGTCCTCATCGGGGTGCTGGGCGAGGGGATCCGCGTGGTCGGGGCCGGCCACGCGGCGACCGTCTGGGGTGTCGTCGCCGTGCTCGCGGGGCCGGTGCTGGGTGCCGCAGGCGCGTTGTGGCGGCACGGTCGGGGCTGGCCTCGCGCCGTCGCGGTGGCGCTGCTCGCGGCCGCCCTGATGGCCGAGGGGGTCGCCTTCGGCGGCGCGCGCCTGGTGGCGATCGCGCAGGATCCCAGCCTGATCGCGGTGGATCCCGCGGCGCTGCTCTTCGGCGCGGAGGCCGCGATCGGGCTTCTCCTGCCCGCGATCTTCCTGGACCGCGGGGAGCGCCTCCGGGGCTACGTCGCGCTCGTGGTGGTCGGGGTCGTGGCCGTGGTGGCCATCGGTCCGGTGGTGGACCTCGTGCGCGGGCTCGCGGACCGGTTCTGAGATCCCCGTCGGGATCCCCGCGTACTATCTGCGAGTACCTTCCCGTGACGCGCGCTGCGCTCGAACCCGCCGACCCCCAGGAGCCGCCCCATGAAGCTCTTCCTCGACACCGCCGACATCGAAGAGATCCGCACCGGCGTGCGCTGGGGCGTCATCGACGGTGTCACCACCAACCCCAGCCTGTACGCCAAGGTCGGCGGCTCGTACGACGACGTGCTGCGCCAGATCTGCAAGCTCACCTCCGGACCGGTGAGTGCGGAGGTGATCGCCGACGACGTCGAGGGCATGCTCGCGGAGGGCCGCCACTTCGCAGCACTGGCCCCGAACATCGTGGTCAAGATCCCGATGTGCGAGAACGGCCTGGAGGCGATCAGCCGGCTGGCGGACGAGGGCATCCGCACCAACTGCACCCTCATCTTCACGGCGAACCAGGGACTCCTGGCGGCCAAGGCGGGGGCGTCGCTCCTGTCGCCCTTCGTCGGCCGCCTGGACGATGTCAACGAGGACGGGATGACGGTGATCCGCGAGCTCGCGGACATCATCACCCTCCACGAGCTCGACGCGGAGATCATCACGGCCTCGGTCCGGCACCCCCGCCACGTCACGGACGCGGCGCTGGCCGGTGCCCACATCGCGACGATCCCCTTCAAGGTCCTCCGGCAGATGGTCCACCACCCGCTGACGGATCGTGGCATCGAGCTCTTCAAGGCGGACTGGGCGAAGGCCACCGCGGCGGCGTCCTCCAAGGAGTAGCCAGCCGTCCCGTAGCCGCCGTGCCGGTTGCCGGCCGCGGCGGGTTGCCGGCCGCGGAGGACTGCCGGCCGGGGCCGCGTCGGCTCGCCCCGGGACCGGCGTGATGGTGGGCCGCCGGCCGGCGTTGCCGGCCGTCCACGGAGGACCGTGATCCCCGTTGACGACGTGCGGACGGCCCGCGTATGCTCCGCACATCCCACGCACCGCGCCCGCGGATCCGATTCCGCGCCCGTGCGCCCATCCCCTCGGCCCGTGGGCCGACCCCCTCGCAGGTGAACCCTATCCCCATGGCGAACGGACCCGATCCGCAGCGCACCCGCAACCGACGCCCGCGCCGCCGCCCCCAGGGCGGGCGCGCCGCCGGGTTCCCCGAGGTCGACGAGCTGAACGGCAGCGTCGACCAGGGTCCCGAGATCGGCGCGGCCGAGCTTCGCGACATGAGCGCGGCGGAGCTCCGCGCCACCGCCCAGGAGCTCGAGGTCGAGACGGCGGACGTCGAGCGTCGGGACGACCTCGTCGACGCCATCCTTCAGCGCCAGTCCGAGCGGCTCGGTCAGTCCTACGTCACCGGCATCCTCGATGTCGTCGACGAGGGCTACGGGTTCCTGCGGCGCCACGGCCTGATGCCCGGGCCGGACGACGTCTACGTCAGCTCCAGCCAGGTCCGCCGGTTCGGGCTGCGGATCGGCGACCGCGTCGGGGGCACCGTGCGCGCGCCGCGCGAGGGCGAGAAGTACTGGGGCATGCTCCGCGTCGACACCGTCAACGGCGTTGATCCGGACACCGCCCGACGCCGCCCGCACTTCGGCGACCTGACACCGATCCACCCGATCGAGCTCCTCAACCTCGAGTCGGACCCGAAGAACCTGAGCCAGCGCCTGGTCAACATCGTCAACCCCATCGGGAAGGGCCAGCGCGCGCTGATCGTGAGCCCGCCGAAGGCCGGCAAGACGATGCTCCTCAAGAACATCGCCAACGGCATCACCGCCAACTACCCGGACATCCTCCTGATGGTCGCCCTCATCGGCGAGCGCCCGGAGGAGGTCACCGACATGCGCCGATCGGTCAAGGGCGAGGTGATCTCCTCGACCTTCGACGAGCCGACCGAGAACCACACGCACGTCGCCGAGATGGCCCTCGAGATCGCCAAGCGGCAGGTCGAGACCGGCCGCGACGTCGTGATCCTCCTGGACTCCGTGACGCGTCTCGCCCGGGCCTACAACCTGGCCCTGCCGCCGTCCGGCCGCACGCTGTCCGGCGGCATCGACCCGATTGCCCTCTATCCGCCCAAGCGCTTCTTCGGCGCGGCGCGGAAGATCGAGGAGGGCGGCTCGCTGACGATCATCGCCACCTGCCTCGTGGACACCGGCTCCCGGATGGACGACGTCATCTACGAGGAGTTCAAGGGGACCGGCAACTCCGAGCTGATCCTGGATCGGAAGCTCGCCGAGAAGCGGATCTTCCCCGCGATCGACGTGCAGCGCTCGGGCACCCGCCGCGAGGAGCTCCTCCTGGAGGAGCCCGTTCTCAAGATGGTCTGGACGATGCGCCGGATGCTGTCCGCGGTCGGGACGAACGAGGGAATCGAGCTGCTGCTCAACCGCCTCGCCAAGACCGAGAACAACGCCATGTTCCTGGCGTCGCTCCAGAAGAGCGCCAACGAGACGGCCGGCTAGGTCCGCGTCGTCCGAGCCACTCGCCCGCGTGGTCCGGGCCGCTCCCCTCGTCGCCGGGGTCGCCCGGGCCGTCCGGACCGCTCGCCTGCGACCACTCCTGGTGCAACGCAGCCGTTCGAAAGGTCCGTTCGGCCCGTCTTCCACGGGCCGCATGGCAGGGGTTACCGGCCCGTGGGTCACGTTGCCGGTTCGTTGATGCTCTGGTAACGTGGCGTGCACGCCCGACCGGGAGACGGGCGGCCAGCACGCCGTATCGAGACCCCAGCTCCATACCGCGTCCACGGACGGTGGCTCGCCCCCCACGTGCGCTCCATGCGCCTCGCCACCGCCCCCTCCAGGAGACCGTATTGCTGAACGTGACGGTTGCCGCGCGACGACTTCGGTCGCGGTTGCGTGGTGACGGCACCGACCCGGAGCCCCGGGTCGCAGCCTCGCAGTACCCCGGCCTGGGCCTCGCCCGCCGAGCCGACGCCGCGCTTCATGCCGCGTCCCGCCCCGCGACGCCCGCCGAGCCGGCCGCCCGGCCGGTCCGCACCCCCATCGCCCTGCTGCGGCGGTTCGAATCCCCCGAGCGACTCGTACCCGTTCTCGTCGCCGCATTCCTGCTGGTCGCCTCCGCCACCGCGGTCCCCGGGCTGACGGGCGGCGCCAAGGGCGCGACCGACGGATCCGGCACCGCACCCCGCCTCGTTGTCGGCGGTGACAACGGCCCCTACGGCGGCACCGGTGTCGATGGGCCGAACGATGGATCCGGTACCGGCGTCGACATCGGAATCGGCTTCGACGAGACCGCCGGCCGCATCGCCCTCGGCCAGGAGGAGACCGTGGGCGCGCCCGATGTGGCCGGCCAGTTCCTCGCCGACGGCACCCTCCTCAAGCCCGTCGTCGTCGACACGACCGTCGAGGATGGTCGCGACCAGCTCCGGACGTACAAGGTTCGTCCGGGAGACACGCTCACCGGCATCGCCGGGAGGACCGGCGTCTCGATGATGACCATCTGGTGGGCGAACAAGCTGAAGTCGAAGGACGACCTCAAGATCGGCCAGGTCCTGGTGATCCCGCCGGTCAACGGCCTGGTCGTGGAGGTGAAGGCCGGCGACACGCTCGCCTCCATCGCGAAGACCAGGAACGTTGACGCGGCCGACATCGTCGCCACGAACCAGCTCACCGACGAGACGCTCGTCATCGGCCAGGTCCTGATCATCCCCGGCGCGCGCGGGAAGGCCATCCCGACGCCCAAGCCGACGAAGCGCCCGGCCGTGCGCGTGGCGACCGTCAGCCGCCCGTCGACCACGACGCGGACGACCCGCCGCACCAGCGTGCACCCGCCCAGCCAGTACTCCGGCGGCGCGTTCGCCTGGCCGGTCGCCGGCGGGTACATCAGCCAGTACTTCCACGGCGGCCATCCCGCCATCGACATTGCGGCCGACTACGGCACGGCCGTGAAGGCGGCCGCCTCCGGCACCGTGCTCTTCGCGGGCTGGAAGAACAACGGCGGCGGCTACCAGGTGTGGCTCGCCCACGGCAGCGGCCTGTACACGACGTACAACCACATGTCGGCGCTCGGGACGTCCACGGGGCGTCACGTCGGCCGTGGCGAGTTCATCGGCCGCATCGGGACCAGCGGCTGGGCAACCGGCCCGCACCTCCACTTCGAGGTCTGGCGCGGCCCCATCTGGAGCGGCGGCTACCGCGTCAATCCGCTCGCGTACCTCTAGCACCCGCCGAGCGCGAACGCCCCCAGGCCGGTCCCGGGCAGTCCCGTGCGACAATCGCCGCGATGTTCCTCGACCACGTCAAGATCTGGATCCGGGCCGGCGATGGCGGAGATGGCGCCGCCACCTTTCGTCGTGAGGCGCACGTTCCCCGCGGCGGCCCCGACGGCGGCGACGGCGGCCGCGGCGGCAGCGTCCTCCTGCAGGTCGATCCGGGCCTGACGACGCTCCTTGACTTCCGCTACAAGCACCACTTCAAGGCCGAGCCGGGGGGCAAGGGCACGAGTGCGAAGCGCCACGGGAAGTCCGGCGACGACCTCGTCCTCCTCGTCCCGCCCGGCACCGGCGTCCTCGACGATGCGACCGGCGAGCTCCTCGCCGACCTCGTCGCAACCGGCCAGACCGCGACGATCGCGCGGGGCGGGCGCGGCGGCCTCGGCAACGTCCACTTCGCGACGGCGACGCACCGGACCCCGATGCACGCCCAGAAGGGCGTGCCGGGCGAGGAACGCTGGCTGCGCCTGGAGCTGCGTCTCATCGCCGACGTCGGCCTCGTTGGCCTCCCGAACGCTGGCAAGTCGACCCTGCTCGCTGCCTTGACTGCCGCCCATCCGAAGATCGCGTCGTACCCGTTCACCACCCTGGAGCCGAACCTCGGCGTCATGGACCTCGGCGACGCCGAGGACCGGCGTCCCACGATCGCCGACGTGCCGGGGCTCATCGAGGGCGCCTCGGGCGGGGCCGGCCTCGGACATGCCTTCCTCCGCCACGTGGAGCGGACCCGGGTCCTGGTCCACGTCGTGGACGGCGCATCCCGCGACCCGGAATGGGACTACGGCGTCATCCGCGAGGAGCTCCGCCTCCATGACGAGGAGCTGCTCGCCAAGCCGATGGTCGTTGCCTTCAACAAGATCGACCTTTCCGAGGCGCGCGACGCGTGGCCGGCCTTCTCGGCCGCCCGCAGGGACGAGCGCCTGCCGGTCGTGGCCGTCTCGGCCGACGTGGGCGACGGGCTGGCGGCGCTGCGCGATCTGCTCGCCGGCCTGCTGCCCGACGCCGCGGGTCTCGCGGCCGAGCCGGATCCGACAGGCGTCGTCGTGCATCGGCTCGACGCGGCCGGCGACGGGTTCACGCTCGAGCGCGACGGGGACGTATTCCTGGTCCGCGGTCGGCGCATCGAGCGCGTCGCCGTCCAGACGAACTTCGACGTCGAGGAGTCGGCCGAGCGCTTCCAGCGCGACCTCGACCGCCTGGGCATCGACGGAGCGCTGCGGCGAGCGGGCGTGCAGCCCGGCGACACCGTGCGCATCGGGCGCGTCGAGTTCGAGTGGGGGGCCGAGGCCTGGGAGCCGGACGGCCGGTGAGCCGCGCGACGGGCGTCGACGAGGAGGCGGTGGGGATCCTCGGCGGCACGTTCGACCCGCCCCACCTCGCGCACCTCGCCATCGCCGAGGAGGCACGCGAGGTCCTGGGCCTGTCCCGCGTCCTGTTCGTCCCGGCCGGTGAGCCGTGGCAGAAGGCGGACCGGCCGGTGACGCCGGGCCTACGCCGGGTGGCGATGGTGGAGCGGGCGATTGCCGGCAATCCGGCCTTCGCCCTCGACACGTGCGAGGTCGATCGACCGGGTCCCAGCTACACCGTCGAGACGCTCGCGGCGATGGCGGCCGGCGGCGGGCCCGTGGATCCGTGGCTCATCCTGTCCGCGGAGGCCCTCACCGGGCTGGCGACGTGGCGCGAGCCCGAGCGGATCCTGGCGCTCGCCCGACTCTGCGTGGTGCCCCGGGGCGATGCGCCGGCCGACACGGTCGCGCGCTTCCGGGCCCGCTTCGCTGTCGCCGACGACCGGCTCGTCGTGCTGGAGCAGCCGCGCCTGGGCATCTCGTCCACGACCATCCGGGCACGTGTGCACGCCGGCCGCTCCATCCGCTACCTCGTCCCGGACGGCGTCGCCGCGCTCATCGCGGAGTACGCTCTGTACAGGGTCGAGCCGGCGCCCGTCGCGGCGCTGGACGACCGATAGGAGGCTCATGTCCATCGACCCCGCCCTTGACCCGCTGGATCCCGTGACCGACGCGATCGACGCGACGCCTGCCGGCCCGGAGCCCGCCGACGCGACGCCTGCCGGCCCAGAGCCCGCCGAAGCGACGCCCGACGCGGACGACCCGCCGCCCGACGCGGCGCTCGCCCGCCTCGCGCCCGCCGGCCCGGAGACGGTGCTGACCGCAGATCCGGCCGCCGCGAGCGCGCCCCGCGCCGGGCTCCCCGCACGCACGACCCCTCCGCCGGCGATCGACCGCGCGCCGCTCGACCTGGCACGGCGGATCGTGGAGCTGGCCGAGGACAAGAAGGCCGCCGACATCGTGCTCCTCGAGATCGCCCCGCTCACGACCGTGGCCGACTACCTCGTCCTGTGCTCAGGCGGTTCGGAGCGGCAGCTGGACGGGATCGCCGACGGGATCACCGAGGGGATCAAGGCGGAAGGCATCCGGATCCTCGCGCGCGAGGGCGAGGCCGTCTCCCACTGGGTCCTGCTCGACGTCGGCGCCGTGATCGTGCACGTCTTCGCGCCGCCCGAGCGCGAGTTCTACGCCCTCGAGCGCCTGTGGGCCGAGGCGAAGACCATCCTGCGCGTCCAGTAGCCCGGTCGGGCGGCCGACGGAGGACGACCGCCGCGGCGAGACGGTACCTGCGGCCCATCGCGGGGCTCCGCAAAGGGGTCGACAATCCGGGCACGGCCGAGTGGACCGGCCATGGAGTCGAGGTCCGGATCCCCGATGGCGAGCCCGCGCGATCGATGCCCCGAGTGCACCCGCCGCCTCGTCGTCTCGCGGTTCGACGCGACGTTCCGGACGCCCGATGGCGGTGAGCGGCTCTGCTTCGCGATCCCGGGCGGCCTCTGCGAGGACTGCCACCAGCTGTACGTCGACCCCGAGCTGATCGAGGTGCTCCATCTTGGTCGCGCACGCTGTGTCTTCGCGATCGAGTCGGACCTCGTCCTCCAGGAGCAGGCCTGGTCGAGCGCGGACTGACGCGACCGCGGGCGGATCCCCAGCCGCCGCGGGCGGATCCCCAGCCGCCGCGGGCGGATCCCCAGCCGCCGCGGGCGGATCCCCAGCCGCCGCGGGCGGACTCCCGTCACCACGCCCGACTCCGGTCCCGGGGTGCCCTCAGGAGCGGGCGACGAACTCCGCGATCCACAGCGAGAACGCCAGCCGGCGTCGCCGCACGTCCGACCCGCCGTCTCCCTTCAGCGTGGAGTCCAGCTCCAGCAATCCCTCCAGCGCGGCGCCGAGCTCGCCCGGCCGCCACGCCATCCCCTGCTCCCAGAGCTTGCGGGCGGGGTATTCCTTCAGCTTGAGCGCCCGGGCCGTCACCTGGATCGTGTCGCCTCGCTCGCGATGGTCCGCCACGAGCAGGAGCTCGCGCACTCGTCGATGCAGGACGGCGACGAGGACCGGCTCAGGTGTCGTCTCGAGGAGTCGATCGAGGACATCCACCGCCTCGCGGGCCTTGCGTGCGCCGACGGCGTCGAGGAACGCCCACGTGGAGCCGGGAATGGCGTCGGCGACGAGCGCGTCCACGTCCTCGGGCCGGATCGGCGCGTCAAGGCGATAGACGGCGAGCTTCTCCAGCTCGGCGACGGCCAGCCGGCCCTGTCGGCGGCGGTCCACGTCTCCTTCGCGGACGAACGCCCCGACCTTGCGTGCCAGGGCCTCGGCGGCGCCCCGCTCCAGGTGGATGCCGCGCTCCGTCGCCCGGCCCTCGATCCAGCGAGCCATCCCGCCCTCGCGCGGTGCGATCACCTGGCGAACCTCCCCGCCAGCCGCGCCGACCGCGACCGCGAGGTCCTCCAGCGACTTCGTTCGCCTCGCGCCGCCGTCGACCGGCTCGACGAAGGCGAGTGCGTTCCCCGGGGCGACGATGGAGATGGCCGCCAGAAGCGCGTCGCGCTCTGCTTTGGCCCGCACCAGGGGCCCTGGGTCTTCGACGATCACGAGCGTGCCACCCCCGAAGAGCGTCGCCGTTGCCACGCGTTCGGCGATCTCGGCCGCCCGCGTCCCGGCGCCGGTGGTGCGCCACGGGAGGAGCGGCTCGCCGCCCGGCCCGGCTGCTCGCCGGCCGAGGGCCGTGGCCGCTTCCTCGAGCCCGTACTCGTCGTCACCCCAGAAGTAGCCCAGGGACGGCCCGCTCACGGCGCGGCCCCGGCGCCGGGGCGCAATGTCGCGCGGCTGGCTCGTCCCGTCCAGCGGAGCCGGCGAATCTCCCACGGGGCGACTCCGGCGCGGCTGCAGACGAGTGACTCCAGCCTCTCTGCCCGGGCTCGGGCATGTCGATCGTCGGCCGCGCTCCAGCCGTCCGGGTAGCGCCGGCGCCAATCCGCGAAGCGCGCCCTCATGGGCTCCAGGCGTTGTCCCGCCCGCTTGTCCGCGTAGGCGACCAGGAGATCCTCCAGCCGCGCCGTGGCCAGCCAGCGGTCGGCGTCCGACGCCAGCAGCCGGGTCACCGGGTGCGCGGCGACCGACGCTCCGAGCTCCGCGTGCCCCCGTCCGGCCAGCCATGCCGCCGATCCCTCGCCATGCGGGAGGCCCGCGGCCGGATCTGTTCGAGGAATCGCCTTGTCCACGTCGTGGAGGAGCGCGGCCGCCTCGACCAGCGCCCGGTCCACCGGCACGCCGCGCGCCGCGCATCGTGCGGCGAGCCATGCCGCGATCTCCGCCACCGCGGACGCGTGCCGGAGGTGCCAGGGCGGCGGCTCGAGCGCGAGGAGGAGGGCGGCGGCGGCCGCGCGGGAGGGGACCGACATCGGGTCGATCATACGAGAGCCGGGCCCAGCGCCCGGCCTCGGTCCTGGGCGCCGATCCAGCCAAGCTCCCGGGTCCAACGTGGACACCGCCGGATGGCGCGGCAGGGGACGCCTCCGCCCCCGACCCGGGGATCGGCCGTTCCGTGTGCACCTTGACGCCCGCGGCGCCCAGCGCCACGTCGATCGTCCCGACCTGGTCCGTGCGCAGGACGGCCGCCCCGGCCGCCGCCAGGCGCGCCAGCACCTCCCGCGACGGGTGCCCGTAGTCGTTCTTGGCCCCGACGGAGACCGCCGCAACCCTGGGCCGCGTCGCCTCGACCAGCGCCGCCGTCGTCGACGTGCGGCTGCCGTGGTGGCCGGCCTTCAGGAGGTCGACAGGCGGGAGCCCCCGGGCCACGAGCTGCTCTTCGACGTTCGCCTCCGCGTCGCCGCCGAGGAGGAACCGCCGGTCCTCGAACGCGCCCAGCAGCACGATCGAGGCGTCGTTCACCTCGCGGCCGTCGTCGGATGCCCGCGTCGGGACGCGGTCCGCGTCGGGCCACAGCACGTCGAAGGCGATCCCGTCGAGGACGAACCGGTCGCCCGCCGCCAGCCTCGCGGAGGTCGTGCTTCGCGCAGCGAGGCCCGCGACGAAGGCGTCGTAGCCGGGACTGCGACCGGGCATCCCGGGCTCGGCGATCCTGCCCACGCGATACCGCTCGAGCACGAGCGGCAGGCCCGCGACGTGGTCCTCGTGCGGGTGCGTGAGGACGACCAGGTCGATGCGGCGGTCCCACGGGGGCACCCGCGCATCGAGGGCGACGAGGAGCCGGTCGGGGTCGGGGCCGCCGTCGACCAGGATCCGGCCGCCGGTGGGGCCCACGACGAGGATCGCGTCACCCTGTCCGACGTCCAGGACCACCACGTGCGCGCGGCCATCCGGCCGGGTCGCACCCGCCACGACCAGCACGCCCGTCGCCAGGGCGACGAGGAGGGCCGCACCGCGGAGGAGTCGCCGGCGTCGCCGATCCGCGGGCCTCGTCGTGGCCGGTGCCCGGGGTGGGGGCATAGGCCTGCCCCGGGCACCGGGTCCTGCCGTCGGCGGCACCTGCCGGCGGAGCCGGAGGCGCGGCCGCAGTCGCCCGACCAGGGCGCCGATACGGCCTCGGAAGACGGCTGCGCCGAGAGCGATGCTGAACGCCGCGGCGATCCCGGCCGCGACGGGTGGCGGCAGCGTGACGCCGGCGAGCGGGAGAGCGGCCGCCAGCCGGACGATGGCGATGAGCAGCCCGAGGACAAGCGCCCCGGGGATCCCCGCCAGCGTCGCCACGAACGCCGGCCCGCCGAGCGCGACCAGTCCGCCCCCGGCGAGCGCAAGCGTCCCGGCCGCCATCGCGAGGGGTACGAGCGGGACGACCGCGAGGTTCGTGAGGGGCGACAGCGGAGCCACCCGCCCGAAGGCGAGCAGGACGATGGGCAGCGTCGCCGCCTGTGCCGCCAGCGAGACGCCCAGGCCCTCGCGAACCCAGCCCGGCAGCCAGCCGACCCGCTGCTCGAGGATGGCGGTGATCGGTCGGGACCATGCGATCAGGCCGGCGGTCGCGGCGGCCGAGAGCTGGAGGCCGACGTCGCCGGCGTTGGCCGGGAACGCGAGCACCAGGATGGCGACGGCCCAGCCCAGCGCCGCCGCGGCGGTGCCCGGCCGCCCGCTCTCGCGGGCCAGGAGTGCCACTCCGGCCATGGCGGCCGCTCGCACGACCGAGGGCGAAGCGCCGGCCAGCACGGTGTACCCGACGATGGCCACGAGGATCGCGATCGAACGTGTGCGACGGGCTCGACCGGCCGCCAGGGCGCCCACCAGCCCGGCCACCAGGGCGATGTTCCAGCCGGAGATCGCCACCACGTGCGACAGGCCCGTCGCCGTGAACGCCGCGGCCAGGTCGCGGTCCACTCGGTCACGCAAACCGACAAGGATCCCCGCCGCCAGGCCGGCGGCGGGCTCCGGCAGCGCCCGGGCCAGCGCGTCTCCCGCGGCTCGACGCGTCCGCTCCAGGAGCCCGGCCGGGTCGCTCGCGCGCGCCACGATGGCGAGCTCGGCGGACCGAAGGGTCCCCGCGATGCCACTGCGCCGCAGGAAGTCCCCGTAGCCGCCCTCGGGCGGCGGCGCCGGACGGCCGTCCAGGCGGACCCGGTCGCCCGGCTCGACGGCCGGGTACCGGGGCGCGGTCACCGCGAGCGGGGTCCCGACCAGGTCGTCGAGGGCAACCGTGAGCCGCTGCGTACCTTCACGGGGTGTTCCGATCGCGGTGACGCGGGCGATCCATGGTCCGCGGCCTTGGGGGAGGACCAGCGCCCCGTCGCCTGTCGCCCCTCCTTCGACGAGGACCCGCACAGTAAGCAGCCACGCACCCATGATGACGGCGGCCGCGACGCGGGCCTGGGCAGCGCCACCCGGGCGTGAACCGGCCAGGGCGACGACCGCCGTGGCCGCGGCGACGACGGCGACGAGCGCGATGGGTGCCAGGATCCCGCCCCCTGCCAGGAGCGCGGCGGCGAGGACCCCGATGCCCACCCGGGCGCCGACCGGGATCACGAGTGAGCCCACACGGTCGCGAGTGCCGTCCGCGGCGTCGCTGCTGACGTCCGCGCCATCACGGGCCGACGGTCACCAGGTCGCGGAGCTTCCCGAACGTCGCCTCCCCGACGACGTCTCGACTTCGCAGATCGTCGACGCTCGCGAACGGCGCCTCCGCGCGGGCAGCGATGATCTTCGCGGCGGTGGCCGGCCCGACGCCGGGAAGCGTGTCGAGCTGGTCCGCAGTGGCCGTGTTCAGGTTGACGGGACCTGCTGCGCCCGTTCCGGTGCCCGCATTCGTCCCCGTCGCCCCTCCGGCCCCGGCTGCGCTGCTGCCGTCTCGGGCGGGCGCCGGCAACGCGCCGCTGACGTCGTCGCGCGACGGGATGCGCACCTGTTGCCCGTCGGCGAGCAGCGCCGCCAGGTTGATGCGGCTGGCAGCGTCCGCGTCGACGCGGGGACCGTAGCCACCGGCAGCTGCGACGGCATCCACGACCCGCGAGCCCGGCGCCAGGCGATACACGCCGGGGCGGCGGACTGCACCGGCTACGTCGACGACCAGCAGGGACGAGGACGCTGCGGGGCTCGACGCCGCCCCGGCCCGACCCGGGGCGAAGCTGGTGGCCGCGATGGCGTCGTCTGCCTGCAGTCCTCGGGTAGTCGTCGCCGGGCAGCACGAGCGTGGTCGCCGGCGAGTCGCCGATGACGATGACGACGGCGACTGCCGTTGCCACGATGGCCGCGACGAGACCGATGGCGGCCATAGCGATGCTCCGTCGTCCTGGGGCTCCGGGTGTGACGGCAGGAGCCGGCCGCGCCGGCGGCGAGGCGCCAGGCACCGGCGTTCCGGGGGCCGTCCCCCCGGACGAAGGCGAGCCGCTGGGGTCGGACGCGTCCTCCAGGACGCGCCACGGGAATGGGCGTTCCACGCTCGACTCCCCGGCGGGCGTACGGGCGGGACGGATCGGTGTACGGCGGGCGGGAGGGGCAGATGGTGAACGGCAGGCGGGCGGCGTCGCCGCACCGGTTGTCCCCGGGGCCGGGGCCCCGCGGGACGTGGGGGACGCCCGCTGCATTGGGGGCACAACCGATGCGGCGGACGTCACCCGGAGCCTACTGACGGCGGCTTATCAGCGACTTATCTGGTCCACCCCGGGAGTCCACCGAGTGGCGGGAGCTCCGTGCGCTGCGCCTCTGCGCGCACGCCGACGTTCCTGACGCGTTCGGTGCCACCCCGGCCGCGGAGGAGGCGGAGCTGGATGCATCCTGGCAGCGGCGCGCTGGCAGCGCCGACCGCGTCGTGGTCGTGGCGGAGAGCGATGGCCGGTTCATGTGCATCGCGTCGGGCGGGCAGGCACCGACCGACGAGCCGGCCGCCGGGCTCTACGCGATGTGAGTCGGGCCGGCGGCCCGCGGCACCGGGGTCGCCGCTGCGATCGTGGCCCGGGTCGTCGAGTTGGCGCGGGAGGCGGGCTATCCAGTGCTGTGCCTCGGCGTCACGACCACGAATGCGCGGGCAAATGCCCTGCGCGAGCGTCTCGGGTTCATGGATCGCGGGTGCGCCATCCGCTGCGGAGCGGCTCGGACCGGGAGATCCAGGTCGTGGTCCGACCGCTGACCTGACGGCCCCTCGGCAGGCCGGGGGGCGTTCGGCCCACGCGCCGGCCGCAGGGAATAGACTCGACATGGTCCCGGCGTTTCCCGTCGGGGCCGCACTTCCCTGCTGAGAGGTGGCCCGCGCGATGCGCATGACGGACCTGAAGCGCGGCTGGGCCGTGGTGGGGAATGACGGGCACCGGCTCGGCACCGTCAAGGACGTCGGCCAGAACTTCGTCCTGACCGCCTGCGGTGGTCGGATCGGCGACCTGTATGTCCCTGCATCGGCCATCGCGAACGTCCGTGACGAGGCCCTCCACCTCAACCTCGCGAAGCACGAGGCCGAGGCGATGGGATGGGAGCAGGCGCCGCGCGAGCCGGACGCTCTCGAGACCGCCCCGGAGGGCGACCTCCACCGGCACATCTGACGAGGCCGTCGACCGGCCGGCTCGACGCGGTGCTCTCCTGCAGCGGTGCCTCAGGCGTCGCGCAGGCGTCGCTCCGACCCCACCTCGACGGCGACGCGGGCGTCGAGGCGCCGCGCAAGGTGCCCCGCCCCCCGGCTGACGGCGGCGATCCCGCGGGCCACGACCACCCGCCCCGGGTTCGGGATGGGTGCGTCAACTCGTCGGCCGTTCTCGAGGTCCTGCAGGCGCCAGCGGCGCTCCCGCGCGGCCTCGGCGTGGAGCTCGTCCATTCGCATCTTGTGGATGACGTCGTGGTGCTGCCACATTGCGCAGCCTCCCTGGTATCTCAGCGGCTGTGATCGTCGACGAAGCCGTCGCGGCTGTCGGTGCCGAACGCGGTGGCGGCGGCATCGAAGAGCGCGAGCAACGACATGAGTGCGAGCAGCACGATGAACCCCGTAGCCATCTGGTGGACCCCCCCTGGTTGACGTCCACCGCGGTAACCGGTGAACGCCTTGCACTGGTTACCGCATGGTAGCCTCTTGCGCGTAACCCGTCAAGCCCCTACAGTGGTTATCAATGGATCAGCAGCGCAACCACGACCACCTTGTCGAGCACCGCCACGCGGCTTCGCTCGACGACACGTTCGACTTCCTGAACACCGCCGAGCTGGACGGCTTTGGGCATCCCGTCGAGCACCTCGCCGACCTCACCGACGCCACGGGATGGCTTGAGGAGCACGGGCTGCTCCATCCATCCAAGCGCGCGCCAATCGACCAAGCCAGCCCAGCCCGCGCCGCGACCCTCCTGGACCACGTGCGGACCGTCCGATCCGGCCTTCGCGAGATCGTCGAGGCGCTCGTCGCCGAGCGCCCGGTCGACGCGCAGGCCCTGGCAACAGTCAACGGCGTCCTTCGCGCCCGGAGCGTATTGGAGCTGATCGCCGGCGAGGGCTGCGTCGCGCTGGGCCATCGCCACCTGGGCGACCCGCTCGACGATGCGCTGGCCGCGGTCGCAGAGCCGCTGGTCGCCCTGATCGCGTCCGGCGACACCAAGCGGCTCCGCATCTGCGCCCACGAGGGCTGCCGGTGGGTGTTCCAGGACTCCTCGCGGACCAGCAAGCGCCGCTGGTGCAGCATGGAGACCTGCGGCAACCGGGCGAAGGCCGCCCGTCACCGGGAGAGGAAGCGGGCAGCGCCGACCGCCGGGGCGATGCCGCCCTCCGCAGGGACCGGCGCTGCGCCCGCGTGAGTGGAAACCGCGGATCTCATCGTGTGAGACCGTCGGTCGTGCCGTGCGACCCGGCCCGGTGCTGGTGATGCTCGATGGCCTCGCGGACTGGCGCCCATGCACCGACGCGGTATTCGAGTATCCGACGGGTCTCACCGCTGATCCCCGGATGCTCATGCCGTTCACCGAGGGCACGTGGTTCGACACGACCGATGGGCTGCGGGACATCTCCGTCAGCGACCGAGAGTGCTCAGCGCTGGCCGGGTGCTGACACCTTCCCGGGGATCGTCACGCTGCTCCGCCGTGCTGCCGAGGCTTCAAACCCGGGGCTGATCGGCAAACCGCGCCACGCCACCGCAATGCGACCGTTCGGGCGCCTGTCCGCTTCCCTGCTCAGGCTCACCACGCGGCAGAAACTCGCACTCGGTCGATGCCCCGCGAAGTCTCGACTGCGTCTTCCTGCGAACACCGGCAAGGGATCGTCAGTCCGTTGCCTCCAGCATCGGCTTGACCTCGGTGATCAGGCGCGTCATCGACTCCTCGTCGTAGGTCGCCGGGACGCCGGCGATGAGGTGCCGGTAGCCGATGTCCACGTAGGGCGCCAGCTTCCCCGCGACGTCCTCGGGCGTCCCCACGGGCTGGTCCTCCCAGGCCCGGGCGATCCGGTTGCGCTCGAACGCCTCGCGGAAGAGGCGCTCCGCCTCGGCCCGGTCGTCGCGGATGAAGACGGTGCCGATCCCGGTCGTCCGCTCGATCTCCGACGGGTCGCGTCCGACGGTGGCGCAGTGCTCGAGGAGGATCGCCTCCTTGCGCTTCACGATCTCGACGCCGCCGCCCACGTTGTTCATGTCGCCGTACTTCGCGACGAGCTTCAGCGTCACTTGCTCCCCGCCGCCCCCGATGCAGATTGGGAGGTGGGCCTGGATCGGCGCCGGGAGGTTGCGCGTCTCGCGCGAGGTGTAGCGCGGCCCGGTCGCCGTCGGCTCGGTCCCGTCGAGCATGCCGCGCATGATCGGCAGGGCCTCGCCCAGCCAGCGCAGCCGCTCCGGGAACCCGGAGCCGAACTCGATCCCGAAGTCCTGGTGTTCCTCCTCGAACCACGCCCCGCCGATCCCGAGGACCGCCCGCCCGTTGCTGATGTGATCGAGGGTGGTGGCCATCTTGGCCACGAGGGCGGGATTGCGCATCGTGTTGGCGCCGACCATCAGGCCGATGCGCACCCGCTCGGTCGCCTGGGCCCAGGCCGCCAGCGTCAGCCAGCCCTCGAAGATCGGCCCGTGCGAGTCCCCGACGATGGGGTACAGGTGATCCCAGGTCCACAGCGAGTCGTACCCCAGCCGGTCGGCGCGCACCCCCGCCTGGAGCAGCGACGGCCAGTCCGTGTACTGGTTCCAGCACAATGCGCCGATCTTGACTTCGCTCAACTCACGCTCCGTTTGATCAGGGAAGGTCGACCGGGATGGGGAGGCAAGGTGTCCACGGCGCGTGGGCGCACGTCACTCCTGCCCGACGATATCGACCGAGATCTCCACCGCAGGGATCGTTCCCCTGTTCTCGAGCCAGTGGGTCGTGTTCCGATCCTCGGGCCAGCCCACTCCCGGCCCATAGTCCGTGGCGACGCCGTCTCGATGGTCAGTGATCGATCCCTGCAGGATGTACACGGTGCCCGGTCGGCCTCTGTGGTCGTGAATCGGGCCGAAGACGCCTCCGGGCTCGATGGTCACCATCCGCATTCGAAGCTGGCGCCGTTCCATGCCCTCGATCTCAGGGCCAAGGTCAACCGCTGCCAGCAACGTCACCGTGACACCCGTCGTCTCGGGTGCCACCTGTTCGCTGCTCATGGTGTCCTCCTCTTCACGTCCGCATGTCCACCTTGAGCATCGAGGGCCAGTCCGAATGCTGGTTCCAGCAGCGAGCTCCGAGCCCGCCTTCGTTCATGCGATGCAGTCTATGGGTTTGCTCGGGCCTCGCCACGACACGCGTGGAAGGCGCAACCTCCCGAGCGCCCGGTCTGCGCGTGGTGCACCGCATCTGGTGGACCCTCACCGCGACGCCACGGTCAGCCCGCGGCCGCCTGGCCGGACGCCCACTCGAGGCCGAGGCTCCCCAGCCGCTCCGGCGTTGGCACGCCGGTCGCGGGGTCCCAGCCCTTGAGCTCGAAGAGGCGGGTGATCGCCGCCTCGAAGTCCGCCCGGTCGATCGACGTCCCCGTCAGCGGGCCGCCTTCGAGCGGGTCGTGGAGGCGATCGGGCAGCCGGTCGTCCGACCGCGTGAAGCCCTCGCGGACGTTGAACAGCCGGGCGAGGTTCACGGCTCGCTCGCCCCACTCGAGGAGCTCGTCCACCGTGACGTCCCAGCCGGTAGCGGCACGCACGGCGCCCACGACATCGTCGACCTGGATGAAGGACCGGGGCGCGGGGCCGAAGAAGCACAGGCCGAGGACCTTCTCGGCGCTGTTCCAGTGCTCGCCCGCGTACCAGTTGTGGACCTTCGTCTCGCCGAGGTCGAGCAGGCCCGAAGGCTCCGCGATCCCGATCCTCGCGGCGCCCTTGAACGAGACGGACTCAGGGTTCACGAAGACGCCGTCGTGGAAGCCGACGAGGTGGTCCGCGCCGGCGGCGTTGGTGGCGTAGCCGAGGGCCACGCCGACCTTGCCGCGCGGCTCGTGCATGGCCATCTCGAGGCCCTTCACCTGCATGGCGAACGAGAGCGCCCCGCCGCCGATCTGCTCGGCGATCCGCCGTGACCCGAGGGCCAGCAGCTCGCCGATCCCCTCCCGCTCGGCGATGAGCGGAATCGCCGCGAGGAGCGCCTCGCCGTTGCCGAAACGGAGGTCCACGCCGCCAAGATCGGCCGGGCCGAGGAGGCCATGCTCGACGCACTCCATGGCGAAGGCGACGGTGCCGGCGGTCGAGATCACGTCGAGGCCCAGCTCGTTGCACAGCTCGTTGGCCCGGGCCACGAGCTGGAGGTCAAAGATGGCGCAGTTCGAGCCGAAGCCGGCGATCGCCTCGTACTCCGGGCCGTCGTAGGTGTCGGTGACGGTGTAGCGGTCGGAGAACGCGGTCTCCGGCTTGCACCGGACGGCGCAGGCATAGCAGGTCCGGGTGCCGCTGCGGATCGCCTCGAAGGCGGCCCAGCCGATCTTCTCGACCTGCTCGAACGAGCCCAGCCGGAAGTTCCGCGTCGGCAGGATGCCGCCCGCGTTCAGCCCGTCGGTCAGGCCCGGCGTCCCCTTCGTCCGCAGGTCCCAGCCCTGGGGGTGGTCGGCGATCTCCCCCGCGAGGCGTTTGCCGATCGCCCCGAGGGCCGCAGCGTCGTGCGCCAGCTCAACGTACTTCCGGGAGCCCTTGACGGCGATCGCCCGGACGTTCTTGCTGCCCATGACGGCGCCCATCCCGGTGCGGCCGTTGTAGTGGCGCAGCTCGTTCATGAGCATCGCGTAGGGGACGAGGTTCTCGCCGGCGCGGCCGATCTGGAGCACGCGGGCGTTCTTCTCGCCCACCTCCGCCTTGATGGCGGCCTGCACGGTCGGCGGGTCCTGGCCCCAGAGCGCCCGGGCATCGCGGATCTCGGCAGTCCCGTCCTTCACCCAGAGCCAGGCGGGCCCGGGCGACCGCCCGGTCAGGATGATCGCGTCCAGCCCGGCCATCTTGAGCTCGGGGCCCCAGTAGCCACCGGCCTCCGATTCGCCAAAGGCACCGGTGAGAGGCGAGCGCGCGATGGCGTTGAAGCGCGTGGCGGTGGAGACAGGTGCGCCCGTGAGCAGTCCCGTCGCCAGGATGAGCACGTTCTCCGGGCCCAGTGGATCGACGCCGGCGGGCATCTCACGCAGGAGGTGGTACGCGGCGAGGGCCTTGCCGCCGGGGTAGCGCCGGTAGAAGGACTCGTCGAACGTCTCGACGGTCGTCGTGCCGCGGGTCAGGTCGACCCGGAGGATGGTCCTGTTGCTGCCGTACCCCATCACGAACCTCCTGCGCCGCCTCGTGCGGCACATCTCGGTGCCGCGGGTCGTCCGTGCGCGACGGCCGTGCCGGTCGAGGGTACGGCCGCGCCGTCGCCGCGGCATCCGGGCTCATTGACCGCCCCTGGCAGGAACACCGCCGGGCGATGCGCCGCCACCGCATCCGGCGAGCGCCAGCGAGAGGATCCGCTTCCAGCGATCGTGACTGCGCCCCACGCTCCGGCCGACCGGTTTGCCGCGGAAGCGCACAGCCTCCTGGTGTTCGGCATCAACGGAAGCGGCCTCATTCGATCATGATCTCGTACTGGCGCTGGTCACGCGTGGCCAGCAGCTCATGGGCGTAGCGAGTGGGATCGGCGCCGTTCGAACCGCGGACCGGCAGACCCGCCGGGCGCCGGCCTGCTCCAGCTTCGGCATGGATCGCTCGGGTGCGCCATCGACGGACACCCGGCCCCCAGATGGGGGAGAGTCGGCCCTCCGTCCCCCTGCCCTCGGCGTGGCAGGCTACCCGCATCGCCACGGCACCGAACGCGGGCACGTGTCCCGCGCCGCCCTTCGCAGACCGGAGCCCGATCCCGTGCCCGACTTCGCCCCAGCAGATCAGCCACCCGCCATGCCGGATTCCGCCCGGACGATGAGCGATCGCACCGCCGACGTCCTGGGCGTCACGCGCAACCCGCTCGAGAGCTTCTTCGCGCCCGCGTCGGTGGCCGTCATCGGCGCCACGGAGAAGGTGGGGAGCGTCGGCCGGACCGTCTTCTGGAACCTCATCAGCAGCCCGTTCGGGGGCACCGTCTACCCGGTCAACAAGGGCCGCCCGAGCATCCTCGGCGTCCGCGCCTACCCGAACCTCGCGGCGCTGCCCGAGGTCCCCGAGCTCGTCGTCATCGTCACTCCCGCGGCGACGATCCCGGCGACCGTCGAGGAGTGCGCCGCGGCCGGGGTCAAGGCCGTCGTCATCATCTCGGCGGGCTTCAAGGAGGTCGGCCCGGCGGGCGCCGAGCTGGAGCGCCAGATCCTGGCCACGGCGCGGGCGAACGGGATCCGGATCATCGGCCCGAACTGCCTCGGCGTGATGCGGCCGCCGAGCGGCCTCAATGCCACGTTTGCGGCCGGCGTCTCCGCGCCGGGCAGCGTGGGCTTCGTCAGCCAGAGCGGGGCCCTGCTCACCGCAGTCCTCGACTGGAGCAAGCGCGAGAAGGTCGGCTTCAGCACGGTCGTCTCGCTCGGGTCGATGCTCGACGTCGGCTGGGGCGACGTCATCACCTACTTCGGCAACGATCCGGCGACCGAGAGCATCGTCATCTACATGGAGACGATCGGCGACGCCCGGGCCTTCCTGTCGGCGGCCCGCGAGGTCGCCCTCACGAAGCCGATCATCGTCATCAAGCCCGGTCGGACGGCCCAGGCGGCCAAGGCGGCCGCCTCCCACACGGGCTCCCTGACCGGCTCCGACGAGGTGCTTGCCGCCGCGTTCCGACGGGTGGGCGTCCTCCGCGTGGACGAGATCGCCGACATCTTCGACGTCCTGGAGGTCCTCGCCAAGCAGCCCCGGCCGAGCGGCAACCGCCTCACGATCGTGACCAATGCCGGCGGCCCGGGGGTCCTCGCGACCGACGCCCTCATCACGGGTGGCGGCGAGGTGAGTGAGATCTCGCCGGCCACGATGGAGGAGCTCAACGGCTTCCTGCCGGCGGCCTGGAGCCACAACAACCCGATCGACATCATCGGCGATGCCGCGCCCGGGCTGTATGCGAAGACCCTCGAAGTCGCAGCCCGCGACGAGGAGAGCGACGGCCTCCTCGTGATCCTGACGCCGCAGGCGATGACCGACCCGACCGAGACGGCGCGGAAGCTCGTCCCGTACGGGCACATTGGCGGCAAGCCGGTGCTCGCCAGCTGGATGGGCGGGATGGACGTGATCGAGGGTGCGGCGATCCTGCGCGAGGCCGGCATCCCCACCTTCGACTACCCCGACCAGGCGGTCAAGATCTTCAACCTCACCTGGCGCCTGGCCCGCAACCTCCAGCAGATCTACGAGACGCCGACGCTCCCATCCGACGAGGAGCACCCGGTCGACCGGGCCAAGGCGGAGGCGCTCATCGGCGCCGCGCGGGCCGAGGGCCGGACGCTGCTCACGGAGGACGAGTCCAAGGACCTCCTTGCCGCCTACGGGATCCCGATCACGGAGACGGTCGTCGCTCCCTCGGTGGACGACGCGGTGGCCGCCGCCGACCGGATCGGCTACCCCGTCGTCGTCAAGCTGTACTCCCACACGATTACCCACAAGACCGACGTGGGCGGGGTCCAGCTCAACCTCAAGAACGCCGACGCCGTGCGCCACGCGTACGACGTGATCCAGGAATCCGTGACGGCCAAGAAGGGCGCCGAGCACTTCGAGGGTGTCACCGTCCAGCCCATGGTGAACTGGACCGGCTACGAGCTCATCATCGGCAGCTCCATCGACCCGCAGTTCGGGCCGGTCCTCCTCTTCGGGATGGGCGGCCAGCTGGTGGAGGTCTTCAAGGACCGGGCCCTCGGCCTGCCCCCGCTGACCACCACGCTGGCCCGCCGGATGATGGAGAGCACCAAGATCTACACGGCGCTCAAGGGGGTCCGCGGGCGTCGCGGCGTCGACCTCGACCAGCTCGAGCAGCTCCTCGTCCGGTTCGCCCAGCTCGTCGTCGAGCAGCCCTGGATCAGCGAGCTGGACATCAACCCGCTGCTCGCCTCGCCCGAGCGCCTGATCGCGCTCGACGCGCGGGTCGTCCTCCACGATCCGACGACCGACCCGAAGGACCTGCCGCGCCTGGCGATCCGCCCGTATCCGCGGAAGTACGTCACCAGCTGGACCTGTCCCGATGGGCACGAGCTGACCATCCGGCCGATCCGGCCCGAGGACGAGCCGCTCATGGTCGACTTCCACCGATCGCTCTCGCCGGAGACGGTCTTCCAGCGCTACCTCACGCACCTGGGATTCGACGAGCGGACCGCCCACGAGCGCCTCATCCGGATCTGCTTCGTCGACTACGACCGCGAGATGGCCCTCGTCGCGGAGTGCGCCAACCCCGACCCCACCCTCCCGCAGATCGTGGGCGTCGGGCGGCTCTCGCGGACGTTCGGATCCGACGACGCCGTCTTCGCAGTTCTCGTGACCGACGCCCGCCAGGGGATGGGCGTCGGGACGGAGCTGCTGAGGCGCATCGTCGACGTTGCGAAGGCCGAGGGCGTGGCCACGCTCGGGGCGGACATGCGGGGCGACAACGAGGGCATGCGCCGCGCTGCCGAGAAGGTCGGCTTCGAGCTTCGGCCCGGCGCCACCGAGGGCGTCATCCGCGCGGAGATGCGCCTCGGCTGACCAGGATCGTTCCCCGGGACCGCGGGTCGCCGTTCGTCAATCGCAGGGCGGGAGCTGTGCGCCCGGGGCGGGCGGTGCCAGCGACGGGCCCGGATCGGGCGTGCCGACGGCCATGCGTGATCGTCCCGCAGGCGGTGACGGCCGTCGTCGTGCGGCCCTCACCGGATGCCGGCTCGGCCGGGATCGGCAGGGTGATCAGCACCGCGCCGCTCGCGACCCTGCCCTCCGCGGTCCACGGCGGTCCGCCGTGCCCGGAGGCGGGGACGGTTGCGTCCGTGGCGCCCGCCGGGATGGTGCCGACCCAGTCGTCGTTGACGTAGACGAGAAGCGGCCGGTCGATCGCGCTGTCCACGTGGAGCGTGAGGGCGGGGTTCGTCGTCCACCCGGCGCAGCCGGCGAGGAGCGCGGTGGTGAGGCCGGCCAGGGCCGCCCCGCGGATCGGGCGCAGTCGACGAGACGGTGCGTGGGGGATCACGCTCCCAATTCTGCCCGATGTGCGGGGCGGCCGGATCCGGGCGCGGTCAGAGCTTCGCGAGCACCAGCTTGGCGATCTCCGTGGCCTGGTCCTGCGGCAGGTTGAAGACCTCGACCATGGACTCGCCCTTGATGGCGACCAGGATGAGGTTGCCGAAGGCGGCAGCGTCGCCGACGCCCGAGACGTCCACCGCGTTGGGCGCCATCGAGGCGATCTTGAAGAGCTCCAGCTGCTCCTTCGTCGTGGGCGAGGTGCTCTTGGCGATGGTTGCCGGGGTGCCGACGCCGACGGAGAAGCGCACGTCCATCTTCTCGGAGTTCCACCAGCACTCGCCGGCCGACCAGTCCTCACTGGCCTCGGCCGGCTCGATCGTGACGGGCTTGCCGACGATCGCGGCCACCTCGTCGGTGGTGATGAGGGAGCAGACGTCCACGGTATCGGCGCCCGTGGGAGCCTTGGTCTCACCCGGGGTGGCCGTGTCCGCGGGCACGGGCGTCTCGGCGGCGTTCGTCGGCGCAACCCCACTCGCCCCCGGGCCGCTGGTCGCGCTGCCCCCGCAGCCGGCCAGCAGGGCCGCTCCCAAGAGGCCGGCGACCAGGAGCCGGAGCCCCGACTTCATGGCGACTCCTGCGCCGGGCCACGTCGTCGCAACGGACACGAGACACCTCCCGGGACGCAATCGGCTTGCCCATGAGGCGGACGGCGCGCGACGTGGGCGGGCCGGCTGTGCATGGCCCGCGTTGTCGACCGCTGCCCGATGTGTACGGGACGAGCGACCGCGGGTCGAGGGCGGGACGTCACCAACTCGGCGGCAGCGTCACGGCCACACGGGACCGAATGGCCCCCGGGCGAGGTCCCGCGACGTACCCGGGCGAGGTGACCCCGGGCGAGGTGGCCCCGGGCGGATGGCCCTCCGGCAGTCCCGTCACAGCCCCAGGCGCGCGACGACCTCGCCTTCGTCGATCTCGCCGGTCGGCTGGAACCCGAGGCGGAGATAGAAGCCCTCCGGGCTGCCCGGCCCGGGGACCCAGCTGGTCCGGAGCTCCGTGGCGCCGGGTCGCGTGCGGACGTGCTCCGCGAGGAGCTCGATCGCCCGGCCACCGTAGCCCTTTCCCTGGAAGCGCGCGTCGACCATGAACCGCCAGAGGAAGTACACCGGCTCGCCCGGATCGTCGTAGAGCATGAGGAAGCCGACGGGGGCGTCGTCCGCGACGATGGCCCGGTACCAGGCCTTCGGCTCGAACAGCGCCTGGGCGAACGACACGGCGTTGGGGGCCACGAAGCGGCTCTGCTCGGGGGCAACGGCAAGGCGGCAGATGGCCCGGACGGTGTCGCCGGTCACCTCGGCCAGCGCGACCGCTGCCCCCTCCTCGACCGATCGAGGCGCCGGCCGCTCCGCGTCCTCGCGGGCGCCCGTCACGGCAGACCAGGCCGCCAGCGCATCGTCGGCTCCACGGCCACCGGCTTCCGGAGGCTGGCTCATCCCCGGACGACGATGTTGACGAGCCGGCCGCCCCCGGCGTGGATGACCCGGTCCGGGGCCCTGCCGCCGAGCGCGGCGACCACCTTCGGGCGGGCCATCACGAGCGCCTCGACCTCGGCCTCGGACAGGCCGACGGCCACCTCCACCCGGTCGCGGACCTTCCCGTTCACCTGCACCGGCACCTCGCGGGTCGCAACCGCGGCGGCGGCGGCATCCACCGCCGGCCAGCGCTCGACGTGGATCGACGACCAGGGCGTTCCGGCCGCCGCCAGGCGACGCGACCAGAGCTCCTCGGTCACGTGCGGTGCCGCGGGGGCCAGCATCAGGAGCAGGAGTCGGACGGCCTCGTCCCAGGCCGAGCTTCCGGCCGCCTCGGTGCCCCGGTAGCGGTGCAGCACGTTGGCCAGCTCCATGAGCTTGGCGATCATCGTGTTGAAGCGGAAGCCCTCGTAGTCCACGGTCACGGCGGCCAGCGTCCGGTGCGCGGCCCCGCGGATCGTCGTCCCGGCGGCCGCGGCGTCCTCGCCGGGCGGCAGCCGTCCGGCGGACGCGTCGCCGGGCTCCGTGCCATGGGGATCCAGGGTGATGGTCCAGACACGGTGCAGGAAGCGGGCGACGCCGCCGATGCCGGACGGGCTCCACGGGCCGCCCTGGTCCCAGGGGCCCATGAACATCAGGAACAGGCGCACCGTGTCGGCTCCGTACTGCGCGACCAGCGCGTCGGGGTCCTCCACGTTGCCGCGCGACTTGCTCATGCGCTCGCCGTCGGCGCCCAGCACCTGGCCCTGGTTGAAGAGGCGCAGGAACGGCTCGCGGTGGCCGACGAGGCCGCAGTCGGCCATCGCCTTGGTGAAGAAGCGGGAGTAGAGCAGGTGCATGACGGCGTGCTCGGCGCCGCCCGTGTACTGGGCGACCGGCGTCCAGCGATCCAGGCGCGCCCGGTCCACGGGCCCGTCCACGTTGCCGGGAGACAGGTAGCGGAACCAGTACCAGGACGAGTCCATGAACGTGTCCAGGGTGTCGGTCTCGCGCTGCGCTCCGCCTCCGCAGCGGGGGCACGCGGTGTCCAGGAAGGCGGGGTCGCGGCGCAGCGGGTTGTCGCCCGAGCCCGCGTAGTCGACGGTCTCGGGCAGGCGGACCGGCAGGTCGACGTCCGGCACCGGGACGATGCCGCAGGCGTCGCAGTAGACCACCGGGATCGGCGTGCCCCAGTAGCGCTGGCGACTCACCAGCCAGTCGCGGATCCGGTAGCTGACGGCAGCCTTTCCCTCGCCCCGCGCCTCCAGGTCGGCGGTGATCGCCCGGATCGCGTCGGGGGCAGCCATCCCGTTGTAGTGGCTCGAGTTCACGAGGACGTCGTCCGCCGTCTTGGAGACGTAGGCGGCCTGCAGCTCGCTCTCCGCGCCGTAGTCGGCGCCCGGTCGGATCACCTCGCGGATCTCCATGCCGAACTGCGTCGCGAAGGCGAAGTCGCGCTCGTCGTGGGCCGGGACGGCCATGATCGCGCCGGTCCCGTAGCCCGCCAGCACGTAGTCCGCGATCCAGATCGGGATCCGCTCCCCGTTGACCGGATTGACCGCGTCGGCGCCCAGGGGGACGCCCGTCTTGTCGCGGTCCGTGTTGAGGCGCTCGATCTCGGTCTCGCGTCGGGCCTGCTCCACGTAGGCCTCGACCACCGCGCGCTGGCCCGGCGACGTCAGCTTCGCGACGAGGGGGTGCTCGGGCGCGAGCACCATGAACGTGGCCCCGAAGAGCGTGTCCGGGCGCGTCGTGAAGACCCGGATCTCGTCGCCGCCGGGCACGTGGGTGTCGGGCGCGCTGCGGAAGACCACCTCGGCGCCCTCGCTGCGCCCGATCCAGTTGGTCTGCATGACGCGGATGGGCTCCGGCCAGTCGATCCCGGTGAAGTCCAGCAGCTCGTCGGCGTACGTGGTGGTCCGCAGGTACCACTGGGCCAGGTCGCGCTTCTCGACCTTCGCGCCGCAGCGCCAGCAGTGTCGGTCGACGCCCTCCACCTGCTCGCGGGCCAGCGTGCCGTCGTTGGGGCACCAGTCCACCGGCGACGTCGCGCGGTAGGCCAGCCCGGCCTCCAGGAAGCGCAGGAACAGCCACTGGTTCCAGCGGTAGTAGGTCGGGTCGCAGGTGACGACCTCGGCGCTCCAGTCGAACGAAGCCCCCATGCTCCGCAGCTGGCGCCGCATGTTCTCGATGTTCGACCACGTCCACTGGGCCGGGTGGATCCTGTTCTTGATCGCGGCGTTCTCGGCCGGCAGGCCGAAGGCGTCGAAGCCAACCGGGAAGAAGACGTTCTCGCCGTGCATCCGGTGGAAGCGGGCCAGGGCGTCGGTCGGCGTCTTGACGTACCAGTGGCCGACGTGCAGCTTCCCGGAGGGGTAGTCGTACATCGTCAGCAGGTAGTACGGCGGCCGCGACGTGTCGGACAGATCGGCCCGGTACAGGTCGAGCTCGGCCCAGCGCGCCTGCCAGCGCGGCTCGATGGCGGCGGGGTCGTAGCGCTCGATCCGGGTCCGTTCGGTGGTCATGATCTGGGCCTCAGGTACACGACGACCCCCCGCCGCAGGGGCGAGGGGTCGGGTCGGCGGCGACGATCAGGGGGCTGGTGGAGCTACGGGGACTCGAACCCCGGACCTTCTGAATGCCATTCAGACGCTCTTCCAGCTGAGCTATAGCCCCATTCGTCCGAGGGCGGAGTATACCGGAACGCGGCCGCGTCTCGTCCCTGCCCCGGACGGCGGCGGGTGACGCCGGGGGTGCGGGCCGGCGAGCTGCGGGCCGGACGCACGCCGGGGGTGCGGGCCGGCGGCGGGCCGGACGCACGCCGGGGCCGCGGGCCGGCGGCGAGCCGCGTGCCCGATGAACGCCGGGTGTTCATTGGCGGAGCTACCGACGGCGAAGGCGCTGACGACAGGCCCCACGGCCGACCATGACGGCGCCTTCGGCGTGCCCATGCACAGCGTGTGCGCATCGTCGGCGACCTGGGGCCGTGTGGGGCGGGCTCCGCGGCGGCCGCCGACGGCGGTCGCACGTCTGCACGATCCCCGAGTGCCACGGATGAACCCGGCGTGCATCCGCGCGGTCGACTCCGAGTCGGCCTGCCTCCCGCGTGCCTTCAGGGGCCGTGCCTCACTTCCAGACGTAGTGGGGTCGTGCAGGTTCGAGGCCACGGAACACCGCCTCGCGTGAAGCACGCCCCCACCGCCGGCTCACGGAGCGGGCGTGGCGTCCTCGACGACCTGGACGTGCCACAACAAGGTGGTGGACCCGATCACGTCATCGGGGCCCGGGAGGGTGAGGGTCACGGAGATCACCCAGTCCCCCGGGTCATCGAGCGACAGGGGCACCGAACCCACCTGCACTCCGCTGCCGAGGCTGCTGGAGTCCGTCGGGAGCTCCGTGGCCCCGGCCTCGGCCAGTCGCATCGACCACCCGGTCGTGCAGAGACCCGCGGGCAGCGCCAGGGACCAGGGGCCGTCGAGCGCTCCTCGCGGGCCCGTGATCAGCGGCCCGGAGGCTGCAGCGGCGAGCTCGCCTGCCGCCATGGCCCGGGAGCCCGCCGGGAGCTCGTAGGCGACCAGGACGCCGGCCTGCGGCGTCGCGTCCGGTGACGCGCGCAGGCCGATGCCGGCAACCAGGTCGGGAATGGGCGTGTCACAGGCGGCGTCGATCGGCTGGCCGACCACGACCGAGTATCCGAGGAGGTCGTCGGCACGGGTCGGCCGGCGTTCGACGAGGAGCACGGTCTCGCCGCCCCGCGCATCGGGAAGGTTGACCGTCGCGGGCGTCGCAGCCCGGGGGTCGGCGCACTCGACGCTCACCCAGCGGTCGGCCGCCGGAGTCGCGAGTGGGCCGGACTCGGCTGCCGTCGCGGCCGCGATCAGGATCGCCCCTTCGCCGGTGCAGGCGACGGATGCCACGACCGGGCCGGCCCGCAGCGGTGGGCTCGTAGGATCGCCGAACGTCGCGGCGCCCTCCGCCGGCGCATCGGCTCCGCCGTGTGCGACGGTCCATCTGGGGACCACGGAGCCCGGGAGCGAACCGGCCATCGGCTGCCCGGAGACCAGCCTCGCACCGGGCGATTCGCCGGGGTCGGGCGACGGCGCGCCCGCCGCGACGTCCACGCGGAAGAGCAGCACGCGGGCGTTCAGGCCCGGGCCGCCGTCCACGGCGAGCCGCAGCCGGACGATCCAGCTCCCCGCGGGCGGCTCGGTCATGCCGAGCAGGCCACCCGGCCCTCCGGGCGCCACCGACGCAGGGTCGAACGACACGGGCGTGGCCCCGGGGCCGTCGACCGGCACCGCCTCCGCGGACACGAACGACGCACACGCGCCATCCGGCAGCCGGAGCCGCAGGCCGCCCCCGACGAAGGTGTGCGCGGCCGCCAGGCTCGAGGCATCCGCGGCTGGCCGCGGGCTGGGCTCGCTGCCCGTGCCCGCGGCGAGTCCGTCGACGAACGCCTCGCCGAACCCTGCGATCTGCGTGGTGGACAGGTCCTCCTCCTCGGATGGCGCGCAGAACGGCTGCTCCGCGGGTGTCGCGGGCGTCGCGGCGCGGGACCAGCCGACGAACCGGGCACCGGAGGCGAGCTCCGCCCAGTGGCCCGATGCCCCGTCGACCAGGAGGTCACCGGCCGCGCCGCGCACGGCCAGCCCGCGCCCGTCCGCCGCCACCCCGGCGATCGCGTTCGGGTCGAGGCCGGTGGTGCCGTCCCACGGGAGCGTGGCTCGCGCCGAGGCGAGCCCCGGGCCGTCGAGGTGGACCAGGTCGAGGCGCCGCCCGGTCGCCTGCAGGAGCCAGATCCCGCGCAGCGTGGCGTCCCATGCCGGCCGACCGACGAGCTGCTCGCCCGGGCCGAAGAGCGTCCAGGTCTGCGCATCGGGGATCGTGCTGGAACCCTGGTCCCGTCCCTCCACCCGCACACCCGTCGTCGACCAGCCGTCTGTGTCGTAGGCGCTGCCGATGACCCCCGCCTTCACGCCCCACGTTGGCTCGACGCCCCTGACCGCCCAGACGGCGGCCGGGAGCCCATCCGTCAGCGTGGCGGCCCCCCCGTCACGCGGCAGCTCGGCCGTCGCGACCGTCGAGCGGAACATCGCCGGATCGTGCTTCATCACCACGACCCGGTTGTCGGGCGTGCTCGTGATCAGGCCCGAGGGGGAGCCGTAGTAGTCCCCGACGGCGACGAAGACCTGGTCGGGCAGCGTGACCCGCACCTGGCCCTTCGTGCGCGCATCCAGGACGTCGAGCCGCGAGTAGCCAGCGGCCGACGCAACCACGAGCCGGCCGTCCGGGGTCCAGCCGATCATCGGCTGGCCCATGGAATCGGCGGTGGCGTCAATGCGCACGGGCTGGTCGGCCGGGCGAGCGAGGTTCCACACGAGGACCGCGACCGGGCTCTTCTCCTCGTCGGCGGCCGAGACGGCGACGGCGAGGTAGCCATCGGGATGGAAGGCCATCAGGGTTCCCTTCGCCCCGGGCTGGAGCCGGGCCGGGTCGACCGTGGGCCGGAGCCGGTCGGCGACCCGGGGCAGGCGAGCCATCACGACCGCCGTCCCGTCGACGGACACCTTCTCCACGACGAGGTCGCCCCCCGCCTCGAGGCGGACCGTGACGGCCGTGTCGGCCGGCTGATCGGGGGCAAGCGCTCGCTGGGCGAGCGGGGCGACGACGGGCACTGCGACGGCGATCGCCAGGACGGCCGCGATCCCGAGCGCCGCGCGCGTCCAGCGACGGTTCCGCTCCCGGGCGGCGATCCGCGTGCGGACGTGTGGGGCGGTCACGCCGACCCGGGTCATGGCCATCTCGCGGTGGAGGGCGGTGCGCAGCTCCGCTTCGAGGCGATCCTCATGCATGGCGCACCTCCGGCACGGTGTCGCGCTCGTCGACATCGTCGGCCATGCCCCGGCGGAGCTTTGCGAGGGCCTCCCGGAGCTGCGTCTTCACCGTGTTCGGCCGGGTGCCCATGGCCCGCGCGACCTCCTCGACCGGGAGGTCGGCCAGGTACCGGAGAGCAATCGCGGCCCGCTCGCGCGGGGCGAGGAGCGCAAGGCCCTCGAGGATGGCGACATGCGTCTCCGCCGATCCGCGCGGGTCGGCGGACTCCTGGTCCAGAACTGAATCCAGGGCGACCAGCCGGGAACTCCTGCGGCGCCGGCTCAGCGCCCGGTTCGTGGCGATGCGGAGGAGCCACGGGCGCAGGGCGTCCGGGTCCCGGAGGCTCGAACCCTTCTCCCAGGCGGCGATCACCGTCTCGGCAAGCACATCGCTCGCCTCGTCGCGATCGTGGAGGATGACCTGGGCCACGGTCTGGATCTCCGCTCCATGCTCGGCGAGCAGGCGGTCGATCGCCTCGGGACGACGGTCCCGCAGGTCTTCGGCGATCGAGCGCCTCACGCATTCCTCCAGGGCTGCCGAGAGCTGTCCGTGGGCTCGGATCAGGGTGCTCGACCCGCCTGTCTACAGGGAAGACGCGCCGGACGCGTCCAACGGGTGACCGGCGCGTTTGGCTGCCTCGCGGCTCCTGGCGGGTCCGCGCCAGCGTACGACGCGTGTGCCACCATCCGCGCATGACCTTCGACCTCCTGGTCCGCGGCGGCACGCTGGTCGACGGGACCGGCGCGCCCGGGCGACCCGGCGACGTGGGCGTGCTCGGCGACCGGATCCTCGCCGTCGGCGACCTTGCTGCAGTGGACGCTGCTTCGGTGGCGACCGTCATCGACGCCACAGACCGCGTCGTCGCCCCCGGGTTCATCGATCCGCACGGCCACTCCGATGCGTCCGTGCTGCTGGATGGCGCGCTCGCCAGCCACCTCCACCAGGGGTTCACGACGCAGCTCTCGGGGAACTGCGGAGACAGCCTGGCCCCGGTGACCGAGGCCGGCCGCGAAGTGGTCGAGCTCTCGATGGCGACCACCGGCCTGCAGCCGACCTGGACGACCTTCGCCGAGTACCTGGCGGCGGTCGGGGCGCAGGCTCTCGGCCCGAACGTCGCGTTCCTGTGCGGCCAGGGGACGCTCCGCGGCGCCGTATTGGGCGCGTCCGACGCGATCCCGACCGCGGAGCAGGTCGCTGCGATGGCCCGCGACCTGGAGGAGGCGCTGGACGCCGGGGCGTTCGGGCTCTCGTCCGGCCTGATCTACGCCCCCGGGATCCACGCCCGGCCCGAGGAGGTGGCGGCGCTCGTGCAGGTCGTGGCCCGGCGCGGGGCGCTGTACGCGACCCACATGCGCAACGAGTCGGCCGGGTTGTTCGCGGCGCTCGACGAAGCGCTCGCGACGGCCCGCGCCGCCGGGCCCGGCGCGCGGCTCCAGGTGAGTCACCTCAAGGCCGGCGCGCGCGCCGTGTGGGGCCGGGCCGGCGAGGCCGTGGCCGTGCTGGAGCGGGCCCGGGCGGACGGCCTGGACGTCGCCGCCGACCAGTACCCATACACGGCGGCCGCGACCACGCTCCAGTGCATCCTCCCGCCGGCGCTCCTGGCGCTGCCCGTGGAGGACACGGTCGCCGCCCTGGGCGTCTGGGAGACGCGTCGCCGGATCAAGGAGGAGATTGCCCGGGGCATCTCCGGCTGGGAGAACGTGGCCGCGGACCCGGGTTGGGACGCCATCGTCCTCGCCGGCTCGAAGAGCCACCCGGGCTGGGCCGGGCGCTCGATCGGCGATCTCGGCCGCGACGCCGGCGTCGATCCCGCCGACGTCGCCTGCGACATCCTCGTCGCGGACCGGCTCGACAGCTGGATCACGATTCACTGCATGGACGAGGCCGACCTCGCGACGATCCTCGCCGTCCCGTGGATCGCGGTCTGCACCGACGCCGAGGGCCGGCGCCCCGGCCACGCGATCCTCGATGCAGGCGTCCCGCACCCGCGGACCTACGGCAGCGCTCCCCGGGTCCTGGGCCGCTACGTCCGGGAGCGGGGCGTGCTTCCGCTCGAGACGGCCATCGCGAAGCTGACCTCGGTGCCGGCAGCGCGGCTCGGCCTCCGCGACCGGGGCGTCGTGGGCGAGGGCAGGTTCGCCGACCTGGTCGTCTTCGACCCGGCGACCGTCGCCGACCGCGCGACCTACGAGATCCCGGCGGCCCACCCCGCGGGGATCGACGCCGTGATCGTGAACGGCACGGTTGCCGTCCGCGACGGCGTGGAGACCGGCGCGCGGCCGGGCCGCCTCCTCCGGCGACCCTGACCGGTCGCGTGGGGCGCTCGCCGGCCTTCCTCGAGACCACGGCGGTCGTCCGCCTGCGCGCCGGCGACCTTCACTACACGCTGCGCCGCTCTGCGCGGGCGCGGCGCCTGCGCGTGACCATCGACCCTCGCCGGGGGGTGGTCGCGACGGTGCCGGGCGTGCGCACGGGGGAGTCCGCGGCACGGGCGCTGGTGGAGCCGTTCCTCGCGGAGCGCGAGGCGTGGATCCGCCGGCACCTCGACCGCCAGGATGCCGTGGCCCAGCGGGTCGCAGCGGCCGGCGAGGTTCGCGACGGGTCGCTGCTCCGCTACCGCGGCGAGTTGCATCGCGTCCGGGTCGCCGGCAGTCCGCCGGGTCGCCGGCGCTCGCACGTGGAGCGCATCGGCGCCGGCGACGAGGACGTGCTCCTCGTCCGCCTGGCAGCCGCCGAGCGGCGCCCGCTCGCCGCGGTCCTGGAAGCCTGGCTGCGCGTCCGGGCCAGGGACGCGGTGGAGGCGGCGATCGCCCGGCATGCGGGCCCCCTCGGTGTGACACCGACCTCCATCGCCGTCCGGGACACCCGGACGCGGTGGGGAAGCGCGTCGCGCAGGGGCCGCGTCATGCTGGCCTGGCGGCTGGTGCTGGCCCCGCCGGAGGTCCTCGAGACGGTGGTCGTCCACGAGCTCTGCCACCTGCGGGTCTTCGGGCACGGCGCGCAGTTCTGGGACCTGGTGGCGACGCGCGTCCCCGACCACGCGGTCCAGCGCCGGTGGCTCCGCACGCACGCCGCCGAGCTCCATGCCGCGCTGGCGGTGCGTCCGCGCACCTGAAGAATTCGCCCCTCGGGAGGCAGGAGCGCATCCATCGGCGACAGCGCGGGAGGCACGTGGCATGCTGGACGGCGACACGCGCCGTGGACGCGGGGCGCTGCCCTGCCGTCCGCCGGTCGGGTCCCGTCGGGAGGCCAGGTCCGATGATCGATGGCACGAACACCCCTTCGCGGCCGCGCTGGGCTCGCTGGCCGGTCGTCGCCGCGCTGACGGCCGTCGCGGCCGGCGCGATGGCGCTCACGATCGCCGTGGCCGGCCTGCCCGGCTCGCCTGCGGCCGCCCCCGTTCCCGCTGCCTCGGCCCCCGCCGCCCCAGCGGCCCCCGCCGCACCGGCCGACATGCCGTCCGCCGCGCAGGGTGGCGACATCGTCGGTGCCGGCTGGGCCGCCCCGGCCGGCCAGGATGGCGCCTCCGCGCCCGGCACCGGCCGCGGGTTCGGCTGGGGCTTCGGCCCGGGCCCGAAGCTCGGCGGCATCACCATCACGAAGATCGACGGCGCGAAGCTCTCGCTCGTCACGGTGGATGGCTGGACGCGCACGATCGACTCGACCGGCGCGACCATCACCCGCGACGGCGCGACGATCAAGGTGGGCGATCTCGCCGTCGGCGACGAGATCGTGCTGCGCCAGAAGCGCCAGGCGGACGGCACGTTCACGGTCACGGCGATCCGGGTGGTCCTGCCGAAGGTCGCCGGGCTGGTCTCCGACGTCGGGCCTTCCAGCCTGACCCTGGCCCCGCCCGACGGCGCCAAGGTCGTGGTGAAGGTCACCTCGTCCACGACCTACCGCGTCGGCAAGGACAAGGTCGAGAAGTCGGCCGTCACCGTCGGCATGCAGGCGGTGGCCACCGGCACGAAGGCCGCCGACGGCACGCTGACCGCCACCTCGATCACGGCGCGGGCCTCCAGCCTGGCCGGCACGGTCGCCGCGGTGAGCGGGGCCACGATCACGGTCACGCAGCGCGACGGTGCGAAGGTCACGCTCAAGGTCACCTCGACGACGACCTACCGCGTGCTCGGCGTCAAGGACGCGAAGCTGGGCGACGTGAAGGTCGACATGCGGATCGTCGCCACGGGCCTCCGCAACGCCGACGGGTCCTTCACCGCGTCGGCGGTCGGCGCGGGGGCGGGCGGGAAGCACAAGGGCTGGGGCGACTGGAAGTGGCCGGGCGGCAAGCCCGACAAGAACCCGACGCCGGCCGGGACGCAGAAGCCCCCGTCGGAGGGCTGATCCGGAAGGGAGCCCGACGAGGTCTCCACGGGCGCTGGCCTCGCACCCAGCCGTATGCGCGCGGCGATCGGCTGAGGCCTCCGGCGGCCATCGGCGGTCTCGGTGGCCGGTATCCTGTTCCGCATGATCGGCGCCCGAGCGTGAGACGTTACCTGGCGGCCGGTCCGATCGCGCGACATGAGAGGCTTCTCACCTCGGTCTCATGTCCGCCGCGGCTCCGCGCCGGACGCTCCAGGTCATGGGGACCACCTCCGGTGCCGCCGCGGGAGACGTCGTGACGACGCGCCTGCCGCCCGCTGCCGCCGGCACGGATCTCGCGGTGTCGGACCTGGCCCTGCCGCGCACCAGCCGGCTGCGATGGCGACCGTCGATGCCCGGTGGGATCCGTACCCGCATCCTCGTCTGGTATGTCGTCCTGCTCACGCTCTCCGTGGCGTTCATGGTCGTCGGACTGCGCCAGATCCTCACGACCCAGCTGGCATCGGATATCGACGCGGCACTGGCGCAGGAGGTGGAGGAGGTCCGCCGGCTCGCCGGCGGCGTCAACCCGGCGACCGGCACGCTCGTTCGGGGACGACGCCGCGGCGATCTTCGACACGTTCTTCCTGCGCAGCGTGCCCGGCGAGTACGAGGCCCTGTACGCGATCGTCGACGGACAGCCCTACAAGCGGACCGTGGCGCTCGGCCTCGCTGTTCGACAACCCGACCGTGCTGGCCGCATGGCAGGCGGCGTCGATGCCGACCTGGGGGAGCGTGGAGACCAGCGCCGGGCCCGTGCGGTGGCTGGCCGTCCCGCTGGGGGCGGGCCCGCGCCAGGCTGGCGTGTTTGCGGCGGCGTTCTACGAGGCCGAGCGGCGCGGCCAGATCGACCAGACCGTGCAGGTGATGCTGGCCGTGTCGGCGGCGGTCATCCTGCTCGCGACCATCCTTGCCTGGGGGGCCGCCGGCCGGGCGATCGCGCCGCTTCGCACCCTGACCGCGACCGCGCGCGGAATCGGGGGGCGCGATCTCGGCGCGCGCATCCCGGTGGCAGGGACCGACGAGGTGGCCGAGCTGACCGCCACGCTCAACTCGATGCTCGAGCGGCTCGAGGCGGCGTTCGCGTCGCAGCGCGAGTTCCTCAACGACGTGGGCCACGAGCTGCGCACGCCGCTTACGATCATCCGCGGCCACATGGAGCTGCTCGACGACGACCCGGTCGAGCGCGAGCAGACGGTCCAGCTCGTCCTCGACGAGCTGGACCGGATGAGCCGGTACGTGGCCGACCTGCTGCTCATCGCCCGTGCGGAGCAGCCGGACTTCCTGCGCCGCGAGCCGCTCGAGCTGGCCGAGTTCGTCGACTCGCTGGTGGCGCGTCTTCGGCCGCTCGGCGAGCGCGCCTGGACGGTAGTTCCGGTTCGGCCGGCGGTCATCTTCGCCGACGCCGACCGGCTCACCCAGGCGGTCGTCAACCTCGCCTCGAATGCCGTCCGCCACACTGCCGAGAGCGCCGTGATCGAGCTCGGTGCCGCGGTCGAGGGCGCGTATGCCCGCCTGTGGGTTCGCGACGAGGGGACGGGGATCGCGCCAGAGGAGCAGCAGCGCATCTTCAATCGCTTCGCTCGTGGGCGCGACCGGCTGACGAGGGCGAGCGAGGGGACCGGGCTGGGGCTCGCGATCGTCGATGCCATCGCGCTTGCCCACGGCGGGCGGATCGAGCTCGACAGTGTCCCCGGCCACGGTTCCACGTTCACGTTGGTCATCCCGACCGAGCCACCGCCGGAGTCACCTGCACCATGACCCGCATCCTCATCGCCGAGGACGAGGTGCACATCGTCACGTTCCTCGAGAAGGGCCTCCGTGCCAACGGGTTCGCGACGACGTCGGTGGCGAATGGGATCGAGGCCGCCGAGATGGCGCGCGACGCCGACTTCGAGCTGCTCATCCTGGACCTCGGGCTGCCGGGGCTCGACGGCCGCGAGGTCCTGCGCCGCGTCCGCGCCCGCGGCGATCGGCTGCCGATCATCATCCTGACCGCCCGCGACGGGGTCGACGACACCGTCGCGGGGTTCGAGGGCGGCGCCGACGACTACGTGACGAAGCCCTTCCGGTTCGAGGAGCTGGTGGCGAGGATCCGCGCCCGGCTCCACGACGACGTCGCCGGGGAGGCGACCCTGCTGCGCGCCGGCGGCGTGTCGCTCGACCTGCGGACCCGTCGGGCGAAGGTCGGCGGGCGGTGGGTCGAGCTGACGGCCCGCGAGTTTGCCCTCGCCGAGACGTTCCTGCGCCATCCGGACCAGGTGCTCAGCCGGGAGCAGCTTCTCAGCCACGTCTGGGGCTACGACTTCGAACCCGAATCGAACGTCGTGGAGGTCTACATCCGCTACCTGCGACGCAAGCTCGGGCCAGAGACGATCGAGACGGTGCGCGGGATGGGCTACCGGTTCCGCGCCCCCGACGAGTCCTGACGGCGTTCTTCTCTCCGTCTCATCCCTGCCTCATATCCGCGTGCTGAGATGATCGCATGACCATCCGCGACGAGCTCCTGCCTGCCCTGACCTGGCTGCTCGGGGCGGGCGCCCGGGACATCGTCGGAGCCGCCGTGCGTGCGGCGGGCGGCGAGCTCGCGACGCTCGCCCGCCGGGAGGTCCTCTATCGGCCGGGTCGGCGTGCCTCGATTCGCTACGCGGCGACCGTCCGCTGGGCCGGCGGGCCGGCGACGGCGGAGACGCTCGTCGCCATCATCGACGTCGACGGACCCCCCGCGGGGACGCTCGTCGTCAGCGCGGGCGCCCTGGCCGTCGGGATCCTCCGCTACCCGGCGGACTGGTCGTTGCCCGGCCTCGCGGTGGCGGTCTCCGTCCCGGCCGTGGCGGCGCGCCTCGGCGTCCCCGGCGAGGCGGTGACACTCGACGTCCGGTCGTATCGACCAGGGCGGCGCGCGGTCGTCCGGGTCCGCGTCGGCGAGCGCGGCCAGAACGCGGCGGCCTTCGAGCGGTACCTCAAGATCGTGCCTCCCGACGAGCTGGCGCCCCTCCTCGGCCGGCTGGCCGCGCTCGACGGGCACGTCCCGGTGCCCCAGGTGGTCGCGACCTGGCCGGATGACGGGATCGTCGTCCTTGCCGCGCTGGACGGACGGACGGCCCGCGAGGTGCTGCTCACCGGCGACCACGCGGCCGTCGATCGGCTTCCGGACGGCGATGCGCTCGTCGACCTCCTCGACCGCCTGCCGGCGCCCGCCGGGTGGACCGGATCCGTCTCCCACGGCCCGCTGGGGCGCGCCGCCGCCCATGCGGCCCTGCTCTCGGCCGTCATGCCGGGCGAGCGGGAGCGCCTCGAAACGCTGATCGACCGGCTCGGCGGACCGGCAGGCACGGGTCCCGTCGTGACGACCCATGGCGACCTGCACGAGGCGCAGATGCTTGTCGAGGGGAGCGAGGTCGTCGGCGTCCTCGACGTCGACGGCGCCGGCCCCGGCCGGCGCGTCCACGACCTGGCGACCATGCTCGGCCATCTCGTGGCCCTCGGCGATGCCGTCCCTCATCGGCGGGTTACGATCGACCGCTGGCGCGGTCGTCTCCAGCCCGCCTTCGAGCGCGCCGTCGATCCGGGCGAGCTGCGGCGCGCGACCTCGGCGGCGCTCGTCGGGCTGGCGACTGGGCCGTTCCGCGTCCAGGCGCCCGCCTGGCGCCGCCAGGTCCGCCGGCGGATCGGATCGGCCGAGACGTGGGCGACGCTGGCCGGCGTCTGACGATGGCCTACCAGTACGGGACGTCATCCTCTCAGCCCGGGTGGCCGGACGAGCGAACCGCACGGGAGCGATCACCGTGAAGGCTCCAGACTGGAAGATCACCGGGGCGCTGGGCCTCGTCGTGGGCCTGACGATCAGCGGGCTCGCGATGATGTCGCGGTCCGGCGGTGACATTGCGGTCCAGGCCATCGAGCTCCAGGCAGGCCCGCCGGCCGGGACCCCCGGTACCGTGCTCGGCCCTCTCGTTGACCTCGCGACGCCGACGCCCGGCGGCGCTCCTGCCTCCCCCGCTCCCTCCGTCGAGCCCACGCCGCGCGGCACGCCCGCCGTGGTTGCGCCGGCGATCGTGTCGGAGCGCCCGAAGACCACCCCGCGGCCGACCCCCAAGCCCGTCCCTGTCTCCACCGACGACGCGGACGACGACGACGACGACCGGACGACGACGACGAGCCGGACGACCCCGATGACCCGGAGGACCCCGAAGACCCGGAGGACCCGGACGACGCCGATTGAGCGGTCCCGTTCTCGATGGAACGCGCCGCCCCGCGTGCCCTGGCCTGGGGGCGGTGCTGTGTGCCAACGGGAGCTCGCCCGTCCCGGCCGGGCCGGGCGGCAACGGATTCCTGCATGACGGCCGGGATCCGCGGCGCCTGAGAGGGTTCTCACGACCGCCTCACCGCGGCGCCACGGGCCACCGCGACGATGTAGCCAATCCGGTGATGCTCACTGGTGACACGCGAACGAACAGCGAAGGAGCACCATGCGACACCCCAACTGGAGAGTGGCCGGAGCAGCCGGTCTGGCGGCGGGCCTGACCGTCGGCGGGTTCTCGTTCGCGACGGCGTCAAGCGTCGAACGTGCCGTCCGGACGGTCGAGGTCCGGGAAGGCCGGGCGACGCCGACGGCGGGCCCGCTCTACTTGGTCGCGGCAAGGGCCGCGACGCTGCCCGACGACCTCCGCGACCACCCCTCGCGGGCCAAGCCGACGATGGCGCCGCCGGCGGTGGCACAGCAGGAGCCCGCCCCTACGCCGAAGGCGACCCCGAAGGCCACCCCCCACGCAACACCGAAGCCCGCGGCGAAGGCGACGGCAGCGACCGTCCACCGCGATGACTGCTCCGATTGCGCCGACTGCGCCAACGGCGTGCACTGCGCGGATAGCGCGACGAGCGTCGACAGCGTCGACAGCGTGGCGAGCGTCGCCAGCGTGGCGAGCGTGGCGAGCGTCGCCAGCGTGGCGAGCGTGGCGAGCGTCGCCAGCGTGGCGAGCGTCGACTCGGACGACTAGGTGCAGCCCCGGTTCTGGTGAGACATCCGGCACTCGAACGCGTTGCCCCCCGGGCGGGCCCCGGGGGGCAACGTCTTGCCTGCCCGCAGTCCGCCGCCGCCACGTCCGGGTCAGCCGCCGTTCGATGCTGATAGCGCGAGGGCGATCTCGACTGCCCACGCCCGGATGTGATCCCAGTTGCGGAAGTCGCCCACGCGGTGCGTCGCGAGGAGGCCGGGGTCCACGCCCGGCGTCCCCTCCAGGAGGCGCCCGCTGAACGTCCGATGGCCGCGGGCGCCGATCGGCGCCACGTCCGGTGCGACGTGCTCGGTGAGGGGGATGTCGTCGAACTCGGCCGAGTGATCCAGCGGACCGCTGGAGAAGAGCCAGACCGGCACTTTCCGGAGAGCCGCCAGGTGGCGCTTCACGAAGCGGTTCGCGTCGCGCTGCCAGTGCGCAGAGTAGAGCGCGCTCCCCAGGATGACGGCCGCGTAGCGGTCGATTCGCTGCACGTCCCGGGCGTTGCGGACGTCCACCTCGTGGCCGGCCTCGCGCAGGACGGCGCCGATCGCCTCCGCGATCTCGGCCGTGGAGCCGTGCTTCGTGGCGTACGCGACGAGGACCTGCATCGGCATCGGTGCTGTGTCTGGCCGCCCGGGTGAGTGGTGGAGATGAGGGGACTCGAACCCCTGACCCCCGCGATGCGAACGCGGTGCTCTTCCGGCTGAGCTACATCCCCACGCGGACCGATCCTGCGCGCCTGGGCGGGATCGCCGGCAGCGAGTGTAGCACGGGCCCCGGCTTCGTCCCGGGACGCGGCCGGGCCCGGCGAGCGCGCTGGCGCAGCCGTACGCTCCCCGGATGCACGACCTCGCGGGTGTCCTGCTCGGCCTGACGGCTGCCCTGGTGTGGGGCACGACCGACGTCGTGGCCACGCTCGCCAGCCGCCGCGTCGGGAGCCTGATCGCGACCGCGGGCACGCAGATCGTGTCGCTCGCCGCCATCGCGCTCCTCGTGCTGGTGACGGGCGCCCGGCTTCCGGACGACCCGTCGGTGATCGCCACGGCGCTCGCCTCCGGCGTGATCTCGGCGACGGCCTACCTGGCCTTCTTCACGGCGCTGCGCCACGGGCCGATCACGATCGTCAGCCCCGTGGTGTCCATGTACGGGGGGCTCACCGTCGTCCTCTCCGTCCTGCTCCTGGGCGAGGCGCTGGCCCCGCTCCAGGCGGTCGGGGTCGTCGTGGCGACGTCGGGCGTAGTGCTCGCCGCGGTGGCCTTCGACGGCGGGGTCCGCCGAGCACGCCTGGTCGGCCCCGGCGTGGCCTACGCCCTCGTCGCCCTCGTCGCGTTCGCGGCCGTGACGATCATCCTCTCCGGCCCGATCCGGTCCGCCGGCTGGCTCCCGATCATGCTCCTGGCCCGGATCGCGAATGCCGGCACGGTCTGGGTGATCCTGGGGGTGACCCGGGTGGCTCGACGGCCCGGCGCGTCGACATCGCCCGGGCGGTCCCTGGATCGCCGTGCGGTCGGCCTGCTCGTCGCGGCGGGCCTGCTGGATACGGCCGGCTTCGTCGCGTTCGCCGCGGGCCTGCAGGTCTCGGAGACGTGGCTCATCGGGATCACCAGCTCCTTCGGGCCGGTCGTGGCGGTCGCGGTCGGGGTCCTGCTGTTCGGTGAGCGTCCGCGCCCGATCCAGTGGCTGGGGCTCGGGTTCGTGGCAGTCAGCGTCTTCTTCATCGCCCTGGGGTAGGGGAACGGCGGGCGACGGCCGCTGGGGGGGGGCTCGTGGGTGGCGGCCGTCCGGCTCGCGGTGGCCGGACAGCCTGCTCGTGCCGGGAGCGGGACCCGGGGCGCCCGGCTGCCCGGGGCCATTCGGCGTGCACGGGCCGAATCCAGGCCCACACGACCCTTCCCATCGTCGAACAGATGTTCTATTATGGGACGTCCGATGGACCGTCATCCCGACCGCGCCGCCGCCCTCGCGAGCCTCCGGGCCCGGTGGGGCGCAGCTGCGCCACGGCCGGCGGTGGAGGTCTTCGGGGCGCTCGCGGCCGCCCCGTTGCCGGCGGAGGCCGGGGCGGCCACCGCGCTTCCCGCGCCGTCGCCCGCCGCGCTTCCCGCGCCGTCGCCTGGCCGGCCCGCCCTCGTCCCGCTGCCCGGCGGCGTGGTGCCGGCGTCCGGAGTGCCCGTTGTCCGGCCGCTCCCCGCGGAGCCGGCACGGGGGCCGGCACGCGACCCCGACCGGGCGATCCCCACCGGCTTCGCCGAGCTGGACGCGCTCTTCGTGGCCGGGGGCCTTCCGCGAGCCGGCACGGTCGCGATCCGGGGCGTCGGGTCCAGCGGCGCGACAACGCTCGCCCTGCGGACGGTCGCGGAGGCCCAGGCCGGCGGCGCGCTCGTCGCGTGGGTCGACCTGGCCCGCAGTCTCGATCCCGTCGAGGCGGTCGCACGGGGCGTGCGCCTCGAGTGGCTTGCGGTCCTCGTGCCAGGCGCCGCCGACGAGGCCCTCGCGATGGCCGGGGCGCTCCTCCAGGCGCGGGCGGTCGATGTCCTCGTCCTGGACCTGGCCGGTGGTCGGCGTGCGACCCGGGCGTCCGGGGCTCCTGCCGGTGCCCGCGGCTCTCGCGGGCCACGCCGGCCCGCTCTCGACGACCAGCTTGCCCGGCTCGTCGCGTTCGCCCGCCGGTCCGGGGCGCTCCTCCTCGTCCTTGAGCCGGCCGAGACGCCCGCGCCGCTGCGGGCCGCCCTCGACGGCGCGGGGCTTCGTCTCGAGCTGCGGCGGACCGGCTGGATCCGGCTCGGCCGGGAGGTCGTTGGCCAACGGGCGGAGGTCCGCGTCGCGAAGGACCGCCACGGGGCGCCGGACCGACGGACGGCCATCCGCCTCCTCTACGCGGAGGGCGGGCCGCGCGACCGCTGCCTCGCCCGCGACGAGCTCCTGGCGGAGGAGCCCGTCGCCGAGGGCCGCTCCCGACCTCCCGGGACCGCCGCCCGACCCGCCGGGGCCGCTGTCCGACCCGCCGCTCCGCCCGGCCACGTCACCACGGCGGCCGTCCAGCCCACCCGTTCGCACGAGCCAGAACGATCGACCGATGCGCCTCCTCCACCTCTCCTGGCCCCATCTCGCACTCCATCTCGCGCGGCAGCGCGATCCCGCGATCCCCGGCAGGGGGCCGCTGATCCTCGGCGGGCGGCCGTGGGATGACGGCGTCGTCCTCGATGCCAGCCCCGCCGCGGTCGCCCTCGGGGTGCGCAGGGGGATCCCCCTCGGGCAGGCCCACCGGCTCGCCCCCGAGGCCGTCTTCCTGCCGCCCGACCGGGTCGCCGACGCGGCCGCGGTAGAGGCAGCCCTCGACGCCCTCACCGCGTTCAGCCCGGGGATCGCCGGGCCCACCGACCCGGCCGACCGCGCCTTCGGCTCGCTGGAGGTCCAGGTCGACGGCCTCGAGGCGCTCTGGGGCCCCGAGCCGGATCTCGTCGGCAAGATCCGGGCCGCGCTCGTTGCGCTCCTCCCGGGGACGCCGCGGGCGGGGATCGCCGGCACCCGGTTCGCGGCCGCGCTCGCCGCCGCCACCGGCCCGGGCCCCGCGGCCGTGCCCGCCGTCCTCGTCCCGGCCGGGCAGGACGCCGCCTTCATCGCCCCGTTCCCGGCCTCCTCCCTCACCCGCGACGTCGAGGTGCGCGGCCGGCTTGCCCGCTTCGGCCTCATGACGATCGGGTCGGTGGCGGCGCTGCCGCGCTCGGCGCTCGTGGCCCGTTTCGGGGTGGAGGAGGGGGGCCGGCTCCACGACCGGGCCAACGGCCGGGAGGCCGACCCGTTCCGCCCGCGCCGGGCCCCCGAGCGGCTGGCCCTCGGGATCGCCCTCGACGAGCCGGTCGCCGACCTCGAAGCGCTTCGCTTCGTCCTGCGCCGCCTCGCCGGTGCGCTCGGCGCCCAGCTCGAGGCCCGGGGCGAGGCCAGTGGACGTGCCCGGCTGACCGCGACGCTCGACCCGACCTTCGCCGCCGGCCGCCTCCCGCTCCGGGGCGCCGAACTCCCGACGATCACCGTCGCGCAGCGTCTCCCGGAGCCGACCGCCGACCCCGAGGCGCTCGAGCGGCTCCTCCTCGAGCGCCTTGAGCGCGAGCCGCCGCCTGCGCCGGTCACCCGCCTGGAGCTGGAGCTGCTCGACGTCATCCCCGCGGCCGGCCACCAGCTGGCGTTGTTCACGCCGCAGGCGAATGCCGCCTCGCGCCTGGGCTGGCAGCTGGCGCGGCTCGCCGTCCGGTTCGGGGAGGGGAGCGTCGGGCGGGTCACCCTCGCCGACTCCGAGGCGCCGCTCCCCGAGACGCGCTGGACCTGGCACCCGGTCGCCGCCGACGGGACGGCTCCGCCGTGAGTACCGCAGGCACCACCCCGCCGCCGGCCCCGGGATCCTCGCCGGGTGCCGCCCGATGACGCGCCTCCTCCGGGAGCACCCGGTCATCGAGGCCGAGCTCGACCCCGCCGGGCAGCTCGTCGCGATCACCTGGGCCGGCCGGCGTGAGCCCGTGGAGGCGTGCACCCGCTGGCGGGTCGAGGAGGCCTGGTGGGGCCGGCCGATCGCCCGCGACTACTTCAAGGTCGTCGGCTCTCGCTGGCTGGCGCTCGTCTACCTCGACCGCGTCGACGGCACCTGGCACCTGGAGCGCCTCTACGACTGAGGAACCACCGGGAGGTTGCGCAGCATCCGGATCACGCGATCGTAGGAGGCGAGGTAGTGGCAGACGGTCACCGCGCCCACGACGAGTGCCACGCTGTCGTGGCCGGCGACCGCGTAGCCGGCGACCCCGCCGCCGAAGACCGCGACCTCGAGGGCGAGCCGGACCGGTCCCGGCACGACGATCGGCGCGGGTCCGGGATCGTTCGGGACGCGGAACGTGCCCCACGCGGCGGCCGCCGCGACGGGCAGCGCGACCGCGGGGATCAGCTGCCAGCCGCCGTCGCCGAGCGTCCAGCCGAGCAGCGCCAGGCCGCCCAGCGCGAGGAGCTCCAGGACGAAGCGCAGGGCGAGGTTGAGCGAGTTGTTCGCCATCGGAAGGGCCGGTCAGGCAACGAGGGGAGCGAGGCCCGGACCAGGCGCACGGCTTCGGCGAGGGTGCCGGTCCACGGCTCCCCGTGGCCGGGGAGGGCAAGGCTGGCGTCGAGATCGACGAGGCGGTCGAGCGAGGCGAGGGCCTGCCGCGTGTCGGCGTTGAACTGCGGGACCGTCAGCGGACCGCGGGCGCCGGTCAGCGAGTTGAGCGTCGCGAAGGCGTCACCCACGAAGACAGCCTCGCGCGCGGGGACATGCAGGACGGCGCTCCCGGCGGTATGGCCCGGGACGAGGATCACCCGGGGCGACCCGGGAACATCGAGCGTGGCCCCGTCACCGTACGTCGAGACCGCCGCGATCCGCGGGATTCGCAGCATCCCCTTTCGGAGGGAGTAGGCGAGGAAGCCGAGGAGGGCGCCGGGCCGCGGTCGCGGGCCCTTCACCTCGCCGTCGCGGCCCGGCGGGATCTCGCCGAGCGCCAGCGCGCGATCAGCCTCGTGGACCTGGATGGGCACGTCCAGCTCACGCCGGGCGCGTTCGGCGAATCCAATGTGGTCGGAGTGGCCGTGGGTCAGGACGACTGCCTTCACGTCGTTCATGGTGCGACCCATCGCCGCGAGCTCTGCGAGCAGCTCCTTCCACTGGCCGGGTGCCCCCGCGTCGACGATCGTGATCTCGCCGGCCTCCTCGAGGAGGTAGACGTTCACCCGTCCCTCGCCCAGCCGGCGGATCCCTGGAACGATCTGCATCAGCGATTGCCCCCTCTGTGTCGTTGCCGCCGGTCGGGCCGGCGAGTTCGTTGGCTACGGTACATAGCCATCATGCCCGATCCATAGGCTACTGTCAATAGCCTATACTTGCGTCATGAGTCCTGCCCCCGCCCGCACCACCGACGCCGCCGTCCTCGCCGCGGCCCGCGACCTGCTCGAGTCGGGCGGCCCCGAGGCGGTCACCATGCAGGCCGTCGCCGAGCGGGTTGGCGTGCGAGCGCCGTCACTCTACAAGCGCGTTGCGAGCCGGTCGGCGCTCCTGCGGGCAGTCGCCGAGGATGCCATGGCCGAGATCGGGACCGAGCTCGCCTCGGCGGCCAGGACGGGCGACCCGGCAGAGGATCTCCGCTCGATGGCCATGGCCTTTCGCGCCTGGGCGCAGCGCGCCCCGAATGCCTACCGCCACCTCTTCGGCGCGGCTCCCGGCGCCGACCGGCCGTCGACGGGACTTGGGGCGGCGGCCGTGGCACCGCTCCTCGACGCGTGCAGCAGGCTGGTCGGGCCGGCACACGCCCTCGACGCGGCGCGGCTCCTCACCGCGTACGTGCACGGCTTCACGAGCATGGACCTCGCGGGCGGGTTCGGGTTGGGTGGCGACATCGACGCCGCCTTCCGCTGGGGCGTAGCGACGCTGACGCGGGCGCTGGGCGACGGTACTCCGGCCGGCCCGCAGCCGAGGGCGGAAGGTCGGCTCCGAACCTAGGCCGCCAGGAGAGCCCGGAACCCGCCATCCGCCTCGCCGGCACCCCCGAGTGCCGCCGCGACGAGGACCACGATCAGGGCAACGAGCACGAGCGCCAGGATGCCGGCTCCCAGCCAGTCGCGTGGCGTCGATCCCATCGTCGTCCCTCCTCTGCGCGGCACGCCATCCAGTCCGGTCGGCGCTGCGGGCGTTCAGCCCCAGGGGCAGGCCGCCCCGTAGAGCACCGTGATCATCGTCGTCCCGCCGAGTGGGCGCACCGTCGTCTGGACGCGGCAGGCCGGGTCCGTCCCGATGGAGTCGAGCACCAGGCTGCCGTCCTCGGACGGCCCGCTCAGCGCCTCCGTACTGTAGCCCGCGGCCGCGAGCGCCTTCTGCATCGCGTTGACGATGTCGTCGGGAGACCCGTCGGCGACGAAGGCGCCACTGACCGGCCCGTCTGCCGGATCGCCGGGGTCGGCGGGCGTGGCGTTGGCGGGCACGGGGAAGCCCGGCGGCAGGGCGTCCCATGCCGCTCCCCACGCCTCGCCCGGAAGGAGGCCGGGGGTTGGGGCGGGCGTCCGCTCACCGCCCCCCGGGACCTTCGTCGGGGCAGGCGGCGTCGGCGCGTCGCTCGGCGCTGCCGTCGGCGGCACGATCGCGCTGGCGCTGGGCGACGGTCGCGGCGTGCCGCCGCTGCCGTCGCAGGCCGCGAGACTCAGCGCGAGGCCGAGCGCGAGGGCGGCGGTGATCCTGGCGGGTCGAGCTGCGTGGCGTGGCATGGCGCGATGGTAGCCGGGAATCTCACGGACCCCGTCGCGGCGCGGCGCGACGGGGTCCGGAGGAGGTCGCCGTCCCAGGTCCCCAGTAACCGGGACGGCGCGGGGAGTTCGCGTCAGATGGCCGTCCCTCCGGCGGCTGCGAGAACCGCCGGGAGGACGACGAGAACGAGCACGCCCACCAGCAGCAACAGGAGGAGCGTCGGGAGGAGAGACCGAGTGCCGGTCGCGAGCGTGCTCATCGCCATGTAGACGGCGAGGACACGGGATTTGTTGCATCCGGGGGACCGGATTCTCGCGAGTTCCCGGTTGACCGAATAGAACAGTCGTTCTAGTATCTCGATGCCCCCGCCGCCGCGACGGCCGCGCCGCCGTCCCTCCGTCGCCCGGGGTCCTTCCATGCCCGCGCCGGCCTACGCCGAGCTCCACGCGCACACGAGCTTCTCGTTCCTCGACGGCGCCTCCGCCCCGGCGGACCTCGTGGCCCGGGCGGTTGAGCTGGGGCTCTCGGGCCTCGCCGTCACCGACCGCCAGGGCCTGTACGGGGTCGTCCGCTTCGCCTCGGCCGCCGAGGAGGCCGGGCTGCGGCCGGTGATCGGCATCGAGCTGGAGCTTGCCGACGCGCTGGCCCCGGATCCCCACGGGCTGGTGATCCCGGCGCGCCGCCCGTCGCCGCGGAACCGGGGCCGGGCCCAGGTCTCGCCCGGCTTCGCGGTGGTCCCGCCGCCGGTCGTGGGGATCACGACCGGCGGCGCCCGGGCCGTCCCGCACGGCGGGCTCCCGGTTCGCCCGCAGCCGGACCGTGCCCGTCTGCCGGGCCATCGCGAGGCGGTCAAGGAGGACCACCGGGGCGTGGGCACGGGGGAGCGCGGCCCCCACCTCGTCCTCCTGGCGCTCGACGGGACGGGCTACCGCAGCCTCTGCCGCCTCGTCTCGCGGGCGAACCTCGCCGGCACGAAGTCGGCGCCGCGCGTCACCCAGGCGCTCCTCGCCGAGCACGCGGAGGGGCTCGTCGCGCTCTCGGGGTGCCGTCACGGGGAGATCGCCCGGCGGCTCCTCGCGGGCGACCGTGAGGGCGCACGGGCGGTCGCCGAGAGCTACGCCCGGATCTTCGCGGGGGCGGGCGGCATGGGCGCGTCGGCGCCGCGAGGCGTCGCAGCCGCCGGCTTCGTCCTGGAGCTCTCGCACCACCTCCTGCCGGGCGATGACTGGCTCGTGGCGGAGACGGCGCGCCTCGCCGGCGAGGTTGGCCTTCCGGTCGTCGTCACGAACGACGTCCGCTACGCGCTCCCCGAGGATCGCGAGCTGCACGACGTGCTGACCGCGATCCGGCACGGGCGCTCGGTCGAGACGCTGGCCGATCTGCGGACGCCCAGCGGGGAGCATTACCTGAAGTCGGGCGTCGAGCTGGCCGCCCTGCCGCCGGGAGACGAGGGCGTCGACGCGACGACGGCGGCCGCGTGGGGCGAAGGGATCGCGAACGCGGGCGAGCTGGCGGCCGTCTGCCGGGTCGACCTGGGCTTCGAGCGGTATCGCTTCCCCGGCTTCCCCGTGCCGGCCGGCGAGACCGCCTTCTCGTACCTGGCCGAGCTGTGCCACGGCGGGATCCGGCGGCGCTACCACCCGGTGACGCCGCCGGTCGTGAAGCAGCTCGCGCACGAGCTCGACGTCATCGAGCGCACCGGCCTCGCCGAGTTCTTCCTCATCTGCTGGGACCTGATGCGTTTCGCGAAAGAGCGCCGGATCCCGGCCCAGGGGCGCGGCAGCGCCGCGGATTCGATCGTCGCCTACGTGCTGGGGATCACCCGGGTCGATCCGATCCGCCACAACCTGCTCTTCGAGCGCTTCATCAACGAGGGCCGCACGACCTACCCGGACGTCGACATCGACTTCAGCTCGGAACGCCGCGAGGAGGTCATCCAGTACGTCTACGAGCGCTACGGCTCGGAGCACACGGGGATGGTCTGCAACCTCGTGACGTACCGGGCGCGGAGCGCGGTTCGGGAGGTCGGCACGGCGCTCGGCTTCCCCCGCCCGCTCGTCGACCGCGTGGCAAAGGCGCTCGAGACGTACGACTCGGTGATGGTCCGGCGTGACCTCGAGGCGGACGGCGGGTTCGCCGAGTTCTTCCGGCACCCCGACGAGCCGCGAGCCGGCGCGGGGTCGGCGATGGCGGTCGACGTCTCGGCGGCCCGGGCCGGCGACCGCGGGCTCGTCGACCGGCTGGGCCAGCTCGACCACGGCCGGGGTGGCCGGCTCCGAACCGCTGGGATGGGGGAAGCCGGCAACGTCACGGGGGGCGCCGGAGATGCCCCGCCGTCCGGGCGCCTCGAGGACGCCGCGCGACGCGGGATCCTGCCGGGAACGGGCTCGGCCCCCGCGATCCGGGCCGGCGGTCGCGGCGACGACAAGGGCGGCCCCGGCGACTCGCCGGCGAGCGTCGCCTGGCTCGTCCGGGGCGGCCCGCCGACAGTGACGGCAATGGCGGAGGCGAGCCACACGTTCGGCCCGGGCGCCGGCCCGCCACGGACCTCCGGTACCCCCGGCACGATCGACGGCCGGGCGCTCGACGCGGAATCCGGCGCCCTCGCACCGCCGGCCCGGAACGTGGATCGGCTCGGGCGGCCCAGGCATTGGGACCCGGCACCCACGCGGGGGTCGGCCCGGACGGCGGACACCCCCACCTCGTCCGTGGCGCGCGTCGCTCCGGAGCCGCCGGCTTCGCCGCGCGGGGGGAGCACTGTCGGGATGTCGCCCTGGGAGCGCTGGCTGGAGCTGTGCGCCCGGATCGATGGTTTCCCCCGCCACCTCTCGATCCACACCGGAGGAATGCTCGTGACGGCCGCCCCGCTCATCGACATCGCTCCCCTGGAGCGGGCGACGATGCCGGGGCGCGTCGTGGTCCAGTTCGACAAGCGCGATGTCGAGACCCTCAAGCTCATCAAGCTCGACCTGCTGGGCCTCGGGATGCTCGCCGCCATCGACGAGACGATCCAGCTCATCGAGCACGACTGCGCCGTCTGCGTCGACCTGGACCGGCTCCCCGAGGAGGTCCCCGAGGTCTTCGCGATGCTCCAGGCGGCCGACACGGTCGGCGTCTTCCAGGTCGAGAGCCGGGCCCAGATGCAGACGCTGCCGAAATCGCGGCCGGCCTGCCTCGACGACCTCGTGGTGGAGGTCGCGATCATCCGGCCGGGTCCTATCCAGGGCAACGCCGTCCACCCGTACCTGCGTCGCAAGCAGGGTCTGGAGCCGGTGACCTACCTGCACCCCAGCCTGGAGCCGGTGCTCCGCGATTCGCTCGGCGTGATCCTCTACCAGGAGCAGGTGATGCGGATCGCCATCGACGTCGCCGGCTTCACGCCGGCCGAATCGGACGGCTTTCGGCGGGCGATGGGCACCTGGCGCTCGACGGCCGAGATGGAGAAGCTCCACGGGCGCTTCGTCGACGGCTGCGTGGCAGTCCAGGGGATGTCGCGCGAGGATTCCGAGGAGCTCTACCGGCGCGTCGCCGGGTTCGCCAGCTTCGGCTTCGCCAAGAGCCACGCGGCCGCCTTCGCCCGGACCGCCTACGAATCCTCGTTCCTCAAGCTCTTCTACCCGGCCCAGTTCCTCGTCGGGCTCGTCAACGCCCAGCCGATGGGCTTCTACCCGGTCGAGGTGCTTGTCAACGATGCCAAGCGCCACGGCGTGGCCGTCCTGCCGGTTGATGTCAACGCCTCCGCCTACCGGACGACGACCGAGTGGGTCGGCCGACCGGGCTGGGCGCTCGCGGGGGCCGCCGGCGACGACGGTCATCACGACCGAGACCCGGGCGAGCCGTTGCCGCCGGAGGCCGGGATCGGCGCGCGGCCCCGTCCGGTCCGTTCGCCGGCCTGCGTGGTCCCCACCCACGCGGCCCGTGAGCGCTGGACCCCGGAGAGCACCGTCGGCTGGGGGGTCCGCCTCGGGTTGCACCTCGTGAAGGGGATCGGCGCGGAGCACGCCGCGCACCTCGACGCCGAGCGCGCGCGGGGGCCGTACGCGTCGCTGGCCGACGTCGTGGAGCGAACCGGGCTCCCCGAGGAGGTCGTCGAGCGGCTGATCCGGGCAGGGGCGCTCGACGCGCTGGGGCGGCCACGGCGCGAGCTCCTCTGGCAGCTGCGCGAGACCGCCCGTCCCGCGAAGGGGGCGCCGAAGGGCGGCCGACGTGTGGCGGGGCGTCCGCTCGACCTGCGCCTGCCGGCGACGCCGGCGCCGGATCTCCCCCCGCTCTCCGAGCTCGAGCGGCTCGGTGATGCCTACGCCATCCTCTCGCTGGACGCACGGCGCCAGGTCGTCGCCCTCTTCCGGCCGGCTCTCGACCGGCTGGGCGCCACGACGAACGCGGCGCTCGCGGAGCGGCAGCCCGGGCCCGTCCGCCTCGGCGGCCTCGTCGTCACCCGCCAGCACCCGATGACGGCGAAGGGAACGGTCTTCCTTGCCCTGGAGGACGAGACCGGCATGGTCAACGTCACGCTCTGGCCGGATGCCTGGGCACGCCTGCGGGGGGTCGTGCGGCGCAACGCCCTCCTGGTCGTGGACGGGATCCTGCAGCGGGAGTCCAACGTGGTGAACGTCGTCGCCCGCGACGTCCGGCCGCTCGTGGACGAGGCCCGCCGGGCCGGGGGGCCGGAGCGCCCGGACGGAGTCCGGCAGCTCGGCTATGCCGGGGGGCGGCGCTCAGGGTGACCGATCGTGTTGCCGGACCCGGCTCTCACCCGGCTCGGCACGCCAGTCGTCCGGTCAGCGCACGACCCCGGCGAGGAACTCGACGGCCCTCCCGCGCGGCCCGAGCTTCCGCGAAGGAGAGTTGTTCGCCGTGGCCTCCACCGGGGCCGTGTACTCATCCGTTCGGCACGCGGCAGGACGCGGATTGCCCGGCCCGGTGTCAGCGCTTGCGGGCCGCCTGCCGCTGGGGCGTCGACATGTTGAGGAAGCGCCGGTAGAAGCCGGCGAAGGCGCCCACCGCGATCCCGAACAGCGGCGCCGTGATGAGCACGTTCGATGCATACGCGATCTTCTGGTCGGCGGAGACGACGTAGGTGAACCCCAGCGGCGTCATCAGGACGTCGGTGTTGACGGTCACGACAATGACGTAGGCGATGCCCGCCAGCACGCTCAGCAGGCCGCCCATCAGCCAGGCGCCGCGCGGAGCGAGCATGCCCGCGAGGAACGCGATGATCATCGGGGGTGGCTGCAGGATGACGTTCCCGGCCAGCACGACGATCTGGTTCGCGGCGAGCGTCGGGATGAGCATCGCGACCGTCGTCGCGAGGATCAGCAGACCAGGAACCCAGCCGGCCCTCGAGCGCAGGATGATCGACGGCAACGCCCGGATGTCCCCGGGGATGTCGACGGGACCGGCCGCCGCCCGGAGGGTGCCGAGGAAGCCGGAGCGCGCCACTGGGGCCGCCGCAGGATCGGCCGCCGATGCGGGGCGCCGGTCCCGATAGCCGCGTGGGACGGCCGCGGAGGGGACGGCGGCGGACTCGAGGATGTCATCGCCCTCGCCGGTCACTCCGGTGGTTGCCGCCCGGTAGCGGCGGCGGGCCTCGGCACGCTCGGTCCTCTTGGCGCGAGCCACGGATCCTCCTCGAGTTGCTGCTGGTGAGTTGGCGCGCCCGACGGTCGCGGCTGCGGCGGCGCGGTGAATGCTACCGCGCGAGCGTGGGATGCGCGGGACGCGGCGCCAGGCGAGCCGCGATCGATCGTCTCCAGGCCCGCCGTGGCGGCTGATGACTGCCGAAGGAGCGCCAGGTACGTGCCGGGTGAGTGCCGGGTGAATGGCCGATGAGCGCCGAGTGATCGCCCGATGGGCGCACGGTGGTACACCAAGCCTCGTCACGGCCCGCCGGCTGCGCCCGCCCGGAGGTGTCCATGCGCGCGCCACGGAGCGCCGTCGCCGGCGTGATCGTCGCCCTGCTCCTCGTCGCACCGGCCGGCACTCTGCCGGGGGTTGGCGACGCAACCCCAGCCCTGGCGCCGGCGGCGGCGGTCGGCTGGCCGCCCTCCTCGGGCCTCCTCGTTGCCGAGGTGGTCACGGGTGGCGCTTCCGCCTCGGATGAGTACATCGAGATCACCAACGCGGGAACGACGCCCCTGGATCTCGCCGGCCACGAGCTCGCCTACGTGACGGCCTCGGGCGCCACCGTGACCCGCAAGGCAACCTGGGCGAGCCCTCTCGTCCTGGAGCCAGGGCGCCACGTCCTCGTCGCGAACGTTCTCGGTCTGCACGCGCCCGTGGCGGACGCGACCTACTCGGGTGGCATGGCCGCGACCGGCGGTGCCGTCATCCTGCGGCATGCCGGCGGTCAGGTCATCGACGCCGTCGGCTGGGGCGACGCCGCCAACGCCTTCGTCGAGGGGGCGGTCGCGCCTGCTCCGCCACCGGCGAGCTCCATCGAGCGCCGGCCCGGCGGCGCCGACGGGAACCTGATCGACACGAACGACAACGCGGCCGACTGGGTCGTGACTGGCGCCCCGTCGCCCCAGGCGCTCGCCGACCCACCCACGCCGACCGCCGTGCCCACGCCCACCGCCGGCCCACGCCCGAGCCGACCGCCGCGCCGACGCCGACCGCGGTGCCCACGCCCGAGCCGACCGCCGTGCCGCACGCCGACCCCGTGCCCACGCCCGAGCCGACCGCCGTGCCCACGCCGACCGCGGTGCCCACGCCGACGCCCACGCCGACCGCCGTGCCCACGCCCACGCCGACGCCGACCGCGGTGCCCACGCCCGAGCCGACCGCGGTGCCCACGCCGACCGCCGTGCCCACGCCCGACGCCGACCGCCGTGCCCACGCCCGAGCCGACCGCCGTGCCGACGCCGACGCCCACGCCGACCGCCGTGCCCACGCCCGGCCGACGCCGACGCCGACGCCGACGCCCACGCCGACCGCCGTGCCCACGCCGACCGCCGTGCCCACGCCCGACGCCGACCGCCGTGCCCACGCCGGTGCCATTCGTGGACGTGGCCACCGCCCGCGCCGCGCCGAACGGCGCGACCGTGGTCGTCGAAGCCGTGCTGACCGTGCCTCTCGGGAGCCTCGAAGACGGCAAGGGCGGCTTCATCGAGGACGCCACCGGGGGGATCGCGCTGCTGCTTCCAGCCGTGCTCTCCGAGACACTCCCGGCCGGAACCGTCACTCGTGCGACCGGCAGCGTGGACGACCGGTACGCGCAGCGCACGATCCGGTTGCATGAGCCGCCGGTGGTGATCGGAGCTGGCGACGCGCCGCGCGCACTCCCGATCGTGACCGGGGGCGCTGGCGAGGAACTGGAGGGGCGCTTCGTCACGACGACGGGCGTGGTCGGCGAGACGCCCAGCGCACTCACGAATGGCTTCTCGTTGCTCATCGATGACGGGACGGGACCCCTGCGCGTGGTCGTCGTCGTCGACGGCGTGACCGCCCCGGCCAAGGGCGATCGCATCATCGTCACTGGCCCGCTCGGGCAACGCGACACGACCGGCACCGGCTCGACCGGCTACCGACTGCTCGTGACCGACCCTGCGGCGATCCGGGTCAGCGCGCCGATCCCGACCCCGACGCCGACGCCCGAGCCGTCGGGCACGCCGACGCCCCAGCCTTCGGGCACGCCGCACGCCCGCAGCCTTCGGGCACGCCGCCGCCCACACCGATGCCCACCCCGACCTCCACTCCAGCGCCGTCCACGACGCCCGCTCCGACGGCGTCCCCGTCCCCTGTCCCGACGCCAACCCCCGCCCCATCGCCCATCACGATCGCGAGCGCCCGGGTGGCCGGAAGCGGCGCCCGCGTCCTCGTGGAGGGGTTCGTCACCGCCGAAGCCGGCACCCTCGGGCTGCCGTCCCAGGTCGCGATCCAGGACACCACCGGCGCGATCGTGGTCCGGCTTCCTGACGGCGCCCCCCATCCCCGGCGCGGGAACCTGCTGCGTGTCGCCGGCCGCCTCGCCGACCCGTACGGCCAGCTCGAGGTGCGGCCCGCCACCGCCGACGTGACCATCCGCGGCTCGGGCACCCTGCCGGATCCGTTGCCGGTATCCGCGGCGACGCTGGGTGAAGGCGTCGAGGCGCGCCTCATCGTCATGGAAGGGACGCTGACCGCGCCCATCACCCGCGAGGCCAGCGGCGACCTCGTCCTGCGCCTCGAGGACGGCGCCGGTGTGCCCTTCCGGGCGCGCGCGAGCCGCGCCAGCGGCATCCAACCGAGTTGTGCACGCCGGGGTGCACGCTTGCGCCTCGTGGGGGTCGTCGGTCAGCGTGCGTCGCGCAAGGGCGCGCTCGACGGCTATCGCACGTGGCTTCGCGATCCGGCCGACGCAGTTGTCCTGGCCGTGCCAGGCCCGTCCGCGTCCCCGACCGCCGTGCCCACGCCACCCGCGGCGGGCGCCTCCGGCGCGGCGGCCGTTTCGATCGCCGTCGCGCTCCGGAAGCAGGAAGGCGACGTGCGCGTCGAGGGCGTCGTGACGACACCCGCGACGCTCCTTGATGGGACGGGGCGCCGGGTGATCGTGCAGGATCGAACGGGCGCGGTCGAGGTCCTCGCCCCGGTTGGCGCCACGGTGCCGGCGCCCGGTGCCCGGGTCCGCATCGACGGCGAGCTGGGCACGGCCTATGGTGCGCCACGCATTCGCGCATCGATCCTCACGCTGCTCGGGACGGTGCCGCTGCCGGCCCCGCGCGATCTCCGCCGGGCGCCGGGCCCCGCCGACGAAGGCGAGCTGGTCCGGGTCACCGGGCGCGTGACCGACCTGCGTCGGCTCGGCGACCGCTGGCGAGCCGAGGTGCGGGCGGGTGCCCTGGTCGTCGTCGTGGCCGGTCTAGCCGGTGCGGGCATCCCCGCGGCGACGATGGACGAGGGTTCCGCGGTGGCGGTCGTCGGCGTTGTCCGGCGCCCTCACCCTGCGGCCACCGACCGGCGCTTCGCGGTCGCGCCGCGCACGCCGGCCGATGTCCGCACCGGCCCGCGGGATGCGGGAGGCCCGGGCGCGACGCCCGGCAGCGGTGCGCTGCCGTCCGGGACCGCACCAGGCGGGATCGTGGGTCCGCGGGCCAGCACGGGCGCTCCCGGTGTCGGGGCCATCGACGTTGACCTTGCGTCGATGCCCGCCGCGGGGACGCTGGTGCGCGTCGGCGGGCTCGTCGTCGCGATCGACGGCGACCAGGTGCTCGTCGATGACGGCACCGCAACGGCGGCCATCCGGCTGGCTGGCGAGGCTGCCGAGCTGGTGGATCTCCTCGAGCCCGGTGATGCCGTCGGCGCCGTCGGGCGCGTGGCGGCCGGCCCGCAGGGCCTGTTCGTGGAGGTCGACCATGCCGCCGATCTCGTCCGTCTGGGGGATCTCGGCGAGGCCCTTCCACTCGAGACGGTTCCGCAGGACCCGAACAGAGACACGCCCGCCACGGGTGCCGACGGGGACCCCTCGGCCGAGCCCGCGAGCCTGGTCGCGGCCGCGATCGGGAGCCCTGGCCCGCCGACCGGGTCGCGGTCACCGACGGCGGGCTCCAGCCCGGGTGAAGGGGCCATCCCGCTGGCACTCTTCGCAGCGATGAGCCTGGCGCTGGCCGGCGCATGGGCCGCGGCCGTCGTCGCACGCCGGCAACGATCTCGGCGGGTCCTCGCGCGCCGGATCGCGGGCCGCCTCACCGCCCTCACGTCGGGAGCCGTGGACCCGCCCCCTGGCGACATGGCGGGCCGTGTTCGGGCGGCCCCGGCGGCGGAGCGCGGGCCGAGCGTGAGTGAACCGGCTTGACGCTCGTGCACGAGCGTGCCTATGCTCGCGCGAGTTTCGGGCCGTGGAGGGTGGGACCGCGATGCGCGGATCGATTTTCCGCCCCGGCCACGAAGCGCTGTCATGCTCCTGGGACGAGCGCGGGGCGACGGGCCCGGCGACGTCCGCGCTGGTGAAGGGAGGCTCCTGGAGTGGCTGAGGCCTACTGCGTCAAGTGCAAGGCGAAGCGCGAGGTCAAGGACCCGCAGCACATCACGATGAAGAACGGGAAGCCGGCACTGTCGGGCCTGTGCCCGGTGTGCGGCACCAAGGTGTTCAAGATCGGCGGCTGATTGCCTGCTCTTGCTCGCAGACCCTGGCCCCCGCCGGCGACGGCGGGGGCCAGGTGATTCATGGCCTTCGTGCTGCGGGACGTTCGGACCACGACCGCGTGCCGCTCGGCCCGCCAGTCCGTGCCGGTCGCCTTGCTAGAATGGAGTGGTTCCCGACGCAGTGACGAGGTTCAGTGTCCCTACGGCTCCGTACCGTCCTTGACCTCGGCGACCCGCAGGCGCCCGTCGCCGCGGTTCGTCTCGACGGGATCCCCGTTCCCGCGAACGCCCGACCGGCCCCCGTTGCGGTGGTCGTGCGTGCCTCGCGCCGTCTCCATGCGTCGTCACCGTCCCCGGCCGCGCTGGGCGCGGCCGTGTCCATCTGACCAGGCAAGCCGCATAGCGGAGGTTTCGTTCCATGCCCGTTCGCGTCGGAATCAACGGCTTCGGCCGCATCGGCCGGCAGTCCCTCAAGGCGCTCATCGAGCGCACGCCGGATGCGGAGGTCGTCGCGGTCAACGACATCGTCGACGTCCCAACCAACGCCCTGCTCTTCAAGCACGACTCGACCTATGGGGCGTACCCCGGCGAGGTCTCCTACACCGAGGACGCGATCGTCGTCGACGGCCGCGAGATCCGGGTGCTGCAGATTGCCGACCCGAGCCAGCTCCCGTGGAAGGACCTCGGCGTCGACATCGTCATCGAGTCGACCGGCCGCTTCACCGACGCGGACAAGGCCCGCGTCCACATCGAGGCTGGCGCGAAGAAGGTGCTCATCAGCGCTCCGGCGAAGAAGGAGGACGTCACGATCGTCCTCGGCGTCAACGACGACGCGTACGACCCGGCGAAGCACCACGTGATCAGCAACGCCAGCTGCACCACGAACTGCCTGGCGCCGGCCGCGAAGGTCGTCCACGATGGCTGGACGATCAAGCGCGGCCTGATGAACACGATCCACTCCTACACGAACGACCAGAAGATCCTTGACGTTGCCCACAAGGACCCCCGCCGCGCCCGTGCGGCTGCCCTGAACATCATCCCCACGACGACCGGTGCGGCCAAGGCCCTGGCCCTGGTGATCCCGGACCTGAAGGGCAAGTTCGACGGCTTCAGCCTGCGCGTCCCCACGCCGACCGTGTCGGTCGTCGATTTCACCGCCGAGCTGGAGAAGGACGCCTCTGCCGAGGAGCTCAACGCGGCCTTCCGCGCGGCGGCTGCCGGCCCGATGAAGGGAATCCTCGGCGTCTCCGACGACCCGCTCGTCTCCTCCGACTTCCGGGGCGACGCCCGCAGCTCGATCATCGACGCGGCGATGACGATGTCGCTCGGCGGCAACTTCGTGAAGGTCATCGCCTGGTACGACAACGAGTGGGGCTACAGCTGCCGCGTTGCCGACCTCGTGAAGTTCATGATCGACAAGGGCCTGTAGCCCGCCCGATCGCCCCGACAGGAACGCCACCATGGACAAGCGCTCCATTCGCGAGCTGGACGCGTCCGGCAAGCGCGTCTTCGTGCGCGTCGACTTCAACGTGCCGCTCAAGGACGGGCAGGTCAAGGACGACACCCGCATCCGGGCGGCCATTCCCACGATCAAGTTCCTCCTTGACCAGGGCGCGCGGGTGATCCTCGCCAGTCACCTCGGGCGCCCCGATGGCAAGGTGCAGGATGGTCTCCGCCTCCGGCCCGTGGCCGAGCGGCTCTCGGCCCTCCTCCGCATCAACGTCCCGTGCACGGGCGACGCCCTGGGCGTCGGGACCGAGGACGCCGTCCGGCGCCTGCGACCGGGCGAGGCCCTGCTCCTCGAGAACCTGCGCTTCCACCCCCAGGAGGAGAAGAACGATCCCGCGTTCGCGAAGGCCCTGGCGTCCTACGCCGACGTCTACGTGAACGATGCATTCGGGACGGCGCACCGTGCGCACGCATCGACATACGGGATCGCCGAGCTCCTGCCGGCCTACGCCGGCTTCCTCATGGAGCGCGAGATCAAGTACCTCACCCAGCTCGTCGAAGACCCGGCCCGGCCATACGCCGCGATCATCGGCGGCGCCAAGGTCTCGGACAAGATCAAGGTCCTCGAGAACCTCACCGACAAGGTCGACATCCTCGTCGTCGGCGGCGGGATGGCCAACACCTTCATCCTGGCCCAGGGCAAGAGCGTCGGGAAGAGCCTGGCCGAGCCCGACCGGGTCGAAGACGCCCGCAAGATCATGGCGGCGGCCGAGGAGCGTGGCGTCACGCTCATCCTGCCGACCGACGTCGTGATCGCCAAGGAGGTCACGCAGGGCGCCGAGTACAAGACGCTCTCCACCGAGAAGCTCCCCGCCTCGTGGCACATCGTCGACGTTGGCCCGCAGTCGCTCGCGGCCATGGAGGCCGCCCTCGCCGATGCGAAGACGGTCTTCTGGAACGGGCCGCTGGGGGTCTTCGAGATGCCGGCGTTCGGCGCCGGGACGCGCCAGATGGCGCGCTTCCTTGCCGACCTCGCGGACGCCGGCGCGACCGTCGTGGTCGGTGGCGGTGACTCCGTCGCGGCCGTCACCCAACAGGGCCTCGCGCCCAAGATGACCCATATCAGCACCGGCGGCGGGGCTTCGCTCGAGCTGCTCGAGGGACGCACCCTGCCGGGCATCGCGATCCTCCCCGATGCGGAACCGGCCGCCGGGGACCCCGGAGGCAAGGCGTGAACACCGAGATCGAATTCATCGACGCCCGCGAGATCCTCGACTCGCGGGGCAACCCGACGATCGAGGTCGATGTCATCCTGGCCGACGGCTCGGTTGGGCGTGCCGGCGTCCCCTCGGGCGCCTCGACGGGCGTCCACGAGGCCGTCGAGCTGCGCGACGGCGACAAGGCCCGCTTCGGCGGCAAGGGTGTCCTGAAAGCGGTCGAGAACGTCCGCGAGACGATCGCCCCGGCCCTCATGGGCGCCGATGCCGCCGACCAGCCCGACATCGACGCGGCGCTCATTGAGCTCGACGGGACCCCCAACAAGGGCAAGCTCGGGGCGAACGCCGTCCTGGGCGTCAGCCTCGCCTGCGCCCACGCGGCATCGGCCGCGCACGACCTTCCGCTCTACCGCTACCTCGGCGGCGCGGGCGCCCGGATCCTTCCCGTCCCGTTCTTCAACATCCTCAACGGCGGCAAGCACGCCGTGAACTCCACGGACTTCCAGGAGTTCATGGTCGCGCCGATCGGCGCGGCCACCTTCGCCGACGCGTTCCGCGCCGGTGCCGAGGTCTTCCATGCGCTCAAGGGGATTCTCCACGAAGGCGGGTACTCCGTCGGGCAGGGCGATGAGGGCGGCTTCGCCCCCTCGCTTCCCTCCAACGAGGCCGCCGTCGAGGTGATCCTGCAGGCGATCGAGAAGGCCGGCTACCGGCCCGGCGAGGACGTGGCCATCGCCCTCGATCCGGCGGCGAGCTCCGTGCTCGTCGAGGGGACCGGCACCGGCGACGTCCCGGGCCGCTACTTCCTGGAGCGCGAGGGCCGCACCCTCGACTCCGGCGAGATGGTCGACCTGTGGGAGCGCTGGATCGAGAAGTACCCGATCATCTCGCTCGAGGATGGGCTCGGGGAGGACGACTGGGCCGGCTGGAAGGAGCTCACCGCCCGCCTCGGCGGGAAGGTCCAGCTGGTCGGAGACGACATCCTCGTGACCAACCCCTCGTTCATCGCGAAGGGCATCGTCGAGAAGGCGATGAACTCGGTCCTCATCAAGCTCAACCAGATCGGGACGGTCACCGAGACGATGGCCGCCATCGAGATGGCCCGGCGCGCCGGCTGGACCGCGATGGTCAGCCACCGCTCCGGCGAGACCGAGGACACCACGATCGCCGACTTCGTGGTGGCCATGGGCACCGGCCAGATCAAGACCGGCGCCCCTTCGCGCTCCGAGCGCGTCGCCAAGTACAACCGGCTCCTTCGCATCGAGGAGGAGCTGGGCGGCGGCGCCGTGTATCTCGGGGCCGCGGCCCTGGCCGGGGCCGGGCCGTTCGAGCCCGCGTGACCTTCGTTCCGTTTGCGGCGCCGACCGGGCAACCGGCCGGCGCCGCTTCGTTCCCAGCGCCGACCGGGCCGCCGGCCGGCGCCACTCGTTTGCCGGCGCCGATCGCGGGTGCCCGCCCGGCGAGGCCCTGCGCATGAGCCGTTGGGTCGATCCCGGCGCCATCTACGCCGGCTGGGTCGGCGTCGGCATGGGCGTCACGATCGCCGTGAGCTTCCTGCTCGTGATTCCGATCGAGCCGGTCCTGTGGATCCTGGCGCTGCCGGCAGGCCTGCTGATCGGCTACTACGCGAATGCACGGTCCAACCGCCAGGCCGGCCCGTGGCGGCGGATCCTCGCCAACGGAGCGTACGCCGGCCTCCTGACCGCCCTCACGCTCTCGCTCTGCTTCCTCGTGACGAAGTGGATCTTCTTCTCCGCCGACAACGGCTATCGCAATGCGGCCGGCGGCGGCCCGATCGCGGGCTGCGAAACCGGAGCCGACTGCGTCTACCAGCGCTATCTCGCGGAGGGCAAGGGCCCCGACCTCGAGGCGGTCGGGATCATGAACGCCGACGACTTCAGCGCGTTCTACTGGCGTGAGCAGCTGGGGACCGCCGGGACGGTCTTCGTGCTGGGGCTGCTCGGCGGCCTGGGTGGCGCGGCGATCTACGGGATCGCCCGTCCGAAGGCCGCGGAACCGGTCCCGCTCGCCGGCCCGCCGCCGGCCTGACGCGCACACCGGGGAGGCCTGGCGCCCGCCGGCCGGAGCGCGACCACCGCGGAGGTGCGTCGCCCGGGTGCGCCCATCGTCCGGGTGCGCCCGCCGGCCCGAGCGCGACCGCTGATCACCCGCTCCAGGCGAGGAGGATCGCCCCGACGCCCACCGCCGCGGCGGCGGCAAGGCGAACGCCGGCCCGCTCCCTCTCGCCGAGCGCGATCACGCCCCATGCCGCGGCCAGGATCGTCGTTGCCTCACGCAGGGGGGCGACCCCCGCCAGCGGGGCGATCTGGAACGCCAGCAGGATCAACATGTACGTGCCGATGATCAGGAGGCCCGCGATCAGCGCGCGGCGCAGGTCGGCGTCGCCCGCGACCGGGAACGCGATGGCCGCCAACCGGCCGGCGCGCGCCGCGCGGGCGTCCCGCCACAGCAGCATGCGGCGCCACGCCTGCAGCCCGATCGCGCAGACGGCCCACAGCGCCCAGGCGTAGAGCCACGCGGGCCCCGTCCGCACGCCCACCCGATCCAGCGCCGAGTAGCCGGCGACCGCGCAGCCGGCGAGCAGCGCGGGGGCAATCGTGGACCGCGACGCCGTGGCGGCGGCTGCGGTGAGCGTCCCGCCGAGGAGCAGCACGATCCCGAGCGTGCCCGCCGGCGCGAGGCGTTCCCCAAGGATCGCGACCCCGATGACGACGCCCAGGAGCGCCCCGGTGCCGCGGGCCACCGGGTAGACCGACGACAGGGCCCCGCGGCGGTACGCCGCGGACAGCGGCACGAAGTAGGCGGCGGAGACAATCCCGGAGAGCAGGGCGACGAGCCAGCCGGTCGGCGTGAGGGTGGGTTGCCCCGTCGCGATCCATGCGACGAGCGCGACCGGCGACACCGCCAGCACGCCCAGCCCGACCGCCCGCGTCGACGTGGCAAGCGGGTCCCCGGAGGTCTTGACGAGCGAGTTCCAGGCGACGTGGAAGATCGACGATGTCAGGACCAGGAGGACGGCGGCGATCGGCACCCGCCAAGTCTACGAAGCGGCCGGGGCGCCCTGCCCACCGCTGGCACCGTCCGGGTCCGCCAAGCGGCGGGCCGCGCCGCGCGCCGTGGGCAGCCAGCACCTGCCAGGCGCATGACGCGGCCGGTTCCCACCGCGCGCCAGACATGGTTCGACCCCGGGCGCGGCACCCGGGGTCGAGGAGTTGCGGTGCGGACCGGGCGACGCCCGGCTGGCCTATTCGCCCGTCTTGGCGGGCGCCTTCTTGGCCGGGGCCTTGGCGGCGGGCTTCTCGCGCTTCTCGGCGGCCGTCGCGGGCGCCTTCTTGGCCGGAGCCTTGGCTGCCGGCTTCGTCGCGGCCTTCGCGGGCGTCTTCTTGGCGGGTGCCTTCGTCGCCGGAGCCTTGGCTGCCGGCGTCTCCCCGGCCGCGCCGGGTGCCGCGGCCCTGGCCCGGCTGGCGCGAGCTTTCGGCGCGGCCGCGACCGGCGCGGCGGCGGGGGCAGCCTTCGCCTTCGTGGTCTCGACGTCGCTGCGACCCGCCTTGGCGAGCGCCGCGCGGGCCTTCCCGGCAGCCGTCTGGGCGCCCTTCGCCTTCTCGGCCTTGCCGGCCGCGATGCGGGCCTTGGCGGCCTTGGCGGCGGCGGCGGTGCCGGTGGTCTTGGTTGCCTTCGCGCCGGCCTGGACGGCAACGCCGCCCATGGCGGCCCCGACCTTCTTGGCCAGGCGCGACTTGCGGCGCGCCGCGGCGTTCGGGTGGATGGCGCCGATCTTGGCGGCCCGGTCGAGCGCGGCGTAGGCCTCGGCGAGCGACGTGTTCGCGTCGCCCTCGACCTGGCCGGTCGCGATCTTGATGGTCTTGGAGACGAGGGTCTTGGCCTTGGAGACGCGGGGGCCGTTGACGGCGGCGCGCCGCTCGGCCTGTCGAACCCGCTTCTTCCCGGATGGCGTCCGCGCGCCGGTCCAGCCGCGGGGAGAGTGAGCCACGGTTCTGTCGGTCCTCGAGGTTCGAAGGGTGGACGGTTGAGTTCTGGGCGGCGCAGCGGGAGAGGACACCGCGACGGCGCGACGGCGAATGGTAGCAGATCGGACCGCATGACCGGCCCGGTCTGGCCCGGTCCCGTACAATCCCCGCTCGTGACCATCCCGCAGGAGCGCCTTCGCAACTTCTCGATCATCGCGCACATCGATCACGGGAAGTCCACGCTCGCGGACCGCCTCCTCGAGTTCACCCACACGATCGATGCCCGGCAGATGACGAGCCAGGTCCTCGACTCGATGGACCTCGAGCGCGAGAAGGGAATCACGATCAAGGCGCGCGCCGTGCGCCTGGAGCACACGGCCGAGGACGGCCTCCTGTACGGCCTCAACCTCATCGACACGCCGGGCCACGTCGACTTCAGCTACGAGGTCAGCCACAGCCTGCAGGCATGCGAGGGCGCCATCCTCGTCGTCGACGCCGCGCAGGGGATCGAGGCCCAGACGCTGGCCAACGTCCACCTCGCGCTGCGCCAGAACCTGCTCATCATCCCGGTCATCAACAAGATCGACCTGCCCTCGGCCCAGCCGGACCTGGTGATCGAGGAGCTGGAGAACGTCCTCGCCATCCCGCGCGAGGAGGTGATCCTCGCCTCGGCGAAGGAGGGCACGGGCGTCCCCGAGATTCTCGAGGCGATCGTCCGCCGGATCCCGCCACCCAAGGGCAGCCCCCGGGCCCGCCTCCAGGCACTCGTCTTCGACTCCCACTACGACCAGTACAAGGGCGTGGTGACGTACGTCCGCCTGGCCGCCGGGACCATCCACGAGCACGAGCGGATCCGCCTCATGGGCTCGGGCGCCGAGGCGGAGATCCTCGAGCTCGGCGTCTTTCGGCCGCAGCTGGTTCCCGTGAAGCTGCTGACGGCCGGCGAGGTGGGCTACATCGCGACCGGCCTCAAGAGCGTGCGCGACGCGCAGGTGGGGGACACCGTGACGAACGCCGCAGCGCCGGCGTCCGAGCCGCTCCCCGGCTACCAGGCGGCCAAGAGCCTCGTCTTCGCCGGGATCTACCCGATCTCGGGCGAGGACTACCCGCTGCTCCGCGACGCCATGGAGAAGCTGCACCTCAACGACGCCAGCTTCACCTTCGAGCCGGAGAGCTCGATCGCGCTGGGCTTCGGCTTCCGCTGCGGATTCCTGGGGCTGCTGCACATGGAGATCGTCCAGGAGCGCCTCGAGCGCGAGTTCAGCCTGGAGCTCATTGCGTCGGCCCCCTCGGTGGAGTACCGCGTCACGGTCCTCAACAGCAACGCCGTCGTCGTCGTGGACAACCCGGCCCTCATGCCGCCCGCCGGCGACATCGCCACCATCGAGGAGCCGTGGGTGACGCTGTCGGTGATCACGCCGACCGCGTACATCGGCTCGCTCATGGAGCTCTCGACCTCGCGGCGGGGCACGTTCCTGACGATGGAGTACCTGGATCCCCAGCGCGTGCTGCTGTCCTTCGAGGTGCCGCTGGCCGAGCTGATCGTCGACTACTTCGACCAGCTCAAGAGCCGGAGCCAGGGCTACGCGTCCATGGACTACGAAGAGGCGGGCTATCGCGCGGCGCGCCTCGTGAAGCTCGACGTGCTCGTGAATGGGGAGCCCGTCGACGCGCTCTCGATGATCGTCCATCGCGACAAGGCGCCGGCCGTCGGCCGGGCGCTTACCGCGAAACTGAAGGAGCTGATCCCTCGTCAGATGTTCGAGGTCCCGATCCAGGCCGCGATCGGGTCGAACGTCGTCGCCCGCGAGACCATCCGGGCCATGCGCAAGAACGTGCTCGCCAAGTGCTACGGTGGTGACATCACCCGCAAGCGCAAGCTGCTGGAGAAGCAGAAGGAAGGCAAGCAGCGGATGAAGCGCGTGGGCTCCGTGGAGATCCCCCAGGAGGCGTTCCTGGCCGTCCTCAAGATGGGCGAGGACGCCTGACGTGGAGGACTGGATCGAGCCGATCCGGGTCCTGGTCGCCCTGGCGATCACCTTCTTCCTGGTGATGCTGCGCCTGGAGGCCGAGAAGTTCGGGGCGGCGGAGTACGACGAGCCGACGCGCGACGGCCGGCGCACGTCGTTCCTCCGGCGGCTCAGCTGGATCTTCCTGGGCCTCGCCCTGGTGGGCCTGCTGCTGCTGATCCACCCGAATCCCGCAGGGGATCTCGGCGTCTCCCTCGGAGATCGCGGCGAGGCGCTGGTGCTGGGCTTCGGGTTCGGCGCGCTCGGCACGCTGCAGGCGATCGCCTACGCGCTCTTCCGCTACGGGCGGATCCGCTTCCCGCCCGCGTGGACGTATCCGGGGGCCGTCCTCAACGCCATCGGAACGGCCTTTCTCGACGAGGTCACGTTCCGGGGCGCGGTCCTGGGGCTGCTGCTGCTGATCGGAATCAACCCGGTCACCGCGGTCATCACCCAGGCGTTCATCTACACCCTGGCGACCCGGACCGGCGCTTCCGGCCGCGGGCGCTACATGTTCCTGCTGACGCTGATCGGCGGGCTCGTGGCCGGCTGGCTGACCGTCGCGACCGGCGCCATCGGGGCGGCATTCCTGGCCCATGCCATCACCCGGATCGCCGTGTTCGTGTGCACCGGGCACGCGGGCCAGCCCGCGCTCCGAGGCGAGGAGATCGAGGAGACCTGGGAGTTCCGCCGTCCGCCTGCGGGCTGGCGCCCCCTCGACCGCCCCGACGACGGAGGGGTGTCGCAGCGATGAGCGTCGGGGGCGCACGGCCGGACGGCGCGCTCCCGCAGCACGATCCTTCTGTGCCGGCCCGGCCCTGCCCGCCGGTCGCCCTGTACGTCCACGTCCCGTTCTGCCGCTCGCTCTGCCCCTACTGTGACTTCGTCGTCTATGCAGGCGCCGATGCCGTCGGTCCTCGGAACCGGGTGGCGGCATTCCTCGGCGCCCTTGGGCGCGAGCTGGATCTGCGCGCTGACGGGCTGGATGCGGCGTTCGGGTTGCCCGGCAGCGAGGAGCGACCGGTCCTCGCCACCCTGTACCTCGGGGGTGGAACGCCCTCGCTCCTGCCGGCCGACGCGGTGGCCGGCCTCGTGGCGAGAGTGCGCTCACGGTACGGGCTGGCGCCCGGCGCCGAGGTGACATTGGAGGCGAACCCCGGTCCCGACGATCGGGGCGACCTGCCCGGCTTCGCGTCCGCCGGCGTGACAAGGCTCTCGCTCGGCGCCCAGAGCCTGGACGATCGGGAGCTGCGCGCGCTGGGGCGCCGCCACCGGGCTGCGGATGTCGCCGAGGCAGTCGCCGTGGCTCGATCGGCGGGGATCCAGCAGGTGAGCCTGGACCTCCTGTACGACGTGCCGGGACAACGCCTGGGCGCCTGGGCGGCGACCCTGGAGGCGGCGCTCGAGCTTGGCCCCGACCACGTGTCCTGCTATGCGCTGACGCTCGACGACCCCGATGGCGAGGGTCTCACCGGCCCGGGCGGGGATCACCTGCCGACGGCGGCCGGTGCTCGCCGCTGGCGCGAGCGGGCCCGGGCCGGCCAGGACGAGGATCGGGCGGCCGCCGCCTATGCGCTCGCAGATGCAGCCTTCGAGGGGGCCGGCATGCCCTGGTACGAGCTGTCCAACTGGTCGCGCCCCGGCGCGCAGAGTCGCCACAACCTGGCGTACTGGGAGCGCCGCCCGTACGAGGCGGTGGGCCCGGGAGCGCACGCCTTCGACGGGGTCATGCGCCGCTGGAACGCCGCACGCCTGGAGGCCTGGCTCGGGGCGCTGGACCCGGCGGACGGGGGTCCGCCCGCGCTGCCGCCGAGCGGCTCCGAGCTGCTGGACCCCGCCACGGCGGCCGCCGAAGAGATGTTCCTGGGCCTCCGGACGGCGCGCGGGATCCCCAGGGAGCGGGCCCTCGCGCGGGCCGATGTGGTTGCCTGGGCCGTGGAGGCCGGGCTCGTGGAGGACGCCCCGCACCAGCACGTCCGCCTCACGCTGCGCGGCCGGCTCCTCTCCAACGAGCTGTTCGCCCGTCTGCTCTGAGGCCGGGCGCTGGCACGGCGGCGCACTGCGGGTCGGCCGGGGGTGGGTGGCCGCCCGCCGCGGGTCGGCCCCGGTCGGGCGCGGTCCGCCCGTCCGCCCGCGACGCCATCGATCCCAGGCAGACCGTTGACACTCAAAGGAGGAGACTGCTAGGATTTCGGCATTGGACCTAGCACTCGCACTATATGAGTGCTAACCCATGCAACGGGCGATCCGCTCATCGGAGCCGCCCCGGGAGTCGTGCCGTGACGCGGGGAGTCCGCCGCAGCAGCGGCCCGCTGGACGTTCGCGCACAGGCGATCCTGCAGGCCGTCATCGAGGAATATGTCGCCACCGCCGCGCCGGTCGGCTCCCAGACGCTGGTGGACCGCTATCCGTTCGGCGTGAGCTCGGCCACCGTCCGCAACGTGCTCGCCGAGCTCGAGGTGGAGGGATTCCTTGGCCACCCCCACACGTCGGCCGGGCGGGTGCCCACGGACGTCGGCTACCGGTTCTACGTCGAGTCGCTGATCGGGGAGATGACCCTCCCGCCGATCGAGCAGCTGATGATCCGGCACCAGTTCGGCCAGGTGGAGTTCGCCACCGACCAGTGGTTCCGCCTTGCCGCCACCACCGTCGCCTCGGCCACGCACTCCGCCGGCCTGGCGACGCCCGCCAAGCCGCGAGCCGCGCGAATCCGGCGCCTCGAGCTCCTCGGCATCGGTGAGCGGATGGCCAGCCTGATCGTGATCCTCAACGAAGGCTCGCTCAAGCAGGCGCTGCTGACCATCGAGCCCGGCACCTCCGACGACGAGCTGACGGAGGCTGCGCAACGCCTCAACCGCTCGTGCATGAACCTCACCGCCGCCGACCTGGCCGAGCGGCTTCGCTGGTTCGAGGACGCCCCGGCCGACGACCCGGTCTTCATCCTGGTCCGGCGCGCAGGCGAGCGGGCGCTGCGCATCCTCCGGGAGTTCGACGCCGCCACGGTGGAGCAGATCTTCAGCGACGGGCTGCTGCACGTCATGGCGGAGCCCGAGTTCGCCGCCGCCGAGAAGCTCCGGCGCGTGTTCGGGGTCCTGGAGAACCGGGCCTACCTCGGTGAGCTGTTCGAGGACGTGACCCGGGGAGGCCACCTGCGCGTGTTCATCGGCAGCGAGAACCGCCCGGAGGAGATGGCCGACGTGGCCCTCGTCCTGGCGCCGTACGGGCGTCCCGGCGCGGCCGTGGGCGTCGTCGGGGTCCTTGGACCCACGCGGCTCCGATACGCCCAGGCGATCGGGACCGTCCGCTTCGTCGCAGGACTCATGAACGATCTCGTCGACCACCTGTACGCCTGAGCACCGGGGAGCCGCATGCCGAACCAGCCAGACCACCCCACGCCCCACCGCCGGACGCGCGCCGACGACCCGATCGCGGAGCTCGACGCGAGCTCCGCGGCGCTCCGCGCCGAGGTCGAGTCCCTCGCGGAAGAGCGCGATGCGCTGGCCGCCGACCGTGACGCGGCGCTGGCACGGGCCGACGAGCACCTGGCCCTCGCCCAGCGGGCCCAGGCCGACTACGCGAACCTCAAGCGGCGCACCGCGGAGGAACGCGAGCAGTCGCTGGGGCTGGCAAACGAGATCCTCCTCGCGAAGGTCGTCGCCGTCGCGGACGACTTCGATCTCGCGATCGAGCACGTCCCTGCCGAGGCCCGCGAGACCGGATGGCTCGAGGGGATCGCCGCCATCGACCGCAAGCTCCGCGCGCTCCTCGAGAGCGAAGGCGTCACCCCGATCGAGGCGCTGGGCCGGCCGTTCGACCCGGCGATCCACGAGGCCCTGAGCCACGTCCCCGGCACCGGGCGGCCCGAGGATGAGGTGGTCGTCGAGATCCGGCGCGGGTACCGGATCCGCGACCGCGTGCTCCGCCCGTCGCTCGTTGCCGTGAGCGACGGCACCGGGCCCGCCGGCCCCCTGAACTGACCGATCCACCGAACCACCAGCCACGCAGCACCACCGTCCACCGACACGGACCACGGACCATCCTCGAGAGGAGCAGCAGCAACCAATGGGCAAGATCATCGGCATCGACCTCGGAACGACGAACTCCGTCGTCGCCGTGATGGAGGGTGGCGAGCCCACCGTCATCGCGTCCGCGGAGGGCGGTCGCACCGTCCCGTCCGTCGTGGCCTTCACCAAGACCGGCGAGCGCCTGGTCGGCCAGCTGGCCAAGCGCCAGGCGGTCACGAACCCGGCGAACACCGTCTACTCGATCAAGCGCTTCATGGGTCGCCGCTGGGACGATCCGGAGGTCCGGCGCAGCAAGGACCTCGTCCCCTACACGGTCGAGAAGGACGCCAAGTCGGACGGGATCAAGGTCCTGATGGGCGAGGGCCGGAGCTACACGCCGCCCGAGATCTCCGCGATGATCCTGCAGAAGCTGAAGGCCGACGCGGAGGCCTATCTCGGCGAGAAGGTCACCGAGGCGGTGATCACCGTCCCGGCCTACTTCGACGACACGCAGCGGCAGGCCACCAAGGACGCCGGCCGGATCGCCGGCCTCGACGTCAAGCGGATCATCAACGAGCCGACCGCCTCGTCCCTGGCCTACGGCCTCGACAAGAAGCACGACGAGAAGATCGCCGTCTACGACCTCGGCGGCGGCACCTTCGACATCTCGATCCTCGAGCTGGGCGAAGGCGTCTTCGAGGTGAAGTCGACGAACGGCGACACGCACCTCGGTGGCGACGACTTCGACATCCGGGTCATGGACTGGCTGCTGGCCGAGTTCAAGAAGGACCAGGGATTGGACCTCCGGGGCGACCCGCAGGCGCTCTCCCGCGTGAAGGAGGCCGCCGAGAAGGCGAAGATCGAGCTGTCGTCCGCGATGTCGACAGAGATCAACCTCCCGTACATCACCGCCGATGCCTCCGGCCCGAAGCACCTCGTGGTGACGCTCAACCGCGCGAAGCTCGAGGACCTGGTCGGCGACCTCGTCCAGCAGACGGCCGGCCCGGTGAAGCAGGCGCTCAAGGACTCCGGGCTCACCGCGGCCGACATCGACGAGGTCGTCCTCGTCGGCGGGATGACCCGCATGCCGTCGGTCATCGAGGCCGTCAAGGCGATGTTCGGCGGCAAGGAGCCGAACCGCGGGGTCAACCCGGACGAGGTCGTGGCCGTGGGGGCGGCCATCCAGGCCGGCGTCCTGGCGGGCGACGTCAAGGACGTTCTCCTGCTCGACGTGACGCCGCTCTCGCTGGGCATCGAGACGCTCGGCGGGGTCATGACGCGCCTCATCGAGCGCAACACGACGATCCCGACGAGCAAGTCGCAGGTCTTCTCGACGGCCTCGGACAACCAGCCCCAGGTCGAGATCCACGTCCTCCAGGGTGAGCGTGAGTTCGCCGCCGACAACAAGACGCTCGGCAAGTTCATCCTCGACGGGATCCCGTCTGCGCCGCGCGGTGTGCCCCAGATCGAGGTCACGTTCGACATCGACGCGAACGGAATCGTGGAGGTCCGGGCCAGGGATCGCGCGACCGGCAAGGAGCAGAAGGTCACGATCACGGCGTCCTCGATGCTCGACAAGAAGGACGTCGACCGGATGGTCCGCGAGGCCGGCGACCATGCCGAGGAGGACCGCAGGCGGCGAGAAGAGGTCGAGACCCGCAACCAGGCCGAGGCGCTCACCTACCAGGCCGAGAAGACGCTGAAGGACCTGGGCGACAAGGTGTCGCCCGAGGACCGCGCCGCCGCGGAGGGCAAGGTCTCCGACGTCCGGAACGCGCTGAAGACGGAGTCCATGGACGTCGTCAAGCAGCGTGCGACGGAGCTCGCCGAGGTGCTCCAGCGGATCGGGACGGCGGCGTACGCGGCCGCCGCTGCCGAGGCCGGGGAATCCGGGGAGCCCGGGACCGGCGACGGCCCCGAGGCCGGCTCGGCCGAGGACGGCGCGGGATCGCCGGCCGACGACGAGACGGTCGAGGGCGAGTTCAAGGAGGTGTAGCGGGGCCGCATCACGGCGCAGCCGCACCGCCGCACCGCAGCCCGGGCACGCCTCTTCCGGTGGGCTGTTCTGCAGTTCGAGGCTGCCAGCTGCGGCACCTGGCGCCACGCCGGGCGTCCTTCCCTGCTTCCGTCGATGGAGCGGGTGTCACCACGACGCACCGGACGTGTGGCCGGCGGGCGGGACCGAGCGTATGGCGCGCCGCGCGCACGTCTGGCAGGGAAGCCGGTCGTCGCGTCGCGGCGCGTGCAACCCGGCGCAGCCGATGGTCGTCCGCTGAGCGGTACACTCCCCGTCCCATGACGGCATCTCCGAGCGGCTCCCTGATCCACGCGCGCGCGCTGACCAAGAAGTTCGGCGGCTTCACGGCAGTCGACGCCGTCGACTTCGACGTGGCGCCCGGCGAGTCGTTCGGCTTCCTGGGCCCCAACGGCGCCGGCAAGACCAGCACGATGCGGATGATCGCGTGCGTCTCCCCGGTGACCGGCGGCACGCTGCAGGTGCTGGGCATGGACCCGTTCGCCGATGGCCCACGGATCCGCGCCCGCATCGGCGTCGTGCCCCAGCAGGACACGCTCGACATGGAGCTGACCGTCCGCGAGAACCTGTCGATCTACGGCCGGTACTTCGACCTGCCGCGCTCGGTGATCCGGCAGCGCGTGGACGAGCTCCTCGACTTCGTGCAGCTCACGGAGCGCTCGGGCGACCAGGTGGAGCCGCTCTCGGGCGGCATGAAGCGACGCCTGACGATCGCCCGGAGCCTGGTCAACGAACCGGACCTGCTGCTGCTCGACGAGCCGACCACGGGCCTCGACCCACAGGCGCGGCACCTGCTCTGGGACCGCCTGTACCGGCTCAAGCAGAAGGGCGTGACCCTCGTCCTGACGACCCACTACATGGACGAGGCAGAGCAGCTGTGCGACCGGCTCGTGGTCATGGACAAGGCGAAGATCGTCGCCGAGGGGAGCCCGCGCCAGCTCATCGCCGAGCACTCGACGCGCGAGGTGCTGGAGCTGCGCTTCCCGGTCGGCGTCCAGGAGACGCTCGACGGACAGCTCGACGGGCTCGGCGAGCGCGTGGAGCGGCTGCCCGACCGCGTGCTCGTCTACGCCGACGACGGCGAGGCGGCGTCCGAGGTGGCCCACGCGCGCGGCCTGCGCCCCGAGATGGTGCTCGTCCGGCGCTCGTCGCTGGAAGACGTCTTCCTCCGGCTCACCGGCCGCAGCCTCGTCGACTAGGGGGCACCGATGGCGACGCCGGCGGCCCGGGTCCTCGAGCACGAGCTGCTCGTCTACCGGCGCGCCTGGCGGGGGAGCATCTTCAGCTCGTTCCTGAGCCCGGTCTTCTTCCTGGCCGCGATGGGCCTGGGTCTCGGGAGCCTGGTCGACGCCAACGCGGCAGCCGGCGCGGCCGCGAGCGGGTCCTCCTCCGCGGGCGGATCCGCCGCCGCGCTGGCCGGCGTCTCGTACCTGGCCTTCCTGGCGCCCGGCCTGCTGGCGTCGACGGCGATGCAGACGGCGGCCAGCGAGTCCACCTTCCCGGTCATGGCGGGCATCGTCTGGGTCAAGAGCTTCCATGGCATGATCGCCACCCCGATCCAACCATCCGACGTCGTGATCGGAAAGCTCGTCTACATCGGCCTGCGCCTGCTCCTCGTGATCGGCGTCTTCTTCCTGGTGACGGTCCTGTTCGGCGCGGTGACCGGCCCGGAGGCGACCCTGGCCGTGCCGGCGGCGGTGCTGACGGGCCTCGCCTTCGCCGCGCCCATCGCTGCCTACTCGGCGACCCAGAAGGACGGCAACGGGTTCAACGCCCTCTTCCGCTTCGGCGTGATTCCGCTCTTTCTCTTCTCGGGCACGTTCTTCCCGATCAGCCAGCTGCCGCAGCTCCTCCAGGTGGTCGCCGTCCTGACCCCGCTGTGGCACGGGGTGGACCTCTGCAGGTCGCTCGCGCTGGGCACCGCGGAGCCGCTGCCGACGCTGATCCACCTGGCCTACCTCGGCACGATGGCGGGCCTGGGCACGGCGGCGGCCTTCGTCACGTTCCGCCGGCGGCTGGTGAAATGAAGCCCCGCTCGACGCCGGCGGCGATCCGATGACCCTTCTCGCCCGGGTGGCGCCCCCGATCGTCTTCGGCGGCCGCCGCGCCGGGCTGCTGATCGAGCGGAACCTGCTCGTCTATCGGCGCGGCTGGCTGGTCATCGTGTCCGGCTTCTTCGAGCCGCTCTTCTACCTGCTGTCCATCGGCCTCGGGATCGGGGCCCTCGTGGGTGGCGTGGTCGTGAACGGGCAGGAGATTCCGTACACGGCGTTCGTGGCGCCCGCGCTCCTCGCCAGCTCGGCGATGAACGGGGCGATCTACGACTCCACGTTCAACGTGTTCTTCAAGCTCAACTACGCGAAGACCTACGACGCGATCCTCTCGACGCCCGTCGGGGTGGGGGACGTGGCCCTTGGCGAGATCGGCTGGGCCCTGATCCGGGGCGGGATCTACGCCGCCGCCTTCCTGCTCGTGATGGTGGTCCTGGGCATGGTCCTCTCGCCGTGGGCGGTCCTCGCCCTCCCGGCGGCGCTCCTCGTGGGCTTTGCCTTCGCCGCGACGGGGATGGCGGCCACTACCTTCATGCGGACCTGGCAGGACTTCGACCTCGTGCAGCTGGTGATCCTGCCGCTCTTCCTCTTCTCTGCCACCTTCTACCCGATCACCACGTACCCCGAGCCGATCCGCACGATCGTGGAGCTGACGCCGCTCTACAACGGCGTCGCGCTGATCCGCGGCCTCACGACGGGTGTCGTCGGCCCGGAGCTCCTGGTCCACGTGGCGTACCTGGGGGTCATGGGCCTGGTCGGCCTGGCGATCACGTCGCGCCGGCTGGAGAAGCTGCTGCTCAAGTAGGCCGGCCTCCGTTCGCGGCGCCGCGCGGTACCCTGCGCGCGATGGCTCGCCGACTCACCGTCTCCCTGGTCGCCGTCGCCCTGCTGACCGCCGTCGCGGGCGCGCTGCAGGCGCCTGCCAGCCGCGTCCTCGGCGCGACGGGCAGCGTCGAGTCCGTCGTCATCGGCACCTTCCAGCCGGCGGTGTCGGGCGGCGCCTGCGAGGCCTGAGCGGAGGACTGTGCCGCGACGCGGATGGTCGGGAATGGAGAGCAGGTGTCGATCACCCTGACCATCCCGGCGGGCGAATGGCGCTGGCGCGTTGCCGAGATCTCCACCGGTGGCGGCGAGACCACCTCCGTGGGCGTGGGAACGCGCGCCGACGGCGACGACCGGGTCCTCCAGCTCGGATCACCGCGCGAGGTCACCTTCGTCTACGACACGCGCCGGAGCGTGGCCGCGGCTTCCACCGACGAGGCATTCGGATTCGCGTGGCACCTCGCGGCTCCCTGCTCGGCCGAAGGGCCGCCGCCGCCGTCGATCGACCCGACGACCGTCCTGTTCGACCCCGACGGGGACGGGGTGTCCACGGCCGTGGTCGAGCCGCCGATCGGCGGGTGCCTGCGGGTGGTGGACGGGAGCGGGGCGCGAGCGCTCGACGTGGTGCCCCAGGGTCTCGGGGGCGCCATTGAGATTGCCTTCGACGCCCGGGCCGGCACCGCCGTGGCGTACCCGGCGGGGCCGCCGGCGGCCGACGGGCGTCTCGATCCGCTCGGCTTCGCGCACGACAGCCGCGACCTCGCCTACCGCTCGCCCTCCGGCGCCTCCCCCGCGGGGAGCCCGATCCGGCTCCGCTTCCGGACCTTCCATGCGGACGCGACCGGGGTGGAGCTGGTGGTGTTCGACGCGGTGACCAGCACGCGGACGCGGACCGCCATGGAGGTCATCGCGGCGGGCGTGCCGTGTGGCGAGGGACCCGTGGATGCCGTGGCCCCCTGCGACTGGTGGCAGGCGACGATCACGCCGCCAGAACCGACGACGCTCGGCTACCGCTTCGAGGTCGCCGACGGATCCGCCGGGGCCTACTACGCGGATGACGCGCTGCTGGATGGCGGGCGGGGCACGGCCACACGGTCCGCCGTCGACAACGGGTACGTCGTCACCGTCCACGTGCCGGGCGTGGAGCCGATCCCCTGGCTCGACGGCGCCGTCGTCTACCAGGTCTTCCCGGAACGCTTCCGCAACGGCGACCCGTCCAACGACGTCGACGTCGACGACCCGCGCTACGCCTGGCCGGACGACGAGACCGACCGCAACGAGCGCCGCGCCTGGGACCAGCTCCCGGAGTCGCCGGGCCGGGGCCGGGACTGGTTCGGCGGCGACCTGGCCGGGATCCGCGCCAACCTGCCGTACCTCGCGGACCTCGGCGTCGACGTCCTGTACCTGAACCCGATCTTCGCGGCGGCCTCCAACCACGCCTACGACACGCGCGACTACACCGTCATCGACCCGCGTTTCGGCACCCAGGCCGACTGGGAAGCGCTCGTGGCGGCTGCGAAGGAGCGGGGCATCCGCGTCGTCCTCGACGGCGTCTTCAACCATGTCAGCGCCGACTCGCCGCTCTTCGACCGCTACGGCCACTTCGCCGGCCCGCCGGGCGCCTGCGAGAGCGTCGACTCACCATACCGGGCCTGGTTCGCGTTCACTCCTGCGGCGAACGGTCCGTGCGCCGGCCCTGACGGACCAAACACGACGGACTACGCGGCCTGGTCCGGGTACGCGTCGCTGCCGGTCCTCGTCAAGACCGAGCCGGCGGTGCGCGACCTCGTCTATGAGGGCGCCGATGCCGTTGCACGGCGCTGGCTGCGCGCCGGCGCCGCCGGCTGGCGCCTCGACGTGATGATGGACCCGAGCTTCGGCGATGGCTTCTGGCAGGGCTTCCGGGCGGCCGTGAAGGCGGCCGACCCCGACGCGGCGCTCGTCGGCGAGCTCTGGCAGCGCGACCAGGTGCTGCCCAAGGTGCGCGGGGACACGGCCGACACGACGATGAACTACCGGTTCCGCAACGCGGTCACCGGGTACCTCGGGACGGTCGACCGCGAGGGCTTCCCGGACGCCGGCGAGAGCGACCAGCCGCCGAGCCTCCTCGCTCGCAAGCTCCTCTCGACGTACGAGGACTACCCGTTGTTCGCGGCACGGACCGCGTGGAACCTCCTCGACTCGCATGACACGGAGCGGATCCTCTGGTCGCTGGCGCCCGGCGAGCCGACCGCACGGGAGACCGCGGCCAACCTGGCGCTGGCGAAGGCGCGCCTGCGCCTGGCGAGCCTGCTGCAGTTCACGCTGCCGGGCGCGCCGACCATCTACTACGGCGACGAGATCGGGATGACCGGCGCCGACGACCCGGACGACCGGCGGACGTTCCCGCGGCTCGGCGCGGACGGCGCGCTCCCTGCCGGCGCCGACGCGGCGCTGCGGGACTGGTACCGGGAGCTGGCCCTCGTCCGGCGGAGCGCGGCCGTGCTCCGCGACGGTGACCTGCGCTTCCTGGTGGCGAACGACCGCGATCGAACGCTTGCGTTCTCGCGGTTCGACGGCAGCGGCGGCCTGGCGATCGTCGCCCTCAATCCCGACCGCGAGCGCGAGGCGACGATCACGATCCCGATGGCCGACGCGCGGGGCAGCGGGGTCCCGGTCCCGGACGGCCTGGTGCTGGCCGACGTGGTGCCGGGCAGCGGCCCGGCGACCGTGCACACCGTCGCGGGAGGCGAGCTCAGCATCACGCTGCCCCCGCTCGGCGCGGCGCTCCTGGTGCCCGTGGCGGGCACGGACCTGGCGCCGCCCGCGGCGCCGACGGGTCTTGGGGCCGAGCAGGGCGCGACCCGCCTTCGCTGGGATCCTGTCGCGGAGGCCGTGCGCTACCGGGTGGAGCGCGCCTCGTTCGCCGACGGCCCGACGATCGTCGTCGGCGAGACGGCCGACACGGGGCTCGTCGACCCCGCTGCGCCCCCGATGGCGCCGGTCTACCTTGTCCGAGCGATCGACGCCGCCGCCAACGTGGGGCCGCCGGCCACGCTCGAGATCGGCCCCGCCCTGCCGTCCGCCACCCCGGGTCCTGCGTCGCCGGGCGCGACGACGCCGCCCGGCGACGAGGCGCCCGCCGGGGGCCTGCCGCCCGCGGTTCCGTTCGCGGTCGTCGCGGGGCTGGGGATCGTTCTTGCCGGGGCCATGATCCTGGTGGTCCGGCGGCGCTCGAGGCGGGGCTGAGAGGCGCTATCCTGCGGCGCATGAGCGAGCCCGACGCCACGCCAGCCGCCGATCCAGCCGCGACGTCAGCCGCCGATCCAGCCGCGACCTCGGCCGCCGATCCAGCCGCGGCCGCCGTTGCAGCTGCCGAACCAGCCCCGGCCGCCGATCCAGCCGGGGCCGAGCCGGCCGATCCGGCCAGGCCGGCCGGCGACCCCGCCGCGGCCGCCCACCGGCGCGCCATCGGCGTCGACGTCGGCGGCACGGGTGTCAAGGCCGCCGTCGTGGATCTCGCGACCGGGGAGCTGGTCTCGCCCCGCATCCGCCAGAGGACGCCGCAGCCGGCGACTCCGGAGGCCGTGATCGAGCTGGTCGGGGTGATCCTCGACCGGCTGGCCGAGGAAGGCCACCTCGAGGCCGGGATGCCTGCGGGGGTCGGCCTGCCCGGCGTCGTCAAGCGCGGGCGGCTCGTCACCGCGGCCAACATCGACAAGGGCTGGATCGACTTCCCGGCGCAGGACGCGCTGGAGGCTCGGCTCGGCCGGCCGGTCCGCCTGATCAACGACGCCGACGCCGCCGGCCTCGCGGAGGTCGCGTTCGGCGCGGCGAAGGGCGTGCCGGGGACGGTCCTGCTGCTGACGATCGGCACCGGGATCGGGAGCGCCCTCCTGATCAACGGGACCCTGCTCGACTCGACCGAGTTCGGTCACATCCCGTACCGCCGCAAGGACGTCGAGCAGTGGGTCTCGGGCGCCGCGCGCGAGCGCCGTGCGATCGGCTGGAGGCGCTGGGCCGGCGAGTTCAACGAGTACCTGGCGATGCTCGAGGCCTGGTTCTGGCCGGACCTCATCATCCTCGGCGGTGGCGTCAGCAAGGAGTACGCCAGGTACGCGAAGTGGCTGAAGTCGCGGGCCCCGATGGTGACGGCCCGCTACCTCAACATCTCCGGGATCGTCGGCGCCGCCCTCGCGGCCGGCGGCCACGAAGAGGCTCCCGCGGACTGATCGGCGTGCTGCTCGATCCGCAGGTGTCGCTCCCGGTTCGAGGCCGCTACCAGGCCCGCCTTCCGGAGTACATCCGCGCGTCGGCCTGGCTGGGCCGGCGCTCCCGGGTCAACGTGGCGCTCGGGCTCTTCTTCCTTGCAGGGGCCGGCCTGGGCACGGCCTTCCTCCTGGCCGAGCCCGGCGACGCCGGCACCATCCTTCTCGTCGTGGTGGGGATCCTCTTCGGTGTCAGCCTGCTGAGCGGCTGGTACTGCGCCCCGTTCCTGTGGCTGTCCGCGCGCAGGAATCGACGCATCTACGAGCAGCCGACCGAGGTCGACGTGGACAGCGACGGCATGACCATGCGCAACGGTGTCTTCTCCTCGTCCGCCCGCTGGGTGATGCTGCGCCGGCTCCGCGAGAACGACGCGTACTTCTTCTTCGACAATGGCGTCGGGGCGGCGCTCCTGCTGCCGAAGCGGGCCTTCGACCCTGCCGGCGTCGCCATCGTCCGCAGGCTGGCAACGGCGCGCCTCGGCGAAGGTGCCGACGTGGCGGTCACGCCGCCGCTCGCCGGGATCCCGTCCACGCTCTTCGCGGAGAACGCCGCGGCCGACAACCTCGCCGCGACGCCGGGCGCGATCGACGGAGCAGTGCGCGGCTCGTTCACGATGACGCTCCGGGAGTTCGCAGATGCCACTGCATGGCTCTCGCGACGGAGCCTCGGCTCGCTCATCGGCGGCTGCGGGTTGATCCTGCTGGGTGTGTACCAGCTCGCGACGAGCCTTGCCGACCCGTTCTGGATCTCGAGTGTCATCGCTTTCGGGACGCTCGCCTTCGGGACGGCGTTCCTGTTCGGCCTGTGGGCCTATCCCGTGATGTGGCTCGCCGGCCGGAAGCGACGGGACCTGTTCACGCAGCCCACGCAGGTGCTCGCGAACAGCGCCGGGATCCGCATGTCGGCGCCCGCGTACGACAACGTGCTGGGGTGGGGGACGTTCCAGCGGGTGCGGGAGAGCCGCTCGCACCTCTACCTCGAGTTCGGCGGCGGCCAGACGGCCATCATCCCGGTGCGTGCCTTCACGCCTGCCGACCTCGCCCGCCTGCGCGCCCTGGTGGCGACGGCGCGCCCGGGGGCGGACGCCCGCGCCTGACCGCCTCACGACGGCCGCTGCCACCCGCGCCGCGCGCCCGCGGCCGCGCGCTGGCGCCCGGTGCAACCGGACCACCGGCGCGACCCGTCGGTACCACCGGCAGCGTTGCGCCCGCGCGCCGGGAGGATCACCGTCTCCTCCTAGGCACGGGAGGTGACCATGCCCCTGCTCCACGCCAGACTGCACCTGCCCCGCCGCTCGCCGGAGGCCGCCGCGAGCGACGACGCGACGCCGATCGTCGCGAGCACGCCCGTGCCCGCCGGCGATCCTGCGTCGCCGCATGCCGACCCGGCCACGGCCCCCGAGGCGTGGGTCCCGGTCGCCGATGCGTCCACCGAACCCGCCGATCCGTCCCCGGAGCCGGGCGTGCCTGCAGAGCCAGAGCCCACCCCGCTGCGCCCGATCCCGCTGCGGCAGACGGCGCCAGCGGGCGACTCGGCGCCGGCGGCCGACTCCGCGCCAGCGGGTGACTCAGGGCCAACGGGCGAGGCGGTGCCTGCGGGCGACGCGGCGCCCCGCGCTCGACGCTCGAAGAAGGCGCCCGCCCGGCCCCCGGTCGGCCTGCTGCCCGACGAGCCGGCAGAACCTGTGGACGCCGACCGCCCCCTGCGCATCGTCCTCGTTGAGGAGGTGCCGGAGGTGGTGGCCCACGTGCGCGAGATGCTGCGCGGCCAGCCGTCGCTGCGTCTGGTCGAGGTGGTTGCCGACGGCCGGCAGGTGGCCCACGAGATCCGCGAGCTGCGCGCCGACGTCGTCATGGTCGACACGCTCCTCCAGGGCCGGGCCTCGGGGATCGACGTCCTCGAGCGGCTGCGGGCCACCCTGCCCGGACCGGCGATCGTCGCCCTCGGCGTGCCGGCCGACGACGGCCTCGCGGAGCGCGTGCGCGCGGCCGCCGACGCCGTCGTGGCGATGCCGTTCGGCACGATCGACCTTGCCCGAGGAATCCACGACGCGCACGGCCGCAGCGTCCGCCGCGACCCGACCCGGGCAACCCGCATGGTCGCGGTGTATGCCGCGAAGGGCGGCGTCGGCAAGACCACCCTCGCCCTGAACCTCGCCGTCGGCCTCGCGGCGGCCGGCGTCCGGACGGCTCTCGTGGACGGCAGCCTGCAGTACGGGGACCTGCGCCGGCTCCTGCGTGTCGACGCCGCCGAGCCCTCGATCTGCGACCTGCCCACCGACTGCGTGCGGGCCTCGGACCTGGCCGCGACGATGCGTCGCGGGCCGGCCGGCGTGGACATCCTGTTCGCCCCACCGCGCCTCGAGATGGCGGACATGGTCACCGCGAGGGACCTCGACAAGATCCTCGATCTCCTGCGGAGGAGCTACCAGGCCATCGTCATCGACACGCCGAGCGCCCTCAACGACACGACGCTGACGGTCCTGGACATGGCCGACGTGATCCTGCAGGTCCTCACCCCCGAACCGGCCGCGCTCGACAGCACGCGCGCGGCGGCGGCCGCCTTCGCCGCCATCGGCTACCCGTCCGAGAAGGTCCAGACCGTCATCAATCGCGCCGACGCGATGGGCGGCCTGCGGCCCGACCAGCTTCGCCGGGCGCTCGGGCGCGAGCCCGACCACCTCATCGCCTCGGACTGGCAGCTCGTCTCAGCGTCGAACCAGGGCGGCGTCCCGTTCGTCGTGGCCCGCCCGGATGCCCCGGTCAGCCGGGACGTCATGGCCCTGGCCGCGGCCGTGATGGCCATCACGGGGGCGGCGCCCACTCGGCTCGCCGTGCAGGTCCGTTCGCACACCCGGCCGCGCAATGCCCGGAGTGCCGCCGGCTAGGAGCGCACCGTCCCGTGGGATCGCCGGCACGTCGCCGAACGGATGCCATGCGTTGCGCGCTCCCCCGCGGGCGAGACGATCACGAGGCCGTCGGCTCGCCGAACCACGTCGATCCGTCGCCTCCAATCCACAGCAAGCCGATCGGCATGGCAAGCAGCTGCCCAGGTTCGGGGGGCGTCGTCGGGGTGATCGCCACGGGCGTCCACGTCAGCCCGTCGAAGGACGTCCAGGCCGTCGGTCTCGCCCCACCGCGATAGCTCACCAGGCGCTCGCCGTCGGCCACGATGATCCCCTCGGCCTGGAGCATCGTCCACGCCCGACCGTCGGTCGACGACCACGAGAGCGACGGTCCCGGCGTGGCACGGATGTCGGCCGTCACTCCGGTGTCGCCGAGCGCGACGAGGCCGCCCGATCCCGCCGCGACGCTCTGCGGGAACCACCGGGGTGGCGGCGTCGTGGCCGGCTTCCACGCCCGCCCGTCCGCGCTCCAGAGCGCTCCGGCGCGGTCGTCGCCGATTCGCCCGACGGCCGCGAAGCCGCCCCCAATCGGCGCGATGTCGGTGCAGACGAACCCGGCGGGAGACACGTCGGCCGGGAGCGTCTCCCACGCTACGCCGTCGGAGGAGTACGCCAGGCGGCACGGCCCCTGGGCCTCCGTGGAGGCCAGGCCCGGCGCCGCGGGCAGCGCGGGATCGCGAGCGACGGCGAGCTGGGCCGTTGGGCGGCCGGCGCCCAGGGCCGGGCGCTCCCACACGTAGGCGAGAAGCCCCGGCTCGCCGGCGACGAGGCGCGGTCGGTAGGCCCAGCCTTCGGTTCCGTATTCGGCTTGCAGCGGAAGATCCGGGCCTGCGCCGGCGGTCCAGCGGAGGCCGTCCGATGAGGTGAAGACCTGTAGCGGCGGGGTGAGCGTCAGGAAATCGAGGCCGTGGACCCGGATCTCGTCGAAGGTGCCGGTGCTGGACCCGCCCTGCAGCGTCAGCGCCGCCAGGCCGTCCGCCGTCGCCACGACATCCAGCACGATGGTCGACGTGCCCAGCGCGGCCGGGTCGAGGGCGCTCCAGCCTGGCGCCGTCGGGTGACGTCCAGAGGGGCGTCCGCGACGATCCGTCGGTTACCACGGGAGTGCCGACGGCGACGAAGCCTCCGTTCCACCGGACGGCGGATCGCAGGTTGCCCAGCGGATCCCCGTGCGTCAGCGCTCGCCAGGTGATGCCGGTCCAGGCCTGGTCGGCGGCCGGGGGGATCGCCGTGGTGAACCCCGGCACGAGACTCGGGGCGGGCGTGGCCGGGGATGGCGTCGCCGCTGTCGGCATCGTCGGGCTCACCGTGGCCGGAGGTGTCGAGGGGGGTGCCGGCGAGTTCGATGACGCGTCGGCACACCCCGCCAGCGCCAGGATCACTGCCGCGACGAGCGCTACCGCTGTCGTCGGGTGGGACGCGGACGCGCGCGGAGACATGGTTCTCTCCTTCCGGGTCAGCCGCCCGGCAGCATCTCGAGCCAGCGCTCGTGCAGGGCGCAGGTGACGAGCTCCGTCCGCGAGGCCAACCCGAACACTTCCAGTGCCGGTGCAGGTGGGTCGCCGCGGCTCTTGATCCGATCCCCGGTGCACTGCTCGTCACACAGCAGATGACGATCTGCGGCACGTGCTGTTTCACGGCCCCGGAGGGGTGCCCGCCGGGCTGCCCGGAGCCGAGCGGCGGCGTCCCGAAGGCCGAGCCCCGGGCCCTTCGACGCATCCCTGGTGCGATGGCCTGCGACGGTGATCCAAACACCTCGTAGCGGCTGGCGCCCGGGAGCTGATGGAGGCTCTCGACGCACCTGGCTCGGCGCGGTCGCGATGCTGTGGCCCAGCCATGGCAGACTTGGGCCTGTAGCACACAGTCCACACAGGTATCAACTTGTCCATACGCGACTACTACGACATCCTCGGCGTCGAGCGCGGGGCGAGCGATGCCGACATCAAGAAGGCCTTCCGCAAGCTGGCCCAGGTGTGGCACCCGGACGTGAACCGGGACACCGAGGCCGACGAGCGGTTCAAGGAGATCAACGAGGCCTACCAGGTCCTGTCCGATCCGCAGCGTCGCCAGGCCTACGACATGTTCGGCCAGGCCGGGGTCGGCGGCGCCGGGGGGTTCGACCCGGGGGCGGGCGCCGGGTTCGGCGGGTTCTCCGACCTGTTCGACGCCTTCTTCGGTGGCAGCGCGGCCGGCGGCGTCCGTCGTGGCCGCCCGGCCGTCGGGTCCGACCTGCGCTACGACCTGCGGATCACCTTCGAGGAGTCGATCCGCGGCACGGAGAAGGAGATCGAGTTCCCGGTCCTGGACCGGTGTGCCACGTGCTCCGGGTCCGGCGCGAAGGCCGGCAGCGCCGCCCAGACCTGTCCGCAGTGCGGTGGTCGAGGCGAGATCCGCCATGCCCGCCAGACGATGCTCGGCCAGATGGTCAACGTGGTCACCTGCCCCCGCTGCCGTGGCGAGGGCAAGATCGTCGAATCGCCGTGCGACGACTGCGCCGGTGACGGCCGCAGGCAGCGCACCAAGCGTCTGCGCATCTCCGTCCCGGCGGGGATCGACGACGGCCACCAGATTCGCCTCTCGGCCGAGGGCGAGGTCGGTCCTCGCGGCGGATCGCCGGGCAGCCTGTACGTGGCCATCCACATCGCCCCCCATCCGCACCTGCGTCGCGAAGGCACCGAGCTGTATCACGAGCTGAACCTCTCGATCGCCCAGGCGGCGCTCGGCACGACCGTCCGCGTCCCGACGGCCGACGGCGAGGAGGATCTCGACATCAAGGCGGGGACCCAGCCGGGCACCGAGATCCGGCTCCGTGGCCGGGGCGCGCCCCACCTGCGCCGGGCAGGCGCCCGGGGCGACCTCCACGTCCTGGTGGACGTCACGATCCCGACGAAGCTGAGCAAGGAGCAGCGGGAGGCCCTCGAGGCCTACGCGGACGCCTCGGGCGAGACGAACGTCGGGGCCGGCAAGGGCGGCGTCCTCGACCGGATCAAGGACGCCCTCGGGTGACCGCCGGGTCCGACCCGGCAGTCGACGGGCTCGTCGGTGAGGACACCTGGCTGGAGCTCTCCGTCACCTGCGACCCGGAGGCGGTCGAGGCGGTCAGCGAGATCCTGTCCCGGGTTGCGCCCGGCGGCGTGAGCGTGGAACCCGGGTTCACCCTGATCGACGAGGGGCTCGGGGCGGCCGTCGATCCCGGCGCCCCGGCGACCGTCCGCGCCTATCTCCCGGCGCGCGATGCCGGCGCCGTCCGCCGGGCGACGGAGGACGTGGACCGGGCGCTGGGCCACCTGCAGGCCTTCGGGCTGCGCGAGATCGGTGAGCTGGCGACGCGGGTCGTGCACGAGTCGGACTGGGCGGCCGCGTGGAAGCGCCACGTGGGCGTGATGCGGATCGGGCAGCGCATCGTCATCCGGCCCACGTGGCGACGCCACCGCCGGCGGCCGGGCGACGTCGTGATCGCGATGGATCCCGGGATGGCATTCGGCACCGGCCTGCACCCGACGACGCGGCTGTGCCTCGCCGGCATCGAGCGCTGGGCGGACGAGGGGCTCCTGGCCCGCGGCGGCGCCCGCGACGGGCGGGCGCGCCTGCTGGACGTCGGGTGCGGCTCGGGCATCCTCGCCATCGCTGCGGGCCTCATGGGCGCCGGCGCGCTTGTCGGCGTGGACACGGACCCGATCGCCGTGGAGGCGACGCTCGCCAATGCCCGGCGCAACCGGGTGGCACGTCGGCTGCGTGCCTGGCGCGGCTCGCTGCCGTCCGGCGCCGGCCCGTTCGACCTGGTGGCCGCGAACCTCATCGCGTCGGTGCTGACGGCGCTCGCCGCGGACCTCGCACGCGAGCTGGTGCCGGGCGGCAGGCTGCTGGCATCCGGCATCTTCGTCGACCGGGAGGGCGACGTCCGCGCGGCGCTCGAGGCGGCCGGCCTGCGTGTTCTCCGGCGCGACGCGGAGGGCGACTGGGTGGCGCTGGACGCCCAGCGCACCCCGGTGCCGGCGATCGGCCCCGGAGTGGCCGCTCGGGACAGCCGGGGGATGGCCGTTCGGACCGGCCCCGGAGTGGCCGTTCGCCACGGCTGAGCTACGATCAACGGCCGATCCTCGATCCGCCGCGGTCCTCCAGCCCGCGCCACAGGACTTTCGCCGCGATGCCGAACCTCGCGTCCCTCTTCCCCATCATCCTGGCGATCCACGTGAGCCTTGCGATCGCGCTCTTCGTGCCCAGCCTCCTGCTGCCGTTCACGCTGCGCAATCGCTCGGTGGACCGCGGGTACGTCGCCCGGGCGCCGGGACGCTTCGTGCGGGCGATGCAGTGGCTGCAGGCGCACGCGACCCTGGCCATCGGCGTCGGGCTCGCCGTCACCGGGCTCGCCATGGTGGCCGTCCTGGGGACGCGGATCCTGGAGCAGCCGTGGCTGCTGGTGGCCCTGGCCACCTATGCGGTCACCGCGATCGTGGCCTTCGCCATCCAGCGCCCCGGCCTGCGACGGCTTCAGGCGCGCGAGGGGGTCGATACGGATGCCGCCCGGGAGGCATGGCGCGCCCGGGCGCGCCGCCAGCGCTACATCGCCTACGCGATCACGACCGCAGTCGGGCTCATCGCGTTCCTCATGTCGACCAAGCCGGCGCTCTGGTGAGGCGATGACACAGATCCGGCGCGCCGCGATCACGAACCTCGGCTGCAAGGTCAACCAGTCCGAGATGGACGCCGTCGAGCGCCTGCTGCGCGCGCGCGGCGTGGAGCTGGTCCCGCCCGGCGCTCCCGCCGACCTCCATCTCGTCAACACGTGCACGGTGACGGCCGTCGCCGACGACAAGTCCCGCAAGGCGGTACGCCGGGCGCGGCGCGCCAGCCCGGATGCCACGGTCATCGTGACGGGCTGCTCCGTGCAGGTCGGCCGCCCGGCGTTCGCCGCCGCCGACCCGGCCGCGCGGCTGCTCGCGAACGACGAGAAGGACGGGCTCCTCGCCGAGGTGGAGCGTCTGCTGGGGCTGCCCGACCACGCTGCCGGGGCGCCCCACGGGCCGCTGGACGCCGCCCTGCCCACCCTGGCCGGCGTGGAGATCGCCGGGATCGCCGACGGTCGAGCGCGGATCGACCGCACCCGGGCCTACGTCAAGGTCCAGGACGGCTGCTCCTTCTTCTGCACGTTCTGCATCATCCCGCGGGCCCGCGGCGCGGAGCGCTCGCTGCCACCTGAAGTGGTCCTCACGGACGTGCGCCGGGCCCTGGCGGCCGGCCACCGCGAGGTCGTGCTCACGGGAATCAACATCGGGACCTACGACGGCGGCTGGTCGGAGCGCGGCTTCCGCGGCGCTCACGATCGGGCCGCCCTGTCGCTGGCGGGGCTGGTCCGGCGGATCCTCGCCGAGACGCCGGTCGAGCGGATCCGGCTCTCGTCCATCGAGCCCCAGCACGTCGACGACGAGCTGCTGGCGACGTGGACCGGAGAGGGCCGGGGACGCTGCCTGCCCCACGTCCACCTGCCGCTCCAGTCGGGCGACGACGGCGTGCTGCGGCGCATGGGTCGCCGATATGACGCGGCCGCGTACGCGCAGGTCGTCGGACGGGTGCGCGCGGCGATCCCCGGGGTCGCCATCCACGCGGACGTGATCGCGGGCTTTCCGTCCGAGGACGACGCGGCGTTCGCTCGCTCGCTCGCGTTCATCCGCGACCTCGACCCGGCCGGGCTCCACGTCTTCCGCTACTCGGCGCGGCCGGGGACGCCGGCCACGCGGATGGCCGGCCAGGTGCCGGACGAGGTCCGGCGGGAGCGGGCCGCGGTCCTGCTCGGCGAGGCGGAGGCCGCCCGGGCGCGCTTCGCGTCGCGATCCGCCGGCGGCCGGCGCCTGGTCCTGTTCGAGGAGCCGGCCGATCCCGCGGAACCGTCCGCGGGCTGGATCGGGCACGCGGAGGACTACGTGAAGGTCCGCGCGGCGCCGCGCGACGGACGTCCGCTCGAGGGCGAGATCGGCGCCGTGGACGTGACCGGATCCGACCCGCGCGACCCGCAGCGGGCGGTCGGAAGCATCGTGGGCCTGGTGCCGCCGCCGTCCGGCCGGGTTGGCACTGTCCGGCGGGTGGACGAGGATCCCGCCCGGCCCGCGGACGCCGGTCGGGCGCCGGCGGGCGTACCCTTCGCGCCATGAGCGTCGACTGCCTGTTCTGCCGGATCGTCTCGGGCGAGATCCCCGCCACCATCGTCCATGCGGACGACCTGCTGGTCGCCATCCGGGACATCGCGCCGCGATCGCCGACGCACATCCTCCTGCTGCCGCGCGAGCACATCGCGTCGGCGGCGGACCTGACGGAGGAGCGCGGGCCGCTCCTGGGCCGGCTGTTCACCGTGGCGGGCGACCTGGCGCGCGCGGAGGGCATCGCGGACCGCGGCTACCGGCTGACGATCAACGTGGGTGCCTGGGGCGGCCAGACCGTGCCCCACCTGCACCTCCACCTGATGGGCGGGCGGGCCTTCGACTGGCCCCCCGGGTGAGGTCGCCGGGAGGACGGCCCGCACCCCGGCTCGTTGCAGCGGCCCGCCGCGCAGCGGCCGCCGGCATCGTCCTCGGGATTGTGGCCGTCGCGCTTGCCGGGTGCGGCGCGGCCGCCACGCGACCCCCGGCGCCCGACCCGACACCCCGTCCCACGATGTCACCAGCGGTCGGCGCGACGCAGGCCCAGCTCGACGGCGCCCTTCGCGCCCGAGGCCTGGTCCTGCAGCCGACCGAGCTGACGGTCCGGCCCGGGGAACCTCCGTCACTGGCCGCCGTGCCGCGAACGGCATTCCGGGTCACTCTCCCGGACGACCCGGACGGCGGGCTCGTCGTGGTCTACGAGCTTCCGGACGCGGGGGCGGCCGCCGCCGCCGGGACGGAGCTTGCGACCTTCATCACCAGCGGGCCGGGGCGCGTCCAGTACCCGCCCGACGTGCGGTTCGTCCTCCGCCAGGTCGGGTCCACGCTCGTCTTCTACCCCTGGTCGGCAGGCTCATCGCCCGACCCGCGCGCGGCCGACGTCGCGGCGGCCGTTGCGACGGTGGGCACGGAGGTGCCCATCCCACGCGGCTGATCACCTGGGGCGGAGGCGCCAGCCTGCCGGCGGGGAGGCGTCAGCGGCCCTCGGTCACCGGGAGCGGCGCCGAGACGGCAGCCCAGGCCCGGACCTCGTTCCGCCGCACCTTCATGGTGTGCGTCCGTGGGAAGTCGACGTCCGGCCAGAAGCGCCACGCCACCACCCGGGAGTGGACGGCGAGGGTCGCGTTGGCGGCCTTCACCGCCAGGTCCACGTCCGCTCGGATCCGGTCCACGTCCGAGCCGGCGGCGAACGCGCCTGCGGCCGCCACGGGCGTGCCGCCGGCCGGGACGCGCGCCGACGTCGCCGGAGCCAGGACGATCGCCTCGATCCGCCCCGGGTCCGTCTCCAGCACGACCGAGTCGCGGATGCCGGCAACGCGCAGGGCGTTCTCGATGTCCTCCGGGAAGACGTTGAAGCCGTTCGGGAGGACGATCATGTCCTTCTTGCGGCCGTGGAGGACGAGCCGGCCACTGGCGTCGAGGTGGCCGAGGTCGCCCGAGCGGTAGAAGCCGTCCGCCGTGAAGGCGGCGGCCGTCGCGTCCGGGTCCTGCCAGTACCCGCGCGTCACCGTCGGGCCGCGGAACTGGACCTCGCCGTCCTCGGCGATCCGCATCTCCACGCCGGGGAGTGGCCGCCCCACGGTGCCCAGCGGGTGCTCCCGCCAGGTCGTGGCTGCCCCGGATCCCGTCTCCGTGGCGCCGTACCCCTGCATGACGACCACGCCGATGTCCTCCCAGGCCTGCTGTACGGCCGGTGGGAGGAACGCGCCGGCCGACACGAAGAGGCGCAGGTGACCGCCGAATTGCTCGTGGACGCTGCTCCGGAAGAGGCGCCGCCGGGCCACCATGGGCAGCCGTCGGGCGACCGCGCGGGCGCGCAGGAAGGTCGCCGTCCGGCCCTGGCGCTCCACCTCGCGCTCGACGTTGCTCCACATGAGGTCCAGGATCTGCGGCACCACGATCATCCCGGTCATCCGGTGCTCGCGCATCGCCTCGAGGAGGACGCGCGGGTTGAGCGTCCGGACGTACAGGATGTCCGCGCCCAGGTCCAGCGTCAGGTACAGCCCGATCGCCTGCTCGAACAGGTGCGACATCGGCAGCAGCGAGACGATCCGGTACTCGATGTCGGGCACGATCTGGTGGAAGCCGTCGACGCCCGCGATCGTGTTGCCGTGGGTCAGCGTCACCCCCTTCGGGGTACCCGTCGTGCCGGAGGTGTACACGAGGAGGTACGGGTCGTCCGGCGCCGGCCGCGCCCAGGAGCCGACCTGCGCCTCCCAGTCGCCCGGAAAGCCGGCGCCGGGTTCGGCACACAGGTCGTCGGTGGTGCTGATCTGGAGGTGATCCAGGTCGGCTTCGGCGGGGTCCGGCGCCTCGCGGCCGGTGCCGATCACCAGCTGGCGCGCCTCGGAGCGGTCGGCGATGCGCCGGATCGCGTCCGGCGCCATCCGCAGGTCGAGCGGCACAAGGATGAGGCCCGCACGCATCGCGCCGAAGTAGACCGCCGCCAGCTCGGGGCACGACGGCGACCATGTCAGGAGCCGCTCGCCGGGCTTCAGCCCGCGCGAGCGGAGCCGCCACGCCGCCAGGCGGCTCCTCCGTTCCAGCTCGCGGTAGCTCCACGCCTGCCTCGAGCCGTCGTCCCGGCGGAGGCGGAGGGCAGTCCGGTCGCCGTAGCGTGCCGCCGCGCCCTCGAGGAGGTCGACCAGGGTGCGCTTCGAGGCTTCCATCCCGGCATCGTGGCGGTAGATTCGCGGCCGCGCAATGGTCTTGCGGCCCGCCGCGTTCCACGGAAGCACTGGCGGCGTACCGTAGGCGCCGGAGGTGCCGCCGATGCCCGAGCCAGCGCTGTTCTTCGCCGATCTCGCCGCCGAGTCGCCGCCCATGCCCCGCGGCATCCACAGCCAGACGCTGTACGACGGTCCCGATCTTCGCCTCGTGCTCTTCGGGTTCGCCCCCGGCGAGGAGCTCTCCGAGCACACGGCCGCGCGTCCCGCCGTCGTCCACGTGCTCGACGGCGAGGGGGACGCGCTCGTGGGCGGCGAGCCGCATCCGCTCGGTCCCGGGACGTGGTTCCGGATGCCGGCGCGCATGGCCCACTCGATCCGGGCGCGCACGCCGCTGCGCATGGCGCTCTACCTGCTGCCGCCCGGCGAGGGCTAGCGCCCGTCCCGCCTCAGCCTCGAAGGATCCCGCACGGCGGCAGCCGCGAGGATCACGCGCCGGCGGGGAACGTGAAGACGACGGACTCCTTGGTGGTGGCGTTCTCGAGCTCGAGGCTCGTCCGCACGCGGTAGGCGGCAAGGCGCTCCAGGCCCGGTGGCAGGTACGTCCTGCCAGGGTCGCCGATGAGCACGCGCGTACCCTGCCGCGCGGCCAGCCGGAGCCAGCCCAGCATGCGGCCGGCCATCGGCTCCTCGTAGCAGACGTCGCCGGCCAGCATGACGTCGCACGCCGGCGGAGGGGCCTCGAGGAGGTCCTGCCCGACGAAGCCGACGCGGACACCGTTGGCCCGGGCGTTGAGGGCCACCGCCGCCTCCGCCAGCGGGTCGACGTCGGCGGCGAGCACCGACGCGGCGCCCCACCGCAGGGCGACGATGGCGCACAGGCCGGAACCGGACGCGATGTCGAGCACCCGTCGGCCCGCCACCTCGTCCGGGTGGTCCGCCAGGTAGCGGGCAAGCGCGAGGCCGCCCGCCCAGGGGAAGGCCCAGTACGGCAGGGCCGGGTCCGTCTGCCCCAGCTCGCTCCCCGCCAGCCGGCAGAGCAGCATCACGTCGTCCGCGACGTGGAGGTGCACTCCGGGAACGTCCGGCACCGCCACGAGTCGCGTGTTCCGGCGGACGAAGGCCCGCAGGCTCGCGGGCGTCTGTCTCCCCATCGGGCAAGACTACCGCCGCCGGAGCGCCCGAGCGCCCGAGCCGCCGAGCGCCCCACGATCGGCGGTCGTGGGGCGAGGTCGGGGCTGGGAGGCCGATTCCGGGACCTTCGGCACGTTTGACCGTCCGAGGACACCGGTCTATGCTCCGCCGGGCTCGCCGGCGCGCGACGGAACCGCGCGTCGGTGGGCGTACGCGCCTGCCGAACTCGCCCGGCGGCCGGCGTCGGAACGTCAATCCAGGGCGGAGGAGGTGATCCCGGCATTGGCAGAGATCCGCGTTGGTGAGAACGAGACCTTCGAAAGCGCCCTGCGTCGCTTCAACAAGAAGATCCAGCAGTCCGGCATTCTCGCTGAGGCTCGCCGTCGCGAGCACTACGAGAAGCCGAGCGTGAAGCGCAAGCGCAAGGAAGCCAAGCGCAAGAAGGCCACCCGCCAGCAGGGTTAGCCGCCGGGACCGGCGGCCAGGGGCCCTTCACCGCCCCGACCCGTCGCCGGTCCACCTGCTTCCCCGGCCCGTTCCCGGGCCCCGGAGGCCCATCGCAGCCGGTGCCACATCAGCGTGATGCGGCACCCCCAGCGGAGGAGCCACCCCGGTGTCCCTACGAGATCGCCTCCACGAGGAGATGACGGCCGCCACGCGGTCGGGCGATGCGCTGCGTCGCGACACCCTGCGCATGGTCTGGAGCGCGGTGTACGCGATCGAGAAGCGCGATCACACGACGCTGAGCGACGACCAGGCGCTCAGCGTCCTGGCGCGCGAGGTCAAGACGCGCCGGGAATCGGTCGAGGCCTACCGTGGGGCCGGCCGGGAGGACCTGGCCACGAAGGAGGAGGCGGAGATCGCGATCATCGCCGGCTTCCTGCCGCAGGCGCTGACGGAGGAGGAGATCACCGCCCTCGTCGACGAGGCGATCGGGGCCACCGGCGCGGCGTCCGCGCGTGACCTGGGCAAGGTGATGGGCTGGCTGAGTCCGCGCACTCGCGGCCGCGCCGACGGCAAGGTCGTCTCGGGCATGGTGGCAGCGGCTCTCGCCCGTGCGGACCTGGCCGCGCACGACGTGGATGGCCACGGGGGAGGCGGTCCGGGCTAGCCCGGCCGCGATCACGATGCTTTCCCGACGCCTGGACCGGGTCGCCGCCTTCACCCGGCGCGACGCCGTGCGCCTCGGGGTGGCCGCCGCCCTGCTCATCACCGGCCTCACGGCCATCCTGTCCATCGACGACCTCCCCAACGCCGTCAACCTCCGGGTGGGCGACCTCGCGCCCGCCGACGTGCGGGCCCCCCGCGCGCTCCTCTTCGAGAGCGCCATCGAGACCGAGGCCGACCGCCTGGCCGCCCGCACGGCCGTCCCGCCGCAGTACGACTACAAGGCCGAGACCGCGGCCGCCCTGACGCGCCGCCAGCTCGACGCCCTCGGCGTCCTGCTGGAGCCCGTGGATGCGGCGTTCGGCGCCGGCGTGACCCCCGAGGAGCGCCAGGCGGCGCTCAAGGAGGCACTGCCGTCGCTCTCCCTTCCGGCGCGCAAGACGCTCGACGCCCTCGCCGGCGAACGGTGGACGCTCGTCGGCAGCGAGGCCACGCGCGTCCTCGGCCTCGTCCAGCGCGACCCGCTCCGCGACGCCGAGCTCGAGTCCGTCCGCCGGAACCTGGGCGAGCGCTTCTCCGCCGTGCTGACCGACGACGAGCGCGGCCTCGCGACCGAGATCGTCACGCCGCTCCTCGTGCCGAACGCAACCTTCAGCGAGGCGCTCACCGAGACAGCCCGGGACGCAGCCGAGGCCCTCGTCGCCCCGGTGAGCTACACGATCCGCCAGGGCGAGGTCATCGTCGAGGCCGGCAAGCAGGTGACGCCGCTCGAGATCGCCAAGCTCCAGGCCTTCGGCCTGACGGAGGCCCGGCTCGACGTCGCCCGCCTGGCCGGCTGGTTCCTCCTGGCGATCCTCATGGTCGTCCTCCTGCTCGCCTGGACCTGGCGCTACCGGCAGGAGCTCTGGCACCGCGCCCGCGCGCTGGCCCTGCTCGGGCTGGTCCTGCTCGTGACGGCCCTGATCTACAAGCTGACCGCCGGCCGCTCCATCCTGCCCTTCTTCGTCCCGGGGGCAGCGGCGTCGATGCTCGTGGCGATCCTGCTCGGCGCAGGGCCGGCGACGATGATCACGGCGCTCCTGGCGATCCTCGCGGGCGCCGCCAACGGCCTCTCGCTGGAGCTGACCGCGTACGTCTTCGTCGGCGGGGTGACCGGGATCATCGCCGTCCGCCGCGGTGACCGCGTCGGGATCTTCCTGCAGGCAGGCCTCGCGATCGTGGTCGCCAACGTGGTCGTGGTCTCGATCTTCTCACTGCTGGGGACGCGCGACCTGACCGGCATCCTCCAGCTCTGGGGCGCCTCGCTGGCGTCGGGGATCGGCGCCGCCGTCGCGACAGTCGGCACCTTCCAGGTGGTCGGCAACATGTTCGGGATCCTGACGGTCTTCCAGCTGCTGGAGCTGGCGAACCCGTCGCAGCCCCTGTTGCGACGGCTCCTCCTGGAGACCCCCGGGACCTACCACCACTCGCTGATGGTCGGCAACCTCGCGGAGCGCGCGGCCGAGGCGATCTCCGCCGACTCGCTGCTGGCGCGCGTCGCGGCCTATTACCACGACGTCGGCAAGCTGGCGAACCCCGGCGCCTTCATCGAGAACCAGGCCGGGGCCGGCAACGTCCACGACGAGCTGCCGCCGGAGGTGAGCGCCCAGGTCCTCAAGGAGCACGTGGCCGCCGGGATCGACATCGCCTACAAGGCGAAGCTGCCCAAGCCGCTGATCGCCTTCATCCCGCAGCACCACGGTACGACGCGCCTCGCCTACTTCTGGGCGAAGGCCCGCGAGGAGGCGGCCGCGCCGTTGGGCGGCCTCGAGACGGCGGCCGGGAGAGCCGCGGCCGACGCCCTCGACGAGCGCCGCTTCCGGCACAACGGCCCGCGCCCCCAATCCAAGGAGGCCGCGATCCTCATGCTCGCCGACGGGGTCGAAGCCTCCGTTCGATCCCTGGCCCAGCAGGACGAGCCGACCATCCGGGCGATGGTCGGCTCGATCATCGACGAACGCCTCGACGACGGCCAGTTCGACGAGTGCGACCTGACGCTTCGCGACCTGGAGGCGATCCGCGAGGCGTTCGTGGCGCAGCTCCTCGGCATGTACCACCAGCGGATCGCCTACCCGCAGAACAAGGTCGTGGAGCTCGAGGCCCGGCGCAACGTGGCCGGCCCGGGTGCCTGACTCCCGAGCCCGACCGATCTCCGTGCCCATGGCCACCGCGGAGCACCCGGCAGGGCCCGGCGTCCGGTCGATCTACCTGCCACCGTTCCGCGTCGACCTCGAGGTCCGGCCGCGGGTCTCGCGCGTCCTCCCGGCCGCGACGCTTGCCCGCGCGTTGTGCGCCGCCCTGCTGGCCGGCGGCGCGCCCGAGCCAGCTGCGGTGGGGCTGATCCTGGCCGGCGACGTGGAACTTGCCGCCCTGAACGCGGCCCACATGGCGACAGACGGCCCCACTGACGTCCTCTCGTTTCCCCTGCTGCCCCCCGAGGCGTACCCGACCCACCCAGGCGGCCCTCCACGCCCGCCCGCCGGCGCCCACCGCCCTCGTGCCGGCGTCGACGACCGCGCCTTCCTCCTGCCGCCCGGCACGCGCCTGCACCTCGGCGACATCGTCGTTTCCGTGGAGCGCGCCATCGAACAGGCCGCGGCGGGCCGCGGCGGCCAGTCCGGCGACGTCCGCTGGTCCGCGGCCGACGAGCTGCGGCTCCTCGTCGTCCACGGTGGGCTCCACCTGTGCGGGTGGGATCACGCCGATCCCACGGAGGAGGCCGCCATGCGCCGCCACGAGCAGGAAGTGCTGGCCGGCCTGGCCACCCTGGGAGCGTAGGGGCGGCGGCCTGCACCCAGCGCGCCCCGGGTGACGCAACCAGGCCGCGGCATCCCGCGATCCGGGCGCGCCGGGTACCATCCACCACGAGGCCCGATCCGCGTCGGATTCGGGCCGTTCGGCGTGCCGCGGGCGGCGTGTCGACGGAGGCAACGTGAAGGTCGTCGTCGGGCTCGGAAACCCGGGCGAGCAGTACGCGAAGACGCGCCACAACATCGGCTGGATGACTCTGGACCGGCTCGCGGAGCGGGCCGGCTGGGCGGGTCGCGCCCGGACGCGGGATGCCAGCTCGGTGGTGCAGGGGCGCTACCGCAGCCTGGACCTCGTCCTTGCCAAGCCGCTCACCTACATGAACGACTCGGGGATCGCCGTGCGCAAGCTGATCGCCCGCGAGCGCGCCCCGCTCCACGAGGTCCTCGTCGTCACCGACGACTTCAGCCTGCCCTTCGGGAAGATGCGCTTCCGGGAGGGCGGCAGCCACGGCGGGCACAACGGCCTGCGGTCGATCGTCGACGAGCTTCACACGGAGGCCTTTCCGCGCCTGCGGATCGGCATCGGCGAGCCCGGCCGCGATGCCGTCGACCACGTCCTCTCCACGTTCGCTCCCGACGAGCGGCAACGCCTCGATGAGCTCCTCGACGCCGCTGCCGACGCGGTCGAGGCGTGGGCCCGCGAAGGCGTCTCGAAGGCGGCCAACCGCTTCAACGCCTTCCAGCTCCGACCCGCCGACGAGAGCCGGACAGCGCCGCCCGGCGAGGTGGACGGGCCGCCCGGCGCGGACGGCGTCCGGCGAACGCGGACGGGCTGGCGCAAGGTCCGCCCGGCGCCCGAGGACCAGTGACCGAGCCGCGGCGCCCCGCAGCCCGTGCCCGCGGGTTCGCGACCCAGCCGGGGTCGGCCTCGGCGACGCCCGCCGGCCAATCCGCCTCACGGCGGATTCCCGACCTCGCGGCGCTCCCGCCGCTCCTTCGCGACACGTCCGCGTTCCGGGCCCTGGCCGTCGGGCTCGCGGGCGCGTCCGGCGGGAGGCGCCGCCATGCCGCGGTCACGGCCGTGCCGCACGGCGCGAAGTCGTTCCTCGTTGCGGCACTCGCGCAGGGGCACGAGGGTCGCGTCTGCTGGATCGCGCGCGACGCCGAGATCGGCGATCGCGTGGCCGACGAGCTGGTCGCGTGGCTGGGCGACCCGGAGGCGGTGGCCGTCCTGGAGCCTCGCACCGCGCTGGCCTACGAGCGGAGCGAGCTGATCCGCGACGAGTCCGCGGCCCGCGTGGCGACACTGGCTCGCTGGCGCAGCGGGCGAGCGAGGGTCCTCGTGGCATCGGTGCAGGCGCTCCTCCAGCCGACGATCCTCGCCGACGACCTGCCGGCCCTGCCGCGGACCCTCCGGCGGGGCGACCTGGTGCGCCAGGACGAGCTGCTGGGCGAGCTCCTTCGCCTGGGGTACGAGCCGGTGCTGGAGGTCGCGGGCCGCGGCGAGATGGCGCGCCGCGGCGGCCTCGTCGACGTCTTCCCCGCCGGCGCCGAGCTGCCCGTGCGCATCGAGCTGTTCGGCGACGAGGTCGACGAGATCCGGGTCTTCGACCCCACGGACCAGCGGGCGATTCGCGCCGTCGACACGGTGGAGCTCCTGCCGGCCACCGAGTTCCTCGTTCCCTCGGCCGGGCTCGCGGGGATCCGCCTCCGGCTCGGGGCGCTCGCCGGCCGGCTGCCCGAGCGGCTCGCGGCCGACCTGAACCGCCTGGAGGGAGATGCGGCGGATCCCGCTCCCCCGGGCGCCGACCGGCCGACGCGGCGCGCGCGTGCAACGGCCGCGCCGACCGGGGCGCGTGCAACGGCCGCGCCGACCGGGGCGCGTGCCCTCGACGTCGGTGATGCCGCCGAGATCTGGGCCGCCATCCTGTGCCCCGCGAGCGGTCTCGACCACCTCGCGGCCGACGCGCTGCTCGTCGTGGACGAGCCCGGCGAGATCGCCGCCGCGGCCGAGTTCCTGTGGGACCAGGCCGCCGAGCGCCGGCGCGACCTGGTGGCGGCAGGCGAGCTCCCGGCAGCCTGGCCCGATGCCTACCTCGCGCCGCGCGAGTGGAAGGCGCGGCTCCTGGGAGCTCGGACGCTGGAGCTGACATGGGAGTCCGGGCCCGTCCAGGCGATCGGCGGGGGCGCGGCCCTCGACGATGCCTTCGGCTGGCGGGAGCCGGTCCTGCCGCCCGGACGGAGCTCCGGCCTTGCCCGGGCGATCGAGCGCTGGCGCGCCGGCGGGCCGGCCTCGGTGCCGCTCGCAGAGGAGGAAGCCGACGACGCGCGACGCGTCGTGCCCGGGGGGTCGATCACCGCGCGACGGTCGCCCGGTCGCGCTGCCACGCCGGCTCCGCGGATCGTGCTTGCCTCCGACCAGGCGACGCGTCTCGCGGAGGTACTCGGCGAGGCCGGGATCCCCGTGGGGGTCACCATGCGCCCGGGAGCGCCGCCACCGGGCGCCGTCGCGCTGGTTGGCCGCAGCCTCAACTCGGGCTTCGTCGGTGGGCCCGACGGCCTGGTCGTGGTGACGGACCGGGAGCTCTTTGGCACGGTCCGCGTCCGCCGCCCGAAGGCGCTGCGTCGCGTGGTGCCCCGCGACATGCTGGAGCGCCTGACCCCCGGCGACCTCGTGGTCCACGTGGACCACGGCATCGCCCGCTACGAGCAGATGCTGCGGCGGGGCGGGCCGGGGGAGGAGCGGGACTACCTGGAGCTGTCGTTCTCCGCGGGGGATCGGATCTTCGTCCCCGTGGAGCAGGTGATCCGGGTCAGCCGGTACGCGGGGGCGGAGCGCCCCTCGCTCTCTCGCCTGGGCGGCGGGGAGTGGGCCCGCACCAAGGCCCGCGTCCGGAAGGCCGTCGCGGAGCTGGCCGACGACCTCCTCCGCCTCTATGCCGCGCGGGCTGCCGCGGAGGGCCATGCCTTCGCCCCGGACTCGCCGTGGCAGCAGGAGCTGGAGGCGTCGTTCCCGTACGAGGAGACGGTCGACCAGCTGCGCGCGATCGACGAGGTGAAGGCGGACATGGAGGCGGCCCGGCCCATGGACCGGATCGTCGTCGGCGACGTCGGCTACGGGAAGACGGAGGTCGCCTTGCGCGCGGCCTTCAAGGCCATCCAGGACGGCCGACAGGTCGCGGTCCTCGTGCCGACGACCGTCCTCGCCGACCAGCACGTCCGGACGTTCGACCAGCGATTCGCGGCGTTTCCCGCAAGCGTCCGGCTCCTGTCGCGGGCCGTCTCCGGCAGGGAGCAGGCGACGACGCTGGCAGGGCTGGCCTCCGGCTCCGTCGACGTCGTCGTGGGCACCCACCGGCTCCTGTCGGGGGACGTCCGCTTCCGCGACCTCGGCCTGCTCATCGTCGACGAGGAGCAGCGCTTCGGTGTGGCCGCCAAGGAGCGACTCAAGCAGCTGCGCACCGAGGTCGACGTGCTGACCCTCTCGGCGACGCCCATCCCGCGGACGCTGAACCTGGCCCTCGTCGGCGTGCGCGACCTGTCGGTGATCGAGACGCCGCCGGAGGACCGGCTGCCGATCCAGACGCGCGTCGCGGAGGCGTCGGCCGGACTCGTGAAGGACGCGATCCTCCGCGAGCTCGACCGCGGGGGCCAGGTCTTCTACGTCCACAACCGGGTGGAGACGATCGAGGCCCAGGCCGACCAGCTGCGCCGCCTCCTGCCCGCCGCCCGCGTCGTCGTCGGGCACGGCCAGATGACCGAGGGGGCCATGGAGCGCGTGATGCGGACGTTCGCCGGGGGTGAGGCGGACGTCCTCGTGTGCACGACGATCATCGAGTCGGGTCTCGACATCCCCAATGCCAACACGATCGTCATCGACCGCGCCGACGCACTGGGGCTGGCCCAGCTCTACCAGCTGCGTGGCCGCGTCGGCCGCAGCAACCGGCGCGCCTACGCGTACCTGCTGTACCGGCGTCGCGACCGGTTGTCCGACGAGGCGCGCAAGCGGCTCCAGGCGATCTTCAACGCCTCCGAGCTCGGCGCAGGCTTCCAGATCGCCCTCGCCGATCTTGAGATCCGCGGCGCCGGCAACATCCTGGGCGGCCAGCAGTCCGGCCACATGGCCGACGTCGGCTTCGACCTCTACACGCGCCTCCTTGCCGAGGCGGTCGAGGAGCGCAAGGCCGGGTACGAGGGCCGGGAACCGGTCCGGTCGACGCCCGGCGCGACCGTCGACCTGCCGGTGGACGCGCATCTCCCCGAGGCCTATGTCCCCGACGAGGCCCAGAAGCTGGAGCTGTATCGTCGCCTGGCGCGCGCCCGGACCGCGGGCGACCTTGCCGCGTTCCGCCAGGAGGTCACGGACCGCTTCGGGCCGATGCCCCCGCCCGTGCTCCGGCTGGTGGAGGTGGCCGAGCTGCGGCTCGCGGCGGAGGCCGCCGGGATCGCCTCGCTCGGTCGGGAGGAGGGCCAGCTCGTGGTCCGCTTCGGCAGCGGCCTCACCCGAGGCGAGGCGATGCGCCTCGTGGCCGGGGCGCCGCTGCCCGGCGTGCGGCCCGGTGACGTCACGTTCGGCGCAAGCCAGGTCCGGATCCGCGTCCCCCGCGACCCGGCGCGTGCATGGGCGCTCACCCAGGCGCTGGTGGCCCGTGTCGCCGCGGCGCGCGAGGCGTTCCCGGCGCCGGCCTGACGCGCGCCCCGGCTCAGGGAGGCGGGGCGTCGCCCGAGCTGCCCGCGGTGGCGTCATCCGCGCTGTCGGCCGCGTCGCGGCCTGCCGCGTCGACCCCCGCGCCCGCCGCGTCACTCGGCACCTTCGCGTTGAACCGGTAGCCAAGGCCGTACTCGGTCTCGATGAACCGGCGCCCGGGCGCCGCTGCGGCAAGCCTGGCCCGGAGGTTGCGGATCGTGACCCGCAGGAGGTGATGGTCCTCGCGATAGCCGCTGCCCCAGACCGTCACCAGGAGCTCGGCGCGGGTCACCAGGACGCCGGGCTGCGACGCCAGGTGCCGGAGCAGCCGGTACTCCGTGGGCGTGAGGTGGACCAGCGTCCCGGCGACGTCGACGCGATGGCTCCGACCGTCGATCCGGATGCCCGGGAGCTCGATGGTGGACGTCTCGCCCGTCGCCGACGTGACCACGCGCGCCCGCCGGAGGGCGGCAGCCACGCGGGCCACGAGCTCGGGGAAGCTCAGCGGCTTGGTGACGTAGTCGTCGGCGCCGGCGGCCAGACCCCGCACCTTGTCCGCCTCGGAGCCGCGAGCGGTCACGACGATGATCGGGACCAGGCTGCTCTCCCGGACCCGCTCGATCACGTGCCAGCCGTCGACCCGGGGGAGGCTGAGATCCAGGACGATCAGGTCGGGCGGCTCTTCCTCGAAGGCCCGGAGCGCGTAGGCCCCGTCGGGCGCGATCCGGGGGTGCCAGCCGTGGCGCCCGAGCCACAGCGCGATCAGCTCCGCGAACTCGGGCTCGTCCTCGACGACGAGGATCAGCTCCCCGTTGCCGGCGATGGGCCCCACGGCGCGCGGCGTCATCCGGTGACCGCCCGGTCCGGGGCGCCGTCGCCGGCCAGGTGGGCCACGGGCAGGCCGAAGGAGATGGAGGTGCCGCGGGTGGTCGCGTCGAGGCGGATCCAGCCACCGTGCGCCTCGACGATGCGCCGGCACAGGTAGAGCCCGAGGCCGTTGCCCGGCACCTGCGACTCCCGCACGCGTCGGCCCCGGTAGAAGCGCTCGAACACGTGGTCGCGATCCGCCGGCGCGATCCCGCCGCCCCCGTCCAGCACGGTCACGACGACCGTCGCGCGGTCGGAGCGGCCGGTGCGGATCTCGATCGGGGCGCCCGGCCCGGCGTGCTTCTCGGCGTTCTGGACGAGGTTGGCGATCACCTGGCGGACCCGGGTCGCGTCGATGTCGACCGGCGGCAGCGAGCCGGGTGCCACGAGGGTGATCGAACGCGCGTTGATGCCCTCCGCGCGTTCGACGACGTAGGCGCGGAGGAGCCCCTCGATGGCCACCGGGGTGCGGCGCAGGACGAGCGCGTCGCTCTCGATCTGGCTGACGTCGATGATCTCGTCGACGAGGATCGCGAGCCGCCGCGCAGCCTCAACGATGCGCTCGAGGTGGCGCCGGGCGGTCGGGCGGTCCAGGTCCAGGTGGAGGAGGCTCTGGGTGTAGCCGTCGATGAGCGCCAGCGGCGTCCGCAGCTCGTGCGAGACCGCTGCCACGAAGCTGGTCTTGGCGTCCTCGAGGGCCCGTGGCGCGCGCAGGTCGCGGAAGATCGCCACGGCCCCGCCGTCCGGTGTTGCCATGCGCGACACGCTCGCCGCCACCGCCACTGTCTCGCCGCTGCGCTGGCGCACGGCCAGCTCACGTCCGACGATCGGCACGCCGGTTTCGAGGACCTCTGCGAACGGGCACCGCGGGCCGCACAGCAGGTCCCCGGTCCGACCCGCGAGACGTTGACCGCCGGCGCGCCCGTCAACGTCCGGCACCCCGGCGCAGCCGAGGAACTCGGCGCAGCTCATCCCGCGCCCACCCGACGCCGGTGTCCCGACGAGGGCCGCCGCCGCCTCGTTGAGGCGGACCACGCGCCGGGACCGGTCGACGGCCACGATGGCATCGGTGGCGCCGTCGAGGATCGCCGCGAGCGTCGCCTGCTCGTGGGCCAGGGACGCGCGCAGCTGGGCGGCCCGCAGGGTGATCGCGAGCTCCAGGCGGACGCTGGCCAGGTACCGGGCGTGGTCGGCATCCAGCGGGTTCGACGCGTCCGCCCGAACGGCCAGGTAGCCGACCGCGCCGGTCCCGCCGATGGGCGGGGCTCCGCCGCCCATCGAGCGGCCCTCGGGCAGGGTCACGCCGCTCCAGCCGCCCGCAGCGGCCCACGAGGCGGCTGCCGGCGCGTCCGTGAACTGGCGCGGCACGGCGGCCCAGCCAGGGCCGACGGGCTCACCGGGGTCCCCGGGAAACGTCGCCTCGAGCTGCAGCCGGCGACTCCCGGGGGCGGCCAGCCACAGGGCAGCGCCGGAGGCCCCGGATGCCCGCGCGACCTCGACCAGGACCGCCGCGGCGATCTCCTCCAGGCTGCCGCCAGCCGCGAGCAGCTGGCTCAGCTGGTACTGGGCGAACATCGCGTCGGCCTCGCGCTGGGCGTCCACGAAGATCCGCCGGCGCTCCATCTCGAGCTCGCGGATCCGGGCCCGGAGCTTCCCGTCCGGGTTCGTCATGCCGCGCGATCCGGGCCCATGGCGTGGGCCATGGCCTGCAGGAGGAGGTAGCAGGAGGTGGCGCCGGGGTCGCGGTGCCCGCGCGACCGCTCGCCGAGCCGCAGGGCGAGGCCGCGGCGCGCCACGAGCGGGATCGTCGATCGCATCCCCGCGGCGGCGGCCATCACGGCACCGACGACGCAGGCATCGAGAGGTCGGCCGGCCTCCGCGCCCTCCCCGAGCGCGCGGACCGCCGGGTCCAGGGCGTCGAGGATCGTCTTGTCGCCGACGGCGCAGCGCCCACGACGGACGAGCCCGGCCCGCCCCCCTTCCAGCGCCGTTGCGAGCTCGGCCGGGCCCGCGGTCGACCGGCCGGCCAGGGCGAAGCCGGCCTCGATGAAGGCGGTGCCGTAGAGGGGGCCGCTCGCGCCACCGACGTTCGCCACCAGGCTGTGGCCCAGGATGCGGAGCACCTCGCCCATGTCATCAGGGCGCTCCGCGAAGCCGGCGCGTGCGACGGGCACGGCCGCCGCGAACCCGATCCGCATGTTCGTCCCGTGGTCGCCGTCGCCGAGGGCCGCGTCGAGGCGATCGAGGAGCGCCTCGTGCCTGGTGAGGGTCGCGGCGGCGCCCTCGACGAACCTCAGGACGTCGCGCGCGGACAGCTCCGCACGCGCAGCGGGGGCAGCTTCGGCGCGCGAGAAGGACGCCTCGGACCCTATCCTCTTCATCAGCCGCCTGAGTCTACGGCGGCGGGCGCGGTCGCGTGACGTCGGCGCCCCGGATCCGGTGCGCGGGAGTCGACGCCATGGTCTCCCTGGTGCTCGTGGGCCACAGCCCCGAGCTGTTGCGTGCGCTGCGAGCGATGGTCAGCCAGGCAGCGCCCGCGGTCGCTGTCGAGGTCGCGGGCGGAACGGCCGCCGGGAACCTGGGCACGAGCAGCCCTGGGATCGGGACGGCGCTGCGCGCGGGCCTGGCGCGCTCCGCCGGCGCCGGCGTCGTGGTGCTCTTCGACCTTGGCAGTGCCGCGATGGCGCTGGAGATGGCCCTCGAGGACCTCGCGCCCCACGAGCGGCTGCGGGTCGCCGTCAGCGACGGACCGCTGGTGGAGGGCGCCGTGCGGGCGGCCGTGGAAGCGGCCGGAGGCGCCACCCGGGAGCAGGTGCGAGCGGCCGCGGACGCGGAGCGTGCGGCCCGCAAGCTGCCGCCGGACTGGCTGGCCGAGTCGGGCGCCTGATGGAGGAGCTCCTCGCGCGCTGGCTCCGGCTGGCGGCCGCGCGGGTCGCGCGTGAGCGCGAGTGGCTCACGGATCTCGATGCGGCGATCGGTGACGGCGATCACGGGATCAACCTCGACCGCGGGTTTCGCGAGCTCGTCCGGGAGCTCGATGGGGGTTCCTGCCCGCAGGACCCGCCGCCGGCGGTCCTTGGAGCCGTCGGCAGGATCCTGATGAGCACGGTCGGCGGGGCGAGCGGCGCCCTGTACGGGAGGGGCTTCCAGCGCGCCGGCACGGCCCTCGCCTCGTCGGACCCGATCGGCGTGGGCGCCACTGCGGGAAGCGGCGGCGACGGCCGGCCAGCCCCGGGGCGCGAGGTCCTGGCGCTCCTGGCCATGGGGGCCGCGATCGAGGCGATCGCGGCGCTGGGTCGCGCGGTGCCCGGCGAGAAGACGATGCTCGATGCGCTGGTGCCGGCGCGCGTCGCGTTCGAGGCGGCCGTCGCGGCCGGCGCCCCGCTGGCGCGGGCGACCGCGTATGCCGCCGACGCCGCCGAGGCCGGGGCCCGGGCGACCGTCCCGCTCCTGGCGACGAAGGGCCGGGCCAGCTATCTCGGGGAGCGCTCCATCGGCCACCTCGACCCCGGGGCTGCCTCGGCCGCCCTCCTGCTGCGCGCCCTCGCCGACGTGGCCGCCACGGGCTGACGGCGCGCACGATTCCCGGCGCCGGCGCCCACTGATCGTCGAGTCCCGGCGCCGGCGCCCGCCGACCGCCATCCGGGACTTCACGAATCTGGACAATGTCTTGACGATTCCCAGCCGTCCCCGGCCGTAACCTTGCTGCAACGGTGCCGGCGGGCGCCGTGCGCCGACCGCGCCCAGACGGTCGCGCGGCCAGAGGCCGTGGCCGCGATATCACGGGAGGGACGAACCCGAGCAGATCGTGCTGTGCCCTGCCCGGCGGGCCCGTACCGGGTGCTCGCTCGCCGGATCCCCGGTTCGATCAGCGACGTGGAGTCGCCCTCCGCGCGAGTGGCGCACTTCCTTCAATCCAGAGGGAGAGAGCATGCAATTCGATGTCTTGATGGCCGAGATCTTCGGGACGATGATCCTGATCCTCCTCGGCGACGGCGTGGTCGCCGGCGTTCTCCTCGCGAAGTCGAAGGCGAATGCCAGCGGCTGGATCGTCATCACCACGGCGTGGGCCTTCGCGGTCTTCGCCGGCGTCGTTGTCGCGGGCCCGTTCAGCGGCGCCCACCTGAACCCGGCGGTCACCATCGGCATCTATGCCAATGACCTCCTCGCCGGCAAGACGATTGACGTCGCCCTCTTTGGCACGTACATCGTCGGTGAGATGGTCGGCGCGATGCTGGGTGCCTTCCTGGTCTTCATCCACTACTACCCGCACTGGGCCGAGACCGAGGACCCGGGCCTCAAGCTCGCCGTCTTCTCGACCGGTCCGGCGATCCGCAACACCACCTTCAACTTCATCTCCGAGGTGATCGGCACGTTCGTGCTGGTCTTCGTGATCTTCTGCTTCGGCAACAACGTCGGGCCCGTCGAGGGTGGCCTCGCGTCCCTCGGCGCTCTGCCGGTTGCCTTCCTCGTCCTCGTGATCGGCCTCGCCCTCGGCGGGACGACCGGGTACGCGATCAACCCCGCCCGCGACCTCGGGCCGCGGATCATGCACGCGATCCTGCCGATCCCCGGCAAGGGCGGCTCCGACTGGGCCTACTCGTGGATCCCGGTCGTCGGCCCGCTCGTCGGCGGCGTCGTCGCGGCGATCGTCTACCAGCTGATCTTCGTCACGACGATCGTGAACGCGGCCTCCTGACCGAGGTCGCCTGGCCTGAACGAATCGCGCGCCGGCGGCACGACGGCCTCGCCGCCGGCGCGTACCCGTCCATCGCACGTTCCCGAGCACCCGGCGACACCGCGTAACTGGAGGAACGGATGAAGAAGCTCATCAATGCCCCCGAGACCGTCGTCGACGATGCCCTTGCCGGCGTCGTTGCGGCCCACGGGGATCTCGTCCGCGTCATCGAGCCCAACGTGGTCGTGCGCGCCGACGCTCCGAAGGCCGGCAAGGTCGGCGTGATCTCGGGCGGCGGCTCCGGCCACGAGCCCATGCACGGCGGCTTCGTCGGGATGGGCATGCTCGACGCGGCCTGCCCGGGAGCGGTCTTCACCTCGCCCGTGCCGGACCAGATGCTCGCGGCGACCAAGGCGGTCGACGGCGGCGCCGGCGTCCTGCACATCGTCAAGAACTACACCGGCGACATCATGAACTTCGAGCTTGCGGCCGAGATGGCTCGGGCCGAGGGGATCGAGGTCACCAGTGTCGTCATCGCGGATGACGTCGCGGTCAAGGATTCGCTCTACACCGCGGGTCGCCGCGGCGTCGGCGGGACCGTCCTTGCCGAGAAGATCGTCGGCGCGGCCGCCGAAGCGGGCGCCGACCTGGCGACGGTCACGGCCCTCTGCCAGAAGGTCCAGGACAACGTTCGCTCCATGGGCATGGCTCTCACGAGCTGCACCGTCCCGCAGGCGGGCAAGCCGACCTTCGAGCTCGGCGACGACGAGATGGAGATCGGCGTAGGAATCCACGGCGAGCCGGGCCGAACGCGGATGAAGATCGCCTCCGCCGCCGAGGTTACCGGGATGCTCGCCAACCCGATCCTCGACGACCTCCCGTTCAAGGCCGGCGACAAGGTGCTGGCCTTCGTGAACGGGATGGGCGGCACACCCCTCATCGAGCTCTACGTCATCTTCAACGAGCTGAAGAAGATCCTCGACGCCCGTGGCATCACGATCGCCCGGAACCTCGTCGGGGATTACATCACCTCGCTCGAGATGGCCGGCTGCTCGATCACCATCCTCCGGCTGGACGACGAGCTCACCAAGTACTGGGATGCGCCCGTCCTGACACCAGCCCTCCGCTGGGGCCTGTGAGCCAGTCGTCCCATCGTTACTGCCCGTAGTGCAGGAACGGAGCCGCCGATGATCTCGCACGACGACATCCTTGCCTGGGTCCGCCGGTTCGCCGCCGTCGTGGCGGAGAACAAGACGTACCTCACGGAGTTGGACTCGGCGATCGGAGACGCCGATCACGGGATCAACATGGACCGCGGCTTCACCGCCGTGGCCGGCAAGCTGGACGGACTCACCAGCCCCGACATCGGGGCGACGCTCAAGACCGTCGGCACGACCCTTGTCTCGACGGTCGGGGGCGCCAGTGGCCCGCTCTACGGGATGTTCTTCATGGGGATGGGAGGCGCCGTCGCCGGGAAGGAAGCCCTCACCCTGGAGGAGTTCGCCACGGCCTTCGAGGCCGGTCTCGGCGGAGTCCTTCGGATCGGGAAGGCGGAACCCGGGGACAAGACGATGGTGGACGCCCTCATTCCCGCCCGGGACGCTCTCCGGGCTGCGATCGCCGACGGGGCTTCCGTCGGGGATGCCGTGGCCCGGATGGCAGACGGGGCGGAGCAGGGCATGCTCGCAACGGTGCCGCTCGTCGCCCGCAAGGGCCGGGCGAGCTACCTGGGCGAGCGGTCGGCCGGGCACCAGGATCCCGGCGCGACGTCCTCGCATCTCCTCCTGCGGTCCGCCGCAGAGGTCTGGGCCGGGCGCTAGCCCGGCAAGCACAGGTCAACCGATATCGGGAGACACACATGGCAAAGGCATTCGTGGGGGCCCTCGACCAGGGGACCACGAGCACCCGCTTCATGATCTTCAACCACGCCGGCGCGGTCGTGGCGGTCGATCAGATGGAACACGAGCAGATCTACCCGAAGCCCGGCTGGGTCGAGCACGACCCGATGGAGATCTGGGCGCGCAGCCTGGACGTGATCAAGGGCGCGCTCAAGAAGGCCAACCTCAAGGCTGACGACCTCGCCGCGGTCGGCATCACCAACCAGCGCGAGACGACGGTCGTCTGGAACAAGAAGACCGGCAAGCCGGTCTACAACGCGATCGTCTGGCAGGACACCCGGACCAAGGACATCTGCGACGCCCTCGAGAAGGACGGCGGCTCGGATCGCCTCCGCCCGCAGACCGGCCTGCCGCTGGCGACCTACTTCTCGGGCCCGAAGGTCAAGTGGATCCTCGACAACGTCGACGGCGCGCGCGCCGCGGCCGAGGCGGGCGACCTCCTCTTCGGCAACATCGACACCTGGTGCATCTGGAACCTGACGGGCGGCGTGACGGGTGGCGTCCACGTGACGGACGTCTCCAACGCCAGCCGCACGCTCATGTTCAACTACACCACGCTGGCGTGGGATCCCGAGATCACCGCGCTCCTCGGCGTGCCGGCGTCGATGCTCCCGGCCGTGAGGGCCTCCTCCGAGGTCTACGGCATGGCCGTCGGCGACCTCCTCGGCGTCCCGGTCGCGGGCGACCTGGGCGACCAGCAGGCCGCCCTCTTCGGCCAGACGTGCTTCTCGCCTGGCGAGGCGAAGAACACGTACGGCACGGGCTGCTTCATGCTCCTCAACACGGGCACGAAGGCGGTCCCGAGCAAGAGCGGCCTCCTCACCACCCTCGCGTACAAGATCGGCGACCAGCCGGCCGTGTACGCGCTCGAGGGCTCGATCGCCATCACCGGCGCCCTCGTGCAGTGGCTCCGCGACAACCTCGGCATGATCGCGACGGCGCCCGACATCGAGGCCCTGGCGGCCTCGGTCGAGGACAACGGCGGCGTGTACTTCGTGCCGGCGTTCAGCGGCCTCTTCGCGCCGTACTGGAAGAACGATGCTCGCGGCGTGATCGCGGGCCTCACCCGGTACGTCACCAAGGCCCACATCGCGCGCGCCGTCCTCGAGGCGACCGCGTGGCAGACTCGCGAGGTCCTGGACGCGATGAACGCCGACTCCGGCGTTCCGCTGACGGCCCTCAAGGTCGACGGCGGCATGGTCTTCAACAACCTCCTCATGCAGTTCCAGTCCGACGTCCTGAAGGTTCCGGTCATCCGGCCGAAGGTCGCCGAAACGACGGCCCTCGGGGCGGCCTACGCGGCCGGCCTGGCGGTCGGCTACTGGGCCGAGGTCGAGGACCTGCGCGCCAACTGGGCGAAGGACCACGAGTGGCATCCCGCGATGGACGCCGCGAAGGTCGACGCCGAGTATGCGCAGTGGAAGAAGGCCGTCACCCGCACGTTCGGGTGGGTCGACTAGCCTCGTCGCACCTGGCAATCCGGGGCCCTTCGGCTGTGCCGGGGGCCCCGGATCACATCACCCTCACGCGACCCGCGGGTCATGCCCGCACGGGGTCCTGACAGATCGAGGTGAGCAGCATGGGTGAGTCGCACGCCTACGACGTCCTCGTCGTCGGCGGGGGTGCGACCGGGGCAGGTGTGCTCCGGGACCTGGCGCGACGAGGCCTGCGCGCGCTGCTCGTTGAGCGCAGCGACTTCGGCACCGGCACCACGGGGCGCTACCACGGCCTGCTCCACTCAGGCGGCCGGTACGTGGCCAAGGACGCGACCGCTGCCCGGGAGTGCATCGCCGAGAACCGGATCCTCCGACGGATCGCGCCGGCCAGCATCGAAGATACGGGCGGCTATTTTGTCGCCACACCTGATGATCCCGAGGAGTACGTCAACGGCTTCGCGGCGGCCTGTGCGGCCGCCGACGTTGACTGCGAGGAGGTCCCGCTCAAGGAGGCCTTCCGACGCGAGCCGGCTCTCAATCGGCGGATCCGCCGGGTGTTCAAGGTTCCAGATGGTTCCGTGGAGCCCTGGAACCTGATCGAGGCCAACGTCGCGGACGCCCGCGCCCATGGGAGCGAGGCATGGTCGTACCAGCGTCTCGTGGGGCTGGAGCGAGAGGGCGGGCGGATCGTCGCCGCGACCGTCAGCGACGGGCGCACGGGCAGCACCACCCGCATCACACCCCGCTTCGTCGTGTCGTGTGCGGGCGCCTGGGCCGAGCAGATTGCCGCCATGATCGGCGTGACCGTCACCATGCACGCCGGCAAGGGCACGATGCTGATCTACAACCAGCGCATGACGGACACGGTCGTCAACCGCTGCCACAAGTCCGCCGACGGCGACATCATGGTTCCCGTGCACACGGTCGCGATCCTCGGCACGACCGAGCAGCGCGTGCAGGATCCGGACCGCTACGAGATCACTCGCGAGGAGGTCGCCGCTCTCATCGCGGAGGGCGAGAAGCTCTTCCCCGACCTCGGCCGGATGCGGCTGCTGCGCGCCTATGCCGGCGTGCGGCCCCTCTACCAGCCGCCCGCCGAGATGACCGCTGCGGCGGCGAAGGATGGACGCCAGATCTCGCGGGCGCACTCCGTGCTGGACCACGGGGCCATGGACGGCGTCGAGAACTTCGTGACGATCGTTGGCGGCAAGCTGACGACCTTCCGTCGGATGGCGGAGGACACGGTCGACCTGGTCGCCGCCAAGATGGGCGTCACCGAACCGTGCACGACCGCGGATGAGATCCTGCCGAACCAGGAAGCCGGCAAGACGTACTGGCTTGGCCACCGCCTGGCCGACCACGAACACGAGGGCGGCGGCGACGCGGCGCTCATCTGCGAGTGCGAGCTCGTCACCCGCTCCATGCTGGACGACTACATGGCAAGGCATCCGGGCTGCACCCTCGACGACCTCCGGCGCGGCACGCGGCTCGGCATGGGTCCCTGCCAGGGTGGGTTCTGCGCATTCCGGGCCGCCGGCGTCGTTGGGGAGCTCGCCGGCCACGCCGGCGCCCCGGATGCCGCGGAGGTCGCGGACCGGGCGATCCTCGGCTTCCTTCGGGAGCGCTTCAAGGGGACGTTGCCGATCGCTGCCGGCCGGCAGCTCCAGGAGCAGTGGATGGTCAACGGCATCTACGAGGGCGGGCTCGGTGTCGAGTCGCTGCTCGAGTCGGCGCCCGTCGAGGCGCCCCAGGAGGTCTCCGGTGCCCAGCGCTGACGTCGTCATCGTCGGGGCGGGCCTCGCCGGCCTGACGGCCGCCCTGGCGGCCGCCGAATCCGGCGCGCGCGTCCACGTTCTCGCCAAGGGCCACGCGGCAACGCACTGGGGTCCCGGCGGGATCGATGTCGCAGGCATCCCGGCCGCCGTGACGCCGCGCGACGGCATCCGGCTCCTGGCCGGCGAGCCGGGCCATCCCTATGCATTCCTCGGCCAAGACGTGCCTGCCGCTCTCGACTGGGTTCGCGGCCATCTCGCGGCCGAGGGCCTCGACTACGTGGGCGACCTCGACACGCCCCACCAGCTGGCGCCGACGTCGATTGGCGGGACACGGCGCGCTGCCATCCTTCCTGCCGGCCAGGCCGCGGCCCTCGGCCCATGGGCCGAGGGTGAGCGCCTCGTCGTCTGCGGCATCGCGGGCTTCAAGGACTTCTGGCCCGAGGCGATCGCCACGAGCCTCTCGCGCGAGCGCATCTGGGCCGGCGGCAATCGGCCGACGACCGTGATCCCCCTGAGCGTCACCCTGCCGCGCCTCGCCCGACGCCACAACCTGAACGGTCTCGTGATCGGCAGGCTGTTCGACGATCCGGCATGGCGGGCCACGGCGATCGAGGCGATCGCGCGCGCCGTCGGCGCGCTGCCGGGCTCCAGTGGCCGCGTGGCACTGCCGGCAGTCCTCGGCATCAAGACGCATGCCGCCGTGCTGGCGGCCCTGCGCGAGCGCGTCCCTGCGCCCTTCGAGATGCCGCTCGTGCCCCCCAGCGTCCCCGGAATGCGCCTGTACGCGGCCCTCCGCGCCGCCGTCATCCGGGCCGGCGGGCGCGTCGTCATCGGGGAGATGATCGAGCGCGTCGAGCACGACGGCGGGCGCGTCACGGCGGTCGTGACCGGTGCGGCGACGCGCACGCACACGGTCCGGACCGGGGCGCTCATCATCGCCACCGGTGGGATCGCGGGTGGTGGCCTCGTGGCGGAGCGCGGCGGGACGCTCCTGGAGACCGTCCTGGGACTCCCCGTGGAGGCGCCGCCCGTGGCGGAGTGGCTCGGGGAGGATGCGTTCGACCCGGCCGGCCACCCACTCGAGAGGGCGGGAGTCCGGACCGATGCCGAGCTGCGTCCCGTTGCCCCGGACGGAACACCCCTGTACGAGAACGTGCGCGTGGCCGGGAGCCTGCTCGCCGGCCAGCAGTACATTCGGGAACGATGCGGCGACGGCGTTGCCCTCACCAGCGGCCGGCGTGCAGCCCGATCGCTGACCGCGGCCCTGGCCGGGGCCACCGAGCCGGGGAGCGTGTGACCGTGACGATCGCGGAGCTGGTCATGCAAGCGAACGAGGAGTCCATCGGGTACTCGTCCGACGAGTGCCTCAAGTGCAACGTCTGCGTCACCGCCTGTCCGGTGGCACGGGTCACGGATCTCTTCCCGGGTCCCAAGTACGTAGGCCCCCAGGCGCAGCGATTCCGGACCGGCCGGGCCCAGCCCGTCCAGGTGCGCGGCATCTCGGCGCCCATGTCGCCCGACGTCACCGTCGACTGGTGCTCGGGCTGCGGGTGGTGCACGACCTCCTGCCCGGCCGGCGTCAAGATCGCCGAGATGAACAGCCAGTCGCGGGCGCGGATGAAGGCCGGCAAGCGGCCCAAGCTCCGCGACTGGGGCCTCGGCCAGACCGACCTCGTTGGCCAGATGGGCGTTCTCTTCTCGCCGATCGCAAACCGGGTCCTGTTCAACCGTCCGATCCGCACGATCATGGAGATGGCGGTCGGCATCCATCGCGACGCCCCCTTCCCGAAGTTCGAGAAGCGGACGCTCCAGTCCACCTGGAAGCGCCGCCAGAAGAGGCGCGGCAACCCAGCGGTGCCGGGTCCGGACCGCGCTGTCGTGTACTTCCATGGCTGCTCCGCCAACTACTACGAGCAGCACGTGGCGGACGCCGCCATCGAGATCCTCAAGCGCAACGGCTTCGAGACGATCATCCCCGAGCAGGTTTGCTGTGGGCTGCCGATGATCAGCAACGCGCTCTACAACGACGCCCGCCAGAAGGCGCGCAGGAACATCGACGTGCTCGTGCCGTACGCCCGGCAGGGCTACAAGATCATCGGCACCTCCACGTCGTGCACGCACACCATCAAGGCCGAGTACCACGAGATGCTGGACGTCCACGACGACGATGCGACCGTGGTGGCACATGCGACGTGGGACATCTGCGAGTTCCTGCTGGACCTCCATGACCAGGGTCGCCTCGACACCCGGTTCGGAGCCCTCGACGAGGACCTGCCGTACCACGCGCCGTGCCAGCTCCGCTCCCATGGGATCGGCCTGCCGGCGATGGACCTCTTCGCCCTCGTGCCCGGGCTGAGGGCGGCCGACATGGACCACGATTGCTGTGGCATCGCCGGCACCTATGGCATGAAGAAGGAGAAGTACCCGGTCGCGATGGCCGTGGGCGCCCCGCTGTTCGACAAGATCCGGGCCAGTGGAGCCGCCGAGGCCGCGTGCGACTCGGAGACGTGTCGCTGGCAGATCGAGAAGGCGACCGGGACCCGCACGCGCCACCCCATCGAGATTCTGCTCCAGGCGTATCGCGTCGGTGACGAGGCGAGAAGGAACCAGAGCGGGACACCCGCGCCCGCCGCCACCTGAGCAACATGGCGGAGAACGACGGCGACGACGTGCCGATCGTGGCCGCCCGCCGCGAGGCGGAAGAACCCGAGGGCGTCGACGTCCGCCTCGGGGGCATGGCGTTCCTCGTCAACCGGGCGGCCGGGCTCGGCCTTGTTGCCTACCTGTACCTGCACCTCCTGATGCTTTCGATGCTGGCCCGTGGGCCTGACGCCTGGGACAGCTTCGTGGATCTCGCGCTGAGCCCCCCGTTCCTTGCCATCGACGCGATCCTGTTCGCCGGGATGCTGATCCACGCCGTCAACGGGATCCGGGTGGTCCTGATCGGGATCGGGCTCGTGGCGCGGGGGCAGAGGGCACGCCTCGCGGCAGCCCCGCCGCTGGCCGGCCAGATGGTCAGCGGCGCCGCCCTCCTGGCGCTCATGGCCGTGCACCTCGTCGCCCAGCATCTGGTCGTTCCGACCGGCCTCCGCTACTCCGAGGACGTGATCGGCGGGCTGCGCAGCCCGCTCTTGCTCATGGTGGAGGTGGCGGTCCTCGCCTTCGTCACGTATCACGCCCTCGCCGGGGTCCGCGTGGTCCTCTTCGACATCGGCTTCTCGGTTCGCACCGAGGAGCGGATCGTGAGAGGCCTGCGGATCGTGTGGATCGGCAGCGTCATCTATGGGGTCGCCCTCTTCGCGGCGATCCTCAGCGCCGCGTAGGATTGACCACCATGGAAGCACTCGTCGGGATCGTCATCGTCAGCCATTCCGCACAGATCGCCGCGGGAACCGTGGAGCTTGCCCGCCAGATGGCCGGCGACGACGTGCGCATCGAGGCCGCGGGCGGCACGTCGGACGGTCAGCTGGGGACGGACGCCACGGCGATCATGGCCGCCATCACCGCGGCGGATGCGGGAGCAGGCGTCCTCGTCCTCGTGGATCTCGGCAGCGCCGTGCTGGCCACCCAGACGGCGCTCGAGCTCCTCGGGGAGGACGTGGCCGCCAACGTGCGTCTGTCCGGCGGGCCCCTCGTGGAGGGCGCCGTCGTGGCGGCCGTCCAGGCGAGCGTCGGCGACGATCTCGCCGCGGTGCTGGCCGCGGCGGAAGAGGCCGCCAGCCTGCCCAAGATCCCGGAGTGAGCGCGACCGCCGCGCCCGGCGCGCCCGGCGCGCCGCGGCGCGTGGCGGTGCTGGGAGCGGGCGCGGTCGGTACCCTGCTGGGCGGCCTCCTCGCGGCCGACGGGACGGACGTCGTCCTCCTGGACCCGCGGGTTCCGGACGCCGGTGGCGAGATCGTCATCCACGAGCCAGACGGCCGCCGCGTGGTGGCCCTGGTCCGCCGACTGGGCGCGCCGGCCGACCTCGCGGCTCCGCCGGATCTCGCCGTGCTGGCCGTGAAGACGTTCGACCTGGCCGGTGCGCTCGACGACTTGCGAGCCTGGCCCGCAACCCCGGTGCTGACCATCCAGAACGGCGTCGGGGCCGAGGACCTCGTCGCCGCGGCCCGCCCGGGGATCGCCCACATCGCCGGCTCGCTCACGGCACCCGTGGAGCGTTCGGGCCCGCACGAGGTTGAGTGGCGCGGCCGCGGCGGGATTGGCCTCGCCCCGGTAGCCGGGGCGGTTGACCAGCTCCTCGAAGCACTTGTCCGCGTCTTCGGTGACGCCGGCCTGCCGGCGCAGAGCATCGCCGACGCTCGGGCAATGAAGTGGTCCAAGCTGCTGGCCAATCTCGTCGGCAACGCCCTCTCCGCCCTGGCAGACCTCGACCCCGCCGCCGTCTACGCTGATCCAGCGCTGTTCGATCTCGAGCGCCGCCAGCTGCTGGAAGCGCTCGCCGTCATGGGCGCCCAAGGGATCCGGCCGGTGGCCCTGCCGGGCGCGAACGTGCCGCTCCTGGCCCTCGGCATCCGCCTGCCGCGGCCGCTCTCGCGGTTCGCGCTGCGCCGCGTCGTGGTCGGCGCCCGCGGCGGGAAGTCGCCATCCCTGCGGCTTCATCTGCGGGGCGGGGCGCCGGGACCGTCGGAGGTCGCGTGGCTCAACGGCGCCGTCGCCCGCGCCGGCCGCGCCACCGGCGTGGCCACCCCGGTCAACGCCGCCCTCGCCGCGCTCGTGGATGCCGCCACCGTCGACCCGGTCCTTGCCGCCGACCTCGCGGCCCAGCCGGCACGCATCGCCGACCTCGTCACAGCCGGCGGAGTCGCGGGCGACATCCCATTCGCGGCCCACGACGAACAGCAACCTCGTCACCCAGGCCCCTGAGCTACCCGGAGAAGTCGCGTGCAGACGCTCGAGATCGCGATCCGCAACCCGAACGGCCTCCACCTCCGCCCCCTCGGGCAGTTCGTGCGCACCTGCGGCAAGGCACGCTCGAACGTCACGATCCAGAACCTGGCCACCGGGGCCGGCCCGGTCAACGCCAAGCAGATGCTGCGCGTCCAGCCTCTCGGTGTGCGCATGGGCCACGTGGTCCGCATCACGGCGGAAGGCGAGGACGAGGTCGAGGCGATCCTCGCCATCCGCACCGCGATCGAGGCCGGCCTGGGGGAGGACGTCCCGGCCGACGCACCTCCGGTGTCGGCCGTCGCGGCGCCGGCGCCCACGCACGCCCCCGCGGGTCCGTCGACGCGTCCAGCCGCCCGGCCGCCTGCAGCCGGCGCGGCGCCGGCGACGCCGCCCCCGGCCACGCCGGCGGTCCCGGCGCCGGCCGCCCGGCCGCCCGTGGCCGCCCCGGATCCGAGGGCGCGACAGCTGCGTGGCGAAGGTGCCGTGGCCGGGATCGCCACCGCCTCCGCCTGGCGCTATCGCGAGCAGCCGGCCGGCTCCCCGGCTCCCGAGCTGGGCGATCCGGCCGCCGCAATCCGTGCCGCCGCCGCTGCCGCCGAGGCGCAGCTCGAGGCGCTGGCCGGCCGCATTCGCGATGCCGGCCGGCCCGACGACGCGGGCATCTTCGAAGCTCAGGCGGTCCTCGCCACCGACCCGACGATCGTCGACAGCGCCCTGGAGCGCGTGGCCGCCGGGGCAGACCCGGCGGCGGCCGTCACTGCCGCGGCGGAGGAAGCAGCGTTCGCCATCGCCAGCCTCGACGACGAGCTGCTCGCAGCCCGCGCCGCGGACGTCCGCGACGTTGGCGCCCGCATCGCCCGCGTCCTGCGCGGCGAGACCCTCGTGCTCCCCGACGGGCCCGTCATCGCGGTCGCGGACGACCTGCCGCCCTCCGTGACCGCCGAGATCCCGGCGGCGTTCCTCCGCGGGATCGCCCTCGCGGGCGGGTCGCGGACCGCGCACGCGGTCATCCTGGCGCGTGGCCTCGGGATTCCGTGCGTCGTCGGATGCGCCGGGATCCTCGAGGCGCTGGACGATGCCGCGGCCTCTGGCGCCCCGGTCGAGATCGCTCTCGATGGGGCGTCCGGCGAGGTCCTGATCGACCCCGACCCCCAGGCCAGGGCGGCCCTGGCGGAGCGCGCCGCAGCGCTGGCCGAGCGACGGGTCAGGGCTGCGGCCGCCCGCGGACGACCCGGGGCGACGGCGGATGGACGGCGAATCCTCCTGGTCGCGAACATTGGCAATCCCGACGACGCGCCGCGCGCACTCGAAGCGGGCGCCGAGGGTGTCGGTCTCTTCCGGACCGAGTTCCTGTTCATGAAGCGCCAGGCCCCACCGACGGAGGACGAGCAGGTCGCGGCGTACCGGCGCGCCTTCGAGGCCTTCGGAGCAGAGCGTCCCGTGGTGGTCCGGCTTGCCGACATCGGCGGCGACAAGGGGATCCCATACCTGGGCCTGCCGACGGAGGCCAACCCGTTCCTCGGCGTGCGCGCCATCCGGCTTGCCTACGGCGACCCGGCGCTCCTGCGGACGCAGCTCCGGGCCATCTGGCGGGCCGGCGGCCTGGCGGGCGTCGTTCCGCACGTCATGGCCCCCATGGTCGCGACGCTCGACGACGTCGACCTTCTGGATGCCCTGCGCGACGAGGCTCGCGAGGAGGTGCGCGCGGCCGGGCAGCCGTGCGCCGAGGCGATGCTGACCGGCATCATGGTCGAGGTGCCCGCGGCCGCCCTGCTGGCACCCGAGCTGGCCCGGCGGGTGGCCTTCTTCAGCATCGGCACCAACGACCTCACCCAGTACGTCATGGCCGCCGACCGCGGAAACGCCACGCTCGGCCGGTTCCAGGACGCCCTCCATCCCGCGGTCCTGCGTGCGATCGCCGGCGTGATCGCCGGCGCCGACGCGGCGGGCATCCCCGTTGCGGTCTGCGGCGAGCTGGCCGGCGACCCGGCCGGGGCCATGGTCCTTGTCGGGCTGGGCGTCGACGAGCTGTCGGCGGACGCCGGGTCGCTCGACGAGGTGCGCATGACGCTCGCGGTGGTCACCTCGGCCGCTCTCGAGGAGCTCGCCCGCGCCGCGCTCATCGCGCGCGATGCGGCGGCCGTCCGCGGGATGGCTGCGGAGTTGCTGGCACGATCCGCCGACGCGGCCCGGGAGGGCACCTCGCCGGCCTGACGCCGCCTATACTCCCGGGCGTGGATCCCGTCGCCGTTGCTCGCGCGGTCGCCATCGTCATTGCCGCGTACCTGATCGGGGGCATCCCCTGGGGCGTGATCGTGGCCCGCGTCGCCGGTGGTCCGGACCCTCGATCCATCGGCAGCGGCCGGACGGGCGGGGCGAACGTCATGCGGGCCATCGGGCCCAGGCTGGCCCTCGTTTCGGGTCTCCTCGACATGCTGAAGGGAACGGCCGCCGTTCTTCTCGCCCGCTTCCTGGGCGCCGGCGTCGAGGTCGAGGTTCTGGCGGGCCTGGCGGCGATCGTGGGCCACAGCCGTTCTCCGTTCCTGGGCCTCTCCGGAGGCCGCGGCGTGTCCGCGGCGTTCGGGGCGTCGCTCGTCCTCTCGCCCGTCGCCGCCTTTGTCACCCTGGTCACCTTCCTGGCCGTCCTGGCGGTCTCGCGGTACACGTCGCTGGCATCGCTGATCGGCGCCGCCGTGGGCGGGGGGGTCTTCACGGTGCAGATCCTTGTGACGGGCCAACCGCTGGCCCTGCTCGGCTTTGCCATCGGGGCGCCGGCGCTCGTGTGGCTCTTCCACCTCGACAACATCGGGCGCCTGGTGCGCGGCGAGGAGCGGAAGTTCGGGGCCAAGTGACCGGCGTCCGTCGGCCGCCGGCATGGCCGGCGCAGGCGTTGGGGATGCGTTCCCGGAGTCAGGTCGGCGCCGCGCTGCGGTAGACTCTCGACGGGTGGCGCCCGGCCGCCCGTGAGCAGCATGTCCCGGCGCCGTGCCGACGCCCTGGAGGATCCCGCGACCATGACCCCCGACGAGCTCCGCGCGAAGATCCGCGAGATCCCGGACTTCCCGAAGCCGGGGATCCTGTTCTACGACATCACGACGCTGCTGAAGGACGCCGTCGCCTACCGCGACGCGATCGACGCGATGCTCGCCCCGTACACGGGACGCACGATCGACGTGGTGGTCGGGATGGAGTCGCGTGGTTTCATCTTCTCGGCCCCGATGGCCTACCAGCTGGGTGCAGGCCTCGCGCCGGTTCGCAAGCTCGGGAAGCTGCCGGCGGAGACGATCAGCGTCGAATACGCGCTGGAGTACGGCTCCAACACGCTCGAGATCCACCGCGACGCGATCCAGCCCGGCCAGCAGGTCCTCATCGTGGACGACCTCCTGGCGACGGGCGGCACGGTGCGTGGAACCGTCGAGCTGGTGCAGCGCCTCCAGGGCGAGATCGTCGGCCTGGCCTTCCTCGTCGAGCTGGCCTTCCTCAAGGGCCGCGACCGGCTGCAAGACCAGTCCGTGACGTCGGTGATCCAGTACTGATCGGACGACGTCTTCGCCGGCGTCGCGCCTCACCCACCGCCCGATGACCGACGTCGAGCATCCGGCCGATCCCGTGGAGGGCGCGCCGGCCCGTCCAGCCGACTCCCCGGCCTCATCGTCCGCCGTCCAGGCAGTCCTGCCCGCGGCGCCTGCGCCCGGCGCCGACGAGGAGCTGCGCCTCGCTCGACGCCGCTTCTTCCGCACGATGGCCAGCGACGCTGTCCGGACCGCCGCCACGCTCGTGGGCGTGGCCGGCGCCCTGCGCGAGACGACGCAGGAGATGGCAAACACGGTCCTGGCCGATGCGCCTGCGGTCTCCGCCCCTGCGGCCCTCGCCCCCGGCGCCATCCGGCCCGACCTGGACGTCGCCACCCCGCCGGTCGGGTTCCGGAGCCCCTTCCGCCTCGAGGGCGACCGTCTCATCCTCGTCGACCAGCGTCGTCTTCCCGACGAGCTGGTGGAGGTGGCCTGCGAGTCGGGCGCCGACGTCGCCCAGGCGATCCGCGAGATGGTCGTCCGCGGCGCACCCGCCCTCGGACAGGTCGCCGCCGTCGGCCTGGCGCTCGCCGCCGGCCGGGCGAAGCTGTCGAAGCCGTACGCCCGCCGGGCGATCCTGCGCGGCACGGCGAACGCGCTCGTCAACGCGCGGCCGACGGCCGTCTCCGTCCGGTGGGCCACGAACCGGATGCTGGCGCGGTACGCGGCGCTGGGCGAGCTGCTGGACGATGGGCCGGCGGTCGCGGCGGCCCTGCGCGACGAAGCCGAGGCGATCATCGCCGAGGCGACCCAGGACCACGCCGCGATGGCCCGCCTGGGCATGGATCTCCTGCCGACACCGGGGGACCGGCCGCTGCGCCTCCTGACCCACTGCAACACCGGGCCGCTCGCCTGCGGCCAGGTGGGGACGGCCCTGGGGGTGGTGCAGGCGCTCGCCGCGGACGGGCGGGAGGTCCACGTCTACGTCGACGAGACGCGACCCTGGCTCCAGGGCGCCCGGCTCACGGCATGGGAGCTGGGCCAGGCCGGGATCCCGTACACCCTCCTCGCCGACTCGGCGGCCGGCTGGCTGCTGGCCTCGGTCGAGGTCGACGCCATCCTGGTGGGCGCCGACCGGATCGCCGCCAATGGCGACGTCGCCAACAAGGTCGGCACCTACGCGCTGGCGGTCCTCGCGGCGCGTCACGACGTGCCCTTCTACGTGGTGGCCCCCACCATCACCCTCGACGGCGACGCCGAGGACGGCTCGCAGATCAGCGTGGAGATGCGTTCGGCCGGCGAAGTCACCTCGTTTGGCGGGCATCGCGTCGCGCCCGCCGGCGCCGCCGCGCTCAATCCCTCGTTCGACCTGACGCCCGCGGAGCTCGTCACCGCGCTCGTCACCGAAGCCGGCGTCCTGCGCGCCCCGTACGGTCCTGCCATCGGCCGTGCGATCGAGGTGCGCGAAGCCCGCCGGCCCGTCGCTCCAGCAGGGCTCGATCCCCACGCCCCGGCCGGCCCGGCGTCGCCCGGCGACGCCTCCGCCGCGCTGCCCGGGGAGGCCTGAGATGGCCACCTCGGCCGTGTCGTCGACGGCCACGCGCGGCCTGACGGTGCGGACGACGACGGATCGTGGCCTGCTGCGCGCGTTCCTGGACCGCGACCGCCTCTTCGCCGCCTACGCGATCTGCGACCTCGACGTCCGCGAGTTCGCCCGCACCCGGTGGGGCGTCGCGCTGGTCGGCGACGAGCCCATCGCGGTCGTCCTCGAGTACGCCGGCTACGCCCCGCAGCCGATCTTCGTGATGGGCGAGAACGCGGGGATCTCGGCCATCCTCCACGACCTCATCCGGCCGCGCGCCGCCTATGCGGCGCTGCTCCCGGCGAGCCTCCCCGCGGTCGAGGCGCACTACCGCGTCGAGCCGGGACCGCAGATGGTCCGGATGTGGGTCGACCGGGCATCCTTCCGCCCCTGCCCGGCCGAGGTCGCCCGCCTCCTGCCCGTCGAGGTCGGCGACCTCAACCGGCTCTACCAGCTGGGGTTCACTGCCTGGCTCCCGCAGTCCGCGATCACCGAGGGCGTCTACTACGGGATCCGGATCGGCGGCCGCCTGGTGTCCGCGGCCGGGACCCACGTGGTCTCGCCGGAGGCACGCCTGGGCGTCGTGGGCAACGTCATGACCCACGTCGACTACCGGGGCCGAGGGTTCGCGACCGCTGTCACCGGCGCGGTGACGGCCGAGCTCCTGCGCTTCTGCGACCAGGTCGTGCTCAACGTCCGGGCCGACAATCCGCCGGCGCTCCAGGCGTACCGCACGCTTGGCTATCGCGAGCACGTGCGCTTCGAGGAGCGCCTGGTCCATCGGGACGTGGAGGGCGCCGGCCTGCTGCGCACGCTGGCCGCTCCGCTTCGGCGCCTCATCCGTCGCGGCACGGGAGACGGTCCCCGAACGTAGGCGGGCGGCGCCGACGACGGCGGTCCGGGGGCATCCGTTGATCCGTCGGGCATAATCGACCGGCCGCCTGCTCGAACCGGCTCCCGCGGCCCCCCGGAGACCTCGCCCCCATGTCGACCCCGACCACGCTGCCGCCCCACGACGTCACCGACCTCGATCTCGCCGACGAGGGCGTCCGGCGCATCGAATGGGCCGAGCGGGAGATGCCCGTCCTGCGCCTCATCCGCGAGCGATTCGAGCGGGAGCGGCCGCTGGCCGGGATCCGGATCGCGGCGTGCCTGCACGTCACGACCGAGACCGCGAACCTGGCCCGGACACTGGCGGCCGGCGGCGCGCAGGTTGCCCTGGCGGCCAGCAACCCACTCTCGACGAAGGACGACGTCGCGGCAGCGCTCACGGCGCGCTACGGGATCGGCGTCTTCGCCCGGCGCGGCGAGGATCGCGACACCTACTACCGGCACCTCAATGCGATCGCCGACACGAAGCCCCAGGTCACCATGGACGACGGCTGCGACCTCGTCAGCCTCCTCCACGATGCGCGGACGGAGCTCCTGCCCGGCGTCCTCGCCGGGACCGAGGAGACGACGACCGGCGTGATCCGCCTCAGGGCGATGGCCAAGGATGGCGCCCTGCGCTTCCCCGTCATCGCCGTCAACGAGGCCGAGACGAAGCACCTCTTCGACAATCGGTACGGCACCGGCCAGAGCACGCTCGACGGGATCCTGCGGGCGACGAACATCCTCATCGCCGGCCGGCGCGTCGTCGTCGCCGGCTACGGCTGGGTCGGCAAGGGCATCGCGTCGCGGATGAAGGGCCACGGCGCGCACGTGGCGATCGTCGAGGTCAATCCCGTGCGCGCCCTGGAGGCGCTCATGGACGGCTTCGAGGTGAAGACGGTCGACCAGGCAGCGCCGTGGGGCGAGCTGTTCGTCACCGCGACCGGCAACGTCAACGTCTTCCGGCGCGAGCACTTCGTGGCCATGCCGGACGGGGCGATCATGGCCAACAGCGGCCACTTCGACGCGGAGCTGGATCTCGTCGCCCTGCGGGCGCTCGCCGAGGGCCACGTGCGCGAGGTTCGCGAGAACGTCCAGGAGTTCGACCTGGGGCCCAAGAAGCTGCACCTGATCGCCGAGGGGCGGCTGGTCAACCTGGGCGCCGCCGAGGGACATCCGGCCGCGGTCATGGACATGAGCTTCGCGAACCAGGCGCTCTCGGCGGAGTACGTTGTCGCGAGCCACGCCGAGCTCGAGCCGACCGTCTACGTCGTCCCGGAGGCGATCGATGCCGAGGTCGCCCGCCTGAAGCTCGAAGCGCTGGGGATCCACATCGACGGCATGACCGACGAGCAGAAGGCCTACATGGCCAGCTGGCATACCGGCACGTAAGCGCAGACGAACGAAAGCGATGACGAACGACGAGACCCGGCGCGCGATCGCGCCGTACGGCAGCTGGCGCTCCACGATCGCGCCCGAGGCGCTCGTTGCCGGCGTCGTCCGCCTCGCGGAGGTGCGCTGGGACGGCGAGGATCTCCTGTGGCTGGAGGGAAGGCCAGACGATGGCGGCCGGGCGACCCTGGTGCGATTGCGCCCCGGAGGAGCGCCGCGGGACGTGAGCCCGCCCGGGATCGACGTCCGGACGCGCGTCCACGAGTACGGCGGCGCGGCGTTCCTGGCCGACGGGGACGTGCTGGTCGTCTCGGACTTCGCGACCGGTCGCCTGCTGCGCGTGGCGGATGACCGGACGGCAACGCCCATGACTCCCGAGGGGCCGTTTCGCTTTGCCGACCTGGAGCTGGACCGCGGGCGGGGGCGCATGATCGCCGTCCGCGAGGACCACACGGGACCCGGCGAGGCGGTGAACGCGCTGGTGGCGATCCCCCTCGACGGCTCGGGCGCCGCCGCCCACGCCGCCATCGAGGTCCTCGTGGCGGGCAGCGACTTCGTTTCCTCGCCACGCCTCGCACCTGATGGGACGCAGCTCGCCTGGCTGCGCTGGGATCACCCGAACCTGCCGTGGGATGGCGTGGAGTGCGTCGTCGCCGAGCTCGGCCCGAACGGCCGCCCCGACTCCGGGCGGGTCGTCGCGGGCGACGCTTCCACCTGGACGTCGCAGCCGCGCTGGGCACCCGACGGATCGCTGGTCGTGGCGTCCGAGCGCGGTGAATGGATGGGCCTGCATCGCTGGGACGGGGAGCGCCTGGCGCCGCTGACGGCCGGGATCGACGCCGAGTTCGCCGGCCCCGACTGGGTGTTCGGCCTCGTGTCACATGGCGTGTCCGCCGACGGGCTGATCGTCGCCGTCGGGCGTGCCGCCGGACGCGATCGCCTGTGGCGAATCGACCCCATGGGAGCGCAGGCGTCCACGGCCCTCGACCTGCCGTTCACCTCGATCACCGATGTCGCCGTCCGGGGCGCGGAAGTGGCCGCCATCGCCGCCGCGCCGGACATGTTCCGCGCGCTCGTGCGGATCGACCTCGCGACCGGCGCCTGGACCGCCGTCCGCCGTTCCACGCAACTGGAGCTCGACCCGGCCGTTGTGTCGGTCGGCGTTCCCGTCGAGTTCCCGACGGCCGGCGATCGGACCGCGCACGGGATCCTGTACCGCCCGACGAACCCGGCGTTCCGGGCTCCCGACGGGGAGCTGCCGCCGCTCGTGGTGACGAGCCACGGGGGCCCGACGTCGGGTGCCTTCACCGGGCTGAGCCTGGTGCACCAGGTGCTGACCAGCCGCGGCCTCGCCGTCCTGGACGTCGACTACGGCGGCAGCACCGGGTACGGCCGGGCCTACCGGAAGCGCCTCGAGGGGACCTGGGGCGTGACGGATGTCGACGACTGCATCGCCGGCGCGCAGGAGCTGGCGCGGCGCGGCGAGGCTGATCCGGAGCGGCTCGCCATCGAGGGCGGCAGCGCATCCGGGTACACCACGCTGTGCGCCCTCGCGTTTCACGATGTCTTCCGCGCCGGGGTGAGCTACTTCGGCCTCGGAAACCTCGAATCCTTCGTCGCCGAGACCCACAAGTTCGAATCGCGCTACCTGGACCGGCTCATCGGACCATACCCCGCGGCCGCCGCCGTGTACCGCGCCCGTTCACCCATTCTCCATGCCGAGGGCTTCTCCTGCCCGGTGCTCGTGCTCCAGGGGCTGGACGACCACGTCGTCCCGCCGACGGAGGCCGAGCGGATCGTGGCCTCCCTGGCGGCGAAGGGGATCCCCCACGTCTACCTGGCGTTCGAGGGAGAGGACCACGGGTTCCGCCAGGCCGCCAACATCGTGCGTTCCGCGCAGGCCGAGATCGCGTTCTACGGGGGCGTGTTCGGCTTCGTCCCGGCGGACGACCTGCCGGCCCTGCCGTGGAGCGCCGCACGCGCCTGATGCGCGCCCTGGGTCGTGCGGCCGTCCTGTTCCTTGCGCTCGTCGCAGGGGCGTGCGCGCCGCCACCGGCCCCGGTGTCGCCGACCCCGGTGTCGCCGACCGGGGCCGGTGCGACGCCCACCCCGTCCGTGGCGCCGTCGCCGACCGCGACGCCGGTCGCGACAGCCACGCCCACCACGGCCCCGACGCCGGCTCCCAGCGCGTCCCCGTCGCCGACCCCCGCGGCCGGCGTCGCGACCGGCCCGGCCGGGCGGCCGACCCGGGTTGCCATTCCCGGGCTCGACATCGACCTTCCGGTGGTCAACCCACCGAGGAGCTCCACCTTCCCGCTGTGCGGCGTGGCGGAGTTCTTCCGGCCACCGACCTTCCAGCACCCGGGCGCCGGGGGCGTGACGTACATCTACGCCCATGCCCGGGAGGGGATGTTCCTGCCGATCCTTCGCGGGTCCCAGCGCAACGGCGGCAGGGCGATGGTCGGGCGGACCGCCTGGGTCTGGACGGCGCGGAACCACCTGTACCGGTACCGCATCGTCGCCGTGCGACGGTTCCAGCACAGTCTCGACTGGGCCTATGACCTGCCGCCGAACTCGCTCGTCCTGCAGACCTCCGAGACCCCCTACCGGGATGGCACGAAGGTGATGCTCGTCGCCCGGCAGGTGGGCGATCCGGTGAAGGCGACGCTGGCGGAGTCGCGCCCGACGCCGCAGCCCGTCACCTGCCGCTGACGCGCGGGCCTGCACCCGGCACCGTCTCCGGTGGTAGGCTCGGCCGCATCATGACCAGCATCGTGGACGCCCCGAGCTATCTCTTCACGTCGGAGTCGGTCACCGAGGGCCACCCCGACAAGATGTGCGACCAGATCTCGGATGCGATCCTCGACTCGATCATCCGGGAGGATCCGGACGCGCGGGTCGCCTGCGAGACTGCCACGACGACGGGTCTCGTCGCGGTCCTCGGCGAGATCACCACCTCGACCTACATTGACTTCCAGTCGGTCGTGCGCGACACGGTCCGCGAGATCGGCTACACGAAGGCCGACTACGGGTTCGACTACCAGACCTGTGGCGCCCTGGTGAGCATCAAGGAGCAGTCGCCCGACATCGCCCGCGGCGTGGATGCCCAGGAGCTGGGCGCCGGCGACCAGGGGATGATGTTCGGCTTCGCCTGCCGCGAGACGCCCGAGCTCATGCCGCTCCCCATCGCGCTTGCCCATCGGCTGGCGCGGCGCCTCGCCGAAGCCCGGAAGTCGGGCCAGCTGCCCTACCTGCGCCCCGACGGGAAGACGCAGGTGACCGTGGAGTACCGCAACGGCGCCCCCGCGCGGGTCGCCACCGTGGTCCTCGCCGCGCAGCACGATCCGGACGCACCGGACGCGATGCGGGACGAGCTCGTGGAGGCCGTGATCCTGCCCGTGATCCCCGCCCACCTCCGCCCGACCGACCCGGTCATGCACGTCAACCCGACAGGCCGCTTCGTCATCGGCGGACCGATGGGCGATGCCGGGCTGACCGGCCGGAAGATCATCGTGGACACCTACGGCGGCATGGCTCGTCACGGCGGCGGCGCCTTCTCCGGCAAGGACCCGACGAAGGTCGACCGCTCGGCTGCGTACGCTGCCCGCTGGGTCGCCAAGAACGTCGTCGCCGCGGGCCTCGCCGATCGGTTCGAGCTCGAGGTGGCCTACGGCATCGGGATCTCCACGCCGATCTCGCTGTCCATCGAGACGTTCGGGACGGGGCGCGTCGGCGACGAGCAGATCCTCGCCGCGATCGAGAAGCTCTTCGACCTTCGGCCAGCCCACATCATCGAGGCGCTGGACCTGCGGACGCCGATCTACCGCCAGACCGCCGCCTACGGGCACTTTGGGCGCCCCGATCTCGATCTCCCGTGGGAGCGCACGGACAAGGCGGCGCTGCTGGCGGACGCCTGCGGCCTCCGGGTCCCGGATCCGGTCGAAGGCTGAGCCGGGGGCGTACCCCGGGGCCATCGAGCCGCCGGACCATCGATCACTTCCCATTCCGGGCCAAAGGGTCCATCCTCCCTGTCCGGGCACGCCACGTGCCCATGCCACACAGGGGAAACGAGTGCCCGTGACGGACGCCGCCGGCGCCGGGACAACGCCGGCACCCGCCGACGCTCGACGAGCGATCGACGCTGTCGGGCGCTCGCGCGTGTCCCGAAGAGTGCCGCGCGCCCTCGTTGCCGCCCTCGTGGCCGCGCTCCTCGTGCCGGGTGGCGTCCTTGCCGAGGAACCCGCCGCGACCGCCACGCCGGCGCCGGCACCCACCCTGGAGTCGACACCCGCTCCCGAGGCGACGCCGGCGGCGGTCCCGACGACGGAGCCGAGCGCGGCCCCGACGCCGGCCCCCGAGCTCACGGTCGTCCCCATCCCGACGCCCGACCCGGATGCGCCGGCACCGGCCGCGCCCGTGCCGGCACCCACGCCGGTGACCATCACGCGCAACCTGTATCGGACCGGCGCGGTGGTCAGGCAGTACACCAACTACTGGTGCGTTCCGGCTTCGGTCCAGACGATGGCGAACCTGATCCTCGGCACGCGCGACACGAGCTACGCGACGCAGAAGCTCCTCGCTTCGGTGACGTACCGCTTCAACCGCTACCGCTACAACGGGCCCGGCAACGACATCCGCGGTTGGGCCGGCGCGCTCAACTGGCGCCTGCCGGACACGCTCCCCGTCGTGTACCGCGACCGCTCGTACCCGACCCGGTCGGCGGCCCTCAACGCCATCGTCGACTCGATCAACGAGACCGGCTACCCGGTCGGGATCACCGTGTGGCACGGTGGGCACGCCTGGTCGGTCACGGGGTACCGCGCCCGCCAGGTTCCCGGCAACCTGGCGAGCCGCCAGATCCTCGGCTTCTACGTCGTCGGTCCGCTCGGGTCGCCCCGCGACCCGTGGCCGGTGCGATACATGCTGGTCGATTCCTTCGTCAACCAGTACAACCGCTACTACGAAGACAAGGATCGCCAGCCGTGGCACAACGACTACGTGCTGGTGCGCCCGGAGCGGACCACGACGTTCTCGCGGCCCTGAGCGGGCCGTCGCGGACCCGCGGGATGCCTCGGCCCGCCGGGGTGCCGGACATCGCGCCACCCGCGGCCCGTAGAATCAGCGGCATGTACGCCGTGATCCTCGCCGGCGGCGGCGGCACGCGGCTCTGGCCCCTCTCGCGCCCCGACCGGCCGAAGCCATTCCTGCCGCTCGTCGACGAGCGGACCCTGCTGCGCTCCACGTTCGACCGCGTGCGGCCCCTGCTGGATGCCGCTGGCGATGTCGTCGTCGTGGTCGACCGCCGCCACGCGGACCTGGTCCGCCAGGTGCTCCCGGAGCTCCCGCCGGGCAACGTGCTGGCCGAGCCCACCGGCCGGAACACGGCGGCGGCCATCGCCCTGGCCGCCGTGGCGCTGGGTCGTCCGGACGACGACGTGATGGCCGTGCTGCCGGCCGACCACCAGGTCCTGGACGAGGACGGGTTCCGCGCCCTGCTGGCGCGCGGGGCGGCCGTGGCCGGCGCGGTGGATCGTCCGCTCGTCACGCTGGGGATCGCCCCGTCAGGTCCGGAGACCGGGTACGGGTACATCGTGGCGGGCGGCGTCCGTTCCGAGCCGGGCGCCCACGCCGTACGGCGCTTCGTCGAGAAGCCGGCGTCCGACGCCGCCGCGGCGCTGCTCGCGGGTCCGGACCCCGTGGCCTGGAACGCGGGGATCTTCCTGTGGCGGCGCGACACGATCCTGGCCGCCCTCGAGGCGTCGGCGCCCGACATCCTCGCCGCGGTGCGCGCGGGGGTCGCCGGCGGGCCGGGCGCGCTCGAGGAGGCGTACGCCACCGTGCGCGCGACCTCGATCGACTACGCGGTGATGGAGCCGGCCTCGGTCGCCGGCCGCGTGGCGATGCTCCGGGCCGACGTCGGCTGGAGTGACCTCGGCAGCTGGGCCGCCCTGCGCGATGCTCTCGTGGCGCGCGCCGTCGCGGACGGTGAGCCGGCCGGCGCCGTCGGATCGGGACCGCGCCGCGACGTCGGGTCGGAGGGCACGCTGGTGCTCGCCGGGGACCGGCTCGTGGTGACCCTGGGCCTGCGTGACATCATCGTCGTCGACACGCCCGATGCGCTGCTCGTCTGCGCAGCCGACCACTCCCAGGAGGTCCGCGGGATCGCCGAGGAGCTCGCTCGAGCCAGGGAGGAAGACTCGTGACCTCGCCCATTGCCGGCGGCGTTCCCGGCCCCGCGACCATCGTCTTCGGCACCGACGGCTGGCGTGCCAGGGTCGCGGAGGACTTCACGTTCGACAGCGTCCGGCGCTGCGCCGAGGGCGTCGCGCGCTACGTCGCCGATCGCGGCGAGCAGGCCAGGGGCGTCGTCGTCGCCTACGACCGGCGCTTCGCGTCAGAGGACTTCGCCGCGGCCGCCGCCGAGGTGCTCCTGGCCTATGACATTCCCGTCGCCTTCGCCGTGCACGCCGTCCCGACCCAGATGGCGAGCTACGAGGTCGTGGAGCGCGGCGCGGCGGCCGGCGTGGTCATCACGGCGAGCCACAACCCGTGGACCGACAACGGCTTCAAGGTGAAGGCCGCGTCAGGCGCGGCGGCCGGGCCGGACATCCTGGCGGCCCTGGAGGCGGTCATCGCCGAGAACGGCCGGCGGGCGATCCCGCGCCGCCCGCTGGCGGACGCCGAGGAGGCAGGACTCGTCGAACGCTTCGACCCGTTCGCCGGATACGAGCGTTTCGTCCGCCGCACCCTTGATCTCGACGCGCTGAAGGCCGCCGAGATGCGGATCCTCGTGGAGCCCTTGTGGGGCTCCGGTGCCGGCTGGATCGGCCGCCTCCTGGCTGGGGGGCGCATCCAGGTCGTGGAGATCCACACCGAGCGCAACCCGTACTTCGGCGGTGTCAACCCGGAGCCGATCCGCCCGCACGTGGACGAGGCCCTGCGCCTCGTGGCCGGCGGCGGCTTCGACCTCGGGCTGCTCCTCGACGGCGACGCCGACCGCGCGGGCGCGATCGACGAGCGCGGCGTCTTCGTCCACCAGCTCCAGGTGTACGGGCTGCTCATGTACTACCTGGCCGAGCATCGCGGGATGCGCGATCCGGTCGTGAAGAGCGTGAACGAGACCTCCATGGCGGAGCGCCTCGGGGCCCACTACGGGATCGAGGTCCACGAAACGCCGGTCGGCTTCAAGTACGTCGGCCCGAAGATGATCGAGACGGGAGCGATGTACGGCGGCGAGGAGTCCGGCGGGTACGGCTTCGGGATGCACCTCCCCGAGCGCGATGGCATCTACTCCGACCTGCTCCTGCTGGACCTCTTCCTGCGCGAACGGGCTGCCGGCCGGGCGCCGGTCTCCCGGGCGATCGCGCATCTCCACGAGATCGCCGGCCCGTCGTACTACCAGCGCGTTGATGTCCACGTTGACCGGGCGACCTATCCCGCGATGAAGGAGCGACTCGCGGTCGAGCTCGTCGAGAAGGCGCCGACGGAGCTCGCCGGGCAGCCGGTCACGCGCACCGTTGAGCTCTCGACCAACGACGGGTTCAAGTTCTTCATCGGCGACGGTTCGTGGCTCCTCGTCCGCTTCAGCGGCACGGAGCCCCTGGTGCGGGTGTACACGGAAGCGACGTCGGCTGCCGTGGCCGACGCCTGCCTTGCGGCCGGCGAGGCGCTGGTCCGCGGCTGAAGGTGGGGTCGTCGGTGCCCCGGCCGCCGCGCGTCCCGACCCGCGTCATGCCGCGCGTCCCGACCCGCGCCTTGACCCGTCGCCCGTCTTGGCGCCGGGTAGTAGAGTTGTCGGGACGAGCGCCCCTCCCGACCGACGTGCACACGGCGGAGCGGCCTCGGGAAGGGCCCATCGGGCCATGGAGGGACCTCGGCGATGCACAGCTCTCTCATCGGCAAGGTCGAGAAGGCGAACCGCTACGCCCGTGAGCGCGACCGCCTGACGTTCGATCGTCTCGGCGTCACGTTCCGGGGTGACAACGACACGCATCACGTGAGCCTCGACGCCGGTGCGTGGCATTGCACGTGCCACTACTTCGAGAGCTGGAACAGCTGTGTGCACCAGCTGACGCTGCAGAAGATCCTCGGCGAGATGCTGCCCGAGGTGTCCCAGGTCTCGATCTTCACCGCGGTGGAGGAGCCCGCCGCGACGAACTGACCCGCCCGCCGGCCGGCCCGGCCGGCCCAAGCTCCTGGGACCCCGGCAGCGCGCCGGGGTCCGTCGTTTCCGCCTCATGGGAGCCAGACCGGCGCCGCCGTGCCGTCCTCCGCCTCCAGGGTGATCACCGGGCCGGCCACCCACGCGCCCGCGGTGCTGCGCAGGGTCTCCACGCGATGGGCACCGCCCTCGTCGTCGAGGCGGACCACGGCCATGGCCGAACCGTCCGGGGCGATCGCCACGGTACCGATCCCCGCGCCGGCGTCCAGGGGTAACGGGTCCCTCGGGAGCGCACCCCGCTCCAGGTCGGCGAGCGTGCCAACCCGCACGAAGCCATCCGCCACGAGCGCCACGAAGTCTCCGCCGGCGACGATTGCCCGTGCCTCCACGGGGACCGTCGCGAAGGAGCCGGACGCCGTGATCCGCGCCAGCGCCGCGCGGTCGCGGATGTCCCGACCGACGAAGGCCACGACCCCGCGGGGGAGTGACGCGACCGAGGGGCCATCCGCCTCCAGGGGGACCTCCACCGAGGTGCGCCGCGACCCGTCGACCGGGACGGTCAAGAGCGCGGTCCGCCGATCGCCGGAGCCCGGCGCGCCGGCGATGAGCACCAGGGCGGATCCGTCCTGGCTCCACGTCCCGCCGAGGACGGGCCCGGGCAGCATCGGGCCCGGGTCGTCCTCGCTCACGCGCCTCCAGCCCGGTGGTCCGGCGGCTCCGGCGGAGACCGGCGGAGTGAGCCACACCGCGCCGTCCCGGCTGATCGCCGCCAGCCGTCCGTCCGGCGCCGCTGCGAGGGCCGCCAGCCCGCCCCCGCGGAGTTGGCCCGGCAGCTCCACGACGACGCCGACATCGGACGGGCGCGTCGAGTCGTGGAGCGCGACCGTCGGCCCGGCTGGCCCGCCCGTCACGAGAAGCAGGCGAGGCCCGGTTCCGACCGCGCCGGACGCCGTCGGCGCTGGTCGCAGCGCGGCGGAGGCGGACGGCGCGGGCGAGCCCGGGGGAGCCGGCGGCCGTCCCGATCCCGGCGGACGCGCCCGACAGCCGCCGGCGACGAGCAACACCGTGAGGAGGGCCGCCGCGACGACCGGCGTCGCGGCGGCCGCAACGGCGGCGATCCCCGAGGCGCTGATCGGGTGCCCCGGGGTTGCGCCGTCGGCGGAGCGGCCCGACGAGGGCGGCGGGAGCCCCGTCACCGGAGGAGATCCCCGCCCAGCAGGGTCCCGTCCCCGGCGTCCAGGTACAGCTCGAGGGCCTGGACGCGGTCGGCGAGCCGCGCGACCGTGCGAACCTCGACGACCCAGGCGAGCCGGAGCACCGGATCGGGAGCATCCGGCGCCTGCCCGTCGAAGGTGTCGTTCGGTGCGACCCAGGAGAGGCGTGTCCGCGCGATCCGCGCATCGCCGCTCGCGGGACCCAGGAGCGCGACGAGGCGCTCGCGCGCGATCCGCCCGGCTGCCGCGACGTCGAGGGTCGCCGCCGGGGCTGCGGCGAGCGACCGCTCGCGACGGGCGGCGGCGTGCAGGGATCCATCACCGAACAGCGTGACGGTGCTGCCGTCGCCGACGACCGGCACGCCGCCGACGGCCCGCTGCCAGGCGATCCGCCACCCGCCGTCCGCGGCGGCAGTGATGGTCGGCGTTCCGTCGGGCGTGAGCCCGGCCGCCGCGGCAAGGGTCGCGGCCCGGGCACGGGCGTCCGAGCGACTGATCCGCCGACCCGCCGGCACGCGCCAGCCGAGCCGGACGGCCATCGCGACGCGACCGTCGCGACCCATCCGGACGATCCCGAGACGACGGCCGCGTTCGTCGAGCGTCACGACCTCGTCGACCACGCTGCCGAAGAATCGGTCGACGACCCGGGACACGCGCGTCGCGCTGCCGATCGGCAGGCCGAGGGCGCGGGCACGGTCGATGCCGCGTCGGCGCACGTCGAGCGCCTCCCGGGCCGGGACGACGCTGCGCACCGCCGCGGGCTCGCCGGCCCGGTACCGGTCGGCGGCGCCGCTCGGCGCAGGCCCGCCAGGGCCGCCGAGCACGAGCGCCGCGCCCGCGATGGCGAGAGCGAGAGGCGCGCCGAGCCGGACGCGCCGGCTTCCACGAACGAGAGCATGCATGGCAGCCACCTCACAGGCACCGGTCGCAGCCAGAGGGGAGGGGACCCGCCCGGCCGGTATAGGCATAGGAGCCCCACCAGTTCGCGTCGAACGCGTGGGCAAACACCTGGGCCGCGGCCACGTCGTACGCTTCGCCAGCGCCGTAGCCGGGCCCGATGGCGTCCCAGAACGCGACTTCGAACGTCCACTCGTCGTTGTCCCAGGCTGCGCCGAGGTAGCCGACGAAGAACTCGGGGCCGCCCCAGGTGCCGGCGGCGTACTTCTTCTTCGCGATCCCGAAGGCGGCCGGCATCGTCGACGCATCCTCGCCGACGTGGCACATCGACATCACGACGAGGTTCGCCTGCCGTCCGGCCCGCCTGGCGGCGATGTCCTTCGAGTAGACGACCGACTGGCTGCAGTCGCCCGAGTCCTCGCGGAAGCCGGAATAGCGGCGAGCGTCGGCGGCATGCCAGTAGAAGTCGCCGTGGCTGTGGACGTACGTGCCCCAGTCGTTGGCCGTCCGGCCGAGGTAGGCCGCCCGGGTGAATGCGGCGCCGGTGTAGGAGCGCGTGTCGTACCCGAGGGCGGTGAAGGCCGACGCGGCGGCCTTGAGCATCTTCTCCGGGTAGGGGTCGTCGAAGCTGAGGCACGGCGGCTCGAAGGCGCTCTCGTTCGAGGCGATCGTCCCCGGGTAGCCGGCTCGGGCCGGGCCGGCGACCGTGGCGGCAAGTGATGCGGCGAGCAGAAGGGCGGTGAGACGGTGGATCCATCGTCCGGGCGACATCCGGTGCGACCTCCTCCGGCGGGTCTGGCCTGGGCGGGAGGAGGCGGGCCTGCGGCGCCTCATCGACGCCGCTGGCGCGGAGTCTGCCGATCGCGGCTTATCGCCCCCTTACGTGCGGAGCGGCGCCCTCGTGCTGCGGTGGGCCCGAGCCGCCCGCCGCCGTGGGCCGGCCCCACCGCAGGCGTGAACGGCGGGCGATCCGTGGGCGGCCGGCACCGGATCTGAGGTAGCGCTGCACGGGATCCGCGGGCCGCCCGAATCCGGGCCGTTCGGCCCCCGTCGCGCGGCCGCGCCCGTGCTACGCTCCGGGTGTCGTCAAGACCCACCGCGTGGCCGCGAAGCCGGTGCGAATCCGGCACAGTCCCGCTACGGTGACCGCCCCCAGGGGCGGAAGTCCGGTCGCCGGCCCCACGGTGCAGCCGCTCACACCCTCGAGAGAAAGGGGCAGGCCGGTATGTTTCCCGTCACGTAGGACCTCGCGTCCGTCCGCGCCATCGCGCGCGTCGTCTTCATCCGACTGCGAGGTTTCCGTGCGACATTCCCCCCTCCGGCGCGCCCGCGCCGGGACCCCTCGCTCGATCGCGATGCTCGTTGCGCTCGTGACCGTGCTCTTCGCCGCGTGCGGCGGGCCCGCCGCGTCGCCAACGATCGGGCCATCGCCGACGGGATCGATCGTCCCGGCCGCCACCGGCACTCCCGGCGCTCCCGCCGCGACCGCGACCCCCGCCAGCCCGGCGCCGTCCCCCATCGTCGCCACCTACCCGCTGACGCTCGCGGACGACGAGGGCACGGCCGTCACCCTGCCGGCCAGGCCGGAGCGGATCGTCTCCCTGACGCCCGCGACGACGGAGATCCTCTTCGCCGTGGGTGCCGGGCCGCGCGTGGTCGCCACGACCGACTTCGACGACTACCCGCCCGAGGCGGTCCCGCTCCCGGACGTCGCCTCGTTCCAGGGCGTCGATGTCGAGAAGATCGTCGGCCTCGAAGCCGACCTCGTCGTCGCCGGCGGCAACGGCTTCAACAATCCCGAGGCGCTGGCCAGGCTGCGCTCCCTCGGCATCCCGGTCCTCGTGGTCTACGCGCCCGACGTGGCGACGGTCCTGGCGGACATCGAGCTCATCGCCGGCGCCGCGGGCGAAGGCCCGGCGGGCGCCGCCCTCGCGGCGGAGATGCGGGCCCAGATCGACGCGACCGCGGCCGGGATCGCGTCCGCCGGCGGCACCCCGCCACGCGTCTTCTACGAGCTGGATGCGACCAAGGAGATCTACGGCCCGGCCGACAACTCGTTCATTGCCGAGATGATCACCCTCGCGGGCGGCGACCCGATCACGACCGGCAGCCCCACCGTCTTCTCGATTCCGCTCGAGACCCTCGTGACCGCCGACCCGCAGGTCATCGTCCTGGGCGATGCGGCCTACGGCGTCACGGTCGAGCAGGTCGTCGCCCGTCCCGGCTGGGACGGCATGGCGGCGGTGAAGGCCGGCGCGGTCCGTCCCGTCGACGACGTGGTGGTGACCCGGCCGGGGCCGCGCCTCGTCGAGGGCCTGCGCGCGCTCGCCCGGGCGATCGACCCGGGTGCCCCGCTTCCGCCCGTCCCCGCGGCCGGTGTGACCAGGTAGGGATCGCGATGACGATCGGCGGCCGGACGCTCGCCCTCGCCCGGGTCCGTGTTCGGCGGCCCGTGCGGGCGCCGCGGCCGGCCGCGCTCGTCGTGCTCGGCTTCGCCGCGCTCGCGGCGTTCGTCGTCCTCGGCGTCGCCGCCGGGAGCGTCGCTGTCGCCCCGGGCGACACGATCGGCATCCTCCTCCGCGCCCTGGGCCTGCCGATCGAGCGGACGTGGACCCCGGCGGCGGAGACGATCGTGATGGAGCTCCGCCTCCCGCGCGTCCTCACGGCCGTCGTCGTCGGGGCGGGCCTCGCCGTCGCCGGCGCCACCTTCCAGGGGCTTCTGCGCAACCCGCTCGCCGACCCGTACGTGCTGGGCACCGCCTCGGGGGCCGCGCTTGGCGCTGCGATCGCCGTCCTCCTCCCGATCCGGGTCGCCCTGCTGGACCTGGGCCTGCTCAACGTGCTGGCGTTCGCGGGCGGGTTGGCGGCGGTGGCGGTCGTGTACCGGCTGGGACGCGGCGGGCCCATGGCGCCGCTCACCGGCCTCCTGCTCACGGGGTACGCCGTCGGGTCGCTCCTGGCCGCCGGCCTCGCGATGACGATGTACCTGTCGGGGTCCAACCTGCGCCAGATCTTCGCCTTCCTGCTCGGCGGGCTGGAGGGCGCCTCGTGGATGCGCCTCGCGATCTGCGCCCCGCTCGTGATCGGCGGCAGCGTGGCGATCCTGCTCCGCGCCCGGTCGCTGAACGGCCTGCTGCTGGGCGAGGAGGCGGCCGCGCACCTCGGGATCGACGTCCGCCGCGAGCGCGGGATCCTGCTGGGTCTTGCGACCCTGGTCACGGCCGCGGCGGTCGCCGTCTCCGGTCTGATCGGCTTCATCGGCCTCGTGTCGCCGCACCTCGTGCGCCTCGTGGTGGGCCCGAACGCCCGCCACGTGCTGCCGCTCGCCGCGATCCTCGGGGCGATCCTTCTCGTCGCGGCGGACCTCGTGGCGCGCATGCTCGGCGAGATCCCGGTGGGGGTGGTGACGGCGGTTATCGGGGCGCCCTTCTTCCTGGCCCTGTTGCGCTCGTCCCGCGGGGGCTACGAGCTGTGACGGCGTCCGCGGGCGCATCCCCGGCCGCCGGCGCATCCCCGGTCACGGGCGCCGGTGGGCCGCGTCTCGGCGACCGGGCCGCGTCTCGGCGACCGGGCCGCGCCCGGCGCCGCCGATCGCCGCCCTCGAGGGCGTTGTCGTCGCCTACCGCGATCGGACGGTGCTCCGCGGCATCGACGTCGAGATCGCCCCCGGCGAGCGGGTGGCGCTCGTCGGGCCGAACGGGGCCGGGAAGTCGACGTTCCTGCGCGTGCTGGCCGGGCTCGTGGTGCCCCGCGCCGGCCGGGTCACGCTCGGCGGCGATCCCGTCGGATCGCTCGATCGCCCGGCGATCGCCCGTCGCCTCGCCGCCGTTCCCGGCCAGGCGACGTTCCCCTTCTCGGCCCGGGTGGAGGAGATCGTGGCCCTCGGCCGCCTCCCGCACGAGGACCCGATCCGTGGTCCGCGGCCCGTGGACCTCGCGGCTGTCGACGCGGCCATCTCGCGGGTCGGCATCGACCGACTGCGCGGCCGCGACGCGCGCGAGCTTTCGCTCGGGGAGCGTCAGCTCGTCCTCGTCGCGCTGGCGGTGGCCCAGGCGGCGCCCCTCCTCGTCCTCGATGAGCCGACGGTGCACCTGGACCTGCGCCACCAGGTCGCCGTCATGGACCTGTTGGCAGACCTCAACGCGCACGATGGGACCACGATCCTGGCCGTGCTCCACGACCTGGCGTTGGCGCGCCACTTCTTCCCGCGCCTCGTCGTGCTCGATGGGGGTCTCCTGGTGGCAGACGGCCGTCCCGACGACGTCCTGACACGCGAGCGCGTGCACGGCGTCTTCGGCGTCGACCTGGCGCTCGCGGGCGGCCCCGCGCGCCTCTCGCCCGCCGCGTCGCGTTGACCGGACGCACCTCGCACCGCTAGGCTGGAACCGTGACGTCAGCCCTCGACGCGCGGTACGCCGGCCGCGCGCTCGCCACCCTCGCCATCGTGGCCCTGCTGCTTGCCGCCTGCGGTGGCGGCGAGGCGACCCCGGCGTCCACGATCGTCCCCACGCCCGGGCCCTCCGGGACGGCGCCGACGGCCGAACCCACGTCCGACGCGAGCCAGCAGCCGCCGACCGACGAGCCGACCCCGACCGCCGAGCCGACCGAGACCGACGAGCCGACCGAGGCGCCCACGGACGAGCCGACCGCGACGCCGACCGACGAGCCGACCGCGACGCCGGGCCCCACGGCCCCGCAGGGCGGCGCCGCCGCCTGCACCGGCAGCGACGACAACCGCGTCTTCTACGCCGGCGTCGCGGACGCCGTGGCGTGGGACGTGTACTGCCCGGTCCTGCCGGCGGGCTGGTTCGTCGAGACCGGTACCTTCAGCGCCTCGCGCGGCGGGAAGATGGAGATCTCGTACAAGGGCCCTGGCGGCCGGCGCATCGCGATCCGTGAAGGCGCCTACTGCGCCGGCACGTCCGACTGCCCTCCGTCCGGCAGCGACGCCGGGCCCGCCTCCTTCGGCGATCGCCCGGCGCGTCTCCTCGACGTCGGCGACGGCGCGTGGCTCGTCCTGGACGAGGCGGGCGACCTCAACTGGGAGGCGCGCGGCACGGGCATGGACGGCCCGACGCTGGCGTCCTACACGGCGGCGTTCGCACGGGTCGGCGACTAGGGCCGGCCGCCACGCCGCCCGCGGGGCGTCCCGCGGGTTTCATGCACAATGGCGCTCGCAATTCCGGCGAGACACCGGGCAAGACCCAGGCGAACCGGCCCTGCGCCGGCATCCAGCGGAGGAGCATGTGACGTGACGGTCGGGACCGCCTTCCACCCGCGGACCGCGCCGCTCAACGCCCGGATGCAGTGGCGCGAGTGGTCCGGCTTCTTCGCCGCCAGCGAGTACCACGCCAGCCACGTCATCGAGTACAACGCGATCCGCGAGGCGGCCGCCCTCATCGACGTCAGCCCGCTCTTCAAGTACGAGCTGCGCGGCCCGGACGCCCTGCGCCTGGTCGACCGGCTGATCACCCGCGACGCGACGAAGCTGACGCCGGGCCGGGTCTTCTACACCCCCTGGTGCGACGAGCATGGCAAGGTCATCGACGACGGGACGATCCATCGCCTCGACGACGCGGACGGCGGCCAGGTGATCCGCTGGACCGCCGCCGATCCGCAGTACCGCTGGCTCCACCTCAACGCGCATGGGCTCGAGGTCGACATCGCGGACGTGAGCGACCGGGATGCGGCCGTCGCCCTGCAGGGGCCGCTGGCCCGGAAGGTCCTGGAAGCCGCCTCGGGCGAGGACTTCGCCGAACTGCGCTACTTCCGGCGTCGCGCCTCCAGCCTCGGCGGCATCCCGGTCGACGTCTCGCGGACCGGGTACACGGGCGACCTGGGGTACGAGCTCTGGATCCCGGCCGACCGCGCCGTCGAGGCCTGGGACGCGCTCGTCGCCGCCGGCGAGCCGTACCGGGTCCGGCCGGCGGGGATGCTCGCGCTCGATGTCACCCGCCTCGAGGCCGGCCTGGTCCTGATCGAGGTGGACTACACGAGCGCGGTCCACTCCCACATCCCGAGCCAGAACTTCAGCCCCTACGAGGTCGGGCTGGGCAGGCTGGTCGACCTCGCGAAGGCCGACTTCGTCGGGAAGCGCGCCCTCATCGCCGAGGTTGCCGCCGGCGGCCCGGCACGCCGCCTCGTCGGGCTCGACATCAGCTGGCCGGAGATCGAGGCGCTCTACGCCGCCGAGGGGCTGGCACCCTACGCACCGCCCACCGTGAGCCGGACCCAGGTCCCACTGCTCGCCAACGGGCGCCAGGTCGGGCGGGTGACCAGCACCGGCTGGAGCCCCATCCTCAAGAAGATGATCGCCCTCGCGTCCGTCGGCGTCGCCCACGCCCGAACGGGAGGCCGCGTCCAGGTGGAGTGGACCGTGGAGGCCAGGCGCAGGCTCGTCTCGGCCACGGTCGTCGACACGCCCTTCTTCGACCCGCCGCGCAAGCGCGCGTAGCGGCCGCCCGAACCGAATCCGACAGCACGACGACAGGAGGAGACGCGGGTGGCCGAGCGCTACGACGCGGTGATCATCGGCGGGGGCCACAACGGCCTGACGACCGCCGCCTACCTCGCGAAGGCCGGCTGGAAGACGCTGGTCCTCGAGAAGCGCCACATCCTGGGCGGCGCCATGACCAGCGACGAGATCGTCCCGGGCTACACCTTCAGCGTCCTGTCGTACGTCGTGAGCCTCCTGCGCCCGGAGATCATCCGGGAGCTGGAGCTGCCCAAGCACGGCCTGGAGATCCTCCCGCTGGACGGGACCTTCACGCCCGTGCAGGGCGACTACCTGTGGCGCAACGACGACCACGCCGCGACCATGCGCGAGATCCGCCGCTGGTCGAAGCGCGACGCCGACGCCTACGAGGAGTACGGCCAGCTGATGGCCGACATGGCCCGCTTCATCAAGCCCATCCTGGGGATCGTGCCGCCGGATCCGACCTCCATGGACCCACGGGAGTGGCTGGGGGTCCTGGGCCTCGCCCGCGACTTCGCGAAGCTCCCTGAGCGCCAGCAGGCTGCCTTCATCGGCCTCATGACCATGAGCGCCGCCGATTTCCTGGACCAGTGGTTCGAGACGGACCCGCTCAAGGCGACGATGTCCGCGTCCGGGATCATCGGCACCTTCCTGGGGGTGCGCTCGCCGGGCACGGCGTACGTGCTGCTCCACCACTACATGGGCGAGATCGACGGCGCCTTCCGGGCCTGGGGCCTCCACAAGGGCGGCACCGGCGCCATCGCCTACGCCATCGCCAACGCCGCCCGCTCGCTGGGCGTCGAGATCCGCACGGACGCCGGCGTGGCGCAGGTGCGGCTGTCCTCCGCGGGCGACCGCGCCACGGGTGTCGTTCTCGAGAGCGGCGAGGAGATCGACGCGGGCGTCGTCGTCTCGTCCGCCGACGTGCGGCGCACCTTCCTGCAGCTCCTGGAGCCGGGCGTCCTCCCGGAGGACTTCGAGGCCGCCGTCCGGCGCTTCAAGTTCCGCGGGAGCTCGGGCAAGGTGAACCTCGCGCTCGACGCCCTGCCGACCTTCACCTCCAACCCGGGTGGCACGGAGTACCTGCGCGGGGCGATGAGCATCAGCCCGGGAGTCGAGTACATGGAACGGGCCTACGACGACGCGAAGTACGGGCGCTTCAGCCGGCGGCCGTACATCGACATCGTCATCCCATCGCTGGTCGACCCATCGGTGGCGCCGCCGGGCAAGCACGTGATGAGCTGCTTCGTCCAGTACGCGCCGTACAACCTGGCCGAGGGGCCCGCCGACTGGGAGAACCAGCGCGAGGCGTTCGGCAACACCGTCATCGACACGATCAGCGAGTTCGCCCCGAACCTGCGGGACGTCATCGTCGACACGTACGTCGTGACGCCGTGGGACATGGAGCAGGGCTGGGGGCTCACCGAGGGCAACATCTTCCACGGTGAGCTGAGCCTGGAGCAGCTCTTCTTCAGCCGGCCGATCCCCGGCTGGTCGCGCTACCGGACGCCGATCCGGGACTACTGGATGGCCGGCTCCTCCACCCACCCGGGCGGCGGGATCATGGCGGCCAACGGGCGCCTCGCGGCGCTGGAGCTCCTGAAGGCGAAGAAGGGGAAGGTGGCGTAGATGGCCGCGATCACCCAGCCTTCCGCGGGCTACGACGCGATCGTCGTCGGCGGCGGCCACAACGGCCTGGTCGCGGCGGCCTACCTGGCGAAGGCCGGGATCCGCACGCTGCTGCTCGAACGGCGCGCGACGCTCGGCGGGACCGTCGAGACGCGCACGCTCGACGACGGGTCCCGCGCGCCGGGCCTGTTCCACACGGTGGGGCGCCTTCGCCCCGCCGTCTTTCGCGAGCTCGATCTCGGCGCGCGGGGGCTCTCCCTCGTCGGGCCCGAGGTACGCGCCTTCGCCCCGCAGCCCGACGGACGTGCTGTCACGCTCTGGGCCAGCAACGAGCGGACGGCCGCCGACCTCGCGACCTGGTCGGGCGCCGACTCGATCGCCTGGGAGGCGTTCGACCGGCAGGTCCGGGCGCTGGCCGCGTTCCTCGCCGCGCTCGGCGAGCAGACGCCACCCGCCACGTCGGGCCCCAGCCTTGCCGACGCGATCACGGGGCTCCTCCTTGGCCGCGCCTTCAAGAAGCTCAGCAGGGACGACGCGCGGAACCTGCTCCGCGTCCTCCCCATGGCGGTTGCCGACTTCGTCGGCGAGTCGTTCGAGACGGATGCCATCCGGGCGACCGTCGCGGCGCGGGCGCTCCAGTTCACCGCGCTCGGCGCATGGTCGATGGGCACGACGGCGACGCTGCTCGCGGACTCCGCCGGCAACGACGGCGGCGCGGCGGGCCAGGCGGTCTTCGCCCGGGGTGGTCCCGGCGCGCTGTCGGACGCGCTGGCGGCTGCGGCCCGGGCCTTCGGGGCCGAGCTGCGGACGGGCGCCGAGGTGGTGGCCGTGACGTCGGCGGATGGACGGGTCACGGGCGTGGCGCTCGCCTCCGGCGAGGAGATCGCGGCGCCCGTCGTCGCCTCTGGCCTGGATCCGAAGCGAACCCTGCTCGGACTCCTTGGCCCCCTGGACCTGGGCACGCAGCTGCGCTGGCGGGCCGGCAACATTCGCCAGCCCGGGACCGTGGCGCGGGTCAACCTGGCCCTCTCGGCCCTGCCGCGCTTCCCCGCCGCCGGCGAGGGCGACGATGCTTCCAGGCGGATCCGCGGCCGGATCCTGGTGGGGGCCACCGGGATCGACGATCTCGAGCGGGCCTTCGACGCCAGCAAGTACGGGCGGGTCTCGGACCGGCTCGTCCTGGAGGCGACGATCCCGACCCTGGTCGACCCATCGCTGGCGGCCCGCGACGGCGGCCACGTCATGAGCGTCATTGCCCAGTACGTGCCCTACCGCCTGCGCGACGGCGCCTGGGACGACACGTCGCGCACCACGCTCGGCGAGAAGGTCGTGGCCGCCCTCGAGGAGGTGGCTCCCGGCATCGCGTCGCTCGTCACGGCCCGCGAGGTGCTCACGCCGGCCGACCTGGAGGCCGAGTATGGCCTCACGGGCGGCCACCCGTATCACCAGGAGCCCGGCCTCGACGCCTGGTTCGCCTGGCGTCCGCTCGTCGGCTGGGCTCGCTACCGGATGCCGGTGGAGGGTCTGTACCTGGTCGGTGCGGGTGCTCACCCGGGCGGCGGCGTCACCGGGGCACCGGCCCACAACGCGGTGAAGGAGATCCTGGCCGATCGGAAGAAGCGCCGGTAGGAGCCGGAACGGCCCCGGCCGATCGGCAGCGTCGAGTCATGGCCATCTCTCCCCCGCGGGTCGACTCCGAACGCGAGATCGAGCGCCTCGTCTTCTTCAGCGACGCGGTGTTCGCGATCGCGCTGACGCTCCTCGCGATCGACCTTCGGCTGCCCGAGACGGCCGTGATCGTCGACACGGCGTCGTTCCTGGATGCCCTGGCGGCGGTCGGGCCGCGCCTCTACAGCGTCGTCCTGAGCTTCTTCGTGATCATCCTCTTCTGGGTGGGCCACTTCCGGACGTTCCGGGTGGTGAAGGAGATGAACGGACGCATCGTCTTCGTGAACGTCCTCCTCCTGTTCTGCGTCATCCTTCTCCCGTTCCCGACCGCCGTGCTCGGGATGCACGGCGAGGTCCCGGCCGCGGTCGTGTTCTACGGACTCTGCGTGGCCCTGACCGGGGCGGTCTCGGCTGGGCTGTGGGTGGTGGTGGCACGCGTGCGACGCAACGTCTGGTACATGACGCCGCGTCTCGTCCGGCTGGTCACCCTTCGGGCGGCGTTCGTCCCGGCGTTCATGCTGGCCACGACCCCGCTGGCCTTCATCGATCCGCGGATCCCGCTCTTCCTCTGGATCTTCGTGTGGCCCGCCCAGCTCGTGTTCGAGCGGCTCTTCAGGCTGCGGTTCGGCCCCGCCGCGCCTTCGTCCGCCGGGGCCGCCCCGGCGGACGGCGACCCGGCCGCGCCCGACGGTCCGGCATGAGCGACGTCGAGACCCCCGAGCTGGGGGCAGGCGGCGGGCGCGAGGTCGAACGCCTGGTCTACTTCAGCGACGCGGTGATGGCGATCGCGATGACCCTGCTGGTGATCGACCTCCGTCTCCCGGAGTCGATGACCCAGGCGGCCACCGACGCCGACCTGCGCCGGACCCTTGCGGACCTCGGTCCCCAGTTCCTGAGCGTCGCGCTGAGCTTCGCCGTCATCGCCGTCTGGTGGAACGGCCACCACCGCCTGTTCCGCACGCTGGCGCGTTCGGACGGGCTGATCGTCGTCCTGAACTTCGTCTTCCTCGCGGCGATCGCGTTCCTCCCGTTCCCGACCGCGCTGATCGGCCGCTTCGTCGACCACCCAACCGCCGTCGCCCTCTACGCGGCCACGAACGTCGTCGCCGGGTCTGCCATCCTGGCGATGCGCTGGCACGCCGACCGCCGCGGGTTCATCCCCGCCGAGTCGCCCATCGAGCGGCACCGGCGCCTGGCGATGGCCTCGCTGGCACCCATCGCGTTCGCGCTCACGATCCCGCTCGCCTTCGTCGACGCCACCCTGGCGGCTCTCTCCTGGACGCTGATGATCCCGGCGATCCTCGTCGTCCGCTGGTGGTTTGCCCGCGCCGAGCGGCTCGAGGCGCTCGCGCTCGGTGGCGCGATGCCCGCAGACGCGCCGCCAGCGCCGCCGATGTCCCCGGAGCTGGCACGGACAACCCGAGCCGGCCCACACGAGCCTAGCCGCGGAGCATCGGTCGCGGCGGCGTGGCCGACGCGATCAGGCCGGGCCGGAGGCGTCCGACGGAGCCACCGGCTGCCTGCGCCTGACCGACGCCCCCGAGGGGACGGCCAGGCCCGTGAACTCGGCGAAGTCCCCCTCTTCGATCCGCGGCGCGACCAGGCAGTTCCGCCCGATCCGGGCTCCCGGCGGGATGCGCGAGCGCTCACCGACAACCGTGATCCCGGTGGCCAGGCGCTCGGGCTCGTCCACGTTCGGAACGTCGCGGTCGTCGCCGCTGCCGACCGTGGCTCCCGGGCCCACGCGCACGAACTTGTCGATGATCGCCGTGTCCACGACCGCGCCCACCCCCACCTCGGTGTCGAGGAGGATGATCGAATCGCGGACGAACGCGCCCTCGTAGACCTTCACGCCCGGGGAGAGCACGGAGTTGACGACCGTGCCGTTGACGATGCAGCCATGGCTGATGAGGGAGTGGCGGGCGAGCGCCTCCGGACCCAGCTTTGCCGGGGAGCGCTCCTCGGACCGCGTGTGGATCAGCCAGCTCCGGTCGAAGAGGTCCAGTGGGGGCACGAGCCCCACGAGGTCGAGGTTGGCCGACCAGTAGGCCTCGATCGTGCCGACGTCGCGCCAATAGCCGTCGAAGCGATGGCCGAAGACGGCTGCGCCGCCGGCGAGCATTGCGGGGATCACGTCGTGTCCGAAGTCGCTGGCGGCGGCCGACAGCCACGTGTGCAGCGCGGCCCGGGAGAAGACGTAGACGCCCATCGACGCGAGGTTGCTCTTCGGCTGCGCCGGCTTCTCCTCCCAGTCGACGACGCGGCCGTCGCCGTCCAGGGCGCAGATTCCCATGCGCGAGGCCTCGGCCGGCGGCACCTCCAGCACCGCGATGGTCAGGTCGGCGCCCGTGCGGCGGTGCGCGGCGATCATGGGCCGGTAGTCCATCTTGTAGACGTGGTCGCCGCCGAGGACCAGCACGATGTCCGCGCCGTCCTGGTCGATCTCGTGGAGGTTGTAGCGGACCGCGTCGGCCGTGCCCTGGTACCAGCCCTGGCCCTGGGCGGACATGTACGGCTGGAGGATCTTGATGCCGCCCCCCCGGACGCGATCGAAGCCCCACGGCCGTCCGGTCCCGATGTGATCGTTGAGGGATCGGGGGTTGTACTGCGTCAGCACGAGCACGTCGTCGATGCCCGAGTTCGCGCAGTTCGAGAGGCTGAAGTCGATCAGCCGGTACTTGCCGCCGAACGGGACTGCCGGCTTGGAACGGATCGCGGACAGGATGGAGAGTCGCTCGCCGGCGCCGCCCGCCAGCACGACCGCCAGCACGTCGCCCATCGCCTGCCTCCGATCGAAGTCGTTACGGGCCGCCCGATCGTCCGTGACCTGCAGCGTACGCCTGCGCCGCCCGCCGCGAACCGGTCAGATGTCGTCCCGCGGAGGGGCCGGATGTCGCCGGCGCTGCGGCTCCCGGGACGCCACGCCTCACTCGCCCAGGGTGAGCTCCCAGCCGCGGAGGCGCTCGAGGAATCGGTCGGCCGTGAGATCCAGCTGGATCGGCGTCACGGAGACCCGGTTGTTGGCCACCGCGTCGACGTCGGTGCCGGGGATCGCATGCCCCTTGGGCGGCGAACCGCCCACCCAGTAGTAGGGGACGCCGCGCGGATCCTCGCGGCGGATGAGCTCGTCCTGGTACGTCCGCTTGCCGAGGCGCCCGACCTCGAATCCCGCGCAGGCTGCCTTCGGGATGGCCGGCACGTTGACGTTGAGGAGCTGGCCCGGGTCGAGCCCGCGCGCGAGGATCGCCTCGGCCACCACCCGGGCGGCCGCCATCGCCAGCTCGAAGTCGTGGGGCGCGTAGTCGTCCAGGCTGACGGCGAACGCCGGGCAGTCGTTGAGCACCGCCTCCATTGCCGCGCTCACCGTTCCCGAGTAGGTGATGTCGTCGCCGAGGTTCGCCCCGTGGTTGATGCCGCTCGCGACCAGGTCGATCGGGCCCGGCAGGAGTCCCAGGAACACGAGCCCCACGGCGTCCGACGGCGAGCCGTCGATCGACCAGGCTGGCGATCCGTCGCCCAGCGTGCGTTCCCGGACCCGCAGCGGCCGCCACAGCGTCCGCGAGTGGCCCACGGCGCTCTGGTTGGTCTCCGGCGCGATGACCAGCACCTCGCCCAGCGGCTCCAGGGCCTGCTTCAGCGCCAGGAGGCCGCGCGACTCGATCCCGTCATCGTTCGTGACAAGGATGCGGGGTCGGGCGGTCACCCGGGCGCCGGCCGTTCGCCGCGATCCGCGTCGGACACCGGGAAGTCCGCGGCCGCTGCCAGGTCCGCGGCTGTCACGTCGTGCCGACGTCGGGCCGCCTGGCGCCGCGTCAACCGGCGTCTCGCCCCGCAATCCGTCGACCTGCGCGCCCACCATCTCGGCCAGGATCTCCTCCTCCTCGCCCGGCCGCGGCTCGCGCGGCACCCTGGTTGGACGGCCTTCGCGCTCGGCGACGCGCTGGGCCGCCCGCGCTGCCACGGACCGCTCGTCGGGGTTCGCGTTGCGGCGGAGGAAGTAGAAGAAGAACGACGAGATCACCGCCGCAACCGGCAGCCCGAACAGGGCGCCGGGGATGCCGAACAGCTTGGTCCCCAGGAGCACCGAAGCCAGGACGACGACCGGATGAAGGCCGACGGCATTGGCGAGCACGCGCGGCTGCAGGATGTTCTGGTTGAGGAACCACCCGATCCCCATGATCGCAATCGCCGGCAGGAGGGCATCGGGCTGGGTGACCGCGGCGACGATGACCGGCGGAGACCACGCGACGAACGGCCCGAAGAAGGGGATCGCCATCAGGATCCCCGCGGTGATCGTGGTGATCGCCGCATAGTTGAGGCCCAGCACCACGTTGCAGAGGAGCGCGACCAGCGCATACGTCCCGCCGATCACGACCATCCCGCGGATGAAGCCGCCGAAGGACTTCCCGACGCTGTCCGACAGGAGGTGCGCCTCGGTGCTGTAGGCGGGCGGCACCAGGCGCATCAGGAAGGAGCCGATCGCCGCCCGGTCGATCGAGATGAAGATCGCCAGGAAGAAGACGATGAGGACGCTGCCGACGAACCCGACGCTGGCCACGGCGACGTTCTGCAGCGGGCCGAGGAGGTCCTGCCCCTGGGTGGCAAGGGAGCCCAGGAGGCTCTCGACCTGGGCCGCCAGGTCGACCCGGTCGAACCCGAGCGAGGTGAGCCAGGTCGAGATCGGCTGGATGAGCGCGACCAGGTCCCGCTGGAACTGCGACAGGTTCTCGATGAAGTCGGAGATCGAGGCGAAGAGGGCCGAGGCGGCCACGACCACCAGCCCGAAGGCGACCAGCGCGACGGACCCGTAGGCGATGGTCACGGCGAGCACCCGCGGCATGAAGCGGGCGAGCCAAGCCGCGACCGGCTCCAGGATGAACCCGAGAAGCCAGGCGAAGAAGAACGTCAGGATCAGGTCGGAGAAGATCGCCCAGACGGCGGCCAGCTGGTTGAGGACGATGAAGAACAGGGCGATCGAGCCCAGCGTCATCAGGACCGTGAGCCAGCGTCGCTCCCGGGCTGTCAGGAACACGGTCGTCGCCGGTGTCGCGGCCGGGGGCACCGCCGGCTGCACGGCGGCATGTCCCGCCGGCACGGTCGCAGGCGTGAACGACCCCAGTTCCCCTGTGGCGAGTGGCTGCGCGTCGGGCTGCTCCACGTCCGTGGTGTGACCCCCGGTCGTCCGGCCATGCCGGTCGCGGCGGGCCCGGCGGGCCCGGCGTGCGCCGATCGTAGCAGGGCGACCGGTGCCCGCGAAGCGTTGCCGTGCCCACCTGCCGCGCCTGACGCGCCTGGCGCGCACCTGGCAGGCGGCCGCGGCGTGAGCCGGCTGCGGCCACGCGGCCAGACCGGCGATGGGCCTCGCGCAGGCAGCCTGCGTGGGGGCGGCGGCCGGCGAAGGCGCGGCAGCCTGCGATGCGGCAGCCTGCAATCGGGCGACGCCATCGACCGCGACAGGCGGCCCCCGGCTGCCGAACCGGCCCCTACCGGAGCCCCATCTTGAGGTGGACCTCGTCGAGGGTGGCGTCGACGATCGGCTTCAGGCGCGCTGCCCCATCCTCCAGGACGCCGTCCACCCGTTCGGGGTGGGCGATCAGCTCCGCGTAGCGCTCGCGGGCGCCGGCGTAGGCGCGCAGCAGGCGCTCCACCAGGAGCTTCTTGGTGTCGACGCAGCCCGTGCGCGCCGTTCGCTCGCCTTCCCAGATCTCGGCGTAGTCGTCGCCGAAGAAGCGGTGGAGCTGGCAGACGTTGCAGCGCTCGGGGTGGCCGGGGTCGGTTCTCTTGACGCGAAGCGTGTCGGTGACCATCCCCATCACCTGGCGCCGGATCTCGTCCTCGGGGGCGAAGATCTCGATCGTGTTCCCGATCGACTTCGACATCTTCTTCGCGCCGTCGGTGCCCAGCACGATCGGGGCGTCGGTGTGGACTGCCTGCGGCTCCGGGAACGTCTCGCCGTAGCGGGCGTTGAAGGCCCGCACGATCTCGCGTGAAAGCTCCAGGTGCGCCGCCTGGTCCTTGCCCACCGGCACGACCGACGCCTTGTACAGGACGATGTCGGCGGCCTGCAGGACCGGGTAGGTGAGCAGCCCGTGGTTGACGTCGTCGGGCTGGTTGGCGCGCTTCTCCTTGTAGGTCGGCGTCCGCAGCAGCCAGCCCACCGGTGTCACGGTCGAGAAGAGCCACATGAGCTCGGCCACCTCCGGCCGGTGGCTCTGCACGAAGAGCGTGCACTTCGCCGGGTCCAGCCCCAGGGCCAGCAGCGCCGCCGCCATCTCGCGGGTCTGGTGCCGGAGCCGGTCCGGGTCGTGGACGGTCGTGAGGGCGTGGAAGTCCACGATGCAGTAGATCGACTGGTAGCGATCCTGCAGCGCGACGTAGTTGCGGATCGCGCCGAGGTCGTTGCCGACATGCGGCGCGCCGGAGGGCTGGATGCCGCTGAAGCAGCGGACACGCTGGGGGGGCATGCTGGTCATTGTGGCGGAGTGTAGCGGGCGGCTGGATGGTCCCGGGCGGCCGCCGCGGATCCCCAGCTGGGCATCTCGACCGGCGCTCGACTCGCGGCACGACCCGGCGCGCACGGCGTCGACCGGGCGCTCGACCCGCGGCCCGGCGCGACCCCGCGTCCGCTACGATCTCCCGCATGTCCACTCGACGTCCCCTCCGCGTCGCGGTGCTCGGCGCCGGCACCGTCGGCGGCTCCGTCGTGCGCGCCTTCCTGCAGCACCCCGACCGGCTCGCCCCCTTCGACGGGGCTCGCCTGGTCCTCGCCGGCGTCGCCGAGAAGGACTTCGCCCGGGCCGCCGCACTCGGGATTCCCGCCGAGCTCCTGACCGATGCTCCGGCCCACCTGGTGGCCGATCCCGAGGTCGACGTCATCGTGGAGCTGATGGGCGGCGACGAGCCGGCCCACACCCTTGTCGTCGCCGCGCTCAGTGTCGGCAAGTCGGTGGTCACGGCGAACAAGCACATGGTCGCCCACCATGGGCCCGAGCTGGAGGCGATCGCCCGGCGGACAGGCGGCGCGCTGCGCTTCGAGGCCGCCGTCGGCGGCGGGATCCCGGTCCTCTCCCCGCTGGCCGCGGACCTCGCCGTCAACACCGTGACGCGCGTCCGCGGGATCGTGAACGGGACGACGAACTTCATCCTGACCGCGATGGGCGAGTTCGGCCAACCCTACGACGAGGTTCTCGCGGAGGCCCAGGCGAACGGTTTCGCGGAAGCGGACCCGCGCGGTGACGTCGAGGGCGACGACGCCGTCAACAAGGTGGTCCTCCTGGCGCGCCTCGCCTTCGGCGCCTGGCTCGAGCCGGCGAGCGTCCTTCGCACCCCGCCCTCCGTCCGGGGCTGGGGCAAGCCGGGGATCACCGGCGTCACCTCCGAGGAGATGGAGGGCGCGGGCTTCCTTGGCCTCTCCCTCAAGCTCCTGGCCGTCGCCGAATCCGGCCCCGCCGGCGCGCTCGCGGCAACGGTCCTGCCCACGGCGGTCCCGGCGGGCGGCGCCCTCGGCGGCACGGACGGCGTCCTCAATCGGGTCGAGGTCCGGGCGGAGCCGGTCGGCAACGTCGCCTTCTCCGGCCCGGGAGCCGGCGGCGATCCGACGAGCAGCGCGATCCTCGGTGACCTGTTCGCGATCGCTCGCCACGGCAGCAGCACGTGGGCCGGGCTTGCTCCCGCGGACGTGACGCCCGTGCGAGCCAACGCCGTGGACCCGTTCGCGGCCGACCGGCCGTGGTTCGCCTTCCTGCCTGGGGTTGCGCCCGACGGCGTGGAGCTGGGAGAGACGGCGGCCGTCGAGGAGATCGACGGCGGGACCGTGGTCCGCACGGGACCGCTCCCGCTGGAGCGGGTTCGGGCCGCGATCGCTCCGCACCTGCCGGACGGCATGGACGTGACGCTCTACCCGGTCACCGACTGATGGCTCGGCCCCAGCCGCCCTCCGCGGGCCCGGCGGCCCCAGGCGCATCCATGGTCCGCGGCGCACCCGGCGCCTCCGGCGCACCCGGCGCATCCACGACCCCCGGCGGCCAGCTCTTCGCCGGCTGGCCGGCGCGCCCGCGCCTGCTCGACCGCTACGCGCGCTACCTCCCGCTGACTGATGCCACGCCCCGCCTGTCGCTGGGCGAGGGCGCCACGCCGCTCGTCCACGCCGAGCGGCTCGGCGAGGCCTGGGGGATCCCGGACCTCCACCTCAAGTTCGAGGGTGCGAACCCGACGGGGTCGTTCAAGGACCGGGGTATGGTGATGGCCGTGGCGAAGGCAGTCGAGGAGGGTGCCAGCGCCATCGTCTGTGCCTCCACCGGCAACACGTCGGCCTCGGCCGCGGCGTACGGGGCGGCTGCCGGGCTGGAGGTCGTGGTGGTCCTGCCGGCCGGCAAGATCGCCGCCGGCAAGCTCCTGCAGGCGCAGGTCGCCGGCGCCAAGGTGCTCGCCGTCCGCGGCAACTTCGACGCCGCGCTGACCGCCGTCCGCGAGCTGGCCGAGCAGGACGCCCACCCGATCACCCTCGTGAACTCGGTCAACCCGTTCCGCCTGGAGGGCCAGAAGACGGCGGCCTTCGAGGTCTGCGACGACCTGGGCGGGCCGCCCGACGTCCTGGCCATCCCGGTCGGCAACGCCGGCAACATCAGCGCCTACTGGATGGGCTTCCGGGCGTACCACGACGCGGGCCTCATCGACCGCCTGCCACGGATGTGGGGCTTCCAGGCCGCCGGCGCGGCGCCCATCGTGCTGGGCCACCCCGTCGAGAACCCGGAGACGTTCGCCACCGCGATCCGCATCGGGAACCCGGCCTCGTGGGACAAGGCGACGGCCGCCCGCGACGCGTCGGGCGGGCTGATCGAGGCGGTCACCGACGACGAGATCTACGCGGCCTATCGGGACGTGGTGCGCCTCGCCGGGATCTTCTGCGAGCCGGCGTCGGCGGCGAGCCTGGCCGGTGTGCGCAAGTTGCGCGCGGAGGGTCGGCTGGACCCGGCCGAACGCGTCGTCTGCGTGCTGACGGGCCACGGTCTCAAGGACCCCGACAGCGGCGCCTGCCTGGCGGCCGAGCACGGGCTGCTGCAGGCGGACGCGACTCTCGACGCGATCACGGAGGCGCTCGGATGGCGATGAGCCACTTCGCCGACCTCGACGGGCGGTGGGTTGCCGTGGAGGTCCCGGCCACCAGCGCCAACCTGGGCGCCGGCTACGACTGCATGGCGGTCGCGCTGGAGATCGTCGACCGGGTCGAGGTGGAGTGCCTGGCCCGCCCCGGCGCCGGCGTCGAGATTGCCGTGGAGGGCGAGGGCGCGGGCGAGCTGCCCGAGGACCGCACGAACGCCTTCGTGGTTGCCCTGGAGCGTGGCCTCGCCGAGGTCCGCGGCACGGGCGGCGGCGAGCTCGGCTGGCGGATCCAGATGCGCAACCGGATCCCGCTGGCGCGCGGCCTGGGATCGTCCGCGGCCGCCACGGTCGGAGGGCTGCTCGCGGGCGCCGCGCTGGCGGGCGCCACGCTGGACCCGGATCGCGTCCTCGCGCTCGCGACGGAGCTGGAGGGCCACCCCGACAACGCCGCCGCAGCCCTCCTCGGTGGCTTCACGGTCGCCGCGCACGGCGACATCCCGACGGCGATCCGCTTCGACATCCCGCGCGACCTGCGGGTCATCCTTTTCATCCCTGACCTGCGGCTGGCCACCCGCGACATGCGCGCGGCGTTACCCGAGCTGGTCCCGCTGACCGACGCGGTGGCGAACCTGCAGCGGGTGGCGCTGGGCGTCGCGGCCCTTGCGGCCGGGGACGCTGCGGGGCTCGCCCATCTCACGATCGACCGGCTCCACGAGCCGTACCGGGCGGCGGTCTACCCGCAGCTCCCCAGGCTTGTTGCCGCTGCGCGCGACGCCGGGGCGTTGGGGGCCTGCCTGTCGGGTGCCGGCAGCACGATCATCGCCTTCGCGGACACGTTGTCGATCCTCACGCGCATCGAGGGCGCCATGCGGGCGGCGGCCGCCGACCTTGACCTGGCGGGACGCGTCGAGCTCGTCGCGCCGCGCAACACCGGCGCCCGGGTGGAGCAGGCGCTCGGCTCGTAGCAGCGCTCGGCTCGTAGGGACGCTCGCGGGCGACCCGGCCGCAGGGGCGTCATCGCGCCGAGCCCTCCGGCTGCCCCCGACCCGAGCGCTCGCGGGCGCCGCGGCGACTGAGCGTTCCCGGCTGTCTCGGCGTCTTTCAGCAGTCCCACCGCTGGGAATCCGGCCCTCCACGCTCGGCGATCACGTCGAACGGCGGGTTCGCAGGATTCGTCACGCTCGATCATGGCCGAACCCAGCAGCCGGGCTGCTAGACCCGCCTCGACCAGCGCGTCGTTCAGGCGTCGAGCGTGCTGGTCGGACGAAGGATCGGAGCCGCTCTCACGCGCCGCTCGCGGAGTCGGTGCGGAGCCGGAATCGCCACCTCACGTTCCACCTCGCGGTGTCCCGGACGACGAGCTCCGCCGATCGCGCGACCCGCCTCGCGGGCAGTACCCGCCACGCAGGATCGTCGGCGACTTCGGGCAGGACGGCGAACGCCCCCTCGGCGATCGTCACGTGGGGCACGAAGTCGAATCGACCGCCGTAGATCGGGTAGGCAGGGAAGGCAGCAGCGAGGTCCTCGTGCAACGACCGGAACGGAAGGTCGGGTTCGACCGACACGAACAGCACGTCCGGCCACGTGGCCCGGCCTCGCAGCTCGAACTCGAATGCGTCCACGCCGGCCAGGACGCGAGCAAGGAGCGCGTGAACGTCGCGATCGAGGGCCTCGCGCCGCGCGAAGGGGTAGAGGAGCGTCACGTGGGCCGGGAGCCCAAGCCCAGCGTCCGGGATCGCCCGCCGCCGGAGCGCCTCGAGCGGTGCCGGGAGGCGAACCGGGATGATCAGTGCTGTGTCGTCGCCGGGGTGTGCCACGTTGCGTCTCCAGCCTCCCGGCGGTGAGCTCCCGCCCCGGTCAGGCGTCCGGCGTGTTCGTGCGGATGAAGGCCAGGACCCGCTCCCAGGCGTCGGTGGACGTGTCGGCGAAGTCCTCTGCCTTGCGGTCGAAGAACGAGTGCGGGGCGCCCGGGTAGGTGATCACCTCGTGCGGGAGGCCCGTGGCCGCCAGGGCGTCCTCGAATGTCTCGATCGCGTCGGCGGGAATGCCCCGGTCGGCGCCGCCGAAGATGGCCAGGACCGGCGCCTTCATGAGGCCGGTGGAATCGGCCGGGGCCGGGATGTCGCCGCGCGCCCCCACCGGCCAGCCGTAGAAGCCGATCGCGCCCGCCAGGTCCAGGCCCAGCGTGTTGGCCAGGAAGGCCAGCCGGCCGCCGAAGCAGAAGCCGATCGAGAAGACGGCCCGTCCGCGACCCGGTCCAAGGCCGCGCAGCTTCTCGGCCGCCGCCTGGACGTCCCACGACAGGTTGGAGAAGCGCGTCTCGCCGACGTGGCTCATGAAGTCGAAGTCGGTGGGCCGCTCGCGAACCCCGATCCCCGCGGTCCGGCCGAAGTAGTCGATCGCCAGGGCGTCGACGCCGACCTCCGCGAACCGCAGCGCCAGCTCCTCGTAGTAGGGGTGGAGGCCACGGACGTCGGGGAGGACGATGATCGAAGCGCCGGTGGGCGCGTCCGCCCGGGCAAGCAGGCCGGCGAACCGACTACCATCGCCGGCCCGGAGCACGATCTCCTCGGCGTCGATGGCGCCGCCCGCGATCGGGGTGATCGGTGGACGGCTGTCGAGGTCGAAGCACATGGGCGGGGCTCCTGGGGTGCGATCGGCTGCGCGGCAGCAACCGGGCGGATCGTATCGCGTGGAGTCGATCCCGTCGCGGTGCAGGGCCGAACCGCGCGGGGCGATCGACGGGACCCCCGCTACCATGGCGCCATGGGGCTGAATGCGTGGGTGTTCCTCCTGTGGCATGTCCACGGCGAGGAGGACGAAGGTCATGAGCTCGTCGGTGCCTACTCGTCGCGGGCTGCGGCCGCGGACGCCGTTCGCCGCCTCGATGGGAAGCCCGGGTTCCGCGAACGTCCACGCCTTCTCGACGACGACGGCGATCCCGGCGGGGGCTTCTTCATCGCCGAGTACGAGCTCGACGAGGACACGTGGCCGGAGGGGCACGCGCCGGGAGGTGAGCTCATCCTGGAGGCGGAGCACGCATCACCACTCGACTGGATCTCACAGCCGATGGGCGCATCGGTAGATCTCCAGGACGATGAGGCGACGCGGCGGGTGCTCGGGGAGAGCTGATCAGCCTGCCGCCGGCAATCGGCCGTCGCCGGCCCTTGAGCGCGCGCGGAGTACAATCCGCGCCGATGTCGCACCCCCTCGTCGTCATGAAGTTCGGCGGCAGCTCGGTCGCGAATGCCGACCGGATTCGCCGCGTCGCCCGCCGGATCGCGACCGTGCGTGCCGAGGGCGCCGACCTGTGCGTCGTCGTGTCCGCCATGGGTGACACCACCGACGAGCTCCTCTCGCTGGCCGCCGCGATCACCGAGGAGCCCGAGGCCCGCGAGCTGGACATGCTCCTGGCCACCGGCGAGCACCAGAGCGCCACCCTCATGTCGATGGCCCTCCACGCCCTGGGCGTGCCCGCCATCTCGCTCACCGGCGCGCAGGCCGGGATCGTCACCGACGGGGCCTATGGCCATGCCCGGATCGCCGGCATCGATCCCGTCCGCATCCGTTCCGAGATGGCCGACGGCAAGGTCGTCATCGTCGCCGGCTTCCAGGGCCAGAGCTCCAGGGCGCTCGAGCTGATGGAGACCACCACGCTGGGCCGCGGCGGATCGGATACGACCGCGGTCGCCCTCGCGGCATCCCTGCGCGCCGACCGCTGCCAGATCTACACGGATGTCAAGGGGATCTACACGGCCGACCCGCGGCTGGTGCCCGAGGCACGCCAGCTGGCCGTGATCAGCTACGAGGAGATGCTGGAGCTGGCCCACCAGGGCGCCCAGGTGATGCAGGTCCGGGCCGTCGAGCTCGGCTGGGTGAACGACGTCGTCATCGAGGTCCTCAGCTCGTTCGAGGACGCCCCCGGCACCCTCATCAAGGAGGACCCGCTCGTGGAGCAGCGCAACAAGGTGCGGGGCATCGCCCAGGACCGGAACGTCGCGAAGATCACGCTCGTCGAGGTCCCCGACCGCCCCGGCGTGGCCCACGCGCTCTTCGCCCCCCTCGCCGAGGGCGGCATCATCGTCGACATGATCGTCCAGAACGTGGGCCATGGCGGCACGACGGACATGAGCTTCACCGTCCCACGCGGCGAGCTGGCGAAGGCCAAGCGCGTCCTGGAGCCCCTGGTCCGCGACCTGGGCTTCCGCGAGATGACCACCGACGCCTCGATCGCCAAGGTCTCCATCGTGGGCGCGGGCCTCCACAATGCGCCCGGCTATGCCGCCCGGATGTTCGGGGCCCTGTCCGACGCCGGCATCAACATCGAGATGATCTCCACCTCGGAGGTGCGGATCACCTGCACCATCGCCGAGCACGACCTGGAGGCCGCCGTCCGGGCCCTCCACGAGGCGTTCGAGCTGGCGATCCCGGACCCGGTCGACGGACCGGGCGCGACCCCCGGCGCGACTCCGGGCCGGTGACGGCCTTCCTCGCCCGGCAGGAACGGTTCGAGCGGATCGGGTCGACCAACGACGCGGTCCGGGCGTGGCTTGACGCCGGCACGCCGGAGGTCTGCCTCGCGATCGCCGACGAGCAGGTCGCGGGCCGCGGGCGAGCCGGCCGCACCTGGACGGCCCCGGCAGGCGCCGCCCTGCTCCTGTCGGCCGGCTTCCGGCCGACCTGGCTGGAGCCCGGCCACGCCTGGCGCCTGGCGGCCGTCGTGAGCCTCGCGATGGCCGACGCCGCCGAGGACCTCGCCGGCCTCCGCGATCGGACGATCCGCCTGAAGTGGCCCAACGACCTGGTCGTCGAGGCCGACGCGCCCGAGCGCACCGGCCCCGGCCCGGGCGGCGGGTCGATCCGCAAGCTGGGCGGGGTCCTGGGCGAGACGGACGGCCTGGGCACCGACGACCCGCGGGTCATCGTGGGCATCGGCGTGAACGCGGGCTGGGAGCGGGCCGACTTCCCGCCGCAGATCGCGGCCACGATGACGAGCCTGGCCGAGGTGTCGGGTGGCCGGCCCATCGACCGTGACGCGCTGCTGGACGGGTTCCTGGCGCGCCTGGAGCCGCGGGTCGAGGCGCTGCGCGCGGGCCGCTTCCCGATGGACGACTGGACGGTCCGCCAGGTCACCACCGGGCGCATGGTCCGCCTCGCGGGACTCGGTGCGGACGCCGGCGCGGACGCCGGGGAGGATGTCGAGGAGGTGCTCGCGCTCGGGCTGGACGCGGCGACGGGCGCCCTGATCGTGGCCGACGCCGGTGCCCCCGGCGGCGAGCGTGCGATCCACGCCGGGGACGTGGTCCACGTGCGCCTGGCGGACGCGGCTGCGGACGCGCCGGCGTTCGCGCGGTCATCCACCCTCGGCGTGTAACGGAAGGGCCGGCGCGGTGTTTGGACGGATGAAGGGAGGGGAGGCAGCCGGCTCGGCCGGGCGGGTGGTCCCGCTCGACCCGGATCGGAGCCTCGTCCGGGCGGCCCAGGCCGACCCGGACCGGTTCGACGCCCTCTACCGGAAGTACATCGCGCAGGTCTACAGCTTTGCCTACCACGAGCTCGGCGATCACCACGAGGCGGAGGACGTGACGGAGCGCACGTTCCTGCTGGCTCTCGGCGCGCTGCCGCGCTTCCGCGAGGAGGCGCCGCCCGACGCGGGTCCCGAGGCATCCACCTTCCGCGTCTGGCTCTTCCGGATCGCCCGCAACGTCGTGGCGAACCACCGGCGCACGCTGCGCCGCCACCCGACTGCCTCCCTGGCCGCGGCACAGTCGGCCGTGGCACCGGTCGACATCGAGGCAGGCGCCGTCGCCCGCGCCGATGCCTCCGCCGCGTGGTCCGCCGTCGCCCGCCTGCCCGGGGACCGTCGCCGCGCCGTGGTCCTGCGGTTCGTGGAGGAGATGAGCACGGCCGAGATCGCTGCCGTGCTCGGCCGCTCCGAGGGAGCCGTGCGCGTCCTGCTGCATCGGGCGCTGCGCACGGTTGCCCGCGACCTGGGCGAGACGGAGACGAACCGGTGAGCGCCGCCGCGCTGGAGGCGATCGAGATCGAGGCGCTCGTGACCGATCGCTACCTGGAGGCGCTCCTCCTGGCTGCCGAGCGTCGCGCGCCCGACGCTCCCGCCGACCCGGCGCTGGACCCTGCGCTGCGCAGCGCCGCGCGCCGCCTCCGCGACGAGCTGGTGCGGGTCCACCCGTCGTTCCGTTTCGAGGACCGCCTGGCGCGCCGGCTCGCCGAAGCCGCCGCCGGCATGCGCCTCGCCGTGGCGTCCGGCGGTGAGGCGACGGTGATCCCGTTCCCGGCACGCCTGCTGACTGACGCCGGCCTGGCCCGGGAGCTGGAGAACCCCGACCTGGCGGCGCTTCTCGGGGCGCCGGTTGACGCGGCCGATGGTGCGCCGGACGACACGCCGCGGAGCAGCGGCCGTCCGCCGGCCCCGCGACCGCTCCTCGTGGGCGGCGCCGTCACCTCGGCCGCGTTGAGCCTCGCCGGCGCGGCGTTCGTGGCCTGGCGCCTCACGCGCGCCGCCCCAACCGACCCGATGGCCCGCGCCGTCCGCCTGGCCCGCGCCGCGCGCGCCGGGCGCGACACGCTCACCGGCGGGCTCTCCTGATGCCGATCACGCTGCCCTTCCGGCCCCGCCGCGAGAGCTATCCGCCGGACCTCTGGACACAGTGCCCGGGCTGCAGCGAGATGCTCTTCAACAAGCACCTCGACAAGGCCCTGCGGGTCTGCCCCAGCTGCGGCCACCATTTCCGGATCTCCGCCCCCACCCGGCTGGCCCAGCTCCTGGACCCGGGGACGTTCCGCGAGCGCGACGCCGGCCTGGTCTCGCGGGACCCGCTCGGGTTCGTGGACAGCAAGCCCTACGCCGACCGACTCGTCGGCGCCCAGACGTCGACCGGTCGAAAGGACGCGGCGATGTGGGGGTTCGGGTTGCTCAACCGGCGCCGGATCGCCATCTGCGCGCTCGACTTCACGTTCATGGGCGGCTCCATGGGATCCGTGGTGGGGGAGAAGGTCACGCGGGCAGCCGAGGCGGCGCTGGCCGAGCGCGTGCCGCTCGTCGTCGTCAGCGCCTCGGGCGGGGCACGGATGCAGGAGGGGACCCTGGCGCTCATGCAGCTCGTCAAGACGCTGGCCGCCATCGGCGCGCTGCGGGCAGCGGGCGTGCCGTACATCTCGGTCATGGCCGACCCGACGACCGGCGGCGTCTTCGCCTCGTTCGCCGCCCTCGGCGACGTGAACGTGGCCGAGCCGAACGCGCTCATCGGGTTCGCCGGCGCGCGGGTCTCGGCGGGCACGATCGCCGAGGAGCTCCCGCCGGGGTTCCAGCGTGCCGAGTTCCTCTTCGAGCACGGCTTCGTGGACCGCATCGCGGTGCGGGCGGCGCTGCGCGACGAGCTGGCGGCGATCCTCGACGTGCTGGAGCCGCCGGCGCTTGCCGCCGAGGGAAACGGAAGCGTGCGTCGTGGTTGACCGTCTGCTTGGACGCACGAAGGAATCGGCCGGTGTTACGGCTGCCGCCGCTGCTGCCGGCGTGGTGACGACGGCCGTCGGTACCCCGACCGACCCGCGCGACGCTGTCTGGGCGCGCGTCCTGCTGGCCCGGAACGCGAAGCGCCCCCACACGCTCGACCTCGTCGCCCGGATCGCCGACTCGTTCGTGGAGCTCCACGGGGACCGGCTGTTCGCGGACGACGGGGCCATGGTCGGCGGCCTGGGCCGGATCGACGGCCGGCGGGTCATCATCGTCGGCCACCAGAAGGGCGCCGACACCGACGAGAACATCCGGACGAACTTCGGCATGTCCAAGCCCGAGGGATTCCGCAAGGCGATCCGCCTCTTCGAGATGGCCGACCGCTTCCGGATCCCCGTCGTGACCCTCGTGGACACGCCCGGTGCGTACCCGGGGGCCGAGGCGGAGGAGCGCGGGGTTGCCGACGCGATCGCCAACGCGATCATGGTCATGTGCCGGATCCGCGTGCCGATCGTGACGATCATCACCGGCGAGGGCGGCTCCGGCGGGGCCCTGGCCATCGCCGCCGGCGATGTCGTCGTGGCCCTGGAGAACGCCGTCTACGCCGTGATCAGCCCCGAGGGCTGCGCCTCCATCCTGTGGCGCACGTCGGAGAAGGCCCCCGACGCCGCGCTGGCCATGCGCATGTCCGCCGCCGACCAGCTGGAGCTGGGGGTCGTGGACCTGGTCGTTCCGGAGCCTGGCGAGGGGGCCCACGCGGATCCCGCGGAGACGGCCCGCCGCCTGAAGGCGGTCATCATCGCCCAGCTGGATCGTCTGGCCGCGCTGCCGGTGGACGACCTGATGGTGGCCCGGCGGCGGCGCTACCGTGACTTCGGGGCCTTCGACGACCTCGGCGGGCCGGAGCTCCCCGAGGCCGAGGAGCGCCTGGGCCTTGCGGACCGCCTGCGGCGCGCCCTGGAGCCGATGGGAACGCGGCTGGGCGGTATCGGGGCCCGCGAAGGGCGCGACGAGCCCCCCGCGCGAGAGGAGGTCTGACGGGTGTCCCAGGACGACGTCGGCGCGCCGGAGCGCGATGTGCCGGAGCGCACCACCGCTGAGCGGCTCGCGGATCACGCCACGATCGACCGCCTGGCCGATGAGCTGCTGCCGGCACTCGTGGCGAAGCTGGGTGCCAGCGGCCTCGGCGAGCTGGACGTCCGCGAGGGCGCCTGGCGCGTCCGGATGCGCATGCCCGCGGACGCCCGGGGGTCCCGGCGGACGCCGTCCGGCGGACGCGTTGCCGGCCGGATGGAGCCCCACGCTGCCCCCAGCGGCCAGCTCGGAGCCGTGGCGGCGGCAGGCACGTCGAGCCCCGGCGCGATGGGGACCGCGATGCCGGGCGCCGGGGCGCCGGGCGTCAGCATGACGCCGACGCCGGCCTCGGCTGCCGACGCCGGAGGTGACGCCGTCCAGTCCGACCCGCCGACGCGTGCGATGGCCACGTCGCCCGCGGTCGGCTTCTTCCGGCCGCGAGCTGACCTGCCGTCGGGAGCCCGCGTCCGCGCCGGGGACCGCCTCGCGATGATCGACGTCCTGGGCGTTCCCCAGGAGCTCGTGGCGCCCGCCGACGGCCTGGTCGGGGCCACGTTCGTCGAGGCCGGTGATCCCGTCGAGTATGGCCAGGAGGTCATCGAGATCCAGCTGCTGGCGTTGCCGGCCTCGGCCTCGGACGCGGGCGCAGCGCCGGCCGTGACCTCGGACGCGGGCGCAGCGCCGGCCGCGGCCTCGGGCCCGGCCGCGGCCTCGGCCTCGGGCGCGTTCCCGGCCGCGACCTCGGGCGCGGGCACAGCGCCGGCCGCCCCCAGCGGGGAGGCAGGCTGATGTTCGAGCGGGTCCTGATCGCCAACCGGGGTGAGATCGCGGTGCGCATCCTGCGCGCGTGCCGGACCCTGGGGATCGGCGCGGTGCTCGCCTACAGCGAGGCCGACCGCGACTCGCTGGCGGCCCAGCTCGCCGACGAGGCGATCTGCATCGGGCCCGCCGACGCGCGGCGCAGCTATCTCTCCGCGTCGGCCGTCATCTCGGCCGCGATCGTGACCGGCTGCGACGCGATCCACCCCGGGTATGGCTTCCTGTCCGAGGACTCGGGGTTCGCCGAGGCGGTGGCCGCCCACGGGCTGACCTTCGTGGGGCCATCGGCAGAGGTGCTGGAACGCTTCGCCTCCAAGGAGGGGACTCGCCGCCTGCTCGGCTCGCATGGCCTCCCGACGATCCCCGGGTCCGACGGCATGCTCCGGGACGACGACCACGCCCTGGCCGAGGCCGAGCGCGTCGGCTACCCGGTGCTGCTCAAGCCCTCCGCGGGAGGGGGCGGCAAGGGGATGCGCATGGTCCGCACCCCGCGCGAGCTCCAGGCGGCGATCCCGGTCTGTCGCTCGGAGGCCCGGGCCGCCTTCGGCGACGACTCCCTGTACCTGGAGAAGTGGCTGGAGGACAACCGCCACGTCGAGGTCCAGGTGGTCGTGGATCGCTACGGGCACGGGGTTCACCTGGGCGAGCGCGACTGCTCTGTCCAGCGGCGTCACCAGAAGCTGATCGAGGAGGCGCCGACGCCGGCGCTTCCCGACGCCTCGCGCGCCGAGCTGGCGGAGCGCGCGATCCGGGCCGTCGTGGCGGCCGGCTACGAGAACCTGGGGACCCTGGAGTTCCTCGTGGATCGGGACCAGAGCTTCTACTTCATCGAGATCAACTGCCGGATCCAGGTGGAGCACCCCGTCACGGAGATGCTGACCGGGATCGACCTGGTCACCACCCAGCTGCGGATCGCCGCCGGCGAGCCGCTGGGCTTCAGCCAGGCGGACGTCGCCTTCCGGGGCCACGCGATCGAGTTCCGCATCAACGCGGAGGACGTGGCGCACGACTTCCGCCCGCAGGCCGGCACCGTGGAGCGCTTCTACGCCCCCGGCGGCCCGGGCGTTCGCCTGGACTCGCACCTCTACGCCGGCTACGACGTGCCGCCCTACTACGACTCCCTCCTGGGGAAGCTCATCGTGTGGGGACCGGACCGCGCCGCGGCGATCGCCCGGGGCCGCGCCGCCCTCGACGAGCTGGTCGTTGACGGGATCATCACGAACCGCGCCTTCCATCGCGCCGTCCTCGACAATGCCGCGTTCATCGACGGCCACGTGACCACCAACCTCATCGACCGCATCGGCGGCGCGGCGTTCCTCGCCGGGCGCGGCTGAGGCGACCCGTGCAGGCCTGCATCCATCCACCCGCTCGGCGCCGTCGCGCCGCGCGACACTGACCCCTCACAGCCGGAGCCCCACGTGACCGAGCCGATCCACACCACCCGCGAGATCGAGCAGCTGCTCCCGCATCGCTGGCCCTTCCTCCTCGTCGACCGCATCGACGAGTACGACGCCGAGGCCAGGCGGATCGTCGGCATCAAGGCCGTGACCGCCACCGAGTGGTTCTTCCAGGGCCACTTCCCGGGCATGCCGGTCATGCCGGGCGTCCTCCAGGTGGAGGCGCTGGCCCAGACGATGGGCGTCTTCGTCGCGAAGCAGGAGGGATTCGGGGATCGGATCGGGCTCTTCGCCGGCGTTGACGAGTGTCGCTTCAAGCGGGTCGTCAAGCCGGGCGACGTGATCCGCCTCGAGGTCACGATGGAGAAGCTCGGCAAGCGCTTCGGGCGCGGCAAGGGCGTCGCCAGCGTCGACGGCGAGGTCTGCTGCGAGGCGACCCTCTCCTTCATCATCCCCGACGCGTCCGTGCTGCGCTGATGACGCGCATCGCGCTCTTCTCCGACGTCCACGGCGTGCTGCAGGCGCTGACGGCCGTGCGCGAGGCCGTCGCGGCCGCGTCGCCGGACGTCGTGGCCATCGCGGGCGACCTCGTCTTCAACGGCGGCGATCCCGCGGCCACGGTGGACGCGGTTCGCGAGCTGGAGGCGGCCGGGGCCCTCGTGGTCCAGGGCAACACCGACATCGCGGTGGCCGACTTCGACTACGGCGCCGCGTTCCCGTGGCTCGGCGACGGCGTGCCGGAGTCGTTCAAGGCGGCCGCGACCTGGGCCCACGATGCCCTGGGCCCGGAGCGCGTGGACTGGCTGCGCCGCCTGCCCGCCGAGCGCCGGATCCGCGCCGGTGACGACACGCTGGTGCTGGTGACCCACGCCTCCCCGGGATCGCAGACGGCCGGGTTCGACCGCGGCCTGGACGAGAGCGTCTTCATCGACCGCCTGGGGCGGACCGACGCGCGGGTCATCTGCTGCGGCCACACCCACGTCCCCGAGGTCCGCGACTTCGGCTGGAAGGTCGTCGTCAACGGCGGCAGCGCCGGGTACGTCTTCGACGGCGACCCGACGGCGTCCTGGGCGCTGATCGACATCGTGGACGGCACCGTGACGGCGGAGATCAAGCGCACGCCCTTCGACGCCCTCGCAGCGGCCGACGCGGTGGCGGACCGCGGCCTGCCGGGCGACGTCTACCGGGCCGCGACGATCCGCACGGGGAAGCTGGTCCGGTGACCGGCGCGGCCGGCGGCGGCCGGCGGGTCGTCGTCACCGGGACGGGCCTCGTCACCGCCCTCGGCGCGGACGTCGCATCCACGTGGGACGGGCTGGTCGCGGGTCGCTCGGGCATCGGCCCCATCACCGCCTTCGACGCCTCGCGGATGGCATCGCGGATCGCCGGCCAGGTCGTCGACTTCGATCCCTCCTCCGTCCTCGACCGCAAGGAGCAGCGCCGCAACGACCGCTACACGCAGCTGGCCCTGGTGGCGACGCGCCAGGCGATGGTGCAGGCTGGCCTCCCGGAGCGCCTCGAGGACGAGCTCGCCGAGCGGACCGGCGTCCTGCTGGGCACCGGCATCGGCGGCGGCATCACCTTCGCCGAGCAGGTGACGGTGGGCGTGGAGAAGGGCCCCGACCGGATCAGCCCCTTCTTCATCCCCATGGCGATCCCTAACCTGGCCGCCGGCCAGGCGGCCATCTTCTTCGGGGCGCTGGGTCCGAACTTCGCCGTCTCGTCCGCCTGCGCCACCGGCGGCCACGCTATCGGCGAGGCCTGGGAGATCATCCGCCGCGGCGACGCCGACGTGATGATCGCGGGCTCGTCGGAGGCCGGGATCAGCCCGGCGCTCGTCGGCGGCTTCGCGGCGATGCGCGCCCTCTCCACCCGCAACGACGAACCGTCCCGCGCCTCGCGCCCCTTCGACCGCGGACGCGACGGCTTCGTGATCGGGGAGGGCGCCGGCGTCCTCATCCTGGAGGACCTCGCGCACGCCCGGGCCCGGGGGGTCGCACCGCTTGCCGAGATCGTGGGCTACGGCGCCTCGGCCGACGCCAGCCACATCACGCTGCCGGCGCCCGGCGGGATCGGGGCGATCCGCGCGATCCGGCGGGCCCTGGAGAAGGCCGGCCTCTCGGTCGACGACGTGGAGCACGTCAACGCGCACGCCACGTCCACGCCGGAGGGCGACCGCACGGAGCTGGAGATGCTCCGCGGGCTGTTCGGCGAGCGTGCCGGGCAGGTCAGCGTGACGGCCAACAAGAGCATGCTGGGCCATACGCTGGGCGCGGCCGGCTCCATCGAGGCCGTGACCACGATCCTGAGCCTGCGCCACGGCGTCGTCCCGCCGACCATCAACCTCGACGACCCCGACGCGGCAGCCGCCGGGCTGGACCTGACCCCGAACGTGGCCCGCGAGCGGCGGATCCGCGTCGCGGTGAGCAGCTCGTTCGGGTTCGGCGGCCAGAACAGCGCCCTGGTGCTCACCCGGTGGGACGCATGACGGACGACACGACACGCGCGCCCGGCGTCGATCCGGCCGCCCCGGCCGGGGACGGCACGCGGCCCGTTGGTGACGGCGGCGCGCCCGCGCCCGCCGCCGACCTGGCCATCCCGGCAGCTGACGGGACCCCGCCGGCGACCGACGGTCCCGCGGCCGGCGGCACGCTGCCCTCGGGCGACCTCTCGCTGCTGGCCCTCGTCGACCGCCTGGCCGGCCTCCTGGAGCGCAGCGACCTGCTGGAGCTGGAGGTCGAGGCCGGGGACACCGGGATCGTCCTCCGCAAGGCCGCGGCGCTGGCCCCGCCGCCCGTCCCCGCCATCGCCGCGCCGACCGCGGCCGGCACGAGGGCCGCATCCGGTCCGGCAGCCGCGGCGCCACCCCTCGCGCCCGCCCCTGCCGTCATCCCGTCCAGCCCCTCCCGCAGCGCGGTCCTGGCCCCGCTCACGGGCATCTTCTACGCGTCGCCCAGCCCGGGCTCGGCGCCCTTCGTGGACGTCGGCCGGGAGGTCGCGGTCGGCCAGGTCATCGGCCTGATCGAGGCGATGAAGCTGTTCAACGAGATCAAGTCCGACAAGGCAGGCCGGGTCGTCCGCGTCGTGGCGGAGAGCGGCACGCTGGTCAAGGCGAAGCACCCGCTCATCGAGGTGGAGCCCCTGTGACCCTCCCGCCGCACGCCCCCACCGGACGCTGGGCCAGGATCAGCGGCTGGGGCAGCTACGTCCCCAGTGCGATCCTGACGAACGCCGACCTCGAGCGCATGGTCGACACGGCCGACGAGTGGATCGTGACCCGCACGGGGATCCGCGAGCGGCGGGTCGCGGCGGCCCACGAGACCACCGCGTCGATGGCCGCGGTGGCCGGGGCCCGGGCGATCGCGGTTGCGGGCCTGGACCCGGACGACGTGGACCTGATCCTGGTGGCGACGCTCACCCCCGACTACTGGATGCCCTCCACGGCGGCGCTCGTCAAGGAGGCCATCGGGAACACGCGCGCGGCGGCGATGGACGTCTCCGCTGCCTGCTCCGGGTTCGTCTACGCCTATGCCACCGCCCACGCCTACGTGACGTCCGGCATGGCCCGCCACGTCCTGGTGATCGGCGCGGAGCTGCTGACCCGCTTCCTGGACTACACCGACCGCAGCACCTGCATCCTCTTCGGCGACGGCGCCGGCGCGGTGGTCGTATCGGTGTCGGACGAGCCGACCGGCCCGCACGGCATCGAGCTCACGACCGACCCCCAGGGCGCCTACATGATCTGGCTCCCGGCGGGCGGTTCCAAGAGCCCGCCGTCGGCGCAGACCGTGGCCCGCGGCGAGCACTTCATCCGGATGGAGGGCAAGGAAACCTACCGCTTCGCGACGAAGACCCTCGCCTCCTCGGCGCTGGCGGCCATTCAGCGGGCCGGTCTCCACCCGGACGACATCAGCCTCGTGATCCCGCACCAGGCCAACATCCGGATCATCGAGGCCGTGGCCAAGGGCCTCGACTTCCCGCTGGAGCGGATCTTCGTCAACCTGGACCGCTACGGGAACACGTCGGCCGCATCGGTCCCGCTGGCCCTTGCCGAGGCCGTGGACAGCGGCCGGATCCAGGTCGGCGACCGCATCGTCTTCGTCGCCTTCGGCGCCGGCTTCACGTCGGGCGCCGTGGCCATGGAATGGTCGGCCGACCCCGCCAACGGGGCACGCGCTGCCGCGATCGACCCCGATTCCATTCACGTCCGGCTGCCGGTCGACTGGGATTCGGTCGACCCCATCCCGTCCCAGCTCGCCGCCGTCCTCGCCAGCCCGGGGCCGGTGGACGTGCCCCTCGACGACGTCGTCCCCGGCGACCCCGGCCGCCCGGCGAGAATCGGAACGCCGGGCGACCCCGGCCGCCCGGCGAGCATTGGAACGCCGGGCGACCCCGAACACGCCCCCAGGGAGGTCCCCGCATGATCGATCTCAGCGGCAAGGTTGCCCTCGTCACCGGCGGCTCGCGTGGCATCGGCCGCGCCATCGTGCTTCGCCTGGCGGCGCAGGGCGCCGACATCGCGTTCATGGACCGCGGCAGCCCCGAGGTCGCCGCCCAGACCGGCGCCGACGTGGAGGCGCTGGGCCGGCGGTCCGTCTTCTTCGCCGGCGACGTCACCGACCCTGCGGCCTGTGCCGCGTTCGTCCAGGCCGCCCTGGACGCCTACGGGAAGGTCGACATCCTGGTCAACAACGCCGGGATCACGCGCGACGACCTGGTCATGCGGATGGGCATCGACGAGTGGAAGTCCGTCCTGGAGGTCAACCTCTTCGGCGCCTTCTACTGCACCAAGGCGGTCCTGCGACCGATGCTCCGGGCCCGCGCCGGCCGGATCATCAACATGTCCAGCGTCTCCGGCCAGGCCGGCCAGGCCGGCCAGGCGAACTACTCGTCCTCCAAGGCCGGTCTCATCGGCCTGACGAAGGCGGTCGCCCGCGAGGTCGCGAGCCGGGGGATCACCGCCAACGCGGTCGCCCCGGGCTTCATCATCACGGAGCTGACCAAGGACCTGCCCGAGGAGCTCCAGGACGCGATCCGGAAGCAGACGCCGCTGGGCCACTTCGGGACCGTGGACGACATCGCCAACGCGGTCGCCTTCCTGGCCTCGGACGAGGCCGGCTACATCACGGGGCAGGTGCTGGCCGTCGACGGCGGCCTCGTGATGATGTAGCCGACCGCGACAGCGCGGTGGGGCGAGCGCGGGCCGCCCGGGTCGATGTGCGAGTCAGGCTTCTGGGTGGGTGGGAGCTACTGACTCCGCCTCCGCCTCCGCCAGGAGGTCGCGCAGCGTCCGATCCAGCCGGATCTCCGGCTGCCAGCCCGTGAGTTCGGCCAGCAACGATAAATCGCCGCGGATCTCCGGGGGGTCGTCCTCCCGGACAAGCCCGGGGTCGACGCGCAGCGAGCACGCGACCCCAGCCAGCGCGCACAGCTGCTCGATGAGCCAGCGGATCGTCTCCGCGCGTCCAGTCGCCACGTTGACCACGACCGGGCTGCTCCCGAGCCGACCGCCCGCCGACGCCTCCAGCAGGAGGCGGTAGGCGCGCGCCACGTCGCGGACGTCGCCGATGTCCCGCCGCACGTCCACGTTCCCGGCGGGGATGGCCGTCGCCTGGCCGCGCTTCACGGCCACGACGCGCCGCGCCATCGCCGGGACCACGAAGACGGGCCGCTGCCCGGGCCCCGTGTGGTTGAAGGAGCGTGTCACCACCACCGGGAAGCCCCAGCGGACGCCGGCTTCGACCGCGACGCCCTCCTGGGCGGCCTTTGAGACCGCGTACGGCTGGCGTGGGTTCAGCGGTGCCGACTCGCGCAGCGGCAGGTCGTCCGGCCGGGGCGTCCCGTAGACGTCCGAAGAACCGGTGACGAGCACCGGCGGGCGCAGACCCAGCGCTCGGAGGGCCTCGAAGATGGCGACCGTGCCCCCGACATTGACGCGGAACGCCTCGGTGGGATCGCCCCGGGCGTCGGGAGCAAAGGCCATGCCGGCGAGATGGACGACCCCGTCCGGCTTCTCGTCGGAGAACCAGGCGAGCAGGCCGGCACGATCGGTGATGTCGAGCTCGCTCGGTTCCGGCGCGGCGACGACATCGTGGCCGGCGGCAACGAGCTCGCGGCGGAGCCAACCCCCGACGAATCCGGTTGCGCCGGTGACGAAGACTCTCATCGGGCGGTTGGCCTCACCGAACGGAGGGCGACGGGACCTCCACGGATGTACCTCCGCCTGGTCGCGCCTGCAGGCGTGCGAGATCCGCGTCCACCATCATCTCGATGAGCGCCTGGAAATCGACCTCCGGCGTCCAGCCCAGGATGGATCGGGCTCGACTCGCGTCGCCCAGGAGGTGGTCCACCTCGGCCGGCCGGTAGAGCTCCGGGTCGATGACGAGATATCGCTGGTAGTCCAGGCCCAGGCGCCCGAACGCGACCTCGCAGACCTCGCGGACCGAGTGCGCGACACCGGTCGCGACGACGAAGTCCGTTGGCTCGGCCTGCTGGAGCATTGCCCACATGGCCCTGACGTAGTCTCCCGCGAAGCCCCAGTCCCGCTCGGCGTCCAGGTTGCCCATCCTCAGCTCGCTTGCCGCGCCAACCTTGATCCGTGCGGCAGCGTCGGTGATCTTGCGGGTCACGAACTCCAGGCCGCGACGCGGCGACTCGTGATTGAAGAGGATGCCGGACACCGCGTAGATGCCGAAGCTCTCGCGGTAGTTCACCGTCAGGAAGTGGCCGTACGCCTTGGCGACCCCGTACGGGCTGCGAGGGTGGAATGCGGTCAGCTCTGTCTGGGGCACCTCGCGGACCTTGCCGAACATCTCGCTGGACGATGCCTGGTAGAAGCGGATCGCGGGATCCGCCTGGCGAATCGCCTCCAGGATCCGGGTGACACCGAGCCCCGTGAACTCGCCGGTGAGAACCGGCTGGTTCCAGGACGTGGGGACGAAGCTCTGCGCCGCGAGGTTGTACACCTCGGTGGGTCGCACCGTTCGCAGGGCGGTGCTCAGCGACGCCTGGTCCAGCAGATCGCCCTGGATCAGCTCCAGCCGACCGCGCAGATGCTCGATGCGCTCATTCGTGTTGGTGCTCGAGCGGCGGGTCATCCCGACCACCCGGTAGCCCTTGTCGAGCAGGAGCTCCGCGAGGTACGAACCATCCTGGCCCGTGATGCCGGTGATGAGTGCCGTCTTCACCATGGCAGCGAGTATATCGACCACGCTGTGTCACCAGCCGGGGTGCGCCGGGTCGGCAGACCCGTTGGGTCGGCCGCAGCTCCCTTCAGCTCGCCACCGAGGTGCCGACGAGCACCAGCGACATCGCCACCAGGACCGCCGTGGCGAGCCAGCCGATGGTCCCCAGGATCCGCCCGCTGGCCAGGTTGCCCATGATGGAGCGGTCGCGCGCCAGGAGCATCACGAAGACCAGGATGAACGGCAGCAGGAGCGCGTTCAGCACCTGCGCCAGGAACATGACCTGGATCAGCGGCAGGCCGGGGATCATGACGAAGAGCGCGGCGAAGCCGATGAAGAAGGCCAGCAGCCCGTAGAAGGCGGGCGCCTCCCGCCAGTTCCAGTCGACGCCCGTCTCCCAGCCGAACGCTTCGCAGGTGCTGTAGGCGCTCGTCATCGGGACGACGCCAAGGCCCAGGAACGACGCCCCCAGCAGGCCCAGGGCGAAGAGCACCGTGGCCGCCGGGCCGGCGAACGGCTCCAGCGCCCTGGCCGCGTCGGCGGCGCTGCTGATCGTGACCCCGTTGGCGTAGAGGGTGGCGGCGCAGGCCACGACGATGAAGCCGGCGATGACGTTCGTCAGGAGCGCGCCGGAGAAGACGTCGAGCCGGCTGGCCGGGCAGGTCGTCCTCGCGCAGGCCCTTGTCGGCGACGTACGACTGGATGAAGGCCTGGCCCCACGGCGTGATCGTGGTGCCGACCGTGCCCACGACGGCCAGCCAGTACACGGGCGAGGACGTGAGCTGTGGATGCAGCATGCTCTGGGCGGCCTGGGCCCAGTCCGGGTTGGCCATGAACGCCGAGATGACGTAGGCGGCGGACACGCCGATGCCGACGGCCACGAAGAGGTACTGGACGCGGCTGTAGTTGCCAAGGGCGATGAACGCCACCACGACGACCGCCGCGACGGCCGCGCTGATCTGCGGCGGGACGCCGAAGATGCCCAGCGCCGAGCCGATGCCGGCGAACTCGGCCACCGTCGAGCCGAGGTTGGCCGCGAGCATGACAAGGGCCGCGAACGCGCCCCAGCGGACGCCCCAGCGCTCCCGGATCAGGCCCATCAGGCCCTTGCCGGTGGCGATTCCCAGGCGTGCTCCTACCTCCTGGGTGAAGAACAGCACGACCTGGCTGGCCAGGATCACCCACAGCAGGGCGTAGCCGAACTGCGCGCCCACCAGGGAGTAGGTCGTGATCCCGCCGGCGTCGTTGTCCGCGAACCCGGAGACGAGCCCGGGACCCAGGACGCCCAGCACCGCCAGCAGGCGGACGCGCCAGGCCGGCAGCCGGGGGAGCGGTGGAAGCGCGCGGGTCCGGGGCCGGCGCTGCTGCGTCACGTCGCGGCCCTACCGGCTGAAGACGCGCGGGAGGCGCTTCTTCCAGGCCGTCGGGATCACCGTGTCGAGCGCGTCGTCGACGGTGACGATCCCCACGAGGCGCTCCTCGTCGTCCACGACCGGGACCGCCAGCAGGTTGTAGTGGGCGACGACCTCGGCAACCTCGTCCTGGTCGGCCAGAACGCCGACGGCCACGGGCTCGTGGATCATCACCTTCCCGATCGGCGTGTCGGGTCTGGCGACGATCAGGTCGCGCAGCGAGAGGACGCCGACGAGCCGGCCGTCGTCGTCGGTGATGTAGACGTAGTAGATCGTCTCCGCGTCGGGCTCCAGCTCGCGCAGCCGGTCGATCGCCCGGGCCGCTGTGAGACCCGCCTCCAGCGCGACGTACTCGGTGGTCATGATCCCGCCGGCGGAGTCCTCGGGGTAGCCCAGGAGCTCCTGGACTTCCTCCACCTCGTCGGCCTCCATGCGCGACAGGATCTCGTCGCGGGTGTCCTGGTCGAGATCGGCCACCAGGTCCGCCGCGTCGTCCGGGCTCATCTCCTCCAGGATGTCCGCCGCCCGCTCCGGGTCGAGGTCCTCCAGGACGTCGACCTGCGTGTCGGGCTCCATCTCCTCCATCGCGTCGGCGACGGCCTCGTCGTCGAGGGCTGCCAGGACGCCGGCGCGGTCGCGCGGGGCGAGGTCCTCCAGGATGTCGGCGAGATCGGAGGGGTGGAGCTGGGCGAGCTTCGCGTGCGGGACGCGCAGGCGGACGCCGGCGATCGTGCTCTCGAGGGGGTCCACGTCCTCCCAGTCGATGTAGCGCGCCGGGACGGGCACCTTCATGGTGCGGGCGATCGTGACCCACGGGCTGCCCAGGCGGCGCAGCAGCCCGGCCGCCCCGACGTCCACGGCGACCACGCGGACGGCGCCCTCGATCTCGTCGAGGCTCACGTCGTTGACGCGGATGACCTTGCGACCCTCGATGTCCACGATCTGCTTGTCCAGCAGGTCGCCGCGCAGCAGGATCTCGTCCGGGCGCTGGCGGAACTTGCCGATGTCGATCGTGGCCACGCGCAGGCGCGCACCGCTCGCATCCAGCGCCTCCACGGAGCGCCAGGGCAGGAAGATCTTGCGGCGCTCGGTCTTGACCACCAGGCCGGTGACGGGCGGGTACTGCTCGCCGATGGCGACGATGAGGTCGGCGATCGTGCCCAGCGGCTCGCCGGCAGGGTCGCGCACGGGCCGACCGATGATCTGGCTCAGGAAGAGCATGGGCCACCTCGCGGGGGCGGGTTCGTCCCGCCTCCGGGTGGCCACGGCGCCGACGGCGCCCAGGTGGGGCCGGCGGTGCCGCGCCGCTCAGCGAACGGGGCGGACCTCGTGGGGGTTCCCGGCGCCTGGGGCGTCGGGACGACTGGGTCCGGGCTCCACGGGGGAGTCATCCTCCGATACGGCTGAATGAGGACCTGGGCGCGCGCGTCCAGGGGCCGGGCACCCTGGTGCGCGGGCGCCGGGAGTGTAGTCCTCGCCTCGAAGCACGGTCAAACGAGCGACCGGGCGAGCGAGCGGTCCGACGGCGCCCGCGAGTGCAGCCCGGCTGCTGCTCGGCCGCCGGCCAGGGGCAGCTCGACCGCGGCCGGGCCGCCGCTCGGCGGCCGGAAGGGGGTACGAGCGGGCGCAGCCACGCGGTACTTCCGCCCCGGCGCGTCGCCGCACCTGCGATGGGAGGATCCGGGCATGCCCGACGCCGCGGAAGCCGCGCGCCTCGATCGTCCCGGGAAGCTGCCCGATGACGACGCTTCGGCGCGCCCGCAGCGCGCCTGGGCCGTGGTGCGAGACGCTGTCCTGGGCGACCCCGGCCAGGGGCTCCTGGGCCCGCACGGCCCGTTGGTCGTGGCCGCGGCCACCGCCTTCTACGTGATCGCGGCCATCGGGCTCGCCGAGTGGGACATCGCCGTCTCCTTCGCCATCGTCCCCCTGGTCCTGGCCGCGCTCGCGTTGCCGGCCCGCGCCGGGATGGTCGTGGTGGCCGTCACGTTCGGCACCGTGCTCGTCGCCGAAGGCATCGCCGCGACCGTCGACCTGGTCGCGGTCGAGGTCGTGGAGCTGATCGCATTCGCCGCGGTCGGCCTCGCCCTGCGCCTCGTCGTTGTGCGCCTGAAGCGTGGCCGCGAGGAGATCGCCCGGACTGCGGCCCAGCTCGCGGCAACCCAGGCGCAGGTGGACGAGGCGAAGGAGTCCACGGAGCGCTGGGTCGCCCAGCTGGAGGTCGCCCAGCGGGCTGCGGCCCGCATGGCCGGCCGGGCCTCCGTCCGCGAGGTCGCCGAGGCCGTGGCCGACGAGATCCGGGCGATCGTCGACTACCACGCCTGCCGCGTCTACATCCTCGAGGAGCCCGACACGCTGGTGGCCATCGTCTCGGCCGGCGAGAACGGCTACGAGACGATCGCCCTGGAGGACCTGGGCCTCAAGGTGGGTGAGGGCTTCACCGGCTGGGTGGCTGCCAACGGCCGGCCCCTCCTGGTTCCCGACGCCAACGCCGACCCCCGCGGCGTGACGATCCCGGGCACGGACGACCTGGAGGAGTCGATGGTCGTCGTCCCCATGCGCTACGACGAGTGGGTCACCGGCGTGATCACGCTCTCCAAGCTGGGCCTGGCGCAGTTCGACCTCGCCGACGTCCGGATCCTCTCCACGCTGGCGGACCAGGCTGCCACGGCGGTGGAGTCGGCGAAGGCGATCGGCGCCTCGGCGGCCCTGGCCGAGGACCTGCGCCGGATGACCGACATGAGCAGCGCCCTGTCGCACAGCCTGGATCCACGCCAGGTGGCCGACCTCATTGCCCATCACATCGGCATGGCCTTCGGTGCGGACGAGTGCGGCCTCTCGTTCTGGGATCGCCCCGGCGACCGCCTCCTGACCCGCGGCTACTGGCCTCAGCAACGGCTCGAGGCCCACGATTTCGAGCTTCGACCTCGCGGGGTACCCGGAGACCCGTCGCGTCCTGGAGACGCAGGCGATCTCCACGATCGACACGGAGGACCCGGCCGCGGACCCGGCCGAGGTGGCGCTGCTGCGGCACGACGGCCAGCGCTCGCTGGTGATGGTGCCGCTCGTCGCCAAGGGCGACACGATCGGCCTGGTGGAGCTCTGCGGCGTGGGCGCCCTTCGCCTGGACGCCCGGCGCCTGGACCTGGCCCGCGCCATGGCGAACGAGGCGGCGATGGCCCTGGCCAACGCCCAGCTCTACGAGACGACCCGGGCGCTCGCCGACCGCGATCCGCTGACCGGCTTCTACAACCACCGCTACCTGCACGAGCGGCTGGGCGAGGAGATCCTGCGGGCCCAGCGCACACGGGCTCCGCTCTCGGTCCTGATGATCGACCTCGACGACTTCAAGCTCGTCAACGACACGCTGGGGCATCTCTTCGGCGACGACGTCCTGCGCTGGGCCGGCGAGCAGATCCGCGGCGCCCTGCGGGCCTCCGACGTAGCAGCCCGGTACGGCGGCGACGAATTCGCGGTCCTCCTTCCCGACACGCCGGCCGACGGCGCGAGCGAGGTGGGCGAGCGGATCGTGGCGGCCCTCCGCGACAACCCGCACCAGGCCGCGGGGCGCGGTCCCGTGACCGTCGGCGCCTCCATCGGGGTGGCTTCGTTCCCCACCGATGGGCACACCGCGCAGGCGCTCATCGCCGGCGCCGACGCGGCCCTCTACCGGCAGAAGCGGGCCGGCGGGCGGGGCGTCCAGGGCCGCGTGCGCCGGCGCCCGGGCGTGCTCCGGAGCGCCGTGTAGGACAGAAGTACCGGGTGGACGTGCGCCGCGCCGCGCCCCATCCTGTAGGCCACCGTGGCCGACTCGCCCTCGTCGCGCACCCCCACGACGCCGCCCGCGGATCCGCTGGACGTGCGGGTCCGGCGCTCGTGGACCCTTCTCGCGGCGGCCATCGCGGTCTTCGGGGGTCTTGTTCTCGCCTGGATGGTCGTGCCCGGCTGGCCGCTCACGGTCGTCCTCGTCCTGGCCCTCGGGGCGGTGGCGGGATCGGCCGCCGTGGCCCGCAGCAGCGTGGAACGGCGCGATGCCGCCCGCCGCGAGGAGGTCGAGAACTTCGCCCGGATCCTCCAGGGCTTCTCGCGGGCCGTCTCTCCGGACGCGATCGTCGATGCGATCATGGGACAGCTGGGGTCCGGGATGGGCGCCGACCACCTGGTCGTGGTGCGTCGCCGACCGGGCGCTCCGATCCTCGACGCGACCCTGGTCCCAACCCGGCCGGGCGCGCCGTCCGCCAGCACGGTCCTGCCGGCCGTGGACCTTGACGACGGACTGCCGCCGTCCGCCACGGGTGGCGACGGGCTCCCGCCGTCCGCCGCGGGTGGCGACCTGCCGTTCGAGTCGGGCGCCGCGGCGCCGGTCCCCACCCTCGCCCGTGCCGACGTCGCTGACCGGGCCGCGGAGCGGATCGCCGTCCGGGTGCGGCGCGCGTTCGGGCTGACCAACGTCCTGTCGGCGCCGCTCGTCGCCCATGGCGAGCTGCTGGGGGCCATCGTCATCTCGCGTCGCCGCGACACGCCCTGGCCGGAGCCGGCGCGGCGGATGCTCGTGGCGGCCGCGTCCGAGGCGTCGGTCGCGCTGGCCCGGACGGTCACCCACCGGGCAGCGGAGGCGGCGGCGACGACGGATGCCCTGACCGGCCTGCCGAACCGACGCTTCTTCCAGGAGTACGTGGAGCTGCTGGGCCGGGCTCGCCGGGCGGACGACACGATGGGGATCCTCATGGTGGACGTGGACCGCTTCAAGCTCCTCAACGACCGCCACGGCCACGCCGTCGGCGACGTCGTCCTGCGCGCCGTGGCCCGGACCATCGCAGCCGCGGTCCGCGACGTCGACCTCCCCGCGCGCTACGGCGGCGAGGAGTTCGTGGTCCTCCTGCGCCGCCCCAGCCGGGAGGTTGCGATGGAGGTGGGGGAGCGCATCCGCGAGGCAGTCCAGGGGATCGACCTGGCCGCGGTGGGCGTCGAGAGGGTCACCGTGTCGGTCGGCGCGGCCGTGGGCGACGGCGGGACGCAGGGGGTCGGGGAGCTGGTGGTGGCCGCCGACCGGGCGCTGTACCGCGCCAAGCGCTTCGGGCGCAACCGGGTCGAGGCGGCCTGACGACGCGCGGGCCGTGCGATACTCGGTCCGATGGCCGAGCACTCCCCGGTCGCCGCGCCTGCCCCGGCCGCGCCTGTCGCGGGCCCGGACGCCGCGGTGCCCCTGCCCACGAACGCCGAGCTCGCCGCGATCTTCCACGAGATCGGCAGCCTGCTCGAGATCAAGGGTGAGCTCGTCTTCAAGACCGTCGCCTACCACCGTGCCGCCGACGCCATCGCCCACAGCCCGCACGAGGTCGCGCGCGCCTATCGCGAGGGCCGTCCGCCGGCCATCCCGGGCGTTGGCAAGGCCATCTCCGACAAGATCGCCGAGATCGTCGCCACGGGGCGCCTGCGGTTCAGGGATCGCCTCCACGATGAGGTGCCGCCGACCCTCGTGGAGCTCCTGGAGATCCCCGGCGTCGGGCCCAGGACGGTACGCCTGCTCTGGGAGCGCCTGGGGATCGAGACCCTCGAGGACCTGCGCACGGCCCTGCGCGCCGGCACGCTTCGCGGGGCGCCCGGCCTGACGGACAAGGGGATCGCGAGCCTGCGGTCCGGCGTGGAGGCGCTGGAGCGCCGCTCGTCGCGCATGACGCTCGGGACGGCCCAGCGGATCCTGGCGGGCCTCGCCGCGTCGCTGCAGGACGTGCCCGGCGTGCGGACGATCGTCCCCGCCGGGTCGTTCCGACGGCGCCGCGAGACGATCGGGGACCTCGACCTGCTCGTGGAGACCGACGACGCGCCCGCCGTGATCGCGCGGCTGACCTCCCTGCCGGCAGTGGAGTCGGTGGTGAACGCCGGCACGCACAAGGCCTCGGTGCGCCTGGCCGGCGGTCCCCAGGTGGACCTCATGGTGATGCCGCCCGGGGAGTCGGGCACCTACCTCGTGCACTTCACCGGCAGCAAGGAGCACAACGTCCGGCTCCGGGCGATCGCCCGCGACCGGGGCTGGAGCCTGTCCGAGAAGGGGTTCCTGCGGCTGGGCGACGATGGCGAGCCGGCGGCCGGGGGCGCAGCGGAGCTGCGGACCTTCGCCACGGAGGCCCAGGTCTACGCGTTCCTGGAGCTGGCCGAGATCCCGCCGGAGCTGCGCGAGGACGGCGGCGAGGTCGAGGCGGCCCGGGATGGCCGCCTGCCGCGGCTCGTGGAGCTCGCCGACCTGCGAGGCGACTGCCACGTCCATTCGGACTGGTCGGATGGGATCCACACGATCGAGGCGATGGCGGAGGCAGCGCGCGCCCGGGGTTACGGTTACCTGGTGCTTACGGATCACTCGCACGGTCTCGCCATCGCCCGCGGGCTCACGCCGGAACGGGTGGCGGCCCAGCGCCTGGTGATCGCGGAGATCAACGCCCGCTTCGCCCGCGAGGAGGAGGAGGGGACCGCCCCGCCCGTCACGCCGCGCGGAGGGTTCCGGCTGCTGCACGGCTGCGAGCTCGAGATCCGCGGCGACGGCTCGCTCGACTTCGACGACGACGTCCTGGCGTCGTTCGACCTGGTGGTCGCATCGCTTCACCAGGGGCGGCGCCAGCCGCGGGCCCAGCTGACCGCGAGGGTGCTGGGCGCCATCCGCAGCCCGCACGTGGATGTCATTGCCCATCCGGCAGGGCGCATGCTGGGCGAGCGGTCCCGCGACGACCTCGACCTGGCGTGGGAGGAGATCTTCGCGGCCGCGGCAGCGACCGGGACGCTCCTCGAGATCGACGGGTCGGACCACCGCCTGGACCTCGCGCCCGAGCGCGCCCGACTGGCGGTGGCCGCAGGATGCACCCTGGCGATCGATTCGGACGCTCACCGCACGGATGAGCTGGCCGGGATCGCCTGGGGCGTCGCCCAGGCCCGACGGGCATGGGTTGAGCCGTCGTCGGTGGCCAACACGTGGCCCCGCGACCGGCTGCTCGCGTGGGTCGCCGGCAAGCCGGAGCGTGCGACATGAAGCTCCGACCACCGCGCCTCCACAACCCGCTGCGGCGCGACGCGCCGTCGCTGGGCGCCGGGGCGCCGGGCCACCCGCTGCCGCCAGCGCCGCGTCCACCCGCGCGTCCACCCGCGCCGGACGCCTCCCTCCTGGGGGCGCCGGGCCGCTCGGTCGTTTCCGCCGCCGCCGCCGGGCGCCCGGCCCGCGTGAGCGCAGTGGACCCTGTCTGGGAGATGGTGGCGCTCGCCGTCGCGCTGGCCGCCATCGGGCGGCTGGCCGACGGCCCGGCGCTGTGGGCCGCCGCCGCCCTCGCCGGCCTGGCCCTCGCGTTCGCGGCGCTGGAGGTCCTGGGCGCCGCCGAGCTGCCTGCCGGCGCCGATGAGCTCGGGATTCCCGTGGAGTCATTCCTCCTGCCCGGCGTCACCGGGTTCGCGACGGTCACCGCGATCCACCTCGTGCCGTTCGGGCTCCTGCTCGTGCCCGCGCTCGTGGCAGTCGGCGCCCTGACCGCGGCCGTGCTGGAGATCGAGCGGCGCATCCTGGCGCGGCCCGCCGGCCCCACCACCGCTGATCGCACGGCGCTCGTGGCGAACGTGATGGTGGTGGCCGCGCTCGCCTTCTCCGGGATCGGGGCGGCCATCCCGGGCGCGCTCGTCGAGCCGCCACCGATCGGGCTGGACGCCCCGGTGGCAGGTCTGCCGCTGGAAGGGCTCGCCCTCCTTGCCGCGCTCGACGGCCTGGTCGCCGGGATCCTGGGATACCGGCTCGCGGCCCTGCGTTCGCCCACCGTCCGTGGCGCGCTCGCGGCCGCCCTCTCGTACGCGGCCGTCGTCGCCATCGCGGCGGCCGCGCTGCGGGCCATGGGCCTGCCGCGCCTCCTGGGCCCGGCCCTGCTGACACTGGTCCTGTACCTGTGGAGCGCTTACCGGGGGGTGCCCCGCAATGCCCGGCGCGACGCCCGCTGGATCTGGGAGATCCTCCTGCTCGTGGCGCTCGGGGCCCTCGTGATCGGCTGGAACCTGCTCGCCCAGGGCTGGGCCGGACGGCGTCCGGCGGCCCCGGCCGGCGCGCCGGAACCAGTCGCGCGGGCGACAGCGGGGCGGGAGGTCGCGCACCCCTCGGCCGAAGGCCGTGGCGGCGAGGGCCGGCGCGATCGCGAGGCCGGCATGGCGCCCACCCGATCCCGATCTCTGCGAGGGCGAGCCGATCCCACGCCCGTCGCGCGGCGATCGTCGCGCGCCACGGCCGGATCGGGGCGCCTGGAGTCGGGAACCGGCCGGTGAGGCGGAAACGAGGCGGGGGTTCAGCCGCCCAGCTCATCGGGCAGCAGCGGACGGGCATACAGCGTGTAGGCCCGGCCGCCGGACGTGAACGCGGTGAGCTGCGTGGCCTGCGCGAGCGCCGCGCCGAGCGTCACGGCGTCCGCGCCCGCCACGACCCCCATCCGAAGCCCCGGGATCCCGCGATCGGGCACAGCCGGCGACCCGAAGGCGGCGAGCGGCACTCCCAGCGGCCATGCGATGGGCGGCTCGCTGACGGTCGCGTCGGCCGGCGGCGCCCCGGGCGCAACGAAGACCCGGTAACCGGCGGGCCGGAGCGGGGCACGGGTCCCGGTGGTGCCGCCCCAGCCATGGCCGGGATCCGAAAGCTGCGCCAGGAGGTCCAGGGCCGCCGCGCGGGCCGGATCGCCGCCCGCCCCTGGCCCCCCCGGGCCCGGAGGGCCTCCCGCGAGGCCGGCGAAGCGCGTGATGACGGTCCGGCCGTCAAGCGTCACCGCGAAGACGGTGCTGCCGGTGTCGCCGACGATGCCCGGCCCAGCGCCCCTCCGCGCGGCGACGGCGGCCGCGGGCCGGTCATGGCGCGGACGGCGACGCGCGGGCTCCGGGACGCCGTCGGCGCAGCGCGCGCACGGCGCCGCGGATGCCGACGCGGCGCCGCGCGCCCCGGCGTTTGACGAGTGCGCGCCCGGGTGTACAAACGGCAGTCGCGCACCCTCGTCCAAATCCTGATGCGGCGCGCCCCGCGCCGACCCGAAAGGACCCGCCCTCCGTGACGTTCCCCGAGCTCGAGCCGCAAGCGCCGAGCGCCCCCAGCCTCTCCCGGGTGAAGCGCACCCTGACCGAGCAGGCGATCGCCAGCGCCGCCGCCGCCCGCTGGGAGGAGGCTGCCGAGACGAACCGCAAGCTCATCGAGCTCGGTGCCGATCCCGAGGCCCAGAACCGCCTCGCCAAGTCCCTCTGGGAGATGGGCGATCTCGCCGGGGCGCGCGAGCACTACCAGAAGGCACTCGCGCTGGATCCGACGAACCGGATCGCCGAGCGCAACATCGACCGCCTCAAGCTGCTGCTCGTGGAGGCCGGCGACCGGACGACACCCGCCGACCCGACGAGCAAGGCTCCCGTCTCCATCTTCGTGGAGGAGACCGGCAAGACCGGATTCGCCCACCTCGTGGAGCTCGCCCGCCCGAAGGTGCTGGCCCAGGTGAACCCGGGCGACTACGTGGAGCTGATCGCCGAGGGGAAGCACCTCATCGCGATCTCCAACGGCATCCGCGTCGGGGTGGTGGAGCCCCGGGTGGCGGCCCGGCTCCTGAAGCTCATTGCCAACGGCAACAAGTACGCCGCCGGCGTGACCTCGCTCGGGGCGCAGGACGTCCGGATCATCATCCGCGAGGTCTACCAGGATCCCCGCAACTACGGCAAGGTGAGCTTCCCGACGGCGGCCCGGTCCACCGACCTCCGGCCGTACACGAAGGGCACGCTCCTGCGCGAGGACGAGGACCTCGAGGAGGACCTCGAGGACGACGTCGAGGACGAGGAGATCGAGGATCTCGATCGGGTCCTCCCCGCCGAGGTCACGCCCGACGAAGCCTTCGAGGAGGAGCCGGACGAGCTCGAGGAGCCGTAGCCCCATGCCCGGTCCGCGCCTGCCGGGCGATCGTTCCCGGGCCTGACGCCGGACCGGCCCCCGGGCCGCCGCGCGGCCCGCTCCGGGTCCTCTGGCAGAATCCCGCCTGATGACACCTCGCGACATCGCGGGCCGGCCCGCTGAGCCGCTCTCGCTCCCGATCTTCGCCCGGCTCGCCCCGGCGCTCCCGGCGGACGTCCTTGCGGCGCGCATCGAGGCGACCACGGCGCTCGACGACGTGGTCATCGACCTCTTCGGCCGGGGGGGCTGGGTCGCCCGCGCCGCCCTGGCCCTGGGACGGCGCGCCGTGTCGGTCGAGACGTCGCCGTTGACCCGGCTGCTGGCGGACGTGGTCGTCCGGGCACCCGACCTGCGCCACCTCGACGCCGCGTTCCAGGCCGTCGCGGCCGCCCCGCTCGGGACGACCAGCCTGCGCGCCTGGATCGACGAAGGCTTCGCCACGCGATGCCCAACCTGCGGCAGGACGCTGGCCCTCGAGGAGCTGGTCTGGGAACCCGGCCCGGGACAGGCCCTCCGGCCGACGCGGCGGTCGTTCCGCTGCCCCGCCTGCCTGGACCGGCGCGGACGCGGCGGGGAGCTCCGCCAGGTGGCCCCTGAGGCGCGGGATCTCGACCTGGCGACGGCCGCCACCGGGGATCCTGTCGTGCGCGAGGAGATCGCCCGCCGCTTCCCGCTGGGCGACGAGCCGGGCGGCCTCCTTGAGCAGCTGCTGGAGCTTCACTCGCCGCGCCAGCTTGCCGCCCTGCACGCCATCCTCACCAGGATCGAGGGCGAGCTCCGCGCGTCGCAGGTCACGTCCGCCCTGCGCCTGGCCTTCCTGCACGCCATCCTGCCGTCCAGCCGCCTCAACGGGTATCCCGGCCGGGCCAGCTCCCTGCGCATCGCCGAGGGTCGCGTCAGGCCCGCCGGAGCGCCGGGCTGGCGCGAACGCAACCCGTGGCGCGCCTTCGAGGAGGGCTACCAGCTCGTCCGGGCCTTCGTGCAGGCGCTGGACGAGGGTCCCCACGGCGCCGTGGAGGCCCGTCTTGCGGATCCCCTGGACGGATTGTTCGACGGACCCCCGATGATCTCGCTGCGCGTGGGCTCCGGCGACGCCTACGGGCGCCTCGCCGCCGAGGCCGAGGCGCTGACGGCTGCCCAGCGTGCCCGGGTCCGCCTGGTCCTGGCGCAGCCGCTGCCCGAGTGGACGCCGGGGCGCCTGTCGGAGGCGTTCCTCGTCACCGCGTGGGGCCTCGGGAGCGAGGCGGCGCGGCTGCTGCCCCTGGCGCCACTCCTGGACGTCGGCGCGCGGCCGCCGCGTCGCGCACCCGCGCTGCGGGCGGCCCTGGAGGCGGCAGCGCCCGCCATGGCGCCGGACGCGGTGGGGGTGATCCTCCTGGATCCCGACGGCGCGCCGGGCATGGCGGCGAACGTCGTCGCGGGCGCCACGGCCGGGTGGCGCCTGGCCGCAGCCCGCCTGGCGGAGCCGGGCCGGACGCCCGGCGGCATCATCGAGCTGGTCCCTCCGACGGGCCGCCTCGGCGACGCGGCGCGGACGCGCGCCAACCGGCCCCTCGCGACGACGCCGGGCGGTGCCGGCGACCCGACCATCATCACCACCCGGGGCTTGTTCGGAGGCCCCGCGCCGATTGCCGGGCGCTTCTCCGTGAGCGAGCTCAACCGGGTGGTCACCGAGGCGGCTGTCATGGCCCTCCAGGCGCGCGGCGAGCCGGCCGACCAGCAGCACCTCATCGGGGAGCTCCTCGTGGCCCTCGACCGGAGCGGGCAGCTTCATCGCTACGCGAAGGCCGCGGTGGCTGCCGCCGCGGCGCCTGCCGGAGGCGACGCGAACACGCCGGGGGGCGAAGGCCCGGCAGGCCTCGGTGCCACGGGGATCCCGGCAGGCCTCGGCGCCGCGGTGAGCCCCGCGAGCCGTGGCGCCGATGGGAGCCCGGACGTGGGCGGCGTTTCGGACGGCGCGTCGCCGCCCGTCGCCGCGGGAACGGACCTCCTCGCGCTGATCGACGGCGAGCTGTCGCGACCGGACCAGCGGAAGATCGCCCCGTCGGAAGGTGGCCGGTTCTGGCTCCGCGACCCGCGCGACGAAGCCGAGGCCGCCGCCCCGCTCGCCGACCGCCTGGAGTGGGCCGTCTTCAGCCTGCTGGGCACGGGCGGCTCGGTCCCCGAGGCCGCGATCCGCGCCCGGCTCGACGAGACGTTCCGTGGACCGGACGCGCCGGATCCATGGCTGGTGGACGCCTGCCTGGCCAGCTATGGCGTCCCGGCGCCGGGCGACGGCCGCCTGGTGGCCCGCGACGACCTCCAGGCGCGGTCTCACGAGCACGCATCCAGCATCGGCCTGCTGGCCGACCTGGGCCACCGCCTGGGTCTCCACGTCTTCATCTCGCCGCGCGAGCAGGGACGCCGCGCGGAGGGCGTGCCGCTGGGCGCCAAGCTGCTGGCGGACGAACGCGAGCCGTCACTGGGCTTCCTGGGGCGAGGCGGGGCGGACGCACTGGAGCAGGTCGACTGCTGCTGGTACGTGCGTCCACGATTCGCCTTCCTGTTCGAGGTGGAGTGGACGGCCATGCTGGGGGAGCCCGTCCTGCGGCGCGGCCGCAGCATCCCCGCCGACGAGCGGATGGTGCGCTTCCTCGTTGTGCCGCCCGAGCGCGTGGATCTGCTGCGGCGCAAGCTGGAAGGGTCGCCTGTTCTGCGGGCCGCGATGGAGGCCGGGAACTGGCACGTGCTCCGGACGGACGCCCTGCGGCGCTTCGCCGCACTCCCGCACCCGGGTCTCGATGCCCTGCAGCCCTACCTGGGGCTGGACCCCGTCGGCGATCGGCCGGACCAGCTCCCGTTGTTCAGGGCCTGACCGGGCCGCACCCCTGCACCCACGGGCCCGGCCGGCGGGCAGTCCGCGCCCGGCACCTCGGGCGACCGCGGCGTACGCTACCCGCATGTCGACGACCCCTTCCGCCACCCTTGCCGATCTCTGCGCGCGCACGTGGGAGCGCACGCTCGAGCTGAACCCGACGCTCGCCACGATCTACGGCGACGAGCGCTTCGATGATCGCCTGGACGACCCCGGTCCGGTGGGTCGTGCCGCGCGACGAGCGCTCGCGGAGGAGGCGCTCTCCGGAGCCCGGGCCATCGACCCGGCAGGGCTCGACGACGAGGAGCGCATCTCGCGCGACCTCCTGGCGCTGATCGCCGAGCAGCAGGTCGTCGAGGACGACCTGCGCGAGGATCTCGTCGCGGCGGTCCAGCAGCAGGGTCACCAGTCGCTCCTGCCCGAGCTCGTCCAGATGCAGAAGGCGGACACGCCGGAGCGCGTGGAGCGACTCCTCGCCCGGATCGCCGCCTATCCCGCGTTGACGGAGACCGTCATCGACCTGATGGGGGAGGGGCGAGCGGCGGGCCTGACGGCGGCCCGGGTCGTCGCCGACCGCGTCGTCGACCAGCTGGAGCGGCTCCTCGAGGCACCGCCCGCCGCGTCGCCGATCGTCACGCTCCCGGCCCTCGCCGACGAGGCCGACCGGGCCCGCGTGCTGGAGGCGGTGGAACGCCACGTCCGGCCGGCCGACGGCCGATACCTGGCCGCGCTGCGGGAGTACCTGCCGGTCGCGCGTGAGAACCCCGGGCTGTGCTTCGTCGCCGATGGCGAGGCGCGCTACGCGGCGAAGGTCCGCGCCTACACCAGCCTGGACGTCACGCCCGACGAGCTCCACCACGTGGGCCTCGCGGAGCTGGAGGAGATCGAGGCGGAGCGCCGCGCGATCGCCGGGGCGGCCGGCTTCGGCGACGACACCGCGGCCTACCGGGTGGCCCTCAACGCCGACCCGGCCGAGATCCCGCCCACGCCCGAGGCGCTCGTGGCGCGCTGCCAGGAGGACGTTGACCGCGCCTTCGCCGCGGCGCCGCGCCTCTTCTCGCGCGTCCCGAAGGCCGGCTGCACGGTCCGTCGGGTGGAGGAGCTGCTGGAGAAGGACGCTCCCGGGGCCTACTACTACCCGCCCACCATGGACGGATCCCGGCCGGGCATCTACTTCGTCAACGCCTACGACCTGCCCAGCCGCACGTACTGGTCGGCCGCCTCCACGACCTATCACGAGGCCGTCCCCGGCCACCACTTCCAGATCGCGCTGGAGATGGAGCTGGAAGGCCTGCCGGCTTTCCGGACGCTCGGCTTCTGGCCCCAGGGGACCGCCTACGTCGAGGGCTGGGCGCTCTACACGGAGCGCGTCGCGGACGAGGCAGGCCTCTTCCGGAGCGAGGCCGAGCGCTTCGGCATGCTCGACAGCCAGGCGCTGCGCGCCGTCCGCCTCGTCGTCGACACGGGGCTCCACGCCTACGGCTGGAGCCGCCAGAAGGCGTTCGAGACGATGGTCGCCGCGGGGATCCACCCGACCGACGCCTCGATCGAGACCGACCGCTACATCGCCTGGCCGGGCCAGGCGCTGGCCTACATGACCGGCCGCCGCGAGATCCAGGCGCTGCGCCGCGAGCGGACCGCCCGCGAGGGCGACGCCTTCGACATCCGACGCTTCCACGACGACGTCCTGCGCCACGGGAAGCTCCCCCTCCGCATTCTCCGCGACGTCGTGCTCGCCTGAGCATCCCGCCCCCGCCGTCGCCCCCGTCCACCGGTCGCCCCTGCCGCCCCGCCGCGGCGTCCGCCGTCCGACCCGCCCCGGAGGACCCATGACCGCCCCCGTTGCCCCCACTCCCGCCGCCGTCAACGCGCTCGCCGACCGGTTCTGGGAAGCGATGCTCGAGGAGTCGCCGCTCACCGCGACGCTCTACGGCGACGATCGCTTCGACGAGCGGCTGCCGGACATCTCCGCCGCCGGCCGCGCGAAGGCCCGCGCGCTGCGCGAGGCGACGCTCGCCGAGCTCGCCGCCATCCCGGTGGCGGACCTCCCGACCGAGGAGCGGATCACCCACGACATGCTGCGGGTCGTCTGCGAGCTCGGCATCCGGTCGGACGACCTGCGGATGGACGTCATCGCGAACGTCGACCAGATGGATGGGCCGCAGGCATTGCTCTCCCAGGTGGTGCAGATCCAGCGTGCCGACTCGCCCGAGCGGCTGGAGAGGCTGCTGGCGCGCTACGCGGCGTTCCCGGCGTTCGTGGACGACGCCATCGACCTGCTCGACGAGGGCCTCGCCGACGGCAGCACGGCGGCCCGCCTCGTCGCGGAACGCGTCATCGCCCAGACGGAACGGCTCCTGGCGGTCCCGGCCGCGGAATTGGCGCTGGTCCGGATCCCGCGGCTGGCGGCCGACGCCGAGGCGGACGGGCGCGCGCGCCTGGAGGCCGCGGTGGAGCGGGACCTCCGGCCGGCGCTGGCCCGCTACCTGGAAGCGGTTCGCGGCCCCTACCTGGCCGCCACGCGGGAGGATCCGGGGCTCTGGTCCGCGCCGCGCGGCGAGGAGCGCTACCGCGCCGCGATCCAGCAATGGACGACGCTGGATCTCGACCCGGAGGAGGTCCACCAGGTCGGCCTCGCCGAGCTGGAGTCGATCCAGGGCGAGCAGCGCACCATCGCCCGCGCCGCCGGCTTCGACGACATCGCCGCCTACCGGTCCGCGCTCCACGGGGACCCGGCCAACCGCTTCGCCACGAAGGCGGAGCTCGTGGCACGCGCCACCGAGGACATCGGCCGGGCCTACGAGCAGGCGCCCCGGGTCTTCGGGCGCCTCCCCCGCGCCGGCTGCGAGGTGCGCCCGGTCGAGGAGTTCATGGAGACGGACGCGCCGTTCGCCTACTACTATCCGCCCGCGGTCGACGGCTCGAGGCCGGGCATCTACTTCGTCAACGCCGGCGACCTGCCCAGCCGCTATCTCTCGAACCTGGCCACGACGACGTACCACGAGGCGGTCCCGGGCCACCACTTCCAGATCGCCCTCGAGATGGAGCAGGCGTCGTTGCCCGCGTTCCGGCGCCTGGGCGCGCGCCTGGTCGGCTCCGCGTACGCTGAAGGCTGGGGGCTCTACTCGGAGCGCCTGGCCGACGAGCTGGGCCTCTACCGCAACCTGGGCGAGCGATTCGGCATGCTGGGCGGCCAGGCCTGGCGCGCCGCCCGCCTGGTGGTGGACACCGGGATCCATGCCCTCCGCAAGGACCGGGCGTGGGGCGTCGACGTCCTCCGGGGTGCCGGGCTCACCGACACCGACGCGGACATCGAGACCGACCGCTACGTCGTCTGGCCGGGCCAGGCGCTGACCTACAAGATCGGCCAGCGCCAGATCGAGCGCCTGCGGGCGGAGCTGGCGGCGCGCGACGGCGCGGCCTTCGATCTGCGCGCCTTCCACGACGCGCTCCTGGGCCACGGCTCGCTCCCCCTCGCGACGCTGGCCCGCGAGCTGCCGCGCTGGGTCGCCCCCGCGGAGTAGGGAGGCAGCGGGTCCGCCCCGTCATCCGCGGCGGGCCAGGATCCGCCAGGTGACGACAAAGGCCGCGACCGCCCAGGCGGCCAGCATCGCGTACGCGCCGCCGGTGAGCGGGAACGCCTGCGGCGCGAGGGTCCCGCGGAGGACCTCGCCCATCGCCTGGATCGGCAGCACCGAGTGCAGGGCAGCCAGCCAGTCGGGCATGCGCTCGGCCGGGAAGTTGAGCGGGCTGAACATGAACACCAGCACCACGAGCACCTGGCTCATGAGGTTGGCCATCAGGGGCGGCAGGACGGCGGCGAGGCCGTAGCCGACGGCAGTCGCGGTGAGGACGACGAGGACCACCGACGGGACCACCAGCGGGCTCGGGCGCAGCGGCAGGTCGAACCACAGCGTGGCGATGACGACGCCGAAGACGACGCCCGGCAGCACGATCGCCAGCTGGACCGTCAGGTCGGCCAGCAGGTACACGACCCGCGGGATCGGGAGGGTCCGCATGTAGTCCAGCGTGCCCTCCGTCTTCGCCTGGGCCACCATCTGGGGCACCGCCACGAGGCCCATCGTGATCAGGGTGATGGCGGGCGCGCCGGTGGCGAGGTAGAGGATCGTCGTCTCGTCCATCTGGGGAAACAGGAGCGGAAGCCCGACCACGATGCCCAGCGAGAAGAGCGCCTGGATGATGATCGCGAACGGCAGGAAGCCCTTGGAGCGGAGCGCCTGCCACTTCACGAGGAGTGCGTAGCTACGCAGCGCGGCCATCGACGGCCTCCTTGTCGGCGGGTGACGCGATCGACGCAGTCGTGACGGCGGCGCCGCCGTTGCCGTTGGCGAGCACATCGGCGCGTCCGACGAGCTCGACGTAGACGTCCTCCAGGGTCGCCGGCCCGAGGCGGTACTCCTCGACGACCCCTGCGCGCTTGAGATCGACCGCCCACCCCACCGCCTGCGAGGCGGCGCCGGCGTGGACGGTGGCCACCACGCGCTGGCCGGCGCCCACCGAACGGACCACGCAGTCGGGCATCGGCGGCGCGCTGGCCCCGGGCTCCAGGACCAGTTCGAGCCGCAGGTCGTCCGCGACCCGCTCCTTGAGCTCCGTCGGCGTTCCGGTCTCGATCACGAGGCCGTGGTCGAGGATCGCCAGCCGGTCCACGGCCCGCTCCGCCTCGACGACGTTGTGGGTCACCAGCAGGACGGCGGCGCCCGCGTCGCCGACCGCGCGGACCTGGCTCCACAGGAGCCGCCTGCGGACGGGGTCGACGTCGTTCGTGGGCTCGTCGAAGACGACCAGCCGGCCGGGCATGACGGCGGCCATCGCGAACGACACGAGGCGTTTCACGCCACCCGACAGCTTCCTGCCGTCCTGGTCCATCCACTCGCCGATGTCGAGCGCGTCGGCGAGGTGGGCCGACCGCGCGCGGATGTCGGCGCGGCTGCCGCCCCGGATCCGCCCGACGAGCTCGATTGCCTGGCGCGGGGTGAGGCCGTCAAGGGGCACCTGGGCCTGTGGCTGGATGGAGCAGGCGCGACGTGCATAGCTCGGGTCCGCGACGACGTCGCGGCCGTCGATCGTGATCGTCCCGGCGTCGGGGAGGAGGAGCCCGATGACCTGGTTGACGAGCGTGGTCTTTCCGGCCCCGTTGTGGCCCAGGAGGCCGAAGACCTCGCCTGCCTCGACCGAGAGGTCGATGCCGGCGTTGGCCCGGGCACCCTTCCGGTAGGTCTTGGTCAGGCCGGAGATCTCGAGAAGCATCGCGGTGTGGTCCCCCGCAGGAGGCCCCTCGCGGGGGGCGTGAAGTGATACTGCTCAGTATGCAGATACTGCTAGGTATGTCAATACCATAGGGGATTGTGATACCGTGTGGTATCGTTGCCACATGGACGCCGTCGAACCGACCGGACGCCTGACGCGCGACGAGCGCCGCGCCCAGACGCGCGAGCGCCTCCTCGACGCGGCGGCCGAGGTCTTCAACCGGCTCGGGTACCACGGCGCCTCCCTGGAGGCGGTCGCCGAGGCCGCCGGGTACACCAAGGGCGCGGTGTACTCGAACTTCGCCTCCAAGGGCGAGCTGTTCGTGGCCCTTGCCGAGCGGCGCGGCGTGAGCCTGGGCCTGGAGGAGACGAACGGGGCCTTCCTCGCCATGCCGATCGGCGACTTCGTCGACGGGATGGGCGACATGCTCCGCTCTCAGGCCGCCGGGGACGAGGCATGGGATGTCCTGACGATCGAGCTGTGGCTGGCCGCGATGCGCGATCCGTCCCTCCGGGCCGTCGTCGCCAAGGACTACCGCCAGATGCGCGAGGAGTTCGGGCTGCTGATCGAGCGCAAGCTGGCAGAGGAGGGAGTCACCACCCCGTTCGCGGCCGCCGAGCTGGGTTCGCTCGTCTCGGCGCTCGGCTCGGGGCTCATCCTCCAGTACTACCTGCAGCCGGAGCAGGTCGATCCCGACCTGCTCCCTCGCGCCCTGCGCCAGCTCCTGGGCCTTCCGCAGCGCGGCGTCGCGGCCGGGTAGCCCCGCCGGGCGATCGCCTACGCGCGGGCCCGGTTCCGCGTCGCCAGCCAGCCAGCCAGTGCCACGAGGTACAGGAGACCGCAGCCCGCAAACGCGAGCAGGGTCGCGGCATCCCGCACGAAGATGGCTGCCCAGGCGATCGGATATGCCACGAACCCGACCACGGTGGCCCGGCTCGCCCGATGGAGGGCCAACCAGCCGACGCCGGTCGCGATGAGCCCGATCGCCCCGGCCACGGGGTTGATCCCGATCGCCGCACCCACGGCCGCCCCCACGCCCCGGCCGCCGCGCCACCCCGGGACGACCGGCCGGATCGCGCCGGCGACGGCGCCGACCCCGGCTGCCACCGCGCCCCAATAGCCCGCGACGGCCCAGCCCAGGAGCGCGGGCAGGAGCGCCTTGAACCCGTCCAGGAGGAGGACGGCGAGACCGGCGCGCGGGCCCGCGAGGCGCCAGACGTTCGCCGAGCCCGGGTTTCGCTCGCCCTGCGTGCGCGGGTCGATCCCGACGGCGCGCCCGATGACGACGGCCGACGGGAAGCTGCCGGCGATCCAGCCGACGGCCAGCAGCGCAAGGGCGACGAGCGGCGCCACCGTGGCCGGGTCGCCGCCGGGCACCGCCACGCCGCTCAGGCTCCGCCGACGAGCGACCGGAGCACAAGCCACGCCTTGCGACTCCGTGGAACGACAGCCCGATGCGGGCGCCGGGCGCCGAGGCCGTCGCGCTCCACCTGCCGGAGGATCTCCCGGTACAGGATGGCCGCGGCCCGGATCGAGCGACGGCCATGCCGGAGGCGCGGGATCCCGGTGACGCCGGCCGCGTAGGCGGCGTCGGCCCGGGCGATCGCGTCGGCCAGGAGCGCCCGCCGGTCGGCGGTCGCGAGGGTGGCAGGGGTGATGCCGTGGCGGGCCAGCGCGTCGGCCGGCAGGTAGATCCGGCCGTGGGCGAGGTCCTCGTCGACGTCGCGGATGATGTTCGTCCGCTGCATGGCGCTCCCCAGGCTGCGGGCCGCCGCGTCGGCCTCCGGGCCCTCGCCGCCGAGGATCGCCGCCATGAGGCGGCCCACCGTGCCGGCGACGCGGTAGCAGTAGACGTCCAGGTCGTCGTCGGTGGCGATCCGCGGCCCGGCCAGGTCCTGGCGCATGCCCGTCATGAAGTCGGCGACGGCGTCCCGGGGAAGTGCGGGATGGCGCCGGGCCAGGTCGGCGAGGATCCGGGTCTCGCGGGTGGCCGCGGCCGGCGCCGCGGCCGGCGCCGCTCCTCGCGCCGCGGCCGGCGCCGCTCCTCGCGCCGCGGCCGGCGCCGCGCACCGAGCCCAGGCCTCCACCGCCGCGAGACGCGCCTCCGCGTCGACCGCGGGGGGACCCCCGTCACGCGATCCTTCCAGGTCCACGAGGTCGTCGAGCGTGCGGAGGACGAGGTACAGCAGGTCCACGTCCTCGCGGACGTCGCGCGGGAGCAGGCGTGCGGCGAGCGCAAACGTGCGGGCCACGCGCTCGATCGTCGCGCGCGCCTCCGGGAGCAGGGCCATGACGGCCGGGTCGCGGGCCGCGGGCGGCAGCGCTGGGTCCTGCACGGCGGCGTCGGGCATGCCGGTCATGGTCGCGGGAGCATCCGGACGGGCGCGCCCGTCAGCGCCCCCGGGCCGCCGCGTCGGCGCGGACCACGTTCGCCGTCACCTCCGCCGTGAGGAGGGTCCCCGGGAGCCCGGCCCCCGGATGCGTGCCGCCCCCGACGTAGTAGAGGTTGCGGATCACCCGGTCCCGGTTCGGCTGGCGGAAGTAGGCCGACTGCTGGAGGGTCGGCTCGACGGCGAACGCGTTGCCGTCGGTCGCCCCGAGGTCGTCGCGGAACGTCAGGGGTGTCCAGCTGTGCTCCGTGACGATCGACGATCGGAGGCCCGGCAGGTTCCCCGGCCCTTCCAGCCAGTCGAGCAGCCGTCCGCGCAGGTCCGGCTCGACGCGCGTCCAGTCGTCGCCCGAGCGCAGGTTGGGGACCGGCAGGAGCACGGCGATCGAGTCCCCACCGTCGGGGGCCATGCCGGGCTCCGTGCGGGTCGGCGCGTGGAGATAGACGGAGAAGCTCGTGGGCATCCGGCGTTCGTGGGTCACCTCGCGAATGAAGCCCCGGTAGTCGTCGCCCACGATCAGCGTGTGGTGCAGGAGCCGGTCGAAGCGCCGGTTCGTGCCCAGGTAGAGGAGGTAGGAGCTCATCGTGGTGCGCAGCGGCCGCAGGCGCCAGGGCAGGCGGTCCGGCGCGTCGGGCAGGACGCTCGAGCGGGCCGTCACGTCGCCGTTGTAGACGACGAGGTCGGCCGGGATCTCGAGGCCCGCGTCGGTCAGGACGGCGCTGGCCCGGCCGTCGCGGTGCACGATCCGGGCGACGCCGTCGCCCGTCAGGATGCGGCCGCCGCCGCGGGTCACGAGCCTGGCCATGGCCTCGACGACGGAGTAGACGCCGCCCTCGGCGTACCAGCTGCCGCCGGCGACCTGCAGGTAGGCGATCGCCGCGTAGATGGCCGGGACGCGGTCCGGGTCGCCGCCGATGAAGAGGGAGTGGAAGTCGTAGACCTGGCGGATCTTCGGGTCCTTGAAGTACTTCGCGACGTAGCTGCCCAGGAAGCGGACGGCGTCCAGGCCCGCCATCTTCGGGACGAGGCCCGCGAAGTCCCACGCCCGCAGGAACGGCATCCGTCCCGCCACGAGGATCCCCTCCTCGTGGATTCGCCGCGTGTCGGCGAGGAAGCGGTCGAGGTTGGCGGCGTCGAAGACGTTGAAGCCCCCCATCTGGCGCCGCAGGCTGGCCACGTCCGTGGTGAAGTCGAAGTGGCGGTCGTCGTCAGTCCAGTAGATCCGGTACATGGGATCCAGCTCGTGGAGCCGGACCTCGGCCTCCAGCGAGCTCCCGGCAAGGCGGAACAGCTCGTCGAAGAGCTCCGGCATCGTGATGAGCGACGGACCCGTGTCCCAGGTGTACCCGGCGTCGCGGATCTGGGAGGCCCGGCCGCCGACGGTGGCGCGGCGTTCCACGACCGTCACGTCGTGGCCGTCGGCCAGGAGGCGGATCGCGACGGCGAGGCCGCCGAAGCCGCCGCCGACGACGACGGCGCGAGGCCGGCGGGGGCCGGGCGTGGCCCGTTCCGCGGCCGGCAGCTGTGGCGAGCGGAGTTCGGCGACGGGGGCGGTCATGGGTTCGGTTCCTCGTACGGTCGGCCACGCCAGGTGGCGGGCGTGCCGCGAACGGCGTCAAGCAGGCTCAGCAGCATCGCGCCCAGCGTCGCGATGACGGTAACGGGGTGGAGCAGGATGCTCGCGAGCGGCTGCCGTTCGCGCCATGCCAGGAGCAGGCGGAACGCAGCGAGGAGCCCGAGGGCGGCCAGCCCACCCGTCGTCATCACTGTATCGCGCGAGAGGGCCCCGAGGATGGGAAGGAGCAGCGGCAGGAGCCAGCAGACGACCGTGCCCGCGAGTCCCGCGATCGCCACCGCCAGGTTGTCGCCCGCGTACGCCACGAAGACGCGGCGCCATGCCCGCAGTGCCCCGCTGCCGTCGGGGTAGTGGCGGGTTGCGCCGACGTCCGCAGCGTGGACGAGGTGCACCCGCTCTCCAGCCGCCACGAACGTCCGCGCCAGCTCCACGTCCTCGCGCTGCGTGCCGGGGACGCTGGCGTGGCCCCCGGCGCGCAGGTAGGCCGCCCGGTCGACCAGCAGGAGCGGCCCGTAGGCGAACGCCAGGGCCCGCGGACGGCCACCCGTCCGGCGCAGGAGCCAGAGGGGAAGGAACCCGAAGAGCGTGGCGGGGAAGAGGGGGACCAGGGCCCGCTCGCGCCACGACGGCATGGAGTACGCGGTGACGCCGCTCAGGAGACCCGCCCCGGTACGCACCAGCTCGGACGCGAGGACCCGCACGGCATCGGGACGCGGCAGCGTGTCGGCGTCCAGGAACAGGAGGTGGGGGGTGTCAGCCACGGCGCTGGCACGGTCGCAGGCCCAGCTCTTGCCGGCCCAGCCGGGCGGCTTCGGCGGCACGACGAGGACGCGGTCGCGCCCGGCGGCTGCCGCCTCCGGGCGGAGGCGAGCCAGGCACGAGCGGGCCGTCTCCGCACTCCCGTCGGACGAGCCGTCGTCGGCGACGAGGATGGCGAGATCGGGATGGTCCTGGGCGGCGAGCGCGGCGAGGAGCTCCGGCAGGCGGGCGGCCTCGTCGCGAACGGGGACGACCACGGTGAGCGGCGGCAGCCGGCCGCCGCTGCCGGGGCGGGTTACCTGGGTGCCCGGGAACGCTGCGGCCCGGCGCACCACCAGCTCGGTCAGGACGAGGTTCGCCAGGAGCAGGCCGATCACCCCGACCGTGGCGCCCGTCCAGATGGCGCCCACGGGCTCGCTGGACAGGCCCCAGTGGCGCAGGAGAAGGAGCGTGATCACGAACCCTGCGATCGGGTTCAGGCCGAGGAAGCTGCGCCACGCCCGGCGAGCCTGGGCCTCGGTGGGGGAGCCCAGGATCGAGATCGGGAGCAGGAGGAAGAGCGCCAGCACGGCGGCCGCCACCGGGCCGTAGGGGAGCCCGAGCGCGAGCGCCGCGAGGACGGCGAGGCTGTAGCCGGCGAGCGCGACACGCGCCGTCCCCTGGGCGCCGATTGCCGTCGCGATGGATCCGATCCCGGCCGCCCGGTCGTACGCGATGTCCTGGACCGCGCCGACCGCGTGGCTGGCCACGCCCCAGGCGAGGAACCCGCCGAGGATCAACCACGGGAGCTCCGCGACCGGCAGCCCCGCCACCAGGAATCCGGCGACCGCCGGCAGCACGAAGTGCGAGGCGCTCGTCAGGGAATCCAGGAAAGGGCGTTCCTTGGTCCGCAGCGGCGGCGCCGAGTAGATCCACGCGGCGACGGCGGCGGCCACGATCGCGGCCGTGCCGGCCGGTGGTGCGAGGAGGGCGATCAGGGCGAGGACGGGGAGATTGGTGACCGCGATCGCCGTCCAGATGAGGCGCCGCCGGTCGGGCGGCACGAGCGACCCCTCGACGGACTGCTTGCGCGGGTTCGCCAGGTCGCTGGCGTAGTCGTAGATGTCGTTGACGCCGTACATCAGCAGGTTGAACGGCACCAGGAAGTAGAGGAACCCGAGGGTCAGCAGGGGCGTCAGCCCGCGCTCCACCTCGTAGGCAGCCGCAAGGAACGGGAGCGCCGTGTTGACCCAGGAGATGGGCCTGCTGGCCGCCAGGACGGCGCGGATTGCGCTCACCCGGCGCCCGCCCGCGCCCGCGTCGCGCTCACCCGGCGCCCGCACCCGCGTCGCGCTCACCCGGCGCCCGCCCACGTCGCGCTCACCCGGCGCCCCATCGCCGGCGCGCGATCTCGTACGTTGCGATGGCCGTCAGGCACAGCGCCAGCCCGTAGAGATAGTCCTCCACGGGCGTGGTCCCCAGCCGGATCCCGGAGATGTGGGCCTCGCCGTAGACCACGATCGGGAGCCCCGTGAGGACGGCGTCGAAGACGACGGTGAAGGCCAGGAACACGCCCAGCGCGATCCAGGTGCTGCGCCGGCGCAGGATCCCCGCAGCCCGCGCGAGGACGAATGCGCCGGTGAGCCAGGCGATGCCCGCCAGCGTGTACTCCCCGATCATGGTCGGTCCTCGCCGGTCCAGCGGCCTGCCAGCCGGTACAGGGCGATGGCCCACGTCGTGATGAAGGCAAGCAGGAGGGGTTCCTCCGGAGGGATGCCCGGCGGCCAGTAGGCGATGACCCAGTCGGTGTTCGTGGCGAACCAGCCGCCTGCCGCGCCGACGAGGTCGAAGGCCAGGAAGGCGATCTCCACCGCGACGATCGCGGCCAGGGTGGCGCGGCTCCAGAGCCCGAGCTGGAGGCGGCGGTCGAGCAGGGCGAGGCCGGCGAGCGAGCCGACGATCGCGGCGAGATACAGGCCGGGCATCGCCCGGAGTGTACGCGGGAGCGAGGTCCGCCTCCCTCGTGTGGGCTGCCCGGTGCCGGGCGGGGCCCGGGATGTGGAGTATCGCTCGGCGTGACCCGGGTCCGACGCGCCGAAGGCCGGCACCGTCGTCACGGCGCAACATCGCACGCACGCGTCGCACCAGCGACGCGAATCGCACATGGGACGCCCGCTTCGCGCGAAGATCGTTGACACGCCGCGCGAGCGCATGGCACGATCCCGACCTCACCCGTCCCGCCCACCGGAACACCCGCGCGGCCCCTCGTCCCAGGCCCGCCCGCGCGCACGGTCAACGCCGGGGGCAGGGCCGGGTCCGGTTGAGCCGCGGAGGAACCATGGCGCCAGAGTCCGCAACTCCCAGCCTGAAGCGCGAGATCCAGGGCGAGATGTACCGGCGGGCCACCCGGACGCTGCCCGGCGGCGCGGATTCCAACTTCCGCGCCTGGGGCGAGGACACCGTCTACATCGACCGCGGCAAGGGCGCCCGCATCTGGGATCTCGACGGCAACGAGTACATCGACCTGCGGATGGGCTACGGGCCCGTCATCCTGGGGCACGCCGACGAGCGCGTCGACGACTACGTCAACGAGCGGATGCGCCGCGGCGTCAGCTTCTCGCTGACCTCGGAGGACGAGGTCCGGGCGATGGAGCTCCTGTGCGAGCTGAACGGCTGGGTCGAGATGGCCCGCATGGCCACGTCCGGCACCGACGCCACGATGCATGCGATGCGCGTCGCCCGGGCCTACACCGGCCGCGACAAGATCGTGAAGTTCGAGGGCCAGTACCACGGCATGCACGACTACGCGCTGATCAGCGTGCTGCCGAACGACGTCTCGGACCTGGGCGACGCCGACAACCCGGTCGGCCTGGCGTGGGGTCGAGGGATCCCCGCGCCGGTCGCCGACACGATCATCCCGGCCCGCTACAACAACCTGGACCAGCTGCGCCGCCTCTTCGAGCGCCGGGGCGAGGAGATCGCCGCGATCATCGTCGAGCCGGTCCTCGGAAACGCCCAGGGGATCATGCCGAAACCCGGCTTCCACCAGGCGATGCGGGCCCTGACCGAGGAGTTCGGGATTCTCCTCATCTTCGACGAGGTGAAGACGGGCTTCCGCTTCGGGCGCGGCGGGGCGGCCGAGTTCTTCGGCATCCGTCCCGACATCGCCACGTACGCGAAGGCGATGGGCAACGGCTACCCGGCAGCCGCGTTCGGCGGACGGCGCGAGATCATGGAGATGCTCCCCAAGAAGGTCAGCCACGGCGGGACATACGCCGGGAACCGGATCGCCGCCGCCGCCGCCACGAAGACCCTGGAGATCATCCGGGACACGCCGGTCCTGGAGACGATCAAGGCGACCGGCGAGAAGATCCAGGCCGGCCTCCGCCAGGTGATCGACGCCAAGGGCCTCGCCTACCAGATCACCGGCCATCCCGCGATGTTCGGGATCATGTTCACCGACCGGGTGCCGAGCGAATACCGCGATTGGGCGACGACCGACCACGAGCTGTACGACGCCGTCGCCGTCGGGATGCACGCCCGCGGGGCCATGCCCGAGCCCGACAGCCGGGAGCCGTGGTTCGTGTGCGAGGCGCACGCCCAGGGCGACATCGTCGACCGGGTCATCTCGATCTTCGCCGACTCCTTCCATGCGGCGCTCGAGCAGCGGGCCCGCGACCACGCATCCGCAGGCGAGCCCGAGGCGGCCGCCACCGGCCCGGCGGCCGGCTGATGGCCCTCGAGATCGGCCCGCCGCTGGCCGAGCCTGTGCGGGCCAGGGCACGCGGCGGGGCGCTCGCCCCGCCGACGCCTCCGCGGGCCGTGGCGGCTGTTCGGTCACCCGCGCTCGCGCTGGCGCCGGTGGCCGCACCGCCGCGGGCGATCGCCCGGCCGTCGGCGGCGGGGGCCGACCGGGAGCTGCTGGACGGGAATGCCGTCCGCTCGGTCGATCGGGCGGCCGCGCTGCTGCTGGCCCTCGGGGAGCGCGCCGGCGAGGCCGGCGTCACCGAGCTGGCCCGGTGTCTCGGGCTCCACAAGAGCACGGCCTCACGACTCCTGGCGACGCTCCAGCGGCGCGGCCTCGTGGAACAGGACGACGACACGGGGAAGTACCGCCTGGGGCTCGTCGTGATCCGCCTCGCCGAGCGCGCCGAACGCACGCTCGATCTCAAGGGTATCGCCCTGCCCGAGCTGGAGCGCCTGGCGCGGGCGACCCGCGAGACTGTCTCCCTGGGCGTCGTCCAGGCCGACGCGTACCTCACCGTCGCGCAGGCCGATGGCCCCACGATGACGGCCTGCCCCGACTGGACGGGGCGGACGACACCGCTCCACTGCGTGGCGTCGGGCAAGGTCCTCATGGCGACGATGGCGGAGCGCGACGTGCTGCGCATCGCGCGACCCGGGCTCGCCGCACGCACGGCGCGGACGATCACGAGCCTGGAGGCCCTCCTGGAGGAGCTGGCCCGGGTCCGCCGCCGCGGCTACGCCACCGCCTTCTCGGAGTGGATCGACGGCACCAACGGCATCGCGGTCCCGGTCGTCGACGCCCGGGGCGGCGTGATCGCCTCCATCGCCGTGTGGGGTCCCGCGTACCGGGTCACGCCGGCGCGCGTTGTCGAGGTCGTGACCGCCGCGCGGCTCACGGCCGCCGCCGTGACCGCGCGCCTGGGCGGCGCCGCGGTCTGACGCCGTCCGGGGAGGGCGTGCGGGCCTCGGTGCCCGCCTTGTCACGGGCGGCGCTAGGCTAGACGCGTGCAGGGCATCGTGGACCAGCTCGGCGACCTGGCGCTGATCGTCATCGGCCGCGTGCTGGCGGTCGCGCTGATCGTGGTCGCCCTCGTCGTCGCCTACGTGATCACCATGGCGCTGGTCCGTCGCCTGGCCGCGCGCGCCGCGCGGACCCCGCTGCCGGGCGATGCCGGCCTCGCACCCGAAGAGCGGGTCGTCAACGAGGCGATCCGGCGCCGACGCCTGGACACGGTCGTGCTGTTCATCTCGCGGCTGGGCCGGGCGATCCTCGTGGTGTTCGGCACCTTCGCGGCCATCGGGATCCTCGCCCCGGAGGTCATCGCGGCCCTGGGCGCGCTGGGCGTGGCACTGGGCGCGGCCGTTGGCGCGGCGCTGGGCTTCGGGGCGCAGCAGCTCGTGCGGGACTACCTGAACGGGCTCCTCATCCTCGGCGAGAACCCGTTCAGCGTCGGCGACGTGGTGGCGATCGCCGGGATCCGCGGCACCGTCGAGGAGGTCGGGCTGCGGCGCACCGTCGTGCGCGACGTGGACGGCGTCGTCCACTCGGTGCCGAACGGCGAGATCCTGGTCGCCTCCAACTTCACGCGGACCTTCGCCCGGATCAACGAGCGCTTCGCGGTGGCGGCCGGCACGGAGATCGACCGCGCGACCGCGGTCCTGGGCGAGGTGTGCGCGACGCTGGCGACTGCCGACGGCTGGGCCGACCGGTTCATCGACCCGCCGCGCGTCGTGCGTGTCGATGCCGCGGTGGCGGGCGACCCGGGGATCCCGATCCTGGTCTCCGCGACGGTTCGACCCGGGGAGCAGTGGGAGGTCGCCGGCGAGCTCCGCCGTCGCGCCATGGACGGCCTGCGCGTCGCGGGGATCGACCTCGCCGCCGGGCGGACGCTCCTGGTGGCGCGCGCCCCGCGCCCCGACGCCGGCGCTGCCGGCGATGCCGAGGGCGGCGCCGACTTCACCTGACCGCGGCGCCTCACCACGGCCCGCGGCGCCTCACCACGGCCCGCGGCGCCTCACCGGCCCGCGGCGCCTCACCACGGCCCCGCGGCGCCTCACCACGGCCCGCGGCGCCTCACCACGGCCCGCGGCGCCTCACCACGGCCCGCGACCGCACCACCGCCTGGGACCCTTCAGCGCCGGGCCGACACCACCCCGCTGCGCCGGGAGCCCTCCCGCCAGCCAGGGACCCCAGCGCGCCCGACGGCTGCGTATGATGCGGCCATCCCGTGGACCAGCGGAGGCGCCCCGGCGTGCAGCCCGACCCGACGACACCCCAGCCCGAGATCGAGGCCCTGCTGCTCGAGCAGCGGACGTTCGCGCCCGATCCCGACTTCGTCGCCCGGGCCAACGCGACCTCCGCGCTGTACGAGGAGGCCGAGCGCGACCCGGAGGCCTTCTGGGCCGCCCAGGCGCGTGAGCGTCTCAGCTGGTCCACGCCGTTCGACACGACCCTGGAGTGGGACCTGCCGTACGCGAAGTGGTTCGTCGGCGGGGAGCTCAACGTCGCGTACAACTGCGTGGACCGCCACGTGGAGCGCGGCCTGGGCGACAAGGTGGCCTATCACTGGATCGGGGAGCCGGGCGACGCGCAGACGATCACCTACCGGGACCTGCAGGCCCGCGTGAACCGGGCCGCCAATGCCCTCCGTGAGCTGGGCGTGGAGATCGGGGATCGGGTCGCGATCTACCTGCCAATGATCCCTGAGCTGCCGGTCGCGATGCTCGCCTGCGCGAGGATCGGGGCGCCGTTCACGGTGGTCTTCGGCGGCTTCTCGGCGGAGGCGCTCGCCGACCGCATCAACGACGCCGGGGCGAAGGTGCTCATCACGGCCGACGGTGGCTGGCGGCGGGGCAGGCACGTCGGCCTCAAGCACCATGCCGACGAGGCCCTGGCGTCGACGCCCACGATCACGGCCGCCCTCGTGGTGGAACGCCTGGGCGGCGGCGTGCACATGGTGGAGGGCCGGGACCACTGGTGGCACGAGGTCGTGGACCGCCAGTCGGACGCGTGCGACCCGGTGCCCGTCGCGTCGGAGCACATGCTCTACCTGCTCTACACGTCGGGGACCACGGCCAAGCCCAAGGGCATCGTGCACACCACGGCCGGCTACCTCCTGGGTGCCAGCTTCACGCACCACACCGTGTTCGACCTCAAGCCCGACGATGTCTACTGGTGCGCCGCCGACATCGGCTGGGTGACCGGCCACAGCTACATCGTCTTCGGGCCGCTGGCGAACGCCGCGACGGGGATCATCTACGAGGGCGCGCCCGACGCGCCGTCCTGGGACCGCTGGTGGCAGATCGTCGAGGACTACGGGGTCACGATCCTGTACACCGCGCCCACCGCGATCCGCGCCTTCATGAAGCAGGGCGAGGAGTTCCCGCGGCGGCACGACCTGTCGTCGCTGCGGCTGCTCGGATCGGTTGGCGAACCGATCAACCCCGAGGCCTGGCTCTGGTACCACACCCACATCGGGGGCGGGCGGGCGCCGATCGTGGACACGTGGTGGCAGACGGAGACCGGCAGCATCCTGATCAGCCCCCTGCCGGGCGTCACGACCACGAAGCCGGGCTCGGCCACCTTCCCCATGCCGGGGATCGGCGCCGAGGTGGTCGACGCCGCCGGCAACCCCGTCCCGCGAGGCGGCGGCGGGTACCTGGTGCTGACCCGGCCGTGGCCGTCCATGCTGCGCGGCATCTACGGCGACCCGGAGCGCTACCGGCAGACCTACTGGAGCCGTTTCCCGGGGATGTACTTCGCCGGGGACGGCGCCAAGAAGGACGAGGACGGCTACTTCTGGCTGCTCGGCCGGGTGGACGACGTCATGAACGTGGCCGGCCACCGCCTGTCCACGATCGAGGTGGAATCCGCCCTCGTGGACCACCCGTCCGTCGCCGAGGCCGCCGTCGTCGGGAAGACCGACGAGATCTCCGGCCAGGCGATCTTCGCGTTCGTCACCCTGCGGGCGGGCCAGCAGGCCTCGGAGGCGCTGGGCGTCCAGCTCCGGGAGCACGTGGCGTACGTCATCGGGCCGATCGCGCGGCCGAAGTACCTGCTCTTCACGCCCGACCTGCCGAAGACGCGGTCGGGCAAGATCATGCGACGCCTCCTGCGCGACATCGCGGAGGGGCGCATGCTCGGCGACACGACGACCCTGGCCGACGAGTCCGTCGTCGAGGCCATTCGCGACAACACCGGAACGGCGGAGGACTGAGTTCGTGCCCTTCGGGATCTTCAGGCGCGGCGCGAAGCAGCCGACTGCCGCAAGCGCTGTCCCTGCGCCCGTGCGATCCGCTGCTCCGGCACGCGGCATCCCGTTCGACGGGCTCACGGAGGAGTGGCGGCTGGTCGGGCGGATGGAGATCGACGCGCGCCTCTCCGACGTGCTCAACCGCCGCGAGGCCATCCCGATCGCGGACGTCCGCTGGGCGCCCGTGGACGGCTCCGAGGGGTTCACGGAGGCCCCCGGGCTGGAGAAGATCGACCCGTTCGACCTGATCGCGGTCTTCGCCGGCGTCGGCTCGCTGCCGTCCCTGACGGAGTCGGAGCGCAGCGCGCACAAGCTCCACAAGGTCCCCTACGACGTCACGCTGGAGGTGCCGCCGTTCCGCGTGGTGGGCACCGTCTATCTCTTCCCGGGATCGGAGCCGGAGCGCCTGATGGACCGCAGCACGGAGCTGTTCGTGCCGGTCACGGACGCGGTGGCGCTGCTGGGCGAGCGCCCGCTCAACGGTCCGGACATCGACGTGGTGCTCGTCAACCGGTCCTACCTGCGCGGCGTGCAGCAGGTCGAGCGGAGGACCGTGGAGGCGACGCGCGCCCTCATCGGGGGCCCGCCGGTCGATTGAGCCGCCCCGCGGCGGGTTGCACGCAGTCAGCGCGTCGTCCGCGGGGCGTTCCCGCCGGGCGGTCGGCCGTGGGTCGTGCCGGGCCGCGAGCCGATGCGGGCCGGCCGCCGGCCGTCAGGCCCGGACCGACTCCTTGCGGCGCCCGAAGAGGGACGTGAGGCTGTAGCGCGACGAGACCTCGGTCTTCGCCCGCGGGGCGCCCACCACGCGTTCCGCCAGGATGCGGAAGTCCTCGGTGACCTTCTCGCGCGGGAACAGGTCGATGACCGTGCGGCCCTCGTTGGCGGCCTTCACCAGCTGCAGGCCGGCGGACCGGATGAGGGCCAGCGAGGGCATCCCGATCGTGCGCTCCATGTCGGCGACCGAGACGCCGCTGTTGGCGCGGTTGATCACCATCGCCAGCTTGTCGGCGAAGCCGAGCTCGCCCGCGACCTCGCGGAGCTGGACGGCCGCGCGGAGCGCCGGGACGTCCGGCGTCACGGGCACCAGGATCCGGTCGGCACGCGTGAAGATCGCCCGGTTGAGCAGGTCATAGTCGGGGTGCAGGTCGACGACGACGACGTCGTGGTTGCGGCGTCCCGTGTCGATCGCCGCCGCGACATGCTCCGGGTCAAGGAGCGACGTCTTGAGGGGGCTGGAGGCGAGGACCAGGACCTGCAACCCCGAGGTGTGGGATGCCACGAGGTCGTCGAGCGTGGCCGGCGGGTCCACGCCCGCGTCCCGCGCGTCGGTCACCTCGTCCACCAGGGTCCGAACGTGCTCCAGGCCGAGCGAGCTGGCGATGTGGCCGGTCACCGTGTCGGCGTCCACGAGGAGGACGCGGCGGCCCATCGCGGTGAGCGCCGCGGCAAGGTTGACGGCGACGGTCGTCTTGCCGACGCCGCCCTTCGGGTTGAAGACGGCGATGAACGTTCCGTTGCGTGACCAGTCGTCCAGGGACAGCGGCCCGGTCTGGATGACGGCCCCGCTGCCGTCGTCGACGGCAAGGCGCCGGATCATCATGGCCTCGACCCGCCAGCGGATGGATTCCGCCGAATAGGGGCGGGTGAAGTACTCGTCGCCCGTACCCGTGTGGGTGCCACCGACGCGCTCGAGGGCGCGCGCCGACAGGACCATCAGGGCCGGGATGTCGCGACCGGCTTCGTGCAGGAGGCCGTAGTACTCCAGCGAGGTGTCGAAGTCGTTCTCGCCGTCGAGAATCGCGACCGCGATGTCACGACCGGCGGCCAGGTGCGCTTCCAGCTCCTCGGGCCGCTGCATCACGATCGGATCGAGGTCAGCCTCCCGGAGCGCGTCGGCCACGTGGCCGCGCTCGTCCCGCGGGAGCGCGATCGCGATCGAGGGGCGGGCCATCGCTGCTTCCTTCCTGTGCCGGCTGCCGGGACGTCAGTCCTGCGGGTCCTGCGCGCTCACGTGGACGATTCCCTCGCCGGTCCCGACCACGCGGGCGCCGAAGCCGGGGAGCGTCGGGACCAGGTCGCGGACCGACGTCTCGGGATCGTGCTCCACGGAGAAGAGGAACTCGCCGTCAGGCCCGGAGGAGACGCCGACGTGGGCCACGCCCGGGAGTCGCCCGACGTGGCGCTTGAAGCTCGCGATGCTGGCGACGCTGACGAGCCCGGTCACGACGAGCTGGGTGGTGACGGTCGCGACGGCGGGAGCCGGCGAATCGCCCGGCACCAGCCCGGCAAGGCGGGCCTCCAGGGCGTCGCCAGCGATCTCCGGGACGTCCTCGATCTCGGCTGCGGCAGCTTCGGCCGCGGCCATCTCGGCAGCCGCGAAGTCGGGCGTGAGCCCCAGCATGGCGAGGCGCGGGTCCATCTCCGGCTCGGCGTCGGGTGCCTCGGACGGGACATCCTCGGCCATGCTCTCCACCGCCGGCGTCTCGGTCGTCGCCTGGGCGTCGGGCGCGTGCTCCGCGCCCAGCGTTGCCTCGGCACGATCCGCCGCGACCTCTGCGCGGTCGGCCTGGGCCACGGCTGCCTCCACGGAGGCGGCTGCCTCGGCGGCGGCCTGGATCGCGGCCATCGCGGCCTCCCGGTCCAGGGGCATGACGTCGGCAGACGCGGTCTCCGCGTCCGCGTCGACGTCGGTCTCGACGGCTGCCACGGTCTCCGCTTCCGCGTCGACCTCGGCCTCGGCGGTGACTGCAACGGTCTCCACCTCGACCTCGGCCTCGGTGGTCGGGGCGACGGCCTCCGCCTCCACCTCGACCGCCGCCTCGAGCACCGGCGCCGGCACGCCGACGCCGGGCTCCTGCAGGAGGGAGGTGATCGCGTCGTCGTCGAGGATCTCGAACGACGGAGGCTCGGGCAGGCTCGCGGCCCGGGCCGCGAAGACGGCCGGGTCCTCTTCGCCAAGGAGGTCGTCGAAGAAGACGCCCATCTCGCTTTCGAAGGTCGCGACCCGGCCCCGGACCTTCTCGATCTCGTGCTCGATGATCGCCGCGTGGCGCTCCAGCTGCCCCTCGAGCTGCTCGCGGCGGGTCGTGATCCGCTGCTCGGTCTCCTCGCGGATCCGCGCGATCTCGGCCTTGGACCACTCCTTGATCGTGGCCGTGTCGTCGTCCGCATGCCGCCGCAGCTCGGTGGCGCCGGTCGCCGAGCGAGCATGGATCTGCTCGATGACGGTCGTGCTCTCCGCGCGGTACTGGTCCAGCGTCGCGGTGCGCGCCTGCTCGGCGGCTGTCTGCATGGCCCGCGTGAGGTCGGCGAGGAACTTGGTCGGCCGGCGCGTGGGCGCGGCAGTGCCGGGCGTCGCGGTCGGGGCCGGGGCGGGGGTCGCTCCGTCGACGGCGGTTGCCGCGTCGTGGGCCGCAGCCGCCGGCGTCGTGGGCATGGGTTCCGCCGGCGCCTGTGCGGCGTCGGGTGCGAGGATCGTCACGAGTGCCTCCTCCTGCCCCCGGACGCCGTTGCCGGCCGCGTCCTGGTCGCTGGTGTCGCCCGGGCCGGGCGTGGGTTCGGTGCTGACGTCGCCGTCGACCGTTGGCGCGACCGCGACGAGCTCATCGACAGGATCGGCCGACGCCTCGCGGGACGCCACCCGGTCCGTGCTCCACGGAAGGCGGAATCCGGTTCGGGAATCGGTAGTTGCCATGCTGCTGAGTCCCCTGCTGCGCGTTAGGGTCGGGCGTTCACGACGCCTGCTGCGGATGCTAGGAGCACGGGGCGGTGCGGTGGAGTTGGCTGGTGGTACCAGCGGGCACCGCCGGTGGTACCGGCGGGGTCCCCTCGGTGACGTGATGCACCGGCGCGGTGACGAGCGTCACCACCTCGCGCCGGCATGTCGTGCGCGCCCCGGGAGCGTCGCGTCTACGATGTGCGGGCCATGACGGAGCCCCGATCCGCTCTCCCCGAACCCGCATCGATGCCTCTCGACCGCCTGGGTCGTCGCATCCACGACCTCCGCGTCTCGGTCACGGATCGCTGCAACTTCCGGTGCTCGTACTGCATGCCCGCGGAGGTCTTCGGTCGCGACTATGCGTTCCTGCCCCGCTCCCAGATCCTCACCTTCGAGGAGACGGCGCGCCTGGCGCGGATCTTCGTCGGCCTCGGCGTCGAGAAGCTGCGGATCACCGGTGGGGAGCCCACCGTCCGGCGCGACCTCCCCGACCTCGTGCGCCAGCTGGCGGAGATCGATGGGGTCCGGGACCTGACCCTGACCACCAATGGGTCGGCGCTGCGGAGGCTCGCCGAGCCGCTGGCCGCGGCCGGCCTGCGGCGGATCACGGTCAGCCTCGACTCGCTCGACGACGACGTGTTCCGACGCATGAACGGCGCCGACTTCCCGGTGGCCCGCGTCCTCGAGGGCATCGCCGCCGCCCGGGAGGCGGGCCTGGCGCCGATCAAGGTGAACATGGTGGTCCGGCGCGGCCTCAACGAGGAGTCGATCCTCCCCGTGGCGCGCTGGGCGCGCGCCGAGGGCCTGATCCTGCGCTTCATCGAGTTCATGGACGTGGGCCACACGAACGGCTGGCGGATGGACGAGGTCGTGCCGGCGGCCGAGATCCTGGCGCGGGTCGATGCGGCCATGCCCATCGAGGCGCTTCCGCCCAACTACCCGGGCGAGGTGGCCGGTCGGTTCCGGTACCGAGACGGCTCCGGGGAGGCCGGCGTCATCGCCTCGGTGACGCAGCCGTTCTGCGGTGCCTGCACCCGGGCGCGCCTGTCCGCCGAGGGCGAGCTCTTCACCTGCCTGTTCGCCGCCGGGGGTACCGACCTGCGGGCGCCCCTGCGCGCCGGCGTGACGGACGAGGAGATCGCCGCGGCGATCCGGGCCGCGTGGACGATTCGCGCGGATCGTTATTCCGAGCTGCGCGCCGCGGGCACCGCCGACCTGCCGCGGGTCGAGATGTTCGCAATCGGCGGCTGAGGCCGGCAGGTGGCGCTGCACGCCCCCGCTCCCGTCGCGACCCTGGCACGACGGCTCATCGCGTTCTTCCTCGACGGCCTGATCCTGGTCCCGTTCTACGTGGTCTACGCCGTGGTGCTGGACGCCCTCTTCGGCGCCCTCGTCGAGCCGGGTCCGGCCGGGGCTGGCCTCGTGGTGGTCGCGGTCAACCCGGGCCGGGTGGGCCTGGAGCTGACCCTGACGCTGCTCACCGACGTCGCCTACTACGCCGGCTGCTGGGCGCGCTGGGGCATGACGCCGGGGCAGCGTGTCTGCGGCGTCGCCGTCCGGGCGCTCGGGCCGGGCGAGCCTCCCGTCCGCGGTGCGCCTCCCACGCTGCCGCCGGATCCCGAGCGCGTGCCCGCCCCGGCTGCGACGATCCGGTGGGCCGCCCTCCAGCTGCTGCCGCTGTGTGCCGGCTCGCTGGCCGCCGCGGGGGCGCTTCCCCTCGAGGTGGTCACGGGATTGAACGCCGGTTGGTACCTGTTCCTCTTCATCACCGCGGCGATCGACCCGCTGCGACGTGGCTTCCACGATCGGATGGCCGGCACGGTCGTGGTGCGCCCGGCCGTGCGCCGCCGCCGCTGACCAGGCCGTGCGCCGCCGCCGCTGACCAGGCCACCGCCGCGCACCCGTGCGCCGGCGCGCGCCCGATTTCGGGCGTGCCGCGCCTGCACCGTCCCGCGCCCCGAAAGCGCCACCGGCGGCGAGGCGCCTCCGCGCCGGTGGCGCGCGGCAGTTGTCCACATGTTCTCCACACCGGGGGAAAACACGTGGACGCGGGATCGGCCCCACGGCCGACATTCGTGGACAACCCCGTTGTGGCCAACCGCCGCTGCGGCGACTATTGGTCTTGCCCGGAGGGGCCAAGAGGTCGAGACCACGGCGATTACATCAACGAGGTCCGACGAGGTGCCTGGGAGCAATCCCGGGGGCTCTCCCTCCGAGTGGTGCCGCGATCACATCAAGGGGCCGCTCGGGATCTCGGTTCCTCTGGGCGTATTCACGTCCGTTCGGACGGGACGGCCTTGCGCCGAACCGTGCGCGCGGAATCCGCCCTGGCGGGGACGCGACCGGCATCCCGGTGTCGGTACTCTCCACCGGGGCGGTTCCGTGTCCGGGGCCCGCCGCACCGGGCCGGGACCAGCCGCGTTCCACCCGGAGCCCAGGGGCGCCGACCTCGCTCAGGTGGGCGGGTCCACGTCCTCCCGGTCGGTGAGCGGGTCCACGGCCGGGGTGCTGCAGATGTAGTAGCGCAGCATCATGCGGCCGGTGTTCGTGATGGCGTGGGGCAGGCCCATCTCCACCCGGACGCCCTTGAGCGGCTCCAGCGTCTCCTCGATCGAGCCGATGCGCACCGTGCCGCGGCCCTCCAGGACGACGATCACGTGCTCGAACCGCTGGTGGCGGTGCCAGCCCGTGGTGCCCCCCGGCTCGATCTCCACCTCCCCGAGAGAGAACGCATCCGTCCCGAAGTCGCCCGGCTCGACCAGCACGCGCATGCGTGTGCCCGGGCCCTCGACCACCCGCGCCCATTCGCGGCGACGGACGGGCTCACTTTCCTCGCGCCAGCTCCGCAGGACGTCGCCGGGACGCTCGGCGGGCACCTCCACGGCGGCCAGGAGCGCCAGCGCGTCGATCGAGGATTCGTTCCGCACCAGGTGGTACTCGGCGGGCGCCTCGTAGAGGGCGTCACCCGACCGGACGACCACCCGCCGGCCCAGCTCCGGCCCGTGCTCGAAGACGATCTCGCCCGCGGCCACGTAGACCAGCGTCTCGACGCCGTGGCGGTGGGGCCCGATCTCCACCCCCGGCGGAATCCGATCGAACTGGAGGCGTACGCCCATGCCCGGTTCCTCGTGGCCCGCTAGCTGCCGTCGACGACGGGGAGGGAACGTCCGGTGGCCCTGGCCGCCTGCGCCTTCTCGGCCCATGCCGCCAGCACGTGGTCCTTGTGCGGCCGGATGGGACAGTGCTCGTCGCGGTTGCCCATCTCGTCGCAATAGCCCAGCGGCACGCACTTGGGGGCCAGGAAGCTGCCCAGGAAGGGGCTCACCGCGAAGACCTCGTGGCGGATCAGCTGGAAGAGCCGGCGGATCTCCCACTGCGCCATCGTGCACAGCCGCAGCCCGGACATGTGGATGAGCGCGCGGAGGTTCGCGGTCATGACCAGGTTGGTGCGCGTTGCGTTGGGAAAGACGAAGCGGGCGTCCTCGCCCGGGATGCCGGCCGCCAGCAGGTCGCCGTACAGCTCCAGCGACCCGTCGACCTGCTCCTCGAAGCGGGTCCGGAGCTCCGGGTCCGCGTCGGCGATCGTGCCCGGCAGCATCGTGGCGGCGCCCTTGAAGGCAACGTAGCGCTGGCTCTGCTGGTCGAACGCGACGCCGGCCCGGTGGCGCACGAGCTGGTGCGAGAGAGTCCGGCTCACGCCGCTGATGCCGAAGGTGAACACGATGTGCTCGATCGTGCTCCCGTGGCCGCTCTCGATCACCCCGCTGATCAGCTTCTGCATCTTCGCCGGATCGATCTCGCCGGCTTCGGCCCGCCGGAAGATCTCCCCGGGCTCCAGCTCGCTGTAGCAGGTCCGGCAGGCCGTGTAGATCAGCGGGACGTAGTAGCGCTCGACGATCTCGCGGTTCGGGAAGAGCAGCGTGGCCTTCATGCCCAGGTCGCGACGGCCCGGGTTGCGGGGGATCCCGGTCTTCGCGTGCGCGGCGCCGGCGCCGGGGTCGGGGACGGGGGACGGCGTCGTCTGCTCGGCCATGGTTCGATGAGGATAGCCGTCCGGGAGGCGCCGCGAGCGATCGCGGCGAGGCCGGGAGTGGTCCCCGCGGGATGGCCCGGTTGACACGCCTCGTCGCCTGGCGCAAAGTAGAAGTGAGCGTTCACTCACGTCCGGCACCACCACGAGGAACCCATGTCCGTCGTCACGACCACCGGGCTGACCCGTCGCTTCGGGCCGATCACGGCCCTCGACCGGCTCACCGTCGAGCTCCCGGCCGCCGGCGTGATCGGCCTCGTCGGACCCAACGGATCCGGGAAGTCCACCCTCATCCGTATCCTGCTGGGCCTGATCCGGCCCACGGGCGGCAGCGCCTCGGTCCTGGGCACGACGATCAGCGAACCGGCGCGCTACGCCGCGCGGGTGGGCGTCCTCGTCGAGAGCCCGGCGTTCATCCCGGGGCTGTCGGCGCGGGCCAACCTCGTGTCGCTGGCTCGCCTCCGGCGCCTCCCGCTGCAGCGGGTGGACGCGGTGCTGGCGCAGGTGGGCCTGGTCGGTCGGGATCGCGAGCCCGTGAAGCGCTTCTCGCTGGGGATGAAGCAGCGCCTCGGGATCGCCGCGGCCCTCCTGTCCGATCCTGAGCTGCTCATCCTCGACGAGCCGACCAACGGGCTGGACCCGGCCGGGATCGTGGAGATCCGGGAGCTGCTCCGCGACCTGGGCCGCGAGGGGCGGACGGTCATCGTCTCCTCGCACCAGCTCTCGGAGATCGAGGCCGTCTGCGACCACCTCGTCGTCATCCGCTTCGGCGAGCTGATCTTCTCCGGCCCCATGGCCGAGATGATGAAGCGGACCCGCGAGCACATCGACATCGCGGCCGAGCATGCCTCGGACATGGACCGCCTGGAGGCCGCGCTCGTGGCGGGAGGCTGGGCGGTCACCGCGGTGGACGACGTGCTGCGGGTCGCCGTCGGCAGCCGACCGGGCCGCCGACCTCAACCGGGCCGCGGCCGGCGCGGGCGTGACGCTCAGCCGGCTGATCGTCGCCCAGGACAACCTGGAGGAGATCTTCCTGGAGATGACCGGACGCGTGGACGGCGAGCTGGCCAATGGCCGCGCGGCCGTCAACGGGAAGGTGGCGTGATGTTCGCCGCGGTTCGGAGCGAGCTGACGCGCCTGCGCCAGCCCCGTCTCCTGGTCACCTGGTTCGGCCTCATGGCCCTGTTCGCCGTGATGATCAACACGATCATGATCACCTTCTCGACCGGCGGGGGAAGCCTGCCGCCCGGGGCGCCCGGCGTCGCCTTCCCCACCCTCGCCCAGCTGGAGAGCCCGTCCGGCCTCATGGCCGGCCTGGCCGCAGCCTCGAACATGTTCGGTGTCGTGACGCTCTCCATCTGGGCCGTCGTGACCGCGGGCGACTACGGCAGCGGCCTGATCCGCCTCCTCGTTGCCGCGGAGCCGCGCCGCTGGCGGCTGCTCGCGGGGAAGGTCGTCGCACTGGCCATCCTCACGGCCGCGGCCACGACGGTCGCCGCGATCGTCAACGTGTTCGCCGTCCTGCCGGCGGCCGGCGCGGCAGGCATCTCGACCGCCGCCTGGGGCACCGACCTGGTGGCGGTGGTCGCCGGCGCGTGGGTCAACCTCTTCCTGGCCCTCTGCGCCTGGGGCGTGCTGGGCCTCGTGATCGCCACGCTGGCCCGCTCGGCGGCCGTGGCGATCGCGATCGGCGTGGGCTACGTGCTCGTCGTCGAGTCGATCGTCAAGATGCTGAAGGACGTCCCGTCCGACTGGCTCCTCGGGACGATCCTCAACGCCGTCGCCGGCGGCGGCACGGCGGCCGTCGCCTACGGCACGGCCCTCGCCCTGGCGCTCGGCTATGTCACGCTTGGCCTGGCCATCGCGGGCGTCGTGTTCATCCGGCGGGACGTCACCGACTGACGGCACCGCCGACGGCGGCGCGACGACCGGGGCTCGAGGTGCGGACATGACCCAGCGAGGCGAGGCGACACGGGCGAGGCTCATGGAGGCGACGCGGAGCGTCGTCCGCGAGGTCGGCTACGCCCACGCCTCGACCCGGGCCATCGCCCAGGCGGCCGGGGTTGCGGAGGGGACGATCTACCGTCACTTCCCGGACAAGGCCTCGCTCTTCTTCGCCACCGTCCTCGCGGCGAACGCCCCGATCGTCGCATGGGTCGCCACGCTGCCCGCGCGGGCGGGCCAGGGCACGGTCGAGGAGAACCTCACCGACGCCGCGGTGCGGCTGGCGAGCCTGCGGGACCAGATCCTGCCCCTGGAGCTGGCGATGGCCGCCGACCCCGAGCTCGCGGCGCAACGCCGCCAGGCCATGGCGGCAGCCGGAACCTCGCTGCCGCCCGGCCCGCCCGAGGCCGTGGCCGCGTACCTGGCCGCGGAGCAGCGGCTGGGGCGCGTCCGCGCCGACATCGACCCACGAGAAGCCGCCACCGTCCTCCTCGGCATGCTGTTCGCGCTGGGCACCATGCCGGGCCTCGGGGATGAGGGTCTCAGCCCGGACCGGGTCGCCTCCGTGGTGCGGCTCATGGTGCGCGGGATCCAGCCGGCGCAGCCCGAACCCTGACCGATCGCTGAGCGCCGCGGCGCCCGGCCGACGCGCCGGGCCGGAGGTCAGACGGGGGCGGGGTGGCTCGCTCGTTGCTGGCGGACCTCGACGGGGTGGAACCAGCGCCAGTAGAGCCACGTGCCCAGCGAGTACAGGACGATGATCGTGATGAAGTTGACGGTGTAGCCCGCGTCGAACCCCAGGGTCTTCTGGAGGATGCTGTACCACGGCCCGGCGATCACCCAGCCCAGCGACCACAGGAGGCTGGCGGTCGCCGCGTACGTGGCCCGTTCGTTGGGCCGCAACTGCTCCATGGCGAACGCGCTGGCGATCGGGTTGCCGGCGTTCATGAGCGAGTTGCGGACCATCATCGCGACGATGACCGTCCCCAGGATGGGGCTGAAGCCCAGCACCACCAGGAAGGGGATGCTGGCGCCCTGGACCAGGACGACGGAGCCCACCTTCCCGAAGCGCCGGGCCAGGGCTGGTTGCAGGAGGATCGCGATGGTCGTCCCGAGGCTGGTGATGGCGAAGACCACGTTCAGGGCGGCCAGGTCCAGGTTGAACTTGATCTCGATGAACACGTTGAGATAGGGGATCACCTGGCCGGCGCCCAGGGCGATCAGGAAGCCCGGGATCAGGAGACGCCAGAACATGCGGGGGTCCGTCGGGCGCGGGATGCCCAGGCGCGCCCGACGCGTGACCACGGGCAGGTCCGGCCGGGCGGCGATCGGCTCGCCGGCCCACGGGTCGGCGGGGCGCTGCTCCAGCGTGCGCCAGTCCCGGCGCCGCCGTGGCCGATCGTCGCGCAGCGCCAGGACGGTCAGGGTCGCCAGTGCGGCGGCGACCAGCATGACGATCAACAGGATCCGGTACGCCGAGGGATCGCTGGCGCCGCCGGCCCTGCTGCCGATGACGGCGGCGATCGCCCCGCCGAGCAGCGCCGCCCCGACGTTCGTGACGTTGGAGACGGCGAACTGGAGCGAGAACAGCTCGCTCCGGTGCTCCGGCCGGCTGCGCTCCATGAGGAACGGCGACTGGACCACGAAGAAGGCCTGGTTCGCGGCCCCCATCGCGACGGACAGGAGCAGGATCGCCAGCGGCGACGTGAAGAACAGGAGGCCGACGATGGCCAGGGCCGCGCCGGTCGTGCCGAGGGCCAGGACCAGCCGTCGCCCGTACCGGTCGGACAGGATGCTCGCCGGGAAGGCGGCCAGCACGCCCGCGGCGGAGCCGACCGTCCCGCTGATCCCGATGAACGCGGGGTCGAAGCCCAGGGAGGTCAGGTAGAGGTTGAAGTCGACCCACCAGAGGCTCAGCGTCACGCCGTAGACGAGCGTCGTGAGGAGGAAGATCCGGGCGTCGCGCTCGAAGCCGGTGAAGCTCCGGGCGTACCGCCGCAGCGCGGTCACGCCTCCCCGGAACGGTGGACCGGGCCGTAGCCGGCCGTGGGCCGGCGCCGGATGGGCAGCGCCGGGGTGGCCACCCCGAGGCGGCTCACGGCCGCGCGCCTGGCGGCCATGGGCCGGGCGGCGGCGACGTGCGGGATGGGCTGCTCCACCAGCGGATGGTAGCCCGGCCGGGCGCGGGAATCCCCGGGCGCCCGGCCTGTCCCGGGGGGCCATTGGTCCGCCCGGCGGTGTCGTTGACACCGTGAGATCGCGACCCGTACCGTGCCCTGATGATCACGCCATTCGTGGCCGGCGCGGCGGCCGGCTACGGCATCGCCATCCCGGTCGGCGCGATCGCGATCCTCATCGTGGAGACCGGCCTGCGGCGCGGATTCCGTCTGGCCGCCGCGGCTGGTGCCGGGGCGGCCGCCGCGGACGGCATCTACGCCGTCATCGCCGCCGCGTTCGGGGCGGCACTGGCGGGCATCCTCGCACCGTTCGAGACGCCCCTGCGGGTCGTCGCCGTGGTGCTCCTGGTGGCGATCGCCCTGCGCGGCCTGCTGGGGCTGCGCGCGCCGGTGGCGGTCGCGCCCGTGGCCACCCCACCGGGTGCTGACGCCGAGGTTGCGCCGGGCGCCGGCGTCGAAGCGTCGCCCGGCCTCGAAGCGTCGCCCGGCGTCGAGATTCCGCCCGACATCGAGGCCGCCGAACGGGGCGGATCCGCGCGACGCACCTTCGGCGTCTTCCTGGGGATCACGCTGCTCAACCCGGTCACCGTCACGTACTTCGCGGCGCTCATCCTGGGCCTCACGGCGACGGGCGCGGGACCGGCCGAGAAGGCGGCCTTCGTGGCCGGAGCGTTCCTCGCGTCACTGTCGTGGCAGACGCTGCTCGCCGCCGTGGGGGCCTTCCTCCACCGGCGCCTGCCGCCCCGGCTGCGAGCCGGCGTCATCCTGCTGGGCAACGGGATCATCCTGCTCTTCGCGGCGGTCATCGCCATCGGCCTCGTGGCCTGAGCGCATACCCGCTCGCGAGGAACGCCGGAGCGCGCGCGAGGCGGGCGCCCGGCCCGGAGTCCGGGCTCAGACGACTCCCGAAGGTCAGGCCTCCGTCGTCGCGTCGCCCGCCAGGCCGACGGCAACCTGGCGCAGGAAGCGGCGGATCGCTGCCCGCTCGGCCGGGGCATGCTCGGCGAGGGCGGCCTCGACCACGTCGCCGCGCCAGCGGTAGGCCCGTTCGATCTCGATGAGCGCGTCCTCCGTCAGGCGCAGGCGGACCACGCGCCGGTCGCCCGGATCCCCCTCGCGCGCCGCGAGCCCCCGTTCGATGAGCTCCTCGGCGACGCGGCTGGCCCAGCCCCGGCTGATCCCGAGCCCGGAGGCCAGCTGGCCAACCGTCCGCTCGCCGTGCTGGTACAGGTAGATCGCTGCCCGGATCGCGTGCTCGGACGCAGGCGCAGCATGCCTGCCGACGCCGGATGGATCGCCTTCGGGCGTGTCGCTCGCACGGCGGCTCGCGTGGGCGGCGTGAAGCAGGTCGACGAGGAGGCGGCTCGTCTCGAAGGCCTCGTCGCGCGACACGGGCCGGGCAGACCGGCGCGAACGGGCGCCGGGCGCGGTGCGCGGGAGGGCGTCGGGCGCGGTGCCGGGAGGTGCGTCAGGCAGGGTGCGGGGCGGTTGCGCGTTCACGCCGCACAGACTATCATCGTCGCGAAACATGTGCGATGCGAAACTATTCGCATCAGATGAATGAACCTCGAACCCAGGAGCACCCCCACGCGATGAGCACTGCGACGACGCCGGCGCCCGCACCGGCGATGGCGATGGCGACCGGCGGCCGCGGCCGATGGCTGGGCCTCGCGATGCTGAGCCTCGGCGTCTCCATGATCATCGTCGACGCCACGATCGTGAACGTCGCGATCCCTTCGATCATCAAGGACCTCGGCCTCGACTCGACGTCCGCGGAGTGGGTCAACGCGATCTACACGCTGGTCTTCGCCACGCTCCTGGTGACCCTCGGGCGCATGGGCGACGTCCTGGGCCGACGGGCCATGTACCTCGCCGGCCTGGTCGTCTTCGTCGGTGCCTCGATGGTCGCCGGCCTGGCGACGAGCGGCGAGATGCTCATCGGCGCCCGCCTGGTCCAGGGGATCGGCGGGGCGATGATCCTGCCCTCGACCCAGTCGATCCTGAACGCCAACTTCCAGGGCCGCGACCGGGCGATCGCCTTCGGGATCTGGGGCGCCGTCATCGGCGGCATGGCCGCCATCGGGCCGCTCCTGGGCGGCTGGCTGACCACCAACCTGTCGTGGAACTGGGCCTTCTACATCAACCTGCCGATCGGCATCCTGGCGATCCTCGGGACCCTGAAGTACATCGGCGAATCGCGCGACGAGAACACCAAGCTCGGGTTCGACCTCCCCGGCTTCATCCTCATCACGCTGGGCCTCGGCGGCGTCGTCTTCGGCCTCATCGAGGGCCGGACGTACGGCTGGTGGGCCCCCAACCCGGCCCACCCGTTCACGGTGGCCGGCTGGACGTGGCCGTCGACCACGATCTCGATCATCCCCGTGATGATCGGCATGGGGATCGCCGCGCTCGTGCTGTTCTCCATCGTCGAGATCCGCCGCGAGCGCGCCGGCAAGTTCTTCCTGTTCGACTTCTCGCTGTGGGGCTACCGCGCCTTCCGGTTCGGCAACCTGGCAGGCACGATCGTCAGCCTCGGCGAGTTCGGGCTGCTGTTCGCGCTCCCGCTCTTCCTGCAGGCCGTCATCGGCTACAGCGCCTTCGAGACCGGGCTTGTCTTCCTGTCGCTTGCCGTCGGCGCCTTCTTCGCCGCCCCGCTCTCGGCCACCATCGCCCGCCGGTTCGGGCCGCGCCGCGCGGTGAACGTCGGGATGGCGCTCGAGGTGGTCGGCATCTTCTTCACGACCATCCTGATCAGCCCCACGACGTCGGGCTTCCTGCTCGCCGTGCCGCTCTTCGTCTACGGAATCGGCGTCGGGCTGGCGACCGCGCAGCTGACGAGCATCGTCCTCTCCGACGTGCCGCCCGAGCGGTCGGGCCTCGCGTCCGGCACGAACTCGACGATGCGCCAGGTGGGCTCGGCCCTGGGTGTCGCGATCCTCGGGACGGTCCTCTTCGCGTCGCTCGTGAGCGGCACGCGGGACAATCTCGCGACCGCCCTGCCGAGCATGTCGCCGGTCTGCCAGGAGCTCATCGTCACGCTCGTCGACGAGTCGGCCGGCCAGATCCTGCCCGTCCTCAAGAACCCGCAGGACCCATCTGCCGGGGCGGGGCAGGGCGGTTTCGGTGGCTCCCTGCCGCCCGAGCAGGCCGCCTGCTTCGCCGACCCGGCGTTCGTGGCGGCGCTCCCGCAGGCGGTTGGGCCGATCGAGGACGCCTTCACGACCGCGGCCCACATGACCGGCTACGTGGCCCTGGGCTTCGTGGTCATGGGCTTCGTCTTCAGCCTGCTCCTGCCGGACACCCGGCGCCGCGAAGAGCCGGTCGTCCTGGACGAGCCGGAGCCGGAAGCCGCCCCGGCCTGACCTAGCCTCGCCCGGCGTTCGCGCCGCCGGCGTCCGCGCCGCGGGCGGAACCGCACCGGCCTGACCCGGCGCCGCCCGCCCTGACCCCGCGCCGCCCGGCGTCCCGGCCGTCGGAGACTGCATCTCGCTAGCGGTCGCGGCCGCCCGCTTGTTCGGCCAGCAGCAGGCGCACGCGGGCGCTGGCCGCCAGCCACGTCGCGACGACGAGACGGGCCTCGTCCGGCCCGAAGGGCGCCAGCAGGTCGTCGAGCTCGTTGCCGTCCCAGCCGAGGGTCACCAGCGTCCTCGCGGGCTCGGTGGGCTCGTTGACGCCGAGCCGTTCGAGCAGCAGGCGCACCGCGTCCCATCGGTCCGCCGCATCCGCCGGGTCGAGGACGGGCGGATCGGCCGCGCGCCGCGCCACCTCCTCGCGAAGCGTGTCCAGGATCTCCGCCGCCAGGGGCGTGGCCGCGGGGCCGCCGATGCCGGCCAGCGCGCCGACGGCCGCCGACGCGCGGTCCCACGCATCCAGCGCGTCCGGGAGGCTCTCGGCGCCTCCGCCCGCCGCCGGCGGCTCGGGAAGCTCCCGGTCCTCGCGGACAATCGCGTACATCACGGCGTCCACGTTGCTCCCCCGGAACGGGAGATGCCGGCGCAGGATCCCCTCGCGCCGGAAGCCGGACCGGATCGCGACGCGCCCGGAGGCATCGTTGCCCACCAGCGTCATCAGCTCCAGGCGCTCCAGGGCGGGGTCCTCGAAGGCCCAGGCGGCGAGGAGCCGGACCGCGCGCGTGACGAGGCCGCGCCCCCGCGCACGCGGCGCCAGCCAGTAGCCCACCGACGCCCGCCCCGGCCGCGTCCCGCGATCGAGGCCGATCATCCCCGCCAGGGTCCCGGTGGCGCGATCCTCGATGGCGAACGTGGCGTGCGCGCCGCTGGTCCAGCCGTCGGCGACCACCGCCAGGAAGTCCCGCGCGTCGGCGAGCGTGTAGGGGACCGGGATCGGGACCCAGCGCGCGATCTCCGGGTCCGCGCAGGCGGCGGCGATCGCCGGCGCGTCATCCTCGCCGGGCACGCGCAGCAGCACCGCGTCGTCGGCGAGCGGTGGGTCGGGCGGCCTGCGCAGTTGACCGGGCGGGACGGTCACGATCGCCCCCGTGCTCGCCGGCCGGGCGCGGGTGGCTGGGCGTCAACCGCGAGCCGGCGCCCGCCTAGACTAGCCCACGGCGGCCCGCCACGAGGGCCGCGCGGAGGTGCGATGAGCGGCTCGGCAACACGGCGCTACACCGTCGACGGGCGGGCGACGGGCCATCCCGTCCGGACGGAGCACGTCCGGATCCCGATGGACGACGGCATCGACCTGGCGGCCACCCTGTACCTCCCCGACGCCCCCGGGGACGGGCCGTTCCCGGCCGTGCTGGAGTCGATCCCGTACCGGAAGGACGACTGGACCCTGTCCCGCGACTGGCCGCTCCACGGGGCCTTCGCGGCAGCCGGGTACGTCAGCTGCCGCCTGGACGTGCGGGGCAGCGGCAGCAGCCGCGGCATCGCCGAAGACGAGTACACCGAGCGCGAGATCCTGGACAACCTGGCCGTGATCGACTGGCTGGCGACCCAGCCCTGGAGTGCCGGGACGGTCGGCATGTTCGGGATCAGCTGGGGCGGCTTCTCGGCGCTGCAGGCGGCCATGCGCCGGCCGCCGGCGCTCCGGGCGATCATCCCGGCCTGCTTCTCCCACGACCGCTACCACGTCGACGTCCACTGGTGGGGCGGCACCCGCCTCATCGGGGAGAGCGCCTACTGGCCCGTGGAGATGGTGGGGGAGAACGCCCTGCCGCCCGACCCGGAGCGCTTCGGCCCGGGCTGGCGCGAGGAGTGGCTGCGCCGGCTGGAGGCCACCCCGCAATGGCCCTTCAGCTCGCTGCGCCACCAGCGCCGCGACGAGCACTGGCGGCACGGCTCGGCCATCGAGGACTGGGGCTCCATCGAGGCCGCCGTGCTGGCCCTCGGCGGCCTGGGCGACTGGTACCGCGACAGCGTCCTCGCGGTCGTGGCCAACGTCCGGGCGCCGGCCCGCGGCATCCTGGGTCCGTGGGGCCACGCCTGGCCGCACGCCGGCGCCCCGGGCCCCACGATCGACGGGGTCGGCCTGATGACGCGCTGGTGGGATCGCTGGCTCAAGGGCGTCCCCAACGGCGTCGACGAGGGCCCGGCGCTGACCCTGTTCGCCGTGGAGCCGGGGCCGGGCGAGGCGTTCCCCACGGGTGTCGCGCCGGCCGCAGCTGCCCGGGCCGCTGGTGGGCCATCCGTCGCTGGCCGTCGGTGCTGCGGATCGCCCCGCCGCCACCGCTGCACCTCGGCGGCGATGGCGCAGCCGGCCTGGGAACCCTGGGTCGCGCCCCGGCGGCAGACGAGGCGCCCGACCGGTGGGCCGGCGGTCCCGCGGGGGCGCTGACCGCGCCGTTCACGTGCACCGGCTCCGAGCCGCAGGGCGGTCCGCTGGACCAGCGCCCGGACGACGCCCGCTCGCTCGTCTACACCGGCGCCCCGCTGGAGGAGCCGGTCCTGGTCGCGGGCTTCCCGGTCGTCGACCTGTGGGTCGCGGCCGACCGGCCGGTGGCCCAGGTGGCCGTCCGGCTGGAGGCCGTGGCGCCGGACGGGTCGTCGGGCCTGCTGGCGCGGGGACTCCTCAACCTCACCCGGCGCGACTCCTTCGCCGATCCGACGCCCGTCGTGCCGGGGGAGGTGATGGCCGTGACGATCCCGCTCACCGCCACCGGCGCGCGCGTGCCGGCGGGCCACCGGCTGCGGGTCGCGGTCGCCGGGGCGGCGTTCCCCGTCGCGTGGCCGCCGCCGGCGCCGGTGTGCCTGACGCTCTTCCACGACGCCGAGCGACCCTCGCGCCTGCGCCTCCCGACGCCCGCGGGCTGGTCGCCGGTCACGGACGACCTGGGGACCGGGGCGTGCGACCCGGGATCGGCCCAGGAGCTCGACGGCATCCCGCCGGCCTGGCGGGTGGAGCGGGACGACCTCGCCGGCACGACCGCGCTCGTCTCGGAGCTCGGCGGCGGCCACCGCTTCCCGGAGCGCGACGGGCTCGTCTTCGGGTCGGACGAGCGCTTCCGGATCACGGCGCACGACGACTGGGCCGCCTGCGCGGCAGAAGGCCGCACCAGCTATCGGCTCGTCTACCCGGAGGGCCCCCAGGTGTCGGTCGAGGGGAGCCTTGTCGTGCGCTCCGACGCGACCGACTTCGACGTCCGGATCGACCTCGTGGTCAGCGAGGACGGCGCGAATGTCTTCGAGCGGACCTGGGAGGAACGGATCCCCCGCGACCTCGTCTGACGTGCTGCCGAACACGGCCGCGGCTTGCCGCGCGGATTCGGCACAGCAACTCGAAGGGTCCGGCCGCTGCCGGTCACCACGCCGATGTTCCGATGCTGGCCCCACACCTCGATCAGCGAGATGCACTGATGTCGTTCTCCGTCGACGCCGACCTGCTCGCGCAATGCCGTGCCGCCCTGTGGCATCAGGAGGGGCTCTTCTGGATCGTCGGCGGGGCCGGCTCCGGAAAGACCACCGTCTGCGAGATCCTGTCGGCCACGCTCGAGATGCTCGTCTATGACATGGATGCCCACGTCTACGGGACGTTCCACGCTCGCTTCACCCCGGATCGCCACCCCGTCAACACGGCGTGGACGACATCGCCAGACGGCCTGGCGTGGCTGCTCGGCATGTCCTGGGCCGAGTTCGACGCCTTCAACCGGGCCGCGTTTCCCGAGTACGTGGACCTTCTGCGCGAAGACCTCCTCGCGATGGCACCAGACGGGCGACTACTCGTCGACGGCGGAATCTCCAACCCGTCGCTCGTTGCGCAGGTCATCCCCGCTCGCCGGATCATCTGCCTGTCAAGGCCAGGAATGTCGAGCGAGGAGGTATGGACGGAGACGGCCGAACGGGCCTCGATGAAGGACGAGCTGGGACGGCTGCCGAACCCGGAGGATGCGTGGAGCACGTTCCTCGAGTTCGATGGGCTGATCACCGGCACCATCCTGCGGGAGTGCGAGGCAAGCGGGATCACGGTGTACGCGCGCGATGAATCCGAGTCCGCCGAGGGCGTGGCCGCCAGGGTCGCCGAGGCACTCCGATTGGTGCGGTAGCGAGCCTCGTCGGGGGAGCCCGCCGGGCGACCCCGTC
>CAWELX010000003.1:0-209060 GCA_963810065.1 uncultured Chloroflexia bacterium | reverse complement strand
AGGTCGCCCTGGGCGGCGAGCTCCTCGGCCGGGAGATCGGGCAGGGCGACGTCCTGTACCTCGCACTCGAGGACGGCAAGCGCCGCGGCCAGACGCGCCTCCGGGCCGCCCTGGGCGACCGCTCCATGCCCCGCGGCCGCCTCGAGGTCCGATGGTCGGCGGCGAAGCTCGGCGAGGGCCTCGAGCAGGAGCTGCTCGACTGGCTGGATGCGCACCCGGACGCCCGCCTCGTGGCCATCGACACCCTGCAGCGCGTCCGCGCCCGCGGCGACGCCAGGCGCAACGCCTACGAGGTCGACGTCGAGGACCTCGCCCGGCTGCAGGACATCTTCAAGGACCGGGCGGTCGGGCTGCTCATCGTCCACCACAGCAAGAAGGACGCCGGCGACGACTTCCTCGCGTCGGTGTCCGGGACGTACGGGATCACGGGCTCCGCGGACACGACCCTCGTCATCCAGCGCAAGCGCCTCGAGACGTTCGGGAAGCTCGTCGTCACCGGACGCGACGTCCAGGAGGTCGAGGAGCCGCGTCCAGTTCAACGGGATGACCTGGTCGTCGGCACCGCGGTCGCTCGCCGAGGCGAGCTTCGAGCAGGCCGAGGTCTACAAGGTCATCGAGGCCGAGGGCCCGATCTTCCCGAAGGCGATCGCCGACCTGATCGGGTCGACCCGCGATGCGGTCCAGCGCTGGTCGAGAAGCTCGTCGCGGGCGGATCCGTGGCACGGGCTCGGGGCGGCTACGTCGTCGCCCGCGTTCGGATCGCGAGGTAGCGGAGGGAGCGATCAACGCCGAGACGGGTGGTGCCGACTCCCTCTGATCACTCGTCCCTCGCGCGCGCACGCGTGGTGTGACCACTGCCTCCACTCACTCCCCTTCCTTAAGAGATCCGGTGAGGGAGCGGAGGAAGCGGGGACACGCGTACCGCGCCCGCGGGCCGCGAGGCCGGCCCGGCCCTGCGGGTCGTCCACGCCGACCCGACCGGCTGGGCCAACCCCTGCCACTGGTACCGCGACCACCAGTCCAAGCACCGCCAGACGCCGTCCGGGTGGACGTGCGACGCCTGCCATCCAGAGGAGGGACACCACCGCATGACCACCGCGACCGCACCCGCCCCCGGGCCCAGGCCGCCACGCCGGCCGACGGGCGTCCACCGGACCAAGACCGCACCAGTACTACTTCAACGGCGCAGGCCCCTGGCCGGGCGTCACGTCGGTCACCGAAGGTGCTCGACGCGCCGGCGCTGACCTACTGGAAGATGAACCAGGTCGCGCAGGCGGCGATCGCGGGCGCCGAGCGGCTGATCGAGGACCGCGAGGCCGGCAAGGTCGACGCGGCGGTGAAGTACCTCACGACGCTCTCGACCTCGGCGATGGACCGCGGCTCGCGGATCCACGCGCGCCATCGAGCAGATCCTGCGGCGCGAGCCGGCGACGATCGACCCGCGCGACGAGGCCGCGGTCGCCGGGGCCCGGGCCTGGCTGAACCCGCAGGTCGAGGGAGCACGGCCTGCGGCCGCTCGAGGTCGAGGCGTTCCTGCATCCACGAGGCCCTCGGCTACGGCGGCACGTGCGACCTCATCGCCGAGCTCGACGGCGAGGTCTGGCTCCTGGACTGGAAGACCGGGTCGTCGGTCGCCACGCCGGACGGCACCGGTGTACCGCGACCACCGGCTCCAGCTGGCGGCGTACGCGAACGCCGAGTTCATCGCCCGCGGGCCGACCCGAGCCCGCTACCCGCTGCCGCCGATCACCCGCTACGGCCTCGTCCACGTCACCGACGGCGGCACGCGCCTCTACGAGGCGATCGTCACCCCGCGCGACTGGATCGCGTTCCGCGCCTGCCTCGAACCTCCACGCCTGGGCGAAGGAGAAGGCGGCGTGCACGACCATGCCTCGCGATCGACCCGGCTCCAGCGCAGTGGCCGCTCTGGCTGTCCGAGTCGACCGCACTCCGGCCGCCGGCGTGCGGGAGTCACGGCCGACGACGTGCTCGTCCGGGCGCTCGCCGCACGGGCGGGTTGCCCGACGAGCTCGTCGTGGTCGAGAAGGTCGAGTCCTACGGGATGGCGGTCGGCGCTGAGGTGTTCGACATCCGCGCTCTCGTGCGGTCGCTTCGCCGAGGCCGCGCCACCGAGTCCCGGTCGTGCATGCTGCCGCGGCGGGCCGTGAAGCTCGTCCTGTGCGGCGACTCCCGCGCGAAGGACGCCAACGTCCGGCGGCCCTGATCGACCGCTTTGGCGGGTCGGCGGCCGTCGGCCGCAAGGCCGCGCCGGGCCCGCTGTACGGGATCTGCCGCGACGTGTGGTCCGCCCTCGCGATCGCGGTCACCTACGCCATCGCGCCATCGCAGGCGGCGAGGCTGAGCGGCCCGATCCGGGTCCGCGTATCCCGTGACCTCCCGGCCGCTGAGCGCGCGGCAGGAGCAGGTGCTGCTCCTGATCGGCGACGGCTTCGGCCTGGGCGAGATCGCGACGCGGCTCGGGGTGTCCGAGTGGACCGTCCGGACGCACCGGGACGAGGGCCGTCGTCGGCTCCAGGCCCGGACCACGACGCAGGCCGTGGCGATCATCGTCCGGCAGCGGGCAGCGTCCCGGTGACCAACGCGCGGCCGGTCGCTTCCGCCGACCCGATCGTCCGCGCCCTGGCGGCCGCCATCCGCGAGATCGCGGAGCGGCGGTCCACCGCGGCTGGCCAGCACAGCGGTAATGTCGAGCCGTTGGAGCCACGAAGGGGAGGCCGCGCCGCATGACGCGACTGCCAGCAACCGTCGACGACCTGCGCGGGCTGCGCGCCGCCCGCTGGATCCGCGAGTCCACGGCCGGCCAGTACGACCGGTACGGACCCGAGGTCCAGGGCGGCCAGATCGCCGCCGCGATCCGCCGCCTCGGCCTCGTCGACACGGGCCTCGCCTGGTCGCCCGCCCACTCCGGATCCACGGTGCACGGGTCGCCGGCGATGCGGGCGATGCTCGAGGCGGCCGGCGCCGGCGGCGTTCGACGTCCTGGTCGTGGCGACGCAGCGACCGCTGGCAGCGCAACCTGCGCCAGACGCTCAACCTCCTCGAGGACGACCTCCACGCCGTCGGCGTCGTGGTCTGGTTCGACGACGAGCAGCTGCTGTCGAGCTGCGAGCGGAACTGGGACCAGCTGGTCGACGAGGCGAAGGGCGCCGAGTCGTGGCTGCGCAAGCACCGGCGCCGCGTCCGCGAGGGCTACGCCGCCAAGCGCGCCACGTCGCGCGACCCGGGCGGCCGGCCTCCCTTCGGGTTCCGGCGCGACCCCGCGACGAAGCTCGTCGAGCCCGACCCGGACCGCCTGCCCGTGGTCCTGCGCGCCTTCGAGCTCGCGGCCGACCGCCGGACCGACCGCGAGGTCGCCGCGGCGACGGGCCTGCCGCTGTTCACCGTCCGGGGGATGCTCACCAGCCCGCTCTACGTCGGCCGGCTGCGGACGGGCGAGCGGGCGCACTGGGCCGCCGGTCGTCCCGCCACCGCTGTGGGAGGCCGTCCAGGCGGTCCGCGCCACGCGCCGCACGCGCGACGGCCGGCCGGCCGTGGTCCGCCGGCCCTACGCCCTGACCATGCTCCACTGCGCGGGCTGCGGACGGCACCTGATCGGCGACACGGGCCGCTACCGGCACCCGGACCCCTGCGAGGCGTTCACCGCAGTCCGCCGCGAGCCCCGGAAGCGCAGCCGCGGCCAGCGGTCAGGATGCCCGGCCACGCCTACCGGGTGCGACCGAGTACGAGGCGATCGTCCGCGACGTCCTCGCCGACGTGTCGCTGGGCGCCGACCGGATCGCCGCGGTCGTCGAGGCCACGCGGGCGCCGGAGCCCGACCGCCTGGCGCTCGCCCGCATCGGCCGGGAGCGGGACGCCGCCCTGGCGCGCTACCGGCGCGACCGGGACCTGCACGCCCTCGAGGCGACGATGGCCGCGCTCGACGAACAGGAAGCCGAGGCCCGCGACCGCCAGCCGGCGCCCGAGCTCTCCGCCGCCGAGGTCGTGGCCTACCTGCGGGACCTGCCGCGCCTGTGGGACGAAGCGCCGGACTCGAGGCGCGGGCTCGCCGAGTCGCTGTTCGAGCGGGTGGAGGTCCTGGGGCTGCGGACGGATGCACCTGGAGCCGACGCCGGCCGCGGTCGCCGCGGGCCTCGTGGAGGCGTTCTCGTGCGCATCTGCTGGTTATGGTCGGGGCGAGAGGATTTGAACCTCCGACCTCATCGTCCCGAACGATGCGCGCTACCAAGCTGCGCCACGCCCCGACCGAGGTGCTCGTTGTACAGAGCCCGGGGATTGTAGCGCGGGCGGGTCAGGACCGCCACGCGGCATCCGGCCGGCCGGCCGACGGGGAGGTGCGCGCGCATCGCCGCAGGCGCGCGCACGTCCGTTTCGCGGCGCAGCGCTCCGCGACCTTCAGCACGCGGGTCGGTACCCGCGGCCGCCGCCCGCCCGGGCCGCGGCGGTGCCGCGATGCACCACCTGGGCACGTTCCCTAGCCCATAAGTACCAGAGATCCGGGGGGGACCCCTACCAAGGTCCCATTTCCCCGGCGGCGAACCGATCGTAGGTTCGCTTCAGGCGCCGACAAGCGGCCCTCGAGTGGCGCGAGAGGGTCGCAACCTCCATCGAACGCCCAGCGACATCGACGTCGCGCCCGGGAGATCACGCTCATGAAAGATCAGCTCAAGGCCCGGCTCTTCGGCCTCGTCGTCACCTTCGCGGCCCTGGCCGTCTTCGTCTCTCCGGATTGGATGAAGAAGATCCTCTAGCGCGTCAGGCGACCGGGTTGCGGCCCCTTCCCGCTCCCCGGTGATCGGCCGGCGCCGCCGCGCCGGCCGCGGAAGCCCGGACCACCCGGTCCGGGCTTCTTCATGTCCACGAGGGCGTCGTCCACGAGCCCCAGGCGAAGGGCGACCATGGCCGCTTCGACGCGGCCGCCGACGCCGAGCTTGGCCAGGATGTTGCCGACGTGGACGCCGACGGTCTTCTCGCTGATGAAGAGCCGCTCGCCGATCTCGCGGTTGGTCCGGCCGGCGACGATCTCCGCGAGCACGCCACGCTCGCGCGGGCTCAGGCCGAACGAGGCGGGCGCGCCACGCGAGGTGCCGGGCACGCCGGGGTCGGGCCGGGCCCGCGTGACGCGCGCGGCCTTCGTGGCGTCCACGGGCGGCGCGGGCGTGGCCCGCTCCAGGATGGTCAGCGCGCCATCGGGAAGCGCGATCCGGGCCCGCTCCGCGAGGTCCACGATCTGCCGCAGGAGGGGCACGGCTTCCAGGTCGACGGCGATGGAGAGGGCCGCCAGGAGCGGCTCCCGGGCGTCGTCGCGGCCCTCCCGCCGGACACCCGCCTGGGTCGCGGCGTCCAGCGTCGCCTCGGCCTGGCAGAACCGGGCGCGCGCCGTCTCGTAGGGCCGCCCGAGGGCGCGCCACTCGTCCGCCACGTCCGCCCACGCCCCCGGACGGTCGTGACCCCGGATCCGGGCCGCGTAGGCCGCCGCCGTCGCGAGGTCGGCGCCCACCTCGCGGCGAACCCAGGTGTCTCCCGGGACGCCGGAGCCGTCCACCATCGCCGACGCCTCCCGCAGGATCGCGTCGCTCCACGCACGGGCCGTCGCGATCTCCGCGAGGTCGTGACGCTGCTGCGCCTCGCGATTGCGCGCCGCGGCCACGGCGAGCGCGGCGGCGGCCACACGCGCTGCCAGGGCCCACTCCTCGGAGGCCCGCACCCTGCCCCAGGCCGCGTCGATCGAGCGCGACGCGTCGGCGACGTCGCCGCGCCACAGGGCGAACGACGCCGCCGCCTGGTAGACCGGCGCCGCCAGCTCCACGTACGGCACGGTCTCGATCTCCAGGAAGAGGCGGCCCAGCAAGGCAGCCGCGGCGTCGCCGGCGGCCGTCTCGATCTCGATGACCGCCAGGCCCAGCGCGGCGATGACGAACGGCACGCCGGACGGGGCCCATTCGAGGGCCCGCTCGGCCATCTGGCGGGCCTCCGCCCACCGGCCCAGGCTCACCAGGGCATCGACGGCGTTGCCCCGCAGGATGGCGCCGTGGGCAACCTCCAGGCCCACCGCTTCGGCGGCCTCGATGCCCTGCAGCGACACCTCGACGGCGGCGGCGCGGCGCCCCTGCAGGTCGTACGCCACGGCGAGGTTGGCCCGCGCCCGGAACGCATCCTCCAGGCGGTCGGTCTCGATGGCGATGGCCAGCGCATCCTCGAGCCGGGCGATCCCCTGCTCCGGCCGGCCGAGCCATCCGTCGATGACGCCCTGGGCGCACCGGGCGTGGCCGAGCCATCCGCGCGCCGCCGACCCGACCTCCTCGGCCACGGCGACGGCAGCCTCTGCCAGCTGTTCGCCGTCCGTGTACTGGCCCTCGGCCACGCGGGCATCGGCGAGGAGCGCGAGCACCCGCGCCCGGTCGAGCGTCGGTGCCGCGGGCAGCAGCTCGAGGGCCTGCTCGTACGAAGCGGCCGCGTGGTCGCGATCGCCGCCCGCCCAGTGGTACGCGCCCACGCGCTCGACGAGCGCGGCGCGCGCCGGGCGGTCGCTCGGCGTGCGATGGCGGGCGAGCGCCATCTCGGCGAACGCAACCGCCCGACCGGTGTCGCCGGATTCGTTGGACGCCTCGGCGGCCCGGACGAGAAGGCTCAGCTCCTCGTCGCCCGTGATGACGCCGGCCGCGGCCGGGGCGCCCGACAGCTCGATCGCCCCCTCCAGGTGGATCAGCGCATCTGCCGCGGCACCCATCCGCTCGGCCTCCGCGGCGGCCTCGACCTCCGCGACCAGCTCGTGCCCGGCCTCGTGTGCGCGGTGCCAGAATCGTCCGGCCTGGAAGGGACGATCGGCGAAGGTGGAGGCGAGGGCAGCCTGCATCCGACGCCGCGGCCCGGGCAGGAGGTCGGCTGCCAGCGCGCCGGCCAGGAGCTCGTGGCGGATTCGCACGTCGCCAGCGGCACGCCGCCCGGCCTGCCCGCCGCGCGCGGCTTCCGACGGCCGCGCGGCAGCCTGATCGTCCTCGGCTTCCACGAACCGGTGCTCGATCGCCTCCGCGATCCCTGCTGCCAGGTCCGCGTCGATCCCGTCGTCGGCCGCCCGCCGTGATCCTGCAGAGCGCGGGGCCGGACGGCCCACCTCGGCGTCGTAGGCGGCGGCCGCGGCCACGACGTGGGTCGGCGTGAGCGGCCCGCCGGCCGTGGAGAGGATCCGCAGGACCCGGCGGCACTCCGGCGTCCGCAGCGCCGCACGGGCCACGACCAGCTGGTCCAGCGGCACGGCAAGCGAAGCCCCGGACAGCTCACGACGGGCGGCCAGGACCTCCTCGGCGACCAGCGGGCTGCCTCCGGACCGTTCCGCGACGAGGAGCAGCACGGGGGCGGACGGCGCCTCGCCCTCGTGCGCGGTGATGAACGCCTGGAGCTCCGAGCGATCGAGCGGCGCCAGCGCCAGGCGCCGGGCCGGGCGCGGGCCGCTGGCAATCGCCTCCAGCGTCGCCCGGAGCGGGTGCCCCCGCCGCAGCGCGTCGGGCTGGTACGACCCGACGATGAGGATCGGCCGCTCGCCGAGCGTGCGCGCGAGGAACGCGACCAGCTCCCGCGTCGCGGCGTCGAGGACGTGGAGGTCCTCGATCGCGAGCACGACCGGGCCGTCGGCAGCGAGACGCCCCAGGACGCCGCGGACGGCTTCCCGGACGCGTTCCGCCAGTCGCTCGCGGCTCGCCGGCGCCGGCGGCGCGTCGGGGACGGCGCCGGCGATGCCCGGCAGCATGGGGAGGAGCAGCTCCGCGCCGGTTCCCAGCAACCGCCCGACGACGGCCGGGTCGCGCCCCGCGAGCTGCCGCTGCAGGGCGCCGAGGAACGGCGCATACGGCGCGTCGCGCCATGCCGGCAGGTTGTCCGCCCGGAGGATCGTGAAGCCGGGTCCGGCGGGAAGGCCGCCCCGGGCGGGAGGGCCGCCCCGGGCGAGCTCGCCGATCGCCTCGTCCAGGAGGCGCGTCGCGCCCACGCCGGACGGGCCCTCGAGGAGGACCGTCCCCGATCGACCCGCGGCCGCCGCGGCGGCCGCGTTGAGCAGGGCCTCGAGCTCCCGCTCGCGGCCGACGAACCTGGTCGAGCCCTCGCCGGCGGCCGTCATGACGCAGATAGTACGGGCCGCGGGCGCCGGTCATCGAGCAGCGGGCGGCCCCATACTCCCGGCATGGCACGCGAGCTCCACCCGGCGAACCAGCTCAACGAGCTCACCGGCGAGGAGTGGCTGTACTTCACCAAGTCGCTCATGGTGACCGCGTACCCGTCCGAGCTGGGCCACGCCGCCCGCAGGCGCCACGGGGCCAACAAGCCGCCGCGCCTGATGGCGCGCCTCGTGGAGTTCTTCACGAAGAGCGACGAGCTGGTGCTGGATCCCTTCGCCGGTGTCGGCGGCACGCTCCTGGGCGCCGCGGTCGCCCGCGGTCCACGCCGGGCCGTGGGGCTCGAGATCAACCCGGCCTGGGCCTCGATCTACGAGGACGTCGTGGCGACGCTGCGGGCGGAGCGGGACGGGGCCGGGCCCCTCCTCGCGGACCTCGGCACCGCGGATCCCGGCGGGCCGCGCGGGTTCGACCCTTCCGGGTGCGAGATGCGCGTCGGCGACGCCCTCGCCCTGTTGCCCGGCATCCCGGACGCGAGCATCGACTTCGTGGCGACCGATCCTCCCTACACGGTCCAGATGCCGCTGACGATGGCGGGCGGCCGGCTGGCCGAGGCGCACGCGAACCGGCGGACCGACTACGCGATGCGCTCGGAGGACCCGGCGGACCTTGCCAACGCGGCGACCCACGATGCGTACCTCGACGCGATGGAACGCGCCTTCGGCGAGATCGCGCGCGTCCTGCGGCCGGGGCGCTACGCCGCCGTGATCGTGCGTGATGCCTACGTGGACGGGACCTACCGGTTCACGGGCGCCGATCTCGCCGCGCGCGCGTCCCGATCCGGCCTGGTCCCGAAGGGCGACCTCATCTGGTACCAGGCGGGCACGCGCCTCCGACCCTACGGCTACCCGCGGGCGTTCGTCCCCAACATCACCCACCAGCACATCGTGGTCCTGCGCCGCGACCCGGACGGCACGCGCTCGCGACGACGGGGTGGCGGCGGGGCGGGGGCGGGTCAGCCCTTGCCGCGACCGGCCAGGTAGGCCATCAGGACGTCCTTCTCGATCTCGGGCTCGGGCTCCGGGGCCTCGATGAGATCTCCGAGCGTCATCTTGTGGAGCCAGCCGGTGCGTCCGTCGGGCGCCTGGACGCGGCGATACATCCCGCGCGTCTCGAGGACCTCGACCTCGTCGCCCTCGTCCAGCGAGCCGACGGTCGTTCCGATCAGCTCGTCGGGCTGGTCGAAGAGCCGGACGATCCGGTAGCGGACCAGGCGCCGCTCGCCGCGGGTCGCCCGGCCGCCGGGCGCCTGGGCGAACGTCAGCGAGGCAGCCGCGGCCGTCGCCCGGATGGGATCCGACTTGCGGGCCGCAATGAGCGACGGGCGGCGCCAGCGCGGGAGGTCGACGTCGTTCCCTCCGGTGCCGGGGTCCACGGCGAAGGGCAGCGGAGCGGTGAAGGGCGCGGCAACCGGGGCGGCGACGGCAAGCGCGGGCGCACGGGTCAGCGGCGCCTCCTGGTCGTCGTCGCGGCGTCGTCGACGGGCTACGACGAACCAGGCGATCGCCACCGATGCGATCGTCGACATCGTCAGCCCCAGGACGACGAGACCGGGGAGGGAGTCGTTCGAGAAGGGGCCCGCAGCCGCCGGGCGGGGAGGCTGCCCGGCCGGATCGCCCGGGCCGGGGGCCCCAGCTCCGCCGGGGTCGTTGGGGGATCCGCCGCTGCCGGGCCCAACCCCGCCCGGGACCACGGCGACGCCGGGCTGCGGCGAGGCCGACGGCGAGGCCGGCGAGGCCGCCGGCACGGGCGTCGAGCCACCGGGCGTCGCCGGGACGTGGGCGTGGCGCCGCCGGGTCGCGGTGTCGGCTTCGGCGTGCTGCGCGGCGTGGTCTTCGGGGTTGCCTTTGCCGTCGGCGCCGGCGTGGGCTTGGGCGTGGGACCCGGGGTGGCCTTCGGCGTCGGCGCCGGCGTGGGCGTCGGCTTGGGCGTGGGCGCAGGCGTGGGCCTGGGGGTCGGGGTCGGCGTGGGCCTGGGGGTCGGGGTCGGCGTGGGCCTGGGGGTCGGGGTCGGCGTGGGCCTGGGGGTCGGGGTCGGCGTGGGCCTGGGGGTCGGGGTCGGCGTGGGCCGGGGTCGGAGTCGGCGTTGGAGCGGCCCCGATGGTGACGGTGCCGTCGCGCAGGGAGCCGAACCAGCCGGAGGCGGCCGCCACGAACGTCACGTTGTACGTCCCGGCCGCGAAGGTGGCGCTGCCCGTGAAGCGGATCCCGGCGACCGGGTCAGCGGTTCCGTCTCCGGCCAGGTTCACGGTCCGGGAGCCGACGCGGACCCTGACCCAGCTCGGCGGCGCGCCGTCCGGAGTCGCGATACGTGACGGCAAACGTGATCGTGGTCGCAGGGGTGCCGCTCGTCGGAGAGACGGAGGGCGAGAAGAGGCGCGTCGTCGCGCCGGCCGCCGGGGCGGCAAGGGCGACCAGAAGGGCCGCGGCGACCAGGATCGGCACGACGCGGAGCACCTTCCGACGGACGCGAAGCGTGAGAACCTCCAACGCGGCGCAGCCTCGTACCGACCGGAGCACACGGGTCCCCGGGAACGGGCCGAGCATCGCGCCCGCGGGAGCGGACCTCAATGGTACGGGGGTCATCCCGGGCCATGACCAGCGGGCCCCTCCGAGCGCTCGGCAGACCGCGCGCCCGGCGACCGACCACGGCGTGGTGCGCCGTCGCACCGGAACGTGGGGTCACGCCGGATCCCCCGAAGGGGTCATCGACCGGCGGCTCGCGACCCGCCACCATGCGTCCATGCAGGTCGCTACCCGGGATTCCGCGCCCACGCGCACCAGCCGAAGCGGGGCGCCGGAACTGCCGCGGCGGCCGGGCCGACCCTCGCCGGGGTCTCCTGGCTGGCGATCGCCGGCGTGTCGGCGTGGCTGGTCTTCAGCACGCCCATCCTGGCCCGGATGATCGCTCTCCAGCCGGGCAGCGCCGGCGGCGCCCTCGTCGGCGCGCTGGTGTGGGCCATCGCCCTCACGGCTCCGGCCTGCTTCGCGGTCCTCGGCATCGCCCGGCTCGCCGCGGCGGTGCAGCACGTCCGCGGCACCCACCGGCGGACGCCGCCGGTGGCGCGACGAGCTGCGGCCCTCCCACCAGGGTGCGCCGTCATCCCGCGGATCGTGCTGCCCGACGGACGCCGGATCCCCGACGTCGTCGTCGGCCCACACGGCGTCGCGTTCTTCGAGCAGCTCCCGCCGGCGGCCGCAGCCCGTCGCACCGGCGAGCGCTGGGAGGTGCGCTTCTCGGATCGTGTGTGGCGGCCCATCGAGAACCCCCTCCAGCGGGCGACCCGCGACGCGGAGCGGCTGCGCCGGCACCTGGAGGCCGAGGAACGCGACTTCGTGGTGCGGGTGACGGCGGTCGTGCTGGGCGACGAGCACGAGATTGCACGCACCGAGGGCTGCGCCGTCGTGGCATTGGACGACGTGCCGGGATGGCTCGCCGCGCTCCCCGCCCAGCGCGGCCTGACGGCCGACCGCCAGGCGCACCTCCGCGCCGTGCTGGAGGCGCTGGCGTAGCCCATCGGGGGCGCCTCTTGCATTCGCGCAGCGCTTCCGGCACACTCCGCGGGCAATGCAGATCACGACCGTCGCCTGGTTGATGCAGATGCGCCGGCGGCCCCGCCGCGTGGAGGACGGGGTCCTGGGCGCCTGATCGACCTGCACGGTTGATCGCGGGGTCCAGGATCGGGTCCCGGGGCCGCAGTCCAAGCAGGGACTGCGGCTCTTTCGTTCTCCGGGAAGCGCAGCGGAAGCCGCCGAACCCAGGCCGACGCCGCGACGGTGACGCTGAGCGCCGACGCCGCAGCCGCCGACCACGGGACCGTCCCTCGAGCCACGCTCGCCCAGGAGACGACCGATGTCCGACCAGCCGCAGCTTCGCCCCGAGACCCTTGCCATTCACGCCGGGCAGAGCCCCGATCCGGCGACCAACGCGCGCGCCGTGCCGATCTACGCCACGACCTCGTACGTGTTCGACGACGCCGACCATGCCGCCCGGCTCTTCGCCCTGCAGGAGTTCGGGAACATCTACACCCGGATCATGAACCCGACGACGGGTGTCTTCGAGGCCCGGGTGGCCGCGCTCGAAGGGGGCGTCGGCGCCCTCGCGTTCGCCTCGGGCCAGGCCGCCGAGACCGCCACGATCCTCAACCTCGCGGGATCCGGCGACAACATCGTCAGCAGCACCAGCCTCTACGGCGGGACCTACAACCTGCTCCAGTGGACCCTGCCGAAGCTGGGCATCACGACCCGCTTCGTGGACGGCACGGACCCGGCCAGCTTCGCCCCGGCGATCGACGACCGCACGAAGGCGATCTACGTCGAGACCGTGGGCAACCCGCGCCTGGACGTCCCCGACATCGCCGCGATCGCGGACGTGGCCCACGCGCACGGGATCCCGCTCGTCATCGACAACACGTTCGCCCCGCTCCTGTGCCGCCCGATCGAGCACGGCGCCGACATCGTCATCCACTCGGCCACCAAGTGGATCGGCGGCCACGGGACCTCCATCGGCGGGGTGGTGGTGGACGGCGGCACCTTCGACTGGAGGGCCTCCGGTCGCTTCCCCGATTTCGTGGAGCCGGATCCCAGCTACCACGGCGTGAGCTACGTGGACGCGGTCGGCAGCCTGGCGTTCATCATCAAGCTCCGCGTGCAGGGACTCCGCGACACCGGCGCCGCCCTGAGCCCCTTCAACGCCTTCCTCTTCCTGCAGGGCCTCGAGACGCTGCCGCTGCGCATCGAGCGCCACTCCCAGAACACGCTGGCCGTGGCGCGCTGGCTGGAGCAGGACGAACGGGTGACCTGGGTCAGCTACCCCGGCCTGGAGTCGCACCCGACCCATGCGAACGCCGCGCGGTTCCTGCGCGGCGGCTTCGGCGGCGTCCTGACCTTCGGGATTCGCGGTGGCCGCGACGCCGGCCGGGCCCTCTGCAGCAGCCTGAAGCTGTTCAGCCTCCTGGCGAACGTCGGCGACGCGAAGTCGCTGATCATCCACCCGGCCACCACCACCCACCAGCAGCAGTCGGCCGAGGAGCAGGCCAGCACCGGCGTGACCGACGATCTCGTGCGGCTCTCGATCGGCCTGGAGCACATCGACGACATCCTGGCCGACCTGGACCAGGGCCTCGAGGCGGCGACGTCCGGTGTCGCAGCACCGTCCGGTGTCGCAGCACCTCCGGTGTCGCAGCACCGTCCGGCACGCCCGCCGGCGCGGGGGCGTGACCGTGGCCGCCCAGGTGGCCGGTGCCGGCTCGCTGGCCGGTGCCGGCTCGGCGAACAGGTGCCGGCCCGGCGGCCGACGACGGCGCCGTCGCTGGTGGCAGGCTCGCAAGGGGTCCGCGGGCGGCCGGGGGACCTGCCCCGCCGCCGCTCTTCGACACGGGGGGAGTCGTCGTCCGGGAGGTCGGCCCCTTCGCCGTCGGCAGCGGGGGAGTGCTGCCTGCGCTCGAGGTCGCCTACCGCCACGACGGCCCGGGGCCCGACGAGGCCCCCCAGGTCCTCGTCATCCACGCCCTCACGGGCAGTGCCGACGCGGCAGGGGACTGGTGGGCTCCGCTCATCGGTCCCGGCCGCGCGCTCGACACCACCCGGGTCGGCGTCCTGTGCGCCAACCTGCTCGGAGGCTGCTACGGGACCACCGGGCCCACCAGCGTGGACCCGGCCACGGGAGCCGCGTACGGCGACTCCTTCCCCGCGATCTCGACGCGCGACCAGGCCCGTGCGCAGTGGGCGCTGCTGGACGCTCTGGGCATCGAGCGCCTGGGGCTCGTGGCGGGCGGCTCGCTGGGCGGGATGGTCGCCCTCGAGGTGGCCCTGGAGCGGCCCGACGCGGTCGGGTCGGTGCTGCCGATCGCCGCGCCGGCGGCCACCGGCGCCCTGGCCATCGCGTGGAACGGGATCCAGCTGGAGCTGGTGCGGCGGCTGGGTCCGGATGGCCTGGACCTCGCGCGGCGCCTGGCCATGACGACGTACCGCAGCGAGACGGACTTCGAGCACCGCTTCGGACGGGCCGCGGAGCCCGACGGCACGCCCTCGGTCACGAGCTATCTCGCGTACCAGGGGCACAAGCTGGTCGGTCGCTTCGATCCGGACGCCTACCGCGTGCTCGTGGAGGCGATGGACCGCCACGACGCCGGAGCCGGTCGCGGCGGTATTGGCCCCGCGCTGGCCCGCCTCGCCGACCATGGCGTCCGCGTGACCGGCCTGGGCATCGATGGCGACATCCTCTACGGCCCGGCCCAGGTGCGCGCGTTGACGGCAGCGGCGGCCGCCGAGGGCGCTCATGCGCGCTACCTGGAGCTGCGCTCGACGAAGGGCCACGACGCATTCCTGGTCGAGTGGGACCAGCTGGGCGAGATCGTGGGCGACGTCCTCGCCGAGGCGCTCGCCCCAAGGCCGGTTCCGCCGCCGCGCCCCTGACGCTGCGGCGCTGCCCGGCGGCGAATCGCCGCTGGCGCGTGGCGCCTGGCCGCCGGACGCCGTGATGCGCCGGCACCCGGGCGAGACCGCCGCCGGCCGCGGCGGTGCGGGGCGGGACGTTTGGCACTGTCTGGCGTCCCGGGTGGCCGCGCACGATCGCGAGAGTCGCCACCGGGACCCGCTCCCACGTCGGCGGACGACCGCGAGAGGTCACCTCGTCGTGAACCTTGAAGCGCTCTCGAACCCCCTCGCCTTCTACACGGTCGTGACCGTCGTCATCCTGGTCGCGGCCTCCGCCCTGTTCGCGGTGATCCACCTGCCGGGGGGGTTCCTGCCCATCCGGACGTGGCTCGTGATCCTTCCCATCGCCCTGGGCTCCATCTGGATCGGCGAGCTCATCGGCTCCCAGCTGCCGTGGGCGGTGCTGGTGGCCACGGTCTCGGTCTTCGGCTTCCGGGAGTTCGCCCGGATCACCGGCCTCGGGCGCGAGCCGCTCTTCGTCGCCGTCGTCAGCGCCGCCATCGTCCTGGAGAACGTCTTCGCGATGGCGAACCGCTATGACGTGTTCATGGCCCTGCCGACCTGGGCGATCCTGGTCCTGGCCTTCGTCCCGATCATCCTCAACCGGACGGATCGGATGCTGCAGCACCTGGCCCTGGCCATCGTCGGGGTCGTCTTCTATGGGTTCTTCCTGGCCCACCTCACGTACCTCGCGATCTCGTCGCTGGGACTGGGCTACCTGCTCTACGTGCTGCTCGCCACGCAGTTCAACGACGCGCTGGGGTTCGTCTACGGCAAGACCCTGGGGCGCCACCGCTGGACGCCGATCAGCCCGAACAAGACCCTCGAGGGCTCCCTGCTGGCGGGGGTCACGACGGTCCTCCTGACCTTCGCCCAGGCGCCGATCGCGTTCCCGCAGGTGCCGCCGCTGGGCGTGCTGGCCGCGGGCCTGATCGTGGCGATCGGCGGCCAGGTTGGCGACCTGACGATGGCGAACGTGAAGCGCAATGCGGGCGTCAAGGACTTCGGCACCCTGCTCCCGGGCCACGGCGGCCTCACCGACCGGCTCAACTCCCTGATGGTCACGGCGCCCGCGTTCGCCCACTTCATGGGCTACCTCTTCGGTGGGTTCCCGGGGTGAGCGACCTCGAGTTCCGCTACGAGCCCGGGCCCGGCGAGCCCCTGGCGGCCCGCCTGGGCCACTACCCGCCGGAGAAGGACCGCCTGCTCGATTCGGTGCGGGCCGTGGCCCGGCCGGCCGTGAGCGGCCTGGTCCGCGTGGCCTTCCGCGTGGACGTGGTGGGCGCCCCGCCCGACATCCCGCGCCTGGCCCTCCTGCCGAACCACCAGAGCCACCTGGACACGCTGGCGATCTTCGCGGCGATGCCCGACCGCTTCCGGCGCCGGGTCACGCTCCTTGCGGCGAAGGACTACTTCTTCGAGCGCTGGCCGACCGCTCTTGGCGTCTCGCTGATCGGCCGCTGCGCGTCGTTCGACCGGGCAAGCGCGCTGTCGGAGCTGCGGCGCTGGGCGCGGCTCCTGGAGCACGCCGACGACGGCTGGTTCCTCGTCTATCCGTCCGGCAGCCGAACGCACGTCGAGGCGCACCCCGGCCTGGCCCTGATCCTCGCGCGGAGCGGGTTCCCGGTCGTGCCGGTCGCTCTCGCCGGAACGGCCAGGGCATGGCCGGTGGGCCACGCCCTGCCGCACCCCGGCTCCCCCGTGCGGGTGACCTTCGGGCCCCGGACGGAGACGACCTCGGCCAAGGACCTCGTGGCGGAGCTGGGGGCCTTCTGGAGCGCGCACGGTGGGTCCGCCGAGGTACCGAGGTCGACCGCCGATCCGGGGGCTGCGGCGTCGACCGTCGATCCCGAGGCGGCGCCACGGGAGGTGGGCACGTGAGCCGCGACATCGGTCTGTACCAGGCCAAGTACGCCATGCGCCGCTGGATCGTCCGTGCTCCGGGCGTGAGCCGCCTCCAGCCCAACGCCGTCTCCATCGCCTCGCTCGTCCCGTCGGCGCTCGCGGCCGTCGCGCTGTGGTATGGCTGGTGGCCCCTCGTGTGCCTGGGGATCTTCGTGCGGATGCTCTTCAGCGTGGCCGACGGCCTCATCGCGGAGGAGTTCGACCGCCGGACGCGAATCGGGCCCTACGTCAACCGGCTTCCCCAGGAGATCGGCGATGCCATCCTGTTCGCCGCCTGCCTGGCGTGGGCTGACCCGCGGTGGGTGATCCTGCTCCTGGTCGCCGCCTGGCTGGTCAACGTCGCGGGTGTCCTGCCGGCGCTCGCCGGCGGCTCATTCCAGCCCGTGGGACCCGCCGGGCAGCCTGACCGCATCACGATCGTCCTCGTCGCTGCTGCGATCCGCACGTTCGTGGCCTTCGACTGGACCCTCGTGTGCGTGCTCATCGTGCTGCTCTCGATCCCCACCTTCGCCCTGCGGGTCCGGCGCACGACCCGCGAGCTCCGGCCGCACGAGGGATGACGATGGACCTCTCGCATGCCGCGATGCGGCTGGTGATCCGGACCGGCGGCCGGCTGTCCGATGGGATCCGGCTCGGGTTCCACGAGGGCTTCAACTCCGGGACGATGGTCGACTACGTGTACCGCAACGAGGCCCACGGGATCACCCCGCTGGGCCGCTGGGCGGATCGGAAGATGCTCGACTACCCGGTCTGGCGGGGCGTTCGCGGCCGGCGAGCACTCCTGGTCGAGCATCTCCGCGCGGTGCTCGCCGCGCGACCCGACCAGGTGCTGCTGGACGTGGCGGCCGGGCCCGGCTCGTACCTCTTCGAGCTGGCCCCGGGCTCTGCCGGGGTCCTGTACGCCGGCGACCGCGACGCGGACGAGCGTGCGCGCGGGGGCGCCAGGGCCGCCGCGGCAGGCCGCGCCGACATCCAGTTCGTGGAGGTGGACGCCTTCGATCCGGCGACCTGGCCCGGCGAACGCTTCGACGTCCTCGTCGCGTCGGGGTTCTTCGACATCCTCGTCGACGTCGCCGATGTGCGGCGCCTGTTGGCCGCCGGCGCAGCCCGCACCGGGCCGGGGGCCCGCTGGGTGCTGACCGTGATGGAGCGCCACCCGGACCTGGCGATGCTGCGCGACGTCTTCGTGGACTGGGATGGCAAGCCGTGGATCGCGGTCACGCGCTCGGCGGAAGAGGTGATCGCGGAGGCCGTGCCGCTGGGCTGGAGATCGGTCCGGGTCGGCCGCGAGCCGGAGCAGCTGTTCGGCGTGGTGACGCTGGAGCGGATCGGGTGAGGTGACGGAGATGACCGTTGCATGGGTGCTGGGCCCATCCGGGACGTGGGGGGCAGCGATCGCCCGGGAGCTGCTGGACCGCGGGTTCGACGTCGTGGGACTGGGCCCCCGCGACGTGCCGAGCCTGGGGGCCCATGCCGTCGCGTCCGGGCGGGGTTGGACGTTCGTGCCCTTCGACCTGGGCGCCGCGACCCCGCAGGCCGTTGCACGCCTCGTCGCGGAGCCTCCGGAGCAGGGCACGCTCCCCGACGTCGTCGTCGACGCGGCGCTCTCCCTCACCGGCGACCGCGCCGCCCTGGTGCGCGCGAACTTCCTGGGCAAGGCCGCGCTCCTGGAGGCCGTGGCGAATGCGATGGCGGCCCGGGGCAGCGGCCGGATCGGGGTGCTGGTGCCCCAGAACGCCCGGCTGGGGCTGGCGGGGCTCGGCGACCTCGCGGCACCCCAGGCGGCGCTGTGGACGTGGGCGGAGGCGCTCGGCGAGGAGCTCCGCGCCGCCGGCCCGGGCGTGTCGCTCACGATCGTCATCCCGCCGCGCGCCGCGTCGGACACGCAGCGGCTGGTGAGCGAGAGGAGCGGCCGCTCGACGAAGGTCCGCGTCCCCGATCCACGGCCCCTGGTCACGGCGGTCCTCGCCGGGCGCCGCCGCGCCGGGCGCCGGCCGGTCATGGCGGCCCTCGCCCTCCTTCGCTGATCGCGCCTCGCCGGTGCGTCCGGGCGCGCCGCGACCGGCCAGTGTAGGCTCGGCCGCGTGCTGACCCCCATCCGCCTCGTCCCGCTCATCAGCGAGCGCGTATGGGGCGGGACGCGCCTTCGGCCGCTCGTGGAGCGGGCGCCGGGCCGCCACGCGTCCGGGACCCTGCCGATCGGGGAGCTGTGGGTCGCGGGGCCGTGGACCGAGGTGGCGACCGGGCGGTGGACGGGAAGGACCCTGGAGGACGCCGCGCAGGAGGCCGGGGCGGACCTTGTCGGCTCGGCGGCGCCAGGTGGTCCGGGACCGCGCTTCCCACTCCTCGTGAAGCTCCTGGACCCGGCCGCGTGGCTGTCCGTCCAGGTCCATCCCGACGACACCGCCGCCCGAGTCCTGGCCGGGCCGGAGGCCGTCGGCAAGACCGAGGCGTGGTACGTGATCGAGGCAGATCCCGGGGCGGAGCTGCTGGTCGCGGTCCGGCCGAGCGTCCGGCAGGCCGACCTGCGGGAGGCGATCCGCCGGGGCGCCGCGACCACGGACCTGCTGACGCGCCACGAGGTCGCGGCAGGCGACGCGATCCTGATCCCGGCCGGCACGCTGCACTCGGTTGGGCCGGGCATCCTGATGTACGAGGTCCAGCAGCCCTCGGACCTCACGTATCGGGTGGATGACTGGGGCCGGCCCGCCACGCTCGCACGCCCCCTCCACACGGCCGAGGCGCTCGCGTCGGTCGTTCCCGACAGCCGTCCGGCGCTCCGGCGAGGCGGAGCAGCCGGCCGCCTGGCGAGCTGCAGCCGCTTCACCCTGGACCTCGTGGACGCGCCCGTCCGGCTCGACCCGGGCGGACGGACCCTGCACGTCGTGACGGCAATCACGGAATCCCTGGGCCTGGCCGGGTCCGGCTGGGACGAGCGCCTGGAGCCGCTGGACACGCTCGTCGTTCCCGCGTCGGCCGGCGCCTACGACCTGCTCCCCGGGCCCGGCGGACGGGCGCTCGTGGCCGCCCTCGCCTGAGGCCGCCCCCGACCCCCCACCCCGACCCCCCCTGGACCGGGGCGGGAGCCAATCCCGGGCCACGGGCGACCGTCGAGGTCGAGGGCGCGGGCGGTGGGCATGTCATCCGCGACGCGAATCGGCGACCCCGTCTATCCTCCGCGAAGAGCGAGGGGATCCTCGCCGCAGCACGGGACCGTACAACCGAAGATCCGTCGCCCTGGCAGGCCCGTCCTGCCGTGCGCCGTCCGATCCGGTCGGTGCCCCGCGTCGCTCCCTGACGCACTCGCCGTCGCGCCCCTGCGCGGCTCCCCAGTCCTTGCCGTGCCGCGCCATGCGTTGCGAACCCCTCCCCTGCCGGGCGGCGACCAGCCCATCGCCATCGCGGAGTACCCGCGATGCCCTGGCAGAGAGGAGCACCATTGCTCAGGACCTCGCGCCTTCGGGCGCTCGCTGCGGCCACCCTGGCCGCCCTTGTCTTCGTCTCGATCCAGTCGCCGGCACCCACCGCGGCCGCGTCGCCGACGTCGCGGGCTGACCGCGTCATCGCCATCGCCATGGCGGAGCGCGGCGACCCGTGGGTCTACGGTGCAACGGGACCACGGGCCTTCGACTGCTCCGGGCTCGTCCTCTACTCGTTCCGCCGGGCCCATGAGCTCCCGGCCATCGGGAACGGCCGCTACCGCAGCGGCTCAGCCATGCTGCGCTGGGCTCGAGCCCACCACCTGACGACCTCGCACGGCCGGCGCGGCGACGTGGCCGTCTGGGGCAACGGCTCCCATGTCGGGATCTACCTGGGGAAGGGCCGCGTCATCAGCACCCTGGTGAGCGGCGTGCGCGTCACCCGGACCCTGGCCCTCACCACGCGGTTCACGACGTTCATCCGCACGGGTCTCTCCGGTCCCCTGCCGCGCGCCAGCGCCGCCTCGCGGGCGGCTGCCCACCCGAAGATCGTGGCCCGGCGCACGGTGGCAACCGCCGCCCTGAACTTCCGGAGCGCGCCGCGCACCTCGTCCGCGGTCTACCGGGTCCTCGACCGGGGCACGCACGTCGGCGTCATCCGCGCCACCAGGGACTCCGCGGGTCGGACCTGGTATCGCGTCGTCGTCGGGAGCCGGGTCGGCTGGGTCGCCGGTTGGCTGACGCGTCCCACGCGCTGACGCCCTGAATCTGGGGCCGGCCGGACCGGCCCGCGCGCACTCTCGACGCCGTCGCCCCTGCGGGCGGCGGCGTCGACGCGTTCGGGCGCAGGTGCAGCGGAGGTCGGCGGCGCGCCATCCCCGCACCGCGGGAGGTGGTAGGGGAGGGTGGATTCGAACCACCGACGTGGCGTGTATAAGACGCCTGCTCTAACCGCTGAGCTACTCCCCCGCCGGCGCGGGACGGGCCCGTGTCCGTCGAGCGTACACCGCGACGTCGCCGCCCCTCGCATCCCGACCCCCGTCGGGCGGTTGTGCGACGATCCCCCGCATGTTCCGCCGCCCGCCGCCTTCCCCGCCCCCCGGCCCGCTGGGCCTCGAGGATCTCGAGCACCAGCCGCGCTCACCGCTGATCTCCCGGCGCACGCTCGCGCGGGCCGCGGCCCTCTTCATCGGCGGCATCGCCTGGGGCGCCGCGGTGCACTTCGCCGACAGCCTGCCCGTCGACGCCGGGTTCATCGCCTTCGTCCTCAAGGTCGGCGTCGGCTTCGTGTTCGTGATCTCGCTCGTGCTCGCGCTGCTGTTCCGCGGGTTCGAGGTCGACCGCGTGGCGCTGGCGGCTCTCTGCGCGATCGGCGGCGCCACCATCGGGCTGAGAATCGGCCCGGCCGTCGCCCCGCCGGTCACCGTCGCCGGCGTGTTCTCGTTTGCCCCGTCCGTCCCGACCGGGATGCCGACGACGGACGGGGCGCTGGAGTGCGAGTGGGCCGCCGGCCGCTGGAAGATCGGCACCCTGCGGACCCCCGTGCTGGACGGGTTCCAGACACCGCACCGCCTCACGATCGACTTCCTGCGCCGAACGATGAGGCTGGCCGACGGCGAGGGCTCGTCCCTGGTTGCGCTGGGCAACGATGCCTTCGTCGCACCTCCCGGCACCCCGCCGCGCGGCGCGGGCGATCGCAGCGGCGTCCTGGACCTGGATCTCCTGCAGGTCAGCTTCGACGCGACGCCGGAGGACCCCAACGAGGTCCGGGCGCGGCTCACCTGGGACTGCCCGGAGCCGCCACAGGGCTGACGGTCGGCCGGGACCGCAGCGCCGGCGTGTCGCAGGCCCGGCGTGCCGCAAGCCCGGCGTGCCGCAGAGCCCAGCGTGCTGCAAGCCCGGCGTGTCGCGCCGGCCGGGCGTCCTGGGCGTCGGCGCCGACGCGGCAACCGGCGGTCAGCCGGGGACTTCCACGATGACGTTGGTGGCCTTCACGACGCACAGCGCCTCGTCGCCCACCTGCAGCCCCATCTCCAGGACTGCCTCCGCGGTCATCAGGCTGACGAGGCGATGCGGGCCGGCCACCACTTCGACGACAGCTGCCACGCCGTCGCGCTCGATCCGCGTGACGACGCCCTCGAACCGGTTCCGCGCCGACTGGGCCACGATCCGGCGCTCGCGCGTCGTGCGGCGTCGCTCCGCCATGAGCCGGCTGACCTCGCCCACCGGCACGAGGCGCTGCCCACCGGCGCTCCGCACGGTGTGCAGCTGGCCGTCCTCCTCCCACCGTCGGAGCGTCTCCACGCCGACGCCCAGCAGCTCTGCGGCCTGCCCGATCCGGAGCGTTCGATCGCTGCTCATGTCCCGGTATGGTGCCCCACTCGCGGGGTTCCATGTTCGGCTGCGTGCCCGGCCCGGGCGCACGCCTGCGGTCGAAGCTGGTTCGACGCGCGTTCGCTACTTCTGGTGCGGACCCAGTCGATCCGTGAGGGAGCGGAGGCTGAAGCGCCGGCCACCGACACTGGCCAATGACCCGTCGGCCCCGTTCGATCCGTTCGAGCCGTTCGATCCGTTCGATCCGTTCGAGCCCGGCCCGACGCCAAGCACGGCGCCGTGATAGCCGTCGGCGCCGAGCATCCGCAGCCCGTTCCCCGTCTGGTACGAACCGGATGCCTGCAGCAGGTTGGCGAGGGCGCGCTCATCCTCGGTCTGCTCGACCGCGATCGGCAGATCGTCGGCGTCCAGCGGGCGCTCGGTCTGGACCACGGCCTTCGGGGCCCGCCCGTACGCGGGCGCGCCATACAGCGATGGAAGGGCGAAGTACGGATCAGGATCCGCGGCCACGGCGATATCTTCCAATGAACGGCGGCGCGAGCGCAATCCGCGCCCGGCCAGATGATGACCTCGGGAGCGTACTCCACCCCGGCCACGGGGGGACAGACCCCGCGGGAGAGAGAGTGGCGCGTCCACGCACCACCTTGCGTGTGGCGCTCGCGGGTCCGACGCTCATTCGCCGAGCCCGACAAGCAGCGGCTTCAGCACCTGGAACAGGATCACGAGCGCAAGGTACGCGATCGGAAGCGCGGCGAACAGGCCCAGCGCGGCGCTCCACTTGCTCCGAACCCCGGGCCGGCCCGGTTGCGGCACGACGAGGTAGGTCAGCCACGACCCCAGGATCGCGACCGCGGCGACGAAGGTGAAGCCGGCGAGGACGCGGAGGTCGCCACCGGCCAGCTGTGCCCCTGCGTCGAGGGCCATGTCGTAGGCGAGGAAGAGGATGCCGAGCACGCCGGCGACGATCACGCTGCTGAGGACCGCCCGCACGACGGGCGTCGGCGCCCGGCGGAACTGCCGCCAGCGAACCTGGAACCAGCCGCGTTCGCGGGGCGGCGGCGGCTGATCGCCCGCGTGGGGCGGCGGCGAACCCTGGTCGCGCTCGCGCGGCGGCGGCGGCTGAGCGCTCGCCGTCACTCCCTCTCGAGCTCCAGGAACTCGATCGCGGGGCGCGCGGGCAGCATCGACGGGGAATGCGCCGCGATCTCCTCGACGCCGTCGAGGACCCGCCGCAGCTCGTCCTCGGTGGTGAAGAAGGCGACGCTCAGGCGGACCGCGTCGAGCCCTGGGATCGAGCGGACGATCGCGTGCACCCGCCGCCCCAGCGCCTCCGCGACCTCGTCGCCGGTCCAGCCCGTGACCCTGAACGACACGAGGCTGGCCATGCGGGCTCGCGGCGTGAGGAGCGTGACACCCGGCATCCCGGCCAGCCGGTCCGCCGCGCCGGCTGCCAGCCGCGCGGCCCGCGCGTACACCCATGGGAGGCCGACGTACATGCTGAGCCAGCCCGCGCTCCGGGCGAGGCCCACGATCGACGGCTTGTGGAGACCGGCCGTCTCGAAGCGCCGCGCGTCGCGCCACAGCGCATCGCCCCCGACGGCGTACGGCGCGGAAGCGGCGAAGAACCCACCGACCGGCGGGAGGACCTCGCCGACGATCCCGCGCCGGACCGCGAGGGCGCCCGTCCCCTCGGGACCCAGGAGCCACTTCTGGCCGCTGATCGCGTAGAAGTCGGCGCCCAGCTCGTCCACGGCCAGCGCGATCGCACCAGCCGACTGGGCGCCGTCCAGGATGCTCACCGCCCCGGCATCCCGGGCCAGCCCGGCGATCGCCTGCGCCGGCAGGACGGCGCCGGTCGACCAGGCCACGTGCGAGGCAGCGACCACCCGCGTCCGCCCGCCGGCGACCGCGGCACGCAGCGCGGCCAGCGTGACCTCGTCGTCACCCCCGTCGCCGATCTGCGCCTCGACCACCTCGACGCCCAGCCGGTCACGCAGCAGCGCGAGCGGACCCGTCACGCCGGGGTGCTCCAGCGAGGTCGTCACCGCCCGGTCGCCGGCTCGCCAGTCGATCGTCCCGAGGGCCAGGTTGACCCCTTCGGTCGTGGAGTGGGTCAACGCCACCAGCTCGCCGTCGGTGCCCAGGACCGCGGCCACCACGGCGCGCGCCTCGTCCATGCGGAGCAGGAGCTCCTCGTACGCCTCCCGCGTGGCCCGCCCGACAGCGAGCTCGCGGTCGGCGACCTGCGCCATGGCCGCGGCCGCCTCGGCGGGCAGCGGGCCGGCCGTCCCGGTGTTCAGATAGATGCCCGCCCGCGTCGCCGGGAGCCCGCCGCGCAGCGCCGCGACGATCTCGCGCTCGGCGAGCTCATCGGGCGGAGGCGTGCCGCGCGGCTCGGGCGTGCCGAACGGAGGCCGGGGAGTGCTCATCAGGTCCGTATGATACGAAGCGATGTCCGGCGCTCACGCGCGACCCGAGCTCCTCGCGTCCTCCGACTGGCTCGCCGAGAATCTCGGCCGCCCGGAGGTTCGCGTCCTCGACGTGCGCTGGCGACCCGACGGGGCGGGCCGCCTCGTCTTCTCCGAGGGTCACGTCCCCGGCGCCATGCACCTCGACTGGCGCACGACGCTGACCGACCAGGACGCTCCGGACGGGTCGCTCCATCTCGGTCCGCCGGACCAGGTGGCCGCCGCGCTGGTCGGCGCCGGGATCAGCAACGGGACGACCGTGGTCGTGTACGACGACACCGCCAGCCTGTACGCGGCCCGGACGTGGTGGAGCCTGAGGGCCTACGGGCTGGATTCTGTGCGGATCCTGGACGGCGGCTTCGACGCGTGGACCAGGTCGGGACGCCCCGTGTCCCACGCCGCGCCGGAGCCGCCGCGGGGCAGCTTCACGCCGCGCGCCCAGCTCCGGATGCGCCTCATGGCGAGCGATGCGAAGTCGCTCGTCGGCTCACCCGAGGCCCTGTTCCTGGACGCCCGGACGCCCGCCGAGTACCGCGGCTTCGCCGGCGGCGGCAGGCGCCTCGGCCACATTCCCGGCGCCGTCAACTTCCCGGTGGGCGAGACCACCGAGCCCGGCGGGGGGCGGTTCCTCGACGGCGACGACCTCCGTGAGCTGATGACGCGCGCCGGGGTGCGGCGCGATCACCGGATCGTGTGCTACGACGGCGCGGGCGTGGGCGCGGCGAAGCTCGCGTTCGTGCTGGCGCTGATGGGGCTCGAGGATGTCGCCGTGTACGACGGCGGCTGGGCCGAGTGGGGCAACCGGCTGGATCTCCCCGTCGAGCGCTGACCGCCGACCGCGGGGCGCCTGACGCCGGCACGGCCGACCTGCGGGCCGTCGCGCACGCAGGATCCGGTGGCGTGCAGCGCGTGCCGCCGCGCGGAACGTGGTGCCCGTATGCACCATGGGCCATGACGCATGCACGAATAGACCGATGCGCACATACGCATAGGGCCGCGTGGCCCTGCCATCGGGTACAGGCGCGCGCGGTATGGTTCGCGCGTGAATCCCGAGCGCGACGTCCGGTTGCTCACGCGCGCGAAGTGGGTGGGCGTCCTCCTCCCGATCGCCTTCATCTGGGGCTTCGAGGTCTTCCGTTGGTGGATCATCGAGCCTTCGGTGTCCCCCGACTCGTCCCATGTCTTCGCCGCGCTGGTGATGAGCGGGGCGGCCGTCGTCTTCGGCCTCGGCCTGTTCGCCGTGCTCGACCGCGCCCAGCGGCGCCTCGTGGCGTCGAACCAGGACCTGGCGGCCACCCACGCCGTCGCGTCGGCCCTCCAGGCGGACGAGGACCTCGAGGTGACCCTCGGGATCGCCCTCGAGCGCGTCCTGGAGCACACCGGCGCCCTGGCCGGTGAGATCCGGGTGGACGGCCCGGGCGCCGGGACGCTCCTCGTGCGCCGACCGACCGGGCCGGGCGGCGCCATGCAGTGGGTCGAGGGGATCCTGGGCAGCGCGCCGGCCCTCCTCGCCGGCGTGGCGAGCGACAACTTGCCGGACGTGGACGCCACGCTCGTCGACGTGCCCCTGCGCAGCCCCGTGGCGACCGTCGGCTCGATGCGCCTCCTCATCCACCCGACGGGCGATCCCCGGATCTCGATCGATGTCCTGGCCGACCTCGGCGAGAAGATCGGGACGGCGGCCGGCCTGGCCACGTCGCTCGCCGACCTGCGCCGCGAGGAGCACGAGCGCTCGGCGCTGTACGCCGTTGCCCTCCAGCTGACCCAGCGCACCGAGCTGCGGGATCTGCTGGACCTCATCACGAAGCACGCCCGCGAGCTCCTGAGGGCCGAGCGCTCGGTCGCCTGCCTGGCCGATCCTCGCTCCGACAGCCACGGCTATGACTGGGCCAACCGGCTGGCCATGGCCGACGACGGGACGGCGTGCCTCCTGGCCCACCCCGCCGACCAGGGAGGTCCCGACCATCACAATGCCGCCTGCCCACTGCAGCACGACGGGCCGCGGGCCGAGGTCCTGGAGCGACCGCTCCGCGGCGTCGACGGCTTCCTGGGCGAGCTGTGCGTGATGCGCACGAACGGCGTGCCCTTCACGGACCGTGACCGTGAGCTGCTGGGCGCGCTGGCGGACATGGCCGCGATCGCCGTGGGGACCGCTCGCCTCCGCGAGGCGGAGCAGCAGTACACCATCGTCGCGGAGCGCGACCGGATCGCCCGCGAGCTGCACGACAGCCTGGCCCAGGTCCTGGGCGTGATCCATCTCCGCCTGCGAAGCCTGGAGCCCGAGGTCCAGGACGTGCCGGGCAACGGCGTGGCCAACGAGATCGGGGAGCTGGCCGAGATCGCCGACGAGGCCTACAAGGACGTTCGCGAGGCGATCCTGGGCCTCCGCGAGTCGATCTCCTCCGCCGAAGGCCTCGAGGGGGCGCTCGGCGAGTACCTCCGCAAGTACTCGCGCCAGACCGGCATCCGGACCTCGCTTCATTGCGATCGCGTGGCCCGCCGCGCGCTCACGCCGCGCAGCGAGGTCCAGCTGCTGCGGGTCGTCCAGGAGGCTCTGACCAACGTCCGCAAGCACTCCGGGGCGAAGCACGCGGCCGTGAGCCTCAACGCGGACGACGGGGTCGTGACGCTCGCGGTCATGGACGACGGCGCGGGCTTCGACCCCGGCCACCTCGAGGAAGCCTTTGACCACGGGTTCGGCCTCACCTCCATGCGCGAGCGGGTGGAGCAGATCGGCGGTACCCTCGCCGTGCATACCGCGCCGGGCATGGGGACCCGCGTCGTGGTCCAGCTCCAGCAGGAGGAGTCGCGTGCCGCACACGCCCCCGGCACTCCGCGTGCTGCTGGTTGACGACCAGCCGCTCTTCCGCAAGGCGCTCGCCGGCCTCGTCAACGCCCAGCTCGACATGACCGTGGTCGGCGAGGCCGACAGCGGGCTCGCGGCGCTCGAACGCGTGCGCGAGCTGAGCCCCGACCTCGTCGTCATGGACGTGAACATGCCGGGTTCGGGCGGCGTCGACGGTGTCCGCGCCATCCGGGGCGCGGGATATGCGACCAAGATCGTCATGCTCACGGTCTCGGAGGACGACGACGACCTGTTCGACGCGATCCGCGCGGGCGCCAACGGCTACCTGCTGAAGAACATCCGCCCCGAGGTCCTCTTCGATGACCTGCGCGGGGTGATGCGCGGCGAGGCGCCGATCGCCCCGGCGATCGCCCACAAGCTGCTGGACGCGCTGCGCGAAGGTCCGGCGCGCCCGCGGGCGCAGGTCGCCTCGGCCGAGGGCGAGATCGCGCTCACGCGGCGGGAGACGGAGATCCTCCAGCTGGTCGCGGCCGGCATGTCCAACAAGGAGATCGCGGCGCAGCTGGTGATCACCGAGGGCACCGTGAAGAACCACGTCCACAACGCCCTGGAGAAGCTCCACCTTTCGAATCGCACGCAGGCGGCCGCCTACACGGTGGCCCAGGGGTTCTCGGTCCCACGACTCCCAGAGCCGCCCCGCGGCTGATCCCCGAGCGCACGACTCGTCCCGCGGCCGATCCCCGAGCGCAGGACACGCCGCGCGACGGCGCGACCGTGCGACGGCGCGACCGCGCGGCGGCAGGCGGGGGGCCGTTTGGTACCGTTCGATAGACCAAACGGCAGGGCAATTGTGCCGTCGGGCGGATGTGAGCGTGCGCGCGGCTCCCGTAGCATCGGCCGTCAGCGAGGCCATCCGGGCTCGCCGTTCTGTCGCAGGAGTCCGACGCCCATGTCGGTTCCGGTCAAGGTCCTGGTCCTGTACGACCACCCGCTCCTCGGCGAGGGGCTCGGCGCCCTCATGGCGGCCGTCCCCGACCTGGCCGTGGAGCGCGTGGCGATGAGCGATCCCGACGCGATGGAGCGGGCCCTGACCTACGACCCCGACGTCGTCATCCTGGAGGAGGGCGGGCCGGTGGGGCTCGTGGACCTCCTGCGCCAGAGCCGCGCCCGGGCGATCGTCGACGTGAGCATCAGCACCTCGCGGGCCTGGTCGATCCGGCGCGAGGAGATCTCGCCGGATCCCGAGACCCTGATCGACAGGCTCGTGAACGCCTGCCTGGGCGACCGCGCCCTGGCGACTCCCGCGCCCGTCATCGGCTGACTCGCCTCGGCCGGTCGGCGGGGCCGAGCTGACCCAGGCCTGCGGAGGCGACCCCGGATGCCGCGGTCGCGCCGCGCATCTCGCGCCCAGAGGCGCCTCCGTCGTACGATCCGGGCATGGCCGACGACACCGATCCCAGCTCCAGCTCCGCCGGGCCGGGCTCGGCTCTCTCCCGCCCCATCAACCGGCGCCGGGCGCTCGCCGTCATCGGCTCGTCGGTGGCCGGCGCGGTCCTCCTGGACGCCTGCGGCAGCGGCGGCGGCACTCCGGCGCCGCGCGGCTGGGTGGCCGCGGACGTCGACCCCGCGACGCTGGTGCCGGACCAGCCGGTGCCGGTGCGCTTCTCCGGCCCGGTCGCCGGCACGTCCGTGGCGGGGTCCGCGTGGCTGGTCCTGCGCGCCGGCGGCGAGCTCGTGGCCTTCGACCCCAGCTGCCCGCACGCTCGCTGCGCCTACGAGTGGACCGACCAGTCGCAGTTCGCCTGCCTGTGCCACGACGCCTTCTTCGACGTCGACGGGAAGGTGCTGTCGGGGCCGCCGAAGCGCCCCCTCGACGAGTACAGCGTCCGCGAGGTTGACGGCCGGATCGAGCTGTACATCCCGGCCGACTTCACGACGCCCCGCCCGGATGCCTGACGCGGCGCCGGCCGCGTGCCCTGCCCGTCGCGTCCACGCACCATCATCCGGCCGATACAGGCCCGTGGCAGGGTCACACGCACCCGCCTGTATCCATCTTCTACCCCCCGGCGGATAGGAACGGGCACGCGCGGGAACGACCATTCGACGCGGTGAGGTGTGCCAGCTGGCGCGCCCACGGCTTGAAGCACGCCGCAAAGGTCGTATCAGCAGGTGCCCAACATGCTCCGGGTCACGTCCCTGGCCAAGATGGATGACCGCCGGCTCAACAAGTGGATCAAGCGCCTCGCGCTGCTGCTCGTCGTCGGCGGAGTCCTGTTCACAGCGTTCTACTTCTTCGATCGCTGGCGCCCAGCCACGACACCGATCGTCGACCGCCGCCTCTCCTCCCTGGAGCAGGCGGTCCGCGACAACCCGGAGGACATCACCTCGCGCGGCCAGCTCGCCGACACGTACGTCACGAAGGGTCGCTTCGAGGAGGCGATCGCCCAGTACAACATGATCCTCGAGGCCGGGAAGGAAGAAGAGCTCGCCACGTTCGGCCGCGCCCAGGCCTATACGGGGCTCGAGCAGTACGACCTCGCGACCCAGGATCTCGGACGCGTGATCGAGATCGCGAAGACCGGCGAGATGGCCAACGTCGATCCGATGCTGGAGGCCGCCTACTACCAGCTCGGCAGCATCGCGATGAAGCAGGGCCGGCCCGCCGACGCGATCCCCCAGCTGGAGAAGGCGCTGGTGATCAAGCGCTCGGATGCCGACGCGCTGTACCTCATCGGCACCGCGTACGTCGCGACCGGCGAGACCGAGAAGGCGGTCGCGGCGCTGCGCTCGGCCGTCGACTTCGTGCCGATTGGCTGGAGCGAGCCCTACACGGCGATGGGGGAAGCGTTCACCAAGGCCGGCAACACCGCCATGGCCGAGTGGGCGGGCGCGATGGCCGATGTCGCCGCCAGCAGGCCCGAGCTCGCCGAGCCGCGTCTCATGGCCATCAAGGATGACCCGGCCGCGGCGGTCGACGCCGCGATCGGGCTTGGCCTCCTCAACGAGGTGAAGGGCGATTCCGCCACGGCCGCCGCCTGGTACGCGAAGGCGCTGGAGCTGAGCCCGAGCAACGCCGCGGCGCGCCTGGGCTTCAATCGCGTCGGGCCTTCCGCTTCGGCGCTCCCGGCCCTGCCGACGCCCGCCGCGCCGGCCGGGGGCAGCGACTGATGACCGACATGACCGCCAATGAGATCCCGGTCCCGCCGATCACCGGCGACGGCGCTCCGGTCACCGAAGGCGCCCCGGAGGGGAAGCGCCGCCGGCGCAAGGCGTTCCTGCTGCTCTTCCTCCTGGGCCTGCTGGCGATGCTGATCACGATCGCGACGTGGTACCTGCTGTTCCGCCAGCCGATCATGCCGCCCATCCCGGTGATTCCGCAGTCGCAGCTTCCCGCGTACTCGACCGCGATCTACGGCGCAAACCGGCCGGCCGGCGTGGCGGTCAGCCCGTCGGGCGACCGGATCTACGTCGCGCAGTCCAGCGGCGAGCGCGTGGGGCTGGTCTTCGACGGGTCGGGGAACCAGCTCGCCGTCATGGCGCCGCCGGAGTCGACCGGCACGGACCACGCGCCGGTCTACGTCGCCATCGATCCCCTCACGAACGAGGTGTACGTCGCCGACCGGATGGCCGGGACGATCTACATCTACGACCGGGAAGGGGCGTATCAGCGTGAGTTCGGGCTGGCTGTTCCGCGCCCCGGGTGGCAGCCGCTTGGCCTCGCCTTCGACAAGGCGGGCCAGCTCTACGTCACGGACCTCTCGGGCCCGTACCAGAAGGTCCTCGTCATCGATCGCCAGGCCCAGGTGATCCGCACCATGGGCGAGAGCGACAAGCTCACCTTCCCCAACGGGATCGCGGTGGACGGCGCCGGCGACACCTACGTCACGGACAGCAACAACGGACGCCTGCTGGTGTACGCGCCCGATGGGACGATCAAGGCCCAGGTCGGCCGCGGCGCCGGCGAGGGCAACCTGGGGCTCCCGCGCGGCCTGGCCATCGACGACCAGGGCCGCGTCTTCGTCGCCGACTCGACGGGGCAGAGCGTCTTCGTCTACGGCGCACCGACTGCCGCCAGCGCCCGCCTCGACTTCCTTGGCGCGTTCGGCGGCATGGGAGCCGCCGACGGCCAGTTCCAGTTCCCCAACAGCGTCGCGATCGACGCGCGCGGACGCGTGTACGTGGCCGACACGTTCAACGACCGCGTGCAGATCTGGAGCTACTGAGGCTCCTGGCAGCAATCTGAGGGAGGTGACGCCGGACCAATGCTCGCCGCCACTCGTGGCGGCCCTTTGACCCAAACACCCGCACATCAGAGAAAGGAGGTGAGGACAGTGAGGCGATGGACACTCCTGCTCGCAGGAGCCGCGCTCTGGCTGTTCCTTGCCGCGATTCCTGCCCTGGCGGATGGTGGACCTCACGTGGCAGCGACCAACTCCGGCGTCGGCGGACTCACCGCCGACTCCTGCGCCGGCTGTCATCGAGCCCACACAGCCCAGGGCAACTACCTCCTCAAGGGGGAGGATGGTCCGGCCCTGTGCCTGTCCTGCCATGGCACTGCCGGTGTCGGCGCGACGACGGACGTCGAGTCGGGCCAGCAGTACACGCCGGCGGGCGCAAGCGGATCCGAGCGTGGGGTCGCCCTCGGCGCCCTCCGCGCCGGCGGGTTCGTCCAGGCTCGGATCGGGTCCGACTCGGCGGTCCGCGTGGCATACCTGAGCGGCACCAGCGTCCGACAGAACGCCAAGGTTCCGGTCGGCGCCGCGCAGAACGTCACGTCGGCCCACCTTCCCATCGTGAATGGGCAGGTCTCCATCGGGACCGGCACGGCCTGGGGCAACGGCCCGGACAGCGCTACCCCCAACGCGGGACCCAGCGTGAACCTGGACTGCACCTCGTGCCATAACCCGCACGGCAACGGCCAGTACCGGATCCTCAACACGCTCCCGGAACCGGCAGCGGCAAGCACGGGCGTCTTCGTCCCGGCGGCTGCCCCGGCTCCCGTCACCGATGCGGCGCTCCCGTCGCCCGGTGACGCGCGCAACTACACCATCATCCAGACCAACGGCGGCACCGGCACGCTCCTCGCGAGCCAGGTCACCGCACTCAGCCTGCCGGCAACGGCGGGCGACTACTGGCGCCGGAAGGTTCCGTGGAACGGGACGAGCGGCACGGCGAACGACGCGCCGAACGGCCAGTCCGCGACCTTCTTCACCCAGATCTCGACGTGGTGCCTCACGTGCCACTCGCGCTACCTCAGTGCGGGCTGGGACGTGCAGACGACCGACGCGGTCTACAAGTACCGGCACACGTCCAATGCCAGTTCCCGGAACTGCATCACGTGCCACGTGTCGCACGGTTCCAACGCCCAGATGACCGGGTTCGACAGCCAGCACGTGGCCTTCCCGGACAACATCTCGGGCGGCGTGTTCAACCCGGTGTCGGCCACGGCCAGCACCGACAGCCGCCTCCTCAAGGTCGACAACCGCGGCACGTGCCAGCTTTGTCACGATCCGACGGAAACGATCACGGCAGGGACGCAGGTCGGCCCCACGCCGGCCCCGGTCCTTCCGTAAGAGGTCCATAGCCGGTCCTCCACGAGCCGGCGACACGCCGGCTCGTGGAGACCTCCCCAGCCACCGAACCGCCCTCGGGGCGCCGCCCGCACAGGGGACAGTGAACGTTCGCGATGACCCGCCGATCCACGATCCAGCACCGCGCCGGCCCCCTGTTCGGGGTCCTCGTCGTGCTGGTCACCGCGATCCTGGCGTTCACGCCCGCAGTCCCTCCGGTGGGAGCCGTCGACCCGACCCCGGCACCCTCCGCGGAGACGCCCGTCTCCGACCCCACGCCCGATCCGACGCCTGATCCGACGCCTGATCCGACGCCTGATCCGACGCCCGATCCGACGCCCGATCCGACGACAGATCCCACGCCCGTCCCGGCAGATCCGACGCCCGCGCCGACGACAGATCCCACGCCCGTCCCGGCAGATCCGACGCCCGCGCCGACGACAGATCCCACGCCCGTCCCGACAGATCCCACGCCCGATCCCACGCCTGCGCCCACCCCCGGAACGGTCAACGCGACGCTTGACGTCACGTCCTCCGGCCCTGCCGCCGGGCGACATCGCGTGGACCCGGGAGCCGTCGTCGAGGTCGCGATCCGCGCCAGCCTGGCCGATGCTGCGCGCGATCTCCGGCTGGTGGCCATGCTGCCTCCGGCCTGGGGCCTCGTCGACGACGGTGGCGCCACTGTCGACTCCTCCACGGGAACGGCCACGTGGACCCTCGGCGATCGCGACGCAGGCTCGGATCTCCACCTCGCGATGAAGCTTCGCGCTCCCGTCCTCTCGCCCGCCGGCGATCCGGCGTTCAATGCCGCCTTCGACGCCCGCCTCGAGCACGCAGGCGGCACCGCCGCGACGGCGACGACTTCCGTGCTGGTGGCTCCGGCCCTCATCGTGGAGCACACCGTCCTCGCCAGCGTCGAGCCGGTCACGCACGCGCTCTCGTACCTGTCGCCCGACGAGGACCTGGACGGCCTGACCCGGTTCGACACCATCCGCATCCGCTTCCAGGTCCGCAACGCAGACCTCGAGGCGGTGGGATACACCCCGCGCCTCCAGTTCGCCACGGACGGCGACTCCCGCTTCCGGGACATGCCCGTGGGCGCGGCCGCGGACGGCGTCCCGTTCTATCTCGACGCCGAGTGGCGGGCGACCGGGTCCGGCGAAGGCTCGCTGCCGGGGCCTTCCCAGGAGGCGATCCCGGCCAGCGCCCTGCGCGTCGACGACAAGGACATGCCTTCCCAGGAGGCGGTGGCCGGTCGCCGCCTGGCCGACGAGGAGCGCGCGATCCGGGTGGTCCTCCCGGCCGACTCGTACACCGAGATCGAGTTCTCCGTCCGCGTCTCCCGCGACATCTCGCCGCGGGATGTCTTCAAGCTGCGACTGACGGACGCCGGGCAGCCGATCCATGGCGCCGTCGTGGCCACGGTGCAGGCCGACGTGAAGGTCGCCTATCCGCTCTCGCCGGACCAGCGCAACGGGGTCCCCGTCGGTCCGCCGGTGGACGCGACACCGGCGCCGGTGAGCGAGGTCGACTTCCCGCTGGTCACGCCTGCCATCACGGCGGCCGCGTGGTCCGGGTCGGGCACGACGCCGCGCTACCGCCTGGCGATCGCCCGGCCGGCCGCGCCCGGCGCGCAGGCGCCGCTCTCCGCGCCGTTCACGTCGCCGCACGGCCCCGACACGTCACTCGTGTCCGACACGTGCGCCGTGTGCCACCGGGCCCACGTCGCCCAGGGCAGTGGCCTTCTGTCCGAGGGCGCGCCCCAGGCATCGATGTGCTTCGTGTGCCACGACGGCACCGGATCGAACCTCGACACCAGCGCCCAGTACACCGATGCGGCCGTCCCGGCCAATGACCCAGCGACGCGCTCGTACTACCGGCACGATGCGGTGACCGCGCCAGCGGCCCCCAGCGCGCACTCCCTGGCCCAGGACGACGAGTTCGGGGGTGTCGAGAACCGTCACAGCGTGTGCGCCGACTGCCACAACTCGCACAACGCGACGGCGACGGCCCCGACGCAGTTCAGCGATGGCTGGTCCACCTCCGGGCGCCAGGCCTCGACGTCCGGGGTGTCGGTCCTCAACAGCGCGACCGGCGACCCGCCCACGTACACCTTCCTCGCAGGAACTGCGGGTTTCCAGCCGACCCGCGAGTACCAGGTCTGCTTGAAGTGTCACTCGGGATTCACGACGCTGGAGGCGAGCGCCGGTCAGCCGCCGTCGCGCCAGGCGGTGGACAAGGCCATCGAGCTCAACCCGTTCACCGCCTCCTACCACCCGCTCGAGGCCGCCGGCAAGAACACCACCCCGCAGATGGCCTGGAGCCTGTCCAACACGTCGCCGTACAAGCAGTGGAACTTCACGACCGGCAGCACGGTGCGGTGCGTGAACTGCCACGGCGACCCGCGGAAGTTCAGCGCGACCACCCCGCCGGCCGCCGACTCCGACCTTGCGCCGCACACCAGCCAGTACCGCGGGCTCCTCCTGCAGAACTACCGTGACCGCGTCCTCAAGTCGCCCGACGAAGCGTACGACGGCGCCGACTTCGCCCTCTGCTACGTGTGCCACGCCGAGCAGCCCTACCGCAGCAGCACCCCGACGAACACGGTCTTCGACGACCACGACCTGCACATGTCGTCGAACGCCGGCGAGGGTCCGGGCGGCACGGACATCGACACACCCGGCCAGGGTGGCGGCAACGCCCTGTGTGCGGAATGCCACTTCCGGACCCATGGCACTGCCCAGGCGTACAACGCGGGCGACCGTGCCAACCCGGGGCTGGTGAACTTCGCCCCGAACGTGGAGCCGTACCAGGGCGTGCTCCGGTTCACGAAGACCGCCACGGGCGGCAGCTGCACGCTCGTGTGCCACGGCCAGGACCACGACAACGAGGGCTACTAGGCCCCGGGCCTCGGTGCCACCTCGCCGCGGCCTTCGGCGGCTCCGCCGTGGCCCCGGGCGACGTGCCCGGTCCGGACAGGTAGCGGACGCTCCGGTGCGCGTCGGTGGCGCTCCGGTTGCGCGTCCCCCGGGCACCTCTGTATCGGCCGATACACCCACGCGCGCCTCCCCATATCGGGTGAACGCGTGCGCGTCTGCGCATTTGTGCCGCCCGAAGGATGGGATCCAGCGGCCCTCGTGACGACACTACGGGCAGGTGTCACGGACCGGGCATGAACCCGGTCCAGCAAACGAGGGCAACCGGAATGACAGCAGCAGGAGCGCGCGCCCTCGCGGCGCGCCCGGCAGGAGCGGCGCGATGAGCATGCCGCCCGCCGCAGGCAAGCCCATGAGCCCCGAGAAGCTGGAGCGCGAGCTCCTGGCGCGCCTCGGGCTCGACCCGTCCGCCTCCCCCGAGGACCTGAGCACCGCCCACCAGGCGGTGTCCGCGTACCTCGCTGGCGCGCCCCGCAACCTCCGCTCCTGGGCCCGGACCCAGGCCGCCGGCGCGGACGAGGCGTACGCACTACTTACGGACCCGGCCGCGCTCGCTCGCGCCGTCGCCCTCGTCGGGGCAAGCGCACGGCCGGCAGTCCTTCCCGGTGGGCCGGCGACACCTCCGGCCCACCGGGACACCCCAACGCCGACTGCCGCCGCGGTTCCCCCCACCGCGGCGGCAGCTTCGGCGCTCGCGGCGCCGCAGGTGGACGAGAACGGCAGGCGCATCGTGAGCGACGACGAGATCGACGCCCTGCTGGCCGAGGTGGATCCCGGCCGGCATCGCGAGGTCGTGGGCACGCCCGAGCAGCGCGCCGCCGCGCTGCGCCTGGCCGACGTGACCCCCGCCACGGCGCCCCGGACCAGCCGCATCGCGGACATGCTCGGGTCACCTGCCTTCCGCAACGTGGCCCTCGTGGGCGCCACCGTCGCCGCGATCGGCCTCGTGGCCGTCCTCGGCTTCGGCGCCGGCGGCACGAGCGCGGGGGGCATCGGCGCGGGCGGCTCGCCCGCCCCCAGCGCGGCCGCCAGTGCCCCGGTCCTCGACCAGGCGAAGGTCGGGGAGCTGATGGGCAAGATCCAGGCCAACCCCAAGGACGCCGACGCGCTGATGGCGCTCGGCGACGAGTACTACAAGATCGGCGACTTCAAGACCGCCGGCGACTGGTTCACGAAGGTCACCGCCCTCGAGCCGACCAACGTGCGCGGCTTCCTGGCCCTGGGCGCCACCGCCTTCAACCGGGGCGACACGCCCGCCGCCGAGAAGGCCTGGAAGCAGGCTGCGACGATCGATCCCAAGAACGTCGAGGCGCACTACGACCTCGGCTTCCTGTACCTCAACTCGACGCCCGCCGACATGGTCGGCGTGCAGCGCGAGTGGAGCCAGGTCGTCGCCCTTGCGCCCGACACGGAGCTCGCCAAGACGGTGAAGGCCCACCTGACGGCCCTCGAAAGCTTCGCCCCCGGCTCCCCGGCTCCTTCCGGCGCCCCAGCGGCGAGCCCCGCAGCGTCCCCCGCCGCGTCCCCGGCGGCCAGCGGGGCTCCCGCACCCTCCTCGGCCCCAGCGGCGTCCCCGGCGCCGTCCGGGAGCGCGCAGCCATGACGCTCGACGCGGGGCTCGGGATCGGCCTCGCCGTGGCGTTCCTCGCCGGCGTGGTCTCCTTCGCCTCGCCGTGCTGCCTGCCGCTGGTGCCCGCCTACATCGGCTACATGGTGGGCGCTACGGGTGAGACCGACCGCCGCCACAGCTTCTTCCACGGGCTGGCGTTCGTCACGGGCTTCACGCTGGTGTTCGTGGCCTTCTGGGCCTCGATCGGCATCGTCGGGTACGTCCTGGCGGACAGCATGCAGTACCTCCGGATGGCCGGCGGCGCGGTCCTGATCGTCTTCGGTCTGCAGGTGGCCGGCGTGATCAACCTGCGAGCCCTGTGGCGCGACACGCGCCCGATGCCGGCTTTCGGGGGCGCCGCGATGAGCAGCGCGACCATCGGCGGCGTGCCGATGACCGCCCTTCCCGTGACCAGCGCGCCGACGAACGCCACGTCGATGAGCGGCACGATGGCCCTCGGCGGCCCGGCCTCGCGCATGGGCGCCGGGGGCGGCACGGGCGGCCGGCATGCGGCACCTGGCTACGGTCGGTCGCTGGGCTTCGGCGTCGTGTTCGCGGCCGGCTGGAGCCCCTGCATCGGACCCATCCTCGGCGGCATCATCGGCCTGGCCACGGCAACCGCCAGCGTCGCATCCGGGACGGTGCTGCTCCTTGCCTACGCGGCCGGCCTCGCCGTGCCGTTCCTTGCCGTCGCGATGGGCGCGACGTGGGTCGCCCGCCGGCTCGGCTGGGTCGGGCGCCACCACCGCGCCGTCTCGCTCGTGAGCGGGGCAATGCTCGTCGTACTCGGCTTCCTCATGGTCACCAACCTGGTCGCGCGTCTCGCGGTGCTCACGGCGCCGCTCGGCGGCTGACGGAGGCGCACGATGACAGACACCACCGGAACTCAGAAGCTCGCCGGAGGCACGGTGCCGGCGCCCGGGGCCGTGGAGCGGCCCGGCAGCGTCGACTCTGCCCTGGAGCGCCTGTGGCACTTCCTGACCTCGATGAAGCTCGCGATCATCCTGATGCTCGCCTTCGCGGCGCTGACGCTGGTCGGGGCGCTGGTCATCCAGGCGCCGGCCGGCGTGATGGACGACCCGCAGGCGAAGGCCGACTGGATCGCCAGCGTCCGCCCCCGCTTCGGCGGCTGGACCGACCTCCTGGACCGGCTCCAGGTCTTCACGATCTTCACGTCGGTCTGGCTCCGCGCGATCGGCGCCCTGCTGGCGGCGTCCCTCATCGCCTGCACCGTGCAGCGGATCCCGGGCACGTGGCGAACGATGACCCGGCCGCACGTCGACGTGGGACCGGCGTTCTTCGAGCACGCGCCCCAGCATGAGGCGATGACCTTCCACGGTTCGTCCGCCGAGGTCCTGGAAACGACCCGCGGCGTCTTTCGGCGCCACCACTACCGGACGCTCACCGAGGACGACGGGACGGTCCACCTCTACTTCGACCGCAACCGCTGGGCGCCGTGGGCCGGCCTGGTCGCCCACTTCAGCGTCGTCGTGATCCTTGCCGGCGCGATGCTCGGCTCGATGCTGGGCTTCCGCGACAGCCAGTTCATGCTTGCCGAGGGCGCCGCTTCGGCAATCCCGAAGATCGCCGGCGCGACCATCCTCCTCAACTCGTTCCAGGACAAGTACAACCCCACGACGGGCGCACCGCTCGACTACGTGAGCAACGTGTCCGTCCTGCAGGACGGCAAGGAAGTCCTGCGGCAGGACGTTCGGGTCAACGAGCCCCTGCGCTATAACGGCGTCTCCTTCTACCAGGCCTTCTTCGGGCCGGCCGCCGTGGTGACCGTGAAGGACGCGGCGGGCAAGGTCCTCTATTCCGAGGGCGTGCCCCTCGCGTGGGAGGCCACCGGCGGCAACAAGGTCGGGTCGTTCACGCTGCCGGACCAGAACCTGGCCGTCTGGGTCGTCGCGACCACGGGCACCAACGACCCGGACGTGAAGCCCGGGCAGGTGGCCATCGAGACCTACAAGGCCGACTCCGGCGACCCGATCGCCCAGAAGTCCATCGACCAGGGTGTCGCCACGGCCGTCGAAGGCCTGACCTACACGTTCGAACGCGAATCCAAGTTCACGGGCCTGAGCGTGGCCAGCGATCCCGGCACGCCGCTCGTGTGGCTTGGCTGCTTCCTCCTGGTCGCGGGCTTCGCGGTCCGGCTCTACGTCCCCTATCGGCGGGTCTGGGGCCGCCTCTCGGCACGGCCGGACGGGGGCAGCTCGCTCTCGATCGCCGCGGTCGGCCGCCGGGACACCGGCTTCGACGCCGAGTTCACCAGCATCGTCACCGACATTCGCCAGGCCATGACGGCCCGGGCGCAGAGCTAGGAGCGCCGAACCATGGAAAAGATGGCTGCCTACTCCCTCGAGGCAGGAATCGCGATGACGGTGCTCGCCTTCTTCGCGTACGTGTTCTACGCCGTCTCTGGCGTGCGAGCCGCCCGGCTGGCCGCGGCGGGTGTCCCCATGTCAGCCGGCAACGTCGGGTTCGTCTCCGGCCCGCGCACCGCCTCCATCGGGCACTACGCCACCATCCTCGCGTGGCTCGGCTTCATCCTGCTGGGCGCGAGCCTCGTCTTCCGGACCATCGCCACCGGGCACGGCCCCTTCTCCAACATGTACGAGTTCTCCATCGCCTTCGCGTGGGGGATCCTGGGCGCCTATCTCTGGTTCGAGCACAAGTACCACCAGCGGATCCTCGGCCTCGTCGCCATCCCGGCCGCACTCGGGCTCCTCCTGTACGCCGTCTACCTCTCGGTCGTCGAGGGTGCGGCCGCCATCGAGCCGCTGGTCCCGGCCCTCCAGAACAACCTGCTCCTGTCCGTCCACGTCGCAACCGCGATCGTGGCCTACGGCTCGTTCACCATCGCCTTCGCGGCCGCCCTCCTGTACCTGGTCCAGCCGGAGTCCGGCCGCTGGGGCCTCCCAAAGCCGGCCGTCCTCGACGAGATCGGGTACCGGGCGATCGTCATCGGCTTCCCGTTCCTGACCCTCACGATCGTCCTCGGCGCGCTCTGGGCCGACGTGGCGTGGGGCCGCTACTGGGGCTGGGACCCGAAGGAGACCGCCTCCCTCGTGACCTGGTTCATCTACGGCGCCTACCTCCACGCGCGCGTCATGCGCGGCTGGCGCGGCAACAAGGCGGCGTGGCTCCTGATCATCGGCTTCGGCGCCACGCTCCTGACCTACTTCGGGAACCTGTTCTTCGGCGGCCTGCACAGCTACGGCGGCCTGGGCTGATCCCAGCCGGCACGCAACGGGAGACGAACGATGGATGCAGCGGAGCTCCCCACGGCGCGCCCCGGTGGCGTCGCCGCGGGCCGGCTGCGGACGATCCTGGTCCTGGCCGTCGTCGCGGTCCTGGTCGTGGCGGCCGCCTGGTTCGTGGACCAGCAGTCGGGTGACGCGGGGACGACGCGCACCGGCGAAGCGCCGGCCGGCGCGCCGCCGCGCGCCGGCGACCCCCCGCCGGACTTCTCGGCCACCGCCATCGACGGGGCCGCCGTCTCCATGGCCGCGCTCAAGGGCCAGCCGACGTGGCTCACGTTCGGGGCCAGCTGGTGCCCGGACTGCCGGGCCGAGGCAACGGATCTCCAGGCGGCCTACGCGAAGTACCGGCCGCAGGGGCTGGCGATCCTTGGTGTGTTCGACGAGGACGAGGCTGCGGCGAAGGACTACGCGACACGGGTCGGGTTCACCTTCCCGCTGGTCGCCGACGCCTCGGGCACGATCGCCGACAACTACGGTGTCTACGGCATTCCCATTCACTTCTTCATCGGGCGCGACGGGAAGATCCAGGACGTGCGGATCGGGCGGCTGACGCCGTCGGACATGGATCAGCTGATCCAGAAGCTCGTCAGCGGCTGACGGAGATCACTGCGTGAGCGAGCCCGGAACGCGCGGCCAAGCCGACGAGCCGGGCGCCGCCACGCCCGCCGAGACCGGGCCGGGCGACCCGGCGCCCGCCACGGCCGACGAGCCGATCGACGCCGAGGACGCCCCCGCAGAGGCAGCGGTCGCAGGCGAGGCGGCGAGCGGCGATGCCGACGTCGCCGCAGGCGAGGCGTCCGCGGCGCCCGACGAGCCTCCCGCGACGGGGCTGCGGGGCCGCGTCGTCGCCTTCCGGGTTCAGCTTCCCCGCACGCGGCGGGGGATCTTCGCCCTCCTGCTCGTCGTCGGCGCGTTCGCCTTCGCCGGGATCTGGACCAGCGTGACCCTCGTCCACTGGACGGAGACGGCCGACTTCTGCGGACGCTGCCACCAGATGGGCCCTGAGCTCGCGGGCTACGAGTCCGGCCCACACCGGGACGTCACCTGCGGCGAGTGTCACGTGGAGCCGGGCGTGAGTGGCTGGGTCAAGGCCAAGCTGAACGGGACCCGCCAGCTGCTCCAGGTCCTCACGGGCACGTACCCGCAGCCGATCCCGCCCCCCGACCACGACGCGCTGCCCACCACGCAGGACACCTGCCAGAAGTGCCACTCGCTGGATCGCCTCGCGTCGTCGAGTCTCGTCACGCGGACCTCGTTCGGGGAGGATGAGACCAACACGCGGGCGTTCGTGGGGCTGCTGATCCGCCCCGGCTCCGGCGACTCCTTCGACACCAACCGCGGCGTCCACTGGCACGTCCTGCGCAACGTCGAGTTCCGGACCCCGGACGAGAACGCGGAGAAGATCGACTACGTCGCCGAGACGATGCTCGACGGCACGGTCGAGGAGTACATCGCCCAGGACAAGGTCCAGATCGCCGAGGACGTCCAGCCCGAGATCGACGCGATCAAGGCCGCGGAGAAGCCGCGCACGATGGATTGCATCCAGTGCCACAACCGGGTGGGGCATCCCATCCCCAACCCGCGCCACGGCCTGGACAGCGACCTCATGAACGATCGCATCGATGCGGCGCTCCCGTTCGTCAAGCGGGAGGGGATGCGGATCCTCTGGAACGGCTACCCGGACCGGGAGACGGCGTTTGCCGAGGCCGACAAGCTCGACGACTTCTACGCGCTGGAATACCCGACCGTCGCCGAGACGTCGGCGACGGAGATCAACCAGGCGATCAACCAGATCAAGATCCTGTACACGCTCACCGCGATGCCCGACATGAAGGTCACCTACTCCTCGTACCCGGACTTCATGGGCCACATGGACTTTCCCGGCTGCTTTCGCTGCCACGACGGAGGCCACTTCCGCGTCCAGGACGGGAAGATCACCACGGAGGTCATCCCGTATACCTGCGACACGTGCCACACGTGGCCCCAGATCGGGGGCGCGGTCGCCAGCCTGCCCCTTGGGCAACCGCCGACCACGCACGACGATTCGCTGTGGGTGTTCAACCACAAGGGCGTGGCCACGTCAGTGGATCCGGGCGGTCAGAGCTGCGGCGAATGCCACGCTCGCGACTACTGCACGAACTGCCACGTGACCGGCGCGGTCAACGTGGAGCACGACGCGATGTCGACGAACCATGCCGCCGTGATCCGGGAGTACGGGAACCAGTCCTGCGCCTACTGCCACCAGCCGGTCTATTGCGCCCGCTGCCACGCCGAGCCGGTCCTGCCGGTGACGACGGTCACCCAGGCGGGCACTCCCGGCACGGCGCCCCAGGGGATCCGCTGGCCGCTCGTCGCGACCGGCCCGTCCACGTCGGGACCGAGCGCGCCCTGACCACTCACGGCTGAGGGCGGGGCCCGCTGCGCGCACGGCAGCCTGCGCGACGGCAGCCTTCTCGAAGGCGGCCCGGTCACCTCCCCTTGGGCGACTCCGGGGGCATCGCCGACCCGTCCGGCAGCGACTGGGCCTCGCGGAAGGGCGCAAGCACCTGCGTCCGCGCGTGATTGACCGCCACGAAGGCCACTGCCTGGCGCAGCCCGTCCACGCGCTCGGACCAGAAGGTGGCGTCGGTCACGGGGATGAACGCCCCGTGGAGCTCCGCGAGGCTGACCCGCGCACCACGGTCGGGCAGGAGGTGGACGTTGCCCACGATCCTGAAGGGGGGGACGGAGAGGAACGCGCGCTCGCTCACCTTCGGCCGTCGCAGCTCCCGCACCGGCTCCACCGCGGTCAGGGAGACGGCGAGGAGCACCGACGCGAGCGCGACCTGGACGAAGTCGGCGCGCGCCGGGACCACCGTGGAGCCGTGCTCCTCGAGGGTCGCGTCCTCCAGCACCAGGTAGGGATCCTGGGCGAGGTTGAGGATGTCGGTCACGCGGTGCTGGGCGGTCACGAGCGTGCCGCGGACGATGAGCTGCTCCGTGTACACGGTCATCGGCACCGCCCGGAGGGCGGGCGTGGGGTCGAAGGGCAGGCTCATGACGGAAGTCTAGACGTGCCGGGCGCGCAGGCCAATTGGCAGGCTGCGGTGTTGACGCTCGAGCCTCCGTCCGGGCATGCGAGCCTACGGGTCCGTGCGCTCCCGGGCGGCGCCCAGGGTGACGAGGTGTTCGGCGCCGTGCTGCAGCTCCTGCCACAGCCGCGCCACGGTCACCAGCGTGTCGGCCTCGGCGGCGGTCTTGTCGTCCCGGAGGCGGGCGATCCTCGGGAAGCGGAGTGCGAACCCGGAGGCGTGGCGCGCGGATCGCATGATCACGTCGAAGGCGACTTCGACGACCTTCGACGGCTCCACGACCCGGTAGCGGCCGTGCTGCGAGATCGTGTGGGCCTCGAACCAGCGGGTCATCTCCCCGATCTCCGCGTCCGTGAGCCCCGAGTACGCCTTGCCGATCGCGACCAGGGTCCCGCTCGCCTCGTCGCGGACCGCGAACGTGTAGTCCGACAGGACGCCGTGGCGCTTGCCATGGCCGCTCTCCACGCCGATCACCACGCAGTCGAGCGTGGCGAGCGCCTTCTTCATCTTCAGCCACCCGTACCCCCGGCGGCCCGGGGAGTAGGCGCTCGCCGGGTCCTTGACCATCAGGCCCTCGTTGCGTCGGGCCCGGGCCTCGGCGAAGAGGTCCTCCAGGTCCTGCGCGGAGCGAGCCGTCGCCAGGCGGCTGAGGGCGAACCGCCCACGATCGGCCGCCGCGAGCACCAGTCCCTCCAGGCGCTCGCGACGCGCCCGCAACGGCAGCTCCAGCAACGGCTCCGTCACGCCGCCGCGCGGGCCGATGGCGAGGACGTCGAAGGCGACGAAGGCGACAGGGACCTCCTCGCGCACGGACGTCGTCGGGTCCTTGCGCCCCAGTCGCTTCTGCAGGGAGAGGAAGGGCAGCACCGCTCCGTCGCGGAAGGCGAGCAGCTCCCCGTCCAGGATCCCGTCCCAGGGCAGTCCCCGGGCGGCATCCACGACCTCAGGGAACTGCCCGGACACGTCGTGGAGATCCCGGGAGAAGAGGCGCACGTCGTCGCCGCGCCGATGCAGCTGAGCCCGGATGCCATCGTACTTGTCCTCGGTCCAGACCTCCGGTCCCAGGCGGGTGACGATCTCGGCCGCGTCCTCGGCCGGCGAGGCCAGCATGAAGCGCAGCGGATGGAAGAGGCGGAGCCGGGCGCCGGCCAGGCGGTCGTCACGGGCCAGGAGGGCGGCCTCGCCGAGGTCGCCGGTGAGCATCACGGCCCGGGCGACCGCCGCTGCGGGCCGCTCGAAGGCCCGGGCGATTGCCGCCTCCACGAGGCCCTCGCGCAACCCGATCCGCAGCTCCCCGCCCAGGATCTTGACGATGTACGTCGCCGTCAGCGGATCGCAGCGTCGCAGGAGCGCCTCGAACAGGGCGGCCTTGGCGGCCGGCCCACGTGCCGCCTCGATCGCGTGGAACGCAGCGGCGACTTCCGGGACGGTCGGGCCCAGGCTGGCCGGGCGCGGGCTCACGTGACCCAGGCTCGTGTGACCTGGCGCGGCGAGGTCCGGCGCCAGCTCGGTCGCGGGGCCCGGTGCCGGCTCGGTCGCGGGATCCCGCGGTCGGGCATCCGCCGCATCGCTGGCCGCGAGGACGTCGCCCACCGCCCGGCCCAGGTCCGAATGCCGGTCGTAGGCGGCACCAAGCTCCGCGCGCGTCACGCCCGCCACCCTGGTGACAGCGTCCGCGAGCGTGGCCCAGCCGAGTCCCAGGACGCGGCCATCGGACTCCGGGAAGGCGCGCCCGGAGAAGAAGACGACGGCGGGCCCGAGGACGGCGGCGTCCACCGTCGCGAGATAGGCAGCAAGGAGCTGGGTCTTCTCCGAGGTCCGCGTCGTGGCGGCGATCCGCTCGGCGACCTCGCTCCACCGAAGCATGGGCGGGATGGTATACGCTCGCCCCGATGCGGTCCCAGAGCTGGTTTCCGGACAAGATCGAGGGACGGACGATCGTCCTGCGGCGTCACGTCGCGCGCAATGTCTCGGCGTTCACGCGCTGGTACGCCGACCCGGAGGTGGCCCGCCTGACGCGCTACCAGGACGGCCCCATGCGACCGGAGGAAGTCCGGCGCTTCTTCGAGGCGCGCGTCTCCGGGCCCGGCTCGCTGGCGCTGGCGATTCACCAGCGGGGATCGGATCGGCTGATCGGCACCTGCGCCTTCAGCCAGCTGGACGGCGACAACGGCTCCGCCCTGTTCCACATCACGATCGGCGAGCCCGACTGCTGGGGCAAGGGATACGGCACGGAGGCGACGGCGCTCATGCTGGAGCACGCCTTCGGGACGCTGCGGCTGCACCGCGTGGGCCTGGCCGTCTTCGCCTTCAACGAGCGGGCGATTCGCGCCTACGAGAAGGTCGGGTTCGTCCACGAAGGCCGGTCGCGCGAGGCGATCTGGCGCGGCGGCCGCTTCTCGGACGAGCTGCAGATGAGCATCCTCGAGCACGAATGGCTCGCCGTTCGGGGCCGCATCCTCGGCCTGGAGCCCGCCGGCTCAACGGGAACCGGCGGGCTGTCGCCGGCCGCTGGCACGCCCGTCCGGGTCGACGTCGGCTGATGGCCACCACCGGCCCCGCAGCTGACGCCGCGCGGGCCGCCTTCCGCGCCCACGTGGAGGCGACAGGCCACGTGGTCGAGAACGCTCGAGACCGCGGCCGGGGATCTCGAGACGGCGTTCGCCTCCGGGGCCCTCGTTCGGACGCCCGCGCTGGACCAGATGCTCGCCGATCTGGCGGTCGTCCGTCGACGCCGACGGCGAAGCCGGCGCGAAGCTCGGCGGCAAGTCGGCCGAGGCGGCACGCTTCATCCTCCGCGCGATCTCGCGCGAACTGGAGAACGCGTAGCGCGGTTCGGCGTGCCGCGGTCGCCGCCCGGCCGACCGCTGACCCACGAGGTGCGCTGAGCGCATCACCCCCCAGCGGCTACGGCGCGACCACCGTCACGTCGGTCGCGGCGCCGAAGGAGATCCCGCCGAAACCCGGCCCACCGGAGCCATCCGGGTTGGGAGTGCTGTTCGGATCGCGAGTAGCGTCCGGGTTCGCGGTCCGTGCGCCGGGGCTCACGGACACCTCGCTCCCCACGGTCACGGCATCAGCCGAGGACGTCGTCGAGGTGTGGTACTTCGTCGAGGCGTCGAGCGGAATCGTGATCGAGGTCCCGGAGGCGAGCTTCGAGCGTGACCGAGTCGGCCGTGATCGCCTCGACCGTTCCATTGAGCGTGACCCCGCCGAAGGCGTCGCCCCGACCCGGGAAGCCCTGGCCGTTGCCCGGAAGCTGGCCCGTACCGTTCCCCGGGAACTGGCCCGTACCGCGCCCCGCCGTCGCCGTCGCCGCGGGCGCCGTGAGCCGGCCGGCGGCAAACGCCAGCCCGCCGATCGCGATGGCCGCGGCGAGGCCGAGGAGAAGCGACGTCCCGCGGCTACTCGAGCTCTTGGGCTTGGCGATGACGCTCGCGAGGGGCGCTGCCGTGGGTGCCGGCATCGACGGTGCCGGAGGGGGCGGTGGCGTCGAGGCGACCGGATTCGAGGGTGCCGGCGTCGCCGGCGTCGCCGGCGTCGGCGGGATGCTGGACGACTGGGGTGCCTCGTTCAGGCCCCGGGGTTCGGTCATCGAGACGTCTCCTTACTCGTAGCGCAGGGCGGTGATGGGATCGAGACGGGCTGCCTGGCGAGCCGGCCAGACGCCGAACACGACGCCGACGGCCAGGCTGAAGCCGACCGCAACGACGACGGTGATGGGACTGAAGTTGAAGCCCCAGCCGGCGATCGCCCCGATGACGGCCGATGCCGCAACGCCCAGGGCGATGCCAATCAGTCCGCCGAGGAGGGACAGGACGAGCGCCTCGACGAGGAACTGCAGGAGGATGTCGGACCCGCGGGCGCCGATCGCCTTGCGGATCCCGATCTCGCGCGTCCGTTCGCGGACGCTTACCAGCATGATGTTCATGATCCCGATACCCCCGACGACGAGGGAGATCGAAGCGATGCCGGCCAGCAGGAGGGTCAGGAGTCCGGTCACCGACGAGAACGTGTCCAGCAGCTGGGCCTGGTCGGTGATGTTGAAGTCGTCGTCCGTGCCGCTCGTGCCGTGGCGCTGCTCCAGCAGGGCCGTCATGCGGGCCTTCGTGAGGGTGATCGCCTCGGCGCTGGCCACGCTGACGGCGATGGAGCGCACCTTGGTCCCGGGGACGAAGTAGCGCTGGGCGGTGGAGATCGGGATGAGGACCTGGTCGTCCTGGCTCGACCCGCCCGAGGTGCCCTTCGCCTGCAGGATCCCGACGACGCGGAACGGGATGCCGCCGACGAGGATGTCCGTACCGATGGCGTCCTTCCCGAGCCCCAGGTCGTCGGCGGTCGTCGATCCGAGGACCGCCACCCGCAGCGCGTGGTCGTCGGCGACGCCGGTCAGGAACGACCCCTGCCAGATGGAGTAGGTGCGGACGTCCAGGTAGTCGGCCGTGGTGCCCACGACGGATGTCGTGGTGTTCTTCGTCCCGGCCACGACCACCGCCTGCGTGGTCACCTGCGGCGCGACGGCGGCCACGTCGGCCAGCTCGGCGATCGCCTCAGCGTCGGCCAGCGTGAGCGTGGTCGCCGAGCCCGCGCCCTGGCGCACGAAGCCGCTCGTGGACGAGCCGGGCTGCACGGTCAGGAGGTTCGTGCCCAGGCTCGCGATCCGGTTCGTGATTCCGCTCGTCGCGCCCTGGGCGACCGACACCAGGGCGACGATGGAGCCCACGCCGATGATCACGCCCAGCATCGTCAGGATCGCCCGCATGCGGGCGGCCGCCAGCCGCGACAGGGCCAGCTGGACGAGCTCCAGGTACCTCATTCGACGAGCAGCCCGTCGCGGACGTGGACCTGCCGCGTGGCGGCCACAGCGACGTCGGAGTCGTGGGTGATGAGGACGATCGTCGTGCCCGCCGCGTTCAGCTCGTGGAGCAGGCGGAGCACCTCCAGGCCGGACGTCGAGTCGAGGTTGCCGGTGGGCTCGTCGGCGAGGATGAGGACGGGGCGCGTCACGAGGGCGCGGGCGACCGCAACCCGCTGCTGCTGGCCGCCCGACAGCTCCGAGGGCTCGTGATCGAGTCGGTCACCCAGGCCCAGGCGCTCCAGCGCCGCGCGTGCCCGCTCGAGCCGCTCGTGGCGGGGAACGCCCTGGTACAGGAGCGGCGTCGCGACGTTCTCGAGCGCGCTCGTGCGCGGGAGCAGGTTGAAGGACTGGAAGACGAACCCGATCGCCCGGCCGCGCACGCGCGCCAGGTCGTCGTCGTCGAGCGTCTCGACGGAGGTGCCCGCCAGGTGGTAGGTGCCCGACGTCGGTCGATCGAGACAGCCGACGATGTTCATCAGGGTCGACTTGCCGCTGCCCGACGGCCCCACGACCGCGAGGAAATCGCCGGCATGCACGTCGAGGTCGACACCGCGCAGCGCGGCGACTTCCAGCCGACCACTCGAGTAGATCCGGGTGATCTCCCGCAGCTGGATGACGGGCGAGCCGTCCGACGGCAGCCAGGTGCCGGCGGCGGTCGGGTCGGGCGCGTCGATCGGCAGGCCGGGCGGGACGCCCTCGGCGGGCGGGACGCCCTCGGTCGAAGGCGCGATCACGGCCGCTGGCCCGGGATGCCGACCGGGAAGCCGCCCCCGCCGTCGAGGCCGGGCAGTCGCGTCGTCGTGGAAGAGCCGCTCCCGGTTCGATCGCTGGCCGTGCCGGTCACGACGGCCGTGCCCTCGTTGATCCCGCCCTTGATCTCGGCGAGCGAGGTGCTGATCAGGCCGACCTCCACGGCCACGGACTGGGGCTGGCCCGAGCCGTCGAGCACGCGCACGGTGTAGGTTCCGTCGATGGCGGCCGTGAGGGCGATCGCCGGCACGGCCAGGACGTTCGCCGCGGACGCGGTCGTGACCGCGATCTCCGCGCTCATCCCGGGCACAGTGCCGGCCGGGGCGTCCGGGAGCGTCACCACGATTCCGTAGCTCACGACGCCGCTGCCCGATGAGGCGGGCGTCTGGTCGATCTCCGCGACCTTCCCGGTGACGTCCTTCGAGACGGCCGTGATCGTGACGGTCGCATCCTGGCCCAGGACGATGCTGGGAAGGTCGGATTCGGTCACGGCGGCCGACACCTGGAGATCGTTGGAACGCACAGTGATCGCGGCCCCCGACGGCGCGGCCAGGCCCGGCGCCACGTTGACGGCCACCACGACGCCGTCGACCGGGCTCACGAGGCTCGTGTAGGACAGGGCGTTCTTGGCGGTCGTCACGGCCTGCTCGGCCTGCGCCACGGCGGCCCGATCGGTCGCCAGCGTGGCCGCGTCGGCCTTGGCCGTCTTCTGCTGGTAGGAGTACTGGGCCGATTTCACGTTGAGGAGTGCCTGGCTGATCTGGTTCGACGCCTGGGTGTTGGATTGGGCGACCTGCAGCCGCGCATTGGCCAGGTTGTCGCGCGCCTGGGTCACCGCGCTCTTGTCGGCGCTGATCACGGCGGACGGCTGGTGGGCGGACCGGTCGGCTGTGAGCTTCTTCTGGGCCGTCGTGAGGGCCCTCTGCGCCTGCTGCAGCTTGAGGTTGTTCTGGGCGACAGTGCTGGAGTACGACGATCGCGCCTGGCTCACCGACTGGTTCGCCTGGGTCACCTGGAGCTTCGCGGCCGCCTTCTCCGTCGAGGTGAGCCCGGCCTTGTCGCTGGCGAGGCGCGCCTTGGCCGATGCCAGGTTCGCCTGCGCGACGGCCACGTCGAGGGCGGCGCTTCCGGCATCGGCCGTGGCGAGGACGTCGCCGGCCTTCACCGGCTGGCCCGCCATGGCAGAGACGGTCTTCACGGTCCACGACGTGCCGCCGCCCGTGGCGCCGGTGGAGCCGGTGCTCGCCGACGACGCGGTCGTCGTGGGCGCGCTGCCAAAGGCGAGGCTGTAGGCGGTGGCGGCCTCCACCGTCCCGGTAGCCGCGACCTGGTCGACGACGTCGGTGACCATCGCCTGGCTCGTGAGGTACTGCGTCGCCGCGGTCCCGCCGAAGCTCGGGCCAACCACGGCGAGGGCCGCTGCGCCGATCCCCACCAGGACCAGGAGGGCGGCGCCGATCGTCTTCCAGCGCATGAAGGCTCCATCCATCGATTCCGCGCGGCGCGAGATTGGCAGCCGCGTACGTGGCGCCCAGAATTCGCCGCGGCTCCTGAAGCGGACCTGAATCCCGGCGGGGCCGAACGGCCCGTCTCCGGGGCTGAGCGCGGCCGCGGATCGCGGATCCTCGCCCCGTGGAGCGCCGCGGGCCGCGAATCGCTGGTCCCGATCGCGTGGCGCGCCGCCTGCACCAGGGTCGCGGCGTCGCGGCGCGGGAGCGCCTACGATCCGGGGACAACCCCACCCCCGGAGGCGCCCTCGCGATGACCGATCTCAAGCTCGGGATCAACCTGTGGAGCCAGGCCGCCACCTGGCCGGAGCTCCTGGAGACCGCGCAGCGGATCGACCGGCTGGGCTACGACTCGATCTGGACGTGGGACCACCTGTACGCCATCTACGGGGACCCGTACCAGCCGATCTTCGAGGGCTGGGGGATGCTCCACGCGTGGGCGATGGCGACCCAGAGGGTCCGTCTGGGCCTCATGGTCGGTGCCAACACGTTCCGCAACCCCGGCCACGTCGCGAAGCTGGCGGCGACGCTCGACCACGTCTCCGGCGGTCGGGCGATCCTGGGGCTGGGCGGAGCCTGGATGGACCTGGAGCACACGGCCCACGGGATCGACTTCGGGTCGGGGTTCGGGGAACGGCTCGACTGGCTGGAGGAGTCGGTAGCGGCGTGCCGGGCGCTCCTGGACGGCGAGACGGTGACGTCGGCGCCGGGCGCCCACTACGCCTTCAGCGAGCTGCGCCACGCCCCGCCGCCCCTCCAGGCGCACCTGCCGATCATGATCGGCGGCAATGGCCGGAAGAAGACGCTGCGCACGATCGCCCGGCACGCCGACGCGTGGAACGGGTTCGGGACTCCCGCCGAGGTGGCCGAGCTGGACGGCGTCCTGCGGGCGCACTGCTCCGACGTCGGCCGCGACGAGCGCGAGATCGAGCGGACGGCGAACCTCAGCATGATGATCCGCGACGTGGCGGCGGAGGCGGAGCGCGCCTGGGCCGAGGCGATCGCCTTCAACAACACCCCGCTCGAGGAGACGATCGAGGACTCGCGGCCCTTGTTCGGCCCGCCCGCGGTGATCGCGGCTCGCCTCCGCGAGTACGTCGCCGTCGGCTTTTCCACGGTGATCGTGGAAGTGCCGGCCCCCTACGACGTCGAGACGCTGGAGCGCCTCATCGGCGAGGTCAAGCCGCTCGTGGACGCGGGCTGAGCGCGGCTCCGGGCGACGACGGGTCACGTCCACCTGGCGCCTGCGTCGACGCCGGGCGAGCGCCGCTACGGTCGACGCCGGGCGAGCGCCGCTACGGTGACGCCGGGCGAGCGCCGCTACGGTGACGCCGGGCGAGCGGGGCCGCGCGTCGCGAGGAACGCCACGACGCCGCCGATCGTCGTGACCGCCAGGATCACGAAGTGGACCAGGAGCGCGAGGGCGAACGCCGAGTCCGCGGGGACGCCGACGGCCTTCGCGATCTCGACGGCCGCCAGCTCGAAGGTCCCGATGTAGCCGGGCCCGGCGGGGATCGCGGTGACCAGGGAGACGCCCGCGGCCAGCAGCGCCGCCTGGCCCCATGTCAGCTCCACGCCGATCGCCTGGCCGGCCATGGCGAACGCGACGATCGTGGCCGCCCAGGCCGCGATCGACCAGGAGATCGCCCCTGCCATCGTCCTGGGCCGGCCCGCCACCGCGAGGCCACCCCGCAGCCGCGTCGCGGCCCGGACCACCGCCGGCCAGCGCTCGACGGCCGCGACGACCCGGTCCGCGTACGGCAGCCGGTGAGCGACGAGCGCGAGGGCCAGGGCCGCCACGAGGATCCCCGTCAGGGCCAGGCCCAGCAGGACGGCGCTGGCGACGATGCCGCGGACCGAGAGCACGACGATGGCGGCCGACGCGATCGTGACCAGGACGCCCGTGTCGACCACCCGCTCGACGACGACCGTGCCAAGGATGCTGGCCCGCGACACGCCGGTCCGGTCGCCCAGGTGGTGGCTGCGCACCAGCTCGCCGAGGCGCGCCGGCAGGATGTTGTTGGCCAGGTAGCCGACGAGCAGCGATGCTGCCACCGTGGGCCGTGGGAGGCGCGCGACGGGCACCAGCAGGCCGTGCCAGCGCAGGGCCCGGAGCGACACGTCGAGCACGATGCAGGCCACGGTGGCGGCCACGAAAGCCGGGTTCGCCCCGCGCAGGACTTCCCAGGCCGCGGCGACATCGACCTGGCGGACGACGAGGAAGATCGCGATCGCGGAGATCGCGAGGCCCAGGAGCGCGCGGAGGAGCGGTCGGCTCACTCCGGGGCGCCAGGGACGCCGGGCTCGCCGGTGGCGCCGGCCGGGCCGGCGGCCGGCCCGGGACGGCCGGGCGTTCGCGGGGTGAGCTTCGGGGACGGCCGCACGCGCACCCGGTGCAGGGCGAAGCGGGCGCACACGCGGAGCGTGGACAGGCCGTACACGATGCTCCGCCGCAGGCCGACAGAGCTCGCCTCGGCGAAGTAGCGGGTCGGGACGGCGACCTCGCCGATCGAGAGGCCGGCGGCCACCGCCTGGGCGACCAGCTCCTGGTCGAACACGAAGTCGTCCGAGTTCCGGTGGTAGGGGATCGTCTCGAGGAGGCGCCGCGAGTACGCCCGGAACCCCGTGTGGTACTCCGAGAGCCGCAGGCCGAAGACGCGGTTCTCCAGCCCGGTCAGGAACCGGTTGCTGACGAACTTCCAGCGCGGCATCCCCCCGGCCAGCGGATCGCCGAGGAAGCGGCTGCCCAGCATCAGGTCGGCATCGCCGCGCAGGATTGGCTCGATGAGGGCCGGGATCCGCGTCGCGTCGTACTGGTAGTCGGGGTGGAGCATCACGACGACGTCGGCTCCCACGGCCAAGGCGGCGTCGTAGCAGGTCTTCTGGTTGCCGCCGTAGCCGCGGTTCTGACGGTGCACGATGACCTCGAGTCCCAGCCGGCGGGCGATCTCCACGGTCTCGTCGCGCGACACGTCGTCGACGAGGATGACGCGGTCGACGAGGTCGTGGGGCACGTCCGCGTACGTCCGCTCCAGCGTGAGGGCGGCGTTGTACGCGGGCATCACGATGACGAGGCGGCGGCCGACCGCCGTCCCGGCCTTGGAGACGCCATCCGGCTCGATCGACGGCATGTCGGAAGGGTACCGGGAAGTGCGGCCGGGGGAGCGATCCCCCGAAGGTCCGGGGACCCCTGCGCGCAACGCCCGGGAGACCGGCAACGACTCGCACCCGAGGCGTTTGGCAGGGCACGCCGATTGCTCGACAATGCGAGACCTCGCAGGAGACTCACGATGCTTGATCGCCTCCGCGGCAACCGCGGCACCGACCCCGACGCCGTGCGGCGCACGCCTCCCGGCCAGTACCTCACCGAGAAGTTCCCGGTGCTCCACTACGGCTCGGTCCCCTCGGTCGACCTCCGGGCGTGGGACTTCAGGGTCTTCGGGCTCGTGGACAACCCGTTGACCCTCACCTGGGACCAGCTCCAGGCACTGCCCCGCAAGCAGGAGACGGTGGACATCCACTGCGTGACCCGCTGGTCGAAGCTCGACACGGCCTGGGAGGGCGTCCCGATCCGGACGATCCTGGATCTCGCCGGCGTGCGGCCCGAGGCGACGCACGTGCTGGCCCACTGCGAGCAGGGCTACACGACCAACATGCCGCTCGATGTCCTCGACGACGCCGACGTGATGCTTGCCGACACCTACGCCGGGAAGCCGCTCGAGCCGGAGCACGGGTATCCGCTGCGCCTGCTCGTGCCGAAGCGCTACTTCTGGAAGAGCGCCAAGTGGATCCGCGGCCTGGAGCTCCTGGACCACGACACCCGCGGCTTCTGGGAGCGCTACGGCTACAACAACGACGCCGACCCCTGGAAGGAAGAGCGCTTCAGCGAGTAGCAGGGGTCGCCAGGGCCGGCCGCGGCTGGACTAGCGGGTCGCGAGGAAATCCAGGACCCGTCTCGTCAGCAGCGCCGCGGCGTCGGCGTCGTACGACGGCAGGCTGCTGTCGGCGAAGTAGTGCTGGTCGCCGGGGTACAGGAACAGCTCCCCGTCGGCGGCCGACGCGACCAGCGCGCGCGCGGCCTCGATGTCGCCCTCGCCCACGAAGAACGGGTCCGCATCCATGCCGTGAACCTGCACGGGCACGTCCTCCGGCCACGACGGCCCGAACTCGGAGGCCGGCACGCACGAGTAGAACAGCAGCGCCCCTCGGGCTCCAGGGCGCGTCTGAGCCAGCTTCTGCGCCGGCAACACCCCGAGCGAGAAGCCGGCGTAGACGAGCTCGGCGGGGAGGCCGTCCGCGGCCCGCACCCCCCGCTCGATGATCTCGCCGAAACCGATCTCCCCGGCGTGCGCCACGCCCGCGTCGATGCTGTCGAAGGTGCGGCCGGCGAAGAGGTCCGGAGCGTGCACCGTGTGCCCGGCTCGGCGCAGCTCGTCGACGAAGGCGAAGAATCCCGGGGTCTGACCCTGGGCGTGGTGGAAGAGCAGTACTTCGGCCATGTCGCCCCCTGTCCTCGTGCGGGCCTGCGATCCGGCAGCGGACCAGCGGATGCGCCCGCGACGCTCGTGCCCGCAGCTGGCTGGCGGACGCTGCGCACCTTACCCCGATTGTGGTGATTGCGAGCGCGTGGCGCGGGGGCCGTGGCAGACTCCCCGGATGAGCTTCCGCACGACACTCCAGCGGTTCGGCCCCAACAACACCGGGATCGAGGTCCCCGAGGAGGTCCTCGTCGGCCTCGGGCGCGGGCGACGCGTCGCGGTCCGCGCGACCGTGAACGGCTACACCTATCGAACGAGCGTCGCGCCCTACATGGGCAGGATCCTGATGCCCTTCAGCGCGGAGCACCGCGCGGCGTCGGGCCTGGCCGGCGGCGAGGAGATCGAGGTTGAGCTCGTCCCGGACGACGCCCCGCGCGAGGTCGACGTCCCGGCGGACCTGGCGACCGCCCTCGCGGGCGCTCCGGATGCGCAGGCCTTCTTCGCAGGCCTCTCCTACACCAACCAACGGGCGTACGTGGTCTGGATCGAGGAGGCGAAGAAGCAGGAGACGCGGACGGCGCGGGTGGCCAGCGCCGTCACGATGCTGGCCGAGGGCCGGACGCGCTGATCCGATCGGCCGGCGGGTCTTCTGCCGGCGGTGGCGGCGCGGGACCGAGCGGGGCGGGGTGCGCGGTCGGCGAGCCGGGCGTCAGGTCGTGGGAAGCGGGACGAACGGCCCAAGCGCGGTCGAGACGGCCACGAACAGCGGCTGGCCGAAGTCGACCTCGACCTCGCACGTCGAGATCCGCTCGACGCCATGCTCTGTGCCGAACGCGAAGATGAGCTCCTGGCCGTCATAGGCGGTGGGGCACTCGCCGGTGAACGGATGGCTCCGCAGCGCGGCGAAGTCGGTCGCCCCGATCGCCGCCTCCAGCGCGGCGAGGTCGGCCGGCGGAACCACCCCGAGGTCGTTCGGCGGCTTGGCCGCCGCGTGGACGCGTCCGTCGCGTTCGAGGGTCACAGTCGTCTCGCAGGCGCCTTCCGGGCACTCGCCGCCGCGGATCTCCACCGTCACGAGAGGACCCGCGGTCGTCGCCACCGGCTCCTGCCCGGCGCAGGTGGCGATGGCGACCGTGGCGAGGGCGGCGGCGAGGATCAGCATGCGACGGTGGAGCACCTGCACGACCCGTGGACGGGCGCCCGCGCGATTCGGTTCCGCCCCTGAGGACGCGGCGGTCCGCGCATGACACGCAGACCGGCGCCTTGCTGAACCATGCGCAGGGTGTGCGCCGGACCCTTCATCTCGCTCGACGGCGTGGCCGAGTCCCCGACCGCCTCGTGCTCCCCTACTCTGGCGAGGAGATTGGCGCGGAGGTCGGCCCCACACGGCGTCCCGGGGCCGGGCAGGACATGTCGAGCGAGCGGAAGTAGGATCGGCCCGCACACCGCGTCCACGACAGCGGCCGGGCCGGCGCCGGCCACGGGCGCTCAGTCCAACCCCTCGAAGCCAGGTGACCATCCCATGTCGACCCGTCTCCGCCTCCTCCTGCCCGTCCTCGCCCTGGCGCTGACCGTCGCTGCGTGCGGCGGCGCGGCGACGTCGACGCCGGGCGCGTCCGCCCAGCCGCCGGCGACCACGCCGGCCGCCTCGGCGAGCGCGGAAGCGTCCGCCGCACCGGGTGCCTCCCCGACGCCCGCTGCCATCTGCGCCGACGCCACGGCCTTCCGCGCTTCCATCACGGCGCTCACGAACATCAAGCTGCTCGAGGTCGGCACCAGCGGGGTGCAGGCGGCCCTCGCCGACGTCAAGTCCAGTGCCGAGGCGCTTCTCATCTCCGGCAAGGACCTGGTCGCCCAGCCGGTCGCGAACCTCATGGCGGCTGTCACGGCGCTGCAGGCGACCCTGACCGGGCTCGGCGACCAGCCCAGCCTGGGCGCCAGCGCCGTCGCGATCAAGACCGCCGTCGCGGGCATCAAGACGGCCGCGGACGAGGTCGTGGCAGCGCTGAACACGACCTGTCCCGCCGCGCGGAGCTGACGCAGGTCCCTGGTCGAGGGCGCAAGCGCTCCGGCTCCCCCGGCTCCGCGGCTCCCCGGCTGCGCGACTCCCGGCTGCACGACTCCGTGGCTGGGCGGCTCGGCGACGACGTGACTCCGTGACATGCGCAGTGGCGACCCGCTGACCGGCGGGGATTGACGTCGGCGCCGGTCTTTGCGATAGTTGCACATGCAACTATCGCACCGCATGGACACCGAACCACATGCCCGCAGTCACCGTCGACGACGTCACGATCCTGCCGCGGATCCCCGAACCGGATCCACTCGTGGCGCGCCAGCGCCCCGTGCGCAGCGTCACCTCGGCGCCCCGGGGCTTCGAGGGCGAGGGCTTCCCGGTGCGCCGCGCCTTCGCCGGCGTCGACCTCGCCGAGCTCGACCCGTTCGTCCACATGGACCAGATGGGCGAGGTGGAGTACGCCCCCGGCGAGCCGAAGGGCACGCCGTGGCACCCGCACCGCGGCTTCGAGACCGTCACCTACATGATGGACGGCACGTTCGAGCATGCCGACTCCAACGGCGGCGGCGGCGTGATCACGAACGGCGACACCCAGTGGATGACGGCCGGCGCCGGGATCCTCCACATCGAGAAGCCGCCCGAGGCGCTCGTCGTGTCCGGCGGGCTGTTCCACGGGATCCAGCTCTGGGTGAACCTGCCGCAAGGCACAGAAGTGGGCCCCGCCGCGCTACCAGGACCTGCGGGCGGGCGAGGTGGCGCTCCTCTCGTCGCCTGACGGCGGCGCGCTGGTGCGGGTGATCGCGGGCGAGCTGGCCGGGCATGCCGGGCCGGGCTCCACCTACACGCCGATGACCTACGTCCACGCGACGCTCGCGCCGACCGCCCGCCTGGTCCTGCCCTGGCGGACCGACTACAACGCGCTGGTCTACGTGCTCAGTGGGCACGGGCTTCGTCGGCGCCGAGCGGCGGCCGGTGCAGACCGGCCAGCTGGCGGTCTTCGGCCCGGGCGACGCCGTCACCGTGGAGGCGAACGCGATCCAGGAGAGCCGCAGCCCGGATCTCGACGTCCTGGTCCTGGGTGGCCGCCCGATCCGCGAGCCGGTCGCCTGGATGGGACCGTTCGTCATGAACACGCGCGAGGAAGTGGTCCAGGCCTTCGAGGACTACCAGGCGGGCCGGCTCGGCTCCATCCCGGCGATCACGGCGATCCACAACGCGCCGACGACGGTCGTCGAGTCCCGACGCCCGGCGGGCGAGGCGCCGAGCCAGGCCTGAGCCTAGGGGCCGCGCGCCGGGGCACGACCGCGCGCGTTCGTGGCCGCGCGACGGGCTGCGTCGCGCCTGACCGCCGGCTCAGACCGGAGGGTCACCCTCCGAGGAGGCGTCGGGCGTCGCGTGTCGTCGGCCAACGGGCCCTCGGCCGTCGTGAGCGCCTCCACCGTGGCATCCATCGACGCCTCCACTTCGGCGATCTCGAAGGCGATCTCCGCCTGCTCTTCTCCGTCGAGGGAGACGATCGCCGGGACGAAGTCGGCGCCCTGCGAGGCGACCTCCGCCGCCTGCTCGGCGAGGATCTCGGTGGACGTGTGGAACTCGCCGTCGCTGCGCGCCGCATGGTCGCCCTCGTCGATCCGCGTGATCGCGAAGGAGATCCCGGGCGGCAGCGAGGCGGTCACCTGGATCTCGCCGATCCGGTAGATCGACCCCTTCCGCTTCAGGCGGGCATTCGCCTTCTCCTGGAGCGCCGTGGCCTTGATGATGACGTCGGCGAGGATCCCGGGGTCGATCCGCTCCACCATCGTCCGTGCGCCGCGGCCGGCGGTGGCGAGCCCGCTCTTGACCTTCGCCTGGGTCTCGGGGTCCTGCGCCTTTGCCGCGACCACGCCCGCGGCCTTGACGGACGCGTCGGCGGCCTTGACAGACGCGTCCGCAGCGGACTTCCCGGCCGCGGACAGCCCACTCTTCACCCTGTCCTGGGTCTCCTGGTCCTGGGCCTTTGCCGCGACGGCGCTCGCGGCCCTGCCCGAGGCGCTGGCCGTTTCGCGGGCGACCTCGCCAGCCATCTCCCGCGCCTTCTGCAGGAAGCTCACCCCGACCTCCACTCCTCGCACCGGACCTGCCGGCCGCTGCCGCCGCGTGGACGCCACGCTACGGGCGGGCAGGAGCCCCGTCAAGCGACCCCGGCAGCGGTGATCGAGGCCGCGCCAACCCATGCCACGGACAGCCCACGGGTCCGACGCCCCCGCCGGGTGACGTCCGGGTCGGCAAGCCCGGCTCAGCCGGCTGGCACGGGTCGCGAGGCGGCGCCGATGAGAACCGGCAGCATCGCGCGGGCCAGCGCATCCGGGTCCGTCGGACGCCCGGAGAGCAGCGCCCGGCGCGTTCCGCGGTCGACGATCGCGATCACGGCCTCCGTGACGTCGCCGACGTCAACGATGAGCTCACGGCCCAGCAGGCGGAGCCCGCGCTCCAGGAAGTCGGCGATCCGGGCCCGGAACGCCGAGTCGGCCTCCATGAAGGCGCGCGACGTGTCGGGAACGCGGATCGCGTGGATCTCGAGCTCGGTCTGGATGAGCAGGAAGTGGCGATCGTCCGGGACGGCCCGCAGGAGCCGGTCGACGACCTTCGCCATCGTCGCGCCGTCCGCGCCCCCCGCGCCGTCCGCGCCCCCCGCGCCGTCCGCGCCGTCCGCGCCGTCCGCGCCGTCGCGCGCGAGGAACCCCTGCAGCAGGGCGAACCCTGCGTCGAGGTGCTCGACCAGGCGCGCGTGCTCCCGCCTGATGAGAGCGTTGAGGAGGTCGTCCTTGTCGTCGAAGTTGGAGTAGAAGGCGCCGCGCGTGAAGCCGGCCCGCTCGCAGATGTCCTCGACGGTGCCGCCGATCACGCCGCGCTCGGCGAAGACCTCGCGTGCCGCGTCGAGCACCCGTTCCCGCGTGGCGTCGCGCCGCGCCGAACGCCCGCGTGAAGGGAGGGCCGCGCCGGCCGCCGGCTCCCGCGGGCCACCTTCGACCGATCGATCCCCTCCGGTCATGCCGTTCTCCTCTGGCCCATCCCCGAGTGCCACCCTACGATCCCGATACGTTTACGTATTCGATACGTGGACGCATTCGATACACAAGCGTATTCTCCCCTGCGGCGCATCGCGCCGCAACCCCGCGAGAGCCGCGGAGTCGCGCCGCCGCCCGGCGTGCCGTCCGCACAGGCAGGTGGATGATGTTCGAGCGACTGGGATCCCTGACGTACCGGTTGCGGTACGCGATCGTGCTGGCGTGGATCGCCGGGGCCGCGTGGGCCGTGCTGTTCGCCCCGTCCCTCGCCGCCGAGGGGATGACGGACCAGACGGCATTCCTGCCCCCGTCCGCCGCTTCCGTGCAGGCCCGCGATTCGCTGGAGGCAGCGTTCCCCGGCTCCACCTCCATGAGCTCGGCGTCCCTCGCCTTCTCGCGCGACGGCGGCCTGACCGACGCCGACCGCGCCTACATCGCCGAGACCGCGGCATGGATCACCAGCGCGGATGCGCCCGCCGTGCTGCGGGACGCCGTGGCAGGCGTCGAGACGGCTGCCTCCCGCCCCGAGCTGGCCTCGCTGCTCCGGAGCGCCGACGGCGAGCTGGAGATGATGAACGTCAACCTGGACGTCGTGATGGCCGGGAGCGCCGGCGATGCCGTGGTCGGTGCGCTGCGGGAGCACCTGGCGACGGCCCCGATCGGGCTGGCGAGCCACGTGACCGGGGCCGCCGGCATCGGCAGCGACTACCTCGCGGCAATCGTGGCGGGGACCGACAGCACGACCGTCGTCACGGTGCTGCTGGTCGTCGTGATCCTGCTGCTCATCTACCGCGCTCCGCTGGCGGCGATGATTCCGCTCGTCACGATCGGCGCGGCGTTCGTCGTCGCGCGCGGCGTCCTGGGCGTGCTCGCCCTCCTGGGCTGGAAGGTCTCCTCGCTGCTGGACACGTTCATCGTCGTCCTCATCTTCGGGGTTGGGACCGACTACGCGATCTTCCTCATCTCGCGGTTCCGCGAGGAGGTGGCAAGGGGCGACTGGCACGACGCCTCGCGGGCGACGGTCGGACGGATCGGAGCCGTGATCAGCGCCAGCGCCGCGACGGTGATCGTCGGCCTGGGAGCCATGGCCTTCGGCGACTTCGGGATGATCCAGACGACAGGCCCGGCGCTCGCGGTCGGGATCTTCGTCACCCTGGTCGCCGGCCTCACGCTGGCCCCGGCGCTCCTCGCGATCTTCGGCCACTACCTGTTCTGGCCGCGCCACACGCGCACGGCGCCGGAGGGCGAGCCGGGTGGGTTCTTCGCCCGGCTCGCGGCGATGGTCTCGCACCACCCGGCGCTCGTGACCAGCGTGCTCCTGGTCGTGCTCGTCATCCCGGCCCTCGGCGTGACCCAGATGCGCACCAACTTCGACGTCCTCGCCGAGCTCCCCGCGAGCTCGGATGCCCGGGCCGGCTTCGACAGCGTCGCCGAGCACCTTGGTCGCGGCAAGGTGTTCCAGGCGGCCGGCATCGTCGACGGCGGCCCCGACGGCGACCTGCTGGAGCCGGCCTCGCTGGCCCGGCTGCTCGCGGTCATGCAGGGCCTGGCGGCGACCCCGGGCGTCGGCAGCGTGACCAGCCTCGTGACGCCCGAAGGCGACGGGAAGCTCCCCGACGGGTTCCGCCCGTCCTGGCAGCTCGCGGAGATGGCCCGCGGGCTGAAGGACGGGGCGGCGGGCGAGACCCCCGCCGATTCCGCGGCGATCCTCGCTCCCGACGTCAGCGACGGCCTCGACACCATGGCGACGTACCTGGATTCGCTCGCGGCAGCCTTCCCGGACGTCGCGTCCGCGACGGAGTTCCGGGCGGCAACGGCGGGCGTGGCGAAGGCGCAGGACCAGGTCGCGCAGGCGCGCGAGGGCGCGCTCGTCTCGAGCCAGCTCCGAACGCTGGCCGACGCCATGTCGTCACCTGCTGCCGCGGCCGGCGGCTCGGGCGAGTCGATCGGGCTCGTCGGCGACTACCTCGACGAGCTGGCGGCGGCGTACCCGGAGGCGAAGTCGCTGCCCGCCTTCGGCACGGCGCAGGCAGCCGTCGCGAGCCTCGAGAAGAAGCTCAGCGTCGCGGCCGCCGCCGACCTTGCCGGCGCTCTCGAGGCGCTGGCGACGCACTTCGACGGGCGGCCGGAGGCCACGCTGTTCCCCGACAGCCTGGCGGGGACCGCGGAGGCGAAGCGCGTGCAGCGCGAGGTCCAGGCGACGTTCGACCGCCTCCCGGTCGACCTCGACGCGCTTGGGGCGATCCTCGCGGCGCGACCCGACGACGTGTTCATCCCGGCCGGCCTCGACGGCGAGGCGGGCACGAAGGTGGACGACGCCGTGGCCGCCTTCGTCTCCTCCGACCGGAGCGCCACGCGCTTCTACCTGAGCACGGCCGACGACCCGTACTCGCAGGAGGCGTTTGCCACGATCGGCCGGGTGCAGGACGCCCTCGCCGCTGCGGCACCCGGCTTCGGGGCGGGAGCGTCGGCGCACCTGGGTGGCACGACCGCCCAGTTCTCGGACGTCGAGGCGACGCTGGCGAGCGATTTCCAGCGGGTCGGAATCATCACCGTGCTGGGCATCCTCCTGGTGCTGATGATCCTGCTGCGAGCCGTCGTGGCCCCGCTGTATCTCGTCGGCACCGTCCTCCTGTCCTGCGCCACCGCGCTGGGCCTCTCGTCGTGGTTCTTCGAGTCGGTCCTGGGGCAGCCGGGTGTGAGCTTCTACCTGCCGATCCTGGTGTTCGTCCTCCTCGTCGCGATCGGGTCCGACTACAACATCTTCCTGATGAGCCGTGTCCGCGAGGAGAGCCAGGGACGGCCCGTCCGCGACGGGATCCGGATCGCGTCCGGCCGGACCGGGGCGGTCATCACCTCGGCCGGCCTGATCCTCGCCGGCACGTTCGGCTCGATGGCCACGGCACAGCTCGCCGTCCTGTTCCAGGTCGGCGTGACGGTTGCCCTGGGCGTGCTCATCGACACCTTCCTCGTGCGCTCCATCCTCGTACCCGCGGTCACGACGCTGCTCGGAGAGCGGGCCTGGTGGCCGTCGGGATGGGCGGCAGCCCGAAGCTGGTGGCCGGTCGTGGTCGCCATCCCCGTGCGCGGAGCGGCGGGCGCCGGCTCGCGCCGACGCCTCGCGATCGCGCTCGGCGTGGCCGCCGTCATCCCGCTGCTCGTCGCTGGCCTCCTCACCTGGTCGCTCAACGATCCGGCCGCGAACCTCGATGGCGTCACTGCTGCGGTCGTCGACCTCGACGAGGGCGCCACGCTCGCCGCCGCGGACGGGACACCCCACCAGATCGACCTCGGCGTCAGCATCCAGGAGCGCCTGACGTCGAGCTCGGATCGCGGAACGTTCAGGTGGGTCGCGGCAGATCCCGTCGAGGCCCGGGCGGGCCTCGACGACGGACGCTACGGCGCCGTCCTCACGATCCCCTCGGGCTTCTCCGCGTCGGTTGCCTCGGTGGTGCGCGGCGACGCCGACGCGACGCCCGCGAAGCTGCACCTCGAGACCGACGATGCCACCGGCTACGGCCTGGGAACGACGGCCCGCTCCATCGTCGCGGCGCTGGCCGCCGAGACGGGCAGGGGCGTCACGGCCGACGCCGTCGATCGCATCCTGCTCGCCGTGGACGCGGCGCGGACCGGGATGGGCGGGACCGCCCGCGACCTGGACCGCCTCGCCTCCCGGTCGACCGACCTGGCCGACCAGGCCGCGAGCACGTCGAGCGTGGCCGAGGAGCTCGTGGCCGGGCTCGCGGAGCTGGCCGACGGCACGGCCGCGGCCGGAGACGGCGTCGGCGACCTGGCGACCGGCGTGCGGCGCCTCGCCGACGGGACCGGCACCCTCGCCGACGGCGCGAAGCGCCTGGGCGCGGGGGTCGACGCCGCGGCCGCGGGCGCGAACGGTGTGGCGAAGGGCGCCGGACAGCTGGCGGGCGGCCTCGACGACCTGGCCTCGGGCGTGGCCGGGCTGCCGGCCAAGGCCGACGCCCTGGCCGCGGGGGCCGGCGGGGTTGCCGACGGGACGGCGGAGGTCGCCACCGGCGCCAGCGCGCTGTCGAACGGTCTGGACGACCTGGCGGCCGGGACCACGGGGTTCGGCGGCCAGGCGGCGGCGCTCAACGACGGCGCTGCGTCCGTCGACGCCGGGGCGGCGGGGCTCGCCTCGGGCGCGGGCCAGTCGGCCGCGGCCGCGGCGAGCCTGGCTGCCGGCGCCCGGGACCTGTCGACGTCGGTGGCGGACTACACCGCCGGTGTGGCCTCCCTCGCGTCGAGCTGCGCGGCGCTGGGCGGCACCGGTCCGCTGTGCGCGCAGCTCGACGCCCTCGCGGCCTCGGGCGGCGCGCTGGCAGGTGGCGCGGTCGGCGTGTCCGGCGGGGCGGCGGGGCTGGCGGCCGGAACGGCGGACCTCGCCGCGGGCGCCGCGAACCTCGCAGGCGGCGCCGACGCGCTGCACAAGGGAACGAGCAAGCTCGCTGCCTCGGCGCCGCAGCTGGAGGCCGGCATCGCGACCTCGGCGGCAGGGGCAGATGCCCTGGCCGGCGGAGCCATGAAGGTCGCGGTGGGGGCCGAGAAGGTCGCCACGGGCTCGGCTGCCCTCGCGAAGGGGATGTCGCCGCTCGTGGGCGGCCTTGCGGATGCGGCGGGTGCCGCACGGCAGCTTGCCGGCGGCGCCGACACGATGGCCGGGGGTATGGCCGCGCTGGCCACGGGCGCAGACGAGCTCGGTTCGGGGGCCCGCGCAGCGGCCGCGGGGGCGTCCCGGCTGGCGGCTGGGACCTCCACGGCCGCCGATGGTGCCTCCGCGCTCGCCGCCGGCATGAACGACGCCGCGGAAGGGGCTCGTCTCGTGGCCTCGGGCGCGGACAACCTCGCGAGCGACGGAACGGTCGTCGCCGAAGACGCGGCCGATCTCGCCGCCGGCCTGGAGAGGGGCTCGGTCGCGATCCCCGCGTATCCGGACCGCCTCCGGGAGGCGCTGGACGAGGTGGTCGCCGACCCGGTTTCCATCGCCAGCACCCGTCACAACGCCCTCGCCTCGGACGGCGCGTGGCTGGCACCGCTGCTCGCGGCGCTGGCCCTGTGGATCGGCGCGCTGGCGGCCTTCCTGGTGCTGCCGGCATTCCTGGGTCGGCTCGATCCGCAGCGCTGGTGGCGCCGTGCCCTCGCCGGGTACGGGGCGGCAGCACTGCTCGGGATCACCCAGGCGGTCCTGCTGGTGCTGGTCCTGCGGCTGGCCGTGGGCATCGAGATCGCCCGGCTCCCGGAGCTCATTGCCGTCGCCGTGCTGGCGGCGCTGACCTTCGTGGCGGTCAACCAGGCGCTCGTCGCGCTGTTCGACTACCGGGGCTGGCTGGTCTCGCTGGTCCTCCTGGCGCTCCAGGTCGCCGCCGTCGGCGCGACGTACCCCATCGCGACGGCGCCGGCGCTGCTCCAGCTGTTCCACGTGTTCCTGCCGATGACGTACGCGGTCGACGCCTTCCGGGCGCTGATCGCCGGCGGCGGTCCATCGCTCGGACCGGCGATCGTGGGCCTGGTCGTGTGGCTGGTCGGCTCGGTCATGCTGACCCTCGCCGTCGCCTACCGGTCTCCGTCAGCGACGCCGGACGAAACCGAGGTCGCGGCGGCCTGACGGCCTCCTGGCTGGGGAACCGGCCCCGCCCGGGAGCGCGGGGTCAGTGGTGGCAGGCGCCGGGGCTGCCGGCGGATTCGGCCGTCTTGAAGGACGAGCCGCAGCCGCAGGCGGCGACCGCGTTCGGGTTGTTCACCGTGAAGCCGGCGCCCATCAGCGTGTCCACGTAATCGATCTCCGAACCACGGAGCAGGTCGATGCTCTTGGTGTCCACGTAGACCTTGATCCCGGAGGCCTCCAGGACCTGGTCGTCGGCGGTGGGAGCGTCCTCGATCATCATCCCGTAGCGGTAGCCGGAGCAGCCACCGGAGTACACGTAGACGCGCAGGCCGGTGTCCGGGTTCGGCTCGCCGGCGGTGATCTCCCGGAGCTTGCCGACGGCGGCGTCGGAGAGGCTCAGCACGGTCGCGCCGTTGTCGATCATGGGATCTCGCGTCCTCCTTGGGACGAAGGGGGGATGGAGTAGCGAGATCGTAGGTGGTCGCCGGGATTTCGACAAGCGTCCCGCCGATATCCGGATTCAGCGTCCTGCAGCGGCAGCCGGCACCTGCGCCCGGCGGCGGCCGGCGCGAGCGACCCGCGTCAGCGGCCGAAGCGACGCGCCCGCTGCTGGTACGTGCGGATCGCGCGGAGGAAGTCGATCTCGCGAAACGCCGGCCAGTACGCGTCGCAGAAGTAGAACTCGCTGTAGGCGCTCTGCCAGGGCAGGAAGCCCGACATGCGCACCTCGCCCGAGGTCCGGATGATGAGCTCCGGGTCGCTGGAGCCACGCGTGTAGAGCTGGTCCGCCAGGCGGTCGGCGGTCAGGGCGTCCGCCAGGTCTTCGGGCCGTGTCCCCTCCGCGAGCAGGCTGCGCACCGCCGCCCGGGCCGCCTCCACGAGCTCATCGCGCCCCGAATACCCGAGGGCGAGCGTGACGCGCAGGCCCGGCCGGCCGCGCGTCTCCGCCTCGCCGCGCTCGGCGGCCTCGCGGAGCCGCTCCGGGAGCAGGTCGCGTCGCCCGATGACCTGCAGGCTCATCTCCAGCCGGTGGGCGCGGTCGCGCTCGGCGAGCGCCTCCAGCGTGTGGCGCGCGATCTCCGTGATCGCCTCGACCTCCTCCGCGGACCGCTCGAGGTTCTCCAGGGAGAGAGCCCAGAGGGTCACCTCGCTCATCCCCAGCGACGAGCACCAGCCCAGCAGCTCGACGGCCTTGTCGGCCCCGTGGGTGTGGCCGGCCCGGATCTCGCGGAGGCCGAGCTCGCGGGCCCAGCGACGGTTGCCGTCCATGATCAGGGCCACGTGCTGCGGAACGGGGTGGGCCAGGACCTCGGAACGCAGGCGCGCGGCATAGGCCCGGTAGACCGGCGCCAGCGCCGCGTCCCCCACGAGCCGTCCCATGGCCCGGGCGCGTGTCGCGTAGCCGGCGCGACCACCCACCTGCAGCGCCGCGGGGGGCGCGGCGGGAGAGGCGGCGGGCTGCGGGTCGTGGGTCACGGCGTCCTCCGACATCGGTAGTGGACGCTGCCTAGACCTGCGGGGCCGGCGACGTGTGACGGCCACGGGCCGTCGGACGCCGGGCCCAGTCGCGATTGACTGTCGGCCGCCCGGCCAGCCAACGCTCAGTCATCGATACGCTCCACGACCGTGGCGATCCCCTGCCCCACCCCGATGCACATCGCAGCCAGGCCGTAGCGGCCGCCCGTGCGGGTCAGCTCGTGGACCAGCATCGTGACCAGGCGGGCACCGGACGCGCCCAGCGGATGCCCCAGGGCGATCGCGCCGCCGTTGGGGTTGACCCTCGCCGGGTCCAGGCCCAGCTCGTCCATGCAGGCGACGGACTGCGAGGCGAACGCCTCGTTGAGCTCCACGAGGTCCAGGTCCCCCACCGCCAGCCCGGCCCGCTCCAGGGCCTTGCGGATCGCGGGCACGGGGCCGATGCCCATGACCCGCGGGTCGACGCCGGCAACGGCGGTGGCCAGGACGCGCGCCATGGGGCGGAGGCCCAGCGCGCGCCCTCGCTCGGCCTCCACGAGCAGCACGGCGGCCGCGCCGTCGTTGATGCCGGAGGCGTTGCCGGCAGTGACCGTCCCGCCCTCGCGGAAGGCCGGCCTCAGCTTCGCGAGGGCCTCCGCGGTGGTGTCCGGGCGAACGTGCTCATCGCGCGTCACCAGGATCGGGTCGCCCTTGCGCTGCGGGATCGGCACCGCGACCAGCTGCCCGTCGAACCGGCCGCCCTCGATGGCGGCCGCCGCGCGGCGCTGGCTCTCCAGCGCGAAGGCGTCCTGGCGCTCCCGGGAGACGTTCCAGTCGTCGGCCACGCACTCGGCGGTCTCGCCGAGGGAGATCGCCGGGTAGGCCGCGTGCAGGCGCGGGTTGACGAAGCGCCAGCCGAGCGTGCTGTCGACGAGCTCGTGGGTGCCGCGCTCGAAGGCGCCCTCCGGCTTGAGGGCCACGTAGGGGGCCCGCGTCATCGACTCGACCCCGCCCGCGACGAAGACGTCCCCATCGCCGACGGCGATCGCGTGCGCCGCGGAGTTGACCGCCTGGAGGCCGCTGCCGCAGAGCCGGTTGACGGTGAGCCCGCCGACCTCGACGGGGTATCCGGCCAGGAGGAGCGCCATGCGTGCGACGTCGCGGTTGTCCTCGCCGGCCTGGTTGGCGCAGCCGAGGATGACGTCCTCCACGACGGCCGGATCCAGGTTCGTGCGCCCCACGATCGCCCGCAGCACGAGGGCCGCGAGGTCGTCCGGGCGAACCCCGGCGAGCGCGCCGCCGTAGCGCCCGATCGGCGTCCGGACGGCGTCGACGATCCACGCTTCGCGGAGCGGACGGCGAAGGTCTCGAGTCATGCCGCGATTCTAGGCCTCGCGCCGGCACGACGGGTCGTCGCCTCGCCGCGACCGGGTCGCCGCCTCGCCGCGACCGGGTCGCGGCCGGGCCGCATGGCTCGCCCTGCTGGGCGCACACCGCGGGTGCGTGCGCCGCGCGTACAATCTGCCCGCCTCATGAGCGCGCCCGACGCACCCAGCACGATCCTCGTCGTCGATGACGATGCTCGCCTGGCTGCCGTGCTGGCCGACCGCCTCCGCAGCTTCGGCTACGAGGCCGTGATCGCCCGCTCCGGTCCGGAGGCCCTGCGTCGCCTCGACGCCGCATGGCCCGACCTTGTCCTCCTGGACCTGATGCTCCCCGGGATCGCCGGCGAGGAGCTCGCCGCCCAGATCAAGCGGCGGGCGGACATCCCCATCATCGTCGTCTCGGCGATCTCCACGTCGGAGAGCAAGGTGGACCTGCTCCAGCGCTATGCGGAGGACTACGTCACCAAGCCCTTCGACTTCGAGGAGCTCGCGGCGCGCATCGAGCGCGTCCTGCGCCGGGTGGGCGACCGGATCCCGAGCCAGGCGCTGGAGCTGGGACCGGACCTCACGATCATCCTGGGACGCCGGACGGCGATCCGGGACGGCCAGGCCGTGGGGCTCTCGCCGATCGAGACGCGCCTGCTCGCGACGCTGGCCGCGAACCTGGACCGGCCCGTCTCCACCGAGGCACTCCTGTCCCGCGTGTGGAGCGCGGCAGACGACGCAGACCCGGCGTACGTCTGGGTCACCGTGCGCCGGCTTCGGCGCAAGATCGAGCGCGATCCCGACGACCCGCGCTACCTCCTCACGGAGAAGACCGGCGGCTACCGCCTGGCGCGAGATGGCGCGGCGCAGTCAGGCGACCTGTCCTGAGCGACCCGGGAGCGGGCTCAGGCACGCGACGCGGGGTGGTTCCCATACGCACCGGACGAACGTCCCCTCGGCCGCTGGCTATGCAACTTGTAAGGTGAGGCGGGCTAGGTTCGTCATCAGTCTCCGGCGTCGTAACGTCGTCCCCGGGCGCCACCCCCGTGTTTGGGAGCGAGCCGTTGGCACCCGTCGAAGACCGACGTCACAGCAGCGGGCGACGAGACCGCAGCTCGGGCCAGACGCTGGTCGAGTTCGCGCTCGTCTTCCCGCTCTTCCTGGTCCTCGTCTTCGCGGTCATCGAGTTCACGTTCGTCTTCAGCGGGATGCTCGGCATCTCGTACGCCACCCGCGACGCCGCGCTCCTGGCGGCCGAGGCGGGCAACGGGAACGGCGCCGACTGCGTGATCATCAAGGCCGTCGAGCAGGCGGTCACGGCCCCGGCCGACCGCACCCGGATCCAGTCGATCGTCATCTACCGGGCCGATCGCAACGGCATCGAGATCTCGGGCATCTCCAACCGGTGGGACCGTGGATCGTCCACGAACTGCCCGGACGGCACGACGGTGCCCTACGTCCGCCAGACGAACGCCTACGCGGAGCCGACCCGCTGCAACGTGCTGGCGGGCTGCGCGACGGACGCCGCCGGCGCGCACCCGGGCCTCGACACCATCGGCGTCCGGGTGACCTACATCCACCAATGGGTGACGCCGATGGGCGGCTTCGGCGGCCTCGGCGGCTCCGGCTTCACGCTGACGCAGTCGAACTCCATGCGCATGGAGCCGATCCTGTGATGGCGCGGCTGGGGCGACGGCGCAACGAGCGCGGCCAGGGGATCGTCGAGTTCGCCCTCCTGGTGCCGGTCTTCATGCTGCTCCTCCTGGGCATGCTCGAGTTCGGGTTCGTCTTCGACCACACCCTGACGATCCAGTACGCGTCGCGCGAAGGCGCACGCGTCGGCGCCGCCCTGGTCTTCGGCGGCGGCCCGGTCGCGTCGTGCGGGACCGGGCTCAACCCCGCCTCGGACGACGTGGACCCGAACATCATCGCGGCCGTCGTGCGCGTGCTGGACTCGCCGGGATCGCGGGTGGATCCCACCAAGGTCCCCACGATCCGGATCTACGACGCAGACTCCAGCGGCAACCAGATCGGCTCCAACGTCAACGTGTGGACCTACGCCGCCGGGTCGGGACCGACGATCGACGGGCGGCCCATCGGCTACACCCGGACGTCCAACGGCTGGCCGGTCTGCACGCGCACGAACACCGGCTCGCCGCCCGACTCGATCGGCGTCGCCCTGACCTACACCTACGACTTCCAGACCGCCCTGGGATCCGTCCTCCGCTTCTTCGGGGGGCCCGGGTTCTCCAGCGTCACGGTCTCCGACAAGACCGTCATGTCGATGAACCCGACGGACTAGGACCGAACCTGCCATGCAGCTCACGAGGCCCAACCCGATGACCACCCCTTCCTCGACTCCCAGCCGTCGCGCCGGCGAGCGCGGCCAGGTCATCGTCATCTTCGCCGGCGGGATCGTCCTGTTCATGCTCCTCCTGGCGATCGTCCTCGACGTCTCCTGGTACTGGGCCAACACGCTGCGCGTCCAGCGCGCCGCCGATGCCGCGGCCCTTGCCGGCGCCGTCTACCTGCCCGGCGACACCACGACCGCCTACCTCCGCGCCCGGCAGGAGGCGCAGAAGAACGGGTACACCAACGGGACGAACGCCACGGTTACGCCGGTACAAGACAGCCTGGACTCCGGTTCCTCGACCCGCAACGATCGCCAGTTGAACGTCACGGTCTCCGCTCCGGTCAACACCTACTTCATGCGGCTGATCGGGATCAGCGAGCATCCAGGCAACGCGCCGGTCCAAGGCCGAGTTCGTCCTGCCGGTGCCGATGGGCAGCCCACAGAACTACTACGGCGTCGGCTTCTTCCAGGGAGTCGTGCCGGCGACGACGACGACGACCCCCGGCGACACGGGCTGGCTGCCCGTCACCATTTCGAAGGGCACCAATCCGTGGGTTTCGCCCGCGAACGCGGCGGCACCCGCCCCGGCGCCAAACGCGACGCCGAACGCCGGGTCGAACAACCTGTATGCGTCGACGACCTCGTCCGGAACCACGACCAGGGGCCAGTGGGGCGATCTCGGCCTGACCTTCCCGGCTGGTGCCACCATCAAGGGGATCGAAGTCGGCATCGAGGCGAGCCGCACAGGGACCAGCTCGAGCTGCACCCTCCGCATCGACCTCTCGTGGAACAACGGCGGCACCTATACGACGGGCACGGGGACCGGGTTGAAGACGACGGCAGCGCTCGCGTCCAGCGACCCGGCCAACCCGTACGTGGTGCTTGGCACGCCGACAGACCTGTGGGGGCGGACGAGCTGGTCAACGACCGAGCTGAGCGACGCCAACCTGCGCGTCCGTGTCTACAACGTGACGAGCACCAACTGCGGCACTGTCCGAATGGACCTCATCCGCGTGCGGGCGTCCTACACCACGTCGGTCACCACGCCGGCGACGTACCCCGTCCTCTCCGTCCCCAACCCGGCCGGCGGCACGCTCCCGACCCAGGGGTTCTGGGGCGCGATCTTCACGTCGGGCGGCGTCCGCGAGAATGGCGATCGATACGCGCCCTTGTACATTGGGGCCAACAACCCGCCCGACGGGACGAACGGCGGCCCGAACCCGAACTACGACCCTGACGGGTACGACTACACCGTCGAAGTGGGGGTGAACGGCGAGGTGCGCCTCTTCGATCCCATCTTCTGTGCGACCGGCCCGAGCCTGAGCGGCGGGTGGTACGGGGCCGGAGACCACTGGACGACTGATGGCACCGGTGGCGGCAACACGCTGGGTCCCGTCTCCGTGCAGTTCCGTCTCTACGACACGAACGGGACCCCATACTCGACCACCGACGACACCCCGACGGGCAGCATCCTGGCCTACAACCCTGGCAGTTCCACGCTCGGGGACTTCTCTGGCTCGTTCGGGACACCCCAGAACAATGGCACCGCGAATGCCGCCGACTGCTCGAGCAACCCCGCCCACAACAGGTGGGTCGCGCCGACCGGCTGGAGCGGGCTCCCGGCGGGCACGTACCGCCTGAACGTGAACACGAACCTCGGCCAGAACGCGACATTCGGCGCCGAGAATCTGTTCTCGATCTGGGTCAGCGGCTCGGGCCGCGCGAGGGTCTATGGCGGGGGCCGGATGGCCGCCTACACGAACCTCGACGATACGGGTGCGGGCGGACCGCAGCAGTTCTACTTCGCGCAGATCGAGTCGATGCACGCAGGCAAGACCATGGTGATCACCCTGTTCGACCCCGGCGAGGCAAGCAGGGACTCCTACCTCCGCTTCCTCAGCCCGCAGGGCGGGACATATCACTACGCGACCTTCAGCTGGGAGTCCAATGATGGGCGATCTGGCACCAACGTGACGGAGATCCAGACGGCATCGACATCGAGCGGCGCCCTGTTCAACAACCGCATCCTCACCATCGAGATCCCGCTTCCCACGGACTACGGCGCTGCGGGCCTTGACCCGAATGGCATCGGCGAGGATGGCTGGTGGATCGTCGAATATGACGTCCGCGCGGCGAACGACACGACCACGTGGGAGGTCGCGATCCGCGGCAACCCAGTCCACCTGAAGGTTCCGTAGGCGAGGACACCGAAGCATACGAACGCCCGGTCACCTCGGTGGCCGGGCGTTCGTGATTCGACAGCCCGGGACCGACCGCAGGGCTGCGGTCCGAGCCCTGCCGGGGTGGCGGCACCGTTGCTCCCCGCGCGTTCCTCGTCCCGACCCCGCCTGAGGCCACCGGACCCCGGTTCCCGTACGCACCGGACGAACGTCCCATCGGCCGCTGGCTATGCAACTTGTAAGGTGAGGCGGGCTAGGTTCCGGTCTGCGCCCGGCTTCGTCCGTCATCTCCCGGGCGCCACATCAGCATCGGGAGCCACCGTGGCACGCTTCACCATCCGACGTCACAGCAGCGGGCGACGAGACCGCAGCTCGGGCCAGACGCTGGTCGAGTTCGCGCTCGTCTTCCCGCTCTTCCTGGTCCTCGTCTTCGCGGTCATCGAGTTCACGTTCGTCTTCAGCGGGATGCTCGGCATCTCGTACGCCACCCGCGACGCCGCGCTCCTGGCGGCCGAGGCGGGCAACGGGAACGGCGCCGACTGCGTGATCATCAAGGCCGTCGAGCAGGCGGTCACGGCCCCGGCCGACCGCACCCGGATCCAGTCGATCGTCATCTACCGGGCCGATCGCAACGGCATCGAGATCTCGGGCATCTCCAACCGGTGGGACCGTGGATCGTCCACGAACTGCCCGGACGGCACGACGGTGCCCTACGTCCGCCAGACGAACGCCTACGCGGAGCCGACCCGCTGCAACGTGCTGGCCGGCTGCGGGACGGACGCCGCCGGCGCGCACCCGGGCCTCGACACCATCGGCGTCCGGGTGACCTACATCCACCAATGGGTGACGCCGATGGGCGGCTTCGGCGGCCTCGGCGGCTCCGGCTTCACGCTGACGCAGTCGAACTCCATGCGCATGGAGCCGATCCTGTGACGGCGCGGCTGCGGCGACGGCGCAACGAGCGCGGCCAGGGGATCGTCGAGTTTGCCCTCCTGGTGCCGGTCTTCATGCTGCTCCTCCTGGGCATGCTCGAGTTCGGGTTCGTCTTCGACCACACCCTGACGATCCAGTACGCGTCGCGCGAAGGCGCACGCGTCGGCGCCGCCCTGGTCTTCGGCGGCGGCCCGGTCGCGTCGTGCGGGACCGGGCTCAACCCCGCCTCGGACGACGTGGACCCGAACATCATCGCGGCCGTCGTGCGCGTGCTGGACTCGCCGGGATCGCGGGTGGACCCCACCAAGGTCCCCACGATCCGGATCTACGACGCGGACTCCAGCGGCAACCAGATCGGCTCCAACGTCAACGTGTGGACCTACGCCGCCGGGTCGGGACCGACGATCGACGGGCGGCCCATCGGCTACACCCGGACGTCCAACGGCTGGCCGGTCTGCACGCGCACGAACACCGGCTCGCCGCCCGACTCGATCGGCGTCGCCCTGACCTACACCTACGACTTCCAGACCGCCCTGGGATCCGTCCTCCGCTTCTTCGGGGGGCCCGGGTTCTCCAGCGTCACGGTCTCCGACAAGACCGTCATGTCGATGAACCCGACGGACTAGGACCGAACCTGCCATGCAGCTCACGAGGCCCAACCCGATGACCACCCCTTCCTCGACTCCCAGCCGTCGCGCCGGCGAGCGCGGCCAGGTCATCGTCATCTTCGCCGGCGGGATCGTCCTGTTCATGCTCCTCCTGGCGATCGTCCTCGACGTCTCCTGGTACTGGGCCAACACGCTGCGCGTCCAGCGCGCCGCCGATGCCGCGGCCCTTGCCGGCGCCGTCTACCTGCCCGGCGACACCACGACCGCCTTCCTCCGCGCCCGGCAGGAGGCGGCGAAGAACGGGTACACCAACGGGACGAACGCCACGGTCACGCCGACCCAGGACTTCGAGCAACAACCGCCAGCTCAACGTGGCGATCTCGTCGGACGTCGGGACCTTCTTCATGCGCGTGGTCGGCATCTCGAGCATCACCGCCTCCCGGACCTCCAAGGCCGAGTTCGTCCTGCCCGTCCCCATGGGCAGCCCGGAGAACTACTACGGCGTCTTCGGCGACGTGCGCGGGGCGACGTACACCCACGAGGAGACCACCACGACCACGACGACGACGACCGGCAACTCCGGCTGGCGGATCCCGACCGCCGTCCCGACCGCCCCGGCGCCGGGCAACCAGTGGACCACCAGCAGCGGGACGATGCTGGCATCCGTGCAGACCAACAACAACGTCTACGCGGCAGAGGCCACGAACGGCGACAAGCAGCAGTGGGGCAGCTTCGCGCCTGGCCACCGCCCTCGCCGGGCTCGCCGATCCCGAATCCCGCGCGGCCCAACCAGGTGCTGACCATGACGGGCCTCGAGGTGCGCCTGTCGGACGTCGTTCATCGTGTCGACGACCGGCTGCGGCGACCTCACGAACCGGATCGGCGTCGAGCTCTCGTGGGACAACGGCACGAGCTGGTCCACGATGGTCCAGGCGCCGACACCGCTCCCGGTGACGGTCACCCTCGGGACCAGCACGACGGCCGGCGACTACACGCTGCCGGCGACGGGCGGACGACGAGCACGGCCGTGTGGGGCCCGACGCCGACGCGCACACGTGGGTCCGCAGCGACTTCACCGACGCCAACTTCCGGGTGCGCCTCACGGCGCTCAAGGGCTGCACGACGCACGACGCAGCTCAGCGTCGACATGCTCGAGATCCGGGCCAGCTACTCATGGACACGACCACGACCACCACGTCCGACGTCACCGACACGACCAACGACCTGCTGGAGGGCCCGGGCACCGCGTGCGCCAATGGGGCCGCCAACTGCTTCAACCCCGACGGCGCCGCCCTCAACCCGCGCGGCTTCTGGGGCACGATGAACAGCCGTGGCGCCTCCAACGTGAACGGCGACGCCCACCAGCCGTACTACGACACCGCGGGCTCCACCGTCGCGCCGGTCTGCCCGGCCGGCGACAGCCGCTCCTGCTACGACCCCAACCAGTACTACAACTACGCCGTGGAGATGCCGCCCGGCTCCACCAACGGCTATGTCTACGTCTTCGATCCCGTCTTCTGTGCGACGGCCCTCAACAAGGGCACCGGCCGACCGCTGGTTCGGCAGCCAGAACGCCTTCAGCTCGTGGTACGAGCTCAAGGGCACGAACAACACCCCCTACAACCTGACCGACGATCCCCTCATCGCGACCAGCGGCTCGCTGTTCGCCAACATCGACGCCGCCGACTCCACGATGGGCGGCAGCGGCGGCGCCGAGTGCCGGAAGGATGAGACCGGCTACGGGGACGGCCGTGACTACCACCTCTCGTGGTACCTGCTGAACCCCGGAAATCCGCTCAGCGGCGGGGCCGACGGCACGATCTACCGCCTCCACACCACGGGGACCGACCCGAACGGAGCCATCGTCAGCAACACCGACGGCGAGCAGAGCTTCGCGCTCTACGTCAGCGCCACCGGCGGCTCGCCGCGGATCTACGGCTTCGGGGCGATGCAGATGTTCACGCCGCTGTCGGCGAGCGGCGGGGCCACCTCCTCCGAGTTCTACCTGGCCCAGATCGACGCCGTCCACGCCGGCAAGACCGTGGTCATCCAGCTGTGGGACCCGGGCGACACGTCGCCCCTCTCCGCGAACCTCCAGATCCTCGTCCCGGACGCCGGCGGCTGGTCGCCCGCGGCCATGAACTACCGTGCCCAGACCGGGACGTCCAACAGCAACGTGAACACGGCCTGCAACACCAACGCGCAGAACGGCGTGTACTCGATCGCCAGCTCCACCGGCGCCAGCCTCGGGCTGTTCAACGGCTGCTGGCTGACCATCGAGATCCCGGTCCCCGATCAACTACACCGGGGCCCAGGACGGCTGGTGGAAGATCCGCTACAACATGAACGGCAGCGGCACCTCGAGCGACGTGACGACGTGGAAGGTGACCATCCGCGGCAACCCGGTCCACCTCAAGGTCCCCTGATCCTCGCTCCACCCGCGGATCCAGCGCCCGGTCGCCTCGGCGGCCGGGCGCTTCTCGTTGCGGGCGCGCCACGTGCAGCTGACATGACGACCGAGCGGCCCTTCGGGGACGGGATCCTGGCACTCGTCCAGGGCGACATCACGACGATCCCGGCCGACGCGATCGGCAACGCGGCCAACGCGGCGCTGGCCGGCGGCGGCGGCGTGGACGGCGCGATCCACGCCGCGGGCGGCCCGTCGATCCTGGCGGAGCTGCGGGCCCGCTACCCCGGCGGGACGCCCACCGGCACGGCCGTCGCCACCGGCGCGGGCGATCTCCCGGCGCGCTGGATCGTCCACGCGGTCGGGCCGGTATGGAGCGGCGGGCACCGCGACGAGCCGCGGCTGCTGGCCGACGCGTACCGATCTGCGCTCCGCGTTGCCTCAGCTCTTGGTGCGCGGACACTCACACTCCCGGCGATCAGCGCCGGCGTCTACGGCTTCCCGCTCGACCCGGCGGCGGCGATCGCGATCAGGACCGTCGCCGATGGCTTACGGTCGGGCGCCGACCTCGATCGCGTGACGTTCGTCCTGTACTCGGCGAACACCATGGCCGCGTTCGAGCGGGCGCTGGCGGCCGCAACCTGAGCGGCGGAGCCACCCCGGCTGCTCGGTCTCAGCCGAGGACGGTCGGGGCGAAGAGCACCAGGCGACCGTCGCGCAGCTCGAAGAGGACGGCGGTCGATCTCGTCGTCGGAGTCGCCGGCGTACTCGAGGATGAAGTCCGCGAAGAGGGCGGCGAACTCCGGGTCCTCGGCGCGGAGGCTGCCGGCCAGCAGGAGATGGCGGGAGGGCAGGCCGACGAGGACGCGGCTGCCGGATCCGCCGAGCTCGCGCTCCAGGTAGGCGATCACGCCCGGGAGCAGGATCCGGCTCGTGTCCCAGCCATCGCCCGTGTCCGACGAGATGACCTTGCGGAGGTCGGCTTCGTCCAGCGACCACGGCGCCGTCGCCGACCAGGCGTCGAGGTTGCGGAAGGCGGCCTCGCGGAGGGTGGCGGCGGAAGCGCCCCAGGCCGCGACGTGGTCGCCGTTGACGACGACGTCGAAGCCGTCGGCCGCCAGCGCGAACGCGACGACCAGGTCGACCGGGCCGTCGTCCAGGAGGGGGTCCACGTTGCCGGCGGCGCTCGCCGGCGTCTCGAGGGTCGCAAGGCGCAGGCCGTGGGTCCCGGCGGGGCGCAGCACCGGGTAGATGATCGGCGCGGCCGCCTCCCAGGCGTGCTCGAAGGTGAGCGAGAGCGGGCCGCCGGTGGCGACCGCCGCGGTGACGTCCATGGGCACTGCCTCGTCTGTCATCGGCTTGGCCTAGGATGCGCCATCCGCCGGCGTAACGGAAGCCCCCTGCGCGCGCCACCGCGGCTCACGACGGTCCAGGAACGCGCGCATCCCCTCCTCCTGGTCGGGTGTCCCGAAGAGCGCCCGGAAGAGGTCCCGCTCGACGGTCAATCCTTCGGCGAGCGGCGTCTCGAATGCCGCCCGCACGGCTGCGACGGCGGCGCGGACGGCCGTGGGCGGCTGAGCCGCGACGGCAGCCGCGAGATCAAGGGCCGCGGCGAGGGTCTCCGTGGCCGCCACGACGCGGGTGACCAGGCCCAGTCGCTCGGCCTCGGCGGCGTCGACGCGTCGCCCGGTCAGGACCAGCTCCATCGTGCGAGCCTTGCCGATGGCCCGGGCGAGGCGCTGCGTGCCCCCGGCGCCCGGGATCACGCCGAGGTTGATCTCGGGCTGGCCGAAGGTCGCCTCGTCACCTGCCACGATCATGTCGCAGGCGAGCGCCAGCTCGGCCCCGCCCCCCAGGGCGAAGCCCACGGACGGCCGCGATCGTCGGCGTGGCGACTGCGGCCACCCGGTCCCAGCCCCGGAAGCCGGGCGATTGCGCGAGGCTCTCCGGCGTCTGGGCAGCCAGCTCGGCGACGTCGGCGCCCGCGGCGAATGCCCGCGTCCCGGCGCCCGTGATCACGATGGCCCGGCAGGCCGGGTCGGCGTCCAGCGCCTCGACCACCTCGGCGAGACGCAGGAGGAGCGCGAAGCTCAGCGCGTTGAGCGCGCGCACCCGGTTGAGCGTGACGAGCGCCACGCCCGGAAGCGGCTCCGGCGGGTCGATCGGCGCGCCGGCACCGTCGCGCCTGCGCGCCGGATGCTCCACGAGGACGAGCTCGGGGGACCCGTCGCGCGCTGCCTCGTCGGTCACTCCCGCCTCCACGTCCTGCCGCCGTGGGAGACGGCGGTGTCGCCATTCAGTATCCACGGCGCGGGGCGCCGGGTCACTCACCGGCGCGTCGGGCGGCCGTCGCCGCGGTCGACCGGTAGAAGCCGTCCAGGCCCTCCAGGAAGAGGCCGGGGCGCTTCGCGGGGACCTCGTGGCCGCAATCGGGCACGACGAACAGGCGCCCGTCGGTGAGCTGTCGGGCCAGCGCGACGGCCTGGGTCACCGGCACGATCGGGTCCCGGTCGCCGACCACGACCAGCGTCGGCGCGTCGATGCGGTGGAGCTCGGCCGGCGTGGGCGGCGCCTGGGCAGCCACGAAACCGGCGATGGCAGGCATCAGGCGCCGCCAGGCCCCGGGACCCTGGGCCGGATCGTGCCGTCGGGCCAGCGCCGCCGCCCAGGCCGGCTCGCGGCGCTCGATCCGGGCAACGTCGGCGAGGTGACGGACGACGCTGGTCCGCGGCTCACGCTCGGTGGCCGTTCCCACGAGGACGAGGGTGCGCACCTGCTCGGGTCGCCGCGCGGCAAACGCCAGGGCGGTCGCGCCGCCCATCGAGAACCCGGCGAGGTTGACCGTCGCGAGGCCGAGGGCTTCGACGAACGCCTCGAGGTCGGCCACGAGGTCGTCGAGGCGAAAGCCTCGGGTGGCATCGAAGACCGTCCGCCCGTGGCCGCGGGCATCCGGCAGGTAGCACCTGAAGTCCCGGGCGAGGCGAGGCAGCTGGGCGCCGAAGTCCTCGCGGCCGGATGACGAGGCGCTGTGGAGGAGCACCAGCGGCGGCCCCGCGCCGACCGTGGCGTACCCGATCCGGAGGCCGTTGGCCTCGACCTGGCGCACGTCGCCGTCGTTGATCCGCACACCCCGGAGTCTACGCGGCAGTGAGGGCAGGACCCTGTCGCGATCCGAGAGCCCCCGCCGGCCGTCCTGCTGTCCCCAGCATCAGCCGGCAGGGTTCGCACGTCGGGCGGAGAGCGGAGATGGCGCCCGGCGGCGCGCGCGGCGGCGGGCAGGGTCGCGCGAGCGGCATGACCCTTCGGGTCGAGCTCGGTGAGCGTCACGTTGGGACCCGCGCAGCTGCGGCGAGAGTGGAGCAGCGGGCCGATGCCCGCCCACCACCGTTGGGGGCGACACTCCGGCGTTGCGGCCGCGACGACGACGACCGGGTCCCGGCCGTCGGCCGCCTCCCGCCGAACGGGACGCTAGAATGCCGCGCATGGCCTCGACCCCCGTTCGCTGGGACCGCGCATCCACCGCGTCCGTCGCGTCGGACGGCAGCCGCGTGCCCGAGATCATGCAGCTGGGCCCGGACGCGCCAACCCTCGCCACCCTGTTCACGTTCGCCCGCGACGCCGAGCTGCGCTTCGCGACGCTGCGCCTCCGCCTGGAGGAGCGGGTTGGCATCGCGCGGGGCGAGACCCTGCGGGTGCACGAGGTCCTGGTCCAGCATCCCGGTCGGGCCCGAGTGACCACGATCCGGCCGGATCGCCCGGCGACGACGAACCACGACATCTGGCTCAGCGACGGCGAGATGGTGCGGGTCTACCGGTCCTGGCATCGCCTGGGGACCTTCCGGCCGGCGCGCCCGACGCTCGTCGGGATCGAGGATCGCGACCTGCCCGGCAGCTCGAGGCCGTACACACCCCTGACGGCGCTGCCGGCGAACTCCCTCGCGGACACCTTCGTGCACCCGGGCGGCTGGTGCCAGAACGTCCTGGCGACGGGCGTCTGCCGCGTCACCGGAACCGGGATCGTCGCGGGGCGCGAGGCGATCTTCGTGACGGCGGATCATCCGCGGACGGTGCCCCTGGTGGGTGATCGGCCCGACCACCGCATCGAGATCGCGGTGGACCGCGAGACCGGCCTCCTCGTCCTGCTCGTCGAGTGGTTCGGCGACGTCGTGACGCGGCGTGTCGAGGCGACCGAGCTGGCCCCGGACGCGACGATCCCCGACAGCGCCTTCTCCGTGGCGATCCCGTCCGACGCCTCGATGATCTACTAGCGGCGGCGCTGCCGTCCTCGGAGCCGGCTCCCGGGCCCGGCCGCAGGCCCTGTCGCGGCATCGGCGGCGTGCTCGACAGCAGCACCGGCCAGGCTCGCTCGCGGCACCCGACGCGCTCGCTCGCGTCGCCCGCGGCATCCGTGCCAGAATCCGGACATGTCCGAGCCTTCCGCTGAGCCCTCCCCCGAGTCGTCTCCCCGCTCGCTGCCCGGGCCCGTGGCCGCCATCGTCGGCGCGGTGCGCGCCCATCCCCGGATCACCTTCGTTGCCCTCGTGCTCCTGGCCGCGCTCGTGGTGATGCGCCTGGTCACGGTTCCCCTCGCGGACGTCCGCGACGCCGTGGCGGGTGACTGCTTCGGCGGCAACCCCCTGACGCTCAGTGGGAACGCTCCCGGCGAGGTCCACACGGTGCCTGGCTACGCAACGGGGATCCCGCGCGTCGCCTGTTCCGAGCCGCACATCTGGGAGAGTCTCGGGTCCACGGCGCTGCCCGGCGCGAAAGGCGTGCCCTACCCGGTCGACGAGATCCAGGCCATGGCCGCTGACGCCTGCGCGGGGCTGTTCGCGACGTACGTCGGCCGACCGCTCGCCGAGTCGGAGCTGTCCGCCACTGCGTTCTATCCCATCCGCGCCGACTGGGAGACGCGCGACGTGCGCCAGGTCGCTTGCATGGGCGTGGTCGATCCGAGCGCCGGCCCGACCACGGGATCCATCAAGGGCTCGAACCGCTAGGCCGCGGTCTCTCGGCGGCTCGCACCGCGAGGCCGGACGTTCGCCCGTCGGACACCTCCCAGACCGAAGGCCGCGCCAACGTGCGGGTGGGCGAAGCCGCGCGTGCCCGCTCGTCCGGCGTCGCCGCTCAGCGGTCGCCGGGCTCCAGGTCGGGCCTGACGCGGCGGACCCAGTCGCGGAGGGCCCATTCGGTGGTCCGGAAGGCGAGCTGCGGCCACGGGATGGCCTCGGGAGCGAAGGGTCGGACCTCGAGGGCCTCGGGGGTGACCGTGGGGACCCCGCCGACGATCTCCGCGGCGAACGCGATCACGACGATCGCCGCCTCCCCGCGGGTGTACAGGCCGACGATCTCGCGCGGCTCCACGACCAGGCCGGTCTCCTCGAGCGTCTCGCGGATCGCGCCCTCGCGCACCGTCTCGTCGATCTCCATGAAACCGCCCGGCTGGGCCCACAAACCGCGTCCCGGCTGGATCCCCCGCCGCAGCAGCATCACCTCGCCCGCCGGGGTGACCGGCAGCGTGGTCACGACGAGGCGCGGGTTGACGTAGGCGACGTAGCCGCAGGCCGTGCACGCCAGCCGCTCGCGGTCCTCCTCGGGCAGCGTCCCCAGGCTCAGCACGGCACCGCAGCGCGAGCAGTAGTTGAGGGTCGCCGCAAGCCACGTCGGGACGCCCCGCCCGGCCGCGGGGTCGAATGCCGACGGTCGGGCAGACGGGTCCTCGGCGCCCCGGAGGTCGGAGAGGCCGTGCGGGTTCGGCTGGCGCTGGCCGTGGCTCACGGGGCCATCATCCGTCGTTCCCGCGAGGCCCGTGCGACGCAACGCCCCGGACCATCCTGCCGCGCCGGCGCTCATGCCGTGAGCACCAGCCACGCCGCCCCGAGGAGCAGCGCGTACAGGGTCACGGCGACGACCACCCAGGCCAGCCGGAAGAGGCCCTTCGTCCGGTCGACGGGCATCCACGCCCACGCGGAGCGCCAGATCCGGACGATCGCGTCGGCGTTGGCGACGGCCAGCAGTGGCGCGGCGACCAGCACGCACAGCTTGATGAGGGGGCTGCCGAGCGGGACGCCCAGCTCCAGGGCCGTGATCGCCCCCGCACCCAGGACCAGGGCCGGCGCGGAGAGCAGCACGTAGTGCTTCTGGAGGGGCGTCGGCTTCGTCTCCGGCACGCTGCGCGGCGGGAGGCCGGCGAGGCTCGGCGGGAGGGCGCCTGAGGCTCCGGCTGCCGGCTCGACAGGGCCCGACGGCGCGACCGGGACCCGGACCGCCTGGCGGTCCAGGGCGGGCATCCCCTGCTCGTAGCGCTCGTCCTCCACGGCGCGAGTGTAGACGCCGCCCGTCGGAGCGTCGGAGCAAGGCCTCCATCGACCGATGCACGCCACGTGCTCATCGCGGAGCCTGACAGGGCCGCACGGTGCAAGCGGGCACCAGCCGACCCACGGCGCTCGAACCTTGTGGGCGCTCCTGCACGCTGGGTGTGCGCCGCGGGGCCGAAGAAGGCGCACCCGCCGTTGCGACTCGCGGTGGGGCCGCCCTGGGGCGGCGGTGCGACGGGACAGCCCTCGCGTGAGCAGGGCGTGCAGGGGCCGCGCCGAGGGCGCCCCCGCCGCTGGGCATGACGGCCGCCGGCGAACCAGGCCGTGGCCCCCGGGGCAGCTCCCCACTCGGCGCGTCACCGAACGCCGACCGGGATCAGGTCGGCTCCAATTGCCCTACGCTCCACGTGCACGATCGCGGCATCCGACAACCGCGATCGCGGCACTGGGCAACGAAGACGACGAGACGAAGACGGCGGCGAGGACCGCGCCGGGACGCTGACGAGGCGAAGGGGAACCATGGCGAAGATCGGATACGCGGCGATGCTGGAGCAGTTCCACCCGACCGACCTGCTCGACTGGTGCGCCCAGGCCGAGGCCGCCGGCTTCTCGGCCGGCTTCATGGTCTCCGAGCACTTCCACCCGTGGACCCCCCAGCAGGGGCAGGCGGCGTTCGCGTGGGCCTTCATGGGCGCCCTCGGGGCGCGGACCTCGCTGCCGTTCGGGACCGCGGTCACCTGCCCCGGCTTCCGCTACCACCCGGCGGTCATCGCCCACGCCGCGGCCACGCTGGGCGCCATGTTCCCGGGTCGTTTCTGGCTGGGCCTGGGCGCCGGCGAGGCCCTCAACGAGCACGTCGTGGGCGGCGAGTGGCCGGAGATCGGGACCCGCTCGACGATGCTGTTCGAGGCGATCGAGGTCATCTCGAAGCTCTTCTCCGGGTCGGTGGTGCGCCACAAGGGTGAGCACTTCCGCCTCGAGTCGGCGAAGCTCTACACCCGCCCCGAGCAGGCGGTGCCGATCTACGTCGCGACGGCGGGCCCGCTGAACGCGAAGAAGACCGGGAAGTTCGCCGACGGCATGATCACCGTGGGCGCCGCGGACGAGAAGATCGGCATGCTGTGGGGCAGGTTCGAGGAAGGCGCGCGGGAAGCCGGCAAGGATCCGACGGGCATGCCGAAGCTCCTCCAGGTCCACGTCAGCTGGGCGCGCACCGACGAGGAGGCGACCGAGAACGCCGTCCGCGAGTGGCCCAACGGGGGGATGCCCTTCCCGAAGCAGGACATCAAGAACCCCGAGGACTTCGCGGCCATGGCGAAGCTCGTCCGGCCCGAGGATTTCACCAACCGCGTCCTCATCTCGTCCGACCTCGCCGTCCACGCGGCGTACATCCAGCACTACGTGGACATGGGCTTCGACGAGGTCCACGTCCACAACGTGGGCCGCAACCAGGCCGAGTTCCTCCGGGTCTTCGGCGCCGAGGTGCTCCCGCAGCTTCGCCTGGGCGACTGAGCACCGCCCGAGCCGCGCCGGACGCCACGACACCGTCACCCGCCAACGCCCGGAGGATCGTCGATGACCGACCGCGCCGACCTCGTCGTCGTCGGAGGCGGGATCGTCGGGCTGGCCACCGCGTGGCGCCTGCTGGAGGCGCGGCCGGGCCTGCGCCTCATCGTCCTGGAGAAGGAGGAGCAGCTCGCGGCCCACCAGACCGGGCGCAACAGCGGCGTCATCCACTCCCCGAACACGTACCCGCCCGGCTCACTCAAGGCGCGCCTGTGCGCCGAGGGGATGCGCGACGCGCTTGCCTTCGCGGACGAGCACGGGATCCCCTACGAGACCTGCGGTGAGCTGATCGTCGCCACCGAGGAGGCCGAGCTCCCGCGCCTGGCGGCCGTCGCCGGGCGCGCGGCGGCGAACGGGGTGGCCCTGCGCGAGCTGGGGCCGGAGCAGATGCGCGAGGTCGAGCCAGAGGTACGCGGGCTGCGCGCGCTGCACGTCCCCGGGACCGGGATCATCGACTGGGGCCGGTTCGCCCTGTCCCTCGCGGACGCCGTCCGCGCGCGGGGTGGCGAGATCCGCACCGGCACCGAGGTGACCGCCATTCGGCGCATGCCCACGGGACTGGTGCTCGCGACGACCGCCGGCGCCGTGGCGGCCCGCGACCTGATCACCTGCGCGGGGCTCCACGCCGACCGCCTGGCGGCGATGACCGGGGATGCCCGCGGGATCCGCATCGTCCCGTTCCGCGGCGACTACGCCGTGCTGCGCCCCGAGGCGCGCCGGTTCTGTCGAGCGCTGGTCTACCCGGTTGCCGATCCGCGCTTCCCGTTCCTGGGCGTCCACCTGACCCGCCGGATCGATGGCGAGGTGTGGGCCGGCCCGAACGCGGTCCTGGCATTCGCCCGCGAGGGCTATCGGCGACGCGACGTGGACGTGCGCGACCTGGCGGAGACCCTGGGCGACCGCGGCTTCCTGCGCCTCGCGGGGCGCTACTGGCGCGCCGGCGCCACCGAGATGGTGCGGGACCTCTCCCTGCGGCTCTTCCTGCGGGCCCTCCAGCGCTCCACGCCCCACCTGTCGCTGGCGGATCTCGCCTGGGGGCCGTCCGGGATCCGGGCCCAGGCGCTGCGCCGCAACGGCACGCTCGTCGAGGACTTCGCGATCACCGGCGGCGAGCACGTCCTGCATGTCCAGAACGCGCCCAGCCCGGCGGCCACCGCGAGCCTCGCCGTCGGTCGGGAGCTGGCGACGATGGCCGTCGCGCGGTTCGGGATCCGGGCCTGATCGACCGGCGGGCCTACGCCTCGGCGATGACCCCGATGGAGACCCGGAAGCCGGCACGCCGCTGCGCCGGCGGCAGCAGGGTGCCCTGGCCGACCGGTGCGTCGCCCGGGAACCAGCGCAGCCACTCCTTGTTGAAGGCGTCGAACTCCGCCGCGTCGCGCAGGGACCAGTTGGCCCACACGATCTTCTCCAGCGAGCTTCCCTCCGCCTCCAGCCGCGCCTTCAGGTTGGACATGCAGCGGTTCGTCTGGGCCCGGATCGTCGCGCCGACGATCTGGCCGGTGTCGGGATCCAGCGGCCCGACCGACGAGACGTAGACCATCCCTCCGGCCTTCACCGCCCGGCCCTGGCCGATGACGGGCGCGGTCTCGGCCTGCGGAACCGCCGCGCCGGTGACCCAGCGCCCCTTCCCGGGCTGGGTCGGGTTCTCCGGGTCGTCGGGGGGGATGCCGAACTCCCCGGGCGGCAGCTCGACGTCGCGTGCCGCGAACCTCCCCATGAAGGTGGGCCGGATCCCCGTCGGCTTGAGCATCCCCTCGATCTTCCCGTCGACGAACCCCGTCTGCGCGAACACGAAGATGTCCTGCGTGAGGATCTCGTCGTCCTCGATCCCGAAGACCTCGGTGATGTTGACGATCTTCCGCGTGCCGTCCTTCAGGCGGGCGGTATGGACGATCACGTCGACGGCCGAGGCGATCTGCTCGCGGATCGACCGCAGCGGGAGGTCCACGCCGGCCATCAGGACCATCGTCTCCAGCCGCCGGAGCATGTCCGGCGGGCTGTTGGCGTGCCCCGTGGACAGCGAACCCTCCTGGCCCACCGTCATGGCCTGGATCATGTCGAGGGCTTCTCCCGAACGGCACTCGCCCACGATGATCCGGTCCGGGCGCATGTGGAGGGCGTTGCGCAGCAGGTCGCGGATGGTGATCTCGCCGCTGCCTTCGAGGTTGGCCGGCCGGGCCTCCAGCGTGACGACGTGCTGCTGGTTGAGCTGCAGCTCGGCGGCGTCCTCGATGGTGATGATCCGCTCGTCCTCGGGGATGAACGACGAGAGGACGTTGAGCGTCGTCGTCTTGCCCGAGCCGGTGCCGCCCGAGACGAAGATGTTGAGGCGGGCCTCCACGCACACCCGCACGAAGTCGAACATCTCCGCGGTCGCGGTCCCGAAGCCGATGAGGTCCTCGACCGTGAAGGGGCGGGCGGAGAACTTGCGGATCGTGATCACCGGTCCGATGAGCGAGAGCGGCTCGATGATCGCGTTGACGCGCGAGCCGTCGGGCAGCCGGGCGTCGACTCGGGGGCTCGACTGGTCGATGCGTCGGCCGATGGGAGTGATGATCCGGTCGATGATGCGGAGCACGTGCTCGTCGCTCATGAACGACGCATTGACGCGCTGGATCTTCCCTCGCCGCTCGATGTAGATGTGGTCGGGGCCGTTGACCATGATCTCGGTGATCGTGTCGTCGTGCAGGAACGGCTCGATCGGCCCGAAGCCCCCGATCTCCGCGACCACCTCGTCGACCAGGCGTGCGCGCTCGTCACGCGTGACGGCGTACCCGTTGGCGGCGATGATCCGGTCCACCAGCGTCCCGACCCTCGCGTGGACCTCCGCCGCGTCGGTCGCACCGAACAGCGCCTGGGATTCGCTGACGATCTGGTCGACCAGGCGCAGCCGGATGTCGCGCAGCAGCGCCTCGCGGGCCGTCGCCTGGGGGGACCTGGCGGGGACGCCCGGCGCAGGCGGCGCGACGGCGACGGGATCCTGGACGTCGGACCCCGTCTGCGCCTGGGCAACCCGGCGGGCCAGGGACATGATCTGCGACTCCCTCGGGCTTGGGACGGTGCTTCAGTTGGCGGCCATTCTAGGGCCGCGAGCAGGCAACGGCCCGGCTCGCGCGTCCCGCACGCAGACAATAGCGCCGCCCCGTTCGCAGCGGATATGGGCTGTCCGTCCAGGCGATGTCGACCAAGGTCCCCCCTCCGCCGCCGGTGTCGACCGCTCGCTTCGGAGCGGGCGTCGCCGTTCGTCCATCGTCACCGCATCGCGCGCGCGGCCGGTCGAGGGCCGCGGCGCGCCCGGTCGAGGGCCGAGGTGCGTCCTCGCCGCCATCGTCCCCCGGGCAGTCCGGCACTTGCCGGGCCGGGCCGGGAAGCGTCAGGCTATGGGGACCCAGCGTGGATGCCCACGCGACCCCTGGACGCCCCGGAGGACCAGCCCATGCCCGACCCCACCGCCCCCGGCGACCTTCCGCTGGGCCCCGGACTTCCCGAGCCCGTCCGCGCGGCGCTCGTCGGCGACGGCGCCGCGGACGCTCGCGAGCACCTCGCCCACGACGTGGTCGGCTGGCTCACCACGGTGGCGGCCGACGGGCGCCCCCAGACGTCGGTGATCTCGTTCCTGTGGGATGGGGAGGGCATCCTCTTCTACAGCCGCCTGGACACGCCGAAGGTCCGCAACATCGCGGCGCGCCCCTTCGTGTCGTTCCACCTCAACTGCGACCCGTACGGCGACCACATCGTCGTGGTGGAGGGCCGCGCCCAGGTGGTTCCCAACGAGCGGCGCTCCGACGTCCACCCGGAATACGCGGCCAAGTACCGGGAGCCCCTTGCCCACTGGGGCATGGACGAGCGGAAGACCGCCGACGAGTTCTCGCTCCCCATCCGGATCCACCCGGAGCGCATCCGCTCCTGGTGACGCGGGAGGACCCCATGCCTGCGGTTGCACCCACTCTCTTCGAGCGGCCGGCCGACCGGGCCGGCGAGCTGGCCGGGAAGGCCGGCGTCATCCGCTTCCTGGAGGTCGCGCCGGTGCGCGCCGTGATGGTCGACGGCGACGGCCAGCCCGGCGAGGCGACCTTCGGGTCGCGCATGCCGGGCCTGTACACGACGGCGTACTCCCTGCGATTTGCCCTCAAGCGGCGCGGCGTCGAGCGGCGGGTGGGGATGCTGGAGGGCCTCTACTGGACCGCCGACGGATCGATCGACCTGGACGCCATCCTGGGGCCGGAGCGCGGTACCTGGCGCTGGACGCTCTTCATCTCGCTCCCGGACGAGGCGACCGACGCGGAGCTTGCCGAGGCGCTCGCGAAGGGACGGGCGAAGGTCCCGCCGGAGATCGCCGCGAACCTGCGCATCGAGTCGGTCGACGAGGGCGCCGTCGCCCAGGTGCTCTACCTGGGCCCGTACTCCGAGGAGCGGACGACCATCGAGCGCCTCCACGCGGCGATCGTGGCGGCGGGCCTCCGCCCTCGCGGCCGCCACCACGAGCTCTACCTGGGCGACCCGGGCCGCTCGGCCCCGGAGAAGCTCAGGACGCTGATCCGCCACCCGGTCGAGCCGGCCTGATCCCGCGGCGCCCGGGGCGCGAAGACGGGGCGCCCGGCCCGGCCGGTCGCCCCGTCGCGGTTGCGCGTGATGGTGGGCCCGGAGGGCCCGCCGCTCAGCCGCCTTGCCCGTCGATCGGGCCTGCCTCGTTCTCGCAGGTCACCCAGAAGGTCTTGTGCTTGATGTTCTGGTCGTTCCGGCCCTGCCAGGAGAGCTTGTAGTGCCCCACGGGGAGGCCGTACTCGACCGTGGAGGCCACTCCGTAGTCGTCGCTCTCATAGGAGCCCACGAGGATCGACGCGTCGCGCCCGGTCGGCGGCTGCTCGTCGATCCACCAGTCGCCCGCCTGGTCCGCATCCGAGAAGTAGAAGTGCATGTGGAACGTGCAGACGTGCGGCTCGTTCTTGATCTCGGGCGACGGCTCCGCGCCCCCCTCGTGGATCTTCACGGTCCCGTTGTTGCCTGGCGCGGCGGCGAGCGCCGCCGGCCCGACAACGAGCGCCGCCATGACGGCGGCAAGAATGGCGACCCGCAGGCCTCGCCGATGGAAGATGGTCATGCGATCCCCTCTGCGCATGCAGCGCTGGCGCGCCGCTCGGGGCACGTATAGCACGGCGCCCCGCCGGAACACCACCGTCCGGGGCCGCCGGGGGCCACGATCAGGTGCGTCCCCGCACCGCGGCTCGTAGCGCGGCGGTCAGGCCCGCGACACGCAGAACTCGTTGCCGTCGGGATCCGCGAGCACGGTCCATGCGAAGTCGCCGAGAGAGCGCTCGGCGAGCACTGTTGCCCCCAGGCCTACCAGGCGCGCGACCTCGTCGGCCATGACGTCGGCCCGGAAATCGAGGTGGACCCGGTTCTTGGCCGTCTTCGGCTCCGGGACCTTCTGGAAGAGCAGCGGCAGGCGCCCGGGCTCGCGCTCCCGCGGGACCAGGGCCACGTACTGCTCGCTCACCGCACGCCGCTCGTAGCCCAGGGCCGCCGCCCAGAAGTCGACCACCCGCCCGTGGTCGGCGCAGTCGATGACGACCTCCGTCACCCGGAGCGATCCGGGCGCGGCCGGGCGGGACTCTCCGGTCGTCCCGCCGCCCCGTCCACTACCCGAACCCTCGCGCGGTCCCTCGGCCGGGCGCGACGCTCCGGCCGGGCCCTCGGCCGGGCCCTCGCCCGATCCCTCGCCCATCATGTTCCTCCCGCTCAGATGCCCAGGAACCGCTCGACGAGACGGTGGCGCCAGGTCAGCCCCAGCAGCACGGCCCAGGCGACGACCGCACCCGCCACGATCGCCAGCTCCGGGAGCCCCAGCGCCTGGAGCGCGAAGATCGCCCGGCCCGCGGGCACCACGAGCAGGACGATGTACGCGACGGCCAGGAGCAGCGCCATGATCGCGGGCCGGCGGTCCGTCGTCCGCGGCTCGATGACCGCGAGCAGCTTGAACGGCGGCTCCACGAAGACGACGAGCAGGATGCCGGCGAACACCAGGAACGAGGTGACGTTGGACTGGCCGACCTTGACCGCGAGCGCCAGGGCGTCCGCGTCGACGGTGCCGCCGACGACCTCGTTCAGCCCGGCCTCCAGGAAGAGCGTCCCGTAGAGGACCGCCAGGCCGACCAGGCTGGAAAGGGCCGCCGCCGGGACGACGAACCGGGCGAGCGTCCGGCCCAGCGACTCGTGGGTCCGCTGGCCCGGCTGGGCCCAGATCGCGAGCATCGCCGTCGGGATGCCGACCGTGAAGAGGGTCAGGGCCGAGCCGTTCCGGAGGTCGATCGGGAAGAGGCCGATGACCAGCGATGTCACGATCAGGAGCCCCACGGTCATGATCCGGGTGAGGAAGAGCCGCAGGATGTCCTGCATGCCGTTGAGGATCCGCTGGCCCTCCTCGACGGCCGGCGCGAGCGCCGAGAACGAGTCCTCCGTGAGGACGATGTCCGCCACGCCCCGCGCGGCCTGGCTGCCGCTCTGCATGGCGATGCCCAGGTTGGCCTTCTTGAGCGAAAGCACGTCGTTCACGCCGTCGCCGATCATCGCGACGTAGTGGCCGCGACCCCGCAGCGCGTCGACCAGGCGCTCCTTCTGCGAGGGCGTGATCCGCCCGAAGACCGTGGTCTGCTCGGCCACCGAGGCCAGGGTCGCGTCGTCGAGCGCCTCCAGCTCGGGTCCGGAGACGAAGCGGATCTCCGACCCCAGGCCGGCCTGCCGTGCGAGCGCGGCCACGGTCTCCGGGTCGTCGCCCGAGATGATCTTGGGCGTCACCCCGGCCGCGATGAAGCGGGCCAGCGTGGAGGCGGCGTCCGGGCGCAGCTCGTCGCGGAGCACCACGAGGCCCAGCACCCGCATGCCGACGGGGAGCTGCGCCGCGTCCCCCTCGCCGCTGAGCGCGGTGGCGTCCGGGTGCCCCGCCGCCACCAGGACGCGCAGGCCCTGCGATGCGTACGCGTCGATCCGGACGCGGAGCGCGCTCCAGCCCGCGCTGCCGGCGTCGTCCTCGTCCATGCCCGCCAGCGACGGACGAAGGTACTCGGCGGCCCCCATCGCCACGACGCCGCTGGGCCTGGCCGCGGCCGCGGCGCCCGGCGGCTCCGCCGCGCCACCCGCGCCGCCCCCTGCCGGGGCGAAGGCGACGGCGCTCCACTTGCGGGCCGACGAGAACGGGACGTCGGCCGCCAGCGGCAGCGGGTCGGCGGGGCAGGCAGTGGCGATCGCCTCCGCGGTCTTGTTGCGGACGGCGGCGCTGGCGACCACCGCCCCCAGCGTCGCCCGCAGCTCCTCCTGGCTGCCCTCGAGCGCGACCAGCTCGTTGACCACCAGTCGGTTGGCCGTCAGCGTGCCGGTCTTGTCCAGGCACAGGACGTCCACGTTGCTGAGCGACTCGATGGCGTTCGCCTGCTGGACCAGCGCCCCGTAGCGCACGATCCGCACGGCTCCCAGGGCGTAGGCGATGGCGATCGAGACGAAGAGGCCGTTCGGGACCAGCCCCACGAGGAGCGCCGCCTCGCCGACGGTCTGCCCCGCGCCAACCACCTTCAGCACGTTGTTGAGGAGCAGGACGATCTCCAGGTAGACGACGACCGCGAGCGCCACCCGGATCACCAGGTTGATCTCGCTCTGCAGCGGGGTCAGGACCCGCCGGAAGGTCCGCGCCCCGGCGGTGATCCTGTTCGCCAGGCTGGAGCTGCCGACGGCGGTCACGACGAAGCTGCCCCCGCCGTTCACCACGAAGCTCCCGGAGTAGACGGTGTCGCCGGGCCGCTTGGGCACCAGGTCCGACTCGCCGGTCAGCTGCGATTCGTCGGCCTCCAGCGATCCGTCGACCAGCCGACCATCGAGGACCACCTGGTCGCCGGCGCCGACGCGCAGCAGGTCGCCCACCACCAGGTCCTCGGGCGGCACCGCGCGCTCCGTGCCCTCGCGCACGAGGGTCGCCGTCGGTCTCGTCAGCAGCGCGATCCTGTCGAGGGTGCGCTTGGCGCGCACCTCCTGGGCCACGCTGACCACGATGTTCGTGCCGATGACGCCGATCGAGACGAGGGCGTCCAACGGGCGGCCGACGACGATCAGGAGCACGCCCAGCACGAAGATCACGTTGTTGATGAACGTGAAGACGTTCTCCCGCAGGATCTGCGGGTAGGTGCGGCTGGTGGCGGGCGGCGCGGTGTTCCCGTGCCCGGCCGCCCGGCGGCGCGCGGCCTCGGCGTCGGTCAGGCCGGACGCAGGCGTCGGCGGAAGGTCGGGCGGGGCCGCGGAGCCGCCGACGGCGGGGGGCGCCGTACCGCCGACAGCAGGGTCGGCGGCATCCGGGAAGCGGGCAGGGTCGGCGGCCATCCGCGGAGACTAGCGCCAGGGGCGGGCTTCGTCCGGGTAGAGACGCACGCGGCGGTACGGCTCGCGGCCGCGCGAACGGGAGACCACGTTCGCGCGCTCGGCCATCTGGTGCTGGAGGCGCCGGACATAGGCGTTCTGCGGCGCCAGCTCCACCGGCTGCGACTCCCGGGCGACGAGGCCGATGGCCTCCTCGGTCTCCCGCAGGGCCGCCTCGCGCGGATCGACAGCCAGCGAGAAGATCGAGGTCAGGCTGGCCTCCATCTGGACGATCGTGTTGGCCTTGAGGACGTACACGGGGAGCGCGCGATCCTCCGCCTCGCGGATGGTGGGACCCTTCTGGCGGTACTCGCTGCGCAGGGTCATGACGACGTCCGCCTCGTCGATCAGGCGGGCCACGATGACCGGCAGCTGGAGCTCCTTGACGGCCAGCTCCAGGCGCTTCTTGCTGATCCCGTGGGGGTAGACCCGCAGGGTCGGCAGGATCCCGGCCTCCACGCGGAGCGCCGGACCATCCTCGTCCGCGCCCGCCGCGATCGACCGATCGGCCAGCCGCTCGTCGTCCGCGGCGAGGTCCGCAGCGTTGGCGGGCCCGGTCCCTTCGTCCGCCTTGAACGCCTCCAGCGCCCGGGAGGCCTGGTCCCGCCACTGGGCCTGGCGCTCCCACTCGCGGGCCTCGCGCGCGCGCACCTCCGCTGCCGTCTCGGCGGGCGCCCCACGCTCCACCGGCCCGCGGTCGGCGATCTCGCCGGCGACGAACGGCGCTCCCGCGGCGAGCGCGCTGGCGGCGCCCCGCGGGCGCGGGCCAGCGGGGCGGTCCGGAGCACCGGCGCCGCCGCGGTCCTGGGCGCCGTTCCCGACCGGCGCGCCGCGATCATCCAGCCCCCGGATCCGCTCGCCCGGCATCGTCCGGGCGCCGCCGTCGGCGGTCCGGCCGCGGGCCTCGCGCCAGCCGCCCGAGGCGCCGGGCCGGTAGCCCGGCCGAGATGGCGCGCCCGCTCCACCGGTGGGGTCCCAGGGACTGGTGCGGAAGTCGCTGGTCCCGCGCCACGCGGGTTCCGGCCGCCAGCCGCCGCCGCCCGACCCGACCAGGCCGGAGAAGCGCTCGCGGCCCAGCTGCTCACGTGGCGAAGGGCGCGGCCGCGACTGGGTCTTGTGGACGCCCGCCTCGTCCTTCCAGCGCTGCTCCGCCGCGACCGGGTCGCCGCGCAGCATGGCGTCGACGGTCTCCGAGACGTCGGCGTGGACCATGACCCGCTCACGATCCTGGATCTCGACGATCACGTCGAACGTCGGCGGCGCCTTGCGCTCCAGGACGCTCTTCTGGGTCCGACGCCGGCGCGCCTCCTCATCGCCCAGGGTCACACTCTGGATGCCGCCGATCAGGTCCGAGAGGGTCGGATTGAGCATGAGGTTGTCCAGGTTGTTGCCGTGCGCCGTCCCGATCAGCTGGACGCCGCGCTCGGCGATCGTGCGGGCCGCCTGGGCCTCCAGCTCGGTCCCGATCTCGTCGATGACGATGACCTGGGGCATGTGGTTCTCGACGGCCTCGATCATCACCTCGTGCTGGAGGGCGGGCGTGCGGACCTGCATCCGGCGCGCCTTGCCGATGGCCGGGTGCGGGATGTCGCCGTCGCCGGCGATCTCGTTGCTGGTGTCCACGACCACGACCCGCTTCCCGACGTCGTCGGCCAGGACGCGGGCGGCCTCGCGCAGCATGGTCGTCTTGCCGATCCCGGGACGGCCCATGATCAGGATCGACTTCCCGGACTCGACGAAGTCCCCGATGATCTCGATCGTGCCGTACACGGCGCGCCCGATGCGGCAGGTCAGCCCGACGATCTTGCCGCTGCGGTTCCGGATCGCGCTGATGCGATGGAGCGTGCGCTCGATCCCCGCCCGGTTGTCGTCGCCGAACGAGCCGATCTTCTCGACGACGGCGGCGATGTCCTGCTCCGTGACCTCGCGGTCCAGCAGCGTCACCTCGCTCTCCGGGAACCGCGCCTCCGGCCGCCGGCCCAGGTCCATGACGACCTCGATCAGGTCGGCGACCTCCGGCAGCGCGCGCACGGCCTCGACGATCTCGAGGGGGAGCGCCGCGAGCAGCGCGTCGAGGTCGTCGATCGAATCCCGGCGGAACGTCTCAGCCATGGCGACCTCCCTCAGCGAGTCACCGGCACCATGGCCGGCTCGGCGACGCGGACGAGCGTCTCCTTGATGAGGAGCGTGACGGTCGCGATCGTGGTGAACCCCTCGTCCTCCATGCGGTGCTCCGTTGGCGACTCGTAGGTGCGCACGGGGGCGATGACGCCGTGGTCGTGGCGGTGGTCGCGGCGCGCGGCGCGGGCCGAGATGACGCCGAGGCCGAACTGGACGAGCGGCCCGGCGTCGACGCCGGGCCGGACCAGGATGCGCAGGTAGTGCGGCTGGTCCTCCTTCGCCACGCCGACCTGGACGAAGCCGATGGCGGCGGTCGGGTCCGCGGCGCCGTCGGGCGCCTCCTGGAGGAACGACTCGACGTCCGCGAATCGAAGGATCGGCGTCAGGCTGGAGCGCGGCATGAGGGCGTCGCTCCCCTGCAGCTCCCAGTCCGCGATCCTGTTCATCTCGAGGCGCTGGACCGGGGCCGGGGTGACCGCGCTGTAGAGACGGAACAGGGCGACGGCATCGGCGTGGCCGACGGGACGGATGCCCAGGCGACCGGCCTCCTCCTCAGCGAGGGGCGCGGGCAGTGGCTGCTCGGCAGGACGGAAGCAGATCATCTCGTCGCCGTACCGGGCGAAGCCGGCCTGCATGAACAGCTCCACGTTGCCGGCCTCGTCCGCACAGGCCACGTGGAAGCGGGTCGCACCCCGCCTGGCAACGTCGCGCAGGCACGCCTGCACCAGCCGGTAGCGAATGTCGCCGGCGTCGCCGAGCCCGATCGCGTCGAGCTCCACGATCGTCCACTCGTCACGCTGGCCGTCACGCTCGACGCGAAGGAGGCCGCCGAGGTGGCCGTCCATCTCGTGGACGTAGAGCCGGTCGTGCGGCCGGAACGCCCCCAGCGGGAGCCGGAAGAGGGTGAAGACGCCGATCGGCGGGCCCGCCAGCGGGAGGCCCAGCGAGCGGGCGCCCGAATCCGCGGCCTGGGCCAGCCGGGACAGCTCGCCCAGCGCCGACAGGTCGGTCAGCCGCGCCGGCCGGACCTTGCCCATGCGCCCCAGCGGGGCGCCCGACCGGCCGCTCACGTCTCGTGCCTCGCCCGCCGCAGCGGGTGGTGCCGCCGCCCCGACCCCTCGCCGGGTTCGGCGTGCTCGGCGGCCATCGTCGCCACGAGCCGGTGGAAGCGGGTCTCGCCGGCCAGCTCGGGATGGAACGCCGTGGCGATCACGTTGTCCTCCCGGACGGCGACGATGCGCCCGTCGTCGAGGCGGGCCAGCACGTCGACCTCGGGGCCGACCTCCTCGATGATGGGGGCGCGGATGAAGATCGCATGCACCGGGCGCTCGCCCAGGACCGGCACGTCGAGGTCGGTCTCGAACGAGTCGAGCTGGCGGCCGAATGCGTTGCGCTCGACGACGACGTCGAGGAGCGGGAGGACCGGCTCCTCGCCGCCCGCGATCGACGTGCTCAGGACGATCATCCCTGCGCAGGTGCCGAAGATCGGGGCGCCGGATCGGGCCAGGTCCAGGATCGGCTCTGCCAGGCCCCAGCGACGGATGAGGCGGCGCATCGTCGTGCTCTCGCCGCCGGGCAGGATCAGGCCGTGGACGTCCAGCAGGTCCTCCGGCAGGCGCACCTCCACGCCCTCGACGCCGATGGCGCCCAGCGTCGCCACGTGCTCACGGAAGGCGCCCTGCAGCGCCAGCACGCCGATCTTCACCGGGGAGCTCCTGCGCGCCCTGCGCGCCGGCTCGTCGCTTACCAGCCCCGCACCGCGAGGCGCTCGCCCTCGGGGATCGCCTCCAGCGCGATGCCGCGGATGGGCGCGCCCAGGCCCTTGCTCACCTCGGCCAGGATCCTGGGGTTGTCGTAGTGCGTCGTCGCCTGGACGATCGCGTTCGCGGTTCGCGCCGGGTCCTCGCTCTTGAAGATCCCCGAGCCCACGAAGACGCCGTCGGCGCCCAGCTGCATCGCCAGGGCGGCGTCGGCGGGGGTCGCGATCCCGCCGGCCACGAAGTTGACGACGGGGAGCTGACCGGCGGCGGCAACCTCCCTGACGAGCTCCAGCGGCGCCCGCAGCTCCTTCGCGGCGACGGACAGCTCGTCGGCGCGCATGGAGGAGAGCCGGCGCAGCTGGGCGTTGACGGTCCGGATGTGGCGGACGGCCTCCACGATGTTGCCGGTGCCGGCCTCGCCCTTCGTGCGGATCATGGCGGCGCCCTCGGAGATCCGCCGGAGGCCCTCGCCGAGATCACGGCAGCCGCACACGAACGGCACCTTGAAGGCGTGCTTGTCGATGTGGTTCTCTTCGTCGGCCGGCGTGAGAACCTCGGACTCGTCGATGTAGTCGACGCCGAGGGCCTCCAGGATCTGGGCCTCGACGAAGTGGCCGATGCGCGCCTTGGCCATGACCGGGATGCTGACCGCCGCCATGATCCCCTCGATCAGGGTCGGGTCGCTCATCCGGGCCACGCCACCGGCAGCGCGGATGTCGGCCGGGACGCGCTCGAGGGCCATGACGGCCACGGCGCCGGCGTCCTCGGCGATCCTCGCCTGGTCGGGCGTGACGACGTCCATGATGACGCCGCCCTTGAGCATCTGGGCCAGCCCCTTCTTGGTCGCCCAGGTGGAGGTCTCGACGGTCATGTGTGTCTGGCTCCCTGGTTCGGTCGGGCGGCTGGCCTGGCGCGACCGGGCCACGTGGGCGCGACCGGGGCCGCGAGATCATGCCCACACGGGTCACACCGGCGCCCGCGCGCGTGAACCGAGTATAGCGGAGGGGTCATCGGAGCCCGGACGTCGACCGTGGCGGGGCCGTGGCGGGGGCCGTGCGGGGCGCACCGAGCCCGCCCGTTACTGGTGGGGTGGAGAGCGCGACCGCTACGCTTGGCAGATGCGCCGCTCTGAAGCAGCCCCGCGGACTCCCGACCCCAACACCCCGGCCGGAGCACCGGTGGCCACGGCCTCCCTCGCTGCTCTGTCGATCGAGATCGCCGCGTGCCGTTCCTGCCCGCGCCTCGTCACGTGGCGCGAGTCGACCGCCGCGAACCCGCCGGCCCGCTTCCGGGGCGAGACGTACTGGGCCCGCCCGGTGCCCGGCTTCGGCGACCCGGCGGCGCGGATCCTGCTGCTGGGGTTGGCACCGGCCAAGGACGGCGGCAACCGGACGGGACGCGTCTTCACGGGCGACCGGAGCGGCGACTTCCTGTTCGCGGCGCTCCACCGCGCACGCCTTGCCAGCCAGCCCACCTCCACCCGCCACGATGACGGCCTCCAACTCCGAGGCGCGTACGTCGCGGCCGCCGTTCGCTGCGCGCCACCCGACAACAAGCCGCTCCCCGACGAACGCGACCGCTGCGCGCCCTACCTCCACCGCGAGCTCGCCCTCCTGGGCGACCTTCGCGTGATCGTCGCCCTCGGCGGGTTCGCCTGGGAGGCCGCGCTGCGGGCCGTCGAGGCCACGCACGAACGCCTTCCCCGGCCCCTTCCGCGCTTCGGCCACGGCGCCGAGGCGCTCGTCGGCCCGTACCGGATCCTCGGCACGTACCACCCGAGCCAGCAGAACACCTTCACCGGGCGCCTGACGCCGGCGATGCTGGACGAGGTCCTCGGGCGAGCGATCCGGGCTGCCGACAGGCAGGCCTGACGGCAGCTCCCCGACCCGGCCCTCGCCGGCGGGCGACCGACAGGCAGGCCCGACGGAAGCGCCCCGAACCAGCTCGCCGACGGGATCCCGGGGCAGGCCATTCGGCCTCCCACACCGTGACCGATGGCCTCTGTCCGCATATATGGTAGACACATATATCATGTTGGCGAATATATGAGGTCATCCCATATGCCCGGCCGCAAGGCCGGCAGCACCGCGAGAGGAGGCGCACGGACGATGTTCAACCCCGCGGACGACATCGACGCGATCCAGGCCTCCCTCCTGCGAACCCTGGCCAGCGCGCACCGCCTGCGGATCATCCACCGGCTGGGAATCGGCCCGTGCGAGGTCAACGAGATCTCCCGCGACCTCGGGCTGGGCCAGGCTGCGACGTCGCAGCATCTTGCAGCGATGCGCGCCGTCGGCCTCGTCGATGCCGTCCGGGATGGCCGCACGATGCGCTACGAGCTCTGCGACCCGGAGATCCTCGTCGCCTGCAGCCTCATGCGCGGCGCCCTCGTGCGGCGCCTCTCGCGGCTCGGCGATCTCGCCGCGGCGGCCGGCCGACCCTCCACCGAAACCCCCTCCAGCAAGGTGAGCCTCCCGTGAGCGACAGCCTGTCGATCGTTCTCTTCTCCGGCACGGAGGACAAGCTCCACGCCGCGGCCACGATCGCCGTGGGCGCGGTCGCCATGGACCGTCCGGTCAACATCCTGCTCATGTACTGGGCCCTGGACGCGTTCCGGGCCGACCGCATCGCGAACGACCACGGCCTGGCCTACGACGCGGCGCGCCCCCGGTTCAACGAGCCCGTCGGGCGCGTGGCCCACATCCCGTGGCTGGAGACATTCCGGCAGGCCAAGGAGATCGGCGAGATGACCATCCTCGCCTGCTCCGGCTCGCTCGAAGTCCTGGGCATCGACGTCACGACGCTCGATCCGCTGGTGGACTCGTCAGGTGGAATCGCCACCTTCCTCCTGGCTGCCGAGGGCGGCCAGATCCTCTTCATCTAGGGCGCCGCCTCGACCTGGCGCCAGCGCGACCCGGGCGCATCGCACCACCGAGCGCCAAACGGAGGCCCTGACAGCACGGCCGACACCGAGAGCACGTCGGCCACCGACAGCCTCGTCGATTGATCCGCGACATCCGATACAAGGAGAAGGCAGCCATGACCGCAACCATGACCGAGCTCGAGAACATCACGGCCGCCAAGGTCATCGACGCCCGCGGCGCCGCCTGCCCCGGCCCGCTCCTCGATGCCAAGAAGGCGATGCCCGGCGTGCCCGTCGGGTCCGTCGTCGAGATCTGGTCCAGCGATCCCGTCACCAAGACCGACATCGGCGCCTGGTCCAACAAGGTCGGCCACGAGTTCCTCGGCGTGCTCGAGTCCGACGGCTACGAGCGTGTCTTCGTCCGCCGCCAGAAGTAACCCAGCCGCGCCGCCCGGCGCGGACCCGCCAGCCGCGCCGCGCCCGGCGCGGACCCGCCAGCCGCGCCGCCCGGCGCAGGCCCGTCACGGCGGACCCCGCCGGGCCTGCCGGAACCACGGAGCACGCACCCGATGACCGCTCCCGCCGCAACCGAACCGATGCCGCCCCCGGAGGCGTTCGAGCCCCGGATCCTCGTGTTCTCGACGAACAACATCTCGGACCCCGGCATCGACCTGGCCGGCAGCTCCCACATGCACTACTCGCCCGGCGTGATGGTGATGGGGATGCCGTGCACCAGCGGGATCAAGCCCTCGTGGATCGCGTACGCCATCCAGCAGGGCTTCGACGGCGTCTTCGTCGCCTCGGACGGCGACGAGTGCGCCTACCTCCCCGACTGCGCTGAGCGCGCCTCGCACATCATGGCGCAGGCGCAGACGCTCCTCAGGGCGGCCGGCCACTCGCCCCAGCGGCTGAAGATGGCGGCCATCTGCTCCGTCTGCGCGGAGCCCTTCACGAAGCACGTGCAGCAGTTCGCGAAGGCGCTCGTCGCCCTCGGACCGTCGGCGACGAGGTGACCTCCATGGAGTATGACGTGCTCGTCGTGGGCAGCGGCATCGGGGGGATGGAGTCCGCCCTGAAGCTGGGCGACATGGGCTACAAGGTCCTCGTCGTGGAGAAGGACGCCAGCGTCGGCGGGAAGATGATCCTGCTGAGCAAGGTCTTCCCCACCCTGGACTGCGCCAGCTGCATCTCCACGCCGAAGATGGCGGCCACGATCCACCACGACAACATCACGGCCTTCACGTACAGCGAGGTCGAGGGCATCGAGAGCAACGGCGACGGGAAGTTCCACGCCCGGATCCGGCGCAAGGCCCGCTACGTCGACGAGACAAGCTGCACCGGCTGCCAGCTCTGCGAGACCGCCTGCACCGTCGCGGTCCCCGACCAGTTCAACGCGGACATGATCCCCCGGCGGGCGGCGTACATCGCCTTCCCGCAGGCCGTCCCCAAGAAGGCGGTCATCGATCGCGGCGGCAGCTCGCCGTGCTCCTACGCCTGTCCGGCCGGGATCCAGGCGCACGGCTACGTGTCGCTGATCCGCAACGGCGAGTACGAGGAGGCGTTCCAGCTGGTGCTGGAGGCGACGCCACTCGCCGGCACCCTGGGGCGGGCCTGCTACGCACCGTGCGAGGGCGAGTGCACCCGCGGTGAGCTGGAAGGAACGCTCCCGATCCGGCGGCTCAAGCGCTTCGCCGACGACTGGCATCACGAGCACTTCGACGGCCCCGGCGTGACGGTGGCACCCCCCAATGGGAAGCGCGTCGCGATCGTGGGCTCCGGCCCGGCGGGCCTGACGGCCGCCTGGCAGCTGGCGCGCTCCGGCTACGGCGTCAAGATCTTCGAGGCGGCCCCGGAGCCTGGCGGCTTCCTGCGCCTTGCCATCCCGGCCTACCGGCTGCCGACCGAGGTCGTGGAGAAGGACATCAAGAACGTCACCGACATCGGCGTCGAGATCGCCACCAGCAGTCCCGTCCTGGACCTGGCCGCGCTGCGGCGCGACGGGTTCGACGCCGTCCTCGTGGCGACCGGCACGCCGCGGTCCACCACCCTGGGCGTCCCCGGCGAGGAGGCCACGGGGGTCCTCGGTGGCGTGGAGTTCCTGCACGACGTGCGGCTCGGCGTGCCGGCCGACCTCGAGGGCCGGCGGGTCGTCGTCGTCGGCGGGGGGAACGTGGCGATGGACGCCGCGCGGACCGCCCGGCGGCTGGGCGCGGCGAGCGTCACGGTCGCCTACCGGCGCGGCCGCGAGGAGATGCCGGCCCACCGCGCCGAGATCGACGACGCGGAGCGCGAGGGGGTCCAGTTCGCCTTCCTGGCCGCGCCGGTCGAGGTTGCTGCGGATCCGGCAGGCATCGTGGGCGGCCTGCGCTGCACGAAGATGGCCCTGGGCGCTCCCGACGCGTCCGGGCGCCGGCGCCCCGAGCCGATCGCCGGCAGCGAGTTCACCATGGGCTGCGAGGTCGTGATCGCGGCGATCGGCATGGCGCCCGACACGCGGGCCTTCGCCGACGTCGTCCCGACCGACCGGAACGGCACGCTCGTGGCCGACCCGGCCACCCTGCAGACCGGCGTCGACGGCATCTTCGCCGCCGGCGACGTGGTCACCGGACCCTCGGACATCACGCGGGCCGTCGGCGAGGGCCGCCGGGCCGCGTTCATGATCGATCGCTGGCTCACGGGCGGCACGCTGGCCGGCTTCGACGACCGGCTGCCCGTCGTCGACAAGCAGCAGGTCGTGGCCCGCCAGCACACCTACTCGCTCCTCGTCGCGCCGCCGGCCCACGCCGCCAGCGACCCCGCGCCGCACGACTTCGACGAGATCGAGCCGCCCATGACGGAGGCTCGAGGCCCACGAGGGGGCGGCGCGGTGCATGGACTGCGCGGTCTGCTCCGAGTGCGAGGAGTGCGTGAAGGCCTGCCCGGTCCCCGGCTGCATCGACCTGCACGCGCGCGACGAGGAGCTCGAGGTCGACGTGGACGCGGTGGTCCTGGCGACCGGCTTCAACCTCTTCGCGGCCGACCTGAAGCCCGAGTACGGCTACGGCGTGTTCAAGAACGTCATCACGGGGATGCAGATGGACCGCCTCCTGGCGCCCACCCGCCCCTACAACACGATCCTGCGGCCGGGCGACGGCAAGATCCCCGAGCGGATCGCCTACGTCATGTGCACCGGGTCGCGGGACGAGCAGGTGGGCAACCCGCTTTGCTCCCGGTTCTGCTGCATGTACTCCGTCAAGCAGAACCAGCTGATCATGGGCGCCCTCCCCCTGGCGGACGTGACGGTCCACTACATGGACATCCGCGCCGCCGGCAAGAAGTACGACGAGTTCTACGAGCAGGCCCGGGCCATGGGCGCGAACTACGTCAAGGGCCGCGTGGCGAAGATCACCGAGAAGCCCGACGGCAACCTGGTCCTGCGCTACGAGGACATCGAGAACGGCGGGACGCTCGTCGACGCCGAGTACGACATGGTCGTCCTGGCGGTGGGCGTGCAGCCGAACAGCACGGCGACGGCGCTCTTCCCCGAAGGCGCGCTCTCGCTGGACGAGTTCCGCTACATCGCCGAGATGGACGAGGACGTCAACCCCGGCGTCACGAGCATTCCCGGCGTCTACGTCGCGGGGGCCGCCTCGGGGGCCAAGGACATCGCCGAGTCGATCGTGCACGCGGGCGCGACGGTGGCACAGGTCTCGGCCCACCTCGAGCGATCCCGCCTCGAGAAGGTGGAGGTGCCGGCATGAGCGACGCGCCGCGCCAGGACCAGGCGCCCGGAGGCGACACCGAAGGATTGGGCGGTCCCACCGGGCGCAAGGTGGGCGTCTACGTCTGCCATTGCGGCGGCAACATCTCCGACTACGTCGACGTGGAGCGGGTGGCCTCGGAAGCGCTGGGCGAGGAGGCTGTCGTGGTCGCCCGCTCGCCGATGTTCGCCTGCTCCGAGGCCGGCCAGCAGGAGATCGCCGAGGACATCGAGAAGTTCGGCCTCGACGGCCTCGTCGTCGCCTCGTGCTCGCCGAAGCTCCACACGTACACCTTCCGGGGTGTGGCGGCCCGGGCCGGCGTGAACCCCTACGAGTACACCCAGGTCAACGTTCGCGAGCAGTGCTCATGGGTCCACCGCGAGGACGAGGACGCCGCCACGGACAAGGCCATGGGCCTGGTCCGGGCCGGGATCGCCCGGACCCGGCTCAGCGTCCCGCTGGAGCCGATGGTGGTCGAGACGACGCCGCGGACGCTCGTCATCGGCGGCGGGATCGCCGGCCTGCGGGCCGCCATCGGCCTGGCCGACATCGGGCTCCAGGTGGTCCTGGTGGAGCGCGAGCTGACGCTGGGCGGCTGGGTGGGGCGCTTCGACGAGATGTATCCCCACGGCAAGAACGGGCGCGAGCTGATCGCCACCCTCGTGGCCGAGGTCAAGCGGCGCCCGGCGATCACGGTCCTCACCGGGGCCGAGGTGGTCGCGAAGTCCGGCGGCTTCGGCAACTACTACGTGGACGTCCGGGTCGGCGGGCCGGGCGCCGAGGCCATCCAGGTCCTCGTCGGCTCGATCGTCGTTGCCACCGGCTTCGACTCCTACCAGCCGGAGGTCGGGGAGCTCGGCTACGGCATCGACGGCGTCCTGACGCTGCCCGAGTACAAGGAGCTGCTGGACGGTGCCACGGGCCCGTTGACGTTCCACGGGCGGCCCGTGCGCAGCATCGCCTACGTCTACTGCGTGGGCAGCCGCGAGCCGGCTGACGGCAACGGCGCCAACGAGTACTGCTCCCGGTACTGCTGCACGGCCGCCGTCCACGCGTCGATCCAGGCCTCCCGCCTCGACGCGACGGTCCGCCAGTTCCACCTCTACCGGGACATGCGCACGTACGGCAAGTACGAGACGCTCTACACGGAGTCGCGCAAGGCAGGCTCCGTCTACCTGCGGTTCCCGGATGACGAGCCGCCCGCGGTGGCGGCGGGCGCGGACGGCCGGCTGGTCGTCACCGTCCGCGACCTCCTGACGGGCGGCGAGGAGCTGGCCATCCCCGCCGACCTCCTGGTCCTGGTGACCGGCATGGTCCCCCGCAAGAACGAGGAGCTGATCGGGACGCTCAAGCTGCCCCTGGGCAGCGATGGCTTCTTCAACGAGATCCACCCCAAGCTGCGCCCCGTGGAGACCGTGGTCGATGGTGTCCTCATCGCCGGCGCCTGCCAGGGACCCAAGAGCTCCGCCGAGAGCGTCGCGTCCGGGCTGGCGGCCGTCACCCAGAGCGCCGCGGTGCTCCGCAAGGGCTTCGCGGAGCTGGACCCGCTCGTCGCCGTCGTGGACGCCGACGCCTGCACGGGCTGCAGGGAGTGCCTCACCGCCTGCCCCTACGCGCGCCATCACGATGGCGGCAGGTGCCGCTGTCTCGATGGCGGCGGACGCCGCTGTCTCGATGGCGGCGGACGCCGCTGTCTCGATGGCGGCCGGCGCCGACGGGCGCCGGGTCGCCGTCATCAGCCCGACCGGCTGCAAGAGCTGCGGCGGCTGCGTCCCAGTCTGCCCGGAGGACGCGATCGACCTGCTCGGCTACACCGACGCCCAGGTCCGGGCCCAGATCGACAGCCTCCTGGGGGTGCCGGCCGCATGAGCACCGCGAGTCGCGAAGTCCGCGAAGTCGTCCGCGAGGAGATGGCCATGCACGGCCGGATCCTCGAGGCACTGAAGGAAGGACCGCGCACGGTTCCGGAGATCGCCGAGGCCGTCGGCTGCCCCACCCACGAGGTCGTCTTCTGGGTCATGGGCATGCGCCGCTACGGCTGGCTGAGCGAGGTCAAGGGATCGGCCGACGACGGGTACTTCCGCTACCAGGCCGAGGAGCGAGCATGACCGCGCTGGCCGACGTCGGCCTCTATCCCGAGCTGCAGCTGTACGGCGCCACGGACATGAGCGCCTGCTTCTCCTGCGGCAACTGCACGGCGATCTGCCCGCTCTCCGAGAATGACGCGACGTTCCCGCGCCGGATGATCCGCTACGCCCAGGTCGGGATGAAGGACGCGCTCCTCTCCAGCAAGGAGCTCTGGAGCTGCTACCACTGCGGCGAGTGCTCCGACAGCTGCCCCACCGAGGCGGATCCGGGTGAGTTCATGGCCGCCGCCCGCCGGTACGCGATCGCAAGCTACGACGCGACCGGGCTCGCCCGCCTCATGTACCTGTGGCCAGCCCTGGGCACGGCGTTCGCGCTGGCGCTGGCCGCCTTCTTCGCCCTCTTCATGTACACCGCGCACGGCCCCCAGAGCGCCGAGACACTGGCCATCTTCGAGTTCATCCCCGAGGAGCTGATCCACAACCTGGGGATCGTGGTGATGGTCCTGGTCCTTGCCGCGGGATTGATCGGCGTGGGCCGGATGGCGCGCCGTGTCGCCCATCGCGAAGGGGTCGGCCTGCGGACGCTCTTCGGGAGCCGCCCGGCCCTGGCTCGGTCGGGCCGGGCGCTGTGGAGCTCCCTGGGGCGGGAATCCCTGGGCCAGGCGCGCTATCGTGCCGAGTGCGAGACGGAGAAGGAGAGCGTTGCCTGGTATCGCCGTCGCTGGTTCATCCACGCGATGGTCCTGTGGGGCTTCCTCGGCCTGCTGGCCGCGACCGCGCTGGACTATGGCCTGGACATCGTGGGGATCAAGGAGACCGGGACACCGGTGCCGATCTGGTATCCGGTCCGCCTCCTCGGCACCGTCGCCGGCCTGATGCTCGTGTACGGCACCACCGTGATGATCATCGACCGGGTCCGGGCCGCCAGCTCATCGGTGGCCCGCTCGGCAACCGCCGACTGGACCCTGCTTGCGCTGCTCTGGATCACGGGGGTCACCGGCTTCGTCCTGGAGCTCGCCCTCTACCTGCCGCAGCCCCCCGCCTGGGGCTACTGGTTCTTCCTCTTCCACGTCGCCATCGCGATGGAGCTGGTCCTGCTGGCTCCGTTCATGAAGCTTGCCCACGCCGTCTATCGGCCGGTGGGACTCTTCTTCATCGCACTCGCCCGGGAACCCCGCGAGGGGACCGGTGGATCGAATGGCTGATCGACCAGCCGAGGAGGTTCCCATGACATCCAGCCTGAAGTCCGTGACCCACGAGCACCACGAACGGCTCATGCAGCACGTCGAAGCGATGCCCGCGGTCGGGAAGCTGCTCCTGGCAGCCCCGATGGCGGAGCTGAAGCCGCACCTGGCGGAGCTGGACGGGTGGCTCACCGGCCTCCTGATCCCGCACCTGGAGGCGGCCGAGGCAACCCTCTATCCCGAGCTTGAGCGGATGCTGCAGAACCGGCACTCCATGGCGCCGATGCGCCGCGAGCACCAGGAGATTCGGCATCTCGTGGCCGAGTACTCGCGCCTCGTCGCGGCGCTTGGCGACGAGCGGCCCCACGTCGGCAGGATGGTGGCCCTGCGGCGCGTCCTCTTCCAGCTCTACGCGCTGCTCCAGATCCACCTCGTCGAGGAGGAGGTCTTCATCCCGATCATCAACCATGGCGTCTCCGACGAGGCCGCCGAAGTGATGGTGGCCGCCATGAAGCACTCGGGCATCCCCGAGGCCTGACGCCGAATCCTCGGGCGGACGGGCGCGGCCGCCGCTCGGACCGGCGCGGCCGCCGCAGGCGCTCCAACCGGCCGCACGACGGTCGCAAGCGCAGGCAGGTCGCCTCCGCCGGCAGGCGCACCATCCGGCGGCTATGCTCCGGAGGCAGATGAATGCCTCGCGCAGGCACATGATGACCGACAAAGAAGAGACCGCCGGCGCGGCCACGGACGCGCTCGCCTCTGATCGCGACGCTGCCGGCGTCCCGGTCCATCGTGGATGGGCCCCGCTGGGCGGGCGCCACCGCTGGATGGAGCCGTTCGTGCTCGTCGTGCTCGCGACGACGGGCGCCCACGGCTATGCCATCACCGGCGAGCTCGAAGAGATGCGCATCACGGCCGGCGCCGTCGACGTCGGGCAGGTCTACCGGATTCTCCGGGACCTGGAGGCATCCGGGTACGTGACCTCGGCCTGGTCCACGGAGGCGGTCGGTCCCCAGCGGCGCGAGTACGAGCTGACGGCCGCCGGGTACGAGGCCCTCGACGAATGGGCGGCCGTCATGAAGGAGCGGGCGCGCCTCATCGGCGAGTTCGACGGGCGCTACCTGGACGCGGTCGCCCGACAGCGACACCCGCGGGCCTGACCGGCCGCGGGTGATCCCGGCCGGGACGCCACGCTCTCCGAGCGGTGCGAGCCCCTACAGCGGCTCCGCCATCGCGTGCTCGATGCCGCGCGCCAGCTCGTCCTTCTCCTCGTCCGAGAGGTTGCGGTCGAGCACCCGAAGATAGAGCTCCTCCTCGGCCAGGTGGACACGGAGCATGGCGTGAAGGCGGTAGAGCGCCCGGCGGAGGCCGATTGCCTCGGCCGGCCCCAGCTCACCGGATGCAACCATGTCGTGGTATTGCCCCGTCGACTCGATCAGGCGACGCAGCTCCGCGTGCTCGCGACGCATCGGCGCCATGGAGTGGCGCCCCTCCATGAGGCGGTCCAGCTGACCGTAGAGGGTCGACTCGATCGCCTCCATGTGCGGCAGGAGCTGGCCAACGATGAAGCGGTGCTCGGCCTCGCAGTCCGCCAGGAACGCAGGCGTGATCCCGTCGTCGATCATCCCGGCCAGCCGCGCGAGCTGCTCGACGTGCGGGATGAGCCGGTCGTGGTGCTCGTGGGCGGCCTGGGACAGGGAATCCATCGCCACGATGGTACGCCACGGTCGGCGCGGCGGGCGCGGGGCCAGCCCGCCAGCTCCGCCACGGTCGGCGCGGCGGGCGCGGGGCCGGGCCGCCGGCGCCGCCACGGTCGGGGCCGCGCCGTCGCGCGCCGGCGCGACTCCCGGTAGGCTTGCGTGCGATGAACGAGCCCGTCCTTGGCCGAATCGGCCGCGTCCACCAAGTCAACGTGTCGAAGGGCGGCGTGCCCAAGCTGCCGGTTCGGCGCGCCCAGGTGCACCGTCTCGGCCTGGAGGGCGACGGCCATCACGAGCCCGAGCCGATCCACGGCGGGCCGGAGCAGGCAGTGTCCCTGTACTGCGTCGAGGCGATCGCCCGCGTGGCCGCCGATGGCCACACGGCGTTCCCGGGTGCGTTCGGCGAGAACCTCACGCTCGCGGGACTCGACTGGGCGGCACTTCGTGCGGGCGACCGCCTGGTGATCGGCGGCAGTGGCCTCGAGATCGAGCTGACGAAGAATGCCGCGCCTTGTACCACGCTGCAGCACTACTTCAGCGACGGAAGGTTCGCCCGGATCAGCCAGAAGGTGCACCCCGGGGATGCCCGCTGGTACGCCCGAGTCCTGGGCGAGGGCCCGGTTGCGCCAGGCGATCGCGTCGAGGTGAACCCGGCGGAGCGCGGCGGAGGCCACGGAGGGTAGGTCGACCGCCGGCAGGTCTGGCGCGGGGCTAGAGCCGGGCGAATCGAACCCCGAAGAGGTCGGCCAGGGCTCGCCCGCCTGCGGTGCCGGTGATGGCCACGCGCGCCGCCGGCTCGGAGGCTGCATGGCCGGTGGCGACCGGGACCAGCCGAATGCCGTGCTCCCCGATCCGTGTCTCGCGCTCGCCCGGAACGGCCCCCGGTCCCGGCGGGACGGCGACCCCGAGGATGTGGCGGTAGCTCTCGGCGACCGCCTTCGGGTCCGGCACCACGAGCTCGATGCCCACCAGGCGGGCGCTCCCGCCGAAGGGATGGATGAACGACGCGCGGCGGCGCCGGGCGTCCTCGTCCCACTCGGCGCCGGCCAGCTCGTGCTCGATCAGGAAGGGCGGATCGTCCGGGCCCAGGGCCGGCGGGAAGGCGACATGCCACGTGACGACTTCGCCATCCGGCCGCGTCCGCGAGCCGACGACCGCGTCAGAGATCGGGGACCCGGCCGCCCGGAGGGCGCCCACCTCGCGGCGGGCGCCGTCGGATGCCAGGGCGTACGTGACCAGCCCGGGTGCCCCGGCGTCGAGCGCGCGCACGGCAGCCGCCCCGATCGGGTGGGCAAGGGCGAGCGCCCGATCCCACGCGCCGATCAACTCGAGGTAGGCATCGCCCAGGAAGACGAGGCGGTTGTGCGTCCCGGTGGCGTGGCGCCCGCCGCCCGTGGCGGCGAGGCCCAGCTGGGCCTCCAGCGACGCGGCGGCCGCGTCCGGATCCTCGACCGCGATGACGAGATGGTCGACCCCAAGGAGCATTGGCGCAGGGTACGCGACCCGGTGGCCAGCGCGGACGGCGGAATCGCTGGCCTTCGAGCCGGACCGGCGGACCGGTTGACGAGCGGTTGCGACGCAGCTAGATTCCTGCGTATCAGGCACCCTTGACTACGCTGTTCATGGTGCCCTGAGCGTCCCACTCAGGTTCCAGGAGGGTCCCGTGGCACCCGCGTTCTTCCTCATGCTGCGCGAGGGCCTTGAGGCCGCGCTCATCGTCGGCATCATCGCCGCCTACCTCGTCCGGATCGGCCGGCGCGATGCCCTGCGTGGCGTGTGGCTTGGAGTCGGCCTTGCCATCGCCCTCTCGGTCGGCGTCGGGATCCTCGTCGTGGCGACGATCGGCCGCCTGCCGCTTGTCGTTCAGGAGACCCTGGAGGGGCTGGCGGCGCTGGTCGCGGTCGCCGTCCTCACCTGGATGCTGTTCTGGATGCGCCGCCAGGGGCGGGCCCTCAAGGGCCAGCTGGAGCACGGCGTCGACGTTGCCCTGGGAGACGGCTCGACGCTCGCGCTCGTCGGGCTCGCGTTCGTGGCGGTCGCCAGGGAAGGGCTGGAGTCGATGCTGTTCCTGCTGGCCATCGGATCGGCGTCGAGTGGAGCCGCCACCACGCTGCTGGGCGCCCTGGCGGGCGTGGCGGTCGCGGTCGGGATCGGCTGGACGATCTTCGCGCTCGGCGTCAGGGTCAACCTGCGGGCCTTCTTCACGGCGACCGGCGTCGTGCTGATCTTCGTGGCGGCCGGCCTGTGCGCCTTCGCGGTCGGCGCGTTCGCCGAGGCGGGCCTCTTCGCAAACGCCGGATCGGTCTACGACGTCGGCTCCGTGCTGCCGGAGACCAGCCCTCTCGGATCGGTCCTCGCCGGCCTGTTCGGCTTCCGCTCCTCCCCCACTCCCCTCGAGGTGGCGGCCTACGTGGGTTACCTCGTGCCTGTCCTGCTCCTGTTCGTGCTCGACGATCGGCTCCCCTTCCGCCGTCAGCGCGTGTCACCGGCCTGACGACCCCTTCGCCCCAAGGAGGCCCCATGCGTCCCGTCTGGTTCCCTCGCGCCCGGCGTGCCGTCATCCGGCTCGGCGTTGCGGCCGCGGCGGTCACAGCCGTTGCCGCCTGCGCCGGGAGCACGAGCCCTGGTGCGTCCTCAGCTCCGTCGGCCGCCGTCGTCGAGGTCACGGCCCGCGACTATGCGTTCGACCCCTCGGCGATCTCGGTGGCTCCCGGCCCGGTCACCTTTCGGGTCGAGAACACCGGCTCCGAGGAGCACGAGTTCGAGATCTTCCGCGGCGACATCGTGGTCGACGAGATCGAGGGCCTGGTCCCCGGCCTGGCCAGGGACCTCACGGTTACCCTGGCGGCGGGCGAGTACACGTTCGTCTGCAAGCTCGCCGACCACGAGCAGCGCGGGATGCAGGGGACGCTGACGGTCGCGCCATGACCCGTCGCGCCGGTCGGCATTCACTCGATCGGACGTGATTCGCTACCCTGCACGTCATGCTTGCCTGGCTCGTCTTCTGGGTCGTCGTTGCCGTCGTCGTCTTTGCGGTCGCCATCTTCGCGATTCGGAATCGCGGGATCCACCCCGGACTCATCCTGGCCGCCCTCGACGCGTTCGGGCTCGTCGTCGCCTCGTACCTCTCCGTCGTGGAGCTCTCCGGGAACGTCCCCGTCTGCGGGCCCGTCCACGGTTGCGAAGAAGTGGCCAAGAGCGAGTACGCCTGGATCGGCCCGATCCCGGTGGCTGTCTTCGGTGTCGGCCTCTCGATCATCCTGCTGATCGCCGCGCTCGGCTGGTGGCGAACCGGCGACCGGCGCCTCCTGGCGGTGCACTACGGACTCAGCCTCGTTGGCGTGACGTTCGAGGCCTACTTCATGTTCCTCCAGGTCTTCGTGATCGAGGCCGTCTGCATCTGGTGCACGATGTACGGCGTCAGCCTGGTCCTGCGCTTCGTCATCGCCCTCATCGTGTGGCTGCGCCGCGACACGGCCGAGGCCGCCAGCTGGTAGCCGGCCTCCCCTCTCGGCCCGGACCGGTGGCCGATCTCCCCGGCGTGCCCGGCTGAGCGCGCCGGCGCTGACGTCTGATCGAGTCCGAGGTCATCCTCAAGCCCGGCGGCCGCGTCGACGGCCGAACGTGCCCGTCAGCAGAATCGTCGAGCCGTCGCACGGTTCGCCAGGCACGCATCTGATCGGAACGCCGTCGTGCGACGGGCAACGGCGGGCCCCCGGACCCCGCCCTCGGCGCCTCGTGCCGCGGGCCCGAGCCCACCCGCGACGCGGAGTGGCTCGACGTCGCCTCCTGCTACGATCGCGCCACCATGGACGGTGTCGTGCTCGTGCTGAACCAGAACTACGAGCCGCTGAACGTCTGCAACCTGCCGCGCGCCTTCCGGCTGCTCTTCGGCGCAAAGGCGGAGGTCGTCGAGTACGACCACCAGACGATCAGGACGCCACGCACTGCGTTCCGTGCTCCGTCCGTGATCCGGCTCCAGCATCACGTGCGCCGCCCGCGTCCGCGGGTGCGCCTGAGCCGGCGCGAGATCTTCGCCCGGGACAGCCACACCTGCCAGTACTGCGGTCGCCAGGGTCACGACCTCACCCTGGACCACGTCATCCCGCGCCACCGCGGCGGGAGCCACACCTGGGAGAACCTCGTCGCCGCGTGCAAGGTCTGCAACCACCGCAAGGGCGGCCGCACGCCGGACGAGGCGCGCATCCGGCTGCTCCGCCCGCCCTACGAGCCGCGGAGCGACGTCTACTCCCTCTTCACGCCGTACCTCGCCGACGAGCGCAACGAGACGTGGCGGGGCTACCTCTTCCTGGGCGCGAACTGACGGCCGGCGAGCTGGGCCCGATCGAGCCGCCGGCTGACCGCCCGGCGGCGCCCGACATCCCGGCCGGTGTCCGCTCGATCGCCCGCGTGCTCCGCGGAGCCGGCCACGAAGCCCATCTCGTTGGCGGCTGCGTGCGCGACATGCTGCGGGGCGTGGAACCACTCGACTGGGACGTTGCCACCGACGCGCGGCCCGACCGCCTCCTCGCCCTGTTCCCCGGGTCGCGCTACGAGAACCGCTTCGGCACGGTGGCCGTGCCCGTCGCCGACGGGACCCACGAGGTGACCACGTACCGCCGCGACGGCACGTACACCGACCACCGCCGGCCCGACGACGTCACGTTCGGCGACACCCTCACCGAGGACCTGGCGCGACGGGACTTCACGGTGAACGCCCTCGCGATCCCGCTCGACCCGGGCGGCATGCCAGGCGCCCTCGTGGACCGGTTCGAAGGCCGGGCCGACCTGGCCGCGGGCGTGCTCCGCGCCGTCGGCGACCCGCGGGCACGGTTTCGGGAGGACGCCCTGCGGATGCTCCGGGCGGTCCGCTTCGCCGCCACGCTGGGGTTCGTCGTGGAGCCGGCGACCCGGGACGCGATCGCCACCGAGGCCGCGTCCGCCGCCCTCGTCTCAGGGGAACGAACCTTCGCGGAGCTGGTGCGACTGCTCGGGGCGGAGCGGCCGTCGGTCGGCCTGCGGCTGGCGGAGGAAACGGGGCTTCTCGCCGTGATCGCGCCCGAGCTGGCGCGGCAATGGGCGATCCCCCAGGCGAAGGTCCCCGGCGAGGACCTCTGGGATCACACCTGTCGGACGGTCGACGCGGCATCCCCCACCCTCGCGGACGGGCTGCCCCTGGCGCGCGTGGCCGCGCTGCTCCACGACATCGGCAAGCCGGCCACGTTCGCGGACGGCCACTTCATCGGGCACGAGACGGTGGGCGCCGCGCTGGCGGCCGCCTGGCTGGACCAGCTTCGCGCTCCCCGCGCCCTGGCGACTCGCGTCGCCAACCTCGTCCGTCACCACATGTTCTCCTACACGCCCGGATGGTCCGATGGCGCCGTCCGGCGTTTCATTCGGCGGGTCGGGCTCGCCGACGTCGAGGCTCTCCTGGACCTGCGCGCCGCCGACAACGTCGGGAGCGGCCGGCCTGCCGACGTCGACGGCCTCGAGGAGCTGCGGACCCGCTGCCGCGCCCAGGTCGACGCCCACGTCGCGCTCGGCCTGGCCGACCTGGCGGTCGACGGCGACGACCTGATGGCGGCCGTCGGCCTGGCTCCCGGGCCGGCCGTCGGGCGGCTCCTCGATGACCTGCTCGAGGCGGTCCTGGTCGATCCCATGCTCAACGAACGCGGCCGCCTCCTGGGCCTGGCCCGGGAGATGTCGGCCGGCACGCTGCGGCGGCATCGAACCAGGCCCGGCAGGTGGTGCGGGGGATGACGGCGCTGCGGAGGACGACGGCGCCGCGTCCGCCGAGGCCCGGACGTGATCGAGCTGCTGCTCAACGCCGAGAACGCCCTTGCGCTGGGCCTCCTCGACCAGGCCGACCGGACGTTCCGCCAGGTGCTCGAGGCCGACCCGAGCAACGGCATCGCGGCCGTCGGGCTCTCGCGGGTCGCCCTCGAGCGAGGCGACGACGCGAGCGCGCTCGCGCTGGCGCAGGCGGCCCTGGCGATCGACCCGGAAAACGCGACGGCTCGCCGGATGATCGACCGGCTGGAGGAGGTCGCCCGCTATCGCGCCGATGCGGCAGCCACGGGCTCAGCGGCCGATGCCACGGGCGCCGCGGGCGCCGTGGGCGCAGCGGGCGCGCGGGCGCCGTGGCCACGAGCCTCGCCGTCCCCGCCGGCACCACCACCGCGGCCCCATCCGTCACGATGTCCACGTCGGCCCCCAGCGTGCCGGCACCCGAGCGCCCGGGACTCCTGCGGCGCCTGCTCCGGAGGTCCTGATGCGCGTGCTCGTCACCGGCGGAGCCGGCTACGTCGGATCCGTCTCCGTCGAGGTGCTCGTCGCCGCGGGCCACGAGGTCATCGTGCTCGACGACCTCAGCAAGGGCCACCGGGCAGCCGTCGACCCGGGCGCCCAGCTCGTCGAGGGCAGCTACGGCGATGCCGACGGCGTCCGGGCACTCCTGCGGGCGACGCCGGTGGACGCGGTCCTCCACTGCGCGGCCCGGTCGCTCGTCGGAGAGTCGATCGCCGATCCGGCCCTGTACTACCGCGAAAACGTCGCCGGGGGCGTGACCCTCCTGGAGGGGCTCCGCGAGTGCGGCGTCCGGCGCCTCGTCTTCAGCTCGACCGCGGCCGTGTACGGCATCCCCGAATCCGTTCCCATTCGCGAAGATGCCGCCCTGGGCCCGATCAATCCCTACGGCGAGACGAAGCGCACGTTCGAGGGCGCCCTTCGCTGGTACGCCGCCGCATATGGGCTGCGCAGCGTCAGCCTCCGCTACTTCAACGTGGCCGGTGCCTCGGAGCGTAACGGTGAGGCCCACGACCCGGAGACGCATCTCGTCCCCAACGTCATCGCCGCGGCCGAGGGCCGGGCAGAGGTGACGGTGTTCGGCACCGACTACCCGACCCCGGACGGGACCTGCATCCGCGACTACATCCACGTTGAGGATCTCGCCCGGGCGCACCTCCTTGCGCTCGAGGCAACGGCTCCGGGAGGCCCACGGACCGCCGGGCCGGACGGCGGCGCTGCGGCCGTCGCCCTGAACCTCGGCAACGGCAGCGGCTTCAGCGTCCGGGAGGTGCTGGCCGCGGTGGAAGCCGCGAGCGGGCGTCCGGTCCCGTACCGCGTCGGACCGCGCCGGGCCGGCGACCCGCCGGTGCTCGTGGCAGACGCCGGCCGGGCCCGGGAGGTCCTGGGCTGGGAGCCGGCGCGCCCTGACCTCGGGGACATCGTAGCCACGGCCTGGGCCTGGCGCCGGGAGCACGCGTCCGGCTACGGCGCCTGATCCGTCCTGCGGCACCTGCCGGCCCGTGGCGCCGGGATGGCCCACCGCGCCTGATCGACCCGTGGTGCCGGGCCGCCGTCGGTCACGGCGTCCGGCAGGCTCCGGCTGCGGCAGGCAACCGAATCGAAACGCAAGTGGCCCCGCCGCGGCACTGACCGGGCGCCCGCTTCCAGCCTACCGTCCGCGCATCGGGGCGGTGTCCCCGCGGCCACCGGCCGCGCCGCCCACCTGAGCAGGGCCACCCACGAGCGAGGACGCCGACGCCATGACAGCCATCGACCTGTTCCAGCCCTCGTACAGCCGCGGCTCCAGCTCGCCGGCCGCGATCGCGACCCGCGTCAGCAGCGAGACGGTCGTGTGCGAGGCGTGCGGCTGCCGGCTCTCCACGCGCGAATCCGCGGATGACGCCGGCTTCACCGGCGCGCGACGCTGGTACCACTTCGCGGGCTCCGCCGGGCGCGATGCCCGCGGCTGTGCGGTCGCCTGCGCCTCCGTCGCCCACGACATCGCCTGACCCCCGCGGCCAGCACGGCCGCCCACGACATCGCGTCAGCACCGACGCCCCGGCACCCGCCGGGGCGTCGTTCGTCATCCGGCATGGGTTCGCTCAGGAGGCCCGCAGCTCCGAGCTCACGGCGTCCGCGTCGATCGAACCCGCCCAGTGGTCGCTCACCGGCCGGATCAGCACGTAGCCGATGATCATCGTGCCCAGGAGCGTCAGGACGGCCACCTGGTAGGCCCCGTTGCCCAGCGTGCCGAACAGCAGGTACACGGTGACCCCGTAGAGCGTCTGGCCGACGACCTGCGAACCCTTGCCCACCAGCCCGTAGAGGCCGAAGAACTCGCCGATCCGTGCCGGCGGCGAGAGCCGCAGCATGAAGACGCGATCGGCCACCTGGACGCCTCCCAGGCCACTCCCGACGATCGCCCCGGCGATCACGAAGAGCCCGATCCCGACGGGCGTCCCGGGCATGCTCAGCGCCACGACGCCGATCAGCAGGCCGGCGGCCCAGCTGACGAGCACCCACAGGAGCGTCCGCCGCGGGCCGAACCGGTCGACCAGGCGGCCCCAGGCGAAGCTGAGACTGATCGCGACCACCGTGAGCAGGATGCTCACCATGAGGTACTCCTGCTCCGTGAGCCCCATCGCCCGGACGGCGACGACGCTCATGACGACGATGATCGTGTTCACCGCGTCGGAGTAGAAGAAGCGGCCCAGGAGGAAGCGGCCCAGCCCCGGGACCTCGCGGGCGTGGTCGATCGTCCGGCCGATCTGGGTGAACGAGGCGCGCGCCTCGGCCCACGTGAAAGCCGGAGCGCCCGTCCCCCGCTCGTGGACGAACACGAAGATCGGGACCGCGAACACGGCGAAGAGCGCCATCGAGATCGGGAAGTAGGCGGAGATGGGCGGGTCCAGCACGATCAGGACCAGGGCGATGACGATCGTCCCCATGTAGCCGACACCCACCCCGATCCCCGAGAGCTTGCCGCGCGTGACCGGGTACGAGACGCTCGACAGCGTCGCGTCGTAGTAGATCAGGGCGGCCTGGTAGCTGAAGTTGGCGATCGTGAAGAGGATCGCGCCGATGACCGCGGCGCTCACGCCGATCAGCGCCGCCGGCACGATCGTGAGGACCGTGAAGAAGAGCAGGAACGGAAGGCGCCGGCCGCCGCGGTCGCTCAGGGCGCCGAGGGGCGGCGACACGAGCGCGTTGATCCCGACGGAGACCACGATGCAGATCGTCTGCACCAGCTGCCCCAGGTCCTGGCCGAAGTTCTGCGGCTCCGTCAGCCACAGGCCAATCGCGGTGGAAACCACCGCGTAGCTGAAGATCGTGTTGGCGAAGTCATACAGGGACCATGACGCGGGAACCCGGGCGCGACCGGACGGCGAGAGGCCTGCCAGGCGGCCGACCGGTCCACGGCGCAGCCCGTCGCCCCGCCGAGTCGCGTCGGGAGCCGCGGGCGCTGCGTCATCGGCCATCCGCGCGATCCTATCCGCCCAGCGCCATCCGTGAAGCCCGGCGCGAATCCGGGCTGGTAGGATCAGCCCATGCAGCCCGACACACGCACGTGGCGGCCCCAGGCCTTCGGCGGCCGCAAGCCGAAGCAGATGAGCGATCCCATCGTCGAGCCCGCCTGGGACGGCATCCGCGTCCTCGCGCACGTGGCTCGGGGCGACGTCCAGCTCGTGGATGCCCAGGGCCTCGACCTCGCGCCGCACCACCCCGACGTCGTGACCGAGCTGGCTGCGGCCGCCCTGGCCGACGCGCTGGTGGTGGACGGCTACCTCACCGACCAGGCGCTCCGCTCCGGCATCGGCGTCGACTTCGACGTCACCCAGACGCCCAGCATGGGCGAGCACACGGCCCAGTTCTTCCTGGGCAAGCAGGCGGCCGAGTACGTCGGGGCGCGCGGGCAGATCCCCGGGCGGGCCACCGCCCGGACCATCGGCGCTGCCGAGGCGGCGGCAGACGCGCCGCCCGTCCCGATCGCGTTCGTCGCCATCGACCTCCTCGTCGTCGACGACGACGACCTCCTCAGCGTGCCGCTCCTCGAGCGGAAGCGGCTCCTCGAGAGCGTCCTGCCGGAGGGCGCTCGAATCCGCCGCACGCCGTTCGTCCGCGAGCCCGCCGGCGGCTTCATCATGACCTGGCGCTCGCTGGGCTTCGGCGGTCTTGCCTACAAGGAGGCCAACAGCCGCTATCGCCCGGGCGCCGTCAACGACGACTGGTCGCTCATCCCGATGCCGCGCCGCTGAGGCCACCCGGCGCCGGTGACGCGCGCCGGGGGAGTCGCGTCGGGCGGCCCGACGGTCGCCCGTGATAGGGTGAGGAGGTGGCCTCCACCGTCCTGACGCCCGCGATCTCCGCGGAGATCGAACGCCTCGGCCGAGTCGACCTGATCGTCGGCATTCCGAGCTTCAAGAACGCGACCACGATCGGTCATGTCGTGCGCGCCGCCCAGGCCGGCCTCGTGCAGTACTTCGCCGACCTGCGTCCGCTGCTGGTCAACTCCGACGCCGGCTCGTCGGACGGGACCCAGCGCGTCGTCGCGGAGACCGAACCCCCGGACTACGTCGAGCGGATCCTCCTCGTCCGCCCCACCAACCGGCTGGAGCGCCTGACCCTCACGTACCCCGAGGTCGACGGGATCGGCGGCAAGGGCGCCGCGCTGCGAACCATCTTCGAGATCGCGGCGGCGCTCGACGCGCGGGCCCTCGTGGTGGTCGATTCCGACCTCCGCTCGATCACCCCCGAGTGGATCGAGCTCCTGGCGGGCCCCATCCTCAAGGGCGGTTTCGACTACGTGACGCCGCTCTACGCCCGCCACAAGTACGACGGCACGATCACCAACACCGTCACGTACCCACTGACCCGGGCCCTCTACGGCCGCCGGATCCGCCAGCCGATCGGTGGCGACTTCGGCGTCTCGGGCGACCTCGTGCGCCACTACCTCGCCCAGGAGGACTGGACCCCGGAGGTCAGCAAGTTCGGGATCGACATCTGGATGACCACCCACGCCCTGGTCGGCGGCTTCGCCGTCTGCGAGACGCGCCTCGGCGCCAAGGTGCACGACCCCAAGGACCCGTCGGCCGACCTTGGCCCGATGTTCCGCCAGGTCGTGGGCACGATCCTGGGGCTTGCCTGTCGCCACCCCGATGCCTGGCTTGACATCCACGGGAGTCACGAGGTCCCCGCCTACGGCTTCGAGCGCTGGGTGGAGCCAAGTCCGCTGCAGGTCAACACGCTGCGCCTCCTGTCGGAGTTCGGCGCCGGGCAGGTCACGCTCGCCGAGACGTGGCGGGCGATGCTCGCCCCCGACCACGCCGCGGCCGTCGATGAGCTGGCGGTCGAGGCGGGGCGGCTGGCCGAACAGGCCGCACGCCGGCTGGGCCTGGGCGGCACCGAGAGCGGCACGAACGGCGTCCCCACCGACGAGATGAGCCAGGCGGTGAGCGGCTTCCACTTCCCGGACGAGCTGTGGGCGGGGATCGTGTACGACCTCGTCGTGGCCGCGCGCTTCGGCGCGATCCCGATCGAGCGCCTGGTCGCAGCCCTGGTTCCCCTGTACTTCGGGCGCGTCGGAAGCCTCGTCGTCGAGTGCCGCAACCTTGCCCAGGGGGATGCCGACGAACGAGTGGAGCGCCAGGCACGGGCGTTCGAGCTGCGCAAGCCGTATCTCGTCGGCCGCTGGAACGCCGCCGCGGCTGCCGCGGCGGCGGACGCCGAGAGGGCGCTGGCGTGAGCCGGCGGACGCCGCTGCCCGTCCGGATCCTGATCCCGGTCGCCAACCCGGCGACGGCCGAGGACCTGGTCCGCATCGGCGCCGATCTCATGGACCCGCGCGCCGGTGAGCTGACGATGCTCGGGATCGTGGAAGTCCCCGAGGACGTCGCCCTGTCCGACGGCGCCACCCGCGCCCGCCAGGCCCGCCGCCTCCTCCAGAAGGTGCTGGACTATGCGCCACCGGGCACGCGGATCCGGCCGCTCGTGCGCATCGGCCGCCGAGCGTCGGAAGGCATCGTTGAGGCCGCGCACGAGCTGGACGCCGACCTCCTGATCTTCGGTTGGGGTGGCAGGCCGCCGGGTGGGCGAGCCGCGGGCGGGCGAGCTGCGGGCACCGGCGGCGGCGCGGGCGGCGGCACGCCCGGTCCCGTCTTCTCGTCCACGATCGACGCCGTCGTCCGGGAGCCGCCCTGCGACATCGCCGTGGTCAAGCAGCGCCCGTTCGGCGAGGTCCGCCGGATCCTCGTCCCGGTCCGCGGCGGCCCGCACGCGGAGCTGGCGCTGGAGTTCGCCGACGCGCTCGCGCGCCACCACGATGCGCGGATCGTGGTGCTCCACGTCATCCCGCCGGGCGTCACCAGCACCGTCCGGGCCCAGGCCGAGCACGCCCTCGCGACATTCCTGAAGCAGCACGCCCGCGGGCACGCCGACGGGATCCTGCGCGAGGCGCCGAACGTCCGCAACGCGATCCTCCGCGAAGCCGAGACCGCGGACGTCGTGATCATGGGCGCGTCCGCCATCCCGGAGGGCTCCGGCGGCGACTCGTTCCTCTTCGGTGCCCTCCCGGAGGCGATCGCCACCCGGGCGAAGCCGCCCGTGATCGTCGTCAAGACCCAGGAGCGGATCGGTCGGGCCACGTTCGAGGAGCTGGTGGGGAAGGCCGAGTCGCTGGCCGCCGCCGATCGCGCGGCCGAGGAGTCGCGCGCGATCCCGGCGCGCGTGGAACGCTGGTTCGGCGAGTCGAACTTCCATCACGGGGAGTACCGCAACCTGCGGCGGCTGGTGGAGCTCAAGCAACAGCAGGAACTGACGGTCAGCCTGGTCTTACCAACGCTGAACGAGGAGGCGACGATCGGCGAGATCGTGGCCCGCGCGCGCCGCCTCCTCGTGGAGGGCGTCCCGCTCGTCGACGAGCTGCTGGTGATCGACTCCGCGTCGACTGACCGGACCCGCGAGATCGCTGAGGCGGAGGGCGCCCGGGTCGTCCAGCACGCGGACGTCCTGCCCCGCTATGGCTCCTACCACGGCAAGGGCGAGGCGCTCTGGAAGAGCCTCTTCGAGACGAGCGGCGATCTCGTGGCCTGGTGCGACACGGACGTCCGCAACTGGCACCCCCGGATGGCCTACGGGACCCTGGGGCCGCTGCTCAGCGAGCCGCGGATCCAGTACGTGAAGGGCTACTACCAGCGCCCCATCGTGGAGGGCGGCGTGCTCAAGGAGGGCGGCGGCGGCCGCGTCACCGAGCTCGTCGCCCGGCCGCTCATCAACCTCTTCTTCCCCGATCTCTCGGGCTTCATCCAGCCCCTCGCCGGCGAGTACGCCGGTCGGCGCAGCCTGCTCGAGGCGATCCCGTTCTTCACCGGCTACGCCGTCGAGATCGGGCACCTCATCGACATCGCCGAGCGCGCCGGCCTCGATGGCCTGGGCCAGGTCGACCTGGAACGCCGGGTCCACCGCAACCAGGAGCTCGAGGGCCTGTCGCGGATGAGCTTCGTGATCCTGCAGGCCGTGATGAAGCGGCTCGAGGAACGGCGTCGCGCAAGACTCTTCGCGGAGCTCGGCTCGACGATGAAGCTCCCGCGCTTCGGCGAGGACCACCTGGGCCTCGAGATCATCGAGCTGGCCGACCGCGAGCGCCCGCCGATGATCCGCATCCCGGAGTACCTGGAGCGCCGTGCGGCGGCGGCGAGCGGACCAGGCGAGGGCGCCCAGAGCGTCCCGGGCGACGGCACGGAGGGCACCTCCGGCGGGGTCGGCGGACCCGGCGGTCCCGGCGGTCCCGGCGGCGCCGCGCAGTGAGCGCGGCGGACCCGTACGGCGGGGGTCCCGGTCGGCCTCTCGCGATCCTGGTCGCCCCGGACTCCTTCAAGGGATCGCTGACGTCCGTCCAGGTGGCGCATGCCCTCGCCGACGGCTGGCTGCGTGCCCGTCCCGGCGACGAGATCCGCCTCGCACCGCTCGCCGACGGCGGCGAAGGCACGGCCGTCGCGATCCACGCGGCCGGCGGCTGGGAGTGGCGCACGTCCGCGGCCCATGACCCGCTCGGGCGCGAGATCGAGGCGCGCTGGCTGCTCTCCGCGGACCGAACACGGGCCGTCGTCGAGCTGGCGCAGGCGTCGGGTCTCTCGCTCGTCGCGGCGGCCGAGCGCGACCCGGTCAACGCCTCGACCTTCGGCACCGGCGAGGTGCTGCGGGCCGTCCTGGACGCCGGGGTACGGCGAATCGACCTCGGCGTCGGCGGGAGCGCCACCACGGACGGCGGGCTCGGCATCCTGGCCGCGCTGGGGCTCGGGATGACGGTCGATCCCGTGCTCGAGGTCCACCTGGACGGGCTCGACCCGCGGCTCGCCGAGGTGGAGCTGCGGATCGCATCGGACGTCACCAACGTGCTCCTGGGCCCCGGGGGAGCGGCGGCCGTGTACGGGCCCCAGAAGGGGGCAAGCGCGGTGGACGTGCGGAACCTGGACGCGGCCCTCGCGCGCTGGGCCGACGCGCTGGAGAACGCCGCGGGCAACCGGGAGCGCGACACGCCGGGAGCCGGCGCCGCCGGGGGGAGCGTGTTCGGGCTCGCCTGCCTGCGCCAACAGTTCCGCTCGTTTGCGATCGTGCCCGGGATCGAGCTCGTGATGGAGGCCACGGGTTTCGCCGCGAAGCTGCGCGACGCCGACCTCGTCCTCACCGGGGAGGGGCAGATCGACGTCCAGACCGCGTTCGGGAAGACCGCCCTCGGCGTCGCCCGGAGCGCCGCCGCCGCCGGCATCCCCTGCGTGGCGGTCGGTGGCGGCGTCGAAGTCGAGGGGTCTGCGGCACTCGCTGCCGTGGGTGCCGTGGCCGTCCCCGTGGTGGAGCATCCGCAGACGGTCGAGGAGGCGATGGCCGCCGGCCCGGCGCCCCTGGAGCGCTGCGGGGAGCGCCTCGCGCGGCTGGTCGGGTTGGGCATCGGGCTGGCATTGCGGCGACGGCGCACGCCCGGCAACGACGCGCTGGTGATCGGCGACAACTTCGATGACCCGCTCCCAGGGTTCGAGGAGTACTCGTGAGCCCGCGCGCGGCTGCCGCCTCGGCGCCGGTTCACCGCAAGCAGCCGCGCAAGCCTGCCGATCCCGCCCGGACCTGGGCCCGTTCGCTCACCCGCCGCCGGCCCGGCCTCGTGCCGTTCGTGCTTGCGGAGCTCGCCGCGCTCTATGGGACGCCGCGCCGCGACACCCGGCTCGACCCGGTCTCGGAGCTGGTCCTGACCATCCTCTCCCAGAACACCGCGGACGTGAACTCCGAGCGCGCGTTCGAGGCCCTCCGCGATGCCTACCCGTCGGACGGCCCGGTCACCATCCATCGCATCGCGGGTCCCGACGGCGCCGAAGCGCCGCCCGAGGGCTGGGGCGGTCGCGGCCTCGACGCTGGCTCGGCGCCCGACTGGGATTCCGTCGAGCACGCCCCGCTCGAGGAGCTGATGGAGGTGATCCGGCCCGGCGGCCTGGCCCCCCAGAAGGCGCCGCGGATCCAGAACGCCCTGCGCCATGTCCGCGAGGCCACCGGTGGCACGGGCTACGACCTTGCCTTCCTCGGCGAGATGGACCCGCGCGCCGCGCGGGACTGGCTGACCCAGGTGCCGGGGATCGGCAACAAGACCGCCTCCATCGTCCTGCTCTTCTGCTTCGGGCTGCCGCTCATGCCGGTCGACACGCATGTCGAACGCGTCAGCCGGCGGATCGGCCTGGTGCCGCCGAAGGCGGGCCCCGACGAGCAGCACGCGATCTACTGGCACCTCCTGGCGCCCGAGGACGTCCACCCGGCCCACGTCCTGCTGATCCAGCACGGCCGAAAGACCTGCGATGCGCGGAGGCCGGCCTGTGGCCGCTGCCCGCTCGCGCCGCGCTGCCGCTTCCTCGACGCGAAGGCACCGTAAGGGACACCCGGCCGGCGGAGATGCAGCCGGCGGCTCGCGCTCGCGCGCTATGCTCGACCCATGACGATCGGCAGCGGCCTCCCGATCCGAGCGCGCGTCACCCTGGCCGTGATGACCGCGGCGATCCTGCCCGTGGCGGCACTCGGCACGCTCCTGGTGCTCGCTGGCTACCCCGATCTCATGGCGGCGATCCTGCTCATGCTCGTGCTCGCCGCGCTCGTCGGGATCCTCGTGGCGGCGATCCTCGTCTCGAGTCTCACGCGCCCGCTGCGGGCCCTGGAGGAAGCTCTCGAGAAGGCGACCCAGGGCAGCGTGGACCAGGCGTTGCTGGCGTTCCCGGAGGACGAGCTGGGCCGCCTCGCGGAGCGCCAGGCGGCGCTGGCCGCGGACCTCCTCCGGCGCAACCTGGCGGTGGCCCGCGTGGTTGCCGCCGTCGCCGCGTGGACCCCGGCCGACGGAACCGATCTCCTCGTGGAGCAAGCTGCCCGGGATGCGCGTTCCGCGCTGGGCCTCGTCGACGCGTCGATCATCCTCGGCGATCCGTCCTCGATCGGGTGGGAGGAGCGGGTGCCCGGGGATCCGCTCCCGGTGCGCGCCGTCCTGCAGGCGGGGCACGAGCCGGTCGGCCTGCTTGCCGGCCACGCCCCGGCGACGGCCCGCTGGGAGCGCGCGGACCAGGACCTCCTGGAGCTGTTCGCGACCAGCGTTGCCGTCGGCATCCGCGATGCCGACCTGCTGGCCCGGGTGGCTGCCCAGAACGAGCAGCTGCTCGCGCTCGATGTCGAGAAGGACGACTTCCTCCGCGGCGTGTCGCACAACCTGCAGACGCCCCTGGCACGGATCCGCGCCTATGCCGACCACCTGGCGTCGGATCGACCGGACGAGCGGCTGGCGATCATCGTGGAGCAGAGCGACCGGCTGTCGCGGATGGTCCGCCAGCTGCTGCTCGCAAGCCGCCTGGAGTCGGGGGTCGTGAGCCCCGTCGCCGAGGTCTTCGCCCTCGGCCCCAGGGTGCGCCGAGGATGGGAGGCGCTGGGAGCCGCACAGGTGGCGTTCTCGCTCGTCGACGAGACGGGCGGCTGGCTGGCGGTGGCGGACCCCGACCAGGTGGAACAGCTGATCTGGGCGCTCCTCGACAACGCCGTGAAGTACGGGGGCGGAGAGCCGGTGGAGGCCACGCTGCGCGTTGATCGCGAGCGATGGCGGGTCCGGCTGACCATCGCGGACCACGGCCCGGGGATCCGCGACGGCGACCGCGAGCGCCTGTTCACCCGGTACGGCCGTGGAAGCCAACCCGAGGATCGCGACGGCTCGGGCCTCGGGCTGTACGTGGGGCGGGCGCTGGCGGTGGCCAACGGCGGCGACCTGGTGCTCGAGGCCGGGGGACCCGCCCTGGGCGCAACGTTCACGCTGGAGCTGCCCGGCGAGGCACCCACCGAGGCCTGACCTCGATGCCCACCGAGCGTCACGTCGGCACCCGCCCGAGGCCTGACCGCGACGCCCGCCAACGCGGGTCGCGGAGTACCCTTGCAGTGGTCGCCGCGCCAGCTGCGACCGGCGCGGCCCCGAGGCGCCCCGCGAACCGCTGGAGGCTCCACCCGTGACTACCGAGGACGCTCGGACCCAGATCGATCCGCTCGGCGCCCCCCGGACTCTTCGTATGGTGCGCCGCTTCAGCGCCCCGCCGGCCCGTCTCTACCGGTGCTGGACGGACCCCGAGGAGATCGTCCGCTGGTTCCCCGAACAGGTGGAAGGATCGCTCGCCGCCGGAACGCGCACGATGCTCGTCTTCCCCGACCAGCGTGTCTGGTGGGACGTGACGATCCTGGAAAGCGACCGGCACTTCGCATTCCGCTGGCCGTGGCTGCGGGAGGACCGCTGGGAAACCACCGTCAACGTGACGCTCGAGCCGGCCGGCTACGGGACGATCCTCACGCTGACCGACGGGCCGTTCGACCTCCGGATCCCGGGCGTCCTCGAAGCGTATGCGGAGGCGTGCGAGGGCTGGGGAGAGGCGCTTGCCTGGCTCCGCGGCCACGTGGACTTCTCCGTCGAGCTGCGCGACCGCCGCTACGGCACCTGACGCAGGACGGCGGCGCGAGACTCCCCGCAGGGCCCCCGAAAGCGTCCACCGCGCCCGCCCGACGGCGTCTACCGCGCCCGCTCGACGGCGTCTACCGCGCCCGCCCGAATGCCATCCCGAGGAGCCGCCGGAAGCTCGGGGCCTGACCGTACATGAGCACACCCGCGCTGTAGACGCGCGCCGCGGCCCACAGGCAGATGAAGATGCTGACCACGAGGATGCCCGCGGCGAGCGCCACTTCGGGCGCCCCCGCCTCCCCGGCGATGACCCGCGACAGCATCACGTACGGGCTGGTGAACGGGAAGTACGAGAGGAAGATCACCCAGATCGCGTCGACCGGGATCAGGCCGAGGGTGGCGTAGACACCGACAAGGTACGCAAGCGTCCCCACCAGCGACATGGGTGCCACCACGTTGTTGACGTCCTCCATCCGCGAGACCATCGATCCCGCCGCCGCGTACAGCGTCGAGTAGAGCAGGTAGCCCAGGACGAAGAAGACGAGGAACGCACCGAGCACGCCCGGGGTCAGGGCCTGCGGCAGCTCCAGGGCCGATGGCGGCGCGCCGAGGATCGCCTCGGCGATCACTCCCTGGAGGGCGAGGGCGAGAAGTGCCGGCACGGCCGCCGCCAGCAGCTGGACCAGGCCAAGCCCCCCAACGCCGATCACCTTCCCGCCCAGGAGCTGGAACGGCGTGGCCGCCGAGATCACGATCTCCACCACCCGGCTGCTCTTCTCCTCCGCGGCGCTCGTCGCCACCCACTGGCCGTAGAGAACGATGGCGAGGAGCAGGAAGATGATCAGGACCTGGCCGATGAGGGCCGACGCGATCGTATCGGTGGGCGTGGTCGGCTCGCCGGGGCCCGCTGGCGCCGGCTCCTCGACCTCGACTGCGGGCGGCGCAAAGAGAGCGGCCTGGTCGCCCGGCGCGACGCCGAGGCGGTCGAGGCGATCCGCGACGGCCAGCGAGTACGACGCCTGGCGCAGGAGCTCGGGCGTTCGGCGGAGGGCAGGGTCCTTCGAAACGATGATGAACGACAGGTCCGGGCCTGGGCTTCGTTCGATCACGAGGGCGGCGCTCAGGTCGCCGGCGTCCACGGCGGCGCGCGCGGTCGCTTCGTTCGAGCTGGCGACGACCTCGTAGTCGGCCTGGCCGCCGGTGGCGCTGACGTTGAGCTGCAGCGACAGCCGCGTCACCGGGTCGAAGGTGAGGCCCGGGTCGGTGGCCTCGTCGACGACGCCGATCTTCTCGCCGCCCTCGCCCTCCAGCCAGTGGATCGCGATCGGGGCGAGCGCGAGCGCTGCCCCGGCCACCGCGAGCAGGAGGGTTCCGAACAGGAAGGAGCGAGTCCGGGCCCGGACGAAGAACTCCCGCCGCGCGACCGCGAAAACGTTGCGGAATGTGACCCTCATCGCTGCGCCCCCGGGTCCTCCGGTCGTGCCGCGCCCGGGGTTCCTGGGGCGGCCATGCCCGGGCCACCTGGGGCCGCCATGCCCGGGGCGTCCGGCACGCCGGCCAGCGACACGTCCTCGCGGGTCGACTTGCCCACCCGCTCCATGAAGATCTGCTCGATCGAGGGGTCGGCGATCTCGAAGCGGGTCACCCGCTCACCCCGGGCGAGCGCCGCCTGCAGGATGACCTCCGGATCGGTGGCGCCGCGTACTTCCAGCTCGGAGTAGTCGCGGCCGGGACGAACGACGGCGACGCCTTCGATGTCGGCAAGCCAGGGAAGATCCGGGTCGCCGTCGGTTGCCAGGCGCACGACCTGCTTGCCGGTCGAGCGCTTCACATCGCGCGTGGGCCCCGAGGCGACCAGGCGGCCGGCATCGATGATCGCGACCGCGTCGCAGAGCTCCTCGGCCATGTCCATCTGGTGGGTGCTGAAGACCAGCGTCTTCCCGCGGTCGCGCATCTCCAGGAAGGCCGCCTTGAGGAGCGCGACGTTCACCGGGTCGAGCCCCGTGAAGGGCTCGTCCATGATCAGGACCTCGGGGTCGTGGAGGATCGCCGCGATGAACTGGATCTTCTGCTGGTTGCCCTTGGAGAGCTGCTCGGCGCGCCGGTCGGCGTACTCCGGGACCCGGAAGCGCGCCAGCCACGTGCGGACCTCAGTCTCTGCCGCCTTGCGCGGCACGCCGTAGAGGCCCGCGAAGAAGACCAGCTGGTCGAGCACCTTCATCCGCGGGTAGAGCCCGCGCTCCTCCGGCAGGTAGCCGAAGGTCCGGCGCGGCAGCTCCGTGGACGGACGGCCCTTCCAGGTGACGGAGCCGGCGTCGGCGCGGAGGATGTCCAGCGCGATCCGCATCGCCGTGGTCTTGCCGGCGCCGTTGGCGCCGAGGAAGCCGAAGACCTGGCCCGGATCGACGGAGAAGCTGATGCCGTCAAGGGCGCGGACTTCCCCGAAGCTCTTCTGCAGGTCGGTGATGACGAGGCTCATGGAGCGGCTGGTCCCCCGTGCGTGGTGGCGGCCGGCGACTCGTGGCCGCCGGTGGCGTGGCAGCCGGCCACGTGGCAGCCGCCATCGCGTGCGTCCGGCCAGCGTAACGCGGCCGCCGGCGCTCGTCAGGTCCCGATGGACCCGATCGACCCTGCGCAGCGGCTCCCCGGGAGAGCCGGTCGGCCCCCCTGCGCTTGGGGGCGGCTTCGGGGTTGCGGCTTCGCGTGCACCGGGGGCGACCTCGGGCGGCGGCTTCGCGTGCACCGGGGGCGACCTCGGGCGGCGGCTTCGCGTGCACCGGGGGCGGCGCCTGACCCCGGCCGCCCGTGCCGCCGCCGTGATCGTCCAGCCTGCGCGGACCGGGTCGGCGAGCAGCGCTCGGCCGTGAGGGTCAGGCGGGCATTCGGATGTGTCGAGGATTCCGTCGTCGACTGCGGCTTCGACACCGACAACCGAGACCACGGAGCCCTCAGCGCGCCAACAACCTGACCGAGAAGCGGACTTGGGCTCGCGCCTGCCGGGCTGCCACCGGGCCTGCCGGGCTGCCACCGGGCCGGGCTGCCACCGGGCCTGCCGGGCTGCCACCGGGCCTGCCGGGCTGCCACCGGGCCGGGCTGCCACCGGTCCCAGCAGTCCGACTGCTGAGAATCGGACCCACCACGCTCAGGCTTCATGGCGAACTGCCAGTTCGCCGTCATTGCCACGCTCAGGCGGGGCGGATCCTAGCGGCCGGACCGCTACGATCCCCACGCACATGCCCGCGCCTGCCGGGCTGACACCGCGGCGGGTTGGGGCGTCAGTCGATCAGCCGTGCCGAACGCGGCCACGGCGCCGGGCTCACGCTCGACGCGCGGCGGCGGATCGGATGGCCATGGACGGGATGCTCGTCGTGGCCCTCCAGCGGGACGTCGCCGGCGAGACGGCCGATGTCGGTCACCTGGCGATGCAGGAGCTGGTTCTTCGACGTGGCCGCGCGGCAGGGTACGCCCGCACGTTGAGCTGGCGACGCGGCCCGGGCGAACCGCGGTGGTCGGCCGACGTCGGGTTGAGCGACTCGGCTCCCGGACGGCCCCGGCGTCAGCCGCCCGTCCCGGCGACCTCGTCGAGCGTCCGCGAGATCCGGGCCAGCCCTTCGGCAAGCTCGGTCGGGGGCGGCCAGCCGAAGCCCAGGCGGAAGAAGGCGCGTGGCCGCTCGAACCAGTGACCCGGCCCGACGGCCGTGGCGTGGCGCTCCACGAGGACCCGGTGGAAGGCATCGGGGTCGATCCCGCCCTCCGGCCGGATCCACGGGAAGCCGACGACGCCGCCCCGCGGCTCCACCCACGTGACGCGCGGCTCCATGGCCAGCCAGGCGCGAACCGTGGCCAGGGCCTCGGCGATCGCGTCGAGGATGGGTGGCAGGAGCACGCCGCGGTGCTCCAGGGCGTGGGCAGCGATCGACTCGTCGACGAGCGAACCGGTGATGTGCATCTGCTCCTTGGCCGCCAGGAGCGTCGTCATGAGGTCGCGGTCGCGCGTCGTGAGCCAGCCGGTCCGGATGCCCGGCAGGCCGTACGTCTTCGACATCCCGGACACGCCGATGACGCGGGGCGAGAGGGTCGCCGCCTGCGGCAGGGGCGCGCCGTAGGTCATCTCGCGGTACGTCTCGTCCACCAGGAGACGTGCCGTCGGGTGGGCCTCCACCAGCGCCACGATCCGTCGCAGGGTGGCCTCGTCGATGAGCGCCCCCGTCGGGTTGTGCGGGTTCGTGATCGAGACGAGGCGCGTCCGTGGCGTGATCAGGGCGGCGAGCGCATCCGGGTCGGTGCCCCAGCCCTCGCCTGGCTGCAGGTCGAGGATCCGGACATCTGCCCCGATCGCGCGGGGCGTCTCGAGGTTCGTCGCGTAGTTCGGGCGAACCACGACGATCTCGTCGCCCGCCTCGAGCAGGGCAGTCGCGACAGCGAAGAGCGCCCCGGCGGCACCGACCGTCACGAGCACGTCGTCTGGACCCAGCGCGATCGCATCCGCGGGGAGGACGCGGCCGCCGTCGGCGGCCACCAGGGCGCGCAGCGCCGGAAGCCCGCGGTGGTCGCCGTAGCGGAGCATGAGCCCCCGCAGGTCAACCTGGAGGTCGTCGAGGTTGGCGTCGGCGATCGAGCTCTCGGCAAGGTTGCAGGCAATCGTGCGGTACCCGATCTCCTCGGGTGACTCGATCTCGATGGGCATTCGCTGGTAGCGCATGCGGGGACTCTATTCCGCGGGGACGTCGCCCGTGGGATGGGGGGCGCCGGCGAACGAGTCGGCGGCGACAGGGACACCGGCGAACGGGACACCGGCGACGGGACACCGGCGAACGAGCCACCGGCGAACGGATCGCCGAAGACGGCCACCCACGGCCCGGCCAGCGCGTCGCGGACCTCGGCGCTGAGCTGATCGCACAGGACGACCGCCAGGGCGGCGTCGGCGGCCATGGCCTGGACCCCGTAGGAGATCGATACGCCGGGGAGGTGCGTCGCCACCGTGGCACAGCCGGGGCTGCGGAGGATCAGCGTGGCGGCCCGGCCCATTGCGTCCCGCGCGGCGGTACGGCGGCCGAGCTCCATGGCGAGCCCCAATGCGGCACGGTGCAGCTCCCCCCGGGCCGACAGGCCGCGCCAGGCGAGGGCGAGGCGCCAGATCTCATCCGCATCGGCGACGGCCGACCGTTCCAGGACCAGGTCGAGCAGCGCATCACGATCGACGGTCGGACCGCCGACAGAGAGCGTGGACATGAGGGGCACTCCCATGACGACGCGGTGGACAGGAGCCGGGATGCGGGTCGCCCCCCTGCTTGCGACCCACCTCCACTGCACGTATCTGTACCGCGCCAAGGCACCGGTTTCGCCCACCCGTTGGTACTACCGGGCACCCGGTTTCGGCATCGCCCTCCGGGATCCCGGACCCTGCCGCCGCGCCGCACCGCGCCAGAGGCGCCGCGCCGCATCGCATCGCGCCAGAGGCGCCGCGGCGGCGTGGCGTTGCCCCGGCCCGGTGCCCGTCGCCGCGCGCGGATACGATCCGCGGATGGACGCAGCCGCCCTCGTCGATGCCATCCGCCGTTCCGTGATCGGCGACGACGAAGCCGTCGCCGGACCGTTCGGCGTGCGCCGCGTCACGTACGCGGACTACACCGCGTCGGGGCGCAGCCTCTCCTTCATCGAGGACTACCTCCGCGACGCCGTCCTGCCCCTCTACGCCAACACGCACACCGAGTCCTCGGGGACCGGGCTCCAGACCACCCGCTTCCGTGCCGAGGCACGCCAGCTGGTCAAGGACGCGGTCGGAGCCGACGACCAGCACGTCGTCCTGTTCGTCGGATCAGGCTCCACCGCGGCCATCGACCGGCTCGTCCACGTCCTGGGGTTGCGCCTGCCGGCCGAGCTCGACGCGCGCTACGACCTGGCCGCGCGGATCCCGGCGGGCGAGCGGCCCGTCGTCTTCATCGGCCCGTACGAGCACCACAGCAACGAGCTGCCCTGGCGGGAGTCGATCGCGGACGTCATCACGATCCCCGAGGACGCCGACGGGCGCATCGACCTGGCGCGTCTCGAGGCCGAGCTGGTGGCCCACGCCGACCGACCGCTGAAGATCGGCAGCTTCTCCGCGGCCTCCAACGTGACCGGCATCCTGTCCGACACGCGGGCGATCTCGGTGCTCCTCCACCGCTTCGGCGCCCTGTCGTGCTGGGACTTCGCCGCGGCAGCACCGTACGTCGACATCGAGATGGCGCCCCGCCGGCCGGCGCCCGACGGTTCGGCGGCGCCCGACGGGTCGGCGGCGCTCGACTGGCCGGCAGGCGCTCGACGGTTCGGAGGCGCTCGACGGTTCGGAGGCGCCCGACGGTTCGGAACACGCGCCCCGGGCGGACGATGACGCCGACCTCGACACCAAGGACGCGATCTTCATCTCGCCGCACAAGTTCATCGGCGGGCCGGGGACGCCCGGGATCCTGGTGGCTCGCCGCGACCTCTTCCGCAACCGCGTCCCGACGGTCCCCGGAGGCGGCACCGTCGCGTACGTCAACCCGACGGAGCACGTCTACCTGGACGACGTGGAGCATCGCGAGGAGGGCGGCACCCCGGCAATCGTCGAATCGATCCGCGCGGGCCTGGTGTTCCAGCTCAAGCAGGCCGTCGGCGTCGAGGCGATCCGGGCGCGGGAGGAGAGCTTCATTCGCCGTGCGATCGAGCGCTGGAGCACCACGCCCAGCCTGGAGATCCTGGGCAACCCCGACTTGCCGCGCCTCTCCATCGTCTCGTTCGTCGTCCGCCACGGCGCCCGGTACCTCCACCACAACTACGTCGTGGCGCTGCTCAACGACCTCTTCGGCATCCAGGCCCGGGGCGGCTGCTCGTGCGCGGGGCCGTACGGCCACCGGCTGCTGGGGATCGACCTGGCGCGGTCGCACGCCTTCGAGCGCGAGATCTCCCGCGGCTGCGAGGGGATCAAGCCCGGCTGGGTTCGCGTCAACTTCAACTACTTCATCAGCGAAGCGGTCTTCGACTTCATCGTGGAGGCGGTGGACCTGGTGGCGCGCGAGGGTTGGCGCCTCCTGCCGCAGTACGGTTTCGACGCACACTCCGGCCGGTGGCTCCACCGCGGGGGGACGGTCGAGCCGCCGCTGTCGCTCCTCGATGTCCGGTACGACGACCGGGGGATGCATTACGCAGCGCACCGGCACCGCGAGCCCGAGGCGCGCCTGGCGGCCTACCTCGACGAGGCGCGCGCGATCCTCGCGACGCCGCCGTCGGCCACGTCGGCCACGTCGGCCGGGATCAGCGGCGATCAGGGAGTTGGCGTCGACTTCGAGAACCTGCGATGGTTCGTGCTGCCGGCGGAGGCTGCGGACGAGATGGCCGACGAGGGAGCGGCACCCTGATGGTGCGCCTTGCCGCCGTACGGGTGCAGGGCGGCAGCGACGAGAATCGGGTCGGCATGACGGGCCGCTCGCGCTGATCGCTCCGGCGAACGCCGGAGCGAGGGGGCGGCACTCGGGGAGGGCGGGATGTACCGGAGCTCGACGATGGGTCGGCGGGGTGGCCGCATCCTGGTGATGGTTGCCGTCCTGGAGCTGGCCCTCGCAGCCGGGTTGTGGCTGTTCCTCGGCAACCTGCCCTACGCCGGCGGCGGGATGCTCCTCACTGCAGCGATCCTCGGCGGCACCGGCGTCGTCCTGCTGGTGGTCGGGCTGCTGTGGATGCGCGGCGCGGCCAAGAAGGATCGGATCAGTGCGACCGGGGTCGCCGGGACGGGGCAGATCGTCGGCCTGACGCAGACCGGGATGCTGGTGAACAACCAACCACAGGTCGAGCTGGACCTCCTCGTCACGATTCCCGGCCGCTCCCCGTACCGGGCGAAGGTCAAGGAAATCGTTCCGCTCGTGATGCTGAACCGGCTCCAGGGGACGCTCCCCGTGCGCGTCGACCCCGCCGAGCCGGAGGCAGTGGTCGTGCAGTGGGACCAGCCGAACATCGGGCTGGGGGCGCCCGCGTTCGACCCTGCCGGATACCCCGTCGGCACTGGCTCCACGGCGTTCGGCAGCGGGTCCACGGGCGGGGGCGGCGACGCGGCGGTCGGACCCGGCTCCGCGTCTGATGAGACCCTTGGCCAGGTGGCCGCGGCACTGGCCGCGACCGGAAGCGGCGCCGCGCCGGTCTTCGGCCAGGCAGCCCAGGCCGGCTACAGCGTGGAGCAGCTCCGCGCCTACCTGCGGGCGAACGGGATCGCCGGCATAGCCCGGATCGACCGCCTGGACGACAGTGGGCAGACGGTCGGCGACGAGCGCCTCTTCACCATGACGACCACCGTCAGCATCCCCGGCCGGTCGCCCTTCGTGACGGGACCGTCGGCGGCCATGGTGCCGCTTGAGAAAGTGGGCCGCATCGCGGTCGGCGTCGCGCTTCCGGTCAGGATCGCCCCCGACAACCAGGACATGGTGATGTTCGAGTGGGACCGCATCTGAGCGGCCTCGCCCTATCTTCCGGTATCCCCCGAACGGTCCGGTGGGTGCCGAAAGACCGATCGCCGGGCACATTGAGCGGGTCCCGCCCCGAGCCTACCGTTCGATCCAGTCGGGCCCCCGAGGTGTCGGGGCCCGCCAACGACCGGGCGGCCCGTCCGCGCTGCGGTCCGTCCGCGCTGCGGCGCGTCGCGATTGCCACCCGGTGGAGAAGAGGGCCATGGAGCCGAATGTCGTCCTGCCGCTCACGTCGTCCCTGCTGAGCTTCGTCTTCGCCCTGTTCCTGCTGGACCAGTGGCTGGAGCGCCGCAGGCCGTACCAGCTGATCTGGACGATCGGCATGCTGTGGTACGGGATCTCGGCCGGGACCGAGTTCGTGGGCGGCGCGTTCGGGTGGAGCGAGCCGCTGTACCGGGCGTGGTACCTCACCGGGGCGGTCTGGGTTGCCGGCTGGCTGGGCCTCGGCACGATGTACCTCCTGGCAAAGACCCGGTTCGGCTACGGGGCTGCGTTCTCCGTTCTGCTGGCAGGCCTCTTCACGTTCCTCACCTGGCGCAGGAACGACTACCCGGACAGCGGCATCTCGCCCTACCTGTACCTCCTGATCGCCGTCGTGGCGGCGGTGGCGATCGGCATCGAGACCTATCGCGCGAAGGGTCGCTGGGCGAACCTCGCCGGCGCCCTGATCGTCGTCGGGACCCTGGTCTCGATCCCGATGGTGGTGTTCGCGCCCCTGGCCGCACCGGGCTACGCCCTGGATCCCGCCACCGGGATTCCCAGCGGCGAGCTCTTCCCCGGCTACGTGCGGCTGCTGACGCCGTTCTTCAACATCACGGGCGGGTTCGCGCTGGTGCTGGGCGCCCTCTACTCGGCCTACGTGTTCATGCCGAAGCGGCGCGTCATTCGCTACGACCTCCGGCGCGACCAGGGCCCGGTGCCCTTCCTGCGCAACCTGGCCGTTGCGCCCATCGCCATCGGCGTCAACCTCGTGGCGTCGATCCCCGGCGCGGTCGCGGCGCTCTTCCGGGGAGAGCTCAACAGCCGTGTCCCGTCGACGATCCTGATCGCGCTGGGCGGCTTCTTCCCCTCGCTCACCGGCAGCCTGGCCCGGTTCGGCGCCACCGAGGCGTTCTTCCTGGGGGAGCTGCTGGGCGTCCTCTTCCTCTTCGCCGGCTTCCTGGTGTCGATCGAGGTCTTCCGGGTGATCCGGATCCCCTTCACGCGGGTCGTGCTGTACACCCGGAAGGCAGGCGCGTAGGGGCACGCCCGGTGCTGCGCCGACGACCGTACGGTGCGGCGCGCGCGGCGGAGCGCGGCAGTTCACCGAGGGGCGCGGCACGGAGTCGACCGCGGACATGGAGAGGCCCGGCGGGGCAACCGCCGGACCTCCTGGATCGAGCGCAAGCCACCCCGCGCCAGGCGGAGTGGTCCGGCCGGACCGGCGACCGGCAGGGCAACCGCCGGGCCGGGCTCCGCCGGGCCGGGCTCCGCCAGGCCGGGCTCCGCCAGGCCGAACGCGCTACGGCATCGTCGCCGTGTAGGCCACCTGGAGCGAGCCGTCGGCCGCGCGCAGCTCGAGGTTGTCGCCGTTGAACGCGTAGTTCGTGACCTTGTCGAGGGCCGCGAAGTAGTTGGCCTCCTGCTTCGTGGTCGCATCGTCGGCGCAGGCCATCTTCGTCGACATGATCGGCCCGAAGCTCATGGTGGCGCCGTCCGCCGTGTACGTGCCGTTGTAGGTGTTGCAGCTGCCGTTGCCGGCGACGGTGCCGTCGTCGGCGAAGATGGCGGTCACCTCGGAGCCCGCCACGACGCTGGCGGCCCCGCCGGTTCCGTTGTTGATGCTGGTCGCGACCCAGCGGGTCTTCGTCAGGGCCGGCGCCACGGCCACCGTGTACTTCAGGCCAACCTTGCCCTCGGCCGTCCGGAGCTCCAGCGTGTCACCGCTGATGGCGTAGGTGGCGACCTTCTCGAGGGCAGTCGTGTAGGCCTTCTCGAGGGCCATCTGGGCTTCCGGGCAGGCCATGGCCGTCATGGCCAGCCCGCTGATGGTCACCTTGTCGCCGTCGAGCGTGTAGGCGCCGGTGTACTGGTTGCAGCCGGCATTGCCGGCCACCTTGCCGGCGGTGAAGGTCGCGGTCGCGGCGACGGCGTCCGGGACCGGGACCGTCGCGCCATCCGGACCGGCGTATGCGCTCAGCTGCCAGGCGGTCTCCTCGAGAGGAACGGCGCCCGCCGTGGGCCCGGGGGACGCCGAGCCGGCACCGCTGGAGGTGCAGGCGCCGAAGACGAGTGCTGCGGCTGCGGTCAGGACGACGAGTGGCACCGCGCGGCGGGCGATCCGCGTGACGATGGAGGCGTGGTGGCGCATGGTCTCTCCCTTGGGTTGGGCCGGCGGCCGGACTGCCGCGGCGGCCGGGTGCGACGATCGAGAGTGCACGGCGAAGACCGGCGCGAGCGCGCCGTGTCGCTGGGATGACGCGCAGCCCGGCGGGGAGGTTCCCGGCGCCGCGGCAGGCGGGAGCAGTCTACCGAACGTACAGCCAGTATGCCCGCGTGCGGAGATTGCCGGCAGCATCGCGGACGGTCCAGCGGACCTGGTGGCGCCCGGCCGTCAGCCACGTTGCGGAGATCACGACAGAGCGTGCGGCGCGCGTGCCGGAGAGGCTCCAGGTCCGGGCGAGCCGGCCGTCCACGCGAACCTCAAGCCGGAGGAGACCCCGGTCGTCCGTCACGGTCGTGCCGATCGTGCGCCGGTATCCGAGGTGCACCGTGCTGGTGCCGGTGAACCCGACGAACGCCGGCGGCATCGCATCGGCGACCACGCCAGGTGGAAGCGTCGGGGTCGGACTCGGCGTGGGCGCGCCCGCTGGGGCTCCAAGGCTGAACACGCAGGCGTAGTAGCGGCTCCCGTCCGACGCGAGGGACGAACCGCAGCCGAACCGGTCGTACGAGTTGAGGATGTTCGACCGGTGGCCGGCGCTCCGCATGAACCCGCGCTCCGCGACCTCGACCGTCTTGGAGGTGCTGGTGGTCCCCGCGCACCCCGTCCCATCGATCGCGCAGCCGTAGGAGTAGGTCGCCGCTGCCGTCCCGTAGCTGTTCCACGCGATGTTCTCGCCGCGCATCCAGCGATAGCCCAGCGCCTGGCTCATCACGTCGAGGACGCTCATGTCGGAGCCGTCCGACGCGAGGCACCCCTTCACGTCGTGGCTGAAGTACGAGCGACCCGCCATGTCGGCGGCCCGGCCGCGCAGGACCAGGGAGCCGTTCGTCGGGCAGGTCCAGGCAAGGTCGCGGGCGAAGGAGGCGAGCGTCGGGTCGATCGCCAGCGACGGCTTCCCCAGGGCGCCGCGGTCGAGGTTCGTGAGCCGCATCAGCTCGTCCCCGTACGGGTCCACCGAGGCGGCACCTGTCCCCGCCGGCGTGGCGACGACCGCCGCGAGGATGGCGATGGCCGCGATCGCGAGAGCCAGCAGGTGACGCGGGCGCGCAGCGGCCCGTGGCGCAGGCTCAGCAGGGAAGTGCACGCGATCGGCGGCCATCGACCTCATGCTGCCGCTCCGGCCCCGGCGAGCCAATCGCCCGAGCGTTCGGCGGCTCCCTGACGAAGGGGCTGTGCGGCCGCGCACCGGCCGCGGACCTCAGTCCAGCAGGTCAGGGGTCCAGCCCGCCACGAGCGCCACCCACAGCAGCAGGACGTCGATCGCCACGCCGACGACGAGCCAGGGATGGAAGAACAGGAGGAGCAGGGCCAGCGATGCCGCCGAGCCGACGGCGACCGCTGCGTCCCAGGTCGAGGCCGGAAGGATCCCGATCGTCGCGAGGACCGCCAGCGCGAAGGCGCCGATCGTCACGGCCACCAGGCCGACGCCCAGGACGCGCGCCACGGAGCCCGGCGCGGGCAGGCGCGAGAGCACCCATGACCGCCCGAGGTCGAACGGCCATGCCGGCGCGCCGGGCTTGGCGGGCGGGCGCGGCGCGACGAAGCCGGCGTGGATCGCCGCGTGGGCCAGCAGGAACCCTGCGACGAGAAGGCGCGCCAGCATCCCCGCGCGACCGCTACCGCTCGCCGGCGGGCACGGCCAGCCCGACGGCCAGGGATTCGCCCCACGCGCGGGCCCGCTCGATCTCGCCCTGGGCGAGGCGGTCGAAGGGCGGCCCGGTCGGCCCGTCCACGAGGAAGCTCTCGGAAGTGGCCGCGACGCGGAACCCGAGGCCGCGGAGCTGCTTGTCGGCGGCCTTCGCGGCGGAGCCCCACAGGATGCCGGGGCCCTTGATGCGGGTGTCGAACGCGGCGACCGCGGTGCGCGTGGAGCCTCCCTGGACCGCCTGGAGCCACTCGCGGATGCCATCCCCGCGCGAGACCAGCCGGTTGCCGGCGCGCCTCGCCGCGTCCGCCCGCGACTCGGGCTTCGTCATGCCGTGCGCGTGCGTCGGGCCGCCGACGACGAGCAGGTCGACGTCGTCGGGGAGCCTGGTGGGCGCCGCGGCGACCTCGATCGCTTCGACCGGCATCCCCGCCGCGATGCCGGCGGCGATCGCGACGGCGACGTCCCGGGTGTTGCCGAACATCGATTCGTAGACGACCAAGGCGCGCATCAGGCCACTCCGGCGGGTTCGAATGGGCGCTACGGTGGGCCGCCGGCGCCGGCACCCGCCAGAGCCGTGCGGCCCGCGACGAGCCGCCCATCGGCACTCGGAAGGCCCGGCACCACCGGAGGGGATCGACGATGGCGGCCCGCGGGCGAGCGGACAATTCTCCATCGGCCCTGGCCCGGCGGCGCGGTCAGCGGTCCGGGAGGATGGCCCGCACCTGCGCCCAGCGGATGACGGCACGGGCGTCGGGCGCCTTCCCGGCGTGGACCACGAGGGCGCCGGCGACGCCTGCCTTGAAGCGCGGATCGGCGATCACGCCGACGAGGACGAAGTCGTTGACGAGGCAGGTGATCGAAGGGCCCGCGGCGATGACCGTCAGGCGGTTGGCGGCCCCGGTGCCGCGAGCGAACGGCGCGTCCGCCGGGAGGACGCCTTCCGCCAGCGCCCGCGGCCGGCCGTCCTCCACCACGAAGACCGCGCTGCGTGCGTCGGGGGTCACCGTGAACGCGAGGTAGGTGCGCTCCTCCACCTGGCGGAAGAAGACGCCGTAGCCGGTGTCGGGGCCGCCGTCCGAGAGCTCCAGGACCGTGTCGATGATCACGTCGCGGAACGCCAGCGCCGCGAACGCCCGGGCGCCAAGCGAGCCCGGCCCGGCCGAGGTCACGCTGGCCGGCTGGGCGCCACCCGGCAGCGACGTCCACAGGACCGCCGGCGGGTTGGCCGGGGGGTGTTCGGGGGGCGGAAGCGCCATGCCTGACCTCCTGGGAGCGTCCATTCCGGACGCCGGCTCAGCCTATGCGACGGCGACGCCCGGCGGCACGGGGATCGTCCAGTCGCCGATCGCGTCCGAGAAGACGCTCGTCACGAGCGCTTCGACGCCCCAGCCCATGCCGATCGCATCGCGGATCGCGCCGAGGACGCTGAGCGTCATCACGTCGCCGATGACCTTCTGCAGCCCGAAGACGGTCCGAACGATCGCCATGGTCGTCGGCGAGAAGTGCGCCTTGCCGACCGGGAACGAGTAGCTGACGCCGAGGCCGCCGTAGACGCCGGCCTTGCCGCCACCGCCCACCAGGCCGGATGCCCCGAGGGTCGTGTCCCAGCCCCACGCGGAGCGGCCGGCGGCGAAGGGGTTCGGAACGCCGAGGTTCACGTCGAACGGCTGCGGGCCGGTGGTGGCCGGGCCGACGGTGTCCGGGTCCCGGTGATCGGACGTCCCGGGGTTGAAGAGGGCTGCCGTCATCGACGCGCGCTGGTCCTCGGGGCTGGCGTCCCGCTCATCCTTGCCCTGGCTGGCCGCCCGTCCGTCGCCGTTCCCGACCGCACCCACCGTCGTGCCGGGCACCAGCGGCTCCAGGCGAGCCTTCACGGCGTTGGCGCGCCGCTCGGCCAGCTGCTGGTTCGCCGAGGCCCGGGTTTCGCCGGGGCGCGGGCGCATCCAGACCCGGCTTGCCTCGCCGAGGACCTCGATGGAGAGAACCTGCCAGCCGGCGTGCGTGGCCGGGTAGGCGTTCGCCGTTCGCGCGGCGCCCTCGATCGCCGCGGGTCCGCCCGGCGATGCCCCCACGTCGGCACTCTGGCGTGGGAAGAGGACCTCGCCAAGGGACAGCACGTCGTGGCCCGTCGGCGTCCCCGGCACGAGGCCGCCGGGCGTCACGGCGCCGGGCACCGGGTGCTGGTCGGCGCCGATCGGCACGTACGACCCGATCGTCCCGAAGTCGGTCGACCCGCCGACGGAGACGGTGCCGCCGCTGGCGACGGCGGCGCCGCCCTCGACGGCCAACCCGGCCTGCACGCCGTAGCTGGCGTTCGTGAACCAGCCGCCCCACCCCTGGAGGACGTCCTTGTTCTCGTCGCCGAACGAGCCCACGGTGCCCCACGATGCGCTGCCGGAGGCCGCGCCCGTCTCGCCGATGTCCCCGATGTTGACCTGCGCGGACGCACCCGGCGAGACGAAGAACCCGATGTCGTTGCGCCGGTAGTCCATCACCACCTCGAGGCTCGCGGAGAGCCCACCCGATAGGCCGGCGACGGCGGACGTGTCGTCACTCAACGAGAAGGTGAAGCTGAGGTGGTCGCCCTCCGGGTGCATCAAGCCGGCCAGGACGCTTCCCTCGTCGCGGCCGCCCACCGACCCTGCCGCCTGGGCCAGCGCCTCCCCGACCGCGGGCGGCGCCGGAAGGCCGTTCGGGAAGAGCGTGCGCGCCGTCGCGATCGCCTGGGCCAGCTGCGGGCCGATCAGCCGCAGGACCAGGCTCATCAAGGCCCTCTGGACGGGCTCCAGGACGCCCCGCAGGACGCGCCCGATCGCCGCCGAGGCGGCGTTCATCAGCCAGGTCCTGAAGGCGGCCAGCCGCTGGAGACCGGCGCGCACGAGGTTGCCGACCGTCGTGACGATCCTGGTGACGAACGACCGTACCCATTCGATGGCGCCGCTGATCTGGCCGGCCTTGCGCTGGATCCAGGCGGCCAGCCGGGAAGTGATCCGCCCGATGATCCGGTTGATCGCAGCCTCGACGGCGCGGATCGCCCGGCGCACCGCGTTGACCAGGCGGTCGACCAGCCAGGTGACGGCGCCGCGAAGAACCGCCGGGATCTCGGCGGCCACGGCGGACGCCCTGCCCACGAGCCCCGACAGGGCGCTCGCGGCTGTCGTCACGGCCCCCTGGAGCATCTGCGCGACGTTCCCGATGCCCTGGGCGATCGAGCTGGCGAGCGAGGTGATGCCGGTCAGGAGGCGGTCCACCAGGCCGTTCGCGGCCTGCGTCAGGCGAGTGACGAGCGCGACGATCTGCCCCGGGATCCCGCCGAAGATCCGGTCGAACGCGCGACGGAATGGGTCAAGGAGATTCGGCACGAGCGGCTCGCCGCGGAGCGCGCGCTGGACGGCGGCGCTGATGGCCGAACGGACAGAGCCCATGACACCGCGGACCGCCCCGAAGATGCCCTTGACGACATTGCGGGCCGTGGTGGTGATGGCGCTGGTCAGGCTCCGGATGCCGTTCGTCACGCTCCGGCCGATGTTCCGCACCAGCGCCATGGCGCCGTTGACGACGCTCTTCGCGAGGTTCTTCGCCGCGCCGACCACGCTCCGGACCACGCCCTGGACGGAGCCGATGACGCCGCGGACCGCGCCGGTCACGCCGCCCGCGACGCGGCGGAACGCGTCCTTCGCCCGGGCCACGATCGCGTCGACGATCCCGCCGTCCCCCGTGTCACGGCCCGCCGCCTCCACGTCCTCGGCATGGTGCCCCAGCTCGTCCCCGGCGCTCTCGTCGGCCTCGGGCTCGCCGGGCTCCTCGATCGGCGGCTCCTCGGCGGGCGTGTCGGCCGGGGCCAACAGCTCCCCCAGCGGCCCGGCGGACGGCGGGGCAGGCTCAGCACCGTCGGGCAGGGCCTCGCCGCTGACCCCCTCCGACTGATCCGTCTCGGCGCCCGCCCCCTGGGCAGCCTCGCCACCGCCGGCTGCCCGCCGGCCGCCTCGGTCATCTCCGGCTGCAGCCGCACCGGCTGCCCCGCCGCCGCCGCGGTTTCGGCGCCAATCGCTGCGCCGGACGCGGCGCCTCCTGCCGCGCCAGCCGCCTCGGTCACTCCGGCTGCAGCACCGGCTGCCCCGCCGGCCGCGGCTTCGGCGCCAATCGCTGCGCCGGACGCGGCGCCTCCTGCCGCGCCAGCCGCCTCGGTCACTCCGGCTGCAGCACCGGCTGCCCCGCCGGCCGCGGCTTCGGCGCCAATCGCTGCGCCGGACGCGGCGCCTCCTGCCGCGCCAGCCGCCTCGGTCACTCCGGCTGCAGCACCGCCCGCCGCGCCTCCGGCAACAGCGCCGGCGGTCTCGGTCCCAATCACTGCGCCGGCACCAGCGCCACCAGCACCGCCCGCCATCGCGGCAGCGCCACCCGCCGTACCGAACGGGGTCTCGGTCATTCCGGCCGCAGCACCGCCCGCCGCGCCGCCCATGGCGCCGCCTGCCGCACCGGCGGCGGTTTCGGCCGCTGCCCCGCCGGCGGCCTGTGTCCCCGCCGCGCCGGCCGCAGTCGTGGTCTCACCCGCCTGGGCGCTGCCACCGCCCTTGCCCAGGCCGACGGGCTCCGCCTCCTCGTCGAGGATGGCGTCCATGACGGAAGCCGCGACCGGTCGCCGCTGCAGGGCCGCCAGCACGGCGCGATTCCCCGCCGCTCGCTGCATGGCCATGAGCTGGCTCGGGCCCAGCCCACCCGTTTGGCCGCTGCGGGCGGGGCTACCGTCTGCGCCGATCGGCGGCGCGGACCGCGGGTCGAACGACTCTGCGTCGATCTCCTGCCCCCGGCGCGGACGCTCGCGGGGCGCAGCGGCACGCTCACCCGCGGCGAGGTCGGCGCGCTCAGGCACGGAGGTGCCCGCAGCCAGGGAACCCCATGCCTGGAATGCTCGCGCCCGGTGGCGAGCCCTGGAAGCGACGGGGAGCCCGTCGTTCGGGCAGACGTAGCGACCCGATCGGGCAGCAGCCGGTCACGCCGGCGCCAACCGGGGCCCTCACGGCGCGGCGGCCCTCACGGCGCGGCGGCCCTTACGGCCCGACGGCGGCGGCGGCCCTCACGGCGCGACGGCGCCGATGGCGGCCATCGCGGCCGTGCGGCGGGACGCCTGTACCATCCCGGGATGCAGACCCAGCGGATCACGACGGCGCCCGGCGTCGAGCTGGCGGTGGACACGTGGTCGCCGACGACGGGCGAAAGACGGCCGGCGTTCGTGCTCGTCCACGGGCTCGCCTCGAACGCGCGGCTGTGGGACGGCGTCGCCGAGAGCCTGGCCGCGGCCGGGCACCCGGTGGCGACCGTGGACCTGCGCGGGCACGGCCGGTCGTCGAAGCCCGACCAGGGGTACGACGTGCCCACCGTCGCAGGCGACGTGGCGGCGCTCATCGCCGGATTGGGGCTGGACCGTCCGCTCGTGGCCGGCCAGTCGTGGGGCGGCAACGTGGTCATCGAACTTGCCGCGCGTCACCCCGGGGCAACGCGGGGCATCGTCTGCGTGGACGGCGGCTGGCTGGAGCTCAGCCAGGTCTTCCCGGACTGGGAGGCCTGTCGCACGGCGCTCGCACCGCCCCGCCTCGTTGGCCGGCCCCTGGCGGAGATCGAGGGATACCTGCGCTCCACGCATCGCGACTGGCCCGAGACCGGCATCCGGGGAGCCCTCGCGAACTTCGAGGTCCGGCCGGATGCTACCGTGGCGCCGTGGCTCACCTATGAGCGTCACCTGGCCATCCTGCGTGGTCTCTGGGACCACCACCCGGCGGAGCTCTATGTCGGGCTGGCCGCGCCGGTCCTCCTGGTGCCCGCCGACGGCGGTGAGAAGGAGTGGACCGAGCGCAAGCGGCGCGACGTGGACGCCGCGCTGGCAGCGCTCCCGAGCGCCCGGGCGCGCTGGTTCCGGGGCGACCACGACATCCACGCCCAGCACCCGGCCGAACTCGCAGACGTGATGCTCAGCATGATCCAGGAAGGGTTCTTCGCATGACGACACCGGGCGCCGCGGGTCCGAGCGTCCCGGGGCCGAGCGTCCTGGAGCCGGGCGCCGCGGCCACGCACGCCGCGGGGCCGCGCGCCGCGGCGCCCGGCGCCGCAGGTCCCAGGATCCTCGCGATCATGGGTTCCGGCGAGACTGCGCCCACCATGGCCAAGGTCCACCGCTCGCTCTTCGAGCGTCTCGGCGCCGAGCCCGTGCCGGCCGCGATCATCGACACGCCGTACGGCTTCCAGGAGAACGCCGACGAGCTGAGCGCCCGCACGGTCGAGTTCTTCGGCACCAGCGTCGGGCGGACCGTGGCCGTCGCCTCGTACCGCTCGCGCGACGTGGACGCCGTGACCCTCGCCACCGCGGTCGCCCGGATCCGGGAGGCCCACTACGTCATGGCCGGACCGGGCAGCCCCAGCTATGCCCTTCGCCAGTGGGCCGGTGGGCCGATCCCCGATGCCCTGGCGGGCAAGCTCACCGGCCGCGGGATCCTGACGATGGCCAGCGCGGCCGCCCTCACGCTGGGCGTGGTGACCATTCCCGTCTACGAGGTCTACAAGGTCGGCGAGGATCCGCGCTGGCTGGAGGGCCTGGACCTGCTGGGCCTCGCCACCGGCCTGCGGGCGGCCGTCATCCCCCACTACGACAACGCCGAGGGCGGCAACCACGACACCCGGTTCTGCTACATGGGCGAGCGACGCCTGCGGATCCTGGAGCGGACGCTGCCGGATGGCGTCTTCATCCTGGGCATCGACAGCCACACGGCCCTGGTGCTCGATCTCGACCACCGAACCGCCGCGGTCTCCGGCCTGGGCGGGGTCACCCTCCGGGTCGACGGTCGGAGCACCGTCTTCCCCAGCGGCAGCCAGGTCGCGCTCGAGATGCTGGGAGAGGTCGCGCGGGGGCTGAGCTCGGGTGAGACGGTCGACATGGGCGCGGAGCCGGGGGCCGTCGACGACGGACCACCCGGCGCGAGCCCGGGCTCGACCGTGCGCCCCGCCGGCCCGCTGCGCGACGAGGCGGCAGACCTGGAGGGCTCGTTCATCCATGCCCTCGACGGAGGCGACACGCGGGCCGCCGTTGGAGCCCTCCTGGACCTGGACTCGGTCATCTCGGGCCGCATCCGTCACGGGGAGGACAGCCCTGACCTGGACAATGCCGAGGCCACGTTCCGCTCACTCATCGCCCGCCTCGGCGAACGCGCCGACGCCGGGACCCGCGACCCCAGGGAGCTGCTGGAGCCGTTCGTGGCCGCGCTCCTGGAGCTACGCGCCCGTGCCCGTGCCGGCCGCGACTGGGCAACGGCCGACCTCATCCGCGACCGGCTCGCCGCTGCCGGCGTCGAGGTCCGGGACGACGCCGCCGGCTCCTCCTGGGTCCTGGCCCCCGCGGCCGACGACGAGGGTTCGTCGGACTGAATGACATGGCTCCGGCCTTGCGGTCGGAGCCATGGACGAGGCTTGTTCGCGTGAGGTGATCGATGGATTCGCGTGTGACCTCGGCGCGTCAGGCGGCTCCCGCGCCCGTGGCCAACGCCGGGCGGTCCAGGTGGATCGCCTGCAGGCCGAGGACGATCCAGCCCAGGGCAAAGGACCCGAGCGGGCCAGGATGAGCCTGCCCCCTGCGCTCACGCTCGAGCCGGCTGCGAAACCGGCGCCGGGCTCCGCCCGGGTGTCCGGGAACTGCCTCGGCCGGAGGGCGTGGCTGGTCCTTCTCGACGTCGTTCCCCCGGGAACGTGATGACACTCCCGCCTTGGCGTGACGGGCGGAATCACCGGGGCGGCGGCCCCTTCGGCAGCCCGGGGTCAATCTCGTGGCAGGCCGCGAGTAGTACCTCCGGACGGTATCGGCACACCTGCGCGGCAGCGGATCCTGTCGCTGGCCCGAGCGTGTCCGCTGAGCGCGCCGGCCACCGTCGACGGAAGGTCGTGAACCCACCGTGAACCAGCGTCGCAGAAGGGCGGACCCGCGCATCTTGGCATCGATCGCGGTCTTTCTCGCGGTCACCGCCATCGCGCTCGAGCTCGCGTACACCGTCGGCCGGTTCGCGATGGCCACGGTCGAGCAGATCCACCCGTAGCGGCGACCCCGCCCGCGGCCGTGCTGCCGGAGGCGTGGTACATTCGCCACCGCGCCGACATAGCTCAGCGGTAGAGCAGCTGTTTCGTAAACAGCAGGTCCTCGGTTCAAATCCGAGTGTCGGCTCCAGCGATCATGATGACGAGGCGGGCTTCCGGGCTCGCCTCGTTCCATGTCCGCCAAGCTCCCCATGGCGTCGATCCACGTCTTGACTATGACGGATTACGAAGCTACGGTTCGCTAAGGCGTCAAAGTAGCGAGGGCGATTGACGGGTTGTGACCTGGATCGAGCGTCGCTGGGAGGGTGATCCCGGAGCGATCGGCGGCCGCACGGCGCGCCGGTCGTTCACCTATCGCGCCTTTGTCCCCGACCCGATCGCCGCGATCCAGCCCTTCGTCACCTTCGAGACGGCCAGGTTGATCGGCGACGCAGAGGACGCGGTCGGCCAGCTGAACTCGGACGAGCGCGTGCGCGGGCTGGAGGCGATCGGCGCGCTGCTCCTTCGCTCCGAGGCCATCGCCTCGAGCCGCATCGAGGGCATCGAGCTAAGCCAGCGGAACCTGGCGCGTGCGCTCATCGACCCGCGGGCTGCCAGGGGGACCGCGCGGGCCGTCGCCGCCAACGTCGTCGCGATGGAGCAGGCCATCGCCATCGGGGACGGCGAGCCGGGCCTCACAACGGCCAACATCCTGGCGATCCACCGGACCCTGATGGCCCACGAACCGGCCCGGGTCTCGCCCGGGGCCTTCCGAGGCGAGCAGAACTGGATCGGCGGCCGGCTGCAGAACCCGTCCGACGCCCGCTACGTGCCGCCGCCGGAGGACCAGGTCGAGCCGCTGATGGCCGATCTCGTCGAGTTCCTGAACCGGGACGATCTACCGGCCGTCGCCCAGGCGGCGATCGCCCACGCCCAGTTCGCGACCATCCATCCGTTCATCGACGGAAATGGCCGCGTCGGGCGCTGCCTGATCCACGTCGTGCTGCGCCGGCGCGGGGTGGCCCCGGTGTTCGTCCCGCCAATCTCGCTCGTGCTCGCCGCGCGGGCGAACCTCTACGTCGACGGGCTGATCGGCTTCCGCGAGGGGCGGATCGACGCCTGGTGCGGGTCCTTCGCCGAGGCGTGCGGCCGGGCCGCTTCGCTCTCGGTTGGCCTGGCCGCGCGCGTCGCCTCCCTCGAGGCGGAGTGGCTGCAGCGGGCCGGGCGCCCACGCCGCGACTCCGCGGCGGCCCGCATCATCCCGGTGCTGCCGGCCCAACCGATCACATCGGCCGCGACGATGCGCGCCGCGATCGGCGCTCGACACCAGCGCGCCCTGGAGGGGCTGAAGGTCCTGGCCGACGCCGGCGTCCTGCGCCAGATCAGCGAAGGCGGCTACGACCGGCAATACGCCGCCGACGAGCTGTTCGAGCTGATCGAGGATTACGAACAGCGGGTGGCATCAGCCTGAGCCAGGGCGACATCAAGGGGTAGGCGGCGAGCGAACACTCGCGCCGAACGGCGACCGCCTGGTGTTCCGCGCCGAGGCCGACCATGCCGTGCTGGCCCGGACGCCCGATCTTCTGGCCCTGACCGGATTGGTCAGGGCAGCGTGCCAGGGTGGCGGTCGAACGCTGTTTCCATCCGCTCACCGACTCACCCCCCAGGCATGGTTTCGTCTGGGCCGGGAGCGCTGGTAGGCTTCCGCGCATGGCCCGGCCCGAACCGCGCGACATCCACTGGTTCGAGTCCCCCGCCGATCTGCGCGCCTGGCTCGAGGCGAACCACGCGACGGCACCCGACCTGTGGGTGGGCTTCCGTCCCAAGGCGGCCGGTCTGCCGACAATCACCTGGCACGACCTGGTGGACGAGCTGCTCTGCTACGGCTGGATCGATGGCGTGCGGATGCCGGCCGACGGCGGATCCTGCATTCGCGTCACGCCGCGGCGTGACGGGAGCATCTGGAGCGCTCGCAACGTCGGTCGCGTGGAGGCACTGCGCGCGGAGGGCCGCTTGCGACCCGCGGGTCTGGCCGCGTTCGCGAGCCGTCGGGACGACCGCACGGCGGTCTACTCGCACGAGGGGGAGGCGGACCTGGGCGAGGCCGCACTCGCTGCGATGCGGGCACGCGATGGCGCGTTCGCGTTCTGGGAGGCGCAGCCGCGAGGCTACCGGCGGTCGGCTGCGCACTGGATCGTCGAGCGCAAAGCGCGAGGACACCCGCGCGAAGCGCCTCGCGGCGCTGGTCGACGGTTGCGCGGCGGGCATCCGGCTCGTCGAGCTGACAGGCAAGGCCAGGGCACCGAAGGGGTAGCCCTCGCTCTCTCGTCCGGCGGAGTTCGCGGCGAGGCGCTCACCGGGGTGCCGCCTCCCCGCCGTGTTGCGAAAAGCGCCCGAGCGAAACGCGGCAGCCGCGGGTCAACCCGCCTCGGCCGTGTACGCCGCCACGACCTCGCTCAGGCGTCTGCTCCTGATTGGCTCGACGACGAGCTCGATGTCGGTCAGGGCGAAGTCGCCTCCCTTGAACAGGAGCGGCTCGTCGAGGTCGCGCGCGAGGGCGTAGGCGAAGCAGTCGCCCATGTTGAGGCTGGCCGGGTGCCCTGAGCCGCGCCCGAACTGCTGGTACGCCAGCCTGGCGATCCGCGCCTGCTCGACGGTGAACGGCACGACCTCGATGTGCAGGACGCGCAGCTTCGCGTCCAGGGCTCCCGACAGCGCGGGGTCTCGGCGACCGTCGATGACCGCTCCCAGCTCGACGTAGCTCGCGGACGAGAGCCGTCGGGTCGGGGCCGTCGACATCAGGCGCGTCAGCACGGGCGCGTCCGGCTCGCGGAGCAGCAGCGCCACCAGGATCGAGGTGTCGATGATCATCGGGGCAGGCCCCGCTCATCGTAGAGGAGCGCGTCGAAGTCCTGGCTCAGATACTCCTTGCCAAGGCGGTCGCCGAGCTCGCCCCATGCAGCGAGGGCTTCGTCGACGTCGAAGGCCGGCTCGGGCGTGCGCACCTGCGCCAGGCGTGCCGTGACCGCGTCGGTGATCGCCGCCGTCATGGACACGTGCAACTCGTCGGCCAGCTCCCGGACAAGCCGGACCGTCTCCTCGTTCTTGATGTTGAGGCCCATGGGTAGAAGTCTACCCAGTGAAGAGATCCTGTCCACCCTGCTGCCGCCGACGTCATGTTGACCCGGTCCCTGGCTCGACCGCCGTGGCCCGCGCTCGACCGATCGCGGGCGAGCGAAGGGGTGTCGTCAGCGGCCGATCCGCCCGGCGTCTGCGCCGACCGCTCGACGCCCGTCCGCCCGCCATCTGCGATATTGGCCGCTCGCACGCGAGGGGCAGGAGTTGGGACGCCGCTTTCCGGTCCGAAGGGACACGCTGCGCGAAGATGCCGTCGCCGGCCTCGTGCTCGGCGTGCAGAGCGTGCCCGACGGCCTCGCCACCGGGCTGCTCGCGGGGGTCAACCCGCTCGCCGGCCTCTACGCCTACATGGTCGGCACCTTCACCGGTGCCCTGGTCACCAGCTCCTCGTTCATGGCCATCCAGGGGACCGGCGCGATGGCCATGATCGTGGCGGACGTCCCCGCGGTGCACACGTCCGCCGACGCCGAGCGGGCCCTGTTCACGCTCTCGGTGCTCACCGGCGTGATCATGCTGGCGGCCGGGCTCCTGAAGCTCGGATGGATCCTGCGGTTCGTGTCCAACGCCGTGATGGTGGGGTTCATCAACGCGGTCGGCGTGAACATCATCCTGGGCCAGCTGGCCAACTTCACCGGCTATGACGCCGAGGGTGCGAATCGCGTCATCCGGGCCCTCAACACGCTGGTCAACCCGGGCCAGCTCGACCCGCAGACCCTCGTGATCGGGATTGCGACCATCGGGCTGATCCTCCTGTTCGAGCGGACCAGGGTCGGCGCACTGGGCCTGGTCGTGGCCGTGGTGATCACCTCGGCCGGCGCGCTGCTCCTCGGCTGGCAGGTCGCCACGCTGAACGACCTCGGCGTGGTCGCCAGCTCGCTGCCGCGCCCCGAGGCGCCCCTGCTGGGCCTCGTGCCGGTGCTCCTCGTTCCCGCGGCGTCCCTGGCCTTCGTGGGCCTGGTCCAGGGGGCGAGCATCTCCGCCAACTTCCCCAACCCGGACGGGAGCTACGGGGACGTGTCGCGCGACTTCGTCGGGCAGGGCGCGGCCAACGTGGCGGCCGGGATCTTCCAGGGGATGCCCGTCGGCGGGTCGGTCTCGGCGTCGGCCCTCAACAAGGCCGCGGGCGCGCGCACGCGGCAGTCGCTGCTGATCGCGGGCCTCGTGATGGCGATCGTGGTCGTCGCCTTTGGGGAGGTGGTCGGCAAGGTCGCCATGCCGGCCCTGGCCGGCCTGCTCATGCTCATCGGATTCCGCACCATCAAGCCGGCGGACCTGCAGTCCGTGTGGAGGACCGGCGCCGTCCAGAAGGTCGTCATGGTCATGACGTTCCTCCTGACGATGCTCATCCCACTGCAGTACGCCGTGCTGGTGGGGGTGGGCGTCTCGGTGATCCTGTACGTCGTCCGCCAGTCGAACCAGATCACGGTCCGGCGCTGGGAGCTCGACGCAGAGGGGCACGTGATCGAGACCGACCCGCCGGCGACGCTCGAGGCCGACGACGTGGTCGTCCTCCAGCCCTACGGGAGCCTCTTCTTCGCCGCCGCGCCGGTGTTCGAGACCCTCCTGCCGGCGGTGACCGACGCCTCGCGCAACAGCGTGGTGATCCTCCGCCTGCGCGGGCGGACCGACCTCGGGACGACGTTCATGGACGTGCTCCTCCGCTATGCGCAGAGCCTCGCGGCGGTGGACAGCAAGCTCGTCGTGGTGTCCACGAACGAGCGGATCGACGAGCAGCTGGGCGTGACGGGCATCACCGCCGTGATCGGCGCCGACAACGTCTACGCCGGCGATCACCGGGTGGGCGCCGCCATCCGGCGGGCCCACGACGACGCGCTGGCCTGGGTCGCGGCCAATCGGGATCCCGGCGGCGCCGGCCCGGAGTGACCGGGCGGCGGTGGGGCGCCGGCCCGGAGGTGGGGCGCCGGCGGTGGGGCGTCGCCGGCAGACGGCGGCATGCGCGGGGGAACGGGCCCCCTGCGATCAGCTGGGTGTCGGCTCGGGGGTGGGCTCTGGCGTCGGCTCCGGGGTCGGCTCTGGGGTGGGCTCGGGCGTCGGCTCCGGGGTCGGCCCCTCCGTCGGTTGCGGCGTGGGCCTGAGGGTCGGTTTGGGCGTGGGCCTGGGCGTGGGTTTCGGCGTGGGTTTCGGCGTGGGGCGGGCCGTGGCCACGGGGCGCGGGTACGTGGATTGCGCCGGGTCCGGCGTCCCCGGGAGCAGGGCCGCCACGTCTCTCCGGATCTGCGTGATCCACGCGGCCGTCATGAAGGCCGGGTAGCGCGACGGGACGATCCGGAGGTGCTTCACCTTCGCATCGGCCGCCTTGCCGAACAGCTCCACGAGCGCCGGCAGGCTCTCCCGCGGGAGGTCGGTCCAGGCGGTTCCCCTGGCGGCGCCGAAAAGGGCGGGGGCGCTCAGGATCGTCTCGGGTCCGAGCTCCTCGCGAATCGCCTCGAGCAGGATCTGCTGGCGCAGCATGCGCCCGTAGTCGCTGTCCATGTGCCGGCTCCGGGCATAGGCGAGCGCCGTGTGGCCGTCGAAGTGCTGCTTGCCGGCCTTGATCCGGAGCCGGATGCTCCCACGACCGGGGTCCGGGTAGTTCTCGTCCGTCACCGCTTCGGGCACGTTGATGTCGATGCCCCCCATGGCGTCCACGACCCGGATGACACCGACCAGGTCGACGATGAGCACGGCGTCGATGGGACGCCCCGTGATCTCGCTGACCACGGAGCGCACGGCACCAATGCCCTTGACCGCCCCCTTGCCGGGCCACAGGCCCGGGCGGCGCGCGGTCGCCTCCACGTACATCTCGTTGAGCAGGCCGGGCTGGCACCCGCAGGCCGATGCGTCGCGCGCGGGGCCCGCCGGATATGGCGCGTTCTGGAGGTTCCGGGGCAGCCCGATCATCGCGACGGCGCCCGTCTTGACGTCCACCTCCACGAGGAGCGTGACGTCGTTCCGGCGGCTCCATCGGCTGGTGCCGGCATCGGAGCCGATCAGGAGCAGGTCGAAGCGGCCGTCGTCGCCCCATGGCTCCACCCCCGGGCGCTTCCATGGCACCTTCGCGTTGAACGCGGGCAACGTGCCGTTCCCCCCGTCCTTCGGGTAGGGAGCGATCTCCGGCGTGGGCGAGGGCGAGGGTGAGGCGGTCTCCGGCGCGGGGGTGGCGCCCGGAGCCAGCGTCGGGCCGGGTGTCGGCTCCGGCGTAGGCGGCCCGGGGGTGTCCGCCGGCTCGGGATCCGCCGTTTCCGTGGACATCATGGCGAAGGTGGTGTCGAGGAACTCGTTCGCCGACAGGATGATGGAGCCGGCCATGAGGTGCGGGACCCCGACGCCGACGACCACCAGCAGGATCGAGACGGCGGCCGCGGCGCGCCCGGGGTGGGTGCGCCCGAGCGCCTCGAGCGCGGCCGCGGATCGCCAGCCGGCGACCAGGACGTTGGCGGCGAACAGGAGCACCAGGGCGCCGGGCACGAGGAGGGCGGCCGCGATGCCGTAGACACCATTGGCGAGCGCCCAGACGCCGACGACGGCGAGAGCGACCAGGCTCGGGACAAGGAAGACGAGCGCGACCCTGCGGGCACCGAGCGCGAGCTGACCGAGGCCCGGCAGCAGCAGGCTGGCCGCTGTCACACCGACGGGCAGCGCCGCCCGGCGGCGAGACGAGGGGCCGGAGCTGCTCCCGTCCGCACCCGAAGCGGGCTGGCCGGCAGGGCCGGACGGCTCGCCGGAGATGACCTCCTGGCGCGGTTCCGGTGGGATGGCCCCGGCCCCGTCCTCCACCAGTGTGACCGCCTCCCAGCTGCATCCTGACGGGTGGCACCTCGGGCGTGCCCGGTGCACGCCCTGCGTCCGCTCGAGCGACATGGTGGCACGAATCGCGGCGCTGCGGCCCTCGCGGCTGTCGGCCGCGCCAGCGGTCCCGCACCCTGCAGCCCTCGATGCCCCGCGAGGTCGCTGCCAGCTCGTCCGAGGTCAGCGAGCGAGGGCGCTGTCCACGCGGATGACGGGCGGGTTCTCGAAGTGCTTCTTGACCGCGCACTGTTCTGCCGCGCGAACGACCGCCTCGGCGTACTTGTCGGGGAATCCCACCGGCAGCTCGATCGTGACCTGCACATCGCTCACGAGGTGGCTCGCCGGGTCGACCTGCATTCGCTGGACAAGGCGAATGCCATCGGTCGAGATCCCGCGCTGCCGACAGAACCCGAGCACGTAGATGCCCGCGCACGTTCCGATCGTCGACAGGAACGTGGCCAGGGGCGTGGGGGCCGAACCCTGGCCACCGCTCGACGGCGGCTGGTCGGTGGGAACGACGAAGCTCCCGAAGTGCGCGTCCACTCGCGCACCTCCCGGGAAGTCGATGGTCATCTCCATGGAACGAAACCTCTTCCAGATTGGTGCGTTGTGGCGAACCCGCAGTGGCGCCGGCGTGTACCCGTCTCTGATAGGGTCCTGCATTGCGCGGGTGACGGTTCGAGCATACCGATCCTTGCGTACTTGCGCAAGTCTGCATAGTGCAGCCTGCATCCGCCTCCTCGATCACCAGGGGGGCCGGCCCGAACGCCCGGACCACGCCGCGGTTTGACAGATCGGCAGATACGTAATAGATTACCTATATGCCGACCGACGACGAGCATCCTGGAGGCCCGTGCGGAGATCTTCGGATCGATCTTCGTCGTCGTCCAGCACCTGGCCCGGCGCGCCGACGCGGAGCTGGCGGTCGTGGACCTCACGACGCGGCAGTGGCTCCTCCTCGCCGTCCTGACGAAGTCGTTCCCGGGCCGCAGCCCATCGCTGAGCGAGGCGGCCGAGAAGTACGGGAGCTCCCGGCAGAACGTCAAGCAGATCGCGCTCGGCCTGGAGGCGCGCGGCTTCGTCCGCCTCGTCCCCGATCGCGACGACGGCAGGACCACCCGGATCGAGCTGACCGGGCGGGTCGGCGTCTTCGACGAGCCCGAGATGGTGGGGCGGGCGTCGGCGATGCTGACCGACGCCTGTGCCGGCCTGTCGCCCGACGAAACCCTGACCCTGCGCGACCTCGTCCGGCGGTGGCTCGCCGGCGTCGCGGATCCCAGATCGTGAGAGGAAGTTCGAACATGCTCCGGATCACCGCGGCGGCCATCGTCGCTGCCCACGGCCTCATCCACCTCATCGGCTTCGTGGTCCCGTGGGGGATCTCCGCGGTCGAGGGCTTCGCCTACCGGACGACGGCCCTCGGCGGGGCGATCGCCCTGGGCGACGCGGGGGCTCGAGCGGTCGGGATCGCCTGGCTCGCGTGCGCCGTCGGCTTCGTGGTCGCGGGGCTTGGGATCTGGCGGCGCGCCGCCTGGGCGCTTCCGCTCACGGCGGCCCTCGCGGTCGTCTCGATCGCCGTGTGCGTCCTCGGCCTTCCCGAGACAGCTGCCGGGATCGTCGTCAACGCCGCCATCCTCGGCGCCGTGGCGTGGGTCTCCTTCGCCCGCCCGCGCGTCCGGGAGGCCGGCCGATGACCGCGCCCGGGGTGACGGCCAGCGAGTCGGTCGGGCATCCCGCGGGCCGCTCGCTCCAGGCGCGATACGACCGGGTCGTCGCGTCCGAGTTCGTGGCTCAGCCGCTCGGCGCGGCGGCGCGCGCTCGTTCCCGGGGACCTCGCCGGACTGCCGGCGCCGGTCCGGCGGTATGTCGAGCGTTCCGGTGCGATCGGGAGGCCGCGACCGCAGAACATGCGGCTCGCCTTCGACGCGGACATGTACCGCGGGCCGGGGCAGGCGCCGATGCGCGCGACCTCGCTCCAGTACACGTTCTTCGACCGGCCGGCCCGCATCTTCCTCATGAAGGCGCGGATGTTCGGTCTGCCGGTCCGGGCCCTGCACGTCTACCGGCAGGAGCAGGCCACGTTCACCGTCCGGGTGGCGTCGCTCGTGAACATGGTCGACCTGCGCGGTGCGGAGATCAGCGCCGCCGAGACGGTGACCGTGCTCAACGACCTGTGCCTCATGGCGCCCGGCGCGCTGGCGGACCCCCGCCTGGCGTGGGCGCCGATCGACGACCGAACCGCGACCGTCACGTTCACGAACGGCCCGCACCGGGTCGGCGCGACCCTCATCTTCAACGATCGCGACGAGCTCGTGGACTTCTGGTCCGACGACCGGCCGGAGGGCAGCAACGGGCGATTCGTCTCGTTGCGCTGGTCGACTCCCGTGGACGAGTACCGCGACGTGGGCGGCCTCCACCTGATTCACCGCGGCAGCGCTGTCTACGCCCGCCCCGACGGCCCGTTCACCTACGGGACCGTTCACACTCCGGTCCATCGAGTACGACGTGGCGGGGCCCGGGCTGGAGTGACGCGGCGCGGTCATGGGTGCCCTCCGAAGGCGCGGCCAGGGGAGTCCCCGACACCCGGGCGGTCGGCATCCGAACGTGCGTCGGCCGACCGGCAGGGCGAGGCGCGCCTACTTGGCCGGGTGGGACATGGCGTCGACGACGATGGCCACGGCGAGGACGAGCGCGTCGTCCTGGCCCGGGACCACCTGGACGCCGTAGGTGTCGCGGACCCGGAACCACTTCTTGCCGACCTCGGCGATCTCGCCGGCATCGTTCTCGATCTTGTACGCGTGGTCGACGATGTTGCCCTGCACCTTCCACGCGGCGCCTGCGTCGAAGTTGACGTCGTAGCGCTCGTGGAGCGGCGAGATCAGGGCCTTCTTGACGGTCGCGACTCGGCCGGCGGCACCCTCGATCTCCATCGTGTCGCGGATGTGGAGCATCTTCTCCTGGATCTTGTAGCGCTCGGCGCCCGCGGCGTCCTCGAGGATCAGCGTCTTTCGCAGGCGGAGCGCCTTGCCGTCGACCTTGAAGGTCCGCTGACCGGCTCCGTTCTCGATCCAGAAGTCGTCGCCGATCGCGAACAGCTGCTGGCGCATCTGGTAGACGTTGGCCGGCGGAGCGCCTGCGTCCTGGTGCCGTCGGAACACGGGTAGCCTCCTATGGTCTGGCGTGGTGTCGAGCCTATCGAAGCACAAGACGCGCGTGGGGGCATGGCCCCGCACCTGCGCAGCTCACGCCGTGGCTGCGGCTCCATCTCGCGCCAGCCATCCGCTTCCGTGTCGCCCGGCCTCGCCCTGTTACAGTCACGCGGCCGTTCTCCTCGACGAATACCTTCGTCCGGGATCGCAACGGCAGGGGGGGGGTCGAAATCCATGTTGTTCGCTGAGCGCAGATGGCGCGTCGTACCACGCGGGGCAGCAACCGCAGCCCTGGCCGTGGCCGCCGCGATGGCGATCGCGGGTTGTGGTGGTGGCGGCAGCGTCCAGTCCCCGGCGTCGAGCACGGCATCGCCGGCTCCGGCAGCCGCGACGGCAGCAGCCCCGGCCGCCGGGACGCCGGCCTCTGGGTCGGGCTCCGGCGACTGCGGGGAAGCGACGGCTGTTCTCGTCGCGCAGCAGCTGGCCCGAGCGGACGTCGTCTCGGTCACGACCGAGGGTGGATGTCACGACGCCACGATCGTCACCACCCTGGGTCCGGGGGATTCGGCGACGGGTCTCGCCATCTGCGACAGCGCCGCCGAGGTCGCGTACGCCGGGGACCTCAGCTCGATCACCGTGCTCGCCGCGAACAACAAGGAGCTGGCGATCGGCATCAAGGGCCAGGAGTGCATCGGGGAGCCGTAGAACGCCTGCTGCGGTCCACCTGGCCCCGAGGCCGCCCGAACCCCGCGGGCCGCCCGTCCGGTCACGCCGCCGCGCCGACGCCCTCGTCCCCGGCTTGTCCCGGTGTCGTCGGCGGTGCCCTCCACGGCCGGCGCGCCGTGGGGCAGGTTCTTCGTGAACGCGAGCGACGCGAACGCGATGAGCGCCGCGGCAAGGAGACCGGTCTTGAGGGACTGGAGCTGGGCCGCCTCGTAGTCGTCGACGATCGCCGCGGTCGTCGCCTCGTCCAGCCCGGCGGCCTGCGCCGCCGCCTCGATCTCCGTGGAGGAGACGAAGTCGATCCCGGACTCGACGGCGACGCCGACCTGGGCGGAGACCTCCGCGCGATCCGCTCGTCCTCCTGGATGTTCGCCACGAACGTGCCGGTCAGGCCGGCCAGCACGATCGCCCCGATGAGGGCGACGCCGAGGGAGGAGCCCAGCTGCTGCCCGGTGTACTGCAGGCCGCCGGCCTCGCCGCGGCCCGACGCGTCCACCGACGACTGGACGACGTTGCCCAGCTGCGAGGCGATGAGCCCCATCCCCACGCCCAGGACGGCCATGAACGCGCGAACGCGACGTCCGCCAGGTCGGGCCGGATGGTCGCGAGCAGGCCGAGGGCGGCCACGCCGGTGGTCGCCAGGCCGGCCCGGGTGATCGTCCGCACGGGGTACCGGCCGGACAGGCGCGACCCGACCGCGGACGCGACGAACATCGCGATCGAGACCGGCAGCATCTTGAGGCCCGTCTCGAGCGCGTCGAGGCCCAGGACGAGCTGCAGGTACAGCGGGATCGTGAAGAAGACGCCCATGAGGATGAGGTTCTGCGAGAAGAGGCCCACCAGCCCGGCTCGCAGCGGCAGGATTGTCAGCAGGTCGAGGTGGACCAGCGGGTCGCTCCCGCTCGCCTCCCGGTGGCGCTGCCAGGCCACGAAGGCCCACAGCAGCACGGCGCCGCCGGCGATGACGAAGATGGTCAGCGAGAAGCCGAACGGCGTGATGGGCGAGTCCTTCGGCTGGATCAGGCCCCACGTCGTCGACTGGAGCACGCCAAGGACGACCGCCCCCAGGCCGGTGGCGGACAGGACCGAGCCGACGAGGTCCAGGCGGGGTTTCGGGCCGCTGCGGGGCGCGTCCCCCACGAACCGCACCATCGCCAGGATGCCGAGGACGATGACGACCTCGCCCACGAAGACGATCCGCCACGTCAGCTCGGTGGTGGCCCAGCCGCCGAGGATCGGGCCGATGGCGATGCCCGCGCCGGCGACCCCACCGATCACCGCGTAGGCCGCCTTGCGCTCCTTCCCCTCGAAGTTGCCCGCGATCAGTGCGGCCATCGCCGGCAGCACCAGTGCCGCGCCGATCCCCTCGAGGATGGACCAACCCAGGGTCAGCTGGGCGACCGTCTGCGACACCGCTGTGAGGGCCGAGCCGCAGGCGTAGATGACCAGGCCGATCACGAAGGCCCGCCGCCGACCGATGATGTCGCCGATCTTGCCGCCCGTGAGCATGAGCATGGCCATCACGAGGCAGTAGAGGGTGATCACCGCCTGGATCGTGGTGACCGTCGTGTCGAACTCGTCGACCAGCTGGCTGATCGAGACGTTCATCACCGACTGGTCCAGGACCATGATGAACTGGGCCCCCGCCAGCGCCACCAGCGCCCATCGTCCCTTCACCGGGTCCTCCTCCGTTGCAGCGGCCGCCGCCTTGGCGCACGATACCGCCCCGGGGAGCGTCCGTGGCGCGCGTCCAGCGGCGCGAGGGGCCGCTGCGGACTCGCGGGCATCCCCCTCCTCCGCATCGGTGGAGGCGCCGGATCGCCGATCGTGATCCACTACACTCCTGCGCCCCGGCTGTGATGGACCAGGGCATGACTCGATCGATGTCGGTCTCGTCGAGATCGCCGCGACGAAGGCTACCGCCCGCGATGCCGAGAGGACGACGAAGAAGGGGATGAAGTCATGACCACGCCGATCGGCCCGGTGGCCGGATCCGCCCAGGCAACGTCGGCCTCCCCTGCATGGCACGCACTCGACCCCGACGCGGCGCTCGCGGCCCAGGGCGTCACCATCGACGGCGGGCTGACGACGGCTGAGGCCGAGGCGCGCCGGGCGAAGTTCGGCTCGAACACGTTCGCCGAGGCGAAGAAGGCGTCGCGCTGGCAGCAGTTCAGCCGCCAGTACGCGGACCCGATGCAGATCGTGCTCCTCATCGCGGGGATCGTCTGCCTCTTCCTGCCCGGCCAGTTCTACACCGGCGTGTTCCTCATCCTGCTGACCCTGTTCAACGCATGGATGGCGATGAACCAGGAGGGCAAGGCAGAGGCCAGCGCGTCGGCCCTCCAGGGGATGATGGTCGTCAGGGTGAAGGTCCGTCGGAACGGCGATCTCGTCGAGATCCCGATGGACGAGCTCGTCCCGGGCGACATCGTCAACGTCGAGGCCGGTGACCTCGTCCCGGCGGACGCCCGCATCCTCACGGCGGCGACCCTCGAGATCGACGAGTCGGCCCTGACGGGCGAGAGCGTCCCCACGCCCAAGTCGGTGGACGCGGTTGCCGCTGATGCGGCTCTCGGCGACCGCGTGGACATGGCGTTCATGAACTGCCAGGTCACGCGAGGCGCCGGCACGATCCTCGTCGTCACGACGGGTATGGCGACCGAGGTCGGCCACATCAGCGGCATGCTGCAGGCCACCGAGGTGGAGAAGACCCCGCTGACCAAGCAGCTCGACGCGCTGACGAACCAGATCCTGGTCATCGCCGGCGTCGCGCTCGTCGTGTCGATCGCCCTCGGCCTGTACCGGGGCATTCAGGCCCAGGAGCTGTTCCTGAGCGCCGTCGCGTTCTCGGTGGCGGCGATCCCCACGGCGCTCCCGGCCGTCGTCACGGCCATCCTGTCGAAGGGCTCCCAGACGCTGGCGGGCGCCGGCGCGATCATGAAGCGCCTGCGCTCGGTGGAGACGCTCGGCTCGACCTCGGCGCTCAACTCCGACAAGACCGGCACCCTTACGCTCAACCAGATGACCGCCACCCAGATGGCGGTCGTGGGCCGGCGCTACTCCATCAGCGGCGATGGCTACTCCACGGTCGGCCAGATCTCGCACGCCGGTGGTCAGCCCGACGTGCCGCTCGAGCAGTACCTGCTGCCGATGGCCCTCTGCGCGGACGCCGAGGTGCGGGATGGCGGGCTCGTCGGCGACCCCACCGAAGGGGCGCTCGTCGTCCTCGCGGCCAAGGGCGGCGTCGATCCGGCCCTCACCCGCGAGCGCTACCCCCGCGTGGCAACGCTGCCCTTCGACGCGGCGTACAAGATGATGGCCACGTTCCACGCGATGAAGGACGAGGCCGGCAGGGACGTCATCCGCGGCTTCATCAAGGGGGCGCCGGACCAGCTCCTCGCCCGGGCGGTGGACGCCCATGGGCAGGATGGGCGCCGGGTCCCGATCGGGGAGATCCGCGAGGGCTACCTGGCGGAGAACGAACGCCTCGGAACCCAGGGCCTGCGGGTCATGGCGACCGGCCAGAAGGACTTCGACCCGGCCGCGTTCGATCCGAATGCGGACCTGCTCCCGCTCATCGACGGGCTCACCCTGCTCGCGATCGTCGGGATCGTCGATCCGCCGCGTCCGGCCGCGAAGGACGCCATCGCGCAGGCGAAGGCGGCCGGGATCCAGGTCAGGATGATCACCGGCGACCATGCGGTCACGGCCGGGGCGATCGCCCATCAGCTCGGGATCGAGGGCCGCGCTGTCACCGGCGCCGAGTTCCGCGCGATGAGCGACGACGAGGCGATGCGCCAGATCGACGGCATCGGCGTCATCGCCCGCGTCTCTCCCGAGGACAAGGTCCACCTCGTGGACATCCTCAGGAAGAAGGGTCACGTCGTCGGGATGACCGGTGACGGCGTGAACGACGCTCCGGCGCTGAAGAGGGCCGACATCGGGATCGCGATGGGGATCACCGGGACGGAGGTCAGCAAGCAGGCCGCCGTGATGATCCTCACCGACGACAACTACGCGACGATCGTGAAGGCGGTGGGCCTCGGCCGCGCCGTGTACGACAACATGATGCGGTTCATCCGTTACCAGATGGCGGGCCTGTTCGGCTACATCGCAACGTTCCTCGGCTCGTCGCTGCTCAACGTCCTGGGCGGCATCCCGTTCCTGCCGCTGCAGACGATGTGGCTCAACTTCACCGTCAACGTCTTCCAGGGGATCGGCCTCGGCTACGGCAAGCCGCGCGAGGGGCTCATGGAGGTCCCGCCGCGACCCAAGGAGCAGCAGATCATGCCCCGCCGGCTGGGGACCTGGCTGGTGTTCTCCGGGCTCGTGATGGCCGCCGGCACCCTCGGCGTGCTGTGGTGGGCGAACAACGCCTACGGCGACGTGATCGCCCGCACGATGGGGATGACCACCTTCGCGCTCTACCGCCTCTTCTCCTCGCTGGAGACCGCGGACGAGGACGAGTCGCTCTTCGGAGGGTCCATCCTCGCGAACAAGCCGCTCCTCATGGCAACCGGTCTCTCGGTTCTCTCGATCGTGCTGGCGACCGAGTTCGGCTTCCTGCAGCGGCTGCTGGGCACGGCGAGCCTGTCGATCGACCAGTGGGCCGTCTGCCTCGTCGTGCCCCTCTCGCTCATCGTGATCGAGGAGGCCCGCAAGCTCCTCAAGGTTCGGACCGGCGACGAGCCGGCCCCGACACCGGCGGCCCCGGTCGCCGCCGCGGCGTAGTCAGCGCCGAAGGAAAGGATCAGATCCGTGGCGAAGAAGCAGGACAAGAAGACCGAGAAGGACCAGGCGCGCCGGGACGACGCGAAGGCCCAGGCCGCGGCGACGTCGGCGACGCCGGCGGAGCCGGCGCCGAAGCTGAGCACCAAGGAGTACGAGCGCGAGATGCGCCGTCTCCACGGCGAGCTCGTGGCGATGCAGGAATGGGTGAAGGCGACCGGCGCCAAGGTCTGCATCGTGTTCGAGGGTCGGGACACAGCCGGCAAGGGAGGCGCGATCAAGCGGATCACGGAGCGGGTCAGCCCGCGCGTGTTCAAGGTCGTGGCGCTCTCCGCCCCGACCGAGCGCGAGAAGTCGCAGATGTACGTCCAGCGCTACCTGCCGCACTTCCCGGCCGCGGGCGAGGTCGTGATCTTCGACCGGAGCTGGTACAACCGGGCCGGCGTCGAGCGGGTCATGGGCTTCTGCACGCCCGAACAGACGGAGAAGTTCCTGGAGCAGACCCCGGCCGTCGAGAAGGCCATGGTCGACGCGGGGATCATCCTCATCAAGTACTGGCTGGAGGTCAGCCCCGAGGAGCAGACGCGCCGCCTCGAGGGGCGCATCCACGACCCGCGCAAGACCTGGAAGCTGACCGACATGGACCTCAAGTCGTACGGTCGCTGGGACGACTACTCGCGGGCCCGGGACGCGATGTTCGCCGCAACGGACACGCCATGGGCGCCGTGGTGGATCGCCCGCACGGACGACAAGAAGCGCGGCCGGCTCAACATCATCAGCCACCTGCTCCACCAGGTCCCCTACGAGGCGGCCGAACCGCACGACATCACGCTGCCGAAGCGCAGGGTGTCCACCAGGCACAGGGAGCCGAACCTGACCCTGAACTTCATCCCGACGCCGTTCTGACGCGAAGGATCCGCGCGAACCTCCGACGCGCACGCCGCGCCGGGACGCATCATTCGGGGCAGGGAGCCAGGGGTGCAGGCGGCCGCTCGACCGGGAGAGACAGGTGATCCGATCGTGATGGACGGCACGACGTCAGGCTCGGGCCAGCCCGAGCCGAGTTCGAGCGAGCCTGGAACGCCGGCGAACGAGACCGGGGTCGCCGAGCCGCCCGAGCGCGACGTGGTGGCGCCCATCCCTCCGGAGGAGGTCGTCCTGGCGGCGGCGCGCCTTGCAGACGGCAGGACCCCCGGCCTTCGGGCGGACGATCCGTGGGCGGAAGCCGGGCGCAAGGTCCTGCGCTTCCACCTGGCGAAGATGCTCGCGCGCGTGCCCGGCGTCATCGCCGGCGATGACGCCGAGGAGGTCCACGCGATGCGGGTCGCGGCGCGGCGGATGCGCGCCGCGTGGCGGGTCTTCGGCGACGGGTTCGAGCGTGATGCGAGGCGGCGCTATCGCAGCGAGCTTCGCACCATCGGGGCTCGGCTGGGCGACGTCCGGGACCTCGACGTCCTCATCGAGAACCTGATGACCTATGGCGAGCAGCGGAGCGCCCGCCAGCGCACCGGCCTCCAGCCGCTCCTCGCGGCATGGCGCGCGCAACGGGACGCGCGCCGGGTCGATCTCGTGGCGGCACTCGGCTCGGAGGGCTTCGCCCAGTTCATCGCCGACTACGAGATGTTCGCCGAGACGCCGCGGCACGCCGCCCTGGCCGTCCCGCCGCACACCCCGGGGCTCGTGCGCAACCGGATGCCGGCGACGATCTGGGGCGCCTACCAGGCCGTCTGGGCGTTCGACAGTGACGTCGGGACGGCCGATCTCGCCACGCTCCACGAGCTCCGGATCGCGGCCAAGTGGCTGCGCTACACGCTGGAGTTCGTGCGGGAGCCGCTGGAGCCGCAGGTGACGGCGCTCATCCGTCCGGTCGTCGCCCTCCAGGACCACCTCGGGGAGCAGCACGATCAGCACGTCGCCGGGCTGCTCGCCCGCGAGCTCGCGGCATCCACCACCCTGGCCGACGGGCAGGCGAAGGCGATCGCGAAGTTCGTCGGCGATCTCGATCGCGGCGTCGAGCGGCTGGGACGTTCATTCAGAACCACGTGGCGACCGATCGTCGCTCCGGGCTACCGGCGCGGCCTGGGCCGGGCCATCGCGCGGCTCTGATGAAGGCAGAGGCGGCAGCAAGCCCCCGGCTCGCGCGCGTCGAGCGCTGGATGCCCGGTGTCCGGGCCATCCGCACCTACGAGCGGTCGTGGCTGTCGCGCGACCTGATCGCCGGGATCGTCCTCGTCACCCTGCTCGTCCCGCAGGGGATGGCCTACGCGGAGCTGGCCGGGCTGCCCGCGATCACCGGGCTCTACACGACCGTGATCTGCCTGGTCGCGTACGCCCTCGTGGGGCCGTCGCCGATCCTGGTCCTGGGCCCCGACTCGTCGCTGGGGCCGATGATCGCCGCGACGATCCTGCCGCTCGCCGCGGGCAGCCAGGAGATGGCGATCGCCCTCGCCGGGATGCTCGCGCTCATGGTCGGGCTCGTCACGGTGGGCGCGGGCCTGGCCAAGCTCGGCTTCATCGCCGACCTGCTCTCCAATCCTGTCCGGACCGGGTACCTGGCCGGCCTCGCGGTCGTCATCTTCATCGGCCAGCTGCCCAAGCTGTTCGGGTTCTCGACGGACGCGGACGGCCTCGCCGCGGAGGGCCAGGCATTCGTCCAGGGTCTCCGGGAGGGCCTGACGAACCCCTGGGCGCTGGGCATCGGCCTGCTCAGCCTGGTCATCATCCTGGGCCTCAAGCGGCTCGTCGCCGCGGACGCCCGGCATCCTCATCGCGGTCGTCGTCGCGATCGTCATCTCGGTCGTGCTCGACCTCGCCGCGCGCGGCGTCTCGGTGATCGGCGTGCTGCCCCAGGGCTTCCCCCTGCCCAGCTTCCCGGCCGTCCCGGCCGAGGACATGCCCCTGCTGTTCGCCGCCGCCGTGGGCATCTCGCTCGTCGCCATCGGCGACACGATCTCCGTCTCCGGGGGCTTTGCGGCTCGCGCCGGCTACGAGGTGGACGGCAACCAGGAGCTGGCGGGGATCGGCTCGGCCAACCTCGCCGCCGGCCTGTTCTCCGGCTTCCCGGTGAGCACCAGCGGCTCGCGGACGGCCGTGGCCTTCCAGTCGGGCGCAAAGACGCAGCTGACCGGCCTCGTCGCGGCGGCCCTCGTGGTGGTGATGCTCCTGTTCGTGCCCGGGCTGGTCCAGGCGATGCCGCAGCCGGTGCTCGCGGCGGTCGTCATCGCGGCGTCGATCAGCCTCTTCGACGTGGCCGAGCTGCGCCGGCTCTTCCGCGTCCGCAAGACCGAGTTCGCCCTCGCCGTCGCATGCGCGCTGGGCGTCATGTTCGTCGGCGTCCTCCAGGGGATCGTCATCGCGGTCGCGCTGTCCGTCGTCTACATCTTCAAGCGGGCCTGGGCCCCGTACTCGGCTGTGCTCGGGACGGCGCCGGAGCTCCCCGGCTGGCACGACGTCGGGCGCTATCCGGACGCGGAGCAGGTCCCGGGGCTGCTGATCGTCCGCTGGTCAGCGCCGCTCTTCTTCGCCAACGCGAACCAGTTCCGCGACCGGATCCGGGAGCTCGTGAAGGCCTCCACGCCACCGCCGCAGTGGGTCCTCGTCGCCGCCGAGCCGATCACCGACATCGACACGACCGCCGGCGCGATGCTCCTGGACCTCGACCAGGAGCTGAACGCGGAGGGGATCCACCTCGCGTTCGCGGAGCTCCAGTCGGGCGTCCGGGACACGATCGTGAGGTACGGACTGCTCGAGACCATCGACGAGGGGCACCTCTACCGCTCGGTGACGGAGGGGGTGGAAGCCTTCCGGCGCGAGGCCGGCGGCGGGGCGGTCCCGCTCCCCTGATCTCGGGACCACGACCGGAGCACGCCGGGGCCAGGCGCGTTGCTGATCGCGGCCGGCAACCTCCGTTCAGCCGCCGGCGAGACTGCCCTCGGCCGCTTGCGCGTCCGCGCCACCCCGGCGGCGGCTCCACCCACGCGGAGGATGCGCGGGCTCCCGCGAGGTGGTCCACTCGACGCTGACGCCGCACGGTCGCGAAGCGACGGGCCACGCCCGGAGCTGGCCGCCAGCAGCAGGACAGCCCCAGCCAAGGAGCATCGAACATGGCCGAGGTCCAGAGAGTCTCCACAACCGTGCCCCTGAACTGGGACGAGGTGTGGTTCACCAACTGCCCCATGGTGTCCGCCAACAACGTGGACCAGGAGCTGGGGTGGTGTCGCGAGGAGTACAAGAAGATCGGCGTCGAGTACGCCTACTTCCGCCACGCACCCGAGAACAACTGGTACCCGCACTACATCCACAACCTGGACAACCTCATCCGCTTCGGCGGCCTCTACCCGCCGATCGCCGTCAACGCCGACATCCGCCGCACCGTGCTGCTGGGCGCGACGCGGGTGCACGAGGGCGGCGTGATGATCGTCCGCGCCCGCGACAAGATCTTCCAGATGACCGGATCTCAAGGGCAAGAAGATCGGCATCACCAAGAGCCTGAACACCATCAAGAACGACTGGTGGCGGATCCAGGAGCACATCGGCATCGAGAACATGCTCATGCTCAACGACATGACCATGGACGACATCGAGCTCGTCGAGTTCCCGTACCCGGACGACTGGTACGACAAGCCCGAGATGCTTGCGGTCCGATGAACAACCCGTCCGAGCTGTGGATGCGCCGCGACCACAAGCACGACTACGCCTTCCGCCCGCTCGAGAAGGCCCTCCTGGCCGGCACGGTCGATGCCATCTACACCCAGAGCAGGTCGTTCCAGCACACTCTCGGAGGCGACCGGCAAGCTCAGTCCATCATCGAGGACCTGTCCGGTACCCCGACTGGCGGATCCAGATGGCCAACACCCGGCCGTCATCACCTGCACCGACGTGATGGCCGACGAGCACCCCGAGCTAGTCATCGCCTACATGAAGGCGATGATCAAGGTCGGCCGCTGGGCGAACGACAACAAGCACGCCGCCGGCGCACATCCTCAACCGGCAGACCTTCTACCTCGATGCCGAGGACACGTACCAGGGCATCAAGGACGTCGACATGGTGCCGAGCCTGAGCGCCCGGAACCTGCAGACGATCAAGATCGGCAAGGACTTCATGTTCAGCCACGGCTACATCAAGCACGACTTCGACGTGGACGCCTGGGCTCGCCCGGAGTTCCTGGAGAAGGCGGCCGAGGAGGTCCTCAAGGAGGAGTGGGCGCGCCGGAGCTGGAGCAAGCTGCCGCACGGCGGCGGGCTCGAGGTGGAAGGCGTCCGGCTCGGCTGACGCGTCGGCGCAACGGAACGTGCAGGCGGCACAGGCCGCCACGTCACGTTGCTGCGCCACGAGGCGGCCCGAACCTCGCGAGATCCGGGCCGCCTCGGTCACCTAGCCCAACCGGGACGCACATGCTCGGCTACCCGACCGGGACGTACAACCGGATCCCGGTGCGCAAGCCCGTGGACGTCACCTGGCACTGAACGCCGGCCACCGGGACACGTCAGCGAAGAAGGACGACCATGACCACCTCTGACGGCACCCGCATGCAGCAGCTCGGCTACCGCGCGCCCGACGCGGTCCCGGAGCCCGAGCAGCTCGTCCTCGTCGACTACGTGTCGGAGGGGCGGATCGCGGTCATCACGATCAACCGCCCGCACGCCCTCAACGCCGTCACGACGGCCCTCGCGGCGCAGCTCATCGAGATCCTCGAGACGATCAGCGCCCGGGCCTCCGTGCGTGTGGCCATCCTCACGAGCGCGGGCGACGAGGCGTTCTCGGTCGGCGGCGACCTGTACGAGCGCAAGTCGATGACCCAGGAGCAGTGGCTCCGCCAGCGCCAGGTGTTCGACCGGGTGCTGCTCGAGCTGCGCCAGTCCCGCCGCCCGATCTTCGCCGCGGTCCACGGGATGGCCTACGGCGGCGGGTGCGAGATGGCGATCAGCACCGATTTCATCATCGCCAGCGACGACGCCGTGTTCGGCCAGCCAGAGGCGATGGTCGGGCTGTCGGCGGGCGGCGGCTCGCCGGTCTTCCTGCCCCGCTTCCTCCCGCCCGGCAGGGCGATGCAGATGCTGATGACGGGACAGCCCATCAGCGCCCAGGAGGCGTACCGGCTGGGCATGGTCAACGAGGTCCACCCGAGGGCCGAGCTCATGGACGCCGCGCTCCGGATCGCCGAGCAGATCGCGATCAACTCGCCGACCGCCGTCCAGTCCGTCAAGCGGGCGGTGCAGATGGGCCAGGGCGAGCCCGTCGAGCAGGCGATCGCGATCATGATGGAGGAGCACTGGCGCTCGGTCGTCCATCCCGACCGCATCGAGGGCATCCGCGCCTTCGTCGAGGAGCGCGAGCCCGTCTTCGCCGACCCTGACGTCTGATCTTCGGCTCTGCGGCCGGACCGTTCCCGCCGCCGGCCGCCGCCCCAACATCCTCACCAAGGAGGCCGCGATGAGCGAGACCAGCCCCATCGAGACGATCGCACCTGCGCGACAGACCAGCCTCGGGCTGTACGTCACCGCCAAGGAGGCCTACGACATGTGGCAGGCCGATCCCGGCCTGAAGGTCCTCGACGTCCGCACCCCGGAGGAGTCGCTTCGTCGCATGCCCGATGCCAACATCCCTTCGCCTCAGACCAGCTCCCTGTACGTCACCGCGAAGGAGGCCTACGACCTGTGGCAGGCCGACCCCGGCCTGAAGATCCTCGACGTCCGTACGCCGGAGGAGTACGTCTTCGTGGGCCACGCACCGATGGCCACGAACATCCCGTTCGCGCTCCAGACCTACGAGTGGGACCCGGAGAAGAAGGCGCTCCGCTGGGAGCTCAACCCCGAGTTCGTCGCCGCGGTGCAGGCGTGGGCCGCGCCCGACGAGCAGATCCTCGTCGTCGTGCCGGTCCGGCGGCCGCTCCGCCATGGCCATCAACATGCTGGCGAAGGCGGCCGGGTTCACGAAGGCCTGGAACATCCTCGACGGCTGGGAGGGGAGCCAGGTCAAGGATCCCGACAGCGTCTTCGACGGCATGCGCATGAAGAACGGCTGGAAGAACTCCGGGCTGCCGTGGACGTACGAGATTGACACCGCCCGGATGAAGCTGCCGGCGCGCCAGAGCCGGACGTTCGTGGCCGGGAACGAGCACGACTGAGCGCCCGCACTCTCGCGGGCAGGCAGCCCGTTGCCCGCGAGCTTCCCGTGGCCTGCCGCGGTGGGCGAGAAGAGGAAGGACAGGACCATGACAACGCACGTGGGACACACCCCTCGACCGCCATTGGACGTGCCCGAGTCGAATCGGACGGCCCTGGGGCTCTACGTGACGCCCCAGCAGGCATACGAGATGTCGACGGCCGACCCTGAACGGGTCCACATCCTCGACGTCCGGACCTTCGAGGAGTACATCTTCGTCGGCCACGTGGAGACAGCGAAGAACGTCCCGCTGGTGTTCCCCCGGTACGACCCGGAGGGTCCGTCCATGCCGGGCCGGCCGCCCGGGTGCTCCGGGGAGCTCAATACCGATTTCGTCGCCAAGGTGAAGGAAGCGGTCGGTCCCGGCGACACGATCCTGGTGATGTGCGCGACCGGGGCTCGCGGCGCGATGGCGGTGAACCTGCTCGCCCAGGCCGGCTTCTCGAACGTCTACAACATCATCAACGGCCTCGAAGGCGACCGGGTCGACGATCCGGGCAGCGTCTACCACGGCAAGCACATGCGCAACGGCTGGAAGAACGCCGGGCTTCCGTGGGGATACGACTTCCACCCGGACCTCATGTGGGTCACGTCGGAGAAGTAGGACGCGGCTCACGGTCCGAGAAGACGAAGGGAGAGGATGCTCTCAGAGACGCTCCAGGTCATCACCCAGGTCGCGATGCTCGTGTTCGTGGTCGGCAGCATGGCCGCCATGGGCCTGGGCCTGACCGTCGCGCGGATTGCCCAGCCGCTGCGCGACCTGCGGCTCGTCGTCGCGCTGCTCGTCGTCAACTTCGTCGTCGTCCCGGTGGCCGCCATCGCCGCGGCCCGCCTCCTGCCGATGGAGCCCGCCGCGGCGACCGCCGTCGTGCTGATCGGGTGCGTGGGCGGCGCGCCGTTCCTGCCCAAGCTCGCCCAGCTGGCCAAGTCGAACCTTGCGCTCGCGGTCGGCGCGATGGTCCTCCTCATGGTGGTCACCATCGGCTACGCGCCGATCGTCGTGCCGCTGGCCGTCGAGGGCGCGACGGTAGACCCCCTGGCGATCGCGCAGTCACTCGTGCTGTTCATGCTCATCCCGCTCGGCCTCGGGCTCTTCGTGCGGGCCCGCTACCCCGAGCTGGCCGACGACTGGGTCGGCCGCGCCGGCCACGCGTCGACCATGGGGCTCCTCCTCGGGATCGGGAGCGCCCTCATGCTGACCTGGCGCGAGGTGATCGGCTCGATCGGGACCTGGATCTTCGTGGGTCTCGCGATCATCCTCGTGGTCGGCCTCCTCGCCGGGTGGCTCGCGGGAATCGGGCGACCGCCCGCCGAGCGCACGCTGATGGGGCTGGCGACCGCCAACCGCAACATCGCGGCCGCGCTCGTCATCGCCGCGTCGATCGGCGGCGACACCATCGTCTACACGCTCGTCGGAGCCCTGACGATCCCGGTAGTGCTCATCGTGCTCGCCGGCCAGGTCGGGAAGCGAGCGACCGCGACGTCGCCCGTCGCGGCGACCCCTGCTGCTGATCCGGGCTAGCCTGGCTGAACCGGGCCTGTCCTCTCGCCGGTCCCTTCGACCACGGCCATCTCCGCCGCCAGGCGCTGCTCGAGGGCGCGCAAGGTGTCCACGCCCGCGACGCTCGTGCCCGGCTGCGCAGCGCGCTCCCGGATGTACGCCAGCAGGTCGGTCAGGACGGCAACCCGGTCCCGGGCGCCCGGCAGGCGGAGAACGAACGCCAGGATCCCGTCGATGACCCGTGGGTAGATCCGGGTCACTCCGATGGCCGCAGTCGTGCCGGCACGGTCGAGCAGATCCCTGGCGTCGGGACGAAGACCGGACAGCCAGAGCTCGATCCCGTCGGCGCCGAGGCGCTCGTGCAGGTCCTCCAGCGCCTCGACCACCGGGACGTCGACCTCCGGCGTGAGCGAGAGGTCCAGCAGGACTGCCGTGGGGCGGGGCTCCTGGTCCTCGGCGGCTGCGAGGATCCCGTCGCGCACCGAGGCGACGTTGGCGAAGAAGAGCATCTCATCGGGGCGCACGATGAGGAACCCCGGGATGGCGGCCTCGGGCACGCTGTCGAGGTCCACCGGCTCGAGGCCGCCGCTGGCCCGGCCCAGGAAGGTCAGGCGCCCCTCGCTGGCACGCCAGACCAGGAGGCCCAGCGAGACGACCACGGCGAGGGCGAGTGCCTCGAGGGTCGGCACGACCAGCACTCCGACGAGCGCGATCATCGCCAGCCAGAAGTCGATCCGCCGGAGCTGCCACAGCTGCCGCATCTTGGCGACCTTCATCATGCCGAACACCGCGACCACGACGATGGCGCCGAGCGTCGCCTCCGGCAGCGGCTCGAACAGCGGCGTCAGGAAGAGGGCGACGAGGGCGGTGGCGGCCGCTGCGGTGACCAGCGACGCGGGCGTGTGGGCCCCGGCCCGGTCGTTGGCGGCGGACTTCGAGAGCGACGAGCCGATCGGGAACCCGGTGAAGAGGCCGGCACCCGTGTTGGCGGCGCCGATCGCGATCAGCTCCCGGTTCGGGTCGATCTTCCCGCCATGCTCCTTGGCGAACTCGTTGGCCGGCCCGATTGCCTCCGCGAACGCGACCAGCGCGATCCCGACCGCACCGAACAACAACAGCGGCAGGGACTCCAGCCCCACGCCTGGCAACGTGGGCCCTCTCAGGCCCGCCGGGAGGTCGCCCACCACGTGGACGCCACGTCCCTCGAGGCCGAGGGCGACCGACACGGCGATCGACCCCAGGAGCACGACCAGGGCAGCCGGCACGCGCGGCAGCCGCCGCTCCAGGACGACCATCCCGGCGATGCCGGCCAGGCCGACCGCGAGGGTGAGCAGGTCCGTCTCCCGCAGGTGGGGGATCATGTCGCGGACGAGGTCGAGCGCGCTCTCGCCATGCGCCTCGATCCCCAGGAGCTTCGGGATCTGCTTGATGGTGATCAGCAGCGCCAGCCCGAAGACGAAGCCGAGCAACACCGACTCCGAGAAGAACTGGGCGATCCGCCCGAGCTTCAGGAACCCGGCGGCCATCGACACCAGGCCGGCCAGGATCGCCAGGGCCGCGGTCAGGGCCGCGTACTCCACGCTCCCGGCGGGCGCGAGGCCCGAGATGGTCGCCGCCGACATGATCGCGATCGCCGACGACACCGCCACCACGAGCTGGCGCGAGCTGCCCAGCGCGGCATACGCCAGCAGCGCGATCGGCGCCGCGTAGAACGCGGTCTCCGGCGGCATGCCGGCCAGCTCGGCGTACGCCATGCCCTCCGGGACCAGGATCGCGCAGACGGTCAGCCCGGCGACGACGTCCAGCGGGAGCCAGCCCCGCTGGTAGCCGGGCACCCATGAGAGGATGGGCCAGCGACGTCCGGTCGCCGGTCGCGAGGGCCTGCGGTTCATGCTTGTCTCGTGGAGGTCGATGGTCCGCTGCCGGGTCGCATCGTTGATTCTCGTCGGCGTCGATGGCGCGGAGACCGCCCTGGCGCGCGTGGGGAGCGGCCTTGCGGCCTGGCCGAATCAGGCGGCCCCAACCCGGTCACCGGGCTGGGGCCTCTCAGGGACTCTCCGACGGGCGGTCGGAGGAGACTAGAACCGGCGTCGGCCCGGCGTGACGGCCGCGCCGACGACCGCAGCCTTGGCGACCGGCGACGGGCCCGGCCTGACGGCGGCGGTGACGACGGCAGCCTTGGCGACCGGCGACGGGCCCGGCCTGACGGCGGCGGTGACGACGGCAGCCTTGGCGACGGGGGCGCCGATGACTCCGACTCCCCTGCGACCTGGTCCGAGCGGCATGTCAGGCTCCTTCAGCTTCGAGCACGGCCTCATCGGCCTCGACGGCGGCGATGAGGGCCTGGATCGGGATGCGCCCGTTGGCGATCAGCTGGCCGCCCGCCCGGCGCATGGCCGCGCCGAACGGCGCGGCCCACAGGTTCTCGTAGACCAGGACGCCGGCAACGCTGCCGGGGTCCATCGCGGCGGCGAGGTTGGCGACGTCCTCCTCAGCCAGCGTCTGCACGAGCTCGGTCTCGAGCCGGGCCAGCTCGCCGAGCTCCGCGAGATCGCCCAGCTCCTGGGCCATCACCGTGCCGTCCTCGCCCTTCTGGAGGATGAGCACGTCCATGAGCCGGATGATCCCGGCGTCGTGGAGCCGGACGAGCTCCGTGGCGCCCTCGCCCGTGAAGTTCTGGTGCCCTGCCGGGAACTCGACGATCAGGTAGTCGACGGGCCCCAGCTCGTCGAGCGATCGTTCAGTCATGACTCCTCCGTTTCGCTGGCTCCACTCGGGCCGTGTGACGCCCGTGTGCCGGTGGTCCCGTGTCGTGCGTGGCTCGGTCCAGGTCCAGAACCGGTTCAGCCGCCGGCGAGCACCTTCGCCTTGGCGGCGGCGAACTCCTCGTCGGACAGGACGCCGGCCGTGTGCAGCTCGCCGAGCTGCTTGAGCTGCGCCATGTCGATCCCCGCCGGCGCCGCCGCGACCGGGGCGGCCGGGGCCGCAACGGGCGCCGGTGCCTGCTGGGCAGCCATCTGCTGCGCCAGCGCGGCGTTCTGCGCCTCGAGCTCCGCGAGCTGCTGGTTCTGCGCCTGCTCGTTGGCCTGCGCCTGGGCGCTCTTGTTGGCGCTCTTGTTGCCGACGTAGGCAGCCGTGCCGGCCACGGCGGCCACCCCGAGGAGGCTCGGGCCGCGTCGTCGTCGCATCATGGTTTCGATCTCCCTTCAGGTTCGGGTGGCTCTGGATCGTATCGATCAGGCGGGCTCGCCCGCGATGGCGGCCTCCAGCTCGGCGCTCAGCTCCTCGAGGACCTCGGGGGGGATGACCACCCGCTTCACGAGGAAGCCGCCGGCCGCGCCGATGGCGTCCTTGAGGTGCTCGGCCCAGCGATGCTCGAAGAGCAGGACGAGGCCGGAGGTGTTGAGCGGCAGGGAATCGACGATCTCCCCGAGATCCTCGGGAGTGAAGAGGCCCTTGACCTCGGTCAGGAGCGGGGCGAAGGAAGCGAAGCGCGGGTCGTCCGTGTTGTCAAGCTCGACGATGACGGCTGCGCCGTCGGCGTCCCGCGTGACGAACACGAGGTCGACCAGCCGGATCGTCTTGTTCTCGACGACCTTCTCGATCTCGGCTGCGATGCTGCCGTCGAACCGGTTGCCCTCGAAGCCGATGACGGTGTACTCGAGCGGTCCGAGTGTCACGGGTGTCCTCCTGCTGTGACGGGAATGCTGTCGGCCAGTGCTGATTCCCGGTCCTACGCTCGACGTTCGCACCGGACGTCCGCTACGTCGCCCCGTTGCCGGCGATTGCCTACCAGTTGACCACGATTGCCGGCTGCGCGCTTCCTCCCTTGAGGATGAGGGTCGCTCCGGTGGACCGCAGACCATCGGCCCGCTAGGCTGGCCGACAACGACGGACCGGCTCGGTACACGGCCGCCGTCAATGCGATCGGAACGGATGCGCCCTGCCACCTCCGCACCCAGCATGAAGGCTACCATCACCCGGGACGGCGCTCCCCTGGACGCCGACCCTGCCCTCCCGCACGCCCTCCTCGAGGCCAAGCTCCTGATCCCGCGCCAACGAACCGAGGCTGTGCACCGGGCGCGGGTCCTGCGCCAGCTTCGCGCCGCAGGGGAACGACGGGTCATCTCGTTCGTCGCGCCACCCGGGTACGGCAAGACGAGCGTTCTCGTCCAGTGGGCATCCCGGGATCGCCGGGCGGTTGCCTGGCTGACGGCGGACGACGGCGACAACGACCCGGTCGTGTTCCTCACCTACCTGGCCGCCGCGATCGACCGGCTCGAGCCGCTGGATCCGGGCATCTTCGACGCGATCGCGTCACCGGCCGTGCCGGATCGCGCCGTGGTGGGTCGCCTGCTTGCGGCGGTGTCGGGACGAGCGGAACCCATCCTTCTCGCCATCGACGACGCGCACCTGATCACCAACCGGGCATGCCTGGATGCCCTCGCCGAGCTCATCACCTACTTCCCCATGGCATCGCAGGTCGCGCTCGCCGGTCGCGAGCCGATCGCCCTGCCTCTTGCGCGGTGGCGCGCCGACGCGTCGATGCTCGAGATCGGGCCAGACGACCTCGCGATGGACCAGCAGGAAGCGTCCGCGCTGGCCTCCCGACTTGGGCTGGCGCTGTCGGCGGAGTCGACGACGCAGCTGACCCGGCGGACGGAAGGGTGGCCGGCTCTGCTGGCGCTCGCAGCCGTCGAAGTCCGCCGGTCGCCGGACAGCGATCCGCACATCGTCGCCGGCAGCAGCCTCCACATTGCCGACTACCTCCGATCCGAGCTGCTGGATGGCCGGCCCGAGGAGGAGATCGTGTTCCTGACCCGCACCTCGATCCTCGAACGGCTCTCCGGGCCGCTCTGCGATCAGGTGGCGGACCGGTCGGGGTCGACCGAGCTCCTGGCGCGGCTCGCCCGTTCCACCCTCCTCGTGGACGAGTACGGCGGGTCGTATCGCTACCACACGCTCCTGCGCGACTTCCTCCAGGGCGAGCTCGCGGCCCGCGAGCCTGGTGAGGTTGCCGGGCTGCATCGGCGGGCCGCCACCTGGCACGGCGAGAACGGAGCCCTCGACCTCGCGGTCGAGCATGCGTTCTCCGCGGGCGACCTGGACCTCGCCGCGACCGCCATCAGCAAGGGGATGCTCCGCTTCCATTGGTCCGGCCGGGGCGCCACGGTGCGGGGGTGGCTGAGGCGGTTCAGCGACGATGCGCTCCTGGAGCGTCCCTGGCTCGCCGTGATGGCGGCCTGGGAGCAGATCGGACTGGGCGACCTCGCCACGATCGAGCACTTCGCGGACGTCGCCGAACGCGGGTCGTTCACTGGCCGCCCGCCGGACGGCACCGCTTCGTTCGAGTCCGGGCGGGCGATGCTGCGGGCCGTCATGGGCCGCGCGGGCGCCGATGACATGGTGGCGAACGCGACCCGGGCGGTCGAGCTCGAGCCTCCGGGCGGCGCCTGGCGAGATTTCGCGCTCTGGGTGCTGGCGTTCGCAAGGATCACGAGCGGGGATCAGGGGGGCGCGGGCAGCGCCCTCGACGACGCCGTCGCCGCGGGACGCCGTGCGCGCAACGGGCTCACGTACTGCATCCTCGGGCACCGCGCCCTGGTGGCCGTCGACCAGCAGGACTGGACGGCGGCGGCCGCGTTCGCAGACGAGGCTCGCTCGATCGGGGTCGCCCAGCAGGTGGAGGGGTACATCGCCTCCATTCCGGCTCGCGTCGCCGACCTCAGGATCGCCATCCATCGCGGCGAGATGGGGCCCGCCCGCCAACAGCTCGCCCGCGCGGTGACCCTGCGGCCGGTGATGACGGCGGAGGCCCCAGCGGTCGCCATCGTGTCCCTCCTGGGCCTGGCACGGGCCCATCTCGCCGTCGGGGACCCCGCCGGCGCTCGCGCCCTGCTGGCGCAGGCGGGCAGCGTGCTCCGCCTGCGCCCCCACCTCGGCGTCCTGCCCGCCGAGGTGGCCGCACTCCGGGCGGCGATCGCCTCCCTGCCACCGACGCTCGTCGGCGGCGCCTCCACCCTCACGGCCGCCGAGCTCCGGGTGCTGGCGCTGCTCCCCTACTACCTCTCCTTCAAGGAGATCGGGCAGCGCCTCGGCGTCAAGGCCACCACGGTCAAGACGCACGCCCTCGCGATCTACGGCAAGCTTGGGGCATCGACGCGCAGCGAGGCCGTCGACCTCGCCGTCGACGCAGGGCTCCTCGAACGGTTCCCCTCCGGGCCGGCGGTCTCCGCCATCGAGGAGGATGCGGCTCCGCGCGACGCGTGGTGAAGTGGGCGGGTACCCGCTTCACCCAGCTGCGCGTTAGCGAGTCGCCGATGATCACCAGCGAGGAAGTCCTCCGAAAGCTGACCATCGCGGATCCGGCGTACTGCCGGGCCGTCATGGCGTCCGGGCTGGACGCTCCGGCCCACCCGCTCGACGCGCGCAGCGTGGCGTTGGTGCGCCTGGGGGCCTCGATCGCGGCCGGCTCCGCTGGTCCAATGTGGCAGCAGCGCGTCGGCGATGCGCTGGCGGCCGGCCTGAGCTTTGACGAGATCGTGGAGTCGCTCATCGCGCTGGCGCCGACCGTCGGGATCGAGCGGGTCGTGGCGGTCGCGCCGGACCTGTCGCGGGCCCTCGGCTACGACATCGATGCGGCGCTCGAGCAGCTGGACGCCGTACCGGCGCCGACGACGGCACCGTCGCCGGGGCCTCGCAGGGAGCGCGCCGAGGCGCACCGCCCGATCTGATCGACCGGACCAGGGAGGAGTACGCCCTCATGTGCCTGTTCGCGATCCTCGCGGCCATGTTCCCACGGGTAGCCTTCGGGATCTACTGGATCGCCCGGCCCGCGGCCGTCGACGCGGCCTTCGGGACCTTCATCTTGCCCCTGCTGGGCCTCATCTTCCTGCCCTTCACGACCCTGATGTACGTGATCCTCTGGACCCCCGGAACGGGTGTCTCCGGCACGGACTGGCTGTGGGTCGGGATCGCCTTCGTGCTCGATCTGGGCCACTACGGGGCCAGCGCCTACGGGAACCGGGACAAGGTCCCGGGGATGAACTTCGGCGGGGGCGTGGGACCGCCACGCTCCTCGATGTAGGGTCCGTCCTGGCCTTCGGCGCGTTCTCGTCGGGGCCGGATCGGGAGCACCTTCGCGCCCACACCCGCTCGACGCGCCGCGGTCGGCGCAGTCCGCTCCGCGGGCCGCTGCCTGCGTGATCGCCCCCGAGCGCACGCGGCCGGATCGGTACCATGGCGCCACCGCGACCACGGGGTCGACACGCGAGGAGGGCCCGGACCGCATGACCGCCCAGGCGCCGGTGCTGCGGCAGCACGGCAACGCCTACAACATCTTCATCCTGGTCCTGACGATCTTCTCGCTCGTCCTGATGGCCCTGCTGTTCCTGCCGGTCACCCCGGCCGAGCGCGAGCTGCTGACGGTCTACGACAACGCCGTCTGCGTGATCTTCCTGATCGACTTCGCGTTCAACCTGGCCGGTTCGAAGCCGAAGCGGGCCTACTTCATCGGCCAGCGGGGCTGGCTCGACCTCATCGGGTCGATCCCGAGCATCGGCGTGTTCCAGATCGGCGCACTCCTGCGGCTGGCGCGGCTGAGCCGGCTGGCGCGAATCGGCAAGCTGCTGGGTGGCAACAACCGGACAATGCTCGTGAAGGACGTGCTGGACAACCGCGGGGAGTACGCGACGTTCATTACGATCCTCCTCGCGGGGATCGTGCTCTCGGCAGGGAGCATCCTCGTCCTGGAGTTCGAGAGCCGGTCGCCCGACAGCAACATCCAGACGGGCGGCGATGCGCTCTGGTGGGGCTTCGTGACGATCACGACCGTCGGCTACGGCGACTTCTACCCGGTGACGTTCTTCGGGCGGATCACCGGTCTCTTCGTGATGTTCGCCGGCATCGGGATCATCGGCGCCCTCGCCAGCATCCTCGCCAGCATGCTGGTGGCGCCGTCGAAGCCGGCCGAGACCGCGCCGGAGGTGGCGCCGGGCGCCGCAGCGACGATTGGGTCGTCCACGGAAACGGCCGCCGCGATGGATGCGCCGGGCGCCGCCGTGCCGGGGACCGAGCTCGTCCCAGCAAGCGCGATCGTCGAGGAGCTGGCCGCCCTCCGGGCCGAGATCGCCGCCTTGCGGGCGTCGCTCCCTGCCGAGCCGCGCTGACCAGGACCTGGCGGAGCGCCCCCCAAGGCTGGCGCGCTTCGCCAGTCGTCGAGCCCCGGGCCGGCGCGCTGCGCCAGCGTCGAGCCGCGGCGGCGGAGAGAGACGGATCAGGCTGCCCGCAGCCGCCCCCGTTCGCGGCGGAGGATGAACAGGCTGACGACGGCGACCCAACCGGGGAGCACGAGGATGGCCCAGTCGATGACCGTCACCACGACCAGCAGCACGACGCCCAGCAGGTATCCCGTCCAGGCGAACCAGTTGGGGAACGTGCGGCTCCGGAACCCGATCGTGGCGGCCGAGATGAGGAAGACCGCCGCGGCACGCGTCGAGAACGCGAAGAGCAGGGTATAGGCGAGCGAGCGCGTCAGCGCCATGTCCGCCGCCGGCGGCGGGGGCAGGTGGAGGTAGCGCACGCCGACGACCAGGGCGCTCGCCGCGGCGGACGCGGCGAACAGCAGGGCCACGAAGAGCAGTCCGCTGCCGAAGAAGACCGTCGCGAAGAAGCGGTCCTCGCGCTCGCCGATCTGGTCGCGGATCACCGCGACGAACCAGAGGAACGCGACGCCGGCGAACGGCGCCAGGTAGAGCCCGCCCACCACGAAGGACAGGTCGTCTCCCGCGGCGAACAGGCGGGCCAGCTCCGCGTCGTCGGCATCCACCAGGGGAGACGTTCGCATCAGCACGAGTGCCGCCGTGAACAGGCCGGCGAAGAGGAGTCCGGCGACGCTCGCCGCCCACGGCGCCCGCAGCTGGCGCCCGGCTTCGTCGATCACGAGCTCAGCCGCCACCTCGCGCGCGGAGGACTCCGCTGGCGGGCCCGACTCCAAAGGTGAACTCGAGCCGGCGCCCCGGAGCTTGCTCATCCCGATCCCTCCCACCGACGGCAGCCTGTCCTTCGCGGGGATGATGCGCCTCCCGGGGACCGGCGTGGGCAGGCACCGGCGGTCCCCTGCCGATGATGCGGAGGTGCGAGGTCGTCAACTGCGTGCCTCGCGAGGCGACATCGGAGGCGAGTACCGCCTCTGGCGGTCAGCTTCGTGCCAAACTTGTCAGACTGGGTCGCTGACAGCAAGCACGGAGGACACGTGATGCCGATCGTCGCCCCCGGACGCCCTCGGGCCCGCAGTGCTCCGCCGCCATCCTGCCGATGATCGAGGAGGACCAGGCCCTGGCGGTCCAGCGACCTGGCCGGGGCGCTCGCCCGCTCGGTGGTCCGGACGGACAAGCAGGGGACCGCCGCGCTGAAGGACTCGCTCGCCGAGGCGATGGGCAAGTTCGCGCAGGACCGGACCGTCCTCCCATCCCGGACCGCACGTTCGGCGGAGCGATCGGCAGGACCATGGACGCGTCCGTGGGCGACTGGTCGATGATCCCCGGCCGCAGCCGCCCAAGGGCACTCCGAATGTCCTGTTCGTCGTGCTCGACGACACGGGCTTCGGCCAGCTCGGCTGCTACGGCAGCCCGATCGAGACGCCGACGTTCGACGCGCTCGCGGCTGACGGCCTGCGCTTCAACAACATGCACACGACGGCGCTGTGCTCGCCCAGTCGCGCCTGCATCGTCACCGGGCGGAACCATCACAGCAATGGCATGGCGTGCATCACGGAGTTCGCCACCGGCTACCCGGGCTACAACGGGATCATGCCGTTCGAGAACGGCATGCCCTGCGGAGATGCTCCTCGAGCACGGCTACGGCACCGTACATGGTCGGCAAGTGGCACCTCACCCCGAGCGTCTACGAGACGGCGGCCGGGGCCGTACGACCGCTGGCCGCTGGGGCGGGGCTTCCAGCGCTTCTACGGGCTTCCTGCGGCGGGGACACGAGCCAGTGGTACCCGAGCTCGTGTACGACAACCACCCGGTCGAGCCGCCGAGGACACCCGAGGAGGGCTACCACCTCACCGAGGACCTGGTCGACAAGTCGATCGAGTTCATCACCGACCTGCCGCCAGATCGACCCGACAAGCCCTTCTACCTGCACCTGTGCTTCGGGGCGACCCACGCCCCGCACCACGTGCCCAAGGAGTGGGCCGACAGGTACGCCGGCCAGTTCGATGACGGCTGGGACGCCTACCGGGAGCGGTCGTTCGCCCGCCAGAAGGAGCTCGGGATCCTCCCCGCCGACGCCGAGCTCTCGCGCCACGATCCCGACGTCCCCGAATGGGCGTCGCTCTCGCCCGAGGCGCGCCGCCTCTCGGCCCGCATGATGGAGGTCTTCGCGGGCTTCCTCAGCCACACCGACCACCACCTCGGGCGGCTGCTCGACTACCTGCGCGAGGAGGGAGATCCTCGACAACACGATCGTCATGGTCATCTCCGACAACGGCGCCAGCGCCGAGGGCGGCCCGGCGGGACGACGAACGAGGCCCAGTTCTTCAACAACGCCCAGGAGACGCTCGAGGAGAGCCTGGCGGTCATCGACCAGATCGGCGGACCCGAGCACTTCAACCACTCCCCCTGGGGCTGGACGTTCGCCGGCAACACGCCGTTCCGGCGCTGGAAGCGCGAGACGTACCGCGGCGGCTCCACCGACCCGTTCATCGTGTCGTGGCCGGCGGGCGTGCGTGCGCGCGGCGAGGTCCGCTACCCAGTACGCCCACATCATCGACATGGTGCCGACGGTGCTCGACCTCCTGGGCATCGACGCCGCCCGCGGCGATCCGTGGCGTGATCCCAGGCGCCGATCGAGGGCGTGAGCTTCGCCCACGCGCTCGACGATTCCGCGGCCCCGAGCCGGCACCACGTCCAGTACTTCGAGATGCTCGGGCATCGGGCCATCTACAAGGACGGCTGGCGGGCGGTCTGCCCGTGGCCCGGCCCCTCGCTTCGCGGAGGCCGGCACCGGCTTCGGCAACCCGATCTCGGCCGAGACGCTGACCAGGCTCGATGCCACCGGCTGGGAGCTGTACCACATCGACGAGGACCCGGCCGAGAACCACGACCTCGCGGCAGACAACCGCGAGAAGCTCATCGAGCTGATCGGCACCTGGTACGTCGAGGCCGGCAAGCGTACGGGGTCATGCCGGTCGACGGCAGCGGCCTGGCGCGGATGATGGTCGAGAAGCCGCTCGTGGCGGTGCCGCGGAACCAGTACACGTACGTGCCCGGGACCCAGTCCATCCCGAACTTCGCCGCGCCGCGCCTCCACAACCGCCCCCACAGCATCACCGCGCTCGTGGAGATCCCCGAGGCTGGCGCCGAGGGCGTCCTGTTCTGCCAGGGGACGGCGGCCGGCGGCTACTCGCTGTACGTCAAGGGCGGCCGGCTCCACTACGTCCACAACTACGTGGCCCGGCAGCGGTTCACGGTCTCCACGCCCGACCCCCTGCCGGCCGGCCGCCATGAGCTGCGCTTCGAGTTCGAGCCCACCGGCCAGCCCGATGGCGCAGCCGTCGGCCAACGGCGCAGATCGGCCCCGGCCGCCTCCACCTCACGTGCTCGATGCTGTTCACGACTCTATGCCGGCATGGACATGGGCCGCGACAACGGGCGCTCGTCGCGACGCGTCGACGACGCCCCGTACGCGTTCACGCACGCTCGGAAGGTGGTCTTCGATCTCAGCCCATGAGCCACGCGACGAGCAGGCGCTCCACCAGGCGCCCAGCAGCCGCTCAACCCGGGCGGCGTCAGCTGCGGCCACAACCCGGGGTCCCCGGTGACCCCGGAGTACACCAGTCCGTTCAAGTTCACCGGGGGCCTCGAGAAGGTCGTGGTGGACGTGAGCGGCGAGCTGATCGTCGATCCCGAGGCGGAGCTGCGGATGCACATGGCGAGGCAGTAGTCTTCGCGCCGGCGACCGCAGGCGGCGGCGTCCGTCCCTCGGCAACTGTGACGGATGTGGAGGTCGAGATGAGCGACGGGGCCGCTGACACCTCCGCGAGCCCGGCAGCCGGCGTCGGGATCGGCGACGGGCGGGAGGCGAGCGAGGCCGTCACCGCCGCGCGTCCCGTCCACCCCTACGTCCACGTCGTGATCGTCGCCGTCATCGGCGCGGTCGCCGTGCTGGCCTGGCTCGTCGTGTTCGAGGCGCTGAGCAAGCTCCTGTGGGAGAACGACTTCGTCGCGGCGAACCGCTGGATGTTCCCGGTCATCTGCCTGCCGTTCTCGCTGCTGGTGGGCCTGCTCGTGAAGTACCGGCACGCCCCGACCAACCTTGACGGGTCGCTGCTTGAAAGCCTGGGCGGCGACGTTTCCCGCATCGACTGGAGAGGCCTGCCCATCAATGTCCTGATGGCCTGGGTCTCGCTGCTCTCCGGCGCCGTGCTGGGTCCCGAGGGCGGGATTGGCGGCATCTCCTCGAAGATCGCGGCCTTCTACGGCGAGAGGGTGGGGATTCCCGTCGAGCATCGCTCGCGGCTCGTCTTCTCGACGCTTGCGTCCGCCTACAACGGCCTCGTCGCCAACCCCCTCTTCACGGGAGTCCTGGGCACCGAGCTGGTGAAGGACCCGCAGGCGAAGAGCCGCAACATGCCGGCCAACCTCATCGGCGGCTCCATCGGCTACTTCATCTTCCTGGCGGCCGGCAGCTACGGCCTGCAGGACTACCTCCACCTCACATCGGCGCAGCCATATGAGCCAGTCGACATCGTGCTCGTCGTCCTGTTCGGGCTCCTCGGGCTGGTCCTCGCGGTCATCACCGGCGGGCTGTTCCGGGCCGCCGCCGCGGCGTTCGGCCGCCTCGCGGGCCGCGAGGTGGAGCGGGCGCTGGCGGCGGGGGTGATCTTCAGCATCGCCGGGATGGTCGCCCCGATCGTGCTCTTCTCCGGCGAGACCCAGATCAGGACCATCGCCGCCGACCCGGCGTCGTACGGGCCGGCCGTCCTCGTCGCCATGGCGCTCGTCAAGCTCGTCCTGCTCGCGGTCGCCTTCAAGAGCGGCTTCCTGGGCGGCCCGACCTTTCCGGCGATCTTCGCCTCGACCTGCGTCGCGCTGGCCATCGGCCTGCTGTTCCCGGGGATCCCCGCCGACGTCCTCATCGGGGGCGTCATGGCCGGATTCCTGATGGTCCTCTTCAAGGCGCCGTTCATGGTCATCCTGCTGACGGCCGTCATGCTCCAGGCGACACCTGAGATGATCGGGCTCATCGTCCTCGCGGTTGCCGCAGTCATGATCGTCGAGCCGTATCTCCTCGCCGCGGTTGCCGCCCGACAGGCCGCCCGGCACGCCGCCCCGGGCTCGCCGGCATGAGCCCGGCTGGGATGTCGCCCGCGAACCCAGGCCCGCCTGCCTTCCACCTCCTCGCGAAGCCGACCGGCGCCACCTGCAACCTGGACTGCGAGTACTGCTTCTTCCTGTCGAAGGAGATGCTGTACCCGGGCAGCCGCTTCCGGATGGCCGACGAGCTCCTGGAGGAGTACGTCCGCCAGCTCATCGAGGCGCACCGGATCCCGCACGTGACCATCGCCTGGCAGGGCGGCGAGCCGACGATGATGGGCGTGGACTTCTTCCGCCGGGCAACAGAGTACGTGGAAAAGCACCGTAAGCCGGGAATGACGGTCGAGTACACGATCCAGACGAACGGGACGCTCATCGACGACGCGATGGCGGCGTTCTTCAAGGAGCACGACTACCTCGTCGGGATCAGCATCGACGGCCCGCCCGGGATGCACGACGCCTACCGGGTCGACAAGGGCGGAGCGCCGACGTTCGAGCGGGTGCGCCGCGGGCTGGAGCGGCTCCAGGCGCACGGCGTCGAGTACAACGCTCTCACCACCCTGCACCGGGCCAACGCGGACCACCCGGTGGAGGTGTACCGGTTCCTGCGGGACGAGTGCGGCGCCCGCTTCATGCAGTTCATCCCGATCATCGAGCGTCTGCCGGCGCCCCGGATCGACGTCCCGCTCGCGGAGCTGGGGCTGGCGCCGGGCCTGGCCCGGACCGCCCCATGGAAGTCCTGGCGCGATCGACCCCTGTACCGCCAGGAAGGGAGCCTCGTCACCGACCGGTCGGTCACGGCCGAGCAGTACGGCGCGTTCCTTATCGGCGTCTTCGAGGAATGGGTCCGCCGCGACATCGGCGAGGTCTATGTCCAGATGATCGACGTCGCCCTGGCGAACTGGCACGGCGAGCCGCCAACCCTGTGCATCCACTCCGAGACCTGCGGCACGGCCCTGGCGCTGGAGCACAACGGCGACCTCTACTCCTGCGACCATTTCGTCGAGGAGGACTACCGGCTGGGCAACATCACCCAGACGCCGATGGCGGACCTCGTCGCCTCCGAGCAGCAGCGCCGGTTCGGCCTCGACAAGCGGGACGGCCTGCCGCAGTACTGCCGCGAATGCGACGTCCAGTTCGCCTGCCATGGCGGCTGCCCCAAGGATCGTTTCATCCAGGCGCCGGACGGAGAGCCTGGGCTCAACTACCTGTGCGCCGGGTACAAGGCCTTCTTTGGCCACGTCGACCGCCCGATGCGGATGATGTCCGAGCTCCTGCGCCTGGGCCGGGCGCCCTCCGAGCTCGTCGGCTGGTACGCGGCCGAGGACGCGCGCGTCCGGGCCGCCGTCGCGAAGGTGGGCCGCAACGACCCGTGTCCCTGCGGCAGCGGCCGGAAGGTGAAGCACTGCCACGGCGCCGCCACCTGAGCGGGGCAGGCGGTTCCGCCGCGCGACGCCGGGTGGCAGGCAGGCGCGCCAGGGTGCATCCTGTGGCCCGCAGATGCGGGCCCGCCGTGCCCCGCCCGTCGCCACCCGCCGCCTGCCTCGGAGGTCAATGAACCATGACTGAGCCGACCAGGCCCGCGCGGCGACCGCGCAAGCCCACCCCGGACAAGGCGACGGCGGCCGTGTACGACGCCGTCTGGCAGGTCGAGATCGCCGGCCGGGCCAGTCGTGGACCGCCCGTCCGTGGGTCACCCGCGGAGCGAGCGCGCGGCGAAGGGCAAGGCCGCCCGCAAGCGCGTGCCGCGGGTGAGCCACGCCGCGTTCGAGCCGGCGCCCGGCCGCGACCCGATCGCGATCCTGGCGGCCCAGGAGGAGGACCGGCTCCCCGACCTCGTTCCGCTGCGCCACGAGCGGATGGCCGAGTCGGCCTTCGCCTACTACCGCGGCACGCCGGCCGTCATGGCCTTCGACCTCGCGGCCACGCCCCGGACCGACATCTTCGTCCAGGCCAGCGGCGACGCCCACCTCTCGAACTTCGGCCTCTTCGCCTCGCCCGAGCGGACGCTCGTCTTCGACGCCAACGACTTCGACGAGACGCTCCCGGGGCCGTGGGAGTGGGACGTCAAGCGGCTCGCCGCGAGCGTCGTCATCGCCGGCCGCGCCAACGGCTTCAGCGCCGCCCAGAACCGCGCGGCGACGATGGCCACCGTCCGCGGCTATCGCCAGTGGATGGCCCGCTACGCGGGCATGCGCCTGCTCGACGTCTGGTACGCCTCGATCACCGACGCCGACATCCGGGAGGCCGGCGAGGCAACCGGCCTGCTCCAGGGCCGCACGGGCAGCGGGCGCCGCGCCCGGCTCGAGGCGATCTTCACGAAGGCCCGCCGGCGCGACGGCATGCGCGCCTTCGAGTCGCTGACCGGGGTCGTCGACGGGCGCCGGGTCATCCTCGAGGACCCGCCGGTCATCACCCACGTCGACGCGGGCGACCTGGCGAGTCCTCGAGAAGGTCTTCACCGACTACCGGGCCACGATGCCGGAGAACCGGCGCGACTTCCTGGAGCGCTACCGCTTCGTCGACTTCGCCCTCAAGGTCGTCGGCGTCGGCAGCGTCGGGACCCGCTGCTTCGTGCTCGTGCTGGAGGGCCGCGACGAGAACGACCCGCTCATCCTCCAGGCCAAGGAGGCGACGGCCTCGGTCATGGAACCGTACCTCGCCGCGAGCGGGCACGCCAACCACGGCCAGCGCGTCGTGGTCGGGCAGCAGCTCATGCAGGCGACCTCGGACATCTTCCTGGGCTGGACCAAGGGCCCCGGCGGACGCGACTTCTACCTGCGCCAGCTGTGGGACATGAAGGGCTCCGTGGACACCACGACCCTCCAGGCCCGGGGCCTGGGCTTCTACGGCGGCCTCTGCGGCTGGTCCCTCGCGCGGGCGCATGCCCGCACCGGCGACGCCGTGGCGATCTCCGCCTACCTGGGCACGAGCGACACGTTCGACGGCGCGATCGCCGACTTCGCCGAGGCCTACGCCGACGTCAACGCCCGGGACCATGCGGCGTACCTGGCTGCGATCAAGGCCGGGAGAGTGTCAACGCCCGCCGGCTGACCGGGCCGGGGTGTCACAACGGGACAGGTCATCGCCCGAGGGACCCCTCAGGGAGCGAGTGTCGCGCCGAGCCTGGCGGTGCTGCGCGGGCGACACCGCCGGGCCGTCACATGGCCGGGGCGCCCTCCGGGGCGGCGACCTCGACCAGCTGAGCGAGCCGCTCCTCGTCCAGGATCTTGATCCCGCCACCGTGTTCGCGCTTCACGAGCCCGTCGGCCTCCAGCCCGCGCAGGGTGCGGTACATCATCACGCGACTCGTGCCGATCATGGCCGCCAGGTCGGCTCGCTGCGCGATGGGATGGGGCGTGTCGAAGATCTCCTTCCCATATCGGGTGAGGATGGCGGCCATCCGCTGGCGCGCGCTCGCGAAGGTCCGTTCGTCGAGCCGCACGTTGAGAACCATGGCGAAGTCCGCCGACCGGTCGAGGAGGTCGACGGCCAGCCCCGCGTCCTGCAGCGCGAGCTCTCGCATGAACCGGGGATCCCACGTCGCCCACGTCCCGTCGCCCAGGGCGACCAGCTCGTAGAGGGCCTCGGCGTCGGGATCGCTGATGGAGCGAAGTCCGCCGAAGTAGCCGGGCCCGGCGATCAGCGCCGCGTACACCTGTCCCGTCTCCGCGATCCGGCGGTTCATCAGGTGCCCATCCAGCAGGATGAATGGAGGCAGCTGGATACCCCTCGCATGAAGCACGTCGCGGGGACGGAACACCTGTGTCCGGGCCGCACGTTCCAGGCGGCCCAGCGTACCGGCAGCGGCTTCCGGCAACAGCCGTGCGACGTGAGTGCCAACCAGCTCGATCCCGCCCACGCAGTCCTCCTCGCTTCCGGCCGATCGTACCGCGCCTGGACCCCGGCACGACGGCGTGATGCGCGTCGGGGCGTCCCGCCGGTGGGTCCGCGATCGGCGATCGCAGAAGGATCGAGCGCTCGAGCTCGGTGAAGAACGCCGCCGACGGGCTGGCTGGCCTGCCGGCGATACCCTTGCGCGATGTACCAGGAGCGAGTCGCAACCCCGCCAGCGGCAGGCCTTGCACGATCGATCGCCTTCGTGACGATCAGCGCCTTTACGGTCGGGCTCCTGACCTCCGTCGGGCAGGGCACGCTCCCATTCGAGATGAGCTCGCTCGCCAACTCGGCCGGATCATGGAGCCTCGCGGCGTTCCTGCTGTGCCTGTGCAACACCGCGCCGCGACGCGGCCTGGTGCTCGGCTTCCTGGCCCTCGCGGCGATGCTGGCCGGCTACGTCGTCGCCACGGAGCTCCGGGGATATGCGACGGGGACCGCCCTGTGGCTGTTCTGGGGCCTGGCCGCGATCGTCGCGGGACCTGCCCTCGGGGTCGCGGCGGCCTGGGTCCGCGGGATCGACCGGAGCCGGATCGCTGCCGGCGCGGCCGTGATCGCCGGGATCCTCGTCGGCGAAGGCGCCTACGGGCTGACCCGAATTGCCGACACGACATCGTCCGCCTATTGGGCGGTCCAGATCACCGTCGGGCTTGCGATCGTGGCGGTCGTCTCGGTCTTCCGACTGCGGAGGCCCGGGCCGATCGCTCTCTGCGCGCTCCTCACGGCGGCGGCGGCGGCGCTGTTCTACGGCGTCTACTCGGCAATCTGACGGCCGCGGAGAGCGCGGGTTCCCCGATCAGCCCTGGCCGAGGCGCCGGAGCCGGTCGATGCGGTCCGGCTCGTGCTCGGCCAGCCAGGCGTCCGCGCCGAGCCGTTCCGCGGCGCGCGCGAAGTAGGGACGCGCATCGTCGGCCCGGCCCAGGGCCAGCAGGCACTCCCCCATCTCCTCCACCCCGTAGCCGTCCTCCGGATCGCCGGCCTGGGCCGTCTGGACCGCCAGCCGCTCCTGGATCGCCAGCGCCTCCGCGGGGCGACCCAGGGCCCGAAGGCAGCGTCCCACGCACCACTCGGCGATGCGCGTCTCCCGGGCCTGGCCCTGCTCGCGGCGCGCGCCGAGCGCGGCCTGGAAGGCTGCCAGGGCGCCATCGAGGTCTCCGGCCTCGAAGCGCGCCCAGCCCATGTTGTTCCACAGGCTGCCCCGCCAGCGTCGCGCGGCAGGCTGCGGCGACGTGTCGGCGAGCTCCAGCGCCCGCTGGTGCCACGCCGGCTCGCCCGGGGACGCGTCGACGAGGGCCAGCATGTGGGCGGCATCGACGGCCAGGCCGTCTTCGTCCAGCGAGCGGGCCAGCTCCCAGGCGGCCTGGAACGGCGCCATCGAGGCTGCGGGATCCCCGCCGGAGCGCAGCACGCGCCCGCGCTCCAGGAGCGACCGAACGCGGATGCGATCCTGCGCCGCGGGGTCGGCGTCGACGCGATCGAGCTCGGCGTGGGCTTCGTCGAACCGGCCCTGCAGACCAAGCGATCGAGCCAGCTGCGTGCGCGCCTCGTCGGCGCCCGGCTGATCACCGGCGTCGTCGGCGGCCTGGATGGCCGCCCGGAAGCGGGTCTCGGAGGCGGCCGGATCGTCGTAGTCCCAGAGTTCGTCGAGCGTGGGCATCCGGCGATGATAGCGACCGGCACTGGCCGCCGAGGACGGGCGTGGCCGCCGCCGACTGGCGCTCAGAGCGCATCGTGACCCAGCCGGCAGGACGAACCCCTGGGGCTACCGCGGTCGAGCCAGCCAGGCCTTCCAGGACGTCTCGTCACGGCCGACCGTCACGTCGTCGCCATAGCGCACGAGGGGCAGCCGAAGCAGGCGCACGTCGGCAAGGATCCGCGCGACGACGCCGGCCGTGTCCAGCGTGAGGTACGCCAGGCCGGCATCCGCGTACGCGCGACTGTCGACGTCCAGCAGCGCGGTCGCGCCCAGCCGGTCAACGAAGCGGCGCAGCTCTCCCGGCGCGATCGGCCTCTTGCGCAGGTCGACGAAGCTGGCGACGATTCGTCGCTCCCGGAAGAACCGCATCGCCGCGCGCGTCGCCTGCGAGTCCTCGAGGCCGAACACCTGGATGCTCGGCATCTTCTTCGTGGGCGTCTTCCCGAGGGGCGCCGGCATCGGTCAGGCCCCGAGCGCAGGCTCGGGAACCGACGCGAGCGCCCGCGCGTGGCCGGTCCTCATGCGGCGCAGCCTACCGCGTGACGAGCACCCCGGCGGCTCCGCCGGCGCTGGGACGGAGGTCGTTCGTGCGGCGGCGGCCGTCCGGCCGGCCGGCGCCTGACGAATGGCACTGGAGAACGGCGTCCCGGGCAGCGCACCCTTCTGGCGGCGTCCCGTGCTCGCGAGCTGGAGGTACGGGGATGCGTCGAGCCATCGCGGTCGCCACGGGCGTGGCCTCGCTGTCATGGTTCCTGCTCATCGCGGTGCCGTCGATCTCGGCGTTCCCGCTGACGACATGCACGCTGACCGTCACGTCACGGGATGCGTCCGGCAACGTCGTGAGCACTGCGTCCGAGGCCGGTGGCGGCACGCGGGACGACCCGTTCATCGTCGACCCGAAGGGGACCGTGGAGTGGAGCGGGACGACCGGCGGCAGCCCGATCGCGAACGCCTCGTACCACGTCGAGATCTTCGGCGTCCCCACCCCGCTGCAGGGCTCGGCATCCGGCGACAACCTCCGAACGAGCGCGTCGAGCGTCATCGACGTCGGCGAGATCCTCCCCGTCGACCTCGCCGGCCTCATCTTCGTGAGCGGCGCGCTCGAGTCGGGTGGCTCGCCGGTCTGCGAGGGCTCGGGCTGGATCAAGATTGCCGGCGACCCTGTCCCCACGCCGGGATTCGTCGCGGGGGCCGCGCTGGCCCTGGTCGGGCTCGCCAGCGTGCTCTCCAGCGTTCGCGGGCGGCACCCCTTCCGGGGAGCCATCGGGGGTCTCGTCGGCGGGGCCGGCCTCGCGCTCCTGTCCGGGGTCACGGGCATCCTGCCACTCGATGAGCAGACGCCCCTCGCGGAGGTCATCGCCGCGGTCATCCTGGGCCTCGCGATCGGCGTGATCGACTTCGGCAGCCTCTTCCATCGCGGGTCCGTCGCGGCGGTGGACGCCGCCGGCCGGCCCGACCCGAAGACGCCGCCGACGGAGCCGCCCGCTGCCCCGAGCGACCCGGGCACGACGCCCGTGACCACCCCGGTCGTGCCGGTCGTGCCGGTCGTCCCGCCGGCAGTCGTCCCGCCGGTGGTCGCGCCACCGCCCATCGCCACTCCGCCCGTGGTCGCGCCACCGCCCGTGGTCGCGCCACCGGCGATCAGCCAGGCGACCGCCCCGACGGACGAATCGAAGCCGGACCTCCAGTCCAAGCCGCCGGAGCCCAAGCCCGGGCTCCCGACCATCCAGGCCAGGATCAAGGGAGCCCTGACGGATCCCGCCACGGGGACGACCAAACCGGTCTACGCCGAGGCGGAGGCGATCCTCAACCAGGCCCAGGGGATCCTCACCACCGGCCCGGGGACGCTGACCATCGGCTCCGACCTCATCAGCAGGATCACGTCGCCGGACAAGCCGGCCGCCTCACCGGTCCAGCTCGTGGACGGAGCGATCGAGGTCGACGTCGATCCCACCGGCCTGGGCCTCGTGAGCCTGACGGCGACGCCGGTCGTCCAGAACGGCAAGCTGAGCCTGGATCTCAACTCGCTGGGCAGCGCTGCGGATTCGGCAGGGGCCCTCGACGGCCTGAAGTCGTTCATCGAGCAGGTGAACATCGCGGTGGCGAACGCCGGCCAGAGTGTCGCCTCCGTGTCGATCACCCCGAGTGGGATCGCCATCACCACGGGGCCCGCGATCCCGTAGGGCCCGGCATGCGAAGCGCCGCGGCGCCGGTGGCCCATCGGCGACGGCCCGGACGCCGGGGTCCGCTGCCGCGACGGGTCGCCCGGAGGCGTCGCGGGCCCGGCGCGCCGCGGCGCCACCGCGGAGCGACCGGTGCTCGGGCGCACCATCACCGGGAACGGGCAAGGCCTCCAGATTGACCCGGAGCGTGCGCAGATGTACGGTCGCCTCCTCGTCCAGCCACTCGCCCCGCCGTCAGGTGGGCTGCCTGCGACCGTCCCGGGAGACGGCCGCCCCGGAGGAGAAAGGGAGCGCATGAAACGAGTTGTTGCCACCCTGGCCACGTTGTGCCTGCTTCTCGGGGCGCTCGCGCCGACCGCGCTCGGCGGGTCGCCGACGCGCCAGTTCGAACGGGCTGAACCTCGGCAACGTCGATCCCTCGTTCCGGCCCGCCGTTGCGGACCCGAGCCGCCAGGTCACCGTCGTGCTTCAGCTCTCGGGCGACGCTGCGTCTGCCGTGACGGGGCTCTCGAAGGACCAGCGCAAGGCGAAGGCCAGCCAGCTGCGCGCCGCGCAGGGCAAGCTGGACCCCCGGATCAAGGCGCTGGGTGGCCGCGTGCTTGCCCGCTACCAGTACGCCTACAACGGGATCAAGGTCCGAACGACCGGCGGCAAGGTGACGAGCCTCGCCGCGCTCCCGGGTGTGGTCGCCGTCCGGCGGCTCAACACCTACACGATCGACAACGTCAAGGCGGTCCCGTACATCGGGGCGCCTGCGGCATGGCAGACGGGCGGCGCCACCGGCGCCGGCCAGACCATCGCCGTCATCGACACGGGCATCGACTACACGCACGCGAACTTCGGCGGCGCGGGCACCCCGGCCGCGTACGACGCGAACGATCCCACCGTCATCGAGCCCGGGTCGTTCCCCACCGGCAAGGTGGTCGCCGGCTACGACTTCGCCGGCAACGACTACGACGCCGAGGGCGATCTCGGGTCGGCAACGCCGACTCCGGACGCGGATCCGCTGGACTGCGGCGATCACGGCTCGCACGTCGCCGGCACCGCCGCCGGCCAGGGCGTCCTGGCCGACCACAGCACCTACAGCGGGCCCTACGATCCTTCGCTGTACGCCGACCCCACCGACTTCGTGGTCGGCCCGGGCGTGGCGCCCCAGGCGAAGCTCGTCGCGCTCAAGGTCTTCGGCTGCGAGGGCTCGACCGACCTGGTCGTGAACGCCCTCGAGTGGGTGGCCGCGTACAACGTGTCGCACGCCGATGCGATCGACGTCGTGAACATGTCGCTCGGCGCGCCGTTCGGCTCGAACGACGACCCGGATGCCGTCGCCACCAACAACCTCGTCGAGATGGGCGTGGTCGTCGTCGCGTCGGCCGGCAACGAGAACGCCGTCCCGTACATCACGGGCGCCCCCGCCGCGGCCACGAAGGCCATCAGCGTGGCCGCGCTTGACGCATACCCGACAGTGCCCCTCGCCGCGATCGACCTCCCGGCCGGCGCGGACATCCCCGCGATCAACCAGAACGCCTACCCGGGGCTGCCGGTGAGCGGCGTCCTGCACGTCCTGGACAACGGCAGCGGCGGCGTCAGTCTCGGCTGCACCGCGGCCGACTTCGACGCGGCGTCGGCCGGCAAGATCGTGGCCGTCAAGCGCGGCGTCTGCACCTTCGTCGAGAAGGGCGCAGCCGCGGCCGGGGCCGGTGCGACCGGGATCATCGTCATCAACCGTGACGACACCGCCGCGGGCGATCTGCCGACCTTCATCGGCTACAACCCCGAGTACTTCGAGATCCCGATGATCGGGACCGACAAGGTGGCGCAGGCCACGCTGCTGGCCAACGAGGGCGCCTCCATCACCCTCACGTCGGCAGGCAGCACGGCCAATCCCACCTACCAGGAGATCGCCGATTTCAGCTCGTCCGGGCCGCGCTACGGCGACAGCGCCGTCAAGCCCGACGTCGCCGCCCCGGGCGTCAACCTCCTCTCCTCGCTCAACGGCAGCGGCTGGAACGGCACCACCTACTCCGGGACCTCGATGGCCGCGCCGATGACCGCGGGCACCGCGGCCCTCGTGCGCCAGGCCCACCCGGGCTGGTCGCCGCTCAAGGTCAAGGCGGCCATCGTCAACACGGCCGACGCGAGCGACGCCGCGATCAGCGGCTACGACCAGCTGCGCGCCGGCTCCGGCGTGGTCCAGGCCAACCGGGCCGTCGCAACGCTCGGGCTGGCCACCACCAGCGACAGGACCGCGAGCCTCTCGTTCGGCTACGAGCAGAGCGACGGCCGCTACAGCGAGACCAAGTCGATCACCCTCTGGAACACGAGCTCCAGGGACGTCTGGTACAAGCTCTCGGCCAGCAGCCCGCTGGTCACCGTGTGGCCGTCCACCGTGAAGGTGCGGGCGCACGATTCGAGGCAGGTCAACGTCCGTGCCTCGCTGTCCCGGTCCCAGGTCGCGGCACTGCCGACGGCCGACCAGTTCCTCACCGGTGACTTCGGCGTGCTGAGCAGCATGTCCGGCGCCGTCACCGCGACCCCGAAGACCAGCCGGGACGGCTTCTTCGCGCTCCGCGTCCCGTACGTGCTCGTCCCGCGCGGCCTGTCGGACGTCGAGGCTTCGCTCCACCACGGGCTCGCCCTCGACGGCGGGGTCCTCAAGGGTGCGATCAAGCTCGCCAACAAGGGCGTGCACAGCGGCTATGCCGACACCTACACCCTGGGTCTCCGTGATGCGCGCGGCGATGGCGCCCATGGCATGGACCTCCGGGCCGCCGGCGTCCAGTCGATCCCGGCGTCCGTCCTCACGGGCACCGACGATCCCACCGATCGCGGCATCCAGTTCGCGATCAACAGCTGGGACCGCTTCTCCACCGCCGCCCCGCACGAGGTCGACGTCGTCGTCGACACCGACGGCGACGGCGCCCCCAACTACTACGTCGTCGGGATCGACGAGGGTGTCGTCTTCGCCGGCGCATACGACGGGATCTTCCTGAGCCTGATCTTCGACGCGGACTTCAACCTCGTCGACGGCTGGCTCGCGGACGCGCCCCTCAACGGCTCCACGCTGATCCTGCCGGCGCTCGCGAGCGACCTGGGATTGACGGCGGATGCCGGCTCGTTCACCTACTCGGTGGTGTCCTTCGACGGCTTCACCGGGCTCGGCGACGCGGCCAGCGGGGCGGCCACCTTTGATCCGTTCAACCCGACCCAGTCCACCGGCGACTTCGTGGGAGTCGCCGCCAACGGCAAGGCCTCGGTTCCCGCCTGGGTCGATCCGGCGGCGGCGAAGGCCGGCACCGCCCGCGGCTGGCTCGTCGTCACGCTCGACGACGCCAACGGCGCACGGCAGGCCGACATCGTCAAGCTGTCGCTGGACGACGGCCACGGACACCACAAGCCGTAACGCACCTCACCAGCGGGTGACAGGGCGAGGCCCCCGACCACACCGGTCGGGGGCCTCGCCGATTCTGCAGACGGCCGGTTGCGGCGGCCGGGCTCAGCCGGCTGCGGCCGGCGCGGCTCAGCCGGGTCCCGGGTTCTCGCAGAGCTTCAGGGTGCCCCGGCGGGTGACGCGGTAGTCCATGCGCTGGCCCCCGGCTTCGACGACCAGCCAGTACCCCGGCTCCAGCGCCTCGGTGTACATCTTTCCGGGCTCGGGACACCCCAGGGCGCCATTGGGCCACACGGTGGGCTCGGCCTTGATGACGACAACCGAACCCGGTTCGACGCCCGTTCGCTCAACGACGTCGTCCAGGACGGCGGTCGTGATGGCGGCCGGCACGCCCTCTCCATCCGTCGGCGTTGCCGGCGGCGAGACGCGAGGGATCGTGCGGACGGGGCTCGAGGCCGGAGAGGCCATCGGAGTGGTGGACGGCGTTGCCGCCGGGCTCACGCTCGGGGCCGCCGTCCCCCCGGGCTGGGCAACACAGCCGGCGATGCCGACCGCGACCGTCAGCAGCAGCGCGCAGGTGATGCGGATCCGGTGGCGATCTAGGTTCATCATCCACCCCGACGCTCGACCCGCCCCCGCGGTTCCGACGAGCGGGCGTGCGGGCTTCTCACGGTACACCCGCCCCAGGCACGGCGGCTGCGTGGGCGGTGCCGGGGTGACGCGCTCGCGGGCGACGAGGCGCGGGCGCGGCGGCGCGGGCGCGGCTCTCGCACAGCATGCCGGTGGACGATGATGGCTCCGGCTGGCGCGGCGGCGTGCCACCCGCTGCCGTCGCGGCGGGGTTGCGCGGACAGGAGAAGAGCACGCAGGTGATCGGCGGCGAGAACGCGGCAGGGCGAAGGCGCGACGTCTCGCTGCTCTTCGCCACGCGCAGCCTCCGGATGTTCGGCTACGGGTTCCTCGCCGTCGTCCTCGTGCTCTATCTCGACGCGCTGGGGCTCACCGGCGGCGAGGTCGGCGTCCTGCTGGCCCTGACCCTCCTGGGTGATGCCGCGATCTCGCTGTGGCTGACCACGCACGCGGATCGGATCGGCCGGCGTCGGGTCCTCGTCGTCGGCGCCGGCCTGATGCTCGCCGCGGGGCTCGTGTTCGCGGCGACCCCCATCTACCTCGTCCTGGTGGTGGCGGCGACCCTGGGGGTCATCAGCCCCAGCGGGAACGAGGTGGGCCCGTTCCTCGCGGTGGAGCAGGCATCGCTCACGCAGCTCGTGGAGCCCCGCAAGCGGACCACGTTCTTTGCCCGGTACCAGCTGGCGGGCTCGCTCGCGACGGCGGTCGGGTCGCTGGCGGCCGGGAGCGTCGCCCAGCTCGCGATCACGGGCGGGGCGGACGCGGCCGATGCCTACCGCCTCGTGATCGTCGGCTACGCGCTGGTCGGGATCGTCCTGGCGATCCTGTTCGCGCGCGTCTCGAGCAGCGTGGAGGTGCCCGCGGCCGAGCAGGCCGACGCGACGATCCGCTCGCGGCTGGGACTGCACCGTTCCCAGGGGGTCGTGCTGCGGCTCTCCGCGCTGTTCGCCCTGGACGCCTTCGCCGGCGGGTTCGTCATGCAGAGCTTCATCGCCTTCTGGTTCAGCCAGCGGTTCGGGGTGGACCCCAGGCAGCTGGGGGTCATCCTCTTCGGGGCCAACATCCTTGCCGGCCTCTCCGCCCTCGCTGCGGGCCCCCTCGCGGCGCGCTTCGGGCTCGTGCGCACGATGGTGTTCACCCACCTGCCGTCGAACGTGCTCCTCGCGCTGGTGCCCTTCATGCCGACCCTGCCGCTGGCGGCGGGCGTGCTGCTGGTCCGATTCAGCATCAGCCAGATGGACGTGCCGACCCGCCAGTCGTACACGATGGCGATCGTCGAACCCGACGAGCGCTCGGCCGCCGCCGGGGTGACCGGCGTCGCCCGCAGCCTGGGGGTCGCCGCGTCGCCGCTGATCGCGGGACCACTCTTCCTGACCTCGGCGTTCATTGGCGCGCCCTTCGTCATCGCCGGGGGGCTGAAGATCGTCTACGACGTGCTCCTCTACCGGCGCTTCCAGGCCGTGCGCCCCCCGGAGGAGCGCGTCGCGCGGCCCTCCTGAACGGCGCGCAGGACGGCCCCCCCCGGGACGACCAGCCCGCCGCGCAGGAGTCATGACGGCGTCGCGAATATCTGCCCTCCCGGACATTCCGCTCCGCCCCGAGCGCGTGGTAGCGTCCGGTCATGGGTGGCAGCCTGCGCGCCGTCTCCTCGAAGCGCGTCGCGCCGCATGGGTCGGCGGTGGCGGGGCCGCGCGGCGCCCGGTCGGGCACCGGGCATGCCGGCGCCGGGCCCGCCAGCAGCGGCCTCTCGAGAGCAGGCCTCTCGAATGCGGGAGCATCCGGGGTTGGCGCCGGTTCGGCGATCCAGGGCACCGGCGGCCTGGAGCTGGCGCTCGCCGGCATGATGGAGTCGGGCGCCCTGCAGCAGGAGGTTGTCGAGCACCTCCAGGCGACCGCAGGCAACCGGGCCGTCGCCCGGGTGGTCCAGCGCGAGGGACCCGACGCCGGCGTCCCTGCCGACGCAGGGGTCCCCGCTGCCGGCGTCCCCGCTGCCGGGGTTCCCGCGACCGATACCGCGGCGCCCGGCACGACACCCGCCGTCCCGGAGGACCTCGCGCGCTTCCGCGAGGCGGGTCCGTACCCCGCCGCCGCGGGGGGCACGACGATCCTCCCGAGCACCGGCCGCGGCGGGTTCCAGGCTCGCTACGACCCCGCGGCGATGGCCCTGACGATCACGATGAACGTGCGGGTGAACTTCCTCGACGGCATGAGTGTCGCCGGCGGCCGCGCGGTCGCCGCCGATCCCAGCCTCAACGCCGCGGCGAACCGGCTCAACCGCCTCCCGGCCGCCCGCCGAGCCGAGGCAGTCGCCGCCTGGCAGTGGGCCGGCGGCCAGGAAGCCTGGATGACGGACTTCCGCGGCTCCGTCGCGGGAGCCTGGGGCACGGCCGGGCACGGCCTCCAGTTCCAGAGCAGCCACCCCGGCTGGGAGGCGCAGCTGGCCAGCGTGAACGTCGTCGTCAACACCCAGAACAACATGATCGGCCCAGCCGAGGCAGGCGCCTCGGCCATCCCCGAGGCGGCCGGCCCGACGCACTGCACGGCGAACGTCTACAAGACCCCGGAGGGCAGCGGTGATTTCGGCGCGAACGTCCACCCCGGCACCCTCGCGAGCGCGACCGACCAGACGCTCAACCTGGGGAGCAGCCAGACCGTGACGCACGGCCACCTGCTCAACCAGAGCGTCTACTTCGAGCGCGGAGCCACGACCCTCAGTGCCGACCAGCAGACGTTCCTGATCGGGGTGATCAGGAGCTTCCAGACGCCCGCCGGCGGAGCCGGGACCTCGATCGACATCGTGGGTCATGCGGACACGGCGGGCGGCGGCACCACCCGCGGCGACGCCCGGAACCTGCGGATCTCGGAACAACGCGCCCAGGCGGTCGCCGACTTCCTGCGCGCCACGCGCACCGGTGGCGGCACCCTGTCGAATGCCGCGACCAGGATTCGCACCACGACCGGGGCTGGGAGCTCGGAGGGCGGTGAGGGCGCCGGGGCTCGCCGGGTCGACGTCCGGTTCGCGGGAGGCGGCACCCAGAACACGGCGGCCCACGAGTTCGGCCACATGATCGGCCTTCGGGACGAGTACGCGGTCGACCCGGGGGGCGTCATCGGCGGGACGGGCCGCACGACCGGCACCGCAACGGGCCACGACACCGCCTCGCAGGGGGCCGGCCTCGGAGCCTCCGTCGCGGAGAACAATGACAACATCATGTCCCTGGGCGGAACGATGCGGGCGCCGCACATGGTCACGTTCATGGAGGCCCTGCGGTCGGTGACCGGTTCGAACGAATGGCGGCTCAAGCCATGAGCGACCCGAGGGCACGCAGCCCGGAGACCGACGACGTGTTCGTCGAGTACCTCGTGCGCACCCGGACCACCTGGGGAACGCGCCTCCACGCGGACGGCCGGGTCGAGGAGTGGACGGACGCGACCGGCTGGCAGCCACTCGTCAGCGTGCCGTCCGCCGACGTCGAGGCCTTCGCGGACCTCGTGCGCAGGACGGGCTTCTTCGAGCTTCCTGCCGCGATCGGGGCCGACGGCCTCGTCGCCGATGCGACGCACCTCTCGTGGGCGATCGTGCTCGACGACCGGCGCCACCAGGTCTCGGCCCAGGAGGCAAGCTCCAGCCGCAACCCAGTCCTCCGCGAGCTTGACGCCGAGCTCCAGCGCATCGTCGGCGAGGCGCTCAACCGCCAGGCGGACGCGGGGAGCTGACCGCCCGACCATGACGACGACGATCGACCTGCTGAGCGTCCTCCGCGACGGCCTGCCAGCCGCGCCCCGGCGAGCCGCGTCACGTCGTGATCGTGGGGGCCGGGATCGCCGGGCTCACCGCCGGGCTGCTGCTCCAGGAGGCCGGCCACCGGGTCACGCTCCTGGAGGCGCGCAACCGCCTGGGCGGGCGGATCTACACGTACCGCGGCTTCGCCGGGCAGATGTACGGCGAGTTCGGGGCGATGCGCTTCCCGCGCCAGCACCACCTGGGCCAGCACCTGATCCACGAGCGCTTCGGCCTGGCCACGACGCCGTTCGGCATGGAGGACGAGGACACCTTCATCCACCTCAACGGCCGGGGCGTCCGCCGCAGCGCCTTCACCGCCGACAGCTTCGACTTCGACCTGCCGCCGGGCGGAGCGCGGCCGGCCGCCGGCCGACATCCTGCGAGCCGCGATGCAGCCGCTCATCGACCTGGTCGGCCGAGCCCGGCGGCTGGGAGAAGCTCGTGGAGCGCTACGACCGCTACTCGCTGCTGGGCTTCCTCGTGGAGCGCGGCGTGAGCGAGCAGGCACTCGCGCTGATGGGCCCGCTGTTCAACCTGGAGGGGCGCTTCCACTTCTCGCTGGTGGAGTGGTTCAGCCACTGGCACGAGGACGTCTTCGGCGACCTGGAGTACATCGACGGCGGGGCCGACACGCTGGCCAACGCCTTCGCGCCGCCGCTGCTCGACGACACGCGCCTGGGTGCCGAGGTGCAGGCCATCGAGCAGCGCCCGGACGGCGTCACCGTCCACTTCCGGGACGCGGTCGGCACGCCGGGATCCGTGACCGCCGACGAGTGCATCCTGACCGTCCCGTTCGTGCTGCTGCGGCACATGGAGATCAACGGCCTGGACGTCGACAAGTGGTTCACGATCCGCAACGTCTACTACGGCCGGGCCCACAAGATCTTCATGCAGTTCAGCCGCCGCTGGTGGGCGGACGACTACGCGATCACCCACGGCGTGACCGTGACCGACCTGGCCATCCGCAACGTCGTCTACACCCCGGCCGGCCAGGACCCGTCGATCGACAAGGGCGTGCTCATCGCGTCCTATGCCTGGGAGCAGGACAGCATGGCCTACAGCATGCTCGACGAGAACCAGCGGATCACCCAGGCGCTCGCAGGACCTCTGCAAGATCCACCCGGAGGCCGGCTCGAGACCTTCGAGTTCGGCATCTCGCACGACTGGGCCCTGGACCGCCACGGCGGCGGCATCGGCCCGCTCTTCCGGCCCTTCGAGATGACCAGCCGCTTCTACGACGACATCGTCCGGCCGGTGGGTCGGATCTGGTTCGCGAACGACGCCTGCGACCAGCGGGCCCGGCGCTGGATCGAGGGCGCGATCGCGGCGGCGATCAAGAACGCGTTCGCCATTCACGCCGGCATGCGCGACGAGCTGCCAACCGGGAGCGAGGCGGGGTGACCGACATCCTGCCCGACGAGGTGCCGCCCGACACGACCCCGGTCGACCCGGAGGTTCTCGCCACTGCGGGTTCCGGCCTGGAGCCCCGCCTGCAGGCGCCGAAGCGGGTGGTCGTCGTCGGCGCCGGCCTGGCCGGCCTGGTGGCCGCCTTCGAGCTGAAGCGCCAGGGCCACCGGGTGACGCTGCTGGAGGCCCAGAACCGCGTCGGCGGCCGGATCTACACGCTCCGGGCCCCGTTCGCGCCGGGCCTCTACGCCGAGGCCGGCGGCATGCGGATCCCGCGCGCCCACGACCTCACGCTCAGCTACTGCCAGCTGTTCGGCCTGCCGCTGCGGCCGTTCGTGATGGGCAACCCGAAGGCGCTGGTCCACCTGGGCGGTACCCGGATGACGCGGGCGGAGGCGGACCGCGACCCCACGCGGCTGCCGTTCGTCCTGGCCGACCACGAGCGTGGCCGGACGGCCGACGAGCTCTGGGACCTGGAGATCGGCGACCTTCGGGCGATGGTCGCGCACGATGGCCCGGCAGCCTGGGATCACATCGTCCGCGAGTACGACGAGTACTCGCTCCACGAGTTCCTGCGGGCGAGGGGCTGGTCGAAGGGCGCGATCGAGTACTTCACGGTCGTCAACTTCCTCGAGGCCGACATGCACAACTCGCTCGTCGAGATCCTGCGCGAGGACCTCGGCGGCGCGTACGTCGACATGCAGGAGATCGCCGGCGGCATGGACGCCCTGCCGAACGCCTTCTACCCGCACCTGAAGGACGAGATCCGCTTCGGCGCGAACGTCTTCGCGATCGACCAGGACCCCGATGGGGTGACCGTCCACTTCAAGACCGAGGCCGACAGGTTCGCGGAGCGCGCCGACTTCGCCGTCATCACGGTCCCGTTCTCGGTGCTGCGCACCATCGAGACGCTGACGCCCTTCTCCGGCGCCAAGCAGCGGGCGATCCGCCAGCTCAACTACCACGCCTCGACGAAGATCCTGTTCCAGGTGCGCGAGCGCTTCTGGGAGGAGGAGGACGGCATCCTCGGCGGCGGCAGCGTCACCGAGCTCCCGATCCGTCGGTTGAACTACCCGACGCCCGACCCGCAGACGGGCCGCGGGGTCCTGCTGGCCAGCTACACCTGGGGCCAGGACGCCCTGCAGTGGGGTGCGATGGACGAGGAGACGCGCCTGGAGGAGGCGCTCGACGACGTCGAGCGCATTCATCCACGGATCCGCGATGTCTACGAGGGCGGTGCCTCGCACGCGTGGTACAGCGACCGCTGGGCCCGCGGCGCATTCGCGATGTTCGCCCCGGGGCAGCAGACCGAGCTCCAGGCGGACATCGTGGCCCCGGAAGGGCGGATCCACTTCGCCGGCGAGCACTGCTCCCTGTACCACGCCTGGATCCAGGGCGCCCTCGAATCCGGGATCCGGGCCGCCCAGGCGATCCACGAGGCGCCGGCGTCCTCACGACCCCTCGGTCGGCGCGCGATGCCGTCCACCTCGCGATCATGCGGCAGCGAGGAGTCGACCGGATCATGACCTTCGACCGCGCCTTCGACGGCATCGCCGGGATCATGCGCACGGGGGTGTAGGCGCGGCCGCGAGCGGCAGTGCGCGCCGCCCAGCGCCGGCCGCGGCACGCCTGACGTGCCGCGAGCCATGCTCAGCGGTCCGATCCGGCGGACGGGACCGGGCACGTCACGTGCGGGCGCGCTAGGCTCCCCTCGGGAGACCGGGCTGCGGCTGCCCGAGCAGCGACCAGCACCAGGAGGCACGCGATGGGTGACACGGCGGAGATCGGCGTCTTCGGGGGCTCGGGCTTCTACTCGCTCCTGGAGGACGTCCGCGAGATCAAGGTGGACACGCCGTACGGCGCGCCCTCGGACAGCGTCTTCCTGGCCGAGGTGGCCGGGCGGAAGGTGGCCTTCCTGCCGCGCCACGGGCGGCGCCACACGATCCCGCCCCACCGGATCAACTACCGGGCCAACGTCTGGGCCATGCGCGCGCTTGGCGTGAAGGCGGTCATCAGCCCCTGTGCCGCCGGCTCGTTGCAGCGCGATGTCGCGCCCGGTGACTTCGTGGTCTGCGACCAGTTCGTGGACCGCACGAACGGCCGGGCGGACACGTTCTTCGACGGGCCCATCGTCAGCCACCTGAGCTCCGCCGAGACCTACGACCCGACGCTCCGGCAGATCGCGATCGACGTGGTCCGGGAGCACGGAATCCCGGTCCACGAGCAGGGCACGGTGGTCGTGATCCAGGGTCCGCGCTTCTCCACGAAGGCGGAGTCGAAGTGGTTCTCGGACGCCGGGTGGGAGGTCATCAACATGACCCAGTACCCGGAGGCGTTCCTGTGCCGTGAGCTCGGGCATGGCGGTCGTCAACATCAGCCTGATCACCGACTACGACGCCGGGGTGCTGGAGGGCACGGAGGCGGCGAACGCCCTGAGCGTCCTGGAGGTCTTCGAGCAGAACGCGGTCCGGATCCAGAAGGTCGTCCTCGAGCATGATCCGGCGCTTCCCGGCCGACCTGGACGTGCTGGGCGCCCGCGAGGCGCTCGCCGTCACCCGCGGCGACGGCCACGTGATCTCCGCGCTCGACGTGCGGCTCTTCGAGACGGGCCTCTAGACAGCGCTGATCAAACGCCGGATTCGGCGGTGATCCGACCCGCGGCGATGGCGGCGACGAACGCCGCGTGGTCACGCTCGTTCTGGTCCGCGTAGGCGGCCGCGAAGCTCGCCCATGGCGTGGTCGAACGCCTTGTCCGTGCCGAGGTACCCGGCGATCTCGGCGGGCTGGCCGGACCGCGCGTGCCCCCGCGCGAGGGCCCAGGCGCACAGCTCGCCCCACGTCGCGAGGTCGTCGATCGTCATGGCGTCGATCACCGCGCCGCCCTTCTGGTCCTGGAGCTGGCGGACGTACCAGTGGCGACCCTGCTGCCCGACCGCCCAGCCCAGGAGGATGTCGCTGGCCGCCTGCAGGCGGCGCTGGCCGGCGACAACCCGGGCGCCGTGGGATGGCTGGTTGCTGGGGGACAGGAACCGCTCCAGCACGGAGGCCTCGGCCTGCTTGAACTGCAGGAAGAGCGGATCGTCGTCGTCCCCGCCGAGGAGGAGCGCGGCGACGGCGGAGCAGCCCGACGCTCCCGACTCCCACGACCTTCAACGCCATGTCGGCGACCTCGTACCGGTCGAGGAGGACGCGCCGATCCTCCTGCAGGCTCGCGCGATAGGCGTCGACTGCGGCCGTGCACCAGGTCCGGGGTGACTCCCGGCGGATGGCTGATGACCGGGGGGTGGTCGACGATCCGGCGGCGACCCGCCGCATCCACCGCGGTCAGCTTCGGAAGCTCGTGGATGGCGTCGTGGTGCTGGGCGGACTTCACCGTCTGCTGAAGGAACGGCCGGGCTCGCCTGTCCACGTAGGCCAGGATCCCGGCGGCGTCGACGCGGGCGTAGTAGACGTCGATGGCACGCATCCCGGCATACGTCGCCATCCGCTCGCGGTATCCCCCGATGGCGACGTGGACGGCGTGCCGGGTGGCGTGAGCGTCGAACCCGCGAACGCGGCCGGCGACCACGATGCTCGCGGCGAGACGCTTGACGTCCCATTCGAAGGGCCCGTGGAGCGTCTCGTCGAAGTCGTTGATGTCGAAGACGAGGTCGCGCTCGGGCGACGCGAAGAGGCCGAAGTTCGAGAGATGGGCGTCGCCGCAGAGCTGGACGATGATCCCGCTGGCCGGCGTCGCGGCCAGGTCGGCCGCCATCGGCAGCGCCGCACCCCGGTAGAAGGTGAACGGCGTGGCCGCCATCCGGCCGTGGCGGATCGGCACCAGCTCCGGGACCCGCGTCGCGGCCTGCTCCTCGAGGAGCGCGACCGGGTCGGGTCGATCGGGCGCCGGCCGCCAGCCGGCGTGGGCCGACAGCGGCACCCGGGCGCGGGCGGCGGCGCCGGCCGCCGTGCGCTCCTCGCGCGATGGAAGCGGGGACACGATGCCCCTCAGCCTTCCGCCGGTGTCGTCCCGTCGGCCGGCGCCGTCGCCGCTCGGGCGTCGTCGCGGTCGGCTCCGTGGCCGGCAGCGCTCGATAGGCATCAAGCACGTCCACGGAGGTCGCGAAGATCCGATCGGCGCCGATCTTCTCGGTCAGGCCGTAGGCGTCGAGGAGCTTCTGCACGGCCGGGTCGACCGAGCACAGCACGAGGTTCGCGCCACGGCCCTCGAGCTCGGTCGCGACCTGGCGAACCGAATCGGCGCCGGAGTAGTCGAGGTCGCCCACGGCGGCCGCGTCGAGCGCCAGCCACCGCAGCGGCGGGTCGGCGGACGCGACGATCTCCATGATCTCCTCGCTGAAGCGGCTCGCGTTCGCGTAGAAGAGCTCCGCCCCGAAGGCGTAGATGACCAGGCCGGGCGCCGCCTGGACCGGCTCCGTCGAGGTGGCTGAGCTTCGGCTTCCCGTCGGGCGCGAACGAGACCACCCGGTCGTGCGGCTTGTAGACATGCATGAGGACGACGATCACCGAGAGGACGATGGCCAGGATGATCCCCTGCTCCACCCCGACGACCACGACGGTCGCCGCGGTGACGAGGGCGACCACGAACTCGTCCTTGCGAAGCCGGTAGATCCGGCCCATCCCGAGGAAGTCGACGAGCTTGAGGCCGATGAGGAAGACCACGGCCGACAGGACGGCGTTCGGCATGTAGGAGAGGGGCACCGTCAGGAAGAGCAGGACGACGACGACGATCACGCCCGTCGTCAGCTGGGCGACCTGGCTGCGGCCGCCGGCGCTGTCCACCATCTCGGTCTTGGTGGGGCTGCCGTTGACGACGAACGTCCCGGAGAGGCCCGCGGCCAGGTTGCCCAGGCCCAGGCCGACGAGGTCGACGTTCTCGTCGAAGCTGTCGTCGTACTTCATGGCGTACGCCCGCGAGGTCGCGGCCGACTGGGCGAGGATCAGGATGAACATCGAGAAGGCGACCGGGAGGAGGGCGACGATGTCGCTCGCCAGCTGGTCGGCCGGGATCGCCGGCAGGCCGATCGGCGGCAGGCCGCTGGGGACTGCGCCGATCGTGGTGATCCCGCGCGAGGCGAAGTCGAACGCGTAGCTCGCGACGATCATCCCGACGACGGCGAGGAGCGCGCCGGGGATCTTCTTGTTGACCCGCCCGAGCCCCACGATGACCACCAGGACGGTGATCGAGACGGCCAGGGTCGGCAGGCTCGCCTCGCCGCCGGCGATCGCCCGAAGGGCGTTGGCGAGCTTCTCGAGGGTCGTGCCGCTGCCCTCGCTGACCCCGAACAGCCCGCCCACCTGGCCCAGCGCGACCTGGATGCCGACGCCGGTCAGGAAGCCGATGAGCACGGAGTGGGACAGGAAGTTGGCGATGAAGCCCAGGCGGATGATCCGGGCCACGATCATGAAGATCGCGCACAGGATGGCGCGACAGGCCCGCCATCGCCACCCATTGCGGCGACGCGGGCGCTCCTGCGGCGGCGATCCCGGCGAGGCCGGTCGCCATCACGGCGGCCGTCGCCGAGTCGGCCCCAACCACGAGGTGGCGCGACGAGCCGAAGATCGCGAACGCCGCCATCGGCAGGACCAGGGTGTAGAGGCCGGTGATGACCGGCATCTCGGCGATCTTCGTGTAGCCCATGACCTCGGGCATCGCCAGGGCTGCCAGGGTGGCGCCCGCGATGATCTCGGTCGGCAGCCGCGCCGGATCGAACGGCAGAATGCCCCCCAGGAGAAGCGACGAGTGGCGCTTCTTCCGGCTCGTGGTTGCAGCCATGCGCCTGTGTCCCTCCACCCGGCCGACGTCCGACCGCCGCGCGCATCATGACGCCCTCGGCCCGCGGGGTGCACGCCGAATTCGCTCGGGAATGCGTGAATCGCGGGGGCTGCGGGGGCGGCGGCCGGGGCGGCGCCGCGGTGGTCACCGGCCGCTCTCGGGGTTGACCTCGGCGGCCGCTGAGCCGGCGCGACCCGTCACGCCAGCCCGCGGATCAGGGGACGCTGAAGACCAGGCTCTGCACGATCGGGGTGGCGGCCGCCAGCAGCTGGTCCCATGCCGAGCCCGCGAACGCGTCCACGTCGACGACGACCGTGCCGCCGCCGGGCACGTCGAGGAGGTCCAGGCGCAGGCGCTCGCTCCCGGCGACGACCCAGCGCAGCTCGCCGTCCGCGCCCACGAAGAGGGGCACGGTCGGAACCCCGTTGGCGAAGGCGCAGGACGTGGTCCAGCCGGGTGCGATGGCCACGTCGAGCTCCGTGCCGCGCAGGCCGCCGACCGTGACGATCCGCGGGCTGCTCACGGCCAGCCCGGGAAGCCCACGGATCCATGTCGTGAGGGCGACCGACGTGGTGCCGACGCCGGGCTCCGCGGACGTGGGGCAGGCGGAGTCCTGCGATGCCGGCAGCGGATCCCGGAAGAGGTGGATGCCGACGACCGCCGAGTCGACGGGCTGGAGCGAGAGGTAGCCCGCGGTGTCGGACGGATTCCACCAACCGGCCGGCAGCGTGGAGCTGACCGTCGGCTGGAACGCCCGCGACGTGTACGTCCCGGCCGGCAGGGCTGCGGGGCCGCTGGGAGCGGGCGTGGCGGCGGCTGCGCACCCCGCCACGAGCATGGCGGCTCAGCGCGACGGCGGTCAGCAGCACTGCGTGACGGGCGATCGGGACGAGGGCGGGGGCGATCCGGCGCGGCACCTGCGGGGGTTCTCCTCGTTCTGGACAAGCCTGGTGTGGACGTGGCTCGGCGCGACGAAGTCTAGCCATCGCCGCGGCGACTGTGCGAGACGCGTTCCCGGCCGTGCCAGGTACGTCGCCGGCCGTGCGAGACGCGTTCCCGGACGCTGATCGGGCATCGTCGACGAGGCGGGTCATGTTGAGGACGGTCTGCTCA
>CAWELX010000002.1:227500-589869 GCA_963810065.1 uncultured Chloroflexia bacterium | reverse complement strand
CGCCGTAGGCGTAGAGGTGGCGGGAGGGTGGATCGACGGCGTCGCCTGCGAGTGAGTCCTCGGAGGTGAAGGTGGCCAGGACCGGGTCGTACCAGCGGGCCCGGGCATAGACCAGGGTGGTGGTCCGGTCCGTCAGGCTGCCCTGGAAGCCGAAGGATGGATAGCCGGTATGCGACCAGCACAAGGGAACGCCCCAGGGGTCGAGGCGAAGGGACGCGCTGACCGCGCCGTTGGCGGCGAGGGTGGCCACGAGGTCCCCGTCGCCGTTGGCCAGGTACCGGCGCCAGCCGGTGGGCCCGGGAGCCCAGTCGGCGAGTGATGCTCCCCGCTCCACTCGGTGCCGACGTTGCGGGTGACCACCCAGGCGCCGTCGAGGAGCTGGGCGACCGCGCCCGTCTGGCCGACGTAGCGGAAGCGGAGGACCGCTGTGCCGTTCTCGCTGACCGTCACGAGGCGGTCGAGTGGGTCGTAGGCATAGGTCCGGAGGACGCCGGCCACGGTGGCCGAGACCAGGCGCCCCAGGGCGTCGTACGCCAGGCTCTTGGCGGGAGCGCCACCGCGGGCCGGGATCGCCGTGAGCCGGCCGTCGAGGTCGTTCGCGAACCCGGTGCTCGTCGGCGGGTCGGCGGCGTCGAAGGTCGTCGAAACGGGCGTCCCGTCGGTGGCCAGGGTGGCCCGGTCGGTGTCCGCCTGCCACGTTGCTCCGAGGGTCCGGATCCCGGGCAGCGCGTAGCTCGCCAGGCGGCCCAGCGGGTCGAACGTGAAGGTCGCCGTCCCGTTCTGGGGGTCACCGGTCACCGTGGCGGTCTCGGACAGCCGGTTGCCGGCCCGGTTGTACGTGGAGGTGAAGCTGGCGTTCGCCGTGGCGAGGCCGGTGAGCCTGCCCGCCGCGTCGTAGGTCGAGCTCGTGGCCGAGCCGTAGCCGGATGGCGGCGTGACCGAGGCTTGCTGGCCGTCGGCCCGGTATGACCAGACCCAGGTGCCCGTGGTGACCGGGTCGTCGAGGGCCACCTGGCGGTCGACTTCGCGAGGGTCACCGCATAGGTCCCGGTGGGGTCGGTCCAGGAGGGGGAGGTGAGGCTGTACGCGTACGTCGTGGTGGCCGGGGTGTCGTTGGAGACGGTCACGTTGGTGGGACGGGCGAGGCGGTCGTACTGCGTCGTGATCGTGACGCCCGAGGCCGTGGCGGTCAGGCGGTTCCCGTTGTCGTCGTACGTGGACGTCGTGGTGACGCCGCCCGCGGTGCGGGTGGCGACCCGGGAGGCGGCGTCGTACGTCCAGGTGACGAGGGTGCCGACCCGGTCGGTCTGGCTCGTCCGGCGGCCCAGGGCGTCGTACCCGGTCGTCACGGTCCGCCCGAGGGCGTCGGTCACGCTCGTCTGCGGCCGGACGCGTCGTAGCCGTACGTCGTCGTGTTCCCGTTGGCGTCGACCATCGTGGCGAGGTTGCCGGCCCCATCGTACGTGTACCAGGTAGAGACGTTCGTCGTCGTCGTGCCGCCGATCGCGGTGCTGCAGCAGTCGGCGAGGGCGTCCCACTGGACATCGGTCTGGGTGGAGCTTGCCACCACCCGGCAGAGCCGGTTGTCGGCGTCGAAGGCATAGCGGGTGGTGACGGTCGCGACGGTGTCGGCGGCGGCCGAGGGGGCGGGCGCGGTGACCCGGGACCGGTTGCCCCGGGCATCGTAGCCGTACGTCGTGACCAGGTTGGTGACCCGGTCCTGCGTCCCCGTCCCGGTGCAGGCGGCGGGGTCCGCGGGCGGCGTCGTGCCGGTGTTGGTGCAGTTGCGGATCTCGGTCGCCAGGCGGCCGTCGGCGTCGTACAGGTAGCGGGTGACGGCGAACGTCATCCCGTTCGCCGTCGGGGCCCGGAGAGCGGCGGTGCGGCCCGCGTCGTCGTAGAAGGAGGTCGTCGCGAGATCGTCGGTCGCGCCCGGGACGCCGTCGACGTAGTTGTCGGTCCGCGTCTCGACGCGTCCCCCGGCGTCATAGCTCGTGCGCGTCTCGCGGCCGTTGGGGGCGACGACGCTCACCTGGTTCCCGGCGGCATCGTAGCCGTACGTCGTGGTGAGATTCCAGGTCCCGTCCTTCGTGCCCGCGCCGGTGCAGTTCACCCAGTCGGCCGGGATCGTCGTCCCCCGAGGTGGTGCAGTTCACGACGGACGTAGCGAGCTGGCCGCCCGCCGGGTCGTAGAGGCTGTGGGTGATCGTGCCCAGCGGATCCTTGACGGCCTGGACGCGGCCGGCCCCGTCGTAGGCGGTCTGGGTGGACGCGGCGTCGCCGGTGCCGACGGCGACGATGGTGAGGACCGTGGCGCCGGTGTAGTCGTAGGTCATCGTCGAGCGGATGTTCGTCCCCGCCGGGGGCGTCGGATCACCCACGCAGGCGGGCGGGGAGGCGGTGGAGGGCGGCGTCGTCCGTCGTCGGTGCAGTTGGCGATCGTCTCCTTCACCAGGCCACGAACGTTGACGATCGTCCGATCGGCGGTGTCGGCCGGGTCCCGGGTCGCGACGATCGTTCCGGCGGCGTCGTACCAGGTCCGGCTCGTGATGTTCGTCGTCGCATTCTCGGTCCCGTTGCCGGCGCACGTGGTGCCGATGGCAGGCACGGTCGTCCCGCTGTTCGTGCAGTTCGTGATGCTCGTGATCACCCGGTCGAGGGGGTCGACGAGCGCGGCGCTCATCCGCCCGTCGGTGCCGAGAACGGCGACGGCGTTGCCGGCGGCGTCGTAGGTCGTGGCGGTCGAGGGGTCAGGCAGGGCGCTCGTGCAGACGTTGGCGAGCGCGCCCCACGCGGTGTCGCCCTGGGTCGAGGCCTCGACGGTGCGGCAGGCGCGCCCGAGGCGGTCGTATCCCGTGCGGGACGCGGTGCCGGCCGGGTCGATGATCTTCACTTCGCGGCCCAGTGGGTCGTACCCGTGGGCCGCGGTCAGGCCGAGGCCCCCGAAGTCCTCGATCACCGTCGTGAGGCGGCCCGCGAGGTCGTACACCTCCTTCGTCGTCGAGCCTGCGGTCGTGGCGGTCAGCTCGCGGCCCTGCGCGTCGTACGTGCGGGTGGTGACGACGGCGTCGGGCGCCGTCCCGACCGTCTCGCTGGTGGCGCGTCCGAGGCCGTCGAAGACGCGGGTGGTGGTGACGTTGCCGACGACGGTCTGCGTCTCGTTCCCGGCGGCGTCGAAGGTGCGGGTCGTGGCGGGCCCCGCCGGCGGCGTGAGCGTTGTCTCGCGGCCGACGAGGTCGTACACGTGGGCGGTCGTCCGCGACCCCGCCGGGACGTAGGGGGCGATGGCGGGCCAGGACTCGGTCTCGCTCGTCACGTTGCCGAGCTCGTCGTAGCCGTTCGTCCGGGTGAGGGCCGGGATCGACGTCGTGTCGCCGGGCAGGATCTCGGTCGTGCGCCGGCCGAGGTTGTCGTAGGCGTATGTCGTGGCGTTGCCGACGGGGTCCGTCTGGGTCGTGGCGAGGCCGAGCGCCGTCGGGATCGTGCCCGCGAAGGTGGAGCTCGAGCGGACGTTCGTCTGGGCGTCGACCGTCCCGGTGCCCGTGCAGGTCTGGCCCCGGGTGGGCAGGGTCGTGCTGCTGCAGGTGTAGTTGTGGACCACCGCGGTCTCGTTGCCGAGCGGGTCGTACTCGTGCTTGGTGGCCCGGCCGAGGGCGTCCCACTCGAGCGTGAGCAGGCCGGTCGCCGCGTCGTACAGGAAGTCGGACCGGAGGTTCGTCGAGGCATCCTGGGTGCCTCCGCCGGTGCAGATCGAGGCGGGGGTCGGCGGGGTTGTTCCGCTGCTCGTGCAGTTGGCGATGACCTTGGTGAGCTCGCCGTGGCTGCCGTACTCGTACTTCGTGACGAGCTTCGTCGCGGTGTCGCTGTCGGACTCCGAGCGGACGAGGAGGTCGTTGGTGGTGGCGTCGTACCAGGACCGGGTGACGAGGGTGGTCCGGGGCGTGTCCTCGACGAGGTCCTGGGTCTCGACCGTGGCATTCCCGTTCCCGTCGTACTGGTAGGTCGTCGTCGCGCTCGTCGTCGTCGTGATCGGCCGGCTGATCGAGGCCAGGTTCCAGGCGGCATCCCAGGCCTGCGTCGTCGTGAAGCCCCCGGCGTCGAGGATCGTCGTGACCCGGCCGTACGGGTCGAACGAGTAGGTGGTGCTGTTGCGGACCGCGGGGCTGTATGTCTTGAGGAGCCCGGCCACGGTGTTGCCGGCGCCGTACGTGAACGTGTTCGCCACGTCGGCGTACTGGGCGTGGGCGATCGGGTCGACGACGCTGATCGCCTTGCCCGCGGCGTCGTAAAGAAACCTTCCAGATGACCTTGTTGGCCACGCTGTCGCGCTTGAGGCCGACCTGGGTGAGGCGATGGGAGGTGTCATACGCGAGGCTCGTGGTCGGCGTCGCCGCCCCGCCCCCGGGTGCGGACTCGGTGATCGTGGTGAGGTCGAGTGCCGGTCGACGTGTCGTAGGCGAGGTCCCAGGTCCGGCCCGCGGCGTCGGTGGCGTAGTCGACGCGCAAGGTGCCGTTGAACGTCGCCAGCTGGAGCGTCGTCGGCCGGCCCACGGCGTCGGTGGCGACGATCTGGTTCGTCGGGTAGGTCAGCGCAAGGGTCTTCCCGAAGCGGTCGACGATCCGCTTGAGGCGGTAGGCGCCCGTGCTCTCGAAGACGAGCCGGGTCTGGTCCGTCTCGGTGACGGTGTACTCGCCGGAGGCGAGGGTGAGCTTGTCCGTGTGCCCGGGGACGGCAGTCCAGACGCCGCCCGCGAGCGTGAAGGCGACCCGGCCGCCGTCGGCCCGGGTCCAGATCGCGAGGTTGCCGCTGATCGCGAGGTGCTGCGTGAGGTTGCTGCTCCAGCCGGCGCCGAAGGCGCCGGCCGTGGCGATGTCGCTCGAGTTGTAGGTGAGGTCGAGGCCGGCCGGCGGGCCGATGGCGCCGATGGCGAACAGGCTGCGCGCCAGGCGCGCCTCGCCGGAGTGGACCCCGACGTCGAGGGACCAGCCACCCCCAGGTCGAAGGGCACGCGGGTGTAGAAGGGCTCGTCGCCGCGGCGGTAGGCGTCGAAGGTGAAGCTGCTGGCGGCGCTGTATGCCGACCAGGAGTGGCCGTCGTAGACGCGGACGTGCCAGGTGTACGTCGTGAGGTCGGCGAGGGCCATGCCGTCGGGCGCGGTCCAGGTCGCCGCGCCGCTCGTGACCTGCCCGCCATCGAGGCCGGCCGGCCAGGTGGCCCCGCCGTCGGAGCTGAGCTGGACCTGGAACTTCGTCTGGCCCGGCGAGCCGGCGTAGGTCCAGCTGAAGGTCCGGTCGCCGGTGAAGGCGGGCTTGGCGATCGCGGTCGCGCTCGGGACGTGCCAGGTGACGGTCATCTTGGGCTTGAAGGAGTCGGCTCCGGTGTGCTCGGCGGCGATGAGCCGCTTCCAGTGCGTGTTCGGGCAGGGGTCCGTGCCCGAGCCGCAGCCGCGCTCGTCGATGCGGATGCCGTAGTTGGGGTAGGTGTCGCTGGCCCAGCCCTGGACGAGGGTCTTCACCGCGGCCTCGTCGAAGGTGCAGGTGCTGCCCTCCACGCAGGCCTCGACGGCCTGACCGGTCGACGTGGCCGTGTACGCGGCGTTCCAGGTCGGCTCGGTCTCGGCCCAGGTCGTGTCGCTCGGTGTCGTGAGCTCGATGACCCGCCGCAGCCACGTCGGGGTGGTCGTCGGGGCGTCGTAGTACTGGTGGTAGGGGTAGATGGCGAACGACGCCGTGTCGATCGTCGTGCCGGCGAACGGGGCGACGTCCCAGCGCAGGTAGACGTTGCTCAGGCCCGAGGTGCCCGACGGATCGGTCCCCAGCCAGAGCTCGTGGTAGTAGGGGGAATCGGGGCGCACGTAGTTGTGGAACGCGGTGGTCGGGTAGCCCGACGCGGTGTGGACATCGCCGTAGGACAGGCTGCCCGCGTTGTAGTAGGTCGGGTCGACGTAGACCGGGTAGATCGCGGTGGCGAGCCATCCCTCGTCGACCGCGACGGTCACCGTCCGGCCGTCGGGGGCGAGGGCCAGGCTCACCCGGTCCGTGAAGCGTCCCGAGCCCGTGAGCTCGTCGGGCGTGGAGTCGACGGCGTACGGGCGGGGGATGATCCCGACGAGCGTGCCCGCGGCGTCCCGGGCCTCGATCGTGCCCCCCTTGGTGATCGCCAGGGCGAGACCCGGGGCCTCCACGACGTACCGCAGGGTCGGCTCGGCCGGGACCGCGCGCCAGACGAAGAAGCTCGTGGCCCCCTCCGCTCCCGCGATCACCCGCAGGCCGACCCCCGGGGTGATCTCGGCATAGTCGGCGACGGCACCCGCGACGACGGGCTCGGCGCGGGAGGCATCCCTCGCGCGGTCGGCCGGCAGGGCGAAGGCGACCCGCGTCCCGCCGGCCGTGACGGCGAGGAAGCCGTCCGCGCTCGTCGGCGCCGCGACGCTCACCGCCACCGGGGCCCGGTCCGAGACCGCGCTGGCGCCGGGGTCGTCGGTGGCCCGGAAGCCGACCTCGACCGGGACCAGGGTGGACGAGCCCTCGGGCTTGTAGAAGACGGGCTCGGTGTACAGCTCGCTGGTCATCCGGCCCGTGGCGTCGACGTACGTCCGGCTGGACTCGGTGCGCTTCTCGACGAGCTCGGTGGCTCCCGGCGGGAGCGGAGCGAGGCCCGGGACGTCGGCGGGTGCGGGCGTGCCGGTGGGCGTGGGCGTGGGCTCGGGCGCGGGCGTGGCCGTCGGCTCGGCCGGTGGCGACGCCGCGACGGCGGGCGTCTCGACGGGCGCTGGCGTCGCGACGGCGGGCGGTGAGGTCGGCTCCGCGGTCGGGAGCGGCTCGGGCGTCGTCGCCGGGGTCGGGGTCGGGGTGGGCCCCGGACTCGAGGTCTCCGTCGGCGGCGCGGAGGGCGTGGGCTCCGTCGCCCGTGTCGGCGGTGGTCCGCCGATCGCACTCGTCCCTGCGAGGAGGACGGCCACCACGAGCGCGATCGCGCGCTCACGACTCCGGGCACCGCGAGTCATCGGGCGTCACCCTTCCGGGACGCGTCTGCAGGCGCCGGGTGGGGACGACCCACGGCCGGCACCGTTGGCGGTCATGCTGACGACCGCCACCCCGGGTGGCAATGGGGCAGGTTGCCTATCGGCAGGTGGCCGGTAGTCCCTCGCTCGGCCGCCGGGCGACCCCTTCACGCCCCGACGAGCGTCCGCGCCACCGTGACGGCACCCACCGCGTCCTCGCCGTAGCCGTCGGCGCCGATCTCGTCGGCCCAGGCCCGCGTGACCGGGGCGCCGCCGACGATCACCTTGACCCGGTCGCGCAGGCCGGCCTCGGCGAGCGCCGCGATGACGGCGCGCTGGCCGACCATCGTGGTGGTGAGGAGCGCGGAGATGCCGATCACGTTGGCGTCGACCTCGCGGACCTTCTCGATGAAGCGCTCGGGCGCCACGTCGACGCCCAGGTCGTGCACCTCGAAGCCGTTGGCCGTCAGCATCATGCCGACCAGGTTCTTGCCGATCTCGTGGATGTCGCCCTTGGCGGTGCCGATGACGACGCGCCCCAGGACCTTGCGCACCGACGAGCGGGCCAGCATCTCCGGCTCCAGGACGGCGATCGCCCGCTGCATGGCCCGCGCGGCCAGCATCATGTCCGGCAGGTACAGGTCCCCGCAGCGGAACTGCTCGCCGACGTAGTGGATGCCGGGCACGAAGCCCTCGTCGATGGCGGCGAGGGGGTCCATGCCGGCCGGCCAGGGACTGCCTGGCCAGCTCGGCGGCCGCGTCGGAATCGCCGTCGATCACGCTCTGGCGCATCGCGGCGAACAGGTCCTGGGTCATGGCTGGATCCTCCGGCATGGGGTGGCGGGACGGTGGGGCGGGCGGGCGGGACAGTGGGGCGGGCGGGCGCTGCGCCCGCGACGGTGGGTCATCCGAGATCCCGGTCGGCGGCGGCCAGGATGCGCCCGAGCTCCGCCTCCACGGCGTCGGGCAGCGGGTCGACCACGGGGCCCGCGAGGATCTCGCGCACCTTCTCCCGGGCCCGCCCGTACATCGACGGCGAGCCGAGATCGCGCCAGGCCTCGTAGGCATGGCGGCCGATGAGCGACGGCGCCAGGAACTCGCGGCTGCGGGACGCGCGGCGGGTCACGGTGCTGGCCAGGAAGTTGCCGCCCGGGCCGACCTCGGCGACCTCCGCCACGAAGTCGGGGTCGGCCGGCTCGCCCACCCCCTCCACCAGGCGTTCGACGTAGTGGGCCAGCTCGTTGTCCACGAGGATCTGCTCCAGGACCAGCGCCTGGTCGCCCTGGATGGCCCCGAACCCGACCTCGATGTCGGCCCCGGCCGACGCCGGCGGGAGCATCGTCACGAGCTTCTCGATCACCGCCTCCGGCCCCGCCTCCGGGGCGTCGGAGGTGCAGCCGGCGGCCGTCGCCGGCAGGCCGTAGAAGCGGCCCATCGTCACGAGGGCGGCCGACATGATCCCCATCTCCGGCGTCCCGCCCAGGAAGGCCCCGCTGCGGAAGTCCATGGATCCCGTCGCGCTGCTGTAGATCAGCGGGCGGCCCGGGTGGGCCAGCTGGTAGACCACGATGGCGGAGAGCGCCTCGGCGTTGGCGAGGGCGACGTTCGCCAGGAGGCCGGCGGGCCCCGTGGTGCCCGTGACCGGCATGGGCATGATCATCACCGGCAGGTCCAGCACGCCAAGGTCCAGGTAGGCGTCCAGCATGGGCCCGTCGTGCACGAGCGGCGCGACCGGGCAGTAGATCAGGGACCAGGGGTGGCGCTCCCGGACGGTCGCCGCGCCGCCCCCGGCCACCGTCAGCGCCTCCACCAGGTACGGCACCTGCTCGCGCGTGTGCAGCTCGTGCTGGCCGTGCTTGGACGACCAGCGGATCATCTGCGCGAACTCGTGGAGGGCGCGGGTCCCGGCCGGCGCGTCGGAGGCGGTGACCGGCGCCCAGGCCATCACCCCCATGTCGGCCTGCTGGAAGACCCGCAGCCCCAGCTCCGTGTCCCGGCGCGTGCCGTAGCGCCGCTCCCCGGTGTCGAAGTCGATGGCGAAGGCGGCGGTCCCGTCGATCGCGTAGCGCGTGACGGGGGAGGGAAGGGCGTAGTCGTGGGCCGGGTTGCGAGCGCCCAGCACGAACGAGCGCGGCGCGGACGCCAGGGCCGCCTCCACGAGCGCCCGCGGGATCCGGGCGATGCCCGCCTCGGCATCCACCTGCGCGCCGGCCTCCGCCAGCAGCGGCAGCGCCCGCTCGCCGTGGAACCGGACGCCGGTCTCGGCGAGGATGCGCAGGCTGGCGTCGTGGACCTGCTCGCGCTCCGCCTCGCCGAGGAAGGTCGCCGTGTACCGCATCCCTCACCGTCCCTTCGCTGCGGCGGCATCGGCTCCGGCCGCCCGGTCCACGAGGGCGGCCAGCTCGCGGGCCGTCGCCTCGTCCATCGGCAGCGGCCGGTGGGCCGCCAGCGTCTCGTCCACCAGCCGTCGTGCGTCGTCCACGACGTCCGGGCGGCCGGCCGCCTCCCAGCGATCCCACGCGTCGCGGACCCCCAGCCCGTCGCGGTGCCACTCGCCGCCATGGACCGCGCGACGGGTGGCCGGGCGCGCCAGGAAGTCGCCGCCGGGTCCGGCCTCGTCCAGGGCGTCCTCGACGGCCTCCTCCAGGGCCGCGTCGATGCCGCGGTGGAGACGGACGCAGCGCCGGAAGAGCTGGACGTCCAGGACCAGCTGCTCCAGGGAGAGGACGGTCGACCCGCCCAGGAGGCCGGGTCCCACGAGGAGGTCGGGCCAGGCGAGCGCCGGGCAGGAGCCACCCGACGGACCGCTCGGCGCCGGCCTGGGCGCCCGGCAGGTGCGCATCGGTGCCGCCGGCCGACGCCTGGGCCGGCAGCCCGTAGAAGCGGGCCATCTCGGTGGTCGCGGCGCCCAGGAGGGCGTGCTCCACGGCGCCGCCGGCGAAGCGTCCGCTGTGGGGGTCCATGACCGCCAGCGCCGGGGCGAAGATGAAGGGCGTGCCGGGTGCCGCGGCCTGCACCAGGCACAGGGTCGCCAGCGCCTCCGCGGTGCCCAGGACGGTCGTCGCGAGGAGCCCGACCGGCGCCGAGAGGCCCATCATCGGCATCGGCATCGCCGCCACCGGGAGGCCCCAGTCCGCGGTCGCCAGCCAGGCGTCGGTGTACGGGCCCTCGAGGACGAGCGGCGTCAGCGGGCACAGCAGGAACGAGAACGGCCGCCGGCGGCGGACCTCCTCGCGGCCGCCGAACACGACGTCCAGGATCTCCAGGAGCCAGGCGGCCTCGGCGGGGTCCGCCGCGGAGTCCTGCACGTGGCGCGAGAACCGGGTGAAGGCCCCGGCCCAGGACCGCACGTTGGCGCCCGGCGGGGGGTCGCCGCCGTCGGCGTTGACCATCCGCCAGTAGACGCCCACCTCCTCCAGGGAGTCCAGCAGGTCGGTGGAGCGCTCCCAGTCGTCCGCGGTCGCCGGGCGCCGCGTGCCGGTCGCGCCGTCCAGGGTCTGGAGCGCCTCGCCGTCGGCGACCAGGCTGCAGCCGGTGCCGTCGAGGGGCAGCTCCCAGCCGGGCCGCCGCCCGCCCAGGGTGAACGTCCGAGGGGCGGCCGCGAGGGCCGCCTCCACGACCGACCGCGGCAGGCGCACCCGGAGGTCGCCCTCGTCCACGACCGCGCCCGCTGCGCCGAGGATCTCCCGGGCGGCGGCGGACTCCACGCGGAGGCCGGTCCGGGCCAGCACGGCGAGGGCCCGCTCGTGGACCTCGGCCCGCCGGGCCGCCGGCAGGACCTCCACCCGGGTCGTCATCGGCCGGCCCCCGCGGCGAGCCGCTCCGCCTCCCGGTCGGCGGCGGCCACGATCCGGGCCAGCTCCCGGGCGCGCGCGTCGTCGAGCGGCTCTGGGTGGTGCGTCGGCCAGGATCCGGGCGGCCTCCGCGCGGGCGGCGTCCACCGGGTCGACCGGCGTCCCGTCGGCCGTCAGCTGCCCGGTCAGCGGGGAGAAGCGCCGCCGCCGGAGCTCGTCGCGGGTGTGCCGCTCGTACAGGTAGTGCCCCTTGGGCCCCACGGCCTTGATGACGTCGAGGGCCAGCGCCTCGCGACTCGTGTCGAACGCCGCCAGCGTGCAGCGCACGCGTTCGTGGAGGTCGGCGTCCAGGACCAGCTGCTCCGGGGTGAACAGGGTGCAGGACTCCAGGAGCCCCATGCCGCTGCCGGTCTCGGCGCCGGCGAGGGCGCACAGGGTCAGGGCGACGGCGGCCTCCGCGGCCGACTGCCAGCCCGGCGTCCGGGCGTCCGTGCCGAAGACGCCGGCGAGCGTCGGGACGCCCCACGCGTGGGCCAGCTCCACGCCCACGACGTACGCGATCTCGCTCTCCCAGGCCGTGGCCAGGTGGGCGCCCGTCCGCGGATCCATCATCCCTGTCATCAGGGAGTGGAAGACCGGGGCACCCGGGTGGACGAGCTGGAGCAGGACCAGGGCGGCCACGATCTCGGCGTCGCCGGCGACCACGGTCCCCGGGATCGTGGCGGGGCCGGTGGATCCGGCGGCGGCCATCGACATGAAGCCCACCGGGATCCCGGCCTCGGCCAGGACCAGGGCGCCCTCCATCCCCTCGTCGTCCTGGGCCAGCGGCGCGATCGTGCAGATGAGGGCCGAGAGCGGCGGCCGCGCCCGCAGCGTCGCCTCGTCGCCGGCCAGGACCCGCGCCATCTCCACCGCGGAGCGCGCCGGGCGGGCGCCCATGACCGTCTCCGTCTGGACGTGCTTGACGGTGTTGGCGTACGACGCCAGCAGCTCGTGGAGCGGCGCGGTCAGGGGGTGGTCCTGGGCGCTGAGCATGGGCCAGTAGAAGCCGACGGCCGGGATGGCGTCGGCCAGGCGAGCCGCGGTCGCGACGTCGGCCGCCGCGGAGGCCCGCCGGCCGCCGCCCGGCTCCAGGACCTGGATCCCGCAGCCGTCGGTGGCGACGTACAGCGCGGTCCCGTCCAGGGTGAGGTCGAAGGCGGGGTCGCGCGCCCCCATGACGTAGCCGCGCGGCGCGCGCGCCATGGCCCCGGTCACCAGGTCCGCGGGCAGGCGCACCACCTCGCGGGCCTCGTCGACGAGCGCCCCGTGCTCGGCGTACAGGGCCCGCACCCGGGCCGACGGGCAGTGGACGCCCACCTCCTCCAGGATCTCCAGGCTGGCGGCCCGCAGGTCCGCCAGCTGTTCGTCGCCCAGGAAGCGGGCGTGGCGCGCCGGGCGGATCGGCGCCAGCGGGGGCGTCGGGCCGCTCATCCGGGCGCCCCCGCGTCGCGATCGGCGGCGGCCAGGATCCGGGTCAGCTCGGCGGCCTTCGCGGGCTCCAGCGGCTCGGGATGGTGGTTGGCGCGGATCCAGGCCACCCGTTCGCGGGCGACCTCCAGCGGGTCGCGATAGCCGCCCCCGGGCGCCAGCTCGTGGGTGAGGGTCCGCTTCAGGGACGTCCGCATGTGGGTCCGGGTGTGCTTCTCGGCCAGGAAGTGGCCCCCCGGGCCCACGTCGGCGATGACGTCCAGGGCCAGCGTCTCGTCGCTGACGTCCTCGGCCAGGAGCGCGTGGCGGGCGCGCTGGTAGAGGTCGTCGTCCAGGATGATCCCCTCCGGGTAGAGGAGCGTGTAGGTCCGGTCCAGGCCCATGCCGGTCACCAGCTCCGGGCCCGCCAGCCCGCCGATGAACGGGTCGAGGGCGACCTCCACGCCGGCCTGCCAGGTGCCGGCCGCCGGCGAATCCGTGCCGAAGCACGCGCCCAGCGACGGGAGGCCCCAGTGGTGGGCCATCTCCACCGGGGCGTAGCGCGCCCGGCTGTCGAGGGAGTAGCCGACGTAGCTGCCGGTCCGGGGGTCGGCCCAGGCCTTCATGATCGAGTGGAAGACCGGGGTGCCCGGGAAGGCCAGCTGCAGGAGCACGATCCCGGAGATCACCTCCGCATCGCCGACGACCAGGGCGCCCGCCGTCGTCGCCGGCGCGGTCGTGCCCAGCGTGGGCATCGCCAGCATCCCGACCGGGAGGCCGGCCTCCGCGAAGACGAGCGCCGCGTCCAGCCCGTCGTGATCGTGGGCCAGCGGCGCGATCGAGCAGACCAGGTCGGACAGCATGGGTCGCTCGCGGAGGGCCTCGCGGCTGCCCGCCAGCACGGTCGCCATCTCGACCGCGCGCCGGGCCAGGGTCCCGCCCTGGACCATGCCCTGGAAGTGCTTGACCGTGTTGTTGTACGCGGCGTCGATCTCGTGGAGCTGGGAGGTGGCGCCGTGGTCCTGGGCGCTGACCGTGGGCCACATGAAGCCGATCGAGGGGAGGAAGTCCGCGATGCGGGCCATCTCGGCGATGTCGCTCTTGCGCGAGGGCCGCTCCTCGCGGGTGTCCCAGTCGACCGTCGCCACGCCGCAGCCGTCGGTCGTGAAGTAGCTGACGCCGTCCTCCAGGTGCAGGTCGAAGGCCGGGTTGCGGGCGGCCATCGTGAAGGTGCGCGGGGCCGACGCCAGCGCCCGCCGGACCAGGTCGCGGGGGAACCGGACCACCTGCGTCGCGCCGTCCACCCGCGCCCCGTGGTCGCCGAGGATCTCGAGGGCCCGCGCGGAGGGGAACCGGACGCCGACCTCCTCGAGGACGTGGAGGGTCGCCTCCTGGAGCCGGTCCAGCTGCTCGTCGTCGAGGAACTGCATCCGGCGGTGCGGTCGGATCGGCTCCAGCGGCGGCGTCGGGCTGAAGGCGCCGCCCGACCCGGCGCCGGCGGGCGAGCCGGCTGTGCCGGGAAGGGTGCCGGCGGTGCCGGGGGGCGCAGCGGCGGCCCCGGGAGGCCCGCGGCCCCGTCCGGCCCCGCGCCCGGGCCCCGTCCGGCCCCGCGCCCGTGGCCCCGTCCGGCCCCGCGCCCGTGGCCCCGTCCGGCCCCGCGCCCGTGGCCCCGTCCGGCCCCGCCATCACCCGATCTCCCGGTCGGCGGCCGCGAGGATGCGGGCCAGCTCGGCCTGCTGGGCCGCCTCGAGGGGCTCGGGATGGTGGTTCGCCCGGATCCAGGCCGCCTTCTCCCGGGCGACCTCCACCGCGTCGCGATAGCCGCCGGTCTCGGCCGGCTCGTGCGTGAGCCCGCGCCGGAGCGCGGTGGGCATGTGGGTCCGCGTGTGCTTCTCCGCGAGGTAGTGGCCGCCCGGCCCCACGGAGGCCACCACGTCGAGCGCCAGGGTCTCGTCGTTCACGTCGAGAGCCAGGAGCGCGTGGCGGGCGCGCTGGTAGATGTCGTCGTCCAGGAGGAGCCCTTCCGGGTACAGCAGGGTGTACGTGCGGTCCAGCCCCATCCCGGTCACGATCTCCGGCGAGGTCAACCCCGCCAGGACCGGGTCCAGCACGACCTCGGCAGCGGCCTGCCACGTGCCCGCGGCGGGCGAGTCCGTGCCGTAGCACGCGCCCAGCGATGGGAGGCCCCAGTGGTGGGCCATCTCGACCGGCGCGTAGCGCGTCCGGCTGTCGACCGAGTAGGTCACGTAGTTGCCGTTCCGCGGATCGGCCCAGGCCTGCATGATCGAGTGGAAGACGGGCGTCCCCGGGTAGGCGAGCTGGAGCAGGACGGCCCCGCTGATGACCTCCGCGTCGCCCACCGCGAAGGCGCCGGCCAGCGTGGCGGGCGCGGTGGTGCCGAGCGTCGGCATGGCCAGGAACCCCACCGGGATGCCGGCCTCCGCGAGCACCAGGGCCGACTCGATCCCCGCGTCGTCCTGGACCAGGGGCGCGATGGTGCAGATGAGGTCCGAGAACGGCGGCCGGGCGCGGAGGGCCTCGCGGCTGCCGGCGATCACGGTCGCCATCTCGATGACGTAGCGCGCGGGGACCGCGCCCATGACCGTCTCGGACTGGACGTGCTTGACCGTGTTGTTGAAGGCGGCGTCGACCTCGTGCAGGGGCGCGGTCCGGCCGTGGTCCTGGGCGCTGACCATGGGCCAGTAGAAGCCCACCGAGGGCAGGTAGTCGGCGATGCGGGCCATCTCGGCGACGTCGCTCTTGCGCGACGGACGCTGGATCCGCGTGTCGAAGTCGATGGTCTCGATGCCGCAGCCGTCGGTGGTGAACCAGGTGACCCCGTCCGCCAGGTGCAGGTCGTACTCCGGGACGCGGGCGCCCATGGTGAAGTAGCGCGGCGCGCTGGCCAGGGCCCGCTTCACGAGGTCCGGCGGGAAGCGCACGACCTGGCTGGCCATGTCCACCTTCGCGCCGTGGTCGGCCAGGATCTCGAGGGCCATCGTCGAGGGGAACTTGACGCCCACGTCCTCCAGGATCTGGAGCGTCGCGGCCTGCAGCTGGTCCAGCTGGTCGTCGGCCAGGAACCGGACGCGGTAGGGCGAGCGGATCGGCTCCAGGGGCGTTCGAGGGGCGTGGATCGCCATGGTCAGCTCCTTTGCGCTGGGGGAGGCGCCTCGACCGCGGGAGCCCGGCGGTTCCCGCGCGCGTTGAACCGCATCGCGACGAGGATGAGGATCGCGGTGCCGGCGACGATGATCGTGGAGATCGCGTTGATCTCCGGGGTCACGCCGAACCGGATCCGCGAGTAGATGTAGAGCGGCAGGGTGGTGGACCCGACGCCCGCGTTGAACGAGGTGATGATCAGGTCGTCGAACGAGAGGGCGAAGGCGATCAGGGCCCCGGCCGCCACCGCGGGGGCGATGAGCGGCAGCGTCACGTGGAAGAACGCGGCAGCCGGGGTGGCGCCGAGGTCGCGGGCGGCCTCCTCCATCCGCGGGTCCAGCGAGACGGCGCGGGCCCGCACGATGATCGCCACGTACGAGATGGAGAAGGCGATGTGGGCGATGGCGATCTGCCAGATCGACCCGTTGGCGTTGAACAGGAGCGCGAAGAACAGCAGGAGGCTGATCCCCATCACCACCTCGGGGGTCACCATCGGCAGCAGGATCAGCGTGTCGGAGACGCCCGCCGCGGCCCCGGACCGAAGGCGGGCCAGGCCCAGGCCCAGGAGCGTCCCGAGGATCGTCGTCGCCACGACGGCGATCACCGCGACCTGGAGGGTCACGCCCAGGGCGTGCAGGAGCGCCTCGTTCGCGAAGAGCTCCGGGTACCACTTCAGGGTGAACCCGCGCCACACGAAGTTGCGCTTCGAGTCGTTGAAGCTGAAGAGGATGAGGACCACGATCGGCGCGAACAGGAACAGGTAGACGGCCACCGTGAAGATGGTCAGCAGGGGGTTGCGCTCGCGGCCCATCAGCCGATCACCTCGCGGCGGAGGATCCGCAGGGTCCCCACGACGCCGACGATCGTGGCCGCGATCATGAGGAACCCGAGGGCGGCGCCGTAGGGCCAGTCCTTGCTGGACAGGAAGAGGTTCTGGACGACCTTCGCGATCGTGATCGTCTGGGCTCCGCCCAGCAGGTCGGGCGTGACGAAGTCGCCGATCGCCGGGATGAAGGTGAGCAGGGCGGCGGCGATGATGCCCGGCATGGTCAGCGGCAGGGTCACGTGCCAGAACGCGGCCCGACTGCTGGCGTACAGGTCGCGCGCGGCCGCCACGAGCGCGGGGTCAAGGCGGTCGATCGACACGTAGAGGGGCAGGATGGCGAACGGCAGGAAGCCGTAGGTCATCCCCAGGACGACGGCCAGGTCGGTGTTGAGGAGGGGGATCGGGCTCTGCACGATCCCGAGGCCGGTCAGGATCCCGTTCACCACGCCGTTGTCGCGCAGGATGATCATCCAGGCGTAGGTCCGGATGACCCAGCTGGTCCAGAAGGGGAGCATCACGAGGATCAGCAGGAGCAGCTTGCGGCGGCCGCCGTGGCGGCTGATCCAGTAGGCCATGGGGTAGGCGATCGCGATGCAGAAGATCGTGGTCAGGGTGGCGTAGCGCAGCGAGTTGGTGACCGTGGGAAGGAAGTCGGGCTCCAGCGCCCGCCGGTAGTTCTGGAGCCCGAGGGTGTCGAGGAGCACGCCCCCGAACTGGTCCCGGGTCCCCAGGCTGACGACGAAGATGATCCCGAGCGGCACGGCGAAGAAGAGGACCAGCCAGGCCAGGCCCGGCAGGAGGAAGATCCCGTCGCGCGTCCGGTCGCGCATCGCCGCCTCTCGCCTCGTCGCCTCGTCGCCTCGTCGCCGGGTCAGGCCCCGGCGCGAAGCTTGGTCCAGCGCTCCTGGTACTTCTGCAGGTCGGCCCCCAGGTCCAGCAGCTCCTGGAGCTTCTCGATCGCCGCCTTGTCGGGATTCAGGGTGGGGTCGGCCAGGATCGCCGGATCGATGAACTCCTTGGCCGCCTCGTTGGGGCCCATGTAGTAGACGGTGTTCGTGTTGTCGGCGCTCACCTGGGCGTCGAGCATGTGGTTGATGAACAGGTTGGCGGCCACCGGGTGCGGGGCGTTGGCCAGGATGACCATCGCGTCCGAGCCCCGGATCCCGCCCTCCGCCGGGATGACGTACTTCACCGACGCCCGCTCCGTGGCGACCTGGGAGACGTCCGCGCCCCAGGCGTGGGACAGCCACACGTCGCCGCTGGAGAGGTCGCCGATGTCGTCGGCGGTGTACTTGCGCAGGAGCGGCTTCTGCTCCTGGAGCAGGGCCAGCGCCTCGTCGAGCTCGGCGTCGCTGGTCGTGTTGACGCTGTAGCCAAGGCGGATGAGCGCCACGGCGAACGTCTCGCGGTAGTCGTCGAGCATCGCCATCTTGCCCTTCCAGCGGGCGTCCCAGAGGGCCATCCAGGAGGTCAGCTCCTCGGTGATCCTCTCCGTGTCGTAGCCGAAGCCCGTGGTCCACCACATGTACGGCACCGAGTGCTTGTTGCCCGGGTCGTAGGCCGGGTCCTGCCACTCTGCGCCGAGGTTGGTCACGTTCGGGATCAGCGACAGGTCCAGGGCCTGGACCAGGTTCCGCGCCAGGAACCCCGGCACGTCGACGCCCGTCGCGAAGGTGAGGTCATAGCCGCTGTTGCCGGTGGAGATCTTCGCGGTCATGGTCTCGTAGTTCTCGAACGAGTCGTACGTGACCTTGACCCCGTACTTGTCCTCGAAGGATGGGATCGTGTTCTCGCCGATGTAGTCGGTGTAGTTGTAGACGAACAGCTCGGCCTCGGGCGTGGGGGTCGGGGTCGGCTCGCTGCTCGGCACCGGGGTCCCCGGGCCGGTCGATGCGGGCGCGGACGGCGCCGCGGAAGCCGCGGGCGTCGCCGTCGCGCCGCCGCCGCAGGCGGCAAGGAGGGGCACCACCGCGCCGCCAGCCCCCACGGCGGCCATGCCCCGCAGGAAGCTGCGCCGGGTCAGGCGCTGCTCCACCAGGCGGCGGGCAAGCCGGTCCTCCGGCGCGAGCCCAGGTTCGCGGTCGCTCATCGCGGATCCTCCTTCTCGTCGCCTGCCTTCGCCGGTCCACGGAGGACCAGCCCGTCGTCCGGGCGCCAGCGGACGTCGACGGACGTCCCCGCGGCGAGCCGGTCGTGCGTCCGCGAGACGGTGGCCGCGACCTGCCGGCCACCGTCGGTGCGGACCTGGTAGCTGATCGACGTCCCCAGGTAGGCCGACTGCTGGATCGTCCCCCGGAGCCACGAGCCGCCGGCGTCCCCGGGCGCGGCATCCGTTGCCGGGCCGTCGCGGGGCACCAGCTCGAGTGCCTCGGGACGCACCGCGATCTCCACGGCCGCACCCGGCGCGAGCCCGTCCGCCCGCGCGCGACACCGGCCACCCGCCTCGAGGGCCACCTCCACCATGCCGTCGGCGGCGGACAGCACGGTCCCGGCCAGGAGGTTCGAGGTCCCGATGAAGTCGGCGACGAAGCGGCTCACGGGCCGGTCGTAGAGCTCCTCCGGGGTCCCCAGCTGCTCGATGTGCCCGCCGTTCATCACGGCGATCCGATCCGAGAGCGCCAGGGCCTCCTCCTGGTCGTGGGTGACGTACACGAACGTGATCCCGACCTCGACCTGGACGCGCTTCAGCTCCACCTGGAGCTGGCGGCGGAGCTTGAGGTCCAGGGCGCCCAGCGGCTCGTCGAGGAGCAGGACCGTGGGCTCGCACACGAGGGCGCGGGCCAGCGCCACGCGCTGCTGCTGGCCGCCCGACAGCTCGGCCGGTGAGCGCCGGTCGAACCCGGTGAGCCGCACCAGCTCCAGGGTGGCGCTGACCCGCCGGCGCGCGTCCGCGTCGGGGACCTTGCGGCGCCGAAGGCCGAAGGCCACGTTGTCGAACACGCAGAGGTGCGGGAAGAGGGCGTAGCTCTGGAAGACCATGTTGACCGGGCGGCGCTCCGGCGGGTCCATCGTCACGTCGCGCCCGCGCAGCTCGACCCTGCCGCTCGTCGGGTACTCGAAGCCCCCGATCATCCGCAGCGTCGTCGTCTTGCCGCATCCCGAGGGCCCGAGGAGCGAGAAGAACTCGCCGGCGGCGATGTCGATGGAGATCGCGTCCACCGCCGTCAGGTCCCGGAAGCGCTTGGTGAGGTCCACCAGGCGCACGTCGGGGATCGAGCCGTCGGGAGGCGTGCCGCCGGGGATCGCGCCGCTGGCGGCTCTGCCCGGGACCACCGCGGACGGTGGGGCGGCGGGCGCGCCCGAGGAAGCGGGTCCGGCCCGCGTTCCCGGTTCGGCGCTTCCGTCGTCTGCCAACGGGCACTCCTCGCGCAGGTTCGCCCCCGTGTGACGGGATCGAGCGACGCCGGCCGGCTCGAACCCTGACCATGCAGGCTGCCGTGAGAATGTCGCACATGCGCCACCCGCGGCGCACGCTGTTTCGGCCACCGGGCCGCGGCCGCCGTCACCGAGCTCGGGCCGCCGTCACGGAGCCCGGCCGGCGCCACCGGGCCCGGGCCGGCGCCGGTGCACGCACGGCGGGGACGCACGCCCGCGCGCAACCGGGGATCATGCCCGCATGCACGATCCCACCCCCGGGCAGACGCCGACGCCCGGGCTCACGCCGACGCCCGGGCCAACGGGTTCGTTGCGGCCCACGCCGACGCCCGCCTCGCGGCTCCCGGATCTCGGCCCCCGGGGCGAGGGTTGGGTGGCGGTCCAGTTCGTGCTCTTCGTGGCGCTCGCCCTTGCGGGGACCCTGGGACCCGCCTGGGGCGACCCCTGGCTGGCGATCGGTCGGGTCGTGGGAGCCGTCCTCGTCGTGGCCGGCGCCCTCGTCGCCGGGCTGGGGCTGCTGGGGCTCCGCGAGAACCTGACCGCCGTCCCGCGCCCGGTCGCCGACGGCCGGCTCATCGACACCGGGGTCTACGGCCTCGTCCGCCACCCGATCTACAGCGGGATCGTGCTCGCCGCCGTCGGCTGGGGCCTCTTCGTCGCGAGCCCCGTCGCCCTGCTCGTCGCGGCCCTGCTGGGCGCGTTCTTCGACCTGAAGTCGCGCCGCGAGGAGGCCTGGCTGCTGGCGGCGTACCCGGCGTACGCCGGGTACCGGCGCCGCGTCCGCAAGCTGATCCCGTACCTCTACTGAGCCGGCGCGGGCTCACCGGCGGCGGCGGCGCGGCGAAGCCGGTCCATCACCGCCCGTCCCACGCCGATCTCCAGCACCGGCTGGGCGACGATGCGGTCCAGGCGGGCGTCGTCGAGGGCATGGAGGGCGTCGAAGAGGCGCGCCGCGACGGCCACCGGATCGCCGTCCGGGGCGAGGATCTCCACGGCCGCGAAGGGTCCGCCGGCGGCCTCGGCGGCTGCCGCCCCGGCGGCGGAGACGGCGAGGAGCCCGAGGCGCTCGCCGGGCCCGGCCTCCAGGCGCCCGCGCGCCGCCGCGTCCGCCGGGTCGACGATCTCCAGGCGAACCCCCGGGGCGTAGTGCCCGCCCGCCCTTCCCGGAGCGAGCGCCGCGCTGCCCTGCGCGTCCTCCTCGAGGTGCTCCAGCGCCCCGATCTCCGCCTCGATCGCCTCGCTGGGGACGCCCCCCGGCCGCAGCAGGGTCGCCCGGCCTTCGGCGAGCAGCACGACCGTGGACTCAACGCCCACGCGACACGGTCCGCCGTCCAGCACGAGGTCCACCCGTGCTCCGAGCCCGCGCACGACGTGCGCTGCCCGCGTGGGCGAGATCCGCCCGAACCGGTTGGCCGAGGGTGCCGCGACCGGGATGCCGGCCGCCCGGATCAGGGCGAGCGCGACCGGGTGGTCCGGCACCCGCAGGCCGACCGTGGGGAGCCCCGCGGTCACGATCCCGGGGATGTGGTCCAGCTTGCGCAGCACGAGCGTGAGCGGGCCCGGCCAGAAGCGCGCCGCGAGTCGCGCCACGCGGGGATCCGCCGCGTCGGCGGGCAGCACGTGGCGGGGCAGCTCCGCGGCGTCGGCGAGGTGCACGATCAGCGGGTCGAACGAGGGCCGCTCCTTGGCCGCGAAGACACGCGCCACCGCCTCGGCGTCGAGCGCGTTCGCGCCCAGCCCGTAGACGGTCTCCGTGGGGAACGCGACCAGCCGGCCGGCCCGCAGGAGCGCCCCCGCCACCTCGATCGCCGTCGCGTCCTCGCCGGGCCGCACCTGGGGGGATCCCGCGTCCCGATGCGCGTCCGCGTGCGCCGTGGCCTTGCCCGGACCTGGTCGCGCCTGGCGGCCTTCGGTCACGGGTGGCGTCGAACGGGCGACGGCGTGCGCGCCGCGGCTCCCGGCACGGGCCGTCTGCGGGTGCGCCGGCGGGGATCGCCGCCCGCGACCCAGGCCGCCCGCCAGGTGGCGCACAGGAGCTCGACCGCCTCCAGCCGGTCCACCGCCTCCTCGATGGTCCGGCCCACCGTGAGCACGCCGTCACGATCCAGGAGGACGGCGCCGACCGACGGGTCCCGCAGCGCCGCGGCGACCGCTGCCGCCGCCGCTGGTCCGCCGAGCGGGAAGGCGGGGACGGATGCCACGCGTCCCACCACGTCGCGGGCCCCGGGAAGGATCGCCGCGTCCGGCCGGAGGCCAGCCAGCAGGCAGGCGAGCACGGCCGGCGGCTGGGCATGCGCGATCGCGTGGACCTCCGGGCGGGCAACGTACGCCGCCCGGTGCAGGGCGACGTCCGGGCTGGGCTGCCGGCGGATGTCGCCGGACGGAGCCTGGTCCACCTCGAGGGGGACGGCCAGGATGTCTTCCGGCTGCAGCTCGTCCTTGCGCCGGCCGGCCGGCGTGACCGCCAGGGCGAACGGGCCGAGGCGCACCGACAGGCTGCCGTCGACGCCCGCGACGAGACCCCGCGCGCGCATCCGCCGCCCGGCGGCGGCGATCGCCACTGCAGCTGCCTCGAAGGCGGGGTGAGGATGTCCTTGCCTGTCCATCGCGGCTAAGGATCGCGCGTTCGAACCCGGTCCGCACGGCAGGAGTGCCGGATCGCCTGGATCCCGTCGATCCGGCCCGCCCGGGAGCCGGTGGCGCGCCCGCCCGCGGGGCAGCGGAACCGCGCCCGCCCATCCGGGCCGCCGAACGACGCCCCCGTTCGCGCTGGCGGCGGAACCGCACCCGCCCGGTGCGCGTCGAAAGGCCAGGCCGCCGGGCGCCGCGTGACGCTCCGGCCCGCTATTCGCTCGGAGCGCTCAGCTGTGGACGGTACCCGCCGCCGGCCCTTCGCCGGTCTTCTCGCCCCGCTCGTGGTCATCCTCGTCGCCGCCTGCGGCAGCGGGGGCGCCACCCCGACGCCCGCGCCCGCCACGCCCGCGCCCGCCTCGCCATCGGCGGCCCCGTCGGCCACGCCGCCGGCCGCGGGCTTCGTCATCCGCGCCTCCTGGACCCAGGCCCTGCCGCCGCGGGCCCTCTTCGGCAACATCCCGCAGATGGTCGTCACCGACGACGGTCGCGTGGTCACCCAGGGCCCCGTCGCGGAGATCTACCCGGGCCCGCTCGTGGCGCCGCTCGTCCAGCGCCCGATCAGCCCGAAGGGCGTGGCCGCGCTCCTGCAGGCTGCCAAGGACGCCGGCCTCCTGCGCCAGGGCGGCGACTTCACGGGTGGCGCGCTGCCCCCGGGCGCGGCAGCCGGACGCCTGCAGATCGTCGTGGACGGCGTCACCTACGACCTGATCGGCAACACGAGCGCCGCCGTGCCCTGCCCACAGGACAAGAGCTGCCCGGCACCCGTTCCCGGCACACCCGCGGCATTCTCCACGTTCTGGTACCGGCTCCTCGACATGGCCAGCTGGCTGGAGCCCGAGCTGGGTCCCGAGCAGCCGTACACGCCGGCGTCCTACGCGATCATCGTCGGGCCGCCGCCCGAGCCGTGGCAGGGCGCGACCCCGGTCGTCTGGCCGGTGGCCGAGCCCGCCCTCGACGCGTTCGGGAAGCCGGTCCGCGGCGAGCCCGCCACGCACTGCGGCATCGCGGACGGCGACCTCGCGACCGCCCTCCGGCCGCTCTTCGCCACGGCGACGCAGCTCACCCCGTTCGTGGCGACGGCTTCCGCCAGCGCCACGCACGGGCTCACGGTTCGGCCGCTCCTGCCCGGCGACGAGGACCCGTGCGCGAACATCGTGGAGTAGGGCAGCGTGGCCGGCGGGCGCGCCGGCCGGGCCGGGAGCCCGCGCCTCGCGCCTGACGGCGGGCGCGCCTTCAGGGCCAAGGCGCCTGCCCCTCGCGCCTGACGACCGTCGCGCCGGCAGGCTCAGGCGCCCACCCCTCGCGCCCGGGGGATCAGGCGCGCGGTGGCCCGGCGTCGATGCGGGCGCGGATCTCATCGGGGCCTCCGAGCCAGTCCGAGACGATCTCCTGCCACCAGGTCGCGCCCGCGGCCTCGAAGGCCGCCACGGCGTCGAACGCGGCGGCGGGATCGTCCCCGGGGGTGGAGCCGCAGGCGACCATGTCGTACGGCGCGTCGGCGGGGATCCCCGCGGCTGCGCGCAGCTCGCCGACCCGGGCGACATCGCGGGCGAACGTTGCCAACGGCAGGTAGCCGTCCTCGGTCGCTGGCGCGAAGCCGTCCCAGCGCGCCGCGCGCCGCAGCGGCCCGTCGGGCCCGGGCGCGTCCGGGCTCCCGCGCAGGGCTGCCACCCAGATCGGGATCCGCGGCTCCTGGACCGGGCGGGGCAGGAACGTCACCTGGCCCACGCGGTAGTGCTCGCCCGAGTGCGAGAAGGGCTCGCCGCGCCACAGGCCGGCCAGGATCGCCAGGCTCTCGTCGAGCATCGCCCCCCGGCGCCGCACGTCCACCTCGTCGCCGAAGGTGCCGAAGTCGGCCCCGGAGGGCCATCCGAGGCCGACGCCGAGGACGAGGCGCCCGCCGCTCAGCCGATCGAGCGAGGCCGTCGTGCGGGCCAGGGACGCGGGCCGGTAGCGGGGGACCGCGGCGACCAGCGGGCCAAGGCGGATGCGGGTCGTCGCCTGTGCCGCCGCCGCGAGGCCGACCCACGGGTCGCTGATCTCGAGGGTCCACGTCGGGTCCACCAGCAGGTGATCCCAGGTGAAGAAGCCGTCCCAGCCGGCATGCTCGGCGCGAACTGCCAGCCCCGCAAGCGTGCGCGCGTCACCGCCGGTGCCGAAGTTGGGGATGACGATCCCGTGGTGCATCCCCGAGAGCGTACTCTTCGCCGGTGACCACGACGTTGCCCGCGGGCGCCGACCCGACCGTCTCGCCGGGCCCCGGCGGCGCCGAGGAGGAGCCGCTCCATCTCGCGCCCGCGACCGCCCAGCCGGCGATCCCGGATGCCCCCCTGCGCGGCAACCGCGACTTCTGGGTCGTGCTGGTGGGCCAGGGGGTCAGCTCGTTCGGCGACGCGATCACCAACACCGCGCTGCCGATCCTCGTGCTGACCCTCACCGGCTCCGGCTTCGCGATGGGGGTCGTGGGCGTCCTGTCGACCCTCCCGGACCTGGTCCTTGGGCTGCCCGCCGGCGCCTACGCCGACCGGTGGGATCGGCGCTGGATGATGTTCTGGGCCGACCTGGGACGGGCGGTCCTGACGGCGCTGATCCCGATCTCGGTCGCGGTGGGCGGCCCCACGCTCGTCCTGATCATGCTGGTCACGTTCCCGATGAACGCCCTGCGGGTCGTGTGGCTGGCCGCCTTCACGGCCGCCGTCCCCGGGCTGGTTGGCCGAGGCCAGATCGCCCGGGCCAACGCCGTCTTCGAGGCCTTCTTCAACATCGGCTGGATCGTCGGCCCGGCCCTTGCCGGCCTGCTCGCGACGGCCATCGGCCCCGGCCCGACCATCGCCATCGACGCGGTGACGTTCGCCCTCTCCGCGGGAGCGCTGCTCTTCGTGCGGCGCTCGCTGCGTCCGGAAGCGCGCCACGAGCCGACCCACCTCCTGGAGGACATCCGCGAGGGCGTCCGGTACGTCGTCCGCCAGCCCACGCTGCGGGCCGTCATCGCCTTCTGGACCACCACGTCCGTCATCTACGCGGGCCTGACGAGCGGCCTCATCTTCTACATCACGATCGATCGCGACCTGGGCGCGGACGTCGTGGGCCTGGTGCTGTCCGCCTTCGCGGTGGGATCCCTGGGCGGCTCGCTCGTGGCCGCCCGCATGGCATTCCGCGCGGTCGGCCCGGTGATGCTCATGGGCAGCGTCGTGATGGGGGTCACGCTCGTGGTGGTCGCCCTCGACGTCCCGGTGGCCGTCCTCGTCGCGGCGGCGTTCGTCGCCGGGATCCTGAACGCGAACGTGCTCGTCTCGTACCTCACCCTGCGCACCCAGCTCTCGCCCGATGCGCTGCTGGGGCGGGTGGGGGCCACGGCCCGGACGCTGTCGGTCGGCCTGATGCCGATCGGGGCCCTGGTGGCCGGGGCGATGCTCGACGCCATCGGGGGCACGGCCACGCTCTTCGTCATGGGCGCCGCGTCGATCGTGGCCGGCCTGGGCTTCGCCCTCATCCCGAACGTCCGACGCGCCCGCGTGCCGCGCCAGCGTGCCGGGGCGTGAACGACGATGCCGAGATGACCGACCGCGACCCGGCCATGGATCCCGATCGCACGATCGAGCCCGATCGGGCCGCGAGGCCCGCCCGCCCCCCGCGGGCGCCGCATGCCGACGCCTGGGCGCTCGATCCCGACGTCGTGTTCCTCAACCACGGCTCGTTCGGGGCGGTGCCGCGGGCCGCGCTCGCCATGCAGGCCGAGCTGCGGGCGGAGATGGAAGGCAACCCGCTCGCGTTCCTGGATCGGGGCCTGGCGGCGCGCCTGGAGGCGGCACGCAGCCGGGTGGCAGCCTTCGTCGGGGCCGACCCCGACGACCTGGCGTTCGTGGCGAACGCGACCCACGGCGTGGCCACGGTCCTGCGGAGCCTGCGCTTCGGCCCCGGCGACGAGATCGTGGCCACGGACCACGAGTACAACGCCGCGCTCAACATGGCCCGCTTCGCCGCCGCGCGAGAGGGGGCCCGCCTCGTGCTTGCCCGGATCCCGCTGCCCGTCAGCGGACCCGACGACGTGGTGGAGCGGGTGCTGGCCAGCGTCTCCCCCCGGACGCGGATCGTGCTCGTGAGTCACGTCACGAGCCCGACTGCCCTGGTGCTGCCGGTGGCGCGCCTCGTGGAGATCCTGGAGGGCCAGGGCATCCCCGTCCTCGTCGACGGGGCCCATGCGCCGGGCATGCTGCCGCTCGACCTCGACGCGCTCGGGGCGAGCTTCTACACGGGCAATCTCCACAAGTGGCTCTGTTCGCCCCGTGGCGCCGCCTTCCTGCACGTCCGGCGCGACCGCCAGGCGGCGATCCAGCCGCTCGCGATCAGCCACGGCGCCAATGATCCGAGCCCCGGCCGCAGCCCCTTCCGCAAGGTGTTCGACTGGACCGGGACGCTGGATCCGACGCCCTTCCTGGCGGCGCCAGCGGCCCTCGACGCGATCGACGGGCTGGTCGCGGGCGGCTGGCCGGCGGTCATGGATCGCAACCGCCGGCTGGCCGTCGAGGCGCGGCGCCTGCTCGTCGCGGCCGCGGGACGCCCGGCGCTGGCCCCGGAGCGGATGCTCGGGTCGATGGCCGCGCTGGAGCTGCCGCCGGACCCGGGCTTCGCGGGCCGGGGAGCGACCATCGCCGATCCGCTCCAGGCTCGCCTGTTCGACGCGCGGGATCGAAGTTCCCGTCCACCCGTGGCCCAGGGATCCGGCCCCCGGGGAACGGCGCCGCCGGCTCCTCAGGGTGTCGGCGCACCTGCACAATGACGCCGGCGAGTACGCGTTCCTTGCCACCGTGCTCGGGGAGCTGCTGGCCGAGGAGGGATCATGAAGATCGGCCTGATCCTGCCGATGAGCGACGACGACGGAGCGGGGACGCCGTCGTGGCCGGTGATCCGCGACCTGGCCCGCCAGGCCGAGGCCGGGGGTGCGGACTCCGTGTGGGTCTACGACCACCTCATCTTCCGGCTGGACGCCCAGGCCACCGGGATCCACGAGGCCTGGACGCTCCTCACCGCGATCGCGGTGGCGACCGAGAGGGTGGAGCTTGGGACGATCGTCCTGGCGACGAGCTTCCGCAACCCGGCACTGCTGGCCAAGATGGCCACGACCCTCGACGCCATCAGCGGCGGCCGGCTGATCCTGGGCGTCGGGTGCGGGTGGCATGAGCCGGAGTACACGGCGTTCGGGTATCCGTTTGATCACCGGGTGGACCGATTCGCGGAGGCACTCCAGCTCCTGGGCCCGCTGCTCCGTGAGGGCGCGGTTACGTTCGCTGGCGATTACTATCGGGCGGACGACTGCGTCATCCTGCCCCGCGGCCCGCGGCCGCGGATCCCCCTGCTGGTCGCGGCGAAGGGCCCGCGGATGCTGCGCCTGACGGTGGACCACGCCGACGCCTGGAACACCGCCTGGTTCGGGATGCCGGACGACCGGCTGGGCCAGCGCCTCGCCGGCCTGCGCGCGACGTGCGCCGAGGCTGGACGGGACCCGTCGACCCTGGAGATCACGGTCGGCATCACCGTGAAGGCCGAGGCCGGCGACGACTGGGGGCGGCCGGGCGCTCCCGCCGCGCTCCTCGCGCAGCCGGACGTGGTCGCGGACGCGCTCAGGGCGTACGCGGAGCTCGGCGTGGGGCATGTCCAGCTCGACGTGCAGCCGGCCACGACCGCGACGTTCGACCGGGTGCTGGCCGGGATCGCCCGGTTCCGGGAGGGCTGAGCCGGCGCCGCGCGGGCCGTTGGGCGTGTCAGCCGGCGCCGCGCGGGCCGTTGGGCGTGTCAGCCCGCGCCGCGCCGGTTGCACGGTGCGTTGGCCGCAGGGCGAATCAGCGGGCCGGGGCTGCCTCGCCCCCGGGCGCCGGCCGGATGCGGCGCCACGCCCGGACGACCACGGTCCAGATGACGTCCTCGATGCGCGCCACGATGCCCGTGCGGCGCAGGAGGTGCACGACGGCCGTCCAGGCGCCGGCCACCGCGAGGAGCGCGGCGATGGCCGTGCCGGGCAGCGGGGTCATCTCGTAGAAGTCGCGCAGGAACGGGATCTGGATCATCACCAGGTAGATCCCCAGCATCATCAGGGCCAGGAGCCACGGCCACCATCGGCTGAGCCGCCCGCTGCCGGCCTCGCGGTCGCCGGTGGAGATGAGCGGCAGCAGGCCCAGGCCGCAGAACACGGTGAGGGTGGTCAGGGCGGTCTGCGCCTCCGGCACGCTGAACCCGCCCCACACCAGGGACGCGTAGAGCGGGAGCGCCACGATGAACACCCCCAGCGACGCCGGGATGGAGACCCGCAGCGTCTCGCCGAGGAGGCTCTTGGGCAGGCGGCGGGGCGGCACCCAGATCGCGAGGATCATGAGGGGGATCCCGACCGTGGCGAAGGCGAGGATGGAGTTCTGGCGCGGGGTCAGCGGGAACGGCAGCTGCAGGAGCGCCGCGCCGGCGATGATCAGGAGCACGTAGAACGTCCGAGACAGGAGCAGGATCAGGGTGGCCTCCATGGCCGCGACGATCCGCTGGCCCTCGATGACGGCGCGGGGCAGGACGGCGAACGCATCGTTCAGGAGCACCAGGTCGGCCACGCCGCGGGCCGCGGCACTGCCCGACTCCATCGCGATGCCGAGATTGGCGCGGCGCAGCGAGAGGATGTCGTTGACGCCGTCGCCGACCATCGCGACGTAGTGCCCGCTCGACCGGAACACCGCGACCAGGCGAGCCTTGAGCGCCGGCTCCACCCGACCGAAGATGCTGGACCGCCCCGCGATCTCCGCGAGCGCCGCGTCGTCGAGGTCTGCGAGGTCCAGGCCCGAGACGGCGCCTCCGCCGGCCCCGAGGCCGACGCGGCGGCCGATGGCCTCCACCGTGGCCGGGTCGTCGCCCGAGATCACCTTGAGGTCGAGGCCGGCGCGGGCCAGGCCGCCCAGGATCTCGCGGACGTCGGACCGCAGCTCCTCCGTGAAGCCCAGCAGGGCAAGCGGCCGGAGATCGCCCGGCACGGCGGGCCGATCGTCGTCGCCGCGCAGGGCTGCGCCGTCGGGAGCGCGCGCCAGCAGCAGCACGCGCGTCCCCTCGCCGGCGATGGCCTCGATCCGCTCGGCCAGCCCGGCGGGTACCCCGGACAGGTGCTCCCAGAGCACCGGCGGGGCGCCCATCACGAGGGTCGTCGCCGCAGCGTCCGCCAGGCGCAGGCCCGACCAGCGCCGCTCCGAGGCGAAGGGGATCTCGTCGTCCACGCCGACGGCGGGCCCCGGGTGGGCAGCACCCAGCGCGTCCGTGGTCCGGTTCGGCGCCGTCGTGCTGGCGGCCAGGGTTGCCAGCAGGGCGTCGAGGGCGCCCGGGTCCGTGTCGCCCACGGGCTCGGCCAGGGCGAAGGAGATCCGCTGGGTCGTGAGGGTTCCCGTCTTGTCGACGCACAGGGTGTCCACGCGGGCCATGGACTCGACGGCGTTCTGGCGCTGGACGAGCGCGCCCAGGCGGGTGATCCGGAGGGCGCCGCCCGCGTACGTCACCGTGATCATGATCGCGAGGCCCTGCGGCACGAGCGTGACCAGGACCGCCGCGGCGGTGATCGTCTCCTTCGAGTTGAGGCCGCTCCCGAGGGCCGCGAGTGCCAGGGCAACCGGGATCGCCGTGACGAGCACGAGCCCGGCGACGGCCCAGATCGTGTGCGCGATCTCGCGCTGCAGCGGGGTCCGCTCGTCGCCCACCTTCCTGGCCTCGGCCAGCAGCCGGTTGGCGAAGCTGTCGGCGCCGACACGCTCCACCTCGAACACGAGGGTGCCGGAGACGACCGCGCTGCCCGACAGGACGGGATCGCCTGCCACCTTGCCGATCGCGTCCGATTCCCCGGTCAGGAGTGATTCGTCGACCTCGACACGACCTCCGCCGACGACCGTGCCGTCAACGACGACCTGGTCGCCGCGCCGAGCGACGAGGAGGTCGCCGACGACCACCTGGGCGGGGTCGATCTCCTGCTCCGATCCTTCGCGGATGACGCGGGCCGTGGGACGGTTGAGGAGGGCGATGCGATCCAGCTTGCGCTTGGCCCGCGTCTCCTGGACCACGCCGATGAGGATGTTGCCGATGACGGGCCCGGCGGTGAGGAGTGCCTCGACGTAGAGGCCGAACGCCACGAGCAGCAGCGAGACGGCGATCAGGATCCCGTTGATCCCCAGGTAGGCGTTCTGGCGGAAGATCTCCCAGTACGTCCGCGAGGTCGGCGGACGATACGTGTTGCCCTCGCCGCGCTCGCGTCGAACCTGCACCTCGGCGTCCGCCAGGCCCGCGGCCGGCGTGCGAAGCGGGGCCGCGATGGCGGGGAGCGGCGGTGCGCCGGGGTGGGGCGTCATCGTCGACGATCATGCCCGATCCCGACGGCGGGAGCCGACCGGTGTAGCCTCACCCGAGTGAACGTGATCGAGACGAGCGGGCTCTCGAAGCAGTACCTGCCGACAGGGCTGCGGCGATTCCGGCCGCGCCGCGATGGCGACGCCGTCGTGGGCCTCGACGACGTGGCGCTGGCGGTGCGCCCGGGCGAGATCTTCGGGTTCCTGGGGCCCAACGGGGCCGGCAAGAGCACCTGCATCCGCATTCTCCTCGGGTTCCTGCACCCGACCGCGGGATCGGCGCGCGTGCTCGGCCTCGACACCCGTGCTGACGGCGTGGCGATCCGCGCGCGGGTCGGCTACCTCCCCGGAGGCATCGCCCTGTACGACGCGATGACCGGCGCCGACCTCCTCGACTACCTGGGGTCGTTCTACGACCGGCCGCCGGTTCTCCGGCGGCGCCTCGTCGACGGCATGGAGCTCACGGCGCGCGACCTTGCCCGTCCCATCCGCGACTACAGCCGGGGCATGCGCCAGAAGCTCGGGATCGTCCAGGCGCTCCAGCACGACCCCGAGCTGGCGATCCTCGACGAGCCGTCGGAGGGCCTGGACCCGCTCATGCAGCGGGCCTTCTTCGAGATCCTCGACGAGCTGCGGGCGGAGGGGCGGACCGTCTTCCTCTCCTCGCACATCCTGTCGGAGGTGGAGCGGGTCTGCGACCGGGTCGCCATCGTCCGGCACGGCCGGCTCGTCGCGCTCGAGGAGATCGGCAGCCTCCTGGCCCATCGCCGCCGCGCCGTGGAGATGCGGCTGGACGGCCCGCCCCCCGCCCTCGCCGGCGTCCCGGGGGTCAGCGACGTCCTCCTGCTCGACGGTCACCTGCGGTGCCGGCTGGAAGGCGACGTTCGGCCATTCCTGGCGGCCCTCGAGGGGTCCCACGTGATCGACCTGACGATCGAGCCGGCGCGGCTGGAGGACGCGTTCCTGGAGCTGTACCACGACGATCCGCTGGAGCTCGACCTGCCGCCGGACGGGAGCGCCCCGTGAGCCGCGCCCTCTTCGGCCGATCGGTCGCCGCCTGGCGGGTCCGCCTCCTCGCGGTCGCCGTGGGACTCGCGCTCTGGGGGTTCACCCTGCCGGTGATCTTCGCCACGTTCGGCGCCGATTTCCGGCAGCTGGTCGAAGGCGGCTACTTCGGCGAGCTCTTCGAGGCTTTCACGGCGTTCGGGGGCGGGAGCGTCTTCACCCTCGGCGGCTCGGTCGCGCTCGGCTTCATCCACCCCATCCCGATCGTCCTCGTCGCCGTGTTCGCGGTGGGCTACCCGGCGGCGGCGCTCGCCGGCGAGCGTCAGCGGGGCACCCTCGAGGTGCTCCTCGCCCGCCCGATCTCGCGGCGCCGTGTCTACCTCACGGCGCTCGCGGCCACGGTCCTGTTCGTGGTGGCCGCGGTCGCTGCCGACGTCGCCGGCGTCGTGGCGGGAGCGGCGCTGTTCGACGTGATCGACGAGCTTCAGGCCGACCGGCTGGCCCTGGCCGCGGCGAACGCCGCCCTCCTCTTCGCCGCCCTCGGTGCGATCGCCCTGGCCGCGTCCGCGTCCTTCGACCGGCTCGGGCCGGCACTCGGGCTCACGCTCGCCTTCGCCGTTTCCTCCTATGCGGTGGAGTTCCTCGGCGCGCTCTGGCCGGAGCTGGCGTGGCTGCGCCCGTGGTCGATCTTCAACCACTTCCAGCCGGGCGAGATCATCGAAGGCGCCGGCGATCCGGCGGACGTCGTCGTGCTCGGCGCCGTCTTCCTCGCCGCCACCGCCTTCGGCCTCTGGCTCTTCCCCCGTCGCGACCTCGCCGCGCCGAGCTGAGCCCTACGGGGCCGGGGTGGCGCTGGGGCTCGGCAGCGTCGTTGGCGCCGGTGATCCCGACGCGGGAGGGCTTCCGGACGCTGGCGACGTCGCGGACGCGGTCGGCGCCGGCGATGCTGTGGGCGGTGGCGAGGCTGTAGGCGCTGGGGATGAAGTCGGCATTGCGGACGCGCCGGGCGACGGGGGGGCGGTCGATGGGGCCGCGGACGCGCTGGACGACGGGGCCGCCGATGCGCCCGGCGATGCGGAGGCGGGCGCCACGCGGACTGCCTCGATCGCATCGCGAAGCGGCGGCCAGGTCTGGCTGAAGCCCGTGAGCACCCGCTCGCCGCCCGGCCCGCGCAGGCGCAGCGTCGGCGTCGACTCGATGCCGACGTTCCTGCCGGCCGTCGTCTCGTCGGCCACCGCCTTCGCGATCGCGGGGTCGTCGAGGCACGCCTCGAATGCCTTCGTGTCGGGAACCCCGGCGATCTGGGCGACCTGGAGGAGGTTCTGGCGGGCGAAGCGACCCTGGTTCTCGCCCTGCTGGAACGTGTACAGCGCGTCGTGATAGCGCAGCAGGGCGGCCGCCTCCTGGGCGCCGGCGCAGCGCGCCGCGACGGCAGCATCGATGGACTCCTGGCCCAGGAACGCGAAGTCGCGGTAGACGACGCGCACGATCCCCGGCGTGACGTACTCGCGCTCCAGGGCACCGCCGAACAGGAGGTCCTCGAGGCGACAATAGGGGCACTGGTAGTCAGCCCACACCTCGATGGTGACCGGGGCGTCGGGGCGTCCCGTCGTGTTGCCCGCGGGCGCCTCCGACGGTGCGACACTGGGCGATGGCGAGGGTGATGCGCCGCCCGTCCGGCCCGTCGCGACGGCGAACGCGCCGGCGCCGATGGCAATCCCGAGGAGGGCCACGCCGAGGTATGCCAGGATCGCTGCCGGCCGCCGGCCGGCAGGTGCAGCGGCCGGTGCCGCGCCGTCAGGGGTCGGAGTCGGAGTCGGGGTCGCGGGGCCGACGGAGCCGTCCGGAGCCGGGCTCACTGGCGCATCGTCTGAAGGCGGAGAGCCGGCGCCCGGTGGGGCGTCGCCCGGGGCCGGGATCGCGTCCGCATCGCCCGCGGTCGGGGAGCCGGCCGAGGCTGGGGCATCGTCCGCCGGCGGGCGGTCGGCAGCGGGAACGTCGGCAGCAGGAACGATCGGCAGCAGGAACGTCGGCAGCGGGAGGCTGGGGCGCGGGTTCGCGGTCGGGCTGGACTGCGGGCTCGGGCACCGGCTCGCGGCCCGGCGTGGTCGGTTCGGTCATCGGAAATCCCTTCGATCGGCCACCCGGTTCGGGCCAGGCCAACGCCCACAGAGTAGCGGGCGGGCGCCTGGGACGCCGCGGGCGGACTGCCGTCGCCGCCGGCTGACCCATCCGGACCGCACCGGAGCCCACGCTCGGTGACCAGCGGCACCAGAAGATGGTCCCCAGGGACCTTCCGGGAGTCCCACCCGGACCCCTGGCGCGTGTAGAGTGCCAGTGCGGTCGTGCGAGGCCGCCGGCAAGGGCACCGCCGGGCAGAGCGCACAGCCGGAAAGAATGAAGGAACGTCGTGTCGTCGGATCAGATCACCTACGTCCTCGTGGCGCTCATCGTCACGGGCGTCGCCATCATCCTGCTGCTCGCCGGCGCGGTCCTCGCGCGGCGCGGTCGCGGGGGTGCGGGCCAGGCCGCGTCCGACACCGAGGTCGCCGCGCCCGCACCCGCGCCAGTCGCGTACGTGGCCGCCCCAGCGCCTGCGCCGGCATCCGTCGCGTACATGCCCGCCCCAGCGCCAGTCGCGTACGCCGCCAGCGCCAGTCGCCTACGCGACAGCGCCAGCGCCGGTCGCGTCCCCGCCCGCGCCCGCACCCGTGCCGGTCGTCCTTGCGCCCGCACCTGTGCCGGCCATGGAGCCCGAAGCCGCCCCGTTGCCGCTCACGTCGGTCACCGCGGCCGTCGAGCCACCCGTCGATCTCGACCACGCGTCCGACGAAGCCGTGGTGACGGCCGCCGACCTGCAGGCCGCCGCTCGCCGCGTGGACGACCCGCGCGAACAGGACGTCATCGAGGGGTTCCTGTCCATCTCCCCGCGTCGCCGCGAGGCGGCGGCCTTCGAGACCTCGCGCCGGCCGACGGCCGTGGCGCCGGTCGACTCGGCCGTCGCCGTGGCACCCGCCCCCGGCACGAACCCGCCGGACCCCTACATCGACGAGGTCACGGGGCTCGATTCGCGGGCCGCCTGGGACCGCACGCTGGCCGAGGAGAACGCCCGCTTCGTCCGCTACCGGCGTCCCGTCGGCGTCGTGGTGGCCGAGCTCGACGGCCTCGCCCGGTTCGAGCGCGAGTTCGGCAGCGACGCCGGTTGCCGCATCCTGAAGGCCGTCGGCGTCGCAATGCAGCGCACCGCCCGGCGGACCGACCGCGTCGCGCACGTCGGGAGCGGGCGCTTCCTGGTGCTCCTGCCCGAGACGGACGAGATCCAGGCGATCAACTACGTGGAGCGCGTGCGCGGCGAATGCGAGCGCTGGCTGGAGGCCGGCGCCGTCGCCCTCCACGTGTCCATGGGCTGGGCGAGCCCCAGCGCCGTCGGCGAGCTGGACACCGCCCTTCGCACGGCCGAGGAGCGGATGTACGCCGAGCGGCGCCGCTCGACCCACGCCGGGGTCGCCGACGCCGACGCGTCACGCTGACGGGGGCGCCGGTCGGGCGGGCGAGTGCCCCGTCGGCCCGCCGCGCCCTCGTCGGGCTCCTGCGTTGTCGCGCTAGACGACGGGCGCGGTGAGCAGGATCGGGAGGCCCAGCCGGTTGTCGTAGTTGGGCCGATAGCGATCCACGTTGTAGAAGAGCGGGACGTCGATCGTCCGCGCTCCAGGCTCCGGGATCGGGCAGTACCCGTAGCGGCCCTCCCGGATCGCCGTCATCTGGCCGGTCCTGCCGTCCGCGACGAGCTCCATGGCCACGTTGGCGAAGGTGATGGCGACCATCTGGTCCAGGGCGTCGGGGTCGCCCGAGCGCAAGTCGTAGGTCAGCTCCGAGCTGACGGTCTCGATCCTGGTCCGGCCCTTGATCTCCTCGGCCAGGAACTCGCCGATGCTCGCCTTGTGGCGATGGCCGTAGGCGTCGGCTTCGCCGACCTCCTGGAGCTCCATCCCCTCGGGCAGGGCGCCCTCCGAGGCGATCACGAACGAGTAGCGGCTCGGGTTGTTCTGGCGATCCTCGACCAGCAGGTCGACGAGGTGCTGGAGGTCGAAGCGGTACTCCGGGATCACGCAGCGCCCGGACGTCACGTAGGCCGTGTAGAGCGCCGTGAAGCCCGCGTTGCGCCCGAAGACGCGGAAGACGCCGATGCGCTCGTGGGAGCCGAGCGTGGTCCGCTGGCGATTGATCGCGTCCTTGGCCCGCGTGATGGCCGTGGAGAACCCGATGCAGTACTCCGTCCCCTTGACGTCGTTGTCCATGGTCTTGGGAATCGCGATGATCTGGACGCCGGCGTCTGTCAGGACCTTCGAGTACGACAGCGTGTCGTCGCCGCCGATCGAGATCAGCGTGTGGATGTCCAGCCGATCGAGGTTCTCCAGGACGACCGGCGTGAAGTCGTACAGGTCATCGCCGGACTGCAGGGACGGCAGGCGATCGGCGGGGACGACGGCCGGGAGCTTCCCGGACCGCATCCTCGTGGGGTTCGTACGGCTTGAGTGCAGGAACGTCCCGCCGGTGCGGTCGATCGTGCGCGTGTTCATGCGGTCGAGCGGGCGGACGTACTCGGGGTCCAGGTCCGGTCCCGGCCGCATGTGGGTCAACGCCTCCCACCCTCGGCGCAGGCCGATGACGTCGTAGCCGAGCTCGGTCGAGCGATAGACGACGCTCTTGATGACGGAGTTCAGGCCGGGAACGTCGCCGCCCCCGGTGAGGATGCCGATGCGTGGACGGGACATGAACGGCGTGCTCCCTGGAGGTCCCCGATGGGCGACGGGACGGGCTGCTCAACTCCACAATGGTAGCGAGGCATCGGGCCGCGGGCGCGGCGCTCGGGCCTGCTCAGCGGTTGTGGTGGACGCGGCTGGCCTTGTGCTGGTGCGAGGGGATGGGCTGCGAGCCGCGGGCGTGGATGGGGCGCGGCGGCGTCTCCGGGTCCGGCAGGAACTGCTCCACCACCTCGACGGGGATGGCCCGCCGCAGGAGGCGCTGGATCCCCCGCAGGGCCTCCACCTCGTCCGGGCAGGCGAGGCTGATGGCGATCCCACTGGCACCGGCCCGGCCCGTGCGGCCGATGCGGTGGACGTAGTCCTCGGCCTTGACCGGGAGCTCGAAGTTGACGACCACCGGGAGCTCCTCGATGTCCAGGCCGCGCGACGCGACGTCGGTGGCGACGAGGATCTCGACCTCGCCCGACTTGAAGTCGGCGAGGGCCCGGATCCGCTCGGCCTGGGTCCGGTCGGAGTGGATGGCCGTCGCCGCGAAGCCGTGCCGGTCCAGGTCCGAGGCGATCCGCCGCGCAGCGACCTTCGTGCGCGTGAAGACCAGGACCTGGCGGAGGTCGTGGGTGCGCACGAGGTGCTCGAAGAGCTGCAGCTTCAGCTCGCGGTCCACGGGGTACAGGACCTCGCGGACGGCGGATGCGGTGGCGTTGCGCGCGGCAACCTCGACGACCGCGGGGTTCGTGAGGAACTCCTTCGAGAGGCGCCGGATCTCGTCCGAGAACGTCGCCGAGAAGAGCAGCGTCTGGCGCCGGTTCGGGAGCAGCTCCAGGATCCGCCGGATGTCCGGGATGAACCCCATGTCCAGCATCCGGTCCCCCTCGTCCAGGACGAGGATCTCCACCTGCCCCAGGTTCGCCGCGCGCTGCCCGACGAGGTCCAGGAGGCGCCCCGGCGTGGCCACCAGCAGCTCCACGCCGCTCCGGAGCTCCTTGATCTGCGGGTCCAGGGGCACGCCACCGAAGACGACCGCGGACCGGAGGGGGACGTGGCGGCCGTACGCCGCAGCCATCTCGGCCACCTGCATCGCGAGCTCGCGCGTCGGCGTCAGGACGAGGGCCCGAACCGGGTGGCGCGCCGGCGAGAACGATTCGTTGGCGTACGGCTTGAGCCGTTCGAAGATCGGCAGGACGAACGCCGCCGTCTTCCCGGTGCCGGTCTGGGCGGCGCCCATGAGGTCACGACCCTCGAGCACGAGCGGGATCGCCTGGACCTGGATGGGCGTTGGGGCGGTGAATCCTTCGTCGGACACCGCGCGGAGGAGTTCGGCCGACAGACCGAGGCTATCGAAGGTCACGTTGAGCAAGCATAATCGATCCGACCCGCAACACCCCGCGGCCGAAGGAGACAGCGATGCCAAGGCAGAAGTCGGACCCGGCCGCCGGTGGCGCCGGAGGCGCGAAGTCGCGGTCGCGCGAGGGACGCAACCGGCGCCCCGAGCGGGATGCCCTCAGGATCCCCGCCACCGCTCTCGACGCCGAGCACGGCGCCTCGATCGGCGCCCAGGACGAGTCGAAGCTCTCGAAGAAGGCGTACGAAGCGGAGCTGCGGCGGCTCAACGTCGAGCTCGTGAAGTGGCAGGAGTGGGTCAAGGACCAGGGGCTCAAGGTGGTGGCGCTCTTCGAGGGTCGCGACGCGGCCGGCAAGGGCGGCGCGATCAAGCGGATCATGGAGCCCCTCAACCCGCGCTCCGCCCGCGTCGTCGCCCTGCCCGCGCCCACCGAGCGCGAGAAGACGCAGTGGTACTTCCAGCGCTACGTCACGCACCTCCCGGCCGCCGGCGAGATCGTCCTCCTTGACCGCAGCTGGTACAACCGGGCCGGCGTGGAGCGCGTGATGGGATTCTGCACCGAGGACGAGTACCAGGAGTTCCTGCGCTCCTGCCCGGAGTTCGAGCGGATGCTCGTGCGGAGCGGCGTGATCCTCCTCAAGTACTGGTTCAGCGTCTCCGACGCGGAGCAGGAACGACGCTTCCAGGATCGCCTGGACGACCCGACGAAGCGCTGGAAGCTGTCGCCGATGGACGTGGAGAGCCGCTCGCGCTGGATCGACTACAGCAAGGCCAAGGACGAGATGTTCGCCCACACGGACATCAAGCAGGCGCCCTGGTGGGTGGTCCGCTCCGACAACAAGAAGCGGGCCCGCCTCAACGTCATCAGCCACCTGCTGTCGATCATCCCGTACGAGGACCTGACGCCGGAGCCGATCGTCCTGCCGGAGCGCCAGCACGACACCGGCTACGTGCGGCCGCCGATGGACGACCAGACGTTCATCCCCGAGCCGTACTGACGGTCGCACGTCGGCGCGACCCGGGCTTCGGCGCGACCCTGCGTCAGCCGGCGCGACCCGGGCTTCGGCGCGACCCTGCGCTCAGCCGGCGGCGCCGAAGCGCGGTCCCTCGTTCAACCGGCGGCGCCGAGCGCGGCCCGCACCTCGGGCAGGCGCTCGATCGTCTCCTGGTCCCAGGGTGACCGCAGGACCGCGATGATCTCGTCGACGCCCGCCGCAACCCACGGCCGGAGCGCGTCCGCGACCTCGTCCGGGTTGCCGGCGGCGTGGAGCGTGCGTTCGTCCGGCTGGATGCCGTGGACCGTCCTGACCTTCTTCCACGCCCTGCGGCCGGCCTCCGCCGACGATCGCACCACCACGTTGACGTAGACCTGGCGCTGGATCCCCCGGACGTCGCGCCCGGCGGCGGCGCCGTGCGCCGCCAGCACGTCCCCCAGCTCCAGGAGCTGCCCGGGCGTCGCGTTGGCGTTCCACACGTCGGCAACCCGGGCCACGGTCCGCAGCGTCTTCGTGCGGCCCGTGCCCCCGATGAGGATCGGCAGGTGGGCCTGCACGGGTCGCGGCAGGCAGGCCGCCCGGTCCAGGTCGTAGAAGCGTCCGTGGTGCGTGACCACCTCGCCATCGAGGAGGCGACGCAGGAGCCCGGCCGCCTCGTCCAGCCGGTCGAGCCGCTCCCCGACGCCGGACCCGAAGTCGATCCCGAACGCCTCGTGCTCGCGGGCGTGCCAGCCGGCACCCAGGCCGAGAACGAAGCGGCCTCCCGAGACGTGGTCCAGGGTCGTCGCCATCTTGGCGATCAGGCCGATGTTCCGGAACGTCACCGCCGTGACGAGGTGGCCCAGGCGGACCCGCGTCGTGAGCGCGGCCACTGCGGCGAGCGCGGTCCAGCCCTCCAGCCTGGGGTCAAGATCGTCGCCCTCGTCACAGAGCAGGTGGTCGTCGAACCAGATGCTGTCCCAGCCGGCGGACTCGGCCGCGAGGACCGCGTCGCGGAGGGCAGGCCAGGCGGTCCGGTTGATCCAGAACGCCGCGCCGAACCGCGGCCCGCCGTCGACCATGCGTCGTCCTCCCGTGGTGTGCCGGGCACGCCGGCTCCTCATTGTCGGCACCGCGCCGCAGGGCCGCGCGCTATCCTCGCGGTGCGCTGATCGGGCGCGATGGAGGAGCGGCCAGGCATGAACGAACGCGGGCGCGAGGACGCGAGCTCGGTGCCGGAGGAGGAGCGCTCGGCGCTGCTCACGGCCTGCGGCCGGCTGCTGGGCAGCGTGGGCCTGATCATCATCGTCGTCCTGCTGCCGGCCACGGTCCTCGTCGTGGCCGCGAACATGGGCCTCGTCGACGCGCCCGGCTGGTCGGGCGGCAACACCGAGGTCTTCGGGTTCTTCCTGGTCATCGTCCCCGCCGGCCTTGCCCTGGCCGCGGTCCACTTCCTGCTGGGCGGCCTCGTGCTCGCGCGCAGCTTCTGGCCCGTCGTCGTCGCCGTCCTGCTGCTGTTTGCCGTCGTGACGCTGTTCCCGCTGGGCCTGCGGATCAGCTGGCCCTTCCTGGGGCTCACGATCCTCTACAGCACGACCCTGGTCCTGGCCGTGGCCCGCCACCGCGAGTTCGAGTGAGCGGACGGGGCACGCCGGCGCTCGACGTTGTGCGGGCAGCCGGTGTCGCGCACGTCGTCCACGAATACGAGGCGCCCGGTCCGACGTCGCCGCGGGACCGCGATCGGCGCCCGCAGTACGGCCTGGACGCTGCCGCCGCCCTCGGCCTGGATCCGGCGCGGGTCTTCAAGACCCTGATTGCCAGCGTCGACGGACGGCTGGCCGCGGCCGTCGTCCCGGTGGCCCACGAGCTGGACCTCAAGGCGCTTGCGGCCGCGCTGGGCGGCAGGAAGGCCGCCCTGGCAGACCCGGCGGAGGCGCAGCGGGCGACGGGCTACGTGGTGGGTGGGATCAGCCCGCTGGGCGCCCGTCGCGGGCTGCCCGCGGTCCTCGACGAATCCGCCGCCGGCTTCAGCACGATCTTCGTCAGCGGAGGGCGCCGCGGCCTGCAGCTGGAGCTGGCCCCCGCCGACCTGGCCCGGCTCACGGGCGCGATCGAGGCGCCGATCAGCCGACGCGACTGAGCGCTTCCGCGTGGGTGGGCCCGGCGCGGCTTACGGGCAGGAGCGCGGGTGGGGCGTCGGGGCCGCGACCGTGCGCGTCACGAGGATCGACGATCCGACGCGCTTCGCGATCACGATGAGCTTCGTGGAGGTGGCGTACGGGCCCTCCGACGTCTGCAGCCAGAGCTGGTGCGCCGTCACCTCGAGGGCCGCCTGGACGCTCCGCTGGCCGCGCCGCACCTGCGTGATCTGGTACCCGTAGCGCCGGTTGTCCGACGTGTACACGTAGACCGTCTTGCCGATCAGCGAGGCACCGTTGTTCACCCGCGATGCGCTCAGCAGGGGCAGGAACATGCCCGTCCGGGCGTGGGCGTAGATGAACGTCGCCCCGCGCTCCTGGGGCTGGTTGGCGAGCGTGAGGTACATCGCCACGTTGCACATCACGGAGCTGCCGCCGCGCACGACGGGCAGGTCGATGCGGAGGCCCGGGACCTGGACGCGGGTCGCCTTGACGAACTCGAGTGTCAGGCAGCGGACCGACGAGCCGGAATAGAGGCGCAGCGCGAAGCGGCCGTAGCTCCAGGTCGATGACCAGGCGCGACTGGTGGTGATCGTCGACCACTTCGTCACGCCGCTCCCGGCGCCGTTCGCGTCGGCCACGATCGGTCCGAGCCGCGCGATCGCGGTGCCCGCCGCGCTGCAGCTGCCGGCGGAGAACTTCGGTGTCCAGGCGCGACCCGGTGGCATGCCGGAGATGCGGATGGTGGAGACGCCGGTCCCGTTCGTGTACGCCACGAACGTGGCCGAGATGGTGGTCCCGCTCGCGCCGTTCCACGTCCGGTCCACGACCAGCGTCGCGGCGGATGCCGGGACCGTCGCGACGAGTGTCCCGGCGACGGCCGCCAGGAGGGCCGCAACGTGCAGGCGGCGCCCGATACGCGCTTCTGCCCCCCGGGCGAGGAGGCGGAGATGATGCATGGAGCAGATGGTCTCCGGTGGTACGGCCCCGGAATCCCTGGTCGATCGGGGTTCGGGAAGGGTAACCCATCGACCCGGATCGACCAGCCGGCCAGTCGTACTGGAGGTCCTGCCGAGGGTCAGGGCCCGGCTCGGGCCGCGACCGCAGACGGCGAATACGCCGGGCGTCGCGACCGCCGACGGGGCTCAGAGCACCACCACCGGGGCGGCGGCCGGCGGTCAGGGCACCAGCACCGCGGTACCGTTCGTCGTGCCCGCCGCCAGCCGGCGCAGGGCCTCGGCGCCGGAGGCCAGCGGATGCACCTCGATCGCGGTCCGGATCGGGATTGCCGCGGCGAGGTCGAGGAACGCACGGGCGTCGTGGCGGGTGTAGTTGGCCACGCTCCGCAGGCTTCGCTCCCACCACAGGTCGTCGTAGGCGAAGGCAGGGATCCCGTCGAGGTGGATGGCGTTGATGGCGACCGTGCCGCCGCGATCCACGGCGCGCAGGGCGGCCAGCACGACGCTGCCGGCCGGGGCGAAGGTCACCGCCGCGTCGAGGGGTGCGGGCGGCGGGTCGTCGTAGCCGCCCACCGACGCGGCGCCCAGGCCCAGCGCCCGCTCCCGCTCGCCGGCCGAGCGCGTGGCGACGTGGACCTCGCAGCCCCAGTGGCGCGCGACCTGGATGGCGAGGCTCGCAGAAGCGCCGAAGCCGTAGAGGCCGAGTCGGCCGCCCGGCAGGATCCCCGACACGACGAGTGCCCGGTAGCCGATGACGCCGCCGCAGAGGAGTGGCGCGGCGGCCAGGTCGTCGTACCCGGGCGGGACGCGGAGGGCGAGGTCCGCCCGCACCACGATCTGCTCGGCGAACCCGCCGTCGCGATCCCACGCCGTGAAGGATGCGGCCGCGCAGAGGTTCTCCCGGCCGCTCGCGCAGGCGCGACAGCCTCCGCAGGTCCCGGCCAGCCATCCGACGGCGGCGCGGTCGCCGGGCGACCAGCCGATCACCCCGTCGCCCACGTGTTCGACGCGGCCGACCACCTGGTGGCCGGGGATCGTGGGCAGGCGGTGGGCGGGGAGGTCGCCCTCGACGAGCTGCAGGTCCGTGCGGCACACGGCGCAGGCGGCCACGCGCAGGAGCAGCTCGCCCGGGCCGGGCAGGGGGTCGGGCACGTCGCGCAGCTCAAGCGACGCCCCGCCGGCGAGCGACGCCCCGCCGGCGAGCGACGCCTCGCCGGCGAGGGGGCCGGGCCGCTCCAGGACGAGGGCTCGCATCAGGTGGCCCTCATCGGACGCTGACGCTCCCCACGCCACCCCGCGCCTCGATCTCGACCCGGTTGGCCGCGCTCTCGAAGTCGGGCGATTCCCAGGCGCTGCCCGCCGCGTTCCGCGGGAACCGGGCAGTGTCCACGTCGCTGGAGGCGAGGGCCATCGTCGAGCGGATCCGCGCGGCCACTCCGTCGGGGACGCGGAAGCGGATGGACGCCGCGCCGCCCTCGGCGTCGACCCGCGTGTAGCCGGCGGCAGCAGGCAGGGTGACCCGCGTCTCGCTGGCGCCGGTGCGCAGGCGCAGCTCCACCACCTGCAGCGCCGAGAGGTCGAGATCCGCGTCGCTCGCACCGGTCTCGACGCGCAGGCGGAGGGGCACTTCCGCGGTCAGGCCCATCGTCCACGTGTAGGGCGCGCGATCCCATGCCCAGCTCGTCGGCCGCGTCGGCGCGGAGAGGCGAACCCGCCCCGGACCGCCGCCGCGCTCCACGTTGACGCCGCCGGTGTACTCCCCGTCGACGAGCAGGCCCGGCCCGGCGACGCCGACGTGCAGGTGGCCGGCCCCGAATGTGACCATCACCTCGGCGTCCGCGGCGCCTTCGAGCGGGACGGCCAGCCGCTGCGAGCCCGCGTCGGGTCGGCCGGTCGCCCCGGCAGATGCAGCAGCGCCCGCCGCCGCGCCATCCGCGCCGGGAGCCGCGCCGCCCGCGCCCGCCGCCGCGCCGCCCGCGCCATCCGCGCCGGGAGCCGCGCCGCCGCTGGCCCAGCCGCCTGTCCCGCCGCCGCTCGGCGGGGTCGTCGACGCCCGCCACGGGCCCGGCACGAAGGCGCCGACCAGGACGACGACGCCCGCCCCGACGATGAGCAGGGGGACCGCCACGTCGGCGAGGTCGCCGAAGTGGCCGTCCGAGAGGTCGAGGACGCCCTCGAAGAAGAGGAACCCGACGAGGAAGAGGACGATGCCGACGAACATGGCCCCGAGCCCGCCGCGCAGGTCATCGCGGCGGCCCGTCAGCAGCCCGTAGATCGCGAGGCCCAGCCCGACCCCACCCGGTGCGACCAGGGCCCACGCGTAGGCCCAGGTCTGGTACAGGTCGTTGGCCTCCTGGACGGCAAGGACGACCCCGACCATGGTGAGGATGCCGCCGATGGCCGCCATGCCGCTGCCGCCCGGCCCCCCCACCGCGACGGCGCCGAGGATCAGGGCCACGCCGGGCACGATGATCCATGCGGGCCAGCCGATGGAGATCCCGGTCGTCTGGACGAGGAGCGCGGCTCCGCCCAGGACGACCAGGGCGATCCCGATGACGATCCCGCCGCGCCGCGGGGATGCCGATCCTGTCATGTGCGCTCCTCCGTCGGCCGGTACGATCCGTGCATGCTGGAGATGATGCCGCGTCGGCGCCGGGCGATCGGCGTCGGGCTGACGATATATGGCGTCATGGGGCTCGCAGCCGGGGCCCTCGTTCTCGTGGCGACGATCGGGATCGCGGCGGGCATGCGTCCGGCGCTCGAGAACGTGGACCGCCAGCGTGATGCCGTGGTCGCATCGCTGGAGCGCGGGTCCGCGTCGCTGGAGAAGACGGCGGCCCTCATCGACGATTCCGCGGGCGCGGTGCAGAACACGTCGGCGATCGCGTCGGAGGCCGCGAACGTGAGCCGGCGCTTCGCCGACACGCTGGGCCGCCTGGCGAGCAACGTTCGGGAGCTTCTCGGTCCTGGGCAACCAGCCGTTCGGCCCGCTCGCGTCCGACGCGACCCAGCTGGCCGAGCAGCTGCGCGGGATCGCGATCGAGCTCGATGCGCTCGGGAGCCGGCTCGGCGTCATCAGCCGCGACCTCCCGCCGCTGGCGGCGGACGTCGGGGCCACGGCGACCGAGCTCGCCGCCGTGGCGACCGAGCTCGCGGCCCTCGACGTCCCGGAAGCCGCCGAAGCCGCGTTCACCTGGCTCGTGGTGGGCGTTCTCGTCCTCGTGACATGGCTCCTGGTGCCCGCGGTCGTGGCGCTCGTCGCCGGGATCGCCCTGCTGCGTCGTCCGGCGAGCAGCCCGGCCTGAGCCGCCGTCACCGCTCTCCGGTCGCGAAGAGAGGATGGCGGCGCTCGAGCGCCGCGGCGAGTGGCGACCGGCCCGCGCACGGGGGCCGTCCCGCCGGTTGTCGGCGGACGCTAGGCTTCCGGCCGGAGGTTCGATGTCCGTGAGCCTGGTCGCCCCGTCGCTCCTGCTGGTTGCCGAGGGTGCATCGCGCCTCGCGGACCCGGTGCGCCGCGACGCGCTGGTCGCGGCAGCGGCCGCGGCGATCCATGCACGGACCGGCGTCGCCCCGGAGGTCCGCATCACGGCCACGGCGGCCGCCGGCGACGCCGCCGCGCGGGAGGCGCTCGCCGCCGGCGCGCAGCTCCTGGTCGTGGCCGGCGGCGACGGGAGCGTCCGCTCGGCGGCAGCGGTGCTGTCCGGGACGGGCGTGACGCTGGGGATCGTGCCCGGCGGCACCGGCAACCTGCTGGCTGCGGCGCTCGGCATCCCGCGCCGACCGGAGCATGCCATCAACGCGCTCGTCGCGGCCCGGGAGCGGCCCATCGATGTCGTGCGCGCGTGGGTCGGCGGGCGCGACGACGTCGCCCTGCCGTTCATCGTGGCCGCGGGCATCGGGTTCGACGCCCGGGTCATGCAGGCAACCACGGATCGGCGCAAGCGCTCGCTGGGCATCGCGGCGTACTTCGCGGCGGCGACCGCGGTGGCTGCGCGGATCCGGCCGTTCGAGGTGCGCCTCGTCGTCGATGGCGTGGCCCACGAGACGGATGCCCTCGCCGTGCTGGTCGCCAACGCCGGTGAGCTCATCCCGGGGCTGCTCGGGCCGCGCCTCCCCCTCGTCCCCGACGATGGCCTGCTCGATATCCTCGTGGCCCGGGGCCGCGGCGCCATCGGCGGCTCGCGGGCGGCCCTCGAGCTGCTCCTGGGGCGCAGCCTCCACGGCGCGGTCGGGCCGTATTCCGCGCGGATGGTCGCCCGTCACGTCGAGGTCGTCGCCAGCCGTGCCGAGCCGGTCGAGGTGGATGGCGACGTGGTGGGCACCGGACGGCTGGTAGCGGAGGTGGTCCCGGGCGCGGTGCGCGTCCTCGTGCCGGCCTGAGCCGGCGCGGTGCGCGTCCTCGTGCCGGCCTGAGCCGGCCGACCGCAGGGTGCGTCGTCTGAACCGGCCGTCGACCCTCCCGGACCGCGGGGTGCGCGGCCTCCGCGCGCTACCATCCGATCCATGACCACACCGACGCCACCCGCCAGCCTGCCCTTCACGGGCGACCCTGAGGCCGACGCGCTGCTCGCCGCCGACCCCCTGGCCCTCCTCATCGGGTTCGCGCTGGACCAGCAGGTGACGGTCCAGAAGGCGTTCGCCGGACCCCTGGAGCTGCGCCGCAGGATCGGCACGCTCGATGCCGGGGCGATTGCCGCGATGGACCCCGAGACCCTGCAGCAGGCGTTCCGCGAGCGACCGGCGCTCCACCGGTTCCCCGGGGCGATGGCGACCCGGGTCCAGGAGCTGTGTGCGGTCGTTGCCCGGGACTTCGGCGGCGATGCCGCGCGCGTCTGGACCGAGGCCCGTGACGGGGTGGATCTCGAGGCCCGGCTGCGCTCCCTCCCGGGCATCGGCCAGATGAAGGCCACGACGCTGGTCGGCCTTCTCGCCAGGCGCTTCGGTGTTCGACCGCCCGGCTGGGAAGCCGTCGCCCCCACCCATGCCACACTCGCCGACGTCGATTTCGGCCGAGGCGCTCGCCCGCTACCAGGAGCAGAAGCGCGCCTGGAAGGCAAGCCAGAAGACGGCGTCCGGCGCCTGAACGCCCCTCGCGGGAGGCATTGGGAGGTGCCTGCGGGCACCGGTCGGATGAGAATGCTCTGGACGAGAGGGGTGGGGTCGGGAGTAATCTGTTGCTTCGCGGCCCACCGCTCCGCCAGCCGCGAGCCGGGGCCTGTGCCGGTCCTGGCAGTCGAACCATCGGTCGAGGTTCCGTGCGATGGCGAAGGTCCCCGTCCCGCGCTCCCAGTGGAAGATCGACCCGGCCGAGCTCGCCGTTGCCCAGGAGCGCACGGAAGCCCGGCTTGCGGACCTGTTCAGCCATCGGGCCACCGTGCGGCACACCGGGCCGCGCCCGCCGATCATCGTCGACGGCGTGGAGCTCATCGGCGCCCCGGACGAGCCGCCCCTCCCTGCCCTCGCTGCGGACCAGTTGGCCCTCGCACCGGATGCCGGCCGCGGGGCATCGGAGCCGCCGCCTGATCTCGTTGGCGTCTTCCGCGCCTCACCGGCCCCGCTCGTCCCCGTCATGGACCCGCTCGTCCCGGCCGTGGACCTCCTCGTCCCGGCCGTGGACATGCGTGGTTCGGCGCCCCACACCCCGGAGCTCGTGGCGGTGATGGACCTGTCCGTCGCACCGACGCGCGACCTGCCGGAGCCCGTCGCCGTGCTGCGCGAGCTCGCCGAGCTCGCCCCGGTGGCACCCGAGCTGGCGGCCCTGCCCGAGCCTGTGGCAACGCGCGAACTCGCGGACCTGCCCGGGCCGGTGGACCCGCCCGAGCTCGTGGGGCCCGAGCCACTCCAACTGGCGTTGAACGACGCCGCCGAACCCGCGGGCATCCACCAGCCTGGGGACCTCCCCCAGCCGGCGGTCACGGCGGATCTCGACGCCGACGCGGCGGCCCTGACCGAGCTCCCACCCGCGGAAGCCGCCGCGGATGCGGCACCCGCGGCCGGTCTCGCCGCCGCCGACCTCGTTGGCGTTGAACCGATCCACTTGCCTGCGACGCCCCAGGACTCGCCGCCGCAGGAGGCTCCGGCCGTCCCGGCGAAGGGGCGACCCGCGAAGGCGAAGGCCCCGGCCGCGAAGCCGAAGGCCCCGGCAGCGAAGCCGAAGGCCCCGGCAGCGAAGGCGAAGGCCCCGGCCGCGAAGGCGAAGGCCCCGGCCACGAAGCCGAAGGCCCCGGCAGCGAAGGCGGCCCGGCCGGCCGGACCCGCCGTCCGGCCCGCGGCGCCGCGTCCCGCCGCCACGACCCCGCCCGCGAAGGCGGCCCAGCCGGCCGGACCCGCCGTCCGGCCGAAGAACCTGCGTCCCGCCGCCACGAAGACCCCGCCCGCGACCGTGGTCCTTGCCGCCGCGCTATGCCCGTACTGCGCCCGGCTGCTCCAGCCGCCGCCCACCGCCAGCCGGCACTGCCCGCGCTGCCGGCAGCAGATCGTGGTCAAGCGAGTCGAGGGCCACGTGGCCTACCTCACCGAGGCGGCCATCGCCATCTTCGAGGCCGAGCGCCGCAAAGAGGCCGATGCCGAGCGGTTCTCTCGAGACCGGGAGCGCTGGCTCAAGCTCGCCGGCGCCGCGGGCGCCCCGGCGGGCTCCATCCGGCGGATCGCGGCTGCCCCCGCCTCCCCGGAGGGGATCGATGCGGCGCGGGCCCTGTACACGACCGCAATGGACCGGGCCTTCCAGGCGGCGAAGCGCGAGCGGCGCTGGGAGGACGCGGCCAGGGTCCGCCGCGACCAGGCAGCAGCCATCCACCGGATGGCCGGGTCACCGAAGCCGCCGGCGGACGACGCGATGGCGGTGCACCGGGAGGGCGTAGCGGCCGAGCTGCGCGGCCTCGCCGAGATCGTGCGCGATGCCGAGCTCGTGTCGGACGACTGCTGCGAGACGTGCCGTATCGACGACCGGCGGGTCGTGACCATCTCGAAGGAGCTGGCCACGCCCAGCCTGCCGCACCAGGGCTGTCCGCGCGGACTCTGCCGTTGCGGCTGGGACCTGGCGGCCCGGGACCGGGAGGCGGTCCTTCGCTACCTCCGTCGACGAGCCCGACCTGCCGCCCACGTCGACAGCGCGAGGCAGGCACCCAAACCCTGACCCCGGGGCAGCCGAGATCGCGCTGGTCCCTGAGACTCAGAGGCTGTTCGCGAAGCTGTCCTCACCGAGGAACGTCAGGACGTCCGTCCTGACCTCGGGGCAGGACGCCTTCGTCAGTGCGTCCATCGTGGCCGCGTCCGGCAGGATCCGCGACGAGTCCGCCTCGATCCAGTTCGCGTAGTCGATGGCCAGCTGGGCGATGGCCCCGCCGGTGGACCCGGCCTGCCGGAGGGCCGGGATCTCCGACTCCAGGAACGCGCAGAGGGCGGCCGCATCGCCGCCGCCGGCAGTCGATGGACTGGCGGTGCCCGCTGCCGGGGATGTCGCCGGAGACGAGCCGCCTGCCGGCGGAGCTGGCGTGGCCGCGCCTCCGCACGCGGTGGTCACCATGGTCACAGCGAGTGCAAGCGCGAGAACGGAACGGTTCACTGGTCCCCCCATTGGTGGCTATCGGAGCGAGCCGAGGCCTCAGCTCGCCGCTCTCTTCACGAGCTCGCCGATCCTCGCCTCGTCGGCGGCGGTCAACTCCGTCAGGGCGAAGGAGGTCGGCCACATGGTGCCTTCGTCGAGGTTCGCCGTGTCGCTGAAGCCGAACGTTGCGTACCTCGCGTTGAACTTGTGCGCGCTCTGGAAGAAGCAGACGACCTTGCCGTCCCTGGCGTACGCCGGCATCCCGTACCAGGTCTTCGGCGAGAGGGCCGGCGCGCTGGCCTTGACGATCGCGTGGATCCGCTCGGCCATGGCGCGATCCGGTTCCGGCATCTCGGCGATCTTCGCCAGCACGTCGCCCTCCCCGTCACCCTTGGCCGCGCGCGAGCTGCGGCGTCCCTCCGCCTTCAGCTCCCTGGCGCGCTCCTTCATCGCGGCGCGTTCCTGGTCCGTCCATCCCTCGGACGTCTTGTCGATCGCGGTGGTGCTCCTGGGCTTCTCGGTGTCCTTCACAGCAGGTTCCCTCCTCATCGAGCCTTGACGGGGACACCCTCATGCCAGGGGAGCCGTCGCCGCCGAGCGTGATGCGGTCCCGCTCCTGGGTGGCCCTGGCGAGGGTGGCGTGCCGACCCCTCAGAAACGGTTGTCACCGATGAGCGCCACGTCCGGCGGCGGGTCCTTCTGGAGGTCGATGCCGTGCACGTCGTGCACGAACTCCCGGAACTGCTGGTCGAATGGGTCGTCCGATGTGACGATCCTGCCGAACGCGCCCTGGATGTCGTCGCCTTCGAGCAGCACGATCGCGAAGGTTCCCATCGGCGTCTTCTGGTGCCACACGGCTTCGCGCGTCAGCCCCGCAGCGCGGCGGGCGGCAAGGTAGGCGTCGCGACCGGGCCCGGGAACGCTCAACCCCTCGATCGTGGTCCGGTCGGCCTGCTCCTTGCCCGGGATCACGGGCATCACGAATACGAACGTCGCCATGGGTCTCCCCTTGTCGTGCGGCAAGACGGGCCGCAAGCCGCGAGATGCGGCGACTGGGTCAGGGGCCGCACTCATGCGCACTGTACCGAACGAGGGACGACCATGGGTGGGTCGATGTGCTTCGAGGCGGCGCTCAGTCGGCGACGGTCACCCCGAGCCCGACCGGGCATGCGACGCCGGTGCCGTGGTCGGGGCACTACCGTCGCGGATCCGTCTGGGATGGATGATCGACTCGCGGGCGCCAACCGGCACGCGCACGGGCGCTACCCGAGCCTGCTCAGCAGCTCGATCCGGTTCCCGAACGGGTCGCTCGTATAGAACCGGTCGTAGCCTTCCCACGGCTCGTCGTCCACGACGTCGAAGCCAGCCAGGGACAGGCGCTCGCGAAGGCGGGCGATGTCGTCGACGAGGAACGCCGGGTGAGCCTTCCGTGCGGGAGCGAATGGCGCCTCGACGCCGAGATGGACCTCTACCCCAGCCGACCTGAACCAGCATCCGCCCCGCCGTTCGAGGTTCGCGGGTTTGCGGACCCGAGTGATGCCCAAGAGCCCCTCGTAGAAGGCTTCCGCCTCGGCTTCACGGCCAACCGGCATGGCGAGCTGGACATGGTGGAGTGCCCGAATCATCCACGAACCGTACCGGACGGAGACGGGCTCTGCGAACGATATCGACGTCCAGTGGCCTGCTACTCGGCGCCGACCCCGAGCCCGACCGGGCAGCTCACGCCGGTGCCGTGGTCGGGGCAATAGCCGTCCGGGTTCTTGTCGAGGTACTGCTGGTGGTAGTCCTCGGCGTAGTAGAACGGCGGGGCGTCGACGATGTCGGTCGTGATGGGGCCGTAACCCGCGTTCGCGAGGACCGCCTGGTAGGCATCGCGTGACGCCTCCGCGGCGGCGCGCTGCTCCGCATCGAAGACGTGGACGACGGACCGGTACTGGGTGCCCTTGTCGTTGCCCTGGCGCATGCCCTGCGTCGGGTCGTGGTGCTCCCAGAAGACACGCAGGAGCTGCGCGTAGGAGATGACCGCAGGATCGAACACCACCCTGACCACTTCGGCGTGGCCGGTCCGGCCCGAGCAGACCTCCTGGTACGTCGGGTTCGGCGTGAAGCCGCCCGCGTAGCCGACGGCAGTCGAGATGACGCCCGGAGTCTGCCAGAAGGTCTTCTCCGCCCCCCAGAAGCAGCCGAGGCCGAGGACGGCGACCCGCGCACCGTCGGGGAGCTGGCCCGCGAGCGGCGTGCCGAGCACGGTATGGCGGTCGGCGATCGGCATCGGCTCCGGGCGGCCGGGGAGGGCGTCGGCGGGGGAGGGGAGGGTGGACTTCGCCGGGTCGGTGAACAGGATGTCGAGGATGCCCATGGGACGCGCTCCGTGTGCGGTGTGTGCACATGGTATTCGGGCGACCGGGTGACATGCCGATGGTGGGCCGGACCGCGCTCTGCGCCGGGCGCGGCGGTTTGCCCATGCCGGGGCCGGCCGGCGGCGCGCCCGGACAGACGGGTCAGTCGAAGTCGAAGATCCCGCGGCCCGCCGAGAACTGCAGCACGAGACCGCAGGCCTTGCAGATCTTGAGGACCAGCTTGTGGCTCGTGATCCCCCAGCGCGAATCCATGCGGCCCTGCTGCTGGTCGAACTGCGTCCCGCCGCACAGCGGGCACTTGAGGACCGGCTTCGCGGTCTCCTCGGCGCGTTCCCAGGTCATTCCTCGGTCTCCTTCCGCTGCGGTCAACGGCCGGTGGCGATGCGGGTGCGGGGTGCGACGTCGGGGCCTTGTCGGTCGCGGCGGGCGGCCACGGGCGCGGGCGCGACAGGCGGTCGGATGGTCAGGCGGTCAGGCGGTCGTCGTCGCCTCCACGAGTGTCGCGAACAGGTGCTCCAGCGTGGCGGCCGGGTCCGCGGTCAGGCCCGTGTGCGCCTCCGACGGCTGGATGATCGTCGAGGACGGGGCCACGAGCCAGTGATAGCGCTCGGCCTGCGAGAGCGCCGCGATCGGGCCTCCCGCGGGATCGCCGGCGGCGATCCGCTGGATCGCCTCGAGGTGCGCCCAGACATCCGCCGGCTCGCAGCCGGGGTCCAGCGCCCGCAGCCGGGCCTCGTCGAGGGCCACGCGCGCGCCAAGGAAGCGCCTGGGCCGGCACAGCAGGACGATCCCGGCGTTGATCGACTCGCCGCGCTCCACGCGCGGCACGACGCGGACGATCGCGTAGGCGAATGGCTGGAGCGCGGGCTCAGGCGCCGGTGCGGGCACGCTCGGCCTCCTCCACGAACGACCGCGGGGCGGCCAGCCGCCGCCGCAGGTAGTCGACGTATGCCTGCCGATTGTCAGGCACCGTGGCGAACGTCGCGTCGCCGTCCAGCCAGGCCGCGGGGACCATGCCCACGACGTCGGCCAGGAGCTCGTCCGTGACCAGCGGTGCCAGGCGCGCGTCGGCCTCCACGATGGACCCGGCGAAGGGCAGCAGGACGTGGTCGCGGACCTGGGTGAATGGTCGTCGCGCGTGCTCGGGATCGCGCTGCGCATCTTCCCAGCGGTGCTGCATGTAGAGCGCGGCCCCGTGGTCGATCCCGTAGAGCCGCCGATGCCAGACCAGCAGGTTCGGGTTGCGCGGCGTCCGGTCCACGTTCAGCGTGAAGGCGTCGAGCCAGACGAACGCTGCCGCCAGGTCCGGCTCGGGCGTCGGGCCCACGGCCGGCGCGAAGCCCAGCGCGCCCGGCAGGAAGTCCACCCCGAGGTTCGTCCCCGGGGAGCGGTCCAGGAGCTCCTTGACCTCCCAGTGCGGCTCCCCGGCGGCGAACCGCGCGTCCAGCTCCACGAGGACCAGCTCCGGGATGGGCAGGCCCAGCGCCCGCCCCAGCTCGCCGACGATCACCTCGGCGACCAGCGCCTTGGGGCCCTGGCCGGCGCCGTGGAACTTCACGACGTACAGGCCGTCGTCGTCGGCCTCGCACAGGCCGGGCAGCGAGCCGCCCTCGCGGAACGGGGTCACGTAGCGGGTCGCGGCGACGGTGCGAAGCATCGGGGGGAGTGTACGGGGCGGTGCGGCGTTTGCGGCGTCGCGGCCGGGTGTGAGATAGTTGCGCACGCAACGATTACCCGAGCAGAAGCCGGAGAGCCACCATGGACCCCACCGTTCGCGCCGCCCTCGATCGCGGCGGCGTCATCGACATCACCACCACCGGCCGCCGCTCCGGCGAGCCGCGACGCATCGAGATCGTCTTCCACAACGTCGACGGCCACATCGTTATCTCCGGGATGCCGATGCGCGACCGGACCCGTGCCTGGATCCACAACCTGGAGGCCGATCCGCGCCTCACGATCCACCTCAAGCAGGGCGTGGTCGCCGACCTGCCGGGGACGGCCCGCATCGTGACCGACGAGGCGGAGCGCCGCGAGCTGCTGGTCCACGTGGCCCGCAACTGGAACCGGACCGACGTCGACGCGATGGTGGCCTGGAGCCCCCTGGTCGAGGTGACGATCCCGGGGTACGTGCCGGCAGCCTGACCGGGCGCCCGCCCGTGGCCTGACCGCGGCCCGCCATGGCCTGACCGGGCACCCGCCCGTGGCCGGGCCGGGGGCCCGCCTATGGCCGTGCCGGTCACGCGCCCGCCCATGGCCGGGCCGGGACGCCCGACGGCGGCGCTTCAGCGGGGCGGGCGACCGCCACGCAGCCGTGACCGCAGGCCCGCCGGCAGGACGCGGCGGCCGAGGGCCCGGAGCCGCGCCCAGTCCTCGATGTCGGCCTCCTCGGCGATCCCGAGGCGAGCGCGCAGGATCGCCTCGCGGTGGCGCGACCGGGCCAGCTCCGTCTCGAGGCGCCCCTGGCGGCCCTCCAGCTGCTCGATCCGCTGTGCCTTGCCATGCGACATCCAGTCCGGCATCGCCCGCCGCCCGATCGGGCTGGGCGGCGCCGTGTAGGCCTCCACCAGGCGGGCCGCGATGATGTCGGCGTCGTGGACGCGCGCCACGAACGGACGCCCGAGAGCCGCCAGCCGCCGTCGCTCCGCCACATCGGCGATCAGGTCCCGCATCCGGGCCGCGAAGGTCGTCGGGTCCACGTCGACCACCGGGGCGTCCGGGTGGGCCCGGCGGACGGCGTCGGACAGGTTGGCCACGGCCACCCGGCTGCAGGCCATCGCCTCGATGGAGACCAGTCCGTCATCACCGGCGACGAGGTTGTCCACCAGGATGTCGGCGGCCGCCACCTCGGCCCGCACCTCGGCATGCGGAACACCCTCCAGCAGGCGGAGGTCGAAGTCGACGCCGTCGGCTGCCAGCTGGTCGAGGGCGGAGAGGACGAGGTCGGTCCCCTTGGTCTCGCGTCGCGACGGGGCATGCACGATGACCGGGCGCTCCCGCTGGGCGGGCGGCTGCTCGGGCCACTCGTGGAGGTCGATGACCCGCGGCAGGTGCGTCGCCTGGGGCACGAAGTGGAGGAGGTTGACCGAGACGACGAACATCCCGTCGGCGTAGGTTCGGATCACCTCCAGCGCCTTCTCGGTGCGGTCGTCGTCGGGGGGGACCGCGCCCAGTCGGAAGTGGCTCCACGGGTTCACCTCCTCGTGGATGCGCCGGATCCGGGCGTCGGACCCGTGGAAGGTGAAGAAGACCCGCTTGCCCAGCGCGCGGTAGAGGGGGAGGTCCCAGAGCGGTGGCAGGCCGCTCCAGTCGGATGGCATGAGCGTCCTGCCGAAGTGGAAGTGGAGGATGTCGAACCGGTCGACCGCCTCGCGGACGGCGTCCCAGGCAACCCGCGGGTCGCGGGACGCGTAGTCGAGGACGCGGTCGACGGGGAAGCCGAAGGCGCTGGGTCGGTCCTCCCAGACCTCCACGTGGTGGCCCATCCGCCGCAGGCCGGCCGCGGCATAGCCAGCCTGGTTCGCGATGTTCCGTGGCGCGTGGAGGATCCGCAGGGGAGCCCCCGGGCTGGTGTCGGTCACCCGCCGATGGTAGCCCGCGCGACGGGCGACGATCGCGGGGACTCAGAGCCTGCACCGGACCCGGGGCCCGACTTCTGGCCGTCGACCTGCTTGCCCGCGTAAGGCGAATTCGCCGACGATAGCGAGACTGGATTGGCCGCCGCGTGCACCCGGCCGGCGAACCGCGAACGGCGACGGGCGAACGGCGACCGGCGACGGGTGACCTGCGAACGGCGAACGGTGACCGGCGTCGGGCGGGAGGAGCTCGCATGGGCAGACAGGTCATCATGTCCGACGCTCGGGACCCCAGGCTCGTCACCGTGCGTCGTGGCGGCACGCTGGAGGACGCCGATCACCACCTCCTCGCCGTGTGGGCGGCCGACTGCGCGTGCCATGTGCTGCACCACTTCGAGCAGGCGCGACCGGGGGACGACCGTCCGCGACGGGCGATCGAGCTGGGGCGCGCCTGGGCGCGCGGTGAGATCACGATGACTCAGGCCCGCACGGCCGCCTTTGCCGCGAACGCCGCAGCCAGGGAGGTGTCCGGCGCGGCGAGGGACGCGGCGCACGCCGCCGGTCAGGCCGTGGCGGTGGCGCACGTGGCGGCCCACGAGCTGGGGGCGGCGGCCTACGCGATCCGGGCTGCACGCGCCGCGGCTCCCGAGGGGGAGCGCCAGGACGCTGGTCGCCTGGAGTGCCAGTGGCAGCGTGACCAGCTCCCCGACGAGATCCGGGAGCTCGTGCTCGACGACCAGCGGCTGCGCAACGCGAAGTGCTGGTCCGTCTTCGCTTGCTGACCGGCTCGCTCGGAAACCACCGCCGCACGGGCTTGCTCCCGCCGCAGCGCCTCCCTGTCCCACTGCCGCTTGGGCTGCTCCGGCGCGCCACACGGTCTCATTGATCTTCCCCGGGCAGATGAGACCGGCATCGTGGCCGCGTCTGGGCGAGGGTGGCTCCGCCACGGCGATCGGTCGGCCCAGGGCACGGCGCCGAGCGCGGTTCCAGGATGCCGGCCCTGGCGTTGGTACCGTCTCCCTGGGCCCGGCAACGGGCTCCGCGCCCGGCGCCGTTCCGGAATGCCGGCCCCAGTGGCGTTGTCGTCGCCGGGGCCGGGTGGTGGTCCGGAATGCCGGCCCCAGTGGCGCTGCGCACGATGCGGCCGGGCTCCGGGCCGGGCCCGGCGAGCCGGCCGGCGGCGGTCGTCGGCCGCTCGCTCCCGCTCGCTCCCGATCGCTCCTCGCACGAGCGGGTCTCTCAGACGGGCGCGCTGGGCGATCCTTCGTCCGTAACGCCGCCACCACCGGCATTCCGGACGTCGGAGCGCCGGGGGAGCCCGTAACGCCGCCACCACCGGCATTCCGGACGTCGGAGCGCCGCCTCACAGACCGCGGCCCGGGTCTCGATTGCCCCGGGGAAGATCACTGAGCCGCGGGCTGCCGCTACCGCCCGGCCGGCGCCTCGACCTCCAGCCGCCGGACGAAGGCCAGCCGGCCCGGCCACCGGAACGGCGTCGCGGCTGCGTCGACGAACCCGCCCGCGGCCGCGACCTCGGACAGGGGCGGGGCCTTCGTCTCCAGGCGGCCCCAGTGGTCCGGCAGGTCGTAGACGATGGCCCGGCCGCCCGGCCGCAGGACCCGCCGGATCTCGGCGAAGCCGGCCGCGGCGTCCGGCCAGTGGTGGACCGAGAAGGAGCTGGTGACCAGGTCGAACGAGGCGTCGGGGTAGGGAAGCGCCGCGACGTCGCCGACGACGAACACGATCCGGTCGGCGAGCCCTTCCCGCCGGGCACGAGCCGCGGCCCGCTCCACCATCGCGCCATCGACGTCGAGGCCGGTCAGCCGGAGGCCCGCGTGGCGTCGCGCCAGCTCCACCGCCAGCCCGCCCGGTCCCGGCCCGATCTCCAGCACCTCGGGCGCTGGGAGCCCGGCCCACTGCCGCCGCCAGGTCGTCGGCCATCCTCCGGTAGAGGTCCCCCAGCAGCCACCCGAACGTGCGGTCGTACACCAGCGCGCTCGGCGCCGAGCACGTCGCCCAGCCGCTGCGTCCCGGGTCCACCGGGACGCCGGGCGGCGCGTCGGCCTCGCTTCCGTGGCGGTGCACTGACCGCCGGCCCACGACGACGGTCGCCGCCGCGAGCAGCCCCGCGCCCAGCAGAAGGTTTCTTCGTCGCATGGCTGGGATCGTACGCGGCCCACGAACCGACGGGGCGCCGAAGCGACCCGCGGCCGACGCGGGCCGCAGCCCTCGGTCGAGGCCGGGCATGGCGGACCAGCCTCGGTTCAATGACGCGCGGCGACGCTCAGCTGCAGCCGCTGGTGGAACCGCAGTTGAGGCACTTGTAGCAACTGCCGTTGCGGACCATGATCGAGCCGCAGTCCATGCAGGACGGGGCGTCCTCCTGGATCTTGAAGGCCGTGCGCTCGGCGCCCAGCGAGGCCGCCAGGGCGCTCGCAGCGGAACCCTTCCCACCGCCATTCCCGTTGCCGTTGGCATGGCCGTTGCCGTTGGCATGGCCGTTCCCGGCCGGCTCGACGGCCGGCAGGACCAGCTTCGCCGAGGTGGCCGGCGGCGCCGCCTGCGCCGCCTGCGCCGCTGCGGTGCTCGTGCCCTGCGCCGTCGCCGTCGCGACCGCCGTGGCCGTGGGGGCCGGCGGGTCCACCGCCTCGTCGATGGCGGACGGCCCCTCCTCCGCCAGGGGCGCGAGCGCCGTTGCCCCCAGCGAGAAGGGCGAGGCCACCACGGACCCGCCCCGATCCTGGATCCCGAGCGCCGCCCGGTCGTCGCCGACGAGGAAGCGGCTCCCGAGCCAGCGGAAGATGTAGTCGACGGTGGACTTGGCGATGGGGATCTCGCTGTTGCCGGTGAAGCCGGAGGGCTCGAACCGGACGTGGGCGAACTTGTTCACGAGGTCTCGGAGCGGGACGCCGTACTGCAGCGCCAGGCTGATGGCCGTGGCGTAGGTGTCCATCAGGCCCGAGACCGTGGACCCCTCCTTGGCCATCTTGAGGAAGATCTCGCCCGGCTGGCCGTCCGGGTAGAGGCCGACCGTGATGTAGCCCTCGTGGCCGGAGATCTCGAACTTGTGGGTGACGGCGGTCCGCTCCGCCGGGAGCCGGCGCCGGTGCGGCTTGAGAGCCTCGGCCTGCGCGGTGGCCAGCTGCCTGCGGAGCTCGGCCACCACGTCGCCCGCAGCCCTGGTCTCGTCGTCGCTCTTGAGCTTGCTGGTGCTGAGCGGCTGGCTCCGCTTGCTGTTGTCGCGGTAGATCGCGATGGCCTTGAGGCCCAGCTTCCAGCCGTCGAGATAGATCTGCTCGATCTCGTCGACCGTCGCCGCCTCGGGCATGTTGACGGTCTTGCTGATCGCGCCGGAGATGAACGGCTGGACGGCCGCCATCATCCGGACATGGCCCATGGGGCCGATGGAGCGGACGCCGTTGCGCGGCTTGAAGGCGCAGTCGAAGACGGTGAGGTGCTCGGGGAGAAGCCCGGGGGCGCCCTCGATCGTCTCGCGGTCGTCGATGTAGGCCACGATCTCCTCGACCTGCGCCGGGGTGTAGCCGAGGCGCCGCAGGGCGGCCGGGACCGTGTTGTTGACGATCTTGAGGTAGCCCTCGCCCACCAGCTTCTTGTACTTGACGAGGGCGATGTCGGGCTCGATGCCGGTCGTGTCGCAGTCCATCATGAAGGCGATCGTGCCGGTCGGCGCGAGCACCGTGACCTGCGCATTGCGGTAGCCGTGCTGGGTGCCCAGGGCGAGCGCCTCGTCGAAGACGGCACGGGCGCCGGCCAGCATGTCCGACGGCACCGTCGCCTCGGGGATCTCGTGTGACGCGGCCCGGTGCTTCGCGATGACGCCCAGGAATGGCTCCCGGTTCTTGGCGTACTCGATGAACGGGCCGCCGTGGTCGCGGGCGATCACGGCACTCTGGCGGTAGGCCTCGCCGTGCATGAGGGCGGTGATCGCCGCGGCGTAGGCGCGGCCCTCGTCGGAGTCGTAGGCCAGGCCCCGGCTCATGAGGAGCGCGCCCAGGTTCGCGTAGCCCAGGCCGAGCGGGCGGTAGCGGTGGCTGTTCTCCTCGATCTTCGGCGTCGGGTAGCTCGCGTTGTCGACCAGGATCTCCTGGGCCGTGATCGTGAGGCGCGCGGCGTAGCGGAAGGCGTCCACGTCGAACTCGCCGTCCTCGCGCGTGAACTTCATCAGGTTCAGCGAGGCCAGGTTGCACGCCGTGTCGTTGAGGAACATGTACTCCGAGCACGGGTTGGACGCGTAGATGCGGTCCGTGCTGGCGCACGTGTGCCAGGCGTTGATCGTGGTGTCGTACTGGATCCCCGGGTCGCCGCAGACGTGGGCGGCCTCCGCCATGCGCCGGAAGATGTCGCGGGCGCGGTGGGTGTCCATGGGGGCGCCGCCGACCACGGCGTGCGTGGTCCACGCGCCGTCGGACTCGACAGCGTGCATGAACTCGTCCGTCACGCGGACCGAGTGGTTGGCATTCTGGAAGAAGACGCTGCCGTAGGCCTCGCCGGTGAAGGACGGGTCGTAGCCCTCCTCGATCAGGGCCCAGGCCTTCTGCTCCTCCAGCTTCTTGGAGTTGATGAAGTCGAGGATGTCGGGGTGACCCACGTCGAGGATGACCATCTTGGCCGCGCGACGGGTCTTGCCACCCGATTTCACGACGCCGGCGAAGGCGTCGTAGCCCTTCATGAAGCTGACCGGGCCGCTGGCCGTGCCGCCGCCCGCCATCTTCTCCCGCGAGGAGCGGATCGGGGAGAGGTTGGAGCCTGCGCCGGAGCCGAACTTGAAGAGCATCGCCTCCGTCTTGGCGAGATCCATGATGCTGCTCATGGAGTCCTGGACGGAGTTGATGAAGCACGCCGAGCACTGCGGCCGGGCCTCGATCCCGACGTTGAACCAGACGGGCGAGTTGAAGCTCATCTTCTGGTGCACCAGCAGGTGCGTCAGCTCGGCCTGGAAGGTGGCGAGATCCTCCCGGGTCGCGAAGTAGCGCTGGGCCTCGGCCCAGGCGGCGATCGTGGTCACGACGCGGTCGATCAGCTGGCGGACGCTGGTCTCGCGCTCAGGGGTGTTCAGGTGGCCGCGGAAGTACTTGCTGACCACCACGTTGACGGCCAGCTGGCTCCACGACGCCGGGACCTCGACGTCCTTCTGCTCGAACACCAGCTTGCCCGACTCGTTGCCGATGGCGGCGGTCCGGATCTCCCACTGGATCTCGTCGTAGGGGTGGACGCCCGGGCGCGTCCAGCGCCGCTCGAGCGTCAGGCCGGGCGTCCCCTCGCCGGTGAAGTGGAGGGCGTCCATGGCGGCGGCTGCGGCGTCCTCGGTCCGGGCACGAAGGGCCGCGGCCTCCGCGAACGCAGCATCGGTCCGCGCGGCGACGGCCTCGGCGCTGCCGGCCGGGCGGACCGCTCCTGCGCCGGCTGCCTGCTTGCCGCGCGGCTTCGCGGGCTTGGCGTCCTGCGGGACGACAGGGACGACGTCGTGTGCGGCTCGAGCCATGCTGCGATTGCTCCTCTTCCGGGCCGGCGGCTCGCCGCCCCGGTCCCTTCTCCCGGCATCGTGATCCGGGCCCTGCTCGTGGCGGTCCGCCCGCCCCTCCATCCAGGTGCTCCTCGCGGTCGGCGCGCGGCGGGCGTCACGCCCGTCCGGCCGGCTCCGGTGTAGCTGCACCGTCGTCGCCGGGTGCGACCCGCGGTGCCGCGGCTGCCCTCCGCCGGGCCCGGCCTCCGGCCGCTCCAGGTGGGTCCCGGAGGCGGCCTGCCCGGTCGAAGGCGGTCCCGATACTGTACCGCGCGTTCCGGGCGGAGTCAACGCCAAAACACAAGATGTAGTGGTGGCAGGTGCGTACGCACAACAAGATGTTGTGGCATCGGCCGTCGACGGGCGTCGAGCGCGGAGAGCTGACGCACGCCCCGTGGATGCCGGCCGTCGCGCCCGCGGACACGTGGGCACGCGCCGTGGACGAGGACCGGACGGAGTGTGGCGCACAATGATACCGCACAGGTGTTCGGTTCGTCAGCGGGCGGCGGCCTCGGCCCGGGCGGCCATGGGGCCGGGACGACCATGGGGCCGTGGGCCGCGGTCCCGCGACTCCGCCGGCGGTCCCGCCCTACAGCCCGCTGTAGCTGTGCAGGCCCGGGAACCAGAGATTGCCGGAGTACGTGACCAGGACCATCACGAACCCGACAACCAGCACGAGCGCCGCCGGCCGGCCCCGCCATCCCCGCTGGTTGCGGAGATGCAGGTAGACCGCGTACACGAGCCACGTCACGAGGGCGCTGGTCTCCTTGGGATCCCAGCCCCAGTAGCGTGACCAGGCGATGCTGGCCCACCAGCTGCCCAGCACGATCATCGTGGCGAACACCGGGAACCCGACGATGACCGCGCGGTAGGCCACGGCGTCGAGGACCTCGCGCGAAGGGAGCCAGCCGAACCGATCGACCGTTCGACCGTCGGCCAGGCGGCGCTCCTGGACCAGGTACGCCACGCCGGCCGCGAAGCTCATCGCGAAGATCCCGTAGCTGAGCATGGCCATCCCGACATGGATCGTCAGGAGGGCCGGGTTCTGGAGCGCCGGGACCAGTGCCTCGATCTCCTTGGGGAGCGTCCAGCTGTACAGGAAGAGACCCGTGGCCACGCCCATCGGCAGGAACCCGATCGAGCGGATGGGGTAGCGTCGCTCCAGGACGAGGTAGCCAGCGATGACGCCGAAGGCGAAGGCCACCGTGAACTCGAACAGGGTGCCCCACGGGCCGCGCCCCACCACGATCCCGCGTGTCAGCAGCGCCAGGCCCAGGAAGACGGCGGCCGCCCAGGCCATGCCGATCGCGAAGGGCCCGGCCGCGGTGCGGAGCCCCGTCCCGGCATCGTCCGCGGGAGTCGCCGCCACCTCGGCGACGAAGCTTCCGCTGACCGCTCCGGCGAAGAGCGGGCTGCGCCGCGGAGCCAGGGCGTCGGCCAGGCGCCGGCCGCCGGCCAGGAGGGTGGCGTGGGTGACGTGCGCGGCGAACGCGCCGACGAGCAGGAGCCCCGCCACGACGTAGAGGTAGTAGGACGCGGCTGCCATGTGATGTGCCCCCTCGACGAGCCGTGCGCGCGGCCCGGTCAGGCCAGCGCAGCGCCGCCCGGCGGCGGCCCGGCCGGCCGCGCAACGCTGCTGCCCTGCCTGACGTTCAGGATCAGGCCGCAGTTCCCGCAGACCGGGACCTGGGCCAGGCGCTCCACCCGACACATGGGGCAGATGACCGCCAGGTCCTCGCCGTCGTCGGAGCGCGAGACCGCGACCGGGTACACCAGGCCGGTGCGCAGCGAGAACGGCCTGCCGATCGGCGGGACGGGAGTCCCGCCAGCGTCGAGCTCCAGCGGCCGGGCCCCCTCGTCCCAGCGGACCTTGGGCCGCGGCTTCGTGATCCCGAAGACGGTCCACCCGCCGGCCATCCCCAGGAGGTAGAGGAGCACGAGCGGGGCGATGGCCAGGGGAATCAGGAGCACGAGGGCGCCCCAGTCCGGGCTCACGATCTTCGACAGGAAGTCGAGGATGCTGTTCCAGGCCTGCTCGATCGTGGCGAGGATGTCTCCGCTCATGCGCGGCATTCTAGCGGCGCGCCGGGCCCTACGGGTTCGGCGAGGCCGGCGCGGACGGGTCCACGGACGGATGGGCGGACGGCGGGTTCGCCGCCGTCTTGATGTCGTGGCACAGGAGGCAGGTCGAGTCCGCGCGGAGCGCGTGGTCGATCGGCAGGTTGCCGGCGTCGGCCGACACGTGGCAGCTTCGGCAGCCCTGCGGGATGTCGGCCGGGTGCGGGTACTCGGGCGGCGCGACCGGGGCCGGCTTGTGGCACAGCCAGCACTGGTCCTGGCTCCGTCCCACCATGCTCGTCGGCAGGTGGGCGTAGGAGCCGTGGCAGTCCAGGCACTTCTGGTCCTGCAGGCGCGAATGGGGCTGGGTGATCGCCGGACCCGCGGTTGGCGCCTTGTGGCAGTTGAGGCACTCGTCCTCGGGGATGCCGTCGTGCCCGGGGGCGTTGCGGCCCAGGCGCTCTCCGGTGTGGCAGACCGTGCAGCGCCCCCAGCCCTCGAGGGGGTGGCCCACGGCCGGGACCGGCTTGAGGCCGGCCGAGCCACCCGAGTCGTGACACAGCACGCAGCTGTTGCTCGTCGGGATGTGCGCCAGGCCCATCTCCATGAGCTCCGGCGACGCCGATGGGGCCAGCTCCGCGGCCTGCGCCGGGTGGCCCGCCGGGTCCCGCCACAGTGAGAAGACGACGACGGCGCCGAGGAGGACCGCCACCACCACGAAGTTGGCGGCGATCAGGAGCTTGATCAAGCGGTCCATGCCCTTCATGCCCGTGCTCCTGTCAGGTGCTGCGCTGGGGTGGTGGTTGGCCCGTGCGGCCGGGTTGCCGCGTCCAGGCGATGGAGCTCCGAGAGCGTGGCTTCGACGGCGGCCGGGACGGCGCCGGCGACGATGTCGGTCGGCTCCAGCCCGACGTCGATGGCCAGGGGCTGGATGCCGACGAGGGCCACGGCTCGCGGCAGGACGCCGGCCATCTCGGCGGCCTCGAGGAGGGCGGACACGCCGGAACGCGCATGCCCGGATCCTGCCGTCGCGCGTCGGAGGGCATCGCCGCGGATCGTTGCCACGGCCCCCGGCGCGCGCCCGAGCTCCGCGGCGTCGACGAACAGGATGGCCCGGGAGCCGTCGATCTCGCCGAGGAGCCCGAGGCCCAGCGTGCCGCCGTCGAGCAGCCTGGTCCCGACCGGGAGTGCAACGCGGCCGCGTTCGGCGCGGTCCTTGAGCTCCTGGACGACATGCACGCCGACGCCGTCGTCGCGAAGCAGGATGTTGCCGACGCCGATCACGGTGAGCGGACCGGCCTGCGTGCTCATTCGACGCGCTCCAGCAGCTCGGGACCACCGTCCCGTGACTCCACGACTTCCTCCACGGTGGGGAACTTGTAGCCGCTCACGATGCTGGACACGAGGCCGTTCTTCTCGATGTGATCGACGAGGATGCAGCTGTAGATGTGGAACAGGGCGATCGCCAGGATCAGCCACATCGACAGGTGGTGGACGAGACGGACGGTCTGGGGCCCGAGGAGGTCGCGGAGCCACCCGAAGAGCGGACGCGCCCGGCTCCGAGCCGATGAGGCCGTCGAGCGCGAACCCGGTCACCGTCTCGACGAGGAGCAGGGCGAAGAGAGCGAGGTAGGCCGTGGCCGCCAGCTGGTTGTGGCCCAGGACCTTCGGGATCTCCTTCCGGATGAAGGCGTAGAACCCGGCCTGCCGGAACAGCTCGGTGGCCTGGAAGCGCGAGGTCGGGATGAAGGCGGACCAGCGCGCGAACCGGTTCCCGGCCAGCAGCCAGTACGTCCGGATGAGACCCGACACCAGGAAGGCGAACGCGGTCAGCATGTGGATGAGCCGGACCGTCGTCATGACGTTGCCGCCCGGCGGGATCAGGAACGGGTCGGCGATGTAGCCGCCCGTCAGGCTCAGCACGACGATGCAGCCGGCGGTCAGCCAGTGGGTGATCCGGACGGGCGCCTGCCAGACGTAGAGCCGGACGCGCTCCTCGGGATCGCGCACGACGCCCTCGTGGGACGGCCTCACGCCGGGGAGGGGCTCACCGACAGCGGTCATCGCGCCCCTCCTCGGGCAACGTGGATCTCGAGCGGGCCGGCCGCGCCGGGGCGATGCGCGTGGACCGCGCAGGCCGTGCAGGGAGCGAACGAGTGGACGGTCCGCAGGACCTCCAGCGGCCGCGCGGGATCGGCGACGGGCGTCCCGACCAGCGCCTCCTCGCAGGCGCCACGGCGTCCATCCGCGTCGCGCGGCGAGCCGTTCCAGGTCGTCGCGTCGATGAGCTGGTACCTGGAGATCCGGCGATCCTCGATCGTGAGCCAGTGGCCGACGGCGCCGCGCGGCGACTCGCCGAGCGACCAGCCGCGGGCCGTGCCCGGCCAGCCGGCGGGATCCCAGGCCGTGACGTCGGCGACGGCCACGTCGCCGGTCGCGAGGTTGGCGACGAGGTCGGCGATGCCACCCGGCCAGGCGGGTGACGACGACGTCGCTCTCGATGGCCCGGGCCAGGGTTCGGCCCATCGTGCTGAAGAGCGCCGCCGGGCTCGGCCCCCAGCGACCCCACGACGCGCTGGACGGCGGCGCGGACGACGCCACGCCCCTCCAGGTTGGCGACCAGGACGCGGGCCAGCGGACCGACCTCCATCGGCTCGCCGTCGTAGCGCGGCGCCTTCATCCAGCTGTACTTGTCGGCCCCCTCGAGGGTCGTCACCGGTGGCGGCGGCCCGCCGTAGCGCTGCCTCGTCTGGCCGTCCCACGGCTGGAGCAGGGTCTGGTCGCCGCTGTCGTAGGTGTAGTGGGAGTGGGCGACAGTCTCGGCCACGGCCGTGTGCTCGACCGGCGCCACGCTGCTCATCTCGCGGCCGACCCGGCCGCGCGGCATCAGGAGCTCGGGCGCCCGCGAGTCGTCCTCGGGGAACTCGCCGAAGGCCATGTACGTGCCGATCCCGGCGCCGATCCGGGTCCACGCCGGGTAGCCCTTCGCAATGAGGAGCGTGTCCGGGACGTAGACCTGTTCGACGAAGGTGCGCGCCTCCTCGACGAGGTCTGCGATGACGGCGAGCCCGCGGTCGCTGAGGGCCAGGGGTGCGTTGCGCTCGATCTGCTGGGGGTGCTCGCCCGGCAGGGCCCGGTTCGGCCCGCCCCACGTCGGCGCCAGCGCCATGCCGCCGACGAGGAAGGTCTGCGGATGCGGGCTCTTGCCACCCAGGAGCGTGTGGATGCGCATGAAGCGGCGGTGCCAGTCCAGCGCATCGAAGTAGTGCGCCAGGACCAGGAGGTTCTCCTCGGGCGGCAGGGTGTACGCGGGATGGCCCCACGGGCCGTTGGCGAACGGACCCAGCTGGCGCGATGCCACCAGGGTCGAGAGCCGGTCCTGGACGTCCCGGAAGTCGGTGGCACTCGATTGCGGCCAGTCGCCGATGGAGGCGGCCAGGGTCGCGGTTGCGGCCGGAGAGGCGCGCAGCGCGGCCGTCACGTCCACCCAGTCGAACGCCTGTTGGGTGTAGAAGTGGAGGACGTGGTCGGCCACGAGCTGGGTCCCAGCGAGGAGGTTCCGGATCAGTCGGGCATTGCGCGGGATCGTCAGACCGAGGGCATTCTCGACCGCCCGGACCGAGGCCAGGGCGTGCACGCCCGTGCACGTGCCGCAGACCCGCTGGGCAAGGAGCCAGGCATCCCGCGGGTCGCGGCCCCGGAGGATGGACTCGAGCCCGCGGAACATCGTGCCCGAGCTCCAGGCGTCCTGGACACTGCCGCCGGCAACGTCGACCTCGATGCGGAGGTGGCCGCCGACGCGGGTGACTGGGTCGATCGCGATCCGGCTCACGTCACCCCACCCCGCCCGGGACGTCGCCGCTCGTCGGGCTGCCTGGGGCATCGGGAGGTGCGTTGACCGTGGGCTCGTCCACGGAGGGCCCCGCTGGCGTCTCCTCGATGCGGGCTGCAGGCGCCAGCTCGTCGGAGGGTGCGAGGGTTGCCGTCGCGAGCGTCTCCGACGTCGCGACGTCCGCCGTGGCTGCGTCCATCGCCGCTCCCGCCGGCTCCGTCGATTCCGTGGTCGCAGCCGGCCCCGTCGCTCCCGCCGGCTCCGTCGATTCCGTGGTCGCAGCCGTCGCGCCGTGGCCCGCGGCCCGCGCCCGCCGCTCGCGCACGTAGCTGGCGCCGCCGTGCACGACGGTGACACCGGCAACGCCGGCCACGACCGCGGCCCCGATGAAGTCGGCGCTGATGTTCGGAGCGAACGGCAGGGGCGCCGGCAGCCGCGCGTAGGCCGGGCCCATGGAGTCCCAGAAGCGCGGCATGGTGCAGCCGATGCAGCCGTGGCCGGCGCGCACGGGCCAGCTCGTCCCGTCGGCGTACTTCTGCGTCGGGCAGTTGGCGTACACCTCCGGCCCCTTGCAGCCCATCTTGTAGAGGCACCAGCCCTTCTGGGCGCCCTCGTCCCCCCACGACGTGACGAACTGGCCGAACTCGAAGGCCGCGCGCCGCTCGCACTGGTTGTGGATGAGGCCGCCGTAGGCGAAGAGCGGGCGGTGCTGGGGATCGGTCGGCGGAAGCTTCTTGAATCGGAGGTAGTAGACGATCGTCGCGGCCAGGTTGTCCACGTTGAGCGGGCAGCCCGGCAGGGCGATGCGCTCCCCACCGGACACCACGTGGCCGGCCCCCACGGCGCCCGTCTCGCCGCCCGAGGCGGCCGGCGTGCCGCCGTCGAAGGCGCAGGACCCGACGGCGATCGTCGCGATCGCGCCGTCGCAGACCTCCCGGACGATGTCGCGGAAGACCCGTCCGCCGACCATGCAGTGGATCCCGTCCTCGGCCGTCGGGATGCCGCCCTCGACCACGGCCAGGTAGCCGTTCGGGTAGGTCGCCATCGTCTCCACGCGCGAGCGCTCGGCCTCGGGGCCTGATGCGGCCATCAACGTCTCGTGGTACTCCACCGACAGGAGGTCGACGAGGATCTCCGCGGTCGTCGGATCGGAGGACCGCAGGAAGGCGGCGGTGTTCCCGCCACAGGCCTGGCCGTGCAGCCAGACGAGGGGGAGCCTGGGAGCCGCCGCGACCGCGGCTGCGATCTCCGAGGCGTGCGACGCGGGGATCGCGAGGGTGGCCGTCATGGCGGCGCAGAACTTCAGGAACGAGCGACGGGAAACCCCGCGCGCGAGCAGCGCGGCGAGGAGGCCGTCATCAAGCCGGATCATGCGGGACGTCACTCTCGGTCTGGTGGCCGCCGCCGTCGCGCGGGACGCGAGCGCGCGGACATGCCGGAACGCAGCCCGACTATGCATACCCCGCGACTCCGCCGTACCGGCCACAGGTAACCGGACACGGGTGCCCAACGGCATCTAGGCGACCCCTACCCCGCGACGGCACCCCCGACGCTCGCGATCGCCACCGCGGCCCGGATGACCCGCCGCCGGGATGACCCGCCGCCCGGACGCCGCGCCGGTGCCCGGGCGCCCCGCCTGCGGGCGTCAGGCCCAGGGACGAAGCGGGTCCAGGAACTCGGTGATGAGCGACGCCAGCTGGGCCGGGCGCTCCATCCCGATCATGTGCGCGACGTCCGGCAGGATCACCGCCCGGGCGTTCGGCGCATGGGCCTCCAGGTGGCGCGCCGTCGCGGCGACGTCGGAGATGTCGAGCGCGCCGGCGACGGCCAGCACCGGGCAGCGCAGGTCGGCCAGGCGCGCGGCGGCCGGCGGCGCCAGCACGATGGGACGGCCGAACACGTGCCCCTCCTCGCCCAGGAGCCGGCAGGTCTCGCGAACATGCCCCGCGATCCATGCCGGCCCCCGGCCGGGTGGCTGTCCCGGGCCGTCGACCCAGAGCCGCGTGTTGATGGCCACGATCGCCTCGAGATCCTTCGGCTCTGCCTCCTCGAGGCGCTCCATCTCCTCGAGCAGCGCGAGCTCCGCGGGCGCGACGGGGACGTCCAGCCCGCCCAGGCCGGCACCGACGCCGACGACGGCCGCGACCCGGTCGGGGAACTCGAGCGCGGTGTCGAAGGCGATCTGGCCGCCCCGGCTGTTGCCGACGAGCGCGGCGCGGCCGATCCCCGATGCGTCGAGGACGGCGCCCAGGTCGGCGCGGTTCGAGAAGTCGACGTCGCCCGTGGCGGAGCGGCCCCAGCCACGGGTGTCGTAGCGGACGGCCCGGTAGCCCGATGCGACGAGAAGCGGGACGAGGTCATCCCAGGCCCGCAGGTCGACGATGCCCGCGTGGATCAGCACGACGGGCGGGCCGGCTCCCTCGTCGACGACGAAGAGCCGGCCTCCGGCGACGTCGATGTACTGCTCCATGGCCTCTCCACGCAGAGGTCGGGGGCGATCAGGTCGGGACGCTGGCCCCGGGCTCCCGCTCCTCGATCGCCCAATGGATGCCCCAGCGGTCCATCGCCGCCATGTACGGATCCGGGTCGAGCTCTTCCGGCACGAACACGCCGGCACCGCCCCAGTCGCCGCGCGCCAGCAGCTCCAGGCCAAGGACGGCGTTGAAGCCGGTCTGGTACGCGACGGCCTGCAGGCCGAAGTTGGCCCACGATTCCTCGCCGACGGTCTTCTGGTAGAGGTAGACCTCGCGGGGCGCGCCGTCCTTCCGGCCGATGGCCCAGGTCCCGACGATGGCCCGGCCCTTCATCCGCTCACCCACCTTGGCCGGGTCCGGCGTCACCGCCATGACCACGTCCCGGGGGGCGACCTGCATGCCCTTCACGGTGATCGGCTTCGTCGAGTCGAGGCCGACCGCGTGGAGGACCTTGAGGACGTTGATGAAGTCGGTGCCCAGGGCGTACTTGAACGTCGCGTTCTTGACGCCGGGGATGCCGCGCGGGATGAGGACGACTTCCTCGTGCTCGACGTTGACGCACTCGACGGGCCCGATCCCCTCGGGGAACACGAAGGCCTCGGGGGCCGAGAATGGCTCCGTCGTGTAGTGCCCGCCGCGGGCGACGTCCCAGATGAGCGGCGGGTTGAGGCACTCCTCGATCGTCGTCCAGATGCTGAAGACCGGGGCGAAGGCATGGCCCTCGATGTAGAGATCCCCGCCGTCGCGGACGTGCAGCTGGTCGATCTCGTCGAACAGGTGCTTGTGGGCGTAGCCCGCAAACAGGTCCGTCAGGCCCGGGTCCATCCCCAGGCCCAGGATCGCCAGCCGGCCGGCGGCCTTCCATGCCTCGTGCTTCGGGAACTGGTAGTCGCCGAGCTTGACGCCGGGCTTCGTGAAGGGGTCGGTGGGGTGCGGCTCCGACAGGCTGACCGCCATGTCGAGGTAGTCCACTCCCGCGGCGAAGGCCCCGTCGAAGATCGTCGGCACGAAGCGCGGGTCGGCGCCGTTGACCACGATGTCCACGCCGTGCTCACGGGCGAGCTGGGTGACCAGCTCGGGCTTCCCCGCATCGACGAAGGCAACCGGGAAACGGGCGGTCGCCGGCGCGTCCGCCGGCCCTCCTCCCAGCCGTGACTGGATGAGACCCGCCCGCTCGACGTCGTAGTCGGCCAGGACCATCCGGTCCAGCCACGGCGCGGTCGCACTGAGCTTGGCGATCGCCTCACCGACGGTCCCAACGCCGACGAGGAGCACCTTGAGCTGCTTCACCGAAGACCTCCGCGGCTCTGACGCAATGGCGAGGACACATGATGACGAGGACGCGTGCGGCTAGCGTGCCACGTGGGGCCGGGCGCGACAGTGCCGTTCCGTACGGCGGTCGCGGGTCGGTGGTCGTGACTCGCGCATCCCGCCGCCGGCTCTCGCGCCGCGACGACGCGCGCCCGTCCGGCGCACGCGGCCCGGCGGCCGCCGACGGCGTCTCAGGCGGGTCACCGGCCCCGCTTCGGATTGCCGGTCTTCTTCGTTGCGCCGCGGCCCGGCTTCCACCGCGGCCCGTCGTCGGCCTCGGCCTCCGCGGGCCGCCGTGCCGACGACGGCTTCGGGCGGCCGACGGCCGGCGCGGCCAGCTGCTGGCGGGAGAGGCGTTCCGCGAGCCAGGAGGTCCGGGCGGTGCGGGCGCCGGCGGCGCGCAGGCTCGCTCCCAGGGCGATGTCGTCCGTGACGACGAGGGTTCCCTCCGGGGCGGCAACGGCGAGATCCACCAGCAGGACGTCGGCCGAGCGGCGCCCGGAGTAGCGGACCACGATCCCGGAGGTGAGGCGACGGTCCATGCCGCCCGGCGCGGGCGAGCCGTCGAGCACCAGGGTGACCGCGACCCCTGGCGGTACCAGGGCCCGCAGGCGCCCCGTGACCGCGACCGCGGGCAGCGGCCCGCTCTTCCGGGCGAGGGCGTGCAGCAGGTTCGAGCCGTCGACGAGGAGCCGCGTGGCGCCGACGAGGGGGTCTGCGGTGGGGCGGGGCATGCGGAGATGGTACGGCCCCTCTATCCCCGGTAGGATTTGGCCATGCTTCTCCTCGTCGACCTTGACGGCGTCGTCTATCGCGGCGCCTCCCCGATCCCCGGCGTTGCCGCCGTGCTGGCGGATCGCGCCGCTCACGGCGATGTCATCGTCTACGTGACCAACAACTCCACGCAATACCGCGCCGACTACGTGACGCGGCTCTCGGGGATGGGCGCTCCCGTCAACGCCGACTGCGTGGTCAGCTCGGCCCGTGCGACCGCGCTCTACCTTGCCGACCCGCTCCTGGTCCCGCCGGTGCGGAGGGTGCTGGTCGTGGGCGCCGGCGGCCTGGAGCGCGAGTGTCGTGACGTCGGGCTGGACGTGGTCACGGCGGCCGACGCCGCGACTCGGCAGGCTCACGAGGGTGTGGACGGTTGGGTGGCCGCCGCCGAGCCCGACGCCGTCGTCGTTGGGCTCGACCTGCAATTCACGTACCAGAAGCTCACAGTCGCCGTGGATTGCGTGCATCACGGCGCACGGTTCGTGGCCACGAACCGGGATCTCGTGTACCCGACCGAGCGCGGGGTGTTGCCCGGGACCGGCACGATCGTCGCCGCGATCGAGGCCGGCACCGGGGTGAAGGCCGTCACGATCGGGAAGCCCGGGCTCCTCCTCCTGGACATGGCGATCCGCGCCGCCGGCCTCCGCCGCGACGAGGCGCTGATGATCGGCGACGGGCTGGCCTCCGACCTTGCGGCGGCCAACAGCATCGGCATTCCGTGCCTCTTGATGCTGACCGGCGTCACCACACGGGCGCAGGCGGAGGGCCTGCCGGAGGGCGAGCGGCCGGTCGCGATGGCCTCGGACGCAGGCGAGCTGGCCGCTGCACTCGACCTCCTGGCCGCTCGCCCGCGGCTGTAGCGCCGCCGACCCCCGGCGGCGCGCCCATGGCGCTGCGTGCCCATCCACCGTCGTGTGCGCGCCGAACGTGCTACGCAACGAGGCCCACAATGGAGGCCTCACGTCCAGCCGGTGCGCAGATCGCGGCCGGCTCCGCCCGAGGGGATGCAATCGACCATGTCCACCGTCCTCGTCACCGGGGCCTCCGGCTTCGTGGGGAGCCATGTCGTTCCCGAGCTCCTCGGGGCCGGCCACCGCGTGGTGGCCCTCGTCCGTTCGCCGGAGGCGGGCGCGACCGTCCTGCGGCGGCTGCCGGCACCCCAGGCCGCGGGCATGGAGCTGCGCACGGGCGACGTGCTGGCCCCCGACACCCTCCCCGCCGCCCTTGCCGGCGTCGACGCCGTCGTGCACCTCGTTGCGCTTCCCCGCGACTGGAACGGCGGGAAGGATCTCCTCCGGGTCAACCTGGGCGGAACGCAGAACCTCCTGGCCGCCATGGAATCGTGCGGCGTGCGCCGCCTCGTCCACCTCGGCGCGCTCGGCGTCGCCGACCGCGAGGAGCTGCACTACGCGAAGAGCAAGGCCCGCGCCGAGCAGGCCGTCCGATCCAGCGGCCTCGACTGGACGATCCTCAAGCCTTCGCTCCTGTTCGGCCCGCGCGACGGCTTCTTCAACATCGTTGCGAACCTCGTGCGCGTCCCGGCCCCCGTCGTGCCGGTCCCCGGGAACGGGAAGAGTCGCTTCCAGCCGATCCACGCCGCCGACGTCGCCCTGTGCGCGCGCCTGGCGCTGGAGCGGCCCGAAACCATCGGCCAGGCCTGCGAGATCGGCGGCCCACGCGTGTGGACCTACCGGGAGATCACCGAGGAGGTTGCGCGGTCAATGGGCAAGCGGCGAGCCATCGTCCCGATGCCGGTTGCCCTGATCCGACTTGTCGCGGGCACGATGGAGGCACTTCGCCTCCGGTCCTTCCCCGTGGCCACGGACCAGCTCCGCCAGCTCGCCCTGGACAACGTCGGACCGCTCGACGGCGTGCACCGTGCATTCGGCTTCGTTCCGCGCAAAATGGAAGGCGAGCTCCTGTACCTCCGCCTGGCGAAGAAGAAGCAGGAGCCGGTTCCCGCCGCCCCGGGCGGGTAGAGGAGGCCTGGTGGCTCGGCGCATCGCGATCGCGGCGGCCTGGCTCGCGGCCGCGCTCGTTCTCGCCCTGGGAGCGGCGGGAATCGTGACCGCCCTCGATCACCTGCCGGGCGGCGACGGCCGCCCCGAGCTGACGTGGCCCGCCGACCGTGCGGTCGCGCCCGGCCTGGACGCCGCCTCCGGGGACCTCCAGGCGCTCGCTGAGGCTGTCGGGGTGCTGGGTGGCGAGGGACGCACGGCGCTGGCCGCGCTGGTTGCCCGCGATGCGGCCGGCCTGGCCACCGCGATCGACGCCGGGACCATCCAGCTCGACGCCGTGGATGCCGCCGCGGCAAGGCTTCGCGCGGACCTCGCGCAGATCCCGCTCGGCGCCGCCGACCGGACCACCCGCCACTCGGCGGCGACGATCGCCCGGTACGAGGAGCTGGTCGCGGCGGTCGAGGCGGTGGAGCCGCTGCGCCCCGCGTGGAAACGCCTGGCGGCCGGGGTGGCGCCCGCCGTCGAGCTGACCCAGCACCTCCTGGATCACGACCAGGTCGCGGTCGCGGCGATCAAGCTGGGGGGCGCCGGCAACTACCGTGCCGCCATCACGCGCATCGGCGAGGCGTCGGCCGAGCTGGCCGCCGCACGCGCCATCCGCGACCGGCTGGCGGCCAACGTCGACGTCTCCACCCTGGACCAGTGGATCGAGCGCAACGCGGCCTACGACAAGGCCCTGCGGGACCTGTGGGACGCCCTGCGCCGTTCGGGGGGCCGGGTCACGACCGCCGTGCGCGAGGCCGCCGCCCGCGAGAAGACGGCGAAGAAGCAGCTGCCGCCCGATGCCCGGGCCCTGGTGGTGATCCTCGGGGACGTGGCGCGCGGCGGCCTCAACCAGGCGGTGATCGCGATCGAGGAGGCGCGCGGCCAGCTGCTGGAGTCCCTCGCCCGCTCCGAGGCGCCCGCCGCGCCGACCCCCGAGCCCGCCGCGCCGACCCCCGAACCCGCCGCGCCGTCGCCGTCCGGCCCGACGCCCTGAGCACGGCTAGACTGCCAGCAGTCCCCCGGCCCCGCGCCGGATCGTCACGATCTCGCACACAGGAGCCACCATCCGCATGCATCTGCGTGTCGTCACCGACCAGCCGTGGGATGTCGCCGCCGACGTCCTCGCCGTTCCAGTCGCCCTGGACCCCGCGTTCGAGGGTCCCCTGGGCGAGCTCGATCGCCGCAGCGGCGGCGAGCTCCGCGCCCTCGCCGCCTTCGGCGAGCTGACGGGCAAGCGCAACGCGACGGCCCTGGCCACGTCCGGTGATCTGCCGGCGGGCCGGCTTCTCGTGGTGGGGAGTGGCCCGCTCGGGGACCTGGACCGGGAGGCCGTCCTCCACCTGGGCGCGACAGTCGAGCGGCGCCTGGCCGGACGCCCCGTGCACACGCTCGCGATCTGGCTGGGCGATCTCGCCGCGGCGATCGAGGGAGGCGCCCCCGTCGTGGCCGAGCTCCTGGCCCGCGGCGTCGTGGAGGGAAGCTTCGACCCGGCCACCATCTATCGGGCGGCGCCGGAGCTCATCCCGCCGTCGCTCGACGAGCTCATCCTGGTGGCGCCCGGGGCCGACGCGACAGCCCTGGCCGCGGCGGCCGAGCGGGGCGTGATCATCGGGGAAGGGACCAACCTCACCCGCCGCCTGGCGAACCGCGCGGCGAACGACGTCAGCCCCCAGGTGCTGGCCGACGAGGCGCGTGCCCTGGCCGAAGCCCACGGCCTCTGGATCGACGTGCTCGATGAGCACCGTGCCGCCGAGCTGGGCATGGGGATGTTCGTCGCCGTCGGCCGGGGCAGCGCCAACCCGCCGCGGATGATCGTCCTGCGCTCGGGCGGCGAAGGCGAGCGTGACGCGCTGGGTCGGCACCTGGCGCTCGTCGGGAAGGGCGTCTGCTTCGACTCCGGGGGCATCTCCATCAAGCCGGGGGACCGGATGGAGGAGATGAAGATGGACAAGACCGGCGCGTGCACGGTGCTTGCCGCCGCCGCCACCGTCGCCCGGCTGGCCCCCGGCACGCCGCTCCTCGTCGTCGCCCCGGCGGTCGAGAACATGCCCGGCTCCCACGCCACCCGGCCCGGCGACATCGTCACCGCCCTCAACGGCAAGACGGTGGACATCATCAACACCGACGCCGAGGGGCGCCTGATCCTCGGCGACGCCATGACCTACGCCGAGCGCCTGGGCGCCACCCACGTGGTCGACGTCGCCACGCTGACCGGCGCGGTTGCCCGCGCGCTGGGCCACCTGGTGGCCGGCGGGTTCGGTGCTCCCCAGGCCTGGTACGACGACGTGGCCGCCGCCGCGGACCGGGCCGGCGAGCGCCTGTGGCAGCTGCCCCTCGTCGAGGAGTACTGGGCCGAGATGGACAGCTGGTACGCGGACATGGCGAACGTCGGCTCGTCGGCGGAGGGCGGGCTCATCCGCAGTGCCCTCTTCCTGCGCCAGTTCGTCAGCGTGCCGTGGGTTCACCTGGACATCGCCGGCACGGCGTACTTCCGGAAGGCCACGCCGTGGGCGGCGCTCGGCGCCACGGGTGCCTCGACGGCGACCCTCGTGGAGCTCGCCCTCGCCGGGGCCGGACCCGCGTAGCCGGGCCGGAGGGCCGGATGGGCTCCGGGTCGCCCACGTGTTCCTCGTGATCGACGAGCGGCTGCTCGGCCGCCCTCCTGGGGATCGTGGGCGCCGGCTGGGGATTCGTCGCGGACCGAATCGCGGCTCGCTGGCCGGTCCACGAGCCCGAGGTCGACGAATCGGGCGCGATCGTCCGGCCGGGCGGGTGGGTGCGGCCGATCGACTGGCGGACCGTCGCCGTCGTCGCCCTGGGCGGCCTGTCTCTCGGGGCCCTCGCGTTGCGCTTCGACGACCCGGCCGCGCTGGCGCTCTTCGGGGCGTTCTTCGCCGCCCTGACGCTGCTCCTCGCGACGGATCTCGACCAGCGGCTCCTGCCCGACGTGGTGACCCTGCCGGCGATCCCGCTGGCGCTCCTGGTGGGCGTTGCCGGGCTCAACCCCCTCGTCCCGCCGGAGGCGCTTCCCGGCGCGATCCTGGCGGCGGTTGCCATCCCGGCGTTCCTGTTCGTGGTCGCGATCCCCTTCGGCGCCGGCGCCATCGGGATGGGCGATCTCAAGCTGCTGGTGTCGGTGGGGCTGCTGACGGGTCTCACCCGGGCCGTCGCCGGGGTCGTCGTGGGGGCCCTGGCGGCCGGGATCGTGCTGGCGCTGCTGCTCGCGGCGCGCCGCATCACCCTCCGGACCTACGTCCCGTTCGGGCCGTTTCTCATCCTCGGAGCGTACTGGGCGGTCCTGGCCTCGATGTGACCCGGTCGTCCGGGTGGCGCGATCGCGAGGGAGGAGTAGAATCACGCCAAGCCGGGTCGTCCCGAGGCGTGCCCCTTCGGACGGCGACGCACCGGCGGGACGGACACCGCCATGGCGTGCCGGGAACGCGCCCAACGGAGCACCACTCGCACGATGACGACGCCAGCCTGATGCGTCGCGACGCGACGCCCCGCGCGACGGGGTGGACGCCGCGGCGCCCACGCCTCTCCCTCCCGGGTCGTCCCCGGGGTGGTTACGCGCGCCTGCTTCTCCTCGTGCTCGTGGTGCCGTTGCTGATCGGGACCGCCGGGCCGCCGCCGGTGCGCGGCGACGAGCTCTCCGACGCGATCGCGCGTCAGAAGGCCCTTGCCGCGCGGGTCAAGGAGCAGCGCAACCAGGTTGCCCGGATCCGCGAGCTCCAGGGCGGCCTGGCCCAGGAGATCGCGTCCACCCGGAGCGCGCTCGCCGGGATCAACGCGAACCTGCAGGAGACGCAGGCACGGGTGAAGCGGGTCACCGCGAAGGTCAAGCAGGTCCGGGCCGTCTACGCGGATCTCGTGGCGCAGGTCGCCCTCCTCGACCGGCAGGTCGTCGCAATCGAGCAGGAGCAGGTCGAGAAGGCCACCGAGCTGCGCGAGCGAAAGTCCCTGCTGGCTGCCCGCGTCCGGGAGGCGTACCGGACCGACCGGACCCCGCTGATCCAGACGGTGCTGGCCGCCGGCACGTTCACCGACCTCCTGCAGGACGTCGGCTCCTACCTGGATCTCGGCGACCAGGATCGAGCCCTCGCCTCCCGGATCGAGACGGACGCCAAGACCCTCGACTCGCTGCGCTCCCTGCTGGTCGAGACGCGCGCCGCGCGCGAGGACCTGCGGAAGGAGACGCTCGCCCAGCGGCGCCAGCTGAACGCCCGCCTCCAGGAACTGCGTGCCGCACGCGTACGCCTCGCCGACCTCCAGAAGGAGACGGCGCGCCAGCTCGCCATCCAGCGTGCCACCTTCGCCCGGATGGCCAAGAACAAGACCGCGCTCGCCACGGCCATCTCCCGTGACGTGGCCGCCCAGAAGAAGCTGAAGCAGCAGATCGCCACCCTCGTGGCCCGCCAACGCACCCTGGGGAACATCCCGTCGGTCTTCAACGGGACCCTGCGCTGGCCGATGGCCGGCACGATCACCCAGGAGTTCGGCTGCACCGGCTTCGGGTGGGAGCCGCCGCAGGGGAGCTGCTCGCACTTCCACCAGGGGATCGACCTGGCGGGCCCCAAGTACACGCCGATTCGAGCCGCGGCCGCGGGGGTGGTGGTCTTCGCCGGCCCCAACCCCTACGACCCGTATCCCAAGGCCTGGATCGTCATCATCGCCCACAGCGAATCGCTCCAGACCTGGTATGCCCACGTCGACAACGGCCCCCGGCCGCCGGCCGTGTCCGCCGGAGATTCGGTGGTCGCCGGGCAGGTCATCGCCTACGTCGGGATGACCGGACGGACGACGGGGCCGCACCTGCACTGGGCGGTCATGTTCAACGGGGGATTCGTCAACCCACGCCTCTTCGTCTGACCCGGGTCGCCGACGCACCGTCGTGCGCCGGCTCCTTCGCGCCGCCCGGTGGGCGCCGCCCGGACCGGTCGGCCGGCCCGTGTGCCCCGCCCGGGACCGGCCGCGGAGGGTCCGATCCCGCGTGGTAGCATCGATCCCGGGGCCTGTCGATCCCAGCAGCCCGTGTCGATCCGAGGACGGACCATGAAGCGGACCCTTGCGGTGATCCTGGCGGGCGGCGAGGGTGCACGCCTCTCGATCCTCTCGGAGAAGCGGGCCAAGCCGGCCGTGCCGTTCGGCGGCAAGTTCCGGATCATCGACTTCGCGCTGTCCAACTGCGTCAACTCCGACATCGACAACGTGGCGGTCCTGACCCAGTACAACCCCCGGTCGCTGTCCGATCACATCGGCTCCGGGCGGCCCTGGGACCTGGACCGCAACGTCGGCGGGATCCGCATCCTCCCCCCGTACATCGGGCGCGGCAAGACCAGCGAGTGGTACCGCGGCACCGCCGACGCGGTCCTGCAGAACATGGCCGTGGTGGACCAGGCCCCGGGCGACGTCGTCCTGGTGCTCGCCGGCGACCACGTCTACAAGATGGACTACTCGCCGTTCGTCGCCTTCCACCGCCAGCGCCGGGCGGACGTCACGATCGCCGTTCGCCGCGTCCCGCTCGCCGAGGCGAGCCGGATGGGGATCCTGGCCCTGGACGAGACCGGCCGGATCACGGAGTTCCAGGAGAAGCCGAAGCAGCCGAAGTCCGACCTCGCCAGCATGGGGGTCTACGTCTTCAGCAAGCGCGCCTTCCACCGCTGGCTCGACGCGGACCATCCCGACTTCGGCAGCGACGTCATCCCCGCGATGCTCGACGGCGGCGCCCGGGTCTACGGCTACCGCTTCGACGGCTACTGGCAGGACGTGGGGACGATCCACAGCTACTGGGAGGCCAACATGGCGCTCCTGGAAGACCGTCCGCCGCTGGACCTCTACGACCGGGACTGGCTGATCCACACCCGTTCGGAGGAGCGCGCGCCGGCCAAGATCGGGGCCACCGCGCAGGTCCACCGGAGCCTGATCAGCCACGGGTGCCAGGTCGACGGGATGGTCGTGAACTCCGTCCTTTCGCCCGGCGTCGTCGTCGGCGTCGGCGCCGTCGTCCGCGACTCGATCCTGATGTTCGACACGCTGGTCCGGCCCGGCGCCGTGGTCGATCGCGCCATCCTGGACAAGGAGGTCACCGTCGGGCCCGGCGCCATCGTCGGCGAGGGCGGCGACTTCGGCGTGCCCAACCGCCTCACGCCCAGCCACCTCACCACGGGGATCACCATCGTGGGAAAGCGGGCGGTGCTGCCGCGGAGCGTCCGCATCGGGCGCAACGTGCGGATCGATCCGGACGTGCGCGCGATCGACTTCGCGGGCCGCACGGTGGAATCCGGGGCGACGGTGACGCGCAACGACGGCCGGGCCAAGGCGCGCGCCCGCAGGGCGGCACCCGGGGACGGCGCGGCCGCGACCGAGCCGGGCGTCCGGCCGGCCAGCGCCGTGCGGGCCCCGCGCGACGGCGGGTGACCCGGACGACGCCGACGGCGGCGACCGTCGAGAGCTGGCTGGCCGAGCTGGACCTCGGGCCGGCAGAGCGCGCGGAGCGCGACGGCGTGGCGTCCTGGGACCTCCGCCTGGACGGGCAGCGGCGCTTCGACGTCCGCGTCACCCTGATCCTGGACCCTTCCATCGCGGCGCTGGTGTGGGCGCACCTGGCCCCGCCCATCGGCGATTCCTTCCGTGTCTCCTACCGCAAGCTGCTGCGCTGGAACGACGAGTTCCCGTTCGTGAAGTTCGGCCTCACCGACGACGACCGACCCGGCCTGACCGCCGAGATCCCCGTCGACCGCCTCGAGCGCGACGAGCTTGGAATCGCCGTGGCCAGGGTCCTGGCGATCTGCGACCTGCTCCTGGAGGAGACGGCCCGGTGGGCCTGGGTGGGCGGCCGCGTCCCCGACTGGAGCGGGCGGGTGAGCCGCCAGGCGGGCCTCTTCGCACGCTACGCGGACCGCCTCGGGGAGCTGGCCGCGGCGCGCTGACGGGTGCCGCCCTGCTACGATCGGCGCATGCGGCTGCAGCCCCACCTTCCCCTCGCCGGGACCCATCCTCGAGGGCACGCGCCCAGCACCAGGCCGATGCGAGCCGACCTCGCCGCCTGGGGGAGCGGCGCCTGACTGGAGCGGCCCGCGCGGACGTCCTGACGCGGGCCGAGGCAGTCGCCCGCGCGGCCCGCGTCGGCCGCGTGGCGTACACGCTGGAGCTCGACCTGGATGTCGGCCGCTCCACCTACCGGGGGATCGCCCGGCTGCGCTTCCCGGTGACCGGGGACGGCGACCTCTTCCTGGACTTCCGCGGCGGCACGATCGAGCGACTCGTCGTCAACGGCCGGGCCGTGACGCCGGAACGGCCGGGGCACCGGATCCTGCTCCCCGCCGCGCACCTGGCGCCCACGACCGAGGTCGAGGTCGCGTACGAGAACGCCTACGACACCGGCGGCGACGGGTTCCACCACTTCGTCGACCCGGAGGACGGCGCCGAGTACGTCTACACGAACTTCGAGCCGTTCGAGGCGCACCGGCTCTTTCCGTGCTTCGACCAGCCGGACCTCAAGGGAACGTACGGCGTCACGGTTCGAGCGCCCGCCGAGTGGGTGGTGATCGCCAATGCCCCGGCCGCCGCCGTCGTCCCCGCGCCGGATGGGCGGCGCGAGCATCGCTTCGCCCCGACGCCGCCGATCTCCTCGTACCTGGTGGCCGTCATTGCCGGCCCCTTCGCGGGCGTCCGGTCGCTCCACCGGGGCACGCCGATGGGCGTCTGGACCCGGCGCTCGCTCGCCACCTTCCTGGATCCGGAGGAGATCCTCGAGGTGACGAAGCAGGGCCTCGACTACTACGCCGCCCTCTTCGATCACCCGTTCCCCTTCGCGAAGTACGACCAGGTCTTCGTCCCGGAGTTCAACTCGGGGGCCATGGAGAACGTGGGTGCGGTGACCTTCAGCGAGAACTACGTGTTCCGCGACCCGCCGACGGACACCCAGCGCCTCGCGCGCGCCGAGACCATCCTCCACGAGCTGGCCCACATGTGGTTCGGCGACCTGGCGACGATGCGCTGGTGGGACGATCTCTGGCTCAACGAGAGCTTCGCGACCTATGTCTCCAACCTCGCCCTCGCCGACGCCACGCGCTTCGAGAGCGCCTGGCGCAACTTCAACGCCGACATGAAGCGGTGGGGCTACCGGGCCGACGCGCGGAGCACGACGCACCCGGTGTCAGGCCTGGTCGCGGACACGGACGCCACGTTCTACAACTTCGACGGGATCACCTACGGCAAGGGCGCCTCGGTGATCAAGCAGCTGGTCGCCGAGATCGGCCAGGATGCCTTCCGGGCGGGGTTGCGTACCTACTTCCGGAGACACGCCTGGGCGAACGCCAGCCTGGCCGACTTCCTGGCGGCGCTCGAGGAGGGTGCCGGGCGCTCGTTGCGCGACTGGAGCCGGCGTTGGCTGGAGACGGCGTCGCTGAACACGATCGAGGCGACGTGGACCACCCGCGACGGTCGGGTGGAGCGGCTCCAGCTGTCCCAGGAAGCGTCCGAGGAGCATCCGACCCTGCGACCCCACGCCCTGGAGCTCGCGCTTGTTCGCACGGAGGGCGACGGGCCGGCCCAGGTCGAGGCCGTGCCCGCCCGCATCGATGGCGCCGAGTCCTGGGTCGACGCCGCCGCCGGCCGGCTCGCGCCGGACCTGGTCTTCCCGAACCACGGCGACCACGACTACGCCCGCGTGGTCCTCGACCCGGTCTCGCTGGCCGCCGTGCCGCGCGTGCTGGCCCGCGTGGAGGATCCGCTCCTCCGCCAGCTCATCTGGGGCACGCTCTGGGAGATGGTCCGCGGCGCCCGCCATTCGTCGCTGCAGTTCCTGGAGCTGGTCCGGGACACGCTCCCGGCCGAGCGGGACGACCAGATCGTCCTGGCCGGGCTGGACGCCGCCCGCGGGGCGCTGGCCTACTACGTGCCCGAGGAGCGACGCCTCGACGAGGCGCGCCGGTTCGTGGCTGCCGCGCTCGCGACCGTGGGCGACGTGCCACCGGGCGACCTCCGGACACTGTGGCTGCGGGCCGCCATCGGCGCCGCGGTGGATCCGACCGACGCCGCCACGCTGGCGCGATTCGTCGACGCGGAGCCGGGGACGCCCGCCGTCCAGGTCGATCGCCAGATGCGCTGGGCCGTGGCCGCCCTTGCCGTGGCCCACGACCTCCCGGCCGCGGCGGAGCGCGTTGCCGCGGAACACGCCGCGGACCCGAGCGATCGAGGCGCGCGGGAGGCCATTCGCGCCGCCACCGGGGCGCCGGACCCGGCGGTGAAGGCTGCCGCGTGGGAACGGATCGTGGGCGAAGGGTACGGCTCGTTCCATCTCACCCAGGCGGCCATGCTGGGCTTCAACCATGCGCACCAGGCGGCGCTCCTGGCGCCGTACGTGGAGCGCTTCTTCGACATCCTCCCGGTCGTCGCGACCGAGCGGGATCACCCGTTCCTGCGGGTCTTCGTGACGGCGCTGTTTCCGTCGTACCGGCCCGAGGCCGCGCTGGTGGAGCGGGCGCGGGTGCTGGCCGCCGAGGAGGGGACCCGGCTGCCCAGCCTGCAGCGGCTCCTGCTGGAGGCGGCCGACGACATGGAGCGCGCGGTGGTCTGCCGCTCCTACGCGGCGCTCCGTGCCCGGCGTCACGCCTGACCTGGCGGCTCACGCACGCCTGGCCTGGCGGCTCACGCACGCCTGACGCCTGCACCGATCCGTGCGACGATCGGCGCATGGACGACGGGACCCGGTACGAGAACGGCGCGGCCGGCGAGGGCGACCCCGCGCCCGATGGCCCCGGGGTCGCGGCCGGCGACGGCGATCCCGCTCCGGTCGAGCCCGCGCCCGGCGATCCCGGCAGCGCCTACGAGCTTCTCCAGCGCGGCCAGGCGCTCCTCGCACGTCGCCACCATGCCCAGGCGGCCGTCGTCCTCGCCCGTGCCGCGCGGCTGGAGCCGCGGAGAGGCTCGATCCTGGAGCCCCTGGGTCGCTCCTACTTCATGTCGGGCCAGCTGGAGCGGGCCGTCGAGACCTTCGAGGAGCTCCTCGTGGTCGACCCGTCCTCCCACTATGCCCACTACGCGTTGGGGCGCGCGCTCGTCCGCCTCGGCCGTGCCGACGAGGGAGCGGACGCACCTGCGCCTCGCGGTCGCCCTCGCCCCGGAAAGCCGGCTCTACCGGGGCGGTCTGAACCGCCTGGTCGGCCGCTGACGCCGCGCGGCCCCGCGAGTCGCTGCCCGTGCCGCCGCTCAACCCGGCGCGTTGCCTTCCAGCCGGCGCGCCAGCCAGAGCAGACCCACCAGCGACTTCGCGTCCCCGATCTCGCCGCGCTCTGCCGCCGCCACCGCGTCGCGCCAGGGCATGCGGACCAGCTGCAGCGCCTCGTCCTCGTCCGGCGTCAGCCGGTGGCCGGTGGCCGGCGCCAGGTCGGTCGCCAGGTACAGGTACATGCGCTCCGTTGCGAAGCCGGGGGCCGTCCAGAAGTCCATGAGGCGCTCCCAGCGGCCGGCGCGGTAGCCGGTCTCCTCTTCGAGCTCCCGGCGGGCCGCGGCGTCGGGATCCTCCACGGCACCCGTGGCCGCGTCGCGCTCCAGGGTCCCGGCGGGGATCTCCAGGAGCGTGCGCCCCGCGGGGTGACGGTACTGCCGCACGAGCAGGACGCATCCCTCGGGGTCGAGCGCGACGACGGCGACGGCGCCGGGGTGCACGGCAACGTCGCGCCGTGCCCGGTGGCCGTCGGCGCGCTCCACGGTGTCGACCCGGAACTCCAGGATCCGGCCGCGATGGACCAGCTCGGAGGCGACGAGATGTTCCGCGAGCTGCTCGTCGGCCGCGTCATCGATGTGGCGGGCGGGATCGTCTGGTTCGGTCACGCGACCATTATCGACGGCCGAGACGACCGCGAGCCGGGCCTCGCGGCCCGGCTCGCCTGCCTGGGAACGAGGGCGGCGCTGCGCCGCGACCTCAGCTCGCGATCGAACGTCGCACCGAGAGCTCGGTGTCGGCGTCGAAGAGGTGCATCTTCTCGAGCGGGATGTGGAGCGTCACGACGTCGCCCGGGCGGACGCGCCGCTCGGAGGACACCACCGCCACGATGTCCACGTCCGCCACCATCACGTGGAGGAGCTCCTCGTTGCCGAGGTACTCGACCACGTCGGCCTTGGACTGCACGTTGGCGCTGGGGCCGTCGACGGGGACCACGTCGAAGTGCTCCGGTCGTACGCCGACGATGAAGTTGCGTCCGGAGAGCCCGGCGAGGCCCTCGCGGAAGGCGGCCGCCACCGGGATCTCGAAGCCGGCGGACTTGAGCGTCGCTGAGTCGCCGCTTCCCTCGAGCGTGACGGGCAGGAAGTTCATCGACGGGCTGCCGATGAAGCCGGCGACGAACTTGTTGTTCGGACGGTCGTAGAGCTCCTGGGGGGCGCCGACCTGCTGCAGCTTGGCCTGGCTCATGACCGCGATCCGCTGGCCCATCGTCATGGCCTCGACCTGGTCGTGGGTGACGTAGACGATCGTGGTCTTGAGGCGCTGGTGGAGGCGGGCGATCTCGGCGCGCGTCTGGACGCGCAGCTTGGCGTCGAGGTTGGAGAGCGGCTCGTCCATCAGGAAGACGGCGGGCTCGCGGACGATGGCCCGGCCCAGCGCGACGCGCTGGCGCTGGCCGCCGGAGAGCTCCTTGGGCTTGCGCTCGAGGTAGCGGTCGAGGTCCAGGATCGCCGAGGCGTCCTTGACGCGCTTCTCGATCTCCTTCTTGTCGACCTTGCGGAGCTTGAGGCCGAAGGCGAGGTTGTCGCGGACGGTCATGTGCGGGTAGAGCGCATAGCTCTGGAAGACCATCGCGATGTCGCGGTCCTTCGGCGGGATGTCGTTGACGATCTTGTCGCCGATCGCCAGCGAGCCGAGGGTGATGTCCTCGAGGCCGGCGATCATCCGCAGGCTCGTGGTCTTGCCGCAGCCCGACGGCCCCACGAACACCATGAACTCGCCGTCCTGGATCTGCAGGTTGAAGTCGTCGACGGCGACGACCTCCCCGTACTTCTTGGTGACGTGGTCGAACGTCACGGTCGCCATGCGCGTCTCCTCCTCCCGGTCGGGTCATCGCGGGCTCTTGCATCACGGCCGCCTGCGCAGCGCGGACGAGCCCCGTACGAGGTGCCGGCTCAGGGTCCTGCGGATCGTAGCACCCGCCCGCAACGGCCCGAACCGTCTGCAGGCGGCTCCCGCCCGCGGCGCGGCGGCCGCCCCGGGCTGCATAATCCGCAGCACGCCGATGTCCAGCCCCGCCGACGACGCCCTCGCCCGCCTCGCCCCCGCCGTCGATCGATCGCGCGCGGAGTGGCGGCTGCTGCTCGCCCGGCTGTCCACGATCACGCCCCAGGCGCTGGGCCGCGGCATCCTCGCGATGGTCGTGGTGGTCATCGCCGCGTGGCTGGCCGCGGCGACGTGGCCCTCGCTCCTCCCGTTCGCCATCGGCGGCCTGCTGGCCTACACGATCTACCCGCTCGTCGGGCGCCTGGACCGCTTCATGCCGCGGGTGCTCGCCGCCGCGCTGGCCCTCGCGGCGGGCCTGGCCGTGCTCGTGCTCGTGGTGGCAATCGTCGTCCCCCCGCTCGTCGCCTTCTCCATCCAGTTCCTCCGGGAGGTCCCCGATTCGACCCAGCTGGCCGACCTCCGGGCGCAGGTCGACGCGTACCTCGCGACGCTCCCCGAGGGTGCACGGCTGCTGGTCATCGGGATCCTGGAGCGGGTGGCCACGATCGCGCGCGACGGCCTGTCGTCGTTCCTCGATTCGATCGCCTCGCTCATCGTGACCGGCGTGCTCGGCATCTTCGACACGATCGGGTTCGTCATCGGCCTGGTCCTTCTGCCGCTGTGGGTGCTCTCCGTCGTCACCGACGGGCGCTCCCTGCGCGGCCAGATCGCGTCGCAGTTCGCGCCGGGCCTGCGCCCCGACGCGATGGCCATCCTCGCGATCGTCCACCGCGCGCTGAGCACCTTCCTCCGGGTCCAGATCGCGGCGGCCGCGGCCGTCGGCCTCGCCGTCTACGTCGGCCTGGACCTGGTCTCGCAGGCCGGGATCGCCACGTACGGGGCGGCCATGGCCATCGCCGCCTTCATGGGCACGGCGCAGGTGATCCCCCAGCTCGGGGGGCTGGTCGGCGCCCTCCCGATCGCGCTGATCGCGCTGGCCCGCCAGGACCAGCCGGCGGCAGCGCTGGCGCTGCTCGTCGTGTACCTGGTCGCCATGCAGCTGGTGAAGATCGCCGTCGGCGGTCGCCTGGGCCGGGACCTCAACGTCCGGCCCGCCCTCGCGCTGCCGGCCTTCGCCGTCATCTCCCAGATCGGCCTGGGCTGGCTGCTGCTCTCGGCACCGATCCTCGTCATCGCGCGCAACACCGTCCGCTACCTGCGCGGGCGCCTGGCCGAGCCGCCGCAGCCCGCCGGCGTCCTGCCCTGGGAGCGCCGCGCGCGCGCTGCTGCAGCTGCCGCCGCGGGTCCAACGCCGGTTCCCACGATCTACCGCAACGGTCGGCCGCGCGCGATCGCGCCTGCGACAGCGCCCGCCCTGGCGGTCAGCGCCCGCCCCGCCCCAGGAGGTGAAGCCCCGTGACCGAGCCGTACGTGGCCTCGGCCGACGCCGACCCGCTCGACGAGTCGCTCGTGACCGCCCCGTCCTACGTGCAGCTGACGCAGCAGCGGGTGCGCCTGCGGAGGGCCGCCGAGGTGTTCGCGACGCCCGACGAAGCCGGGCGCTACCCGATCGTCGTGCTCGTCAAGCAGGGTGGCCGGTTCCAGGCTGAGGTGCTGCTGGCGGCCGCCGGCGTCGCCGCGGTCGCGATCCTCCTGCCGGTCGGACCGATCCTCACGATCGCCGGCCTCGTCGCCGCCGTGGCGCTTCTCCTCGCCGGGAGCTCGCGGGCCGTCCTCGCGCCGGTCCCCGAGGGAACCCAGGCCGTCCTGGCCCTGCGCGGCCGGTTCCTCAAGGTCGTGGGGCCCGGCGTCCAGCGGGTGCCGCCGACCGTGGTCATCACGCACCTGGCCACCACGCGCGAGATCCCGTTCGGGTCCCTGGTCCGCGCGGCGCCGACCGCCGACGACGTGCGCGTCGACGTCGAGGTGCTGTTCACGTTCCGCCTCGCGGAGCCGGGCAAGTTCGTCTACAACACGACGGCCCCCGACTTCGACGCCGTCTGCCTCGGCGCCGCGCAGGCCACCGTCCGCGAGATCGTCCGCTCGGTGATGTCCGACCGGGTCCTCGACATGGTGGGGCGCGAGTCGGAGGTCCTCCGGGAGGCCCTGTCGTCTGCCCTGTCGAACTACGGCGTCCAGGTGAGCCGGGTGCTCGTCGTGCGGATCGACCCGCCGGCCGGCTTCCTTGCCAGCCGCGAGGCCCGACGCCTGGCCGTGCTCAAGACATCGGAGCAGGAGGAGCAGTCGGGCCTGGAGCGGCGCGTGCAGTCGGACCGTGACGCGCTCGTCCGCCAGGAGGCGAAGGCGCGCTTCGAGCGCGCCCAGGAGCAGGCGGAGCTGGCGGCCGTCGTGCGGCGCCGCGAGATCGAGCTGGACGCCGAGACCGAGGCGCTGCGCCTGGAGAAGCTGCAGGAGCGCCTCGCGCGCTTCCCGGAAGCGGCGCGCTGGGACTGGGCGGGGGAGCGCCTCAAGGTCGCCCGCGAGCTCGCGGGCAACAGCCGGGCGATGCTGCACATCGGCGGCACCGGCGACGTCGCGGAGGTCCTGGCGGCGGGCGCCTTCATGGAGCCGGGCGTTTCCGGCGCGCGCGACGACGTTGCCCGGGACGCGCCGCCGTCCGCGTGACAGCCCGGGCCGCCGCCGACGCTGCGCCGGGAATCTAGAGCGGGACGCCGAAGGCGAGGACGACGAGGGCGGTCGAGGCGACCATCTCGACGATTCCCACGTGGATCGGGCGGAGCGGGCGGGCCGTGCCGGCGCGCCGGCGCTCCACGAGCGGCAGGGCGACCGCGCGCGCCGTGAGAGCGGCGAAGAAGACGACGTAGGGCCACGGGAGCGCCAGCGCGGCCAGGCCCGTGAAGGTCGCGTGGAACCCGATCGACAGCCCGGCGAAGCGCCGGTTGCCGCGCTCGCGGATGACCGACCGGACCACGAGGATCGTCCCGACGAGGTAGCCGGTCGCCACGAGGGTCGCGCGGATGACCGTGTCGGTCTCCCAGGAGCCCGACACGAGCGCCGCAGCCGGCACGAGGACGAGCGCGATCGCCGTCTGCGCCAGGCTGTTCACCAGGTCGCGACGCGTGCCGGGGCGGGCCCCACCGACGACGAGAGCGCCGGCCGGCAGCACCACGACCGCGGCCAGGGCCAGGGCCGGGAACGCGGCGAGCAGCGCGACGCCCGCCACGGCGAACACGGCGCCGTACACGACCAGGGCCGGGACGAACGAGGGCCGCCGCCGGGCGCGCAGCCAGGCCTGCGCCGTCGCGGCTTCCAGGTAGCCGGCGACCGCGGCGACGGCCAGGACCAGCTGCCAGCCCGAAGGGGCGCTGGCCGCCACGCCGAGGAGCAGCGGCAGCGCCAGCATCGCCCAGGCGCCGTGCTGGCGAGGGAACCAGAGGGCCGGGGCGGCGGCGCGCGTGGATTGGTCGGGGGCCGCGGTCGCCATCATTCGTAGACTAGCGGAGTACGTGATTCGTGGACGGGTCGACTCTGGGCCGCGTCCCCGAGGATCGACGGGCCGAGATGCGCCCCGGTCAGTGATCGCGGGCGATGAAGCGGTACCCCAGCCCACGTTCGGTCCGGATGTAACGCGGGTGCTCGGGATCGTCGCCCAGCTTGTCGCGCAGCCGACGGACGTAGACCCGCAGGTAGTCCACCTCGTCCACGTACTCGCGCCCCCACACCTTTGCCAGGAGCGTGCCGTGCTGGAGGATGTGCCCGGCGTTTCGGACCAGGTGGTAGAGGAGCTTGTATTCCGTGGGGGTCAGCTCGAGGCGCTCGCCGCGCAACCGCGCCTCCTGTACGGCGAAGTCGACCTCCAGGTCCAGGGCGCGGAACGATGGCGCACGGCTCGTCGGCGGTGGCATCTCGTGGCGGCGGAGGACCGCCCGGACGCGCGCCATCAGCTCAAGGTGGTTGAACGGCTTGGTCACGTAATCGTCGGCGCCGAGCTCGAGCCCCTTCACCTTGTCCATCGCGTCGTCGCGGGCCGTCAGCATCAGGACGGGGACGTCCGAGAAGGCGCGGATCTCCCGGAGCGTGCCGAAGCCGTCCATGCCCGGGAGGCCGACATCGAGGAGCACGACATCCGGGTGTCTGGCTTCGATGACCTCGAGCGCCTCCTCGCCAGTCGCGGCGCCCATGACCTCGACGTCGCGCCACTGGAGCATGAACCCGAGCCGCACCGACTCCACGACGTCGGGCGCGTCGTCAACTACCAGGATCCGCATCACTCGGCGTCCGATGGGCCGTCGCGTGGCACCACGAGGCCGAAGAGGCTTCCCTTCCCGGGCGCACTCTCGACGTCGATGTGGCCCCCGTGCGCCTGGGCGATCGCCAGCGCCGTCGGCAGCCCGAGGCCAACGCCGCCCGGCCCGCCCTCCCGGCCGTTCGGCCCGACGAAGAAGCGCTCAAAGAGGTGCGCCTGGTCTCCCGGCGAGATGCCGGGCCCGTCGTCCCGAACCGACCACGTGACGAGATCGCGCCGGGCGGCGACCCGGACCTCGATTCGGCCACCGGCCGGCCCGTACTTGACCGCATTCGAGAGGAGGTTCACGAGGGCCTGATCCAGGCGCCGGTGGTCACCGAAGACCGAGATCGAGGTGCCGGGCGCGCGCAGTGCGATCTCCTGGTGTCGCTGCGCCGCCAGCGGCGCCACGGAGGCGACGGCGCCTCGGGCCAGCTCGATCGCATCGAACCGGCGGAGCTGGAGGACCACCTCCCCGGTGCGGAAGCGGGCGATCTCCAGGATGTCGCCCACGACACGCTGCATGCGGTCGGCATTCCGTTCGATCGTTGCGAGGAGCATCTCCTGCTCGGTCGCCGTCGGCGCTGTCTCGGGATCGCGGAGCACGCCGACGCAGGTTCGAACCGCGGTCAGCGGCGTCCGGAGCTCGTGGGCGATCGTCGACAGCAGGTCGGTGCGCAGGCGTTCAAGCTCCGCGAGCTGGGCGGCGATCCCCGACCCGTCCCCGAAGCCTGAATCACGGATCTGGCTGCCGAGGCTGGTGAGCACGTGCACCCGGCCGTCGCCATTCTGGCGAGCCACGCGCACGATCCCGAGGCGGGACAATTCCGCGAGCAGGCGGGCGGCGTGGCCCTCATCGATCACGGCACCCGCGGTCGCGAACCGCTCGACGAGGCCCGTCGGCGTCGCGCCGCCCTCAATGAGGCGAAGGGTGGCCGCGCCGAGCGGTGAAGGTGTCGAGACCGAGGCCGGGGGATCGTTACGGAACATCACCACCCGAGGATAGGTTCGCAGGGCGCTCACGGCAGAGTGGCGCTCGGCTGGTCAGGAGGGGCCGATGGTCCTCATCGGCGTGCGGCCGCCAGCGTGGGCGCCGTGCCGCCGAGAGGCGCGGGGGTGCGCTCGGGGGAGCGGGCGGGAGTGGCCGGGCGAGGGATCGACGATGCGCCGAGCCTGGGGGCGTCCGCGATCACGACCGTGGGGATCGGCGCCTCGATGGCCCCTGGGACCTCCTCGTCGTAGGAGCACATGCACGGCCCGTCAGCCGCGCAGCCGGCGCAGCAGAACGCGAGCCCGACGTGGAACGTCGGGTGGTGGAGGATGGATGCGTCGCAGGTGGCGCAGGCGAAGGTCGGCTGCGTGGTCATGGATCTCCTCGCTGGCGGGACGCGACCGGTTGGCGTGCTGTGGGTGGAGTGCCCGTCGAACGGCGGATGCCACGCCACACATGCTCGGGAGGCGTTCTGAACCCCCCGGGGAACGTGCATGAATGGGACGTGAACAAACGTTCACGCTGCGTTCATGCACGTCCATCGGCATGTTCGGGGGGGCGCGCGACCCTTGGACGTGGCGGAACGTGCCGGTGCGCGCCGGCCCCGCGCTCGCCACGGAGTCCTTCATGAGCAAACCCATCGCCTCCGCCGTCGTCGTCGGCGGCGGCCCCACCATTCCCCGGCCGGCCGAGCGCCATGGAACGCAGGTTGCCGCCACCGAACCGTCGCCAAGGCCCATGCCGCCGCCCTCGCCGTCGCTTGCACCCTCGCCTGGTGCGGGCGCGCTTGCCGCGGCCCGGGCCCAGTTCGACGCTGCGGCCCTCCACCTGGGGCTCGATGACGGGATCCGGGACATCCTGCGGACACCCCAGCGCGAGCTGACCGTCAGCTTCCCGGTCCGCCTCGACGACGGGCGCACGCGCGTGTTCACGGGCTTCCGGGTCCAGCACAACGTCGCCCGGGGCCCCGCCAAGGGCGGGATCCGCTACCACCCGTCGACGGACCTCGACGAGGTCCGGGCGCTGGCCATGTGGATGACATGGAAGTGCGCCCTCGTGAATGTCCCGTTCGGGGGCGCCAAGGGCGGCGTGACGTGCGATCCGCGGGCCATGAGCCTGAAGGAGGTCGAGGCACTCACCCGGCGCTTCGCGACCGAGCTGCATCCCCTGATCGGACCCGACTCGGACATCCCGGCCCCCGACGTGGGCACGAACGCCCAGACCATGGCCTGGATCATGGACACCGTGTCGATGCACCGGGGCTACTCGGTCCCCGGTGTCGTGACCGGCAAGCCGGTCGTGATCGGCGGCTCGAACGGTCGCGCCGACGCAACGGGCCAGGGCGTCGTGTACACGATCGAGGAAGCCGCCCGCAGGCTGGGCCTCGAGATGCGGGGTCTGTCCGTGGCGGTGCAGGGATTCGGCAACGTCGGCGAGGCGACCGCCCGGCTTCTCGACGAGGCCGGGGCGCGGGTCGTGGCCATCACGGACATCGGGGGTGGCTGCTACCGCGAAGCCGGGTTGGACGTACCGCTGCTCCGAGAGCTCATGCGCGAGCATCGCTCGATCACGGGCGCCCCGGGGACCCAGCCGATCGACAGCGAGCACCTCTTCGGTCTCGACGTGGACGTGCTCGTGCTGGCTGCCATGGAGGGCCAGATCACCCGCGCGAACGCCGGCAGGGTTCGGGCCCGCATCCTCGCCGAAGGCGCGAACGGCCCCACGACGCCTGACGCCGACCCGATCCTCCAGGAGAACGGGGTGGAGGTCATCCCGGACATTCTGTGCAACGCCGGCGGCGTGGTCGTGAGCTACTTCGAATGGGTCCAGAACCGCGACTCCTTGTTCTGGGCGCCGAAGATCATCAATGGCCGGCTCCGCGAGGCAGTCCATACCGCAACCGCAGCCGTCTCCGAGCGCGCCGCGGCCGACCGCATCGATCCTCGCCGAGCGGCCCACGCCATCGCGGTGGAGCGAGTCGCCGAGGCGACCGTCCTTCGTGGCATCTACCCCTAGCGTCCTCCTGCAGGGGCCCGGTCGCGCACACCCGGCCGGGCCCCCGCCTCCCCGCCGTCCCTTCAGGCAACTTGCAGGAAAGCGGCCGTAGACTCCGCGAATGCCATCCCGACAGCCCGGGGCCGGTCCCGCGCGCCCCGATCCCAGCTCCGCTCCCTCCCCATCCTCCGCCCGCACCCCTGCCGCGAGCCCGTCGGCCCGGACCGCCCTCCGGGTTGGCGTGGGGGCTCTCGTCGTGGCGGCGCTGGGGCTCTCGGTCGCCGCCGCGGCCCTCCTGGGGCTGGGCGGCGGGTCCTGCCGAACCACCGCCTGGAACGCCGTGCCCGCGGCCGCGGAGCTTCCCGCTGGCTGGACGCTGGGCACCAGCCAGTTCGGGGCCGATGGCCTCGTGGCGTCGCTCGTCGGCCCGGCATCGGCCGACGATTCCACGAGCGCGCCCACCGTCTATTTCCAGGTCAGCTGCTTCGATGGCGACGCCGGCACGGCCCTCGATCGCACGCGCGCCGCGGCGGATTCCGCCGGCATGGTCACCATCGGTCGGTCCGACCTCGGCGACACCGGGTTCGCGATCCAGGACGCCTCCGGGGTCACGGAGGCGATCTACTTCGGCCGTGGCGGGCTCGTCGCCAACCTGGTGCCGTCCGGAAGCGTGGACGATGCGACCCTGGACGCCTCGGCGCTGAGCCTCGTCGCGGCCGTCGACCGGGCGGTCTCGGGGGCGACGCCCATCCCGGCCGGCACCCAACCCTCGGCGTCCTCGCCGGTGACCGGCGAGGACCCGTCGCCATCGGCCGCGGGGAGCTCCAGCCCCGCCGGGAGCTCCAGCCCCGAACCGAGCTCCGGCCCCGCGGGGAGCTCCAGCCCCGAGCCGAGCTCCGCAGCCGGCCACCTCCTCGCCGTCCTGCCCGACGAGGTATCCGGGACGGCACTCACCAGTGATACGGCGACGGGCGCCGACCTGGCGGAAGCCGGGGCCGCGGGGCGAGCCATGATCGCCGCCCTCCGGACCCTGGACGTGACCGCCGAGGACCTGCTGGTCGCCCAGGCGTACGACCCGAACGAAGATCTCGACCTCTACCTCCTCGCCTTCCAGGCGCCCGGGACGCCGGCATCCGACCTCGCTCCGATCGTCCTCGACACGTGGCTGTCCGCCTCGACGTCGGGCGTGACGACCTCCCAGGTGACCCTGGGCGGCAAGGAGCTGACGAAGATCTCCTACGGCGACGACGGGTCCGTGTCGTACGTCCGTGCCGCCGGCGAGACCGTGATCGTTGTCGAGACGGCGGACGAGGCACTCGCGGCGGCCGTGGCGGCCCTCCTGCCGTAGGGCGCGACGCGGTCTCGCCGCCGCGGGGAACGGAGCGCTATCGTGACGTTAGGCGGTCGCCGACCGCCGCCGACCGGTAGTCTCGAGGACCCCATGACACAGAGCCCGCGCGCCGGCCAGCCGGCCGATCCATCCGAGCTCGTGGACGTCGGCGCCCTCCTGCGGGCGTATCACGACGTGCGACCGGACCCGTCCGTATCCGCCCAGCGGGTCGCGTTCGGGACGTCCGGCCACCGCGGGTCGGCCTTCCGGGCCGCGTTCAACGAGGACCACATCCTCGCCACCACCGAGGCGATCTGCCGCTACCGCGCCGCCCAGGGCTACACCGGGCCCCTCTTCATCGGCCGGGACACCCATGCCCTTTCCGAGCCGGCGACGCGCACGGCCCTCGAGGTCCTGGCGGCCAACGGGGTCGACGTCCGCGTGGACGCGGCCGACGGCTTCACCCCGACGCCCGCGATCTCGCACGCGATCCTGGTCGCCAACCGGGGACGCCGCGAGGGCCTCGCCGACGGCATCGTGGTGACGCCCTCGCACAATCCGCCGGAGGACGGCGGCTTCAAGTACAACCCGCCGAACGGCGGCCCGGCGGACACGGACGTCACGCGCTGGATCCAGGACGAGGCGAACCGGATCCTCGAGGCCGCCGGCTCCGACGGCGTGCGGGCGATTCCCCGGGTGCCGTACGAGCGCGCCCGGGCCCGGGCGACCGACCACGACTTCGTCGGGACCTACGTCGCGGACCTCGGCGACGTCATCGACATGGCCGCGATCGCGGCATCGGGCCTCCGCATCGGGGTGGACCCGCTGGGCGGCGCGGCCGTGGCGTACTGGGGGGCGATCGGCGAGCGCTACGGGCTGGATCTCACGGTCACCAACGAGGCCGTCGACCCGCAGTTCGGCTTCATGACCCTCGACTGGGACGGCAGGATCCGGATGGATCCGTCGTCGCCGTTCGCCATGGCCCGCCTGGTTGCGCTGCGCGATCGGTTCGACCTGGCCCTTGGCAACGACGCCGATGCGGATCGGCACGGGATCGTGACGCCGGGAACCGGGCTCATGAACCCCAACCACTTCCTGGCCGCGGCGATCGCCTACCTCTTCGGCGGCGGCCGGGACTGGGGGAGCGGCGTCGGCGTGGGCAAGACCCTCGTGTCGTCGAGCATGATCGACCGGGTCGTGGCGGACCTCGGGCGGCGCCTGGTGGAGGTGCCCGTCGGCTTCAAGTGGTTCGTTGCCGGCCTGGTCGACGGGAGCATCGGCTTCGGGGGCGAGGAGAGCGCGGGCGCGTCGTTCCTGCGCCGCGGCGGCGGAACGTGGACCACCGACAAGGACGGGATCATCGCCTGCCTCCTGGCCGCGGAGATGACCGCCCGGTCGGGGCGCAACCCGGCCGAGGCGTACGCGGCCCTCACGGATCGCTTCGGGAGCCCGGCCTACCGGCGGATCGACGCACCCGCGACCCCCGAGCAGAAGGTGGCCCTCGGGAAGCTGTCGCCGGACGCGGTGCGGGCGTCTTCGCTGGCTGGCGACCCGATCACCGCGATCCTCACCACGGCGCCCGGCAACGGCGCCGCGATCGGCGGCCTCAAGGTCGTGACGGCCCAGGGCTGGTTCGCTGCCCGTCCCTCCGGCACGGAGAACGTCACGAAGCTCTACGCGGAGAGCTTCCGCGGCGAAGAGCACCTCCAGCGCATCCTCGACGAGGCCCGGGCGCTCGTCGAGGCGACGGTCGGCGGGGGAGCGGCGTAGGGCCCTGGCGTCCTGGCAGTCGGGCGCGGCTCAGCTCGAGCGATCCGCGCGGCGCCTCGTGCGCGTTCGCGCGGCACGGTCTCTGCGGGACGGATCGCGCAGCTCGCGCAGCGCGGCGCGGCGCCCTCGGCGGGCTCGCGCAGGCGCCCTCGGCGGGCTCGCGCAGCGCCCTCGGCCGGACCGGCGCGGCGCCACGCCTCAGTTCGCGTTGAGGCGGACGATCCTCTGCTTCCCGGCCACCTGGATGCCGAACCGGCCAGACGCCTCGGAGGCGGCGGGGACCGTCCAGATGGGCGCGCAGGCAAGGCCGCGGCGGCCCGCCGCGATCGAGCCGGTCCGGACGAAGCCCTCGGGCTGGCTGCCGGGCAGGGCGGCGATCCGCCAGGGCACCTTGGCGCCCGGGGCAACTCGCCCCACGGTGACCCAGACCGTGTCGCCGGCGTGGAACCGGCGCGCCTGGGTGCCGCAGGACCGGCCGACCATGACGATGGCGCGGGCATTGACCGTCGGGATCGCCGACGGCGTCGGCGTGGGAGTCGGTCGTGCGGTGGGCGCAGGCGTGGGCTTGGGCGTCGGTGTGGTGCGGGTGGTCGGCGCCGGGGTTGAGGCAGGCTCTTGCGTGGGCGTTGGCCTGGGCGTCGGCGCGGGCTTCGCGGTCGGTGCCGGCGTCGGCCTGGGCGTGGGGCCAGGACGGACGGTCGTCGTCGGGCCGAGCAGGGGTTGCTGCGTCGGCGGCGCGGTCGGGAGAATGGACGGCGCGGGATCGATGGACGGCGTCGGCATTGGGATCGCGGTCGACGGCGTGGGCGCCGGGCCGATGATCGCAACCGGGGGCGGGGCGGCGCCCGGTGGTCCGGTCGGCGCCGGAGCGGGCCGTCCGCCGGTGGATCCGCCGGGCACGATCGCGGAGGCTGCCGGGGGTCCGGAGGGCGACGAAGCACCGGACGGGTTGATCCGCCCGGACGCGATCCCGACCGTCCCGACGACGGCCATCACGAGGAGGCCGGCGCCGACGAACTGGCCGATGGTCGCGAAGACGCCGGAGCCGGCCGCCACGGCCACGCCGGCCGCGCCCGTGCCAGCTGCCGTCGCACCCGCGGCGGCGGTTCCAACCGCCGTCGCACCTGCCGCGGTCCCAGCACCTGCCGCCGCGCTGGCCCCAGCGCCGGCCGCCGCCGCGCCGGCCCCTGCGCCGGCGGCGGCTCCCGCGGTGCCCGCGGCGACCGCGGCCGCCACCTTCGGGCCCAGCGTCGCCGGAACCACGAAGATCGGGGCGACGGCGAACGCCCGGGTCATCCCGCGCAGGTCGTCCGCGCTCTGCTGGCAGTGTGCGCAGCTGGCCATGTGCTCGCGCAGCTCATCCGAAGGCGCCTGCCCCTCGACGAGGTCCACGATCTCGTCCCGGCGGGCGCGACACGCCTCGGGCAGGCCGTTCCGGGCGAAGACGCGCGTCGCATAGGCCGCCCGCAGCGAGGCCCGGGCCCGGTGAAGCATGACCGTGGTCGCGTTCACGGACTTCCCCAGGGTCCGGGCGATCGTGTCGATGGGAAGGTCCTCGGCATAGCGCAGGACGACGGCGGCACGGGCCTCCGGCCGGAGCCCGTCCACGAGCTCCCACGCGCCCCGCACGGCGTCCGACGACGCGGCGGCACGCTCCGGGTCGGCGGCCGGTGAGGCGTCGGCGAGGAGGGCTCCGGCCGCGAGGGCGCCCGAGCCCGGGTCGTCGGGGGACTCCTCGGCAAGGCCGACAGTGCGGGAGCGCCCACGAATCGCGTTGAGGCTCGCATTGCGCGCCACCGTGCCCAGCCAGGCCCCGATGTCGTCGAAGACCGTCGCGTCGTCGACCGTGTAGGCCTTGACGAAGGTCTCCTGGACGATGTCCTCCGCGGTGGCCCGATCTCCCGTGATCCGGACGCCGATGGAGTAGACGCGGGCCGAGTGGGCGCGGAAGAGCGCCTCGAAGCTCGCCCGATCCAGCGCCACGGGTTCCTCCCGGCCTTTCGCTCCCCGGTCGTTTCGCGACGCGAAGGGAAGCCTCACAGACAGCAACACGACCCCCGCGGGTCGCCACCACAGCATACCCCTCCACGCCAGAGGTACGCGAAGGGCACCGGTCCGCACTGGCCACGCCGACGGCAGCATCGCCCAAGGTCGCAGCCCGGCCGCCCGGCCCGCCGCGGCGTTCGCGTCCGGGGCGTGACCGGGCCGGGAATCAGGAAGGCCGGGACCTCGTCGGTCCCGGCCTTCGCGTCTGCGGCGAGGGTTACGCGAGGAGCTTGGCCTTGAGCGACTCGTACTCCGGGACGGAGATCGCGCCGGAGTCGCGGAGCTGGGTCAGCTTCTCGAGCTGGTCGGCGACGGACACCTGCGACGCGGCCTTCTGGGCGGCCGCCGCCTGGGTGGCCATCTCCAGGTCCTGGGCGGTCATCTTCGGGCGGCTGAAGATGTAGATCAGGATCCCGATGAACGGGATCCAGAAGATCACGATGATCCAGATCACCTTCCACGCGCCGGAGAGGTCGTTGCGGCGGAAGATGTCAGCGAAGATGCTGATGACGATCATGATCCACATGAACAGCAGGGCGAACCAGATCATCGAGACGACGATGTCCCAGAAGGTCACGGTCGCGGTGCCGACCTGGTTGCATGCGGCAAAGAGGACCGGAACCACGGCGAGGATCGCCAGCGGCAGGGCCCGGCGGTCGAATGCCGCCTTGATCGAACGTACGCTCATGTGCTCCCTCCACTAGAAGCCATCCCCGCCCACGTGGCGGCGGAGGCACCAGCGACTGTGTTCGTGGGCGGCGCTGGGTCGCGTCGCCGGCGCTGATGGTACACGGGACGGTGGGGGTCGCATCATCCCGAATGGAGGACACTGGCCGCCAATCCAAGCCGGGAGGTCGTGCGCCGGTCGTGGGGGAGCGCCTGTCCGGGCGAGCGGCGTCGCAGGCGATCGCCGGCGCGGTCGGTTGCGCGGCCGGCGCGGTCGACCGTGTGAGCTGCGCGGTCGGTCGCGGGACCCTGCACCATCGGGCAGATGTCCGCGACAGGCGTTGACACCGCGCTTCGCCCTCCCCAGCATCGGCCTGGAATGGGCGATCACGTCGGCGCCACGCGCTCCACCGTCGAGGATCCGGCCCTCGACCCGTCGCGCGCCCCGGGACGGACCGAGGCTCCGAGCGGCGGCGTGCCCGGGCGGGGTGCTGCGCCCGGCGGGCTTCCCGTCGCCGCGCTCCTGGGCCTCCACCGCGCTGCCGGCAATGCCGCGGTCGTCCAGATGCTTCGCGCCGGCGGGATGCCGGCCGCACCCGTGCCGCCCGCACCCGTTCCGGCGGACCGCGACGAGGAAGCAGGTGCGCCGATCGTCGCCGAGCCGTCGCCCCAGGACCTGCTGGGGGGCGCGGCCACGGTGCTGGAGGAGGGCGAGCGACCGACCCGGGAGATGAGGGCGGCCAAGCGGGCCGAGAGCGAGAGCGTCACGGCGACCGACGAGGACGTCCAGACCGGCGGGGGCGGCTTCCCGGTGGCGGACGCTGCGCCGGTGGCCGGGCGGTTCCAGGACGAGGGCCGAGCCGGCACCGCGCGGTTCGGCGACGCGGCCACCGCGGGGCCCGACCACGATGTCGACGACGGGCGGCCGCACGCCTTCGTCCCCGGGGGGAAGACCGGCACGAGCCCGTGGGGTGGCGGCGGAGGTGCTGGCCCGCACGGCAACCAGGATTCGGGCAGTGCGGACCTCGTCGTCCCGGAGTACGAGTCGCGCTGGGGCGGGGTCTTCGACAACGCCGACGCGTGGGTCAAGGAAGGGACGGGCATCGTCACGGTCAACCGCAGCTACGTCACCAGCAGCGCGGGCGACCAGGGGAACGGCTGGTACGTCACCGACAAGGCCGCGGCCGCCCTCGAGACGCACGAGCAGAAGCACGTCGGCAAGTCGCGTTCGATGTATGCCGACCACATCCAGCCGATGCTCGATCGGATCATCACCGCCTACGACTACGGCAAGGGCAAGGTCTACAAGTCGTCCGAGGCCGTCGCGCTCGTCCAGCGCTATGTCGGCTGGGGCAGCGCGGTCAAGTCCTTCGACGAGGACGACAAGGCGTGGAACGGCAAGGGCGGAGCCGTGGACCAGGAGGACCAGTACTCGCCGAACTTCCCGCGCCAGATCGGGGCCGGCAAGGTGAGCGGCAAGGACTACACGAACCGCCTCAAGATGCCGGGCGAGGACGCCCCGCCGGAATAGGGTCACGGTCCGCCGCCGCGCCGAGGGGTTCCCGCGGGAAGGTCGGTCGGCCGAAGATGGTGCACACTCGCCGGCCGGCGGCGAGGCACGGAACGGGGGCTCCGCCGGCGCGGCGCCGCGACGCGGGTGCCATGACGGTCCCGCGAGGCCCCTCGCGGGACTGACTCCGGCGCGAGGCATGGAGGGTGGGATGGACAAGGAGCTTGTCGAGCAGGTCGTCGACGTTGCCCGGCGGGTGGTAGCCAGCGGGGCGATCTCCGCGAACGGCCATGGGAACGTGAGCCTTCGGGTGCCGGGGGCCGAGGAGATGTACTACACGGCAGCCCCATCGCTGCGGGATCACCCGGCCACGGCGGTCGTGCGGGTGGGGCTGGACGGCACGTTGCTCGAGGGTGACCTGCCGCCCATCCAGCGGGCCGTGGTCGCCATGCACACGGCGTTGTACCAGGACCATGCCGACGTGGGCTGCGTCCTCCACACCCACTCGCCGTACGCCACCGCGTACGCCGTCGCCCAGCGCCCCATCGGATGCTGGGTGGAAGCACTGGCGATGTTCGGCCTCCCGACGGGGGTTCCCGTCGCAGCGTACGGTCCGCGCGGCTCGGACCAGGCCGTGGCGAACATTCGGGCCGCGATCCGGCCCGGCGTCCCGGCAGTGCTCCTCGCGAACCACGGGGTGCTCGTGTTCCATCGGACTCCCGAGCTGGCCATCCTGGTGGGTGGCGTCGTCGAGGAGGCTGCCCAGGCGGGCATCAACGCGGGCGCCGTGGGCGGCCCGGTCGAGATCCCGGAGCACCTGCGCGAGGCGGCCCTCCAGCGCGCCATGACCTTCGAGCGCGAAGGCATCGCCCGCGCCTGACGCCGCAACCAACCCCGCGGTCGAGCCGCCGCGACGACCCCGGTCGGGCCGCCGCGACGACCCTCCGACCGGGAGCCTGGCTCGAGGCGGCCGCGGGCTCGCCTTCGGGCGGTTCAGCCCCGCACGAGCACGCCATCGTGCTCTGGGACTTCGCCATCGACAGGCGGTCCAATCCCCCTGTCGCGGATCAGCCCATCCGAGCCCGAAGGGAGCCCCATGGCGAGCACAACGGAACACCGGCCGCCGCCGGAGCCCAGTGAGGCAGCCGGAACGCCTGGCGCAAGCCCGCGACTCCCGCCACGCTGGTTCGTCCGTACCGCGTGGGTGGTTCACCGTGCCTACCACCGTCTCACCGGCGGCCGACGCGGCCTGTGGCCTCCCAAGATCGACAAGTGGGGCACGATGCGCCTCACGACCATCGGGCGGCATACCGGCCGGGAGCGCAGCGCGATCCTCGGCTACTACGAGGATGGGCCGAACCTGGTCACGATGGCCATGAACGGCTGGGCGGACGGCGAGCCGGCCTGGTGGCTCAACCTCCAGGCGCATCCCGACGCCAGCGTCGAGCTGGCCGATGGATCGCGTGCGGTGCGCGCCCGCGCGGCGGTAGGGGAAGAGCGCGCGCGCCTGTGGGCCCGGTGGCGCGACATGGGCGACGACGTCGACGCCTACGCCACCCTGCGGTCCACCGAAACGGCGGTCGTGATCCTGCAGCCGCGGACCGAAGCCGAGTAGCGCCCGGCAGGGCGAGCGCCGGGGCTCGGTTGCGCCAGGGGCAGCCTGGCGATGAGCGCGCCGTGACGAGCAGTGGGCGCCCAGCGCGGCCGCCGGAGGGGAACCGGGAGTCCTAGTTGCGGCCGGCCGCCGCCTTCGCGAGGGCGATGTCGGACTCCTTGGACTGGCCGCTCACCTTGAAGTACCCGTGCGGGCCGTTGACCCAGACTTCGTAGAGGCCGGGCGCGTTGGCCACCAGGAAGGCCTCCTTGCCGATCCCGCTCACCGGCTCGGCCGGCTCCATGATCGAGGCATCGTCGTGGGTCGCGAACTCGGCGGCGTCCATGAGCGTGACCGAGTGCGCCACGACCGCGACGCTCCCGTTGAACGTGACCAGGTACTGGCACACGACCGCGGCGCCCGTGTCGGCGTCCGTCTGCGTGTCGGTGCTGTCGAAGACGGCCTTGCCCTGCGTGTAGCTGGCGCCCTCGATCTCGGCCTTCGTCAGCGCCGAGCAGATGTCCCCGCCGAACTGGGCGGAGGCGTCGCCCGGAGTCCCGCTCGACGCTGTCGCCGGTGTGGCGGCGGGTTCGCCCGGAGCAGCGGAGCCCACGGGGCCGGAGGGCACCGCCGAGGCGGCGCCCCCACAGCCGGCGAGGATCACCGTCGCAGCCAGGGCCAGGAAGACAGCACGACGCTTCGTGAAGAACATGGATCCCCCCAATCGCAACGTTCCGGGGGCTTGTGCCCAACCGGAGCCGCCCACGGTACACCTGGCGGCGCTCCGGCCGGCCGATCCCTCAGGCGGGCGGCGCGGGAGTGGTCTCCGGACAGGTGACCCGGAGCGGGCGGCGATCACCGGACCGGGTACCGAGCCGATCAGCCTGCGGCCACCCTCTCCGGAATCGCCGCCTTTGCTGGTCGCCGCCTCCGCCCGTGGCCGTTTTCGGCCCGTCGCGGCCGGCGCCCACGGCCCTTCATGGCGCGCGGTGCGGCCATGTGCCACTCGGGGGCCGGAGAACGCGCAACGGCGGCGCTACGCTGGCGCCATGCCAACCGAGGACCATCGCCTTGGCTGTCCCACCCGCTGCGGCAGGGCCGTCACCCACGGGACGTCACAGGCTCGGCCACGACGAACGCCCCCTGGCATCAGGGGTACGTGCCGCCCGGCTCGACCCGCACGCTGGAGGCTTCGCCACGCGACCGATAGCCCGGCCTCTGCTCCTTCGGCACGCTGTGCGGCGAGGCCCTGACGATGACGACGTCCGCGACGGAGCGCGGCGGCCTGCTCGGTCGCGGGCGCACCGCCGAGGTGTTCGCCCGAGGCGAGGACGAGGTCGTCAAGGTCCTGCGACCCGGCTTCCCTGATCTCCTCGGAGAGCATGAGGCGGCCGTCGCAGCGCTGGTCGCGGCGGCCGGGGTCGGAGCGCCACGCTTCATGGGCACGACCAGGATCGAGGGTCGTTTCGGCATCGTGTACGAGCGTCTCGTGGGTCCCTCGATGCTTGATCGCCTCGGACGGAACCCGTGGGAGATCGACCGGCTCGCCCGGTGGTTCGCGGACCTCCACGCGACCATGCACGACACGAGCGGGGCAGGGCTGCCAGACCAGAAGGCCGAGGTCCGCCGGATGATCGAGCGCGCCGGCGCCCGACTGCAGGATGGCCCCCGGCAGGCCGCGCTCCGCCGCCTCGCCCGGCTACCCGAAGGCGACGCCATCTGCCACGGCGACATGCATCCCGGGAACGTCCTCGTGACATCGAGAGGGGCCGTCGTCATCGACTGGATGACGGCCTCGTGCGGCAACCCCGCAGGTGACGTCGCGCGGACGCTCTTCCTCCTCGGCCACAGCGGCATCCCGCCCTCTCTGCCGCGAGTCCAGCGCAGCCTCATCGGGCTCGCCCGAAGGCGCTTCTGCAGCGTCTACCTGCGCCAGTACCGGCGGCTTCGACTCCTGGACCAGCGCGAGGTCGACGCATGGCGCCTCCCCATCCTCGCTGCACGCCTGGGCGAGGAGATCGAGGCGGAGCGGGCAGCCCTCGATGTGCTCATCCAGCGAGAGCTCGATCTCCCGGACCCGTTCGCCTGATCCAGGACCCGAGCGGGTCGTCACAAGGGAGGCGATGTGAACGAAGGAGGGAATTGTCGTGACCGAGGAGACGCGGACGGCGTGGCGGTGCCCGAAGGACGGGGCGGCGATGCAGCCGATGGGACGGCGCTCGGGGACGTATCGCTGCCCAGAATGTAAGGGCGTCTTCATCGACACCGAGGCGATGCGTCGAGGGCGCGGAGGACGTCCCCCGAAGTGGGCGCCGGTCGTGACGAGCGTGCTCCTGAGCCTCCTGGCGACGTTCTTGGTTCGGCAGCTTCGGCGGCATGTGAGCGAGCCGTCCCGCTCGTAGCCCCGGCTCGGACCGCTCCATGGGCAGGCGACGCTCACCGGGCGCCCGGGGGCCGTTTGCCCCTCGTCAAGGCGCCGCGCCGCGGCCATCGTGACCATCCGCGGGAGGCTCTGAACGCGGTCCGCACCCCGGCCGCCGCGACCGCGCCGGGCCACGGGCGAGACCGACCCGCCGGATGCGTCCAGGGAGGATGGATGATGGGCCTGCGCTTCTCGGCGGAGCGGTTCCTCGTCGGTCTGGCGGTCGGTGCGTTGCTCGCCGGATGCTCCTCCCCTGCGAACTCGCCGCTATCGGGAAGCCCGGGCGCGACGGACGCACCCGCGCCGACGATCGGGGCCAGCCCGACCAGCCCGATGACGGCCGCTCGCTTTCACCACACGACTACGCTGCTCTCCGACGGCCGCGTCCTCGTTGTCGGTGGCGGCAACGGCTTGGTGTATCTCGCTTCAGCCGAGATCTACGACCCGAGGACCGGGACCTTCGGCTCCACAGGCCCGATGACGGCCGCTCGCTTTCACCACACGACTACGCTGCTCTCCGACGGCCGCGTCCTCGTCGCCGGGGGCTCGAACGGTTCGGCTCTCGCCTCAGCCGAGATCTACGACCCGAAGACCGGCACGTTCAGCCCGACCGGCTCACTGGCGAACGCTCGCACCCGGCACACGGCACTGCTGCTCTCAGACGGCCGCGTCCTCGTCGTCGGTGGCGGGAATGCTTCGGAAGCTCTCGCCTCCGCCGAGATCTACGACCCGAAGACCGGCACGTTCAGCCAGACCGGCCGGCTGGCGACCGCTCGCTTCGACCACACGGCCACGCTGCTGTCCGACGGCCGCGTCCTCGTCGTCGGTGGCGGCAATACCTCGGAGGCGCTCGCCTCCGCCGAGATCTACGACCCGAAGACCGGCACGTTCAGCCAGACCGGCTCGCTGCCGACGGCTCCCGGCTGGCACACGGCAACGCTGCTGCCTGACAGCCGCGTCCTCGTTACCGGGGGGTGGAAGGACTCGGGGTTCGTCGCCGCGGCCGAGATCTACGACCCGAAGACCGGCACCTTCGGCCCCACAGGTCCGATGACGACCGCCCGCGACTCCAACACGGCGACGCTGCTCCCCGACGGTCACGTCCTCGTCGCTGGGGGCTGGAACAGCCCCCGAGCCTCAGAGGCTCTCGCCTCAGCCGAGATCTATGACCCGGCAACCGGCACCTTCGGCCAGACCGGCCCGATGACGGCTGCTCGCGGCAACCACACGGCCACCCTGCTCCCTGACGGCCGCGTCCTCGTCGCCGGGGGCTGGGACCTCGCGGAGTATCTGGCCTCCGTCGAGATCTACGACCCGGATACGGGCACGTTCGCCGCGGCTGCGAGTCCAGTGGCGACAGCGGCACCGGGGCCGAGTGTTCAGCCTCCCGCCAGCCCCACGGGCATTGCGCCTGCGGGGACGGTCGCCCGCCAGTTCAAGAGTGCCTGCTTGACCTTGACGGCAGGACTGCAGTCGATCAGCAGGCCGAGTGACTGGCCATCCGCTCAACGGGCCTACACGGAACTGGCCGATGCGATCCACGACTTCCGGCTCGATCTAGAGGCAATCTCGTTCCCGAAGACTGTCGTCACCGACGGCGAGACCAAGTACGTCGGGACAGATTCAACTGCGCTCATCGGCTGGTCTCGCACCTATGAGGCCGTCCTGCGCCAGATCGCGGCCAGTCCATCAGAGGAGGCGGCCAAGTCCTACCTGCCCCAGTTCGCCGACGCGAGCGGCGAATGGGGGGCCGCCCTCTCGCTGACGGCTGGCGACCTCGGCGTCTCGCTGCCCCAGTCTTCTGGAAGCCCGACCCCGTCCTCATCGCCGGTGCGATAGGCCGCTCGCGGACACCTGACGGCGGGTCAGACTCGCCCCGGCCGCTGCCCGGCTTGGCACCGGGCGCTCCAGTGTCCTCGGAGGGCGCGACGCGCACGGTGCGTCTTGCAGCGGTCTTTGCAGCAATCTCCGTGCCGGTCATTCGTGCGGGGTGGTGGGGTGGCCTACGGGGCTTGAACCCGTAACCTTCGGAGCCACAATCCGATGCTCTGCCGATTGAGCTAAGGCCACCGCGAGATCAGATCCGGCATCGGGCGGTCGCCTGAGACCGCCGCTGACACGGTGTCTGCGCCGCGAGAGTGTACCCGACGTCGGGCTGGTGCCGGGCCCGGCATCCAACTGTGGCCCGGCCACCCTCCCGCATGGAGTGCCCGGGAGGCGACGGCCCCACGGGACGGGCGCCGGGCGGACACGGACGCCAGGCGCACCGTGCTATGAGGCGCAACGAACCGTCGGCAGCGCCGGACATCCAGCTCGGGGCCGGAGCCAGGGGCATCGGGATCCGGCCAGGACGGGCGCGGCGGTTCGCACGAGGCTCCCGGGCGGCAGGGCGACCCATCGCGTGGCCTCGGGCGCCGCCGGACGGCGAGGGTTGTGTCCGCGATGCCCGTCTTGTGCGTCATGGCACGGGTTTCGCGATCCTGCATCGATGCGGCGCGGCACGCCGGGCGCCCGCAACACAGCCCGGCGGCTCGTGCGGCGCGCACCGCGTGCGTGGACGCCGGGTCCCGGCGGGATCTCCCTGCGACCTCGTCATCGGCCCCGCACCGACTCTGCGACCGATCCCGGCTTCCCACTGGTACCCGGCCGTCACCAGCTGGCCGGGCCCTCGGGGCGGGGCGTGCTCCCGACAGCATGCCGGCCGGCATCCCGGACACGCCGGGCATCGGCGGCTGCCGATCTCCGGAGCACCGAACGGCTGAGCCGGGGTGCGCCCGGGCCACGGCCGGGTCGCGCCGCGATTGCACCGCCGCGACCGACGGCGTCGCGGCCCGATGCCGCAGGCGCACAATCCGCGGCATGGACACCTGGAAGTTCTATGCGATCACCCACGCCGATCACGTCATCTGCAACCCGACGAGCTTGGGACGCCTCGACGAGCTCATCGGGCTCCTGGACCTTCCGCCGGGGGCCGCGGTGTGGGAAGCCGCCTGCGGCAAGGGCGAGCTGCTGGTCCGTCTTGCCGAGCGGCACCCCATCCGCGGCACCGGCGTCGACATCTCGCCGTACGAGATCGTCGTCGCCCGCGAGCGCGCCGCGGCGCGCGCCCCGGCCGCCGGGCTGGCCTTCATCGAGGGCGACGCGGCCGCGTACCCTCCCGCGCCGGCCAGCGTGGACCTCGCGGTCTGCCTCGGGGCCAGCTGGATCTGGGGCGGCCATCGGGGCACCCTGCAGGCATTGCGGCGCTTCGCGAAGCCCGGCGGCCTCGTCCTCGTCGGCGAGCCCTACTGGCGGCGTGAGCCCGAGCCCGGGTACCTCGCGGCAGCCGAGCTGGCGGCCGGCGACCTCTCGACGCTCCACGGCAACGTGGCGATCGCCGCGGAGGAGAGCCTGACGCTCCTCTACGCTCTCCCCAGCCGCGACGAGGACTGGGACCGGTACGAGCTCCTCCAGGTCTGGGCGGCCGAACGGTACGCCCGCTCCCACCCCGACGACCCGGACATCGGCGAGCTGCTGACCCGAACCCGCCGCGGCGCCGATGCGTACCTCCGCTGGGGCCGCGACACCCTCGGCTGGTCGATCTACGTCTTCCGGGTGCCCGGCTGACGTCGCGTCCCGAGGCTCTCGGGGAGCGCGAGGACCGGGGGGTGCGGGACGAGAGCCGCCGGGGCGGCCGGAGCGGGCGTCAGGCGTACGGGTCGGCCTCGTCGTCCGTGCGGCCGTTGACCGCGTCGTCCCAGGTCCAGGCGTCGAGGTCCGGCGGCTCGTAGCCCAGGATCGTCAGTGCGTGGCGCACCTGCGTCCGGTGCTCACAGCCATGGTCCAGGGCCTGCGCGAAGATCACGATGGCCGGCAGCGACACCGGCTCGCCGCGGAATGTCGTGTGGAGGATGGCCTCCGGCTCGTACGTGGCGGCCAGGTCGACGAGGGCGGCGGAGCTGGCGGCCGCGCGGCGCCGGAGGACCCGCACGGACGGCGCGAGCGCCTCCGGCGGCATCGGCGGATCGGGTTCGTTGGGTGCGGGGCCGGGCCGCTCCGTCTCGCCGCTGAGGCGCGACACGTAGCGCTCCTCGGCCTCCACGAGGTGGCGGAGCGTTGCCCCAAGGCCGCCATAGGTCCCCTGGGTGACCCACTCCAGGTGATCGGGGGGCAGCCCCTCGCACGCGGCGAGGAGGCGATCCGAAGCCCACGCATGGTGACGGAAGAGCGCGACAAGTCCGGCGTCCATGAGCCAAAGGGTACGATGCCGGACGCCGCAGCGGGCCCCGGATCTGCGCCCATCCCGGGGACGGCGACGCCGCAGCGGGCCCCGGATCCGCACCCGTCCCCGGGAGTCCTCCCGAGGCCCGACCCCTGACCACCGTCCGGTGCCGCGTCGGGACCATCGCGCGACGGACGCGACGGGGTGCGCCCGATACCGTCATGGCATGACTCGCGCCCTCCCCGCTCGCACGCCCCTGGCGCGCCTCGCGCTGCTCGTCTCGAGCGCCTTCCTGGCGGTCACCGTCGGCGTGTTCGCGTTGCCCGCCCCGGCCACCGCGTGGAGCTCGGGGGGCTTCAGCTCCGCATCCGAATCAGAGCTGCTCCAGCTCACGAACCAGGCGCGCGCGAGCGCCGGCCTCCGGTCGCTGAGGGTCGATTCGACCCTTGCCTCGCTCGCCCGCTGGCGCAGCAAGGACATGATCCAGCGGGACTACTTCAGCCACTCCATCCCCGGGTCCGGCAGCGTCTTCGACGTGCTGCAGAACAAGGGCTACTGCTTCAGGCTCGCCGGCGAGAACATCGGATGGAACTCGTACCCCGACGACGTCGCGACGCGGGCGATCCACCTCCAGTTCATGGACTCCTCCGGGCACCGGGCCAACATCCTCGGGAAAGCCTGGGACGTGATCGGGATCGGCGCCTACAAGGGCTCCGACGGCAAGAAGATGTGGACCGTCCTCTTCGCTGACAAGTGCGGCGGCGTCGCCGCAGCCACGCCCAGGCCGACGGCGAAGCCGAAGCCGAAGCCGACCCCGCGCCCGACCCCGCGCCCGACCGCCCGCTCGACCCCGCATCCCACGGCGCGCCCGACGCCGCGGCCGACGCCGGAGCCCACCGCGAAGCCGACGCCCAGACCCCGCCCGACGCCGCGGCCCACGCCGGCACCCACTCCGACGGTGACGCCGGAGCCGTCCGATCGCGGCGAGCACGTCGACGACCCGCCCGAGGCCTCCGGGATCGCGTCCGGTGGCGGTGCCACTCCGGGCGGCGGCGGCGCGTCCGGTGGCGACGGGCCGGCGAACGGCGGATCGACCGTGGGGACCTACCGGGTGGACGATCCCATGGCCCTTCCGGCGCCGGCCTCCGGCTTGCTGGACGGCCTGGGCGGCGCCATCCTGCGCTTCCTCTTCGGCGCGTGAGCCGGGCCGCCACGCCGGCGGCCGTGCACCACACGGCCCGGCGGTACACTCGCCCCGCGACGGTGCGTCCTCGCACCGCGTCGACCGGAGGTGTCGCCTGATGTCGCCCATCCTCGAGGCGCGCGACCTCACGCGGGCCTACCGCATGGGCGGTGCCGACGTCGCGGCCGTCCGGGGTGTCTCGCTGGCGGTCGAGCCCGGCGAGTTCGTGGCCGTCATGGGACCGTCCGGCTCCGGCAAGAGCACGCTGCTCCACCTCCTGGGCGGCCTGGACCGCCCCACGTCCGGCGAGGTCGTCCTCGACGGGGCCATCGTGAGCCAGCTCGGGGACGACGCGGCCACGAAGCTGCGCCGCGAGAAGACGGGGTTCGTCTTCCAGTTCTTCAACCTGGTCCCCATCCTCTCGGTCCGCGAGAACGTGGCGCTCCCGTTCATCGTGGCGGGCCGCGATCCCGGGGGGCGCGAGGAGACGGCCGCGATCCGCGACGTGCTGGCGGCCGTGGACCTTGCCGACCGCGAGAAGCACCGTCCCGACGAGCTGTCGGCGGGCGAGCAGCAGCGGGTGGCGCTGGCGCGGGCGCTCGTCCACCGGCCGGCGCTCCTGCTGGCCGACGAGCCGACCGGCAACCTGGACTATGCGACCGGGACGGAGATCCTGGACATGCTCTGGCGCCTGTGCGCGGATCGCGGCCAGACCGTGGTGCTCGTCACCCATGACGCCAAGGCGGCCGCCTATGCCGACCGGGTCCTGGTCCTGCGCGACGGCGCTGTCCTCGACGAGATCGTCCTGGGGCGCCGCGAGGACCACGCAGCCGGCGCGCTCATCGTCCGGCTCGCCGCCCTGGGGCTGTAGCCATGCGCGCCGCAAACGCGCTGGCGCGCCGGAGCCTGGGCGCCCGGCCGCTCCGCACCGCCCTGACGGTTGCCGGCATCGCCCTCGGGGTCGGCGTCCTGGTGGCGGCGCTCATCGTGAACGCATCCCTGGACGCGGCGGTCGACCGCAGCGTCCGCGACCTCATGGGCCGTGCCGACCTGCGGGTCGCGGCCTTCGAGGAGCAGGGGCTCTCGGCCGCCTCCGTCGCTGCGGTGGCAACGACCCCGGGCGTGGTCACCGTCGCGCCGACGCTGGAGCGCCGCACGTATCCGCTGCCGGCGACGGCGGCCACGACGCTGCCCGCGCCGATCACGGTGGTCGGCATCGAACGGGCCCTCGACCCGGCGATCCACGACCGGCCGCTGACCGCGGGAACGCTCCTGGGCACCGGCGACGACCACGCTGCGCTCGTGTCCGCCGACCTCGCCCGGGAGGATGGCCTGGGCGTCGGCTCCACGATCACCCTGCTCGGCGATCCGGCCGTCGCCCCGACGGCGTTCCGCGTCGTCGGGATCCTCGCCCCGACGCCCGGCGATCCCGACCCGGCAGGCCGGAGCGTCGTGGTGCCGCTGCTGGCGGCCCAGGATCTCTTCGCCACGGACCGCACGAGTGCGGTGGACGTGCTCCTCGCCGACGGTGCCGACACGGCCGCGGTCATCCCCGAGCTGGAGCGGCGCCTGACCATCGAGCCGTACACCCTCAGCACGCCGGCCGACATCGCGGCCGCGCTGGAGGCATCGACCGCCGAGGTCCGGGTCGCGGTTGCCCTCGTCGCCGCCGTCGCCCTGTTCGGCGGGGCGTTCCTCATCTTCAACACCCTCTCGATGACGGTGGCCGAGCGGGCCCGCGACGTCGGGCTCCTGCGCGCCGCGGGGATGACCCGGCGCCAGGTGACGCTCATGGTCGTGCTCTCGGCCGTCTACCTCGGCGTGGTCGGCGTCGTGCTCGGGGTGCCCACCGGGATCGTCCTGGCCGCCGGCTCGGTCGCGCTGCTCGGGGGGCCCGGCGCCGTTGGGCCGGGCGAGCTGCCGCTGCCGCCGGGGGCGCTGGCCCTGGGGGCCGTCCTGGGCTTCATCGTGACGCTGGCGGCTGCCGTCGAGCCGGCGCTCCGGGCCGGCCGCATCTCGCCCGTGGCCGCGCTCCGCCTGCGCCTGGACCAGGGCGCCGTCCTGCGCGCCCGCCTGCGCTGGCTCCTCCTCGTCTTCGCCGTCGTGGGCCTGGTCGGGCTCGTCCTCTGGCCGGGCGTCGCGACGGGCCGGCCGGGGCTCGTGCGGCCGCTGGCCGTCTTCGCGATCCTCCTCGGCGTCGCCCTGCTGGCGCCGTTCGTGGCGGGCCCGCTCGGGCGGGTTGTCGGCCTGCTCGTGGCGCCGTTCCTGCCCGCGGAGGAACGCCTCACCCGGGGCTCGCTGACCCGCGACCGAAGCCGCACCGCCCTGACCGTTGGCGCGCTGGCCGTGGCGCTTGCCGTGCTGGTCGCGCTGGCGGGCGTCGCCGGCTCGACGCGCGAGGCGGCCACGGCCTGGCTCGCGTCGGTCGTCCCGGGCGAGCTGCTGCTCACGTCCATCCGCCCCGTCGCGGCGGACGAGCCCGCCGTCGCGGAGATGGCCGCGCTCCCCGGCGTGGCCCGGATGAGCCCGCTCGGCCGCTTCTCCATTGCCCTCGAAGGGGCGCGCACGGACGCCGCCGCCGTCGTGGGCGCCGACCTGCTCGCGGACGGGCGCCTGCCCCTGGCGGCGGGCGACCGGGCCACCGCCTTCGCGGCGCTGGACGCGGGCGGTGCCGCCATCGTGCCGCGCAGCCTCGCAGAGCGCCGCGGCCTGGGGATCGGGTCAAAGCTGGCCCTGCTGTCCGGCACCGGCACGGTCGAGCTGGAGGTGGTGGCCATCGCGGAGCGCACCATCCCGGGGACGCTGGGCGAGGCGATCCTGGTCGGCTGGCCGGACGCGACCGAGCGCCTGGGGGTGCTGGGCGCCGACGCGTTTGCCGTCCGGTTCGGTCCGGGTCAGGAGGCCGCCGCGCGGCCGGCCGTGGAGGCCGCCGCCCGGGGCTATGCGCTGGAGCCGGCAACCCTCGACCAGGCAGCCGGGGCGATCGGCGCCTCGGTGGATCGGCGGGCGGCACTCTTCACCGCGCTCGCGGCGATCGCCGTCCTCGTGGCCGCGCTGGGCATCGTGAACACCATGGCGATGAACGTCCTGGAGCGGGTCCGCGAGCTGGCGCTCCTGCGGGCCACGGGGCTCACGCGGCGGCAGGCGTGGCGGCTCGTCGTCCTGGAGGCGGCGATCCTCGGGCTCGTCGGGGCCCTCCTCGGGGTGCTCGCGGGGCTGGCTGCGGGGGCGGCGCTCGTCCTGCTTGCCGGCGGAGCGTCGATTCCCTTCCAGCCGCCGTGGGCCGTCGCGCTGGCGGCGCTCGGCGGCGGCGTGATCCTGGCGGTTCTCGCCGCGCTGTACCCGGCTCGCCTCGCCTCACGCGTCCAGATCGTCGGCACGCTCGTCCGCGACTGACCGGCCGCGGCGCGGGCTCCGGTTCCCGCGAGGGGCTCCCGTTCCCGCGAGGGGGTCCGGTTCCCGGGCGCGGCGGCGCGGGCTGCGGTTTCCGGGCGCGGGTCCGGCGCTGGCTTCGGTTTCCGGGCGCGGGTCCGGCGCTGGTAGACTCCGTCGAGCGGCGGTCATGGACTGCCCGACGGGAGAGAGAGCCACGCGATGACCCAGGCGACCGAGCGCCTCAACCGGCTGCCCGCTGCCGAGCGTGGGATCACCATCGGCGACTTCCTCGTCCCGGTCGCGGTGGGGGAGCGCCTCGGCACGCGGACCCGCCACGTCGCCCTCGTCATCGCCGGCGCGATCCTCATCGCCCTCACGGCCAATCTCCAGGTCGTGCTGCAGGGCCAGACCATCCTCCTGCCCGGCGACATCCGGGTCACCCTCCCCACCTCGCCGGTCCCGATCACCGCGCAGACGTTCTCGGTGCTCCTCGTCGGTGGCGCACTCGGGTTCCGTCGCGGCATCCTGGCGGTCTCGCTGTACCTGGCCATGGGCCTCCTGCTGCCGGTCTACGCGGGCAACGCGTCCGGCCTCGACACGTACCTTGCGCATGACGCGGGGCGCTGGATCCTGGGCGCCACGGGGGGCTACCTCCTCGGGTTCCTGCTCGCGGCGGCCATCGTGGGGCGGCTGGCTGAGCTGGGCTGGGACCGCCACGTCGGTGGCGCCGTGGTGGCGATGCTCCTGGGGAACCTCGCCATCTACCTCGTCGGCATCCCGTGGCTGATGGCCGCGACCGGCTTCGACCTCTCGACGGCCATCGCCAAGGGGTTCCTGCCGTTCGTGTTCGCCGACGTCTTCAAGCTTGCCCTGGCCGGCATCGCCTTCCCGGTCGCCTGGTGGGTGGTCGGTCGCCGCACCGGCGAGCGCTAGGCCGGACGGACGAGCGCCAGGCCCCTGCCCGCCTTGCATGCGTGATCCGTCGATGGGCGCCGCCTTCCTCGAGGCGCTCCGCGCGACCCTCCCCGGCCTGCGGCTGAGCGTCGACCCGACCGACCTCGAGGCGCACCGCCGCGACGAGACCGCGTACATGGAGCCGCCGGCCCCGCTGGCCGTGGCCTTCCCCGCGTCGACGGCCGAGGTTGCCGGGATCGTGCGCCTGGCCGCCGAGCACCGTGTGCCGCTCGTCCCGCGCGGCGCCGGCACCAGCCTCTCCGGGGGAGCGATCGCGATCGACGGCGGGCTGACCGTCTCGCTCATGCGCATGAACCGGATCCTCGAGATCGACGAGGAGAACCGCGCCGTCGTCGTCCAGCCGGGAGTGGTGAACGCGGACCTCAAGAAGGCCGTCGCGGAGCGCGGCCTCTTCTACGCCCCTGATCCGGCCAGCTACGAGACCTGCACGATCGGGGGGAACCTGGCGACGAACTCCGGCGGCCTGTGCTGCGTGAAGTACGGGGTCACCCGCGACGCCGTGCTGAGCCTGGAGGTCGTCCTGGCCGACGGAGCGGTCATCCGCACCGGTGGCCGGAACGTCAAGGACGTGGCGGGCTACGACCTGGCGAGCCTGTTCGTCGGGAGCATGGGGACGCTTGGGATCGTCACCGAGGCGACGCTGCGCCTGATCCCGATGCCGCCCCCGAAGCAGACGCTGCTCGCGTTCTTCGCGTCCATCGAAGCCGCGGGCGAGGCGGTGGCCAGGATGATCCGGGATGGGGTCCAGCCATGCACGCTGGAGCTCATGGACGACTTCACGATCCGCGCCGTGAACGCGGCCTACAAGCTGGGCCTCTCCGAGGAGGCGGCCGCGATGCTGCTGGTCGAGTCGGACCTGCCGGGTGTTGCCGCGGCCGAGGAGCTGGACCGGGCGGAGCGGGCCTGCACGCGGGCCGGCGTCGGGCTCCTCGTGCGCGCCCAGGACGCGGCCGAGGCGGACATGCTTCGCCAGGGCCGCCGGATGGCACACTGGGCGCTGGACGCCATGGGCGTCAGCCGGATGGAGGACGTGGTGGTCCCGCGCAGCCGGGTCCCGGACCTGCTCCGCGCGATCCACGCGATCGGCGAGCGGCGCGGGATGCGGATTGGCGTCTTCGGGCACGCAGGCGACGGGAACCTCCACCCCTCGTTCGTCTTCGATCGCGAGGACCCCACGGGCGCAGCCCGCCTCCGCGGCGCCCAGGATGACCTCTACCGGGCGACGCTCGACCTCGGCGGCTCCGTGACCGGCGAGCACGGGATCGGCGTGGCCAAGCGAGCCTGGCTGGAGGCGACCCGCGGCCCGGACGCGGTGCGGGTGATGCGGGCCGTCAAGGCCGCCCTCGATCCACTCGGCATCCTCAATCCCGGGAAGGTGCTGTAGCGGCCTGCCCGAGCCCCGGGCGCGGACGGCGCCCCGGCCTGCCCGAGCCCCGGGCGCGGACGGCGCCCGCCGCGGCGGACGGCGCCCCGGGCGGACGGTGCCCCGGCGGAGTGGCCTCCCCGGGCACGGTCGGCTTCCCGGCCCTACCATTCCGGATCGTGACCGCCGATCCTCGCGTCCTCGTCGCCATCGACCTGGGAACCTCCGCCGTCAAGGTTGGCGCCATGTCCCCGGACGGGCGCCTCCGGGGGTTCGCGCGCGTCCCCTATCCGCTGCTGCTCGACGGCTCGCCGGGACGTGCGGAGCAGGAGCCAGATGCCTGGTGGGCGGCGCTCGTCCGCGGGCTCGGGATCGCGCTGGCCGCAGCGGTCGCGGACGGCCCGGCCGCGCCGATCGCGCTCTGCGTCGTCGGCCAGGGCCCGACGCTGGTCGCCACGGCGACGGACGGGCATGCCCTCGCGCCGGCGATCACGTGGCTCGACCGGCGAGCCGGCGGCGAGACCGCCGCCGCGGCCGCGGCCATCGGCCGACAGGGGTGGGTCGTCGGCCTGCTGGGCAGGGCGCGGCTGCTGGCTGCGCTGCGCCCGGAGGTGGTCGACGGATCGGCCTGGCTCCTGGCCGCGTGGGACCACGTCGCATTCCGGATGACGGGCGTCGCCACGGCCGCCCTGCAGGACCCCGCTGAGGCGATCACCGCCGCGGAGGCGCGCGCCGCCGGTCTCGACGAGCGGATCGCCCCGTCGCCTGCCGCCGCGGGAAGCGGGATCGGCCGGTTGCGCGCCGCGCCGGCGGCCGAGCTGGGCCTCCCCGCGGGCCTCCCCGTCGTGGCCGGCGCCAACGACGCCATCGCCACCTTCCTCGGCGCCGGGCTCACGACGCCCGGCCAGGCGATCGACACCGGCGGGACATCGGGCGGCTTCGGCCTGTACGTCGACGGGCCGGTCTCGGTCCCGCCGCTGTGGACCGGTCCCGCCCCGCTGCCGGGACTGCACTACGTGGGGGGAGCGATGGCGGGCACGGGCAAGGCGTTGGACTGGCTGGTCGACGACGCGCTCGGAGGGACGACTGCCCTGCCCGACCTGCTGGCCGAGGCCGCGACCGCTCCGGCCGGCGCCGACGGACTGCTCTTCCTGCCCTACCTCGCCGGCGAGCGCTGGCCGCTCCACGACCCGACCGCCCGCGGCGCCTTCGTGGGGCTGACGCTGCGTCACCGGCGGGCGCACCTCGTGCGGTCGGTCCTGGAAGCGGCGGCCTTCGCGCTGCGCCACGTGGCTGCTCCGGCGGTCGTCGCGGGACTGCCCTTCGACGAGCTCCGGGTCACGGGAGGTACGGCCGCCAGCCGCCTGTGGAACCAGGTGAAGGCCGACGTCGTGGGCGTCGAGGTCGTCGTCCCGCGCGTTGCGGAGGCCTCGGTCGCCGGCGCGGCCATCTTCGCCGCCGCGGGCATCGGCGTCGTGGACGACGTGCGCGCCGGCATCGATGCCCTGACCGGCATCGCGGAGCGCCTGGTCCCCGATCCCGTGGCCCAGGCGCTGTACGACCGGCTGGCGCCCGCGTACGAGGACCTCCACGCGCAGCTGGGCCCGCTGAACGCCGTCCTGGGCGAGATCGAACGACCTCCGCGCAACTGAGCCCGCGCCGCCCGGCAGAAGGCGGCAGCTGGGGTGCCCCATCCTGGGCCGCGAGCCGGGGGCCCGAGCGGCAATCCTTCACACGCAGCTGGTCGCGCGACCACGCGCCGTGCCGCAGCCACCCGTCCCAGCAGCCGGGCTGCTAGGAATCGGGCGTCTCGCACTCGGCGATTCGGCCGAAGTGCCGGTTCCGCTGGATCCTCATGCGTGGAACGTGCAGATCCTAGCTGCCGGACCGCTGGCAGCTGGAACGCGGGGCCGGCGACCCGCCCGACACCGAGCCCACCCGGTCCGCCGACCCCACCCCGCCCACGAACGCGTGCGGCCGGCCCGCCGACCCCACCCCGCCCACGAACGCGCGCGGCCGGTCCGCCGACCCCACCCCGCCCACGAACGCGCGCGCCGCCCACGACGCGCGCGGCCGGCCGCAGCCGCGCCGGCCACCGATGGCCGTGGCCGGCCTCGCGGGCGGCGATCCCGTATCCTTCCCCTCGGTCGGTGCCGCGCCCGTTCCCAGCGGCCTCGCCGAACGCCCCGACCTCGTCCGACCGGAGGATCACCCCGTGCCCAACCCGCGCTCGTCGTCGCCGCGTCGCACCGGCCGCGTCGTCGCGCTCCTCGCGGCGGCCGCCCTCGCGGTGTCCGCGTGCGCGCCGTCCGGGGGCCAGGAGGCTTCGCCGACCCCCACCCTGGGGCCCACCCCGACGCCGTCGGCCAACCCGTACACGGGCGCCACCGAGGGATCCGGGAAGGGCGTCAAGCTGGGCTACCTGTCCTTTGGCGAGCTGGTGCCGTTCGTCTTCCAGATCTCCGAGGGGATCCGTTCGCAGGCGGCGGTCGCCGGGGCCGAGCTCATCGAGTGCGACGCGAAGCTGGACGCGAAGAACGTGGACAGCTGCATGAAGACGCTCTCCGAGGCCGGCATCGCGGGCCTCATCCAGTTCCAGTCGACGCTGGCCGACCCGGCGCTGGTGTGCCCCCAGGTGCCCTCGGGCGTGCCCGTCCTCGCGGTCGAGTTCGACCAGCCTCCCTGTGCCAAGACGCTCGTCTCCTCGGACGACCTCCGGGCCGGCCAGATCGCGGGGACCGCCGTGGGCCAGTGGGTCAAGGAGAAGTGGAGCTGCACGTACGACGCGTACGTGTCCTTCGAGTCCACGGCCGCTGCGGTGAAGAGCCAGAAGCGGATGGAGGGCTACGCGCAGGGCTTCTCGGCGATCTGCCCCATCACGAACCCCCAGATCGGACGTGCCATCGACACCGAGGCGACAGCCCGGACCGCCATCACGGACGTTCTCGCGACGCTCCCGGGCAAGTCCAGGATCGTCGTCGTGGCCGTCAACGACGATGCGGCCATCGGCGCCCTGGACGGGGCGGCGAAGGCGGGCCGCCCGTCCGACGTATGGGTGTCAGGTCAGGGCGCCGAGCCGAGGGCCCGGGATCTGATTCGCACGAACGAGCACTACATCGGCGACTCGGCGTACTTCCCGGAGCGCTTCGGCAGCACCATCGTGCCGGCCATGCTCGACCTGGTCGCCGGCAAGACCGTCCAGCCGCTCCTGCTGATCGAGCCGGCCTGGGTGGACGCCGGCAACATCGACGAGATCTACCCGAAGTAGCCCTCGCCGGGCCCATCGGGCTCGCCGGGCGCTGCCTCGCCGGGCCCTCGGGCCGCCGGGCGCCGCCTCGCCGGGCGCTGCGGGCCCGCCGGGCGCCGCCTCGCCGGGCGCTGCGGGCTCGCCGGGCGCCGCCTCGCCGGGCGCTGCGGGCACCTTTGGCCCTAGGGCGCAGCCTTGCCCAGCGCTTCGATCGCCGCTTCGATCGCCGCGGCGTAGGCGGGCAGCGCCTGCGCGACGGGGAGGGTCAGCGGCGTCCCGACGTCCCAGCACGACCCGCCGATCCCGACGAAGGTCCCCGCGGGCGGGGCGTCGCGCAGGATCGCCGCCAGGGCCAGCACCTGCTCCAGGGGCAGCTCGTGCGACGAGCGCGGCTCGGGCCCCCGGCCGTCATCGGCCAGTGCGCGGGCGCGGTCCACGAGCGAAGCCAGGGGACGCACCCAGATCTCGCCGGGCGGGAGGCCGGCCACCGCGTCGACGACCACGCACGGCACGCCGGCCGGGAGGTCCATCAGGAACAGCACGTCGAGCTGGCCGGCGACCACCACCTCGACGCGCCCCCGGATCACCGGGGAGAGGAGCTCCACGACGGCATGGCCCGCGGCGTCGTCGCCGCGGGCCGGTTCGCCGCACACGAAGAGCGGAATCCGCGCGGTCACCGGGTTGCGCCCGGGCCCGGCGCGCTCAGATCTCCTCGATCGTGAGGTCCAGGAAGTGGGTGGCGCAGCTGATGCAGGGGTCGTAGCTGCGGATCATCTGCTCCAGGCGGATGGTTGCCGCCTCGTGGGGGAGATCGAGGATCTCCTTGGCGGCGACGACCAGGTCGGCCTCGATCGCGGCCTGGTTCTGGCTTGTGGGCGGGACGATCTGGGCCGATCGGATTCGGCCGGCCTCGTCCACCTCGTAGCGGTGGAAGAGGAGGCCGCGCGGCGCCTCCGTCGCCCAGGCCGCAATGCCCGGGCGGCTCTGCCACGGGACCAGCGTCTCGGACGGCGGCCGGTAGGCGTCGACGATGTCGATCGCCTCGGCGAAGGCGTGGACCAGCTCGACGGCGCGCGCGACGATCGACGCGTACATGTTCGTCCGGATCAGCTCGGCAAAGCCCGAGGCGTCCAGCGCTTCCTTCGCCAGGGGGTGGAGCTGGTCGGCGGCGAGCCCGATGCGGGCGGCCGGCCCGACGAGGTACGCTCCCTTGCCGTCGAGCGAGCGTGCGTGGAGGGCGTTCGACCCCTCCACCTGGATCTCCTGGAAGGCGTCGCGCCAGGCCGATGGCGCCAGGTCGATCCCATCCGACGAGACGATCCGGCCGTCGCTGAACGGGTACTCCGCCGCGTGGCGCAGGCTGACGAACCGTGGCTCGCGGGCGAACGCCGGCATCGTGAAGCCGGTCACGATCTTCACCGTCTCCTGGGCGAAGGCCAGGCCCTCTTCCAGCGCCGGGCGGTGGTCCCGGAGCTCGTCGACCCGCGGGGCGTGGCTCCAGCCGCCCACGCGGACGCTCACCGGGTGGATGGGCCGGCCGCCGAGGATCGCGACCAGCTGATTGCCGGCCTTCTTCATGCGCAGTGCCTGCTCGACCAGGGGCCGATGGTCGGCTGCCATGTGGATCGCGCTGGGGTAGCCCAGGAAGTCCGGGGCATGGAGAAGGTAGATGTGGAGGGCGTGACTCTCGATCCACTCGCCGCAGTAGAAGAGGCGGCGGAGAGCTCGCGACGAGGGGTCGATCCGGATGCCGAACAGGTCCTCGAACGCATGCGATGCGCTCATCTGGTAGGCGACGGGGCAGATCCCGCAGATGCGGGCCACCATGTCGATCACCTCGTCGGGGGTCCGCCCGACGACCAGCTGCTCGAAGTAGCGCGGGGTCTCGAAGATCCCCAGGCGGGCCTCCACGACCTCGCCGTCGCGCACGCGGAGGCGCAGCGAGCCCTCGCCCTCGACACGGGTGAGCTCACCGACCTCGTAGAGGCGCTCGTCCACGACGTTCTTGGTGGCCGTGCTCATGGCTTGCCTCCCGTCGTCGCGGCCACGTCGGGACCGCCGCCGGATCGCCCCGTCCGCGTGCCGCCGAGCTCGGTGACCATGCTCCGGAACGGCTCGCTGTACGCGGTGAACCCGGCGAAGAGCCGGCCCACCTCCTCGCGCGGCCGGTCGCCGGCCATCTGGAGGTGGCGCGTGAGCCCCGCCGCGTTCGCCTGCTCGCGTGGCCCGAAGCAGCCGTAGCAGCCGCGGCCGAAGCGCGGGCAGATCGCCCCGCAGCCAGTCTGGGTGACCTGCCCGAGGCAGGGGATGCCCTTGCTGACCATCACGCAGACGACGCCGCGGCGCTTGCACTCCATGCAGACGGCCTCGTCGCGGAGCTGCGGCCGGCGCCCGGTCGTGAGCGCCGTCAGGAGCTCCACGAGCTGGCCCGGATCGATCGGGCAGCCGCGCAGCTCCGCATCCACCGTGACGTGCTCGGCGATGGGGGTGGAGCGGGCCAGCGAGTGGACCCACTCCGGGTTGCTGTAGACAGCGGCGCGGAACGAATCGTGGTCGGCCCAGTTGCGCAGCGCCTGGATGCCGCCGGCGGTGGCACAGGCGCCGATCGTGACGAGGTGCCGCGTCTGCTTCCGGAGCTCCACGATCCGCTCGAGGTGCGCCGGCTCCGACACGGAGCCCTCCACGAAGAGGACGTCGTAGGGTCCCGGCGAGCGCGACGAGGTGGCCTCCGGGAAGTCCACGATCTCGAAGTGGTCGACGACGGCGAGCAGCTCGTCCTCCAGGTCGAGGAGCGTGAGCTGACACCCATCGCACGACGCGAACTTGACGACGCCGACCCGGGGACGTGCGGTGACGGGGGCATTCGACGCCATCAGATCCCCTCCCGGCCGAAGATGTCGCCGAGCTGCCCGATCGAGAAGACGGGGCCGTCACGGCAGACGAAGTACTTGCCCATCTGGCAGTGCCCGCACAGGCCGATCCCGCACTCCATGTGGCGCTCCAGCGTCACGTAGATGCGGGAGGCGGGGACCCCCCGGCCCGCCAGGGTCGTGGACGTTGCCTGCATCATCCGCTCGGGCCCGCAGACGAAGGCGATCATGTTGGCGCCGTCCCAGGCGGCCTGGTCGAAGAGGTGGGTCACGATGCCGACCCGCCCGGTCCATTCCGGTCCGGCGCGGTCGACCGTGAGGCTGACGTCGATGCCGTCCCGCTTGCCCCAGCGCTCCAGCTCATCGCGGTACAGCAGGTCGGCCGGGGTGCGGGCGCCGTAGAAGAGCTTCACGTCGCCGAAGCGGCGCCGATCGCCCACGATCGCGTGGAGCACCGGCCGGAGCGGCGCAAGGCCGATACCGCCGGTCACGATGACGAGGTCGCGCCCGACGGCGCGATCGAGCGGCCAGTTGTTGCCGAGCGGGCCCCGCAGGCCCAGCTGCTCGCCGATCTGGAGGGCGCACATCGCCTTGGTGGCGGGGCCGGCGCCGCGGATGGTGAGCTCGATCCCGTCGGGCAGGAAGCGGCTGATCGAGATCGGGAGCGGCGGGAAGCCCGGCAGCGCGACCATCGCGAACTGGCCGGTGCTCCCCTGGGCGAAGGCGGGGTCGGTGCCCGTCAACGAGAGCGTGGTCGTGTCCACCGTCTCCTGGCGAGAGGCGACGACGCGGGCCGTGACGAAGTCGTTCGGCGTGGCCGCCACCGGCTCGACGATCGGCGTCTCGGGGACCAGCGGAACGGCGGGTGCGATCGCGTTGAGCTCGTCGCGGACGTCGATGCCGACCGGGCACCAGGTGATGCAGCGGCCGCATCCCACGCAGCCCGAGCTGCCGAACTGGTCCCACCAGGTGGCGAACTTGTGCGTCAGCCACTGCCGGTAGCGATCGCGGGGCCGGGCGCGGAAGCTGCCGCCGGCGACCTTGGCGAAGCCCGGGCTGAAGCAGCTGTCCCAGCTGCGAGAGGTCACGGCGTCGCCACCCGTCAGGTCGGTGACCTGGGAGAGGGTCGTGCAGAAGCAGGTCGGGCAGGCCAGGGTGCAGTTGCCGCAGGTGATGCAGCGCTCCGCGACCTGCGCCCATCGCGGGTGGTCCAGCTGCGCCAGGAGCCGGTCGGGGAGCCCGGACGCGGGTACCGGGTCGCCGATCCGCGCCCGCACGGCGGCGACGGTGGCCGCCGCGCCGTACTGCTCCGCGGCGGTCGCCGGGCGCAGAGGGAGCTTCTCCAGGAGGGCCCGGCCGGCAGCCGAGTCGGCGTCGACCAGGAAGCCGGTGTCGAGCTCGGTGAGGACGATGTCGTGCCCCTCGCTCACCTCGGGACCCGTGCCCATCGACGTGCAGAAGCACGTGGAGGCGGCCGTCGTGCACTGGACGGCGACGATGAAGACCTGCGCTCGGCGAGCCAGGTAGTCGGGGTCCACGAAGGACGTGCCGGTGAAGACCCCATCCTGGACGCCGATCGCGGCGAGGTCGCAGGCGCGCGCGCCCAGGAAGGCGACCGGCGCGGTCGTCGGTAGGCTCGGGGGTGAAGGTGACCTTGTGGCCGTCCTTGGTGGCCCGCGTCAGCGGGACGAAGGAGGGGAAGGTCCACTTCTTCCAGGCGGTGGGGCCCACGACGTAGCCGAAGAGACGCTCGTCGCCGCGCCGGCGCAGGCGGTAGCGGCCCGGGGCCTGCTCGTCGCCGATCCCCTGGGGGAGGTCGTTGATGGAGGTGATCTCGTCGAAGACGATGGCGCCGTCGGCGACGGTGGGGCCGATGACGCGGCGGCCGTCCTCGCGGAGCAGGTCGATGAGGACCTGGAGATCGGGGCGGGCCAGGAAGGCCGGTCCCTCGAGGGCCGGCCGGTGGCCCCGGAGGGGCGCGGTCCTGGTCACCATGTCTTCACCTGTTCGGAGGCGAAGAGATCCAGCATCTGGAGGCGCGTCGCATACAGCCGGCGGGCGACCGCCACCAGCAGGCGCGGATAGAGGGCCTGGGCCAGCTCGCAGTCCTCGCGAAGGGCGGACCGGAGCATGGCGCCCTCGAAGACCACAGCCTCGATGGGCTCGATGGCGATGCCGGTCGAAGACGCGCGGTAGGGCGGCACGAGGGCCGACCAGAGGTAGACGTCGCCGGGCTCCACGGTCAGGATCGTGATGTCGCCCCGCTCGGGGACGAGCGTGCGCAGCGCGACGCGACCGTGGACCAGGATGCAGAACGTGTCGCTCGTCTCTCCTTCCCGGAAGAGCTCCGTCCCCGGCTCCGCGGTGAAGCGGCGACCGAGCTCCGCCAGGTGTGTCTGGGCCTTCTCGCTCAGGCCCGATGCGAACCACGACGTGTTCAGGGCAGCGATCAGCGCGGCGGACTCGTTCATGGCGCCAGTTTCCGCCCGTCGCGCGGCGATGTCAGGGCCGTGCGACCCGTAGCCACGGGCCGCACGTCGTCAGCGAGCCCGGCCGTCCCCCTGCGCTGCGACCAGCGCCGCGACCGCGTCCAGTGCGGCGGGGACGGCGGCCGCGACCGGCGGCGAGAGCGCCTCGCCGGTCTCGAGGTCGGCGACCCCGATGCTCACGACGTGCGTCACCGGCGCAGCCCCGTAGAGGTCGCGGGCGAGGGCCAGCAGGACCCCTGGGCCCACGTGATGCGAGGAGGCGCCGCCATCACCGCCAGCTCCGCTGGCGTCCGCTCCGCCGCCGGCATCCAGGCGCCGGACGGCCACCACGCCGGGCGCGGCGTCGGTCGTCGCGTCGACCAGCACGACGAGCCGGGCCGCGCTCATGTCCAGGGCCAGCTCCGGCGTGAGCTGGTGATGGGCCGCGACCACCGCCCCGGCCAGGCGCGGGTCGGCCGCCGCGAGCTCGGCCACGCGCGGGCCGACGCCATCGTCGCCGCGCAGCGAGTTCCCGTAGCCGATCACGAGGACGCCCCCGGCCGGGCCGGGGGCGTCGGGAGGCGCGTGCGAGGCGACGTGATCGGTCAACGCTTCAGCGTGTCCAGGACCCGCCCGTCGGGCCCCAGCAGCTCGATGGCGAGTGCCATCTGGCCCAGCGCATGGGTGGAGCAGGAGAGGCACGGGTCGTAGCAGCGGATGACCGCCTCCACCCGGTTGAGCATGGGCTCCGTGATGGTCTCGCCCTTCACGTGGTGGCGCGCCACCTGCAGCACCGCCCGGTTCATGGCCATGTTGTTGTGGCCCGTGGCGATGACCAGGTTGGCCCACTGCACGATGCCATCGTCGTCCACCTTGTAGTGGTGCATCAGCGTGCCGCGGGGAGCCTCGGAGACCCCGATGCCCTCGTTGCGGTTGATGCCGGCGAAGGACCGCACGTGCTTGTCGAGGATGTCGGGGCCCCGCAGGAGCTCCTCGATCTTCTCGATGGCGTGGAGCGTGTCGATCAAGCGAGCGTAGTGGTAGTGGAACGACGAGCCGGCCACCCGGCCCACGCGCCAGCGGAACTTCTCCAGCTCCTCGTCGGCGCGCGGGGTTCCGGTCCGCTCGGCCACGTTGAGCCGGGCCAGCGGGCCCACCCGGTAGATGCCGTCCGGGTAGCCCATGGCCTTCCAGTAGGTGGACTTGAGGTACGACCAGGGCTCGACGGCCTCGCCGATGTAGTCGTTGAAGGTCCTGGGGTCGATGCGATCGGCGAGGAACTTGCCGTCCGCGTCGACGACCCGAAGCCAGCCGCCGTAATGGTCGACGTTGCCCTGGCGATCGACGAGGCCCATGAACGCGGAGCGGAAGTTGCCGAAGGTGGCCGCCTCCTCCTCCCAGCGCATCATGTCCGTCTTGTACCAGGCGATGGCGCGCTCGACGGCGGCGATCGCGTCGGGGACGCCGGCCTGGATCCGGTCGCGGACCTCGGCGGTCAGCGGCCATGCCACGCCGCCCGGGACGATCCCCTCGGGGTGGATCCGCTTGCCGGCCACCCACTCGATGATCTGCTGGCCCCACTTCCGGAGCTCGATCCCGTCCTTCGCGAGCTGCGGGTTGTGGCGGGCCACGCCGATGATGTTGCGCACCGACGGGTCGGCGTCGAAGCCGAACAGCAGGTCCGGCGAGGAGAGATGGAAGAAGGAGAGGGCGTTCGACTGGACGATCTGGCCCAGGTTGATGACCCGCCGCAGGTCCGCGCCGGTGGGCGTCGGCTCGACGGCCATGATGTCGTCCACCGCCTTGGCGGAGGCGACCAGGTGGCTCACCGGGCAGATGCCGCAGATGCGGGCCATGAGGGCCGGCATCTCGTGGACCGGCCGGCCCTGGGTGATGCGCTCGAAACCGCGGAACTGGGTGACGTGGAAATGCGCGTCGGTGACCTCGCCGCGGTCATCGAGCTGGATGGTGATCTTGGAGTGACCTTCGATCCGGGTGACCGGATCGATGACGATGGTTCGGCTCATGGCGGCTCCCCCGTCAGCGACCGAACCGGGCCCCGGCCGCGTCGGGGACGCGGCCGGCCAGCAGGTCATCGAGCATGGTGTAGATCAGGTCGGCATGGGGTGGGCAGCCGGGCAGGAAGACGTCGACGTCGACGAACTTGTGCACGGGCTGCGACGTCGGGAGGAGCTTCGGCACGATGTCCGTCGGCATCTGCGGGTTGAGGGTGACGTTCTCGCGGTAGGCGCGGTCCATGAGCGGGGCGACCCCGATCGGGTTGCGCATCCCGGGGACGTTGGACGTCACCGCGCAGTCGCCGAAGGCGACGAGGATCTTCGTGCGCTCCCGGACCAGCCTGATCTTGTGCAGGTCCTCCTCGCTGGAGACGGCACCCTCGACCAGGCAGACGTCGACGTTCTCCGGGAACTCCTTGTAGTCCACCAGGGGACCGTAGACCAGGTCGGCGCGCCCGAAGATGTCGAGGATCCGCTCGTCCAGGTCGATGAGGGACATGTGGCAGCCCGAGCACCCGTCGAGCCAGACAGTGGCGACACGCGGTTTGCTCACAGCCCACGCTCCTCGGCGACGACCTTCATCCACGGCAGGAACGGGCGGCGGGTCTTGCTGCCGCGGGCGACGGCGCGGCCCTTCTCGAAGAGGGCCCCCGTCGGGCAGACCTGGACGCACTTCCCGCAGCTCGTGCAGGTGGTGGATTCGCCCCACGGGATCCCCATGTCCGTCTGGACCCGGGTCTCCAGGCCGCGGTGCATGATGTCCCACGTGTGGGCGCCCTCGATCTCGTCGCACACCCGCACGCAGCGCAGGCACAGGATGCAGCGGTTGTGGTCGATCGCGAACAGCCGGTGGCTGGCGTCGATGTCCACCTTGGGGCTGATCCGCGGCAGGTCGAAGTGGGTGATCCCCAGCTCCTCGGCCGTGTCCTGCAGCTCGCAGTGGTTGTTCGCCACGCAGACCGCGCAGACGTGGTTGCGTTCGACGAACAGCATCTCGGTGATGGCCCGGCGGTACTCCAGCAGGCGCTCCGAGTGGGCCGTGACCTCCATCCCCTCGACGATCCTCGTCATGCATGCCGCGGCGAGCTTGTTGGAGCCCGCGATCTCGACCATGCACAGGCGGCAGGCGCCGCGAGGGGAGATCCCATCGAGGTGGCAGAGCGTCGGGATGTCGATCCCGTTCTCGCGCGCCACCTCCAGCACGCTCGCGCCTTCCGAACCGGCGACGTCCCGGCCGTCGATCCGCAGGGTGTAGACGGTGGTCATGCCATCACCTCCGCCGGCTGCTCGATCGTACAGACGCCGGCGGGACAGGTCTTGTCCACGATGTGGGCAAGGTACTCGTCCCGGAAGTAGCGCAGCGTGCTGAAGATCGGGTTCGGCGCTCCCTGGCCCAGGCCGCACAGGGCTGTCTTCTGGACGATGCCCGCCAGGCGTTCCAGCGTGGCGAGGTCGTCCATGGTCGCGACGCCGCGCGTGATCTCGTCCAGGAGCATCCACATCTGGGTGGTGCCGACGCGGCAGGGCGTGCACTTGCCGCACGACTCGTCGCGGCAGAAGTCCTGGAAGTACTTGGCCACATCCACCATGCACGACGTGTCGTCCATGACGATGAGACCGCCGGAGCCGATGAACGAGCCGACCTCGATGAGCGACTCGTAGTCCACCGGCATGTCCAGGAACTGGGCCGGGATGCAGCCGCCTGAGGGCCCGCCGGTCTGGACCGCCTTGAAGGGCCGCCCGTCGATGATCCCGCCGCCGATGTCGTAGACGATCTCGCGGAGGGTCATGCCCATCGCGACCTCGACGAGGCCCGTGTTCACGATCCGGCCGGCCAGGGCGAAGACCTTCGTGCCGCGGCTCTTGCCGTGGCCGATCTCCGCGAACCACTCGGGGCCACGCCGGATGATCGTCGGGACGTTGGCGAACGACTCGACGTTGTTGATGAGCGTCGGCTGGCCCCACAGTCCGCTGACCGCGGGGTAGGGGGGGCGCGGCCGCGGCGTGCCGCGCCGGCCCTCGACGGACGCGATGAGCGCCGTCTCCTCGCCGCAGACGAAGGCGCCCGCGCCCAGGCGGACCTGGACGTCGAAGGTGAAGCCGGTCTCGGCGATGCCCTGGCCCAGGAACCCGGCCCGCTGCGCCTGCCGGATGGCGGTGCGGAGGCGGGCAACGGCGAGCGGGTACTCCGCCCGGCAGTAGATGTAGCCCTCGGTGGCATGCACGGCGAAGGCGGCGATGGCCATCCCCTCGAGGACCCGGTACGGGTCGCTCTCCAGGACGCTGCGATCCATGAACGCCCCGGGGTCGCCCTCGTCCGCGTTGCAGATCACGTACTTGGGGTTGCCCTGCGCCTTGGCGACGGTCGTCCACTTCAGGCCCGTGGGGTAGCCCGCGCCGCCGCGGCCGCGCAGGCCGCTGCGGGTGATCTCGTCGCGGACCTCGGCCGAGGTCATCTCGGACAGGACCCGGCGAAGAGCCTCGTACCCGCCACGCTCGACATAGTCGTCGAGGCTCTCGGGGTCGACGAGGCCGAAGTTCTCGGTCGCGGATCGGACCTGCTTCGAGAAGAAGGGGGCCTGTGGCTTCGGCTTGTCGGTCGGCTTGAGCTTCTTGAGGGTCTGCACGATCGACCCGACGGCATCGGGTCGCACGCGCTCGAAGAGCTCGCCTGTTTCGGGAATCTGGACGAGCGGACCGGCGGCGCACAGGCCGAGGCAGCCGACGCGCTTGACCACCACGTCGCCCAGGCCGGCCTCGCCGACCAGCTCGCCCAGGCGAACGGTGATGTCGTGGGACTGGGCCGACATGCAGCTGGCTGCCTCGCAGACGAACGCGGACGCGCGCGTCGGGCCCTCGTGGATTTCCTCTGTGATCACGCGGCGGCGGATGGGCCGCGCCGCGGCAGGCATCTCGCTCACATCGCCTCCAGCTGCGCGACGAGGTCGTCCGCCTTCACCTTGCCCGCGATGTCGCCGTCGACGATCACGGCCGGCGCCAGGCTGCAGGCGCCGATGCACCGGGCGGTGAGCAGCGAGACCTTGCCGTCGGTCGTGGTCTCGCGCGGCTTGATGCCGAGTCCCTTGTCGAGCCCGGCGAGGATCTCCTTGGCGCCGTTGATGTAGCAGGCGGTCCCGGTGCACACGACGCAGGTGTGCTCGCCCTGCGGCTTGAGGGTGAAGAACGAGTAGAACGTGGCGACGCCGTACACGCGCGAGTGGGGGACGCCCAGCGTGTCGCCGATGTAGTCCAGGGCGTCGGTGTCCAGGAAGCCGAACGCTTCCTGGGCGGCATGGAGTGCCTCGATGAGTGCCTGGGGGCGATCGCCGAGGCGGCGCATCCGCGTCTCGACGATCTTCCAGCGCTTGTCCTCGCTGGGCGCGGACGGCTTCGTGTACAGGATTCGCATCGGCCCCCCTCCGGCGGTGAGCTAGGACGCGCCGAGCGAGCGGGCCGATCGGCACAAGGGTCAGGGTGGTTCGGGAGCTTCACAGCCCCGCGCACCGATCATAGGCCGGGGACCAGGGTACGCCGGGTGCCGCAGCGCCCGACTCTGGCGGGCCACTTCGCCCGGTTCGGCCGTGACCCTTGACTCGCCGGCCGCCGCCGCTCCATGCTCCGGCGGCCCGGTCCGGCGCGCCTCAGCGCAGGACGACGAACGCGTCCAGGTCCACGCGCGGATGCCCGGCGCTGCCACGGACCTCCACGCGGTAGGTGTGCGTGGCGGTGCTGGTGAAGGTCCGCCCGGTGATCACCCGCCGGTAGACCGCGCTGCTCCGGTAGGTGGTGTAGATGCCCTGGTAGCTGCCGTCGGCGTAGACCCGCGCGCTGCCGCGCGTCGGGCCGACCGTGGAGATCCATGCCACCGCGACGCCGCTGAGGGTGATCGTCGCGCGCCGGCCGGTCACGCTGGCATAGCGAGCCGCTCCGCCGAGGTAGGAGCTGCTGCGCGAGATGGTCCACGTGCCCGCGTAGGTCACCCGCGACGAGCCCTCCGAGTACAGGGTCGGGGTGAACGATGGCCCGACGACGGGAATCGCCACCGCGTTGCCGGCGTTGTCCGTGGCGCTCACGCGGAACTGGTAGCGGACGCCGTAGGTCACCGTGGTCGTCACGTCGAGCGCCGCCAGGGTGGTGAGCGCCAGGGGCGCGAACGAGCCGCCGTTGATGCTGCGCTCCAGGCGCACGGAGGCCACGCCGCTGCCGCCGTCGGTGGCGCTCCAGGCGATCCTGACCGGGATCCCGGACGAGGTCGCCTGCGTGCCGCCGACGAAGAAGGGCCGCGGCGCCCCGACCGTGGGCGGGGTGGTGTCGTCACCGAGCCGGGCCACGCGCGTGGCCCACCCGCCGCCCGTGTCGGCCATCTGGTTCGCCTGCCAGACGGAGCCCGGCTCGCTGGGGTCGCGGGCGATGCCGACGTAGTCACCCCAGCGCTGGTTGAGTCCCGCCCCCGCGATCCCGCCGTACGGCCCGCGCCCGGCGGCGACCAGGGCGGCACCTGCCGACCAGGCCCCGGGCGCGTCCGGGACCTGCCGCCGGGCCCAGGAGGAGACGTAGCGCGAGGGGCTGCTCTGGCTGAAGACGGTCCACAGGGTGCCGTCGTCGCTGTACCCGACGCCCGGCACGAAGGTGTCGCTGTACCCGGCGGTCGGCAGGATGCGCAGGTCCTGGCGCAGCGCCGGGATCGAGAGGTTGGCCTGCGTCGTGAGCTCGATGACCCGCCCGCACGGCCGGTAGCTCGTTCCGCGCGGGCACGAGGTCGTGCTGGCAACGGCCAGCCGGCCGTCACGCCACACGGCGTCGGTGGGCCGCAGGTCGAGCGCATTCCGCTGGACCCCGATGAGCCCACCGGCATCGACCGGCGTCGGCGGCTGCCGGAGCGTGGCCAGGCCCAGCGGTGCCAGGTTGGCCGGGGGCGAGATGGCGAGATCGCCGCCGGCGATCGTGCCGGCGAGGCTCACGTAGGCGAGATTCGCCGTGCTCCCGGTCCCGACCGGGAGCGCCACGGCCGCGTGGAGGGCGTCGCCGGCGCTGAGGCCGGCCGCAGGGACGTAGGTGAACGCCGAGGCGTTGGGCGACGTCGAGGAGATGGTCGCGGACCCACCGTCGAGCAGATCGGACCAGTCCAGGACCTGGAGGCTGGCCCCCTTGTAGGCGCCCACGATGGACGAGCCGCCGGTCCCGCAGCTGACTGCGAACTCATTGACGCCGGCCGCGACGAGGGACGACGAGTAGCCCAGCGTCGGGAAGTCGGGCCAGCGCCCCGAGAACGTCTTGTAGAGCCGTTGCCAGTTCCCGGTCGGGTCGCCGGTCTGGGAGATCGCGATGAACAACGCCCCGCCGCTGCAGGTGCCCGCGAACAGTGTCGCGACCCAGCGGTCATGGACCGGGTCGTAGAGGACGCGCGGGTCGGCGGCGAACGCGGACGCGTTCCACGTCCCGACACCGAAGAAGGCGACGTTGGACACCTGCGTCGCGCTGCCGCCCGACCGGGTCGTGATCCGCGTGGACTGGTTCACCATCTGGACGACGTGGGTCGCGCTCACGGCGATCCAGGGATCGGGCGGCTCCACGCACGGCCGCGAGGAGCCGCAGCCGATCGCCTGGTCGGTGAGGCCGTTCCAGGCCGTGCCGACGACGCCCGGACCGCCGGCTGCGGCGGCATCGAGCCCCGCTGCTGCCATCCCGCTGGTCGTCGTGGCGCGGGTCGCCGCCGTGTCGGGGTTCGGCGCCACGGCCGTGGCGGATTCCTGGGCCGCGGCACTGTCGGGATCGGGCGCCGGGGTGGACGCTCCGTGACCGGGTCGCCGCCAGCCCAGGGAGGGCGGGACCGGCACTGGCGTGATCGACCGCCCCACAGCCTCCTGCCGGGCCAGGGTCCGCACCGAGGAACGCCCGGCATCGTGCAGCGTCTCGGAACGCGTGCCGACGCCGGACCGCGGCGCCGCTGCCGTTGCGGTGTCGGGGCCCGGGCCGCCGGGGACCGCGAGCAGCCCTCCGACGAGCGCCAGGCCGCCCACGAGCAACCCGATCCGCGTCCGGCTGGGCGTGGCGGGGCGTGTGGCGCGGCGCGGCATCTGGGCCTCCTCTTCGGCGACCCGGCGACCATACCACCGCAGGATCGGGAGGCGGGATGGTCCGATCGTCAGGCCCCGCGGTTCCTCCGGGCGTCCGCGAGGATGAGGTCGGAGGTGACCTGGCCGGAGAGGAGCACCAGCGGGATCCCTCCGCCCGGCTGCGTTCCCCCGCCGACGAAGTAGGTGTTGCCGAGGTCCGGCGATCGGTTGGGAGGCCGGAAGAAGGCGCTCTGGCGATAGCTGGCCGCGAGCGCGAAGATCGATCCGAGATGGGCGTTGTGGGCCGAGGCGAACTCCGGCGGTCCCCAGTCGGCCCACGTCTCGACCGCCTCGGGCCGGAGGCCGATGAGCCCGCCCAGGCGATCCAGGATCGCAGCCCGGTACGCGTCGCGGTTCGCATCCCACCACGCCGGGTCGTGGAGCGGCGGCGTCGGGGCCAGCACGAAGAGGGCCGTGCGCGGCGTGCCGTCGGGGGCAGGCGCCATGCGCGCCGTCGGGTCCGTCACGGCCGGGTGATAGACGTACAAGGTCGGGTCGGGGCGGGGGACGCGGTCCGCGATGATGGAGCGCAGCTCGTCCTCGTACGTCGGGGCGTGCCAGACGTTGTGGTGGTGGAGGCCCGGGAACGCCTGGCGCACGCCGAGGTGGAGGATGTAGGCGGAGCTCGACGGCTTCACGGACTCGTAGCGCCGGCGCGTGCGGCCGGGCAGGGCCTCCCACCCGAGGAGGTCGCGGTGCGCGTGGACGACGTCCGCGTTGAAGACGACGGCGTCCGCCGGGTACGTGCCTCCGTTCGTGCGCACTTCTGTCACTCGTCGCTCACGCACGGTCGTGCCTGTGGCTGCCTCGTCGTAGCGCATCTCGACGCCCAGCCGCCGGGCGAGCGCGTCCAGCGCCAGCGGGACGGCGTGCATCCCTCCCTGCGGGTGCCAGACGCCGAAGCGGGTCTCCAGGTAGGGGATCGACAGGAAGCTGGCCGGGACGCTCTGGGGCGTCGAGCCCAGGTAGATCGACTTGTAGCGCAGGACGTGGCGCAGGTGCGGGTCGTGGAACAGCCCGTCGATGCGACGGGCGTACGTCGTGCCGGCGTCCAGGCGCATGCCTGCGCGCAGCACGCGCGGGTCCAGGAGGTCGCGCGGCGTCCAGCTGCGCCGGAAGAAGGTCGTGTCCAGCTCGCGCCAGATCCGCTCGCCGCGACGCATGAACTCGGGGATCGCCGCCGCGTCGCGGGGATCCAGGCGGGCCCACATCGCGCGCAGCTGCTGGAGGTCGGACGAGGTCTCCACCACGGTTCCGTCGGGGAACGCCACGTGGCTGGCCGGCTCGACCGGCAGGAACGTGACGTGCGCGTCGGCATCGTCGCCCGCCGCCGCGTACAGCTCGCGAACGAGGTCGGGCAGGGTGAAGATCGTGGGGCCGGCGTCGAAGACGTAGTCGCCCAGGACCCGGCGCCCCATCTTGCCGCCGGGCGCCCCGTTCTTCTCGAGGAGCGTCACGCGCCAGCCCGCTGCGGCCAGCCGGATCGCCGCCGCCAGCCCGCCCAGCCCCGCCCCCACGACCACCGCCCGGGGGTCGCTCATCCCGCGGTCCCCGCGGCGCCGCGCGCCGGCCGATCGCGCTGCCGGGGCCGATCGCGGCGACCGGCTCGATCGCGCTGCCCGGCTCGATCGCGCTGCCCGGCTCGATCGCGCTGCCCGGCTCGATCGCGCTGCCCGGCTCGATCGCGCTGCCCGGCTCGATCGCGCTGCCCGGGCGGACTTCCGCCGTGGCCGCCTCCCGGCCGCGCCGCCGAGCCATCACCGCCCGGCCGATGCTGGGGACGAGGCCCGCCAGCGTCACGAGCGTCGCGAAGAAGCCGACGTACAGGGCCTGCGCAACGCCCAGGGGCAGGATGACGGCCAGCGTCACCGCGGCGCCGAGGCCCACGTTCAGGGCCAGGAACCAGCGGTACAGGAGGCGGCCCCCCTCGCCCTCGGCGTTCCGCCCGGCCGCGCTCAGGGCGACGTACGGCAGGAGGGGAACGGCGGCGACGGGGTTCCGCCGCCAGCGGGCAGCGAGCAGCGCCGAGACCAGGAACCAGGCCCCGGCGAAGCTCGACGTGGCGCCCTTGCCCAGCTTGACGCCGATGGTGACGACGCCGGCCGCCGCGTCCTCGGCGATGTCCGTGATGGTGGTCAGGGCGTGGGCCGCGATGCCCCAGGCGGCGAACACCTTCACCGGCTCGTCGACGACCCTGGTGGATCCCATCGCGTGGAGGCCGACCTGGAGGGGGATCGCGTAGAGCACGTTGGTGAGCGAGTCGGCGACCGGCCGGCCCTTGAGACGCAGCGGCGGCGCGTTGTAGGCGAAGGACAGGCCCAGGAGGGCCAGCAGGCTCGCGGTCGCGCGCCACGGGAGCTTCGCGGCGCCCAGGAGGACGAAGGGGACCACCAGCAGCGTGCTGGCGATCGCGTGCCGGCGGAGCTCGTCCTTCGGCGCCAGCGCCCCCTCAACGCCACCCTTGCGGGGATTCCGCCGGTCGGTCTCGAAGTCGAAGAGGTCGTTGACCGCGTGGAGGAAGTAGTTGTACGGGAAGGTGAAGAAGCCAAGGAAGACCAGGTCGAGGGGCCGGAACCGGCGCCGCCCACGGGCCAGGGCCCACAGGAACGGCATGCTGGTGTTGAGCCAGAGGAGCGGCCGGGAGATCTGGATCGCCCAGCGCAGGTGTCGCACCGTGGGTTCCCTCGCGAGCGTTCGTCGGGCGAGCTTCCGAGCCGGCTGCGTCGGTGTCAGCGGCCGGATGGAGGTCGCAGCCGCCCGGATGCGGGGGGTTGCCCCGGATGGCCGCGACGCTACCACTTCGGTCGTGCTCCCGACGCCGGATTGCCGCATGACCCGGCACAGCGCGTCGCCGACGCAGCCGCAGTGGGCCTTTCCCACGCCGTTCTCCGGAGCCGATGATGCCCTTGCGGCCGCGCCGGCCTACAGCCGGGGCAGCTCCTGCCCGGGCCCCAGCACGGGCGCGAAGAGGTCGCCACGCTCCGCGATGCGGGGCAGGATCGTCCGGATCGTCCAGCGGTCCGGACGCAGGTCGGGGTCGTCCAGCTCGTCCCAGGCGATCGGGGCGGAGACCGGCAGGCCGGCCGCCGGCCGGGGCGAGTACGGCCCGACGAGCGTCCGGTTGCGCCAGTTCTGCGTGTAGTCCAGGCGCGCCCGGCCATCCCGCCGGTCCTTGGACCACTCCCAGCTGACGAGCTCGGGCACGGCGCCGCCGACGGCGCGCGAGACCTGCTCGATCCAGGCGCGCGTCTCCTCGAAGGAGTAGCCGGGCCGAACCGGGATGAAGACCTGGATCCCGCGCTTGCCGGTCACCTTCGGGACGCCGCGCACGCCCAGGTGGTCGAGGGCCCGGCGGTAGAGCCGGGCGATGACGAGCGTCTCTTCCCAGGTCGTCCGGGTCCCCGGGTCGATGTCGATGAGCGCCCAGCGGGGCTCCGCGGGCGCGTCGATCGGCGAGGTCCACGGGTGGAGCTCGACGGCGGCCTGGTTGCCCAGCCACGCCAGCGTCGGGAGGCCGTCGGCGACGACATACGCATGCGGCCGGCGATCGGGCGGGTCGGGCTCGCGCCAGCGCGTCACCCAGTCAGGCGTCCCCTTTGCCACGTCCTTCTGCCAGAAGAAGTCGCCGTCAACGCCGTCCGGATAGCGGGCCAGGTTGAGGGCCCTGCCGGCGAGGTGGGGGAGCATGACCGGCCCCACCCGGACCAGGTAGCGGACGAGGTCCCGCTTCGTGACCGGCGGCTCGTCGGGCGCTCCGTCATCACCCGGCCGCCCGGATGCTTCGTCGCTGCCCGGCATTCCGGATCCTTCGTCGCCGCCCGGCTGCCCGGGCGCTCCGTCGTGGCCCGGCCGCCCGGGCGCGAGCGCCTTGTCGAGGTTGGTGAGCGCGACGTCGCGCCCGCCGATGCGCCACGTGCCGCCTCGACCGGGGAGCGCGTCGAGGGCAGCGAGCTCCTCTTCCGTCGCCGGCTCGAACGCCTCGGCCGCGGGCTCGAACGTCCCGGCGTGTGGGTCGGCCGCCTCTCTCACTGGCGCCGCCGCCGCCGGCGCTGCCGACGCCCTGCGTGCCGAGGCCGGCCTCGTCCGAGCGACACCGGCCTTCGCGAGGGCGCGTGCCGCAGCCTCGGGACCCACCGCCTCCTGGCGCTCGACCGAGGCCGGGTCGACCTCCGGCGCCTCCTGCACGAAGGTCGCCTGGCGGACGATGCCGTCGCGCGACCAGCCGCCGATCTCGGCGCGAATCACGAGGTCGGGCGTCGCCCACCTGGCGTCGGGCGTCGCGCCGAGGTCCGGTGGCGCGTCGTCGAACGGATGCTGCGGGAGCGCCCGCGCGTCCAGCGCCTCCCGGAGGCGTGCCCGTGTCGCGGTGTCGAGGCCGCTCCCCACGCGCCCGGCGTACCGCAGCCGCCCGTCCTTCGTGACGCCCACGACGAGCGCTCCAAGGTCGCGGTGGCTGCCCTGGCCGGGGACGTAGCCCCCGACCACCAGCTCCTGCGTGGGGCGCACCTTCAGCTTGAGCCAGGCGGTCGAGCGCCGGCCGGCCTCGTAGCGGCTGCGGCGATGCTTGGCCATCGCCCCCTCCAGGCCCTGCGCGGCGGCGGCCGCGTAGAACGCCACGCCGTCCCGCGCGACGTGGCCGCCATATCGGACGCGGGGGTGGTCGCGCAGGACGAGGCGCAGGATTTCCTTGCGCTCCTCGAGGGGCACGTCGAGATACGAGTGGCCGGCACACCACGGCAGGTCGAAGGCCATGAAGACGAGCGGTGCGCCCCTGCCGGCCGCCTTCGCCTCCGCGCTCGCCGGCAGGTCCGATCGGGAGAAGCCCCCGCCCAGGCGCGCCTGCAGGAGTCCGAAGTCGGGCCGGCCGTCGGCGTCGAGCGCGACCACCTCCCCGTCGACGATCGCCTCCGCCGCCGCGAGCCACGTTGGCGGCCCCAGCAGCTCCGGGAAGTAGCGCCCGGCGTCGTTCCCGTTGCGCGTCCGCAGTGCCACCTTCCCATCGGCCACGATCGCCTGGACGCGGTAGCCGTCCCACTTCGGCTCGAAGAGCCAGTCGTCGCCGTCGAACGGCGCGGTCCCCGGCGTCGCCAGCATCGGCTGAATGAAGGCAGGCCGGGCTAGGACGCGTGCAGCCGGGGGATCCAGGGTCGGCAGCGGAGCAGGCGGTGGGTGATCGGCGAGCGGCTCCTGGCCCGCGGCCACCTCGTCGTTGGTCCGGCCGGTCTTGACCGATGCCGGGTGATCCTCGGGATCCCAGCCCGGGATCGCCTCCGCGCCGGCCTTCGCGATCAGGAGCCAGGACTCGCCTTCGTCCTCGCGTCCGGGCCCGCCGCGTCCCCCGCCGCTCTCGCGCCCGCCGCCGGCCCCGCGTCCGTCGCGACCCCCGGCCCCGCGTCCGCCGGTGCGAACGAGCGTGAACCGCCCGGCGAGCTTCTGGCCTACCAGCCGGAACTTGAGCTCGCCGGCGCGAACGGCAGCCCCCGGATCCCACGTCAGCTCCGGCTCGAAGGTGCCCCAGTCCCAGCAGATCGAGTCGCCGGCACCGTACTCGCCCTTCGGAATGACGCCCTCGAAGTCGAGGTACTCAATCGGGTGGTCCTCGGTCCGCGCGGCGAAGCGCCGCTCGTCGGGGTCGCGGGTGGGCCCCTTGGGAAGGGCCCACGAGGCGAGGGCGCCGTCGATCTCCAGGCGGAGGTCGTAGTGGAGGCGGCTGGCGCGGTGCCGGTGCACGACGAAGCGGCCGCAGCCGCCGGGTGTGGCGACCGGCTGTCGAGCGCCGGGGGCCTCCGCCGGGGCCGGCTCCGGCGTCTTCTCGAAGTTGCGCTTGGCGCGGTAGCGCTCCAGGGGCATCTCGGTGATCCTGTCGTGACCGTTCGTCTGCGCTTACAATGGCAGCCGGCGGAAGACCGCCAGGAGTGGCGGCAGCTCCCGTGGCGCCGCGACGACCGGCACCCGGTACCAGGCATCGCCGGCGGCGCCGGTCCGGAGCGGCGCGTCGAGCCGGCGCGCCGAGAGGGCGCGGAACCCCATCGCCCCGAGCGCCTCGGCGACGGTGGTCCCGTCCCCGACGAAGCCCCGTCCCGCCAGGCACCACGGCGACGGCGCCATCAGGGCCGCGAGCTCCCCGCGCCGCTCGCCGAACGGGCGCCCGGCCAGGCTCACCCCGGCGAGGTACAGGAGGTCTGCCGCGACGAGCGCGGCCGTGCCCACGAGCCCCGTTCTGCCGGCCGACGTGCCGCTCTCGCCGCCGCCCGTGCCCCTGTTTCCGCCGCCGCGGAGCCGGCGCTCCAGGAGCGTGTGGCTGGGCCGCCCGCGCGCATCAAGGACCATGAGCGTGGCGTCCAGGATGACCCCGTCGCCCCGCACGAGGTCGGCGACGCCGGCGAGCTCCGGGAAGACCGATGTCGGGTCCGTCAGGGCCTCGGCGCGGAGGCGCACGACGCCGGCCTCCACCGATCACGAACGCGCGGATCCCGGGCCACCACGGCTCGAAGAAGTAGCGGGGATCGTCGAACGGCCCCTCCCCGTCGGTGGAGCGCATCGGCGTGATCCGCTCCGGCAGGCGCGAGACGGCAGGAGCGAACTCGAGCGGCAGCGGCTCGCCCGGAGGCGCGCCGGACGGGAGGCGGGTCATGAGCGGATTGTGGCCCGGTCCGCCGCGGCAAGCGCCGCGTCCGGCGCCGCGGCCCCGGCGCAGCGCGCTCGCGCGCCGTCCGGCACGCCGTGCCCCGGCAACGCGGGACCGCGTGGCCCGCGTCCCCGGCAAGCGCGCTTCGCCGCCGCGCGCAAGCGCCGCGTCCGGCCGCCGCTGCCGTGCTCAGGCCGTCTTGCGGCGGGCGACCTTGCGCGCGGGCGTCTCGCGCTCCTCCACCTCGTCGACCGGGGCGACGGCCTTCTTCGGTCGCCTGGCCCGCGCCGGCCCGCCGACCACATGCCCGCTGCCCGTCGCGTCTTCGTCGACCTCGGCCTCCGCGGCGGCGGCCTCCTCGACCTCGCGGTTCGACTTTGCCGTGCGCGCCGCGGTCACGCTGGCCTCCAGCATGGCCATCAGGTCGACCAGCTGGCCGCCGACCGCCGGGGCCTCGGGCTCGGCGATTTCGCGCCCGTCGACCTTGGCGTCGATGACCTGCTCCAGCGCGGCACGGTACTCGTCGCGGTACTCGGCCGGGTCGAACTCGCCGGTCATCGCCGCGATGAGCTGGGCGGCCATCGCCCGCTCGACCGGCTTGACTTCGATGTCCTCGCCGGGGAGGTCAAGCTCGTCGGTGGCCCGGATCTCGTCGGGCCAATGGAGGGTCTCGAGGACCATCGCGTTGCCGTGCGGGTTGAGCGCCGCGAGCGCCTCGCGGTCCTTGATCACGACCTTGCAGATCGCGGCCAGGTCCTGCTCGGCCAGCACCTCGCGCAGGAGGGCGTAGGCCTTCTTGCCGATCGCCTCGGGCTCCACGTAGTAGGCCTGCTTCACGAAGCGGGTCGGCTCGTTGTCGGCGGGTGCCGCCGGGACGAATTTCTCGATCTCGATGGACCGGACGGTCTTGAGGGGCACGCTGGCAAGGTCCTCGTCGGTGATGACGACGTACTGGTCCTTCGCGTACTCGAACCCCTTGACCGTGTCGCCCCGCGAGATCACCTCGTCGTGATGGGGGCAGTAGGTCTTCATCTGGATCCGGTTCAGGCAGCTCTCGTGGAGCATGTTGAACGAGATCCCGCGCGACTCGGTCGCGAGGTAGAGCCGCACGGGGATGGTCACCAGGCCGAACTGGATGGCCCCCCGCCACATCGAGCGCGCCATGATCCTTGCGTGCCTCTGCTTCGCCGACGGTCTGGTTCGGGCCTCCCGGTGCACGCCCCACCGCCGGGATCGGCAGTGTACGCCGCACGCGCAAGAGACCTGATCGCGGCCGGGATGCCGCGCCGGCCGCGACGCCGTCTCCGCCGGGCTGCCACCGCGCCGGCTCGCACGCGCGCCGGGCTGCCAGGGGTCCTAGCAGTCCGACTGCTGAGAATCGAACCCCCCACGCTCAGCCTTCACGGCGAACTGCCAGTTCGCGGCCGTTGCCACGCTCAGGCGGGGTGGATCCTAGCGGCCGGAACGCTAGGGGGCCCGATCGCCCGTGCCCGCGTCGGGCTCGACGCCGTCTCCGCCCGCGTCGCCCGTGAGCGCATGAAGGACGCGTAGTCGCGATATGGCGCCGGAGACCGCCGGCCATCCACGGCAAGCCCAACAAGACAGGATGCGCCTCGTCGCGCCGGGTCGACCATCACGATGCCGCGGCCCCGCATCACAACGTCCGTGGCGATCACGGCACGCACCACACGCCCCCGGATCGGGAAGGACGCTTCGAGGTAGGCTCGATTTGCGATCAGCATGGAGTCCACGGCGGCCGACGCGAGGCATACCACGAGTCCCGCGATGGTGCGAGGGCGCCATCCGATCCGCCTCGCGGCACCCGGCGCCTCGCGCACGTACCATCCGACCTGCCGCTCGAGCGCACCGATGTCGCGGATCTCCGTCTTCACCTCGATGACGAGGAGTCGGTCGGTTGCCGCATGGTAGGCGAGCAGGTCGATGAACCCGTGGGCGCGGCCTGTCACGATCTCGACCTCGGTCGCCGTCGTCCAGCCGGCCCGTTCCAGCATGCGGCGCGCTGCCGAGACGCACGCTGCATGGCCCGGATCGCGCTGGTCGACCCGACCGACCACGCGGGCCGGCCGGATCTCGAGCACGAGCTCGGCATCGAGCGCAGTGCAGAGGCGTGCAACCGATTCCAGCGACAAGTTCCCATAGGCGGCCCGCTCCAGAGCCGAGATCTCTGTCTGGGGAACGCCCGATTCGCGGGCGAGGCGTGTCTGCGGCCAGCCGCGCTGCAGCCGGGCAGCCCGAAGTCCCGTGGCGATGGTGACCTGTGGGGACGTCATCCACCGATCATCCGGTGCCCCACTCATCCGGGGATCACCTGGGGATTACGACTGACCTGCCGGTAGCTCGCTCTCGGCTCATCTGTGCCCGCCCGATCGTGGGGGGCGGCAGCGAGCCCGCCGCGATGACGCCGAGCCCGCCGCGATGACGCCGAGCCCGCCGCGATGACGCCGAGCCCGCCGCGATGACGCCGAGCCCGCGGCGATGACGCCGAGCCCGCCGCGATGACGCCGAGCCCGCCGCGATGACGCCGAGCCCGCCGCGATGACGCCGAGCCCGCCGCGATGACGCCGAGCCCGCCGCGATGACGCCGAGCCCGCCGCGATGACGCCGAGCCTCACCCCTCGGCGTCGCCGGGCGACTCGCACGCTGCACCGGCCCCCGTCGGCGGACGACCGAAAACGGGCCGCATGACCCTATCGGCCGTGGAATCCGACCCCCGACCCTGTCCCGATCGGTGGCGATCTGCGCCCCAATCGGCACCTCCGGAGATGACGCGATGGCTGGGTTCGATGTCGACAACGGCCTGTCCCTGCAGGTAGCGCGCGAGGAGGCCGCCCGCTGCCTCTTCTGCTTCGACGCGCCGTGCGTGGCGGCGTGCCCCACCGGGATCGACGTGCCCGCCTTCATCCACAGCATCGAGACCGGCAACCTCGACGGAAGCGCCCGAACCATCCTGGCCGCCAACCCGATGGGCGGAACGTGTGCCCGCGTGTGCCCGGTCGAAAGCCTGTGCGAGGGCGCCTGCGTGCTCGGCCCGGTTGACCGGCCGATCCCGATCGGCGCCCTCCAGCGCGTCGCGATGGATGCGTACCGCGACGCCGGCCGCCCGTTCTTCGTCCCCGGCCCCGCAGCAGGCAAGCGGGTCGCCATCGTGGGCGCCGGCCCGGCGGGCCTCACCTGTGCGGCCGAGCTGCGCCGGCAGGGGATCGACGTCACGATCTTCGAAGCGCGCGCCCAGGCGGGCGGCCTGTGCGCCTACGGGATCGTGCCCTGGCGCCACGCCCGGGAGATGACGGCCCACGAGGTGGCCGAGGTGGAGCGCGCCGGCGTCGAGATCCGGCGCGGGACACGCGTCGGCGACGGCCCCACGGCCGCCGAAGGCGGCACGGCGACCGAAAGCCCGACCGCCGATGGCGCGCGCGTGGGCGGCGCCGCCGACGGCCCCACGGCCGCACGCCCCGCGCCGCCGACGGCCCCACGGCCGCCGAGCTGCTCGCGGGTTACGACGCCGTCTTCCTGGGGTTGGGCCTGGGGAAGAGCCGCCGGCTGGGGATCCCCGGCGAGGGCCTCGACGGCGTGATCGACGCGCTCGCGCTGCTGGAGCCGGTGGTCACCGGCGAGTCGGACGGCGTTGCCATGGGCGGGCACGTCGCGGTCATCGGCGGCGGGAGCACCGCTCTGGACGCCGCCGCCGCAGCCGTGCAGCTGGGCGCCGAGGAGGTCACGGTCTTCTACCGCCGCGGCGAAGCCGAGGCGCCGGCCTACCCGCACGCGATCGAGCTCGCGCGATCGCTGGGCGTTCGATTCCAGTGGCTCGCCGCGCCGGTGGAGATCACGGGCACCGACGGCCGCGTCAGCGGCGCGACGTTCGATCGGATGCGCCTGGGCCCGCCCGACCGGAGTGGCCGGCCAGCGCCCCACCGGGTGCCCGGGGAGCGCTTCAGCGTGAAGCTCGACACGGTCGTCGTGGCCACCGGGCAGGAGTCGGTGGAGCGCCTGGTGGACGACTTCTCGGTGGGCGCCCGCGCCGGCCGCGTCGCGGTGGACCCGGCCACCGGCCGCACCGACAACCCCCGCGTGTGGGCCGGCGGCGACCTGGTGAACGGCGGCCGCGAGGTCGTAAACGCCGTGCAGGAGGCGAAGCTGGCCGCGCGATCGATCGCCGAGGCGCTCGGCGTCCCGGTCGTTCCGACGCGTCCCGTCATCAGCGCCGTGGCGGCCCCCGACCGGGCGCCCGGCGTCAGCCTGGCCGTCGAGCTGGCCGGCATCCGCAGCCCCAACCCCTTCTGGCTGGCCAGCGCGCCGCCCACCAACACCGGGGAGATGGTCGCCCGGGCCTTCGAGGCAGGTTGGGGCGGCGCCGTCTGGAAGACCGTGGGCGACCCGATCACCAACGTGAGCTCGCGCCTGGGCTCGCACGACGTCGATGGCCGGCGCATGGTCGGCATCTCGAACATCGAGCTCATCAGCGACCGCCCCATCGAGACCAACCTTGCCGAGGTCCGCGAGGTCAAGCGCCGCTTCCCGGATCGCGCGGTGGTGGTCTCGCTCATGGTCGAGTCCAAGCCCGAGGCGTGGCACGACATCGTGCGCCGCGTGAACGACACCGGCGCCGACGGGATCGAGCTCAACTACGGGTGCCCGCACGGGATGGCCGAGCGGGGGATGGGGTCGGCGGTCGGCCAGGTTCCCGAGTACATCGAGATGATCACCGGGTGGGCGAAGAAGGCCGCCGAAATCCCTGTCCTCGTCAAGCTCACCCCGAACATCACGGACATCACCGTCGCCGCGCGGGCCGCGCAGCAGGGCGGCGCGGACGGCGTCGCGCTCATCAACACGATCAGCTCGCTCGTCGGGCTGGACCTCGACACCTGGGAGACGCGCCCGTCCGTCCGCGGCCGGGGCTCGCACGGCGGCTACTCGGGGCCGGCTGTCAAGCCGATCGCGCTCAACATGGTCAGCTCCATCGCCAAGGACGGCCGGGTCACGATCCCGATCTCGGGCATCGGCGGCATCGCGAGCTGGAGCGACGCCGTGGAGTTCCTGCTGGTCGGCGCGACCAACGTGCAGGTGTGCACCGCGGTGATGCACCACGGCTACCGGATCGTGGAGGACATGATCGACGGGCTGGCTGGCTACCTCGCGGGGCGGGGCCTCGCGTCGCCGGCCGACCTGGTTGGCCGTGTCCTGCCGTCGATCGGCGACTGGGGCGAGCTGGACCTCTCCTACAAGGTGAAGGCACGGATCGACGCCGCCACCTGCATCCACTGCAACCTGTGCTACCGGGCCTGCGAGGACGGCGCCCACCAGGCCATCCGCCTGGAGGGAACGAACGGCACGTCGCGGCTCGTCGTGGACGACGACGAGTGCGTCGGCTGTCACCTGTGCGAGTACGTCTGCCCGGTGGACGGCTGCATCACGATGCAGGAGGTCGCCGGGCCGATCGCCGCGCACGGGTAGGGGACCGGAGGGGCGTCGCGCACGGGCGGGCTTCGGCGAGCGGGCAGGAGCGGCCGGCGGGCGGGCTTCGGTGGGTGGACTTCAGTGGGCGGGCTTCGGTGGGCGGGCTTCGGTGGGCGGGCTTCGGTGGGTGGGCAGGAGCGGCCGTTGGGACGGTCGCCATTCGCGATCGGCCGCTCCGGTCTGCGGCGGGCGACTAGCAGCCCTGCTGCTGAGATTCGCGGGTCCACGCACGGAGTTCCCGGCGAACCGCCACTTCGGGGCACTCGCCGGGCACGACAGGCCGAATCTCCAGCAGTCCGACTGCTACGACCGGCGGCCTCGACATCGGACGGCCGGCGTGACAATCGGTCGCGGCCCGCAGCCCGCGGTGCCACGTCGGTCGCGGCCCGCAGCCCGCGGTGCCACGTCGGTCGCGGCCCGCAGCCCGCGGTGCCACGTCGGTCACCGGTCGCAGCCCGCGGTGCCACGTCGGTCGCGGCCCGCAGCCCGCGGTGCCCACAGCGGTCACAGGCCGCGGTGCCCACAGCGGTCAGCAGGCCCAGCCTGCGGCGCCGCCGACTGCGATCGCGAAGGAGGCACATCCGCTCGTGACCCGTCAGGCGCACCAGGAGCAGCTCGACCGGGTCGTGGCCCTCGTCCGCGAGGTGCTGGGGCCGGACGTCGTCGGCGCGTAGCTCCACGGCTCGACCGCGACCGGCCGGCTGCGGCCGCGGAGCGACCTCGACGTGCTGGCCGTCTCACGACGTGCCACGACGCAAGGTGAGAAGGAGCGCCTGGTGGGCGGGCTCTTCGACGTGTCGAGTCCCTCGGACGCGCCCGGGCCCGTCCGCCCGATCGAGCTGACGATCGTCGTCGAATCGGAGATCCGGCGTGGCGTTACCCGCCCGCCGGACGTGTCCGGCGCTTGGCGCGAAGGCGCTGCGAGTAGGATCGCCGGCATGACCGACACGCTGCGCGTGATCCTCGAGATCGGCAAGAAGCGCAGGGTCGTGGCGGGCGCGATGGACTGGCCCGGCCTCGATCGATGGGGGGCCTCGGAGGGCGACGCATTGGACAGGCTGTCGGCGTACCTCCCGCGGTACGCCGGCGTCGCCGAACGGGCCGGCATGGGGAGCGCCTTCGCGCGGGCGCGCGATGCCGAGGTAGTCGAACGCGTGCCCGGATCCAGCTCGACCGACTTCTGGGGCATCGCGCACGTGCCGTCGCAGATCGAGCGTGACGTGCTCTCATCGGCCGACCTGGAACGGCGGCTCGACCTCCTGCGCGCCTGCTGGGCCTCCTTCGACGACGTCGCGGCGCGCCTCTCCCCGAGCTCCGCCCCAATGCTCGCGGTGGTGGGCGCAGTCGCGACCAGATCATCCGCCACGTGTACGGCACCGAACCCCTGCAGCTCTCGCGCAAGGTCGAGGTCCGGACCCCGCTCGACGTCGTCCTCACCCCGGACGGCCTGGCGACACATCGGCAGGAGTTCCTCGCTGCCATCCGCGCCTACAACGCCGAAGGCAAGCCGGCGCGGACCTGGCCGATCCAGTTCCTCGTGCGCCGCACGGCCCACCACGTGATGGACCATGCGTGGGAGATGGAGGACCGGGACCTGGGAGTCGCGTCCGCTCCGTGAGCCGGCTCCGCCACGGGCTGTGGCGCGGCGGGGAGCCACCCCACGGCCGCCTCCCCGGCGACGTTCGAGCGACGGGTTCGAGTAGATCGTCTGCTCGGGACGAGGTCAGCTGAGCGCGCAATGCCCCGCCAACCGCGGGTTCGGCGTGACCCTTGTGCTCGAGGGCAGCGATCCGAACAGATAGTCCGATCAGAGCCCGCGGGGTGATGTCGAGTGCTCGCCAGGCCGGGTGACCTTGACGCATGCTCGTTCACCCCGCGGATGCGACACCGGGGCGACCCGAAGGCCACCCCGGTGTGCACGTCCCCAGGGGAGCGGATGGCGACGGCCCCCGCCGTTGGCGCTCCGCTCCCCGGATGTGGTGGCTGTCGGGCCCGTGTCGCGGCCGGCCTGCTCGGTGACCGCCGCGGCCGGCGGGCTTGCGCGGTGGCTGCCCGGGCCGACCGCGCGCTGCGGGCTCCGGCCCCGGCGACCGCGCCCCGCGGCCTACCCCGCGGCCCGGAGCTCCGCCTCCGCGTCGGCGACCCTGGCCAGGATGCCGGCCCGGAGCGTGTCGAGGCCCGTCCAGACGCCCTTCGTCGCGGTGCTGATGGACGTGAGGTTGCTCTTGAGCCGCGTGATGGCGTCGAGCTGCTCCTTGATCCCGGCCAGGGCCCGGCCGATGGCGGCCGCGTCGACCTCCACCTCGCGCTCGTCGAGCGTGCTCAGGGCCAGCAGCCGCGCCAGCCGGATGGCCGCGGCCAGGAAGGCCGGCTCCGGCGACTCCGGGTCGACGACGCAGTAGACGTCGCCGCCCATGACCGTGAACGGGTCGATGCCCGCCGGCGCGTGGGCCGGCGTGAAGACGATGACCCCCACCGCGGCGCCGCGGTTCTCCTTCGCCTCGCGCAGCTCGTCGCGGATGGCGCGCATCGACAGCGGGCGGTCCTTGGCCTCGATGACGACGCGGACGTCGTGGCCCCGGGTGAGGCCGGGGTCGAGCGTGAGGACGAAGTCGCCCTTCTTCGACTTGAGGACGGCGCCCGTCTCGGCGGCGGTCCGGTCCAGCATGTCGCCGGCGCCCCGGGCGCCCTCGCCCAGCAGGCCCTCCAGGAGGTCCTCGAAGTCGCCGCCCTTGGCGGTGCCCTTCGCGCGCTCCTGGGCCCGGGCCGCCGAGGCGGCCTCCAGGGCGGCGATGCGCTCGTTGAGCTTGTTGAACCCCTCGGTCATCTCGCCGCGGAACTGGAAGAGCGGCGAGCCCAGGCGGGTGGGGTCCAGGAGGGTGGCGAGCTTGCTGCCGTCGCCCTCGAGGTACGTGCCGAGGAGCGTCTTGATGCGGCCGATGGCGCTGTCGCGCTTGGTCTCGTCGAAGAGCTCGTCGGTGAGCGAGCGGAGCTTGCCGCGGTCGCCCAGGAAGGTCTCCAGCGTGCGCGGGAGGCGCCCGTCGCCGTCGGCGAAGTTCTGGCGCAGGAGCTGGTCCAGGGCGGCGGCGGCCTTGGCGTTGGCGTCCTCCGTCTGGCGCAGGAGGACGGCGAACTCGGCCCGCACCGCGTCGACGTTGACGGTCACGCCGGCGTCCATCAGGGCGGTCATGCCGATCTTGAGGGCGCGCTCCACGAGGCCGGCGCGCTCCTCGGCGGGGCGCTCGGCGACGAAGGCGGCCAGGCTGGCATCGAGGAGGACCAGGCGCTCGACCACGACGCGGTCGCGCTCGACCGTGATGCGCGCGGCACTGCTGGCGGCGCCGGCCGGCGCGCGCGACCGGCGGCAGGCTGGTGGCCGACGAGCCCGGCATGGGCGGCCGACCGGCGGGGGAGGGGAGGCTGACAACGTTGGCGGGGGCGTCCATGCCCCGGACTCTGGAGCCGGGCTGTGCCAGCTAGCGTGTCACGGCGCAAGTGACGCGCTGATCGGCCGATCAGCCGCCCGGTAGTCCCTCCGCAAGGATCTCCTCCGGGAGCCGACTCGACAGCAGGCCGTCGTAGTCGGCGTCGATCGCATTGATGTACTCCGGCACGCTCACGCCGCGAACCGCAGCGTTGCGAACAACCGCCTCGCCGACCTGTCGTCCATTGATGAGTAGCAGCGGGAAGTGGTCGCTGATGACTTCGCGTTGCGCCTGCTCCGTGTAGTACCCGGTCGTCACGAAGGCGCCGACCCATCCGCGGGCAAGCCGCGCGACGGTTCGGGCGAGGTCGACTCCTCCGGTCGCCGGGGAGGCCCCCGCCCTGCACTTGGCCTGCCCGAGAACGACGAGCTTGAGTCCAGAGTCGGCTGCCCCAAGGTCGAGGCGCCCCACGAAGTCAATGCCTCCGTCGCCACCACGCTTCGTGATCCATCCACGGCGGTACCGGCCGGACTCGTTCAGGTGAGTTCCAACCACCTCGGATGCCAGAGCCTCGAAGCGGTGCTCGCCGACCCCGGTCCATGACGGACCGGTCTTGTAGTGCTCCACGACCTCGCGGAGGGCATCCTCTGCCGGCGTGCCGCGATCGGGACGCTGGTCGGCCGGCTGCAGAACCTGGTATCGCGCAACGGACTGTCGAACGCGGTCGATGACGGAGCTTCCCTGCTCCACCCAGCGACGCCAGTTGGCGGGCGCCAACTTCAGGCCGTCCTCGAGGGTCCACGTTGGATCCCGGCGTGCCGCGATCCACTCCCAGGCAAGGTTGAGGTTCTCCGGTCCAAGGTCGATGAGTGCGCAGTCGAATGCGTAGTTGGCGAACAGTCGACCGTGCCGGTCGATCTGGGTCACTCGCTCGGCCCGTTCGAGGACTCCGAGACCGATGAACCTCCAGAACCCCTTCGCCCTTCCCTCGTGGATGATGCTCTCGAAGAACAGGAGTGGTGCGGCCGCCAGTCGCTGTTCGCGTTGGTTCGATCGGTGGAGGATGAATTCGTCCAGGATCGACCGGTTGCCCGAGGGTCGGTCTGGTTCGAGATTCAGCTCGGCCTTGTTGTCACCGAAGTAGCGGATGTGCCCTGCGTGCGGGTCGAGTTCGTCGTGCCACGGCGTCCAGTCGGACCCGGCCCGGTGCGGCTTGGAGGCGATGAGGATTGCCGGGCGTCGTTCGACCCCCGTGTGCCCGAACCATCATCACCGAGTTGATGCCGTGGTCGAGTTGCACTCGACCCGCCTCCACAAGCGCAGGCCACGCAGGCCAACGTGTCGCGTTGAACAGGTTGCGGATCCCGGCGATGTATTCGACGTCGGGCCCGGGACTCGGTTTCGCGTATCGGTAGATGTCGAAGAGCCTCACCGGGCTGGGCCCTCAGGTGCGCACTCAGGTCGACCTCCCGCGCCATCGTTGGACGAAGGTGACGACGTTGGGTCCAGGTTACAGCCGTCGGATGGCTCCGGGCATCCGCTCCCGCAGCGCGGACCCGCGCGCCGTCGGCGGTCTGCCTGGCCTCCCAGGAGCCGAAGCCGGTCAACATGGTCTGCGGACCCGCCTGCGAGATCGCCCTTCCGTCCGGTAATGCGCTCAACTCGAGCCGCCGGGCCGCGACGTCGTAGCCGCGCCTCTGCGTTGGCTCGCGACTCGTCGGCGGGCATGCCCCAGCACGCCGAAGGGGTCACCTGGAGGCCGAAGTGGGTCATCGTGGGGACGGACCATCGGGGGACTGGCGCATCCGACGGCGTCGTCCAGAGTCTGGAGCCAGATCACGCGTCCCACGGTGACTCTGTTCGTCCTGCCACGGGCCGGAGACGGCCCTGAGACGAGGCCGGCGACAGGACCCTGACGAGGAGATGGACGCGATGCCCGGGCGGTTCTGTGAGCACTGCGGCAGCCCGCTGGGGCCCGACGCGCGATTCTGCGGTGGCTGCGGCGCCGCGGCCGTATCGACCCCGGTCGTCCCGCTGCCGCCCCGCCGGCCCCGCCGGCCTACGCCCCGCCGCCGGCCCCGCCGGCCCCGCCGGCCCAACCGGCCCCGCCGGCAGACGCCCCGCCGCCGGCCCCGCCGGCCCCGCCGGCAGACGCCCCGCCGCCGGCCCCGCCGGCCCAGACGCCCCGCCGCCGGCCCCGCCGACCCCGCCGCCCCGCCGCCGGCCCCGCCGGCCCAACCGGCCCCGCCGGCGTACGCCCCGCCGCCGGCCGACGCGCCGGTCATCCCTCCGCCGCCGGCACCCGCTGCCTGGACGGAGCCCGCCCCACGCCCGCGACGCGGCAAGACCGTGCTCGTGATCGTCGCCCTCGTGATCGTCGCCCTCGTCGGGGCAGCTGCAGCGGACGCTGGCCTCTTCGATGGCGCGCCGGGCGGAACGCCGGCGCCGGGTCAGGCCGCCGGCCCGGGCTCCACCGCGACGCCGGCCACGCCGGGCGACGAGGGAGGCACCGCGCCGGTCGGCGAACCCCCCGCGATTCAGCCGGGACCCAGCCTCGGCGAGGCCTGGACGACGGCCCCGGATCCGGCCGCCTTCATCCTCATCGACGAGGAGACCCGGGTCGCGTCGGACCAGTACCTCGTCGTGTTCGAGGACGATGCCTCGGTCGGCCGAGCGGAGGCCGCTGCCGCCGCGGTCGACGGCACGATCGTCGGGCGCATCGAGTACCTCGACACGTGGAAGATCGGCGTGCCGGCGAGCATGGACAGCGAGACCTGGTATGCGCGCAAGGCGCTCCTCGAGCAGCAGCCGGGCATCGTCGTCGTCGCCCCCGTCGGTCTCGTCGTCACGCAGGCCGCCCCCGACTGCGCCCCGGCCCTCGGCGACAAGGTCTACGCGGGAGCAAACGCGAAGCCCTACGAGATGGTCGGCGTGCGCGCTGCCTGGGAGGCGTACTACGCGTCCGGCCTGCCGAAGGGCAGCGTGCACCTTGGGATCACCGACACCGAGCTGACGAAGGGCGACGCGAAGCGGAAGCTCAACTGGGAGTTCGACGACGTCACCTTCAGCGGCGATCCGCGGACGACGAAGGACCTTCGCCCGGCGACGAAGACCGACCCGCGCAAGGACGGCTTCCAGCACGCCGATGGCACGCTCGGGATCATCGCCGCGGACGGTGGCGACGGCGGCATCGCCGGGATCGCGAGCCCCCTCGGCTCCTCCCTCGTCGTCAGCCAGTCGGTCCTGGGCGCCGGTGTCGACGAGGGGGCGCCCGCGGCGTGGGTCTCCGACGACGGCCTGTCCTACACGGACGCCGAGCTCCTCAACACGATGCGCCAGATCGAGTCGGGCGCGACGATCATCAACGGCAGCTGGGGCAGCTCCACGGTGTCGTCGGCGAACGCCGGCGACGCGGCGATGTGGAGGATGTTCTACGCGAAGATGGCCAAGGACCATCCCGATGTGCTCTTCGTCTTCGCGGCCGGCAACTACAACACCGCCCTCGACGGCCGGAACTACTACCCGGGCGGGATCCCGGCACCCAACGTCATCACGGTCGGCAACGTCAACACGAGCGGGACGCGCAACAGCTCGTCGAACGGGGTGGGCGCCGGCGTCACGGGCGGCGAGGTGACCCTCGGCGCCCCGGGCCACCAGGCCGTGTGGGGCAAGGGCGCCGACGGCAAGGTCCGGGCGGAGTACGGCGGCACGAGCTCGGCGGCGCCGATGGTCGCGGCCACGGCGGTCCTGATCAGGGCCATCGACCCGAGCCTGACGGCGGCCCAGATCAAGGACCTCATTGGCGGCTCGGCCGACGTCGGCGCGCTGGAGGTCGGCGGCAAGGCTCTCCGCGCCGACCTCGCGGTCCGCAAGGCGATCGACGGCGCCCGGGCGAAGGCGAAGCTGCCGCCCCTCACCGACGCGATGATCGCGGCGGGCACGCAGTACTGCGAGATCAACGTCACGGCCGGGTTCCTGAAGCAGCTCGCGAAGCCCGCCGGCTCGTCCGAGTGGGCGGTCCGGTCCTCGCTCCGCAATGCCGCCGGCCCGACGACCCTGACCCTGGTCGTCGGCGGAGCCCGCCCGACCGACTGGCGCAAGCCGGTGACGGGCTCGGGCCAGGCCGTCGCCTGGACGATCGGCGTGCCGAAGGCCGGGGTACCGGTCATCGTGACCCGCCTCGACAACGGCTTCTGGGTCAAGGTCTGGGTCAGGGAGACGAAGGCGACCCCGAAGCCGTCAGCTCGGCCGACCCCGACGCCGAAGCCGAAGCCTGCGACCAGCGGCTACGACTGCTCGCACCCACCGGCCGGCGTCAGCCCGACATCGCTCAAGTACCTCGACTGGGCGCTCCACTGCAAGTCCATCTCGCCGTGAGCCGTGGGGCGCGCCGCGCACAAGCGCCCAGCGCCTGGAAGTGACGCGGCGGATGAGGCCGCGCGGCGGATCCGACCCGTCGGCACTCAGCCCGCCGTGAGCGCCACGGTGAGGCTGGAGGCCAGCATCACGAGCCCGACCGGCACCCAGATGCGGCGCTCGCCGGGACTTCGGCTGATCGCGTTCATGGCAACGCTGGTGGCAGAGAGCGCGACGGCGACCCAGATCAGCCACGGGAAGTCCCGGGCCAGGGACGGTAGCACCAGGTCCGCGAACGACAGCACGACCAGCGCCAGCACGCCGAGCACCACGGCCTGGACGAGCGCTGCGACGCGCATCGCCGGCGGGAAGCGCCCCGGGAACCTGCCGCCCATCGCGTAGGCGCCCCATCGCGCCCCGAGGGCCAGGGCGACCTGGAACGCCATCACGATCGCGGTCGCACTGGCGTAGGCGATCGCCGCCAGCTCGGTCACATCCACTGCCTGCCTTCGGCCTCCGATGTCATCCTGCGCTCGCCGAGCGTAACCGCCGGCAGAGCCCGGCGCCGGTCCGCTCCGGCAGCAGTCGGCGGCGTGCGGATCGCGTACCTGATCGATGAAGACGGCCCGCGCCATCGTCATTCTCGCGTGGCTCGGCGAGACGAGAGCACGTACCGCCGCGTGCGATGGCCGCCTGCCGCACCCAGCGGCCGTTCGGGAGCCGACCGTCTGCCGATCGGCCGCCGACCTGCCAGACTGACGCCCGCACGGGCGTCTCTCCGCCGGATCCGCCGGCTCGGCGCTCCCGCCCCTCGAGCGGCCGCCGGCCGAGCCCCGACCCATCGCACGACATCCGGAGACGCCCATGAGCAGCACCGCCTACCTCTCCGAGCAGGGCGTCGCCAGCGCCCGCGCCGAGCTTCAGCAGCTCATCGCCGTCGAGCGACCCGCCGTGGTGGGACGGATCGTCGCGGCCCGGGAGCTGGGCGACCTGCGCGAGAACGCGGAGTACCAGGAGGCCCGCAAGGAGCAGTCGATCCTGGAGGGCCGGATCCAGCACCTGACCGCGCTCCTGCGCGACGCCGTGACGATCGAGGGCTCGTCAACGAGCCACGTGAGCCTGGGCACGACGGTCACGGTCGAGGACGACCTGGGCGAGGAGACCTATACCATCGTCGGCAGCCACGAGGCGTCGCCCGCCGACGGGCGCATCAGCAGCACGTCGCCGGTGGGCAGGGCGCTGATGGGGCGGCGCGCCGGCGACGCCGTCACGGTGACCGCGCCCAGCGGCCCCTTCGGTCTCAGGATCGTCTCGCTGGCCTGAGCCGGGCGAAGGTCGGATGGGCTCCTCCTCGGCGCCTGCTCGCCCGCTCAGGCGATCACAGGCGGCCCAGGAGGAGCTTGGTCATCTCGAAGGTCTCGGTCTCCAGCAGCGCCCGATCGTAGTTGCCGACCCAGACGCCACCGACCACGAGCTCGCCGGCGCCCACCTTCGCGTGGATGAACCCTCCGAACGAGTAGGCGTCGGTGCCGAGGCCCTCGATCTTCTTCACGCCGTCGCCGAAGAGCATCTTCACCGTGTCGTACGAGCTGAACTCGTCGCCGAACGACACGGCGAACTCACCGGCCGCGACGGACTGCCCGGCCTTGGCCTTGCCCTCGATCTCGAAGGGGCAGGCGCCGTTCTCATCGAGGCCCAGTGCCGTGACGCTGCCGCCGTAGATGGAGCTGACATCCGCTGCCGTGACGAGCTGGCAGGGATCCCCCGGAAGCGTGCCCCCGCCGGCGGCCGGTGCAGGCGACGCCGCGGCCGACGCTGCGGGCTGCGTGGATGCCTGGGCCGCGGACGCGGCCGGCTGACTGGACGCCCCGGCTTCCGACGTGGCCGCCGCCCCGCCTCCGCCGGCACACCCGGCGACGACGACCAGGGTCGCGATGAGCGTGATGATGGGCGCGCGCGAACGACGCATGTGCTGGACCCCCCTTTGGCCTGAGCTGACGGATCAGGTCGACCTGGCCGCCATCCTACGCTTGTGGAGCGCCAACTCCATCCGATCGACCCCCGCCGGCGCGAAACCGGCGGCGGACCATGGCGTCTCAGGGCCACAGGAGGCAGCCATCAGAAGGATTCGTCTCGTCGCGCCGATGTGCCTCGCGCTGGTGATGTGCCTCGCGCTGGTCATGGCCGCGTGCGCGAGCCCCGCTCCCTCGCCCACGCTGCCGGTTGGCTCCCCGACCGCGGAGCCGGCGGCGACGCCCGGCGGGTCACGCGACCCGGGGCAGGCCGTCCACAACGAGGCGGCCGACGGCCCGTTCACGCTCGTCTTCGAGCTGGGCGACGACACGTGGCGGGCGGGCGAGCCGATCGAGGGTCGGGCGTGGCTCAAGGTCGCCGACGGCAGCGCCGACCTCTACGGCTCGGGCTCGGGGCTCCTGGCCTTCGATTTCCGGGAGGTCGACGGCTCGCGGCGCATGGAGGCGGCCTGGACGGACGACTGCCGGCCGTATCGCCTGGAGGCGGGGAGCCCCCTCAGCAGCGGGATCACGAAGTCCGGCGGGTTCGGCGGCGACGACCCGAATGCCGCGTTCTACCGGGCCTTCTTCGCCGATCCGCTCGTGCGGCTGCCTGCCGGCCGATGGGAGATCACCGCGACCGCGAGCTTCGGAGTGGGCGACTGCGGCGGCGAGCGCACGATCCGCGCCCCGATGATGGTCACGATCGAACCCTGACGTCGCCGGGTGCTCGCCGCGCCCTGCGACCGGCGCGAGGCCCGGGACGCCCGGCCGCGTACGTGCGGACCGGGTTCGTCGGTCAGGGAGGTGGGCCCCAGCGCCGGAGCAGCACCCACAGGACGAGCCCGCCGAACGCGACGTCGATCGCATAGCCAGCGAAGCCCAAGGGCGTGCCCAGGGCGGAGGTCGAGCTGGTTGCGCGGCCCAGCGCGAGTGCGAGACTCGTCACCGTCACCGCCACGCCCAGCCAGCGGCCCCACGGCTGGTGCAGGTAGACCCCGACGGCGGTGATCACCCCGGCGATGCCGAGCGCCTGCATCAGCAGCGGCAGCGGCACGTCGCTGAGCGGCGGGACCGGAATGAACCCGGCGTACAGGATCGCCTGGGCGCCCCCCAGGGCCAGGAGCACGGCCGCCAGCGCCTGGAGTCGTGTCCGCCGGAAGTTGGATCCTCGCATCGCGCTGCGCATCCGACCCTCCATGTGGCCCCGTCGCATCTGCCGGTCGCGGGTCACGGGTCGCGAGCGGACGCCCCAAGCGTCGATGCGTCGGTCCGCCGGGTCAAGGTGCGTTCGGCACGTGCGGGGCGAGGTGCGCCGGGCGGTCATCTGCGAGGATGGCGCAACGCGCACCGCGCCGACGCGAGGAGGGAGTGCGCCACGAGCCAGGAGGCAGCCCCGGATGTCCATCTCCATCAACCTCGGCGGGTTCGGGTCGTTCACCAGCCACACCGGGTCGTCGCCCGAGCCGTTCGACGCCATCAACGGGCATCGCCTGGCCGGGGCGCAGGGGAGCCACCCGCTCCACTCGGTGGCGGCCGAGGAGCTGCTTCGCGCGAGCGACGATGCCGTGACCGGGGAGATCGTCCTGGACAAGCCGGCGATGGTCGGCGAAGGGATCACGGGCACGCTGCGCGTGACGGCAGTCGAGCGGATCGATGCGCGCAGGGCCGCGCTCCGGCTCGTCGGTCTGCGCCTGGACGAGGTCCGACGTTCCGACGAGGACCGCGACTCCGAGGGGCACGTCACCCACAGGGACGACTGGGTGGAGACGGACGGCTCGCTCTTCATCAAGGATGCGTTCCCGGAGCCGGCGATCCCCGCTGCCCTGCAGCCGGGCGAGACGTTCGAGGCCCGCTTCGCCGTCCCGGCGCCCCGGCTGGGCCCGCCCACCGCCCACCTCGGCGAGTCGATCGTCGCATGGGCGCTGGAGGTGCGCTGGGACGTTTCGATGGGCTCCGACCACTTCGTCGCCGCCTACCTGCCGCTGGCCCAGCACCCGGATCTGATCCGGGCCGGGGTGGGCAAGCAGGGCGGGATGAGCCTGCTGGCCGGCGTGCCCGTGGGCGACGCCATGATCGGCGTCACGTCGGAGCTGCCGGCACCCGCGGGGTCGGAGCTGATCGTGAGCGTGCGCTGGCCGTCGTCGCCGGGCGGATCGAAGGGCCGGGTGGAGCTCCACCGGCGGACGAACGCCCCGAATGGCGCAGAGGGGATCGTGGCGACCGTGCCGATCGACCCGGGCGCCCTGAAGGGCGGCGTCGAGGTGCGGCTCCCGATCCCCGCCGGCTCCGCGCCGTCGTTCGACGGGGCCGGCCTGGAGATCAACTACGTGATCCGGGTGCTCGTGGACCGGCGCTTCATGTCGGACGCCGCGATCGAGCGACCGGTGGCCATCGTCTGAGGAGACGCCCAATGAAGGTGCTGGCGCTGGGACACGACGTCGTCGCCCAGGACGACCCCCGGTTCGCGGAGCTTCGGCCCGCGGAGGCACGGCGGGTCTGGGACATGTACCAGGCCGACGTCCTGCGCGAGGTCTACTTCCGAGCCGACAGCGCGAACGGCGTGCTGCTCTTTGAGGTGCCGGACCTGGCGGCGGCCCGCACCGCGGTGGACAGCCTGCCGCTGGTCGCGGCGGGCCTCATCGACTTCGACCTGGTCCCGCTCAGGCCGTACCCGGGGTTCGCGAGGCTCTTCCGCGAGGAGTGACGCATCCGGCGCCGCCTCGATGCCCGAGGCGCCGGCTCGCGCTCAGGCTTCCGCGCGGTAGCGCCGCTCGCCGCTCGCCGGGTCGGAGTAGACCCGCATCGTCGTTCCCGAGGTGGGGTCGACGAAGACCTCAGCCGTCGGCCGGAAGCGTGCCTCCAGCACCGCATCGGGACTCTCGCCTGCGGGTGCACCGGCCGGCGCCGGCGGCTCGCTGGCCGCAGACCGGTAGCGCATCCGCTCGAACGCCAGGACCCCGATCAACACGAGGCCGAACAGCGCCGTGAGGAGTCCCGTCGCGACCAGGAGGAGCTCGCCCTCGTTGCCGTACGTCGCGAGCCAGAGGCCGAACCCGACCATGAGCAGGCCGCCGATGACCACGAGGATCCGGGCAAGGCCCATCATCGTGCGGCCCTCAGTCCTGCACCGGCGTCGTCGCCGTGGAGTCCGGCTCCACGACCACGGCCGTGCCATACGCCACGATCTCGGACATCGACCCGCCCATCTCCGAGCTGTCGAAGCGGAACGAGAGGACGGCGTTCGCGCCCATCACCGTGGCGTTCTGGATCATCCGGTCCATCGCCTGGCGACGGGTGTCCTCCAGGAGCGAGGTGTACTCGTGGATCTCGCCGCCCAGGAGCGAGCGCAGACCGGCGGAGATGTTCCCGGCCAGGCCGCGGCTGCGGACGACCAGGCCGAACACCTGGCCCTTCGCCTCGACGACCCGGTAGCCGGTCAGGTAGGGAGTGGTGACGACGAGCACGTTGTGCCTCCGATGATCACGAGCCGCTGCGGAGATCGGGTGCCGATGCGCCGGCGGCCCAGTCGCCCGCGGGCCGCCATTCTCCACCGGGCGGGTCCCACCCGCCAGTGCTGACGGCCCTCCCACACCCGGGCCGACCGGGCCAACCGGGCCAACCGGGCCGCTCAATCGTCGATCGCGCTCCGCAGGTTGCGAACGACGTTCAGGCCCGCTTCCACGTCGTCGCGGGAGGCGTACGGGCCGGGCATCAGGAAGCAGGGGCGGGCGGCGACCGCCAGCTCCTCGAGGTGGCCCCACGGCTCCGTGATCCGCCGGCCGGCGCACGCCTCGGCGGCGCGCTTGTAGATGAAGATGACCGCGGCCGGCCGCCACACGGCGACCTTCTGCCAGAGCGGGCCCACCCCCGCGCGCAGCGTCGCCTGGTCCGCGTCGTCGCGGGCGCTGGGGAGCTTGAGGAGGTCGGTGATCCCGTGCCCGGCCGCCGCGAGGGCGTCGTCGGCCGTCTCGATGTCCGTCCCGGGCGGCAGGATCGTCGCCGCGACCAGGCGTCGCCAGAACGTCCGTCCCAGGCGGCCCTGGTGGTAGTGCGCGGCGGCTACGCTCACCGGCGACGGGTTCAGTCCCACGAACAGGAGGCGACCGGGCTCCGGCGGCAGGTCGGCCAGGGTCTCCACGGGGAAGCCGTCGAGGATCAGGGTGGCCCGATGGCCGGCCCCCGCTGCCACCCGGTCGTCGGGATGCGCCCGGTCGTCGCGAGGCGCGGGATCGGCGTCGGGCATGGCGCGTGCGGGAGCCGGGCAGCCGGTGCGCGACGGGCTACGAGACGGAGGAGGTCCCGCCGGGGAGCCGGTCCCGGTTGCCGTAGGCGCTGTACGTGTAGTGGCCCAGGTCCAGCACGAATGCGATCCCGATCCACAGCCAGTCCCACCCCGTGATGCCCACCCCGGGAGACCACAGGATCACGTACATCAGCGTCGTGAACGGCAGGAAGATCAGGCCCAGGAGCGGGATGATGAACGTGCCGAAGGCGGCGTCGACCACGGTCGGTCGGGCAAGCCAGTAGACCGCGAACGCGACGCGCGGGAACATCCCCGCCAGCAATGCGAACAGGCACATGGTCGGCCTCCCTCTTGCCGATCGAGACTGGGCGGTGCGCCGCCGATGGCTGGCCCCTGATCGGTCCGCGCCATTTCACCACGCCCGCCGGCCTGCTGCATCGCCGGACCGGTGCGGCCCGGCGATCGCCGGCGTCGGGTCGGCACCCACGTGCGGGTCGCGTCGGACGTCCGGCCGCCAGCCGGGGGCGATCGCCATCGTGGGGTCGGAGCACGGGGGCCGATCGGCACTTCCACCCTTCCACTCCCCGTCGGACGCTTCGTCGACCACGCGATGCGGGGGGCAATGCGGGCGTCGGCCGTCACGGGTCGTGTCCGCCAAGGAGGGCTGCCGATGTCGCCGGGATCTCGCGGTCGGGCGCGACGAGGAGGGGGCGCCGTTCTCCTCGCTCTCGCCATGGTGCTCGTCATGGCCACCGATGCGCTTGCCCTGTCGTGGCACACGCCGGTCGCGCTGACCTCCGGTGGCCGTGGCTGGGCATCCCCGGGCAGCCTCGCCGTCAGCTCATCGGCGACCGCCCACGCGGTTCTCGAGCGCCAGGTGCTGGGCAGCTGGCACGTCCTCTACTTCCGGACCACGAACGCCGGCTCCACGTGGGCCAGCGCCGTGCGCCTCTCCCGCGGCGGCGGCGCCGAATCCGGCGCCCCCACCATCGACGCGTACAGCAGCGGCGTGAACGCCGCCTGGGTGGAGAGCGACGACCTGTTCGCGGGCCTCGACGCCATCGTGGTGACGCGGCGCAGCGCGAACTACGGCGCCAGCTGGGAGCCCCAGGTCCAGCTCTCGCCCACCAACGAGTCCGCGGGCCCGGTGCGGATCGCGCGCTACGGGAGCCTCGTCGGGGTCGTCTGGACGAACCAGCTCAACGGGAAGATCTACCTGCGCCGCAGCACGAACGGCGGCGCCACGTGGTCGGCCCGCCAGCTCATCGCCTCGACAACCAACCGCCCGTACGCGTCGCCGCGGACGGCCCTCTATGAGGCCTTCCCGACGCTCGCCATCGCCTCGGGCGTGCTGTACGTGAGCTACTACTCCGCACGGCGGAACATCAGGGTCCGGGCTTCGACGAACAGCGGGTCGTCCTTCAAGACGGCGCTCAGCCTCGCCACGAACGCGGCCTCCTGGACGCCATCCTCGCTGGCCGCCAGCGGGTCCACCGTGATCGTGGGGTACAGCGCCGAGACCTCCAGCGACAACTGGACGGTGATCCGGCGCTCCACCGACAAGGGCGCCCACTGGGGCTCCGTCGTGAGCCTGAACCCGTCGACCTCGTACTGGAGCGAGTCGCCGGTGCTCGCCGTCCGGGGCACGCGCTGGATGGCGGTCTACGAGCGTTGCAGCTCGTCGACCTGCGCGGCCAGCTACGTGTACTACCGGGCCAGCACCAACAGCGGATCCACGTGGAGCACCGCGCAGGTCGCCTCGGTCCGCAAGACGAAGTGGGGCTCGCCGGCCGACGTGGACGTCGCCACCCGGACGATCCTCCTCTATGACGACTACTCGTCGACGGCGAACGACGTCTACGTTCGCCTCGCGTGGTGAGGGGGCGACGATGAACCGCATGCACCGCCCGGCCGCCAGCCAGGCATCCAGAAGCCACCTCCTCGCCACCTTCGCGGCGCTCGCCGCGGCCGTCGTCCTCGTGATCCCGCTGGCCGCTGCGCCGGCGCGGGCCGCGTGGACGCCCGAGACGCCCGTCGCCGGCGTCTACAACACGCGCCCCGCGCTCGCCATGGACACCGGCGGGCACCTCGGGATTGCCTGGGAGCGGGATGACGCCGCGCCCGGGATCTTCTTCGCCTCCGACGCGACGGGCAGCTGGGTCACGGAGCGCGCCTCGGCCGGCGCCGACGGGTTGCCGGATCTCGTCTTCGACGGGGCCGGCAAGGCCCACGTCGTCTTCGTGCGCGAGGGCGCCGGCCTGTACTACGCCACCAACGTGACGGGAACCTGGGTCACGACGCTGCTCCGGAGCGACGCGACCCCGTGGTCCCCGAGCATCGCCATCGACAAGCTGGGCAAGCTCCACGTGGCCTACTCCTCGGAAGGGTTCGCGCCGGGGATCTGGTACTTCACGAACGCGAGCGGGGCCTGGGTGACGACGCGGCTCACGACCAGCACCTGGGACAGCGAGCCCTCGCTGGTGCTGGACGCGGCGAACAAGGTGCGCATCGCGTTCGTGCGCTACGACCCTTCCGCCCTGGGGATCTACGTCCTCTCGAACGCGACGGGCAGCTGGGTCGCCAGCCGCGCCACGAGCGGCCCGTCGATCGACGACTATCCCGCCCTCGGGATCGACGCTGCCGGCAAGCTCCACGTCGCGGCCGTCCGCTACGACGCCGACTGGAACGCCAGCCTGCTGTATCTCACCAACGCCACCGGCGCGTGGGTCACGACGGTCGTGGGCCTGCCGACTGGCCTCACCGAGACGGGGATCCCGGCGCTCGGCTTCGACGGCTCCGGCAACCCGGAGATCGTGGCCGGCGCGTATGGTGACGACAGCCTGGACACGCTGTTCCGGTACACCGGCGCGGCGATGGCCACCAGCGAAGCCCTCTTCGCCGCCGACGAGAGCTCGCCGGGCCTCCCCGACATCCTGCGGGACGGCACGGGCCGGCTCACCGTGGCCTATCGCGGCGCCTGGCACGCTCCGGGGCTGCGGCTCCACCGCGAGGACCCCGACGCGGAGACGCTCATCGCGCCATCGGTGCTCGTCGAGCTCCCGTCGCTGGGGCAGGACGGGACCGGGGATCGCTACCTCGCGTTCGAGCGGTTTGCCACTGACGCGAAGGACGGAACCTCGCTTGCGACCGACGCCGGCGGCTCCTGGGCGGATAGCAGGCTCGGCGCCACGCACGGGCTGCCCGACCTCGCGTTTGCGGGCGCCAATCCCTACGTCGCGATCCCGGACCGGCTCTACTGGGACGCCGGTGGCGGGTGGCAGGAGCACGCGTTCCAGGTTGCATCTGGCTCCGCAGCGGCCGTCGCGGCCGGGGCCACGTCGCTCGTCGCGTACGCGACGGACGCCGGGATCCGGGTCGTCGACGGGAGCCTGAACGAGGAGCAGGCAACGAACGACAGTCGCGACGCGTCCCCTGACGTCGCGCTGCTCGTCGGGTCCTACCAGGCCGTCGTCGCCTTCGTCCGCGACGGCGCCCTGTACGCCGTGCATCGAGGCGCGGCCTGGGGAGTGCCCGAGCTCGTCGACGCCTTGGACTCGGCTGCCCCGTCGATCGCGGCGATCGGTGCCAGCGACGTCGCGATCCTCGCCTGGGACCGAAACGACACCAACCCCGGCATCTACGCCGCCTGGGGCCCCACCACGGTCGCGCCATGGGAGCCGGTGCGCCTGTCGCGTTCGTGGGCCGACAACTCGCCTGCCGTGGTGCGCGACGAGGCTGGCACCGTGTTCGTCACCTGGGCGCGCGCCTGCTGGGGCGCCAGCCCCGGGATCTACCTCGCGACGACGCGGAGCGGGACCTGGGCCGTCACCCAGCTCGTCGCTTCGTGCGACGTCACCGACCCATCGATCGCGATTCTTCCGGGTGGCCTGGCCAGCGTGGCCTACACGAACGGCGCCGCCGGCATCACGACCGTGACCGAGTCGTCGATCACGGCGGCCGGACGTGCACTCGCAGGGTCCCCGGCGACGGGCCCGGCCCGCGGCATCGATGCCGTCGACGCCCGGCCCGGAAGCCTGGCGCCGGCTAACGCGGGGCCGGCCCCGGCCCGAGTGTCGGATCACCGGGCGCCGGGAATCCACCCGTAGCACTCGCCGGGGCGCCGCGACCGCCGTTGCGGCGCCCCGGCACTCGGTCCGGGTCCACGGCCCAGCCCGGCCGCGCCGAGCGACGGCCGCGCCGCGTGCCAGCGCGACCGTCAGGCCGTGGTCGGGTCCGCGTGCCAGGCAGGGCTCGCGTAGCGATCGGTAAGAAGGCGCTCGGCAGCCGCCAGCTCATCGATCGTCCACCCGCTCGGCGCGAGCGGAGCCGCCGGACCCGGACTCCGGGCGCCGAACGCCGCCACGACCGCGCGGTCCACGGCCGCCGGCAACGGGGTTGACGCGCCGTCGGCGGCCAGCTCGCGCGCCAGCGACGTCACGGTCGCCCGGCGGCTCTTCGTGCGCTCCCAGCGGGGGTCGCCCGGCGCACCCGGGCCGGCGCAGGCGCGGGCCAGCGCGTCGAGGTCCGCATCGACGAGCAGCGTTGCGTGCACCAGCAGCGCCCGGCCTCCGAGCCACGCGGCGACGCCGCTCAGCTTCGCGGTGCTTCCGTCCGGGCGGTCCACGACCAGGTCGCGCTCCGTGGCGCGGGCTGCGACACCCAGCGCTCGCGCGGCCGCCGCCAGCGGGTCGAGCACCAGGCGATACAGGCCCGGGAGCCGGCGCAGCTCCGGGTCGGCGGCGAACAGCGCGTCCTCCGGCCGCAGGATCACGGACACGTTGAGGTTGCCCGGGTCATGCCACACGGTGCCGCCGCCGGTGAAGCGTCGCAGGATCGGTGCGCCCAGCGCCGCGGCCGCCGCGCCGTCGACCTCGGCTGCACCCAGCTGGAAGCGCCCGATCACGACCGCCGGGTCGTCGCGCCACAGGCGCAGGACGGGCGTCGGGGCAGCCGGGTCCACGGCCACGTGACGCGCGACCGCCTCCTCGCGGGCGAGGTTGATCCGGGGGTCGCGCTCGCCGTCGTCGGGAAGGAGCCGCCAGGTCGTCACCGGGTCAGCGTACCGCGACCGGGCATCCGCACGGCGCGCGGCGTCGCGGCGGAGGCTGACCGCGGCGTGACGGCCGGCCGGGACGCCGCCGCCCGGTCTGATGCCCGGTCCCGCCACCCGGCGAGTGCTCGCCGTCGCCACCTGGCCGGGACGCCGCCACGCGGCCGAGTGCTCGCCGCCGTCACCCGACCCGGTCGGGTCGTCGCGATCGCCGCCCGCCGGCTACGTCAGCGGCTCGAAGCGGGCGGTGAAGTGGCGCAGGGCCGGTGGCTCGTCCACGATCCGGTAGCCGCGGAGATCCCCCGCACGCTGCGCCACCCACCGGACCACCTCGATGACGTAGTCGACGTGGCTCTGCGTGTACGTCCGGCGTGGGATCGCCAGGCGCACCAGGTCCATCGCCGCCGGCGTCTCGGTCCCATCCGGGTGGCGTCCGAACATCACCGTCCCGATCTCGCAGCCCCGGATCCCGCCCTCCAGGTACAGGGCGACCGCGAGCGCCTGGCCGGGGTACTGCAGCGGCGGGACATGCGGCAGGAGCGCCCGGGCGTCCAGGTAGACGGCGTGGCCGCCGATGGGCCGCACCACCGGCACGCCGGCCTTCGCCACGGCCTCGCCCAGGTATGCCGTGCTCGTGATCCGATAGCGGAGGTAGTCGTCCTGGACGACCTCGCGAAGCCCCTGGGCGATCGCCTCCAGGTCGCGCCCGGCGAGGCCGCCGTACGTCGGGAAACCCTCGGTGAGGATGAGGAGGTTGCGGCACTGCTCAGCGACTCCGTCGTCGTTGAGCGCCAGCCAGCCGCCGATGTTGACGAGGCCGTCCTTCTTCGCGGACATGGTCATGCCGTCGGCCAGGGACGCGATCTCGCGGACGATCTCCACGACGGTCCGGTCGGCCTGGCCCGCTTCGCGGGTCTTGATGAACCACGCGTTCTCCGCGAAGCGGCAGGCGTCCAGGAACAGGGGCACGCCATGCCGGTCGCAGATCGCCCGGACGCCGCGGAGGTTCTCGAGGCTCACCGGCTGGCCCCCGCCCGAGTTGTTGGTGATCGTGACGATGACGGCGGGGACCTTCGCGGGCCCGAGCTCCGCCAGCAGGGCGTCGAGCCGGGCGAGGTCCATGTTGCCCTTGAACGGATGTTCGACCTCAGGGCGGCGCCCTTCCTCGATCACCAGGTCCACGGCCGCCGCACCCGTGTATTCGACGTTGGCCCGGGTCGTGTCGAAGTGCGTGTTGTTCGGGATGGTCTTCCCCGGGCCGCCGATGACGGAGAACAGGATCCTCTCCGCGGCCCGTCCCTGGTGGGTGGGGATGACGTGGCGGAATGGGAACAGCTCGTGGACGGCGTCCAGGAACGTGTACCACGAGGGGCTGCCGGCATACGATTCGTCACCGTGCTGGATCGCGGCCCACTGGTCCCGGCTCATGGCGCCGGTCCCCGAATCGGTCAGCAGGTCGACGAGAACCTCGTCGGCGTGGAGGTTGAAGAGGTTGTAGCCGGCCTCCTCGATCGCCAGGGATCGCTCCTCGCGGGTCGTGATCCGGATCGGCTCGACCGAATGGATGCGAAAGGGCTCGATGATCGTCTGCCAGCGTTCCATGGCCGGTGAGGATACGCCGCGGCGCGACCCCTGCGAAACAGGTCCCCGCGCGGTGCAACCGGAGCGTCGCTTCGGGCGTCCATGGGCCATGAAGACGAAGCTCGCCGCCCTGCTGTCGTTGGCCCTGGTCCTCTCGGCGTGTGCTCCCGCGGCCTCGACCGGCGGCGACGTCGCGCTGGCGCGGGCGGACGTCCCCCGGGCGTCGACGGCGCCAGCGGACGCGGCCGCCGCCAGTGCCGCCCTCAACGCACTCGGGCTCGACCTGTACCGCGAGATCGCGGCCGGCGGCTCCAATGTCGTCTTCTCGCCGACGAGCATCGCCCTCGCCCTCGCGATGGCTCGTGCCGGCGCCCGCGGCCAGACCGCGACCGAGATGGACGCCGTGATGCACGCCCTCGGCGCGGACGAGAACGCCGCCTGGCTGAACGCCCTGGACCAGGCGCTTGCCACGCGGAGCGGCACATTCAAGGACGCCACCGACCAGGATCTCGCGGTCGCGCTTCGCATCGCCAACGCCCCGTTCGCCCAGGCAGGGATGCCGCTGGAGGACGCGTACCTGCGCGCCCTGGCGGAGCGCTTCGGGGCCGGTCTCCGCCTGGTCGACTACGTGAAGGAAACCGAGGCCGCCCGGAAGCTGATCAACGGATGGGTCGCCGACCAGACCGAGCAGCGGATCCCGGAGCTGCTTGTCCCGGGCGTGCTGACCCCGGAGTCCCGGCTGACCCTCGTCAATGCGATCTACCTGAAGGCGCCCTGGCTGACGCCCTTCGTCGCCGAGTCCACCAGGCCCGGCGCCTTCACCCGGGCCGACGGCACCACGGTCGACGTGCCGATGATGCAGCTCGGCGAGACGATGCCGGCGGCGGCCGGACCCGGCTGGCAGGCGGTGGAGATCCCCTACGTCGGCGGCTCGCTGGCGATGACGGTCATCCTGCCCGACGACCTGGCGGCCTTCGAGCAGGCGCTGACGGCGGACCAGCTCGCCGCGATCACCGGCGCGCTCGCCGGAACGCAGGTGTCGCTCACCCTCCCGAAGTTCTCGATCGAGACGAAGGCCCAGCTCGGCGACGTCCTGGCGGCCCTCGGGATGCCCACGGCATTCACCGATGCCGCCGATTTCTCGGGGATCACCACCGCCGAGCAGCTCCAGATCTCGGACGTGATCCACCAGGCGAACATCGACGTCGACGAGAAGGGCACCGAGGCGGCCGCGGCAACGGCGGTCGTGATGCGGGCAGGGTCCGCGCCCTCCGAGCCGATGACCATCCGGGTCGACCGGCCGTTCCTGTTCGCGCTCCGCGACGTCCCGACCGGCGCGATCCTCTTCATGGGGCGGGTGGCGGACCCGTCGATCACCCGCTGAGGCGTCCGCGGGCGGGGCTCGCGGGCATCCTCGTCGCCGTATGGGCGCCGGACCCCTGCCGGTGTCGTCGCCGACTCTCAGTCGATCTTCTGTGCTCGGCCGGCCGCCCTACCGTCGCGACGCGCGAGTCAGCGACGCCGGCGCCCGTCTTCGAGCACGGCGGGCCGGCCTCCGCGGTGATCGGCCAGGGCGTGCGCCGGCGGTTCGGGCTGCGGCCGGTCGCCGGCCGGTCACTGACGCATGAATCATCGACTGCGAGTCGGCCGCTGGGCGTTCGACCGGGCGTGGCCGCCCGGACCGCCATGCCGCAGAACCGGGCCGGACGCGTGGGCGCCGGCCGTGCGGTAGTTCCGGGCCCGCACGGTACGACCCCACCGCGGCCCCGACCCGCTGTCGCGTGGTCGCGGCGTACTCGACCCCGCCGGCGACGAGCGTGTCGGGCGCGATCGGCGACTGCCCCTGTCCCGCCGGATACAATCGTCGCCGACCGCGCGTCGCGGGCCCACGGTTCCGCCAGGGACGCCCCACGGATGAGCAGGAGCGAACGCTGATGCCTGATCGCAAGCCGAACATCGTGGTGTTCTGGGGTGATGACATCGGCATCACGAACCTCAGCTGCTACAGCGACGGCCTCATGGGCTATCGCACGCCCAACATCGATCGCGTTGCCGACGAAGGAATGCGCTTCACCGACTCCTACGGTGAGCAGAGCTGCACCGCCGGCCGCTCGGCCTTCATCACCGGCCAGAGCGTCTACCGCACGGGCCTGTCCAAGGTGGGGATGCCCGGCGCGGATGTCGGCATGCCGGCCCAGGACCCGACCATCGCGGAGCTGCTCAAGGGCCAGGGGTACGCCACCGGCCAGTACGGCAAGAACCACCTGGGCGACCAGGACCGGCACCTGCCGACCACGCACGGGTTCGACGAGTTCTTCGGCAACCTCTACCACCTCAACGCCGAGGAGGAGCCGGAACATGCCGACTACCCCAGGGCCGAGGACTTCCCGAACTTCAAGGCGAACTACGGGCCGCGCGGCGTCCTGCGCTGCCGGGCCAACGCCGATGGCACGCAGAGCATCGAGGACACGGGGCCGCTGACCAAGAAGCGGATGGAGACCATCGACGACGAGATCATCGATGGCGCCGTGGACTTCATCGAGCGCAAGAACGCCGAGGATGCCCCGTTCTTCCTGTGGGTCAACACCACCCACATGCACTTCCGGACCCACCCGAAGCCGGAGAGCGTTGGCCAGGCCGGCCGGTGGCAGTCCGAGTACCACGACACGATGATCGACCACGACCGGCACGTGGGGCGGGTGCTGGACAAGCTCGACGAGCTGGGCATCGCCGAGGACACGATCTTCATCTACTCGACCGATAACGGGCCCCACATGAACTCGTGGCCGGACGGCGCGATGACCCCGTTCAGGAGCGAGAAGAACACCAACTGGGAGGGCGCCTTCCGGGTACCGGAGATGATCCGGTGGCCGGGGAAGATCCCGGCCGGCGTGGTCTCCAACGAGATCATCAGCCACATGGACTGGATGCCGACCCTGCTCGCCGCCGCCGGCGACCCGGACGTCAAGGAGAAGCTGCTGGTGGGCCACGAGGCGGCCGGCAAGACGTTCAAGGTCCACCTCGACGGCTACAACTTCCTGCCCTACCTGGTGGGCGAGACGGAGAAGGGCCCGCGGATCGAGTTCTTCTACTTCAGCGACGACGGCGATCTCGTCGCCACCCGGTACGACAACTGGAAGCTCGTATTCGCCGAGCAGCGGGTCCCCGGCACGCTGCAGGTCTGGGCGGAGCCCTTTGTGATGCTCCGGGTCCCGCTGATGTTCAACCTGCGGACGGATCCCTTCGAGCGAGCCCAGATCACGTCCAACACGTACTTCGACTGGATGCTGGACCGCGTCTACCTCATCATCCCGTCCCAGCGGGTCGTCGGCGAGTTCCTGCAGACGTTCCTGGAGTACCCGCCGCGCATGAAGGCGGCGAGCTTCAGCGTCGACCAGGTCCTGGCGAAGATGGAAGCCGCCATGCAGTCGGGTCGCTAGTGGTGGACGAGAGCCGGCTCCCGGCCTGGCGCGAGGGTGGCGCGCGGCACGCCATCCTCGCCTTCGTCGATGAGGTCACCACGGGCGGTTCGGCGGTGTTCGTCCCACCGGCCGCCCGGATCGCCGTCTTCGACAACGACGGCACGCTCTGGTGTGAGCGACCCACCTACCCGCAGGCGTACTTCCTGCTGGAGCGTCTCCACGTCCAGGCGGCCGCGGACCCGGACCTGGGAGCCAGGCCGGTCGTCCGGGCGCTGCTCCAGGGCGACCTCCGGGCGGCCATGGCGGATGGCTTGGAGCCGCTCGCCGACGTGCTGCTCAGGACGCATGCCGGGTTCACGGCGGAGGAGTTCGCTGCGGCCACGGTGGAGTGGTTCGGGCGCGCCGTCCACCCTCGGTTCGGCGTCTCCTTCCGGAGTCTCGTGTACCGGCCCATGCTGGAGCTCATCGACCTCCTGCGCTCAGCCGCCTTCCGCGTCTTCGTCGTGACCGGCGGGGGCGTCGAGTTCGTCCGAGCCGTCAGCGAGGAGCTGTATGGAATCCCGCCCGACGACGTTGTCGGGACCTCGGTCGAGCTTGGCGTGGAGCGGCGCGACGGGCGCATGGTCCTCGTCCGCCGAGCGGCCCTGCGTGGGCACCCCAACGAGGGCGAACCCAAGCCGGTCAACATCCAGGCGCATATCGGGCTCCGACCGATCTTCGCGGTGGGCAACTCCGCGGGCGACCGCGAGATGCTCGAGTACTGCAGCACGGGCCCGCTGCCCTCGCTCGCCGTCGTCGTGGATCATGACGATGAGGACCGCGAGTACGCGTACGCCGGTGCATCGTTCACGGACCCGCGCGCGGAGCCCATCCTGGCGAGCGCGGATCGCCTCGGCTGGACGGTGGTGAGCATGCGCCGCGACTGGGATGCGGTGTTCGGCGGCTAGACTCCGCGGGTGCCCGACATCGACCTCCCCGTCTCCGCCGCCCCGCCGCGCTTCCACGTCATGGCAAAGCCCACCGGGGCGATCTGCAACCTCGCCTGCTCGTACTGCTTCTTCCTGGACAAGGAGGCGATGCACCCGGGCTCCTCGTTCCGCATGGACGACGACACGCTCGAGGCGTACGTCCGAGGGCTCATCGAGGCGCACCGGTCCGACCGGGTCACCTTTGCCTGGCAGGGCGGCGAGCCCACGCTGATGGGCCTGGGCTTCTTCCGGCGCGTGGCGGAGCTCCAGGAGCGGTATCGCCGGCCGGGGATGACCTTCGAGAACACGATCCAGACCAACGGCACCCGCATCGACGCCGAGTGGGCGGCATTTCTCGCCGAGCACGGGTACCTCATCGGGATCTCCATCGATGGGCCGCGCGCGCTCCACGACGGCAACCGCGTGGACAAGGGCGGCAAGGCCACGTTCGACGACGTGATGCGCGGCCTGCGGTTGCTCCAGGAGCACAAGGTCCAGTACAACGTCCTGACCACGGTGAACCGCCTCAACGGGGACTACCCCCTGGAGGTCTACCGCTTCCTGCGCGACGACGTGGGCACAGACTGGATGCAGTTCATTCCCGTGGTGGAGCGGGTGGACGACGCCGGCCTCCCGGACCCGATGCGCGGGATGGCGGCCTCGGTGCGGTCGGTCCAGCCGGAGCAGTTCGGGCGGTTCCTGACGGTGATCTGGGACGAGTGGCTGCGCCACGACGTCGGCCGGGTGTTCGTGCAGACGTTCGAGGCGGCGATCCGGAACCACTTCGGGGCGGCGGGCTCGGGCCTGTGCGTGTTCAACGAGACCTGCGGCGCGGGGCTGGCGCTGGAGCACAACGGCGACCTGTACTCCTGCGACCATTTCGTGGAGCCCGAGCACCGCCTCGGGAACATCCGGCAGCTGCCGATGCTGGACCTGGTCGGCTCGCCGCAGCAGCAGGCGTTCGGGGCCGCCAAGCGGGACACGCTGCCGCGCATGTGCCGCGAGTGCGACGTGCGCTTCGCGTGCCACGGCGAGTGCCCCAAGAACCGGTTCCTGGCGACGCCCGACGGCGAGCCGGGGCTCAACTACCTGTGTGCCGGGTACATGTCCTTCTTCCGGCACATCGACGGGCCGGCCAAGGCGATCGTGCGGCTGCTCCGTGCCGGGCGCGAGGCCTCAGAGGTGATGGCGCAGGCCGGGCGCTACGACGCCGAGCTCGCGACCGCGGTCGCCGCGGCCGGGCGCAATGACCCCTGCCCGTGCGGGAGCGGCCTCAAGGTGAAGCGCTGTCACGGGGAGGCGACCGCGATCGCCCCCGCCGACCTCTCGAGCATCCCGCTGGGGACCCCGCGGCCACCGGCCGTCCACCGCCCGCGCGCCGACGCCGAGGCCTGACCTCCGCGCCCTCGGGCGTCCACGACCTGCGGCCCCGCGGCCGACGACGACCCGCGCGCCGAAGCCAGGCCTTGCCTCTGCGCGCTCCCCGTTGTCGACTCTGCGTCGATGTTGTGTGCTCGGTCGGCCGCCCGCGCTTCGTCTGCCGCCAGGGGCGGCGGGACGGGCGGCGGGAGCAGCGGCGAACCGGCCCGAAACGCGAGTCACGGAAAGCCCGCTGCCCGATGTGGAGCAGGGCGGACACCACCGCGGTGATCCGGCCACGGCGTGCGCCGGATCCGCGGACGGCGGCCGGTCGCCGACGCACGAATCATTGACTGCAAGTCGGACCCGTGCGGACCCGCCTCGGCGTGTCAGCCGAGGAGTGCCTTCGCGACGACCAGGCGCTGGATCTGCTGGGTGCCCTCGTAGATCTGGGTGATCTTGGCGTCGCGCATCATCCGCTCCACCGGGTACTCCGCCACGTAGCCGTAGCCGCCCAGGACCTGCACGGCGTCGGTGGTGACGCGCATGGCCGCGTCGCCGGCGACCAGCTTCGCCAGCGACGCCCAGCGGGCAGAGTCGCGGGCCCCGGCCTCGATCTCCAGGCAGGCCGTGTAGAGCAGCTGGCGGGCGGACTCGGTGGCCGCGTCCATGTCCGCCAGCATCGCCGCGACCATCTGGAACTCGCCCACGGCGCGGCCGAACTGGCGCCGCTCGCGGGCGTAGCGCGCGGCGACCTCGAGGGCCCCCTGCGCGATGCCCACCGCCTGGGCGGCGATGCCGGGCCGTGAGCGGTCAAAGGTCTTCATGGCGATGGCGAAGCCGTCGCCCTCGGCGCCCAGCAGGTTGGACGCGGGGACCCGGACGTCCTCGAACACCAGCTCGGCGGTGGGCGAGCCGCGGATCCCCATCTTGTGCTCCGTGCGGGCCACCCCGAACCCGGGCCGGTTGGCCTCGACGACGAAGCACGAGAGGCGGCGATGGCGGTTGGCGTCGTCGCCGGTCGCGGCGAAGACGATCACGAGGTCGGCAACGGACCCGTGGCTGATGAAGCGCTTGCTCCCGGAGATGACGTAGTGGTCGCCGTCGCGCACGGCCCGGGTGCGGATCGCGGCGGCGTCGGAGCCGGCCTCCGCCTCGGTGATGGCGAAGGCGATGAGCGTCTTCCCCGCGGCCAGGTCGGGGATCCAGCGCTGTTGCTGCTCGTCCGTCCCGGCAATGAGGATCGGCAGGGCGCCCAGGCCCTGGACCGCCAGGATGAGCCCGGAGGTCGCGCAGACCCGGCTGACCTGCTCGATCGCGAGGCAGGCGGTGAGGAGGTCGCCCCCGAGCCCGCCCAGGCGCTCGGGGAAGTGCAACGTGAACAGCTCGTGCTGGGCCAGGAGCTCCTTGATGTCCCAGGGGAACTCGGCGGCGCGGTCGATCTCCGCGGCGCGCGGGGCGATCTTCTCGTCGGCGAGGGCTCGGACGGTGTCGCGCAGGAGGCGCTGCTCCTCGGTCAGGACCGGCATGCTGGTGACTCCTCCTCGCGGGTTGCGATCTCCGGATTGTGGCCGGGGCCGGCCTCAGGCTCGGGGCCAGGGCCTGGGCCAGGGCCGAGGCCGGGGCCAGGGCCGGCCTCAGGCTTCGGGCCATGGTCGTGAACGCGTCGGCCGCGGGATCTCGGGCGGATCTCAGATGGCGACGGGCTCGCGGTACTCCCCGAACACCTCGCGGAGCACCGCGCACTGCTCGCCGAGCGTGGCGTACGTCTCGGCGCACCGGATGAAGTGGGGCATCAGGTTGGTCGCAGACGATTCCGGGCGTGCGGCTGCATCGCGAAGGGCCGCCAATGCCGCGCCCGCCGCCTCGTTGTCGCGCTCGCTCCGGGTCCGCTCCAGCCTGGCCAGCTGGCGCGCGAGGGATCCCTCCGGGACCTGCAGGACGGGGACTGCCAGCTTCTCGGCGGCATCGACGAACCGGTTGACCCCCACGACCACCCGCTCGCCGGCCTCGAACTCGCGCTGGTAGCGGTAGGCGGCGTCGGCGATCTCGCGCTGCGGGTAGCCGGCCTCCACGGCCTTGACCATGCCGCCTCGGGCGTCGATCTCGTCGAGGTAGCGCCAGGCGGCGCGTTCCGTCTCGCTGGTGAGCGCCTCCACGAACCAGCTGCCGCCCAGCGGGTCCACCGTGTTGGCGACCCCGGTCTCCTCGGCGAGCACCTGCTGCTGCCGGAGGGCGAGCAGCGCCGCGGCCTCCGTGGGGACGGCCAGCGCCTCGTCGTAGGCGTCGGTGTGGAGCGATTGCGTGCCGCCGAGGATCGCCGCCAGGGCCTGGGTAGCGACCCGGGTCAGGTTGTTGAGCGGCTGCTGCGGCGTGAGCGAGACGCCGGCCGTCTGGGTGTGGAAGCGCATCCACGTCGAGCGTTCGTTCGTGGCGCGGTAGCGCTCGGTCATGAGCTTCCACCAGATTCGGCGCGAGGCCCGGAACTTCGCGATCTCCTCGAAGAAGTCGGAGTGGCTGTTGAAGAAGAACGAGAGCCGCGGCGCGAAGTCGTCGACGGCGAGGCCGCGGGCCAGCGCCGCCTCCACGTAGGCCATGCCGTCGGCGATCGTGAACGCGAGCTCCTGGACGGCGGTCGCCCCGGCCTCGCGGATGTGGTAGCCGCTGATGGAGACGGTGTTCCAGCGGGGGAGCTCGCGGGTCCCGAACTCGATCGTGTCGGTCACGAGGCGCATCGAGGGCGCCGGCGGGAAGAGGAACTCCTTCTGGGCCACGTACTCCTTGAGGATGTCGTTCTGGGTGGTGCCCTCGAGGGCGGCCCGCGGGACGCCCTTCTTCTCGGCCGCCACGATGTACATCGCCCAGATCGGGGCCGCCGGGGCATTGATCGTCATCGACGTGCTGACCCGGTCGAGCGGCAGGCCCTCGAGGAGCGCCTCCATGTCGGCCAGCGAGCTGACGGCGACGCCGCACGTCCCGAACTCACCCTCGGCCTGGGGGTCGTCGGTGTCGTAGCCGTAGAGGGTGGGCATGTCGTAGGCGATCGAGAGCCCCGTCTGGCCGGCGGCGAGGAGCGCCCGGAAGCGGGCGTTGGTGTCTTCCGCAGAGCCGAAGCCGGCGAACATGCGCATCGTCCAGAGCCGACCGCGGTAGCCCGTGGGGTGGATGCCACGGGTGAACGGGGGGCCCCCGGGTTCGCCGATGTCACGACTCGGGTCGAAGGCGTCACCGTCACCGGGCCCGTAGGCGCGCCGGATCTCGACGTCGGAGATCGTGGAGAAGCGGTCGCGGCGCTCGCGGGGTCGCCCGGGCTGGCCTGCCATGCGGGGATGCTAGCGGCGGGCGGGCGCTGCGTCCATGCGGATCTCCGGCGCGGCGCGACAACGAAGAACCCCGCCCCTCGATGGGGCGGGGCTCTTCTGCGCTGCCCGGCGTCGTCGTCCGGGCCGGGGCATTGCGCCGCGCGGCTACTTGTCGCGCTTGATCCTGCGCTCGCAGTCGCGGCTCACGATATCCCCAGCCCCGGCGTAGACGACGTCCCAGCCGCTGCCGCACGAGACGTGGTCGACCGTGCCGTCGCCCGCGGCGTAGATGACGTCGTTGCCGGCGCCGCCGGCGAGCATGTCGCGTCCCGCGCCCCCACTGAGGACGTCGGGTCCATCGCTGCCTGCAAGGGCGTCCGGTCCGTCGCCGCCCCACAGGGTGTCGGCGCCCTCGCCGCCCCACAGCTTGTCGGCCCCGTCGCCGCCCAAGAGGCGATCCGGTCCGTCGGCGCCCCAGATCCGGTCGGCGCCCTCGCCGCCCCAGACCTGGTCAGCTCCGTTGCCCGCGTAGACAAGGTCTGGCCCGTCGCCGGCCCAGATCCTGTCCGGTCCATCGCCGCCGTACACGAGGTCGGCGCCGGCGAGCGCATGGATCGTGTCGGCGCCGGCCTTGCCATAGATCGTGTCGGCGGTCGGCGTGCCCACGAGCCGGTTGGCTCCCTGGGTCCCGACGACGGTGGCCGCGGACGTCGCGAGCGGCAGGGCAAGCCCGGCCAGGACGACGCCGGCAACCACGAGCGGTCGCAGTCGGCTTCTCAAAGGGTGCTCCCTTCTACCAGAGCCTCGCGGCAGGCGCGAGGACGGAATTGCTGGTGCCCAGCGGGGGGTCGGGGTGATGGGAGGGCCGGCTCCGCGGTCAACGCGGGCCTGGGTCGGCGGCGGGTCACGAACGACCCAATCCGTCGCTGGGGCACGGGTCTTTGGTTGACCTTCGTCCGTGACGTGATCCGACGCTGCCAGCATGGCACGCCCCGGGCCGCCGTGGTCCGGGTGTCGGCCCCCCTGACGTAAGGGGCAGGTAAGAGGGACCGGCCGGGAGGGAGTCGCGGGGCCGGGGCGGAGTCGCGGCGAGGCCACCAGGCCGTCACCGCCCAACGGGCCGCCGCCTCGATGGTTCCCCTGAGGTGCCGGTCGTGCCGACCAACCCGGCCGCCGCCCGGACGCTAGATGACGAGGTCCCGCAGGCTCGCCACGAGATAGTCCGGCTGGTGCTCCCAATCCGGCAGGCGCGCGGCGACCCGCGGATCACGCAGCAGGAGTGCAACCGGAACGCCGGTCCGTCGTCCCGCCAGCACATCGGTCTCCAGCTGATCTCCGACGATGAGGCAGTCGGCCGACTCCACCCCGAGGCACTCCAGCCCAATCCCCACGATGAACGGATCGGGCTTCCCGACGAGCATGTCAAGGGTCGAGTCAGATGCAACCTCGATTGCCGCGATCAGCGCCCCGATGTCCGCAAGGTCGCCGTGCGCTGCCGGAACCCACGGATCCGGATTCGTGGCCACGAGGCGAGCTCCCGCACGGATCGCCTCAAAGGCTGTCTGCAGCTTGTGGTACGTGAAGTCCCGGTCAACGCCCACCACGACGAAGTCGATGTCCCCCGGCCGGTCGCGGAGCGTCAGGCCCGCTCGGTACAACTCCTCGCGCAGCGGATCCGGTCCAATCACATAGCAGCGACCGCCAGGCTGTCGCGACGAGAGATACCGAGCCATGACGTACGCCGTGCAGACCACATCGTCAGGAGCGCACGGGACGCCCAGTTCGTGCAACTCATGGGCAAACGACTCTCGTGTGCCATCAGCGTTATTGGTCATGAAGGCGATGCGACAGCCGCGTGACCGCAGCGCTCGAACCACCTGCCTCGCGTCCGGCAGCAGCTTGTGACGGGCTGTGGGCACGGTCCGAGCACCGGGCACGAGTTCCTCGGTGAGCCACACGGTCCCGTCGAGATCGAACAGGTACGCGTCGAAGAGCCGGCGAAGGACCGCAGGCCGAGTGCCCTCCCCGCCGCCGATGTCAGCCACGTCGATCAGGGAGCATGGACCAACGTCCAGGCGAGACGACGGGCGATCGACGCTCACGCCGGATCGTCGTCGCCAGGTGCCCGATCGGTCGCGGCCGTTGGCCGGGAGGGCCGGAGCAGATGTCACGGACTGGGTGCATCAGGATCGCCCTTTCGACGTTGCTGTGGCCCGACAAGAGGAGCGACGGCTCCCCGCCCACACACCGCGCGCGGATAAGCGAGATGAGCCGGTGCAGATCGCCCTCAGGCGTGTGGGTGTGCCCGGATTGCGGCCATCGCCAGGGCGAAGACGGGAGTCACGATTCACGTGGCTGCTGCGCAGCCATATCCAGACACACCCAACAACATGCGGGACCCACTGGGCCCTGTCAAGCCGGGAGGGATCGACAGCGACCGATGCCGCCCGAGCCCAACGCACGCGGCAGGCGCGCAAGCCTCTCTCGTCGGCACTCGCAGATCAGCGTCCCCGGGATCGGTGGCACGAAGCGGTCTGGAGCGTCAGGTGGGCGAGCCTCGGTTCGCGGGCTGCCTGGAGCTCACCCCGCTGCCCGCAGACCACGTAGTCGGCGGTGGGAACAACTGACGTCTGGCCCGTTGATCTGTGCCATTTGTAACCTGGGCGTCACGACATCCGGGCCTTGGCTGCCATCCCGGTCGACAGGTACAGTACCGTGTAACTTCTGGGCAATTGCTCAACGGCTGAGCAGATGCCCAACCACAGTCCCCCAACTCCCAGGGAGCGACATGGCCTTTGCGCTGAAGAAGGCCTGCGAGTGACGCAGCACTCGGGTGGCGTCGGCGACGCTGTACCTGCGAGGCCTGTGGCCGGGCCGACGGTCCACGTGGAGTTCGAGCTCCTGGCGCGGGTTGCCTCGCTGTACTACCTCGAGAACCGCACCCAGGCTGAGATCGCCCAGGACTTGGGCCTCTCGCGTCAGAAGGTGCAGCGTCTGATCTGCCGAGCACGCGAACACGGGATCGTGGAGATTCATGTCCACTCGGCACCCGTGCGGCACACCGAGTTGGAGCGCAGGCTCAAGGAGACCTTCGGGCTGCACGACGCCCTGGTGGCCACGTCGCATCCGGACGAGGATGATGTGTCGGCGCTTCGTGGCGCGGGCGGCGGCCGACTACCTCGAGCGCCACCTGTCGGACGGAAGCGTGGTGGCCGTAGGCCTTGGGCGGAACACGAGCGCGGTCGCTGGTCTGTTCAACCCGCCCCGGCCGCTGAAGGTCACGTTCGTCAGCGCCATGGGCGGCTCGCCCAGGTTCACTGCCTCCATCAACCCGAATGAAGTCTGTTCGACCTTCGCTGCCCAGTCCGGCGGGTCGGCCCAGGCCCTGTATGCGCCCGCATTCGTCGAGGACGCCAGCCTGCAGGACAGCCTGCTGAGCCAACAGGCTGTCGCCCAGACCCTCAACCTGGCACGCCGATCGACGCGGGCCGTCGTCGGCCTGGGGACTCCGGCAGATGACTCGATCCTGGTGCACGCCGGCTGCCTCTCGAAGGCTCAGGCCCGGGCGCTCCGAAGCGCGGGTGCGGTCGGCGAGATCATCGGCAACTACTACGACATCCAAGGTCGTCCCATCCACTCGACCGAGCAGGACAGGCTGGTCGGCCTGACGCTTGAAGAGCTGCAGCACATTCCCCTGGTCGTCGCCGTCGCGGCGGAGCCAGGAAAGGCCGCCGCCATCCTCGGGGCGCTCCGAAGCGGTGCTGTCCGCGTTCTGGTCACCGAGTGTCGGAACGCCCTCGAGGTGCTTCAGCTCGGCGGAGTGACCGATCTCGAAGAGGAGCCATCGCTCCTGGGAGGAAGACGTGACGGCTGACAACGAACGCTACGTGTTCGTCCTGCAGCACCGGAACGAGCGCTTCGACCCGATGGCCTTCAGCATCGCTCGTACGTGGCGCGAGGACAAGGGTCTGGATGTCGTCCTCTATGCGATGTACGACGCGGTCGAACTCCTGAAGAAGGAGACGATCATCCAGCACCCGGAGATCCAGGAGGCAGTGGACGCGCTCCTGGCCGATGGCGCTCTCCTGTATGCCTGTGGCTTCTGCTCCCGCGCCTGTCAGCTCGCGGCCGACGATTACTACCCGGGCGTCACGGTCGGCAACCGTCACATCTTTCACGCGCTGATGACGGAACGTCGGCCTGTGTACTACTGAACGCGTCAGTCCCCAGCCTGTGATCGTCCCGTGAAGACGTCGAACCGAGGTGAGTCGTGGTGCCAGTAGAGGGTCGCGTGGTCGCTGCTGACCTGATGAAGGTTCCGGAGCGGATGTACGACGGCTACATCTTCGATATGGACGGGACGATCTACCTTGGAAGTGAGCTGCTTCCCGGGGCGCACCGGCTGATCGTCAAGCTGCGCGAGTTGGGCAGGCGTGTCGTGTTCCTCTCCAACAATCCCACTCGCGACGTGCGGGATGTACGTGGAGAAGCTGACCAAGCTGGGACTGCCCACGCCCGCCGAGGAGATCGTCACCACCGTCTTCACCACGACGCAGTGGATCCTGCAGAACGCTCCGGACGCGGTGGTCTATCCGATCAGCGAGGAGCCGCTCATCCGCTCGCTTCGAGACGCTGGCATCAAGATGTCGGAGAACCCCGAAGAGATCGACATCGTCATCGCCAGCTACGACCGCACGTTGACCTGGAAGAAGCTGCAGATCGGCTTCGAGGCCATGTGGTACTACCGGCGAGCCAAGTTGATCTGCACGAACGCCGATCACTTCTGCCCCTTCCCAGGCGGCCGGGGTGAGCTCGATGCGGGAGCGGTGATCGCCGCCCTGGAAGATGCCACGCAGATGAAGCTGGCGGTCAACTGCGGCAAGCCGAGCCCGGTCATGCTGAACACGATCATGAACGTGATGAAGCTCGAGACGGAGCAGTGCATCACGACCGGCGATCGCCTCTACACCGAGATCAAGATGGGGATCGACTCCGGCATGGACACCGCCGTGGTGTTCACCGGCGAGACGTCCCCGGAGATTCTCGCCGATTGGCCTGCGGAAGGTCAGCCCACGTATGCGCTCGACCGGATTGACCGACTCATCCCGGTTGCACTGTGGGACGAATTCGGCTGGACCGAAGACAACGGCTAGGCCGAGTCCCGCATCGTGCCTGGAAAGTCCCGCTGCAGTGCCGAGGGGAGGTGGTTGTTGCACTCATCTCGTCGATGACATCGTGATTTGACCGACTGCCGCCTCAAGGGCGATCTGCAACCTGAGTGTCATCTCTGGACAGCACTTCGGCTCTGCGATCTCGGGATCCCACGAAGAGAGGATGCAGACAGCACATGGCGCAGAAATATCTTCTCGGCCTTGACAACGGGACAACCGGCGTCAAGTGCAAGATCTACGATCTCCAGGGCAACATCATGGGCGAGGGGTACCGCGAGTACCAGTGCGTGTACCCGAAGCCCGGCTGGACCGACCAAGACGTCAACATGCTGATGGAAGCCAACTTCCAGGCGCTGGCTGATGTCCTGAAGAAGAGCGGCGTCAACCCGGAAGACGTCGCGGGCATGGGGCTGTCCACGCAGCGCGCGCTGCATCTCTACGTCGACAAGCAGGGCAAGGTCCTGCGCGACGGCATGGGCATCTCCTGGCAGGACGGCCGGCACACCGAGCAACTCGCGTGGATGCGTGATTCGCTGCCGGAGAGCCGGTACTTCAAGATCACCGGTCTCCCCGTCGGCCAGATCTGGTCCGCCGGCAAGATCAAGTGGGTCATGGAGAATGAGCCCGAGGTCTTCGACGCGGCCGACAAGGTGCTCCTGACGCAGGAGTACTTCCTCCACGAGCTCGGTGCGAAGGACGGCTGGTTCGACGACTGGTCGAATGCCTCGCTCTATGGGCTGATGGACATCCAGACGATGGAGTGGAGCAAGGAGCTCTGCGACGACTTCGGCATGCCGATGGACAAGCTGCCGCAGCTGGTCGGATCGGGCTGGCAGGTCGGCACCATCGACAAGTACGCCCACGAGCGGACCGGCCTGCCGATCGGAATGCCGATCTGCACGGGCGGCGGCGATCAGCAGTGCGCCGCCATCGGCGCGGGCGTCATCGACGAGGGGTTGTGCGAGGTCACCTTCGGCACTGCCGGCGTGAGCGTCGCCCACCTCAACTCGCCCAAGTACGACGAGACCATGGCCGTCAGCCTGTCGGCGCATGCGTTCCCGACCAAGACCTGGGAGGCCGAGGGCATCCAGGCCGCGGCCGGCGGAGCCTATCGCTGGTTCCGTGACAACGTCGGGCACATGGTCAAGATGATCGAGCCCTTCACCAAGGTCGATCCCTTCGTGATCATGAACGAGCACGCCAAGAAGGTGCCGGTCGGCAGCCATGGTGTGTTCTTCCATCCGTACCTGGCCGGCTCGGTGGCGCCGCACTACGACAACCTGGCGCGCGCCGGCTTCTTCGGCCTCAGCTTCAAGTCCGAGTTCGGCTCCCTGGCCCGCTCGGTCATGGAGGGCGTCACGTTCGAGGCCCGCGACATCGTCGAGGCCTTCCAGCGGTTCGTGCCTCAGCGCGAGATCATGATGAGCGGCGGCTCGACCAAGTCCCCGCTCTGGTGCCAGATCCAGGCCGACATCTACGGCAGCCCCACCTCCTCCATGCAGGAGGGTGAGTGCACGGTCATCGGCGCGGCCATCCTGGGCGGCGTCGGTTCGGGCGTGTTCAAGACGGTCGCGGAAGGCTGTGAGGCCATGCTTCACAAGACCGGGACCTACGAGCCCAACGCGAAGAACCACGAGACGTACAACGAGCTGTACGAGCTCTGGCAGGAGTCCTACCTGGCTCTTGCGAAGTCCGGCTTCTACGAGAAGCTGAACAAGTTCCAGCTCGTGCACGGCTAGGCCGTTCGAACGCACCGTCTGCGTGGCAGCTGATCGTGGCTGCCACGCAGACAACCCAGGCAACGTGTTGCACATCGCCAAGTACTGACCGTGGGGCGACGCTCCTGTCGTTGTCATATCGGTGAGGCGTTGGTGGGGGGCCTACCCCAGCTTGTCCGTCGCCGGTCCTGTGCTGTCCGCCGGGCGCTGAGCATGCCGAGATTGAACGTCTGACAGTGCCCGTGCGAACGCGGGCCACTCTGTACCAGTGGATTTCGCCTCATCAGCAGTCACGCCGTCGAAGGGTGCCGCCCGTGGGCGCTCGGGGGGCCTGGTGGTCATCCAGCTAAGTGACGACCTGGAGGTTCGGTCTCATGGCGCTTCGCGTGAACAAGCTTCCGCCGCCCGTCTTCAAGTACGACCCGGTCAACATGCCGGATCTCGAGGAGAAGATCCGGCGCTGGGATGACTTCGACCAGATTCCGGAGGGCATGGAGTTCAGGAAGCTCATCGTCGATGACGATGCCATCCTCGAGCTGCCGCAGGCGCTGCGGGACGTGGCGCCGGACGGCGCGGGCGACGTGGTCCTGGTCATGGACAGGGTTCCGTACAACCGGGGTGGGGTTGATCTCAAGCCCATGGTCCTGGCCATGCTGGCCGCAGCCGGCTTCAAGGTGGAGGTCATCTATCTCGAAGGCGACAAGTACGGCCTCGTGCACCCCGACTTCCACGAGGTCGGCATCGTCAAGAGCCACCTCCGGTCGGGCGTGCCGGTGGCCACGGTTGGCTCAGGCGTGATTGCCGACATCACGAAGCACGCCTGCTTCGGCTTTGCGCAGGATCATCCCGAGCAGCCGAAGCTCAAGCTCGTGGTCTGCATGACCGCCAACTCGGTGCCGGCGTACAACTCGCGGCTCGCGATCATCTCCAAGGATGGCGTCAAGCGCACGTGGCCATCGCGTCAGCCGGATGTCATCATCGCCGACCTGAAGACCCTCGCCGATTGTCCGCTCGAGTACAACCTGGGTGGGATCGGTGACATGTGCGCCATGTTCCCGGGCTTCGCCGACTGGTACTGCGGTGAGTACTTCGGGATGGCGAAGTTCGTGTGGGGATCGTGGTGGATCCTGGAGGACGTCGAGTACCTGATGTTCCCGTACGCGGGAGAGATCGGCAAGGGCTCCGCGCTGGGCATGGAGGTCCTGGCCAAGATCCTCACGCTGGGTGGTCTGACGATGACCTACGCCCGGGAGTCGGCGCCGGTGTCAGGGTTCGAGCACGTGGTGTCGCACATGCTGGACATGTCGGCGGACCACTTCGAACGGCAGATCGCCAACCACGGTCTGCAGGTGGGGGTCGCCGGTATCCCGGCCCTGATCGCGCTGGGCTGGCTGCTCGACACCCTTGATCCGGCCACGGTGGACATCGAGAAGTGCTATCCGACCGTGGAGGCCATGGAGAAGCGCGTCAAGGACACGTTTGCCGAGATCGACCCATCGGGCGCCATGGGCGCGGAGTGCTGGAGCGACTACCGGCAGAAGCTCGAGGGCTGGCACAAGGCGCGGCCCCAGTTCGAGGCATTCCTCGCCGATTGGGATAACCAGAAGGCCCATCTCGAGTCTCTCATCACGCGGGTCGAGCCATACGTCACGGCCCTGGCGAAGGCCAAGCATCCCCTCTACTTCGAGGAGCTGAACGTCCCGGTCCCCGAAAGCCAGGCTCGCTGGGCGTACCACAACGCTCACCTGATGCGCAAGCGCTTCAGCTCGAGTGACCTGATCTTCTTCCTGGGCTGGCTTGATGACGCATGGACTGATCGGGTCTTTGCGCGCATGCACGAGCTCGTTGATGCGGCTCGAGCGTAACCCCCCCCATCTCGCATGAACCCGCCCGGCGCATGACCGGGCCGCAGACAGTGACCAAGCCCCGGCTATGTTGGGGATCAGCACCAGGAGGAACAGCGTGACAACGGCACTCTCACTCGATGAGGCTTTGGCCCGAGGCCAAGCCATCCAGGTCGATCCGATTCTCCTGACCCAGCTTGAGGCGGTCGTCGGGAAGCGGAACGTGGCAACGTCGGTTGCCGACCTGATCTGCTATTCGCACGACATCATGCCGCCGGCCTTCAAGTGGGTGCGGCGTGACGACCTCCCGTACCTGCCCCACATGGTGGTCTTCCCCGGTTCCACGAGTGACGTCCAGGAGATCGTCAAGATCGCCAACTACAACCGGATCCCGGTGATTCCGGCTGGTGGCACGTCGGGCACGATCGGTGGCATCCTCGCCGTCAAGGGCGGGATCGTCATCGACATGAAGCGGATGAACCGCCTCGTGGACCTGGATCCCTATTCCCTTACCGTGACCGTCCAGACGGGCATGCTGGGCCAGGACTACGAAGACCAGCTCAACATGCGCGGCTTCATCGGTGGCCACTACCCGCAGTCGATCCGCTGCTCGACCGTGGGCGGCTGGATCGCCCCCCGGGGTGTCGGCACCTTCTCGAGCAAGTACGGGAAGATCGAGGACATCGTCCAGTCACTGGAGATCGTGCTGGCCGACGGTTCGGTGGCACGCACCAAGAACTACCCGCGTTCCTCGTGCGGGCCGGACATGGACCAGCTGTTCATCGGTTCGGAAGGCACGCTGGGAATCATCACCGAAGCCACGCTGCGCATCTGGCCCGCGCCGGAGAAGCGGACGTGGATCGGCTACGGCATGCCCACGTTCGAAGCGGGTGTTCGTGCCTGCCGTGACATCCTCGCGACGGGCCTGTCTCCGGCGGTCATGCGTCTGTATGACGAGGTCGAGGTTTCGCACGCCTACAAGGACCTTGGCTACGACGAGTTCATCGGCAAGGAGAGCGGCCTCTACTTCGCCTGCGAAGGACGTGAGGACCTGGTCGACCTGGAAGCCAAGGTCGTCCACGAGGCATGCAAGGCGCTCGGCGGCATCGAGCGGCCGGGCCTCGGCGAGCGCTGGTGGAGCAAGCGCTACGACACGGCGTATCTCAAGAAGGCCTACATGCTGCCGAATGGCATCGGCGACGCGATCGAGTGCGCCTCGACGTACAAGAACCTGACGGCGATGCACGATGCGATGGTCGAAGCCATCAAGGCCGAGGGCGCGCACGAAGTCTTCGGTCACGGTTCGCACTTCTATCCCACGGGCGGCAACCTGTACATCATCTGGAGCGCCTTCGCCGAGAGCGAAACCGAGATCGAGAGCATGTACTGGCGCATCATGAATGCCGCCATGAAGGCCGTTCTGTCGGTCGACGGCACCATCGGACATCACCACGGTGTCGGCGTCAACAAGGGTCCGTGGATTCACCTCGATGCGCCCACGATGTGGCCAGTCGTCCAGAAGATCAAGGACGCGTTGGATCCATACGGAATCATGAACCCCGGCAAGCTGGGGCTGTAGGCGAAGCTGGGGCTTAGACGAAAGAGGTATGGCGACAATGCGCATCTCTACCATGCGGGACCTGCTGGAGCAGACCGCCATCGATCACGTCTACTATCGGACCTACGATCCGATGGTGCGATGCGTGGGTCGGGAGTACACGCCGAACCGCTCAGCCCAGATTGCGATGCTGGTGGCCGGCGGACGACTCACGTGGACACCTGACGTCGTTGAGGCGATGTACTGGAGCTTCAACACCAAGATCGACCAGATCTGGAATCGCGACAACGCGAGCGAGATCTTCGACATCGACGAAGGTGACTGGGATCGCCCGGCACGCGCGGATCTCGTGGACGCGGGCGCGGCGCCCGCGTTCGTCAAGGAAATCGAAGCCAACGTCCGGAAGACCGGCAACGTGTACGGAACCAAGGACGACAAGGGTCCCGTGGGCAAGGCTGACGTGCTGTACGTCGTCGATGACACGACCCGTGCGAAGACACCCGAGATCGCCGAGGCGATGAAGAAGATCCTCAAGGCGAAGGGTGTCGACTTTGCCGTCCTGGCAAAGGGGACCGATGGCTGGGGACTGTACGACCTTGGCCTGTGGGCCCTTGCGGAAGAGAAGGCGAAGGAGTTCGCCGGCTTCATCAAGGACAGCGGCGCGAAGACCGTGGTTGCCAACTGTCCGGCCGTGGTGTACGCGCTGCGAGAGTGGTATCCCACGATCGGGCTCAAGCTCGATGCCAAGGTCCTTCATCACACCGAGTACCTCGAGAAGCTGGGCGTCTCCGGCAAGCTCAAGGGCAAGGTGACCTACCACGATCCGGCGTACCTGGGACGGTTCCTGGGCGTGTATGACGCGCCCCGCAACGTCCTCAAGAAGGTCAGCGGGCTCGAGCTGGTCGAGTGCTTCTTCACGCGTGAGAAGTCCAACCCGACCGGTCCGTTGCTCGCCTACTTCGACCAGGGTTGGGCGGACATGGTGGCTGCTCGCCGGGCCGAGGAGCTCGTCCTTGCCGCCCCCACCGTCGTCACGGCCGCCCCGGGCTCGAAGCGCAACCTGGCCCCGGTTGCCAAGGCGGCCGGCATCAAGGTGATGGACATCGCCGAGGTGCTGGCCGGGTAGCCAGAGCAGTCCGGCAGTGGGCTGGCGCAGACTCGGGTATCTCACCCGCTGCGTCAGCCCAAGGCCACCCATGGGAAGCGCCCGAGGGGCGCGGACCGACGAAGCCAGGTGCTCTCCTGGACTGGGTCGGCGGAGTCGCTGGCAGCCCGCCCGGACCGGCAGGAGAGCGCCTGCTTCGTTTCGATCGTTGCACGGCCCGGCGGGAAGGGCACGCTGTGAACTGGCACGTGACTGTTCGGGTATTCCGCCACAAGCAGGACGGTTCTCCGCCGCGCCTCGACTGCTTCGATGTTGAAGCCGGGCCTGACGAGTATGTGATCGATGTCATCGAGCGTATCTGGGCGGAGCAGGATCGCAGCCTGACCTTTCGCCACGCGTGTCATCACGGGGCGTGCGGGTCCTGCGGGTTGCGCATCAACGGACACGAGAGACTGCCCTGCAGCGTGCTGGTCCGGGCGATCACGGTCGACGGGGGCACACTGACCCTGGAGCCGCTCCGCAACCTGCCGGTGGTCAGCGACCTGGTGGTCAACATGGCCCCCTTCTACGAGCGCATGGAGGCGGTGCACTTCACGCCCGCCCGTGTCGCCGAGCCGATCCTCGATGAGACCAGCGGCAGACCCGCCGTACAGCCGTCCCCGGTGCTGCGGTACGAGGACTGCCTGGAGTGTGGCCTGTGCTTCTCGGCCTGCCCGATCTTCGGAACCGATCCCGAGTACCTCGGGCCGGGAGCCCTGGCGGCGATCGCCCGCATGATCCAGGAGCCACGCGACGGTGTCGATGTCGGCGCCCTGCGGCGGCTGGCCGACAGCGAGCACGGCTGTTGGCGCTGCCACATCGCGTTCGAGTGTTCCGAGGTCTGCCCGTCGGGCGTTGACCCAGCGCGGTCGATCGCCGCGCTGCGCCGCCAGAGCGTCGCTGACGGACTGCGTCGCCTGTTCGGATCGTGGGGGTAGGCAGATGGACGCGGAACGTGAACACGACCAGACCTACGAGTCCACCGAAGCCCGACGAGTGATCGGCTGGTTGGATCCACGCGGCCGTGGGTTGGGCATGTGGGCCTTTGCCGTGCACCGGATCACCGGCATCGGTCTGGTGGCCTACCTGCTCCTGCATCTGCTCGTCCTCAGCATCCTGGCGCAGGGACAGGCCGGCTGGGATTCCTTCGTGGCCCTGGCGCAGACGCCGGTCTTCCTGGCCCTGGATGTCGTCCTGATCGCGGGCATCCTGCTCCATGGCCTGAACGGCATTCGCGTGGCGCTCCTCGGGACGGGCTATGGCCTGCGCCGGCAGAAGCCGGCCTTCGTCGGCCTGGTGATCGTTGCCGCCATCCTCCTCGCCCTTGCCTCCTTCCGGATCTTCGCCAGCTGAGCCGCGGATGCCTGGAGAGACACGATGAACGACCCTGCCGCTCCGCCCGGAAGGACCGGCCTGCTCTGGCTGGTGGAGGCTGGTTCCGGGCTGCTGCTGGCAGGGTTGCTCTGCCTGCACATGATTGCCAACCACTTCGTCGTGCCCGGTGGGCTTCAGACGTACGCCGACGTGGTCCGCTACCTGTCGAACCCGGTCATCGTGATCCTGGAGTTGACGTTCCTGGTCACGGTCACCGGCCATGCGGCGCTCGGCGTGCGGGCCATCCTGCTCGACCTGGGCCTGTCGCGGCAGGCCGGTCGGTTCGTCAGCCTGGCGCTCGGCGCTCTTGCCATCGTCGCCATCGCCTACGGTGTCTGGCTGACCGGCCAGGGTGATCGGCGGCCAGGCATGAAGGCGATCCGTCTGGTCACGATCGACCTGGATGGCACCCTGCTGGACAGCAGGCAGCGGACGTCGGCGCGGAACCTGGCGGCACTGGCGCGGCTGCTCGATGCCGGGGTGATCATCGCGCTGGCGACGGCGCGCGATCGGGCCAGCATCACGGGCTGCGTGCCGCTCGTCCAGCCGGGCCTGTTCTACCTCGCGAGCGGTGGGGCGCTGGTGTACGAGGTGGCGGCAGAGTCGATCGTGTGGGCCGAGGCCATGCCGCCGGCGCTGGCTGCCGAAGCGGTCGCCTTCCTGCAGCGCTTCGACGAGCCGGTGTTCGTGAATGCCGACTGCGACTACTGGGTGGACCGCGACGGCGACCGCGTGACCATGATCGAGCAGCGCTACCAGCTCCAGACCCGGCCGTTCGCGCGCCTGGCGGACGTGCCCGTGGCGGTCATGCGGGCGAGTCTCGCTGCGCCGCGCGCGGTGTTGGAGCAGGCCGCCCGAGATGCCGGATCCACGTTCGGCGACCGGGCGAGCGTGAGCCTGGCTTCACCCGATTGGCTGGATGTCCTGGCGCCGAGGGCCGGCAAGGGCCCGGCCGTGGAGTGGCTCCAGGCCCGCACCGGCGTCCGCCCGGACGAGACCATGGCCATCGGAGACTACGACTCGGACCTGCCGTTGTTCGCGGCCGCGGGCTACCGCGTGGCGATGGCGAACGGCGTCGAGGCCATCCGCGCCGCTGCGACCCACCTCACGGTCAGCAACGATGCGGACGGCGTGGCCATCGCCCTCGAGCGGTTCTTCCCGGCCTGAGCGGGTGCGAGGAGGCACGACCGTGGCACACAAGCGGGTTGTGGTCATCGGCGGCGGGTCGACCGGTTGTGCCGTGGCCCACGACCTGACGCTGCGCGGCTTCGAGGTCGTGCTGATCGAACGTGGCGAGCTGGCCTCCGCCACGACCGGTCGCTGCAGCTGCTTCCTGCACAGCGGGGCTCGCTACGTCGTCACCGACCCCGAATCTGCCGTCGAAGCCATCGAGGAGAACACGATCACCAGGCGGATCATGCCGCCGTACAGCATGGAGACGAACGGCGGGCTGTTCATCCTGCTGAGCTCCGATGACCCCTCGTATGCCGATCGCTTCTTCGACGGCTGCCACGCCTGCGGCGTGCCAGTCGAGGAGATCACGCCACGCCAGGCCTGGACCCTGGAGCCGAACGTGACCCGCGAGATCTCCCGGGCGGCCATCATCCCGGACGCCGTGGCCGACCCATTGCGCTTCACGCTGGCGTTCGCGGCCACGGCTCGGGTCAACGGCGCGCGGTTCCTGCGCTACACGCAGGTGGAGGCGTTCCTCATGCACGGAAGCCGGGTGACCGGGGTGAAGGCGTGGGACCGGGTCACCAATGAGCGCTTCGACCTGAGGGCAGACATGGTCGTCAACGCTGCCGGCCCGTGGGCCGACGCCGTATCCACCATGGCGGGAATCCGGATTCCACTCAGTCTCAGTCCGGGAATCCACGTCATCATCGGCAAGCGGTTCACCCAGCGCATCGTGAACCTCATGCACCGGCCCTCCAGCGGCGACTTCGCCACGCCCCACCGCAACCAGACGATCCTCGGCACGACGTCGTGGACGGTGGCGGACTGCGACCAGCTACGCCCTCCGCCCGATCACATCGCGTACCTGCTGGAGGCTGGAGCCACGATCATCCCGGCGATCGCTCGCTACCCGATTCACTCCATCAACGCCGCCGCTCGGCCGCTCATCGCACAGCCGGGCGCGAGCGAGCGTGAGCTGAGCCGGACATTCCAGGTGTTCGACCATGCCGAGCGAGACAACGTGGAGGGCCTGGTAACCATCGCCGGGGGCAAGATGTCCACTGCGCGCGCGATGGCCGAGAAGACGGCCGACGCTGTCACGCAGGCGTTCGGCCTGAGCATCCCGTGCCGCACGCACGAGGTGCCTCTCGTGTCATTCCGGCGCTCCTACACACGAGGGTAGATGGGGATCGCGCTGGACGGAAGGCAGGACAGGCCGCGAGGCAGGCGCACCTCCACGCCCTCGACGCCGATGGCGCCCAGCGTCGCCACGTGCTCACGGAAGGCGCCCTGCAGCGCCAGCACGCCGATCTTCACCGGGGAGCTCCTGCGCGCCCTGCGCGCCGGCTCGTCGCTTACCAGCCCCGCACCGCGAGGCGCTCGCCCTCGGGGATCGCCTCCAGCGCGATGCCGCGGATGGGCGCGCCCAGGCCCTTGCTCACCTCGGCCAGGATCCTGGGGTTGTCGTAGTGCGTCGTCGCCTGGACGATCGCGTTCGCGGTTCGCGCCGGGTCCTCGCTCTTGAAGATCCCCGAGCCCACGAAGACGCCGTCGGCACCCAGCTGCATCGCCAGGGCGGCGTCGGCGGGGGTCGCGATCCCGCCGGCCACGAAGTTGACGACGGGGAGCTGACCGGCGGCGGCAACCTCCCTGACGAGCTCCAGCGGCGCCCGCAGCTCCTTCGCGGCGACGGACAGCTCGTCGGCGCGCATGGAGGAGAGCCGGCGCAGCTGGGCGTTGACGGTCCGGATGTGGCGGACGGCCTCCACGATGTTGCCGGTGCCGGCCTCGCCCTTCGTGCGGATCATGGCGGCGCCCTCGGAGATCCGCCGGAGGCCCTCGCCGAGATCACGGCAGCCGCACACGAACGGCACCTTGAAGGCGTGCTTGTCGATGTGGTTCTCTTCGTCGGCCGGCGTGAGAACCTCGGACTCGTCGATGTAGTCGACGCCGAGGGCCTCCAGGATCTGGGCCTCGACGAAGTGGCCGATGCGCGCCTTGGCCATGACCGGGATGCTGACCGCCGCCATGATCCCCTCGATCAGGGTCGGGTCGCTCATCCGGGCCACGCCACCGGCAGCGCGGATGTCGGCCGGGACGCGCTCGAGGGCCATGACGGCCACGGCGCCGGCGTCCTCGGCGATCCTCGCCTGGTCGGGCGTGACGACGTCCATGATGACGCCGCCCTTGAGCATCTGGGCCAGCCCCTTCTTGGTCGCCCAGGTGGAGGTCTCGACGGTCATGTGTGTCTGGCTCCCTGGTTCGGTCGGGCGGCTGGCCTGGCGAGACCGGGCCACGAGGGCGCGACCGGGGCCGCGAGATCATGCCCACACGGGTCACGCCGGCGCCCGCACGCGTGAACCGAGTATAGCGGAGGGGTCATCGGAGCCCGGACGTCGACCGTGGCGGGGCCGTGGCGGGGGCCGTGGCGGGAAGGGCTCACGGCGGCCATCTCGCGCGAGGCAGGCTCGGGGCTGACCGAGCCCGAGGCGAGCCACGGGCCACGGGCCCCGGGCCCCGGGCCCACCTTGGGCTGGATCGCACCGCCAGCATCCCGGTCCCGCCGCGAGGCGGTGAGAGATGCAGGTGGGCCGCCCGCCGCCGGCTGGCGGCGGGCGGCCCCCAGGGAACCGGTCAGAACACCCGGTACGCGATCTCGGCCGGGGCGAGGAGGAGCTCCTTCAGCTCCGCGTCCACCTTCAGGAGCGAGATGTGCGCGCCGGCCATCTCGAGCGACGTGCAGTACTCGCCCACGTAGCTGCGGAAGACCTTGATGCCCTTCGCGGCCAGCTTCTTGTGGGCGATGCCGTACAGGAGGTAGAGCTCGCTGATCGGCGTCCCGCCCAGGCCGTTGACCATGACCGCGACCTCGTCGCCGTCCTTGAAGGGGAGGTCCGGGACGATGGCGTCGAGGAGCAGGTCCACGATCTCCGTGGCCGTGCCCGCGGGGCGCCGCTCGCGACCCGGCTCGCCGTGGATGCCGATGCCGACTTCCATCTCGCCGTCGGCGATCTCGAAGAGCGGCGTGCCGCGGACCGGCGGCGTGCAGGACGAGAGGGCGACGCCCATCGTCCGGACATTGGCGATGACTTTCTCGCCGACCGCGACGCACTCCTCGAGCGTGCCGCCCTTGTCGGCCTTGGCCGCCGCCGCCTTGATGACGAAGAAGTTGCCGGCAACGCCGCGCCGGCCGATCGTCCAGGTCGAGTCCTTGACGGCCACGTCGTCGTTGACGAGCAGGTAGCCGATCTTCTGGCCTTCGGCCTCGCAGAGCTCCCGCGCCATCTCCCACGCCGTGCGGTCGCCGGTGTAGTTGTTGACGAGGTAGAGCACGCCTGCCGGCGTGTCCATGAGCTTCGACGTCTCGGTGACGAACTCCACGGGCGGGCCCGCGAAGACGTCGCCCGGGCAGGCGGCGTCGAGCATGCCGGGGCCGACGATCATCGTGTGCGCCGGCTCGTGGCCCGACCCGGACCCCTGGATGATCGAAACGCGGTCCTTCTTGGGCATGTCGGCCCGGTAGATCAGGTTGTACTTCGGCTCGAACTTGAGCGTGCCGTCACTCGCGAGCGCGACGCCCTCGAGGAACTCGGTGACGAACGTCTTGGGATCGTTCAGGAACTTCCTCACGCCGTTTCTCCCTCGCCGTACTTGTCACGCCATGCGGCTGCAATGGCCTGGAGGATCACGCCGATCGCGGTCGCGCCGGCGTCGACGGAGCCGATGCTCCGCTCGCCCGTGTACGCGGCCCGGCCGCGCATCGCGAGCATGGACTTGGTCTCCTCGGCCGCCGTCACCGCGACGTCGGCCGCGCGCTGGATGGCGGCCACGCCGTGGTCGCCCGCGAAGGCCGGGTCGCCGATGGCCGCCTCAAGGCTGTCGGTGGCCGGGACCAGGGCGTCGAGGAGCGTCTTCTCGCCCAGCGATGCCCCGCCGCGGGTCATGATCCCGGTGATCGCGGCGCGCAGCATCGCGATCACGTCCTCGGGCGTCAGCTCCGTCTTGTCGCCGGCCGCCGCGCCGGCCCGCAGGAACGCCGTGCCCCAGATCGGGCCGGAGACGCCCCCGACCTTGCCCGAGATCACGATGCCGATCTTCTTGAGCATGGTTCCCACGCTCGTGCGATCGAACGTGTCGTAGTCGGCGACCACGACCTCGAACCCGTTGCGCAGCGAGTATCCGAAGTCGCCGTCCCCGACGATCGAGTCGAGCTGGGCGAAGTAGTCCGCGTTGTCGACGATCGTCGTCGCCATCGTCCTGAGGACGACATCGAGCTCGTCGAACGACGCCTGTGTCATCCGAACCTCCCTTCGTGGTGGCCGCGGTAGCCGCAGGGGCCGTGGCCGGGCCGGCGATGGTAGCCGTCGCGTGCCGGACGGAGCTACGAGGCGAGGCAGGCCTCGATGTCGGCGAGTGTAAGGTGCGCGCCCGGCCGCGCGGCCGAGCGGTTGGCGATGACGGTCGTCCGCTCTCCATCCGGGTCCCCGAGGGACGAGACGACGAGGATCGCCTCGCTGAAGTCCTCCTTCTCGGTATAGCCGTTGACGGTGACGAGGCAGCGCAGGCCGGCGGCGTGCGCTGCCTCCAGGCCGTTGCGCGAATCCTCGACGACGAGGACCTCGGCGGGGGCGACGCCGAGCTTCTCGAGGGCGAGGAGGTAGATGTCGGGCGCCGGCTTCTTCTTCGGGCACGCAATCGCCGGCCAGGAAGACGTCGAAGCGGTCGGCACGCTCGGCGCCCACCGCGTACGTCGAGGATGGCGTGGACCGCCGCCTCGGCGGATGTCGATGCGATCCCCAGCTTCCAGCCGGCGTCCTGCGCGGCGGAGATGATCCGGCGGATCCCCGGCCGGGGCGGCAGCTTCCCCTCCGCCACCATCTCGGTGTAGAGGGCGGTCTTCCGCTTGTGCCATTTCGCGATCTCAGCGGCCTGCTCCTCGGGATCGCTGGGGAGGCCGGCGGCCGCCACGAACTCGGGGGTCAGGAGGCTCGCCATGCGCTCCTTGCCGCCGCCGATCTTGAGCCGCCGCCCGTACTCCTCGACAGACCACTCCACCGGCAGGCCGAACTCGCGGAACGTGGCATTGAAGGCCGGCAGGTGACCGTAGCGCTCGGTGTCCGCCAGCACGCCGTCGCAGTCGAAGACGAGCGCGCTCACGTCCAGGCCTTTCCTTCGCTGCCGAAGAGCCGGATGTGGTACTTCGCCATCTCCATGACGGCGGAACGCTGGGCCGTGAACAGCTTCGGCGGGTCGTAGTCGCCCGGGTGCTCCGTCATGAAGTCGTAGCCGGCCTTCATGTAGGCGATCTTGAGGGCGGTGCTGATGTTGACCTTGGCGCAGCCGCGGCTGATGAGGTCGCTGAACTGCTCCGGGCTCATGCCCGTGCCGCCGTGGAGGGCGACCGGCTTGCCCGTGGCCTGGACGATGTCGGTCACCCGCTGGGCGTCGAGCATCGGCGCGGTCTTGTAGGTCCCGTGGGCATTCCCGATGGCCGGCGCGAAGACGTCCACGCCGGTGGCCTGCACGAAGTCGACGACGGTCTCGAGGCTCTGCACGTGCTGTGCCTCGTCGCCGGTCATCTCCTCGGTGCGCTTGAAGCCCTCGATCTCGCCCTCGACGTCGGCGCCGTAGCGGCGGGCCTCGGCGACGACCTCGATGCACTGGCGCTTGTTCTCCTCGACGGAGAGCTTGCTGGCGTCGAAGAGGACCGAGCTCCAGCCCTTGGCGAGGCAGGCGCTGATGAGGTCGCGATCCGGGCAGTGGTCCAGGTGGAGCGCGACGGGCACGCTGACGTGCCGCGTGTACTCGATCCACATGGCGTACATGGCATCCAGGCCGGTCATCTTCACGTGCTTGGGCGAGGACTGGACGATGACGGGCGCCCTGAGCTCCTCGGCCGCGGCCAGCACGGCTTCCATCGAGAGGTCGTTGATCACGTTGATCGCGGCGACGCCGTAGCGCTCGGCAGACGCGCGGTCGAGGATCTCCCTGGTCGGTACGATTGGCACTTCGATCACCTCCGGGACGCGATTGTATGGCGGCCTGCCGGCCGCCGATCCATGGCGCTGTCGATCACGGCCTCTCCGCGCCGCGCCGCCGCGCGAGGGAGACGGGCTTGCTGGTCCTCGACGCTCCCGCGAGGTCGAGGACCGCCCGGGCGTTGCCTTCGTCCACGATCAGGACGTCGACGGCGCCCGAACGCAGCACGCCGAGGATCGCCGGCGGCTTCTCCGGCTCGCTGACCACCGCCATCACGGTCTGGATGCGGCGGAGATCGTCCATCGCCAGGCCGATGAGACGCGAGCTGTCCTCCGACGCGACGGGCCGGCCGAGGGTGTCGACGTAGTTGCCGAGGATGTCGCCGACGGCGCCGAGGCGGCGCAGCCGCACCATCTCCTCGGGCGAGAAGCACCCGCTCCGTACCATCGTGCAGCTGTCGTCGGTGCTGCCGATACCCACCAGGGCGATGTCCGCCTGGGCGGCGACTCGCAGCGTGTCCGCCACCGCCTGCTGCGCCAGCAGCCCGTCCCGCATCTCGACGCTCTCCACGTGCGCCGGGGCGTACAGACTCAGGGCGCGGCCCCCGGACCGTTCGGCCAGCGCGCGGCAGATCTCGTTCGGGTTGGTCGGCTCGTCGACGTGCGGGGAGCCACCCATGGCGCTGACGAAGGTGCACGCCAGTCGGTGGGCGGGCCTGAAGAAGCGCGGGACGTCGCCGGCGTCCCGGCCATGGCTGACCGCCACGACGTTCCCGTCGCGGAGCCTGCGCTCGAGGTAGCGCGCGGCGCCGCGGGCCACCTCCTCGCGCTGGGACCGCGGATCCGGCCTTGCCGGCGTGACGATGACGGTGGCGAGCCCGAAGCGCTCCCGCAGGTCATCCTCCAGGTCGAGGTTCAGCCAGGGTGGGACCTCGATGTGGATGTCCACGACCCCGGACCAGCGCGCGCGATCCAGCAGGCGCTGCACTTTCGGCCGGGACAGCCCGAACTCACGGGCGGTCTCCTCCTGGGTCAGGCCGTCGGAGTAGTAGCGATGGGCAATCCGGGCGAGGAACTCGAACTCTTCCGGGCCGATGTCATCCGGCAATGCACGCCCCCGGGACTCTGATCAAACGCTCACGTGCGAGCAGAAGTGCATTCTACGCGGCGCCGGGCCAGAGGGTCAAGCCTGGCGGCGAGGTCTGCGGTCGTGGCGCGCGGCGTTCCCTGAATCGGCGAGTCAGGTGACCCTTGTGATTCCATACAGGGTGACCGAAGTCACGAGAACCGTGGGCCAGTGTGCTCTCCCGCCTGCGTGGCGCAGGCGCTGGAATGAGGGCATGGACGCGTCCCCTCCCGTCCCCCTCGTCGAGCTCGCGCCCGGGATTGCCGCACGCGTCGTCGGCGTGCCGCCCGACGAGGTCGAGCGCCTGGCGGCCGAGGGCCTCCACCGGGGCGACATGGTCGAGGTGGAGACTCGCCTGCCGCTCGGAGGGCCGGTGGTCGTGCGGATCGGACGGGCGCGGGTGGCGCTCGCCCGACGGGTCGCCGCCCGAATCGTCGTCCAGCCGGGCCGCGCCGCGTGACCGCCTGTCATCTCCCGCCCGGCGCGGACGAGGCGCCGGCGCCGGCGCATCCCGCACCCGCTGCAGTGCCCGTGGGGCGGTCCGGCGGCCTGCCCGTCGTCGCCCTCGTCGGCCGCCCGAATGTCGGGAAGTCGACGTTCCTGGCCCGGGCCAGCGGCCGGTTCGTGGAGACGACCAATGCCCCTGGGACGACCGTCGGCCGCGAGTCGCGCGAGATCCGCACGCGCGCCGGCCGGGCGCTCCTCGTGGACCTGCCGGGGACCGGCTCGCTGACCGATCACCCGGTCGCCGGACCGCCGTTCTGGACTGAGCTCCTCGCGGCCGGTCCAGACGCGATCCTCGTGGTGGCCGACGCCGGTGACGTGGCACGCCACCTTCCCCTGGTCATCGCCTGCCGCGACCTGGGCCTGCCGGTTGTCGTCGCCCTCAACCTGGCCGACGAAGCCGCCGGCCACGGCGTCGAGGTGGACACCGGCCGGCTGGCCCAGCTCCTGGCAGTGCCGGTCCGGCGGACCGTCGCCCGGACCGGCGACGGGGTGGCCGCGTGCGTCGCTCTCGCCGTCTCGCGGGCCCGCCGCCGGCGCGGCGTCCGCGCGGGCACCCACTCGCCGCGGGCGCTCGTGCCCGCGGACCGCTACCCGCCCGCGGCCGAGCGCGCCCTCGCCGCTGCTGCGGCGGACCTGCCGACGAGCCACGCGCTCGGCGCCGCCGTGCTCGACCCCACCGGCCTGGGCGCCCTGGTGGCCGCCGGCGCGGTCTCGTCGCGCGGCGCGGCGACGCTGTTCCTCCCGGGCCTGGTCGACCCCTTCCGCCGCGACGCGGCGGCCCGGTGGGCGGCCGAGGTCGAGGTGGTCCGCGCGCGCCGCCGTCCGTTCGCCGACCGGCTCGCGGCGTGGAGCATCCGGCCGTGGCCCGGCCTCCTGATCCTGGCCGCGGTCCTTGCCTCCACCTTCGCCCTGGTGTCCGTCGTCGGGGCGGCCGCTGGCAAGTCTCTTCGCCTCGGCCTGGGCCGCGCTCGCGTCCCCGGCAATCGAGGGGACGGTGCGGGCGCTCGTGCCGGTGCCCGAGCTCGCGTCGTCACTCCTGTGGGGGCTCGACTCAGGGATCCTCGGCCTGCTGGTCATCGGGATTCCGTACGTGCTGCTCTTCTACCTGCTGGTCGCGACGCTCGAGGACTCGGGCTACCTGACCAGCCTTGCGGTCCTCACGGATCGCCTCCTCGGTGGCCTCGGGCTCTCCGGTCGAACGGCGATCCCGCTGCTGGCCGCGACCGGCTGCAACGTCCCGGCCATCTACGGCACCCGCGTGCTGGCCACGCGGCGCGAGCGGGTCCTGGCCTCGTTCCTCGTGACCCTGGTCCCGTGCTCGGCACGATCGGCGGTCGTCGTCGCAGCCCTGATGCCGTTCGCGGGGCCGGGCCCCACGGCGGCGGCGTTCGGCGTGATCATCGGGGTCAGCTTCGCAGCCGGCATCGCCGCGAACGCGATGCTGCCCGGGCGCCAGTCGCCGCTCGTCCTGGAGCTGGCCCCGCTGCGCCGGCCGCTCGCCCGACAGGTCGCGGCCAAGGCCACGGCGCGTTTCCGCGGCTTCATCCGGATGGCCGCTCCCGTGATGATCGTCGGTTCCATCGCCCTGGGCCTGGCCTACGAGACGGGCCTCGTGTGGAGCGCGACGGCGGTCCTCGACCCGCTCGTCGTCGGCTGGCTGGGCCTGCCGTCGGTGGCCGGGTTGCGCCCTTGCCTTCGCCTTCCTGCGCAAGGAGCTCGCCCTGCAGCTGCTCCTCGTGCTCGCGGCGGGGACGGCCGGGCAGCCGTCGCCGGCGGGCAGCCGGCGCGGCGGCGGCCGCCGGGGCAGCCGCGGGAACCGGGCCCGGCACCCTTGGCGACCTCATGACGCCGGGTCAGCTCTTCGTCTACGCGGTCGTGGCGTCGGTCTCCATCCCCTGCGTCGCCACCCTGGCGGCCCTGGCCGGCGAGCTCGGCTGGCGCACGGCCACGGCCATGTCGGCCGCGACCCTCGCGATCGCGATCGCGATCGGCGGCGTCCTGGCGCGCCTGCTGGGCGTGGTCTAGGCCGGGTCGCCGCCGCGGTCGTCCGGAGGCATGGCCGGCGGAGGAACGACCCCGGGGGGCGCCGCCCGGCGCAGCTCCGCGACGTCGAACGCCGCGGTCGCGGTCGACCAGGTCGCGGAGACCCCGATCCGGGTCGCGAGGATCAACCGGACGAGACCCGAGCCCGTCATGAGGATCGCGAAGGTCGAGAAGGCCACCGGGAACAGCGCGAGCACCGTGGCCGAGCTCAGCTGGCCCACCGTCACCCCGGCCGCCGTCCCCGCCACGAAGCGGCTCTGGGCGCCGATGAGATCGATGCCGCCGGTGAGACGAAGGAGGCGCTCGTTCGAGGCGAGGACCGCCGCGGATGCCCCGGCGGACACGATCACCGCGACGACGAGCAGGACGAGCCACGCGAGGGGGTTGCCCGGGAAGGCCAGCAGCCCCAGGAGGATCCCGCCGCCCCGCAGCACGAACGACAGGCGGAGCGTGCGCGAGGCGGATCCGCGGTTCAGCAGGCCACCGACGATGGTCGCGGCCACCAGCGAGGCTGCCGCCGACACGGCCGACAGGAGGATGGCATAGCCGGCCGTCAGGCCCAGGATGCTGATGGCGTAGATCGAGAGGTAGGGGCCGAAGCCGGCGCCTGCCGCCGCGAGGGTCACGATCCGGATGAAGCTGCGGGTCTCGGGCGCGAGGGGTGGCCGCTCGCCGCGCCGGGCGACGCGGACCCGGCCGGGACGGCGCAAGCGGGCGACGGCCGCAAGCTCGCCGAGGCCGGCCAGGCCGGCCGCAACGAACACGGCGGCGTAGATCGCGAGGCCGATCGTCCCGAGCCCCGCCTGGACGCCGAGGGCGACCGGGAGGAGCAGGGCGGCACCCAGCCCCTGGGTCAACCCCATGACGCGCGGGGCGACGAACCGACGCTCGGGCTCCGGGAGGATGGCGCCGTACCAGGCGAGGAGGTTCGCGCCGCCGATGGCGCTCGCCGCGCCGCCCAGGCACATGACGGCCGCGATGCCGCCGATCGCAGCCGCTGCCGGCAGCACGCCCGCGACCTGGAGCAGGACGATCGCCGCGAGCAGGAACCCTCGCGTCTCGCCCACGACCAGGATCGCCAGGGTGACGCCGCGCAGGTTGCCGTCGGTCCGTCGCAGCAGGGAGGGCACCAGCAGCTGGGCGGCCGAGAAGGTGAACGGCAGGACGCCGATGACGGTCGCGAGCGCCGCGGGGGCGCCGAGGGCCAGGAGGAGCGGGATCGTCAGGCCATCTCCGGCAAGGGCGATGACGGCCGCCGACCCGATGCCGATCCCCTGGAAGGTCCGGTAGCGCTGGTCGGCGAACGCACGCCATTCGTCGACCGCGAGGCGGGCGCCCGCGGGGAGGTGCGGGCGGGCGGGAGAGGGGAGCTTGGGCACACGACGATGGTACGCGGCGTGCGAGACGGGCCGCGCCGGGTCACGCCAGCGGGCCGCGCCGGGTCACGCCAGCGGGCCGCGCCGGGGCGCGCCGGTCAATCGATCGTGATGGTCACCCCGGAGCCATCTTCGTCCACGACGTCCACGATCGGGCCGCGGAGACCGGTCCGGAGCGCCTCCCGGACCCGGTCGACGTAGTCGGCGGGGATTCCCGGCACGGCTCCCGCCAGCTCCGCGAGGACGCCGGGCAGCTGGAGGTCGACGACCGTTCGGCCCCCATCGCGAACCTGGATCCGCAGGCGATGCGGGGGGCCCGCGGGCGAGCCCGACCCCCCGGAGCCGGTCGCGCGAGCGCCGGCGGCCGCGCGAGCGCCGCGGCCGAGTCCCGCGCCGCCTGGCCGGCGGTGCGTGCCTGATCGGCCGCCGCCCGGGCGCGCCCAGTGGCCGCACGCGCCCCGGCGAGGGCGTCGATGATCGGCGCCGCTTCGTCCGGGCTCAGGCGTCCCTGCGCGACGAGGCGGAGGACGTCCTCGAGTGGATCACCCACCGAGCGGACCCACCGTTGGTCGTGCCGGATCGATGACGGTCGGCGCGGCCGAGCTCGCGAGCCGGCGCTCGGCCTCGAGCACGTCGATCTCGCCGCGCGCGAGCGCCTCGAGCACGCTGAGCGTCGCAACATCGGCGGCGGAGTCCGGCTCTGCGGTCGCCGCCCGGCCGGCACCCGCAGCAGGGGCCCGCTGGGTCAGCGCGGCGTCGGACGCAGCCGACGCCGAGGGCGCGGCTGGCAGGGCGGACGCAACCGGCGGAGGAGGAGCGACCGGCGGGGGAGGAGCCGCAGGCGCGGCGGGTGCAGCGGGCGCCCGGGGCGGAACGATCTCCGCCGCCAGCGCGAACCCGAACGCCGCCCCGGCGGCCGGCGCAGCCTCGTCGAAGCCGGCGATCTCGCGGCTCGCCGGCTTCCCGGCGCGGACTTCGACGTCGCCCGACATCGTGCGCACCGCGAGGCGCGCGGCCCCGTCGCCGATCACCAGGGGCCGCTTCCGCCCGTCTCCGGAGCGGCGGTCCGGGTGGTCGCAGTCGACGTCGCCGCTGACCGTCTTCACCTCGAGGGTCAGGCCGCCCAGGACGCCCAGCTCCACGTCCCCCGAGACGGTGGAGATGGTGTGCCCACCTGCCGTTCCGAAGGTTCCGACGAGCTCGGCGTCGCCGCTCACGGTCTCGATCGCCACCCGGTCGAAGCGCGGCGCTCGAACACGGACGTCGCCCGAGATGGAGTGGACGTCCAGCGTGACGGGCTCGGTCCCCGTCACCGCGACGTCGCCGGAGGCGACGCTGATCGCCATCCGTCCGGCGCCGCGCTTGATCGACACGTCGCCGCTGGCCGTCCGGACGGCGGCGCCGCCCGTCACGTCGCGGAGCGAGATGTCGCCGGCAGCGGCACTCACTTCCAGGCGGGCGTCGCGGGGTACCTCGAGCTCGATCGTGCCGGAGACGTGGATCCCGATCCCGCGCCCTCCGATCCGGATGCCAAGGAAGGCCCCGCGGGCCGTCCCGCCCGTCCGGACGGTGAAGCGCCCGGGCTGGGCCGTCGTCTCGATGCCGGCCCCGTCGGCCGGGGCCACGACGCGCGCCTCGGTGCCGTCGACGCCCCGGATCCGGACATCGTCGGCCTCCACGTTGACCACGACGACGCCGCCGCGGCCGATGTCGTGGAAGCGCGGGCCCTGGGGCGTCGGCAGCACTGCCTGCTCGGTGGTCATCGTCAGCCCTCCAGGGCCCGCAGCCCGGCGGCCGCGGTCGCGGCGTCGATCTCGCGGCGCGCGAGACGTTCCAGGATGTCGCGCCGGGCAGCGGCGGCCTCGGCGTCCGTGGCTCCGCCGCCGCCGCTGGCCTCGGCCTCGGCGCCGGCGGTTTCGGCCGGCCCGGGCTCCTCGGCGGAGGCTTCCTCGCCGTCGCCGAGCCCCAGGGCGCGCACCAGCGCATCGACCCGGGCGCGCACGGTCGGGTAGCTGATCCCGAGCTCGCGTTCCATCTCCTTCAGGTTGCCCTTCGAGCGGAGGAAGCTCTCCAGGAGGGCGAACTGCTCGCGGGACAGGCGCGCGAAGCGGCCCACGTTGAAGTCGCCCTCGAGGGACGTCCCGCAGCTCCGGCAGTGCAGCCGCGTCACGGCGAGCTCGCCGGCGCAGATGGGGCAGGTGGCGATCGCGTCGTGGGGCATCACGCACGCTCCCGGCGCGTCTGGCGCTCCGGCCGATACGCCCCGCCCGATCGGCGACGATCGGCCTCGATGCGCGGGTCGCCGGCGAGCTCGCGCCGGATCTGCTGGCTCCCCAGGCGGGGGAAGAGGATGCGGTAGTCGTACATGGCGGTCGGCCTCTCGGGTGTCAATGTGCGCGTCGGATGCCGGGATTGTGCTGTGGGATTACCAGATTGTCAAGTCCCATTTCTAATATGGAGTCCTGCATACGCTATTGAGCGTCATCGGGCCACATTCCGCCGGCAGGGCGGGACATCCACGCGGACCCGGCGCCGGCGTGGCGGGTCTGCCATGCCGGCGCCGGCGGGCGTAGCATCCGCGCATGCCCGCCAACCGGCTCGCCGGCGAGACGAGCCCGTACCTCCTGCAGCACGCCCACAACCCCGTGGACTGGTATCCGTGGGGGCCGGAGGCCCTGGAGCGCGCGCGGCTGCTGGACCGACCCATCTTCCTGTCGATCGGCTACGCGGCCTGTCACTGGTGCCACGTGATGGAGCGCGAGTCGTTCGAGGATCCGACGACCGCCGCGATACCTCAACGCGCACTTCGTGGCCATCAAGGTGGACCGCGAGGAGCGGCCCGACCTGGATGCCGTCTACATGGAAGCCGTCCAGTCGCTGACCGGGTCGGGCGGCTGGCCGATGTCCGTCTTCCTGGCGCCGGACGGCCGACCCTTCTACGGCGGGACCTACTTCCCGGACACCCGTCGCCACGGGATGCCCTCGTTCCGCGACGTCCTGGCCGGCGTCGTCGCCGCCTGGACCGACCGGCGCGGCGACGTGGAGGAATCGGCAGCCGCGCTGACGGCCCACGTCGGCGGGCGGGTGCGGCTCTCCAACGGCGAGCCGGACCTCGACGAGGAGTTCCTCGCTGCGGCCGTCGCGTCGCTGGAAGCCCAGTTCGACGCCGTCGACGGCGGATGGGGGAGCGCGCCCGAAGTTCCCCCAGCCCATGGCGATCGACTTCCTCCTGCGCCGGGCCAGCGCCGGTGATGGGCGGGCCCTCCCCATGGCACGCCGGGCCCTGGACCGGATGGCAGCCGGCGGGATCTTCGACCAGCTGGCCGGGGGCTTCGCGCGCTACGCCACCGACGCATCCTGGCTCGTCCCGCACTTCGAGAAGATGCTGTACGACAACGCCCAGCTGGCCCGTGCCTACGCGCACGCCTGGGCGCTGACAGGCGATGCGGCCTACCTGCGCGTGGTCACGGCGACGCTGGACTTCGTGGCCCGGGAGATGACGTTGCCCGACGGCGTCTTCGCCGCCAGCCTCGACGCGGACACGGAGGGCCAGGAGGGCGCCACCTACACCTGGACCGCGGACGAGGTCCGCGACGCCCTGACCACCGCCGGCCTGGCCGACGCGTGGCCACTGTTCGCCGAGGCGTACGACGTGACCGAGGGCGGCAACTGGGAGGGCCGCGTGATCCTGCGCCGCGTCGCCGGCGAAAACGGCGTCGCGCAGCGCCACGCGCGCGAGCCCGCGCAGGTCGCCGACCTCCTGGAGCGGGCCCGCGCAGCCCTGCTCGCGCGTGCGCGACGCGCGACCCCAGCCGGCGCGTGACGACAAGGCCCTGGCCGCCTGGAACGGCCTCATGATCGGCGCGCTCGCGGACGCCGCGGCGCTCCTCGCGCGCGACGGGAACGCGGAGCTGGGTGCCACGTCGGCGCGCTACCTGGCACTCGCCGGGCGCGCGGCGGATCGCCTGCTGGAGGTCCTGCGGGCGCCGGACGGTCGCTTCCTGCGCTCGTGGAAGGACGGCCGTGCCCGCCACGCCGGGACGCTGGAGGACCAGGCGTGCATGGCCGACGGCCTCCTGGCGCTCTACGAGGCGACCGGCGACGAGCGCTGGTTCGGGGCTGCGCGCCAGGCCGTAGCCGCGATCCTCGACCACTTCGGTGACCCGGCGGGCGGCTTCCACGACACGGCCGACGACGCGGAGGCGCTGGTGACACGCCCGCGCTCCCTTCAGGACAACGCGGTGCCATCCGGCGGCGCCATGGCCGCGACCGTGCTCCTGCGACTCGAGGCCCTCACCGGCGAGCGGGACCTGGGGGAGGCGGCCGAGGCCGCGATCGGCTTCGTGGGCGACGCCGCCACCGCGCATCCGACGGCCTTCGCCCAGTGGCTCGTCGCGATCGACTGGCTGGTCGGTCCCGTGGACGAGATCGCGATCGTGGCGGACCCGGCCGACCCGCGGACTGCGCGGCTCACGGCGGCGGCGCGCGGAGCCCCCGTGCACCTGGGATGGCGTCCGCGGCAGGTGATCGCGATCGGACCGGACCCCGCGGCCAGCGCCGTGCCGCTCCTGCAGGGCCGCTTCGCGCTGGGCGGGGCGCCGACGGCCTTCGTGTGCCGCAGCTTCGCCTGCCGCCAGCCGGTCACGGAGCCCGAAGCGCTGGCGGCGATCCTCGCGGGGTAGGAGTGGGATCCACGATCGACCGGCACCGGCATGCGCTGCGAGGGGTGGAGGACCTCGAGGGCTACCTCGCGGCTCATTCGGGGCTCCCCGGGCCGCGCGGGAACATCGAGCTGGCGCAGGCGGCGGCCGAGGAGCTCGACGACGCGACCCTGGAGCGCCTGGCGCGTTCCGCGGACGAGTTCGAGGCGTTCTGCGGCGTCGTCGGCCTGGGGCGCGCGATCGCCGATGGCCGGCGCGACCTGGTGATCGAGGTGCGCGGGCACGCCAGCGACCCGCGCTGGCGCGTGCGCGAGGCCGTCGCCATGGCGCTCCAGCGCTGGGGTGACGCCGACCTGCCCGCCATGCTGGACGAGGCAGCGGGGTGGGGGATCGGGAGCCGCCTGGAGCAGCGCGCCGCGGCGGCCGGCACGTGCGAGCCGCGCCTGCTCCGTGACCCGGCGGTGGTGCGGCGCGTGCTGGCGCTCCTGGACACGATCACGGCGACGTTGCCGGGCGCACCGGACCGGCGCACCGAGGCGTACCGGACCCTGCGCCAGGCGCTGGGCTACTGCTGGAGCGTCGCGATCGCCGCCGACCCGGTCGACGGCCTGGTCGCGTTCGATCGCTGGCGCTACAGCCCGGACCCCGACGTCGAGTGGATCATCCGGGAGAACCTGCGGAAGGCCCGCCTCCAGCGGGTGCTGGCGGACTCGCCGTCTTCCGGCTGAGCGCCGCGCTACACCGCCGGCTCGAGCGCCTCGTCGAACTGGCTGCTGTAGAGCTCGTGGTAGAAGCCGTGCCGGGCCAGCAGCTCGGCGTGCGTGCCCTGCTCCACGATGCGACCCTCGTTCATCACCAGGATGAGCTCCGCGTCGCGGATCGTGGAGAGGCGGTGGGCGATGACGAAGCTCGTGCGCCCGTGCATCAGGCGCGCCATGGCCCGCTGGATGAGCACCTCGGTGCGCGTGTCCACCGAGCTCGTGGCCTCGTCGAGGATGAGGATCTCGGGGTCCGCCAGGAATGCCCGGGCGATCGTCAGGAGCTGCTTCTCGCCCGGCGGAGACGCTGGTCGCGTCGTCGTCGAGCCGGGTGTCGTAGCCGTCGGGCAGCGTGCGGACGAAGTGGTCGACGTGGGCCGCCCGGGCGGCCTCCTGGATCTGCTCTTCCGTCGCTCCCTCGCGGCCGTAGGCGATGTTCTCGCGGATCGTGCCGGAGAAGAGCCAGGCGTCCTGGAGCACCATCCCGAAGATGCCCCGCAGCCGGTCACGGGTCATCTCCCGGATGTCCACGCCGTCGACCGTGATGCTGCCCGCCGTCGATCTCGTAGAAGCGCATCAGCAGGTTGACCAGCGTCGTCTTGCCGGCGCCCGTCGGGCCGACGATCGCCACGGTGTGGCCCGGCTCGGCCACGAGGTCGAGGTCCTCGAGGAGCGGCGTGTCGGGCAGGTAGCGGAAGCTGACCTTGTCGAAGGCGACCCCGCCCGCGACGTGCTCCAGGGCCGTGGGCGTCGCGGTTTCGGGCAGCTGCTCCGGCTCGTCGAGCAGCTCGAAGACGCGCTCGGCCGAGGCGACCGCGGACTGCAGGACGTTCATGATGCTGGCGGTCTGGACGATGGGCATCGTGAACTGCCGGGAGTACTGGATGAAGGCCTGGACGTCGCCCAGGGACATCGTGCCCGAGGCCACCTGGACGCCGCCGATGACGCAGATCGCCACGTAGTTGAGGTTGGCCAGGACGTTCATCACCGGCTGGATCGTCCCGGAGATGAACTGCGCCCTGTAGGAGGCCTGGAAGAGCGCCTCGTTCTCCACGTCGAAGGTCTCGATCGCCTCGCGCTGGCGCCCGAACGCCTTGACCACGGCGTGCCCCGTGTGCATCTCCTCGACGTGGCCGTTCAGGGTCCCGGTGCGCTCCCACTGGGCTGCGAACTGCTTCTGCGAGCGGCTGGCGATGAGCACCGTGACGACGATCGAGAGGGGCACGATCAGCAGGGAGATGACGGCCAGCAGCGGGCTGATCCAGAACATCATGAGCAGCACGCCGATCACCGTGAAGAAGGCCGTGATCAGCTGGGTCAGGCTCTGCTGGAGCGTCTGGGCGATGTTGTCGATGTCGTTGGTCACCCGGCTCAGGATGTCGCCGCGCGACTCGCGGTCGAAGTACGCGAGCGGGAGCTGGCCGAGCTTGGTGTCCACGCGGCGCCGGAGGCGGTAGACCGTGCGCTGGGTGACGCCGGCCATGATGTAGGTCTGGGCCCAGCTGAAGACCGAGCTCGCGAGGTAGACCCCGGCGACCAGCAGGAGGATCGCGCCCAGGGCGGCGAAGTCGATGCCCTGGCCGGGCACGACGTTCATGCTCGCCAGCATGTCGGCCTGGTTGTCCTGGCCCTGCGCCCGCAAGAGGCGCTACGGCCTGCGTCCTTCGATCACCCCCGGCGGCAGCTGGTTGCCGATCCACCCCTCGAAGATGAGGTTCGTGGCGTTGCCCAGCAGCTTGGGCCCGATGATCGCGAAGCCGACGCTGACGATCGCGAAGGCCATGACCACGACCACCAGGAGCCGCTCCGGGGCGCAGCTCGCCGAGCAGCCGCCGGAAGGAGCCCCGGAAGTTGCGGGGCTTCGCGACCGGCGCCGCGGCGAAGCCCATCGGCCCACCGCCGGGCCCGCCGGGACCGCGGCGCGCCGGCGGCCGCCCGCCGGTGGGTCCGTGGCCCATGCCCGGCCCGCTCACGCGACCTCCTCCGCGGAGAGCTGCGAGTAGACGATCTCGCGATAGGTGTCGCAGGTGGCCATCAGCTCGTCGTGGGTGCCGATGCCGGCGACGCCGCCGTCCTCCAGCACCACGATCCGGTCGGCGTGGAGGATCGTGCCGACGCGCTGGGCGACGATGATCACCGTCGCCGTCGGCGAGGTCGTGGTGGAGGGCGGCCCGGAGGCGGGCGTCCGTCCGGAAGTCCAGGGCCGAGAAGCTGTCGTCGAAGACGTAGATCTCGGGCCGCTTGACGAGGGCCCGGGCGATCGCGAGGCGCTGGCGCTGGCCGCCGGAGACGTTCGTGCCGCCCTGGGCGATGGGCGCCTCGAGGCGCTCGGGCATCTCCTCGACGAACTCGCGCCCCTGCGCGATCTCCAGCGCCTTCCAGAGGTCCTCGTCGGACGCGGCCCCGTCGCCGACGCGCAGGTTGCTGCCCACGGTGCCGCCGAACAGGAAGGCCCGCTGCGGGATGAGCCCGATCCGGCTCCACAGGTCGGCGCGGTCCATCTCGCGGACGTCCACCCCGTCCACGAGGACGCTGCCGCCGGTGATGTCGTAGAAGCGGGGGAGCAGGTTGACGAGGGTCGACTTCCCGCTGCCGGTGCTCCCCACGATCGCCGTCGTCTCGCCGGGGCCGGCCGTGAAGGAGATGCCGCGCAGGACCGGGTCCTCGGCGCCCGGGTAGCGGAACTCCACGTCCCGGAACTCCACGCGGCCGGTGCGCGCCGGGCTGACCGGCTCGGCCGGATCGTGGATCGACGACTCCGTCGCGAGGACCTCGGCGATCCGGTCGCTCGAGACCGCGGCCCGCGGCACGATCACGAACATGAAGGTCGCCATCATGATGGCGAACAGGATCTGGATGATGTACTGCAGGAAGGCGGTGAGGCTGCCGATCGACATCTCGCCGCCCTCCACCCGGATGGCCCCGAACCACAGGACGGCCACGGTGGTCAGGTTCATGATCGCCATGAGGGCCGGCATCATGAGCGCGAAGAGCCGGTTCACCGAGAGCGCCGTGTCGAACAGGTCGCGGTTCGCCTCGTCGAAGCGCCGCTCCTCGTAGTCCGTGCGTACGAACGCACGGATCACCCGGACCCCGGCCAGCGTCTCGCGCATCACCTGGTTGATCCGGTCGATCTTGCGCTGCATGGCCCCGAAGAGCGGCAGGGCGCGCCGGACCAGGAGGCCGATGATGACCATCATGATCGGCACGATCACCAGCAGGACTCCCGTCAGGGGGATGTCCTGGCGGAGGGCCATGATCAGGCCGCCGACGATCATGATCGGCGCCGAGACCATCATCGTGAGGCCCATCAGGACGACCATCTGGACCTGCTGGACGTCGTTGGTGTTGCGGGTGATGAGCGACGCCGTCCCGAAGTGGTTGACCTCCACCTGGGAGAAGGACTCGACCGAGCGGAAGATCGCGCCGCGAAGGTCGCGCCCGAACGACATGGAGACCTTCGCGGCCCAGTAGACGCCGATGATGGAGACGACGCCCAGGACGATCGTGACGCCCAGCATCACGGCGCCGGTCTGGAGGATGTAGGTGGTGTCCCCCTTGGCGACGCCGTAGTTGATGATGTCGGCGTTCAGCGTGGGCAGGTACAGGTTGGCGAGGGACTGCACGAGGAGGAGCGTGACGACGAGGACCAGGGGCCCGCGGTAGGGCCGCAGGAACGTCGCGAGCAGGCGGATCACGAGGGCACCCCGGCAGCCCGGTCCGCCAGGACGGTGAGCAGGCGCTCCAGCTCCCGTCGGTCCGCCTCGGGGATCGGGTCGAGGATCCGGCCGATCGCGGCGCCCATCACCGCGCGCAGGCAGCGCTCGCGCTCGCGGCCGGTCGCCGTCAGGTGGACGCGGGTGACCCGCTGGTCCGCCGCGTCCGGCCGCCGCTCGATCGTGCCCGCCTTCTCCATCCGCTGGAGCATGCTCGTCACCGTCGGTGGCGACAGGTGGAGCACGCGCGCGAGCTCCCGCTGGCTCATCCCGTCGCGCTCGGTGAGCACCTTGAGGCAGAAGACCTGCCCGGGGTGGGCGTCCTCTCCGGCCATCACGCGGAACATCAGCTGGCGGTGGGCCGCGAGCGCCCGCATGAACGCCTCGTGGACGCGCATCGACAGCGGGTCGAGGCCCTCCAGGGGCACGGCCGGAACGCCCGGGAGGTGGGGAGAGCGGTGCATCGCGCGAACGATAGCACACTAATGGTTAGTGCACGAAGCAATCCGCGCGGGGACGCGTCGAGCCAGGTCGTGCGGCGGACGCGGGCCGAGGCTTGGGGCCGGTCGGTCGCCGGTGTCCTTCAGGCCGAGGCCGACGGGTCGTGCGGCGTCAGCTGACCGAGGCCGACGGGTCGCCGGTGTCCTTCAGGCCGAAGGAGGAGGAGGAGGCGGAGGCGGCGGCTCGTCGTCGCGCTTGCGGATCTCGTCCTGGAGGTCGCTGACCTCCTTGCGGGTGGACTTCACGCCGCGCCCCAGCGTCTCGCCCCACTTCGGCAGCATCTTGGGCCCGCGCCAGATGAGGACGACGATCAGGATCACGATGAGGACGATCAGGAAGTCGAGGCCGAAGATCATGTGCGCATCGTAGCCCACGGGACACGCCGGGCGGCGCGGCACGTCGCGGCGACCCGGCCGGCCACCAAGGTGGCGGTCGGCCGCAACCGCGCCACCGGCGACCAATGGGACCGCGGCAGCGCGGCTGGCCGTCAATGGGGCCGGCCGTCGTCAATGGGGCCGGTCGGCCCTCGTCAGCGCGGGATCCGCCAGTCCACGATCCGCGGACCGCGGACCGCGGCCGGCGCCGGCCGCGCGCCTCGGCGAGGGAGGATCGCGCCATGCTCGGCGATCGACCGCGTTTCACGATCGGCCTGCCGCGAATGCACAAGGAGCCGGGCGAACGCCGCGACTTCCTGCCGCCCCTGGTGGGCCTGCTCACGTCGCTGGGCGCGGAGGTCTACGTGGAGACGGGCATCGGCTCCGCGATGGGCTACTCCGACGTCGACTACACGGCCCTCTCGCCGGACGTGCACGTGACCGACGAGGACACGACCTATCGCCAGGACATGGTCGTGACCCTGCGCGCGCCCGAGGGGCGCTACGAGCGGCTGCGCCGCGGCGCGATCCTCGTCTCCATGCTCCACTTCCCGACGCGGCCGGCGCGTGTCCAGATGCTGCAGGACCTCGGGATCGACGCGATCGCCCTCGACATGATCGCCGGGGACGACGGTCGCCGGCTCGTCGAGAACCTGCGCAGCGTCGCCTGGAACGGTGTTGCCTCGGCGTTCGCCGCGCTGGAGCGCCAGTGGCCGGACTTGCTCCTTCCGGAGCGCGACCCGGTGCGCGTCACGATCATGGGAGCCGGGCAGATCGGCAAGCACGCGGTGGAGTTCGCCACCAAGTACGGCGACGACGCCCGCAACGAGGCGTTCATGCGGATGGGCCTGCCCGGCGTCGAGGTGGTCACGACCGGCCGCAACCTGACGCGCGACGCGGCCTACCTGCGCCGCCGCCTGGCCATCACGGACATCCTCGTCGATGCCACCCAACGCCACGACTCCTCCATCCCGCTGATCCCGAACGCCTGGATCGGCCTCATGCCGAAGCACGCGGTGATCTGCGATCTCGTGGTCGACCCGTATCTCCTCGACGTCCAGCCGACGGTGGTCCGCGGGGTCGAGGGGATTCCGCAGGGGACGCTCGACCAGTGGGAGTTCGGGCCGGACGATCCGGCCTGGGATGCTCTCCCGGAGGGGATCCCAACGGCGGAGCGGCGCACGGTCGTCTCCTGCTACTCCTGGCCCGGCGTGCGGCCGGAGCCGTGCATGCACGTCTACGGCTCGCAGCTGGCGCCGCTCTTCGACACGCTCCTCCGCGCAGGTGGGATGGACGGGATCGGACCGGGCGGGTCGTTCCACGCGCGGGCGCTGTGGCGCGGGAGCCTGCGCGCCTGGCTCGCGGGCGAGTCGATCCGCCCCGACGCCGGCCCTCCACCGGAGGAGCCCCCGGCGCGGGGCTAGCCGAGGGTCGCCGGCTCGGGAACCAGCCCGGCCGCGCCGCGCAGCCACTGGCGGACGTTCTCGCCCAGGGCGCCGAGGTGGTAGCCGCCCTCCTGGAGGACGACCAGGCGAGCTCCGGCCGCGGCCACCCGACGACCCACGTCGAAGTAGGCCGGCGTGGTGAGCGCGAAGTCGCAGATGGGGTCGCCTCCGTACGTGTCGATCCCCAGGCTGACGACGATGATCCCGTCGTGGCGCCCACCCAGCCAGTCGAGCGCCCGCTCCAGGGCGGCCAGGTAGGCGGCGTCACCCGTGCCCGCAGGGAGCGGCTGGTTGAAGGTCGCGCCGGCCCCTCTTCCGCCGCCGGTCTCGTCCGCGCGCCCCGTGAAGTACGGGTAGGCGCGATCCGGGTCGCCGTGCAGGGAGGCGTACGGGACGTCTCCGCGCTCCCAGAAGACCTCCTGGGTCCCGTTCCCGTGGTGGAAGTCCACGTCGAGGATGCCGACCCTGCCCGCCCCCGCCCGCACGAGGTGCTCCGCGGCGATGGCGGCGTTGTTGAGGTAGCAGTACCCGCCGAAGACGGCGCGGCCCGCATGATGGCCGGGCGGCCGGCAGATGCCGTACGCCACCCGCTCGCCCGCCAGCACGGCGTCCGCAGCAGTCAGCGCGACGTCGACGGCGGCGCGGGCGGCCGGCCAGGCACCGGCGGTGATCGGCGTCGCGGTGTCGAAGCACCAGTAGCCGATCCGGCCACCCGGTGCGACGGGCTCGCGCGCGCCGGCGACACCACCGCGCAGGCCGGGATGGAGAAACGTGTCGGCCATGAACCCGGCCGCGGGCCCGACGCTCTCTGCGCCAGCGTCCGGAGCCCCGCCCGCGTCGCCGTCCGGAGCCCCGCCCGCGTCGCGCCAGGCGTCCCACGCCTCCTCCAGGAAGCGCACGAGCCCCGGGTCATGGACTGCGAGGGCCGGTGCAAGCCCGTGCTCGGTCGGGAGCGCGAGGGCGAACGCAGGATCAGCCTCCAGCGCGACGCGGATCGCCTCGGCCCGCGCGGGGCTCTCGCACGACGGCCCGACACGGCCACTGAAGACCTCGAACGACGGATCGTGAAGGAGGTGGACCGGCGAGTGCACGACGCGCATGCCGGCAGGATAGGTCCGGCCGAACGGCCCGGGCGGGCCGCACGGCACGCGCGGGCCGCCGCGGCGCACGCTACGCTCGGGCCAGCGCGCCGCCCGTCACCCGCCGGTCGAATCGCGAGCCGGGACGGGGCGGCCGCGGCGCACAGCGGAGGCTGACGTGGGCATACGCGTGCCGGACCTCGGAGCACTCCTCGCCGAGGCCCAGATGCGGCGGATGGCGCTCGACGCGACCGGCGCGTACTTCGTGACGGACATCGACGCGGAGCACGCCGAGGACTTCGCGAAGACGCTGCTCCTGATGGCCGTCCCGCGGCGGGGCCAGCACGACCAGGCGATCACCGTCTACATCAACTCGGGCGGCGGGTCCGTGGGCGACGGGCTGGCGATGATGGAGATGATCAATCGCATGCGGCGGCTCCAGGACGTCCGCATCAACACCGTGGTCCTGGGGTACGCCTACTCGATGGGCGCGATCGTCAGCCAGGCCGGTGACCACCGGTCCATCGGGCGCTACGGGACGCTGATGCTGCACTCCACGCACTGGATCCTGTCCGGCGAGGACGAGCGCATCTTCAAGGACTACCAGCTGCTGTCGGAGCACTACCAGCGCACGGTCGCCGACCTCTTCGCCCGGCGAACGGGCCACAAGGACGCCGCCTGGTGGCGTCGCTTCGTCTGGTCCGGCCGGGAGCGCTTCCTGGGGCCCGACGAGTGCCTGGAGCTGGGCCTGGTCGACGAGATCCTGGAGCCGGCGCTGCTGCACGAGGTGCACCCCACGGTCTGACGTCCCGAGGTGGACGGGGCCGACTCGGCGCGCGGAGGAGCTTCCTTCGCGGCGGGTGCCCGGCCTGGCGCGCGCAACGCCCCGCCGCGGTGTCCTCGATCGCCCGCGGCGCTCCGGCTCAACTATCTGCATATGCGCAGATGGCGCATGATGGGGACGGCAAGCGGTCGCCGGGTCCTGGTTCGGCGGCCTCCATATCGAAGGAGAACGCGTCCCCATGAAAGTTCTCGATCGCAAGCACGCCATCGCGATCGCCTTCGGCCGGATCGTCATCGGGATCATCTTCCTGTGGGCCGGCCTGGAGAAGATCATCGGCGAGGGCCTCGGCACCTTCTCTGCCGCGGGCTTCCTGGAGTTCGGGACCGGCGGCACGCTGGGCTGGCCGTTCGTCAGCGGCGAGGTCGCCGAGGGCACCGTCTTCAACCCCACCCACGACTTCTGGGTTGCCCTCGCCGGCAACGCAGGCGGCGATGTCGATCATCAACGTCATCGTCCCGCTCGGGCCAGGTCGCCATCGGGATCTGCCTGATCCTCGGCCTGTTCACCCGCTTTGCCTCGGCGATGGGCACGCTCATGATGCTGGTCTTCTTCGTCGCGGCCTGGGACTTCGAGTTCGGGATCGTCAACCAGCACCTGACGTATGCGGTCATGACGTTCGGGCTCGCCGTCCTCGGCGCCGGCAACTACTACGGCCTCGACGCGACCATCCGACCGCGGGTCAGCGAGACGGTGCGCCGCTGGATCTTCTCGGGGACGGGCGACGACGGCTGGAAGGTGGCGACCGCCTGACATCGGGCGCCATGGCCCCTTCCATCCACCCTGCGGCCCCGCCGGCACGGACCCGGCGGGGCCGTCTGGCGTCCGGGACTCGGGGCCGGCATCGCCGGACGGCCGCGACGCTACCGAACATGTGGTCGATTTGGCGTGACAGCCGTATACTCGCGATCCCGTGGCCCGCCGATCCGCAGCACCCGCCGGCCCCTCCGCGACCGTGCCCGCGCAGGACCCTCTCGCGCGCTTTGCGCCGCCCGTTGCCGCATGGTTCCGGGACGCGTTCGCGGCGCCCACGCGGGCCCAGGTCGACGGCTGGGCGGCGATCGCGGGCGGTGGCCACGTCCTCCTGCACGCCCCCACGGGGAGCGGCAAGACCCTCGCCGCGTTCCTCTGGGGCCTGGACCGGCTGGTCCGCTCGCCGGCCCCGCCGCGCACGGTCGCCGCGGGCGGGTCGGTCCGGATCCTGTACATCAGCCCGCTGAAGGCGCTCACGTACGACGTGGAGCGCAACCTGCGCGCGCCGCTGGCGGGGATCGCCCTGGCCGGGCGGCGCCTCGGGACGCCGGTGCGGCCGATCTCCATCGCCTCGCGGACCGGCGACACGCCGTCCGACGAGCGCCGCGCCCTGGCCAAGAGCCCGCCCGAGATCCTCATCACGACGCCGGAGTCGCTCTACCTCCTGCTCACCTCGGGCGCCCGGGAGACGCTGCGCGGCGTCGAGCACGTGATCGTGGACGAGGTCCACGCGATCGCAGGGACCAAGCGGGGCGCCCACCTCGCGCTGAGCCTGGAGCGCCTGGAGCACCTGCGCGGCCCCGGCGCGCCGCCGCTGCAGCGCATCGGCCTCTCGGCGACGCAGCGGCCGCTCGAGACGATCGGGCGGTTCCTGGCCGGCGCCGGCGCCGATCGCGGGGTGGCCATCGTCGATGCCGGGACGAAGAAGCGGCTGGACCTGCAGGTCGTCGTGCCGATCGAGGACATGAGCCGCCTCGGCGAGGCGCTTCCGCTCGACGAGCAGCCGGGCGGACCGGTCACCGCCGGCGAGCGGCGGGTCAGCATCTGGCCGGCGATCCACCCCCGGATCCTGGAGCTCATCAAGAGCCACCGCAGCACGCTCGTCTTCGTCAACAGCCGCCGCCTCGCGGAGCGGCTGGCCCAGCGCCTCAACGAGCTGGCCGGCGAGGACCTCGTGCGGGCGCACCACGGGTCGATCGCCCGCGAGCAGCGCGTCGCGATCGAGGAGGCGCTCAAGGAGGGCCGCCTGCCCGCGCTGGTGGCGACCTCCTCGCTGGAGCTGGGCATCGACATGGGCGCGATCGACCTGGTGATCCAGGTGGAGTCCCCGACGTCGGTCGCCCGCGGGCTGCAGCGGATCGGACGGGCCGGGCACCAGGTGGACGAGGTGAGCAGCGGCGTCATCTTCCCCAAGTACCGCGGCGACCTCCTCGAGTGCGCCGTGGTTGCCGAGCGGATGCGGGAGGGGCAGATCGAGGCGACCTCGATCCCGCGGACCCCGCTCGACGTGCTGGCCCAGCAGATCGTGGCCATGTCGGTGATGGACCGCTGGACCGTCGCGGACCTCCACGCCAGCGTGACGCGGGCCGCCCCGTTCGAGACGCTGACGCGCGAGGCGCTGGACGGCGTGCTGGCCATGCTGTCGGGCGCCTACCCGTCGGACGAGTTCGCGGAGCTGAAGCCGCGCCTGGTCTGGGACCGCGTCACGGACACGATCGAGGGGCGGCGCGACGCCCGCGTCGTGGCCGTGACGTCCGGCGGCACGATCCCGGACCGGGGCCTCTACGGCGTCTTCGTCGCGGGCGACGCCGGGACGCCCGGCCGGCGTGTCGGCGAGCTCGACGAGGAGATGGTCTACGAGCTCCGCGCGGGGATGCACGGCGACGTGATCGTCCTGGGCGCCAGCAGCTGGCGCATCGCCGAGATCACGCCGGACCGGGTGATCGTGGAGCCGGCGCCGGGCCAGCCGGGCAAGCTGCCGTTCTGGAAGGGCGACGCCGTCGGCCGGCCGATCGAGCTGGGGCGTGCGCTGGGGGCCTTCACGCGGGCGGTCGAGGGCGATCTCGCGCGGGGCGCGAAGGGCCGGGCGACGGCCCTGGCCCGCCTGGGCGAGCGCCACCATCTCGACGCGCTGGCCGCGGAGAACCTGGTGGCCTACCTGGAGGACGAGCGCGAGGCCGCCGGCGCCCTGCCGACCGACCGGCGGATCGTCGTCGAGCGCTTCCGCGACGAGCTGGGCGACTGGCGCCTGGTGCTCCTGAGCCCGTTCGGCGGCCGGGTCCACGCCCCGTGGGCGATGGCGATCGAGGCCCGCCTGCGGGAACGCCTGGGAGCCGAGGTCTCCAGCATCTGGTCGGACGACGGGATCGCCATCCGCCTCCCGGACGGCGACCTCGACGGCGTGGAGGACGACCTGTTCCCGGACGCCGACGGCGTGGAGGACCTGGTCGTGGCCGCCGTCGGCGGCACGGCCCTCTTCGCCGCCCGGTTCCGCGAGAACGCCGCCCGCGCGCTCCTGCTGCCGCGGCGCCGGCCGGGGACGCGCACGCCGCTCTGGCAGCAGCGCCAGCGGGCGGCCGACCTGCTGGCGGTCGCGAGCCGGTACGGCAGCTTCCCGATCCTCGTGGAGACCTATCGCGAGTGCCTGGCCGACGTCTTCGACCTGCCGGCGCTGCGCGACGTGCTGCGGGGCGTGGAGCGTCGCGAGATCGGCGTCCACCGCGTCGAGACGCCGCGGGCCACGCCGTTCGCCTCGTCGCTCCTCTTCGACTACGTCGCCGCCTACATGTACGAGGGCGACGCCCCGCTGGCGGAGCGCCGGGCGCAGGCGCTGGCGCTGGACCGCGACCTGCTCCGCGAGCTGCTGGGCCAGGAGGAGCTCCGCGAGCTCCTGGACCCGGCCGCGCTGGAGGAGACGGAGCTGGAGCGCCAGGCGCTCCTCGACGAGCGCAAGGCGGGATCCGTGGACCAGGTGGCCGACCTGCTGCGCCGGATCGGCGACCTCGTCGGCGGAGGAGGTGGCCGCCCGGACGCGCGGCGGGCCGCCGGCCGCCCGGGAGTGGCTGGAGACGCTGGCCGCGACGCGCCGCGCCGTCGTCATCCGGCTGGGCGGAGAGGCCCGCTGGATCGCGGTGGAGGACGTCGGCCGCTACCGGGACGCCACCGGCGCCCAGCCGCCGCCCGGCACGCCGGTCGCCTTCCTCGGCGAGACCCGCGACGCCCTGGGCGGGCTGCTGGCCCGCTGGGCCCGGACCCACGGGCCGTTCCTGGCCGTCGAGCCGGCGCACCGGTGGGGCCTGCCGCGGGGGATCGTGGAGGACGCGCTGGCCCGGCTGGTGGAGGCGGGATCGCTCCTGCGGGGCGAGTTCCGACCCGGCGGCGTCGAGCGCGAGTGGTGCGACCCGGACGTCCTGCGGCTCCTGCGCCGGCGCTCGCTCGCCCGGCTTCGCCGCGAGGTCGAGCCGGTGGAGCCCGCCGCGCTGGCGCGCTTCCTGCCGGCCTGGCAGGGCGTGGCGCCATCACCGCTGCGCGGCACCGCGGGCGCCGCGGGCGCTGCGGGCTCCGCGGGTGCCGACGCCCCGTCGCTGATGCGCGGCACGGTGGGCGCCGACGCTCCGCCGGCGCTGCGCGGCCAGGCCGCCCTGGAGCGCCTCGCCGAGGTCGTGGACCAGCTGGCCGGCGTCCCGATCCCGGCGTCGGTCCTGGAGCGCGACGTCCTCCCGGCCCGGGTGCCGGGGTACCAGCCCCGCCTGCTCGACGAGCTGGGCGCCCTCGGCGAGGTGGCATGGATCGGATGCGGGCCGCTGGGACGGGACGACGGCCGGGTGGCGCTCTTCCGCCCCGGGCGCGGCGACGTCCTCCGGGCGGCGCTCGTCGCCGGGCAGGCAGCGGACGCAGCGCGGCCGGACGGACCGCGCCACGCGGGCATCCGGGAATGGCTGGGGCGGCGCGGGGCGTCCTTCTATCGCGAGCTCTTCGGCGCCGCCGGCGGCGGGTCGGATCGCGAGGTGCTGGACGCGCTGTGGGACCTGGTCTGGGCCGGGGAGGTCACGAACGACACGTTCGCCCCGCTGCGCGCGCTGCGCTGGAAGCGGCCCGCGGGGGATCGCCGGCCGCGGCCCGGACGCCTGGCCACGCTGGGGCCGCCGGAGGCGGCGGGCCGCTGGTCGCTGGTGGACGGCGGCGAGGCGACGGCTCTCCGCACGCCCGGGGCGCCCGGGGCACCCGGCACGCCCGGGGCGCCGGCCGCCCGGGGCGCCCGGCACGCCCGGCACCACGCAGCGACTCCACGCGCTGGCCCTGGCGCTCCTCGACCGGCACGGCGTGCTGACCCGCGAGGCGGTCATGGGCGAGGGGGTGGAGGGCGGGTTCGCCGCCGTCTACCCGGTCCTGCGGGCCCTGGAGGAGGCGGGGCGGATCCGGCGGGGCTACTTCGTCGACGGCCTCGGCGCCGCCCAGTTCGCCCTCGCCGGCGCCATCGACCGCCTCCGGGCGGTGCGGGAGCCCGACCCGGAGCGGAGCCGGGTGGACCTCCTGGCGGCCGCCGATCCGGCCCAGCCGTACGGGGCGGCATTGGCGTGGCCGCGCCGCGGCGAGGACGACCGTCGGCCCTTCCAGCGTGCGGCCGGGGCCTACGTCGTGATGGTCGACGGTGCCGCGGTCCTGTACGTGGAGCGCGGCGGCAAGGGGCTGGGCACGTTCCCGGCCGCCGATGACCCGGAGCGCGCGGCGGCGGCACTCGGGGCGCTGGGCGGGCTCCTGGGCGAGGGCCGCCTGCGCGAGCTCGTCGTCACGCGGGTGGACGGGGTGCCGCTGGGGCCCGAGCATCCCTGGCGGGCGCGCCTGGTCGAGGCCGGCTTCGTGCCCGGCTACCGGGGCCTCACCCTGCGATCGGGCCGCTGACGGACCGCCGAGCGATCGATGCCCGAGGGCGACACGCTCTACCGCACCGCCGCCGGGCTCCGCCCGCACCTGGTGGGGCGCGTCGTCACGGCCGCCCGCGCGCGGGTGCCCGGCCCGCAGATCGGGCGCGTCGTCGGGGCGACCGTGACCGCCGTCGACGCCGCCGGCAAGAACCTCCTCGTCCGCTTCGACAATGGCCTGGAGCTCCGGACGCACCTCCGGATGAACGGGTCCTGGCACCGCTACCGCCCCGGTGAGCCGTGGCGCCGGCCGGCAGGTCGGGCTGTCGTCGTCCTGGAGGTCCCGGGCGCCGTCGCCGTCTGCTTCGACGCGCCGGTGGTCGAGCTGCTGGAGACGCGCGCGGAGCGGCTCCACCCGGCGCTGGCGGGACTCGGGCCGGACGCGACCGCGGACGGCTTCGACCGGGACGAGGCGCTCCGACGGCTGCGTGATCCCTCGCGCGCGGAAGCTGACGGCCGCGGAGGCGCTGCTGGACCAACGGGCGCTGGCCGGGATCGGGAACGTCTACAAGAGCGAGGTCCTCTTCATCGAGCGCGTCGACCCGTTCGCGATCGTGGGCGGGCTCGACGACCAGGCGCTGGGCCGGCTCGTGGACCGGGCCCGGGCGCTCCTCCTGGCGAACCGGGAGTCGGCCACGCGCGTGACGACGGGCACGGCGGGGGGCGGGCGCCCGACGGGAGCAGTCGTCCGCCCGGTTGCCGGGCACGACTCGACCGGCCCCACCCGGGGCGGGCGGCTCTGGGTCTACGGCCGCGCGGGCAGGCCGTGCCGGCGCTGTGGGACGATCATCCGGGCGCTGCGCCACGGGGACCTGCCCCGCACCACCTACTGGTGCCCGACCTGCCAACCGCCGTCCGGCAGCGCCGCCCTGACGCGGATCGCGCGCATCCCTGAGGAGGAATCCCGATGACGGATCGAACCATCGACGTGCGCTGCGGCCGCGACGGCGACGGCGCCGGCTGGCTCTGCCTCGTCCGCGTCCGCGAGGGTGCCTTCGCGACCGAACACGGCGTGACCGTGAACAGCGGCGATCTCGCCCGCCTCGACCCGGGCGCCGCAGACCCGGAGCGCCTGGTCCGCGCCGCGTTCACCTATCTCCTGGAGCGCGAGCCTGCCTCGTCGATCCTGCGGTCCTTCGACCTTCCCGTCATCGGGCGCTACTTCCCCGGCTGGGAGGCCGACGTTCGGGGCCGGCTCGCGGAGTAGGGGAGCGTCGGGCGACCCTGGGTGGGGTTGCGCGCCGTCGTGTCAGCCGGTCGGCGTCCCCTGGTGGAACGCCATCCGCCAGGTGTCGCCATCACGGCGCCAGATCGAGGAGCGCAGCGCGACCGCCGGCGGACCGACTGCCGCGTCCTCCCGGACCGAGCGATAGGTGGCGAGCGCGACGCCGGGTGCCAGCAGCCGGACGGAGAAGTCCTCGACGCGGGCGACCACCGGCGCGTCGTCGTGCTCGGCGGCGAGCGCCTCCACGAGCGACGCACGATCGTAGACCCGCCCCGACCTGCCGATCTCCGCGAAGTCCGGGGCGAGGCGGGCCTCCAGCTCCGCGCGCGAGCCGCGGATCGCGGGGCGGAGCAGGTCCTCCTCCAGGATCCGGAGGTGCGCAACGAGATCGGGCGGCGCGTCCATCCGGCTCACGGTACCGCAGCGTCCGGCTCACGGTACCGCACCGTCCGGCTCACGGTACCGCACCGTCCGGCTACCATCCGGGCATGTGCGAGCTGCTGGCGGTCCGCGCCGACGAGCCCTTTGCCTTGGGCGCCCTGTGGGAGCTGGCCGAGGGTCTCGAGCGCTATGGCCTGGCCGGCTACGGCTGGGGCGTCTCCTGGGTGCGGCCCGATGGGTCCCTCGACGGGTACCGCGCCACGACGGCCATCCGCGACGACGCGCGCCGCGAGGTGATGGGCCGCACGGAGACCACCGCGGCGCTGGTCCACCTGCGGCGCCCCTCGCGCTTCTCGTGGCTCGGCATGGCCGACACGCAGCCGTTCCTCGATGGCGAGGGCCGGTTCGCCTTCGCCCACAACGGGGAGCTGGCGCGCCATCGCCGGCTTTCGCGACGCGTACCGCGCCGCCGGGCGGATCCACGGCAAGGCCGACTCCGAGGTGGGGATGCGCTGGCTCGAGGACGCGTGGGAGCTGGGTCGCCCGACGGCGGACCTGCTGGCCGCGCTCCACGAGGCGATGGGAGGCGTGGCCAACCTGGCCGTCCTGGAACCGGGCGGGGCGGCGACCCTGTACGCCGGCAACGCCGAGAACCCCGTCTTCGGGTTCCGCCTGGGCCGGCTGAGCTGCCTGGCCACCGGGGTCTACTCGCTGGACCGGTCGGTCTTCCGGCTGGTCGCGCCGGGCGCCCGGGAGCGGCGGCTCATCCGGCGGGGCACGGCCGCCACGTTGTAACCGGCGCTCCACCGCGGATCGCAGGGCCGCGATCCCGGTCGTGTCGCGCGGCGGATCTCGTTGGATGTGCGCCCACGGACCGTCCTGCCTGTCGCGAGCCCGGAACTGCGCGGGATGCGTTCGTGCACCGCGACTGCGCTCGGCGACCGGGGTCCTGGGCACGTCCACCGGCCGGAGGGACCGATTCGCCGGCATTGATCGCGGTCACGCGCGCGGACCCCCGATGAGCTGCCCGCCCGCTACGCGCCGGGCGCCTCCGTCGGAGGGACCGGGAGGCCGAACATGCGGCGCAACCGGATCATGAAGGCGGCCGGCCGGCGCAGGTCCGCGAGCCAGCCGCGCGCCCACGCGATCCAGGTGCTGGGGCGGATGTAGCGGACCGGGTCGGGGTCGCGCCAGAGCCAGGGGACCAGGCACCACAGGAAGACCATGTAGTCGATGCGTGCCGGTCGCGGGATGGCGAACAGCACCTGGAGCTGGACCAGCGTGGCGGGGAGCGTGACGAGCGTGAGGATGCCCGCGATCGCGAGGAAGACCACGCCCCAGGCGCGGCCGCGCGGGGCCAGCAGCGGCAGGAAGACGATCGGGACCCACTTGAGGGCCGTCGCGAGCGCCCACAGGAAGCCGGCCGTGCGCGGCCCGGTGAACTGGGCGGCCCAGAGCATGAGGACCAGGAGCAGGTTGATGTTGCCCGTGTCCAGGTTCGCCACGAACGAGAAGCCCAGCACGAGGACCGTGACCGCCGTGGCGACGGGGCGCAGGCGGTAGGCCCACCCGATCGACCAGGCCAGGAGCACGATGTTCGCGGCCCGCCAGACGAACCAGGCCACGTCCCACGGGAGGAGGGCCCAGGGGATGAACGCGGGGAGGATCCACGGCGAGTAGACGTAGGGCATGAACGGGCCGGTGGGGTGGTAAGGGTCGCCGCCGTTGAGCCAGATCCGGACCGCTGCCCAGTAGGCGCGCGCGTCGGCCCCGGCCAGGTCGCCGCGAGCGATCAGGGCCGCGATCCCGACGCCGACCGCCACCCCCAGGACCAGGATCGCGGCCAGGTGCCGGGGCTGGCGGAGCCGCGCCATCTCCCGCCGCAGGGCCCGGCGCAGGACGCCGCCATGCGCACGCGCGCGGGCGGACCGTCGGAGCGCCACCGAGTGGGACATGCTCGTCCGAGTATCGCACGGGCGTTCCGGCCGCCGGTATACTCCGCGGACCCATGCGAACCGGCCATCTGATCGTGATCGGCGGCGCGGAGGACAAGATCCGCGACCGGGTCATCCTCAGCCGGTTCGTCGCGCTCGCCGGCGGGAGCCGGGCCCGCATCGCCGTCATCGCCACCGCCTCCTCGTTCGCCGTCGAGGTGGGCGAGCGGTACCGGCAGGTCTTCATGGACCTGGGCGCCGAGCATGTCGACCCGATCCTGGCCCAGGCCCGCCCGGCCGCCAACGACGAGACGTTCGCCGGCCAGGTCGACCGCGCCACGGGGGTCTTCCTGACGGGCGGCAACCAGCTGCGCCTCTCCTCCACGATCGGCGGGACGCGACTCTCGCGCGCCATCGAGGAGCGCTACCGCGACGGCGCCGTCGTGGCCGGCACGAGCGCTGGGGCGTCGGCCCTCTCGACCCACATGATCGCCTTCGGCGCCTCGGGCCTGACGCCCAAGCAGCGGATGGCCCAGATCAGCGCCGGCCTGGGTCTCCTCCCGGGCGTGATCATCGACCAGCACTTCCAGCAGCGGAACCGGCTGGGCCGGCTCCTGGCCCTCGTGGCCCAGAACCCGAGCCTGCTGGGCATCGGCATCGACGAGGACACGGCCGGCGTCGTGACCCCCGACCATGTCTTCGAGGTGATCGGCCGGGGCAGCGTGACGATCGTCGACGGCACCGCGGCCGAGACCGACGCCTGGGAGGTCGCCGGCCACCGGCCGCTCATGATCAGCAACGTCGTGATGCACTCACTGCCGGCGGGCTACCGCTTCGACCTGCGGCGCCGGGTGCGAATCGCGACGCCGGCGCTCCGGGCGATCGCGGGCGAGAAGCTGGCCTCCGAGTAGCCGGCGGGCGACCGACCGGCGCAGGGCGACGAAGGGAGAGGGAAGCGTGGCCCGCACGAGACGCAAGGAGGACGTGGCCCAGGACGCGCCCGAGGCCGCCGGGCCCACCGCGCCCGAAGCCGCCGGGCCCACCGCGCCCGAGGCCGCCGGGCCCACCGCGGACGATCGCGCCCGCCCCACCCTCCGGATCCTCGAGACCCGCGTCCTGCGCGGCCCCAACTACTGGTCGCCCAAGCCGGTCGTCCGGATGCTCGTCGACCTCGGCGACCTGGAGCGCTGGCCCAGCAACACCATCCCGCACTTCACGGATGCCCTCGTCGGCATGATGCCGTCGCTCGACGACCACGCCTGCTCCCTGGGCCGTCGCGGCGGGTTCATCAGCCGGCTGCGCGAGGGGACGTGGATGGGCCACGTGACCGAGCACGTGGCCCTGGAGCTGCAGAACCTGGCCGGCACCGAGGCCCGCCACGGGAAGACGCGCTCCGCCGGGGTCGAAGGCCGCTACCACGTCATCTACCAGTACGGCGAGGAGCAGGTGGGCCTGGAGGCCGGCCGGATGGCCGTCCGCCTGGTCAACCACCTCGTCGACCCCGACGATCCCGAGCATGCCGTCGACCTCCAGGCGGAGCTGGAGCGCCTGATCCTCCTGGCCGAGCGGCTGGCCTTCGGACCGTCGACGCAGGCGCTGGTGGACGAGGCGATCGCCCGCGACATCCCGGTCCTGCGCCTGGACCGGTACTCCCTCGTGCAGCTTGGCCAGGGCGTCCACCAGCAGCGGATCCGGGCGACGATGACGAGCCGGACGTCCGGCATCGCCGTCGACATCGCGTCGGACAAGAGCCTGACGAACCAGCTCCTCTCGGCCGCCGGGATGCCGGTGCCGCGGGCCGAGGTCGTGGAGACGGACGACGAGGCGGTCGCGGCGGCGGAGCGCATCGGCTACCCGGTGGTGGTCAAGCCGCTGGACGGGAACCACGGGCGGGGCGTGGGCCTGAACCTCCGCGACGGCGACGCGGTGCGCGGCCACTTCCCCGAGGCCAGGCGCCAGAGCCGCGGGGGCGACGTCGTCGTCGAGGCGTTCATCACGGGCAACGACTACCGGGTCCTCGTCATCGGCGGGCAGCTGGCAGCAGTTGCAGAGCGCATCCCGGCGTCGGTCACCGGCGACGGGGAGCGGACGGTCCGCCAGCTCGTCGAGATCGCGAACAGCGACCCGCGCCGCGGCATCGGCCACGAGAAGGTCCTCACCCGGATCAGGCTCGACGCGGCGGCCGAGGCGATCGTCGCCGAGCAGGGCCTGGCCCTCGACGACGTCCCCGCGGCCGGGACCTGGGTCAAGCTCGCGCTCACCGGCAACATGTCGACGGGGGGCACCTCGATCGACCGCACCCTGGAGGCCCATCCCGACAACGTGGAGATCGCCGAGACGGCGGCGCGCGTGGTCGGCCTGGACATCGCCGGCATCGACTTCATCTGCCCCGACATCACCGAGCCCGTCCGCGAGACCGGCGGCGGAATCGTGGAGGTCAACGCGGCCCCGGGCTTCCGGATGCACACGCACCCGACGGAGGGCGAGCCGCAGTACGTGGCGAAGCCGGTCCTGGACCTGCTCTTCCCGCCGGGCGCCCCCGCGCGCATCCCGATCGTCGCGGTGACCGGCACGAACGGCAAGACGACGACCGTCCGGATGATCGCCCACATCTTCAAGCTCATGGGACGCCGCGTCGGCATGACCTCGACCGACGGCATCGTCATCGACGGCCGGCTCATCAAGAAGGGCGACATGTCGGGCCCGAAGTCGGCCCAGATGGTGCTCCAGAACCCGACGATCGACATGGCGGTCTTCGAGGTGGCCCGCGGCGGCATCGTCCGGGAGGGCCTGGGCTACGACCGCAACGACGTCGCGGTCGTCACGAACGTCACGGGCGACCACCTGGGCCTGGGCGGCATCGACACGCTGCGCCAGCTCTCCGCCGTGAAGAGCGTGCTGGTGGATGCCGTGCCCAAGACCGGCACGGCGGTCCTCAACGCGGACGACCCGCTCGTCGCCCGGATGGCGCGTGGCGCCGGCGGCCGGGTCGTCTACTTCAGCATGGCGACGGAGAAGGGAAGCGACGGCTGGGACCGGGTCGACACCCACTGCGGGCGCGGCGGTGCGGCGTTCGCCCTGCAGCCCGCCGCCGACGGCGAGCTCATCGTCCTGCGCCTCGGCCCGCGCACGATGCCCGTGCTCTACACGCACCTGGTGCCGGCGACGTTCGGTGGCAAGGCCCGCATGAACGTGGCGAACGCGCTGGCGGCGGCCGCCGCCGCATGGTCGGCCGGCGCCCACCTCCACGACATCCGGCAGGGATTGCGCACCTTCACGACATCGTTCTTCCAGGCCCCCGGGCGCCTGAACCTCGTCGAGCAGGGCGGCGTGCGCCTGGTCATCGACTACAGCCACAACGTGGACGGGATGCGCCAGCTCGCCGACTTCGTGCGGCGCATGCTGGAGCCGGCGCCCACGAAGGGCAGCGCGCCCGGCCATCGCGGCCGCGCGATCGGCGTCATCGGGATCCCCGGCGATCGCCGCAACGCGGACCAGCACGACTACGGCTATCTCGCGGCCGGAGCGTTCGACGAGCTCTACATCCGCGAGGACCGCAACCTGCGCGGCCGCAAGCCGGGAGAGTCGGCGGAGAACGTGGTGCGCGGCGTGCGCGCGGCGCGGGCCAAGGGTGAGGCCGTCACCACCAAGATCGAGAAGATCCTCGACGAGACGATCGCGGTCCGGATGGCGATCCGGCGCGCGGTCCCGGGCGACCTGGTCGTGTGCTGCGTCGACGATGCGGTGGGGGTCTACCGGCTGGCGAACGAGCTCCTGGGCGTGCCGGGCGACGCCAGCGCCATCAGCGACCCGGGCGAGCTCGACGCCCCCGCGGGGTGAGGGTCGCGTCCGGGGCAAGGGGGAGGGGAGCAGGTGACGCGCACGGGACGACGGGTGGGCATCCGGGAACGCCTGGGCTACCGCTTCGACCGGTTCATGGAGCGCGGCACCGTCGCGCTGATCGCCGGGCTCTTCGCCGTCTCGCTGCTGATCATCGGGGGCGTGGTGCTCGTCCTCGTCGTGGTCCGCGGCGACGACGGACGGGACATCCCGCAGCTCCTGTGGATGGCGCTGCTGCGCACGCTCGACCCGGGGACCATGGGCGGCGACGAGGGGAGCGCGGGCTTCGTCCTGGGGATGCTGGCGGTCACCTTCGGCGGCATCTTCGTCATCAGCGCCCTGATCGGCATCCTCAACACGGGGCTCGAGGGGAAGCTGGCGCAGCTGCGCAAGGGCCGCTCGCGCGTCCTGGAGCGCGACCACATCCTGGTCCTCGGCTGGAGCCAGCAGATCTTCACGGTGCTCAGCGAGCTGATCGATGCCGGCGCCGGACGCTCGCGGACGTCCATCGTGGTGCTCGCCGATCGCGACCGCGTGGAGATGCAGGACGCCATCCGCGACCGGGTGACGATCCCGCGCCGCGCCCGCGTCGTGTGCCGGACCGGGCGACCCACCGACCTTGCCGACCTGCCGATCGGCAATCCCGACGAGTCTCGGGCGATCGTCATCCTCGAATCGGAGGGGGGCGACCCCGACGTCGACGTCGTGAAGACGATCCTGGCCCTCACGGGGCGACCCGACCGCCGCCCGGAACCCTATCGGATCGTGGCCGAGGTGCGGGAGCACGCCAACGCCGACATTGCGCGGCTCGTCGGCGGGGACGAGGTCCACCTGCTGCTGGCGGACGAGCTCGTGGCCCGGATCATCGCCCAGACCTGCCGCCAGTCGGGCCTCTCGGTCGTCTACCTGGATCTGCTCGACTTCGCCGGCCACGAGCTCCACGTGAGCGCCATGCCGGAGCTCGTCGGGCGGACCTTCGGCGAGGCGGTCTCGCGGATGGTGGGCGGCATCCCGGCCGGCCTGGTGCGCAACGGGCGGGCGCACCTCTGCCCGCCTCCGTCCGAGGTGATCGCGCCCGGAGACCTGCTGGTGGTGCTCGCCGAGGACCACGGCTCGGCGCGGGTCGAGGCCGCGTCGGCGCAGGTCGAACCCGGCGCCATCGCCCCGCCGCTGCCGCGCGACACGGTCCGCGAGCGGACGCTGATCCTGGGCTGGAACCGGCGCGGGCCGGCAATCGTCAGCGAGCTCGACGAGTACGTCGCCCCGGGCTCCGAGGTGCTGGCGGTCTCGGCGTTCACCCGGGTGATGCACGAGATGGAGCGGGTCGCGGACCTGCGCAACATCCGGGCGGTCGGCCAGGTCGGCGACACGACCAGGCGGCCCGTGCTGGATGCGCTGGACATCGCGTCGTTCGACCACGTGGTGGTCCTCTGCGAGTCGGACGATCGTGACCCGGACGTTGCCGACGCCCGCACGCTGGTGACGCTCCTGCACCTGCGCGACATCGGGGCGAAGCTGGGGCGGTCCTTCTCGATCGTCAGCGAGATGCTCGACGTGCGCAATCGCGAGCTGGCGGAGGTCGCGCGGGCCGACGACTTCATCGTGAGCGCCCGCGTCCTGTCGCTGCTGCTGGCCCAGATTGCCGAGACGCCGGAGCTGGCCGACGTCTTCCGCGACCTCTTCGATGCCGACGGCGCCGAGATCTACCTTCGGGACGCCCACGAGTACGTGGCCCTGGACCGGGACGTGGCCTTCGCCACGGTGCAGGCCGCGGCACAGGCACGCGAGGAGGTGGCCCTGGGCTACCGGATCGCCGCGCACGGCAGCGACGCCGCGGCGGCCTACGGGGTGGTGCTCAACCCGGGCCGCGAGACGCGGGTCACGTTCGCCCGGGACGATCGCGTGGTGGTGCTCTCCGAGCGATAGGGCGCGGTGCCCGGTTGCCGCCACCACCGGCCCAGCGGCACGGCGCGGTGTCCGGGCGCCGCAACAACCGGCCGAACGGCCGTAGCCGCGACGCAGCCGGCGCCATAGCATCGGGCCGCGCCGAGGAGGCCGCCCGATGGAGTTCCGGGTCCTGGGCTCGCTCGAGGTCGTCGACGATGGTCGGTCCATCATCGTCGCGTCTCCGCGGGAGCGCGCGCTCCTTGCGCTCCTCGTGATCCACGCCAACCGCGCGATCTCCTGGGAGCGCGTGCTGGACGAGCTGTGGGGTGACGAGCCGCCGGCGAGCGGCGCGAAGACGGTTGCGTTCCACGTCTACAAGCTCCGCGAGGCCCTGGAGCCCGATCGACGCGGCGGCGGCGCGCCCAGGATTCTCGTCACGGAGCCGGCCGGGTACGTCCTGCGCGTGGACCCGGACGCGATCGACGCCCGCCGCTTCGAGCGCCTGGCTGCCGAGGGGAGGGCGCTGCTCGCCGACGATCCGCTGGCCGCGCGTGACCGTCTCCGCACCGCGCTTGCTCTCTGGCGCGGCGAGCCGTTCGACGATCTCGCCTACGAGGCGTTCGTCCAGCCCGAGGTCCGGCGCCTCGGCGACCTCCGCCTGGGAGCGCTCGAGGACCGGATCGCGGCGGACCTCGGGTGCGGGGACCACGCTGCGGTGGTCGGTGAGCTGGAGGGGCTCGTGGCGGAGTACCCCCTGCGGGAACGGATGCGCGGCCAGCTCATGACGGCGCTCTACCGGGCCGGCCGCCAGGCGGATGCGCTGCGCGCCTACGGCGAGGGCCGCCGGGTGCTGTCCGAGGAGCTCGGGATCGACTCCTCGCCGGAGCTCCAGCAGCTGGAGGCGTGGATCCTCCGGCAGGACCCGCGCCTCGACGCCCCGGTCCCCGGACGGGCCAGCGCCCGGAACCCCTACAAGGGCCTGCGCCCCTTCGAGGAGCGCGACAGCCCGGACTTCTTCGGCCGCGAGACGCTCGTGGCCCGGCTCCTCGATCGACTGGCCCTGGCGGCCCGGGTGGGAGGGCTCCTGGTCGTCGCCGGCCCCAGCGGCAGCGGGAAGTCGAGCGTGGTGCAGGCGGGGCTCGTGGCGGCCCTCCGCGCCGGCGCCCTTCCCGGGTCCGAAGGATGGGCGATCGCGGTGATGCTCCCCGGGGCCCACCCGTTCCGCGAGCTCGCCGCGGCCCTTGCGGCGGCCGGCCGGCCCCTCTCGGCCGACGGAAGGGCTCGGCTCGACGGCGCCGGCGCCGGCGCCGTCGACGCGGTCGATCTGCTGGCTGCGGTCGTCCCGGACCGCGCTCCGCGCCTGGTCCTCGTGATCGACCAGCTCGAGGAGCTGTTCACCCTCACGACGGACGAGGCCGAGCGAACGCGCTTCCTGGCGGCGCTCACCGCGACGCTCGCGGCAGGTGGTGGCCGCCTGCTGGTCCTGGCGACCGTGCGCGCTGACCGTCTCGATGAGCTCCTCCGCTCGATGGAGCTCGGCGAGCTGGTCCGAACGGGCACGGAGCTTGTCACCCCGCTTGCCAGCGACGAGCTGGAGCGCGCGATCGCGTGCCCGGCTGCGTCGGTGGGCGTCGCCCTGGAGCCCGGCCTGGCCGGTGAGATCGTCGGAGATGTCGTCAGCCGTCCCGGCGGGCTGCCCCTCATGCAGTACGCCCTGACCGACCTGTTCGAGCGCAGCGACGGGCAGCGGATGACGCGCGCGGGCTACGGTGCCATCGGCGGCGTCGGCGGGGCACTCGGGCGGCGGGCCGAGGAGATCTACGCGGCGCTGGACGAGGAGGGCCGCGCGACCTCGCGCCAGGTCTTCCTGCACCTCGTGGCTGCCGGCCCGGCGGGCGAGCCGGCAGCCCGCAGGATCCCCCGCGCGGAGCTGCGTTCCATCGGCACGGCCGCGGGGCGCCTCGACGAGATCGTCGACACCTTCGTCCGCTGGCGCCTCCTGTCGGTCGATCGCGACGCGGTGAGCGGCGAGCCCGTCGTCGAGGTGGCCCACGAGGCGCTCCTCGCCCGCTGGCCGCGCCTGGCCGCCTGGATCGAGGGCGCCCGCGAGGACCTGTGGATGCGCGGCCGGCTCGCCGCCGCGGCCGCCGAATGGACGGGCGCCGGGCGCGACACGGCCTACCTCCTGGCGGGCAGCCGGCTGGAGCTGTTCAGCTCATGGTCCGGATCGACCGACCTTGAGCTGGGAGGCCCCGAGCGGGACTTCATCGACGCGAGCCTCGCCGAGCAGCGCCGGCGCGACACGTCCGCCGCCGCGCAGGCGGCGCACGAGCGCACGCTCGAGGGCCGGGCGAGGACGCGCCTGCGGGCCCTCGCGGCCGTCCTCGCCATCGCGGCCGGGATCGCCCTCGCGTTTGCCGCGTTCGCCTTCGGCCAGGGCGAGGCTGCCCGGGAGCAGGCGGAGATTGCCGCCGCGCGGGAGCTTGCCGCCGCGTCGGTGGGCAACCTGCGCGCCGACCCCTCCCTCAGCCTGCTCCTGGCCGTCCGAGCCGTCGCTGAAACCGCCGACCGCGGCTATGCGGTCGACGTGGCCATGGATGCCCTCCACTGGGCCGTCCAGGCAGCCGGCATCGGGTACCCCCGGCAGGACGTGCCGGACGCCGTTCGGGCGGGACCGGACGGGCGGCGCGGGGTGCCGCTCATCCCGCTGGACGAGCTCGTCGGGCTGGCGTCGGGCGCGGCCGGTCGCGAGCTGACGGACGAGGAGTGCAGGACGTACCTGCACCTGGCCGCATGTGCCGACGCGGCGGCGGTCGCGGGCGTCACCGGGACGCTCGCGGTCCGTGGCACCGAAGGCTCGGTCCCCCTGGAACGGCTGGCCGCCGCGTCGCTTGCCGGAACCCGGGTCGAGATCGTATCGGCGCTCCCGGCGGACCTTGCGCCGCAGCTGACGCCGTTCGCCTCGGAGACGGGCATCGACGTCGCCGCCCAGGCGAGCATGGACGCCGACCTGCTGGCACGGGTGGCGGCCGGCGACGTTCCGGACATCGCCGTCATCGCTCGGCCGAGCACGCTCGCGGCGCTCGCGCGACAGGGCAACCTGGTCGACCTCACGTCGCTCGTCGACGTGGGCAGCCTCCGGGACCGTGCCGGGGACTACCTCGTCCAGGTCGGCAGCGTGGCCGCCGACGGCACCTGGCCCACCGGGACCGGAGGCCTGTACGGCGTCCCGCTGGCCCTGGAGGCGTCCAGCCTGGTCTGGTACCCCGCCGCGGCGTTCGCGGAGGCGGGATATCGCGTGCCCGTGACCCTGGCGGAGCTGGACGATCTCGTTGCGCGGATGGTCGACGACGGCGAGACGCCGTGGTGCCTGGGGCTCGGGGCATCGGGCTTGGCCGCGGACGGCGCGGCCGGCGTCGGCCCTGGGGCGGCGGCCGGTGCCGCGGGCGCCGACTTCGTCGAGGACCTCCTGCTCAGTGAGGCCGGGCCGGATGCCTACGACGCCTGGGCATCGGGCGCGCGGTGGTTCACGGATCCCGCCGTCCGAGCGGCGTTCGCGACCTTCGGCCGGCTGGCGCTCGGCAGCGATGGCCGGCGCGTGCTCAACGGGGCGAGCGAGGCCGTCGCCATCCCGCGCAACCTCGCGGCTCTTCCGCTGGTCACCGAGCCGCCGCTGTGCTGGCTGTACCGGGCGACCGGGAGCGAGCGGATGGCCCTGCCGACATGGGCGGCCGAGAAGCTTGCGGCCTTCGCCTTCCCGGCTGCCGGCCCCGGGTCATCCGGCACGCTGCGCGGGCGGGTGTTCGAGATCGTGGTCTTCCGCGATCGGCCCGAGGTGCGCCGGCTCCTCGACTTCCTGCTGGGCGAGCAATTCGCCGCCGCGGCCACCGCGACCCTCGTCCCCGTCGGCCTGTGGCCAGTCGCGGCCGGCGACCCGGCGTTCGACACGATCCCTGTCGCGGCCGCGGAGCGTGACCTGCTGGCCCGCGCCCTGGCCGGGGGATCGTTCCGCGTCGACGCCTCCGACCTCTTCCCGGCGGTGGTCGACGCGCGGTTCTCCGAGGGGATCCTCCGCTTCCTCGCCAGGCGGGCCCTCGGGCCGAACGATGCCCTCGTGTTCATCCAGTCCGCGTGGGCGGACGCCGGCCCGTGATCCGTCGCGGGCTTTCCGGGCGCTGTCCCCGGGCTGTCCGCCCGCAATCCGCCGCCCCGGACGATGCCCGCGAACCCGGCCGCAGAGAGGACCGGGCCGAGCGCAGAGAAAGCGGTGCTCCGATGAAGCGCTTCATCACATTCGTTGGAACGGCCGCCCTGGTGGCCGCGGCCTGCGGCGCGGGCGCCTCGCCCACGGTTACCCCGGCTCCGGCCACGCCGACCGCGGCACCCACGGCGACGCTGGCTCCGAGCGCCTCGCCGTCGGCCGCGTCGGTCACGGTCCACGTCACGTTCGACGGCCAGGCGTGCACCTACGCCGGCCCAGCCGTCGTCCAGGAAGGGACGACCGTCGTGTGGGCGTTCGAGAACACGCCCGCGGCGATCGAGGCCTCCACGAAGAAGGGAGCCGAGTCGATCGGCTCCGACCTGATCATCCTCCCGGCGGCCGCGGGCACGACGTGGGAGACCGTCGTCGCTTCGCTGCCGGCGCCGGTCGGCACGAAGGGCGACTGGGGGGAACCGGCCTGGGCAGGGGTGGACGAGCTCCAGGTCGGCTACGGGCCCTCGATGACGGTGATGACCGTGGCGACCGGCAGCGGCTACTACGTCGGATGCCACCTGTACTGGGACTTCAAGACGGGCACGCCCTACGCGTTCTACCCGGCCACCCTGGTGCAGGTGCTGAAGGGCTGACGCGCCGGGCCGCGGCCATGCCGTGGGACTCCGCACGTCGAGTGACGCGCCCGGCTCGTGCCGGGCGTGTTGCGTGCTGCCCGGGGGGTGCCGGCCCAGCGGGGAGGGCAGCGCCGCAGAGGATCGAGACGGGTGGCCCCGAGGAGCGCGCCGGCCTACCTGGCGGCCGGCGCGTACTGGAGCGTGCCCTGGTCGGACATCGTGAGCGTCAGCTGGTTGCTCGCGACCCTGTAACTCTGGGTGTCGGTCAGCCCGATGAGGTAGAGGTCGCCGAGCGAGCCGTCGCTGCAGGCGACGATCGTCGACGGCCCCGGGGTGATCTCCAGCCCGCCGCCGGCCGTGGCGGTCCACATCCCTGCGACGGTGTTGCAGTCGGCCCTGGCAGAGAAGGTCCCGTCCGTCCTGAACTCCACCGTGTAGTTCGGCTGCTCGGCCACCGGGACCGCTGCCTGGAAGGGCGGGTCCTTGAGCGTGATCGCCGTCAGGTTCCAGACCCTGCCGGTGAGGTCGGCGCCCGGGACCGGCGTCGGGGTCGGCCTGGGCGTGGGTGTCGGGGTCGGCCTGGGCGTGGGTCGCCTGGCGTCGGGGTCGGCTTCGGAGTCGGTGCCGGCGTGGGGGCGCCGGAGGGGGCCGCAGTCGGCTTCGGGGTCGCGGTCGCGGTAGGCGCCGGGGTTGGGGTCGGAGCTGCGGTCGGAGTCGGGGTCGCCGTGGGCTCCGGAGTCGGGGTCGGGACTGCCGTCGGGGTCGGCGTGGCCGGGGGCGGCGTCCCGCTGGCGAGGACGAAGGCCAGCGTCCCGCCGTCCTGGAGGCCGATCGTCAGCACGTCGTTCGTGACCGAGTACGTCTCCGCACGTGGCAGGGCGTTGGCGAAGAGGGCGCCGTACGAGCCGTCGGGGCAGGCGATGAGCGTCGAGGCGCCGGGGTTGATCGTGAGGTTCGACCCGTTCGCCTTGAACGTCCCGACGACCTGGTTGCAGTCGGCGGTCGCCTGATACGTGCCGTCCTTGTTGAAGGTGATGGTGTACTTCCACTGCTCGCCCGCCGGGACGACGCCCTGGAACGCTGGGACCCTCTCGGTCACCGCCGTGAGCAGCCACTGCCTGCCCTCCAGGTCGCTGGAGCCGCCGCAGCCGGCGACGAGAAGACCGGCAGCCGCGAACGCCATGGCGGCGAGGACGACACCGCGCTGGCGACGGAGCGCGACCAGGATGCGATTCATCACGTCTCTCCTTGAAGTCCCGAACGGGCGTCGGGGAGGGCATGCCCGCCGACAGCCCGGGACGGTGGTGGGCGAGCCGCCCCACCGTCACCACTCGCTCAGGGGTTGTGTCCGAGCCGACGGCCGGCCGGGACTGGTCGCATTGTAGGGGCCGTTCCGCCGGGATTTCGCCCTACCCGCGATGCGGTCGTTGGGCGAGGCGTGGCACGAGCTCGCGCAGCTCCGCCGGCGAGTCCACGGGGTGCGCGCCGAGATCGGCGAGCAGGCGGAAGACGTCCTCGCGCTCAGCGTGGCACATCAAGGCGATCACGGCCGGCTGGTCGGGCTGCCCGTGGACGTCCGGCCCGGCGGCAAGGGCCAGCTCCGCCCGCACCGCCGCCGTCTCGGTCTCGTAGACGGGGGTGGTCGCCGGGTCGAACGACGGCGCGTCGCCCGCTACGGTGGCTGGTCGGCCGGCGAACCTCTCGGCGGGGCGGCCACGCCGGCGGCGGCCACGCCGGCGGCCCGGGCAGCCCCCTCGGCGATCCCGGCTCGCAGCAGCTCGATCATCTCGGCGCGGTCGCGGCCGCGCAGGTAGGACAGCGTCTCCTTGATCACGACCCGTCCGGCGCGTGCGCCCGCGATCCTGCCGATGCCGCGGATCGTGTCGTCCGGGCGGTCGCCGGCCGTCCCGACGATCAGGGTCACGGGCCACGTGCGAGCCGCGCTCCCGCCGGCGATCCCGTCGGCCACGTCGAGGAGCGCCTCCAGGCCGGCCTCGTTGTGGGCGTAGTCCACGATCACCACCCGCCTGCCGTGTCGGAACAGGTTCAGCCGGCCCGGCGAACGCTCCGCGGACGGGCGGAAGTCCCGCAGGCCGTGGGCCACCTGCTCCAGGGTGGCGCCCATCGCCCGCGCCCCGCCCGCGGCCGCCAGAGCATTCGCCACGTTGTGGCCGGCGATCCCGCCGAGGGTCACCGGGATCTCGTCGATGTCGACGATCGGCCGCGTCTCGCCGGCGTCGAGCTCCGCGAGCGCGCCGCGCCGGATCACGTAGGCGCGCCCTCCGCCCTCCACGTGGGCGCGCAGGCCGGGCGCGATCCGGGGATTCATCGAGAAGAAGGCCACCCGCGCGCGCACCAGGCCGGCGACCGCCGCCACGTGCGGGTCGTCGGCGTTGAGCACGACCCAGCCCTCGGGCTTCGTGATCCGGCAGATCGTCGCCTTCGCGGCCGCGAGCTCGGGGAGCGTGTGGATCCCCTGCAGGTCCAGGTGGTCCGAGCTGACGTTCGTGAGGACGCTGGCCTCGTTGCTCTCGTAGCCCACGCCCTTGAGCAGGATGCCGCCGCGCGCCGTCTCCAGCACCGCCACCTCGATGTCGGAGCGGCCCAGGACGGCTGCCGCGCCGCCGGGCCCGGTCCAGTCGCCGGGCTCCACCATCCGGCCGTCGACGATGATCCCGTCCGAGGTCGTGTACCCGACCCGCCGCCCCGCGTGCCCCAGGATGTGGGCGATCATCCGGGTCACGGTGCTCTTGCCGTTCGTGCCGGAGATGGAGACGATCGGCATCCGGCGTGCCCCGTCGCGGATCATCGTCGGGCCCTGGGCGAAGGCGCCGGAGATCCGCCAGGCGGCGGCGACGACGTCGGGGTCGCCGGATGGGACGCCCTCGGGGTCCAGCCCCTCCTCGCCGGCGAGCTGCCAGGCCGCCTCGGCGAGCGTCCGTGCCCGTTCCGCGCCGCGCCACGGGAAGGAGACGACCCAGTGGCCCGGGTCCGCTCCGCGGTGGACGTGGACCTGCCTCGGCCGATCCCTTCCCGGCTTCGACGCGCAGCCGCCCGCACCAGCCGGCGAGGCGGGCGACTGACGCCGGCCGACGGCTGGGCGGGACGTTCGCCCACAGCCGTACGGCCACGCCCTCGGCCGGGTCGCGCTCGCCGTGCCACGCCTCCTCGGCGCCCACGGCGACCTCCACCTTCACCGCCGGCTCCAGGCGGTAGAGGTTGGGTCCTTCCAGCAGGCGGATCTCGACGAGACGCACGGTGCGCGGAGGATAGCGGGCGCCCGGTGCCCCGTGTGGGATCCGTCTCACCCACGGCGCCGGTGTCACGCAGGGGGTTCGTCCCACTGGGGTCGACTCCGCCCAGCGGCCCCAGGCGCAGGGTCGCCCGGCGGACCTCGCCGGGGGCGCGAGCCGCCTAGACTCCAAGGCATGTCGACATCTCCCTGCACCGCCCGTGACCTCGTCCCGCCCTCCGAGGTGGCCGCCCTCACCGACCGCGTGCGGGCCGCCGAGCCCTCGTTCATGGCCGACCTCCAGCGCCTGGTCGACCTGGACTGCGGCAGCTACACGCGCGACGGGGTGAACGATGTGGCGGCGTGGGTGGCGGCGTTCCTCGTGCGCCTGGGTGGCGACGTGACGCGCCATCCCGATCCTGACGGCCTGCTGGGCGACACGGTGGAGGCCGTGTTCCATGGCACGCCCGGAGGCCCCCGCGCGATCCTGCTGGGCCACACGGACACGGTCTTCCCGGAGGGGACCGCCGCCGCCCGACCCTTCGCCATCGCGGACGGCATCGCGAAGGGGCCGGGCGTCACCGACATGAAGTCGGGCCTGCTCACGCTGCTGTACGGGCTGGAGGCCGCGCTGGCCGCCGGCCCGCTGCAATACGAGCGCCTGACCGTGATCGCCAATCCCGACGAGGAGATCGGCTCGCCGGCCTCGACGCCCCACATCGAGCGGGTCGCCCGCGCCAGCGACGTGGCGTTCAGCCTGGAGTGCGCCCGGGCGAACGGCGACATCGTCTCCTCGCGCAAGGGGACCGGCGACTACGTCGTCACGGTGCACGGGCGCGCGGCGCACGCGGGCGTCGAGCCCGAGAAGGGCCGCAGCGCGATCCTCGCCGCGGCGCACCTGGTCGTCGGGCTGCACGGCCTGAACGGGCGCTGGCCCGGCGTGACCTGCAACGTGGGTGTGATCGAGGGCGGGATCCGGCCCAACGTGGTCGCCGAGCGGACGACCCTCCACGTCGACCTCCGGGCCATCGACCGGGCCGCGATGGAGGCCGCCGACGCGGCCATCCGGGCGCTCGCGGCCGTGCCCGCGGTCCCCGACGTGACGGTCGAGGTGGACCTGCGCCACCGCCACTGGCCGATGGAGAAGCTGGAGCGCACGGGACGGCTCGTGGAGCTGACGCAGGGGCTGGCGGGCGCACTCGGGTTCGAGGTGCGCGACGCGGCGACGGGTGGCGCGTCGGACGCCAACACGACCGCGGGGCTGGGCGTGCCGTCGCTCGACGGCCTGGGACCGATCGGCGGGATGGACCATTCGCCGGAGGAGTGGCTCGACGTGGCCAGCATCGTGCCGCGCACGGCGCTCTTCGCGGCCCTGCTGCTGGCCGCCGGACGGGATCCGCAGGTGCGCGGATGGCGGGAGGCCGCCCGGTGAGCCATGCGGCGGCGCCCATCGACCAGGGCGTCCCAGACGCCGGTCAGATGCGACCCGCATAGACGAGCACGCGCCTGCCCGACCGCTCTACCTCCTGCTCGACGGCGAGGCCGATCCTCTCGGCGACGCGCCGGGATGGCGCATTGCCCGGATCGATGATCGCGACAAGGCGGTGCAGCCCGAGCGCGTCACGCGCGAAGTCGCGCACCGCCAGGGCGGCCTCGGTCGCATAGCCGCGACCCTGGAGCGAGCGGCGCACGTGGTAGCCGACCTCGACCTCGATCCGCCCGCCCACCTCCTGGCGCGTGAGGCCGCAGTCGCCCACGAACTCCCCCGTGGTCGTGTCCTCGAGCAGCCACAGCCCGTACCCATGCTCGCCGTAGAGGCGCCCATTCCAGGCGATCCAGGCAAGCGCCTCGGCGCGAGTCCTGGGGCGGGGGTAGAAGGTCATCACGTCCGGATCGCCCAGGAGGGCGGCCATCGCCTCGATGTCGTCCGGCGTCATCTCCCGGAACGAGAGGCGGCTCGTCGGGAGCGGATGCGCCATCGCGTCGCTCCCTACCCGATCCCGGCGGCTCGCACCACGGCGATCAGGACCACCGCGACGAGGAGCCCGAGGGCCAGGTTGCGTCGCCACGCGACGACCGCGGCACACGCCAGGACGGCCACCACCTCGGGGCCGACGGTGAGCACCGGCTGCCCGTCGGGTCCCTCGCCGAGAAGAACCTCCGAGGCGGCGATGGCGCCGAGCACCGCCGGGCCGACCAGGCGGAGGTACTCCAGGGCCCGGGGCGGCAGGCTCTCGAAGCGCGGCACCAGCAGCGGGATCGCCCGCGCCGGGTACGTCACGGCGAACATGAGCACGGCCAGTCCCACCAGCTCGACGCTCACGGGACCATCCCGTCCTCGCTGCGGTCCCGCCGCGCGAAGGTGTCCGGGTCGGCCGGCAGCTCGTCGGCCTCCGGGACGGCACGGTCCCGGCGCGGGACCGCCAGGCCGGCCGCGGGCCCCAGCAGGCCGCCGGCGACCACCCCGACGCGCGGGTCCACGGCCAGGCCGACGGCGACCGCGATGGCGACGCCGGCCGCGAGCGCCACGACCTCCCGCCGTCCGGTCGCCAGGCCCACGGCCAGCCCGGCCATGGCGGCCGGGAAGACGATGTCGAGCCCCACCACCGACGGATCGGGGATCGCCTGGCCGCCGAGATAGCCGACGAGCGTGGCGAGGTTCCAGGGGATGAACACGCCGCCGATCGCGGCCAGCCAGTAGCCCCTCCGATCGGCGAACCCGAGGCGACGGAAATGGACGAGGGAGAGCGCGAATGCCTCGTCAGTGAGGACGTGGGCCATCGCGGCTCGCTCCCGCCGCGGCTGTCCGCGCAGCCACGGTGCCAGCGCCGCCGCGTAGAGCGCGTGGCGGGCGTTGACGAGGCCGGTGAGGAGGACGATCGCGGGCCACCCGAAGCCCGCCGCCACCATGCCCGCGGCGGCGAACTGGGATGCCCCGGCGAACACGATCGTGGAAAACGCCACGGCTTCGACCAGCGAGAACCCGGCGCCCCGCGCGGTGAGGCCGAAGACGACGCCGAAGCCTGCCGCGGAGGCGATGATCCCCGTCATGTCCAGGGCGAGGCGACGCCGAGAAGCGCTGAGCGCGGCGAGCGAGGGCGCCGCGGCGAGCGAGGGCGCCGCGGCGAGCGAGAGCGGGACTGCGCCCGGGGGTGAGGCGCCGTTCCCGGCGCCGGTCAGCGGAGGGCCGTCTTCCCGCACCGGTCGCAGACCGTGACCACCGCGTGGCGCTCGCGGGCGTAGCCGGCGACGTGCAGGGTCCCGCCGCATCCACCATGGTGGTAGGTCCACCAGCGGTCGTTGGCATCGAGAGGTGTCGACTCCGAGGCCAGGGTCACGTCGAGGCCGTCATGGGCGGCGAGCGTGGTGGCCACCGCCGCCGCGCGCTCCGCGTCGGTCTCGGAGGAGTAGGGATAGGACTGGGAGACGTTCGAGGTCACGCAGGCCTCCGGCGAGGTCGTGGGAGGGCGGGTTCCGACGCCGCCGAGTATCGCACGGAGGATCGGAGTCGGGCAGCCCGCGGGAGCGGTCAGATGGGCGGATCTCCCAGCGCCCGGCGCCACGGCGCCTCCAGCACCGTGATCGTGGCGGCCGGGACGTGGTCCTGCAGTGCCGCCGCGCAGGCCATGTTCCAGGTGGCGGTGACGGCCCGCCGCGGATCCCACGGCGCGACGTGATCCTCGATGAGCCCGATGGACACGTCCTGGAGCTGGCGGCTTCGACGTGGCGGCGAGAACCACCGCATGAGGGACGCGGACATGGAGGGTTTGGGAGCGAAGCGTGCCCCGACCCGTTCGACATCGATGCCGGTGAGGCCCGTGGCGAGGGCGACGAGGACGGCCGAGAAGAGATCCTCGAGCTCCATGCGCTCGTCCTCGCTGATGTCCGGCCCCTCCCACCACGCGAAGAGGAAGCCCTTGTCGACGTGCTTGTGCGCCTTCTCGGCGGCCAGGTGGCCGACCGCGGCGTCGAGCGCGTGCAGGTCGTCGACCGTCAGCGTCGCGACGCGGCGGAGCAGCGCCGCCAGGGGACCGGGGTAGAGGAATGGACGTCGCCCGGTCATCGGCGGCCTCCGGGCATCAAGCCGATCATCCGGCCGTGCTCACCATGCCGCCGGGAGGCCCGGCGAGCGCGGGTCGGTGGCCGCTGCCAGCGTCCCGCCGCGGGCGGGACCGCCGTCGACGATCTCGATCGCGTGCGCATGGCCCAGGCCGCCGTCGTACGGCTCTCGGAGGCGGAGGCGGTGGCCCATCGCGGCCAGCTCGTCCAGGAGGCCGGCCCGGAAGCGGGGCTCGATGTCGACCACGTCGGGCGGCGCGAAGTGGGCCGGCGGCCCCGGGGACCAGCGCGGCGCGGCGACCGCCGTCGCCACGTCCACGCCGCCGTCGACCAGCGCCGAGACGACCTGGGCGTGGATGGCGGGTTGGGCGTCGCCGCCCATGCTCCCGTGCACCACCCATGGCCGACCGTCCCGGAACAGCATGCCGGGGAGCAGCGTGTGCAGGGTCCGCTTCCCGGGCGCCAGCACGTTCGGGTGGTCCGGGTCCAGGCTGAAGTAGCTTCCCCGGTTCTGGTAGGCGATGCCGGTGTCCGGGTCGACGATGCCGCTCCCGAAGCCGGCGTAGTTCGACTCGATCAGGCTGACCGCGTTCCCGGCGCCATCCACCACGCCCAGCCAGATCGTCCCGCCGCCCATCGGCGCGCGCGACGACGGCGGCACCGACGCCCGGGCGGGGTCGATCCCGCGGGCCAGCTCCGCGCCGAAGGCCGGGTCCAGCAGGCGCTCGACAGGCACATCCACGAAGGCCGGATCGGAGAGATGTGCGTCCCTGTCGGCCAGGGCGCGCTTGGCGGCCTCGATCCCCAGGTGGGCCCAGCGCAGGTCGGCGCCGGCGGTCGCCCCCCGGTCGCCGGGCGCGAAGGCGGCGGCCGACGGAGGATCCAGGGCGCGCAGGATGTTGAGGATCTCCAGGGCGACGACCCCGGAGCTGTTGGGCGGATGCGTCGTGGCGGTCACGCCCCGGTAGTCGAGCGCCAGGGGCATGGTCCACGTCGAGGTATGCGTCGCGAGGTCGGCCGGCGCGATCGCGCTGCCGGCCGCCGCCAGCCCCGCGGCCTGCTGGTCGGCGAGGGATCCGGCATAGAAGTCGTCGGTGCCGGCCTCCGCCAGGCGCTCCAGCGTGGCAGCGAGGGCCGGGAGGCGGACGCGCTCGCCGGCGCGCCAGGCACGATCGCGCGGGCGGTACGTGGTCGCCCAGCCGTGCGCGGCGTCTCCCAGCTCGCGGGCGAAGACCGCAGCTGACGCCTCCACGGCCCGCACGAAGTGCTCGTCGGCGGGGAAGCCGCGGCGGGCCAGCTCGATGGCCGGGGCCAGCAGGTCGGCCCACGGACGCCGCCCGAACCGGGCGTGGGCGTCGCCCCAGGAGCGCACTGCGCCCGGCACCGTGATCGTGAGCGGCCCGCGATACGGGAGCGTCACCAGGCCGCCGGCCCGCAGGGCGGCCGCATCGGCGGCGGCCGCGGCGCGCCCGGACCCGTTGAGCGCCACCTGGGCGCCGGCCGTCTCGTCCCAGATCAGCCAGAAGGCATCACCACCGAGGCCGCACGCCTCGCCGAACACCACGGCCAGGACGGCGTTGGTCGCGATCGCCGCGTCGACAGCGCTGCCGCCCGCGCGCAGGATTCCCAGGCCGGCGGCGCTCGCGAGGTGGTGCGGTGCGACGACGGCGCCGGTGGCGCCCCGGGCAAGGGGGGCCGGGACAAGCGGGCGGGATGGCTCCACCCCGGGATTGTAGGGGTCCGGCGTGGGCGCGCCGCGCCACGCGGCCCCACCGCGCCCCACCGCGCCACCGCGACCGGCAGCGCCGCCCGTCGCGACTGACCGGCAGCGCCGCCCTGTCGCGACTGACCGCCGCGCCGCCCTGTCGCGACTGACCGCCGCGCCGCGTACCCTGCGCGGGATGGATCGATCGCTGTGGGCCGTGGTGATGGGCACCTTCACGCTCCGGTTCAGCACGGGGCTGACCGGCGCGATGCTCGTCTACTACCTCGCCGACCTGCCCAGCTACGGCGGCCCGCCGGTCGACGCGTTCACCCTGGGCCTCTTCACCGCGTCGTTCTTCGCCGCCGAGCTGATCCTGTCGCCGGTCTTCGGGACGCTGGCCGACCGCTTTGGCTACCACCGGATCATGGAGCTGGGCCCCATCTTCGGGGCGGTTGCCGTGGTCCTGACGGGCCTGACCACGTCGCTCGTCCTGCTCGCCGGAACCCGCTGGCTGGAGGGAGCGTCGACTGCCGCCAGCGTCCCGGCGATCCTGGGCTTCGTGGCCGTCGCGACGGTCGGCGACGAGGCGCTGCGCGGGCGCGCGGTGGCCCGCTTCGAGGCCGCGACGCTCGCCGGTCTGGGCGGCGGCATCGTCGCCGCAGGCGTCGTGTACACGGCGCTCGGCAACGTCGCCTTCTTCGCCAACGCGCTCCTGTACGGGGTGTCGTGGTGCATCTACCGCTTCGGCATCAGCGACCCCCGGGTGGATCACGGTGGGCGCGAGCACGAGCGCCGGACCACGCTGGCCCGCTACTGGGACATCCTCCGCGGTGCCCACGTCTGGCTCCTCGCACCCACGTGGATCGCGATCAACGCTGTCATCGGCCTGTGGACGGCGCAGTCGATCTTCCAGCTCATCCGCGCGCCCTCGCCGGAGTTCGCCGACCAGCAGCTCATGCAGGGCTTCAGCCCGCTGCAGGTCAGCCTTGGGCTGGGCGTGGGGATGCTGATCTTCTTTGCAGGGCTGGTCTACTGGGGTAATCGCTTCAAGCGGCTGCGCCGGACGACCATCATCGGCTACGGCATCGCCGGCGGGGGAGTGCTCGCCGGCGCAGCCCTGGCCCTGAACCACGGGGCCGCGCTGTCCCTCGTCGTGGCGGCCCTCCTCGTGGCGCTGATCGTCGGTGGGCTCTTCGTCCTGGCGGGGGCAACGCCGGCCGCCCTCGGTCTGCTGGCGGACATGTCGGAGCCGTACCCGCGAGACCGCGGCGCGATCATGGGGCTGTACTCGGTGTTCCTCGCCGTGGGGCAGATCACGGGGAGCCTGCTGGGGGGCGCGGCTGCCGACGCGCGGGGCATCGACGGCCTGCTGATCGCGACGCTGGCACTCCTTCTCGTGGCGCTGCTGCCGCTGTGGCGCCTGCGGGCGTACGAGCGCCGGGCCGGCAACCTGGGCTCCGAGGCCGTGGCCGGGTAGGGCGGATTCGACCGACGCCTGCGTTGCGGGCGGCCGTATGATCAGGAGAGGGGGCGAGGAGGGACTCATGGCGCACGTCGCGGTCATCACGGATTCCACGGCCGACCTGGCGCCGGCCGCGGCCGCCGCCGCCGGGCTGCGCGTCGTCCCCCTGTTCGTGCGGTTCGGCGACCAGGAGTTCCGGGTCGGCGTGGATCTCTCCACGGAGCAGTTCTGGGCGAAGATGCTGGCCGCCGACGCGCCGTTCCCGACGACGGCCGCCCCGTCGCCCGGGACATTCCGGGAGACCTTCGAGGCCTGCTTCGCGGAGGGCGCCGACGGGATCGTGTGCCCGACCATCGGGACCAAGCTGTCGGCCACGTTCCAGAGCGCAACCCTGGCCGCGCAGGACCTCCCGGGCCGCGAGATCCACGTCATCGACACGGGCTCGACGTCGATGTCGACCGGGATCCCGGCGCTCCTGGCGGCGGAGATGGCTGCAGCCGGCGCGGGCGCGGCCGAGATCGCGGCGACGGTGCGCGCCCGGCTGCCCGACGTGGACCTCTTCGTCGCCGTGGACACCCTGGAATACCTGCGGAAGGGCGGCCGGCTGTCGCCGGCGCGGGCGGCGATCGGGACCGTCCTGTCCGTCAAGCCGATCATCACGGTGACCGACGGGATCGTGGTCATGGCGGAGAAGCCGCGGACCCGGGCCAAGGCCCGGGAGCGCGTCGTGGAGCTCGTCACCGCCTGGCCGATCGAGCGCCTCGCGATCCTGCACACGCCGACCAGCACGCCCGACGAGGTGGGCGCCTTCCGGGACGCGCTCCTCGCCCGGATCCCGGGCGGCCTGGAGCCCGCCCGGATCTCCACCGGGCTGATCGGCGCCTCCACGGGTCCGCACCTGGGCCCCGGCCTGATGGGCGCCGCGTTCCTGCGCCGCCGCTGACGCCACGACCGGTACACAACGAAGGGGGGGTACGTTGGGACGCGTCGCCATCGTCACCGACTCGGCGTCGGACCTGACCCGGGATGTCGCCGCGGCGCGCGGCATCCGCATCGTCCCGCTCTACGTGCGGTTCGGCGACGAGGAGTTCCGTGCCGGCGTCGATCTCCCGACCGACGACTTCTGGACGCGGATGGTGGCGCCCGACGCGCCGTTCCCCACGACCGCGGCGGCCTCCCCCGGCGACTTCCTGGAGGTCTTCAAGGAGGAGCTGGCCGGCGGCGCCGACGCGATCGTGTGCGTGACCGTCGGCGGCAAGCTTTCCGCGACGGTCAAGAGCGCCGAGCTCGCCGCGCTGGAGCTCCCGACGGCGGCGATCCACGTCGTCGACTCCGACTCGGCGTCGATGGGCACCGGAATCCTCGTCCTCCTCGCCGCCGAGATGGCGGACGCCGGGGTCCCGGCGGCCGAGATCGCGGCCGAGCTTCGCGTCCGCGCGCGCGACATCGACCTGTACGTCGCGCTCGACACCATCGAGTACCTGAGGAAGGGTGGGCGGCTGTCGCCGGCCCGTGCCGCCATCGCGACCGTCCTCTCGATCAAGCCGATCATCACGGTGACCGACGGGGTCGTGGAGACCGCCGACCGGGTCAGGACGCGTGCGCGCGCCCGCGAGCGCGCCATCGAGCTGCTGACCGCGAGCCCGGTCGACTGGATCGTTCTCCTCCACACGCCCACGGCCGACGTCGCGGCCTTCCGCGACGACGTGCTGGCCCGGCTGCCGGGGGGCATCGACCCCGCGCACCTGTCCACCGCCGTCGTGGGCCCGTCGGTCGGCCCCCACATCGGCCCTGGTTGCCTGGGCGGCGTGGTGCTCCTCCGGCGCTGACGCACGGGGAGGCGGCGGACCCCGCACGGGGAAGGCGGCGGACCCCGCACGGGGAGGCGCGGAGAGCTGCGCCGATGGTTGCGAGATGGATGCGGAAGGGGAGCGGTACCATTGCCCCCAATCTCCGGGCCGATCCGCCCGGGGGAAGCGTCCCCGTTCGGCCCTATCCGTCGGGGAGCCGCCGGCCGGATCATCGGACCGGTGTGAACTCCGTCGCGCCGCGACGGCCTGCGCGCTGCAGGTCGCGCGCCGTGGCCGGCAGCCGTCCCGGAGGCGGCAGCATGGCCGCCCCGCGGGGGCGGACGAAGACGGCGGCACCCCGGCCGGGGGCCCCGGGCAGGAGGAACCCCACTCCATGACCACCGAGAAGGCGGCGCCCGCCATCAACGCCTGGGAGGTCGCGCAGCACCAGTTCGACCTCGCTGCAGAGCGCCTCAACCTCGATCCCGGGCTCCGTGCGGTGCTGCGCGAGCCGCGCCGCGAGCTGACGGTCCACTTCCCGGTCCACATGGACGACGGAACGGTGAAGGTCTTCACCGGCTACCGCGTCCAGCACAACCTGGGCCGCGGCCCGGCCAAGGGCGGCATCCGCTACCACCAGGACGTCTCGCTCGACGAGGTCCGGGCCCTGGCGATGTGGATGACCTGGAAGTGCGCGGTCGTCGGGATCCCGTACGGCGGCGGCAAGGGCGGCGTCACGGTCGACCCCAAGAAGCTCTCCAAGAAGGAGCTCGAGGGTCTCAGCCGCCGGTACTTCACCGAGATCTCGGTCCTCATCGGGCCCGAGCGCGACATCCCGGCGCCGGACGTCAACACCACGCCCCAGATCATGGCCTGGTTCATGGACACCTACTCCATGCACGTCGGGTACACGGTCCCGGGCGTCGTCACGGGCAAGCCGATCAGCCTGGGCGGGTCGGAGGGGCGCAACGAGGCCACCGCCCGCGGCTGCGTCTTCACCATCGTCGACGCCGCGGCCCACCTCGGGATGGACCTGGCCAAGACCACCGTCGCCGTCCAGGGCTTCGGCAACGCCGGCTACATCGCCGCGAAGCTCATGTCCGATGAGGGCTCGACGGTCATCGCCGTCTCCGACACCGGTGGCGCGATCCACCGGCAGGCCGGCCTGGACGTCGACAAGGTCCTCGCCTGGAAGAAGGAGCACGGAACGGTCGTCGGGTTCCCCGGCAGCACGACCATCACCAACGGCGAGCTGCTGGAGCTCCCGTGCGACGTCCTGATCCCGGCCGCGTACGAGAACCAGATCACCGCCCAGAACGCCGCCAACGTGAAGGCCAGGATCGTCGCCGAGGCCGCCAACGGCCCGACGACGCCCGAGGCGGACAAGATCCTCGCCTCCAAGGGCGTCTTCATGATCCCGGACATCCTCGCCAACGCCGGCGGCGTGACCGTCAGCTACTTCGAGTGGGTCCAGGACCTGAATCGTGATCACTGGAGCGAGGCGGTCGTCAACGCCAAGCTCAAGGAGATCATGGACCGCTCCTTCGGCGAAGTGCTCGCCATGAGCAAGCTCGAGGAGTGCGACATGCGGACGGCGGCCTACCTCGTCGCCGTGAAGCGCGTCGCCGACACCACTGCCCTCCGCGGCCTCTACCCGTAGTCCGGCGCGGCTCAGCGCCGCCGGCTGCACGCACCGCGGGCCCCGGCCAACCGGCCGGGGCCCGCGGATTCTCGCGGTGTACCATCGCCCCATGCTCGACCACGAAGAGAAGTTCCTGTTCAAGGAGGAGATCCTCCATCTCGGCGGGGCGATGTCCGACTCGGCCGTCCTCGACAACGTGGAGGACCTGCTGACCGACGTCATCACCAGTCCGCGGTTCGATTCCGAGGTCTTCACCCTGGAGCGGTCGCTGCAGGTGATGCTGGGCGCGCGCGCCGGGGCCACCCTCGTCGGGCTCCTGACCGTGGCGCCGGAGGTCTTCGAGGAAGTCGGCGAGGTCCGGATCGCACCCGAGGTGCACGAGCGCCTGACCGCCTGGCGCGCGCGCTTCGGCCTGGCGATCGACAACGCCCTCAACTTCCTGAACAACCCGGACGGCATCCAGGGCCACAGCTTCGCGACGCAGATCGCGCACATGGACGACCGCCGCGTCCTCCAGGGGCGACTGACGCTGGTCCGCTACAACAACGAGCCCCAGTTCTTCGTGGCCGATGCGGGCGTCTTCCTGAGCCTCGTCGGCGACGTCCTGGAGCGCCTCGGCCCGTTCCTGGAGCCCGACAGCGTCGACCCGGAGACGATCGCCCGCCTGCGCGAGGCCCTCGCGCTCGTCGAGAGGAAGACGACGCCGCGCTGAGCGACGCCGCCGATCCCCGGCCGCCAGAGCCCACCGATGCGCCACCTCTACCTCGCTGCCACCGGTCAGAACCGGGGCAAGACCACGACCTCCGTCGGGCTCCTGGACCTGTTCCGCGGCGAGGGCCTGCAGGCCGGGTTCATGAAGCCCGTCGGGCAGCGGACCATCGTCGACCCGGACGGTGTCGCGGCCGACGAGGACGCCGTCCTGATGAAGGCCGTCTACGACCTCCGCGAGCCGATGGCGGCCATGAGCCCGGTCCACATCCCGCGCGGGTTCACCAAGTCCTACATCGCGGGGGAGGTGGTCGAGGACCTGGGCGCCCGGATCGTCGATGCGCACGCGACGTTCGCGGGCAAGGACGTCCTCCTCATCGAGGGCACCGGCCACGCCGGCGTGGGGGCGGTCATCGGCCTCTCGAATGCCGTGGTGGCGGGGCTGCTCCGGGCCCCGGCCGTGATCGTGAGCGAGGGCGGGATCGGGCGCCCCATCGACGAGATCGTCCTCAACGCCAGCCACTTCGCGGCCCACGGCGTGACCGTGGCCGGAGCCATCGTCAACAAGGTGAACGTCGAGGCCCAGCCGGGAATCGCCTCGATCCTGGAGCGCGGGCTGGCCCGCCACGGGATCCCGCTCCTCGGCGTGATCCCGTACCGGCCCATCCTCTCGAACCCGTCGCTGGCCATGATCCTGGAGGGCACGCGCGCCGAGCTCATCAATGCCGGCCCCGACCTGGACCTCGTCATCGGCGGCATCAGCGTCGCCGCGATGGAGCCGCACCACGTCCTCCAGCACGTGGTGGGGCGCCGGATCGTCATCGTCGCCGGCGATCGCGAGGACGTCATCGTCGCCCTGTCGCGGGCCCATCGGGCCGAGATCCGGCGGCCCGCGGTGATCCGCGGGGAGGCCGAGCCGGCGACCGTCGGGTTCGTCCTGTCCGGCTACCGTCCGCGTCCCGCGGTCGTGGACGAGATCCGGCGGGCGGACCTCTTCGCCTGCTTCCTCGACGAGGACACGTACATGGTGGCCTCCGATGTTCATGACCTCCTGGTCAAGACGCACGCGGCGGACACGGGCAAGATCGAGATGATCAAGGCGGTGGTGGCGGCGTCGCTCGACGCCGACCGCATGCTCGCGGCGGCGGCGGACGCCGCCTGAACAACGGAGGCGCCGGTGGACGCGAACTTCGGCTCGTTCCTCGCGATCCTGGTCCCGATCCTCGTCATCCAGCTGGGGCTGCTGGTGTGGGCCCTCTACGACCTCACCCGTCCCACGCGCCGGGTGAAGGGCGACAGCAAGGTCGTCTGGGCCCTGGTCATCATCTTCATCAACCTCATCGGGCCGATCCTCTACTTCGTCGTCGGCCGCGAGGAGTCGTGAGGCAGCCGTGACCGCGTCGCCCGGACCTGCCGCGCCCGTTGCTGCGTCGCCTGGACCGGCCGCGCCGGGAGCCGGGATGCCCGGAGCCCCCGCGGCGGGGTCTGGCGCCCCGGCGGCGATCGAGGCACACGGGCTCACCAAGCGCTACGGCGACGTTCTCGCGCTCGATGCCCTCGACCTCGTCGTGCCGGTCGGGTCCGTCTTCGGGTTCCTGGGGCCCAACGGCGCCGGCAAGACGACGACGCTGCGCCTGCTCACCGGTCTCGGCCACCCGACGGCGGGCACGGCGAGCGTCGCCGGCGTCGACGTCGGCCGGGGAGGCCTGGACCTCGCCGCGCGGATCGGCTACCTGGACCAGGACCCGCGCTTCTACGGCTGGATGACCGGCCGCGAGCTGCTGACGTTCGTCGGGCGCGCCTCCGGGATCGCCGGCGCCGCCCTCCGCTCCCGCGTGGACGAGGTGCTCGAGATCATCGGGCTGACGGAGGCGGCACACCGCCGCATCGGCGGGTACTCGGGGGGCATGCGCCAGCGGCTGGGCGTGGGCCAGGCGATGCTGCCCCGGCCGGCCGTCCTCTTCCTGGACGAGCCGGTGAGCGCGCTCGATCCGGGGGGCAGGCGGGACGTCCTGGAGCTGATCGGCCGGCTGCGCGGGTCGGCCACGGTCTTCATGAGCACGCACATCCTCACGGACGTCGAGCGGATCTGCGACCGGGTCGCGATCCTCGACCGCGGCCGTCTCGTGGCCGAGGCCCCCATGGACGAGCTCCTCGCGCGCCACGCCCGGCCCATCCTCGAGCTGGACCCGGAGCCCGGCCAGGAGGCCGCGGTGGCCGGCCTGGTCGCGCGCATCCGCGCGGCCTCCTGGTCGCGGGACGTGCGCGATGACCACGGGATCCTCCGGGTCGTCGTCTCCGACACGGGACGGGCCGCGGCGGAGGCCTTGCCGCTGGTGGTGGCCTCCGGTGTCCGGCTGGCGCGCTTCGAACGGGTCCGGCCGACCCTCGAGGACGTCTTCCTTCAGCTCGTCGGCGGCGCGGACGACGATGCGCCGGCCGGGGAGCGGGCGCCATGACCGGCTTCGGGCTTGTCCTGCGCAAGGAGCTCCTGGAGCAGGTCCGGACCATGCGCCTGGTCGTCGTGGTGGCGGTCTTCGCGATCTTCGGGCTGATCTCGCCGGTCTTCGCGCGCTACGTCCGCGAGATCGTCGAGGCGGTGGGCGGAGGCCAGTTCCAGGGCCTGATCCCGGCACCGGTTGTCGGGGATGCCGTGGCCCAGTTCACGAAGAACATCGGCCAGTTCGGTGTCCTGATCGCGATCCTCGTGACGATGGGATCCGTGGCCACGGAGAAGGAGCGCGGCACGGCCGCCTTCCTGCTCACGAAGCCGATCAGCCGGGGAGCCTTCGTCGGCGCCAAGGTCGTCGCGATCGGGATCCTGCTGGGCCTCGCCGTCGGCGTGGCGGGCGCCCTGTGCTGGGTCTACGCCGCGATCCTGTTCGAGCCGCTGCCCGCGGCCGCCTTCGCGGGCGCCGTCGGCCTGGTCTGGCTGTCGCTCGCCGTCTTCGCCGCGTGGACCTTCCTCGCGTCGGTGACGTCGCGCTCGGCGCTCGTCGCGGGCGGGATCGGCTTCGGCCTGTTCCTGGTCGTCGGGATCCTCTCCGCGCTGCCCGGGATCGGACCGTACATGCCGGCGAGCCTGTGGGGCGCCGCCAACGTGCTCGCCCTCGGCATGCTGCCGGACCCGCTCGTCGGGCCGGTGATCGCCAACGTGGCCCTCGTCGGCGTGCCCCTGGGCCTGGCCGCGTGGAGCTTTCGCCGCCAGGAGCTCTAGGCGGCCGGGGCGTCCAGCGTCGCGGGGGGCGTCGTCGCGGGAGGCGCCGGAGGGGCGGAGCGGGGGCGGATGCGCCGGGCGACGAGCCAGGCGATCCCGATCGCGATCCCGAGGATCAGGGCCAGCGGGAGGAGCACGATCACCACCCAGATGACCGCGCTCACGACGCCCTGGGCGAGCCCGACCAGCGTCGCCGCCGCCTGGTCCACGTCGCCCGCCGGGTCCCAGCCCTCGCGGACCTGGGCGACGGCGACGACGGGCGGGAGGGTGAAGGAGATCGTGAGCGTCGCGAGCGCCGCCTGCTTCTCCAGGGACATCTTCTGGGCGGTGAGCTGCTCGATCTCCTGGCGGACGCTCGTGAGCTGGGCCTGGACCTCGAGGATGTCGGGGATCTTCGTCGCCTTCGCCATGATCGCCTGGAGGGACGACTCGGTGGCCCGCAGGTTGACGAGGCGCGCGCCGAGATCCACGACCTGGCTGGTGACTTCCTCGCTCGCGGTCTGTTCCGCGAGCACCTTGCTGCCGACGGCGCGCAGCGCGGCCAGCGTGGCCCCCCAGCGCTCGGCCGGGATGCGGTAGGTCACCGTTGCGCCGGCGGAGTCGCCGTCGCCCTGACGCTGCGACGCGGCGACGTATCCGCCGGCCGCGGTGACGACCTTGTCGGCCGCCGCGAGCGAGTCGTCCAGGACCGCGACCTCCAGCGTGAGCTGACCGGTCCGGACGATGAGCGGGCCGATGACGGTGTCGTCGCCGGCGCCGGACGGGACCGTAGGCCTCGTTGCCGGTCTTGCTGCCGGCCTCCGCCGGCGCCGCGGTGGCGGCCGGCATCGGCGCGCCGGCATTCTGGTCGGCGGGCGCCCCATCCGCGGGGAGCGCCGCGCTGCTGCCGCACGCAGCGAGGGCAAGCGCCACCCCGAGCACGCCGGCGAGGCGGAGGAACCGGGAACGGACGGTCCGTCGCCCGGACGGCGACGGGCGGATTTGGAGCGGTCATCGGGGTAACCCCTGTGCTGGACGCGGTGAGGGCTCGGCCCGCGTCACGGCCCCGTGACGGCAATCCGGCCGCGCGGGTTCCCCGCGGGTTCCCGGGTCCGGTGGCCGGCGGGAGACCGAGCCGAATGGCCCTTGGCGGAGGTCAGCCGGCGGCGATGCTGGTCCGGGGTCGACGGACCCCGGGCACCGAACGACGAGGTGACCGCGATGACCCCATCCCCGCGCGTCGGTCGCTGGCGGCTCGCCGCGGCCGCCGCCATCCTGCTCCTGGCCGGCAGCCCGCAGACCGCCGCGGCCAGCGTCAGCTGGCGCACCGTCGGATCGCTGTACAACGATCGGCCCGGTGAACAGCAAGGCGTCGGGATCGCCCGGACGGCATCGGCGGGTGCCGCCTGGCGCCACGTCCTGGCGACGGACGGGTGGGGCAACGTGCTCCACAAGCGCCAGCCGGCTGTCGGGTGGTGCGTGGTCGGCCGTCCGACTCCTGGGCCCGGGCTCGGCGACGCGACGGGCGGAAGCGATGGCGATGGCGTCGAGCGGGGCGGCTCTCCAGGTGGCGTGGATCGAGGGGAACGGGACCGGGGCGAGAGACTCCACGGCCTGGTGGATCGCCTGGCGACGCAACGACGCCCACGGGGCACCCACCACGTGGCGACCCGTGCGCATCATCGCGAGCGGCCAGGGCGGGACGGACGGCGTCTCGATCGCCTTCGTGGGCAGCTGGACGATGATCACCTGGGGCGCGCCGGACGGACTCCGGTTCGCCGAGACCCGCGACGGCGGTGGGACCTGGACGACCGGGCCGATCGGCCCGGGCCGGAAGCCGGCCGTCGCCGTCGGCAGGCTCGGGGCCGTGGTGGCCTACCTGGGCGACGGCGACGTGCCGCTCGTCCGGGTCCGTCCGGGGACGGCGTGGCAGGAGCCGACGACGCTCGCGTCGCTGCCGGCGAACGGCATCGACGCCGCCATGTCCGGCGACCGTGCCGGGGTCACGTGGGCCACCAGCGAGGGCGTCTACGTCCGGGTGCTCCGCCGCGCCGGGTGGGGATCCTCCGTGCGGATCGCACGGCCCCCGGCGCCCCCGGACCCTCCCCTCACGCAGCCTCCTCCGTTGGCGCCCGTGATCGCGCTGCAGGGGACGTCCCGCATCGGCGTCGGCTGGACCCAGGCCCGCCCGTACACGGACATCGACGACGAGGTCTACACGATCAACGATGCCTGGTGGCGGGAGACGGCCGACGGCGCGCACTGGTCGGCTCCGCAGCTGGCCTACCAGAAGGCCGGAGCAGAGTGGGTGCACGGAGTCGTCGTGGATGCACGCTGGGCCGGAGCGTCGGATCGGGAGCTGCTGATCTGGCAGTCCCAGTACTGGGAAGAGCCGGGCCGTCCGTCGTCGTCCGGGCCGGCCGCGGGTCACCCTGACGGCGGAGCCGCGAGGAGGGTCGCTCGCCCTCCGGTCGGCTCAGCCCAGGACGACGTTGTCGATCAGGCGCGTCGAGCCGAGCCGCGCGGCGAGCGACAGGAGCGCCGGGCCCGGTCACCCGCCCGAGCTCGGCGAGCGTGGCGTCGTCGGCCAGCGAGACATACTCCAGGCGCGCCAGCGGCTCCGTCGCGACGACCGCGCGGACGGCAGCCCGGATGATCTCCGCGTCGCGCTCGCCGGCCTCCCAGCGGGTCCGTCCGGCGGCCAGCGCCCGGTACAGGACCGCGGCGGCGGCGCGCTCGGCGGCGCCAGGTGGACGTTGCGGGAGCTCATCGCGAGGCCGTCCGGCTCACGCACGGTGGGGCAGGGGACCACGGTCGTCAGCGCCAGGTCCGCGGCCATCCGGGTGACGACCCGCAGCTGCTGGGCGTCCTTCATCCCGAAGTAGGCGCGATCCGGCCGCACGACCCCCAGCAGGACCGCCACCACCGTCGTCACGCCGTCGAAGTGCCCCGGGCGCGCCGCGCCCTCCAGCGGGCGGGCGACGGCGTCGACGCTCACCGTCGTGTCGAAGCCGGGGAAGTAGACGTCCTCGACCGCCGGCGCCCAGACGAGGTCCGCGCCCTCCTCGGCGCAGATCGCCAGGTCGCGGGCCTCGTTGCGCGGGTACTGGTCGAGGTCGGCGGGATGGCCGAACTGGCGCGGGTTGACGAAGATCGAGACGGCCACGCTCGCGCACTCGGCGCGGGCGCGCGCGATCAGCGAGCGGTGGCCGGCGTGGAGCCAGCCCATCGTGGGGACCAGGCCCAGGGGGCGCGGCGCCCGCACCAGCGCGGCGGCCAGCTCCGCTCGTGAACGGACGACGAGGAGGTCGGCGGCCGGCCCCGCGTCGTGGGCCGCGTCCGCGTGGTCGGCCGACACCGCGTCGTGGGACGTGTCCTCGTGCTCGGTCACAGGTCGCGGTCGAGCGGGATCCCCCCGGCCGTGGCGTCGGCGGTCCCCGGCCGGTCGGTGACGCCGCGCCCCAGGACGTCGTCCAGGACGGCGTCCTCCATCCGCGTCGTCTGCGCATCGCCGGGGAAGGTGCCCGACTCGACGTCGGCCCGATAGGCGGACGCCGCCGCGAGGATCGCGCCGCGCAGGTCCGCGTACGGCCTGGCATGGCGCGGCACGAACGTGCCGAGCCCCAGCACGTCGGTGATGACCTGGATCTGCCCGGCGCAGCCGACGCCCGCCCCGATGCCGATCGTCGGGATGCGCAGGCGGGCGGTGATCGCCGCTGCCAGCTGCTCGGGGACGAGCTCCAGGACGACGGAGAAGGCGCCGGCCTCCTGGACGGCCAGCGCGTCGTGGAGGAGGGCCCGCGCCTGCTCCCGGTTCTTGCCCTGCACGCGCACCCGGCCCAGGGCGTTGATGGCCTGGGGCGTGAGCCCGATGTGGCCCATCACCGGGATCCCGGCCTTGACGAGCGTCTCGATGATCCGCGCGGAGCGGACGCCTCCTTCGACCTTCACCGCCTGGGCTCCCGCCTCGCGCAGGAAGCGACCGGCATTCGCCAGGGCGTCCTCCGGCGTGGCGTACGAGAGGAAGGGCATGTCGCCGACGACCAGGGCGCGCTTCGTGCCGCGGACGACCGCCTTGGTGTGGTGGAGCATCTCCTCCATCGTCACGCGGACGGTGGTGTCGTAGCCCAGGAGCACCTGGCCCAGCGAGTCGCCGACGAGGAGCGACGGGATGCCGGCCTCGTCGAGGATCTGCGCGGTCGGGTAGTCGTAGGCGGTGAGCATCGCGATCCGCTCGCCGTCGGCGTGCATCCGGGCGAAGTCGAGGACGGTGAAGCGGGCGGGGCCGGCGGGGGTGGCGCTCACGGGACGCTGGTCTCCTGCGGGGGCTCGGTGCCGCCAGTCTGCGCCGCGGCGTCGCGGGCGTCCAGCGCCGTGACCACGCGGTCCAGGATGCGCTCGGCGACCTCCCGCTTCGGGAGGAGCGGCAGCGCCTGCTCCGTCCCGTCCGCGGCCAGGATCGTGACCCGGTTCGTGGCGCTGCCGAACCCGGACCCGGCCTCGGCGACATCGTTGGCGACGAGCAGGTCGACGCGCTTCCTCGCGAGCTTCTCGGCGGCCCGCTCCAGGCTCCCGGTCTCGGCGGCGAACCCCACCAGGACCGGGCGGGGCTGCAGCGGCCGGCGCGACGGCGCCCCTGCCTCGTCGAGGCCGTGAACGAGCCGCCCGATCTCGGCCAGGAGGTCGGGGTTGGCCACGAGCTCCAGCGTCAGGCCGGCTTCGGTTCGAACAAGCTTACGGTCTGCCGGTGCCGACGGACGGAAGTCCGCGACCGCGGCCGCCATGACGAGGACGTCGAAGCCCGGGCGTCCGTCGGCGGCCTGGAGCAGGCCGTGCAGGGCCGTGCGCATCGCCGCCGCCGTCTCCGCCCGCACCACCTCCACGCCGTCGGGGAGGGGGACGCTCAGCATCGCGGCCACGAGCGTGACCCGGGCCCCGCGGTCGCGCGCGGCCTCGGCGACCGCGACCCCCATCATCCCGGTGCTGCGGTTCCCGATGAAGCGGACCGGGTCGATCGGCTCGGCCGTGCCGCCCGCCGTCACCACCACGTGGCGGCCGCCGAGGTCGTCGGCATCGCGGGCCAGGCCATCCGCGATGGCGGACGCCAGGAGCGGCGTGCGATCAGCGGGATCGGGGCGCCGCACCGGCCGGTCCCCGACGGCCGCCACGACGGCGTCGACGATCGCGCCGAGGTCGGCGAGGCGGCCCGGCCCGACCTGCCCCGAGGCGAGGGCGCCGCTCTCCGGCTCCACGATGGCGTACCCGAACCGGTCGCGCAGGATCGCGACGTTGGCCTGCGTGGCCGGGTGGGCGTACATGTCGCCGTCCATGGCCGGGGCGACGACGACCGGCGCGGCGGTCGCGAGGCAGGTCGCGGTCACGACGTCGGCCGCCAGCCCGTGGGCCATGGCCCCCAGCCAGTGCGCGGTCGCCGGCGCCACGAGGATCGCGTCCGCAGCGTCGGCGGTCAGCACGTGCCCGATCCGGCCGTCGGGCAGGAGGTCCAGCACCTCCGCGTCCACGTGGCGCCGCGACAGCGCGGCCAGCGTGAGGGGGGCGACGAAGCGCGTCGCGGAGGGCGTCATGAGCACCTGGACCTCGGCGCCCTCGGCGCGCAGGAGGCGCAGCAGGTCCACGGCCTTGAAGGCGGCGATCGAGCCGGTGATCCCGAGGCCGATGAAGCGTCCCGCGAGGCGACCCGCCGCGGTCATGGCGCGTCCGTCCCGGTGACGGCGCGGTGGAAGAGGACGAGGCCGCGCAGGGTCAGGTCCGGCTCGACGGCGTCCACGCCCTCCACCGTCCGCGCCCACGGGAGCGTGGCGAGGCCCCCCGTCAGGACGACCCGGACGTCGCCGGGCGCAACGCCCGAGCCCGCCGCCAGCTCGCGCCGCATCCGCACCAGCAGCCCCTCGATCATCGCGCGGTGGCCCAGGACCGCCCCGACCCGGATCGCTGCAACCGTGTCCCGCCCGATCGAGCCGTCGGGGAGACGCGGCTCCACCCGCGGCAGCCGCGCCGTGCGCGCGGCCAGGGCCTCCAGGCCGAGGATCATCCCGGGCGCGATCGCACCGCCCACGAAGGCGCCCGCACTGTCGACGGCGTCGAGGGTGGTGGCGGTCCCGCAGTCGACGACGATGGCCGGGGCGCCGTACAGGCGCGCAGCCGCGAACGCGTTGACCAGGCGGTCCGGGCCCACGTCCCCCGGCCGCTCCACGCGGACGGGGAAGGGGACGGTGCCGGCGGACGCCACCACGCAGGCGATCGCGCGCCGCTCGGCGACGGCCTCCACCGACGCGACGACGGAGGGGACCGTGGACGCGACGGCGATGGCGGTCACGTCCGCCAGGTTGCCGTCGTCCAGCCCCAGCAGTGCCTCGAGGAGCAGCTCCATCTCGTCGGGCGTCGCGGCGGGCGACGTCGCCACCCGCCGCGACGCGGCGATGACGCCGTCCCGCGCGGTCCCCACGCGAAGATTCGTGTTGCCGACGTCGAGGACGAGGAGCATGTCCGGATGATAGGCCGCGGCGGGCCCCTCGCGCCTCCCGCGGTGCGGTACGATTCCGGCGTCGCGCCCCGGTCCCGCCCGCGGGACGGCCCGGGGAACGGCCGCACCGCCGATGCCGGCTCGTCCAGGAGGTGCCTCGATGGCGCGCCCGACCCCCGCCAAGTTCTACGTGAACAGCGGCATCGTGTCGTCCCGGACCGACATCCTGAACCTGCTGCGGCCGCTCCAGAAGCAAACGGTGGCGTACCGCTACTACCGCGGACGCGAGCTGGTGGCCCACGGCACCGGCTGGGTGGAGCGGGTCGTCATCGACGAGCCGGAGACGTCCTCCTACTTCACGCCGGTGTCGATCTGCCTGAACGTCGACTCCTTCGAGCACCTCGAGTTCGAGACGCGCCCCGACCAGCTCATCGTGTACACCCTCGTCGAGGGCGACGAGCGGATCATCCTGGAGTTCGCGCCGCTCGGCGAGACCGGCGGCCGGCAACCGGAGCAGCTGGCGTTCGACACGAGCGGCTTCGTCCAGATGGAGCTGCTGGGCCCCGAGGTGGACCAGGACGCCTGACGGCCCGGGACGCCTGACGGCCGGCAGGCCGCGACGCTGGGCCAGCCCCGCCGCGCCTCGCCGCTGCCGCCCCTGCCGCCTACTGCCCGCGCTCTCCCCGCACGTAGGGGATGCCGAGGGCGGCCGGAGCGCCCAATCGCTGGCGCATCGCCTTGCCGGAGACGGCGATGAGGACGACGATCACGAGGACGTAGGGCAGCATCTCGAGGAAGAACGTGAGGGTGTGGTCCTCGAAGAACGGGTTGGGGAACCCGAACAGCGTATCCGGCCCCTGGAGGTCGATGATCATCCGCCGGATCGCGCCGAAGGCGTAGGCTCCGACGGCCGCCCACACCGGGTTCCAGCGGGCGAAGATCACGATCGCGATCGCGATCCAGCCGGCGCCGTTCGTCGTGAGCTCGCTGAACCAGCCGGGCGAGATGGCGAGCGTGATCGTCGCCCCGCCCAGGCCGGCGAAGACCCCGCCGGCGATCACGTACGCGTAGCGCAGGCGGTAGACGTCCACGCCGAGCGTGTCGGCGGCCGTCGGGCTCTCACCGACTGCCCGGAGATGGAGGCCCGGTCGCGTCCGGTTGATCCAATACCAGGCGGCCGGCACCAGGAGGAAGCCCAGGTAGGCCAGGAGGCTCTGGTTCGTGAAGAAGATCGGCCCGATGAGCGGCACGGAGGACAGGACCGGGATCGTCGCGGTCGGGATCAGGGCGATCGCCCCGGCCTTGCTGAGGTCCTCTCCCAGGACCCGGGCGAGGCCGCTGCCGAGGAACGTGAGGGCGAGGCCGGAGACGACCTGCTCGGCCTGGAAGGTGATCGTGATGACGGCATGGAGGACGGAGAGCAGGCCGCCGGCGAGCATGCCGAGGACGAGCCCCAGCCAGGGGCTGCCGGTTGCCACCGCGGTGCCGAAGGCGACGACCGCGCCCATCAGCATCATGCCCTCGACCCCGAGGTTGATGACGCCGGCCCGCTCGGCGAAGATCTCGCCGACAGCGGCAAACAGGTAGACGGTGCCGAACGCGACACCGGCGGCGAGGATGACGATCGGATCCATCAGGCGGCCCGCCGCTCGATCCGGAACCGGTAGCGGAGGAAGACCTCGCTCGCGATGAGCGAGAAGAGGATGATCCCCTGGATCATGGCGGGGACTCCGGACGGCTGGATCTCGCGGCCGGCGAGGATGAGAGCGCCGAACGCGATCGACGCGACGACGACGCCGTACGGGTTCAGCTTCGCGATGTAGGCCACGATGACGGCCGTGAAGCCGTAGCCCGGGGAGATGGTCAGCTGCAGGCGGTGCACGACGCCGGAGACCTCGCTCATCCCGGCCAGGCCGGCGAGGGCCCCCGAGATCGCGAACACGACGATCGTGTTGCGCACGACGTTGACGCCGGCGTAGCGCGCGGCCCGCGGGCTGTCGCCGATGAGCCGGATCTCGTAGCCCAGCCGGCTCCGGTAGAGCAGGAAGTGGACCAGGACGGCCGCGACGAGGCCGACCAGGAGCCCGAGGTGGACCGTCAGCCCGGAGGTGACGGGGAACGCCTCGGCGAGCCCGGACAGGCGGGGGAGCCACGCCTCCGGTGGGAACTGCGGGGTGATCGGGAAGCCACCTTCGTTCCACGGTCCGAACACCCAGTACGAGATCCACAGCGCGGCGATGTAGTTGAGCATCAGGGTGACGATGATCTCGTTCACCCCGCGAACGGCCTTGAGGATGCCCGGGATCGCCCCGTACGCGCCACCGGCGAGCATCGCCGCGACCATCATCACCGGCAGCGTGATGATGGTCGGCGTACCCTCGGGCACGATCGGCACGAGGACCACCGCGGATGCGGCCCAGGCGCCCATCAGCAGCTGGCCCTCCGCGCCGATGTTCCACAGGCGCATGCGGAAGGCGAGGGCGCAGGCGAGGCCGGTCAGGATCAACGGGGTCGCCTTCACCAGCGTGTCGGACAGGACGCCGAGGCTGCCGAACGACGATCGCAGGATGTGCGCGTAGATCGCGATCGGATCGCCGCCGGCGAGGGCGAGGATCAGGCCGCCGATCACGAGGGCCACGGCCACGGCGCCGAGCGTCGTGGCCAGCGGGAGCCAGCGCGGGACCTCGAGCCGCCGCTCGGCGCGCACCGTCCAGGGGAGGGTCAATCGGGCGCGCTCGGGACGGCGCGCCGGCGCCCCCGCGGTCACGGGACGAGCCTCGTCGCGTCGGCCGGCTCGATCGTCGCGGATGCTCTGCCGCCGGTCATCAGCAGGCCGATCTCGGCGATGTCGGCGTCGGCCGCGTCGACGATCCCGACGATGCGACCCTCGTAGACGACCGCCACGCGGTCGGAAAGGGTCAGCACCTCGTCGAGGTCCTCGCTGATCAGGACCGTCGCGGAGCCCGCCGCGCGCTGGTCGAGCAGCAGCCGGTGGACCGTGGCGATCGCCCCCACGTCGAGGCCGCGCGTCGGCTGGACCGCGACCATCAGGCGGGGCTGCGAGGCGATCTCGCGCGCCAGGATGAGTCGCTGCAGGTTGCCGCCCGACAGCAGGCGCGCCTCCGTGTCGATCGATGGCGAAGAGATCGCGTACGACTCCCGGAGACGGGTCGCAAAGCGGCGCACGGCTCCCGCGTCGATCGACCAGCGGCCCGCGACCGGCGCATCGCGATACGACTTCATGATGAGGTTGTCCGCGATCGAGAGATCGGGTGCCGTGCCGACGCCGGTCCGGTCCTCCGGGACATGGCCGATGTGCTGGTCGATGACCTCGCGCGGGGTGTGGTTGGCGACCTCGATTCCGTTGACCGAGATCGACCCGGCCGTGCACCGGCGGAGGCCCGTGAGCACCTGGGCGAGCTCGGACTGGCCGTTTCCGGCGACGCCCGCGACGCCGAGGATCTCGCCGGCCCGGACGTCGAATGAGACCCCGCGCAGGGCGGGGAGCTCGCGGTCGCTCTGGGCCTCGACGTCGTGGACCGCGAGGACCACGGGCCCCGGTTCGAAGGGCGACTTCTCGATCGTCTCGGTGGCCTCGCGGCCCACCATCAGGCGGGCCAGGTCGGCCGTCGTCGTGCCGGCCATGGAGACGCCCGCGGCGGTGACCTTCCCGCGCCGCATCACGGTGACCCGGTCGGCGATCTGGGTCACCTCGGCCAGCTTGTGGCTGATGAAGACGATCGACGTGCCCTCGGCCACCATCGTGCGCAGCGTGCGGAACAGGTCGGCTGCCTCCTGGGGCGCCAGGACGGCCGTCGGCTCGTCGAGGATGAGGATCCGCGCGCCGCGGTACAGCATCTTGAGGATCTCGACGCGCTGCTGCTCGCCGACCGACAGCTGCCAGATGCGGGCCTGGGGGTCGACGGCGAGCCCGTGGCGGCGGGCGAGCTCGGCGATCCGCTCGTCGTAGCGCCCGGCGTCCAGCCGGAAGCGCGGCTCGGCAAGGCCCAGCAGGATGTTCTCGGTCACGGTCTGGGTCGGCACCAGCGCGAAGTGCTGGTGGACCATGCCCACGCCGGCCGCGATTGCGTCCCGCGGCGAGCGGAAGCTCACCGGGCTGCCGAAGAGCCGGATCTCTCCGGCGTCGGGGCGGTAGAGCCCGTCCAGCACGTTCATGAGCGTGCTCTTGCCGGCGCCGTTCTCGCCGAGGAGGGCATGGACCTCGCCGAGGCGGACGTCGAAGTCCACGCCGTCGTTGGCGACGACCCCGGGGAAGCGCTTGACGATGCCGCGCATCTCCACGGCCATGGTGGCCGGCGGCGCGGGGAGGGGCGGGGCGTCCGGGACGGCAGTCATGCGGCGGTGACGGCTCCGCTGGAACGGCAAGGCCCGCGACGAGCGGATCGTCGCGGGCCTTGACCGCGTTGGCTACTGGCTCAGGTCGGGCAGCTTCGCGTTGATCCCGTCGGCCCACCAGTACATGCAGGTCGTGCACTCGTTGCCGGGGGCGCCGGGCGGGAACTGGTCGAGATCGGCCTGCACGAGCTTCTCACCGGCTGCGAGAAGCTCCTTGCCGGCGTTGTCCTTGAGCGGCCCGGCGAAGACGTCAAAGCGGTTGAACTCGCCCTTCAGCATCTTGGCCAGGGTGTCCTTGACGAGCTGGACGTCCTTCTCGGGAAGGTCCTTGATGCCCATCCGCGGGGTCTCGCCGTCCATGAAGCCAAGCAGGCCCATGGCGCCGGCGTCGGCGTCGAAGTACTCATAGCCGGCCTTGTACGTGCCGGCCTTCACCAGCTCCGCGATGCGGGTGTACTCGGGACCCCAGATCCAGTACGGGGCGGTCAGGCAGCGTTCGGCCTTGCAGGAGTCGGGGTGGTCGTAGGTGACGCCCCACTTGCCCTTCTCCTGGGCGACGTCGGCCACGGCGCCCGTGTCGGCGCCGGTGAAGACGACCTGGGCGCCGGCGTCGAAGAGCGATGCCGCGCCCTCCTTCTCCTTGACCGGGTCGTGCCACGTGTTGATGAAGCGGACGTCCATCGTGCACTCGGGGCACGTCACCTTGACGCCGCGCATGATGGCGTTGCCGAGGCGGAGCTCCTCGGGGATCGGGAAGGTGGCCATGTACCCGATCTTCGGGTTTCCATCCAGCTTCGCGCGCGACCCGGCCAGCATGCCGGCCAGGTACTTGAAGTTCTCCATCGCGCCGAAGAAGTTGCCGAAGTTCTTGCCGTTCGACTTGTAGCCGGTCAGGTGCAGGAAGGTCTGCTCCGGGAATGCCTCGGCGACGGTCGCCATCGGGTCCATGTAGCCGAAGCTGGTCCCGATGATGAAGTCGAAGCCCTTGCGGGCGAGGCTGGTGAAGACCTGCTCGGAGTCCGCGCCCTCCGGGACGTTCTCGATGTAGGCGACGTGCGAGTCGGGCATGTTCTCGCACAGGTTGATGAGCCCTTCGTAGTGGGCCTGGCTCCAGCCGCCATCGTTGTGGGGCCCGATGAGGACCATGGCGACGTTGAACTTGCCCTCGACGATCGCGGGGATCTCCATCCCGGCCGCGGCGCCGGCCTCGCAGCTCACCGCGGCGCCCGAGCCCGCGGGGCTTGGGCTCCCGCTGCCCGAGCAGGCGCTCACCAACAGGACCCCCGCAGCCAGCAGGGCAAGAGGCGTCCGGAGTCTGGTGGCCATCGTGTGCACTCCTCCAAGCGATCACCATGGGGGCCGACAGGCACAGGGGAGACGCTTCGGCGCAGCCTGCCGACCGGCGAATGGGCCCGATCCCGGGCCGGATCACGCACCCCAAGAATAGCCCGCGCGCGCCGCGTCCGAAGGGCCGTTCGACCCTCGTTGGGGGCCGAATCGCTCTCCCGGCGGTGTCGAATCGGTGACCCCGAACCGGGGGCGCCCGCCGGGCCCCGCCGTTTCCGATACCCTTCGGCCGATGTTCGAGCGCACGGCGCTGCCCGACGGGCCGCGCGTCATCTCCTCACGTCTCCCCGCGTCCCGGTCGGTCACGATCGAGGCGCACGTCCTCGCCGGTTCGCGCCACGAGGACGCCGAGCAGGCCGGCTGTGCCCACTTCATGGAGCACCTCACGTTCAAGGGGACCCGGGCCTTCCCCACCACCCGTGCGCTGTCCGAGGCGGTGGAGGGCATCGGCGGGACGTTCAACGCCTCGACCGACCGGGAGTCCACCGTCTACTACGTGCGGGTCCCGCTGCGCCACGCGGCCCTGGCGATGACGGTCCTGGGCGAGCTGGTGGCGCGGCCACTCCTCGACGAGAAGGAGATCGAGCAGGAGCGCGATGTCATCGTCGAGGAGATCCGGTCGTACCTGGACGACCCGGCCGAACACGTGAACGTCCTCTTCGACCTGGCGGTCTTCGGCGACACCCCGCTCGGCCGCGAGATCGCGGGGACCGAGGAGAGCGTCCGGGTCCTCCCGGCCGATGCGATCCACCGCTTCTGGGGCACGTACTACCGGCCCGCCAACGTCGTCGTGGCAGCGTCCGGGGACATTGCCCACGAGGAGGTTGTGCGCCTGGCGGCCGCGGCGTTCGGGACGGGGAGCGGCGTCGTGCCGAGCTACGCGCCGGCACCTGTGATCCCGGCCGGCGAGCGCTTCGTGCGGGCCACCCGGGCCACCACGCAGGCGCAGCTCATCATCGGCGTCCCGGGCATCCGCCGCGATCACCCGGACCAGTGGACGCTCTCCGTCCTCAACGCCGTGCTGGGCGACGGCATGTCCAGCCGGCTCTTCCTGGAGGTGCGCGAGGAGCGCGGGCTGGCCTACGACGTGGGCAGCTCCATCGTCAGCTACGCCGACGCCGGCGTCGTCTCCGTGTACGCCGGGGTCGATCCCGGCAAGATCCGGCCCACGATCGCGGCCGTGCTCGAGGAGCTCGCCCGCCTGCGGGACGTCCCAGTCCCGGACATGGAGCTCGCGAAGGTGAAGGCGTATCTCGCCGGGCGGCTGGAGTTGCGCCTGGACGAGACGCGCTACCTGGCGTCGTGGATCGGCACCCAGGAGGCGCTTCACGAACGCGTGATGTCGCCGGACGAGGCGCTCGCGGAGATCGACGCGGTGACGGCCGAGGACGTGGCCGCGCTGGCGGGTCGGCTGTTCCACGATGACGGCCTGCGGCTGGCGGTCGTCGCCCCCGCCGGAAAGGGGCGCGCCCTGGAGCGCACGCTCCGGATTCCGGTGTCCCGATGACGGATCGCGCGGCTCCGGAGGGTGGCGAGCGGGGAGTGGAGCTCCGGCTCGCGCGCCTGCATCTCCGGGGCGGCACGTACGCCCTGGCGCGTTCCGAGCTCGAGACGCTCGCCGGCGCCAACCGGCTCGACCGCGACGCCGTCCTGGACCTCGCCGAGGTCCGCTGGCGCACGGGCGACCTGCCCGGGGCGGCCGCGGCCGCGGAGACCTGGCTGGCGGACGGCGCGGCCGGCTCCGGGGCGCCGCTGATCCTGGCCCACGTGATCTGCGCCGAAGCCGCGGCCGACCGCGGGCGTGCCGGCGAGGCCGCCGCGCACGTGCAGGCCGCCGCCGACGGGCTGGGTGATCGCCGCACGCTCGAAGCCGTGCTTGCCGGCATCGTGGCGCGGGCTGCCTGGGGCTGGGACGAGACGCCCGCCCCGGGGCTGCCGACCGATCCCGGTGCCTCGGTCGTGGCGACAACCCCCGGGTCGGCGTCGGCGGCCCCGGCGGCCGCTGCGGCCGCCATCCCCGCCCCGGCGCCCGGCGTGGCCGAGGCACCCCGGGAGCCCGTCGTCGCCGCCGCCGAGCTGGCACGGGCCGGGGCCTCCCTGGTGATCGCCGCGCCTGAACGTGCCGCCGTGCTCCTGGCTCTTGCCGTGCGCGCCGACGCGGGCGCCGCTGACGCCGTGCTCGCCGCGCTCGACGGGACGGACGTCGGCCCGGCGCAGGCAGCCTCGTTCGCCTTCGTGCGCGCGGAGGCGCTCCGGGCGGCCGGACGGCACGAGGAGGCGCGGATCGCCTACGCTTGGGCCGAACGTCTCGCCCTCGCGCCGGCCGAGGCCGGCCCCCCAGGGAGCTCCCAGTGACCGAACGCAGCCTCGTCCTGATCAAGCCCGACGGCGTCCAGCGCCTCCTCGTGGGGCGCGTCATCGCCCGCCTCGAGGACAAGGGCCTCAAGCTGGTGGGCCTCAAGCTCGTCCAGGTGAGCCGCGAGCTCGCCGAGCAGCACTACGCGGTCCACCGCGAGCGGCCCTTCTTCACCGGGCTCGTCGAGTTCATCACGTCGAGCCCCCTGGTCGCCCTGGCGGTCGAGGGGCCGAATGCGATTCCCGTGGTGCGCTCCATGGTCGGGGCGACGCGTCCATGGGAGGCGGCTCCCGGGACCATCCGCGGGGACTTCGCGGTCGTGGTGGCCCAGAACCTGATCCACGCCTCGGACGGCCCGGAGACCGCGGCAACGGAGCTCGCGCTGTGGTTCCCGGAGGGCCTCCTGGACTACGCCCGCGACGTCGATCGCTGGGTGCTCTCGGCCGAGGCCTGAGCCGCCGAGGCTGCTCGGTCGAAGACTGAGCCGCCTCGACTACGGCTCGTCGGGGGGCACCACCAGCGGCGGAAGGTCGGGGGTCGGCGCGGCCTGCACCGGGATCGCGATGTCGGGCTGGGCGGCCGCCTCGCGTGTCCCGAAGGCGCCGACGGCCGCGATCAGGGCGAGTCCCGCCAGGATCACGACGAGCAGCGCTCGAAGCGGCGTGCGGTTCATCTCGAGGAGCGGTCGCGCCTCGTGGGTTGCAGCGCGCAGCGTCGCCAGCCGGCGGCCGCCCGGGGCCCGCATCGCCCTGGCCGCCGCCCGCAGCCCGGCCGGGACCCGCGCGAGCTCGCCGACGGCGGCCGAGACGCGGGGCTCGGGGCGACCGAACCCGGCGCCGACGACGCGAGCGACGGCAATGGCCGCGCCGAGCGACGCCACCGAGGCGACCAGCAGCGCGGGGCCGTTCGTGGCCGCCTGCAGCGCCGCGAGGCGAGCGTCCCACACGAGGATGCCGGGCCAGCCCACCGTGGCGACCCCGATGCCGGCGAGGGCGACGCCCAGCGTGGGAGCGCGCCGGAGCCAGCCGCGCGTCTCCGAGAGCCGGGTCGTCCCGAAGACGGCGCGGAACGCGATGGTCCACCCGAGCAGGGCCGTGCGGCTCGCGACGAACGGGACGAGCCAGGCGCGGACCGCCTCCCGCCCGGCCGGGTCGAGCGAGGAGAAGCCCAGCACGACAACTCCCGCGTCGAGGACCACGGTGTAGGCGACGATCCGGAGCAGGTCGTCCTGGACCAGGGCGGCGACCGTGCCGAGCACCAGGGTGGCAAGGCCCAGGAGGATGAGGAGCGTGCCGTCCCACCCGAGCACCGGGGCGGCCGGGCCCAGCGTGTCGGGCGCCCAGCCGAGGAGCACGACGACCCACCCGGCCGGCAGGAGCGCGAGGAGGGCCGGGAGCGTCGACGCGGGCGCCGCGTCCGTGAGGCGGGCCACCCGCGCATGGAGCGGGATCGCCCCGAACCGGTGGCCGAGGGCAAACCCGGCGGCCACGGCCGCGAGGCCCGCGACCTGGGGCTGGACGGCCAGGCCGCCGATCGCCTCGGGCACCAGGCTGACGGCCACCACGCCGACCGTGGTCGCGGCGGTGGCGCCGCGCAGCTCGCGAGCCAGCGCCCGGACGCGCAGCGGGGTGGAGGGGCGCGCAAGGGCGACGGTGGCGGCAAGCACGGCCGCCGTCCCTGCGACGAGGAGCCCGGGGATCGCACCGGCGATGCCGAGCGCCAGTCCGGTGCCGGCCGCCGCCACGAGCAGCGTCGCGGGCCCCGCCGACTCCCAGGTTGCCAGGCGGCTCACGATGAGCACGAGAAGGCCGCCTCCCAGCGCGATGCCGAGGAGGACCCGGCCGTAGTCGGTCATCGCCAGTGCCCCGCCGGCGACGAGCAGCGGGTCGCCGGGCACCGTGAGCACGAGCGTTGCCAGGGCCGCCGCGACGGCGAGGATGCCCACCAGGCTTCCGGACAGGCGCCGTCCGCGCAGCGCGAGGGCGGCGAGCGTCCCCGCCACGGTCACCGCGAGGAACGGAAGAAGGCTCATCCGCGCGCCCGCTCAGGCGCCGGGACGGCGTGGCCGGGCGGCGTCCGCCGCCACCGGAACCTGCGGCCGGGCCGTGTCCGCCGCCACCGGCAGGCGTGGCCGCGGGGCGTCCCGCGACCCGGCGGAGTCGCCCCCCGCGATGGCCGCCGACGCGGCGAGCGCTGCGATCGCGCCGGCCAGGCCTGCCAGCGAGATGCCCGCCACGAGCGACTCCAGGCCGCTGGGTGTTCCCACCAGCCCGCTCCGCAGGAGGAGCGCACCGTCGAGCAGCAGGACCAGGGCGACGCCGAGACGGAGTGGCGCGCCGGCGCGGGCGACGGGCGGGATCGCGACGGTGAGGCAGGCGAGGGCCGCGGCCAGCGCGGCGGCGGGGCCGAACTGCGGGAGGCCGACCGCGGTGGCCCCAAGGCCGACGGCGAACGCGGCCGCGGCTGCGGCGAGCGCTGCCGGCAGGCCCAGCGGCGAGCCGGTGTCGCTGCCGGAACGGCGCCAGGCGACGTGGAGCAGGTAGGCGGTCAGGACGCCGGCCACGATCCGGAACAGGACCTCGGGCCAGGCGGGGAGGGGATCGGCAAGGAAGGGCGAGAAGACCAGCGCCGCAAGGGCGCCGCCAACGGCGGTCCGTCCGTCGCGCGCGCCCACCGCGACCCCCGCCCCGAGGGCGACGACCGCACCGGCCGCGACGAGGAGCAGGGTCACGGGGCGGCCGGGCTAGGCCTCGCGTCCCCGTTCCCGACGGGGGCCGGGTACTCGGGCGTGGGAAGGATCCCCAGCGTGGAGATCGGCCAGTAGCGGAGCCAGGCGCGTCCGATGACCGAGGTTTCCTGGATGGGTCCGAACGCCCGTGAGTCGGCGGAGGCGGCGCGGTGGTCGCCCATCACGAAGAGCTCGCCCGTGCCGATCACCCATTTCGTCTGGTCGTTGGCGGTCGTCGGCTGCAGGTCGTACAGGTAGGGCTCCGCCAGGCGGGTGCCGTCCACGTAGACCGCGCCATCCTTCACCTCGATCGTCTCGCCCGGCATGCCGATCACGCGCTTGATGAACGGCGTCCGAGGCCCACCCTGGACCCACTCCTCGGGCGGCTCGAAGACCACGATGTCACCCCGCGAGTAGTCGTCGAAGCGGGGCGTCAGCTTGTCCACGAGCACGTACTGGTCGGGCTCGAGCGTCCGTTCCATCGATTGCTGCTCGACCCGGTAGGGCTGGGCTACGAACGTCTGGATGACGAAGAAGATGATGAGCGTGAGGACGAGCGTCTCGACGATCTCGAAGAGGCACCCGAGGGGGCGTCGTGTCACAAGATCGGCAGTATAGGGGCACGGCCTGACCGTCGCCCCTCGTGCTCGGGCGCCGGTGCGCGCGTGCGCAGCAATGCATAAATCGCGCGGTATCCGCCGTTTGACCCGCCGATCCGGCAGTTGATACACTCCGCCGCGTCCTGAGCCGCCGGGTCGTCCCGCCCAGAACGAAGGCCCGCGGGCTCCAGGCGCACGTAACGATCCCTCGTCCGCTGCGTGACGGCCGCGCCCGCACGGACTGCCGTGTCTGCCTAGGGAGGTCGCGCAAACAGCCGATGGACGCCACAACCCTCCAGCTCATCATCCTGCCGGCGGGGTTGCTCGCCATCGCGTTCGCGCTCTACCTGGCCCGGGACGTGCTCCGGCGCGATACCGGGACCAAGGAGATGGAGGACGTCGCGGCGACCATCTTCGAGGGCGCCGTCGCGTTCATCCGCCGGCAGTACCGGACGATCGCCATCCTCGCCCTCTTCGCGGCCGTGATCCTCGGCGCGATCATCGCGACGGTCGAGACGAAGGACTTCGCGGAGACCGAGTACTTCGGAATCGACCTGGGGATCCGGACCGGTGTCGCGTTCCTCGTGGGCGCCACCTGCTCCATGGCCTCCGGCATCATCGGCATGTACATCAGCGTCAAGGCGAACGTGCGGACGGCGTCCGCGGCCCGGCGGAGCCTGGTCGAGGCGGTCCAGGTCGCGATGCGCGGCGGCGCGGTCAGCGGCTTCCTCGTGGTCGCCCTCTCGCTGCTCGGCGTCTACGGCATCTTCGTCCTCTTCGGCGGGCTGGAGCATCCGGCGGTCGCGCCCTTCCTCATCGTCGGCTTCGGCTTCGGCGCGAGCTTCGTCGCCCTGTTCGCCCAGCTGGGCGGCGGGATCTACACGAAGGCGGCAGATGTCGGGTCGGACCTCGTGGGCAAGGTCGAGGCGGGCATTCCCGAGGACGATCCCCGCAACGCGGGCGTCATCGCGGACCTCGTCGGCGACAACGTCGGTGACTGCGCGGGCCGCGGGGCGGACCTCTTCGAGTCGACCGCCGCCGAGAACATCGGGGCCATGATCCTGGGCGTCAGCGTCTACGCGATCGCTCTCAAGGCCGGCTGGCCCAACCCCGAGGCCTGGATCTTCTTCCCGCTCGTCGTCCGCGCCTTCGGGCTCCTCGCCACGATCGTCTCGGTCATGTTCTTCATCCGCGGCCGCGAGGACGAGGACCCGATGAACATCCTCAACCGCGGCTACTGGGCAACGACGATCCTGTCGGTCGTCGGCCTCGCGATCACGACCAACGTGATGATGTCCACCGGCACGCAGACCAGCCCCGACGGGCTGCCGACCTGGATCTTCTTCTTCGCCGCCGGCCTGGTGGGCCTCGCGACCAGCGTCGTCTTCGTCTACATCACCCAGTACTACACGTCGGGCTCGTATCGGCCGGTCCGCGAGATCGCCGAGGCATCGAAGACCGGCCCGGCGACCAACATCATCTCGGGGATGGCGGTCGGCTTCGAGACCACGGCCGTGACGGCCATCACGATCGGGATCGCCCTCTTCGCCAGCCACTGGCTCGGCTCGCGGGCGGGCATCGTCAACGAGAGCGGCGTCAACGTCGGCGGGATCTTCGGGACCGCGGTGGCGACCATGGGCATGCTCATGACCACGGCCTACATCCTGGCCATGGACACCTTCGGGCCGATCACCGACAACGCGGGCGGCATCGCCGAGTTCAGCCGCGCCGAGGCCAGCGCCCGGACGATCACCGACCGGCTGGACGCCGTCGGCAACACGACCAAGGCCCTCACGAAGGGCTACGCGATCGCGTCGGCCTCGCTGGCGGCGTTCCTGCTCTTCTCGGCGTACATCGACAAGGTCAACCTCATCCTCCGCGTCCAGGGCAAGCCGATCATGGAGTCGGTCAACCTGGCCAACGTGAACGTCTTCATCGCGGCGTTCATCGCGGCGATGCTGGTGTACCTCTTCAGCTCGCTGGCCATCCGCGCGGTCGGCAAGACGGCCCAGGCGATCATCGTCGAGGTGCGCCGCCAGTTCCGCGAGATGCCCGGGATCATGGACTACACCCAGCGCCCGGACTACGCGCGGGTCGTCGACATCACCACCAGCGCGGCCCTCAAGGAGATGATCCTGCCGGGCGCCCTGGCCGTCGGGACCCCGGTCGTCGTCGGGCTGCTCCTCGGCTACGAGGCCGTGGCCGGCTTCCTGATGATCGGCACCATTGCCGGCGTCCTCCTGGCCACCGTCCTGAACAACGGCGGCGGGGCCTGGGACAACGCCAAGAAGTACATCGAATCGGGCCAGCTCAAGGATGCCGCCGGGAACGTCCTCGGCAAGAAGACCGATGCCCACGCGGCCGCCGTCGTCGGCGACACCGTTGGCGATCCCTTCAAGGACACGGCCGGCCCGTCGCTCCACGTCCTGGTCAAGCTCATCGCGACGATCGCGCTCGTCCTCGCGCCGCTCTTCATCCGCTAAGGGAGCGCTCACGCGGCGGGCCGCGCCTTCGGCGCGCGGCCCGCCGTCAGATTCCATGGACACCCTCTTCCAGGCAATCGTCATGGGCATCGTGCAGGGGCTGACGGAGTTCCTGCCGATCTCCTCGTCCGGGCACCTGTTGCTGGTGCCCCACATGGCGGGCTGGGAGGATCCGTTCATCACCTCGCTGGCCTTCTCCGTGATGCTCCACGTGGGCACGCTGGTGGCCCTCTTCGCCTACTTCTGGCGCGACTGGCTGCGCCTGGTCCCTGCCGGTCTCGCGACGATCCGCGACCGGTCCTTCCGGGGCGATCCGGACCGCAAGCTGGCGTGGCTGATCGCGGTGACCCTGCCGCCGGCGATCGTGGTCGGCGTGACGCTCAACGACTTCTTCGAGGAGCAGGTCCGCCAGGAGCTCCTGGTCGCGCTCACGCTCGTCATCGGCGCCGGCATCCTCTGGGCGGCCGACCGGCTCGGGCGCCAGACCAGGGGGATCGACGGCCTTGGATTCGGCGCCGCCTTCGGGATCGGCTGCGCGCAGGCGGTCGCCCTGGTGCCGGGGATCAGCCGCTCCGGGATCAGCATCAGCGCCGGCCTCTTCGCCGGCCTCACCCGGGAGGCGGCTGCGCGGTTCAGCTTCCTCATGGCCACGCCGATCACCCTCGGCGCGGTGATCTGGGAAGTCCGCAAGCTCGCCACGGGCGAGGCCGGCGTGCCGGTGGACACGGGGGTCCTCGTCGCCGGGATGGTCGCCGCAGCGGTGTCCGGGTTCCTGGCGATCGCGGTCCTGCTGCGCTTCCTGCGCAACCACCGCCTGACGATCTTCGTGGTCTACCGCCTCGTCCTGGCAGGGATCGTGGTCGTCCACTTCCTGGCCGCGTAGGGAACCTGGGGCCGGGGCCGTGGAGGTCATGAAGCAGCTCCGCCAGCGGGCAATCCGCGACCTGGTGGAGCAGCGCCCCATCCGGACCCAGCAGGAGCTGGCCGCCGCGCTCCGCGACCGCGGCTTCCGCGCCACGCAGGCGACGATCAGCCGCGACATCGCCGAGCTGCAGCTCGTCAAGGTGCAGCGCGACGGGGTCTCCGTCTACGCCATGTCACCGCGCCTCGCCGACGCGGACCCGACCGGCGAGGAACGGCTGCGACGGCTCTTCCGCGACCTGCCCGTCGAGATCCGCGAGGCGGGCCCGCTCCTGGTGCTCGTCACGTTGCCGGGCTCGGCGCACGCCATCGCGGCGTCCCTGGACCGGGCGCGCTGGCCCGATGTCGCGGGCTCGCTCGCGGGCGACGACACGGTCTTCATCGCCTGCACCGACCGGCGCGCGCTGCGGCGCGTCCGGGCGCGCCTGGAGCGGCTGACGGCGGGGTAGGGGAGGCGGCTGGCCACCTGGCGCGGGAGCGGCCGGGAATCCCGGCCGCCGGTCCGGCTCAAGGCCGACCAGATCCGCCGGGATGGGCAGTCGCCGGGTCGCCGCCCGCTCCTCCGCGTGGCGGGGAGCCGCCGCCCGATGCTCCGCGTGGACGACGACGGGGGAGGCTGGCGCGGAGTGGGGTGGCTCAGACGCCGACGATGTGGGTGAGGCCCTGGCTGTGATACCGCCCGGTCCAGGCTGGCTGATCCGGGGTCGCGCCGCGCAGGCCGGCCAGGACATACGCGAGAAGGGCGACCGGGGGTACCAGGGTGAGGGGCGCGAACTGCTCGTCGACGCCGGCCGGGACGGCGAGCAGCCGGGAGTCGGGGACGGCCCGGCCAGGAGCCACCTCGATGACCCGGGCCCCCCACTCCCGACAGTGACGGACCACGTCGTCCGTGGCGGCCCGCGCGGCGCCGTCCGGTGCGAGCGAGATGACCACCGTCCCGGGGCCCACGATCGTCGCGGGCCCGGACGCCATCTCCCACGTCTCCGACGCCTCGGCGTGGACGAGCGCCATCTCCTTGAGCTTGAGCGCCGCCTCGAGCGCGGCGGGGTACGCGAGACCCCCGCCCACCACGAAGAGATGCTCCGCGGCGGCAAGCTCGGCGGCGATCTCCTCGACGACGGGCCAGGCGTCGGCGATCGCGCGATCCGCGTGATCGGCCGCCAGGCGGAGGCCGTCCGACACCGCCAGCAGGACCTCGTCGCCCACGATCGCGCCCAGCATGAGGATCGTGGCCGTGAGGGTGGAGGAGAACGTCTTGGTCATGACGGGGGAGCCGCTCGGGCCGCCCTCCGACAGGATGACGTGGTCGGCGACACGGGTGATGCTGGAGCCGGGGACGTGGACGATCCCCACCGTCGCCACCCGGCCGCGGACCTCCTCGAGCACGCCCAGGACATCCCGGAACTCCCCGGACGCCGAGACGCCGACGATCACGTCCCTCCGGTCCAGGGTCGGCCGGAAGGTGCGGAAGTCGCCGGCGGTGACCGCGATCGCGATCGGGTCGCCGGGCCCGGAGAGGCGGCGTGCCAGCCCCGCGGCGTGGAGGCTCGAGTGGTACGAGGTGCCGTTGCCGATCACCCAGATGCGCCGGACCCCATCGGCGCGCAGCTGGGCGGCCACGGATCGGACATGCGCGCCGGTCGCTTCGACGGTCGCCCGGATGGCGGCGGGCCCTTCGCGGATCTCACCGGGGACGGTCCCACTGATCGACACGATTCCTCCTGTCGCGCTCAGGCGACGATGACGCGGATGCCGCGCGAGCCCAGGTCCGCGACGACGTCCGGCCGCACGCCACGGTCGGTGACGATGACGTCCACCTGGTCCAGGCCGAACACGAACGCCGGCGCGACGACGTCGAACTTCCCCGAGTCGGCGATCACCACGACCGACGCCGCGATCGAGCGGAGCGCCCGGTCGGTCAGGATCTCCGGCATGTAGTCGTTCATGAGCCCCAGCTCAAGGCTGATCGCCCCGATGCCCATGTACAGGGTGTCCGCCCGCATCTCCCGGCACGCCTGCTCGGTCAGGTGCCCCAGCAGGCTGTGCATCCGGGGACGGGCCACGCCACCCAGCACGGCGAGCTGGATCCCCTCGCGGTCGAGGAGCACCTGGGCCACGTCGAGCGAGTTGGTGATGACCGTGAGGTCGGTCCGATCCACGAGCTGGCGCGCGAACTCGACGGCCGTCGTGCCGCTGGTCACGGCGATCGTCTGCCCGTCCTGGACGAGGCGCGCGGCGGCGGCCGCCACGCGCTGCTTCTCGCCGAGGGCGCGGATCGGCCCACCGGGCGCGACGGCCGCCGGGCGGTCCGCCAGCGTCGCGCCACCATAGGTGCGCACGAGGCGGTCCTCTCCTGCCAGGCGGGAGAGGTCGCGTCGAACGGTGGAGGGCCCGACGCCGAGCTCCCGGCTCAGCTCCTCGACCGAGACCGTGCCGCGGGCGCGGACGTACGCGATGACGCGCTCGTCGCGTTCGCGGTCGACCATGCGCACATCGTGCCGACTTGCTGCGCACTTTGTCAAGACCCTGCGGACACTGCGCACATGAAGCCGAGATCATGCGCAATACGCTCTTGTCGGGGCGGATTTCGCGCGGTAGAGTGCGGTCTGCGCGCGACGGACGTCGGCGCCCAACCTCCATCCGGGAGCCAGCACACGATGGTCCAGCTGAAGCGCACCGCCTGCGAAGGCTGAGCATGTCCGGACCGAGCCGCGACATCGACATCCTCGCCATCGGCGAGATCAACCCGGACATCGTCGTGTTCGACCCGGATCCGGTCCCCGTCTTCGACGAGGTCGAACGGGTCATCGGGTCCGTGCACATGACGGTCGGGAGCTCGTCCGCCATCTTCGCCTGCGGAGCCGCGCGGCTCCAGCTCGCGGTCGCGTTCTTCGGCGTCGTCGGGGCCGACGCGTTCGGGCGGTTCATGCTCGACGCGATGCGCGAGCGCGGGATCGACGTGTCGGCCTGCGTGGTGGACCCGGCGCGATCCACCGGCGCGACGGTCATCCTCACGAGCGGGCGCGACCGGGCGATCCTCACCGAGATGGGCACGATCGGGGCCATGGACGTGGACGACGTCCCGGAGTCGCTGCTGGTGCGGACCCGCCACGTCCACTCGGGCTGCTTCTACCTCCAGGAGACGAGCCGCGATCGGTTGCCGGGATTCTTCGCGGCCGCCAGGGCGCGCGGGATCACGACCTCGTTCGACACGAACTGGGACCCGACCGAGCGCTGGGATGGCGGCGTCGCGGAGATGCTCGGGGCCTGCGACGTCTTCTTCCCGAATGCGGTGGAGGCGCGCCGGATCGCTCGCATCGAGGACGTGGAGGAGGCGGCCCGCTCCCTGGCCCGGACGGGCGCGCGAGGGCGGACCGACGGGGGCCCGATCGTCGCCGTCAAGCTGGGCGCCGCCGGGGCCCTGGCCTGCTCCGCCGATGGGCCGCTCGTCCGGGTGCCGGCGATGCGGGTGGACCCGCTCGACACGACCGGTGCCGGCGACTCCTTCAACGCGGGGTTCCTGCGTGCATGGCTGGACGGGGCCGACCTGCGCGAATGCCTTCGCTGGGGGGCAGTCAGCGGGGCGATCTCGACCCAGCGGCTCGGCGGGATCGACGGGCAGCCAACGCTGGATGACGCCAGGGCGGCACTGGGAGGTTGGATGCCATGACGTGGTGGGCCGACGGGGTCGAAGGGCGGGACGCCACCTCGCAGCTGCTGGACCTCGCCCGCGCGAACCGGGCCGGCGAGCCAGTCGGCATCTACTCGGTCTGCTCTGCGGACCGGTCCGTCCTCCAGGCCGCGATGGCCCAGGCCCAGCGGGACGGCGTCATCGTCCTGATCGAGGCCACCACCAACCAGGTCAACCAGTTCGGCGGGTACACCGGGATGACGCCGCCGGACTTCCGCGCGCTCGTGCACTCGATCGCGGCGGAGATCGGCCTGCAATCGCCACGGATCGTGCTGGGTGGCGATCACCTCGGGCCGTACGTCTGGCGATCCCAGGGGAGTGATGCCGCCATGGCACGGGCGCGCGACCTCGTGCGCGAATTCGTCCTGGCCGGGTTCACGAAGATCCACCTCGACGCCAGCATGCGGCTCGCCGATGATCCCCCGGACCGGCCACTCGACGAGACGACGGTCGCCCAGCGTGCGGCCGACCTGTGCGCCGTCGCCGAAGCAGCGCTGGACCTTCTGCCCGCCAACGCCCCGCGACCGGTCTACGTGGTGGGGAGCGAGGTCCCCATCCCGGGCGGCGAGCTGGCGGATTCGGTCGCCCCGGCGGTCACGAGCGTCGACGCCGTCGAGCGCACGCTGGACGCGACGCGTCGCGCGTTCACGGCGCGCGGCGTCGGCAGCGCCCTCGAGCGCGTGCTCGCGCTCGTCACGCAGCCCGGCGTGGAGTTCGGCGATGCGGTGATCTTCGCGTACGACGAGCGTGCCGCCGCGGCGCTGGCGTCCCGAGCGCCGGACCAGCCGCCGCTGGTCTACGAGGCGCACTCCACGGACTACCAGCCGGAGGAGGCCCTTGGCGCGATGGTCCGCGACCACTTCGCGGTCCTCAAGGTCGGCCCCGGCCTCACCTTCGCGCTCCGGGAGACGCTGTTCGCGCTGGAGGCGATCGAGCGCGAGTGGCTGGTCCGGCGTCCCGGGGTCGTCGCATCGGGCCTCCGCGACACGCTCCAGCGCGTGATGATCGAGCACCCCGAGCACTGGCAGCCCTACTTCGGTGGCGCCGAGGATGAGCTCCGCTTTGCCCGCGACTTCAGCTTCAGCGACCGCTCGCGCTACTACTGGCCGCAGCCCGAGGTGCGAGCCTCCGTGGAGCGCCTCGTCGGCAACCTCTCGGCCCACCCCATCCCGCTGGCCCTGCTGAGCCAGTACCTGCCCATCCAGTACCGGGCGGTGCGCGGGGGAACGCTGCCGAACGATCCACGGGCGCTCATCCGGGCGGGCATCGGGACGGTCGTCGATGCCTATGCACGGGCCTGCGGCATGGGAGCGGCGGCAGGCATGCCGGGCCGGGAGGATCGGGCATGACGGCGCCGCGGGGCATTGGTCAGTCCCCGCTGACGATCGATCACCGGGAGGTCGAGCGGCGCAAGCAGTCCCGCCGCGACCTCTGGGACTACCGGCCCGTCGATCACATTCCGATTGCGTTCTGGCCGACGTGGACGTTCGGCTACACGCCGCGCGAGGCGACCGAGAGCGGAGACATCGACGATTCCTGGAGCGACGAGGAGGTGACTTCCCTGTACTGGGACATGCGACGGATCTCGAACGAGTACGCAGCCAGCATGCGGTGGGCGTCATGACCTGCACGAACCGCCAGGGGCGGCCGCACATCGTCGGCGTCGGCGACGCCGCCACGGAGGACTGAGATGCCACGGATCGTCCTGGTCGGCGCCGGCAGCGTCGAGTTCACCCGCAACCTGCTGGGCGACTTCCTCTCCTACCCGGAGCTCGCGGACGCGGAGATCGTCCTCCACGACATCGACGGCGATCGCCTCGCGACGGCCGAGCGGATGGCCCGCTGGACCGCCGACGCCCTGGGCGCGACGCCCACGATCCGGGGCAGCCTGGACCGCCTGGAGGCGCTTGCCGGCGCCGACTTCGTGGTGAACACGATCCAGGTCGGCGGCGCCCGCGCCACGCAGGTCGACTTCGACGTGCCGGCCCGCTTCGGGCTGCGCTACACGATCAACGACACGATCAACGTCGGCGGCGTCCTGCGCGGCCTGCGCACCATCCCGGTGGTCCTCGGCATCGCCGGCGACATGGCCGAGGCGTGTCCCGAGGCGCTCCTCCTCAACTACACCAACCCGATGGGGATGCTGGTCTGCGCGGTCGACCAGGCGATCGGCACCCCGACCGTCGGCCTGTGCCACTCCGTGTACTGGACGGTCCACCGCCTGGCGGAGTACCTCGACGTGCCGTTCGAGGAGGTGGACGCCCTGTCGGCCGGCGTGAACCACCTGGCCTGGATCCTGCGCCTGGAGCACCGCGGGACCGATCTCTACCCGGCCCTCCACTCGTTCGTGGGATCCGGGCGGGTGCCGGACGACGACCTGGTCCGGGCGGACCTCTTCCGGCGCTTCGGCTTCTACCCCACCGAATCGTCGGAGCACCACGCGGAGTACAACCCGTGGTTCATCCCCAAGGGCCAGGTGGAGCGCTTCCACGTGCCGATCGGGGAGTACCTGACCCGCGTGGCCAACAACCTCGTCGAGTACGACGAGACGAAGCGGCGCCTGGACGCCGGCGAGCCGTTCGAGATCGAGCAGAGCGGCGAGTACGCGGCGGTCATCGTCCACGCGATGACCACGGGACAGCCGGCCCGGATCATGGCCAACGTGCCGAACGCGGGCGGGCACCTCATCCCGAACCTCGCCGCCGACGCGTGCGTGGAGGTCCCGGCCCTCGTCGACGGCCTCGGCGTCCACCCGGTCGCCGTCGGCTCGCTGCCGCCGCAGTGCGCGGCGTACACGCGTCCGGCGGTCGACTGCCAGGAGCTCACCGTCCAGGCAGCCCTCGAGGAGGACCGCGACATGGTGTACCACGCCGTCCTCACCGACCCCCAGGTCCAGGCCTCCCTCTCGCTGGACGAGGCCTGGCGCATGACCGACGAGCTGATCGCCGCCGAGGCGGAGTGGCTGCCCGGGTGGCTGGGCGGCGACGGTCCCGACTGGTAGCGGCCCAACTGGCACCGGACGCAGGAGGAGACACGATGCGCACCTTCCGAGGATCGCCGGGAGCGCGGCTCCTGGCCCTATCAGCCGCGATCGCGCTGCTGCTGACCGCCTGTGGCGGCGGCGGGAGCCCGACGCCGGCGCCGGCGACCCCGGCCGCCACGCCAACCGGCTCCGCCCCCGCCGAGAGCCCCTCCGCGAGCCCCGCCGGTGGCTACACGGGCCCCGAGGCCACGATCTCGTACGCCATCTGGGGCGACCCGGCCGAGCTCAAGAGCCAGCAGGCGGTCGTCGATGCGTTCCACGCGGCGAACCCGAAGATCACGGTGGAGGTCACGGTCTCCGACTGGGACGCCTACTGGGACAAGGTCCAGACCGGCCTGGCCGGCGGCGCCGCCGTCGACGTCTTCGCGATGGACGGCCCGCTCTTCCCCGACTACCAGTCCCGCGACGTCCTGCTGGACCTCAAGCCCTTCATCGATCGCGACGGCTACGACCTGACGCAGCTGGCGGACCAGGGCGTGGCGGTCTTCACCACCGCGGACGGCGGCCAGTACGGGCTGCCGCGCGACCTCAACACGGTCGTCCTCTACTACAACAAGGCCATGTTCGACGCCGCGGGCGTCGCCTATCCCGACGACACCTGGGACTGGGCCAAGCTCGTCGAAGTCGGGAAGCAGCTCACGAAGGACGCCGACGGCGACGGCACCGTCGACCAGTGGGGCCTCTACACCGAGACGACCGACATGGAGAACTACTGGAGCTCGCTCGTCTGGCAGGCCGGCGGCGACATCATGAACGCCGACAAGACGCAGACGCTCCTCGGCACGCCGGAGGCCGCGGCCGGGATCCAGTTCCTCCAGGACCTGATCTGGAAGGAGAAGATCATGGCCGACCCGGCGCTCTTCGCCGAGACCGGCGATGCCTTCGAGCAGGGCAAGGCGGCCATGGAAGCCAACGGCTCCTGGCTGGTCCCGACGCACACCGCGGCCGGCATCCAGCTCGGCATCGCGCCGCTGCCGAAGGGACCGGCGGGGCGCTTCACGTCGGTCAACCCGACCGGCGCCGTCGTCTACAAGAACACGAAGTCGCCCGACGCCGCCTGGGAGTTCGTGAAGTACCTGGCCAGCCCGCCGGCGCAGGAGATGCTGATGCAGCTCAAGGCGTCGCTCCCGGTCAGCAAGGAGGTCCTGGCCGGGCCGTACGCCACGTCGTTCGAGGGGGCCCAGGTCTTCGCCGACAGCCTGGCCTACGCGAACCTGAAGCCGTCGTTCGCGGGCTACAACGAGTTCACGACGATGCTCCAGGGCGAGCTCGACGCGAACGTCTTCAACCAGCCCACCAAGACCGCGGCCGCGGCGCTGGCCGACATCGTGCCGCAGCTCGACGCCATGCTCGCCGCCCGGTGAGCGTGGCGTCCTGGCCCGTGCCCGACCGCCCATGACCGTGCTCCGCCGCCGCGCCGCCCCGGGGTCCGCCCCGCGGCGACGCGGCGGCCCCGTCGCCGCGGAGGCCCGCTGGGCGTGGCTGTTCCTGGCGCCCACGCTGGTGGGCCTCACCATCCTGTCCGCGGGCCCCATCCTCGCCACGTTCGGGATCAGCCTGACGAAGTGGGACCTGCTGACGGCGCCCGACTGGGCCGGCCTGGGCAACTACGTGGCGCTGGCGAACGACCATCGGTTCCAGCTGGCCCTGCGCAACACGACCTTCTACACGGTCGTCTCCGTGCCGCTGGGCATGGTCCTGGCGCTTGGACTGGCGCTGGCGCTGAACCAGGGGCTGCGCGGGATCGCCTGGATCCGGACCGCGTACTTCCTGCCGGTCGTCACCTCCGCCACGGCCGTCGGCCTGGTGTGGGCCTGGATCTACGCGCCGTCGGGCGGCATCCTGAACCAGCTCCTCGAGGTGTTCGGCCTGCCCGCGCAGCGCTGGACCAGCGACCCGTTCTGGGCCATGCCGGCGATCGTGGCCATGACCGTGTGGCAGGGCCTGGGGATCAACGTGATCATCTTCCTGGCCGGTCTCCAGGCGATCCCGCAGGACTACTACGACGCCTCCGCGGTGGACGGGGCCGGGCGCTGGGCGCGCTTCCGGCACGTCACCCTGCCGCTCCTCACCCCGAGCATCTTCTTCACCGGGATCCTGGCCCTCATCAGCGCATTCCAGGTCTTCGACCAGGTGTACGTCCTCGCGCGGCCCGGCAAGCCCACCGAGGCCACCGTGACCCTGGTCTACTTCATCTACGAGAACGGCTTCAAGAACTTCAAGATGGGGTACGCGGCCGCCGCCTCGTGGGTGATGTTCCTCATCGTGGCGGTGCTGACGTTCGTCTACTTCCGGCTCCAGCGCCGCTGGGTGCACTACCAGTGAGGGCCGCCCGGTGACCGCCCCGCCGCTCGACCGCACCGTCGCCGGATGCCCCGACGTTCGCGGCTCCCCGACGCCCACGCCGCCGGCAGGCGCTGCGCCTCACGCGGCGGGGCCTGCTCTACGCGGTGCTCATCGCCGGCGGCCTGCTGATGATGATCCCGTTCTTCTGGATGATCGTGACCTCGCTCAAGACGCGGGCCGAGGTCTTCGGCGCGGCGCCGCTGAGTCTCCCCTCGGGCCCGCACTTCGAGAACTACGTGAACATGTGGAACGCCTTCCCGAACAACGTGACGTTCGGGACGTTCTTCCTGAACTCGCTCCGCCTGGCCGTCCTCTGCACGGCGGGCCAGCTGGTGACCGCGTCGATGGCCGCCTACGCCTTCGCGGTGATCCCGTTCCGCGGCCGGGGACCCCTCTTCGGGATCCTGCTGGCCACCCTGATCATCCCCTTCCAGGTGGTGCTCGTCCCCAACTTCATCCTCTGGCGCACCCTGCCCAACCCGTTCAGCGAGAGCGGCAACTGGATCGGGACGCCGGAGCCGCTGTGGGTCGGCGCCTGGCTGGGCGGGGCCTTCGGGACCTTCCTCCTGCGCCAGTTCTTCATGGCCATCCCCCAGGAGCTCGCCGACGCGGCCCGGGTGGACGGGGCCAACCCGTGGCAGATCTTCACCAGGATCTACGTGCCGCTGGCCCGGCCGGCGCTCGCCACGCTGGCGATCTTCACCTTCATGTGGACCTGGAACGACCTCCTGAGCCCCCTCATCTACCTGCGCGACCTCGACCAGTACACGACCACCGTTGGCCTCGCGTTCTTCCAGGGCCAGCACGTGGGGAAGTGGCCGGAGATGATGGCGGGCGCGCTCGTCAGCCTGCTGCCGATGATCATCCTGTTCGTCGTCGCCCAGAAGTACTTCGTGCGGGGCATCGCCCTGTCCGGCATCAAGGGGTAGGGGAGCCATGTCGTCCCCCGGTGGTTCGAACGTGGGGGCCGGATCGATGACGCCGCGTCGAAGGAGGTGGCTCGGAGTAGCCATCGCGGTTGCGTTCACCGTGGCCGGCTGTGGGTCGGCCGTGCCTTCCGCGTCGCCGAGTCGCGAACCCGTGACGACGCCGTCGTCCTCGCCGACCGCCTCGGGACCACTCCCGGCCGCAGTCGAGATCACGGAAGGCGACGAATGGTCGATGCCCGCCTGGGTGGTCCCCGCGACCGGGTCCGGGTTCTTCAGCGAGGACGCCGATCCCGCGCACCACGTCGACGTCCGGGGGGTCGACGTGACCTGGCGCCAGCTCCAGCCGGACGGCCCCGGAGCGATCGACGCGGAGTCGACCGGTTCGGCGCAGGACATGGATTTCGCATCCCTCAGGACGCAGCTCGCCGAGCCGGGTCCTTTCTGGATGCGCGTCTTCGCCTCGGGTGTCGACTGGGCGCCGAAGTGGGTCGTCAATGACTGCGGCGTGAAGACCTACGGGCCGGACTACGACGGCCAGCGCCACCTCCCGATCTGGGACGACTGCGTGTGGGGCCACCTGTCCGCGCTGTACCGTCTCCTCTTCGTCGACCAGGAGCTGGCCGCCAATCCGGATCTGCGCTTCGTCTACATGCCCGGGGCGTTCACCTGGGTGGAGTACGACTACGAGATGATCACGCAGGCCGCCGAGCGCGGCGACCTTTCGCAGGATCGCTACCTCGCGTGGTACCGGACGATGCTGGCCGATCTGGTTGGCATGTTCGGGAACGAGCGGGCCAAGCTGGTGTTCACCGGAGAGGACTACCCGTGGGGGCCGTTCGGGGAGGCCGATGACCTGCTGGCGCGAGAGGCCGTCGACGCCGGGATGGGGATCCGTACCGGGATCCCTGAGCTGGCCAACTTCCACCTGAGCGAGGCCCCGGCCTACGGCAGCCACATCGCCCAGGACGGCCACCTCGTGGTCGACGACCAGGCCGCCCCACACGATGGCCGAGTGATCGCGACGGAGAACGAGTGCTACCGCGATTGCGGATACACCGCAGACGACCCGTACTACTCCGTGCGCCAGAGCAACCTGAAGTCGCTGCAGTTGCGCGCCAACTGGCTGTATGTCGTTCCGGGACCGAGCTATCTCGACGAGTTCGCCGAGCACTGGCGGTGGGTGCGTCTCTCCCTCGGCCGGACGGCCGCCGATTCGCCCGACGCATGGGCGGCGCTGCGCGATGCCGAGGACGTCTACTGGACCGAGGACGACACGATCGACTGGCCGAACCGGCCGTACGTTCGCAACCTGGAGCGCTGGCTCGTCCAGCGCGAGGCGGCGCCCGATGGCGTGGTCGTGCGCAGTGAAGCCGATGTCCACGTGCACGACATCGAGGCCGACAACGGCACCGCCTACGAGGGACTCCGGACCGATCACGCGACGGGTGTCGACTCGTTCTACCTGGATCTCGACAGCCGCTTCTTCGGCGATGCCGACCCACATGACGTCCTCGTCAAGGTCACCTACCTCGACGCTGGAACGGGCTCGTTTGCGATCGAGCATGCGGGCGGGACGACCGCCCCCGTGGAGCGCACCGGCAGCGGCGGCTGGAAGACCGCGACGGTCCCGATCGAGGGCTTCGCCGCCACGGGGTCCCTTGCCGGCGACACCGACTTCGCGATCCGGGCACGCGACGGCAACGACCTCAGTGTCCGCTTCGTTCGCCTCGTGCGCGTGGACGCACCATGAGCGACGCCGGCATCAAGGGGTAGGGGAGCCATGTCGCGCGTGTCATCCCCCGGCGGCTCGCCCGGCGACATGGCGCTGCGCGCGTTCCGTCCACGCCAGCGCCTGCGGGTCCCGGTCACCCCGGTCGAGCGCCCGTCGATGCCGGCGATCGACGCCCACAACCACCTGGGGTCAACGACGTTCGCCGGCCGCTGGGCCACGGCGACGGCCGTCGAGCTCGAGGAGGCCCTCGGTCGCATCCTCGATCGCGGCGATCGTGGACCTCGACGGCGGCTGGGGCGACCGGCTCCAGCGCGAGCTGGCCCGCTGGTCACCCCTGGGAACCCGGGTGGCCGTGTTCGCCGAGCTGGACTACTCGATGTGGGCCGAGCGGGCGGACTTCGGCGAAGAGGAGGCCCGGCGCCTGCGGGCCGGCGTCGCGGCCGGCGCCCGCGGGCTGAAGGTCTGGAAGCCGCTGGGGCTGACCGCGCGCGACACGTCGGGGCGGCTGGTCGGCGTCGACGACCCGCGCCTGCACCCGCTGTGGGCGGCCGCCGGCGAGCTCGGCATCCCGGTCACGATCCACGTCGCCGACCCGATCGCCTTCTTCGATCCGCTCGACGCCGCCAACGAGCGCTACGAGGAGCTCCTGGAGCACCCGGACTGGCACTTCTGGCCCACGCGCCCGCGGGGCCGGCGCGACCTGCCGGGCTTCCCGCCGTTCGACGAGATCATCGACGGCCTGGAAGCGGTGGTCGCGCGCCATCCGGGGACCACCTTCGTCGGGGCGCACGTTGGCTGCGTGCCGGAGGACCTGGGGCGGGTCGCCGCGATGCTGGCCGCGTACCCCAACTGGCACGTGGACCTGGCGGCCCGGATCGCGGAGCTGGGGCGGCAGCCGTACGCGGCGGGGGACCTGCTGCGCCGCTTCCCGGAGCGGGTCCTGTTCGGGACCGACGCGCCGCCGGACCCCGCGTGGTGGGCGGTCTACGCGCGGTTCCTCGAGACGCGCGACGAGTCGTTCGCCTACGAGCCCCCGGAGACGGAGGACGACGCTGGCGACGCAGCCGCGGCCGACGACGCCGGCGACCCGGACGCGCCCCCGCCGCCGGGCTCGCAGGGGCGCTGGCGGATCCACGGCCTGGGGCTGCCGCCGGAGATCCTGCGCCTCGTCTACGCCGGGAACGCGCGACGGCTGCTCTTCCGCGAGCTTCCCGGGGACGCCGGCGGCCACGCCACCCTCCACCTGATCCCGGCCGAGCGCTGGGGGGCCTGGCGATCGGAGCCCGACCCCGCCGCCCGGTACACGCCCATCGGCTTCGACACCGAGGGGTTCGTCCACTGCACCGACGGCGACGGGGAGATGCTCGCGGTCGCCAACCGCTTCTACGCCGCGGACCCGGGCGCCTTCCTCGTGGTGGACCTCGACCTCGCGCTGGTGGGGGCGCCCTGGCGCTACGACGACCCGGCGAAGCCCTACCCGCACGTCTACGGGCCGCTGCGTCGCGACGCGGTGCGGGGCGTCCGGCCGGTCATCCGCGACGCAGCCGGGCGGTTCGTGGGCTACGGGGAGCGCGGCGCCCGCTGACCTCCGCGCCGGCCGCGGGCGCACCCGGACGGGCGGCGCCGCGCCTCCGCACCTCCGCGCCCGCGCCTGCCGGCGCGGAGCAACCGGGTGCGCCCGTGGTGAGCGGCCTGGCCGCCGGCGCGCCGGGTGTGACGCGGCGGCGCCTCCCGGCCCTTGACGGGCGACGCACGCGGGCGTACATCGGGCGCATGTGGGAGCCGGAGCAGCGTGAGAGCGACCGCTACCCGAAGGAGACGCTGCGCCAGCAGGTCGAGGACGTCATCGGCTGGTTCCCGGCCCACCGGAACGGGTCCACGGCCATCGCCCTGGTGCTGGGACTCCTCGTCCTCTGGCGCCTGATCACGCCCGGCATCGTCCAGCTCGGCGACCTGCGCACGGGCGACTGCCTCTTCGTTCGCACGGCGGCCGCCACCACGACCATCGATCCACGTCCCGGTGACCCGGTCACCGTCGGCCAGGCCATCCTGGCCGCCGGTGCCGAGCGGGCGTCCTGCGACCTGTCCCACGGCCACGAGGTGACCGGCGTGGTCGACCTGGACACCCATGACAACACGAGCGTCCCCGGTGCCCCGCCGGCGTTCGACCCGCTCAGCCTGCTTGCCATCGCCGAGGAGGCCTGCGCCCCGACGCTGGCCGCCTACCTGGGCCTCGCGCCCGGTGCCGCGAGCGCGGCCTACGTCGGGTTCGCCGTCATCCCGAACGCGATCGTCTGGGAGCGCGGGACCCGCGTCGCTGCCTGCCTGCTGGCCTCCGCCGACGGCCGCTTCCTGACCGCGCCGGCACGGGGCTCCGGTCGCTGACGCCGGCGCCGGGCGCGCCGCAGCCGGGCGCCCGGGCCCGTCGCCGCGGCACCCTGGGACCCTCGGCTTTGACACTCCCCGAGGGGCAGGACTATGATCCGCGCCGGCCGGACTTCGGGCGCACTCCAGGCGGGAGCACCCGGGGTTCGTTTCGTTATCGGCACCTCATCGCCGCGCAGCCGCGTCGTCGACGCCCGGCCGGCAGATTCGACGGGGGTTCGCTCCTTCGTGAACAACAAGCCCACCTACCTCTCGCGTGAAGGCGAGGCCGCGCTGCGGGCGGAGCTCGAGCAGCTCGTCAACGTCCGGCGGACCGAGGTCGCCACGCGCATCCACGACGCGAAGGAGCACGGGGACCTCTCGGAGAACGCCGAGTACGAGGAGGCCAAGAACGAGCAGGCCTTCGTCGAGGGCCGCATCCAGACGCTCGAGGGCATGCTCAAGACCGCGGTGATCATCGAGCACACCGGCTCCGACCACGTCTCGCTGGGCTCGCTCGTGACGGTCGAGTCGGACGACGGCGAGGAGACCTTCTCGATCGTCGGGTCGGCCGAGGCGCGTCCTGCCGATGCCAAGATCTCCAACGAGTCGCCCGTCGGCCGCGCCCTGCTGGGCAAGAAGGCCGGCGACACGGTGGTCGTCAAGCTCCCCAACGGGACCGACTACACGTACTCCATCAAGTCGATCAGCTGATCGCCCGCCCGGACGGACCGGGGCGGGCGGCCGGTGCCGCCACCCGGCCCGGCGAATCCGGAGTGGAGGGCGCAGGCATGTACTGGGCGGACGAGCTGGCGGCATCGGTCGAGGGACCGCAGGTCGTCAACGACTCGAAGACGCCGTCCGGCACCGTGCACGTCGGCAGCCTGCGCGGCCCGGTCATCCTCGACGTCATCACGCGCGCCCTGCGCGACCGCGGCCTGCCCACGACGCTGCTCTACGGCGTCGACGACATGGATCCCATGGACGCCCAGGCGCTCCTGACGCCGGACTCGGTCGAGCACGAGATGGGCCGCCCGCTGGCCCACGTTCCCGACCAGGTGGGCGACTGCCACGCGTCGTACGCCCGGCACCACGCCCAGACCTTCATCGACGTGTTCGCCGGCCTCGGCATCCACCCCGACCGCTACTACTGGATGAGCGACATCTACCCCACCGGCGCGGTGGACCCCTTCATCCGGACGGCGCTGGACCGGGCCCAGGTGGTGCGCGACGTCTACCGCCGCGTGAGCAAGGTGGAGCGCCCGGAGGGCTGGCTGCCGGTGCAGGCCGTCTGCCCGTCGTGCGGCAAGGTCGGCACGACGATCGCGCTCGACTGGGACGGCGAGACCGTGCGCGTCGAATGCCGCCCCGGCTACGTGACCTGGGCCAGCTCCTGCGGCTTCGGGGGCCGGGTCTCGCCGTTCGGCGGGAGCGCCAAGCTCTACTGGAACCTGGAGTGGGCCGCCCAGTGGAGCATCCTGGGGGTGACGATCGAGCCCTGCGGCAAGGACCTGGCCACGGCCGGCGGCTCCCGCGACCGGGCCGACGCGATCGCCCGCGAGGTCTTCGACCGCCCGCCGCCCATCAACCTCGCCTACGAGTTCCTCAACATCGGCGGCCGCAAGATGTCCACCTCCAAGGGCCGGGGAGCCGCGGCCCACCAGATCGTCGACGCGCTGCCGCCCGAGCCCCTCCGGCTCCTCTTCCTCCGGCCGCGCCCGAACCAGGCGATCGAGTTCGACCCCGAGGGAACGGACGCGATCCCGCGCCTCTTCGACGAGCTGGACCGCCTGGCCGCCGCCGTGGCCGGCCGCCCGTACCGCGGGGAGCTGCCGTCGGACCCGGAGCGGCTCTTCGGCTACGTGCTCACCGCCGGGACCGTCCCGGCCGACGCAGCCGCGGCCTACCGCCCGGCGTTCGCCCATCTCGCGCTGCTGGCCCAGATCCCGGGCGTGGACATCGACGCGCGGGTCGCGGAGGAGAAGGGCGCGCCGCTCACCGCCGCCGAGGCAGCGACCCTCGCCCAGCGGCTGGCCGCCGCCCGTGCCTGGCTGGACTCGTACGCGCCGGACAGCGCGATCGTGCAGGTCCACCGCGACGCGCTCCCGCCGGAGGCGATCGCCCTCGGCGAGGACCAGCGCGTCTTCCTGGGCGGCCTCGCGATCGCCGCGGAGAAGGAGCCGCCGCAGGGCGGCGACGCCTGGCAGGGGCTGCTGTTCCGCGTCTCCCAGGAGGCGGCCATCCCGGCCGGGCGCGCGTTCGGGGCGATCTACCTCTCGTTCCTGGCCCGCACGAACGGCCCGCGCGCGGGCTGGCTGCTGGCCAGCCTGGATGCCGGGTTCGTGGTCGGCCGCCTGCGTGCCGCCGCGGGCTGGCATGATCACGCCGGCGAGGTAGCCGAGGCCGAGGAAGCCGGGGCGGCCGATGCCGCGGCCGAGGAAGCTGCGGCCCACGATGCCGCGGGCGATGCGCTCGCCGCGATCGAGAACCCCATCGGCGGCCACGTGGCCGCGAACGAGGAGGCCGGGGCATGAGCGTCGGGCTGCAGCGGCTCCGCGAGGAGCCCGAGGTCATCCGCAGGGGCGCGCTGGACAAGGGCGAGGACGCCTCGCTGGTCGACGTCGCCCTGGAGCTCGACGCCCGTCGCCGGCAGGTCCTCGGCGAGGCCGACGCCCTCAAGGCGCAGCGCAACACGGTCTCGAAGCAGGTGGGCGAGGCGATCCGCGGCGGTGCCGCGCCCGACGGCCCGGAGGTCGCCGCCCTGCGGGCCGCCTCCGTAACCGCGGGCGAACGGATCACGGCCCTCGACGCGGAGGCTGCCGAGGTCGAGGCCCAGCTGGAGGACGCGCTCCTGCGCATCCCGAATCCCGCCGACCCGGGCGTCCCGGTGGGCGACGCCGACGCGAACGTCGTCGTCCGGACCTGGGGCGAGCTCCTGCCGCGCGTGCAGCACCACGCCGGCGAGGTCGGCGCCGACGCCGACGCGGCCGCTGGCACCTGGGAGCGGAAGCCGCACTGGGAGATCGCCGAGGCGCTCGACATCATCGACCTGGAGCGCGGCGCGAAGATCGCGGGCTCCGGCTTCCCGGTCTACAAGGGCGCCGGGGCGGCCCTCCAGCGGGCGCTCATCGACTTCTTCCTGGGCGTCCATACGCGCGAGAACGGCTTCCTCGAGATCTGGCCGCCGGTCGTCGTCAACACCGCGTCCGCGCGGGGCACCGGCCAGATCCCGGACAAGGAAGACCAGATGTACGTCGTCACCCGCGACGAGCTGTACCTGGTCCCCACGGCCGAGGTCCCGGTCACCAACCTCCACCGCGACGAGATCTTCGAGGCCGACGCGCTGCCGGTCCGCTACGCCGCCTACACGCCGTGCTTCCGCCGGGAGGCCGGCGCCGCCGGCAAGGACACGCGGGGGATCCTGCGGGTCCACCAGTTCGACAAGGTCGAGATGGTGCTCTTCGAGAAGCCCGACGCCTCGAACGAGGCGCTCGAATGGATGACCGGCCGGGCCGAGGACCTCCTGCAGCGCCTGGGGCTCGTCCTACCGGGTGCTCCTGATGGCGACCCGCGACATGGGCTTCGTGCAGGCCAAGAAGTACGACCTGGAGGTCTGGGCGCCGGGCGTGGAGCGCTGGCTGGAGGTCTCCTCCTGCTCGAACTTCCGCGACTACCAGGCCCGCCGCATGGCCATCCGCTACCGGCCGGCCCCCGGCGCGAAGCCGGAGCTCGTCCACACGCTCAACGGCTCGGGCCTGGCCCTGGCCCGCGTCGTCGCCGCGATCCTGGAGGCCTACCAGCAGCCCGACGGAACGGTGACGGTCCCGGAGCCCCTGCGCGCCACGCTCGGCACGGACGTCATCCGCCCCCGCTGAGCGCGCACCTGCACCTGCTCCGTGTAGGCAGCTTCCGCGGCCACCAACGCCGCCTGCTCGGCTGCTCGCCCGATGCGCCTCCGCTCAGCTGATCCGCCGGGGCCCCGGCCCGGCGGGGAGATCCGCGCAGCACCCGCGGCGCGCTCGAGGCGCCGCCGCTTCTCCGCCGTTCGCAGAGGAGGGCTCAGGGCGTAGTCGGCGTCGGCCGCGAGCAGGTGCCACGCGACGACCACGAGCTTGCGGGCCACCGCGACGATCGCGACCGGCGCACCGCGCCGGGCGGCGACCCGGGAGTGGAACGCCCGAAGCGGCCCCGGCACGAGGACCGTCGCATGGGCCGCCTCGACGAGGCAGCCGCGGGCATACGCCGGCCCCGCCCGACCTCCGGAACCGTCTCCGACCCTCGTGGAGATGAGTGTTGCCTTGACCGACTGAATCCACCACGGCTTCCCCGTACCTCCTTCCCACGGCCTCCGCTACCCGCCTTGCCGCATCACGTGGGGACACGGTGCTCCTCTCGGGCGTGGGTGTTGTTGACGCGGGTGCCGGGTGGCACTAACCTTGACTCATGAAGCCACGAGTAAAGGAAGCTCGCCGCCGCGGATACACGCGGGTCAGCGCGAAGCACCAGGTCACGTTGCCCGTCGATGCCCTCAACCAGGCGGGGATCCAGACCGGTGATCGTCTGCGGGCGGAGGTGCGCGGCCCGGGTGCCGTGCTGCTGGTCCGTGACATCGACCCCGTCGAGCAGTTCAGCGGCGCCCTCACCGATGTCTACCCGGCGGCCGGCCTGGACGAGCTTCGCGACGAATGGAACTGACCGTCCTCGACGCCGGCGTCGTGATCGCGGTCCTCGATGCGTCGGACGCGCACCACGAAGCCGCCGCGCGCGCCGTGAGCGAGGCCCGCGAGCGGGGCGACACCCTGGTCCTTCCGGCGTCTGCTTATGCCGAGTGCCTGGTGGCGCCCCACCGGCGTGGCGCCGACGCCGTCGCGACGGTCGATGCCTTCCTCGATGCCCTGCCGGCCAGGATCGAGCCCGCCACCCGCGGCGTTGCCGGCGCTGCCGCGGAGCTGCGGGCACGTCACGGGGGAGGGCTCCGCCTTCCCGATGCCCTCGTGGTCGCGACCGCGCTCACGCTTGGCGCCGACCGGCTCATGACGACGGATGCGAGGTGGCCGGCTCTCGCCGTGACGGTCGAGGTCCTGTCTCCGGGCGGCTGACGTGCCGATAGGCGCTCGGTCTCGATGCGCGAACGACCGAGTGGGCTTGGCCTTGAGGTGCCATCGCGGCGTCCTCCGCAACACCAGGGCCCCTCCCGTCGTCGCTAGGGGCACATGACCGGATCCCTTGCCCGACGCCTGCTCGCCCTGGCCCTCGTCCTGGGGGTCGCGACCGACATCCTGTTCCGCGGCAACGCCCTCGGCGCCAACGTCCCCATCGACGTCGCACTCCTCCTCGTGGCGGGCGCGCTGGCCGCCGGGCCCGCCCGGATCCGCCGCGTCGATCGGCTCGACGCCTGGCTGGCGCCCGCGGCCCTCGTATTCGCCGCGTTCGTAGCCCTGCGAACGGATCCCGCGCTCGTCGCGGTCGACGTGTGCGGCGCGGTGATCCTGGGCGGCGCGGCGCTGGCGAGCCTCGGCGGGCGCGCCCTGATGCGGGCCGACGCCGGGCAGGTGGTCGGGGCGGCGGGAGAGATGGTGCTGGCCACGATCATCGGGGCCATCCCCGTCCTCGGCGCGGTGCGGCCGCAACCGGGCGAGCGGACGAGACGCGCGGCCCCCGCGTGGGCCGGCCCGCTCCTGCGCGGCACCCTGGTGGCCGTGCCGCTCCTGGTGATCTTCGGAGCGCTGTTCGCCGCCGCCGACGCGGTGTTCGCCTCCGCGGCGGGACGCGTCCTGGAGCTGCCGTTCGCGCTGCCGCTCGGCGAGATCGCGGAGCGGAGCGTGAGCGTGGCGGTCGTCGCCTGGATCGCCGCCGGGGTCCTCGTGGTCGCCGCGGGGTTCTGGGTGCTGGTGACGCCGCCGGCCGAGTCGGTCCGGTTCGCCGAGGACGCGAGCGACGCGGGGTCCGCCGACCTCGGCCCCGCGGGCGTGGCCCCGGGCCTGGTCGCGCCCGGCGCTCTGGCCTCGGGCGGCGATCTGGCCTCGGCCGGCGCTCCCGCTGGGGCCAACGCTCCCACCTGGGCCGACGGCGGCCGTCCCGGGGAGGCCAACGCTCCGACGGAGGCCAACGGCGGCCGTCCCGGGCGCTTCCGAATCGGCACCCTGGAAGCGGTCGTCGTCCTCGTCCTGGTCGACGCGCTCTTCGCGGCCTTCGTCGTGCTCCAGGTCGCCTACCTGTTCGGGGGTCTCGACACCCTGGCGGCGGCCGGCCTGACGTACGCCGATTACGCACGCCGCGGCTTCTTTGAGCTCCTCGCTGCGGCGGCTCTCGCGGCGGGCGTGGTGGCCACGCTGGACGCCCGGGTCCGACGGCGCAGCCGGCTCTTCGTGGGTGCGGCGCTCGGGCTCCTGGTCCTGACGGGGGTCACGCTGGTCTCCTCGTTCCTGCGCCTGCGCCTCTACCAGGATGCGTACGGCTGGACGGAACTGCGGTTCTGGGTGCTCCTCTCGATCGGCTGGCTGGCCGTCGCCCTCGTCGCCGTGGGCGTCTTGGTCGTGCTCAACCGATCGGGGCGCCTGGTCCACGTCCTGGGCGTCCTCGGCGTGGCCGCCGTCCTCGTGGCCAACGTGGCCGGACCCCAGGGCTTCGTTGCGGCGCGGAACCTCGAGCGGGCGCTGGACCCGTCGCTCGTGCCGCCGGGCGGGCAGGCCGGCCTGGACGCCGAGTACCTCTCCACGCTTGGCGACGACGCGGTTCCGGCGATGGTCGACGCACTGCCGGGGCTGTCGGGGCCGGACCGGGTTGCAGTCCGCGCAACCCTGCAGGAGCGGCGGCGCCAGCTGGCGACGGATCCCAGCCTGGCCGGCTGGCCGGCCTGGAACCTCTCCCGCACGCAGGCGCGAGCGGCGCTCGACACGCTGGCTCCCTGACGCTGATCCGCGCCGACCGGGTCCCGGCGGTCCTCGGCGGCACCGACTCCCGTCGGCGCCGCCTTCGCCGGTGGCACCGACTCGGCCGGCCGGGCCGACCGCGCCCGGCCGCGCCGACTCCCCCGGCGGCGCTGCCTCCGCTTCCGTCGGCCGCGCTGATCCGTGCGGAACCGGGCCGATCGGCCTGTTCGCCGGGCGCAGGGGACCGGTGACGGCGAGCCGGCGAGCCGCTACGATCGGTCGGCGACGCCCGCCGCCCGGCGCGGCGTCTCACACGGGGATGCGCCGCATGGACCAGCCGAACCAGCCCCAGGAGCCGACGCAGGTCGGCCCGCCCGCGCCGCCGGACCTTCCGGCCGCGCCGCCGGACCTCCCGCCGACGTCCAGCTACCCACCGACGACGTACCCGCCGCCGGACTACTCGCCCCCGGCCTACCCACCGACGCCGGACTACTCGCCCCCAGCGGCATCCCAGCCGGGATGGCCTCCGCCACCCGCGTACCCGGCGGCCCAGCCGCCCCCGCCCGGATACCCCCCGCAGCCAGGCTACCCGCCCCCGCCCTGGGCGATGCCGCTGGAGCCGATGGGGCCCGCGCCCGGGCTCCGCTTCGCGTCGCACGGCGCCCGCCTCGTGGCCTACATCGTCGACAGCATCCTCATCAGCGTGCTGCTGGTCGTCGTGACGATCGCCCTGTCGATCCTGACGGGTGCGCTGGCGGCCGCCGGCGCAGCGCCCCTCGCCGTCCTCAGCGGCATCTTCCTGGTGGTGGCGCTCTTCGCCGTGGGCCTGGGCTACTTCCCGTGGTTCTGGGTGAACGGCGGGGCGACGCCGGGGATGCGGATCTTCAACCTGCGCCTGGTGCGCGACCGCGACGGCGGCCCGCTGGGCTGGAGCGAGGCGATCCTGCGGCTCATCGGCCTGTGGGTCGCGAGCCTGGTCTTCTACCTGGGCTACATCTGGATCTTCATCGACAAGCGGCACCGCGGCTGGCAGGATCTGATCGCGGGCACCCTGATGGTGCAGCCCGCCTGAGGCCGCGCCGCAGCCTGAGCCACGTCAGCCCACCGGGAGGGGACCTCGCATGACCACGCCTGCACCAACCTGGCAGACGCCGCCCGGCGAGCCGGTCGGGCCCGCGCCCGGCGTCCAGTTCGCCGGCCACGGCGCCCGCCTGGGCGCCTACATCCTGGACGCGATCATCGTGGGGGCCGTCGCAACCGTGCTCACGCTGGTCCTGATGATCCCGCTCTTCGGCTCCCTCGCCGGCGCGGTCGGGTCCGACGGCGAGATCAGCAGCGGGGAGGCAGGCGCCATGGCCGGCTCCGTCGGCCTGTTCGTCTTCGGCTCGCTCGGGATCGGGATCCTCGCGCTGCTCTACTTCCCGTTCTTCTGGGCCCGCGGCGGCGCCACGCCGGGCATGAAGGTTGCCGGGATCCGCGTCGTCAGGGACCGCGACGGTGGCCGCATTGGCTGGGGGACCGCGCTCCTGCGCCTCATCGGCTGGTGGGTCTCGGCGGCCGTCTTCTACCTCGGCTTCATCTGGATCCTCATCGACAGCCGCCGGCGCGGCTGGCACGACCTCATCGCCGGCACCTGCGTGATCACGTCGCGATGACCGCCGGGCCGGGCGAGCTCCGCCTGGTCACGCTGGCGGAGCGCCCGGACCTCACCGATCCGCTGGGCGACCACAACGGCGCTGCGTGGCCGGAGTTCATGCTCCAGGACCCGGTGGCCAACCGGCTCTGGCATCACCTGGACGAGGACTTCGCGGCCTGGCAGCTCCTGCTCCTGGACCCCGACGACCGGATCGCCGTCGCCGGCAACAGCGCGCCGCTGGCCTGGGACGGCACCGAGGAGGGCCTGCCGGCGGGCTGGGACGACCAGTTCGAGCGCACGGTCGCCGGTCTCCGCACCGGGCGTCGTGCCGAACACCCTCGGCGCGATGCAGGTCGTCGTGGCGCCCGACCGCAAGGGCGAGGGCCTGGCCGGGCGGATGGTCTCGCTCTTCCGGGAGCGTGCCCGGGCGGCCGGCTTCGGGGCGCTCATCGCCTGCGTCCGCCCGACCGACAAGCACCGCTACCCGCTGACGCCGATCGAGCGCTATGCCGCCTGGACGCGCGCCGACGGGCTGCCGTTCGACGCCTGGATCCGCCTCCATGCCCGCCTTGGCGCGCGGCTCGCTCGCGCCGAGCCCAGGAGCATGACGATCACCGGCAGCCTGGCCGAGTGGGAGCGCTGGACGGCGCTGGCGTTCCCCGACAGCGGGGAGTACATCGTCCCGTTCGCCACGAACCCGGTGCTCGTCGACCGAGCGGCCGACCGGGTCGTGTACTACGACGCCAACGTCTGGATGATCCACGACCTGGCGGGGTAGGTCGCCGTGGGCCAGCTCGACTGCTCGACTCTCAATGCTCCTGCCACGTTCATGTCGGTTGCGCCGACCCTCGGGCCTTTGCCTTCGCTACCTTCGGCCCTCGACCCGGGCGCCGGCCGATCCTAGCTTCGAAGCCTGACGCCCGGAAGGCGCGTCCCTTGGCGGCCCTCCCGCGTCAGGGATCGGAGGTTCGTGATGTCGACTGATGGCTCGATGCCGCGCAGCCGTCGCGCAGTCCTCGCCGCCGCGGCCGGGGCGGCCGCGGTCACCGTCATCACTGCGATCGAGCGCCCGCTGGCGGTGGCGGCCGTCGACGGGGACGTCGTTCACCAGGGCGACTCGCTCTACGGGAGCTCGGCCACCAGCTTCATCACCACGAGCGGCCCCGCTCTCGAGGCCATCACGAATGGCGATGACAGCGCTGTCATCGGCCAGGGCCTCACCGGCGCCGGCCTCGAAGGTCGGACGACCTCGGGCTTCGGCGTCTACGGTTGGGCCGGCGAGAGCGGCGTTGGCGTCCACGGCAAGAGCGACTCCGGCATCGGCGTCCAGGGCTGGAGCAACACGGGCACGGGCGTCGCGGCCGACGGCGGGACGGCCGGCGTGGGCGTCCGAGGCTGGACCCCCCAGGGGGTCGGGGTCATTGGCTCCACGAACGCGGGCACGGGCGTCCAGGCCACGGCCACCACTGGCACGGCCCTCGACGTGGTCGGCAAGGCCAGGTTCAGCCGGTCCAAGAAGGTCACGATCGGCGCCGGCAAGTCGTCGCTCAAGGTGACCCTCGAGGGGGTGACCACCTCCAGTCTCGTGTTCGCCGTTCTCCACAGCAACCGGAGCGGGGTCTACGTCCAGGCCGTCGTCCCGTCGACCGGCTCCTTCACGATCTACCTCAACAAGGCGCCCACGTCCGCCACCTTCGTCGCGTACTTCGTCGTCAACTGACGGAGGCCGCACCGCCCCCGGCTCCGCCCCGGCGCTCCGCCCCGGCGCTCCGCTCTCCCCAGAGGACGGGACGCGCCAGCCGTCCGGGGCTGCCGCCTGGCCAACGTGGACTGGCGCTTCCCGGCTTCGTCGTGCCCGCGTTTGCTACGCTCCCCCGGGCAACGTGTACCAGGAGGCGCCACCGATGCAGGCCGACGAGATCCGCTGGCTGTTCGCCTATGACCGCTGGGCGACGCGCCGGGTGCTGGCCGTCCTCGACGGCCTGGATCCGGCCGTGTGGGCGCGGACCCACGTCGTGGACGAGCGCGGCCTGGGCGGCATCCTCGTCCACCACCTCGGCGCGTCGCAGCGCTGGCGTCACGCGTTCCAGGACACCGGCGAGTCCCCCGAGCCCGAACGCCAGCCGCTGCCGACGATCGACGAGCTGCGCGAGCGCTGGGAAGCCGAGTGGGCCGCTGTCGATGCCTGGCTGCCGACCATCACCGAGGGCTTCGTCGGGCACGTCCACGAGGGGGTGCCCGTCTGGCAGATGCTGGTGCACGTCGTGAATCACGGGACGCAGCACCGAGCGGAGGCGGCGGCGCTTCTCACGGCCGAGGGCCGGTCGCCCGGCGAGCTCGACCTGATCATCTACGCGGAGGAGCTGGCCGGGAGCCCGCCAGCTCCCTGATCGGGTCCCGGGCCCCGACGCTACTCGGCGGCCCCCACCGTCACCGTCGCGGTCATGTTCCAGCGGAGGCCTTCCGGAATGGTCGCGGGGGTCACGACCGCCCGGTAGACGATGTCGCCCTGCGACGTCGAGCCGAAGAGGGCCACCGAGGTCACCGTGCCGTCGACGGTCACGCCGGGCAGGCCGTCGAAGGTGATCGCGACCGGGGCGTCGACGGCGACGCGGGCGACCGTGGTCTCGTCGAGGTCGGTGGTCTCGATCCGCCAGCCCGACGCGTCCGCGACGCGCACGAGGGGCACTCCCGGCGCTGCGCGCTCACCGGCCCGCGCGTCCAGCGACGCGACCATCCCGCCGAAGGGCGCCGCCAGCGTCAGCTGGGCGAGCCCCTCCTGCGCCGCGGCGAGCCCGGCCTTCGCGCGGTCGACGTCCGCGATCGCCGCCGCGCTCGCCTTGCCGGCCGCCGTGACCCCGGCCCGCGCCCCGCGCAGGTTCGCCTGGGCGCCGGTCAGCGCCGCGCGGCTGGCGTCCACGTCGGCGTCTGCGGCGCGCTTCTGCGCGCTGGTGGCGCCAGAGGGCAGCCCATCCCGTGCGGCCCGCGCGCGATCCACGCCGGCCCGGGCCTGCGTGACGGCCGCCTCCGCCGCGTCCACCGCGGCCCTGGACTGGCTGACCCCGGCAGCAGCCTGGGCCGCCCCCGCCTGGGCGGCCGCCAGCGCCGCCTTCGCCCCGTCGACGTCAGCCTGGGCGGCGGTCCCGTCGAGGCGGACGAGCGGGGCGCCGGCGGCCACCCTGTCGCCCTCCGCCACGAGCACCTCGGCGATCGTGCCCGGGACGGCGACGCTCAGCTCGGCGAACCGGACCGGGACGACCCGCCCGTCCGCGACGACTTCCGTGGACGGCGGAACGGGCGGGACCGACGGCGCCGGCGTGGCGGCCGCGCCGCCCACGCCTCCCCGCCCGAACAGGAGCCAGCCGCCGGCGACGGCGGCCACGGCGATGAGGACGACTGCGAGGACGGCGGGGCGGCGCATGGGGCTCCTTCGGGGCTGCGGGGAGGGCGACGGGACGGGTCCAGTCGAGGGCGGTGCGGACGGGGAAGGCGGCGCTGGCGACGAGGTGGTCCGGTCGTTCATTCGTAGGCCAGGACCTCGCGGACGGCGAGCCGCGACGCGCGCCATGCCGGGAGCAGGCTGGCGACGGCCGCAAGCGCGAGGACGATGGCGAGCCAGAGGATGACTCCCTCGGCGCTCAGGGCGTAGGAGAGCGGACGCGACAGGAAGACCATCCCCAGGGCGTCCGACAGCGTCCTGCTGATCGGGATGGCGATGATGGCGCCCAGGGCCCAGGACATGAGGCCGATCAGCACGCCCTCGGCCAGGAAGAGGCGCAGGACCGCGCCGTCGGAGGCGCCGATGGCGCGGATCACGCCGATCTCGCGGGACCGCTCCACGACATTCATGCTCATCGTGCCGGTCAGGCCCAGGGCCCCGACCACGCCCAGCAACAGCGCCATCGTCGAGAGGAAGATGACGAGGACGTCGAAGAGGCGCTCCTGCGTCGTGCGCACCTCCGCGATCGTCGTCGTGGCGGCGACGTCGACGCCCACGGTCTCCAGGTGGTCGGCGGCGGACGTGCCGACGCGATCCTGGGTGGCCGCGTCCGAGGACTCCGTGCGGAGCATCACGACGGTCGCGCGCCCCACGTCGCGCGCCGCCCGCTCCAGCGGCCCGGCGTTCGCGTAGAGGAAGGGACGCTGGGTCGGCGACTCGACGATCCCCACGAGGGTCCAGGTCGCGTCGCGCCCGTTGACCCGCATCGTGAGCGTGTCGCCGACCCGGAGGTCCGGCTCGTCGTCGCGGACGTTCGCGGTGGCCACGAGGGCGTTCCCGTCGCCCGGGACCAGCCAGCGGCCCTCCTGCAGCTTCGGCCGCACCATCGTGGTATCGGGCGGAAGCCCGAACGTGACGAACGAGCGGCTCTCCGTGCCGTCGTCGCGGACCCGCTGGGTGGTCGCGAAGCGCCAGGCCTCGGCCGCGATGACGCCCGGCACGCGCATCGACTCCGTCTGCAGGAGGTCCGCCCGGGCCGGCGCCGCCAGCTCCACCTGGACGTCGTAGTCGAAGTAGGCGAGGGCGTCGTCGAGCGTCCGGTAGAGCGACGAGCGGACGGTGAACACCGCCATGAACACCGCCGCCCCGAGCGTCAGCGCGGACAGCGTCAGCAGCAGGCGCGACTTGCGCCGGAACGTGTTGCGGATCGAGAGCAGGGTGGGGCGGGGGAGCCCGCGGACCCGCTGGATGGCGCGGTCGAAGCGGCTCCGGCCGAAGGCGTCGGCGATCCCCGTGCTGCTCACGGCCTCGCGCACCGTGACGCGCACGCCGCGCCAGACCGGCACCAGCGCCGCCAGCAGCGGGACCAGCAGCCCCACGGCCACCTCCAGGGCGATCACCGCCGGTGGTGCGAAGAAGGTGGTGACGTCGAAGTTGACGAGGCTCGCCGTGAAGACCGTCAGGCCGTACGCGCCGAGCGCGCCGAGCGGGAGGGCCACGCACAGCGACAGGAGCGCATAGGCCAGGACCATCCCCAGGTACAGGACGGCCACCTGGCGGTTCCGGGCGCCGACCGCCTTCATGACCCCGATCTGGCGGGTCTGCTGGGTGATGATCGCGTTCACCGTGTTGACCACCAGGAAGCCCGACGCCAGGAGGGCCAGGAGCCCCAGGAAGCCGAGGACCAGGAAGACGCCGGCCAGGAGCTTGTTCGCGGGGTGCTCACCCGGGGGCGGGACGAAGACGAAGATGACGGACGCCCCGGCCCGCTCCATCCGCTCCCGGACCGTCTCCGCGACGGCACGGATCTGGTCGCGCGACATGGCCGGGTCGTCGACGAGGATCCTCAGCTCGTCGTAGGCGGTGCCGTACCCCAGGTCGTCCAGGGCGGCGAAGCTGATGTGGCCCTGCAGGCGGCCCACGTAGAAGGCGGGCGAGGCCCCCACCTCGTGGGACAGCCCGGCCACGCGGAGGCGGTGCAGCTTCCCGTCGACGGTCTGGATCTCGACGTCGCCGTTGGTCGGGACGTCGGCCAGCGTGAGGCTGGAGCGCTCAAGGAGCATCTCGCCGCGGGCGGGCGGCCAGGCGGCACCCGGCTCCGGCGTGACCAGGTCCAGGCGCTGGTCCTCGAAGTCCGTGATGGCGGTGAGCTGGAGCTCGCGGAACGTCTCGGGGCCGGTGCGCAGCCGGACGGTCACGCTGCGGCGCGCCTCGGCGTCGGCGATGCCGGGCATCCCGCGCACGGTCTCCACCAGGTCGTCGCCGAACGCGGCCGCCGAGATCGTCGCGCTGGCGGGCCGGCTCGCGAGGTACTTCTCCTTGAGCCCCTCCTGCAGGAGGGCGTTCGCGCCCGCGATCGTGCCGACCGCGAAGACGCCGACGGCAATCGAGAGGACGACGAGGACGGTGCGGGTCCGGGCGACGCCCAGGTCGCGGAGGACCTTCCGCCAGCGAACGCTAGGCACCGGCGGCCGCTGCCGCAGTCGACGGCCCCGCGAGCGGATCACCCGCCGGGGCGCCCGGTCCCTGCGGACCCGTCGCGGCAGCGACGGCCGGGAGCGCCTCTTCGTCGGGGAGCGTCCCGTCCACCAGGTTCCCGTCGACCATGTGGACCGTCCGCCGCGCGTGCGAGGCGATCTCGCGATCGTGGGTGACCATGACGATGGTCTTGCCGGCGCCGACCAACTCGTCGAACAGCCGGATCACGGCCTCGGCCGTCGCGGAGTCCAGGTTCCCGGTGGGCTCGTCGGCGACGAGGATCGGCGGGTCGTTGGCGAGCGCCCGGGCGATCGCCACGCGCTGCTGCTGGCCGCCGGAGGTCGCCGACGGGAGCTTGCGGGCCTGGTCCACCATCTCCACCTGCTCGAGGAGCGCCATCGCCCGCTCCTCGCGCTCCTTCGGCGTCCAGAGGCCCCCGAAGTCCATCGGCAGCATCACGTTCTCGGCCACCGTCAGCGTGGGCAGCAGCTGGAAGAACTGGAAGATGACGCCGACCGTGCGGCCGCGCCACACCGCCGTCTGGCCCTCGGACAGGTGGTTGAGGTGCGTGCCGCCCACCCAGACGTCGCCGGCGGTCGCGCGGTCGATGCCGGTCATCATGTTCATGAGGGTCGACTTCCCCGAACCGGACTTCCCGACGACGGCCATGAACTCCCCGGCGTCCACCTGCAGGTCCACGCCGCGGAGCGCGCGGAACGACCCGGCGTCGGTGACGTAGTCCTTGACCACGCTGCGCAGGTCGATGAGGTGGCGGCTGGGAGCGATCTCCGCGGTCGCGCGGTCGGTCGCGCCGCCCAGGAAGCGGCGGAGCACGGGGCCTCCGGATGCGGTTGGCAGCGTTGCTGCGGTGGATGACGGGTCGATGGGCACGCCTGTGCCGCCCTGATCCTATATCGGTCGAACCCGGGGGCTTGGATCTCTGCCCGACGCGGGGACGCCGCTGCCGACCGGTTTCGGCGCCGACCGGCCGTGCGATGCCGGACCATGGGGCCAGTCGCCCCCGGGACGGTCGGGTCGTGGCCCGGGCGCCGGATCGCCCTCATGGTGGAGCGACCCATGCGAACACCTGTCCTCCGGCGCGTCGTCCTCGTCGCCCTCACGCTCGTCGTCGCCCTGGCGGCCGTCACCCCCGTCGCTCCCGTGGACGCGCGCTCGCGTGCCCGGAAGATCGAGCCGAGGTTCACGACGCCGTATCGGCCGGGCCGGACGTTCACCGCGAACACCGACATCCTCTCGACCTCGGGATACGCGGCCTGGATGATCGACGAGGCGCTGGGCGCCACGACGCCCCTGCCGCGCCTCGGATCCACGTTCCTCAAGGTGGAGCGCACCGAGGGCATCAACGCGCGGTACCTGGTGGCCCACGCGATGCTGGAGAGCGGCTGGGGGACGTCCGACATCGCCCGCTTCAAGCACAACCTGTTCGGCTACAGCGCCTTCGACCGGGATCCGTGGCGCTACGCGACGCGCTACCGAACGTACAAGGCCGGGGTCCTCGACGTCGCCCAGAAGATCCGCGACAGGTACCTGACCCCAACCGGCAGGTGGTGGTACGGCTTCACGACGCTGCGCGGCGTCAACCGCTACTACGCGTCCGACGTGCACTGGGCCGACAAGATCGCGGTCATCGCCAACGAGCTCGACAAGCTCGTGGTCACGCTCCGGGAGCGACGCCTGCGCTTTGGCCGCGCGCACTTCTCCGACGACCCGATCGCCCGGACCGCCGTCTCTCTCGAGGTGCCGTGGACCGCGCGCCGGGGCGCAGTCCTCCCGAAGGCCATCCGGTTCCGGGTCCGCTGGACGCCGATCGCGCTGGTGGAAGCCGCAGCGCGCGGTCCGCGTCGCGCGCCCACCGTGCGCTGGACGTCCGTCTCCCGGACCGATCGGCCCGGCCACGTCGCACGCCTCGCCCTGCGGGCCCCGAGCCAGCCGGGCGTCTGGCGAGTCGACATCGAGGCCCGGGACAGCGACGGCCGCGCCCTGCCCGCGACCGACCAGCCGCGGATCCGCTCCCTGACCGTACGCGTCGCGGCGGCGCGCGAAGCCGCCGTGGGTCTGTCCGTCGCCCGCGACGGCGGCCTGGTCGCGACCATTCGCAACCTTGGCCGGCGGTCGATCGCCGCCGGTCGCGCCGACACGCAGACGATGCTCGAGGCATGGGCCTTCCCCCTCGACCCGAACCGCGCGGCCTACCGCCTGCTCGCCCAGCCCGTGCGCACGTCCATCGCCGCAGACCACAGCAGGTCCGTTCGCCTTCCGGCCCCCAGCACGCCGTCCGTCGTGGTGCTCCGTCTCACCGGCGATCCGGGCGCGGTCGGCCGGACCAGGCCGGCAGCCGTCCTCGTGGGGCGTGGCCGCGCGGGCAGGCTCGTGCTCACCGCGCTGCGGGTGGCGAGCGCGCGCGACGATCGCCTCTTCCACCGGCCGGCGGCCCGGGGGCGGATCAGCCTCGCCGCGACGGGGCAGCCCGGCACCGTCAACGCGTCCGTGACCGGCGGCGCGCCCGCGCCGAACGTCGAGCCGGCGGTCGAGGCAGTGGAGGGCCTGCCGGGCCGCCCGTGGCTCCTGGTCCGCTCCATCTCGGCCGATCCGTCACGCCCCGCCGCTCCGTCCAGCGCGATCCTGGAGCTCCCCCGGGAGCCGCCGACGCCGGCCCGCATCGACGTCACCGGCCTGCCGGCGGGCATGCGCCTGGTGCTGGCGGTGATCGTCGCGGCGGACGTCACCCCGGGCGATCCCAAGACGCTCTCGCTCGCCTGGATCCCCGTTACGACCATGGACGACCCGGACGCCGTTCCCCACTGACGGCGCGCTGGCCCGGCTCCGTTGCGGTGGGAGGGTCGCCGGGACCACGCCGCGCGCGCCTTGCATGACGACGATGGCGCCCCGCCCGCTATCCTCGTTGCGCGCACCGCGGAGAGGTGCCGGAGTGGTTTATCGGAGCGGTCTTGAAAACCGCAGGGCCTCGCGCCCCGTGGGTTCGAATCCCACCCTCTCCGCCAGAATCTGAGCACGAGTGAGGTTTCAGCATCGCGCCCTGAGCCGCCGATGGTGCCCGTCGCGACGCTGGCACGCGAGACGCCGGCGGACGGTGGCCCTTCGACGGCGAATACTCCCGATAACCCGGTCCTGTGCGCCGGCCCCCGGCCCCCGTAGGTCGCGTCGCCGCGGCCGATGCCGCGCCCTTGCGCTCGCGCCGAGCCACTCCGGCCAGCCCGGCGCCGGCGGGATCGCCGCCGGCACCGAACCCCGCCCCGACACCAGCGCGCCCTCCGGCCCCGCCGTGATCGAGCCGAGCCCGGCTTCCACGACAGCTCAGTGGACGGCCGCGCCGACCGCGATTCCGACGCCCTCGCCGTCGGCACGAGCTCCGACATCGACCCCCCTGCCGGCTCCCCCTGCATCGTTGCCGGTCGCGGGGACGGGCGACGAGCCGATCCGGATCGTGCCGCGTCCAGATTGCGGGCTGGCAGCACGTGGGCGACCCTGATCCGCCGAGTTCGAGGGGCCTACTATCAGCACCTAAGGTGACCACCGCGGCCGCCTAGAACCCAATCACCTGCGATTACACGAAACCCGGGCGGTCCATTCTGATCGCATCGCAGCGGGCCGCCGTGCATCACGGGAGATGACAACTCTGGACAACGCAGGCCCACTGCTCGAGACCAAGCTGTGTGTCCCCAAGTTGCGACGCGGTCTGGTCACACGCCCGAGGCTCATCGAGCGCCTGAGCCGCGGGGCCGAGTCGAAGCTGACGCTCATCGCCGCCCCGGTCGGCTTCGGCAAGACGACCCTGCTGGCCGCGTGGCTGGCGGCCACTCCGCAGGCTGAACGGTCCACAGCGTGGCTGTCGCTCGACCCCGGCGACAACCAGGCCTCGACCTTCTGGCCCAACCTGATTGCCGCGCTGCAGAAGGTGGCGCCGGGGGTCGGCGCGAGCTCGGTCTCGCTCCTGCAGGGGCCCCAGCCACCGCCGATCGAGACGGCCCTCGCGCCGTTGCTCAACGAGCTCGGCGCGGTGCCGCACGACGTCGTGCTGGTGCTGAACGATTACCACGTGGTCGACGCGCACGACGTCCAGGACGGAATGGCGTTCCTGCTGGAGCACCTGCCCCCCCAGATCCACTTGGTGATCGCCACCCGCGCCGACCCGGCGCTGCCGCTGGGTCGCCTGCGAGCCGGCGGCGAGCTCGCCGAGATCCGGGCGACCGACCTGCGCTTCACACGGGACGAGGCCGCCGCCTACCTCAACGAGGTGATGGGACTGGATCTCGCTTCGGGAGACGTCGCCGCGCTCGAGGGGCGCACCGAAGGCTGGATTGCTGCTCTCCAGCTGGCGGCGCTCTCGATCCAGGGGCGCGACGATGTCGCCGGCTTCATCGCGGGCTTCGCTGGAGACGATCGCGACATCGTCGACTACCTGGTCGAGGAGGTCCTGCAGCGTCAACCCGAGCATGTCCGGAGCTTCCTGCTGCAGACCTCCATCCTGGGCCGGCTGAGCGGCCCACTGTGCGATGCCGTGACCGGCCAGCGCGGCGGGAAGGCGCTGCTCGAAGCCCTTGATCGCGGGAACCTCCTCATGGTCTCGCTCGACGGCCGCCGCCAGTGGTATCGCTACCACCATCTCTTCGCCGACATGCTGCGAGCGCGCCTGCTGGATGAGCAGCCCGAGCGCGTCCCTGAGCTCCACCGGCGGGCGAGCGACTGGTACGAGCAGAACGGCGACCGGTCCGAGGCCATCTGCCACGCGATGGCCGGCGAGGCGTATGACCGGGCGGCAGACCTGATCGACCTTGCGATCCCCGCGATGCGCCGGAGTCGGCACGAGGTCATCTTGCGTGGCTGGCTCGAGGCGCTTCCCGACGAGCTGATCCGGGCCAAGCCCGCGCTGACGATCGGGCTTGCCAGGACGCTGCTGGCTCGCGGCGAGCTCGAGGGCGTCGAGACCCAGCTGCGGGACGCCGAGCGGTGGCTGGACGCGGCGACAGCGGCGCGGGAGGGACCGAACGCCCCATCTGCCGTGATGGTCGTCGGAGGCGAGGATGAATTCCGCCGTCTACCGAGCACGATCGCCATCTACCGCTCCGCACTGGCCCAGGTCGTCGGCGATGTGGCCGGCACCGTGGCCCATGCCCGGCGGGCGCTCGACCTCGTCGGTGAGGACGACCACTTCGAGCGTGGAGGGGCAACCTTCTTTCTGGCACTCGCCTCCTGGACGAGCGGGGACCTCGAGACGGCGGCCCGTTCCTATGCCGACGCGATGGCGAGCCTGCAGAGGGCGGGGCACGTCTCCGACGTGGTCGCTGGCGCGATCTCGCTGGCGGGCATCTTGATCGCGCAAGGCCTTCTGCGCGAGGCGATGAACACCTACAGGCGAGGATTGCAGCTCGCGACCGAAGGGGGCGCGCCCGTGCTGCGCGGAGCGGCCGACATCCATGTGGGCATGAGCGAGCTCTTCCTTGAACGCGATGAGCTCGATCGCGCCATGCAGCACCTGCTGATGAGCAAGGAGCTGGGCGAGCACGCTGGCCGGCCGCAGAACCCGTATCGGTGGTGCGTCGCCATGGCTCGGATCCGGGAGGCCGAAGGAGATCCGGCCGCCGCGCTCGACCTGCTCCATGAGGCAGAGCGCCTGTATGTGACGGACCACTTTCCCACGCTGCGGCCCCTCGCCGCGCTGACGGCACGCGTGTGGGTCGCGCACGGGAGGCTGAGCGAAGCCCTCGGTTGGGCCCGTGAGCAGGGCCCGTCGGCCCAGGACGATGTCAGCTACCTGCGCGAGTTCGAGCACATCACCTTCGCCAGGCTGTTGCTGGCCCGGTCGATGCAGGACCGTGCCGTCGGCTCCACGCGTGAGGCAGTGGAACTCCTGGAGCGCCTCCTGCATGCGGCGGAAGAAGGTTCGAGGACGGGGAGCGTCATCGAAGTCCTGGTGCTGTTGGCGCTCGCGCACCGGATGCGCGGCGACGTCCCTGCCGCTCTTGTGGCACTGGAACGCGCCCTGACCCTGGCCGAGCCGGAGGGCTACGTCCGCGTCTTCGCTGACGAAGGCCAATCCATGGTGGCCCTGCTGGAAGCGGCGGCGAGACACGGCACCGCTCCCAACTACGTCGGCCGACTGCTGGCGGCCCTTGGCCAGGCCGAGCACAGCACGCCGGTAAAGCAGGCTCTGGTCGAGCCGCTGAGCGAACGTGAGCTGGAGGTGCTGAGGCTGCTGGCGACCGACCTCGACGGGCCGGCGATTGCCCGCGAGCTCGTGGTGTCCCTGCACACTCTGCGGACTCACAGCAAGAACATCTACGCCAAGCTCGGTGTGAACAACCGTCGGGCAGCGGTCGGCCGCGGCGAGGGGCTCGACCTGTTGTCGCGAACCCGCAACCGCCAACCCCGGCCCGTCGTCGGTCGCGACGCGTAGGAGCGGCCGCACCAGCCTGCCCCAAGGCGCCGGCCGCCGACGGCGAGTGAGCGCCCGATGAGGCGCGAATCAGGCTGGCCGGGCTCGTCGCGTCCGGACTGACAGATCACCACATCTTTCACTACATGTGGTGATGCGCGCTCATCACCTTCTCCTCCACGTTGTCTCGAGTGACTCCGGTCGGTCTTGCCGGCCGTGGATGCAGACGGCAACACGCACGAGGAGCGGGATGACCGAACGACGCATCTCGGAGGGCGATCGCTCCGGGGCCGGACGGTACGAGATCCGGCTCCAGGGGCACCTCGATGAGCGGTGGGCCGCCTGGTTCGACGGACTCAGCCTCCGCTATGAGAGCGACGGCACGACGACCATCCACGGACCCGTCGTCGACCAGGCAGCACTCCACGGGCTGCTCCAGCGCGTCCGTGACCTTGGCCTGCCCCTCGTCTCGGTGACGCACGTCGAGGGCGACCAGCCCGGCCCGCCGACCACCGACCCCCGATAGCTCATCGAACGACGCAACGGAGACCGACATGACGCGTACCCAGCGTCCCACCCCAACGAAAGGAATCCCGGCATGACCTCGTCCCGAAAGACCGCGCTCGCCGTGGGCGTGCTCTTCATCCTGACGTTCGTCACCTCGATCGCGGCAGTGTTCGCCTACGGACCCGTTCTGACCGATCCCGCCTACATCCTCAGTGCCAACCCCGACACCGGCGTGTTCATGGGGGCGTTCCTCGAGCTGCTGCTCATCATCACCAACATCGGCTGCGCCGTCGTCCTGTTCCCGCTGCTCAAGCGGCAGAACGAGGGCCTCGCCCTCGGCTACGTCACGGCGCGTCTCGTCGAATGCGGCTTCATCGCCGTCGGCCTCCTCAGCCTCCTGACGGTCGCGACCCTGGCCAATGAGACCACCAGCGCGAACGCAGCATCGGTCGTCCCGATCGGCAAGTCGCTCGTCGCGATGCACAGCTGGACGTTCCTGCTTGGCCCCGGCTTCGCCGACGGCGTCGGGACCGGGCTGATCCTGGGCTGGCTGATGTACAAGTCCGGCCTGGTGGGGCGCCGCATGGCGCTGGTCGGCGTCGTCGGCGGTGCGATGCTCGCCACTTCCGGGGTCGCCGTGCTCCTGGGTCTCATCCCGCAGGGCGGCGCGGTGCAGGGCATCGCGACGATCCCCGAGGTCATCTGGGAGGCGTTCCTGGGCCTGTACCTGCTCTTCAAGGACTTCAAGCCGTCGGCCCTGGCCGCGCTTGCTTCCCGCTCGAGCGACACGCTCGAGGCGGCCCCGGCTACCCTGTCGCCGATCGCCGTCGCGACGCAGGCGGGCGCGGCATGACGGCCGAGCACGATCGGACTGCAAAGATCCCTCCCCGGTTGTTCGTTAGAACCGCCTGGGTGCTGCACCGCGCCCTCCTTCGGCTCAGCGGGGGCCGGATCGGTCTCAGGCCCCCCGGCAAGACGTTCGGGATGCTCAAGCTCTCCACCGTCGGGCGGCGCTCGGGCAAGGCGCGGGTCGCGATCGTGGGCTACTACGAGGACGGCCCGAACCTGGTCACCCTGGCGATGAACGGCTGGGGCGAAGCCGAGCCCGCCTGGTGGCTCAACCTCCAGGCGGCGCCCGACACGACGGTCGAGCTGAACGATGGTCTCCGGGCCGTCCGCGGTCGCGCCGCGGCAGGCGAGGAGCGCGATCGTCTCTGGGCGCGGTGGGGACAGTTCAGCCAGGACTACGACGCCTGGGCGGCGATGCGTTCAGGGCAGACCGCGGTCGTGGTGCTCGAGCCTCGCGTGGCCAGGTGATGGCAAGAGGCCCTGGGAGGACGACTCCCGGGGCAAGAAGGAGCTCTCACATGACCTCATCGCCGACGATCGCACTCGTCGCTGGCGTGCTGTACCTCGTCGTGACGACCGGCTGATGGAAGGCGCCATGCTCCTCGTCGGCGGTCGTGAGCACGCTGGCGATCGTGACCCTGCGGCAGGAAGGAGCGATCGGCACCGACGCACTCCCTTCTGCTGACGCAAACAGCTTGATGTACCCAACCTTCGCACCTCGAGAGGTGCTCACCAATCGGTACGAGGAGAACGACGTGACGATCACCCATAGTTTCCTGCTCCGAGCGTCGGCCGCTGCCGCCGCCGTTGCGGGACTGATCTTCATCGGCGTGCAGATCAATCACCCATCCCTTGACGCCACTTCGATCACCACAACCGACGTGATGATCCGTAACTCCCTGAAGCTAGTCATGACCGCTCTTGCGCTTGCCGGGATCACCGGCGTCTACCTGTTCCAGGTGACCAAGATCGGCGTACTCGGCCTGCTCGGTTACGTCGTGTTTGCTGCTGGCTACCTCAGCATGCTGGGAACCGAGTACGTGGCTGCGCTTGTGCTCCCATCCATCGCGCACAGTTCAACCGCCTACGTGAATGACGTGCTCGCCGTCGCCACCAATCAGCCCGCAACCGGCGATATCGGGTGGATGCAGGGTGCCATCCTGTTCACCGGACTCACCTACGTGGCCGGCGGCGTCATCTTCGCCATCGCCCTCTTCCGCGCAAACGTCCTCGCTCGCTGGGCTTCGGCGCTCCTCGCCGTCGGCACTCTGTCAGCCATCGGTGCCGGCATCGTTCCGCAGTACGAGAGGCTGTTCGCCATCCCGACCGGCCTCGCCTTGGTCGGCCTCGGCTACTCCCTATGGCGCGCGCAGCGCACATCGGCTGCTCTGCCCATCCCCAACCCTGTCAGCCCGAACCTCGACCCGGTCGGAGTCAGGTAACCCTCCCAACCGTGGCGCGCCCCACCCCGATCGGCTCGGTTCGATCGGGGTGGGGCGCCGTTGGTAGACCCGGCGCCGTGATCGATGGGTACCGTCAGGGCCCTCGCGGTCGGCACCACGGCTTGCGACCAGGCTCCACGCGAGCCGACCAGCAACACGAGTGGCCCCCGCTGATCGGATGTTCAGGGTCGATCGGCAGGGGGCCACCTGTGGTTGGCGCAGGTCGTTGCTGATCAGGGCTACAGGATGACGCCGGTCCCGGACGTTGTCCGACGGCCTGGGCCGATCGACCAAGCCCGACAGGTATCAGCGCGATTGGCCAGCTAGGCCGCTGAACCGAGGCACACCTGTCGCGACTCGAGTCGCCGATCAGCCTGTCGCCGATCAGCCCCGTCGAGCACCTCGAACCGCCAGTACGGCGAGTCCCCGCCGGCAGTCTCGAAGGTCCCCGAGGCTCGGAGCGGAATTCGCTCGCCGGACGATAGGCGTTCGTGCCGGTCGAATTCGAGTCGGTACGGTTCGTGCAAGTATCCGGCCCGTCCGTGATCGCGAGGCCGGTCTGGCGACCGGGCAGATCGCACGTCGCCGGCGTCATCGTCGGTGACTCTGACGATTGCGTCGGCGTCGATCCCTGGAGCCGCCAGGGTGAAGGCGGCTTCGCCGTCCGCTAGAGTCGTGCGGCGCTGGGGTTCGGCGTTCTCGAAGCGGCGATGCCGGCGCCCATCCCTGGCTGCAGAACGAACCAGGGAGCGACGATCGTGCCCAGCCCGATCATCAGAGCCGACCAGATCGTGGGGGATCGAGCCCAATCAAGCCCCCGCATCGCGAGCAGCAGAAACGCGAACGCGATGGCGATCGAGTAGCGTGGAGCCCTACGCTGGCGGACACCCCTGGACGCTACCAGCCGCACTTGAAAACCGCAGGGCCTCGCGCCCCGTGGGTTCGAATCCCACCCTCTCCGCCAGCCGCCGGCGTCGGGACGATGGACGCGACCGAGCCTGCCCGGCTGACGGGCACGCTGACGACAGGGAGGCCGGGGCGATGACCGGGACGAGGAAGGTCGCGATCGCGCTCCTCGGCCTGGTGTTCCTCCTCATGTGGCTCGCGATCGTCGCCAACGCCCAGCCGACCGTGCCGATCCCGTACTAGGCGGTGCTGCAGGGCACGCCGCTGAACGCCCCATCACGCGGGACGCAACTCAGCGGTGGGCTCGGTGCCGCGAGGCCTCGGCCCGCGGCCCCGGCCCGCGGCCCCGGCCCCTGACCCCTGACCCTAGAGCTGCTTGAAGCGCGGACCCTCGCCACCCTCGGGCGGCAGCCAGCGAATGTTCTCCAGCGGGCACTTCACGGCGCAGGTCATGCAGTGCAGGCAGTTCGAGGCGGAAAGAACGACCTTCTGCCCGTCCCAGCGGTAGACCTGGCCCGGGCAGAAGTGCGTGCAGGAGTTCGCGTAGTCGACCTCGCACGTGGTGCACGCCGCCGGGTCCAGGATCGTCATGTGGGCCGGCTCGTCCTCGCGGTGGAGGGAGCCGGTGAGGCTGACGAACGTGGCGCCGTCCATGCCGCCGGGATCAGGCCGATCCAGGCGAGCGCCCTTCTTGGTCCCCTTCGCGTCCGGCTCCATCCCGATCCGCCCCGGGAGGCGGCTCTGGATCAGCGACAGCGGAGCGCCTGGGTAGATCCCCATGCGGAACGCGGCCCGATAGTTGCGGGCGTGGCGCATGTCCGGCAGCACGCCGCGGCTCTCCAGCCGCTTGCGGTAGCCGGCGAGCGCCGGCTTGGAGGTGTCGTCGGCGGCCAGGGCCTCGACGATCGTCTCGGCGGCCGCCATCCCGGACAGGATCCCGTAGTGGATCCCCTTGATCTTCTCCATGTTGACGAAGCCGGCGCCGTCGCCCACGACCAGGGCCCCCGGGGCCGTCAGCGCGCCGAGGGCGAAGTAGCCGCCCTCGGGGATGGTCTTGGCGCCCGTGGCGAGTCGTCACGGAGCCGGCGAGCAGCTTCGCGATGAACGGATGAGAACGGTAGCGCTCGAACTCCCGCTGGGGATTCAGGTCGCCGTACTTCCAGTCGAGGCCCAGGATCAGGCCCACGGCCGCCGTCTTCTCGCCGAGGCTGTAGATGAAGCCGCCGCCGAAGACGCTGGCCGGGTTCGGCTCGCCCAGCGTGTGGATCACGCGGTTGTTCCCGAACGGGTTGTCGCCGGGGAACGCGACGACGGCCTTGATGCCCAGCGAGTAGACCTGCGGGTTCCGGCCGCCACCGAAGCGCTCGCGGAACTGCGTCGAGATGACGCCGTGCGTGCCGTCGGCCAGGACCGTGACGCGGGCCCGGATCTCCTCGGCCGGCCGGTGGTTGGCCTTGCTGCCGCCATGGGCGTCCAGGCCCACCTCGCCGAGCCCGACCCCCACGACGCGGTCGCCCTCCAGCGCGAGCGTGCGCGCCGAGTAGCCGTTGTAGATCTCGACGCCCAGGCCCTGCGCCTTGGTGGCCATGAAGTCCACGAGCCGCGAGAGCGAGAGCGTGACGTCGCCCGTGTGGTGCATCTTCGACGGCACGGCAAGGTCGGGGAGCTTGATCGCCCGCCCGCCGATCAGGAAGTACATCTCGTCGCGCTCGACCGGAACGACATGCTCCATGAACTTGCGCTCGTCGCGCCAGCCCGGGAGGAGCTCGTCGAGGCAGGCCGGCTCGAACGCCGCACCCGACAGGGCGTGGTAGCCGGGACGCGGCGCCTTGTCGATCACGGCGACCGACGCGTCGCGGCCGGCGGCCGCGAGCTGCTGCTTCAGCCGGATCGCGGTGGCGAGGCCCGCCGGGCCGCCGCCGACGACCAGGACGTCGATCGGTGCGGTCATGCCCGTCCCTCCGTCGCCCGGACCAGCTCGGGGACGACCGTCTCGATGTCGCCGACGACGCCGAAGTCCGCGTAGTTGAAGATCCGCGCCTTGGGATCCTTGTTGATCGCGACCACGATCTCCGAGCCCTGCATGCCCGTGATGTGCTGCACGGCGCCGGAGATGCCGATCGCGACGTAGAGGCGCGGCTGGACCGTCTGGCCCGTCTGGCCCACCTGGTAGTCGTGGGTGGTGAAGCCGTCCTCGACCGCCATCCGCGAAGCGGCCACCTTCGTGTTGGCGCCCAGGAGGCGCCCGAGGCCCACCGCCAGCGGCTGGAGGTACGTCTCGAAGTCGGCCCGCGAGCGGAAGCCGTGGCCTCCGGCCACGACGACCTCGGCGTCCCGGATGGAGACCTTGCTGGCGAACGACTCCACGGGGGTCGCCTCCAGGCCGACGTCGGCGGTGTCGAGGGTGGCCGTCACGTGGACGATCTCGCCCGTTCGGGTCAGGTCGGGCTCGGGCACCTTGAAGACGCCCGGGCGGACCGTGGCCATCTGGGTGGGGGAGTCCTTGGTCATGATCGTGGCCATGACGTTGCCGCCAAGGGCGGGACGAGTCTGCTTCAGGATGGCGACCAGGTTCGTCGTGCCCTTGCTGAAGTCGCCGATCTCAAGGCGCGTGCAGTCGGCGGTGAGGCCGGACCGGCAGGCGTAGGCCACCCGGGGAGCGAGCTCGCGGCCCAGCGGGCTGGCGCCGAACAGCATCACCTGCGGCTTCCGCTCGCGGACGAGGTCGGCGAGCGCGTGCTTGTGGGCCAACGGGTCGAAGGTGCCGAGCAGCGGATGCTCGATGACGTAGACCACGTCGGCGCCGGCCGCGATCAGGCGGGCCGGTCGATCGCCGGCCTCGGCGCACGGCAGGACCACGCCGACGCGCTCACCGAGGCTGGCAGCCAGCTGGCGCACCTTGCCGATCAGCTCCAGCGACACCGAGCGGACGCCGTCGCCCTCCAGCTCGGCGAAGACCCAGAGCTCGCCGCGGTAGGTCGGCTCCTTCTCGCCCAGCACGTAGGCCTCGTCGGCGGTCGCCTCGGCCCCCGGGGCGGCCTGCTGGTAGCGCGCGGCGATCTTGCCGATCAGCTCGGACGGATTCTTGATGTACTCGCAGGTCTTGGGACGATCCTCGGTTGGCGAGAAGAGGCGGTAGACCTGGGTCCAGGAACCCTTCAGGCCGATCCGCGTGGGGTCGGCGTCGACCGACTTCGCGTTCCACTCGTGGATCTCGGCATGCCGCGCCTCGCGCGTCTTCTCGAACGACCGGTACAGCGGGTCGGTGCAGGCGGTGACGGTGACGAGGACCGGCCAGCGGATGGGGCGGACATCCTCGATCCCCTCAGCGGCGATCCGGCGCACCGCGAGCTGCGGCTCGGTGACCAGCCCCTTGGCGTAGGCGATGTGGTCGATCCCCAGCTCCTCCGCGATCTGGGGCGGGACCTGGGCCGTGTCGCCGTCGACCGACTGCATGCCGGTGACGATCACGTAGTCCCGGTTGCCGCCGAACATCTCGCGCTCGATGCGCCGGATGGCGCAGGCGAGGGAGTACGCGGTGGCCCCGGTGTCGGCGCCTGCGAAGGCGCCGTCGGTCAGGAGGATGGCCTCGCCCGCGACCCGGGAGAGGCAGTCCACGAGGACCTCGCGGGCCATGGGTGGGCCCATGCTCAGGAAGACGGTCCGCGCCTCCGGGTCGCCGGCCGTCAGCTGGCTGGCGAAGGTCATGGCGTGGAGGTCGAGGGGGTTGAGGACACTGTCGAGCATGGCGCGCCGGAGCGTGCCCTTCTCGCGATCCCACGCATCCTCTGGAATGTTGGAGACGTCAGGGACCTGCTTGACGAGGACGATGCAGTTCACCTCGCCAGCCTACGGGCGCGGCCCCGGCGTGGATCGGCCACAAGGTCACGGAATGCGGGTGCGAACGGCCCCTCGGGATGGGGGTCGCTCGGCACGGAGGCCGCGCGTCACGAGGGGCCGTTCGCCTGCCGTCCGGCCCTCGACGCACGGGCAGGCGCGGGGCACGCTGCGGGATGAGGGGAAGGCTCGGACACGCGGCCCACGCACAGCGCGGGGACCGGGCCGAGTCGCTGACGAGACCGATCTGAACGAATGCGTCCCGGAGGCGTGATCGTTGTTCCGGACCGACGCTCTCGTTCGTGCGTCGGCGCTTGCCGTCGTGAGCGCGGCGGTGCTGGCCGCCCCGCTTCTGGCCTGCACGACGGCGCTTCCTCCACGGCCGGTTACCGACTACCGGGCCGCCCCGATCGTCGTCGTCGGAACCCTCGAGGAGGCCGGCCCCAACCTCGTCGTGCGCGTCGAGACCCGCTACCGCGGCCCAATCACGGCCCGCGTCTCCTTGCGCCCGCCCGATCTGATCACCTGGTGCCCGTTCCCGCTCGGCGTGCCGGCGGTGGGCGAGCGCGTGCTGCTCGCCGTCGCCGACAGCGTCGACTGGCAGTGGCCGAACAGCGTCGCCTGGGCGATCGACAGCCAGGGCCGGATCCGGGAAACGATGGCGCCGTGGTCGGGCGCTCCCGCCCCGGCCACGCTTGCCGAGGCGCTGGAGACGATGGGGATCCCGCCCAATTCGGCGACGGACGGCGAGTCCGAAGCGGCAGTGCCGCTCGTGGCGCTCCTCGCGGTCGTCGCGGCGGTGCTCGCGGTGCTCGCGACCTTCATGGGGATGAACCCTCGCGGGCGGAGGTGACGCTCGCCAAGGACCAGGTGGCGGCCGGGTGCGGGAAGCCGTCGCCACCGCGCCGCCGCTTGGTGGCCCCGCTATCGTGGGGTCCGTGACCTGGATCGCGCGACGCTGATGGCCGTCCGGCGCAACTGGCGCATGGTGACCGTGGTGTTCGTCGCCGGGTTGCTCGCCGTCGTGGTCGCCGGTTGCGGCGGCACCGGCGGGCTGCCGGCGGCGCTCGACCCGGCGGGATCGCCGTTGCCGCCGCCAGCCACCGTCAGCCCGGCCAGCCCGACGCTGGACCCGACCCCCGGGGTGACCGGGAGCACGGATCCGACACGATCACCGGCGCCAGCGGCGGGAGCGTCGGGGGCGCCCATCCGGAGCGCGGCCGCGGCGGCGCCTGCGGTGCCGACGCCCGTCGCGTCCCCCGCGGCGTCCCCGGTGCCGACGCCCGGGGCGTCCCCGGTGCCGACGTCGACCGTCGTGCCGCTCGTCCCGGTCACCGGGTTCTGGTCCACCGAGCGCTCGATCTCGCGGCAGCGCATTGCCGCGGCAGCCGCCGGGTCCGGGAGCAGGCCCCGGAGCGTCCTGGTTGCGGCCGCCGACCTGGCACCGCTCCTCTCCGCGCTCGGGGTGGCCCGCGGGTCGAACGTGCGGACACTCCCGGTGCAGAAGATCCGCGCCGCGCTCGAGAAGGACCCGAGTGCCCTCGGATTCCTGCGAGCGGAGGACGTGACACCGGGCGTCCGTGCGCTCGCGGTCGACGGCGTGGCGCTCTTCGGCGAGGCGCGTATCCGCGACCTCGCGGCCTGGCCGCTGCTCGTCTCGGTGCCGGCCGGCGCCCGGCGCTCGGCGTTCGATCCGTCGGCCCTCTGGACCCTCGCCGCAGGCGGCGACGTGATGCTCGACCGCGAGGTCTACCGGCTCGCGGTGAAGCAGGGCAGGGGAGCCGACTACCCCTGGGACGGCGGGACGGCGAGGATCACCGCCCGCGTCTGCTGCGGCGCGCCCGGCTGGGAGATCGTGCGTGGCCGGCGCACGGGCCACGCCGGCGCCGTGCGGACGCTCCTGGCCGGCGCCGACGTCGCGCTGGTCAACCTGGAGGGTCCGGCACCCGACAGGTTCTCCTACCATCCGCGCGGGTACGTCTTCTCGATGGACCCGGCGCTGCTCTCGGGCCTCGACCGCGCCGGGATCGACGTGGTCTCGCTGGCGAACAACCACGTCGCCAACGCCGGCTCGACCGGGATCGTCGACACGATCCGCAACCTCGACCGGCGCGGGATCGCGCACACGGGGGCCGGTCGCACCTCCCTTGCAGCGCGGCGTCCGGCGTGGCTGACCGGCGCCGGCGTCCGGATCGCGGTCCTCGGGTACAACGGCGTGGACGCCGGAGTCAACGCGACGCCCGCCAGGGCCGGCGCCGCCCCGCTCCAGCTTCCGGCCATGCGCGCGGACATCCGGGCTGCCCGCCGCGCGGGCGCCGACGTCGTGATCGTCGTTCCCCACTGGGGGCGCGAGTACACCGATGCGGTCGCACCCGCGCAGCGCCGGCTGGCAACCGCGCTCGTGAAGGTCCGGCGCGGACCTGGTCCTCGGCAGCCACTCCCACTGGGCCGGCCCGCTCGAGCTGGTCGACGGGCACCTGGTCGTCTACTCGCTGGGCGATCTCGTGTTCGACCTGCAGCACGACGCGCGCACCCAGCAGGCGCTCATCGTCGAGGTGACATTCGTCGGTCGACGCGCCGCCCAGGTGGAGCTCCACCCGACGCTCATCCTGGAGGCCTCCCAGCCGAACCTCCTCGAACCCCGCCGCGGCGGCAACGCGCTCCTGCTGGCGATCCGCAGGGCATCGGATCGCCTGGCGCGCTGACGGCCGCTCGCGGGGCGGTGCGTTTGACGCGGCGAACGGCACGCGCCTAGACTCCCGCCACAACTCCATACGTGGCTGTGAACGGGACGAGTACCCGTCGCGGCGCCGGCACAGAGACCCGACGGCTGGTGGAAGTCGGGGCGGCGACGACGGCAAATGGACCCGGGAGCCTCCGGACCGAACGTGGGCCCGGCCGATCAGCCCGAGAGGGCACGGCTGCCGCCAGTAGGCTCCGGCGCAGAGCGCCAGCGATACAGGGCAGCGCCGATCGGACGGTCCCCGTCCCGTCGGTCACGATGAGCGCGGCACACGCCGAACCCGGGTGGCACCGCGGAAGGTCCCGACCTTTCGTCCTGGCAGGACGAGAGGTCGTGTTCGTTTTCCGGAGGATCGCCGCAATGTCCACCCAGCACCCCCTCAGCCTCGGCGAGGTCAAGCGCCTCGCCGGGAGCGCGGACACGATCCGCCTGCGGGCGGTGCGCGACGCCGACCTCGAGACTCCCATCGGCGCCTTCCTGCGCCTCGACGACGGCGTCACCCCGGCGTACCTCCTCGAATCGGTCGAGGGCGGCGAGCGCCTGGGACGCTACAGCTTCCTGGGCATCGGGCCGCGCCGGCTCCTGGAGGTGCGCGGCGGGCGGGCGCGCATCCAGGCCCGCCCGGTGGGCGTGGTGGACTACACGCCGGACCTGCCGGTCACGGACCTGCCTGGCGGCGATCCGCTGGCCGCCCTCCGCGGCTTCCTGCCGCGACGCAGGGCGGAGCCCAGTGGCGGGATGCCCCGCTTCACCGGCGGCGCGGTGGGCGCGCTCGCCTACGACGCCGTCTCCGTCTTCGAGCCCAGCGTGCCGCTCCCGGCCGCGGACCCCGTCGGCGTCCCGCTGGCGAGCTTCATCGAGACCGACCTCGTCCTGGTCTTCGACCACCTGACCCACACCCTGGCCGCGATCGCGTCGCTCCACACCGACGCGCCCCGGCTGGAGGAGCGCTACCGGGTCGCCGAGCGGGCCTTGTTCGAGGCCCTCGAGCGGACCGCCCGCCCAAGTGCCGCCGAGATCGCCGGCCCCGCGACCGGGCCCGCCATCACGCGCGCGGCGGGCCCGCGGCTGCGCCCGCGGGCGGGCCCGCGGCCGCGACGGTCGCCGGCTCCCCGGCCTTGTGGGTCGAACCGGAGACATCGCTGGGACGCGAAGCCTTCGAGGCGGCCGTCCGGAACGCCAAGGACGCCATCGCGGCAGGGGAGGCGATCCAGGTTGTCCTGGCCCGACGCCAGACGCTGGCGCTGCCGCCGGGTGCCGACGGGCGCCCGCTGGACGGCATCGGCCTCTACCGGTCGCTTCGCCGCGTCAACCCCAGCCCGTACCTGTTCTTCGTGCGGACACCCTCGTTCGAGGTCGTCGGCGCCAGCCCGGAGCTCCTCCTGCAGGTCGAGGGCGAACGGCTCACGACCCACCCCATCGCCGGCACGCGCCCGCGCGGCGCCGACGCGAAGGAGGACGAGCTCCTTGCCGAGCAGCTGCAGGCCGACCCCAAGGAGCGCGCCGAGCACGTGATGCTCGTCGACCTCGGGCGCAACGACCTGGGGCGGGTCGCCCGGCCGGGCACGGTGCGGGTCTCCAAGTACATGGAGGTGGAGCGCTACAGCCACGTCCTTCACCTGGTGAGCCACGTCGAGGCGAAGATGGCGCCGGGCCTCGATGCGCTCGACGCGCTGCGCAGCGTCTTCCCGGCGGGAACGCTCTCCGGCGCCCCGAAGGTCCGCGCGATGCAGCTCATCGCGGCCGCGGAGGGCGAGCGCCGCGGGCTCTACGGCGGCGCGGTTGGCTACCTCGGCTACGACGGCAACCTGGACACGGCCATCGCCATCCGGAGCGCGGTCCTCAGGGAGGGCGTGGCCCACCTCCACACGGGGGCTGGCATCGTGGCCGGCAGCGATCCTGCGCGCGAGTTCGAGGAGACCGAGCACAAGGCGGCGGCGATGCGCCGGGCGATCGACCTGGCAAGCGGAGCCGGCGCCGGGCCGCGACCGGCGGCCGGGCAGCCCGACGGCACCGAGGACGATGCGGCGCCCGAAGGCGGGGCGGCGCGCGACGGCAGCGAGGATCGGGCGGCGCCCGAGGGCGCTCCATGATCCTCGTGATCGACAACTACGACAGCTTCACCTTCAACCTCGTGCAGGCGCTGCAGGCTGCCGGCGCCGACGTCCGCGTCCTGCGCAACGACGCCATCGACCGGACCGGCCTCGACGCGCTGGCCGACGATCCCGCGGCCGAGCTGCGCGGGATCGTGGTCTCTCCCGGGCCGTCCGACCCGGAGCACGCGGGCATCTCGGTGGAGACGGTTCGCTTCGCGGCGCAACGCTCGATCCCCCTGCTCGGCGTGTGCCTGGGGATGCAGTCGATGGGCGCTGCGTTCGGCGCTTCGATCGTGCGGGCTCCCACGCTGGTCCACGGCGAGGCGTCGGCGGTGGAGCATGACGGCGCCGGGATGCTGGCCGGGATGAGCCCCGGGTTCATGGCGGCGCGCTACCACTCGCTGTGCATCGACCCGGCCACGCTTCCGGCGGAGCTGGTTCCCACGGCCCACAGCGCCGGCGACGGCGTGCTGATGGGCGTGCGTCACGTCGCGCTGCCGATGGAGGGCGTGCAGTTCCACCCCGAGTCGGTCCTGACCCCGGAGGGGCCGCACCTCCTGGCGAACTTCCTGCGCCTGGCGGGGGAGGGCGAGGCCGGGAGGCTGGACGCGGTGTCCGGGACCTTCGCCACGCACGGCCTGGACGAGGCCGGCGAGGCTGACGAGGCCGGTGGGCGCCACGTTGCGGCGACCCTGGGCGCCGCTGACGCAGCCCCGACCGCCGGTGACGCAGCCCCGACCGCCGGTGGCGCAGCCCTGCCCGCCGCAAAGGCCGCGTCCCCGCTCGCCGAGGGGGCGGCCCGATGAGCGAGGCGGTGCGCGCCGCGCTGGCGGCCGTGGTCGAGGGGAGGACCCTGGGGCGCGACGAGGCCCGCGCAGCGATGGGCGCCGTGATGGACGGCCAGGCGACCGGCGCCCAGCTGGCAGCTCTGCTCGTCGCCCTGCGCATGCGCGGCGAGACGACCGACGAGCTCGCCGGCTTCGCCGAGGCCATGCGGGAGCGGGTCATGCGCGTCGATGCGCCGGCCGGCACCGTCGACACGTGCGGGACGGGTGGCGACCGATCCGGGACCTTCAACATCTCGACGACTGCCGCCATCGTCGTCGCCGCGGCCGGCGTGCCGGTGGCCAAGCACGGAAACCGCGCGATCACCTCGAAGTCCGGCTCGGCCGACGTGCTGGAGGCGCTCGGCGTGCGGACCGACCACGACGCGGCGTCGGCGGCGGAAGCCCTGCGCGAGATCGGGTTCGCCTTCCTGTTCGCCCCCGGCTTCCACCCGGCGATGCGCCACGCCGGGCCGACGCGCCGCGAGATCGGCGTGCGCACGGCCTTCAACCTGCTGGGCCCCCTCACGAACCCGGCCGGGGCGCGCCGCCAGGTCGTCGGGGTGGGGGATCCGTCCGCTGCTCCTCGCGTTGCCGAGGTGCTGCTGGCACTCGGGACCGACCGGGCGCTCGTCGTCCACGGAGCAGGGCTGGACGAGCTGCCGCTCGACGGCAGCGGCGTCATCCACGACGTGACGCCGGGAGGCGTTGAGCGCCGCACGGTCGACCCGGCGGCCCTGGGGCTGGCGCGGGCCGACACGGCCACCCTCCTGGGAGGGTCACCCGCGGAGAACGCCGCGCTCGTGGAGGGCGTCCTCGACGGCACCGACCCCGGGCCGCGGCGCGACGTGGTCCTGCTCAACGCGGCCGCTGCGTTCGTGGCGGCTGACCGAGTCACCGACCTGGGGGGCGGCATCGCCCTTGCCGCTACCACGATCGACGGCGGCTCCGCGACCGCCTTCCTGGCCCGGCTTCGGGCCGAGAAGGCCGCGGCCGACGCTGGCCGGATCGCCGAGGAAGCCCGAGTCCGCGCAGCCAACCCGGAGGTGCCCGCATGACCCCCGCCGCCGTGCCGGCCCGCCCGCGCGCGGCCGGACGTCCACCCGTTCCTGCCCGCGGGCGCGCCGGCGTCCTGGGGGAGATCGCCGCCCGCCGTGCCGCCGACATCAACGCCGAGCTGGGGAGCGCCGCGTACCGCGACCTCGCCCGTGCCGCGGCCGCGCAGCCGGCGCCGCGCGACGCCCTGCTGCGCCTTGCCCGGCCGGGGCTCCATCTCATCGCCGAGGTCAAGCGCTCGTCGCCCTCCGCCGGCGCGATCGCCGCGGCAGGCCTGGACCCCGCGGCGCAGGCCCGCGCCTACGCGGCCGGGGGCGCGTCCGTGATCTCCGTCCTCTGCGAGCCCCACTGGTTCGGGGGCTCCGTGGAGGACCTGCGCGCCGTTCGCGCCGCCGTGGCGGTGCCGGTGCTCGCCAAGGAGTTCGTGGTCGACCCGCGACAGCTGCCGGTCCTGCGCGCGGCCGGCGCGGACCTCGTCCTGCTCATGGCGGCACTCCACCCCGCCCGCCGCCTGGCCGACCTCGTCGCCCGGGCCCGCGACCTCGGCCTGGAGCCGCTCGTGGAGGTCCACGCCGAGCGCGAGCTGGACGCCGCCCTGGCGTCGGGAGCGCGGATCGTCGGCGTCAACGCGCGCGACCTGCGGACGCTCGCGGTGGACCCGGATCACCCGATCCGCCTGCGTGGGGGGATCCCCGACGACCGGATCACGGTGGCCGAATCCGGCGCCCGCGAGCCCGCGACGATCGCCCGCTGGCGGGCCGCGGGCTACGACGCCGCGCTCGTCGGGGAGGCGCTGGTCCGCACCGCCGATCCGCGGGCAGCCGCCGCGGCCTTCGTTGCAGCGGGAGCGGTGCCGGACGACCCGGGCGCCGCGCACCGCATCCCGATCGTGAAGATCTGCGGCGTCGTGGACGACGCCGGGCTCGACGCGGCCCTCGCGGCCGGTGCCGACGCCATCGGGCTCAACTTCGTCGCGGGGACGCCGCGGGCGCTCAGCGTCGCGGAGGGTGCCGCCCTCGCCCGCCGTGCCCGGGCCGCCGGCGGGACCCGCACGCCGCTGCTCGTCGCGATCACTGCCGGCGCGGAAGCCAACCTCGTGGCGGCGCTGGCCGCCGAGGTCAACGTCGACGCGATCCAGTACGCGGGCGGGGAGCTGCCGAACCGGATCGCCGGCTCGCCGCGACCCGCGTGGGCTGTGGTCCACCTGCCGGCCGAGGCTCCAACCGACGCGTCCGAACGCGAGGCACGTGTCGACGAGGCCGTCGCGCGCGCCCGGGCCCACGTGGCCGCCGGCGCGGCGCGGATCCTCCTGGACACGGCGGGCGGCACGCACCCCGGCGGCACCGGCACCCGCGCCGACCCGACCCTCGTCGCGGCCGTGGCCCGCGAGGTCCCGGTGATCCTCGCCGGCGGGCTCAACGCGGCGTCGGTCGCCGGTGCCCTGCGTGCCGTGCCGGCGGTCGGCGTCGATGTGGCCTCGGGCGTGGAGGCGGCGCGGGTCAGGGGCGAGCGGCCTCGCAAGGACTCGCTGGCCGTCGCGCTCTTCGCCAAGCGCGCCCGCGCCGCTCGCTTCGATCGCCCGAACGTCCCCTCGGGCCCGACCCCGGTCCACGCCGGCCTCATCGAGGCCGACACCCGCGGCCACTGGGGTGTCGAGCGCGACTTCGGCGGGCGCTTCGTCCCCGAGACGCTGATCGGCGCCCTGGAGCAGCTGGAGTCCGCCTGGGCGGTCCTCCGCCACGACCCGGTCTTCTGGGCCGAGCTGCGCGAGCTGCTGGCGCGGTTCGCCGGTCGCCCCACCGCCCTCTACCGGGCCGACCGCCTGGCCGCGGCCGTCCTGGCCGAGGCGGCCCGCCTGCGCGCGGCGGGTGCGGTCGGCGGTCCGGGTCGAGGCGGTGCCGCCGGATCACGCGGGGCCCCGGCTCTCCCGACCCGACTCCGGGTCCACCTCAAGCGCGAGGATCTCGCCCATACCGGGGCCCACAAGATCAACAACGCCCTCGGTCAGGCGCTGCTGACGCGTCGCCTCGGCAAGACCCGGGTGATCGCCGAGACCGGGGCGGGCCAGCACGGCGTCGCCACGGCCACGGCCTGTGCCCTCCTGGGGCTGCCGTGCGTCGTCTACATGGGCGAGGAGGACATCCGGCGCCAGGCGCCGAACGTCCTGCGGATGCGCGCGCTCGGAACCGAGGTCCGCTCGGTCACCTCCGGAACGGCGACCCTCAAGGATGCCGTCAACGAGGCGATGCGCGACTGGGTCACGAACGTCGGCACGACGCACTACGTCCTGGGCAGCGCGATGGGCCCGCACCCGTACCCCACGATCGTCCGCGACCTCCAGCGCCGCATCGGCGACGAAGCCGCTGCCCAGCTCGTGGCCGTCGAGGGGCGCCTCCCGGACCTGGCCCTGGCCTGCGTCGGCGGGGGCTCGAACGCGATCGGGCTCCTGGCCCGCTTCATCGGGGAGCCGTCGGTCCGCCTCGCGGTCGCGGAGGCCGCCGGCGACGGGATCGACACCGGGCGCCACGCGGCCGCGATCCTGGGCGGGAGCCCGGGGATCCTTCACGGGTCGCGCTCGCTCATGCTCCAGGACCGCGACGGGCAGGTCGTGGAGGCGGTGAGCGCCTCGGCGGGCCTCGACTACCCGGGCGTGGGGCCGCAGCTGGCCGCCCTCGCGGAGGCCGGGCGGATCTTCCTCGCCGCGGCGACCGACCGGGAGGCCGTGGCGGCGATGAAGGCGACGACCCTGACCGAGGGGATTCTCCCGGCGCTCGAGACGGCGCACGCGATCGCGGCACTGCCCAAGCTGCTGGCCGGGATGGTGGAAGGCGCAAGGGCAGCCGGCCGTGCGGACCGCGGGCAGTCGCCCGCCGCCTGGCCCGACGAGACGATCGTCCTCGTCGGCTTCTCGGGGCGCGGCGACAAGGATCTCGGCGCCCTCGAGCGTTTCGCGGACGTCGAGCCCTGGGAGGGTGTCCGGTGACAACGCTCGATCGACCCGCCGCGGCGCCCGCTCGATCGACGCAGCCGTCGACGAACGCAACCCCCGGCGCCCGCCGGATCGCGGAGCCGTTCGACCGCGCCCTTGCCGCCGCACGCGTGGCGTTGATGCCGTACATCGTCGCCGGCTACCCCGACGCCGAGACCTCGCTGGCGGTCGCCCTCGCCGCCATCGACGGCGGCGCCGACCTGCTGGAAGTGGGCCTGCCGTACTCCGACCCGCTCGCGGACGGGACGACGCTCCAGCGCGCCTCGTCGGTGGCGCTCGCCGCAGGTGCGACGCTGGAACGCTCGCTGGACCTCGTCCGCCGGATCGCCCGGGAGCGTCCCGGCGTCCCGCTCGTCACCATGGGCTACGCCAACCAGCTCATCGGCGGCGGGGATGGCCGCGACCGGGCCGCCACGCTCGTCGCGGCGGGCGCCTCGGGCACGATCGTCGCCGACCTGACACCCGACGAGGGGGCGCCCTTCGAGGCGGCCGCCGCGGAGGCCGGGCTGGCGGTCGTCTACCTGGTCGCCCCGACCAGCTCTCCCGCCCGCCGGGCAGCCATCGCCGCCCGCACCGGCGGCTTCCTGTACTGCGTGTCGCTCGTGGGGATCACCGGCGCCCGGACCAGCCTCCCGCCCGAGGTGGGTCGCTACGTCCGCGAGGTCAAGGCCGTCAGCCCGGTCCCCGTGGCCGTCGGCTTCGGCGTCAGCCGCCCGGCCCACGTCCGCGCGCTCGTTCGGGCCGGCGCCGACGGCGTCATCCTCGCCTCGGCCCTCGTGGATGCGCTGGGCCCGGACGGCCGGGACGTGGCCGCCCTGGGGCGGCTCGTGGCGGCGCTTCGGGGAGCGACGACGCGACCCTGACTGGCAGGGCGCCGTTGCGAGCCCGACCGGCAAGCCGCCGTCGCGACCCTGGCCGAACAGGCGTTGTCGCGGCTCCGAGCCCACCTCCAGCCCAACTCCGAGAATTGAACGCGCGCGGCTCTCCGAATCTCAGTAGAGTCGGAGGGCGTCCCCGAAGGACGCCACGGAGGACGATCCGTTGGATCGGGACCTCGTCGAGCAGGCGCAGCACGGTGACCGGGAGGCATTCGCCATCCTGGCCCGGACGCACGGCGACCGGCTCATGGCGATCGCCCACCGGATCCTGCGGGACGTCGGGCAGGCCGAAGACGCGGTGCAGCAGTCGCTGGTGATCGCCTGGCGCGAGCTGCCGGGCCTTCGCGATCCGGGCTGCTTCGACGCCTGGTTGCATCGCCTGCTCGTCAACGCCAGCTACGCCGAGGCGCGGCGCGCCCGGACGTGGAAGGCGAACGTCCGGGTCCTCCCGACCGAGGGGCCGGTTGGGCCGGACGAGGTGATGCCGGTCGAGGACCGCGACCGGCTCGAACGCGGCTTCCGCCGTCTCCCGCCCGAGCAGCGGGCGATCCTCGTGTTCACCCACTACCTGGGCCTGACCCCGACCGAGATCGCGGAGCGACTGGCGATCCCCGCGGGGACTGCACGGTCCCGGCTCCACTACGCCCACCGGGCGATGCGCGCAGCCCTCGAGGCTGACGAGCGCTCCGTCGCGGTGGCTGGAGGGCAACCTCGATGACCGACCAGCGTGAGCTCGACCGCCTCCTTGGGGCCCTCTTCACGGAAGGTCCGGACGAGGTGGCCGACCGGGTCCTCGAGGCGGCCCTCGACCAGATCGATCACACCCGCCAGTGGCGGGTGGTGCGCCTGCCATGGGGGTCCTGGACCATGAACTCGACCACGAAGATGCTCACCAGCGTGGCAGCGGTCGCAGTCGTCGGCGTGCTCGCGGTCGGAGCCGTGCTCCTGCTGGTTCGGCCCGGCCACGCCTGCTGCGGGAGGGAGCACCTCGCCGACCCTGGCGCCGGGGGGTGCGCCCGCGGCGCTCGTCACCGGTCCCGACCGCGTGAAGGCCGCGGGCACGCTCGTCTGGTGCTCCAGCACGGACTTCCCACCGTTCGAGTCCACGGCGGCGGGCCGCTCCGCCGAGAAGGGCACGGAGGCCGTGGGTCTCGACATCGACATCGCCGCCGAGGTGGCGCAGCGCCTCGGCGTCGCCAGCCGGATCGACCCCACCGGGTGGGACTCCCTCCTCACCCAGCTGGGCGCGGGGCATGTGACCTCGTCATCTCGGGCATGACCAGCACCTTCGGCGGGCGCGCCGAGGAGGCGGACTTCGTCGACTACCTGCGCGTGTGGACGGGCTTCCTCGTGGCCTCCGGCAATCCCAGCGGCATCCAAACCGTTGAGGACCTGGCAGGCAAGTCGGTCGCCGTGGAGCCCGGGTTCAGCACCGAGGCTTCGCTCAAGGCCGCCAGCGACGACCTGGTCGCGGCCGGCAAGCCCGCCATCGACCTCGTCTGGGGCACGAAGTCGGACGAGAAGTGGGTCGAGGAGCTCGTGGCGGGGCAAGTCGACGCCCTGGTGGGTGATTCGGCTGCCGACGCGTACTACGTCGACAAGCCGCCGTACGCCGGGCGTAGGCGAGATCGGCGGACCGGCACTCGACCCACAACCCATCGGGATCGCCATCCGCAAGGACGACGCGGGCATGAAGGAGGCCGTCGCCGCGGCGATCGACGCGATGTACGCCGACGGCACGATGAAGGCCATCGTCGCCAAGTGGGGCCTGACCGACGCCGTCGAGCTGCTCAAGTAGGCGCTGGCCGGCTGTCAGGCCGTCGGCGTCTCCCGCCGCCTGCCGCCGGCGTCCCGCGCCTGCCGCCGGCCTCTAGAACCCTCCAGGAAGCGGTTCCGTCTCGCGGCTACCGCGTCCCCTTGCCGGGCGCGCCGCGCGCGGGCCGTCGCTGGCGCCCGAACGCTGCCGCGACGTGCGGGCGCGTGAGGTAGAAGAACACGATCGGGGTGACCACGATGGTGGTGAGGCCGGCGCCGACCATCCCGCCGAGCCCGCTGCTGGCGACGATCAGCAGGACCTGCACGACGCTGAGGCCCTCGATGACGAGCGCCCCCATCCAGGCCCAGCGACGACGGCGCCACAGGCCGAGGGCGATCGCGAGCCCGGTCACGCCGATTGCGGTCAGCACGACCCCCACGACCAGGATGCCGCTGACCTGGGGCACCTCGATCTCGGTGAGCGCCACGAGGCTGACCCCCAGGGCGCCGACGCCGAGCATCAGCTGCAGGATGGCGTTCACGGCGAGGAGCGCGGCCACGGCGCCGATCGCACGGGGGCGGCGCTCCTGGGTCTCGACCGACGCGGCCACGACGGCTCCCGAGTCGGGTCCCACCCCCAGCTCATCGGCCCACTGCCGCAGCTGGTGGTGGACGGCGGGAGCCCCGACGAGCACCTCGTCGGGGATGGTGAGCGATGTCGGCGCGAGGAGGAACGGCCGCGTCTGGGGGCCGCCGAAGCCCCCGTGGCTCCCGACGAGCTCCTCGAAGGCCGCCACCTCGTCGAGGTCGGCGTCATAGACGGAATTGACGAGCAGATCGCCCACGTGCGCGAAGGCGTCGATCCTGCGGACGTGATCAGCGGCGCGCGGGCCGAACGGCCCCAGCGGGTCCTCGCCGTCCACGTGCCCATCGACGAGCCGGTGGACGCCGGCCCGCCCGACGACCACCGAGCCGAAGGTGTCGGTCTTCACCAGCACGAACCCGATGCCCGGGTGCGCGGCCAGCCCGGCGACGAGGCCGGGGGCCAGTGCGTCGATCTCCTCGAGCGTTGCCCGGCCCGCGATCCCCGGGAAGTAGATGTTGGCCAGGTTCCCGCTCGGCCCGACGACGACGTCGGCTGTCCCCTCGGCCACCGTGGTTGGCTCCGCCTGCCGGCCGATCTCGACTGCACCGTCGTTCGTTCGGCCGCCGAGCGCCCGCGAGGCCACCTTCCCGGTGATGCCCGGTCGATTGCGGATCTCCGAGAGCAGCACGTTGACCGGCCCCCAGCCCTCGCCCTCCGCAGCCGGCGTGACCGCGGTCGCATCGCCGCCCATCAGCGCCCGAACCACCTCGTCGAGGGTGGACCCGTACCGCTGGCGGAACGTCGCTCCCTGGCTCTGGCCATGGTCTGAGACGACGATGATCGAGTACTCGCGCGGCGCGCCCACCGCCGCTCGCTCGAGCGAGGCGATCACCTGGTCGACTCCGGTCAGGGAGCGCAGCGACTCGAGCCGCTCGGGTCCGGCGTGGTGGGCGAGCTCGTCGTAGTCGACGAAGTCGGCGTACAGGATCGGCGTGCCGCGGCCCATGGCGTGGATGAGGAACGTCACGTTGAGATCCCGGAGAAGGACGTTGCTCACGGCCCGCATCCCGGCGAACGCAGCGCCCCGGTGCACCCGGGGCTGGATGTCGAGGGCGCGCTGCCGCCGAGCTTCGAGCAGCTCCTTCACGACCTCGGTCACCGTCAGGACAACGGTGCGGACGAACGCGGACGGGTCGACGAAGTAGAGCGAGAACGCGTCGACGTCGACCGCCCGGCCCTTTCCAATCGTGCTCATCGTGAAGAGGCTCCGCTTGGCGTCGCCGGAGAACAGGTTCCCGACGCTCACGCCGTCGGCCGCGAGCAGCCCTCGCCCGTCCGAGAGCCGCCCCTCGATCTCCGCGGCATCGGCGGGCCGGTTGGCAACCATCAGCCGCCGGCGATCCTTCTCGTACCAGCGGAAGGCTGGGATGTCGTCGTTGCTCCCGTGGAGGATGCCGGCCTGGCTGGAGGGCGTCTGGGAGGGCGGGGCACAGTCCCACTCGACAAGCCGATAGCGTCCGCTCCGGACCCAGGAGGCCATCCGGGGCGTCAGCCCGACGCGGATGGCGTTCCGCAGGATCGGCGCGGACAGGCCGTCGATCTGGATGATGACCAGGCCCCTCCCACCCACGACGCGGGGCGTCTCCATCGACGCCAGGCGGCGAGCAAGCTCCGCGAAGAAGGTGTCGTCCCGATCGGCGGCGATGACGACGGAGATCAGGGTCGTGAGGATGGTGATGACGACGGCCGCAGCGAAGGCGCCGGCGAACGACGTCACCTCGAAGCCGGGCACCAGCGGCGCCGCGAGCGTCAGCATCATCGCGTTGACGACGAGCGAGAGCAGCCCGACGGTCACGACGTTCAGGGGCAGGGTCAGGAGGATGATCACTGGCCGCACAAGGGCGTTCAGGAGACCGAGGACGACGGCCGCGAAGAGGGCGGCACCGATGCTGCTGACGAGAATCCCGGGCACGAGATTGCCGACGAGGAGCAGGACGCCCGCCTGGACGGCCCAGTCGAGCAGGATTCGGCGCCGCCCGCCGACGCGCAGCCGCTCTCGGGCCACCCCGATGGACGTTGCCCAGGTCTCGCGGATCGGGCGCAGCAGGCTCACGGGCGTGACCCGCAGCGAGTACGGGGCGTTGGCGTCATCGTTCCCTCATCGTTGGTCGCCGCGCAAGATACCCGGTTGGCATGCCGTCCGCCGCAGATCCGCGGCACTGGCCGGTGCCGCTCCTGCAGCCGACTGGCTTGTCCGCGATGACTCCCGCGCCGGCGGGGATCTCCGTGCGACGCGAACGCATCCGCGGGCCGAGGCCTCCCCGAAGGCTGGGTCAGCCGGCGTCCGTCGGGGTCGCCCCGGGGTCGGCGGACAGGTCCGCCGGGGACGAGGTCAATGTCCCGGCAGCGGGCGCGGCCGGATCCTTCGGGGCGAGGGCGGTCTTGATCGCGGACGTGACCTGCGTCACGATCACCGTGCCGATCTGGGCCAGCTTCTCGGCATCGAGCTTCGTCTGGTTCTCGTGGAGGGTCAGGAGCCTGCCGAGCTCCGTCACCGGGTCCGTGTGGTCGTCGATCCGGAGGTCGATCCAGCGGTCGTCGGCCTCGCCCACACCGCCCTTCTCGCGCCGGACGAGGAGCGCCGCCGACTGGCGACCGCGGGCGTCACCGCCCGCCTGGTCACCGGCCCGCAGCGCCGCGACGAGCCGCCGCGGGAATGACTCGGTGGATGCCTCCCAGGCCGCCAGCATGGCGTCCACCACCTCGGGTCCGGTCAGGCAGTTGCCCTGGATCGCGACACCGGGAACAGTGCGCCCGCCTGCCCAGGGGATGCAGGCCGCCCCCGTCCACGTCGCCGAGCTGCCCTGGGCGTCCACGATGCCCGCCTGCCGGTTCGCGCCCATGGAGTCGGCGGCGACCAGCCCGGCGAGGATGGCCGACGGGTCCTCACCCGCCGCGAGGCGGGCCAGCCCGTCGGGCCCGTAGGCCACGTTCGGCTACGCCTGGGTGGAGATGGCCCCGACGCCGGCGCGTGCGAAGGGCGCGATGGCGCCGACCGCCAGCGCCTTGGAGGCGATCGCGATGCCGAGGTCGCCCGTGGCCGGATCGCGCGCCACGATGGAGAAGGTCATGTCGGTGTGCTCCCTCTGTCCGGCCGGATGTCCGGCGCCTACCAGACCCTGGCGCGCTGGTCCACGGGCAGGGCCATGGGCGACCCCTCCGGGACCCCGAACGCCGCCGCGAACGCCGGCGTGTTCGAGAGCGGTCCGTTGACCCGGTACTGGCTGGGTGCATGGGTGTCCACGTTGGCCAGCATCCGTGCTGCGGCCTCCGTGTAGCCCATCCGCCACATGGTGGCGTAGGCCAGGAAGAACCGCTGCTCCGACGTCAGGCCGTCGACCAGGGGCGCGTCATCGCCGATCGCCTCGCGCATCGCGTCGAGCGAGATGGCGATACCGCCCAGGTCCGCGATGTTCTCGCCAAGCGTGAGCCTGCCGTTGACGTGGACATCGTCCTCGACCGGGTACCCGTTGAACTGCTCCACGAGCACGTTCGCGCGGTGCTCGAACTCCGTGCGGTCGTCGTCGGTCCACCAGTCGCGCAAGGCCCCCTCGGCGTCGAAGCGGGAGCCCGTGTCGTCGAAGCCGTGCGTGATCTCGTGCCCGATCACGGTCCCGATCCCGCCGTAGTTCACGGCGTCGTCCGCGCCGGCGAAGAAGAACGGCGGCTGCAGGATCCCCGCGGGGAACACGATCTCGTTGCGCAGCGGGTGGTAGTACGCGTTGACCACGTGGGCCGGCATGGCCCACTCCGCCTTGTCCATCGGCTTGCCCAGGCGGTCCAGCTGACGGCGCATCTCGAAGCGCGCGGCGGCGAAACCGTTGGCAAGGTGGCTCGTGCGGTCCACGGAAAGGCCCGAGTAGTCGCGCCAGGTCGCCGGGTAGCCGATCTTGTAGGTGAACCCCGCGAGCTTGGTGAGCGCCTCGGCGCGGGTGGCCTCGGTCATCCACGCGTTGCCGCGGATCGCCCGCTCCATCGCCACCAGGAGATGGTCCACGAGCTGCTCCACGCGCGCCTTTGCCTCGGGAGGGAACGTGACGCGCACGAACAGCTGGGCGACGGCCTCGCCGATGTCCGTGGAGGCGGAGGCGACGATCCGCTTCCAGCGGGGCTGCTGCTCCTGCTGGCCGGCGAGGATCCGGCCGTAGAACGCGAACCCCTCATCCTCGAAGAGGGGCGGCAACGACGACGCGCAGGCGCGGACGAGGTGCCAGCGCAGTACGCTCCTGAGCGTGTCGATCGGGGTGTCGGCGATGGCCGCATCGAGCTCCCGGAAGAACCCGGGGTTGTCCACGCTCACGGTGTCCCCGGCGACGCCGACCTCGCGCAGGTACGCGCCCAGGCGGTAGCCGGGCATCAGCTCGTCCAGCCCCGAAACCTCGAAGCGGTTCATGGTCAGCTTCGGGTCGCGCTGCTGCTCGCGGGAGAGCGAGGCCTCCGCAAGGCGGCTCTCGAAGGCGAGGATCGCTGACGCCGACGCCGCTGCCGCGTCCGGCGCCGCGCCAAGGTTGCCCAGCTGGGCCGCGACGTGCGCCGTGTAGGCGCTGCGCAGACCGGTGGAGCGCTCGTCGTCGTTCAGGTAGTAGCCGCGCTCCGGGAGGCCCAGGCCGGCCTGGCCGAGGTACCCGAGGTAGACCTCGGCATGCTCGAAGTCGGCCTCGACGCCGATCCCGAACAGGGCCCCGAACCCGCCGCGGTGCATGTCCAGGTTGAGCGCGCGAAGATCCTCGGCCGACGCCAGGGCGTCGATGCGGTCGAGGTAGGGGCGCAGCGGCTCGATCCCGGCCGCGGCGATGCCGGCCTCGTCCATGCCGGCGGCGTAGTAGTCGCCCACGAGGCGGCTGATCGCGTCGCCGGCGTCACCGGCCGCGGCTGCCTTCTCCAGCAGCCGCCGTGTGAGCTCCTTGTTGTTGTGGTCCAGCTGGATGTAGGCGCCCCACATCGGGTACTCGGCCGGGACCGGGTTCGCGGCAAGCCACTTCGCGTTGACGTGGTGGTAGAAGTCGTCGGCGACCGGGATCGAGTCGTCCCAGAGCGCCGCGTCAAGCGGCCTGGCATCGGTCACGAGCCGTTCCTCTCACGTGTGGGGCAGGTTGCAGATGGTCCGTTGCCCGCGAATCGTACCCGAGGCATACCCATCACGCCGATCCTGCGCAGGGGCGGGACAGGTTGAGGCTTCCCGGGCCAATGGCAGTCCGGGAAGCCTCGTCGATTGGTGCCTGCTCGATCCGCGACGGATCAGGCCTGGGCGGCCACCTCGGCCTCGATCGCAGGCGCGGCCGCCTCGACCTCGGCCTCGGCCTCGGCGGAGATCTCGTGCGTCTCCGGGATTCCGCCGAGCTCGGCGAGCTTCGCAGAGACGATCGCCGCCTGCGCGTCCTTGACCAGCACGCCGACCGCGGCCTTGCCGTCCGTCAGCTCGGCACCGATCCGGCTGCGATACTCGGCCGACAAGCCGAGGCCCTTGTGGTGCAGCGCCCCGAGGACGCCGCCGGTGAGCACGATGCCCAGGCCCGCCGGCGTGATCAGCGCCAGCAGCAGGCCGATGCCGGCACCCTTCGTGATCGACCGCGACCCGAGCTTCTGCGTCTTGACCTTGCCATGCTCGTCAAGGGCGAGGACGCCGATCGCGCTGAGCTTGACCTCGTCGTCGATCTTGTCCCAGGCCTTCAGCGACTCGGCCGCGGCGTCCGCAGCTGCTTCGTCGTTGAAGAACGCCAGGACCACCTGTGTCGCCATGGTTGTTCTCCCTTTGCTCCCCGGGCCCTCATGCGAACGCGCGGCTCGAACCGACGTGCTGGGCACCTTCGTTTATTCGCGCCAGCCGGCGGAACGGATGGCCGGCGATCGCGATGGGAATCCGGTTCGTGACATCGCGGTGCCTCCGACCGCGGAGACGTCCGGCGCGTTCGCGGGAGGGCCGCAACGCTCGACCCGCGGCGCGCCGGTCTCCGCCGGTCCATTGCCGGCCTCGGCATCGGCCTCGGCCAGCGGCCCCCGCGGATGCGCTGGACGCCAGCACCGCGCGCCGTCCCACGCGCATCACGCGCACGTGTCCAATCGCTACACTCCCCGCGTGGCAGAGGTCCCCGCACCCCCGGACGATCCACGCGCTGCGCCGACTGGCGCCGGCAGCGCGCCGGCAGCCGCGGCGTCGCGCACCGCGACACGCGCGCGGCGCCCGGCGATCGTGACGATTCTCGCGATCCTCCAGCTGCTCACCGCAGCCGCCTACGGGATGATCCTCGCAGCGCTGCTCGCCACCGGTTCCACGGCGCTGGCCCTGCTGATCGGCGACGCCGCGGCCGACACGTCGCTCGGCGACGTCGAGGTGGCGGCCGGGGCCGCGATGGTCGGCGGGTTCGCGATCGCCGCCCTGGCGGCGGGGATCCTCCTGCTCCGGATGCGCCAGCTGGGCTGGACGATCACGATGCTGCTGGCCGGCCTGGGCCTCGTGTCGTCGATCGCCATCTGGTGGACGCAGGGGACGACGATCCCGATCTGGCTCTTCGTGCAGGTGGCCACCGTCTTCTACCTGAACCAGCGCCAGGTCAGGGAGGCCTTCGGCATCTCCCGCCGCGAGGCCGGCGATGCGCTCAGCGATGGTGTCGCCGCCACCCGCGACGTCGCCGGCGCCGCGCCCAGCGAGGGTGTCGCCGCCACGCCCGGCGAGGCCAGGGGATGAGCGGCACGGCCGACGTCGACCTGCTTCGCCGCTTTGAGCCCGTCATCCGCTACACGCATGGCGAGTTCTTCTTCCCGATGGCCGTCGATGACTACGTGGCGGAGTGCGACCTGTGGGCGGTGGACCCCGCCGGAGAGCGATCCCTGCTCGTCCCGGCGGGCCGGCTCACGCTCCACGACCTGGCGACCTGGCGGTCGCGCGTGCCGGATCGGTCCCTCTTCCTGCAGTTCGTCCAGCAGCCGCTGAGCGGGGTGGCCCTGACGCAGGGTCGGGAGCGCGCACAGCGTCCCCGGTTCAGCGCGCCGAGCCGCCTGGCGCGAGTCGGAGTGGCCGCGCGGCTCATCGACGCCGGGTTCGACCTTTCGCTCCTGGTGCGCGGGACTGTCCCGGGCGGCACGGTGGCCGCGGCCGAGGTCAAGTACGCGGAGATCCGGTCGCGACGCCCCGACTTCTCCTACTACGGCCGCGTCGTGCGGCACGCCGGCTGGACGGTCTGCCACTACCTCTTCTTCTACGCGATCAACGACTGGCGCTCGTCGTTCTCGGGCGCCAACGACCACGAAGCCGACTGGGAGCAGTGCTTCGTCTTCGTCGAGGAGCACGACGACGGGTCGTTCACCCCGGCGTGGTTCGCCCGGGCGGCCCACGACGAAGTGGGGGCCGATCTGCGCCGCCGCTGGGACGACCCGCTCCTCCAGCTCGAGGGCGACCACCCGGTCATCTTCGCCGGGGCCGGCTCCCACGCCGCGTACGTCGAGCCCGGGGAATACCTGCAGTCGGTTCCGCTCCGGCTGCCGCGGCGCGTCCAGTCGACGGCGACCGCCATCCGGCGGTTCTGGACGACGACGCTCGGCCAGGGCGAAGGTGGCGCGTCAGGCGGGGCCACACCGATCGCCGCGGTCCCGTTCGTGGATTACGCACGCGGCGACGGGGTGGCGGTGGGGCCCGGGCAGCCGCACGCATGGACGCCGATTCTCATCGACGACGAGGTGCCGTGGGTGACGGGCTACGACGGCCTGTTCGGTCTCGACACCGAGGATCGGCTGGCCGGGGAGCGTGCGCCAGCGGGACCGAAATGGGCGCGCGACGGCCGCCCGCGGCAGTCGTGGATCGACCCGATTGCCTTCGCCGGGCTCGATGCGACGCCGCCGCCGGGGCGGATGGCCGAGGCGCTGGCAACCGAGCTTCGAGAGCTTCGGTCCGGCCTCGACGCCGACCGGGCCGCGATCGCGGATCTCGAGCGCGCATCACAGCGCCTGGGCGTGCGCGTCGCCGCCGCCCAGCGCGCGGGCCGGTCGCAGGCATCGGTGGCCGGCATGGCCGCGGAGCGGGACCAGGTCGTCGCCCAGCGACGCGGCTTGCGAGTGAGGGTCGATGGCACGCTCGCCACGATCGAGGACAGCCAGGCCGAGCTTGCCCGCGTCCGCGCGGGCGACCCGGGCGATCCCCGCGCCCACCTGCGCCACGTGGTCCACCCGCAGGATCCGGCTGCCATCCGCCGCAGCCGCCTGCTGGACGTCTGGTCCGCGGTCAGCGTCGCCCTGGCCGTGCTGCTGCTGGGTGCGCTGCTGATCACCGGGGCGGCGCCGTGGTGGCTCGGCCTCGTCGTGATCGCGGCCGGGTACGTCGCCATCGAGGCCCTGGTCCGGCGGCGCTTCCTGCGCCTGCTGCTGGATCTCACGATCCTGCTCGCCATCGTCGGCGCGGCCATCCTGCTCTACACGAGCCTCGCGGTGTTCGTCGCCCTGGGGCTGCTCGCCATCGGCTTCGTCATCCTGCGCGACAACGTCCGCGAGTTGCGCCGCGCCTGAGCGGACGGCCCAGCGACCGGTCGGGTGGGACCGTCAGGGCCGTTCGACCCCTCGGGTCGTTGCCGTCCGCTCGTCGCGAAGGTCCCACACCGTGCGCACCGGGTCTTCCGGGCCGAGGAGCACGAAGACCAGGATCCCGCCGATCACCCCGACGACCCCGGCCACGGCCAGCCCGAGGCGCAGCCAGTCCAGCTCGGGCGCGTCGGTGATGGCGCCCGAGCGCAGCAGGACGACCAGGGTGGTGCCGAGACGGGCGCCGACGCCGATCGACGCCTCGTTCAGCGCGGCCGCCGTTGCCGGGAGCCGCCGCGGCGTGCTCGCGAAGATCACCGCCGTGCGAATGGCCGTGGCGACGACGAACCCGGCACCCACCAGGACGAACGGGACGATGAGGGCAACGTACGGCGTGGTCGGGTTGAGGACCAGGTAGAACGCGACGTCGCCGGCCGCGATCGCCCAGACACCAGCGATGATCAGGACGCGCGGCGAGAAGCGCGCCAGCAGCCACCCGCTTGCCGGCCCCGCCACCATGACCGCGATGACGAAGGGCGCGAGCAGGACGTTGGCAAGGAAGCCGTCGATCCCCTGGACGGCCGTGAAGAACGCGGGCAGGGCGATCAGGGGCACGGTCTGCGAGAAGCCGATGACCAGGCCGGCCGCCAGCGCCGCCCCGCCGCTCCTGGTGCGGACGCCCTCCTCCGACGGCCGGTGCGCAACGCGCCGCGCGGCGAGCGCGCCGACGATGAGGGCGCCGCCCAGCAGCACGAGGAGGATCTCGAGCTGCGCCAGCCCGTCCACGACGGCAATCACGCCGAATGCCCACAGCGCCGTCGTTGTGATCGTGAGCCGCTGAGATGGGAGCGCCCCCGGAAGGTCCGGCAGCCAGCGGCGCGTCGCCGGCACCGACACCAGGGCAACCGCGGCGCACAGCGCGAACGCCTGGATCTCGGGGCCACCGGGTCCGAACACGGAAACCAGCACCGGTGCCACGAGGGTTGTGGCGCCGAACACGGCAAAGAGGATGCCCAGGGCGGTCGCGCGCGCCTCGCCCCGGTACAGCTGGGCCACCGCGCCGACGGCGAAGGGGATGATCAGGCCATCGCAGGCCCATGCCAGCACGCGGCTGGCGAGAAGCCCCGGGCCCGTGGGCATCAACGTCGCGCCAAGCGAGGCGACGGCAAGGCCGACGAGCGCCCCGCGAAGGAGCCGCTGCGACCGCCAGATGTCCGCGATCGCGCCACCGGCCAGGAGGAACCCCGCCTGCACGAGCGCCGCGACCGTGAGCGCCGTCGCGAGCGTCGGCGCCAGGGCCGGCGCCCCCGCCAGCGCCTCCCGCATGCGCGCGTTGCCCGGATCCAGCACGTGCGGATCGAGGCCCGCGGCCCCGAGGGCGAGGCAGGACGCCAGCAGGCCCAGCAGCGCCCGCCGGTCGGCGAACACATCCCGGACGAACGACGGGAGCTGCTCGGCCGTCACGTGGTCATCAGGATCCGGGGGTCGCCGCAGACACGGGTGCGGGCGCACTCGGGGAGGACGACTCGATCGCGTCGAGCCGACGGCGGTGGTCGAGGAGCAGGGCCAGCAGGGCCAGGTGCCCCACCGTGGAGGCGACCGCGCCGAACTGCGCGACGTAGAAGGTCAGCAAGCCGCCGGCGACCAGGTTCAGCAGGACGGCGCCGATCGCCAGCCGGATCCCGGCAGGCTCGCGGTGGCGCAGGATCAGCACCGCCGCCACCCCGCTCGCGATGCCGACGACGACGCCGACCACCAGCAGCAGGATCACCCAGATCGGTTCCGTGGGGATCTCCACCGGGCCCTCGGGAACCGTGATCTCGAGCGGGCCGCCGGCCCAGGCGAGGCCCAGCAGCAGCAGCGACGAGAGGGCTGCCACGAAGGCCATCCACAGGAGGCCAAGGAGGACCAGGGCCCGCTCCAGCCGCAGCGGCAGGATCCGCTCCAGGAGCGCGGCGGCGTCGCCCCGCTCCACCCAGCCGGGCGATGCGAGGCGCGCGTCGATCTCCGGCGAGGTCAGCAGCGCCGCCTGGCGTTCAGCCAGTCCCGCGACGGCCGGGTCGGCCGCCGAGCGTGCCGGCCCGAGCCGCTCCACGACGCGGTCCCGCTCTGTCGCCGTCAGGCGACCGTCCAGGCCGTCGCGGAGGGCATCGACGGCGGCCTGCATCGCATCGTCCGTCGAGTCGGCGGGGGCCCGCCGCACGACCAGCCAGATGCCCACCAGCAGCAGCAGGGCGCCGTAGATGAGCGGGGCGGCCGGCGCGAAGAAGTAGTCGTTCGACTCCGTGATGAACTTGCCGACCTCGTCGATGAAGAGCCCGACGCCGACCCCCGCGAGGAGCGCGGAGAGGAGGAGGACCCGCCGACCGACGAACAGGAGGGGCAGCAGGGCCGCCACGACGAGCAGGAGGCCGCCCCAGAGCATGTGGGCGACGTGCAGCCCGCCGCCGCCCACCTTCGGGTAGCCCGTCAGGTCCAGGTACCAGCGCGTGGCCGCGACGGAGATCGCGAACGCCGCGATCGTCACGAACAGGTAGCGCTCGGCGTGGTCGCGACGAGCTCCCGGCCTGGGTATTCGCATCCAGATGCCCTCGCGCTTCCCTGGGCGGCGCCGCATGGCCCTGGTCTACCCGGAGCTGCGCCACCTCCCGGGCAGGCCCTGACGCGCGGAGCTCGGGGCCGCGACCAGGAGTGAGGTCGAGCTGAGCAGTCGGCCGGCGGTCAGGCCCCTGCCTGCTCCTCGACCGCTGCCTGTGCCGTTTCGGCGGCATCGGCGACTGCCGCCTTGGCGGTCTCCGCGGCGTCATCGACCGTCGTGGTGGCCCGCTCACGGACCTGGCCGATCCGGCTCTCGAGCTGGGCCTGCATCTCCGAGAAGCGGGCCTCCAGGCGGCTTCCGAGCGCCTCGAGATCACGGTTGTTGAGGTCGGATCGGACCTCGTCGAAGGCCTCGCGAAGGTCGCGACCGCTCTGGACCGAGTACGCGACCGCACCAACCGCGCCCAGGACCAGCCCGGCGAGGAACCCGACAACGAACTTCATGATGCTGCCTCCAAGGTACGCCCGATGGTGGCTCCCGACGCCGCAGGCCCAGACATCGTACCTCCCGGCATGGCGTAGGGGAGCAGGGGAGCCTGCGAGGTAGCGTCGTACAGGATGCGTCGCTCTGGCGGCAGCGACTCGCGGTAGAGCGCGAAGTTCGCCGTGACGACCTCGCGGAACTCGGGATCATCCGCCTCGTCGGGATGGTAGATGAGCGGTGGGGCGTCCTTGATCCTCGGCCGCCCGTCCACGATGTGACCCAGCCGCGTGAACTCGCGGCCGCGTCCCGCTGCACCGCCTTGTGGAGCACCGCCGCCCGGCGCTTCCTGAGGACCTCGTCCTCGGTGTGCGTGATGAGCTCCTCCCAGTCCAGGTACGAGTACCAGGAGTCGAGCGCCTTCATGGAGGCGAGCTCCGCGACGCTCTCGCCGTAGGCGAGCACCGCCGACCTGGCGGCTTCGCGGGCGTCCTTCGGCCGGTGGCCGTTGGCGCGGCTGGCCACCACGATGCTCGCGGCCAGGCGCTTGAGGTCCCATTCCCAGGGCGCCGGGAACGTCTCGTCGAAATCGTTGATGTCGAAGATGATCGCGGCGCTCCGGCGTGGCGCGAGTGAGCAGGTCGCCAGGGACTCGCAGGACACGCTCCTGGTGTCGCGAGAGCGGTGCCTCCGTCATCGTTCGACGGCCGCATCGGCCCCCGGCGTGCCCGGCCCGTCAGACATCCTGCCTCCCGGCAGACGGCTGAGGGTCACGGAGGGCCGATCTGCTGCTGGAGATCGATGAGCGGTTGCTGGCTCACCTGCAGGAAGCCGTCCCGCGGCCGGTCGAGGTCGACCACCAGCGTGAGAACCGCGGCCAGCACGACCACCAGCACGGTCGCGGTGAGGACGCTGCGCCTGCGCGTCAGGCCCGCGCTGTAGCCGACCATGCCCATCGTGAGGGCGGCCAGGACGACCAGGAGGATGAGCACCGTCTCCGGCACGCGGGCGTAGACGATCGCGGTGACCCGCGTCTCGTGCAGGTCGATCATCTGGTTCAGGGAGTCGATGTACAGGCCGAGCACCACCGAGTCGGGCGTCGCGCGCGCCAGCTCCTCCGCCTTCGCCCAGAGCTCGTTCTGGATCTCGGTCGAGCGCGTGAAGTGCGCCTGCAGCAACGCCCGGTCTGCCGTGTTGATCCGAAGCGGGACGTACTCGCGAAGCAGCGCCTGGCTGTCGGCGCCGAACGGCTGGGGCAGGTAGCCCGCCCGCAGGTAGGTCGTGCCGATGGCGTTCGCCTCGTCCAGCACGAGCGCCCTGCGAGAGTCGAACCGGTCGGACGCCATCCCCATCGTGACGGCGAGCAGGAATGCCATGAGCGCCAGGAGCGAGCCCACGAGCATGTTCGTGGGGCCTTCCTTCTCGTCGGGCGTCTTCTCCTGCCACCACCGTCCGATGCGGAAGCCGACCTCGAAGACGGCGAGCAGGATGGCCGCAATCAGCAGGAAGATGCCGACGATCGGGATCGGGTCGAGGAGCTGCAGGTTGTCCATGGGCCTCGCGGTGCCGGGGGGGAGCAGGCCCGGTTCGACGGGCGTCGCCGTCGCGGAGAGTACCGCGTCGGGTGGGGCGAGGTCGCGCCCAGGCGCGCCAGGGCCTCCCGGTGGCCCGATCAGCCGGCGCGGCCGGCGAACAGGTCGGCGATGTCCGGTGCCTGGAGCGGGACCACGGCGGGCAGCAGTCCCACCGCGGCGGCCGCGAACCCCAGCAGGTCCGCCGGCGCGGCGCCGCCGTCGAGGAGATCGCGGATCGACGTGTCGTGGTCGGCCTTGCTGAGCTTCGCTCCCGAGGGCTTCCGCAGGAGCGGGTGGTGCAGGAACGCCGGCGCCGCCCCCTGCCCGAGGAGTCGGCCCAGGCGGAGCTGGCGGGGCGTCGCGTCGAGGAGGTCCCGGCCACGGACCACGAGGTCCACGCCGTGTCGGGCATCGTCGACGACGACGCACAACGGGTAGCTCCAGTTGGCCTGCCGGTCGCGCAGCGTCAGGTCGCCGTCGGCCGACGGGTCGCCGGCGCGCGGGCCCAGCAGGAGGTCCTCGAACGTCTCCTCGCCCCCGTCGAGTGATACCCGGAGCGCGGCGTCGGGCGCATCGCCGGGCACCGATCGCGCGCGGCAGGCGCCCGGGCAGCCGGGACCCCGCCAGGCGAGGAGCGCGGCCCGGGCGCAGGTGCAGGCGTAGACCCGGTCCTGGGCACGGAGGACGTCCACCGCCGCCTCGTAGGGGGTCGGATCGTCGGACTGGCGGTAGGCCGACGGTCCGGCCCTCAGGTCGGCGAGCGGGGGAGCGTCGGGCGCCAGGCCGAGTCGCTCGAGGTCGTCCAGGATCGCCGCCTCGTGGGCGCGCCGGCTGCGCTGGCGGTCGTGGTCCTCGATCCGCAGGATCACCCGCCCGCCGGCCGCCCGGGCGATTCCCCAGACGTAGAGCGCGTTCACGACGTGGCCCAGGTGCAGCCGGCCGGTGGGCGCCGGCGCGAACCGCGTGGTGGGCGCGACCGGCAGCCGGGCGGGGTCGGGCCGGACCGGGCCCGGATCGCTGGGCCCCAGCGGGATCACGGCGCCTTGGGCGGGGCGCCGCGGCGGGTTCGGGCGGCCTGCGCCGACGTGGCGTTCGCCGGCGTCGCGTTCGCCGGCGCAGCCTTCGACGCGGAGGCGGTCGCCGACGTTGCCTTCGCGGTCGCTGCAGCCGGGTCCGCGCCGGCCGGGGCCGGGCCCGCCGCCTGCCGCCTCTGCGCGTGCTGGACCCGGCGCGTCGCGGCGATCAGCTTCCGGTACAGGGCCACCAGCTCGGGTTCCGGGAAGAGGCCCGCCGACGCGCTCGTCACGCGCTCCAGCACCTCCGCCTCGCGCTTCGCGTCGCGCACGGTGCGGCGACCCGTGTCCTGCTTGACCTGGCCGATCTCGAGGGCGATCTGGGCACGTTCGTTGAGGAGGCTCACGATCTCCTGGTCGATGGCGTCGATGCGCTCGCGGAGGGGCGCCAGGGCCGTCGTCGACCGGTCGGCGTGCGCCGCCGCATCCGCGACGACGACGTCGGGCTCGTCACGCTCGGGCATCGGGCGCCTCCTCGGTCGCGCGGGATGGCTCCTCCGTGGCCGTCGCATCGGGTGCCGGCGCCGGTGAGGGCACCCGCGCCACGATCTCCCCGGCGCTCCAGCGGCGCGCCAGCTCCTCGAGGGCCCGGTGGTAGCCGGCAGCCTTCATCCCGACGAAGCGGGCGAGGGCGACGTCCTCCAGGAAGTTGACGTGCCGGAACGGCTCGCGCGTCGCCGGGTCGGAGAGGTGGACCTCCACGAACGGCCGCTCGATGCCGAGGAGGGCGTCGCGCAGGCTCACCGAGGTGTGGGTCAGGCCGCCGGCATTCACGATCGAGGCGTCGAAATCCCGCCGGTGGAGGCGGTCGATGATGGCTCCCTCGTGGTTGGACTGGAAGAAGCTGACCTCGACGCCCAGCTCGGCGGCGCGCCGGGCCAGCCCGTCGTTGATCTCGGTGAGCGTCTCGCGGCCGTAGATCGCCGGCTCGCGCGTGCCCAGCAGGTCGAGGTTGGGGCCGTTGACCACGAGCACGCGCATGGGCCGCGGAGCACCGAGCCTGCCCGGGTCGAGGCGGTTGCTGTCGCTCATGCCCGGGCCCCCGCCGCCTCGCCCGTGAGGACGCCCCGGGCCGCCGCCTCGATGACCTCGTCCGGCACGTCGCTGCGGACCGTGACGCCGGTCGCCGTGGGGAGGACCCAGCGCAGGCGCCCGCCGGCGTGCTTCTTGTCGGTGACGAGTGCCGCGAGCACGGCCTCGGGCGGGTAGGGGAGCGCTGCCACGCCCAGGTCGAGGGCATCGAGGAGCGCCTCGATCCGCGCGGCTCGCTCCGGCGGGGTCGTCTGGACGGCGACGCCGATCCGGCACGCCGCCCGAACCCCGTACGCCACCGCCTCCCCGTGGAGGATCCCCTCGTAGGCGGCCGTCGCCTCGATCGCGTGGCCCAGCGAGTGCCCCAGGTTCAGGTGGATCCGCTCGCCCTGCTCCCGCTCGTCGGCCGTCACGACCAGGATCTTGGCCCAGCCGCAGCGCTCCACGACCTCCGCGAACGCGCCGTCGTCGTGGGCGCGCGCCTCGCCGGCCGCCATCGACGCGCCGCGATCCTCCAGCAGCTCCAGGAGCCGCTCGTCACCCAGTGCGGCCATCTTGGCCGCCTCCCCGAGCGCCGCCCGGAGCTGGTGCGCCGGAAGGGTCCGCAGGAAGCGGACGTCCACGACGATCGCGGCGGGCTGGTGGAAGGCGCCCACGAGGTTCTTGCCCTCGGGCAGGTCGACGGCCGTCTTGCCCCCGATCGAGGAGTCGATCTGGGCGACGAGCGTCGTCGGCACGTGGATCACCGGGACGCCGCGGAGCCACGTGGCGGCCAGGAATCCCGCGGTGTCGCCCAGGGCCCCGCCGCCGATGGCAATGAGCGGGTCACGGCGTTCCGCGCGCAGGCGCGCCAGCTCGCGGGCCGCCGCCTCGACGACCGCCAGGCGCTTCGCCGGCTCGCCCTCCGGGAGCATGATCCGGTCCACGGGGACGCCCGCCGCCGCGAGCCCGTCGGACATCTCGGCGCCGGCAACCTCCCAGGCCCGAGGCTCCGACACGAGGAATGCCCGGCGCGCTTCCAGCGCCGCAAGCGCGGCCAGCACGCCTGCGACGGCGTTGCCCTCGCCCAGCTCGTAGCGCCCGATGGGGGTCTCCGCCTCCAGGAGGCCGACGCCGTCCGAGGGCGGCTCGTCGAGGTGCCGTTCCAGCGCTTCCACGATGGCCGCGACCCCGATGATCCCGTTGACCCGCAGGGCCGGGGCGTAGAAGCGGGCGCGCTCGGCGGCCAGCTGGCGCATCGTCCCGATCGTCTCGCGACCCGCCAGCAGCGGCCGAGGAATGGGGCTGTGGCGCACGCGCTGGGCCAGGATCTCCGGCGGCGCGTCGAGCCACGCCACGTGCCGGCCGCGGTACAGGCGCCACCGGTTGCGCGGGTCGATCGGCGCCCCGCCGCCGGTGGAGATCACGCGGCGCAGGCCGGTCGACGTGTCCGCGGGGCCAAGCGCCTCCACCGCCGCACGCTCGCGTGCCCGGAAGCCGGACTCGCCCTCCTCCTCGAAGATCGCCGGGATCGGGCGGCCCGCCGCGCTCGCGATTGCCTCGTCGAGATCGATGAGCTCGGCGTCGTGGCGCCGGGCGAGGCGGCGCCCGGCCGCGCTCTTGCCGCTCCCGGGCAGGCCGACGAGGACGAGGTCCATCGCGGAGCCTAGTCGTCGCCCCCGGAGCCGGTCTCGCCGGAGCCGGGCGCGGGCGTGGGCGTGGCTGACGGGCCCTGGCGGGCCGGTGACGCGCGTCTGGCCGCCGCCGTCGGGCCCCGGAGGACTGCCGGCGCGACCTTCACGTCCTGAGGCACGGGGCCGATCCGCTCGCGGTAGCGCGCCAGGTTGTCGCGGACCTCGGCCAGGGAGTCGCCGCCGGTCTTCTCCAGGAGGAACCGGGTCAGCGTCAGGAGCACCATCGCCTCGCCGATGACGCCGGCCGCCGGGACCACCGAGATGTCGCTCCGCTCGTAGTGCGCCTTCTCGACGGCGACGCCGGTCAGCAGGTCGGCCGAGGGCAGGGGTCGGGCGAGCGTGGAGATCGGCTTGACCGCGCCGCGAACCACCAGCGGCTCGCCGTTCGTGATCCCGCCGGTCAGGCCCCCGGCATTGTTGGAGCGGTGGATCCAGCCGCCGTCGGCGCCCCGGCCCTCGATCACGTCGTGGACCTCCGACCCGAGGCGGCGAGTCTGCTCGAACCCCAGGCCGATCTCGACACCCTTCACGCTCTGGATGCTCATGACGGCCGCCGCCAGGGCGCCGTCGAGTCGCCGATCCCAGTGGACGTGGCTCCCGAGACCGATCGGGAGACCGCGGGCCACCACCTCGAAGACGCCGCCGACGGTGTTCCCCAGCGCGCGGGCCTCGTCGATCCGCGCGATCATCGCTGCCTCCGCGCCGGGGTCCGGGCAGCGCAACGGGCTTGCCTCGGTCTCCTCCCGGGTCCGGGTGCAGGCGGACCGGTCCAGGGCCACGCCGCCGACTTCCGCCGTGAAGGACCACACCTCGATCCCGAGCTCGGCGAGGAACGCCCGGCACACGGCACCCGCGGCGACCCGCGCTGCCGTCTCGCGCGCCGAGGCCCGCTCCAGGATGGGCCGGACGTCGTCGAAGCCGTACTTCAGGGCGCCCGCCAGGTCGGCGTGGCCAGGTCGCACCCGGGTGACCGGCTGGGCCCGCCGGTTCCCGTCCGCCGCGAGCGCCGCGAGGTCCGCCACCTGCTCGTCGGTCAGCGGCTCGACCTGCATGACCCGCGTCCAGTTCTCCCAGTCGCGGTTGCGGATGAGCAGCAGGATTGGGGATCCGATCGTCGCGCCGTGGCGGACGCCCGCGAGGATCTCCGCCTGGTCCTGCTCGATCGCCTGCCGCGCGCCCCGTCCATACCCTCCCTGGCGCCGCCGCAGGTCGACGGCGATCCCGTCGGCCGTGACCGGGATGCCGGCGGGCAGCCCCTCGAGCGTCGCACCGAGGGCGGGCCCGTGCGACTCGCCCGCGGTCAGGAAGCGGAAGCCGGGCATGGCGATCGTCAGGCCCCCGGCTCCCCGGCCGTGCCGGCCCCTTCGTCCGCGGCCCCGCCGACGGACGCTCCGGCGGCCGCCAGCCCTTCGCCGAGCTTCTCGTGCATGAGCTCGATCGGTGCCGCCTGGCCGGTCCACAGCGTGAACGCCGCGGCGCCCTGGTGCAGGAGCATCAGCTCGCCGCCCTGGACCTGGCAGCCGGCCGCGCGCGCATCCAGCAGGAGCCGAGAGGTCGGCGGGTTGTAGATGAGGTCCATGACGAGGAGGTCGGGCGGGATCACGCCGGCGGGGATCGGCGACTCGTCACCGACGAGGCCGACCGCGGTGGCGTTGACCAGGACCTTGGCGCGGGCCAGCTCGGCCTCGATGATCGACTCGTGCCAGGGCATCGCCCGGAGCTCCATGTGGGCCGCGCTCTTCGCGAAGAAGCGGACCATCGCCTCCGCCCGGTGCAGGTGGCGATTGAAGACGACGATCCGCTGGAACCCCTCCGACACCAGGCCGTGGACCACGGCGCGCGCGCCTCCGCCCGATCCCAGGACCACGGCCGCCCGCGGCATCCGCTGCTTCCCGACCAGCGTGTCGAGCGCGACGCGGAACCCCGGCACGTCGGTGTTGTGCCCGACGAGGCGCTTCCCCTCGCGCGTGATCGTGTTCACCGCGCCCGTCGCGTGCGCCTCCTCGGTGAGGCGATCCACGAGCGTGGCGGCCTTCTCCTTGTGGGGGATGGTGACGTTCGCGCCCAGGAAGTCGTCGCCGCGCAGCTCGGCGATGGCGTCGGCCAGCTCGTGCGGGGAGCGGTCCCAGAGCTCGTAGGTTGCCGGGATTCCAGCCGCGTCGAAGGCGGCCTGCTGCATCGCGCCGGAGAGCGAATGGGCGACCGGATGGCCGATGAGGACGACCCGCTTCGTCATGCTCGCACCCTTTCCAGCTCTCCAAAGAAGCCCGGATAGGAGACGTCCGCCGACTCCGCGTCGCGGACGAGCGTCTCGCCCCGTGCGATGAGCCCGGCGACCGCGAAGGTCATCGCCAGGCGATGGTCGTCATCCGCGTCGACCGCCGCTCCCATGAGCGCCCGGCCGCCGTCGATCTCGATCGTGTCGCCGTCGACCGTCACCCGGGCGCCCAGCGCCGCGAGTCCGGCCGCGATCCCGGCGACGCGGTCCGATTCCTTGTGGCGCAGCTCTCCCACGCCCCGGATCGTGGTCCGCCCGCTGGCCACTGCGGCGGCGAGGCAGAGGACCGGGATCTCGTCGATCGCCGCGGCAACCTCTTCGGCCGTCACGTCGATCGCCCGGAGCGCGCTGCTCCGAACGACGAGGTCAGCGAGCGGTTCCCCGCGCTCCTCGTCGCCCACCACGCCGACGGGACGCTCGTCGATGTCGGCGCCCATCCGTCGCAGCAGGTCGATGATCGCACGCCGGGTCGGGTTCGTGCCGACATCCCGGAGGGTCAGCTCCGCGTCCGGGTGCACCGCCGCCGCCACCAGCCAGAACGCCGCGCCCGACACGTCGCCAGGGACGCGCTGGTCGAGCCGTCGAACGTCGGCGACGCCGTCCACCGCGTGCACCGCGCCGCCGTCCGGCAGGCGCTCGCTGCGCACGGCCACGCCCCGGGCCCGGAGCATGCGCTCGGTGTGATCACGGGTCGCCACCGCCTCGCGCACGACGGTCGTCCCGTACGCCGCCAGGCCGGCGAGCAGGATCGCCGACTTCACCTGGGCGCTGGGGACCGGCGTCGCGTGGTCGATCGCGGCCAGCGGGGAACGCCCGACGATCGCCAGCGGCGGCAGCGTGGCGCCCGCGCGCCCGGCGATCGATGCGCCCATCGCGGCGAGCGGCGCGGCCACCCGGCCCATCGGACGTCCGCGCAGCGAGGTGTCGCCGTCGAGGACCGCGAAGCCGGGCAGCCCGGCGAGGATGCCCGCGGTCAGCCGGAAGGTGGTCCCCGAGTTCTCGCAGTCGAGGATGCCGGCCGGCTCGCGGAGGCCGGCCCGACCTGGCGACAGGACGCGATAGTCGACCGCGCGCACGTCGCCTCCGGAACGCTCGACGACCGCGCCCAGCGCCGCCACCACGCCGGCGGTGGCGTGCACGTCACGTCCGTCGCCGGCGCCCGTGATCCGGCTCTCGCCCTCGGCGAGAAGGGCGAGCAGGAGCGCGCGATGGCTCACGGACTTGTCGCCGGGCATCCGGAGCTCGCCGCGCAGGCGGGGGGCAGGCCGGATCGGAAGGGCCGCTGCGGCCCGGGCGACGGTCACGTTCGTTCGGTCAGGCGCGCGAGCCGGAGGCCATCGCGGGCCCCCGCGTCGCGTGGACCGCCCGCACCTGCCCGTGGACGGCGCGCGCCGCGACCGCAAGGTCCGCGAACTGGCCCGGCGTGAGCGACTGCTCGCCGTCGGAGAGGGCCTCGATGGGGCGGGGGTGGACCTCGATGAGGAGGCCGTCGGCGCCGGCGGCGGTCCCGGCCAGGGCGAGCGGCGTCACCAGCCAGCGCTTCCCGGCAGCGTGCGACGGGTCGATCATCACCGGCAGGTGGGTCAGCTGGTGGACGAGCGGCACGGCAGTGACGTCCAGCGTGTTCCGGTACGCGGTCTCGAACGTCCGGATCCCGCGCTCGCACAGGATCACGTTGGGGTTGCCGCTGGACATGATGTACTCGGCGGCCATCAGCCACTCCTCGATGGTGCCGGACAGCCCGCGCTTGAGGAGCACCGGGCGTCCGATCCGGCCGGCAGCCATGAGCAGCGAGTAGTTCTGCATGTTGCGCGCGCCGATCTGGAGGATGTCGGCGTACTCGGCCACGTGCTCCACCTGGCCCGGCTCCATCACTTCGGTGACGACCGGCAGGCCGGTGCGCTCCCGCGCCTCGGCCAGGAAGCGCAGGCCCTGCAGGCCAAGGCCCTGGAATGAGTACGGGCTGGTGCGGGGCTTGAACGCGCCGCCGCGCAGCACGGTCGCGCCGGCGGCCTTCACCGCCTCCGCCGTCTCGAACAGCTGGTCGCGCGACTCGACGGCGCAGGGTCCGGCCGCCAGCGTCAGCGAGCCGTCGCCGATCGAGACGTCGCCCACCCGGACGACCGTGTCCTCGGGGTGGAACTCCCTCGACGTGAGCTTGAAGGGCCGCGTCGTCCGGGTCACGGCCTGGACGCCCGGCAGCACGGACAGCCGGTCGGCCAGGCGTTCGACCCACGCGCCACCTTCGCCGAGGATGGCTACCACGACGTGGGTGCTGCCACGATTCTCATGCGGTGTGAGGCCCTCCTCGAGGACCGCGCCACGGACCGCGTTCAACTGCTCCTCGGTCGCCCCGACCGCCATCACTACGAACATCTGGCTTCGCCTCGCATCCCGGTCGCCTCGCGGCGGCGTCGGCCCGTTCGGGCGCGACCATCATCCTGCCTTCGCGCAACAAAAAAGCAGAGGTCCTGCGGCCCCTGCTCACGCCCGGCACATCCCGCGTCCGGAGCTCACGCTCCGGGTCAGGTCATGCCGGGCTCGGAAAGTAGAAGTAGCGATCCTTCACGACCCGGCGACCATAGCCGCCGCCGGGCCCCGGTGTCAACGCGCGCGCAGCGCGAGCTTCGGGCATGCGGGCCGCACTGGGGCCGGCGGTCGGGTCCCCGCGGGCGGCCAGCGTGCCGTCGAGCGTCACCGGAGCGCCGGGAAGCCCGTGCCATGACGCACACGGGCGTCCCGGACTCGCCGCTCGCCGCCCGACGGCGCACGAGGCCATCGGATCAGTCTCCTTGCGGCCCCGGAGCCTCGCGGGCCGGGCCGCGCACGTCCCGGCCCCGATCCCGAGGCCGCGGCGTCGCGCCCCACGTCGGGTGTCCGGCGCTGCCGAAGCTTCGTTACGCCTCATGGCACGGTGCGCGCGACGTCGAAGCGCAACGGGCGCGAGCCCGCGGAGGACCCGCTCCAGGGACACTCCACCCGGGAGGGTGGTCGGGCGTGGTTTGAGCCGCCTCGTCTGCTAGAATGCGCGGCGCCGAGGCCCGGAGAGGTCGCATAGAGGCCTAGTGCAGCGGTTTGCTAAACCGCCAGGTGGGGTAACCTGCCTCGAGGGTTCGAATCCCTCCCTCTCCGCCACCTCTCTCGTGCGCCCGTAGCTCAGCGGATAGAGCGCCAGGTTGCGGACCTGGAGGTCGTGGGTTCGAGTCCCGCCGGGCGCGCCATCATCCGCACAGCAAGCGACCCTCGGCTCCGTCCGGGGGTCGTTCCGATTCCGGGCGCGGGTCTCGACGGGGGACCCGCCCACTGCGCCGCGGTCACCGCCCCGCCTTCGACGACGTCGCGAGCTGGCATGGGGTGGTGCTTCGAAACGCCGGCGGTCCGATCTCCGGGCGGCGATGTCCGCCGAAGGCCGCCCCTCTCCCGGCGACGACCTGGGCCGAAGGTGCCCCAAATCGAAGAACGGCCGGGCCCCAGGCCCGGCCGTTCCGAAGAGAGAGTGCGAGAGGGTCAGAACCCGCGCGGGAGGTCGAGCGGGCGCAGCACCAGCGAGATGGTGTGGATGACGCTCTTGCCGTTGCTGGTCTGGATGTCGAGGCCGCTCTTGACGAGCGTCGGGTTGAGGGCGTTCGGGTCCTTGTCGACCAGGCTCACGAACCACCTGCCGACGTTGATCCGGAAGGTGCCACCGCCCACGGTCGGGATGTCCGCGCCGTTGAGGCCCGGGACGGCGGAGGAGAGGACCTTCCCGCCGACGACGTGGTAGAGGAGGACCGCCTCGATCGTGGGGATCGTGGCAGCCGGCCCGACCAGGCCGCTCACGGCGCCGACGAGCTTGTTGAGGACCGTGGCCTCGCTCCAGTACCAGCGGCCGGTGAGGCTGAAGACGAGCCAGCGGAACGCGTTGTCGTTGGGGGCGAAGACCGTCAGCGCGGCGGCGGGATTGTTCAGCGCCGCGACGGCGGTGCCGGGCTTCCCATTGACCACCGCCTCGGCGGCAGCCTCGAGGATGTCGTAGTCGCGCCCGTTCCTGTCGAACCCGTCGTCGGCGGCCAGGACCGCGTACACAGACCCCGGCGCGGCGTCGGCGTTGCCGAACGGCTGGGCCGCGGCGGCCGGCACGGCGATCGCGCCGGCAAGGAGGCCGCCGGCCAGGAGAGCGGTGAAGGTGCGGCGAATGCGCATGGCTGGTGTTTCCCCTCTTTGGTTCGGGCACTGGGTGGCGAGCCCGTCGACCCCATTTCGCAGGTCCCTGTCCGGCGGATTGGTGCCCCCGGCGAGACCCCCGGACCGGGCTGCGCGAGCGCAGGTGGTAGATGGCCTGGAGATCCGCATAACTAGGTACATGGGCACTCATGGGCCGTCGATGTCTATATAGTTGTGCGACCCGGCGCCCGGCTGCTCCCGCTGCCGCTGCGCGCCGCGGACCTGATCGAATACGCCTGGAGGTTGCTACATGAAGCGCGTCAATCCCGCCACCGGCCTGCTCGTGGCCCTGGCGCTCATCGTCGGTGCCTGCGGCACGGCGGCATCTCCGTCCCCCAGCGGGAGTCAGCCCACGGCGGCCCCGAGCGTCGCCCAGCCCAGCGCGTCTCCGGCTGCGATCGCGACGGCGCCGGCCGGGAAGGAAAGCCTGATCCTGGCGACGACCACGTCGACGCAGGATTCCGGCCTGCTCGACGTCCTGGTGCCGGCGTTCCAGGACGTGACCGGCTACGTCGTGAAGACCGTCGCGGTGGGCAGCGGCCAGGCGATGACGATGGGCACCGAGTGCAACGCCGACGTGTTGCTGGTGCACTCGCCGGCCGCCGAGGTGGAGTTCATGGCCGCCGGCAGCGGCGTGGACCGGCGCCTCGTCATGCACAACGACTTCGTGATCGTGGGACCGGCATCCGATCCGGCGGGCGTCAAGGGGACGCCGAAGGCGGCCGATGCGCTCGCCAAGATTGCTGCCGCGGAGGCGACGTTCGTCTCGCGCGCGGACAAGTCGGGAACGAACTCGAAGGAGCTGGCGCTCTGGAAGGCGGCGAACATCACCCCGGAGGGTGCCTGGTACCTCGAAACGGGCCAGGGCATGGGAGCGACGCTGCAGATCGCGTCCGAGAAGGGTGGCTACACGCTCACCGACCGGGCCACGTACCTCGCGACGAAGGACAGCCTCAGCCTCGACATCCTGGTCGAGGGCGAGGCTGGGCTGCTGAACATCTACCATGTCATCTCGGTCAACCCTGAGAAGTGCCCCAAGGTCAACGCGTCCGGCGCGACGGCCTTCTCCGACTACCTCACCTCGCCCGAGGGGCAGGCCCTGATCGGCGACTTCGGCACGGAGGAGTTCGGCCAGCCGCTCTTCGTGCCTGACGCCGGCAAGAGCGAGGACTCGCTCGGCTCGTAGACTGGTCTCCCGATGGACACGCTGGTCGCGGACGCCCCGCAGGCGCTGCAGTCGCTCCCCGGCGGTGACCTCCTCGAGGTCACGCTGCTCTCGCTCGCGGTGTCGGGCGCGGCGACCGCGATCAGCCTCGTCATCGGCCTGCCGGTCGGCACCTGGCTGGCCCTCGCGCGGTTCCGCTCGCGGGGCCTGGCGCTGAGCGTCGTCAACACGGGGATGGCCCTCCCGCCGGTCGTCGTCGGCCTCTTCGTCGCGTTCACGCTCTGGCGCAGCGGTCCGCTGGGCGATCTCGACCTGATCTACACGCCCGCGGCCATGGTCATCGCGGAGGTGATCATCGCGGCCCCGATCGTCGTGGGCCTCACGGTGGCCGCGCTGGGCCAGCTCGACCCGCGCCTCCGGCTCCAGCTCCTGGGGCTGGGCGCCTCGCGCCGCCAGATGACCTGGTGGCTCTGGAAGGAGGCGCGGCTGCCGCTCCTCGCCGCCCTTATGGCGGCGTTTGGCAGCGTCATCTCGGAGGTCGGCGCGGCGATGATGGTCGGAGGCAACATCCGGCACGAGACCCGCGTGCTCACGACGTCGATCGTCCTCGAGACCGGCAAGGGCGAGTTCGCGGCCGCCGTGGGCCTGGGCATCGTCCTCCTGGCCCTGGCCTTCCTCGTGAACGGCGTCCTGACTTGGGCCTCCCAGCGCGGTCACCAACGATGACCGGCGCGGTCTGCGCGCCCGGGTGAGCACCACTGGTGGGCGCGACCCGTCGATGACGACTCCGCCGACGCCGACTCCGCCGACGCCGACTCCGCCGACGCCGATGCTCGTGGAGCTGCAGGGTCTCGTCGTGGTGCGCGATGCGCGGCCGGTCCTGACCGTGGAGCACCTGGCCGTGGCCGAAGGCGAGACGCTCGCGGTCGTCGGCCCGAACGGCGCCGGGAAGAGCACGCTCCTGCTCGCGCTGGCCTGCCTCGTCCGGCCCGCGTCGGGTCGGCTGCTGCTCCGCGACGCGCCGGTCGAGCGGCAGGATGAGCTCGCCTACCGCCGGCGGATCGGGCTCGTGCTGGCCGACCCGCTCCTCTTCGGGGCGTCGGTCTTCGCCAACGTCGCGAGCGGCCTCCGCTTCCGGGGAGTTCCCGAGCCGGAGGTCCGGGAGCGGGTCGCCCGGTGGCTGGACCGGCTGCGCATCGCCCACCTGCGCGACCGACCGGCACGCCAGATCTCGAGCGGCGAGGCGCAGCGCGTGGGCCTGGCCCGCGCCTTCGTCCTCGAGCCGGACCTGCTGCTGCTCGACGAGCCGTTCGCGTCCGTCGACCCGGCGACGCGAGCGCAGCTCCTCGACGACCTCGACGACCTGCTGCGGACCACCCCGGTTGCGTGCGTCGTGGTCACGCACGACCTGGACGAGGCGGTGCGACTTGGCGATCGCCTGGCCGTCCTCCTCGACGGGCGCATCCGGCAGCTGGGGGCGCCCGAGGCCGTGCTCGCCGAGCCCGTGGATGCGGAGGTGGCGGCGTTCGTCGGGGCGGAGACGCGCATCCCCGGCAGGATCGTGGACGTGCGCGACGGGCTCGCGATCGTGGAGGCCGGCGACCACGTCATCGAGGCCGTCTCGGCCCTCGATCGCGGAGGACGGGTCCTCTGTTGCCTGCGCCCGGAGGACGTCACGATCCGGGTCGATCCTGCCGCGGACGAGCGGCCAGGACCGGACGCCGGGGACCCGCCGACCCCCGGGTCGAGCGCCCGCAACCGGCTGCCGGGATCGATCGCCCGCCTGGTCCCCGACGGGCCCCTGGTGCGGGTGACCGTCGACTGCGGCGTCCCGGTCGTCGCTGCGATCACGCGCGCGTCCGCCGTCGAGATGCGGCTGGCGGAAGGCCGGGTCGTGGTCGCCACGTTCAAGGCGACCGCCGTCCACCTGATCCCGCTCGCCGGCTGACGGGCGCACCCGGCGGGGTTGTCGGGCCGGCTCGCGCCGGTACGCTGACCGCAGGGCCGGCCTCCCCAGCAAGAGCAGCCGCGGGCCGGCAGGCGCCTTCGCCGTCGGGCCGCCCGTCCGATCCCGGGTAACGCGTGCACGTCGCCGCGCGTCTCATGGGCGGCCGGCGCCGTACCGGGCCGTGCCGCGGAGTTGCCGCGCACCGGGAGAAGACGATGACCCTCAGCTCGGATCGCGCCCGCCGCCTCGTCGGGGTACTGGCTGTGGCGGCCCTCGCAGCCGCATGTGCGGGCAACGGTGGCGGGTCCGGATGGACCGCGGCGCCGCTCGCATCCCGCACGCCCAGCGCGCCGTCGACCGCCTCGCCATCAATCGCGTCGCCGCCGGCCACGACCGCACCGGCTCCGACGGCCACCCACGAGCCGGTTCCAGCCCCGTCGTCACAGGCGTCGTCACAGGCGTCGTCGCCGCCCGCCGCGGCCATCACCGACGCGGAGTTCAGCACGCTGACGGGGGGCACCGGTGAGCGTGGGATCACGTTCGATACCCCACCGCGCGTGAGCCGCGAGCAGGCCGAGGAGACGGTGCGCGCCCAGTTCCCGGGCGCCCGCCCGCTCATCTGGAGCGGCCCGGTCGCCTTCGGTGATCCCGCCCGGGAGGGCTGGATGATCGTCCTCGGAACTGCACCCGGCCAGCCCTGTGCACTGCACGCCGGCCTCCTGGACCGGGCGCTGGAGGGTGGCATCGTGGACGCGACGGCGGGCGACCTCGAGTGGACGTACCGCTGCGGCTGATCCCGATCTGGCCAACGCCGGCGGACGCGCGATGGCCGGCGGGCCGCCGCTCAGCGGTGCAGGTTGCCCGCCGCCACGAAGCTCAGCCCATGCTCCGTCAGGGCGCGCGCCGTGTGGTTCGTGGCGTCGAGCTTGTCCATGAAGTTGAGCTGCAGGTTCTCCCAGTCGCCGCTCTCGATGACCTCGGATTCCGCCCGGAAGTAGTCCAGGATGTCCGAGGGGTGCGCGCGCGCCCCGTCCACCGCCGGGTCGCCACCCTCGTGCTTGGCCGAGATGTTCGGCACGTGGTCGGCCAGCGCCACGAGCTCGTCGCGGCGGTCGTAGGGCTGGAGGACGATGCTCTTCCACGTCTCGGTGATGTGGTGCTCGAAGCGGACGACCTCCTCGAAGCCCAGCACGCGCCGGACCTGGGCCGTGATCTCCAGCGTCTCGTTGTTCGCCGAGTTGCCCCAGTTGAACCCGACGAGCGGCGTCGAGCCGTCGTCCCGGGCGAACAGCTTCGCGCCGATGAGGGTCCACAGGCCGGCGTAGGGGTTGTCGTTGCCCATGAAGACCGAGATCTTGAACTCGATGTCCACGCCCAGGCGGTGCAGGAGGTAGCCCGCCAGCACCGTGCCGGGGTTGATGTTGAGGACCTGGCGCACGCCGTACTCGGTGTAGTAGTGGAGGAACTCGTCGATCCACTGCAGCGGGTGGTCGTTGGGCTGGCCGATTCCGCCGAAGTAGCCGGTGATGGTTGCCGCGCCGCCGAGGTGGACGTTCGACCCGTCGGTGCCCTTGGTGTCGAGCGTCTCAACGTAGCTGGCGCCGATGATCTGCATCGCCGCCGCGATCGCCGGGAGGTCGCCCTCCGCCTCCTGCTCCTTCATGCGGCGAACCTGGATCCAGCGGGCCGGCATGAGCGAGCGCTCGGCGATCGCCTTGCGCGCCGCGGCGACCACCCACGGGAAGTACTGGAGGGCGCTCACCTCCAGGGTCACCGCCATGTCGTCCCGGAACGCCATGCTGTCGGCCCGATCGCCGAGCACGCCACGGCGGAAGTCCGCGACGCTCACGAAGGCGCCCCGGTCGCGCTCCCCGGCGAGCCATTCCAGGTCGGCGAGGTACCCCGGGTGGGCCGCCTTCACGCGGTCGACGAGCGCCGGCAGCTCGCCGGCAGCGCGCGCCCTGCGGTTGATCTCCTCGGGCGTCCCGTAGCGCGCCACGACCTCCAGCAGGTCGTTGACGATCCGCGTGTCGGGACCCAGGAGCAGGGCGTTGAGGGTGTCGAGGCGGTCGCCCGGGATGGCGAGTCGATCGCGGAGGTCAGCGGTCACAGCCGTCTCCTCTCCTGCGGCCCGGATTGATCACGCCGTGGGGCCGCGTGGGTGTTCGTCCGCGGTCGGCTCAGCCAAGCAGGCGCACCAGCTCGTCGAACTCCTCGTCCTTCATCCCGAACCAGTTCTCGGGCTGCGGGAAGGTCTTCTCCGTCACTTCGCGGACGTATCCGTCGAGGCCCTCGCGGATCACCGCCCCGGCGTCCGCAAAGACCTTCGCCATGCGCGGCGTGAACTTGGGGTAGAGCGCGAAGGCGTCGTGGTAGATCAGCAGCTGGCCGTGGGCGTCGGGCCCCGATCCCAGGCTCATGATGATGCAGTGCTCGGCGCGCTCGGTGATGAGCCGGCAGACGCGGTCGGGAACGAGCTCCAGCAGGATGCAGAACGCGCCGGCGTCCTCGAGCGCCTTCGCGTCGTCGACGATCTTCTTCGCCTGCGCGGCGCCCTTGCCCTGGAGGCGGAAGCCGCCGAGGGCGGAGACGCTCTGCGGGCGTGAGCCCCAGGTGGCCGATGACCGGGATCCCGGCGCGGGCGATCCCGGCGACGCGATCGGCCATCTCGGCGCCGCCCTCCAGCTTGACCGAGTCGCAACCGGCTTCCGCCATGAAGCGCCCGGCGTTGCGGATCGCGGTCTCGACCGACGGCTGGTAGCTCATGTAGGGCATGTCCCCGACGACCCACGCGGTCGGCGCCCCGCGGCGCACGGCCGCCGCGTGGCGGATCATGTCGTCCATCGTCACCGGCAGGGTGCTGTCGAAGCCGAGCATCGTCATGCCCAGGCTGTCCCCGACGAGGATCATGTCGATCCCGGCCTGCTCCTGGAGATGCGCGGTCGGGTAGTCGTAGCAGGTCAGCCAGGTGATCGGCGTGCCCTCCGCGACCTTCGCGAACAGCGCCGGCAGGGTCACCTTCTTGCGCTCGGCCACGCCGGCCTCCTCTCGTCGACTCTCGCTGCGGCGTCGTCGCCGGACACCATTCTGGTGCGCGCCGGGCCGCCGGGAAGTGCCGTTTGGGCACCCCCGCACGTGACGCCGGCGCTGCGCGTGCACGGCGAGGCCGCGTGGCCGCCTCGCGGCCGACGTGATGGCCATTGAGCTGAGCTTCGCCGGCGCTACTCGTCAACGCTGCTCGTCGGTCGGCTGGCGCTGGAGCCGTCGCGGACCGTCGGAGGACGGCCGGCAGCGGGAGCTCGAAGATCAGCATCAGCGACACACCCACGAGGAGCGCTCCGATCAGGAACGTTGGCGAGATCGCCTCTGCCAGGAAGAGCGCCCCCCAGAGCGTGCCGAAGACCGGGTTGAGGAACGTCACGGTGCTCGTCGCCATGGGCCCCACCTCGCGGTTGAGGCGGAAGAGGATCGGCCAGGCGATGGCCGTCGAGAAGAGCCCCAGGCCCAGGATCGCGACGATGCTCTCGCCGCTCGGGCGGGCGTCGCCCGCCGCCAGCAGCGCCAGGGGCGCCAGCATGATCGAGGCTGCGATGAGCTGCCCCAGGGCCAGCTGGAGCGGCGACTGGGGCGGCATGCGGCGGCGAATGTAGGTCAGGGCAAGGCCATACGAGGCGGCGCCCGCGGTGGCCGCAACGACGCTCACCAGGGCGTCGGGGGCGAGCTGCAGGCCCTCCAGGCCGACGATGATGCCGACGCCGACGAAGCCCACGACGATCGCCGCGATCCTCCGCCGGGTGGGCGCCCTGCGGAGCCAGACCGCCAGGATGATCGCTGTCCACAGCGGCGTCGTGGCGTTGATGATCGAGCCCAGGCCCGCGGTGAGGGAGCGTTCCGCGTAAGCGAAGAGCGCGAACGGCGCCGCCGCCATGAAGAAGCCGACGACGACGAAGTCACGCCACTGGCGCCGGATCGCCGCGAGCCGCTCGCGCCCGGCGAACGGCAGGAGGATGAGCGTGGCGATCGCGATCCTGCCGAAGGCGACGACCAGCGCGGGCAGCTCGGGCGCCGCGAGGCGCATGAACAGGAAGGCGCCGCCGAACGCGGCGCCGCAGTAGACGAGCGAGACCAGGACGCTCGGGCTCATGCCGATCTCCGTGCGGGCAGGGGGCCAAGGTAGCCGCCGGTGGCCGTCCGCGTCCAGCGCGGCCCGACCCCGCCCGGAGCGCCCAGGGGATCTACGATGGGCGCATGCAGAGGAGGCATCCATGACGGAGCAGCGCGTCGGCGTCGTCGGGCTCGGCACGATGGGCGGCGCCATGGCCGCGAACCTCGCCCGGGCGGGCTTCGACCTCGTCGCCTGGAACCGCACGGCGGGGCGGTCCAGGGAGCTCGAGGAGCTGGGCGCGACCGTCGCGGCAACCCCCGCCGGTCCTCGCCGCGTGCGTTGACGTCGTCCTCGTCTGCGTTTCCGACACCCTGGACGTGGAGGCGGTCCTGTTCGGGCCGGAAGGCGTGGCGGCCGGGGCCGCCGCCGGAACCCTCGTGATCGACTGCTCGACGATCGACCCGGCGGCCACCCGTCGGTTCGCCACGCGGCTCGCCGAGCTCGGGATCGGCTTCGTCGACGCACCGGTGACCGGCGGCAGTGAGGGCGCCCGCAACGCCACCCTCGCGATCCTCGTCGGGGGCGAGCCGGCAGACGTGGAGCGTGCCCGTCCGGTGCTGGCCGTCATCGGGCGGACGATCACGCACTTCGGCCCCGCGGGCGCCGGCCAGGCTGCCAAGGCGGTCAACCAGGTGATCCTCGCCGGCACCTACCTCGGCGTCGCCGAGGGACTGGTGCTCGCCTTGAAGGCCGGGCTCGATCCCGACCAGGTCGTGGCCGCCCTGTCCACCGGGGCGGCCCAGAGCTGGGTCCTGGCAAACCGGAGCGGACGGATGCTGGCGAACGACTACCCGCTCGGCTTCCGCGTCGCACTCCATCTCAAGGATCTCGGGATCGCGCTGGAACTCGCCCGGGAGCACGGCGCCGTCCTGCCCGTCGCCGCCCTGGCGGCGCAGCTGGAGGCGGGGCTCGTTGCCACCGGCCACGCCGACGACGACATGTCGGCCCTCGCGCGTGCGCTCCGATCCCTGTCCGGTCTCGAGGCGTAGGGCGCAGGAGTACGGGCGCAGGCGCAGGCGCCGGGCGTGCGGCCTGGCGGGGAGCGGGCAGCCCGGCCCGGCAGTACCCTTGCGCCATGCACTACGAGCTGTTCATGGGCGCTGCCCTCGGCGAGGCGCGTGTCGCGCTGGAGCACGGTGAGCGGCCCCGGGGCGCGGCGGCCGTCCTCGGGGATGCCCTCGTCGCCAGCGGCCACGAGGAGGTCGAGGAGCGCACCGACCCGACAGCGCACGCCGTGATGGTCACCCTCCGCGAGGCCGCGGGGCGCCTGGGTACCCGCTCGCTGGCCGGCGCGACCATCTTCGCCACCGTCGAGCCTTGCCCGATGTGCGTCGGCGCCATGCTGGAGGCGGACGTCGACTGCCTCGTGTATGCGTTGCCGGACCCGATCTCGGGCGCCGCGGGCTCCGTCGTCCAGCTGGCCAACAATCCGGCCCTGCCGCGCCGCGTGGACCTCATCAGCGGGATCCTCCGCGCCGACGCGGCGGAGCTGCAGGACGTCGCCGATCTTCGCCGCGCCTGACGACACCGATCGCTCGCCGGCCCACCAGCCGCGCCCGGATTCCGCCCGGGTTTCCCGACTCGGCGGCCGCTTTGCTATCCTGCCCGGCGGAGAGGTGTCCGAGTGGTTGATGGTGCCGCTCTCGAAAAGCGGTGTGCGAAAGCACCGTGGGTTCGAATCCCACCCTCTCCGCCACTCCGATCCGACCCGCCGGCCGGGCCGCACCGCCGGCCGCGGCCCCGCTACCGTGCCCGTGGAGAGGTCGCCTAGAGGCCTAGGGCGCCGCACTGGAAATGCGGTATGGGGCAACCCATCGAGGGTTCGAATCCCTCCCTCTCCGCCATCCCCCTCCGGGCTCCTGCTATCATCCGCGTGCCGTGCTAGGCGGGGAACTAGCGGTGCCCTGTACCTGCAATCCGCTCCAGCAGGGCTGAATTCCCACCCGAGGTCAACGTCTTCGAATGCCGCCGGCCTGGTCGGCGCCGAGGACCGGGTCCCGCGCAGCGGCGACACGTGAACCGCGTCAGGTCCGGAAGGAAGCAGCGCTAAGCGAGGTTCGCCGGGTGCCGCGGCACGGCCTGGTCTGAGCCGTCCATCTCGGAGGGCGCGGGGACGCGACGATCGACGGTGGGTGCACGGCACTTCGCCTCATCGCGCCCCAGAGGAGCCTCGTGAGCTCGACCCCCTCCCACCAGGCGCTCTACCGTCGCTGGCGCTCGCAGCGCTTCGCCGAGGTCGTGGGCCAGGAGGCCGTGGTCGCCACGCTCCGCAACGCGATCCGCAGCGGCCGCTCGGCGCACGCGTACCTGTTCGTGGGTCCGCGCGGAACGGGCAAGACGTCGCTCGCCCGGATCGTCGCCAAGGCGGTCAACTGCCCGAACGTCGCCGACGGCGAGCCCTGCGATGCCTGTCCCAGCTGCGACGCGATCCGCGAGGGCCGTGCCCTGGACGTGATGGAGCTCGACGCCGCCTCCAACAACCGGGTTGATGACATCCGCGAGCTCCTGCCGCGCATCTACACCGCACCTGCCGACCTGCCGACAAAGGTCTTCATCGTCGACGAGGTCCAGCGGATCACCCAGGGCTGGGACGTCCTCCTCAAGACGCTGGAGGAGCCCCCGCCGCACGTCCTGTTCGTCTTCTGCACGACCGACAGCAGCCAGATCCGGCCGGCGGTCATCTCGCGCGTCCAGCGCTTCGACTTCCGGCCGCTCCCCCTGCCGCTGATCGAGGGCAAGCTTCGGCGGATCCTCGAGGCCGACGGTCGGACCGCCGACGCAGACGCCATCGAGCTCGTGGCCCGCCTCGCCGACGGTGGGATGCGCGACGCCGAGTCGATCCTCGACCAGCTCCTCTCGGCCGGCGGGGACAACCTGACGGCGGATGCCGTGCGCGACCTGCTCGGCCTCGCCGACGCGGAGACCGTGGCCCGTTTCGGCTCGGCGCTGGTCGTCGGTGACGCGGCCGCCGGGATCGGCGTGCTGGACGCGCTCGAGGATCGCGGGCGCGACCTGCGAAGCTTCGCGGAGCAGGTGGTGGAGGCGCTCCGCGGCGCGCTGCACGTCGCGCTGGCTGACCGGCCGTCGCAGGATCCGCTCGCCGCGTTTGGCGCGGGCCCCCTGGCCGCTGCCGCCCGCCGCCTCGCCGCGATCGACCCGGCGCGACCCGGACCGGGCGGCCTCCGGCTCGCGCTGGAGCTTGCCCTCTTCGAGGCGGGCTGGCTCGCCCAGCCGTCGTCGGCCCCGGCCCAGGCCCTGGCTCCGACCCCGAACACATCGGCGGCGCGTTCCCCGGCCCCAGCCACGACGTCCCCGGTCGCTCCGAAGCCGGCCCCTCGCGCGCCGCGCTCGGTGGCGCCCGGGCACCCCGCGCCGACGCGTCACGCCGGCCCGGTCGAGGATGTCGTCGAGCCTGCGCCTCCCGGGGCATCACCTGTCGACTCATCGGCCGCGCCGCCGGCCGCGACGCGCGCGGCCGCCTCCGTTGCCGCGACTGCTTCCGTTGCCGATGCCCTGCCGGCCGATGCCGGCTCCGCTGCCGATACCCTCGATGGCCTGCGGCGTCGCTGGCCGGAAGTCGTCGCCCTGCTCAGCAAGCATCCCCCGATCAAGCCGCTGATCGAGGCCTGCCGGCCCATCGCCGTCGACGGCGTCGTCGTGACGCTCGGGTTCCCGGAGAGCCAGGTGTTCCTGCGCGACGTCGCCGACCGGCGTCGAACGACGCTGGAGGACGGCCTGGGGCGGGTGCTGGGGCACCCCGTGTCGGTGCGCTGCGTGGCCACCAACCTGGAGCCGGACCCGCTCCCGGTCACCGATCCCGAAGCCGACGCGGTGCTCCGGGCCGCCCGCGACGTGTGGGGCGACGACCTCGTGGAGGTCCCGGAGGTGCGCTGACCCGCTCCGCACAGCGGACTGGCGTCGGATGTTCCAGACTTCGCGTCACGCAACGATCTCCCGGGCGTGGGCCCGGCCGACCAGGAGGCAACCCCCCGATGAGCTTCGGCAACCTCCAGAAGATGGCCATGCAGATGCAGCGCGACATGGAGCGCGTCGAGGCCGAGCTGCGCGAGGCGCGGCTCGAAGGCTCCGCGGGCGGTGGCGTCGTGCGCGCGGTCGTCAGCGGGAAGCAGGAGCTCGTGGAGCTCCATCTCGACCCCGACGCCGTCGACCCGGCCGACGTGGAGATGCTCCAGGATCTGGTCATCGCCGCGGTGAACGATGCCGTGCGCGCCTCGCGCGACCTCGAGAAGTCGAAGATGGCCGCCGTCACGGGCGGCCTGCGCCTCCCGGGGATGTGACCGACCGAGCCGGAGCCACGGCATGTCCTCGCCCCTGATCGAGCCGGTCTCGCGCCTCATCGAGGCGTTCGCCCGGCTTCCCGGCATCGGGCCAAAGACGGCCCAGCGGCTGACCTATCACCTGCTGCGCGTGCCCGATTCCGAGGCGCGGACCCTTGCCGCGGCGCTCGTGGCCGTCCGCGAGGAAGTCGTCTACTGCGACACATGCTTCAACTTCAGCGACGCTCCGACGTGCCCGATCTGCCGCGACCCGGGTCGCGATGCCGGCCGCCTGTGCGTCGTGGAGGAACCCCTCGATGTGCTCGCCATCGAGCGGACGGGAGAGTGGCGTGCCCGCTACCACGTGCTCCACGGGGCGATCAGCCCCATGAATGGGATCGGCCCCGACCGCCTGCGCATTCGCGAGCTCCTCGAGCGCGTCACGGCGGCGGAGGAGGCGGGGGAGCCGATGAGCGAGGTCATCCTGGCCACCAACCCCTCGCTCGAAGGGGACGCCACGGCGATGTATGTCGCCGAGCGACTGGCCGGTCACGTCGCCTCGGTGACCCGCATCGCCCGCGGCCTGCCCGTCGGCGGCGACCTGGAGTATGCCGACGAGGTCACCCTGATCCGCGCGATCCAGGGCCGCCGCGCCGTCGAGGAGGGTCGATGAGCAACCTGGTCTTCGAGATCCTCCTCCGCCTCGCCAAGGCGCTCGCAGCCCTCGTCGTCGGCCTGATCCTGTGGGTCATCCTCGTCGGACCCTTGGGTGTGCCGGCGTCGCCCGAGCTCATGTTGCTGTGCTGGCTCTCGGGCGCCGCCTTCATCCTCCTCGTGGAGTCGAGTCCGATCTGACCCGGCGCCCGGTCACCAGCGCGGCGCGCGCTGTCACGGACCGAGCGGCGTCCCTTCGCCCTCGGCCTCGCCGCCAGATGACGACCCGTGATCCGTGCGTGATCGCCGTGCCGGGGCCCCCGCCTTCGCGTCCGGTGCCTGGCCACCGGACGCCTCGTTGCGTGCGCCAGCTCGCAGCCCGGCGCGGGTCCCGGAGGACCCCCTCGACGCGTTTGACACACGAAGGTGCCGCGACTACCATTCCGCACGTTGCCCCGCACCCGGGTGAGCCCGAGCGATCGGCGATCCCC
>CAWELX010000002.1:0-225000 GCA_963810065.1 uncultured Chloroflexia bacterium | reverse complement strand
GTCGCGAGCAGACGTTGATCCGGAGATGTCCGAATGGGGAAACCCCACCGGGGTAATGCCCGGTGACCCCTGGCTGAATCAAATAGGCCAGGTGGAGGTAAGCCAGCGAACTGAAACATCTCAGTAGCTGGAGGAAAAGAGAACATTCCCTGAGTAGTGGCGAGCGAAACGGGAAGAGCCCAAACTCACTCAGCGCGATAGGCGGCAGCCGTTTCTGAGTGGGGGTTGTAGGAGTCGATCATCGAGACCCTGCCGGGTCTCGGCGGAGTTACAAAGTCGTTCGCTAGTCGAACTGCCCTGGAACGGCAGGCCGGAGAGGGTGAGAGCCCCGTAGGCGAAAGCGAGACGACCTCCGAGATCGACCACCTGAGTACCACGTGGAAGGTCTCTCATGTGGGAAACTGGGCGGACCACCGTCCAAGGCTAAATACTCTTGGCGACCGATAGTGAACGAGTACCGTGAGGGAAAGGTGAAAAGCACCCCGGAAGGGGAGTGAAATAGTACCTGAAACCTCGTGCCTACAAGCAGTCAGAGGGTGTTGCCGGTGTTACAGCCGGTAGCCTGATGGCGTGCCTTTTGAAGAATGAGCCGACGAGTTACGTGCACGTGGCGAGGTTAAGTCCGCGAAGGACGGAGCCGGAGCGAAAGCGAGTCTGAATAGGGCGTCGAGTCGCGTGCAGTAGACCCGAAACCGAGTGACCTATCCATGGGCAGGCTGAAGCGGAAGTAATGTTCCGTGGAGGGCCGAACTCACTAGCGTTGAAAAGCTAGGGGATGACCTGTGGATAGAGGTGAAATGCCAATCGAACTCGGAGATAGCTGGTTCTCCCCGAAATGCCTCTAGGGGCAGCCTCGGGTGATCAATCGCGGGGGTAGAGCGCTGGATGGGCTAGGGGGCTTCCCGCTTACCAACCCCAACCAAACTCCGAATCCCGCGATTTACACAGCCCGGGAGTGAGACTGCGAGGGCTAAGCTTCGTGGTCTAAAGGAAAACAGTCCGGACCGTCAGCTAAGGTCCCTAAATCCAAGCTAAGTGGCAAAGGATGTGGAATCGCAAAGACAACCAGGATGTTGGCTCAGAAGCAGCCACCATTGAAAGAGTGCGTAACAGCTCACTGGTCAAGTGGTTCCGCGCCGAAAATGTAACGGGGCTCAAGCTTGGTACCGAAGCTACGGATCGGCCGTCAGGTTCGCCTGGTGGCCGGTGGTAGGGGAGCGTTCTGTTTGCAGTGAAGGTCGACCGTGAGGACGGCTGGAGCGGACGGAAGTGCGAATGTCGGCATGAGTAGCGAGATGTGGGTGAGAATCCCACACGCCGGAAGCCTAAGGTTTCCTGAGGAAGGCTTGTCCGCTCAGGGTTAGTCGGGCCTAAGCCGAGGACGAACGTCGTAGGCGATGGACATCCGGTTGATATTCCGGAACCACCAGAGATCGTTTGCACCGCAAGGTGCCGCCCGGAGAAGCCGAGCGGAGGTTGGCCGACATTGGTCGGTCGAGTCCAGGAGGCGAGCCCGGGTGAGAGCAAGGGCATGACACGGCACGGTAGCTCGAGCGCCTTATTGGATTGGCGTCCAAGCCGGTAGGGGGAGGAGACAGGTAAATCCGTCACCTCATTAACCCCGAGCAGCGATGGTAAGCGGTGTATTCCGCAATTCGAGTGAGCCGAGCTGGCGAGAAAAGTGTCTAGCGAGATCAAAGGTGTCCGTACCGCAATCCGACACAGGTAGGCGGGTAGAGAATACCAAGGCGATCGGGAGAACCCTCGTTAAGGAACTCGGCAAAATGGCCCCGTAACTTCGGGAGAAGGGGCGCTCCGCATGTCGGAGCCGCAGTGAAAAGGCCCAGGCGACTGTTTAGCAAAAACACAGGTCTCTGCTAAAGCGAAAGCTGACGTATAGGGGCTGACGCCTGCCCAGTGCCGGAAGGTTAAGAGGAGGGGTGCAAGCTCTGAATCGAAGCCCCGGTAAACGGCGGCTGTAACTATAACAGTCCTAAGGTAGCGAAATTCCTTGTCGGGTAAGTTCCGACCCGCACGAATGGCGTAACGATCTGGGCGCTGTCTCAACGAGGGACCCGGCGAAATTGAAGTACGAGTGAAGATGCTCGTTACCCGCGATAGGACAAAAAGACCCCGTGGAGCTTTACTGCACCCTGATATTGGATTGGGGTTCAGCTTGTGTAGGATAGGTGGGAGGCTGGGAAGCTGGGGCGCTAGCCTCGGTGGAGCCGACGTTGAAATACCACCCTTGTTGGATTTCGGTTCTAACCGCGACCCGTAAGCCGGGCGCGGGACAGTGTCAGGCGGGCAGTTTGACTGGGGCGGTCGCCTCCTAAAGTGTAACGGAGGCGCCCAAAGGTTCCCTCAGCCTGAATGGAAACCAGGCGTAGAGTGCAAAGGCATAAGGGAGCTTGACTGCGAGACAGACAAGTCGAGCAGAGACGAAAGTCGGGCTTAGTGATCTGGTACCTCCGAGTGGAAGGGGTATCACTCAACGGATAAAAGCTACCCCGGGGATAACAGGCTGATGGTGCCCAAGAGTTCACATCGACGGCACCGTTTGGCACCTCGATGTCGGCCCGTGGCATCCTGGGGCGGAAGTACGTCCCAAGGGTTCGGCTGTTCGCCGATTAAAGCCGCACGCGAGCTGGGTTCAGAACGTCGTGAGACAGTTCGGTCTCTATCCATCGTGGGCGTAGGGAACTTGAGAGGAGCTGCTCCTAGTACGAGAGGACCGGAGTGGACGAACCGCTGGTGTGCCAGTTGTCCCGCCAGGGGCATTGCTGGGTAGCTATGTTCGGTTGGGATAAGCGCTGAAAGCATCTAAGTGCGAAGCTCGCCTCGAGATGAGGTTCCCCACCGGGTCAACCGGGTAAGACCGCAGGGAGACCACCTGTTTGATAGGCGGCGCGTGGAAGTCCGGCGACGGATGAAGCTAAGCCGTACTAATGGTCGAGGGCTTGACCTCTTCCGCGACTGACCAAGGGTCAGCGCCGCGAAGGGTTCGTGGTACACCGGGCGCAGGGCGCCCATCTCTCGCGAATTGAAGATCCCGGCGCCTCCCGCGCGCATGACGCGCGGTGGAGCCGCTGCTCATGGCAGCGGCTGGAGCCGCTGCCGACCGCACTCGATCAGACGCATGGAATCCTGGTGACTCTAGCGGAGAGGCCACACCCGTTCCCATCCCGAACACGGAAGTTAAGCTCTCCAGCGCCCAAGATACTGAGAGGGCAGCCTTTCGGGAAAATAGGCCGTCGCCAGGATTTCTGCGTTTCCGGGCAAGTGGATGTCCGGCCGCCGGCCCCCCGAACAGGGCGCCTCGCCGGCCGGTCCCTTCCGCCGGCCGGTCCTGTCCGCCGGCCCGTCCTGCCCGCCGGCGACGGCGTCCCGGACGAGCCCCGGCTATCCTGCCGGCATGACGGAACCCCCTTCCGCGGCCGTCGCCCCTGACGCCGGGTTGGCGGCGTTGGGTGCCTGTGCGCACCTTGGCTCGGTCGACGGGCCATGGCATGGCGCAGCGCCATCGCGCGCCCACCGGTGCCGGTTGATGCCCGACGGCCGACCGACGCTGGACCGGCAGCGCGAGCACTGTCTCGTGGTCGCGCACATCGGGTGCCCGACATGGCTGGAGACGCACGGGACGGCTGAGCGGCCGGCCCGGCCCGGGCCGTTCGTCGCCACGGCGCCGGTGGTCCTCGAGGGGCCCGGGATCGGGATGCCCTCCGAGGGAGCCGCCCGACGCCTGGCCGCTCCCGTCACGGTGGTCCTGGTCGGGCTCGCGTTCGGCGCGCTCCTCCTGGCGCGCGGGCCGCTGACGCCCGGCTCGTCCGGGGCCGGCGACGACGGCCCGTCGGCCAGCCCCCTGGCGTCCCTCGCGCCGGCGAGCTCGGCCCCGTCGGTGGCGCCGCCGAGCTCGGCCCCCACCGCGCGGCCGACGGCTCGCCCCAAGCCGACACCCGCTCCAACCACGAAGCCTCGGCCGCGAACCTACAAGATCCAGCCGGGCGACACGCTCGGCGAGATCGCCGCCAGGTTCGGCACGACGGTCAAGAAGCTGGCGGCGCTCAACAACATCGCCAACCCGTCGCTCATTCGCGTGGGCCAGGTCCTGAAGCTTCCCTGAGCCCGCGTGGCCAACGGGCGGCGGACCGCGTCGTGCTCACTCAGCGCTGGCAGCTGCGGCAGTACGACGTGGCCTCGCGGCCGCCCACCTGGCTGATCGTCGCTCCGCAACGGGCGCATGGCTGGCCGCCCCGCAGGTGCACCTGCAGGTGGTCCCGGACCTGCTTCTCGAACGTCGGGGGCACGCGCGCGCGCAGCACCTCAACGGCCGCGGACAGGGTGGCCCGGGTCGCCGCGTACAGGACGGCCGTCTCCTCCGGCGCCAGGGTCGAGCGGCGGCGGAACGGGCTGAGGCGCGCCTCCCAGAGGACCTCGTCGCTGTAGGCGTTGCCGATCCCGGCGACGAAGGCCTGGTTGCGGAGCAACGACTTCAGCTCGCCGGGGTGGCGCCGGATGCGCGCCTGCCATGCGTCGAGCGTGAGCGTCGGGTCGTCGGCGTCGGGGCCCAGGTCGGCCACGCCGGGCACGCCGCGGGCGTCGCCGGCCGGGGCCAGGTAGACCTTGCCCATGCGCGTCGGGTCAAGGTAGCGCAGCTCCACCTCCCGATCGCCGGGCGGCATCCACGGCGCTCCCGCCAGCCAGGCGGCCGGCGTGCGATGCGTCGCGGACCTCGACCCCAGGACGAAGGTCACCGCCGCCTTCGGCTTGAGGGCTCCGGGCGTCGCGATGCCGAAGCGACCGGTCAGCATCGGCGCCGCCCAGACGTCGCGCGTCGTGAGCCGGAAGACCAGGTGCTTGCCGCGCCGTTCGACCCCCTGCAGGACTTCCCCCGCGAGGCTTCCCACCTGGTCGGGCGTGGCGCGCATGACAAGCGATTCGGTGACCCGGACGGCGATGATCGGGCGCCCGGTGAGGCACGCGTCGAAGGCGTCCGCGAGGATCGCGAGGTCGGGCAGCTCGGGCACGCGCAGGATTGTACCGGCCATACCCCTGTGCTAGACTCTCGCGGCCCCAGCGGGGCGACAGCCGAAGAGCCAACCCGACCGACGCCACCGGAGGGACGGACCGCACGCATCGCGCACGGACCGCGAACCTGGACCCTGACGACGGCTCGAGCAAGGCTCGGCCGTCGTCCTCGTTCCGGGGCGGAATCCAGACCAGGAGCAGGAACCCTTGACGGAAGAGCAGCAGCAGACGACCACCCCGGAGCCCGTGGCGCAGGACGCGCCGGTCGAGGCCGCCGAGGTAGTGGCGACGGCCGATCCGGCGGTCGCAGTGGTCGAGGAGATTGCGGCGGCCGAGGCTGCCGAAGAGCTCGCGGAAGAGGCGATCGTGGCGGACGCCATTGCCGAGGGGCTCATCGTCGAAGCCGTGGAGGTGGAGATCGCATCCGAAGAGCTCGCGGTGGGTGCGGTCGTCGCCGACACCGTCGCCGAAGAGCTCGTCGCCGAGGCGGTCGCGCTGGAGGTGGCATCCGAGGAGCTCGCGGAGGAGGCCGTTGCGGCGGAAGTCGCGGCGGAGGAGCTTGCCGCGGAGGCGGTCGAGGCCGAGGTGACATCCGAGGAGCTCGCGGAGAAGACGAGCGTGGCGGAGGTCGTGGCAGAGGAGCTGGCCGCGGAGGCGGTGGTCGCGGAGATCGTCTCCGATGAGCTCGCCGCCGAGGAACACGCAGCCGAGGCCGCCGGCGATGGCGATGCCGCCGAGGAGCTGGCTGCCGAATCGTTCGCCGCCGACCAGGCCGCCGCCGACCTCGCGGTCGAGGCGCTGACCGTCGAGGCGGCCGCCGAGGAGCTGGCTGCCGAATCGTTCGCCGCCGACCAGGCCGCCGCCGACCTCGCGGTCGAGGCCCTGATCGTCGAAGAGGTCGCCGAGGAGCTGGCCGCCGAGTCCGTGGTCGCCGACGTGGTGGCCGACGAGCTCGTCGCGGAAGCCGTCGTCGCGCAGGATGCCGCCGAGGAGCTGGCCGCCGAATCGTTCGCCGCCGACCAGGTCGCCGGTGAGCTGGTGGTCGACGCGGTGATCGTCGAAGCAGCCGCCGAAGAGCTCGCGGAGGAGTCCGTCGAGGCCGCTTCGCTGGCCGCCGAGATCGCTCATGCCCCCGCCGCCGAGCCGGCCGCGCCGGCCGGCCCCGAGCCGTCCACGATGGCCGAGCTGCTCGCCGAGCAGGACGCCGACATCCGCAGCTTCAAGCACGGCGATGTCGTCGAGGGCACGGTCGTGCGCATCGATCGCGACGAGATCCTCGTCGACATCGGCGCCAAGAGCGAAGGCGTGGTCAGCAACCGGGAGCTGTACGGGCGCAACGCCGAGTCGGCGCCGGCGCTCGCCATCGGCGACACGGTCCTGGTGTACGTCCTCCAGCCCGAATCGCCCGAGGGCCACGTCGTGCTCTCGCTGCGCCGTGCAGGCCTCGAGCGCAAGTGGCGCTCCATGCAGGAGCAGTTCGAGACGGGCGTGATCATCGAGGCGCCGGTCATCGACCACAACAAGGGCGGCCTCATCGTCGACTGCGGGATCCGCGGCTTCGTGCCCATCAGCCAGATCGTCGACTTCCCGCGGCGGCCGCAGAACGAGCAGCCGCGCGATGCCGCGCAGGAGATCGCCGAGAAGCTCCAGCCGTACGTCGGCCGGCGGCTCCGGCTCAAGATCCTCGAGGTCAACCGCAAGGCCAACCGCCTGATCCTCTCGGAGAAGGTCGCGCTCTACGAGGAGCGCCGCGAGAAGCGGGACGAGCTCTTCAGCAGCCTGCAGGTCGGCCAGAAGGTCACCGGGTCGGTGCGCTCGATCGCGCCGTTCGGCGTCTTCATCGACCTCGGCGGCATCGACGGCCTGGTCCACAAGAGCGAGCTCAGCTGGAACAAGGTCAACAACCCCGAGGCCGGCTACAAGGTCGGCGAAGAGGTCGAGGCCGAGGTCATCGACATCAACCACGAGCGCGGCCGGATCAGCCTCTCGATCCGCCGCCTGCAGCCCGACCCGTGGCACTCCACCGTCGCCGACTTCCGCGTCGGGGACGTCATCGACGGCACCGTGACGAAGCTCGTCAACTTCGGCGCCTTCGTGCGGGTCCGCGACGGGCTCGAGGGCCTCATCCACATCAGCGAGCTGAGCCATCAGCGCGTCGCCCATCCGGGCGACGTCGTGCGCGAGGGCCAGACGCTCAAGCTGAAGATCATCTCGCTCGACTCCGAGCGGCATCGCCTTGGCCTGAGCCTCAAGCAGGCCGAGGAGCCGCCGGCTCGCCCGGCTCCCGAGGCACGTCCGCGCCGCGATCGACCCGAACGCGGCTACTCGGTGTCGGACGCGGTCCAGGAGCCCGAGGGCGGGATCGACAACACGCTGGCTGCTGCGTTCGCGCAGGTTCGCCAGCAGCTCGAGCAGGCCGAAGCCGACGCGCCGGCGCCCGAGGCGGCCGAAGAAGTCGCCGCCGAGGTGGCGGCGCCGGAGCCGGTCGTCGAGCCCGAGCCCGTGGCGGAGGTCGCGGCACCCGAGCCCGAGCCGGTCGTGGATCCCGCGCCGAGCCGGAGCCCGCCGCCCAGGCTGCTCCAGCCGAGGAGGACGTGACCCCGGAGCCGGACGCGCCGGCCGCCGCCGAGGAGGCCCCGGAGGCCGACCCGGCCTGACCCCACGAACGTACCGCGAGGCGCTCCGCCCAGTCGGGCGGGGCGCCTCGTTGTGTTTTCGCAACCTCGCATCCGCCGGCCGCCGGGAGGCGAAACTGGGGTGACGGGAGGCCGCGCCGGCCTCCGCTCCCGTTCATGCCGTCCCGGGCTGCCGTGCTAGCATGACCCGACCGGCGGCATGGTCCGCCCGCAGAGATCCCACCCCATGGACCGGTTCGACAAGTTCACCGACCGCGCGCGCAAGGTCCTGACGCTCGCCCAGGACGAGGCGCAGCGGTTCAACCACAACTACATCGGCACGGAGCACCTGCTCCTCGGTCTCGTGCGCGAGGGCGAGGGCGTTGCGGCGCGCGTGCTCGAGAACATGAACGTCGAGCTGGCCAAGGTGCGCACGGCGGTCGAGTTCATCATCGGTCGCGGCGATCGACCGGTCGTCGGCGAGGTCGGGCTGACGCCACGCGCGAAGCGCGTCATCGAGCTCGCGATCGACGAGGCCCGGCGGCTCGGGCACAACTACATCGGCACGGAGCACCTGCTCCTGGGACTCGTACGGGAGGGCGAGGGGATCGCTGCCGGCGTGCTGGAGTCCCTCGGCGTCAACCTCGACAAGGTCCGCCACGAGGTGATCCGCGTCCTCTCGCAGAGCTCGGCAGCAGGGCCCGCGCAGGAGACGAAGCGGACCAGCAAGACCCCGACGGTGGACCAGCTGGGGATCAACCTCACGGAGGCGGCCCGGGCCGGCAAGCTCGACCCGGTGATCGGGCGCGAGAAGGAGATCGAGCGGGTCATCCAGATCCTCTCGCGACGGACGAAGAACAACCCGGCGCTCATCGGTGAGCCGGGCGTCGGCAAGACGGCGATCGCGGAGGGGCTGGCCCACCGGATCGTCAACAACGACGTGCCCGAGACGCTCCTCAACAAGCGCGTCCTGACCCTCGACATCGGGTCCCTGGTGGCGGGCACCAAGTACCGCGGCGAGTTCGAGGAGCGCCTCAAGAAGATCATCGAGGAGCTCCGCGCCACGAACGACGCGATCCTCTTCATCGACGAGCTCCACACCCTCGTCGGGGCGGGCGCGGCCGAAGGGGCCATCGACGCCGCCAACATCCTCAAGCCCCCGCTGGCGCGTGGCGAGCTGCAGTGCATCGGCGCGACGACGCTCGACGAGTACCGGAAGTACATCGAGCGCGACGCAGCCCTGGAGCGCCGCTTCCAGCCGGTCATGGTGGAGGAGCCGACGCTCGAGCAGACGGTGGAGATCCTCTTCGGGATCCGCGGGCGCTACGAGGAGCACCACAAGGTCACCATCACCGACGATGCGGTCCGGGCGGCCGCCGACCTCTCGATTCGCTACATCACGGACCGCCACCTGCCGGACAAGGCGATCGACCTGATCGACGAAGCCGCCAGCCGGGTGCGCCTGCGCTACGCCTCGGCGCCGCCGGCGCTGCGGGAGGCCCAGAAGGAGCTGGAGCGACTGGGTCGGGACCGGGATGCGGCCGTCAACTCCCAGGAGTACGACGAGGCGTCGCGGCTCCGCGAGCTGGAAGGCAGCGCCAAGGACAAGGTCGACACCCTCCGCGGCGAGTGGAAGGCACAGGTCGCCGACGACCAGCCCACGGTCGACGAGGAGGAGATCGCCCAGGTCGTCTCCATGTGGACGGGCATCCCCGTGACGCGCATCGCGCAGGAGGAGTCGGAGCGACTGCTCCAGATGGAGGACCATCTCCACAAGCGCGTCATCGGGCAGCAGGAGGCGATCGGCACCATCTCCCGCGCCGTGCGCCGGGCCCGGGCCGGCCTGAAGGACCCGAAGCGGCCCATCGGCTCGTTCATCTTCCTGGGGCCCACCGGCGTCGGCAAGACGGAGCTTGCGAAGGCCGTGGCCGAGTTCATGTTCGGCAGCGAGGACACGCTCATCAAGGTCGACATGAGCGAGTTCATGGAGCGCCACAACGTGAGCCGGCTCGTCGGGGCTCCTCCCGGCTACGTCGGGTTCGACGAGGGCGGCCAGCTCACCGAGGCGGTCCGCCGGAAGAGCTACGCGGTCGTCCTGCTCGACGAGATCGAGAAGGCGCATCCGGAAGTCTTCAACATCCTCCTCCAGATCCTGGAGGATGGGCACCTCTCCGATGCGAAGGGCCGCCGCGTCGACTTCCGCAACACGATCATCATCATGACCTCGAACCTCGGCGCCCGCCAGCTGCAGACCAACTCGTCGCTGGGCTTCCGGACGATCGGCGAGACCGAGGACGCGCGCGCCGAAGCCTCCCACGACCTGATGAAGGAGAAGGTCCAGGCCGAGCTGAAGACCGCCTTCCGGCCCGAGTTCCTCAACCGCATCGACGCCACCGTGGTCTTCCGCTCGCTCACCCAGGACGAGATCCGCCAGATCGTCGACCTGATGCTGGCGCGCGTGCGCGACCAGCTCCGGACGCAGCAGATGTCGCTCGAGGTGACCCAGGCGGCGAAGGACCACATCATCAAGATCGGCTACGACGTCGCCTACGGCGCCCGGCCGCTCCGCCGCGTCATCCAGAACATGATCGAGGACGTCCTCGCCGAGCATCTCCTCCTTGGGCGCTACAAGCCGGGCACCACGATCGTGGTCGACAAGGGCGAAGAGGCGGGTCTCTCGATCCAGGCCGCCGACGAGAAGACGCCCGCCGCCGCCGAGGTCGTCTAGGCGCCGTGGCCCGGCCGCAGAGCCGGTACGTCTGCCAGTCGTGCGGCGAGGCCTTCCTGCGCTGGGAGGGCCAGTGCCGGGCGTGCGGCGCCTGGAACTCGCTCGTCGAGACCGTGGTCCGCGACGTCGCGCCCGGCGCCCGGTCCCGCGCCTCGATGGGACCGTCCGTGCAGCCGGTGCCCCTGGCGGCCCTCCTCCACGAGGACGTGCCGCGCGTGCCGGTGGGCCTCGGCGAGCTCGACCGGGTCCTCGGCGGCGGTCTGGTGCCCGGCTCGCTCGTGCTGGTGGGCGGCGAGCCCGGCATCGGGAAGTCCACCCTGCTCCTGCAGGCGGCGGCGGGGCTGGCCGCGGGGGGCCGACCCGTCCTGTACGCCACCGGCGAGGAGTCGGGCGGCCAGATTCGCCTCCGCGCCGGGCGCCTGGGTCTCTTGACCGGCCCCGCCGGCGATGGCGTCCGGATCCTGGCCGAGCACGACGTCTCGCGGATCATCGAGGCGGCGCGGGCCCTGCGTCCCATCGCCGTCGTCGTGGACTCCATCCAGACGGCGACGCTCGACGAGCTGGACGGCCCGGCGGGCAGCGTCGGCCAGGTGCGGGAGGCCGCGCTGCGCCTGATGGAGCTGGCGAAGGGGGACGGCATCGCCGTGATCCTGGTCGGTCACGTCACCAAGGATGGGAGCATCGCCGGGCCGAAGACGCTCGAACACCTGGTGGACGCGGTGATCTCCATCGAGGGCGAGCGCGGCGGAACCCTGCGGCTCGTGCGGGCCTCCAAGAACCGCTTCGGGGCGACCGACGAGGTAGGCGTCCTCGAGATGGTCGAGGCCGGTCTGCGGGAGGTCGCCGACCCCGCGCGCGCGTTCCTTGTCGAGCACGATGTCCCCGCGCCCGGAAGCGTGGTGGCGGCCACGATGGAGGGGAGCCGCGCCCTCCTCGTGGAGGTCCAGGCGCTCGTCGCGCCCACCGGCTACGGGACACCGCGGCGGACGGCGATCGGCCTCGACCCGAACCGGGTCGCCCTGCTCGTCGCGGTCCTCGGGCGACGGGCCGGCGTCGGCCTCGCCGGCCACGACGTCTACGCCAACCTGGCCGGCGGGATCGCCGTGACCGATCCGGGCCTGGACCTGCCCGTCGCGATCGCCCTCGCGTCGACCCTCCGCGACCGGCCGGTGCGCGCGGGCACCGCGGCCTTTGGCGAGGTCGGCCTCCTCGGGGAGCTCCGCGCCGTCGGCGGCACCGAGAGCCGGCTCCGCGAGGCGGCTCGCCTGGGCTTCACGCGGGCCCTCGTGCCGAGGGCTCGATCGCCACGGGCGCCGGTCGCCGGCCTCGACATCGTGGCCGTGGGGACCGTGCGCGATGCCCTGATCGCGGCCCTCGACGGCCCCGGGACCGGGTGATCGCCCATGGCGCTGCGGTCCGACGGGCCTGACGGCGCCGGCGGGCGGTGCTAGGCTCACCGCCCGTGATCCGTGTCATCCGCCTGCTCGGCGCCGCTCTCGGCCTCCTGGTCGGCCTCTCGTTCGTCGCGGGCGGGAGCGGCATCTTCGGCCAGGGTGCCTATGCCGGGGCGCTGATCGCCGCCTGGCTCGTCGCGTGGGTCGTCGTCGGCTTCGCGGTGCTCCCGTACCTCACGATCGTGCCGGCGGCCTGGCTCGTGCGCTGGGTCCAGGAGCTGTCGACGGCGGAGTTCGTGACCGCGGTGACCGGCCTCCTCGTGGGTCTCCTGATGGGCCTCCTCCTCGGCTTCCCGCTCTCCGGGTTCCCGGCGCCCCTCGGGACGTGGCTGCCGCTCGGCGTGTCGCTCACGCTGGGCCTCGGGATGGCCGGCCTGATGGTGGCCAAGCGCCACGATCTCATCCTGGCTGCGGAGACGATCGGCATCCTCCATCGCGGCGGCGAGGAACCCGCCGAAGCGCGACGCGGCGAGCCGCACGTCGTCGTGGACACGAGCGCGATCATCGACGGCCGGATCGCGGACATCGCCGAGGCAGGGTTCCTGCAGGGGACGCTCGTCGTCCCCCGGGTCGTGCTCGAGGAGCTCCAGAGGATCGCCGACAGCCCGGACACGATGCGCCGGGCGCGCGGTCGTCGCGGCCTGGAGATCGTGGCCCGCCTGCAGAAGGAGGACCGTGTCCCCGTGGAGATCATCGACGAGACGCTCCCCGAGATCCCCGAGGTGGATGCCAAGCTCGTCGCGATGGCCCGGACCCGCAGCGGGATCATCCTGACCAACGACTTCAACCTCAACCGCGTCGCCGAGATCTCCGGGCTGCGGGTCATGAACGTCAACTCGCTGGCCAACGCCCTCAAGCCCGCCGTCCTGCCCGGGGAGGAGCTTCGGGTCCGCGTGATCCAGGAGGGCAAGGAGGCCGGCCAGGGCGTCGGCTTCCTGGATGACGGGACGATGATCGTCGTGGAGGGCGGGGCGCGGCTTCTCGATCGCGAGATCGGCGTGGTCGTGACCCGTGTCCTGCAGACGGTTGCCGGGCGGATGATCTTCGCCCAGCCGCGCGGCGAGTGAGCCGGGTCGACGTCGTCGTCGTCGCGGCCGGCGCGAGCACGCGGATGGCCGGTGTCGACAAGGTGCGCGCGCCCGTCGGCGGGCGCCCGCTGCTCGCGTGGACCATTGCGGCCCTGGAGGCGGCCCCGTCCGTGCGTCGGATCGTGGTAGTCGCGGCCCCCGATCGGGTCGCCGAGCTCACCGCCGCTGCATGGCTTTCCCGACGCGTCCACGCCGTGGTCCGCGGCGGGGTCCGCCGCCAGGACTCGGTGGCCGCGGGCGTCGCGGCGCTGGGCGACGGGGCGCCGGACGACGTGATCCTCGTCCACGACGGCGCACGCCCGCTGGTCTCCTCCGCCCTCGTGGAGCGAGTCGCGATGGCTGCGGCAGCGCACGGCGCGGCCATCCCCGTCGTCCCGGTGGCCGAGACCCTGAAGCGGATTGAGAACGGCGTCGTCGCCGGCACCGTGGACCGCGCGCAGCTCGCGGCGGCCCAGACGCCGCAGGGGATCCGCCGCGACGTCCTGGCGCGGGCGTGGGCGCAGCAGCCGCCCGACGGGGCCGCCACGTGGACCGACGAGGCCTCCATGCTCGAGGCCTGTAGAATCCCGGTCCATGCTGTCCCCGGTGAGTCGACGAACCTCAAGGTGACGCTGCCCGACGACCTCGAGCGTGTCGCGGCGGCGCTGGTGGCGCGCGGCGACGTCGCGGCACCCGCGCCGGCGGTGCGCGTCGGCTTCGGCGATGACGGGCACCCGTTCGGCCCCGGGGCGCCTCTGCGCCTGGGGGGCCTGCTGATCGAGGGAGCTCCGGCCCTGCACGGCCACTCGGACGGCGACGTGGCGCTCCACGCCATCTGCGACGCGCTCCTCGGAGCGGCCGGGCTCGGCGATCTCGGGCGCCACTTCCCGGCCGGGCCGGCCACGCCGACCGGGATCGCCAGCCGCGAGCTGCTGGCGACCTGCGTCGAGCGGGTCCGGGCGGCCGGCTTCGCGCCAGTCTCAATCTCCGTGACGATCATCGGCGCCCGACCGCGGCTCGCAGGCCGGCTCGACGCCATGGCCGCGACGGTGGCGGACCTCGTCGGGATCCCCGCACGCGATGTCGACGTCAAGGCCTCCACCGGCAACCTCATCGGCTACGAGGGCGCCGGTCGCGGCATCAGCGCGCGAGCCGTTGCCGTCCTCGGTGCGGCGTCACGCACGGAGCGCCCGAAGGGCACGGAGCGGCCGGAGGACCGGCCGTGACCATCCGCCTCCAGGACACGCTGACCGGCGCCCTGGCCGCGCTCGACCCGCTGGAGCCGGGCCACGTCCGCGTCTACTCGTGCGGCCCGACGGTGTACGGCCCCGCCCACGTCGGGAACTTCCGCTCGTTCCTGTTCGCAGACCTCCTCGTCAGGCACCTGCGCTGGCGCGGCCTGCGGGTCACCTGGGTGATGAACCTGACCGACGTCGACGACAAGATCATCCGCGGCGCGGCCGCCGAGGGCATCGGGATCGACGCCCTCGCCGAGCGCTGGATCGCCCGCTTCGTGGAAGACGCGCGCACGCTCCGGATGACCCAGCCGGACGTCCTGCCACGGGCGACCGAGCACATTCCCGAGATGGTCACGCTCGTCGAGCGCCTCCTGGCGGCGGGCCACGCCTACCGGACGGACGACGGGTCGATCTTCTTCCGGATCGCGAGCTGGCCGGCCTACGGCCGGTTGGCACGCCTGGATCCCGGGCAGCTGCGTGTCGGGGAGCGCGTTGCCGCCGACGAGTACTCGAAGGACGATGTCCGCGACTTCGTGCTGTGGAAGGCCGCGAAGGACGGCGAGCCGCGATGGGAGACATCGGTCGGCGCCGGCCGCCCGGGCTGGCACCTGGAGTGCTCGGCGATGTCGATGCGCTATCTCGGGGAGACGTTCGACATCCACACCGGCGGCGTGGACCTCGTCTTCCCGCACCACGAGGACGAGATCGCCCAGTCGGAAGCCGCGACCGGGAAGTCGTTCGTCCGAACGTGGGTCCATTGCGCGCACCTCCAGATGGGCGGGCGCAAGATGGCCAGGTCCGAGGGCAACATCGCCCGGGTCACGGAGCTCATCGGGGCGGGCGTCTCGCCGCGCGCCCTGCGCTACGCGCTGCTGGGGGCCCACTACCGGACGGGGCTCAACTTCAGCGATGAGTCCCTCGTCGCCGCGACGGCCGCGGTCGACCGGCTGGACGCGCTGGTCGCCGCGCTGGAGGGCTACCGCTCCGACGGACCCGACGATCCTGCCCTGTCGGGAGTCATCGCCGCGGCCCGCGAAGCGTTCGGTGCCGCGCTCGACGACGACCTGGCGATCTCCCCCGCCCTGGGCGCCGTCTTCGATCTGGTCCGCGACCTCAATCGCCGCATCGCCGAGCGGACGCTCTCCGAGGCCGACGCGTCGCTGGCGCTCGCGGCGCTCCGCGACCTCGACCTGGTGCTGGGCGTCCTGCCCGACTCCGCGCAGGTGCTTTCGACGGAGCTGGTCGCGCTCCTCGAGTCGCGGGTGGCGGCCCGTGCCGCTCGCGACTGGTCCGAATCGGATCGCCTCCGCGACGAGCTTGCGGCGGCCGGGATCCTGGTCGAGGACACGCGCGACGGCCAGCGGTGGCGACGTGCCGGAAGCGCGACCGATGTCTGACGGCCCGCGTCCTCCTCGCCGCCGACCCGACGACGACCGCGACCCCCGCGGCGCGGGCCGCCCTCGGCCGGAGGGCTCCCGCGGGCCGCGTGGGCGCCCTCTGGGTGGCCCCGGCGGGGGTGGTCCCCCGTTCCGGTCGGGATCGTCCCACGGCCCTGGGCCGGTGCCCCGCCGCGGCGCGGGTCCCCCTTCGCGGGCGCACGACCAGCGCCCGCCCGGCCAGCCCTCGGGCGCCGACGGATCATGGGCGATCGATCGCCCGGCCGGCCCGCCGGGCTTCCGACCCCGTCCATCCGGCCCGCCGGGCTTCCGACCCCGTCCATCCGGCCCGCCGGGCTTCCGACCCCGATCCGGCCCGCGGCCCGACCCGTCCCGGCCCGCCGGGCTTCCGACCCCGTCCGGCAGGCTCCCACCCACCATCGCGTGGCGCGTGGCCCGGAGAGGTCACCCGTCGCGACGAGCGTGCGCCGGGTCCCCGCCCCGATCCGCACGAGCCCCGGCTGTTCGGATTCCGCCCGGGATCCCGGCCCCCGTCCGAGCGCCCCCCGGGCCGCACTGGCATGCGCATGGGCCCGCCCGCGGACGGCATGCCCGACCGGCCCTCCGTCCCACCGCGGCCGGCTCCCGCGGATCGCCAGCGCGGCCCATGGCCGCGGGACGATCGCCCGCGCCGGGCTCCGGCCGGCGGGCCGCCTCCCGGCCATCCCCGACCGCAGCGTCCGGCGCCGACGACCGGACCCGTCGTCCGGGCCTGGGTCCCGGCGACCGTGCGCCCCGCGCCCGTCTCCATCCCGCCGGAGGCGGCGCTCGCCGAGGGCGAGGAGATCGTTGCGGGCCGGCACCCGGTGGAGGAAGCCCTCGCGGCCGGCCGCGAGGCACGTCGTCTCCTCGTCACTCCAGGGCGGCGCGACGCGCTGGAGCGGATCGTCCTCCATGCGACCACGCTGCGGATCCCGGTCGTCGAGATCGAGGGCGGCTCGCTCACCTCCGTTGCGGGTTTCGACGGGCACCAGGGCGTCGCGCTCGTGGTGGCCGCCCGGCCGGCAGCGGGGATGGCCGACGTCCTGGCCCGGGCGATCGAGCGCCATGAGCCCGCGCTGGTGCTTGCCCTCGACTCCCTCGAGGATCCGCAGAACATGGGGACCCTCCTGCGCAGCGCAGAGGCCGCGGGCGTCCACGGCGTCGTGTTCCCGACGCGCCGCCAGGCCCCGCTGTCGCCCGCGGCGATCAAGGCGTCCGCGGGCGCCACCGAGCACCTCCTCCTGGCGCCCGTCGACGATCTCCCCGGAACGCTCGCAGACCTCCATGTGCGCGGCCTGCGGATCGTCGGGACCGACGCCGGCGCGTCGCTCACCTACCGCGAGGCCGACCTGCGAGGCCCGCTGGTCCTGGTGGTGGGAAGCGAGGGCCGGGGCCTGGCGCCGCCCGTCCGCCGGCGCTGCGACCTGCTGGTCCGGATCCCGATGCGCGGCCACATCGCGTCGCTGAACGCAGCCGTGGCGGGCTCGGTGCTCGTCTTCGAGGCTGCGGCACAGCGCGGCCTTCCGGAGCGGCCTGCCGGGGATGGGCCGCCTGTCCCCGCACCGGGCGTCGCCGATCCGGCAGCCGCCGGCGACCCCGACCACGAGGAGGCCCCCAGCCGCAACAACGACGTCCTCGACCTCGAGCAGGCCCCCGACCGCGACGGCGCTGGGGCGGGGGAGGGGACACCCGGAGAGGAGGGCGTGGACCTCGCGGAGGAGGGCCGGAACGGGCGCGCTTGACCGTGGTCCGCCCGCCCGAATATGATGAGCGTTGCGCCTCGGAGACGACTGCGGTGTTCTCCTGCGCCCGCCGACGTAGCTCAATTGGTAGAGCAGCGGTTTTGTAAACCGCCGGTTCCGGGTTCGAGTCCCGTCGTCGGCTCCAACTGAACAAGGTGTTCGTCCGGGCGCCACCACGGTGCCGCAGCCACGTCCGGTCGACCGTCGCCGTGGGTAGGTTGAGCAGGTGGTGAGCTCAGCTGACTGTAAATCAGCCGTCTTCGACTGTAGAGGTTCGATTCCTCTCCTGCCCACCACCGTCCATCCCGGCACTTGTCGGGCCCAGATAGCTCAGTTGGCAGAGCACATCCTTGGTAAGGATGAGGTCATGGGTTCAAGTCCCATTCTGGGCTCCACCACCCCAGTCGGCCCCCCCAATAGCAGGTAGACGCGCACGTGGCGAAGAAGAAGTTCGAGCGGACGAAGCCGCACGTCAACATCGGCACGATCGGTCACATCGACCACGGGAAGACGTCGCTCACCGCGGCGATCACGAAGTACCTGGCCCTCAAGGGCGGGTCCGAGTACCGCGCGTTCGACTCGATCGACAACGCCCCCGAAGAGCGCGAGCGCGGCATCACGATCGCGATCGCCCACGTCGAGTACCAGACCGACGCCCGGCACTACGCCCACGTCGACTGCCCCGGGCATGCCGACTACATCAAGAACATGATCACCGGCGCCGCCCAGATGGACGGCGCGATCCTCGTCGTCGCCGCGACCGACGGCCCGATGCCCCAGACCCGCGAGCACATCCTCCTGGCCCGCCAGGTGGAGGTGCCGTACATGGTCGTCTTCCTCAACAAGGTCGACGCGGTGGACGACCCCGAGCTCCTCGACCTCGTCGAGCTCGAGGTCCGCGAGCTCCTGTCCAAGTACAACTTCCCGGGCGACGACATCCCCGTCATCCGCGGCTCCGCCCTCAAGGCCCTCGAGGCCAGCGGCGGCGTCGACGACCCGGCCTTCGCCTGCATCCAGGAGCTGCTGGACGCGGTCGACGCCTACATCCCGACCCCCGAGCGGGCCATCGACAAGCCCTTCCTGATGCCCGTCGAGGACGTCTTCGGGATCAAGGGCCGGGGCACCGTCGCCACCGGGCGCATCGAGCGCGGCATCGTCAAGGTCGGCGACGAGGTCGAGATCGTCGGCATCCGGCCGACCCGCAAGATCGTCGTCACCGGCGTCGAGATGTTCAAGAAGCTCCTCGACGAGGGCCGCGCCGGCGACAACGTCGGCTGCCTCCTGCGGGGCATCGAGCGCGACGACATCGAGCGCGGCCAGGTCCTCGCCAAGACCGGCTCCATCAAGCCGCACACCAAGTTCACCGCCCGCGTCTACGTCCTCACCAAGGAGGAGGGCGGCCGGCACACCCCGTTCTACAACGGGTACCGGCCCCAGTTCTACCTCCGCACGACGGACGTGACGGGCGCCATCGGCCTCCCCGAGGGGGCCGAGATGATCATGCCCGGCGACAACGTCGACATGACCGTCGAGCTCATCACCCCGATCGGCCTCGAGATCGGCCAGCGCTTCGCCATCCGCGAGGGTGGACGGACCGTTGGCGCCGGCGCCATCGTGGCGATCACCGAGTAGGGACGAGATGGCAAGAGCAGCCGAGAACCGCCCGATCGTCCAGCTCGCCTGCACCGAGTGCAAGACGCGGACCTACACCACGCGCAAGAACAAGCGGAACGATCCGAACAGGATCGAGCTCCGGAAGTACTGTCCGCGTGAGCGACGTCATACCCTGCATCGAGAGGCGAAGTAGGGAGCGAATCACAGGGGTGTAGCTCAATTGGCAGAGCACCGGTCTCCAAAACCGGCGGTTGTAGGTTCGAGTCCTATCGCCCCTGCCACTCCTCCTCGTAGCTAGTGAGCAAGTAGCAGAACCGTGCGTCGCCTCCGTCGATACCTCATGGAATCCTGGTCTGAGCTCAAGAAGGTCGCCTGGCCCACGCGGGACCAGGTCCGCAACCTGACCGTGCTCGTCTTCATCGTGAGCGCCGCCATCGGCGTGTTCATCGCGTTCTGGGATTTCATCTTCACCGAGGTCATCCGCATCATCACGCCGGCGGCCTAGGGGACGATGATGACCGACACCGTCCGGGCACCCGAGAAGCGGTGGTACGTGATCCACACGTACTCCGGCTACGAGAACAAGGTCAAGGCGAACCTCGAGCATCGCATCGAGTCGATGGGCATGGAGGACAAGATCTTCCAGGTCCTCGTCCCCATGGAGGACGAGATCGAGATCAAGCAGGGCCAGCGGCACACCGTTCAGAAGAAGGTGTTCCCCGGCTATGTCCTCGTCGAGATGATCTACGACCCCGAGTCGTGGTACGTCGTCCGGAACACCCCGGGCGTGACGAGCTTCGTCGGCACCGGCAACCTTCCCGGCGCCCGCAGCGAGCCGATCCCGCTGGAGGAGCACGAGGTCAAGGCGATCCTGCGCCAGATGGGTGTGGAGACGCCGAAGTACCGCGTCGCGTTCACGAAGGGCCAGAGCGTCCGGGTCACCGACGGGCCGTTCGCCGAGTTCGTCGGCACGGTCGACGAGGTCGACCCCGAGCGCAACAAAGTCAAGGTCCTCGTGAGCATCTTCGGCCGCGAGACGCCCGTCGAGCTCGACCTCCTGCAGGTCGAGAAGCTCTGAGCGAAAGGAACCCAGTCCGACCGTGGCCAAGAAGATCCGAATCGTCCTGACCCTGCAGCTGCCCGCCGGCAAGGCGACGCCTGCGCCGCCCGTCGGCACCGCGCTCGGTCCGCACGGCATCAACATCGTCGAGTTCACGAAGACCTACAACGAGAAGACCGCTGACAAGGCCGGCCAGATCATCCCGGCGCAGATCACGATCTTCGAGGACCGGTCCTTCACCTTCATCCTCAAGACGCCGCCGGCGGCGGACCTGCTCCGCAAGGCCGCCGGCGTCGACCTGGGATCCGCCACGGCCGGCCGCGAGAAGGTCGGCACGATCACGCGCGACCAGCTCCGCGAGATCGCCACCATCAAGCTCGCCGATCTCAACGCCAACGACATCGAGGCCGCGATGCGGCAGGTCGAGGGCACCGCCCGCAGCATGGGCATCGAGGTTGCGGGCTAGGCCCGCAACCGAGGTCGCGGGCTAGGCCCGCAACCGGGTCGCGGGCTAGGCCCGCGACGCCCGACGCTCCGGCTGTTCGGCCGGACGGCGACCCCACGAGACGGGGGAGGCCGGAACGCCGGCCGCCAGCCAGGAGCCCGACATGGCCCAGCACGGCAAGAAGTACCAGGAAGCTGCGAAGCTCGTCGATCGGACGAAGGCCTACCCGCCGGTCGAGGCGGCGGCCCTCGTGAAGCAGACCTCCGTCGTCAGCTTCGACCCCTCCGTCGAGGCCCACATCCGCCTCGGCGTCGATCCGCGGCACGCCGACCAGATGGTCCGCGGCACCGTCGTCCTCCCGCACGGGACCGGCAAGATCGTGCGCGTTGCCGTCTTCGCCCAGGGCGAGAAGGCGCAGGAGGCGCTCCGCTGTGGTGCCGACGAGGTCGGGGGCGAGGACCTGGTCAAGAAGATCGAGGGAGGCTGGCTGGAGTTCGACGTCGCCGTCGCCACGCCCGACATGATGGGCATGGTCGGCAAGCTGGGCCGGATCCTCGGCCGTCGTGGCCTCATGCCGAACCCCAAGGCCGGAACCGTGACCTTCGACATCGAGCGGGCCATCGGCGAGGTGAAGGCAGGTCGCGTCGAGTTCAAGGTCGACAAGGGCGCCATCATCCACGTCGCCGTTGGGAAGGCGAGCTTCTCCGAGGAGGCGCTGGCCTCGAACCTGGCGGCACTCCTGGATGCCGTCAACCGGGCGAAGCCGTCCGGGGCCAAGGGGACCTACCTCAAGGGGGTCACGATCGCGAGCACGATGGGACCCGGCGTCCGCGTGGACCTGCCGGCCCTGCTCGCGGCCGCCGCTGCCTGATCGACGTCGCCGGGCGCGAGGCGTCCCGGGCGACAATCGGCTACCATCCCGCAGCGCGGCCCGCCGCCCGGCGCGCCGCACAAGAAGGAAGACGGACCGCCGCAGACAGCCTGTGCCCGCGGACCGCGCCGCCGGGGCCCCGAACGGGCCCGGCGTGACGGTCGGGGCTTGATTCGCCGGATCGGACCGCCGCCCGCGGAAGCGGACGCCGGGGACGTCGGCGGGCACGCCGAGGCAGGACCACCAGCGACCGCTCTCTCCGGGGCGGATCCGCGCGGACCCTGCAGGACGCGAAGGAAGCACCGTCTGGCAGGGGCCCCGCCCGGCGGGTCCACCGGGCGCGCCGGGAGCGCGCGACACGAGAGGGTTGCATGCCGACCGAGGCGAAGCGCGCCACCATCGCCGAGCTCCGCGACGACCTCGCGGGGAGCAGCGTGCTGATCACCACCGAGTACCGCGGCCTGCGGGTCCGGGAGATCGGCGAGATCCGGCGCACGCTTCGAAAGAACAACGTCACCTACCGGGTCGTCAAGAACCGCCTCATGCGGATCGCGGCCGAGGAAGAGGGGAACGCGGGCGTCGCGTCGCTCCTCCGCGGCCCGTCGGCCATCGCCTTCGGGTCCGGCGACGAGGCCCTCGTCGCCAAGACCGTCATCGACGCCGTCCGCCCCTACAAGCTCGTCAAGGTCACCGGCGCCGTCGTCGGCGGGAAGGCCCTTGACGCCGATGGCGTGCAGAAGCTGGCAACGCTGCCGCCCCGCGAGATCCTCCTGGCCCAGCTGGCCGGGGCGTTCAACGCGCCCGCCACGCAGGTTGCCGGCCTCCTTGCCGCGAACCTGCGCAACCTTGGCTCCCTTCTCGCGCAGCTCTCTGAGCAGAAGGCCCAGACCGGCGCGTAGCGCCACCCGACGACCCACCCCGACCGTCCGCCCCGGCGGGCCCATCCCAAGGAGCACCATTCGATGGCCACTCTCACCCAGGACCAGATCCTCGACGCGATCGGCGACATGACCCTCGTCGAGGTCAGCGAGTTCGTCAAGAAGTTCGAGGAGAAGTTCGGCGTCACTGCGGCCGCCCCGGTCGCCGCCGCCGCTGCGGCACCCGCGGCGGGCGCCGCCCCGGCCGCCGCAGCCGAGGAGGAGCAGACCGAGTTCACGGCCATGCTGACCGAGATCGGCCCGAACAAGATCCCCGTCATCAAGGTCGTCCGCGAGCTGACCGGGCTGGGCCTCAAGGAGGCCAAGGACGTGGTCGACGCGGCCCCCAAGGCGGTCAAGGAGGGGATCACGAAGGACGAGGCCGAGAAGATCAAGGCCGCTCTCGAGGAGCAGGGCGCCAAGGTCGAGATCAAGTAGCGAGCGGCCCCATCCGCAGTCACGGCCGGGCGCCCGCGGGCGCCCGCCCGTCGTCGCGGCTCCAGCGCCGGGCGGTGGCCCTGGTCACCGGCCCGGCATTTGGCACGTTTGACACCCGGGAGAAACGCGATACACTTTCCAATTCCGTGAGCGCGGCCCTCCCTCCTCTCTCCCTCCTCCGCCAAGGAGCGGTTCATGCTGCCTGTCGCTGATTCGTCCACCCTGGTGCCCCGGCGCGTCTCGTATGCCCGGATCACCGAGAAGCGCGAAATCCCGGATCTCATCGAGCTCCAGGTGCGTTCCTTCGCCTGGTTCGTCGACAAGGGCCTCCGGGAGCTCTTCGACGAGATCAGCCCGATCCGGGACTTCACCAGCAAGGTGATGGAGCTCCAGTTCCTGGACTACGAGTTCGGGGACCCCAAGTACTCCGAGCTCGAGTGCCGGACCCGTGACCTCACGTTCAGCCGGCCGCTGTACGTCCAGGTCGAGCTCCTCATCAAGGAGACGGGGGAGATCCAGCGGCAGCGGGTCTACATGGGCGACTACCCCTGGATGACCCACCTCGGGACGTTCATCATCAACGGGGCGGAGCGCGTCGTCGTCAGCCAGCTGGTCCGTTCGCCGGGCGTCTACTACGGCAAGGTGGAGGATCCGGTCTCCGGGCGCGACCTGTACACCGCCAAGGTGATCCCGAACCGCGGCGCCTGGCTCGAGTTCGAGACCGCGGCCCGCGGCGACCTGCTGTCGGTGAAGGTCGACCGCAAGCGCAAGATCGCGGCCACGACGCTCCTGCGCGCCGTCGGCTACGAGCGCAACGATGAGATCGCGTCGCTCTTCACCGCCGTCGACGACGGCGTGGAGCACCAGTACATCGCGTCAACGCTCGACAAGGACCCCACGAACACGCAGGCCGAGGCCCTCATCGAGGTCTACAAGAAGCTGCGCCCTGGCGACCCGCCCACCGGCGACAACGCCCGCCAGCTGGTCGAGAGCCTCTTCTTCAACTTCCGGCGCTACGACCTGGGGCGCGTCGGACGCTACAAGTTCAACAAGAAGCTGGACCCGGTGGCCGCCCGGATGGGCATCGAGCTGCCGCGCGAGGATGGCGAGAACCCGCAGCTCGGGCGGACGATCACCAAGGAGGACATCGCGGCCATCGTCGGCCAGCTGATCGTCCTCAACAACGGCCACGGCCAGGCCGACGACATCGACCACCTGGGCAACCGGCGGATCCGGGCCAACGGCGAGCTGATCCAGAACGCCTTCCGCATCGGCCTCCTGCGCATGGAGCGCGTTGTCCGCGAGCGGATGACGATCCAGGAGATCGAGAAGGCAACCCCGAACGCCCTCATCAACATCCGGCCCGTGGTTGCGGCGATGAAGGAGTTCTTCGGCGGGAGCCAGCTGAGCCAGTTCATGGACCAGACGAACCCGCTCGCGGAGCTCACCAGCAAGCGCCGCCTCTCGGCCCTCGGACCGGGCGGCCTCTCGCGCGAGCGCGCCGGCTTCGACGTCCGCGACGTCCACCACAGCCACTACGGCCGGATCTGCCCGATCGAGACCCCCGAAGGCCCGAACATCGGGCTGATCGGCTCGCTCGCGACGTACGGCCGGATCAACGACTACGGCTTCATCGAGACGCCCTACCGCAAGGTGAAGCGGACCGTCGCCTGGGACGACCCGGACCTGACGTCCTACGCCGCCGGGGCGGACCTCGCCACGAAGGCCGGCGCCGTCATCGTCGCCAAGGGCGACCCGATCACCGCGGCCGGCCATGCCGAGCTCAAGAAGCAGAAGGCCCAGGCCTTCCCCATCCGCCCCGTCGTCACCGACGAGATCGTCTATCTCGCGGCCGACGAGGAGGAGGAGCACTGGGTCGCGCAGGCCAACGCCACGCTCGACGACGAGGGCCACTTCCTCCAGGACCGGGTCCCCTGCCGCCACCGCGACCAGTTCCCCGAGGTCGCGCCCGACCGGATCGAGTACATGGACGTCAGCCCGAAGCAGGTCGTCTCGGTCGCGACGGCGTTGATCCCGTTCCTCGAGCATGACGACGCGAACCGCGCCCTGATGGGCTCGAACATGCAGCGCCAGGCCGTGCCGCTCCTGGAGCCGGAGGCCCCGATCGTGGGCACCGGGATGGAGCGCCGCGCGGCGCACGACTCGGGACAGGTCGTCATCGCCCTCGAGGGCGGCGTCGTGACCTCGGTGACCGCCGAGCGGATCCTCGTCGAGGAGGACGCGGGCGAGCTGCGGACCTACCCGCTCCAGAAGTTCGTGCGCTCGAACCAGGGCACCTGCATCAACCAGCGCCCCATCGTCGAGGTCGGCCAGCGGGTCGCCACCGGCGACGCCATCGCCGATTCGTCGTCGACCGACGGCGGCGAGCTGGCCCTGGGCCGCAACATCCTCGTCGCGTTCATGAGCTGGGAGGGCGGCAACTACGAGGACGCGATCGTCATCAGCGATCGCCTCGTGCGCGAGGACCTCTTCACCAGCATCCACATCGAGAAGCACGAGATCGAATCGCGCGACACGAAGCTCGGGCCCGAGGAGATCACCCGGGACATCCCGAACGTGGGCGAGGAATCCCTCAAGGACCTCGACGAGGACGGGATCGTCTACATCGGCGCCGAGGTCCAGCCCGGCGACATCCTGGTCGGGAAGATCACCCCGAAGGGTGAGACCGAGCTGACGGCCGAGGAGCGGCTCCTGCGGGCGATCTTCGGCGAGAAGGCCCGCGAGGTGAAGGACTCCTCGCTGCGCCTGCCCCACGGCGAGCGCGGCAAGGTCGTCGACGTGCGGATCTTCACCCGCGAGGCCGGCGACGAGCTCCTGCCCGGCGTCAACCGCCTCGTCCGGGTCTCGGTCGCCCAGAAGCGCAAGGTCTCGGTCGGCGACAAGATGGCCGGCCGGCACGGCAACAAGGGCGTCATCGCCAAGGTGCTGCCGCAGGAGGACATGCCGTTCCTCCCGGACGGCACCCCCGTCGACATCATCCTCAACCCGCTCGGCGTGCCGAGCCGCATGAACATCGGCCAGATCCTGGAGACCCACCTCGGGTGGGCCCTCAGCGTGCTCGGCTACAACGCCGCGACCCCGGTCTTCGACGGGGCCACCGAGGAGCAGATCCGCGAGGCGCTCCGCGCCGCGAAGGTGGACTGGACCGAGGAGGGCCACCTCCCCGAGGACGGCAAGATCGGTCTCCGCGACGGGCGGACCGGCGAGGAGTTCGACCGGCGCATCACCGTCGGCCAGATCTACATGCTGAAGCTCCACCACCTGGTGGAGGACAAGATCCACGCCCGGTCCACGGGCCCCTACAGCCTGATCACCCAGCAGCCGCTCGGCGGCAAGGCCCAGTTCGGCGGCCAGCGCTTCGGTGAGATGGAGGTCTGGGCGCTCGAGGCCTACGGCGCGGCGAACATCCTCCAGGAGCTCCTGACCGTGAAGTCCGACGACGTCATGGGCCGCGTCCAGACGTACGAGGCGATCGTCAAGGGCGAGGAGATCCAGCAGCCGGGTGTCCCCGAATCCTTCAAGGTGCTCATCAAGGAGCTCCAGAGCCTCGGCCTCAACGTCGAGATCCTCAACGAGAACGACGAGGAGATCCGGTTCGTCGAGGACGTCTCGGCCTACCCGCTGCCCGACCTGGGCGGCATCAACCTCGCCGGCTTCGAGGACTGATCGGCACCACCACTCCCGACTAACCCCTTCGCGAGGTCGTTCGCTCGGCCGGCAGGCCTCGCACGCTACGTTGGAATCGCGCCACTGAGGGCCCGCGGCGGCGCGGAGGAGAACGATGCTCGAGGTCAACAACTTCAACGCCATCCGGATTTCGCTCGCGTCACCCGAGCAGATCCGCGAGTGGTCCTGGGGCGAGGTCACCAAGCCCGAGACGATCAACTACCGCACGCTCAAGCCGGAGAAGGACGGCCTCTTCGACGAGCGCATCTTCGGTCCGACCAAGGACTGGGAGTGCTACTGCGGCAAGTACAAGCGCATCCGATACAAGGGCATCATCTGCGACAAGTGCGGCGTCGAGGTGACCCGCGCGAAGGTTCGCCGCGAGCGCATGGGCCACATCCAGCTCGCCAGCCCGGTGAGCCACATCTGGTACTTCAAGGGCACGCCGTCGCGCCTCGGGATCCTGCTGGACATCAGCCCCCGCAACCTCGAGCGCATCCTCTACTTTGCCCTGTTCATCGTCACCCACGTCGACGAGGATGCCCGCCGCCGGGCGCTCCAGGCGCTCGACGAGGAGGCCGAGGGCCGCGGCAAGGACGGCAAGGCCGACGAGGCGGAGGAGCAGGAGCACGCCGCGTTCCAGCGCCGCAAGGACGAGCTCGTCGCCGCGCGCGGCGAGCTGCTCGCCCAGATCGAGGACGATCGGACGCGGGCTGCCAACGAGGTCAGCGAGGCGGCCCAGGTCGTCCAGGCCCGTCTCAAGGAGCTCGGCGCGGGCATCACCGAGGAGACGATCGCCTTCGCACCGACCGGCGAGGTCGTCCTCGCCGCCGGCGAGAAGGGCGGCAAGCCCGCGCTCTCCCGGCTTCAGAAGATCGTCGTGGCGGAGTCGGAGCGGGTCGCGGAGTCGTTCCGCACGCGCGAGGCCGACGAGCAGCGCGCCACGGACCAGAAGGTGGAGGACCTCCGCGTCCTCATGGATGCCGCCATCGACGCGCATCGCGAGGCGCGCAAGATGGAGGCCGAGAGCCGCAAGGACGAGATCCGCAAGACGCGCGATGAGCTCGAATCACTGCAGTCGATGACGACGCTCACGGAGACGGACTTCCGCTACCTCGACGAGCGATACGGCTCCGGCGCCCGCACGGGGCGCGTCTTCTGGGCCGGCATGGGCGCCGAGGCGGTCCGCGACATCATCACCCGGATGGACCTGGAGGAGCTTGGCCGCTCCCTCCACGTCGAGGTCCGCACGACCTCCGGCCAGCGTCGCAAGAAGGCGATCAAGCGGCTCCGCCTCATCGAGGCGTTCCGGCGCTCCGGCACGCGCCCCGAGTGGATGATCCTCTCGGTCCTGCCGGTGATCCCGCCCGAGCTGCGCCCGATGGTCCAGCTCGATGGCGGCCGCTTCGCCACCTCCGACCTCAACGACCTCTACCGCCGCGTCATCAACCGGAACAACCGCCTCAAGCGGCTCCTGGAGCTGGGCGCCCCGGAGATCATCATCCGCAACGAGAAGCGGATGCTCCAGGAGGCCTGCGACGCGCTGGTCGACAACGGCCGTCGCGGCCGGGCGATCGCCGGCACGGGCAACCACCGCCTGAAGTCCCTGAGCGACATGCTCAAGGGCAAGCAGGGGCGCTTCCGCCAGAACCTCCTCGGCAAGCGCGTGGACTACTCGGGCCGCTCCGTCATCGTCGTCGGGCCGGACCTCAAGCTGCACCAGTGCGGCCTGCCGAAGAAGATGGCCCTCGAGCTCTTCAAGCCGTTCGTCATGCGGCAGCTCGTCGAGAAGGGGCTCGCCCACAACATCAAGAGCGCCAAGCGCCTCGTCGAGCGGGTCGTCCCGGTCGTCTGGGACGTCCTCGAGGAGGTCATCACCGACCACCCGGTGCTCCTGAACCGCGCCCCGACGCTCCACCGGCTGGGCATCCAGGCCTTCATGCCGGTCCTCGTCGAGGGCTCGGCCATCCAGATCCACCCGCTCGTCTGCACCGCGTTCAACGCGGACTTCGACGGCGACCAGATGGCGGTCCACGTGCCGCTCTCGACGGCCGCCCAGGAAGAGGCGCGGACGATGCTGCTCTCCACCGCGAACCTCCTGTCGCCGGCCGACGGGAGCCCGGTGGTGTCGCCGACGCAGGACATGGTCCTGGGGTGCTTCTACCTCACCATGGACGAGCGTGGCATCGCCACCACGGCGCCCCGAAGGATCTTCGCCGACGAGGACGAGGCCATCCTGGCGTACCAGCTGCGCACCGTGACGCTCCACGAGCCGGTCGAGGCGCTCATCCAGACCTGGAGCGATGAGGCGGAGAGTCTCGTCGAGCAGCGCCTGGTGACGACCGTCGGGCGGGTCATCTTCAACCAGATCCTGCCGGATCGCCTGCGCTTCACCAACAAGGAGCTCAAGCGACACGACCTCCGCGCGCTCGTCGACCGCTGCTACCGCGCCCTGGGTTCCACCGAGACCGCCCACCTGGTGGACGGCATCAAGCAGGTGGGCTTCGAGTACGCGACGCGCGGCGGGATGACCATCGCCGTGGACGACATCTCCGTGCCGCCCGAGAAGCAGTCGATGCTCGCGGGAGCGGACGACCAGGTCAAGAAGATCGACGGCCAGTTCCAGCGCGGCCTCATCACCGACGACGAGCGCTACGAGGCGGTCGTCGACGTCTGGCAGAAGACCTCGAAGGACCTGTCGGACAAGATGATGGAGAACCTGGACCCGAACAGCCCGGTCGCGATGATGACCGCGTCGGGCGCCCGCGGCAACAAGGGCAACATCGGCCAGCTGGGCGCCATGCGCGGCCTGATGGCCGACCCGTCCGGTCGGATCATCGACGTCCCCGTGCGGAGCAACTTCCGCGAGGGGATGACCGTCCTCGAGTACTTCATCTCCACCCACGGCGCCCGCAAGGGGCTCGCCGACACCGCCCTCCGCACCGCCGACTCCGGGTACCTGACGCGCCGTCTCGTGGACGTCGCCCAGGACGTCATCACCCGCGACGAGGATTGCGGCACGGAGGAGGGGAGCTGGATCACCCGGGCCGAGTCCGACGAGGTCACCCTGGAGCCCGGCGCGTTCGCGCGGCGGCTCGTCGGGCGCTTCGCGGCCGCCCCGGTCGCGGGTCCGGACGGGACCATCCTGTGCGATCGCGCCGACGAGATCGGCGAGATCGCCGCACGGGCCATCGAGGACGCCGGCATCCGGGAAGTGCTCGTTCGCTCACCGCTGACCTGCGAGGCCCGCAACGGCGTGTGCCGATTCTGCTACGGGCGGAACCTCGCGACCGGGTTCCTCGTCGGGACCGGCGAGGCGGTCGGCATCATCGCGGCCCAGTCGATCGGCGAGCCGGGCACGCAGCTCACGATGCGCACGTTCCACACGGGCGGCGTCGCGTCGGCCGGTGGCGCCGACATCACGGCCGGCCTCCCGCGCGTCGAGGAGCTCTTCGAGGCCCGTGTCCCCAAGGGCAAGGCCGAGATCAGTCACATCGACGGAATCGTGGAGATCATCCGCGGCGACGCCGGAACGAAGGTCAAGGTCACGAGCGTCGAGCAGTACGACGCCCAGCTTCGGCTCCCCGCCGGGGCGGAGGTGCTCGCGGCGGCCGGCGACCTCGTGGAGAAGGGCCAGCCGATCGCCCGCGTCGCCGGCAAGGACGGCGCTGCCAGCGACGTCGTGGCGCCGGAGAAGGGGATTCTCGTCCGCGACGGCGAGGAGCTCGCCGTCCGGGCCGAGGATCGCGTCGAGCGCGAGTACTCGATCCCCCACAACGCCAAGATCCTGGTCGACAACGGCCAGGAGATGCGCGCCGGCGACCCCATCACCGACGGGCCCATCAACCCGCAGGAGTACCTCGACACCCGGGGCAAGGACGCCGTCCAGCGCTACCTGGTCAAGGAAGTCCAGAAGGTCTACAAGAGCCAGGGCGTCACGATCAACGACAAGCACATCGAGATCATCGTCCGGCAGATGCTCCGCAAGGTCCGCATCGATCAGCCGGGCGACACCGACCTGCTCCCGACCGAGCTGATCGATCGCCTCGAGTTCGAGGCGAAGAACGACCGCGTCCTGGCCGAGGGCGGCGAGCCCGCCACGGCCCAGGTCGTCCTGCTGGGTGTCACCAAGGCCTCCCTGAACACCGCGAGCTTCCTGGCCGCGGCATCGTTCCAGGAGACCACCCGCGTCCTCACCGAGGCCGCCATCAACGGCGCCAAGGATCACCTGGTCGGGCTCAAGGAAAACGTCATCATCGGCAAGCTCATCCCCGCGGGGACGGGCGCGCCGGCCAACGTCGCCGCTCGCCGTGAGGCCGACCGGCGCCGCGCCGCCGAGGCTCTCGCCGGCGGCGAGCTGCCCGACGAGTTCGGCAGCGAGTACAACCCGTTCCTCGAGGATGCCGTCGACGGCGGAACCGCCGACGACACCGCGTTCCTCACCAGCCGCGCTCCTGGCGGCGGCCGACGCCTCCGGGGAGACGGACGAGGACGCGGACGAGCCGTCCGGCGAGGGCGACGACGACGCGTTCAACCCGTTCCTCGTCGACGCCGCGGCCGGCGCGGGCGAGGAGACCGCTGCCCTGCTCGGCAATCTGGCCGGCGAGACCGACGAGGTTGACGAAGAAGCCAAGGATTGAACACGCCCGTGGGCCGGGGGCTTTGACACTCCTCCCGGCCCGCTGGTACACTCCGCGCTTGCGTGCCATGACCGGCAGGTCGTGGTCGTGTGCGCCCCGCGCCCGAGGCGAAGGGGTCCGACCGGCCGAGCCGCCCGTGCGGGCGAGCAAGGTCGACCACCTGTAACGACGAGAAAGGGACAGCGTCTCCGTGCCGACGATCAGCCAGCTCGTGCGCCACGGCCGGAAGCCGAAGATCTCCAAGGTCAAGGCTCCCGCCATGCGCAAGATCTGGAACAGTCTTGACCAGCGCCAGACCCCGATTCCGGGCGCCCCCCAGAAGCGCGGCGTCTGCCTGCAGGTGCGCACGATGACGCCCAAGAAGCCGAACTCCGCGCTGCGGAAGATCGCTCGCGTGCGGCTGTCCAACCAGATGGAGGTCACGGCCTACATCCCCGGGATCGGCCACAACCTCCAGGAGCACTCCGTCGTGCTCGTTCGCGGCGGCCGGGTCAAGGACCTGCCGTCGGTGAAGTACCACATCATCCGCGGGACGCTCGATACCGCCGGCGTCCGCGATCGCAAGCAGGGTCGCTCGAAGTACGGGGCCAAGGCCACGGCTCAGCTGCCCGGCCAGAAGAAGTAGGGACCATGCCGCGCCGCGCCAGCATCCCCCGCAAGGCCAAGTACGAGGCGATTCCCGTCAACCGGACGACCGCCCGGATCACGGCGAAGCTCATGAACGACGGCAAGCGGAACCTCGCCGACCGCATCCTGCGGCAGGCGCTCGCGCGCGCCGAGGCCCAGGCGAAGCGCCCGGGCCTCGAGGTCCTGGAGGCCGCCCTGCGCAACGCGACCCCGATCATCGAGGTCAAGCCGCGTCGCGTCGGGGGCGCCACCTACCAGGTCCCGGTCGAGATCCGCGGCGACCGCCGCCTCTCGCTCGGCGTGCGCTGGCTCGTGCAGGCCGCCCGCAAGCGCAACGGCAAGAGCATGTCCGAGAAGCTCGCCGCCGAGTTCGTCGACGCCTCCAACGGGCTTGGCGCTGCCGTCAAGCGTCGCGAGGATACCCACAAGATGGCCGACGCGAACAAGGCCTTCAGCCACTTCAAGTGGTAGGCGCGGAGCTTCGCTGATGGCCAGGATCGCCTCGCTCGAGCGCACCCGCAACATCGGGATCATCGCGCATATCGACGCGGGCAAGACGACCGTGACCGAGCGGATCCTCTTCTACACGAAGAAGATCTACAAGCTCGGGGAGGTCCACGAGGGCGCGGCCACGATGGACTGGATGCCCCAGGAGCAGGAGCGGGGGATCACCATCACGGCCGCGGCCACGACCTGCTTCTGGGACGATCATCGTATCAACATCATCGATACGCCCGGGCACGTGGACTTCACCATGGAAGTGGAGCGGAGCCTGCGCGTCCTCGACGGGGCCGTGGTCGTCTTCGACGGCGTGGCCGGCGTGGAGCCTCAGTCGGAGACCGTGTGGCGCCAGGCCGACCGCTACCGCGTGCCGCGCATCTGCTTCATCAACAAGCTCGATCGGACCGGCGCCGACTTCTGGCGCTGTGTCGGGATGATCGAGGACCGTCTCGGCGCCAACGCGGTGCCGGTCCAGATCCCGATCGGCGCGGAGGACAGGTTCGCCGGGGTCATCGACCTCATCCGCATGCAGGCGATCCTGTACCGGGACGACCTCGGCTCCGAGATCGAGGTCGCGGCCATCCCGGCCGAGCTCGAGGCCGAGGCACGGAAGCACCGCGAGAAGCTCGTCGAGGCCGTCGCCGAGATGGACGACGAGCTGATGCACAAGTACCTCGAGGGCGAGCAGCTCAGCGAGGCCGAGCTGGTGCGCGGGCTGCGGCTGGGAACCCTGCAGTACCGCATCGTGCCCGTGCTCACGGGGTCGGCCCTCAAGAACAAGGGCATCCAGCCGATGCTCGACGCGGTGGTCGCCTACCTCCCCTCGCCGCTGGACGTGCCGCCGGTCATCGGCGAACACCCGACGACCCGCGCCGAGGTCATCCGGACAGTGGATGACGGGGAGCCCTTCAGCGCCCTCGCCTTCAAGATCGCCGCCGACCCGTATGTCGGGAAGCTCGCCTTCTTCCGGGTCTACTCGGGGACGCTCAAGTCCGGGTCCTACATCCTCAACTCGACCAAGGGCAAGAAGGAGCGCATCGGGCGCATCCTGCAGATGCACGCCAACCATCGCGAGGAGATCGAGGAGGTCCACGCCGGCGACATCGCCGCCGCGGTGGGCCTCAAGGAGACCTACACCGGCGACACCCTCGCCGATCCCGATCACCCCGTGATCCTGGAGTCGATGACCTTCCCTGAGCCGGTCATCGAGGTGAAGATCGAGCCCAAGACGAAGGCCGACCAGGACAAGATGGGCCTCGCCCTGCAGCGCCTGTCGGAGGAGGACCCGACGTTCCGGGTCAAGACCGACGAGGAGAGCGGCGAGACGCTGATCGCCGGGATGGGCGAGCTCCACCTCGACGTCCTGGTCGACCGGATGATCCGCGAGTTCAAGGTCGCGGCCAACATCGGCAAGCCCCAGGTCTCCTACCGCGAGACGATCCGCCGGCTGGCCGAGGGCAACGGCCGCTTCGTGCGCCAGACAGGCGGCAAGGGCCAGTACGGCCACGTCGTGCTCAAGCTGGAGCCCCTGGAGAAGGGGACCGGGAACGAGTTCGTCGACAAGACGATCGGCGGCGTGATCCCGAAGGAATACATGCGCGCGATCGACCACGGGATCCGCGCGGCGCTCGAGACGGGCGTCTACGCCGGGTACCCGATGGTCGACGTCAGGGCCACGGTCTTCGACGGGTCGTACCACGAGGTCGACTCGAGCGAGATGGCGTTCAAGATCGCCGCCTCCATGGCGGTCAAGGATGCCGTGACGAAGGCCAGCCCCGCGATCCTCGAGCCGATGATGCGGGTCGAGGTCACCATGCCGGAGCAGTTCATGGGCGACGTGATCGGCGACCTCAACCGCCGCCGCGGCCATGTCGACGGGATGGACTCCCGCGGGACGACGCAGGTCGTCCGCTCGTTCGTCCCGCTCGCGGAGATGTTCGGGTACGCGACGGACCTTCGGTCGATGACCGAGGGCCGGGCGAGCTACTCCATGGAGCTGTCCCATTACGCCGAGGTCCCCGGCAATCTCGCCGCGGAGCTCGTCCAGAAGTCCAGGGTCTAGGAGTCGGGAAGGCCGGTGGCGGACGTCCCCGACGGGACCCGGACGCGGCGAGGAGCCAGGGAGCAACGACGATGGCGAAGAAGAAGTTCGAGCGGACGAAGCCGCACGTCAACATCGGCACGATCGGTCACATCGACCACGGGAAGACGTCGCTCACCGCGGCGATCACGAAGTACCTGGCCCTCAAGGGCGGGTCCGAGTACCGCGCGTTCGACTCGATCGACAACGCCCCCGAAGAGCGCGAGCGCGGCATCACGATCGCGATCGCCCACGTCGAGTACCAGACCGACGCCCGGCACTACGCCCACGTCGACTGCCCCGGGCATGCCGACTACATCAAGAACATGATCACCGGCGCCGCCCAGATGGACGGCGCGATCCTCGTCGTCGCCGCGACCGACGGCCCGATGCCCCAGACCCGCGAGCACATCCTCCTGGCCCGCCAGGTGGAGGTGCCGTACATGGTCGTCTTCCTCAACAAGGTCGACGCGGTGGACGACCCCGAGCTCCTCGACCTCGTCGAGCTCGAGGTCCGCGAGCTCCTGTCCAAGTACAACTTCCCGGGCGACGACATCCCCGTCATCCGCGGCTCCGCCCTCAAGGCCCTCGAGGCCAGCGGCGGCGTGGACGACCCGGCCTTCGCCTGCATCCAGGAGCTGCTGGACGCGGTCGACGCCTACATCCCGACCCCCGAGCGGGCCATCGACAAGCCCTTCCTGATGCCCGTCGAGGACGTCTTCGGGATCAAGGGCCGGGGCACCGTCGCCACCGGGCGCATCGAGCGCGGCATCGTCAAGGTCGGCGACGAGGTCGAGATCGTCGGCATCCGGCCGACCCGCAAGATCGTCGTCACCGGCGTCGAGATGTTCAAGAAGCTCCTCGACGAGGGCCGCGCCGGCGACAACGTCGGCTGCCTCCTGCGGGGCATCGAGCGCGACGACATCGAGCGCGGCCAGGTGCTCGCCAAGACCGGCTCCATCAAGCCGCACACCAAGTTCACCGCCCGCGTCTACGTCCTCACCAAGGAGGAGGGCGGCCGGCACACCCCGTTCTACAACGGGTACCGGCCCCAGTTCTACCTCCGCACGACGGACGTGACGGGCGCCATCGGCCTCCCCGAGGGGGCCGAGATGATCATGCCCGGCGACAACGTCGACATGACCGTCGAGCTCATCACCCCGATCGGCCTCGAGATCGGCCAGCGCTTCGCCATCCGCGAGGGTGGACGGACCGTTGGCGCCGGCGCCATCGTGGCGATCACCGAGTAGGGACGAGATGGCAAAGCAGCGGATCCGAATCCGCCTCAAGGCCTACGACCACCGCCTGCTGGACCAGTCGGCGGCGCAGATCGTGGAGACCGCCCAGCGCACCGGCGCCGACGTCGTCGGCCCGGTGCCGCTGCCGACACGGATCGAGAAGTTCACCGTGCTCCGGTCGCCCTTCATCGACAAGGACAGCCGCGAGCAGTTCGAGATCCGGACGCACAAGCGCCTCGTCGACATCCTCGACCCGTCGGCGAAGACCGTCGACGCCCTGATGCGACTCTCGCTGGCAGCGGGCGTCGACATCGAGATCAAGATGTGATGCGGCGATGAGCATCGGATTGATCGGCCGCAAGGTCGGCATGACCCAGATCTTCCAGGACGACGGGACGATGATCCCGGTGAGCGTCGTGTCCATCGAGCCGAACACCGTGACGCGGCTCCGCACGCTGGAGCGCGACGGCTATGCCGCGGTGCAGATCGGCACGGAACCGTCCAGGAAGCTCAACAAGCCGGAGACCGGCCAGCTCAAGGATCTCCCCAAGGTGGCGGTCATCCGCGAGTTCCGCGTCGACGACCTCGCGGCCTACGAGGTGGGCCAGACGCTGGACGTCAGCCTGTTCGCGGCCGGCGACATGATCGACGTCACGGGGACGTCGAAGGGCAAGGGCTTCGCGGGCACCATCAAGCGCCACAACTTCCACCGCGGCCCGAAGACCCACGGCTCCGACCATCACCGCGAGCCCGGCTCGATCGGCCCCGGCACCACGCCCGGGCGGGTCTACCGCGGCAGCCGGATGGCGGGCCACATGGGCGATGAGCGTGTCACCGTCAAGAAGCTGCAGGTCGTGCGTGCCGACCTCGACCGGAACCTCCTCCTCGTGAAGGGTTCCGTGCCGGGAGCGCCCCATGCGCTCATCCTCGTGAAGAAGGCCTGACGATGCCCCAGACCACCCTCTATGCCCGCACCGGCGACGCCATCGGGACGGTCGAGCTCTCGGACGAGCTCTTCGCCGCTCCCGTGAACGCTGCCGTGATGCACCAGGCGGTGATTGCGCAGCTCGCGGGACGCCACCTGGGCACTCATGACACCAAGACCCGCGGCGAGGTTCGCGGCGGCGGCAAGAAGCCGTACCGCCAGAAGGGGACTGGCCGCGCGCGTCAGGGCTCCCGGACCGCCCCGCACTACGCCGGCGGCGGCGTCGTCTTCGGCCCGCATCCGCGTTCGTATGCCCAGCGGCTCCCGCGGCGGATGAAGCGCCTGGCCCTGCGCGGCGCGCTGACGGCCAAGCTGAACGACGGCGCCATCAAGGTCCTCGATGCGTTCGCCCTCGAGGTCATCCGGACGAAGGACCTGATGGGCGTCCTCGGCAACCTGCAGGCCAGCGGTCGGGTCCTGATCGTGGCCCCGGCGCGCGACGAGAAGCTCGACCTCTCCGCCCGCAACCTGCCCCTGGTCGAGGTGCTCCTGGCCGACTCCCTGAACATCGTCGACCTCCTCAAGGCCGACATGGTGGTCATCGAGCAGCCGGCGCTGGCACGCCTCGAGGAGGTGTACGCATGACGCTCACCGCCCACGACGTCATCGTCCGGCCGATCATCAGCGAGAAGTCGATGGATGAGTCCAGCCGCGGCAAGTACACGTTCGAGGTTCACGGCGAGGCCTCCAAGATCCAGGTCGCGGCGGCCGTGGAGGAGCTCTTCAAGGTCCAGGTGACCAAGGTGAATGTCCTGACGACCAAGGCCAAGGAGAAGCGCCGCGGCACCAAGCGCGGACGCATCGCCGGCTGGACCACGCCCTGGCGCAAGGCGGTCGTCACGGTCGCCGCCGGCCAGAAGATCGAATTCTTCGAGGGGGTGTAGGCATGCCGCTCCGCAGCTACAAGCCCACCTCTCCCGGCCGGCGGTTCATGACCCGCTCGACGTTCGAGGAGATCACCACCCGCGAGCCCTACAAGCCGCTCCTCGAGCCGATGAAGCGCGGCTCGGGTCGCAACAACCAGGGCCGACTCACCGTTCGCCATCGCGGCGGCGGCGAGAAGCGTCACTACCGGATCATCGACTTCAAGCGCGACAAGCTGGGCGTCCCGGCGAAGATCGCCACGGTCGAGTACGACCCGAACCGATCCGCCCGCATCGGGCTCCTCAACTACCGGGACGGCGAGAAGCGCTACATGCTCCTGCCGCACGGCTTGAAGGTTGGCGACGTCGTCATTGCCGGCCCCGACGCCGAGGCCCGGGTGGGGAACGCCCTGCCGCTCGCCAACATCCCGCTCGGCACGACGATCCACAACATCGAGCTGGTGCCCGGCAAGGGCGGCCAGATCGTCCGCTCCGCGGGCGGGAGCGCCCAGCTCCTGGCCAAGGAAGGCGACTTCGCGACCGTTCGCCTCCCGTCGGGGGAGATGCGGCGCGTCCCGCTCCGCTGCATGGCCACCGTCGGCCAGGTCTCGAACCTGGACCACGAGAACCAGAACCTCGGCAAGGCCGGCCGGGCTCGCCACATGGGCCTGCGCCCGGAGACCCGCGGCGTCGCGATGACACCGCGGGACCATCCGCACGGCGGAGGCGAGGGCAAGTCGCCGACGGGCATGCCGCCCAAGACCCCGTGGGGCAAGCCCGCCATGGGGTATCGCACCGTGAAAGGCAAGAAGCCGAACCGGCTGGTTGTCCGATCACGGCACCGCAAGTCGTAACGGAGGAACCGGAGCATGTCGCGTTCGGTCAAGAAGGGACCGTACGTCGAGGCGCGGCTCCTCGGCCGCGTCTCGGAGATGAACAAGCGGAACGAGCGAAAGGTCGTCAAGACCTGGTCACGCGCGTCCGTTGTCTTCCCCGATTTCATCGGGCACACCATCGCTGTCTACAACGGGCGGAAGCACGTGCCCGTCTTCGTCACCGAGAACATGGTCGGTCATCGCTTCGGGGAGTTCGCTCCCACTCGCACCTTCCGCGGGCACGAGAAGAAGACCGACCGTTCCTCGTCGCTCAGGTAAGGGGCTGGATCGTGCGCGTCTCCGCCACCGCCAAGTATCTCCGCGGGTCCACCCGCAAGGCAGACCTCGTCGTGCGGGCCATTCGCGGCCGCCGCGCCGAGGACGCCGCCGCGATCCTGCGGTTCATGCCCCAGTCCGCGGCGCGCAACGTCGCTCGCGTCCTTGCGAGCGCCACCGCGAACGCCGAGAACAACCACAACCTACCGGCCGACAGCCTCGTGATCGTGGAGGCCCTCGCCAACGAGGGACCCACCATGAAGCGCTGGAAGCCGCGGGCCCAGGGCCGGGCGTTCCCGATCCACAAGCCCATGACCCACATCACGATCGTCCTCGAGGATCGGGAGGCCTAGATGGGACATAAGGTCCACCCCTATGGCTTCCGCCTGGGGACCACGCGCACCTGGACCGCGAAGTGGTACGCCGACAAGGAGTACACGACCCTCCTCAAGGAGGATCTCGCGGTGCGCCGCCTCGTGGAGAAGCGCCTCGCCAACGCCAGCGTCAGTGGCGTGGAGATCGAGCGCGGCATCAACTACGTGACCGTCACGATCCACACCGCGAAGCCCGGAATCGTCATCGGCAAGGGCGGCGCGAACGTCGAGATCCTGCGCAAGCAGATCGGCGACCTGACGAAGCCGCGCAAGGTCAAGCTGGAGATCAAGGAGATCCGCCAGCCGGAGCTGGACGCGTACCTCGTCGCGGCGAACATCGCCCAGCAGCTGGCCCGCCGGATCGCGTTCCGGAAGGCCATGAAGCAGGGCATCCAGCGAACCATGAAGGCGGGGGCGAAGGGCGTGAAGATCGCCGTCGCCGGGCGCCTCGGCGGCTCCGAGATGGCCCGCCGCGAATGGGACCGCGAAGGCCGGATCCCGCTCGGCACGCTGCGTGCCGACATCAGCTACGGGTACGTTCTCTCGCGGACGACCTACGGCACGATCGGCGTGAAGGTCTGGATCTACCGGGGCGATGTCCCCGACCAGCGGGCCGCCCGGCCTGCGGCCGCCCCGGCGGTCGTGCCGGCCGGCGTCCAGGGGAGCTGACGCGATGCTGATGCCTCGCCGCGTCAAGCACCGCAAGGTGATGCGCGGCCGGATGTCCGGCATGGCCAAGGGCGGCGCCTACGTTGCCTTCGGGGAGTACGGGCTCGCCACCCTCGAGCCCGCCTGGATCACCAGCCGCCAGATCGAGGCGGCCCGGCGCGCGATGACCCGTTCGGTCAAGCGCGGCGGCAAGATCTGGATCCGCATCTTCCCGGACAAGCCGGCGACGAAGAAGCCCGCGGAGACCCGGATGGGATCCGGCAAGGGAGCCCCCGACCACTGGGTGGCGGTCGTCCGCCCGGGACGGATCCTCTTCGAGATGGCCGGCGTCGAACGCGAGCAGGCTGTCGAGGCGATGCGCCTGGCCAGTCACAAGCTGCCGGTCGCCACCCGCTTCATCGTCAAGGAAGAGGAGGGGGCGTGATGGACATCGACAAGGTTCGCGCCCTCTCGGACGCGGAATTGGAGCAGGCGCTCCGCGACGCCAAACGGGACCTCTGGCAGGCCCGCTTCGAGCTCGCAACGCGCCAGCTGAAGGACTACAGCGTGGTCTCCGGCAGCCGTCGGACGATCGCCCGGATCCTCACCGTCCAGCACGAGCGCAAGCTCGGCAAGACGGCGTAGGCGACCGGCCATGGCAGGAGCAACACAGGTGCAGGGCAAGCGGAAGACGAAGGCCGGACGCGTCGTCAGCGACAAGATGGACAAGACGATCGTCGTCTCCGTCGAACGCCTGACCCGTCATCGCCTCTACAAGCGCGTCGTGCGGATGACGACCAAGTTCGCCGTCCACGACGAGCTCAACCAGGCCCGCGTGGGGGACACCGTCCTCATCGAGGAGTCGCGCCCGCTCTCGCGGACCAAGCGCTGGCGCCTTGTCGAGGTCACGTCCCGCGCCGGCGAGGATCAGCCGACGGAGATCGTTGCCGAGGAATCGGCCACGTCCGAGGCGATCCACGCGGCCGCCCATCCCGGCAAGGCGCATGCCGATGCCGGCGACGCCGATGCCGGCGGCGCTGCTGCCGCAGCGGGGGAGGCCGAGGCGTGATCCAGCAGCAGACGCGGCTGCGCGTCGCGGACAACACCGGGGCGCGCGTGATCCAGTGCATCCGGGTCATGGGTCGTTCCCGGGCGACGACTGCCGAGGTCGGCGACGTCATCGTCGCCAGCGTGAAGCAGGCGATCCCGAACGCGGCCGTCAAGAAGGGCGACGTCGTGCGGGCCGTCATCGTCCGAACGGCCAAGGAGTACGGCCGCCCGGACGGTAGCTACATCCGCTTCGACGAGAACGCCGCGGTCCTCATCAACAACCAGGGGAACCCCCGCGGGACCCGCATCTTCGGCCCCGTCGCCCGCGAGCTGCGGGACCGGAACTACATGAAGATCGTGTCCCTGGCGCCGGAGGTGCTCTGAGATGGCCAAAGCCGTCGCACCCCGCGTGACCAAGGTGCCCGAGATCCGCACTGGCGACACCGTCCTCGTGATGGCCGGCAAGGACGCCGGCAAGCGGGGCGAGGTCAAGAGCGTCGAGCGCCCCTTGCTGGCCGGCAGGCCGTACCGCGTCGTCGTGGAAGGGCTCAACCTCGCCAAGCGGCACACCAAGCCGCGCCCGAGGATGAACCAGAACGATCGAACGCCGCGCATGCAGCAGGGCGGCATCATCGACAAGCCGATGCCCGTGGCAATCGGCCGGGTGATGCTCGTCTGCCCGCGCTGCGACCGCCCGACGCGGGTCGGCCACCTGCAGCTCGAGACCGGGGCCCGGGTGCGAGCGTGCGGCCGCTGCGGCCTGGCCGTGGAGGTGAAGGGCACGTGAGCAACCGCCTGAAGGAGCGCTACGTGACGGACGTCGTCCCGGCGCTCACCAAGCACTTCGAGTACCCGAACCCGATGCAGGTGCCCCGCGTCGAGAAGATCGTCGTCAACATCGGCCTCGGCGAGGCCCTCACCAACGCCAAGGCCGTCGACGCGGCGGTGGGTGATCTCACCCTCATCACCGGCCAGAAGCCGATCGTGACGAAGGCCAAGCGCTCCATCGCCCAGTTCCACCTTCGGACCGGAAACACCGTGGGGGCCAAAGTCACCCTCCGCGGCGAGCGGATGTGGGACTTCCTGGAGCGCCTCACGACCGTTGCGCTTCCGCGCATTCGCGACTTCCGGGGGATCCCGGGCAAGTCGTTCGATGGGCGTGGCAATTACAGCCTGGGGCTCCGCGAGCAGCTCGCGTTCCCCGAGATCGATTACGACAAGGTCGACCGTCTCCGCGGGCTGGAGATCAGCATCGTGACGACGGCGAAGACCGACGAGGAATCCCGCAAGTTGCTGGAGCTCCTCGGCATGCCCTTCGCCGGCTGAGCGGGGAGGAGACGATGGCTAAGAAGTCACTGATCGCGAAGGCGAAGCGGACCCCGAAGCACAAGGCGCAGGGCTACCACCGCTGCACCCTGTGCGGACGTCCGCGGGCGTACATGCGCCGCTTCGCGCTCTGTCGAATCTGCTTCCGGGAGCGCGCCCTGGTGGGCGAGCTGCCGGGGGTGACGAAGTCCAGCTGGTGAGCCGCAGATGAACGTGTCCGATCCGATCGCAGACATGCTCACGCGGATCCGCAACGCGTCGCGGGCGCGCCACCTCGAGGTGGTCGTCCCCGCATCCCGCGTGAAGCGCGAGATCGCCCGCATCCTCGTGGAGGAAGGGTTCATCTCCGACTTCAGCGAGGAGCGTGACGGGCCTGCACAGCTCCTGCGGCTCAACCTCAAGTACGTCGACGGCAAGGCGCCGGTCGTGTCCGGGCTCAAGCGCATCAGCAAGCCCGGCCTCCGCGTCTACGCCCGGAAGACGGATATCCCGCGGGTCCTCGGTGGCCTGGGGATCGTCATTGTCAGCACCAGCCAGGGGATCATGACCGGCCAGCAGGCGCGCAAGGCGCAGCTTGGCGGGGAAGTCCTGGCGTACGTCTGGTAGGGGGACGGCGATGTCGCGCATCGGTCGACGGCCGATCCCGATCCCGGCCGGCGTCGAGGTCAGCTTCGACGGCCCGGTCATCACGGTAACGGGTCCGAAGGGGACCCTGACTCGCTCGCTGCCGCCGGCGATGATCATCGAGACGGTGGAGGGGACGCTCGTCGTCTCGCGTCCATCGGAGGCGAAGGGGCACAAGCAGCTCCACGGCCTCACTCGGACCCTCATCGCGAACATGGTCGACGGCGTCACGTCCGGCTACCGGAAGACGCTCGAGATCGCCGGCGTCGGCTATCGCGCCCAGAAGATCGGCGACAAGCTCCAGCTCAACCTTGGCTACAGCCATCCGGTGGAGATCGCGCCCCCCGAGGGCATCTCCTTCGACGTGGAGAGTCCGGTCAAGCTGGCCGTCGTCGGGATCGACAAGGAGCTCGTCGGGCAGGTGGCGGCAAAGGTCCGCGCCAGCCGGAAGCCGGAGCCCTACAAGGGCAAGGGCGTCCGGTACTCCGGCGAGGTGATCCGCCGAAAGGCCGGCAAGGCCGGGAAGATCGGCGGAAAGAAGTAACGAAGGGACGTCCGAGATGACGAAGGCCGCATCGCGCGGCGCCGCGCGGCAGAAGCGGCACGAGCGGATCCGCCTCCGCGTGGAGGGCACCGCAGGTCGCCCGCGTCTCGCGGTCTTCCGCAGCCTCAATCACATCTACGCGCAGGTGATCGACGACACGGCGGGCACCACGCTCGCCGCTGCCTCCACGCTCGAGCCCCCGTTCAAGGGATCGAAGCAGACGAAAGTCGAGGAGGCCAAGGTCGTCGGCCGCCTGCTCGCCGAGCGGGCCCGCACCGCCGGCGTCGAACAGGTCGTATTCGACCGTGCCGGCTTCCGGTACCACGGTCGGGTGAAGACTCTCGCCGACGCCGCCCGGGAAGCCGGTCTCGACTTCTAGGAGGAGACCGACCGTGGCCAGGATCGATCCTGCGAAGCTGACGCTCGAGGAGCGGGTCGTCCAGATCAACCGCGTGGCAAAGGTCGTCAAGGGCGGCCGCCGCTTCAGCTTCAGCGCCGTCGTCGTCGTCGGCGATGGACAGGGGCATGTCGGCGCGGGGCTGGGGAAGGCCGGCGAGGTCCCCGAGGCGATCCGCAAGGGCGTCGAGGACGCCAAGAAGCACCTCATCCGCATCCCCACCATCGGGACCACCATCCCGCACGAGGTGCACGCGGAGTACTCCGCCGCCCGCGTGATGCTCAAGCCGGCCTCCCAGGGGACCGGCGTCATCGCCGGCGGCTCCGTCCGAGCGGTCGTCGAGGCCGCCGGCGTGCGCGACATCCTCACCAAGGTCCACGGGTCGACAAACCCGGTGAACGTGGTGCGGGCGACCCTGGAGGCCCTGCGCGACCTCAAGTCCGCCGAGCAGATCAGCGCGCGCCGCGGCGTGCCGGTCCGCGTCTCGGTCGCCGGCCAGCCGGTGGGGGAGGCCGCCGATGTCCGGTAGGCTGCGCGTCACCCAGGTCAAGAGCACCATCAGCCATATCGAGCGGAACCGGGCGACTGCCCGCGCCCTCGGCCTGCGCCGGATCGGCGACACGGTCGAGGTGCCGGACAATCCGGCGACGCGCGGGATGGTCCGCCAGATCCGCTTCCTCGTGACTGTCGAGGAGCTCCCCGAGACCGCCCCGGAGAAGAAGCGATGAAGCTCCACGACCTCCGGCCCCCGGCCGGAGCCCATACCAAGAAGACGCGGGTGGGCCGCGGGATCGCGGCCGGCAAGGGCAAGACCGCCGGCCGCGGCACCAAGGGCCAGAAGTCGCGTGCGGGCTCGTCGATCCCGGCGTGGTTCGAGGGCGGCCAGACGCCCCTCCACATCCGGATCCCGAAGCTGCGCGGCTTCCGCAACATCAACCGCATCGAGTACGAGGTCGTCAACGTCGGCCGCATCAGTGTCGCCGCCGAGACCGGCCGCCTCCCCGAGGGGGAGAAGGGTGCACCGATCGCGGTGACGCAGGAGCTGCTCCGCGTGGCCGGCCTGGTCCGGACGCTCAACAAGCCGCTCAAGATCCTCGGCGGCGGCGACGTCGGCCACCCGCTCTTCGTCATCGCCGACGCCTTCACGAAGACCGCCCGCGAGAAGATCGAGGCGGCCGGCGGCAGCGTCCAGCTCCTCGAGATCCCGACGAGCCCGCTTGCGGCGCTCGGCGTGGGATCCGCTGCGGCCGACGAGCATGCCCCAGCGGATGGGTCCGCTGCGGCCGACGAGCATGCCCCAGCGGACGGGTCCGCTGCGGCCGACGAGCATGCCCCAGCGGACGAGTCCGCTGCGGCCGACGAGCCTGCTGCGACCGACGAGCCTGCCCCATCGAGCGAGGCCTAGGCTCGCGCGATGTACGAGTCCCTCCTCAACGCCTTCCGCGCGCCGGATATCCGGCGCCGGATTCTCTTCGTCCTCGGGATCCTGATCATCTTCCGGGCCCTGGCTCACGTGCCGGTGCCCGGGGCAGATCCCGCGGCGCTCCAGGACTTCTTCGACAACAACGCCCTGTTTGGGCTCCTGGATCTGTTCTCGGGCGGCGGGCTTTCCCGCTTCTCCGTGGTGGGACTCGGCGTCAACCCCTACATCAACGCCTCGATCATCATGCAGCTGATGACCGGGGTCGTCCCCTCGCTCCAGGCGCTCCAGCGCGAGGGCGAGTTCGGCCGAAACAAGATCAACCAGTACACGCGCTACCTGTCGGTCCCGCTCGCGATGCTGCAGAGCTACGGCTTCCTGGCGCTGCTGAACTCGCAGGGCGTGCTGACGACGGACTTCAGCCTCGCGTCGATCGGCACCCTGACCCAGATCATCACCCTGACCGCCGGATCGGTCCTCCTCATGTGGCTCGGCGAGCTCATCACGGAGAAGGGGATCGGGAACGGGATCAGCTTCATCATCTTCGCCGGGATCGTGTCCCGGATCCCGAGCGGGGTCCTCCGGTTCCTGGAGAGTCCGAACTGGATCCAGGCGATCGTGTTCGCGGTCTTCGCCATCGTGGCCGTCGCCGCGATCGTCTTCATCACCGAGGGCCAGCGGCGCATCCCGGTCCAGTACGCCAGCCGCGTGCGCGGCCGGCGGATGTACCAGGGAGGGACGACCTTCCTGCCGCTGCGGGTCAACCAGGCCGGCGTCATCCCGATCATCTTCGCGGTGAGCATCCTGCTCTTCCCAAGCCAGATCGCGGGCTACTTCACGAGCTCGGACATCCAGGTCGTGAAGGACGTCGCCACCTTCATCGTCAACACGTTCGGGCCCCAGAGCCCGGTGATCTACGGCAGCATGTACTTCCTCCTGACCGTGGGATTCACCTACTTCTACACGGCCTTCACCTTCAAGCCGGACGAGACGGCGGAGCAGCTGCGCAAGAACGGCGGCTTCATTCCCGGCATCCGGCCCGGCCGGCCCACCCAGGACTACCTTGCCCGGGTCGTGAACCGGATCACCGTCGCCGGCGCCCTCTTCCTGGGCACTATCGCCGTGATGCCGTTCGTGATCTCGATCTTCTTCCCGGGCAGCTCGGCGCTGTCCCTCGGCGGGACGAGCCTGCTGATCGCCGTCAGCGTCGTCGTCGAGACGATGAAGCAGCTCGAGGCGCAGCTGCTGATGCGGAGCTACGAGGGCTTCATCCGATGATCATCACGCCTGTCGCGGGCACGTCCCGGTGAGGGTTCTCGTCCTCCTGGGCGCACCGGGGGCCGGCAAGGGCACCCAGGCCCACATCCTCGCCCGCCACCTTGGCCTTCCGCGGGTCGCGACCGGCGACCTCTTCCGGGCGGCCGTGCGCGACGGCACCCCCCTGGGCATCGCTGCCAAGGACTACATGGACCGGGGTGCACTGGTCCCCGACGAGGTGACCGTCGACATGCTCCTCGAGAGGCTCGCGGCGCCCGACGCCTCCCGCGGGGTCATCCTCGACGGCTTCCCGAGGACCCGCTCCCAGGCCGAGGCGCTGGACCGCGCGCTGGAGGCCAGGGGCACGGCGGTGGACGCCGCGCTGTACGTGGACGTGCCTTCCGAGGAGCTCCTGGCGCGACTCACCGGGCGCTGGCTCTGCGAGGCGGCCGGCCACACCTACCACGAGATCGCCTATCCGCCGCGGGTGGCCGGCATCTGCGACATCTGCGGGTCGCGGCTGATCCAGCGCGACGACGACAAGCCGGAGGTCGTGAGGGCGCGCCTGGAGAAGCAGCTCGGCGCCCTGGCGGACGTCGTCACCCACTACCGCGCGGCTGGGGTGCTGCAGACGGTCGACGGGCGTCGTCCGATCGCGGCTGTCAGCAACGATCTCCTCGACTGCATCGAGCCCGTTCCGTACTGGCGGACGCACAAGTGATCACCCGCAAGTCCGCGGCCGAGATCGCCACGATGCGCCGGGCGGGGCGCGTGGTGGCGGAGGTGCTCGCCATCGTCGAGGAGGAGTTGCAGCCCGGCGTCTCGACGGCGCACCTCGACAAGCTGGCCGAGGAGCACATCCGCCGGGCCGGGGCGACGCCGTCGTTCAAGGGGTACTACGGCTTTCCATCGTCCCTGTGCATCTCCATCGATCGCGAGGTCGTTCACGGCATCCCGGGCGATCGCGTGATCCGCGAAGGCCAGGTGGTGTCGGTCGACGCCGGCGCGATCGTCGACGGCTGGCACGGCGACGCCGCGCGCACGTTCGTCGTGGGAGAGGTCGCCGATTCGGTTCGGAGCCTCGTGGAGACGACGCGGTTGGCGCTGGAGGCCGGCATCGCCGCGGCGCGGCCCGGCAATCGCATCTGGGATGTCTCGGCGGCCGTGGAGGACGTCGCGTTGCCGCACGGCTACGGCATCGTGCGGCCCTACGTGGGGCACGGCATCGGCACGGCCATGCACGAGGAGCCGCAGGTGCCGAACTACCGCACGAAGACGCGCGGCATCGAGCTCGCCCCCGGGATCTGCCTGGCGATTGAGCCGATGTTCACGCTGGGCTCGGCCGAGGTGGAGACGCTGGCCGACGGCTGGACCGTCGTGACCCGGGACGGGTCGACGGCGGCGCACTGGGAAGATTCCATCGCCGTCACGGAGAACGGGCCGGAGGTCCTGACCCGGCCGTGACCAACTCGACCGTCGCTTGCCGGATCGGGAGAAAGGCGGTACGCTACGCGTTCGTGCGCCCGGCCCCGGCCGGCGCATGATCATGTGTCGAAGGTACAAGGGAGCCCGTGGCTAAGAAGGATGCCATCGAGGTCGAAGGGACCGTCATCGAGCCGCTTCCGAACACGATGTTCGCGGTGGAGCTCGAGAACGGCCACCGCGTCCTCGCCCACATCAGCGGGAAGCTCCGGATGAACTTCATCCGGATCCTGCCGGGCGACCGGGTCCGCGTCGAACTCTCCCCGTACGACCTCACGCGGGGTCGCATTACGTACCGGCTGAAGTAGCCGGCTGCACTCATGAAGCGAAGAGGGTCCCGTTGAAAGTCCGAGCCTCCGTGAAGGCCCGCTGCGATAGCTGCAAGGTCATCCGCCGCCACGGGACCGTCATGGTCATCTGCGCCAACCCCAAGCACAAGCAGCGGCAGGGCTAGACGAATGGCACGGATCGCAGGCGTCGACATCCCCCGCGAGAAGCGCGTGGAGATCGCCCTCACGTACGTATACGGGATCGGGCTCCCAACGAGCCAGAAGATCCTGCAGCAGACGAACGTCAACCCCGACACCCGGGTCCGGGACCTCACCGAGGACCAGGTTGCCCGGCTGCGGGAGGTGATCGATCGCCGCTACAAGGTGGAGGGCGACCTCCGCCGCGAAGTGGCTCTCAACATCAAGCGTCTCATCGAGATCGGCTCGTACCGCGGGCTCCGCCACCGGCGGAACCTCCCGGTCCGTGGCCAGCGGACGAAGACGAATGCTCGCCAGCGGCGCGGTCCGAAGCGGACCGTCGGCTCGCGGCGCAAGAAGTAAGAGGGACGAGTCGGACGCATGGCCGATCGGAAACGGGCACCCAAGCAGCGCCGCCGGGAGCGCAAGAACGTGCCGCAGGGGCACGTTCACATCCAGGCGACCTTCAACAACACGATCGTCACGATCACGGACCAGACCGGGAACGTGATCAGCTGGGGGTCGGCCGGGGTCGTCGGGTTCAAGGGCTCCCGCAAGAGCACCCCGTACGCCGCCGCCCTGTCCGCCGAGTCCGCCGCCAAGAAGGCGATGGAGCACGGCATGCGCCAGGTCGAGGTCTACGTGAAAGGCCCGGGCGCCGGCCGCGAGCAGGCGGTCCGGTCGCTCCAGGCCGCCGGCCTCGAGGTCACCGCGATCACCGACGTCACCCCGATCCCGCACAACGGATGCCGCCCGCCCAAGCGGCGCCGCGTCTGACCGGAGCTTCCGCCCAATGGCCCGCTACACCGATCCTGTTTGCCGGCTGTGCCGGCGCGAGGGCGCCAAGCTCTTCCTGAAGGGCTCGCGCTGCTATACCAAGAAGTGCGCCTTCGAGCGCCGTCCGTCTCCGCCAGGCCAGCACGGCGTTCGCCGCCGCAAGGTTGGCGACTACGGGCTGCAGCTGCGCGAGAAGCAGAAGGTTCGTCGGATCTACCGCGTCCTCGAGAAGCAGTTCCGCAACTACTTCGACGCGGCCGAGTCCCGGCCCGGCGTGACCGGCGAGAACCTCCTTCGGACGCTGGAGCTGCGCCTCGACAACGTGGTCTACCGGCTGGGCATCGCCTCGTCGCGCGACCAGGCCCGCCAGCTCGTCAACCACGGCCACTTCGCCGTGAACGGCCGGTCCACCGACATCCCGTCCTACCAGCTGAAGCCGGGGGACGTCGTCGCGGTCCGCGAATTGCGCCGCGAACGCGAGCCGTTCAAGATCGCCAAGGAGAACGCCCGCTCCGTGCAGGTGCCGGAGTGGCTCATCCTCGACCCGGCAACGCTGACCGGGACGATCGCCGCCGCGCCGCGGCGTGACCAGATGCCGCTCGAGCTCAACGAGCAGCTCGTGGTCGAGTACTACTCGAGGTAGCCCCGCCCCATGATCGAACTCGAGACCCCGACCCAGATCGAGCCTGTCGCGGAGCAGGGCTCGTACGCCAAGTACGAGGCCGGCCCGCTGCCGGCCGGGTACGGGACGACCCTGGGGAATGCTCTGCGACGCGTGCTCCTGTCCTCGCTGGAGGGTGCGGCCGTCACCTCTATCCAGATCCGTGACGTCTACCACGAGTTCACGACGATCGCCGGCGTCAAGGAGGACGTCACGCAGATCGTCCTGAACATCAAGAAGCTGCGCCTCCGGAGCTTTGCCGCCCATCCCGTGCAGCTCAAGCTCCTCAAGTCCGGGGCCGGCGCGGTCACCGCCGCCGACATCCTGGAGTCGGCCGACGTCGAGATCATCAATCCCGACCAGGTGCTCATGACCCTCGACGCGGACGACGTCCAGATCGAGATGGACCTCACCGTCGAGCGCGGCGTCGGCTACCTCGCCGCAGAGCGCCCCGAGGGCCTGCCGATCGGCGTGATCCCGGTCGACGCCATCTTCACGCCGGTCCGGAAGGTCAACTTTCACGTCGAGAACACGCGCGTCGGCCAGATGACGAACTACGACAAGCTGACGCTCGAGATCGAGACCGACGGCGCCATCAGCCCGGAGGAGGCCCTCGGACGATCCGCGGAGATCCTCGTCCGGCAGTTCTCGCTGTTCGCGAACGTCGGCGCCGCGGCCGTCCCGGTGGCGACCGCCTCGGGCGTGCCGCAGATCCCCGCGAACATGCTGGAGATGCCGATCGAGGAGCTCGACCTCCCGATGCGGGCCTACAACTCCCTCAAGCGCAACAACATCGTCAAGGTGGGACAACTCCTGCAGCTGTCCGACGACGAGCTCCTCCGGATGCGCAACTTCGGCAAGAAGTCGCTCGACGAGATGAAGGAGCGCCTCCGCATGCGGGGCTTCCTGGTCCCGGAGAGTGATCCGGTGGATCCCGACGGGCCCGACGAGGACGGCGACGAGCCGTTCGACGACGACACCGAGGAGGCCTGATCCATGGCCCATCGGATCGCCGGCCGCAAGCTGTCGCGCAAGCACAGCCCGCGCCTGGCCCTGTACGGCAACCTGATCGTGGCGGTCCTGCGCTACGAGAAGGTCAAGACAACCGAGGCGAAGGCGAAGGAGATCCGCCCGCAGGTCGAGCGGATGATCACGCTCGCCAAGCGCGGCGACCTCTCGGCCCGCCGCACGGTCGTCGCCGAGCTTCCCGACGAGCCCCTCGTCATCCGGAAGCTGTTCGACGAGATCGCCCCCAAGTACGCCGATCGCACCTCGGGATACACCCGCCTGGTGCACATCGGCCAGCGAGCCGGCGACGCAGCCCCGATCGTCCAGATCGAGCTCATCTGACCGGCACCATCGACGCCACAGGCCCCCGAGAGGGTGCCCCCGTGCGGTATCGCGCGCGGGTCGAATACGACGGAACGGACTTCGCCGGGTACCAGGCCCAGCCGGGCACTCGGACGGTCCAGGGAGAGCTCGAGGTCGCGCTCGCCTCGCTGAACGGCGGAAGCCGGGTGCGAGTCGACGCGGCGGGACGGACCGACGCGGGAGTCCATGCGGCAGGCCAGGTGATCGCCTTCACCTACCGCGGGAGGCTCGCGGCGCCGGAGCTCGGCAGGGCGCTCGACGCGCTCCTGCCGGGGGACGTCGCGGTCCGGGACCTCCGGCGCGTGCCGGCCGGGTTTCACCCGCGCTATGCGGCGCGGTATCGGGACTACCGCTACACCGTCTGGAACGGACCGCACAGCCCGCTCCGCGAGCGCTTCGCGCTCGGGGTGCGGGTCCCGCTCGACACCGCCGCGATGGCGCGGGCCGGGTTGGCCCTGGAGGGCCGACACGACTTCTCCGCCTTCGGGGTGGCGGACCGGCAGCCGGTCCGGACCCTTCATCGGGTCCGGGTCCGGAGGGATGGCCCGCTCGTGACGATCGACGTCAGGGGCGATGCCTTCCTGCGCCACATGGTCCGGCGAATCGCGGCGGCCCTCCTCCTGGTGGGTCGCGGTGAGGTCGAGGAGTCGGCGGTGGCCGAGGCGCTCGCGTCGAGGACACCGGCCTTCAACGGGGCGGTCGCCCCGGCGAGGGGGCTCTGCCTGCGGCGGGTCGTCCTTGGACGGCCGGCCGGGGAGATGAACGGAGACAGATGACCACGAAGACGTACACGCTCCGAGAGGCGGAGATCGAGCGACGCTGGTACGTCGTCGACGCGACGGACGAGACGCTCGGCCGGCTCGCGTCGCGGATCGCCCGCGTCCTCGAGGGCAAGCACAAGCCGACCTACACACCCAATCTCGACTCCGGCGACCACGTGATCGTCCTGAACGCAGGCAAGGTCGCGGTGTCGCGGGACAAGCTGACCTCGAAGGTCTACGCGCGGCACAGTGGCTTCCCGGGGGGCTACAAGGAGGAGACACTCGGCCACCTCCTGGAGCGCCGTCCGGAGGAAGTCCTTCGCCGCGCGGTCAAGGGGATGCTGCCCCACAACCGGCTCGGCGCCAAGCAGCTCCGCAAGCTCAAGATCTACGCCGGCTCGGATCATCCCCACCAGGCGCAGCGGCCCGAGCCGCTGGCCTGACGAGGAGCATGTCTCGATGACAACACTTGCCTATTTCCAGGGCACCGGGCGTCGCAAGACGTCCGTGGCCCGCGTGCGCCTCATGGCCGGCGAGGGCGAGATCGTCGTGAACGGCCGATCGCTCGAGCAGCACTTCGGCAACGCGGTGTCCGAGGCCGATCTCCGGATGCCGTTCCGGGTGACCGGGACTGAGGGTCGCTACAACGCGATGGTCAAGGTCGAGGGCGGCGGCGTCACCGGCCAGGCCGGTGCCATCCGCCACGGGATCGCCCGGGCCCTCCTGACGGTGGACCCCGAAGGCTACCGGCTGCCGCTTCGCCAGGCCGGCTTCCTCACCCGCGACCCGCGGATGAAGGAGCGCAAGAAGTACGGCCTCAAGCGAGCGCGCAAGGCGCCGCAGTACACCAAGCGCTGACCAGCCGGGCGCCCCGAACGGGGCGCCCGCCCCGTTTCCGGAGCCGGCCGCGATGACCGAGACGCTCTTCGAACGGTACAAGGAGGCCCTCCGGGCGGGTCACGTTGCCGTGGTGCGCGGCCGTCTCGAGGAAGCGGTCGCGGCATACCGGGAAGCCGGGGCGATCGCCCCGGATCGCGCGGTTCCCCGCACGGCCCTCGGTGCCGCATGCCTCCGCCTCGGCGACCCCGAAGCGGCCCTGGAGGCGTACGACGCGGCGCTGGTGATCGCCCCCGACGACGACGCCGCGACGATCGGCCGCGCGCAGGCGCTTGTCGTCCTGCGCCGCACCGCGGACGCGGCCGCCACGTATGACCGCCTGGCCGACCTCCGTGCCGCGGGAGAGCGCCCCGGCGCCGCGGCCGAGGCGGCTCGCCGCGCCCTCGCGATCGAACCGACGGACGCCCGCCGGGCTCGTCACGCGGACCTCGTCGAGGTGCTTCGGGCCACCGCCGGATCGGCCGTCGCGGCAGGCGCAGCCCTCGATGCCGGCAGCCCGATCGACCTGGACGCCGTTGCTGACGTGTCTGCGGAACGCGACGCCGAGGCAGAATCCGGGGCGTCGGGCGGCCCCGACCCGGAGGAGCTGGTGGCCGTCCTCGAGGAGGCTGTCTCCAACGGTGACACGGACGGCGCGGCCGTCGCCGCGCTGGCCGCCGCGCGGGCGTATCGAGCCCTCGGCCAGCCTGCCGCGGCGTTCGACGCCTGCCTCCAGGGGATCGGGGCCCGCCCCGCCGACATGGAGCTCCACCTGCTCCTCGCCGACATGGCCGTCGATCGGGGGTGGAGCGACCGCGCCGCCGACACGTACCGCAACCTGCTCCGGCTCGCCGATCTCGAACAGGACCAGGAGCTCGGCGAGATGGTGCGGGTGGCTGCGGCAGCGCGCCTGCCGGACGATCCCCGGCTCGCCCGCGGCTGAGCCTCCGCCTCCCGCGCGGCGGAGGCTCAGAGGGCCGGTGCTACACTCACCGGACGATGTCGGAGCTCCTCGAGTCGATCGCCGGCCAGGTCCGGCTGACCACCCTGATCGACATCGGGCTGACCGCCGTCGTCATCTACTGGGTCTTCAGCCTGATCCGCGGGACCCGCGCGGTCCGGCTCGTGATCGGCGTCAGCGTGATCCTGGTCATCTATGGCGTGGCCCAGGCGGCCGGCCTGCGCCTGTTCACCCAGCTGTTGCAGGCCGGCGCGGTCGTCGGCCTCTTCGCCCTGGTCGTCGTGTTCCAGCCCGAGCTGCGGCGCGGTCTCGAGCGGTTGGGTCGGGTCGGGTCCTTCGCCTGGGTACTCTCGCCCGCCGACCAGCGGGCGGCGGATCGCATCGCCGGCGTCGTGGCCCGCGCTGCATCGCGGCTGGCGGCCGCGCGCAGCGGGGCGTTGATCGTCATCGAGCGCGAGACGGGCCTGGAGGAGATCGCGGAGACCGGGGTCATGATCCACGGCGACCTCACCTCGGACCTGCTGGAAGCCCTGTTCATCCCACGAGGCGCCCTTCACGACGGCGCGGTCATCGTGCGCGGCGAGACGATCGTGGCCGCCGGCGCCCTCCTGCCCCTCGCCGAGACAACGCTGCAGGCCGAGCGCTATGGGACCCGCCACCGGGCGGCGCTCGGGATCACGGAGCAGACCGACGCGGTGGTCGTGGTCGTCTCCGAGGAGACCGGCCAGGCCAGCGTCGTCGAACGTGCCCGGATCCGCCGCAACCTCGACGAGGCGCAGCTGAGCCGTGCGCTCACGGCGCTCCTGCGCCCCGAGCGCCGCGGCGATGCCATCCGCGACCGGCTGAGTCGCCCCGGGTCGTCGGCGGGCGGTCTCCGCCGGGCGGCGCTCGGCGATCTCGGGCGCACCGCGCGGGATGGCGGTCCGGACGAGCCGCGCGACGACGTCGCGGGCACCGCGGCCGGCGCAGGGAGCTGATCGCGTGCGGACCCTCGTTGGCTTCGTCGTGCGCAACTGGCCGCTCAAGCTGGCGGCCATCATCCTTGCCACGCTCCTGTACGCGGGCCTCATCGTGTCGGCTTCGGCCGAGACCTTCCAGGGGCAGATCCCGATCGAGATCCTCAAGCAGCCCGACCAGACGATCGTGCTGGGCGACCTCGCGAACGTGACGACCGTCCGCTACTTCGCCATCGGCACCGACCGACCGCAGGTCACCTCCTCGACCTTCACCGCGACCATCGACCTCTCGAACACCACCGCCGTCGCGGGCGCGCCGCCCGTGAGCGTCCCCGTCGTCGTCCAGTCCGTCGACCCGAGGATCCAGGTGATCGACTTCTCGCCCTCCCGCGTCGCCGTGCGCCTGGACCCGCTCGCCTCGCGCGATGTCCCGGTTCGCGTGGACCTGGGCACGGTCCCACCGGGCCTCGACGTCCGCGAACCGGTGGTGCTGCCGGACACCGCGACGGTGTCCGGGCCCGACTCCGCCGTGCGCCTGGTGACGGCAGCCCTGGCGCGCGTGCGGATCGATCCGTCGGGGCTCGACGTGAACGAGACCGTCGGCCTGGTGCCGATCGACGCCAGCGGCGAGGTCGTGCCCGGCGTCGACGTCCAGCCCAGCTCGGTGCGCGTGACGATCCAGATCGGGAGCCAGCTGGCCACGCGGACCCTGCCGATCAACGCCGTCGTCATCGGCACCCCGGACGCCTCGTCGGAGATCACCTCGGTGGAGGTCCAGCCGGCACTCGTCACCGTCGAGGGCGAGGCCGATGCGCTGGCCGGCCTGGCCTCCATCGACACGCGCGCCGTCTCCATCGCGGGGGCCACGGCCGACATCGAGACCCAGGTGGGGCTCGACCTGCCCAAGGGCGTCGCCGCCCTCGGGGTGGAGCAGGTGCGCGTCACCATCACGATCCGCCCACGTGCCGGCACGCGGGCGTTCGAGGCCGGGATCCAGATCGTCAACGCCGACCCGGGGCTGGAGTACCGTCCGGCCGTCGACCGGGTGCTCCTGACCCTGTCCGGTACCCTCGAGGCGCTCGATGCCGTGGACCCGACCAAGCTCACGGCCCGGCTCGACGTCGCCGGGCTGGATGCCGGCACCAGCTCGGTGCCGGTGACCGTCCGGCTTCCCGCCGGCGTCAGCCTCGTTTCTGCATCGCCCCCGGAGGTGTCCGTGACCGCCACTCCCATCGCCACACCGGCGCCGCCAGCGTCGCCGACCGCGTCGCCGACCGCGTCGCCCACCCCGGCGCCGACGCCGGCACCGTGACGATGGGACGGCTGTTCGGCACGGACGGGATCCGCGGCGTCGCCAACGTCGATCTCCGGGCGCCGATCGCGTACGCCCTGGGGCGTGCCGTTGCGCACGACGTGGCAGGTACGGGCAGCTCCATCGTGGTGGGGCAGGACACACGACGCTCGGGCGGCATGCTCGTGGCGGCTATCGCGGCCGGCGCGGCGAGCATGGGCAGCGACGTCCACGTGGCCGGGGTCCTCCCGACGCCGGCGCTGGCGTTCCTCGCCGGGACGGAGGCGTTCGCCGCCGGGGTGATGGTGTCGGCCTCGCACAACCCCGCCGACGACAACGGGCTCAAGGTCCTCGACAGCCGCGGCCTCAAGCTCGACGAGGCGGCGGAGGACGCCCTGGAGCAGCTGATCTGGCGAACCGAGGAGCTTGGCGGCCCGCGGAATGCCGGGATCGGCCGCGTCATCGATGCCCCCGGGCTCGCGGACCGCTACCGGGAGGATCGCCGCCGCCTCGCGCTGGCGACGCCCTGCGACCTCCACATCGTCCTGGACTGCGCCAACGGCGCCGGCGGCGCGACCGCACCGGAGATCCTGGCCGCGACCGGCGCCCGGGTTGACGTCATCTACAACGAGCCCGACGGCGTGAACATCAACGCGGGCTGCGGCGCCACGTCGCCGGCGGCCCTGGCCGCCGAGGTCAAGGCCCGTGGCGCCGACCTGGGGTTCGCGCTCGACGGTGACGCCGACCGCCTGGTGGTCGTCGACCGCCACGGACAGGTGGTCGACGGCGACCAGCTCCTCGGCGTGTGCGCTCTCGACCGGCTGGCGCGCGGCGCCCTGCCCGGTGGCATCCTCGTCGTGACGGTGCTCTCGAACGGAGGGCTGGAGGCAGCGCTGCGCGCGGCCGGCGGCCAGCTCGTCCGCACCCCGGTGGGTGACAAGTACATCCTCGAGGGGATGCAGGTGACGGGCGCCGGCCTGGGGGGCGAGAAGAGCGGCCACGTCATCGTGCTGGAGCACACCAGCTCGGGCGACGGCCTCGTCACCGGGCTGGAGCTGCTCGGCATCCTGGGCCGCGCCGGTCGTCGCCTGGACGAGCTGGCGTCCGGGATCCCGCTCTTCCCCCAGGAGCAGCGAGCCGTCCCGGCCCGGCGCAAGGAGCAGTGGGAGGCCGATCCGGTCCTGGGGGCCGCCATCGCGGAGGCCCGCGACCGGCTGGGCCCTGGCGGGCGGGTCCTGGTCCGGCCGTCGGGTACGGAGCCGAAGCTGCGGATCATGGTGGAGGGCGCGGATGCCGCCGCCGTGCTCACGCTGGCCGACTCCCTGTCTGACCTGGCCGGCGAGCGCCTACACTAGTCCCCGGTGGGCGCCGGCGCGGGCGCCACGCGGCGTGACGGAGGTGGTTCGGGCGGATGTGCGGAATCGTCGGCTACACGGGACCTCGCGCGGCAGGCCCGATCCTCATGGAAGGGCTGCGCCGCCTGGAGTACCGGGGCTACGATTCCGCCGGGATCGCCCTGGTGACCGAGACCGGTGACCTCTTCGTCGAGAAGCGCGCCGGCAAGCTCGCCAACCTCGCGACGGCGATCGCTGACCGCACGCCGAACGCGGGGATCGGCCTGGCCCACACCCGGTGGGCGACCCACGGCCGGCCCAACGACCTGAACGCCCACCCCCACGTGGACTGCACGGGTGAGATCACCGTCATCCACAACGGGATCATCGAGAACTTCCGCGAGCTCCGGGACGGGCTCGAGGCCCGCGGCCACACCCTCGCCTCGGAGACCGACACGGAGGCCCTGGCCCATCTCGTCGAAGAGGCCTACGCCGGCGACCTGGCGGCCGCCGTTCGCGCCGCGCTGGCCCGGGCCGAGGGCGCCTACGCCATCGCGGTCATGCACCGGGGCGAGCCGGACCGCCTCATCGGGGCCCGCATGAACGTCCCCCTGGTCGTCGGGATTGGCGACGGCGAGACGTTCCTCGCCTCGGACGTGGCCGCCATCCTGGCGCACACCAACCGGGTCGTCTTCCTCGAAGAGGGCGACGTCGCCGACCTGCGGCCGTGGGGGATCACCGTCACGGACGTGTACGGCGAGCCGCGCGAGCGCGCCGTCAGCGAGATCACCTGGACGGCCGAGGCCGCCGAGAAGGGCGGCTTCGAGCACTTCATGCTCAAGGAGATCCACGAGCAGCCGCAGGCCCTGCTCCAGTGCGTGGCGGGCCGTGTGACGGCCGGCGGCCGTCTTCGCGTGGAGGAGCTGGCCCCGCTGGCGGCCGTCCTGCGCACGATCACCCGCGTCGAGCTGGTCGCCTGCGGGACGGCCTCCCATGCGTCGATCGTGGGCGCTGCCCTCATCGAGAAGTGGACCGGGATCCCGGCCCGCCTCACCGTCGGCTCGGAGTTCCGCTACAGCCCGCCGCCCCTCGACGCGTCGACCCTCGTGATCGCCGTGACCCAGTCGGGCGAGACGGCCGACACCATCGCGCCCACCCGCTATGCCCGCCAGCAGGGCTGTCCCATCATCGCCGTGACGAACACCGTGGGCTCTGCGATCACGCGGGAAGCCGATGCGGTGCTGTTCCTGCAGGCGGGACCCGAGATCGCGGTGGCGGCGTCCAAGACCTTCACGACGCAGGTCGCCACGCTCGTGATGGTCGCGGCGTCGATCGCCCAGGCCCGGGGCACGCTGTCCACGGAGGACGAGCGGGCGCTCGTGGCGGCACTGCGCGACCTTCCCCGCGCCGCCCAGCGCGCTCTCGACGCCAGCGCCGGCGTGCGTGACCTGGCCCGCCGGTATGTCAACAGCCGCGGCTTCATGTTCGTGGGACGCGGCAGCTCCTACCCGACCGCCCTCGAGGGCGCCCTCAAGCTCAAGGAGGTCAGCTACGTCCACGCCGAGGGGTACGCGGCCGGCGAGCTGAAGCACGGTCCCATCAGCCTCCTCGACGCCGAGTGCCCTCTCGTCGCCGTGGCCACGCGCTCGACGGTCTACGACAAGCTGATGAGCAACGTGATGGAGGGCCGCGCCCGCGACGCCCGCGTCATCGCCGTGGCCACCGAGGGTGACACGCAGATCGAGCGCTTCGCGGACGACGTGGTGTGGGTTCCGGACACGGTGGAGGCCCTCAGCCCGATCCTCGCCATCATCCCGCTCCAGCTGTTCGCGTACCACACGGCGGTCGCCCGCGGCACGGACGTCGACCAGCCGCGGAACCTCGCGAAGTCCGTCACGGTCGAGTAGGCCTGCCGGTGGACGCGACGCCGTCGATCCCGGCCGGTACGGCCGAGCTGGGCCTCGACGTCATCCGGGTCGACCGGATCCGGGAGGCTCTCGAGCGGTTCGGGGATCGCTTCGTGGAGCGGGTCCTCACGCCCGCGGAGTCGCGGTACGTCCGCGGCCGCCCTGAGACGTTCGCCGGGCGCTGGGCCGCCAAGGAGGCCGTGAGCAAGGTGCTGGGCCTCGGCGTGCGCGGCATCGGGTGGCGCGACATCGAGATCGAGCGCCTGCCGACCGGGCAGCCGGCGGTGCGCCTCCACGGCCGTGCCGCGGCCCGGGCGGACCAGCTCGGCCTCGACCGGATCGCGGTCAGCATCACGCACGAGCGCGAGTACGCGCTGGCCGTGGCATTCGGCGTCCGGCGGGCCGGTGGTCGGTACGTCTTCCCGCCTGACATCGACGAGCGCCTGGACGACCGCGAGGCCGCGCTCATGCGGCGGATAGACCGTCTCCGCGCGCTGGCCGGGGAGGCGGCCGCGCTGGAGGGGTCACGCCCCGACGCGGGCGCGCGGGAGGCTGCCGGTGGCTGACCCGGAGCGGCTCGACGATCGGCTCGCGGCGGCGCTCCTGCCGCCGCGCCCCGCGCGCGGGCACAAGGGGACCTTCGGCAAGGTCCTCGTCGTGGCCGGCTCGCTGGACTACGCCGGGGCGGCGCTCCTCGTCTGCCAGGCCGCGGGGCGCGCCGGCGCCGGCCTCGTGACCCTGGCGGTGCCGGAGTCGCTCCAGCCGCTCTTCGCCGCGAAGGTCGTCGAGGCCACGACGATGCCGCTCGTCGAGGATGCCGTGGAGGAGGTTGATCCGGAGCCCGCGCTGGCGCGGATCCTGGACCATGACCACGATGCCCTCGTCATCGGACCGGGTCTCCGCCCGTCGCTGGCCACGGGCGATCTCGTCCGGGGCGTGCTGGGGCCGGCTGCCGGCGAGGATGCCTGCGCGGCCGTCGTCGACGCCGAGGCGCTGCGGAGCCTGGCCTCCGAGGACGGCTGGTGGGAGGGCGTGCGCCGGCCCGTCGTCCTGACCCCGCATGCGGGGGAGTTCGCCCGGCTCCGGGCCGCCTCCGGGATCTCACCGGGCGCCGAGGGCGATCTGAACGCGGATGACGAGGCCCGCTGCGAGGCGGCCGTCGACGCCGCGACGACCTGGGGCCAGGTGGTGGTCCTCAAGGGGGCGCACACGGTGATCGCCGCACCCGACGGCAGGCTGGCGGTCGCGCCGTTCGAGAACCCCGGCCTCGCCACCGGCGGCACCGGGGACGTCCTGGCCGGCACGATCGGTGCGCTCCTGGCGCAGGGGCTGGCGCCCTTTGATGCCGCCCGCCTCGGCGTCCATCTCCACGGCATGGCCGGCGAGGCCGTGCGGATCCGCGTCGGCGACGCCGGCGTGCTCGCCGGCGACCTGCCCCTCGAGATCGCCCTGGCGCGGCGGCGCCTCGCCGCGGACGCTGAGCGCCGTGCCGGCGGTGGAGGCGTCGGCTTCCACCGGTCGGCACCGGGCGCGTCGACGGCCGACGCCCCGTGATCGTGTCCGGGGGCCGTGCCACCCCGGGCATCGAGGACCGTCTTCGGTCCGCGGGGCTCCCCGCGCTGCCCCGCACGGCGTGGCTGGAGATCGACCTCGACCTGCTCGCCGGCAACATCGCGGCGATCCGCGCCGCGCTGCCCGACGCCACGTCCCTGGAGGTCGTGGTGAAGGCCGACGCCTACGGCCATGGCGCCGTCCCGGTCGCGTGGACCGCGCTGGCCGCCGGCGCCCGGGGTCTCTGCGTCGCCACGCTCGACGAGGCCCTGGAGCTCCGCGCCGCCGGCATCGAGGCGCCGATCCTGGTGCTCTTCCAGGTCCCGCCGGACGCGGCGCCGACCGCCGCGCGTGCGGGAGTGGAGATCGCAGCCGGTGACGCAGGCCTCCTCGAGCGATGCCTTGCCGCGTACGCTGCGGCCCGCCGTCGCGCCCGGCGGGAGCTCCCGGTCCTCGGCGTCCAGGTCGCCCTCGAGACGGGGCTGGGCCGTGACGGCCTGTCGCCCGGTGAGGCCCTGGCGGCAGCCCGCCGCATCGCCGCAACCCCCGGGGTGGAGCTGCGGGGAGCCTGGTCGCATCTCCAGGCGCCGGCCGACCGGCCCCGCACGGATGCCCAGGTCGCGCGGTTCGGGGCGGCCGTCGACGGCATGCGAGCGGCGGCCACGACCGTGCCGCGGCGCCACATCCTGGCGTCGGGAGGCCTGCTCGGCGTCGACCGGCTCGTCGGCGGGGAGCACCCCGCATTCGATGGCCTGCGCGTCGGGCTGGCGGCCTACGGGATCGTGCCGGAGGGTCTGCCGATCGGCCGCGCCGCGGCCGGGATCCACGCGGCCCTGCGCCCGATCCTCTCGCTCCGGGCGCGCGCCATCCGGGTCGCGGACCTTCCGGCGGGCTCGGGCATCAGCTACGGGCCGACGTTCACCACGACCCGCCCCAGCCGGATCGCCACGCTCCCCGTGGGCTATGCCGACGGCTGGTCGCGTGCCCTCTCCAACCGGGCCGCGGCCCTCGTCCGCGGGGTCCGGGTCCCGCTGGTCGGGAACGTCGCCATGGACGCGGTGATGGCGGACGTGACCGACGTCCCCGGCGCGCCGATCACGCCGGACGACGAGTTCGTGCTCCTGGGGCGCCAGGCGAGCGATGAGATCAGCGCCGCGGAGCTGGCGCAGGAGCGCACCACGATCAGCTGGGAGGTCGTCTCCACGATGTCCCGGCGCATGCCCCGGGTGTACACTGCGCGGGCCGTGGCGGTCGGAATCCGCACGCTCACCGAGGATCGGGGGACATGGCGCAGCTCGCGCTCTGGAACGGCGATATCTGCGACCTCGAGGTTGACGCGATCGTGAACCCTGCGAACACGTCGCTGTGGATGTCCACGGGCGTTGCCGGCGCCATCAAGCGCCGGGGCGGTGACGAGATCGAGTTCGCGGCGGTCCGCCAGGCCCCGGTCCCCCTTGGAGATGCGATCGTCACGGGAGCGGGGACCCTCGCCGCTCGCTGGGTGATCCACGCGGTCTCCCTCGACAACCAGCGACGGACCAGTGCGGAGGTCATCGCGCGGGCGATCCGAAGCGCCATGACGCGCGCGCTGGAGCTCGGCGTCGAGACCCTCGCCATTCCCGCGCTCGGCACGGGTGTCGGCGGCTTCCCGCTGGAAGAAGGTGCCCGGATCACGGTTGCCACCGTGCGTGCCGAGCTGGGCCGCCTCCCGCAGCTCACCAGTGTCACGTTCGCGCTGCGGGGCGCCGCCGCCTACGAGGCCTTCCGTGTCGCCCTTGCGGCGCCCAGCGAGACACCGTCGATCGGGGGCGCCGCATGACCGGCGCGCAGGGCGCGCTCCCGACGCCCGAGCAGCGGGCCGAGATGGTCGAGGAGGTCGCGCGCCAGATCCTGCTCCACGACATGACCGGTCCGGCGATGCTCTTCCTCCAGGCGAGCATGCCCGACGGGATGCTCCCGGGAAGTGCGATGCTCTTCTTCGACCCCGTCCTCCGCCGGCTGTTCGGCGGCGAGAACGCGCCCGCGACGGCGATCCTCGCCGATGAGCTCGGGATCGAGCAGCTGATCGACCGGCTCGAGGAGCTCGACGAGGACATGAGCTGGGACGCGTGACCGACGCGGCCGCCCCGGCCGAGGCGCCCGGGGTCACGCCGGCATCCGCGCCGGCCCACCGGGCCGTCGCGTTCGCAACCCTGGACCGCGGCACGGCGACGTGCGCGACCGCCCTCGTCGGTCGTGTCGGCCGGCACTGGCGGCTCCTCGCCGCCATGGCCGCGCCTTCCGGGGCCGACCCCGATGCGTTGCTGGAGGTCCTGCGCGAGCGCGTTCGCGTCGCCGATCCGGCGCTGGCGGCCGCGCTGGGGATCGATGGTGCGAGCGGGGCCGGCGCGGTCCTCCCACGCATCGAAGCCGTGGGCAGCCCCGCCCCCAGGGTGGCGATCCTCGCCGCGACCGAGGAGACGCGCGGTCGGCTGGAGGCGGACGCGGCCGCCGCAGGCTGGCGCACGGTCGGTGCGAGCGCGGAACGGGACGACCCGCTGGCCGCGACCCGCATCGCCACCCGGCCGGACGTGACGACGCTCCTCGTCGGCACGTCCGATCCCGCGACCGCGAGCGAGCGGGACCTGGTCGGCGAGCTGGTCGCCCTGGCAGCGGGGGTGGCAGAGCGCCGGCCGGACGTCCTGGTGATGCTCGTCGGAGCCGCCGCGGCGCGGGCCGCGGACTTCCCCCTCGCGACGGAGGTCGTGGCCGTGCCCCGGCCGCACGGCGACCCGGCGAACGACCTTCGGGCGATCATGGCGGCCCGTCGCGCCGGCCCGGGCGACGCGCGCCAGGCGCTGGTTGCGGTGACCGGCACGATCGCCGAGGTGCTCGACCTGCGCGTCGAGCTCCTCGACATCGGGATGAGCGGGGCACTCCGCGCTCGTGCCGAGCCGGCTGCTGAACCCGGGGGACCTGCCCGGATCGCGGCCGCCGAGGTGCCGTCAGCGGTGCTGGGGTTCGCCGACGACGACGCCATGCTGGATCGGATCGAGGCCTGGACGACGCTGGCGATCGATCGTGCCCGTCTCCGGGACCGCCTCGCGGAACTGCGCCTGAGCCCGTGGGTCGACCTCGGTGGAGAGGGCGCGCTGCTGCGGGCGGCAGCCCTGCGGGCTGCCCTCGAGCGCCTCGCGGAAGAGACCGCGGCGGAGCTCGGCGGGCCGGCCCCGGACCTCGTCGTCCTCGCCGGCGGCGCCTGGTCCGCGATCCCGGCGCCGGCGGCCATGCTCGTGCTGGCCGACGGGCTGCGCCGCCCGGGGATCGTCCAGGTGGCCCTCGATCCGGCGCGCCTGCTGGCCCCCGTCGGCGCCATCGACGACGAGGGCGAGCGCCGCCGGATGCTGCGCGACCTCGTCTCCGATGCCCTCGTCCCGGTGGGCACGCTCGTCGATCGCCAGGGGCGTGCGCGGCGGCCGCCACGCCGGGCACCTGCAGCTGGTCTCCCGGGAGCAACCCGTGGAGCTGGAGCTCGCCGCCGGCAGGCTTGCCCTGGTGGACCTCCCGCCCGGCGAGTCCGGGGAGGCCGTCCTCACGTTCCGTTCCCCGGTGGATCTCGGCGTGCGGGGCCGGCGCTTCGCGATCCCTGCCACTGGCGGCCTGGCAGGCCTGGTCGTGGACCTCCGCGACATCCCACTCCGGCTCCCGGAGCGCGTCGACGAGCGGCGGGACCTCCTGGCGCGCTGGGAGGCGGCCCTCTGGCCGGACCGCGACCAATGAGCGGCCTCCGCCTCGTTGCCCCGCGCCGGCTGGTCGTGGAGCGGCCGCGCGTCAGGGTTCCGCTGCTTCCAGGGGACCGGATCGTCGCGCGAACCGGTGCCGTGGTCGTCGCGGGTGACCTGCTGGCGGAGCGTGTCCGGGACCCCCGGCTCGTCGAGATTTCCGACGACGAGCACCCCGCCGGGACCTCGCATCCCGGGGCCTGGATCCCCGCCGAAGCGGGACGTCGCGGCACGGCCCCGGCGGGCGAGCTGCTCTTCGAGCACGCAGGCCGTCGTCGCATCGCCACGGGCCCGCACCCGGACCTCGTCGCGGCTCCCGGTGCCGGGCGCGTCGTGGCGATCCGCCCGGGGGTCGAGATCATCCTGGACCTCGATGGGATCGGCATCCCGGGCTCCGAGCTGCTGGGCGATCCGGGCCACGGGCGCCTCGCCATCCTGCCCGGCGACGGCGACGGGCGGATCCCGCTCGACGTCGCCCACGCCGGGGCGATCGTCGTCTTCCCTGGCCGCGCCGACGCCGAGACGCTGACGCGCGCCCGGGCGATGGGGATCGCCGGGGCGGTGGTGCCGGCGCTTGCCGAGCGCGACCGGCGCGATGTCGTCGCTTCCGAGGCACGTCAGCGGGCCGGCCTCCATCGCCTGGCGCCCTTCCCGGTGCTCATCCTCGACGGCTACCTGCGCCGCTCGCTCGCGAGCGCGGTGCGGGAGATCCTCGTCGGGCTGTCCGGAGCCGAGGTCGGGCTCGTCGGGGGACCGCCGATGCTCGTCGCCTCCGCGTCGTCGGACGAGATTGTCCACCCGGAGGCGGACCGGGTGCGGATCCGGGGAGGGAGCGAGGCCGGCCGGGAGGGCCGCTTCATGGGCCTGGCCGGACCACACCGGCTGGCGGGCGGCGTCGTGGCGGAGGCCGGCCGTGTCCGGCTCGACGACGGAGCCGATGTCGTCGTGGCGCTGGGCGACCTCGAGCGTTTCGACTGACGCGGGTGGCCCGCGGCCGTGCGGTGGCCACCGGCAGCGCCGGTTCTAGTAGGCTCTCGGCGTGACCCTGCCCCCTCCCGCCATCCGGCGATCGAGCACCTCGGCCGCCGCCACCCGCGCGCTCGGCGCCCGCATCGGGGCGGCCGCGATCCGGGGAGACGTGATCGCGCTGCACGGCCCGTTGGGCGCCGGCAAGACGGAGCTCGCCCGGGGCATCGCCCGAGGCTTGAGGGTGGAGGAGCCCGTCTCGTCGCCGACGTTCGTCCTCGTGGCCGAGCATGCCGGGCGCATCCCGCTCTTCCACGTGGACTGCTATCGGCTCACCGGCGCGGCGGACGCCCTGGCGGCCGGCGTCCTCGATGACCGTTCCGCGGACGGCGTGACCGTCATCGAATGGGCCGAACGACTTGGCGCCGCCCTTCCGAGCGGGCGCCTGGAGGTCGATATCGACGGGGCGGGCGACGAGGCGCGCTCGCTCGTCCTGCGGGCGACCGACGCCCGCCACACCCGGCTCATGGAGGCCCTCGCGTGACCGTCGTCGACCCCGGGCCCGCGCCGGTCCTCGTGATCGACACCGCCACGTCGATCGCCGTGGTGGCGCTCGGGTCGGTCGAGGGCGTGCTCATCGCCGCCGACTCGTGGGACGCCGGGCACCGCCACGCCGAGGAGCTGCTGGCCCGGGTGGCGGTTCTCCTGGACCGGAGCGGCATCGCGCGCCCGGTGCCCGGGTCACTGGCCGGCATCATCGTCGGGACGGGCCCCGGCGGCTTCACCGGTCTGCGGGTGGGCCTGGCGACGGCGCGCGGGATCGCGCGCGTCTCCGGCGCGCCGCTCATCGGCGTCCCGACCGGCGACGCACTTGCCGCAGCGGCCCGGGTGGCGGGCGCCGCACCGGAGGACGCCCCGGTCGCCGTTCTCCTTCCGGCCGGGGTGAGCGCGCGCTACCTCGTCCGTGACGGCCGCGCGACGCTGGCGCCCGCGACTGACGAGCCGGACGACGTCGGGGTGCCGGTGGCCGGCGAGGTCCTCGTCGCCGTCGACCTCGCCGGGCGCGCCCCGGCAGGCGCCGTGGCCCGCGGCGACGTGGCGCGGGCGGGCCTGGCGGAGGCGCTCCTCCTCACCGGCGCGGCACGCCTGCGCGCCGGCGAGGACGACGCGGCGACGCTGGCGCCGGAGTACGTGACGCTGCCGCGCGGCGCCCCCGGCGCCCCCGGCGCCCCCGGCGCAGCGGCGGAGGTGGCATGGTCGCCCGCCCTCCCGTGAGGCTCGTCATCGAGCGCATGACCCACGCCGACCTCGGTGCCGTGCAGGCGATCGAGAAGGTGAGCTTCACGACCCCCTGGCCGTCGTATGCCTATCGCAACGAGCTCGAGACCAACCGCCTGGCCCACTATCTCGTCGTCCGGGCCGGGCGCGACGTGATCGGGTACGCCGGCGTCTGGCTGATGGTCGACGAGGCGCACGTCACCACGTTCGCCGTGGCCCCCGCGTGGCGCCGGCGGCGCGTCGGCGAGCGCCTCATCCTTGCGCTCCTCGACCTCGCGCTGGCGCGCGGAGCCCGCGAGGCGACGCTCGAGGTCCGGCTGTCGAACCTCGGGGCGCGCCGGCTCTACGAGAAGTACGGCTTCCGACCGGTGGGGATCCGCCCGCGCTACTACAGCGACGATCACGAGGACGCGTTGATCATGACGACCGAGCCGCTGGAGGGGCCGGCGATGACGGCTCGGCTGGCGCGGCTGCGGGCGGAGATCGCGGCCCTGCCGGACCCCGAGGCGCCCGGGTGAGCGGCGGGCTCCTCCTGGCTGTCGAATCGTCGTGCGACGAGACCGGCGTCGCGCTGCTCGACGGGCCCCGCCGGATCGTGGCCCAGGCCGTGGCGAGCCAGGTGGCGCTGCACGCCGGGACCGGCGGGATCGTCCCCGAGGTCGCGGCACGGGCCCACCTGCGCTGGATCGACCCGGCGCTCGACGAGGTCCTGGGAGAGGCGGGCGCGACGCTTGCCGACGTGCGGGAGGTGGCGGTCACCGCCGGCCCGGGGCTGGTCGGCTCGCTCCTCGTGGGCCTCTCGTATGCCAAGGCGATCGCGTGGGCCCTGGGCGTCCCCCTCGTCGGGGTCAACCACCTCGAGGGTCACCTCTACGCGGCCTGGCTGCTCGACCCGGGCGAGCCCGAGCGGCCGGAGCCCTCCTTCCCGCTCGTCGCCCTCGTGGTGTCCGGGGGCCACACGCTCCTCGTGGAGATGCGGGACCACCTCGAGTACCGGCTCCTGGGCGAGACCGTGGACGACGCCGCCGGCGAGGCGTTCGACAAGGCCGGGCGCCTCCTCGGGCTCGGCTACCCGGTGGGCCGGCCATCGCGGCGGCGGCTGGAGACGCGGTCGGCCCGCCGGAGCGCCTGCCGCGCGCCTGGATGGGCAGCTCGTACGACTTCAGCTTCTCGGGGCTCAAGACGGCCCTGCGCCGGCTCGTCGAGGCGGAGCTCGCGGGCGCCGGTCAGCCGGCCGCCGAGGCGGGCGGCCGCCTCCCTGCAGCCCGGGTCGCCGTGCTCGCAGCGGCCTTCCAGGAGAGCGTCGTGGACGTCCTGGCGGCCAAGGCCCTGCGGGCCGCGGAGGCGACCGGCGCCCGTTCGATCGTCGTGGGCGGCGGCGTGGCGTCGAATGCTGCCCTGCGCGCGCGGCTGGCCGCCGGGGCCGCGTCCCTCGGCGTGGACCTCGTCATCCCGCGGCCCGGGCTGTGCACGGACAACGGGGCGATGATCGGCGCCGCCGGCGCACGCCGGCTGGCAACGGGAGAGCGCGCGGGCCTCGACCTCGGGGCCCGGGCATCCTGGCCGCTGGCGCGGCCGGTCGGGTCGTCCTCGTCCCGCCGCCCGCCGACGCGCGGCGCCGCGGCACGCGCCTACGCGGCTGCCCGCGACGCGGAGGCCGACGCGGCCGGGCGAGCAGCCCCGTGACCGACGCGCGTCCCCCGATCCGCCTGGATCCCGGCGCCGTCCGCCGCACGCTCCGCGATGCCGGGATGCGGGCTCAGCGCCGCTTCTCCCAGAACTTCCTGGTGGACGTCGAGGTCCTGGAGGCGATCCTCGCGGCCGCGTCACCGGCGCTCGATCGGCGCGTGCTGGAGATCGGGCCCGGCCTCGGGATCCTGACGGGCGGGCTGCTCGCGGCGGGCGCCCGCGTCACCGCGGTGGAGATCGACCGGGGGATGGTCGCCCACCTGGGCGAGGCCTTCGCCCTCGAGATCGCCGCCGGCACCCTGGCGCTGGTGGAGGCGGACTTCCTCGACGAGGACCTGGGCGCCCTCGTCGAGCATCCCTACGACGTCGTCGCCAACCTGCCCTACCACGTCACCAGCCCGGTCCTGCACCGCCTCCTGGGCGGCGAGGCCGGGCCGCGCCCCGAGCGCTGTGTCCTGATGGTCCAGCGCGAGGTGGCGGAGCGGATCGCGGCGCCGGCGGGGGAGATGAGCTACCTGTCGGTCTTCGTCCAGTACCACGCCGCCGCCTCGATCGTGCGCCGCGTCCCGCGCGAGGCCTTCGAGCCGGCCCCGGCGGTGGAGTCGGCGATCCTGGCCCTTGACGTGCGCGGCCCCGACGCTCCGGGTCGCCTGCCGGCCGCCATGGAGGACGACCTGTGGCGGCTGGTCCAGGCCGGCTTCCGCGAGCGGCGCAAGATGCTCCACAACGTCCTGCCGCGCCAGCTGCCCATCGAGCCGGCCACGATCACGGCCGCCCTGGCCACCGCCGGGATCGACGGCAACCGGCGGCCCCAGACGCTGGGGGTGGGGGAGTGGATCGCCCTGCTGGGCGCCCTGGGCCCGATCCCCGAGGATCGCCGCGGCCGGCGGGTGGAGGCGGCCGGATGACCGACCCCGGCCGCCGCATCACCCCGGTCGTGCGGGTCGCCCCGGCCAAGCTCAACCTGACCCTGGCCGTCGTGGGCCGGCGCGACGACGGCTTCCACGCGCTGCACTCGGTCATGGCGCCGCTCGACCTGGCGGACCGGCTGGCCCTGAGCCCGGCCTTCGGTCCGCACGACCGGCTGCACGTCGTGGGACCCGGCGGCGAGCCGGCGCCCGATCTCGGTCCCGCCGATGACAACCTGGTGCTCCGGGCGATTCGCGCCGCCCGGGCGGCCGTCCGGGCGGCCGGCGACGACCGCCCGCTGCCCGCACTCGCCGCTCGGCTGGAGAAGCGGATCCCGGCGGCGGCCGGCATGGCCGGCGGGTCGTCGGACGCCGCCGCCGCCCTCACCGGGGCGCTCGAGGCCTGGGGCGCCCTCGACGCCGTCGGGCCGGAGGCCGTTGCCGCGGCCGCGGCGTCGCTGGGCTCGGACTGCCCGTTCTTCCTGGCCGGCGGCTGGGCCCTGGTCGAGGGCCGCGGCGAGCGCGTCGCGCCGCTGCCGGCCCCCCGGGGCGAGGCGCCCGGGGTCGTGCTCGTGACGCCGGACATCGCGGTGTCGACGCCCGCCGTGTTCGCTCGCTACGCCGCCGGCATCCGCCCTGAGGGGGCGGCCACGCTCGCCTCGTCGCGCTACCTCGCCGGGGAGCTGCAGGCAGGGTTGACCACGGCCCGCCTCATGGAGCGCGCCGGGATCCTGGCCGTGGCGAACGACCTGGTCCGGGCCACCAGCGACCTGGTCCCTGCGCTCGTCCCGGCCCGGCGGGCCCTGGCCCGCCTGCTGGAGCGCCCGGTCGGCCAATCCGGCTCCGGGCCGACCCTGTGGGTGCTGGCGCCGTCAAAGGCCGACGCGCTGGGCGATGCCGCCATCGTCCGCGCCGCCCTTGCCGACGGCCTGCTCGCGTTCCCGGGTGACCGTCCGCCGTTCGTCGTGGCCGCCGAGCTCGTCGGCGTGCCCGCAGCCACCACCGCGCCCGCCCATCCTCATCCCGTCCCGTCATCCTGATCCAGCGAAGGAGGAACGCCATGTCCCGCACGCCCGTGTCCACGCCGCAGGCCCCGGCCGCGCTCGGCCCCTACAGCCAGGCCATCACCGCCGGCGGCTTCATCTTCTGCTCCGGCCAGCTGGGCCTGGACCCGGCGACCGGCGACTTCGCCGGGCCCGACGTCGAGACCCAGGCGGAGCGGGCGCTGACGAACCTGCGCAACGTCCTCGACGCGGCCGGCTGCACTTTCGCGGACGTCGTGAAGACCACCATCTTCCTCGCCGACATGGCCGACTTCGCGGCGGTCAACGCGGTCTACGGGCGCTTCGTCAGCGATCCGCCACCCGCCCGCTCCACGGTCCAGGTGGCCGCGCTCCCGAAGGGTGGCCGCGTGGAGATCGAGGCGACGGCCCGCCTGCGTGGCTGATCCGGTTCCACGGCAGAGCCGACGGCCGGCCGATCCGGCGTTTGACACCCCCATGCGTCACCCATACGATCGGGGACATCCCATGACATCCGACCAACCCGCGCCGGACGGCAGCCGCCCGGACCCTGACCCGCTCGCGGCATCGCGCCGGCCCGTCCGCTCCGCCCCATGACGCCACACCCCGTCGCCGTCGTGCTCGCCGGCGGGCTCGGCACGCGCATGAAGTCGGCAACGCCGAAGCTCCTGCACCCGCTCTGCGGGCGGCCCATGCTGGCCTACGTGCTGGATGCCGCGCGCGCCGCGACCGGGGCCGACCCCGTCGTGGTCGTCTCGCCGGCGACGGCCGTCGTGCGTGACGCGTTCCCGGACGGCGTGACCTTCGCGCTCCAGGAGCGTCCCGACGGCACCGGGGACGCCCTGCGGGCGGGGCTGGCCGCCGTCCCGGCCGACGCCGACGAGGTCGTCGTGGTCAATGGCGACGTCCCGCTCGTCGAAGCGGACCTGGTCGCGGGCGTGCTCGCGCGGCGCCGCGAGACGGGTGCCACGCTCGCGCTCGTCACGTTCGAGACCTGGGATCCCGGCCGCCTCGGTCGCGTCATCCGCACGCCGGACGGCGACCGCGTGGCGCGCATCGTGGAGGCGAAGGACGCCACGCCGGACGAGCTGGCGGTCGGCGAGGTGAACGTCGGGCTCTACGCCTTCGACGCCGCCTGGCTGCGCGGCGCGATCGGGCGCCTCACGCCGTCAGCCGCCACCGGGGAGCTGTACCTGACCCAGCTCGTCGACCTCGCGGTGGCCGACGGCGGGACGGTGCTGGCCTTCGAGGCACCCGACGACGGCGCGCTCGACGGGATCAACGACCGCGTCCAGCTGGCCGAGGCGACGGCGATGCTCCGCGAGCGGATCAACATCGGCTGGATGCAGGCCGGGGTCACGATGCTCGACCCGGCCACGGCCTACGTCGACGCCGAGGTGGAGCTGGCCGCCGACGTCACGCTCGAGCCGAACGTGATCCTCCGGGGCCGGACGCGCGTCGCGGAAGGAACCGTCATCGGGGCCGGCAGCCAGCTCGTCGACGCGGTCGTGGGGCCTCGTTGCCGGGTCTGGGCCAGCATCCTCGAGCGTTCCACGGTGGAGGAGGGGACCACGATCGGCCCGTTCAGCCATCTCCGTCCGGGCAGCTCCATCGGACCTGGCGTCGAGATCGGCAACTACGCGGAGATCAAGAACAGCCGCCTCGACGCGGGCGTCAAGCAGCACCACGTCAGCTACCTCGGCGACGCTCACCTGGGCGAGCGCACGAACGTCGGCGCCGGGACGATCACCGCCAACTACGACGGCGTCAACAAGCACCACACCGAGATCGGCAAGGGCGTCTTCCTGGGCGTCGACACGATGCTCCGGGCGCCGGTCACGCTGGGCGACGGGTCGAAGACCGGCGCCGGCGCGGTCGTCACCAGGGACGTTCCCGCGGGCATGCTCGCCGTCGGCGTCCCGGCACGGATCCGTGAGCCGCGGCCACCATCGGAATCCCCGGCCGTCGAGGCGCCGACGCCGGACGACCTGGCCGCCGACCCTTCACCTCGTCCTGAGGGCGCTCCCTGATGGGCTCCCTCACCGAGATCCTGATCGTCGTCGCGCTCACCCTGCTCGCCGGCATCTTCGTGGCGGCCGAGATCGCCCTCGTGTCGTTGCGCCGTAGCCGCATCGACCAGCTTGTCGACGAGGATCGTCGGGGCGCGGCGCGGGTACGACGCCTCATCAACGACCCTGCGCGCTTCCTGGCGGTCATCCAGATCGCGATCACCTTCATCGGCTTCCTCTCGTCGGCCGTCGCCGCCGTGGCCCTGACCGCGGGGCTGGCCACCCTCATCGGCAGCATCGAGGCCCTCCGGGGGAGCGCGCAGGCGATCTCGCTCGTGATCGTGACGGTCCTGCTGTCGCTCTTCTCGATCGTCGTCGGGGAGCTCGTCCCGAAAGCGCTCGCCCTCGCCTATCCGGATCGCACGGCGCTCCTCCTGGCCGGGCCGGTCGACGTCCTCGGCCGCCTCCTTGCCCCGGTGGTGGCGCTTCTCACGTGGCTGACGCGGGTGATCGTGCGGCCCTTCGGCGCGCACCTCACCAAGGAGAGCCAGATCACGGCCGAGGAGCTGAAGCTCATCGTGGAGCGTGGTGGCGAGGAGGGTGTCCTCGAGGCCGAGGAGGAGCAGATGATCCACGCGGTCATCGAGCTCGGCGAGCGCCGCGTCCACGAGGTGATGATCCCTCGCATCGACATCGTCGGCATGGAAGCCGACGTCGACCTGGAGACCGCGGTCGACCGGATTGTCGAGGGAGGCCACAGCCGACTCCCGGTGTGGGAGGGATCCGTCGATCACGTTCTCGGGATCCTCTACGCAAAGGACCTCCTGCCGTTCCTGAAGGCGGCGTCTGGCGAGCGACCCAGCGTGCGCGCGCTCGTTCGACCGCCGGTGTTCGTCCCCGAGTCGATGTCGATCGACGACCTCCTCCACGAGTTCCAGCGCCGAAAGGTCCACCTCGCCATCGTCGGCGACGAGTACGGCGGCACGGCCGGCCTGGTCACGATCGAGGACCTCCTCGAGGAGATCGTGGGGGAGATCCAGGACGAGTACGACGAGGAAGAGGAGATGGTCGTCCGCCTCGACGACGACCGGGTCCGCTTCGACGGGCGGGCCTCGGTCGACGAGATCGGCGACGCCTGGGACGACCTGGATCTCGATGAGCTCCTCGAGGACCAGGATGAGTACGACACGGTCGGGGGCCTGGTCTTCCACCGGATCGGCGGGGTGCCCAAGCCGGGCGACGTCGTCCGCCTGAAGGGTGTCACCATCACGGTCGAGTCGACCGACGGGCGCCGGGTCTCCAAGGTCCTCGTGAACCGCGAGCACGCGAGCGGCAACGGCGCGGACGCCGGAGATCGCTGACCGGCGCCAGGCCGGCTCGCTGGCGATGGCTTGCCCGCGCGACCTCAGGCCGAGATCACGCTCCGCATGATCTGCGCCAGCTTCTCGCGCGCCGCCGGCTGCACCACCCCCGCGGCATCGAGCTGGGCGATCGCCTCGTCGCGCCACTGGTGGGCCTGCGCCCGCGTGTAGTCCTGGGCGCCGGTCCGCTCGAGGATCGCCATCGCCTCGGAGATCTCGGCCGGGCTGGGGTCGGAGTGGGCGTACAGCGCCTCGAGGCGAGCCCGGTCTTCTTCCTCGGCGTGCTCCAGGGCGTAGATGACAGGCAGCGTCTTCTTGTGCTTGGCCAGGTCGGACGGCTCCTTGCCGGTGGCCTGCTCCTGGCCCCAGATCCCGAGGACGTCGTCGTTGAGCTGGAAGGCGAGCCCGAGGGCCCAGCCGAACTGCTTGTAGCGCGTGATGATCTCCTCGTCGTCGGTTGCGAGGAGCGCGCCGGCCTCGATGCTGGCGGAGATCAGGGCCGCGGTCTTGCGCCCGATCATGTCGAAGTACAGGTCGACGGTCATCGTGATGTCGTGCTCGCCGGTCCAGATGTCGATGTACTGGCCCTCGCACAGGGCCAGGCAGGTCTCGTCATACAGGCGCATCAGGCGCAGGACTTTCGCGTCGGAGAAGCCCAGCTCGGTCAGGCGGTGCAGGGCGATCCGCGACAGCACGAACACCGCGTCGCCGGTGTTGATCGCCTGGGGGATCCCATGGAGGGTCCACAGCGTGGCGCGGTGGCGTCGCTCGCGGTCGCCGTCCTCGATGTCGTCGTGGATGAGGCTGAAGTTGTGGCCGAGCTCCACGGCCGCCGCGCCGGGCAGGGCCGCTGCGGTCTCGCCGGTGATCGACGCGTAGGCCAGGAGCCCGAGGAGGGGCCGCATCCGCTTGCCCGACGAGCCGGAGCCGTCGAGGCCCATGTGGTAGCGGACCATCTCGTACATCCCGTGGGTCGAGGGATCGCGGTCGATGACGAGGCGGATGATCTCGGCCTCGACGTCGGCGATCAGCGCGGGAAGGTCGAAGTCCATCGAAGCGGGCACGGGAGGGATGATAGAGCCTCCGGGTGCGGGTGGCCGGGTGCCCGTGGCCGGGTGCACGCCCCGCGTCGGCCGCTCGATCGTCTGCTCGAACGCCGGGCGCGCCCGCCGCTCGATCGTGTTGGGCGTCGGCCGCTCGATCGTGGTGGGCGTCGGCCGCTCGATCGCCGGTTCGTGCCGACGTGGGCGGCGGATGGTACGGTCCGGACGTGCCCGATCGCCGCCTCTATGTCACCGACGCGATCGTCCTCTCCCGCTTCGACTACGGCGAGGCGGACCGGATCCTCACGCTCCTGACGCCCGAGCTGGGCAAGATCAAGGCCATCGCCAAGGGCATTCGCCGCCCGACGAGCCGCATCGGCGGATCGCTGGAGCCGCTGGCGGAGCTGCGCGTCCAGCTGGCCAGGGGACGCACCTTCGACGTCGTGACCCAGGTGACGATGCAGCACGCGTGGCTTGGGCTGCGGGACGATCTCGAGGTCACCGCCACCGCCTGGTACTGCGCGGAGCTGGTGGATCGCTCGCTCGAGGAGCGCCACGCAGCCGAGCCGCTGTACCTGCTCCTGCGGCGCGCCTACGAGCTGCTCGACGCGGGCATGGCGCCGGCGCGCGTCGCCCGCTGGTTCGAGATGCGCCTGTGCGACGAGCTGGGCGTGCGCCCCGAGGTGGACCGCTGCGTCGAGTGCGACCGGCTCCTGGAGCCCGACGACGACGTACGCTGGATGCCGCTCGTCGGGGGCGTCCTGTGCGAGCGCCACCCGGGCCCGTCGCACGGGGCCGCCGGCCTCACCACGGACGCCCTGAGGGTGCTCAAGGCGTACCAGCGAATGGACGTCGAGGGCATCGCCGGGCTCCGGCTTCCGGCGGCGGTCGAAGCCGAGGTGGAGCGCGTGATGGGCGAGTTCGTGCGCCACGTCATGGAGCGCGACACGCGGTCACGGCGGTTCCTGGAGGAAGTCAGGGCCGGGTACCAGGCGGCGCCCCGGGCGCCGGCGCCGGCGAGCACGTCCCCGGCGGCCGCGAGCACGTCCCCGGCGGCCGGCGAGCACGTCCCCGGCGCCCGCCGAAGGAGAATCGCGATGATCGACCCCACGACCCCGGCCGGCGCCCGCACCGTCGAACGCCTGCAGACGGAGCTCATCCTGTGGCTCACCACGGTGACGCCCGGCGGGCAGCCCCAGACGTCGCCGGTCTGGTTCCTGTGGGCGGACGGCGAGATCCTCCTGTACAGCCGGGCCGACACGCCGCGCCTCGCCAACATCCGCGGCAACCCGCGCGTCGCCGCCAATCTCGACGGCGACCGCGACGGCGGGGACGTGGTGGTCATCGAGGGCGAGGCGCGCGTCGTCCACGAGCAGGCGACGCTGGCGGACGTTCCCCCGACCTATGTCGACAAGTACGCGGAGAAGCTCGCAGCATTCGGCTGGACCATGGAGAGCATGCTGGTCGACTATCCGGCGGAGATCCGGATCCGCCCGACGCGGGTCCGCGCCTGGTAGCCGCCCGGCGCCCCTCGTCGCGCCGCACCTTCGTCGCCCGCGCCGACACTCGGGCACGGCGCGCCCGCGCGCGGCGGCCTCTCTCGGCGCACCCAGGCGACCCGCGCCCGCTTGCCAGCGGCTTTGCCGCATCCTGCTAGGATCGCCGGGCAACCCTCCCGCCCGGGCCTGCCACGCTCGGGCCACACGTGGAGCACGACCCCGTGACCGATCCTGCCCTCGACCCCAACGCCGTTGCGCCGTCCGTGCGCGAGCTGGAGACGATCGTCTCGCTCAGCAAGCGGCGCGGCTTCGTCTTCCCCTCGTCCGAGATCTACGGTGGCATCAACGCCGTATGGGACTACGGGCCCCTGGGCGTTGAGCTGAAGAACAACGTCAAGCGGGCCTGGTGGCGATCCATGGTCCAGTCGCGCGACGATGTCGTCGGGCTCGACTCCGGGATCCTCATGCACCCCCAGATCTGGGTGACCTCGGGGCACGTCGCCGAGTTCAACGACCCGATGGTCGAGTGCGCCACCTGCAAGCGGCGCTACCGGGTCGACGAGTTCGCGGGCGCGGAGGACCTCGGGCCGCAGGAGCTCCTGGACCCCGGGATCGTCGCCCGCCTCGGGCTGGCCTGCCCGAACGACGCCGGGCCGCTGGGCGTGCCGCGGCGCTTCAACCTGATGCTCAAGACGTTCCTCGGCCCGGTCGAGGACGAGGCCGCGGTGGTCTACCTGCGCCCGGAGACGGCCCAGGGGATCTACGTCAACTACCGCAACGTGCGTGACACGGCCCGCAAGAAGATCCCGTTCGGCATCGCCCAGATCGGCAAGGCGTTCCGCAACGAGATCAGCCCGGGCAACTTCGTCTTCCGGATGCGCGAGTTCGAGCAGATGGAGATGCAGTACTTCGTGCGCCCCGAGACGGCAGCGGACCACTTCGAGGCCTGGCTGCCGCGACGGAAGGCGTGGTACGAAGCCTACGGCGTGGCGCCGGAGCGGCTGCGCTTCCGCGAGCACCGGGCCGACGAGCTGGCGCACTACGCCAAGAAGGCGGTCGACGTCGAGTACCGCTTCCCGTTCGGCTGGAAGGAGCTGGAGGGGATCCACAACCGCGGCGACTGGGACCTGGGCCGGCATGCGCAGGCATCCGGCGAGAACCTCGAGTACTTCGACCCGGCGACCGAGGAGCACTTCATCCCCTGGATCGTCGAGACCTCCGCCGGCGCCGACCGGGCCGCCTTCACCTTCCTCACCGACGCCTACCGGGAGGAGGAGGTCCGCGGTGAGAAGCGGGTCGTCCTGGGGCTGCACCCGGACCTGGCCCCCTACAAGGTCGCCGTCCTGCCGCTCCTCAAGAAGCGTCCCGAGATCGTCGAGATGTGCCACCGCATCAAGGGCGACCTGAAGCGCCACACGATGGCGGTCTACGACGACACGGCCGCGATCGGGAAGCTGTACCGCCGCCAGGACGAGATCGGGACGCCGTGGTGCGTCACCGTCGACGTCGATTCGCTGGACGACGGGAACGTGACGGTCCGGGACCGCGACGCGATGACCCAGGAGCGCATCGGCGCCGACCAGGTGACGCGCTACATCCTGGACAAGCTGGAGGCGGCCCGGCCCTGATCGACGGCTGCGGCGCCTGCCCAGCTGGTCGGGTGGGGGGCAAGCCGCTCCCATCGGCGAGATGAGCGCGCCATAAGCGGCGTCGGGCATCCTCGGCCGCATGGACGAGCGGCGCGTCGGTCGGTCACTGCGGGTGCTGCGCAGAGCGCACCGGCGGCGACAGGCGGATGTGGCCAGCGTGGCGGGCGTGTCACGGACGACCGTGTCGTCCATCGAACGCGGTCTGTGGCGCTCGATGCCCCTGCGCACGCTGGCCACGGTGGCCGCGGCGGTCGAGGCCGACGTCGAGGTGCTCGTCCGGCATCGTGGCGGGGAGCTCGACAGGCTTCTCGATGCCGCCCACGCCGCGATTGTGGCGGCGCTCTCGTCGCAGCTCCGCGAGACCGGCTGGCGGCTCGCGAACGAGGTGCGCTCCAACCACTACGGCGACCGCGGCTCGATCGACCTGCTCGCCTACCACCCCGCGACGCGCACCGTGTTGGTTGTCGAAGTCAAGATGCAGATCACGTCGGCGGAAGAGATGCTGCGGCGGCTCGACGTCAAGGTGCGCCTGGCGCCGATGCTGGTGCCGGAGCGCTTCGGTGAGCGGCCGGCCCGCGTGGTCCGCATCCTCGCGGTGACGGCTTCGAGCGCGAACCGCGCGCGGGTCAGCCGGCTCGAGCCGATCCTGGAGACCGCGTTCCCGCTCCGGAGCCGCGCCCTGACAGGGTGGCTCCGTGCCCCGGGGCCGGTGCCCGGCGGAAGCGCCGCCGGCCTGCTCTTCGTCCGGAATGTCGGCGCGGCCGGCGTTACCCACGGAGAGCGCCGGGTCCGTCGCCCGACCGCGCCGCACGCACGATCGAGCGAGCGTGAGCGGCCACCGATCGGGGACGGAGCCCGCGTCGAACCAGGGCCAACGCGTTCGTAGCGCCGCCCGGGCGGCATCCCGGACCGTGCCCGCCCGCCGGACAGCGCCGCCCGGGGCGGCATCCCGACGAGCCCGCCGGACAGCGCCGCCCGGGGCGGCATCCCGGACCGAGCCCGCCCGCCCCGCCCGTCCCGCTGGATGCGGTCTCGAGCCGAACGGCTGTGGTCCTGTCGTCGGCGCCGACCTCTCGTCGGCCCGGCCCGCTCGGACGACGGGCTCAGCAGCCCCACGAGCGAAACCAGTCGTCGTTGACTGGTTCGGCGCAGGACGAGTCATTCTTCCGAGGGACGCTGCGCGCCTCCCCCGGGGCGTAGACGTAGACGAGCGGCCATTCCCCGTCGAATCCGAAGGTGCTGTCGGTCGTGATCCTGCCGTCGGCGCCGTACTCGAGCCATGCCCACGCGATGGGCCTTCCGTGTACGCCGGTCTCCTGGACGAGGGCGTCGAGGTCGCCGTTCGCCTGCGCGTCGAACTGCTGCCGTGGTTCCGTGTTGAAGAGGTCGACTTGGCAGCTCTCGCGCGCCGGGTCGCTGATGAATGCGCCACGTCCATAGACGAGGTAGTCGCAGCCATCGAGCGTCATCAGGCGCGTCACCTTGAGTCGCTCGAAGGCTCCGAACGCGGCTTCGAAGCCGTCCACCGCGTCGGATGGCCTGAGGAATGCCAGCGCGGCCGTCTGCGCCGCAGCCGGCGGCGATGAGCAGCGCGGCGATCAGGACGATGAGCACACGACGCCGTCGGCTCGGGGTCACCATCGATCGCTCGCATCACGTGCCGACCCTCGCCGCCGCGCAGCCTGCCGCGTCCCGTGCGTCTCGCCTTACGAAGCGGTCGTCGCCGCAGGCTCGCCCGAGACCACCTCGCCCTTCGGCGGGTACTCGCCGCGCAGGAAGGCGTCGATGGCGTGCGCGGATCGCTTGCCGTCGCCCATGGCCAGGATGACCGTCGCGGCGCCGCGCACGATGTCGCCGCCCGCGAAGACGCCCGGGATGGACGACATCCCGAACGCGTCGGTGACGATGTAGCCCCAGGGGTTGATCTCGAGGTCCGGCTCCGACGCGGTCAGGAGCGGGTTCGCCTTCGTGCCGATGGCCACGACCACCATCTCGCAGTCGATGACGAACTCGGAGCCCTCGATCGGGATCGGGCGGCGCCGCCCGGAGGCGTCGGGCTCGCCCAGCTCCATGCGGACGCAGCGGATCCCGGTGACCCAGCGGTTCTCGTCGGCGAGGACCTCGATCGGCGCCACCTGGAGGTCGAACTTGATCCCTTCCTGCTCCGCGTGGTGGACCTCCTCGATGCGGGCCGGGAGCTCCGCCATGCCGCGGCGGTAGACGATCGTCGCCTCGTCGGCGCCCAGGCGCTTCGCGGTGCGGACGGAGTCCATCGCCACGTTCCCGCCGCCCACCACCACCACGCGGTGGCCGCGCAGGACCGGCGTGTCGGACGCGGCGTTCCAGGCCCCCATCAGGTTGACCCGGGTGAGGTACTCGTTGGCCGAGTAGACGCCCTTGAAGTTCTCCCCGGGGACGTTCATGAAGACCGGCAGGCCGGCGCCCACCGCCAGGTAGACGGCGTCGAAGCGGTCGCGCAGCTCGCGCAGCGAGTAGGTCCGTCCGATGATCGCGTTCGTCTCGAGCTTCACGCCGGCCGCCACCAGGCGGTCGACCTCCTGCTGGACGATGTCCTTCGGGAGCCGGAACTCGGGGATCCCATAGATGAGGACGCCGCCGGGCGAGTGGAACGCTTCGAAGATCGTGACCTCGTAGCCGCTCCCGACGAGCTCCTTGGCAGCCGTCAGCCCGGCCGGTCCCGACCCGACGATGGCCACCGTCCGGCCGACCGGGGTCGGGGTGGCGGCGTGGAGCGCCTCGGGATGGACCATCGCCCAGTCGGCGACGTAGCGCTCCAGGGCGCCGATCGCGACGGACGATCCCTTCTTGGCGCGGACGCAGACGCCCTCGCACTGGATCTCCTGCGGGCAGACTCGTCCGGTCACGCACGGAAGTGCGTTGTCGCCCAGGAGCGATTCCGCCGCGCCGGCCATGTCACCGACGCGCAGCAGCTCGATGAAGCGCGGGATGTTGACCCGTACCGGGCAGCCCGCGATGCAGACGGGGTTCTTGCACTGCAGGCAGCGCTCGGCCTCCAGGACCGCCAGCTGCTGCGAGTAGCCCAGGTTGACCTCGCGGAAGTTCGCGGCCCGCTGCAGCGCGTCCTGCTCGGGCATGTGGGTGCGCTCGATCGTCATCCGCTCCTTGGGGGTGAGCGTGTGGTCGAACGCCGGCTGGAACTCCGAGTCGCCGTGGGACGCATCCGGACCCCCCGTCGCGGGGGGGCCGTCCGGACCCCCCGTCGCGGGGGCGGGGATCGGCTGGTCGGTCACGCGCTGGCCTCCCCGGCGGCCACGGCCGCCGCGCCCCCGGCGGCCACGGCCGCCTCCTGCTTCTCGGCGGTGTCGGCCAGCGCCGGGATCAGGCAGCTGCCCGCCGGCGCGTGGAGCGGCGCCTCGTCCTGCTTCTCGGCCGCCCGTCGATGCGCCACCTCCAGGGCATGGGCCTCGAACTCGCGGTAGGTGCCCAGCCGGTCGGCCAGCTCGCGGAAGTCGACCTGGTGGGCGTCGAACTCGGGGCCGTCCACGCAGGCGTAGACGGTCTTGCCGCCGACCTGCACGCGGCACCCGCCGCACATCCCGGTGCCGTCGAGCATGATCGCGTTGAGCGACGCGAAGGTCGGGACGCCGTACGGCCGGGTCAGCTCGGCGATGGCGCGCATCATGGGGACCGGGCCAACCGCGTAGATCGCGTCGATGCCGCCGGCGTCGAGGACGTCCTTGAGGGCGTCGGTGACGAAGCCGTGCCGGCCGTAGCTGCCGTCGTCGGTGCAGGTGATGACCTCGCCCGCGCGCCGCAGCTCGTCCTCGAAGATGACCCACTCCTTCGAGCGGCCGCCGATGACGCTGGTGACCTTCACGCCGGTGTCGTGGAGGCCGAGGGCGATGGGGTGCACGACCGCCGTCCCCACGCCGCCTCCGACGCACACCGCGTGCCCGGATTCGATGAGCTCCGTGGCCTTGCCAAGGGGCCCGGCGACGTCCTGGATCGCCTCGCCGATCTCGAGCGCCACGAGATCCTCGGTGCTCTTGCCCACCGCCTGGATGACCAGGGTGATGGTGCCGCGCTCCGCATCGGCGTCGGCGATCGTGAGCGGGATGCGCTCGGCGCCGGGGCCACGGTGGACGATCACGAACTGGCCGGGCTTGCGGATCTCCGCGATGCGCGGCGCCTCGATGACGAGGCGCGTGACGTTCGGTGAGAGCTGGGCCTTGTCGACGACGGTGTGCATGGCAACTCCAGGACGGCGGGCAGTCACGCGGAATGGTGCAGGTCGCCCGCGCGCGACCCATGCGCCACCGCGCATATGTTCGACGGGCCGAATGGCACCTTTCCATGCGCCAGCCGGCAACGTACCCCGGGGAGAAGCGTAGCCTTTCGGAGCCCCGGTGGCTCCGGGCCAGCCGGTAGCGCTTCATCGCCTATGATCGATCCTCGCGCGGTCCCGCCCAGCCTCGGCGGCATGGCAGCGGAGGTGAGGCTCATGGAAGCGGTCCTGGCGACCTTTGCCGTTGTGCTCCTGATGGTCGGTGCGCTGGCGCTGCTCGCGCGTTCCTGGCCGCGATCATCGCGGCTCGGAGGCTACCGTGCCTGGACGCATGCCGGCCCATCCGACCGCCCGGCGCAGGCCCAGGAACGCGGTGACGCCGTTCGCGAGGACGACGACGTGCGCTGGCATTGGGGCCCGCCGGACGGCAGGCGCGACGACTGAACCGAGCGCGATACCGATCTCCTGGGACCAATCGCCGGGGCAGGTCGGCGCGGTGGGCTGTCTCACGCCGTCTGCAGGTGTCCCCGTGAGAAGACCATGACGAACAGGCCGGTCGCGCCCATGTACAGGCCAAGTCCGACCGCCGTGAGGTAGAGCGCCGACTCCCGGTCCGGGAAGAGACCGAGCACCACGAGGGCGAGGGCGACGACGAGGGAAGCCGCGGGCAGCCAGATCGTGGACCCGGCCACCACCACGGCGACCAACAGTGGTGGCCGGCTGGCACTGACGAGAGCTCGGTCCTCCCGCATCTCGGGTGCACTCCCGTTCACGGTGATGATGACCACGAAGAGGACGAGAGCGAGGAGGCTGCACACGAGCCACAGCTCGTGCCCGGCCATGTCGTAGCGGCTGATGATCACCGGCGCCAGGGCGGCGATGACCACCCAGATCGCGGTCGACACCACCCAGCCGATGTAGGCGACCTCGTGCGCACCGCTCGCGCCGCCGCTCCGGACGCTGATGAGCGCCCCGAACCCGACGAACACGCCGGCGATCCCGGCCAGCTGGACCAACAGATCGGCGTCCTGCATGTCCCGCCACCTCCCGGACGTGATCGGCGAGGGCGGCCAGTCGCCCGGCCGCCGGTGCGGGCGGCTGCGGTCATCGGCCGCGCCAGTGCCTCCCGCTGGCGGCAGGATGGGCCGCCCCGTCACCGATGCCCAGAGACGTCGGTCGCGAAGTGGCCCAGGTCGATCCTGCTGGCTCGAGGATGCCCGGGACGCCGGCGACCATCGCGGATCCAGCTCGACGGTGCGCCCGGGAGCATCCCGCCCCGGGCGGCGCCCTACGTGATGCTCGGCTTGCCCTTCGGCCAGGAGCCGCCGGGGTATGTCATCGTGTCTCGCGACGCATCAATCCCCGTTCGCGGCCGCGGTCGCAGGCCTGTGGCGAGACGAGGAGAGCAGCGCCAATGACCGCCCCCAGACCGCCGCGGTTCATCTCCGCTCGCGACCCTGGAGCCAGCCCCAGCCTGGCCGCAATGGACTGGTCGTCGTCCTTGACCCGCCCGCCGTCCGGGGCCTGTCAACCCCGGGCGGGCGCTCGCAGCTCGTAGTGGTGCTCGTCGCGCAGGACCCCGTGCTCGTCCTCCCCGTGCGCCGGGAGCAGGCCCGTGTGGCGGAACCCAGCCCGCTCGAGGGTGCGGCACGAACGATCGTTGTCGTCGAGGACGAGGGCATCCAGGCGCACCAGCCCCAGCGTCCCGAACGCGTAGGCGGTGATCGCCGCCAGCGCCTCGGCCATGAGGCCGCGGCCCCACCACTCGGGCGCCAGGTCGTAGCCGATCTCCGCGACAGGCTCGGGCATGTCCTCCCAGCTGAAGATCCCCGCTGTCCCCAGGAGGGTGTCCGTTCCGGCCAGGACGAGACCCCAGCGGATCCCCTCGCGGCGTTCGAACAGGCCCGTGACGTACCTGTCCATCTCCTCCTGCGCGCCCAGGATTCCCTCCTGGGCCGGGAAGCCCGTCCCGCGGACGACCTCGGGGTGTGAGAAGTGGGCCAGATACCAGGGCGCGTCGTCGACGGTCAGCTCGCGCAACTCGAGGCGCTGCGTCCTCAGGACGGGGAAAGCGGGCACCAGGCGGTGCCGCTCACCGTGGAGCATGACGGTCACGCACAGTCGCTAGCCGGCGGCCGGCCCTGTCGCGGCCTTCCCCTTCGGCCAGTAGAGCTCCTTCTTGACGTGGAACTCCGGGAAGTTGCGGTCCATGAGGACGCGCTCCACGTTGAGGATCATCTCCGGGTTGCCGCAGATGTAGACGACGGTGCGATCCGCGCGCAGGCCGAGGTCGTGGCAGACGTCGCCGACGACCTGCTCCACCCGCCCGGTGCGGCCGGTCCAGCCCGCGTTGCGCGGGTCGCTCGGGCGCGAGATCGTCGGGACGTAGCGCAGCGGATACGAGCCGTTGCGCTCCATTCCCTCCAGCTCCTCGCGGTAGCCGAGGTCGGAGGCGTGGGAGACTCCGTGGAGCACCACCGTCCGGCGCGGCTTTCCCTGCGCCTGCGTCTCCCGGATCATCGAGACGAACGGGGCCAGGCCCGTCCCGGTGGAGACGTACAGGTGCGTCCGGTTGTCGGAGGGCTCCAGCATGAACTTGCCCTTCGGCCCGATCATGCGCATCCGCGCCCCCGGCTGGAGGCGCCACAGCAGCGTGGTGAAGCGGATGATCGGGACGAGCCGAACGTAGAACTCGTAGCCCTCGGTGCCCGCTACCGACGGCGCGGATGCCACGGAGTACGGGCGCTGCCAGAGCTTCTCGTCCGCCAGCACGCCGATCGTCATGTACTGGCCCGGCTCGAAGAGGGCCGGATCGCCGTCGAGCTTGACCCAGACGGAGGCGAGATCGGCGCCGTGGTCGACCCGCTTCACGAGGGTGGCGTTGTACTGGATCGCGTCCGGTGCGATGACGCGGGTGTCCTCGGCGGGGTGGGTCATGGGGGAGGGAGTCTCCTGCCTGGCTGATGCTCCGCACGACTTCCGGAGCGCCACGAGTGTAATCCTGGCGGTGCAGGGCGGCTCGACGATCCCCACGCCGGGCGATCCGGCCCCCCACAGCGGGCCGACCGGTCCCGGCCGTCGCTGCGGCCGATCGCTACAATCCACGTGACGTACTCGGACCGATCGCGGGGCAGCTCCATGCCTCGCCGCCATCCACAGAGGGAGAACCCGCCCCATGCCCGACGTCGCACCGTCCACGCGCGCCCACGCGGCCGCCAAGCGCTACATCTACGCCTGGGGCGACGGCCGGGCGGAAGGCAACGGGTCCATGAAGGACCTCCTGGGCGGCAAGGGTGCGGGCCTTGCCGAGATGACGAACGCGGGGCTCCCGACCCCTCCCGGATTCACGATCACCACCGAGGCGTGCAACGACTACTTCGCGGCCGGGAAGCAGCTTCCGGCCGGCCTCTGGGAGGACGTCCTGGAGGCCGTGAAGGCGGTGGAGGCGAGCAGCCAGAAGGGCTTCGGCGACCCGAAGAACCCGCTCCTGGTCTCCGTCCGCTCCGGCGCCAAGTTCTCCATGCCGGGCATGATGGACACGGTCCTCAACCTCGGTCTGAACTCGGAGACGCTGCAGGGCCTGATCGAGCTCTCGGGCAACGAGCGCTTCGGCTGGGATGCCTACCGCCAATTCATCGGCATGTTCGGGCGCATCGTCATGGGCGTGGACGCCGCGCGCTTCGACGAGCCGCTCGAGGCGCGCAAGCACGCGCACGGCGCGGATGCCAAGGACACCGACCTGACCGTCGAGGACCTCAAGGCCCTCGTCGTCGACTTCAAGGCCGCGGTCAAGGCCGACACCGGCACGGACTTCCCGGACGACCCCTACGAGCAGCTCGACCTCGCCATCAAGGCCGTCTTCGCCAGCTGGTTCGGGAAGCGCGCCAACGACTACCGCAACAGCCAGAAGATCGCCCACGACCTCGGCACCGCCGTCAACGTCGTGACCATGGTCTTCGGCAACATGGGCGACACGTCGGGCACCGGCGTCGCGTTCACGCGCAACACGTTCGACGGCACCAAGGAGCTGTACGGCGAGTACCTCGTCAACGCCCAGGGCGAGGACGTGGTGGCCGGCATCCGGACGCCCCAGGACATCAGCCACCTCAAGGTCGAGATGCCCGAGGCATACGAGGAGTTCCTCAAGATTGGGCACCAGCTCGAGGCACACTATCGCGACGTCCAGGACCTCGAGTTCACGATCGAGCGCGGCAAGCTCTACATGCTGCAGACGCGCATCGCCAAGCGGACTGCCGCCGCGGCCGTGAAGATCGCGGTCCAGATGGTCAGCGAAGGGGTCATCACGGAGCGTGAGGCCGTCGAGCGCATCGAGCCTGCGCAGGTCGACCAGCTGCTCCGCGCCCAGTTCGATCCCAATGCCCGCAAGGGTGCCCAGAAGGTGGCCAAGGGCCTCAATGCCTCGCCCGGCGCGGCCGTGGGTCGTGCGGTGTTCAACGCCGACACGGCGGTCGAGTGGGTCACCCGCGGCGAGAAGGTCGTGCTGGTGCGCGTTGAAACGTCGCCGGACGACTTCCACGGCATGGCCGTCGCACAGGGCATCCTGACGGCCCGCGGCGGCGCCACGTCGCACGCGGCGGTCGTGGCCCGGCAGATCGGCAAGCCCTGCGTCGCCGGCTGCGCCGAGCTCACGGTGGACTACGGGACCCTGTCCGCCCGCTCCTCGCTGTCGGACGTGACCTTCGGCGAGGGTGACTGGATCAGCGTGGACGGCTCGACCGGCGAGGTCTTCGTCGGCGCGCTGCCCACCGTGGAGGCCCGTTTCGAGGACCAGCCCGAGCTCCAGCAGATCCTGGGCTGGGCGGACAAGATCCGCCGGCTGCAGATCTGGACCAACGCCGACAAGCCCGAGGAGGCCGCCCAGGCCCGGGGCTACGGGGCCCAGGGCATCGGCCTCTGCCGGACCGAGCACATGTTCCGCGAGGGGGAGCGCCTCGAGATCGTCCGCGGCGCCATCCTCGTGGCGAATGCCGCCACGCGGGCCAAGGCCAAGGTCGCCGCCGGCGAGGCGCTCGACGCCGACGAGCAGGCCACGGTCGCCACGTTCGATGCCGCCATGGACAAGCTCGAGGTCCTCCAGCAGGGCGACTTCGAGGGCATCCTCGCGGCGATGAGCGGCCTGCCGGTGGTGGTCCGCCTGATCGACCCACCCCTCCACGAGTTCCTCCCCAACCTGGAGGAGCAGCTGGTCAAGGTGACGAAGGCAGGCGACGCGGCGACCGAGGAGGACAAGGAGCTCCTTGCCACCATCAAGTCGATGCACGAGCAGAACCCGATGCTGGGCCTTCGCGGCTGCCGTCTCGGGCTCATGATCCCCGACTTCGTGAAGATCCAGACCCGCGCCATCCTCAACGCCGCGGTGGCCGTGAAGCGTGCCGGCAAGGATCCGCGGCCGGAGATCATGATCCCGCTGGTGGGCCACGTGAACGAGCTCATCGCCACGCGCGCCCTGCTGGATGCCGAGGCCGAGGCCGTCGTGGCCAAGGCCGGCGAGGCGATCGACTTCAAGTTCGGCACGATGATCGAGATCCCCCGCGCCGTCTGGGTCGCCGACCAGATCGCCGAGCATGCCGAGTTCTTCAGCTTCGGCACCAACGACCTCACCCAGATGACGTTCGGCTACAGCCGCGACGACGCGGAGGGCGGCTTCCTCCTCAAGTACGTCGAGGACGGCATCCTCCCGGAGAACCCCTTCCAGACGCTTGACGACGTGATCGCCGACGAGATGCAGATGGCGGTTGACAGGGGTCGCGCGGCGCGGCCGGGCCTCAAGGTCGGCATCTGCGGCGAGCACGGCGGCGACCCCGCGTCCATCCACAAGTGCGAGAAGATCGGCCTCAACTACGTCTCCTGCTCGCCCTTCCGCGTCCCGGTGGCGCGGCTCGCGGCGGCGCAGGCGGCGATGTCCGACGGCGCCTTCCGCGACAAGTAGCCTCCCGGCGCCCGCGGGGCGCCGTCCTCCGATCGGCACCGTGCGGGGCCCTGGCGACGGGGCCCCGCAGCGATTCGCGGGGACCGGGTGGGGCCGCGGCGCCGGTGGCCCACGGCGATTCGCAGGGAGGCGCCTGGCGGCCCCATAGCCCGAACGGTCGGGACCGCATAGCCCGAACGGGTCCGGGGCACGCCGGCCTGCACCCCCTAGGATCCGGTGCGGGGGGACACCGCGCCCTCCGGGGGTGTGCATGGCACGAATCCAGGACAAGAGATCCAGGGGCACCGCGCGCTGCCGGCCGTGGCCGGCAGGCGTCTGCCGCGCTCGTCGTCGGCGGGTATGCCGTCGTTGGCATCACCTGGATCCTGCTGTCCGACATCTTCGTCCGGGCCGTCCTGCCGGGACGGGCGGGCGAGCTCGTCGGGTCCGTCAAGGGCGTCGGGTTCGTGATCGTGACCACGATCGCGCTGTGGGGCATCCTCGCGGCCCGGGACCACCTCCTGGCGCGCACGCAGCGCGAGCGCAACGCGGCAGTCGAGGCGACGACGGCCATCTTCCGGTCGAGCCCCCTCGCCATCGTGGCCGTCGACCGCGATGGCCTGATCACGGCCTGGAGCCCCGCCGCCGAAGCGGTCCTCGGGTGGCGCGAGGAGGAGGTCATCGGGCGGCCCGCGACCGTGCTGCGTCCCGACGACCCGGCGTGGATCGCCCGCGGCTTCGCCGAGGTGATGGCGGGCGAGACGCTCGTCGCCGTGCCGGTCCGGTACCCGCGGCGCGACGGTCCGCCGCGCGACCTGGAGCTCTTTGCCGCCCCGCTGCGCAGCGAGGGTGGGGGAGTGCGCGGCGTCGTGATCGTGGCCGAGGACGTCACCGCGGTCCATGACGCCCAGACGGATCGAGCCCGGCTCACCACCGCCATCGACCAGGCCGCCGAGGCCATCGTGGTGACGGATCCGGACGGCCGGATCGTGTATGCCAATCCCGCCTTCGAGCGGATCACGGGCTACTCGCGGACGGAGCTGGTCGGGCAGAACCCGCGCGTCCTCAAGAGCGGTTCGCACGACGCGCCCTTCTATGCCCGACTCTGGGCGACGTTGCTGGCCGGCGACACCTGGCGGGGGAACCTCACGAACCGCCGCAAGGATGGCAGCCTGTTCGAGGAGGAGGCGACGATCTCGCCCGTGCGCGACGGCGCCGGCCGAACCACGGCCTACGTCGCCGTGAAGCGGGATCTGACCGCTGAGCGGGCCCTCGAGGCGGGGCTTCGCGCCGAGCTCGCTGAACGGGCCGCGGTCCGCGCCGTCGTCGGCCGCGTCACCGCCGGCTCGACCCCCGAGGCCACGGCCGAGTCGATCGTCGAGGCGCTGCTCCAGGTCGATGGCCTGGAGTTCCCGTCGGTGTTTCACATCGCGACCCGGCCGCATGGCGTCTACCGCCTCGCCGGGCGCATCCCGGGTGTCACCGTCGTCGCCGGCGAGGAGGTGTCGGACGAGCGGGCGGCGTATCTCCGCGGCCGCGCGGCCGACGGCCCCTGGATCCACGTCTTCGCCAACGAGCCGCCGCCGGGCCCGACTGCGGTCGCGATCGTCGCGGCCGCGGGGATCACCGGCGGGATCTACGTCCCGGTGTTCCACGAAGGCCGGCTCATGGCCGTGGTGGGCGGCGTGACGACGCGGGCCGAGCCTGCCGCGACCCTCGGCGGGCGCCTTGGGACGCTGCTGGAGGTGGCGGCGTTCACGGCGCCGCTCCTGGGGCCCCAGCTCGCGGTCCGCGAGGACCTGGAGGGTGCGCGGGCGATGATCCGGGCGATTGCCGGGGGCCGCCGATTCCGGCCGGTCTTCCAGTCGATCGTTCGGCTGGCCGATCGCTCGATCATCGGCTACGAGGCGTTGACCCGGTTCGATGATGGCGTGCCGCCGGATGTGCGCTTCGCGGACGCAGCCGTGCTGGGTTGCGGCCTGGAGCTTGAGGAAGCCTGCCTGGAGGTGGCCGTCGCGAGCGCCGAAGCCCTGCCGCAGGGCGCCTGGCTCAGCCTCAATGCGTCCGGCGCCATGGTGATCTCGGGCAGGCTGGCGCCGCTCCTGGAAGGCGTCGAGCGCCCCGTGGTCATCGAGCTGACCGAGCACCTCGGCGTTGACGACTACCCGGCCCTGCGGGCCGCCGTGGAGGTGCTCGGCGACCAGGTGTCGCTGGCCGTCGATGACGCCGGCTCCGGGTTCTCCGGTCTGCGCCATGTCGTTGAGCTTCGTCCACACATCGTGAAGCTTGACCTTGCGATCATCCGCGGGATCGACGGCGACCCGGCGCGCCAGTCGCTGGTAGCGGGCATGGTCCACTACGCGAGGCTGACGGCGAGCCATCTCGTGGCGGAGGGCGTGGAGACGGTCGCCGAAGCCGATGCGCTGCGGGCCATGGGCGTGGAGCTCGCCCAGGGGTACCTGTTCGCCCGCCCGGTCGGGATCGAGCAGATCCCCGCGGTCGACCGCGCGGCCTGACGGTCGCCGAGGCCGGCCGTGGCGCGTCGGCGGGACCGGACGGTCGTCCGGGCCGGCCGTGACGCCTCGCCGGGTTGCCGCCGTATCCTTGCCGCTGTGACCCCCGGCTCTCCGTCCCCGACCGCCGACCCCCAGCCGATCCCACCGTGCGTGGTCGCCGACCTGGAGGGCACCTGCACGACGGGCGAGACCTGGCGGGCGGTCGGGGGCTGGCTCACGGCGAACGGGCGGCGAGGGCGCTATCGGCGCTTCCTCGCGCCTCGGCTGGCCGCGCTCCCCCTGGCCCGGCTGGGGCTCGTCTCGCGGCAGGGGTTCCGCGACCGCTGGATCCGCGACCTCGCCCGGCTCCTCGACGGCCTCGCGCCGGACGACGTGGCGCGGGTCGCGGAGGAGGTCGTCGATGAGCACCTGTGGCCCGGGCGGCGGGTCGCCGTCATCGCGGAGCTGGAGGCCGTCGCCGCGGCGGGCGCACGGGTGGCCATCGCCTCCGGCACCTACCAGCCGGTGCTCGACGCGTTCATCACCCGGCTGAAGGTGGGCCCAGCGGGTCGGGTCACTGGGCTCGGCACGCCGCTGGAGATCGTGGCCGGCCGAACCACCGGTCGCCTGTCCGCGCCAATCGGGACCGGACGCCGCAAGGCGGATCGCGTGCGGGCGTGGTCCGACGGCGCCCCGCTGGTGGCGGCGTACGGCGACTCGCTGGCCGACGTGCCGCTCCTGGAGATGGCCGGCGAACCGGTGGCCGTCGCCCCTGACGCGGACCTCCGGCCGCTGGCCGTGGCTCGCGGATGGCGGATCCTCGACGACCCGCCGGGGAGCGCGTAGCGGTGCCCGGCTCCAGGCGGCCCGGATCCCTGCGCGCCGCGGCGGGCGCGTTCCTGGCGTCGGCGGTGGTCGCGTCGCTCCTGTTCGGCGCGCCGTCGGCGCGGGCCGGGGAGCCGCTCGACACACCACCTCCGGCCGCTGACCCGACCGCGTGGTCTCCCGCCGCGGCGGCGGCGCCGCGATCGGCTGCCCCGACGCCCGCCGCGACACCCGCCCCGACGCCTGCCGCGATCCCGCCGGCGCGGGTGATCGCCTCACCCGTCGCGGCGCCCGCAATCGTGTCGCATGGACCGCGCGACGAGCGGGTCGTGGCCCTGACCTTCGACGACGGCTGGAATGCCGGCACGCTCCGCAGGATCTACCGCATCCTGCTCCGCGAGCACGTCCCGGCCACGTTCTTCGTGACGGGAATCTACGTGCAGCGCGCCCCGAGCCTGTGGCGACACATCGCTGCCTCCGGGTTCGGGCTCGCCAACCACTCGTACCTGCACCGGGACGCGCGGCGCCTGTCCGCGCGCCGGATGGCGCGGGACCTTGCCCTGACGCGCGAGGTCGTGGAGGCGACGACGGGGCGACCGATGCTGGCGGCGTTCCGGCCGCCCTACGGGTACCGCACCCCGACGACCGATCGGCGGGCCGCGGCGGCCGGCTTCCCGGCGATCGTGCTGTGGGACGTGTCCGGGGCCGACACCGCGCACCGGCCAACCGTGGCCAGCGTCGTCCGGCATGCCTCGGCGGGCCGGCCCGGGTCCATCATCCTCCTCCATGCGGGACCCCGGGTCACGCCGCGCGCCCTCCCGCAGATCATCGCCCGCTACCGGGCCCGCGGGTTCAGGTTCGTGTCCCTCGAGGAGCTGCTCGGGATCAGCGCGGTCAGCCCGGGCCCCGCGGCCCCGCACGGCGCAGGGCCGGAACGCGACCCTGGTCCGCGCAACCTCGATCAGCCGGGCCGGTCCGACGGCGACACGTCGTCGACCGCCGCGACGGCCGCAGCCAGGCCCGGCAGCGAGGCGGGAGACGCGTCAGGCAGCGAGCCCGGCGTGCCCGCCGTCGGCGCAGAGCTCCCCGCCGGCGCAGCGCTCCCTTCTCGGCTCGTGGGCGCCGTCCCGGCTGCCGCGGCGAGCGGGCTCGTCGACGCCCCACCGCCCGCCCGCGACGCGGCGTGGGCCCGCGGCGCCGATGCGCCTGCGTCCGTGGCCGTCTTCACGCTGGCCGGCCTGGCCCTGCTTCTTGCCCTGGCCGCCGCTGCCGGGCGCGCCAGCCGGCCCCCCGACGACGCTCCCGACTGACCCGTCGGCCCCCCGCGACGGGCGTTCCGGCACTGGCGGCATGGTTTGTCGGCCTTTCACGCTCGCGGGACGGAACGTTCTTGACCCGAGCGCGTCCCCGCTCGGATCATCGAGGGAGGCGCTCGCGCTTGACCGCGGTGGCGAGAGGGAACCTGCCACGCGGCGCGCGTTCGCCCGGAAGCTGATGCCGGGAGGAGAACGCGATGGCCGAGGTCGCTCACACCGAATCCGCTGCCGAGATCGAGATCGTCCTCGAGACCAAGCGGCTCAAGCGTGGCCTGACGCTGCTCCCCCTGACGGGCATCATCTACTTCACGGTCTGCGGCGGAACGTTCGGCATCGAGCCCCTGATCGGCGGCTCCGGGCCCGGGCTGGCCATCCTGATGATCCTGCTGACGCCCTTGATCTTCTCCGTGCCCCTCATCCTGATGGTGCGCGAGATGACCTCCATGATGCCGGTGGAGGGCGGCTACTACCACTGGGTGAAGCAGGCCTTCGGGCCGTTCGCCGGCTTCCTCGCGGGGTGGATGAACCTGGTCGTGTCGTGGCTGGACGCATCCATCTATCCCGTCCTGGCCGCGGCCTACCTCGCCTACTTCTTCCCGGTCCTCGACGAGGGGGTCACGCTCGGCGGGATCGAGCTCCCGGGCAGCACGGTCTCGTTCCTCCTCGGACTCCTCCTCATCTGGGGGATCACCGCCCTGCAGATCCGGGGGGCACGCCTGACGGGCCTCACCACCAACTGGATCGGCCTGATCATCCTCGTCCCGATCGCGTTGATGACCGTCCTGGGAATCTGGAACTGGATCCAGTCGCCGCCCGCCGACCTGCCCTTCATGCCTCCGGACACGGACTTCACCGGCGCCTTCAGCCTGGGCCTTTTCGTGGTCATGTGGAACTACATGGGCTTCGAGCTGGCGACCGTGGCGGGCGACGAGATCGTCAATCCGAAACGGACCTACCCGATGGCGATGGGGATCGTGCTGGTCCTCGCGATCGCGACCTACCTGCTGCCAGTGGTTGCGGGTCTCTACGGCGGTGCCGGCGCCGACGGCCGTTACCTGCTGTGGGGCACCGAGGCCTACGACGAAGGGGCCACCATCGGCACGATCATGGAGGAATCCGGGGTCGACCAGGTGACGCTCGAAGAGTGGGGCGTGGACCCGGAGTCCACCAGCGGCTGGTACCTGCCCGATATCGCCCAGGCGGTCGGCGAGAAGACCGGCGGGCCGGACAGCGGCCTCGGCGGCTTCCTCGCCGCCATCATGACGATCGCCGCCGCCCTCAGCATGGTCGGCCTCTTCATCGGCAACAGCCTGGGCGCGTCGCGCATCCCGTTCGCCCTCTCGGAAGACGGGATGATGCCCACCTGGCTGGTCCACGTGAGCCCCCGCTACGGGACGCCGTGGGTGGCGATCGTCATCGCCGGCGTGTTCTACTCGATCTTCGCCTCGAACGCGTTCGCCTTCCTCGTCGTTGCGGACGTGCTCCTCAACATGCTCGTCCTGATCGCCTGCTTCTTCGCCCTCTGGCGGCTGCGGATCACGCGGCCGGATGAGCCCCGCAAGAAGGTCCCGGGTGGGTACGTCGGCCTGACGCTGGTGACCCTCGGGCCCATCTTCATCACGGTCATGGCGGTCTACAGCCAGTGGGTGGACGTCGGCCCGGACTCCATCACCCTTGCCGTCGGCGCCATCATCGTGGGGGCTCTTCTCTACTTCCCGATCCGGCGCTTCGTGAAGCCGGGCATCCCCGACATCGACCCGTACCAGACCGGCACGCACTCTGTCTGAGGCAGCGCCCGGCAACGGCGACCCGGCCGCGTCCCTGCCGGATGCGGCCGGTCAGAGCCGGGCCAGGATCTCGCGCCGCTTGGCCGCGTACTCCTCGGCGGTCACGAGGCCCGCGGCGCGGAGGTCCTCCAGCTCCTCGAGGGCGGCCGCCGGACCCCCGTCGGTGGTGCCGGGGGCCGGGCATCGCTCAGACCCTCGCCGTCCTGCCGGCAGCGCCGGCCGTGTCGCCGGCTTCCGGCGCGCATCGCGCCCGCGTCGGCCAGGCCGAGCTCAGCCGCGTAGGCGGGCACTCCCACGGCCAGCCACCGGGCCTCCGCGGCCGCCGCACCCAGGATGGCGATCCAGCGGGTCAGGGTCGCGTAGTGATCCGGGCGCGCCGACGGGGCCAGCAGGCCGCGCCGGTTCGCCAGGGCAAGCTGGCCCGCGCCGTCCGCACCCGAGAAGGTCACCAGCGCGTCGCCGGCCGGCACCGGGCGCTGCGGCAGGAGCCGGCGGCCGCCGAGCAGGACCCCGGCCCACGCCTCGGCCGCCGGAGCGCCCTTGACGATCGGGGTTGCGGCAAGGACGTGGTCCAGCGGGATCGCGGCGATGGCCCGCCCCGACGACCCGGCTCGCACCTCCAGGGTTGCCTCGACGAGCATGAGGGTCGCGTTGTCGAGCGTCGTGGACCCCGAGGGCAGCGCGGCCAGCGGCCTGTCGGCCGCCACGGTCGCCCGGTAGGAGAGTGATCGCGCGACGACCTGGAACGCGTCGCGCAGGTCGGCCACCGATTCCAGCGACGTGGTCCGCAGCGCGTAGCGCCGGGTGACCATCTGGGCCGCGTGCGTCGTCGTCTCGTCGTCCAGCAGGTCGCCGGCGCCGAGCGCCCCCTCGGCCGCGGCATCCTCCATCCGGCCGGCTCGCACGGCCCCGCAGGCCGGGCAGGCGTCGAGGAACAGGTGGACGTAGCCTTCGCACGACGGGCACAGGAGATCCTCGACGACGATCCGCATCCGGAGAGGGTACGCCACGCCACGGGGCGGTGCGGCGTCTCTCGCCAGCGGCGCGCCAGCGGTCGCCGGCGACGGCGCCCCTCTCTCGCCAGCGGCGTCAGCGGCGCGGCACCATGACGGCCGCGCAGATGCCCCCCACCACGCACGCAATGACGCCCAGGGCGACGGCCGCGGGCAGCGAGACCGACGCGACGGCCCCCGCGACCGCCGCGCCGACCGGGAACCCCATGAAGTTGACCGCCATCGACACGGCGAACGCGCGACCCATCCAGGCCGGGTCGGTGCGTCGCTGGCGGACGGTGAAGAGCGCAACGTCGAGGGGTCCCTGGAGGAGCCCGATCGCGAGCGAGTGGGCGGCGAGGAAGGCGAGCCCGGCACCGAGTCCCACGCTGAGACCGCCCGCCCCGGCCGCGGGCAGGATGAGCGCCACGGCGCCCGCGCTCAGGAACATGGGGATCACGATCATCGGCCACTCGCGCCCGCGCGTGTCGACCCGCCCGAAGACGAGCGCCGACACCATCCCGGCCACCCCCGACAGCGCGAACACGAGCCCGACCGCCGCCTGGCTGGCACCGAGCTCCTCGATCACCACCAGCGGGATGACGATGGTGGTCATCCCGGCCGCCAGGTTCACGATCGAGAGGGAGACCCCGAGTCCGCGCAGCGTCGCGTTGTGCCAGAAGTACTGCAGTCCCTGCCACGCGTCCACGAGCAGGCGGCCCGACGTCGACGTCTCGGTGTACGGCTCGGGCACCCGGATCATCACGGCCGCGGCGACGCCGAAGGCGACCGCGATCGCGAGGATCGTCTGCGGCCCGCCGACGGTCACGACGAGGCCCGCGGCCAGCGGCGGGCCGATGATCGTCGCGACGACGTAGCCGTTGGAATCGACGGCATTGACGCGTTCCCACAGCGGCCGCGGAACGAGGATGGGGAACAGGCTGCGCAGCCCGCTGTGGCTGAACAGGCCGGTCACCGACGAGACGAGTGCGATCAGGACCAGCAGCCAGGCGGGCAGGAGTCCTGCCAGGGCAAGCCCGCCGATCAGGACGAGGGCGACCATCGCGACGAGGTAGTCGAGGACGATGAGCCGGACGCGCCCGTGACGATCCAGCAGGGCCCCCGCAATCGGGCTCACCAGCAGCCCCGGGAAGATCAGGGCGAACGTGACCAGCCCCGCCAGTCCCGGCGAGTCGTACACGGCGAGCGTGAACAGGACCAGGCTCACGCTCAGCATCGACTGGGCGGTCCGCGCCACCTGCATGGACACGAGGATCCGGCCCAGGGTTGGAACCCGCACGAGGGCCCGGTAGGAGCGGTCGGCGGCGTGATCGGTCACAGCAGCCGATGGTATCGGCTCGCCGGGGGTCAGGATCGGTCGCCGCCCTGGTCGCGCAGGAACTGCTCGATCTCGCTGATCAGGTCGTCCCCCTCGGGCCGCCGCGCCTCGTCGACCATCGCCTCCAGGCGCTCGACGTACGCCCGGGTGTTGGCGTCGCCCGTCGTGGCGGCGTCCAGGCGCACCAGCATCCGCCTGGATTCGTCGCGCAGCTCGCCCATGGCGATCTCGACGTCGAGATGCCGTCCCACGAGGCGCAGGAGCTCGACGGAGGCCGGCGGATAGCCGCCGGTCACGTAGTGGGGGACCTGCGCGTAGTAGCCCACCGCCGGGACGCCGGCCCGGCTGACGGCGATGTCGAGCACCGAGATCGCGGCCGCGGGCACCCGCAGCACTCCCTCGGGCCCCGCGCTGACGTCGCCGCGCAGCAGGCCGGGATGCGATTCCGTGCCGAGGACCGTGACGGGGCGCGTGTGCGGCACCGCGGCCGGGATCGCCCCCAGGCTGATCCAGGTCGCCACGTCGAGCCGTCGGGCAAGATCGACGGCGGCCTGTTCGAACTCGCGCCAGCGGTAGTCCGGCTCCGGGCCCGACAGCACCAGGAGGTCACGGTCGCCGAACCGCGCCCGCCGCAGGCTGAGCTCCGGCCAGGTCAGCCGGTCCGGCCGCCCGTCCTTGACCTCCAGGGTCGGCCGGCGGGCGCGGTAGTCGTAGAGGCGATCGGTGTCGAACGTCGCGATCGTCTCCGCATCCTCGCCGAGGCGCGCCGCCGCCGCCGTCGCGGCTGCGCCGGCGTCCACCCAGCCGTCGAACGACGCCACGAGGAGGGGCGCCGCCAGGTCGCCGGGGTCGTGGAGGTCGAAGAGGCTCACGACCGGAAGGATAGGACGGACGACGCCGCGACGCGGGCGCGACGGCAGGGAAGTCCGGCCGTCAGGCGCGCCGGCGCAGGCGCGCAGCGGCGGGCTCGTCGACGAGGACGCGCAGCGCGCCGTGGCGGCGCAGGTACGACGCCGGGCAGTCGGGCCCCTCGGGCGCGTCCAGGGCGCGGGCCAGGATCTCGGCCTTGCGCGCGCCCGTCACGAGCAGCCAGATCGCGCCCGCCGCGAGCAGGCGGTCCATCCCCAGCGTGATCCCGGCCGTCGGTGGCGGGTCCGCGCCGTAGCGTTCCACGGCCGCGCGACGGCTCGCCTCGGCGGTCCGGACGACCCGCGTCCGCGCGTCCGCGAAGGAGCCCGGCTCGTTGAGGCCGACGTGACCGTTCATCCCCAGCCCCAGCAGGGCAAGGTCGATCCCCTGCGCCGCGACGGAATCGTGGTGGGCCGCCGCCCGGTCCGGATCCGGATCGTCCGCCTCGATCGGGTGGTATGCCGCAGGTGGCTCCGGGAGCTCGTCGAGCAGCTCACGGCGGAGGCGCACGTCGCACCGGGATGGGTGTCCCGGCGCCACCCCGAGGTACTCGTCGAGGGCGATCACCACGGCTTCGGCGAACGACACCTCTCCGCTCCGCGCCAGCTCCACGAGTCGGGCGTAGACCGGCGCCGGCGTGTCGCCCGTGGGAAGGCAGAGGCGGAGCCTGGGCGATTCGCGGATGTGGGCCGCGAGCTCGGCGGCGACCCGGTCGGCCCAGGCCGCCGCCGGCAGGACGTCGAGACGGAAGGTCATGCCCCGGCGATGATGCGATCGACGAAGTCGCCCGTCGCGGGGTCCTTGAGGATGAGCTTGTGGCGGCCGTCGGGGAGAACCTCCCGCTTGATGACCACCTGGCCCTCGTACAGCTCGGGCGTCGCGGCGATCCGCGGCGTCGTCCCGCCGCGCCATTCGACGAGGTCCAGCGGCTCCCACTGGTTGCTCTTCGCCGAGCGATACGCCGCGTCCATGATGGCGTTGACGACATAGCCGTCGTAGAACGTCTCCTGGGGCGCCCGGCCGCCCTCGAGGGCGTCGAACATGTCCGTGAACATGTCCACGTAGCCCAGCTCTGAGACCTCGTCGCCCACGGGGAAGAGCCAGCCGGCGCTCGTCTCCGCCTTCTCGGCCACGTACCCGCCGCCGCCGCCGGCGGTGAACATCTCGAACCCCGTCCGCAGGAAGTGGTTGAGCCATACCGTCCCGTGGGTGCCGGCCACCTCGTCCCGCAGGTCCATCCCGCCGCGGAACGTCCAGCTCACCTCGAACTGGCCGATCGCGCCCGACTCGAAGCGGATGAGGGCGACCGCGTTGTCCTCGTCGGCAATCGGGTGCACCAGGGTGTCGGTGTGGCACAGCACCTCGATCGGCCGGTTCCCCTTGCCCACGAAGTTGCGGATGATCTCGATGCAGTGGCAGCCCAGGTCGATGATCGCCCCGCCGCCGGTCAGGCGCCCGTCCCAGAACCAGGCAGAGTGCGGGCCCGGGTGCGTCTCGCGCGAGCGGACCCACGTGACGTCGCCGATGGCCCCCGCGCGGACGGTCGCGAGCGCCTTGAGGGTCTTCGGCGTATAGCACAGGTCCTCGAGGTAGCCGGCGAACACGCCGGCCGCCTCCACCGCTTCCAGCATCCGCCGTGCCTCGGCGGCGTTGCGGCCGAGTGGCTTCGTGCACAGGACGGCCTTGCCGGCGGCGGCGACGGCCTTGACGGCCTCCTCGTGGAGGTGGTTGGGAAGCGCAACCACGACGACGTCGGTGTCCGGGTGATTGATGGCCGCCGCCATGTCGGTCGTGGACTCGGGGATGGCCCAGCGCTCACGGAACGCGGCGCCGCGATCCTCGGTCCGGGAATAGACGACACGAACGCGGTCCCGGCCGCGCTGGCCGTGGAGCGTCATCGTGTAGAAGTCGCCGATGAGCCCGGTGCCCAGCATCGTGATCGAGTGCGCCTTCATCGTCGTGCGACTCCTGTGCAATCGGGGCAGCGCCCGGAGGTGCGCGGCGGATGATCCGGCCGGCAGAACGTGATCGTCGCGATTGTATAGACAGCGCCCGCGACGAACCGATCCCTCGTGCGGCGGGCTTGCTGCGCGCGGCGGCGGGCTTGCTGCGCGCGCAGCGGCGGGCGGCGTAGCGCGGACGGGTCATCCGGCGCGGTACCTCTGGCGGAGGCCAAAGGCACGGACGGTCTGTCATGGTTCGGGCACCTCGTGAGGCCCTGCCTCGTCCCCCTCGAGGCGCCGTCTTCACCCTGGACGTCGGCGCCGCCGATGCCCAGGTCGTGCTGCAGAGGGAGTTGCCGGATGTCGCAGCCAGTCGTGGATCCATCTCCGCCCGGTCGCCGGCCGACTGCTCGCCGTTTCCTTCTGATCCGGCGCACGACCGCGATCGCCGTGGCGATGCTGGTCGTGGGGGCCATCGTCGCCCCTTCCGCCGCGCTGGCCGCCAACCTCAGCCCGAGCCCCGGGATCGACTACCTCAGCGGCGCCGAGGACACCGAGCTCACGGGCAACGTCCTCGCCAACGACAGCGACCCCGACGGGGGCACGCTCTCGGTTGTCTCGTACACCTCGCCGACGCACGGTGCGATGGTCGTGACCGCGGCGGGCGCGCTCACGTTCACCCCACCCGCCAACTACTTCGGCCACCAGGTCACCTCGTACTCCGTGTCCGACGGCCAGGGCGGCCTGAGCCTCGGCTACATCGACCTGACGGTCACGCCGGTCAACGACGCACCGGCGGCCCACGCGGACTCGGCCGACGGCACCGAGGACACGGACCTCCACGTGAGTGCCTCGGCGTTGCTCGGCAACGACATGGACGTCGACGGCGACACGCTCAGCGTCACGGGTGTCTCCGGGGCGAGCGGCGGGGCGGTGTCCCTGGTCGCCGGCAGCGTGACCTTCAGCCCGGACCAGAACCTCTGCGGCGCCGCCGGCTTCACCTACGCGATCTCCGATGGCCATGGCGAGGCGGCGTCCGCCTCCGTGGCCCTGACCGTCGCCTGCGTCAACGACGCGCCGGTGGCCCACACCGACACGGCGACGCTCGCCCAGAACAGCAGTCCGACCACGATCGCCGTGACGGCCAACGACGTCGACGTCGAGGGCGACGCGCTCACCGTGACGGACGTCTCGGTCTCCGCGACGGCCGGCAGCGTGTCGATCGCAAGCCCGAGCTCCGTTCGCTTCACCCCGGCGGACCTCTTCGAGGGCGATGCCACGGTGTCGTACTCCATCTCCGATGGCAACGGGGGGACGGACAGCTCGACCCTTACCGTGACGGTCGCCGAGGACGCGGTGGCCCCCGTGCCGGCCATGCCGGTCGTGCACCTGGGCGGCGGTCGCGTGGACGAGAAGGTCCCCGTCGCCATCAGCTGGTCGGCGACCGACGCCGGGGTCGGCGTCGCCTCGTACGAAGCCCAGGTGAGCGTCGCGGGCGGACCATGGACGGCCCTTTCGACGGGCTCGCGCACCAGCGCGAGCCGCTTCGTCCCGTTCCGCTCGTCGATCAGGGTCCAGGTCCGGGCGACGGATCGCGTCGGGAACGTGTCGGACTGGATCGCCACCTCGCGAACGGCCATGGACTACCAGGCACCGGGCAGCGGATCCGTCACGTACCACGGGACGTGGCCCACGGTCACGAGCGCCTCCGCCTCCGGCACGGGATACCGCTATGCGACCTACCGCGGCGCGTCGGCGACCCTGAGCTTCACCGCCCGCGAGGTCGAGTACGTCGCCACGAAAGGCAGCGTGGGGGGCTACGTGAAGGTCTACGTCGACGGGGTGTCCGTCGGTCGCTACAACCTCCGGTCGTCGTCCTCAGCGTACGGGCAGATCATCTTCCGCAAGGCGTGGCCGACGTCCGGCCCGCACACGATCAGGATCGTGAACGACGAGGCTGGGCGACGCACCAGCCTGGATGCGTTCGTCGTCCTGCGATGACCCGTTGACGAACGGGCGGCGGGGCCCCACGGGGTCCCGCGCCCGAGGGCGCTACACTCTGCGAGTCCCGCGCCGCCGGCGCGGCAGCACGAGGCACGGATGACCAAGCGATCCAAGCACGAGCGCGCTCAGCGCGTCGCCGAAACCGATCGGGTACGCCAGATCGAGGCCTCCTGGGCGGCGAGCACGCCGTCCGCGGTGGCCCGTGAGTTCGAGACGGCCGTCCGGGCCGCGCGGGCGCGTGGCCCGCTCCCGCCGCGACCGGACATGGCCCCCGGGACCGCGCCGAACCCGCCGCGCCCCGGCCACGAGCCCAAGCCGCCGAAGGGTGCGGAGCGCCCGCGGAGGGGCCGCTAGTGGGGCGTAAGCGGAAGGTCGTCTACCCGGTGAAGAGGACGCCGCCGAAGGCGCCCGTCGTCACGCCGGGTGACGCACCGGTCGTCCGCAGCAGCGTCGTTGCGATCGACCTGACCGCCCGCCACGGGCGGCAGGGCCTGGCCGTCGGCCAGCGGGTGCGGATCCAGGGAACCGGGCTCTATGCCGGCGAGATCGCCGTCATCGAGAAGCTCGGCGGCACGGTCGTGCCGGCGGCGACGGTCCGGACCGAGGCCGGGCGGAGCCGCCAGGTCCGCACGATCGACCTGGAGCCCGTGACCAGCGAGGCCTGATCCGGAGGCGGTCCCACCGGCATCCCGCGTCGCCGCGGCCGAACGCCGCGGCCAACGCCGCCGCCCCCACCTCAGCGTGCGGGCGTGATCGCGGCGCCTGGGCTACACTCGTCCCATTCTCGTGTTCGATGGGCGCGCCGGTCAGCGCCCCGGTCTCGCACGCCGCCGATCCCGAACCATCCTCTGCGCCCTGACCGGGCCCCGCTCGTGCGGGAGGGCCCCGCCAGGAGCACCACGTGTCCTTCGATCATCTCGGGCTGACGCCCGAGCTCCTCCGCGCCGTCGCGGACCAGGGCTACACCGAGCCCACCCCCGTCCAGGCCGCCGCCATCCCGCTCGTTCTCGCGGGTCGCGACCTGCTCGCCGGCGCCCAGACCGGCACGGGCAAGACCGCCGCGTTCGTCCTGCCCATGCTGCAGCACCTGAACGCGACCAATGCGCGCCCCGACGACCGCCGCGCGACACCGCGCCGCCAGGTCCGCGCCCTGGTCCTCGTCCCCACCCGCGAGCTGGCTCTCCAGGTGGAGGAGAGCGTCCGCACCTACGGCGCGCGACGCCCCATTCGATCGGTCGCCATCTACGGCGGCGTCGGGTTTCGGCCCCCAGGCCTCCGCGCTCCGGGCCGGAGCCCAGATCGTGGTGGCGACGCCGGGCCGGCTGCTGGATCACATCGGCCAGCGCACCATCGACCTCTCCGCTGTCGAGATCCTCGTTCTCGACGAGGCCGACCGGATGCTGGACATGGGGTTCATCCACGACATCCGCAAGATCCTCGCCCTGCTGCCGCGACGACGCCAGAGCCTCCTCTTCTCGGCGACGTTCTCCAACCAGATCCGCGAGCTGGCGAACGGGTTCCTCGACCGCCCGGCGGAGGTCGACGTGGCCCCCCGCAACACGGCGGCGTCGCTGGTGCGCCAGCTCGTCCACCCGGTCGACCGCGAGCGCAAGCGCGAGCTGCTGAGCTCGCTGGTGCGGACCAGGCGGCTGGAGCAGGCGCTTGTCTTCACCCGCACGAAGCACGGCGCAAACCGCCTCGCCGAGCAGCTCGCGCGCGATGGGATCAGGACCGCGGCCATCCACGGCAACAAGGGCCAGTCGCAGCGCGTGCGGGCCCTGGAGGACTTCAAGGCCGGGCGCGTCGACGTCCTCGTCGCGACCGACATCGCGGCCCGCGGGCTGGACATCGACGCCCTGCCCCACGTCGTCAACTACGAGCTCCCGATGGTCCCCGAGGACTACATTCACCGAATCGGCCGCACGGGTCGCGCGGGCACGGAAGGCGAGGCGGTCTCGCTCGTCTGCGTGGACGAGATGCCGCTCCTGAGGGCCATCGAGCAGCTCCTGCACCTGGCGATCCCGGTCGAGATCGTCGCGGGCTTCGAGCCCGACCGCTCGATCCGCGCCGAGCCGATCCACCTTCGTTCGGCCGAGCACCGGGGCGTGGCGCCGCGCGTCCGCGCTGCCGGCCACGGCGCGGCCATCGGCCGCCCGGCACGGGGAGCCTCGATTGGCCGGTTCGACCAGGCGCGGCATCCGGACCTCGCCGGCCGTCCTGCCGGCCGTCCTGCCGGCCGTCCTGCCGGCCGTCCGGCCGGCCACGGCGCATCCATCGGCCGCCCGGAGCCGGCCGTCCGGCAGGCTCTCCGTCACGAGGACAACGTCGGCCGGCCCGCTGCCCCGCGGTCGCACCTGCACCCGGTCCGGTCCCATGACCGGCACCCGCAGACCCCGGTCCGCCACGAGCCGCCCCCGGGATTCACGGCCCTGCCCGGCGAGCGGTTCGCCCGGCGCGAGGAGTCCCGGGAGGCTCGGTCCCGGGCCTGAGCACCGCCCGCCCTGCGGCCCAAGGCCCCGAGGGTGGCTCGGGCTCTCAGCCGCTCGAGGGCGTGCCCTGCGCGATGGTGCGGGCACTCCCGGCCGAGGGCCGGATCGTGCTCTCGTGCCCGTCATCCCAGCGCACCCGGTAGCGGATCCCGTAGGACGCCTCGATCACCTCGAGGATGACGCCCTCGCGCGCCGCCTGCCCCACCTTCTCCGACTCGACGACGATGCGATCTCCAACCCGCGTGGTCATCGGCTCACCTCCAGCAATCGAGCGCTCGCCTCCAGCGACCGGACCGTCGCGTCAACGATGGCGGCGCGCCGCCGATCGCGATAGGGACCGAGGTCACGAATCCCGACCCCGTCTCAGGCGGGGCGACGATCGGCGCGCGTTTCCGGGCACTTCGGCTCTCCGCCATCCGGCCCACCGCCGGTAGGGTCGGCTGGACAGGGGTCCGTCCGGTCCCCACGGATCCCGCTCCAGAGGACGCGCCCCATGAAGGTCCTTGTCAGTGTTGCGTCGCGGCATGGCGCCAGCTTCGAGATCGCCGAAGCGATCAGCGAGACGCTCGCGGCGTCCGGCTTCCAGACCGCCGTTCTGCCGCCCGACGCTGTGACGAGCCTGCAGGGGTACGACGCCGTCATCCTCGGCAGCAGCATCTATCTCGGCCACTGGATGGACTCCGCGGTCAACCTCGTCGAGCGCTTCTCGAAGGAGATCGTGGCGGTGCCGGTCTGGCTCTTCTCCAGCGGCCCGATCGGCCACGAGCCGGTGCCGGAGGACGAGCCGGCCGATCTCGCCGAGCTGATGGCGGGGACCGGCGCCCGCGAGCACCGGGTCTTCGCCGGCCAGGTTGACCGGGCCAAGCTCGGGCTCGGCGAGAAGGTGATCCTCACCGCGGTCCGGGCTCCCGAGGGCGACTTCCGGCCGTGGGACGAAATCCGTGCCTGGGCCGGCGAGATCGTGGCCGCGTTGAAGAACGGCTAGCGGCCGCGCCGAGGGAACTGCGAGCAGCAGCCCCGCCCGCGCCGGCTACGATGGCCGGGTGAGCGACCAGCTCGAACCCACGCCCGTCGGACCCTGGCGGCGTCGCGCCCGCCGGGTTGCCTACGAGAACCCGTGGCTCACGGTCTGGCACGACGACGTCCTCCGACCGGACGGCAGCCCCGGGATCTATGGTGTCGTGCACTTCGCCAACCTCGCCGTGGGTGTCGTCGCGCTCGACGACCGGGACCACGTCCTGCTGGTCGGCCAGCACCGGTACGCCCTGGACGCGTATTCGTGGGAGATCCCCGAGGGTGGCGTCCCGCTGGAGGAGGCAGCCACCGACGGAGCCCGCCGCGAGCTGCGCGAGGAGACCGGCGTCGTCGCGGCCACCTGGCGGGAGATCGGGCGGTTCCATCTCTCGAACTCGGTGACCGACGAGGCGGGCGTCCTCTACCTGGCGACCGACCTCACCCAGCAGGCTGCCGCCCCCGAGGCGACGGAGGAGCTGGTTGCCCGCTGGGTCCCCTTCGCCGAGGCATTGGCCATGACACTCGACGGCCGGATCACCGATGCCATGACGATGATGGCGATCCAGCGCGTCGCCCTCGACCGCCTCCGCGGCACCGGGAGTTGACGTCACCTCGACGCCGGACACTCGCTCAGGCGGGCTCCACGAGCACGGCACGGAGCGCTGCGCGGGTCGGGCCGTCGAGCCCGAGGCCCTCGGCGAAGTAGCCCTCGATCGAGCCGAACTGCCGATCCACCTCCTCCCGGGCCGCCTCCAGGTAGGCCGGGCGGACGCCGACGAGGGGCCACAGCAGCTCCGGGTTGCCGCCCCGCGCCGCGAACGCCTCGACCATCGGCCGGACCAGGGGCAGCAGTCGTGGGCCGCTGAGCAGGTAGTCCGCCATCACGCGGTCGTCCGAGACGCCCAGGAACAGCAGCAGGGCGGCGGCTGCCCAGCCGGTCCTGTCCTTGCCGGTCGTGCAGTGGAAGAGGGCGGGGACGGTCTCGGCGCCGGCCAGGCCACAGAAGAGCCGGCCGTAGCCCGCCCTGGCGCTGTCGAGGCGCACGAAGTCGCGATACGCGTCGACGAAGAACCCCGCGGAACGACCGTTGCCGAGCGCCCGCTCCGCCGCGGCCGGGTCCTCGAACAGCCTCGCAAACCGGGCCGGGGTCATGCCCGGCGAGTCGCCGAGGATGTCGGCCACCACGTAGGCGCTGCCCGGCGGGAGCCGGTCCGGCTGGCCGGTCCTCTCGGCCGCCGTGCGCAGGTCGTAGACGGTCCGGAGGCCCAGCCGCGCGAGCGCCGCGGCATCGTCAGCGTCGATCCGGCTGAGGTCGATGGACCGGAAGAGCAGGCTGGTGCGAACGCGACCGCCGGCGCGCGTGGGATGGCCGCCGACGTCCCGCAGATTCGGCAGTCCGGCGATCCCCGGGTCGCCGGACTGCCCCGTGCCGGGAGCCGGCGACAGGGGGTCGCGCCCGCTCGCGGGGCCGGTCCCGTTCATCGGCCGGCCCCGGCGACCTCGCCGGCCTTGGCCGCGATCCGTTCGAGCAGCGAGGTCCAGGAGGCCACGAACGCTGCTGCGCCCTTCTCCTGCAGATCGCGGCCGACGGCCTCGACGTCGATGCCGGCCGCGGCGAAGCGGGCCAACCCTGCGTCCGCGGCACCCGGGTCGGTGCCGAGCAGGGTGCCGACGGAGCCGTGGTCGGCGAAGGCGAGCAGCGTCTCCTCGGGCATCGTGTTCACGGTGTGCGGCGCCGCCAGGCCTGACACGTACAGGGTGTCGGAAGCCACCGGGTCCTTGGTCCCCGTGCTGGCGAAGAGGAGCCGCTGCGGGCGCGCGCCGGCGTTGAGGAGACGCCCCCAGCGATCGGACGCGAAGAAGCGTCGATAGTCGACGTACGCGCGCCTGCCGATCGCGAGCCCCAGCCGGTTCCGGAGATCGTCCGGGACCGCGGAGGCCACCGCCCCGTCCCAGCGGCTGATGAAGACCGAGGCGACCGAGGCGACGTACGCGGGCAGGCCCGCCTCGAGGCGGCGCTCGATCGCCCGCGTGTAGGCCTCCGCCTGGGCCAGGTACTGCGCCGGGGAGAAGAGGAGCGTGACGTTGACCGGCACGCCCGCGGCGATCGTCTCCTCGATCGCCCGCAGCCCGACGTCGGTTCCGGGGATCTTGATGAACAGGTTGGGGCGGCCCGCCAGGCCATGGAGCCGTGCCGCCTCGGCGATCGTCGTCCCGGGGTCGTAGGCGAGCAGCGGCGAGACCTCCAGCGACACGAAGCCGTCCACGCCACCCGTCCGCTCGTGGACCGGGCGGAACAGGTCCGCGGCCCGGGTGAGGTCGTCGAGCGCAAGGTCGAAGAACGTTGCCTCCGCGTCGAGCCCGCGCGTCACGGCGGACCGGACGGCTGCGTCGTAGGCTGCCGTGCCCCCGATCGCCTTGTCGTAGATGGTCGGGTTCGAGGTGAGGCCCGTGACGGCGAGGTCGGCGACGTAGTGCCGGAGCCGGCCGCTGGTCAGCAGGTCGCGGGTGATGTTGTCGAGCCAGAGACTCTGGCCGGCACGATTGAGCTGCGTGGTCGCGTTCATCGTGGCTCCGTGTCGCTTGGCCGTCACGCCCGGCAGGAGGTGACGAGGTTCAATGGGCCAGGACTTCGTTGCGGAAGGATGCGCCGTCCTCGAGCCGGCGCCGGATGGCCCCCAGGAACCGCGCCCCCATCTCGCCGTCGACGATCCGATGGTCCGCGGACAGCGTGAGCTTCATGATGGACCGCACCGCGAGCCCGTCCCCGATGACGACGGCCGTCGGGGTCGCGCTGGCAACGGCGAGGATGGCGGCCTCGCCCGGGTTGATGATCGCGCTGAACTCCTCGACGCCGAACATGCCGAGGTTGCTGACCGTGAAGGTGCTGCCGGTCAGGTCATCGACCGGGAGCGTGCCCTCGCGGGCCCTGGCGGCGAGGTCGGCAGCGCGGTCGTGGAGCTCGCGGAGGGCGAGCCGGTCGGCGTCCCGGATGACCGGCACGACCAGGCCCCCGGGGACCGACACCGCCAGCCCGAGGTGGACCCGCCGGCGCGGCCAGACGGAGGCGCCATCGGTGCGCGCGTTGACGTCCGGGAACTCGGCCAGGGTCTGGGCGGCGGCCGCGAGCACGAAATCGGTGACGGTCAGGTTCGTTCCCGCCGCCCTCAGCTCCGTCCGAAGGCCCAGCACGGCGGTCACGTCCACGGCGACGGTGATCGTGAAATGCGGGGTGGACGTCCAGCTTCGGGTCAGCCGATCCGCGATGACGCGGCGCATCCGGCTGAGCGGGCGCGGCTCCGCCTCGCCATCCGCCGGCGCTGGGGGAGGCATCGTCATGGCCGCTCGGACGTCGCGCTCGACGATCCGCCCGTCCGGGCCGGTGCCGTTGATCGCACGCGGGTCCATGCCGGCCTCGGCGGCCAGCCGACTGGCGCGCGGGCTGATGGCCAGGCGGGCGCTGGGGAAGGGGCCCGGGACCGCGGGCGGAGGAGCGCCTGTTGTCTCGGCCGCGTCCCGGGCCGTTGCCGCGGCGGCGAGCGTCGGCGGCTCCGCCGCGGTGGCGAGCGTCGGCGGCTCCGCCGCGGCGGCGAGCGTCGGCGGCTCCGGGATCGCCTCGCCCGCCGCGCCGATGTAGGCGCAGATGGTGTTGACCGGGACCGTGGCGCCCTCGGCGGCAACGATCTTCAGGAGGACGCCGTCGTCGAAGGCCTCGACCTCCATCGCCGACTTGTCCGTCTCGATCTCGAACAGGATGTCGCCCTTCCGGACGAGCTCGCCTTCCTTCTTGTTCCAGGTGACGACCGTGCACTCCTCGGTCATCTGGCCCGGCTTCGGCATGCGGACTGGGTGGACCATCGTCGGGTACCTCGGGTCTTCGGCGGGCGGTCAGACGATGGCCAGGACGGCCCGGACGACATCGCCGGCATTCGGCAGGAAGGCCCGCTCCAGGCCCTCGGCCTGCGGCGAGATCCCGTTCGCCGCCCCGATCCGCCCCACGGGCCCGTCGAGGGAATCGAAGGCTTCGAGCTGGATCCGGGCGACGATCTCGTTGACGTAGCTGCCGACCAGGACCGCCTGGCTGGCGACCACGCAGCGCCCGGTCTTCCGGACCGACGCGAGGACCGTCTCCATGTCGAGCGGAACGAGGCTCCGGAGGTCGATCACCTCCGCTGAGAGGCCATGGGCCGCCGCCAGGGTCTCCGCCGCCGCGAGGAGGTCCGGGACGGCCGGGCCCCAGCCAACGAGCGTGACGTCGGTGCCGTGACGGGCGACGCTGGCCTTGCCGATCGGGACGAGGAACTCCGTCTCGGGCACGACGCCCTTGACCGGGTAGAGGCTCTGGCTCTCCACGAACAGCACGGGGTTGTTGGACCGGATCGCCGACTTCAGGAGACCCTTCGCATCGGCCGCCGTCGCCGGGTACACCACCTGCAGGCCGGGAATGTGGGTGAAGACGCTCTCGAGGGACTGGGAGTGCTGGCCGCCGTAGCCCTTGCCGGCGCCAACGGATGCCCGGATCACGAGGGGCACCTCCACCTGGGCGCCGCTCATGTAGTGCCACTTGGCGGCCTGGTTGGCGATCTGGTCGGACGACATCAGGGCGAAGTCCATGTACATCAGCTCGACCACGGGCCGGAGGCCGACGATCGCCGCCCCGACCGCGGTCCCGCAGATGCAGGCCTCGCTGATCGGGGTGTTGAAGATGCGCTCGCGTCCGAAGGCCTCCAGGAGCCCCTTCGTCAGCTTGAAGGCGCCGCCGTAGTCGGCGACGTCCTCGCCGTAGTGGATCACCCGTGCGTCACGGGTCATCTCCTCGACGAGCGCCTCGCGCAGGGCGTCCTTGTAGCTGATGGCGCCCGCGGCGTCGCGCTTCGCGACGGGGGGCTCGGCGTAGGTGACGACGCGGCGAGAGGCCTCCGGGACCACGTCGGCCGCGGTGTCCGCGTAGAGGTATGCCAGCAGGTCGGCGGGGTCGGGGTCGGTCGCCTGCGCCGCGCGCACGGCAGCCCGGGCGTTGCGCGCCCGCGCGCCGGCCTCCACGGCCGCGACCGCTGCCTCGTCCGCGATGGCGGTCTCGATGAGCTGCTGCTTGAGGCGCTCGATCGGATCGACGTCGCGCCAGGCCGTCTCCTCTTCTCGAGTTCGGTACTCGTTGCGGGGATCAGACAGGGAGTGGCCGTAGTAGCGGTAGGTCGAGGCCTCGACGAGGACCGGACCCTCGCCGGCGCGGCAGAGCGCCGCCGCTCGACGGACCGCGTCGCGCACCGCCAGGACGTCCATCCCGTTGACGACCTCGGCGTGCATGTTGTCATCGGCGAAGCCCGCGGCCCGGCGCGCGAGGTGGCGCACGCCCATGACCTCATCGTCCGTCCGGTGGGTCATGCCGTAGTGGTTGTTCTGGATGAGGTAGATGATCGGCAGGCCGTGGGCCCGATCGCCGGCCAGGTGATTGGTCCACTGGTCCTGGGCCGCCCAGTTCAGCGACTCGAGGACGACCCCGTTGGCATACGCCCCGTCGCCGGCGAAGCAGCAGACGACACGATCAGCCTGCTCGTAGCGGATCGCCATCGCCGCGCCCGTCGCGATCGGCACGCTGCCGCCGACGATCGCGTTGGCCCCCAGGTTGCCGGTCGAGAAGTCGCCGATGTGCATCCCGCCGCCACGGCCATGGCTGTAGCCCTCCTCCTTGCCGAAGAGCTCGGCGATGACCCGGTAGACGTGCTCCTCGAGGGCCCCCTCCAGGAGCTCCTCGCGCGGTCTGGGCCGTCGAGCCGGGCACCCGCGCCCGGAGCTGCTCGTTCGTCATGTGCCGGATCGCCGCAAAGCCCTTGGCGATCGCGTCACCGTGGCCGCGGTGGGAGCTCGTGACGTTGTCGTCGGGTCGCAGCGCCGACGAGGCGCCGACAGCCGTGCCCTCCTGGCCGATGGAGACATGGGTCGGGCCGCGGTAGTCATAGCCCGGCAGGGGGTCGTAGCCCCCCGAGCGGAGGCGGACGATCATCTCCTCCAGCTCGCGGATGGCCAGCATGTCGTCGAGGAGGTCGAGCGCGGAGGCGCCGTCGATCCCGCCCGTCGCGACCTCGGTCGCCAGGTCACCCACGTAGGCGAACCCGGTGATCGTCCCGCAGGACTCCTCGAAGGGCGCGAAGTCGGGGCGGGTGTCGCTGCGGTAGGTGGGTTCCGCGGCCATGGTGCTCCTCCGGGAGGTCAGTGGCGTCGCCGGGGAGGGCGACCGGGCTGGGGGGTCATGCCTTGATCACGCGGACGCCGCGCCGCGCCAGGGTTCGGGCGGTCCGCTCGTCGATCCCGGCGTCGGTGACGAGGACGTCGACGTCCTCGACGCGCCCGGCGCGGACGAACGAGCGGGTGCCGAGCTTGGTGCTGTCCGCCAGGAGGATCACCTCGCCGGCCCGCGAGATCACGAGCTGTTTCGTGTAGGCCTCCGACGGGTCGGTCGTGGTCAGCCCGTCGTCGAGGGACAGCGCGAAGGTGCCCATGACCGCGCGGTCAAGGTGCAGGTCGTCCAGGAGGAGCCGGGTCAGGGGTCCGACGAAGGCGCGACTCGTCGCCCGCAGCTCGCCCCCGATCACGATGAGGCGCGGCCCGCGCCCAACGAGCTCCGTCGCAACGGGAAGGCTGTTGGTGACGACCGTCAGCTGGTTCCAGCCGTGAAGCAGGCGAGCCAGGGCGAGGACGGTGCTTCCGCTGTCCAGGTAGACGGTCTCATCGGGCGAGAGCAGCTCGACGGCGCGTTCCGCGATCTGCTGCTTCTCGGTGGCCGCCGCCGCGGCCTTCGCGTCGAAGTGTGGCTCGTCCAGCCGCTGGTCGATGGCAACGGCGCCCCCGTGGACCCGCCGGAGCCGTCCGGCCGCCGCCAGGGCGTTGAGGTCCCTGCGGACGGTCGCCTGGGACACACCAAGAGCGGCGCTGAGCTCCTCGAGACGGGCTGCGCCGCGCGAATCCACGATCAGGCCCAGGCGCTGTCGGCGCCGCGCGGCCAGATCGTGGCCCGGGGCGCTTTCGTCGTCATCGTGCACAATCTTCCACGACATGCATCGATTCTAGCACACTCGCTCGCAATCAAGCATCCCCCGGTTCGCGATGAGGCCATGCGAATGGTCTAGGATCGCTCGTCGAAGCCCCTGCTGAACCGGAGACGTCTCCGCCGAGGCCGCGGGGCCTGCATGAGGCGGGGGATGGCCGAGGACGAAGCGGTCCGAATCGCGCGGGCGTACTTCCTCGATGAACGCCACGTCTATGGCTGCGCCGAGACCACCTTCGTGGTGCTGAAGGGCGCGTTCGGGCTCGACGACCCGATGGACTCGGGGGCCGCGATGGCGCTCAACGGCGGGATCGCCTACGGGGGCGGCGCCTGCGGCGCAGTCACGGGCGCCGCGCTCGCGATCGGGATCCTGGCGGGACTCCGGGTTGAGGATCACGGGCAGGCCAAGGACGCCGCGCGCGAGCTGACGGCCCGCCTGGTGGACCAGTTCACGGCCGCACACGGAGCGCTCGATTGCCGCGATCTCATCATGTGTGACCTGCTGGCGCCCGGCGCTCACGACGCCTTCATCGCCGGCGGCGCGTGGCGCGAGGGCTGCCTGCGGCAGATCGAGTTCGTGGTCCGGAAGATGGCCCGGCTCGCCGACGAGGCGGCGTGGGCCGCGGCGCTGCAAGCCCTCGACCCGCCGACGGGCTGACCGATTCGTGATCCAGGAGAGGTCAGACGCGGCGGCGGTCCAGCGCGGCGTCGGTCGGCACGACGATGGAGCGCGGCGTCGACCGCGATGTCGCCCGCCAGCTCCACCGGGGTGGTCATCCGGTGCGCGTCGGCGGGGAGCTGCGGGGTGCGGCAGGCGTTCGTGTCGAGCGCGAGCGAGCGGCCATCGAGCAGGCAGCGGTCGCGCCGGCCGCGACGCACTGCCCATCCGCAGCGTCGCAGCGTAGGGCCCGCCCGCGGCGTCGCGGCCGGGTGCGCCGCGGCGCTAGACTTGCGCCGATCGAGGTCGCAGGAGGCCACATGCCCGACGAGAGCGCCATTCCCCGCAGCGTCCTCGCGGACCGGGTGAAGGATCGCCTCCTGCAGGACATCCTCTCGGGTCGCTACCCGCCCCATTCGCGCATCATCGAGACGCGCGTGGCCCGCGAGCTGGGGACGAGTCAGGCACCCGTGCGCGAGGCGTTGCGTGGTCTCGAGGCCCTGGGGGTGATCGAGATCCTCCCATTCCGGGGTGCCCGCGTGCGGAGGCCGACGGCCCACGAGCTCGTGGAGGCGTACGCGGTCCGGGCGGAGCTTGAGGCGCTCGGCGCCCGGCTCGGCGTCCCCCGGATGACCGACGCGGACCTGCAGGAGCTGGAGGCAATCCACGACGACATGCAGCTGGCGGCCGATTCCGGCGACCGGCACGAGGTCGCCGTGGCGGACGCGCGGTTCCACGCGCGCCTGCTGCGGCTTGCCGCCAACGCCACGCTGGAGCGCGTGTGGAGCTCGCTGGAGCCGTTCTCCCGGACCTACATCACGCTCGTCGCCCCGGGCGCCAACGAGCACTGGACGGCCGACCTCCACCCGCGAATCATCGCAGCGCTGCGAACACGGGATCCGGAAGCCGTCGTCGCCGCGCTGCGACGTCACTTCGACGAGGCCAGCGCGCACCTGGCGAGCGGCTGGCAGGACGGCACCGAGACGCGCGCGCCCGCACGCCGGTCGAAGTCAGGAGCGCGCTGATCCGCGGGCCGCAGGCTCGCCCGCGGACCTGGTGCCCGCGGGCGAATGCCCGCGCGACGAGCTGCGCCGTCAGGCGGGACGGAGGATCGCCCGGACCTGCTCCGCGACGCGCGCGGCGGAGAGCCCGTAGATGTCGAGCAGGGCGTCGTTGGGCCCCGACTCCGGGTACACGTCCTGCAGGCCGATCCGGCTCAGGAGCGTGGGGCGCCGCTCGGACAGCGTTTCCGCCACCGCGCCGCCGAGGCCGCCGATGACCGTGTGCTCCTCGACGGTGATGACCCGGCCCGTCCGCTCGGCGGCGGCGACGATCGCGTCGACGTCGAGGGGCTTGAGGGTCGGGACGTGGACCACGAGCGCGTCGATGCCCTCGGCGGCGAGGAGCTCCGCGGCGTCGACGGTGCGCGGGGTCTGGGCCCCGGTGGAGAAGAGCGTCACGTCGCGGCCCTCGCGGACGACGACGGCCTTCCCGAAGACGAAGCGGTAGGTCTCGTCGAACAGGCGCTGCGTCGCGTCGCGGATGAGCCGGACGTAGCACGGGCCCTGGTAGGCGGCGGCCCAGCGCAGCACCTGCGCGGCCTCGATGTCGTCGGCCGGCGCCACGATCACCATGCCGGGCATCCCCCGCATGATCGTCACGTCGTCCACGATGATGTGGCTCATCCCCGTCTGCCCCGTGAAGAGCCCGGCATAGCCGGGCGTGATCTTCACGTTGGCCCCGGTCTGGGCGATGAGGACCCGGATCTGGTCCAGCGGCCGCACCACGGCAAACGACACGAACGTGCTGATGAACGGGACCAGGCCCATGGTGGCCAGCCCCGCGGCCACGCCCAGCATGTTCTGCTCGGCGATCCCCATCTGGAGGTACCGGCCGGGGTGCGCCTTCTCGAAGATGTCGGCCCGCGTGGAGGTGCCGACGTCGCCGTCGAGCATGACGACACGCGGGTCGTGGTTCGCGATCTCGGCCACGGTCTCGCCGAAGATCTCGCGCATCGGGCGGCCCATCGGCAGTGTCATCGGGGCTCTCCTTCGGTCGCCGGCAGCGGCTCGCCGAGGTCGGCCATCGCCTGCGCGAACTCCTCCGGCTTGATGACCCGCGTGTGCCAGAAGTAGTGGCCCTCCATGAAGGAGACGCCCTTGCCCTTGACCGTGCTGGCGATCACGGCCACCGGGCGGCCGTCGCCGTGGCGCACCTCGTCCAGGACCCGCAGGATGTCGGCGATGTCGTGGCCGTCCATCTGCATGACCCGCCACCCGAACGCCGTCCACTTGGCGACCAGCTCGCCGGGCACCTGGGGCGGGATCCGCCCGTCGGGGCCGTCGCCGGGCCAGCCGTACTGCTGGAGCCTGTTGTGGTCCACGATCACGACGAGGTTGTCCAGGCGCATAGCGGGGCGCGGCCATCGCCGCCTCCCACACCTCGCCCTCCTGGCACTCGCCGTCGCCGAGCATCACGAAGGCGCGGACGTCCCGGCCCGTCAGCCGCGCCCCGAGGGCCATCCCCATGCCGGCCGAGATTCCCATCCCCAGGGATCCGCTCGACATGTCCAGGCCGGGCAGGCGGGTCATGTCCGGGTGGCCCTGCAGGCGCGAGTGGGCGGCGTCGAACGTGGCGAGCTCGTCCACGGGGAAGTAGCCGCGGAGGGCCATGGTCGAGTACAGGCCGATCGATGAGTGCCCCTTCGACAGGATGAAGCGGTCGCGATCGGGCCAGGACGGTTCCTCGGGCCGGATCCGCAGCACGTGGAAGTAGAGGGCAGCCAGCATGTCGGCGGCGGAGAGGGGACCGCCCAGGTGTCCGGCCCGGGCGTGGTAGACGGCCTTGACGATCTCGACCCGGATGCGCCGGGCCACCTCCTGGAGGCGCGCGATCTCGGCCGCGTCGGCCTCCGGAGCGGACTGCGCGAGCGTCTCGTTCACGATGGGTCCTTCTTCTCGTACGAGCCGGGAACGACGGGAGGCGAGAAGAAGCAGACGAGCTCGAGCGGCTCGGGCCCGTCCGACTCGGTCGCGTGGACGACGCCGGGCGGCACCCAGACGGTGACGCCGGCCTCGATCTCGGCGGTCGCATCCGGCGTGACGATCCGGCCGCGCCCCGCGGCGCAGTAGATCGTCTCCTCCTGCGTGTCGTGGACGTGGCCCGCCGGCTTCGAGCCGGGAGGGAAGACCGAGACCCCCATGGAGACGCGCTCCGTCGGGGTGTTCTGGGGCCCGATGTACGTGAACCAGTTGCGGCCGGGGAGCGGGAAGAGCTCCGCCTCGGCACGCGCCACTCGCTTGATCATTGGACTACCTCGCTGGTTCACGGACGCCAGGGGCGTGCCGGGCGTTCCGACTCGAGAGGAGGACCCCGTCGCGGCCGCGATGGCCGTCGACGGGGTCCCATGGAGGAGGAGGCTCAGGCGTTGCCGGGGAAGACCAGGGACAGGGCGCCGCGGCGGCCGGGCTCCGGCCAGCGCTCGGTGACCATCTTCTGCTGGGTGAAGAAGCGGATGCCGTCCTCGCCGCGCATGGCGAGATCGCCGAGGGCGCTCTCCTTGGCCCCGCCGAAGGACAGGTAGCCGGCGGGCACCGGGATGGGGACGTTGACCCCGATCATCGGCACGTCCACCTCGAGCTTGAAGCGCCGGGCGGCGCCGCCGTCGGTGGTGAAGATGGCGGTGCCGTTGGCGTACTTGTGGCCGTTGACGAGGGCGAGGGCCTCGTCGTACGTCGCGGCGTGGACGATGCCCAGGACCGGGCCGAAGATCTCCTCCTGGTAGATCTTCATGTCCGGCGTGACGTGGTCGAACAGGGTCACGCCGAGAAAGAAGCCGTCGGGGTTGGTGGGATGGACGAAGGGCCGGCCGTCGACGACGAGCTCGGCACCCTCGGCGCAGCCGACGTCGATCCAGGAGATGACCGAGGCCCGGTGCTCCCTGGTGTAGAGCGGGCCCATGTCCATGCCGGGCTCCATGCCCGGGCCGACCTTGAGCTTCGCGATCCGCTCGAGCATGAGGGGCCGCAGGCGCTCGGCCGTGTCGCCGACCGCGATGAGCAGGGTCTGGGCCATGCAGCGCTCGCCGGCGGAGCCGTAGCCCGAGGCGACCGCGGCGTCCGCGGTGAGCTCCATGTCGGCGTCGGGCAGGACGACCATGGCGTTCTTGGCGCTGGTGTACGCCCCGACCCGCTTGCCGAGCCGCGTGCCGGTCTCGTAGACGTAGCGCCCGACCGCGGTGCTGCCCACGAACTGGATGGCCCGGATGTCGGGCTGCTCGACGATGGCGGTCACGGCCTCCCGGCCGCCGTACACCACGTTGAACGTGCCGTCGGGCCCGCCGGCCGCCTTCCACAGCTCGGCCTGCAGCTGGGTGGCGCCCGGGGTGTGGGAGGAGGGCTTGAGGATCACCGTGTTGCCGCACATGAGGGCGATCGGGACGATCCACATGGGGACCATCACCGGGAAGTTGAAGGGCGTGATCGCGGCGACCACGCCGAGCGGCCCGCGCAGGGTGAAGGCGTCCACGCTGGTGGCCACGTTGGGGGTCATCAGGCCCGCCAGGTGGACCGGCAGGCCGGCGGCGAACTCGACCGTCTCGAGGCCGCGCATGACCTCGGCGAAGGCGTCGGGGTAGGTCTTGCCGTGGTCGCGGGTGATGAGCGCCGCCAGCTCCTCGCGGTGCTGCCAGAGCTGCTCGCGCCAGGCGAAGAAGACCTGGCTGCGGGCGATGAGCGGGCGTGTCCCGCCAGGCGGGGAAGGCGGCCGCGGCCGCGGCGACCGCCCGGTCGACCTCGGCCTGCCCGCCGCGCGGCACGCGGGCCACGACCGCGCCGGTGGCCGGGTTGTACACGGGTCCCGTGTGCTCGGGGAGCACCTCGACGGGTGCGCCGTCGATCCAGTGGGACAGGATGGGCGGCGCGGCCGTCTCGGCCGGCGGGCGGACGTCGGTGGTCACCGGTGATGCCTCCTCTGGGGCTCTGCGACAGGACGCGCGGGTCAGGCGGGCTTGAGGTCGGGGTCAGGCAGGACGAGGTCCCGGATCGCGGCCTGCAGGTCGTGGTAGGACTTGACGAACGTGCGGAGCGTGCGCGACGAGGCCCCGTACCCCTCGAACTCGGCGGGGGTCATGCCGTCCGGCTCGTAGGCCCGGCGGAAGTCGGGGATGCGTGCATAGAGGTCATGGATCAGCGCGGGGTCGACGGGCGCGTCCATTCGCGGCTCGGGCGCGATCCCGCTCTGGTTGAACCGGACCTGCCACGGATAGGGGAGGGTCATGCTGACGTCCCCGCCGACGAGCTCGGTCCAGTGGAGCCGGTGGCGATACGCCGCGGCGAGCATCCGCGATCGGTAGCCCCGCTCGCGGAAGAGGCCGTACGCGCGCTTGAAGGCGGCGATGCCGGCCCAGTTCGGCGCATCCGGGTGTACCGCCAGGTCATCGCGCTCGACGAGGACCTTCATCCAGTCGTCGAGGCGGCCGATCATGATCGTCACGATCGGGGTCATCGACGCGATCTCCTCGCCGGCCGCCGCCCGCCGATCCAGCCCACGCTCCACGGCCTCCGCCGCCGCCAGGGCCTGGGGAACGGTGAAGCTCACGGTGGCATTGATGTTCACGCCACGGAACGTCGCCTCCTCCAGGGCCGCGATCCCCGCCGCGGTGGCCGGGAACTTCACCTGGATGTTGGGGGCGAGTCCGCGCGAAACGCACGGCCTGCTCGACCATGCGCACCGGGTCGCGGTGGTTGGCCGGGTTCGTCTGGACCGACAGCCGTCCCGCGCGCCCCCCGAGCCGCTCGAAGACCGGCTGGAGGATCCGCCGCACCCCGGGCAGCCATCTCCTCGACGATGGCCCAGGTCAGCTCGACCTCGGACCATGTCGGATTGGCCGCGGCGAGCTCGTGGACGCGGGGAGCCCAGTGGGCCTTCTCCCGCTTCATGACGTCGAGCACGATGCTCGGGTTCGACGTTGCGCCGGTTGCGCCGCGCTCGACCGCGTACGACAGCTCGTCGACGGCGCAGGAGTCGTTCCAGTACTGGGTGGGCGTCTCCTGCGTCATCCGCAGGAGCGGGCTTTCGAGCGCGGTCATGGTCACCTGGTCTTCCTCAGCGCTGCGGGAGCTCGGGGGCCGGGGTGAGCGGATGCGCGCGAACGACCCGCCATCGGGGGCGTGCAGTGTTGCCGTTGGCATCGTCGTGTCGCAGCCGCGCTGCCATCAGCCACCTCGTCGGGGCTCACGGACCCCAGTTCATGGACATATAATCGATCATCGATGCTTCGAACGCAAGCGGCAACCGGGTGCGCCTGATGGGACTTGACGCGACCATGCTTGCGTTCCTATCTTATCGGTAATCGATTATCGAAGGTCTTCGATCGCCATCGGGCGGTCCCGGGTCGCAACCGGGCCCAAGCCACCGGGCGGGTGGAAGTGCAGGGTCGTCGCTCATCATCTCGGACCCGATCGTCTTCGCGGTCGCGGTCGGTGCGGCGCTCTGGCTGATCCTGAACCGGACGCGGATCGGCATGTACATCCGGGCCGGCATCGACGACCGCGACATGCTGTCGGCCCTCGGGGTGAACGTGTCGCGCGTGTTCCTCGTCGTGTTCGCCCTCGGCGCCGGCCTGGCCGGCCTCTCGGGGGTGATCGGCACGACCGGCCTGTCGATCACGCCGAGCGAGGACGGCCGGTACCTGCTCTCATCGCTCGTCGTCGTGATCGTCGGCGGGATGGGCAGCCTGGGAGGCGCGGCCATCGGCGCCCTGATCATCGGCCTGGCGGAGCAGGCCGGCCTCTTCTACGCGCCGACCTACTCGATCTTCCTGACGTTCGTCATCATGGCCGGCGTCCTGGCGGTTCGACCCCAGGGCCTCCTCGGGCGACCGGCATGACCTGGCTTCGCAGCCGGCAGGGCCTGCTGACCCTCGCAGGTGTCGCCGCCCTTGTCGTCTACCCGCTGGTGAGGGCTGACGTTCCAGGGGATCCGTGACAATCCGCGCCGGATGCGGGCGCTCGGCTACCGGGTCGCTCTGCACCGCATCACGCTCTTCGCCATCGCCGGCTTCGTCGCCGGCGTGTCCGGGGTGCTGGGTGTCTGGTACCGCGGCAACATCTCGCCCGGGATCGTCGACCTCACCCGGACCATCGACGTCCTGATCGTTGCCGTCATGGGCGGCCTGGGGTACCCGATCGGTGCCTTCGTCGGAGCCGTCGTCTTCATCCTGATCGACGTGTTCGCCAGCAGCGTCAAGATCCTGGGCTTCAGCTTCGACGAGCGCTTCAACACCCTCGTCGGCCTCGGCTTTGTGATCATCGTGCTGGTCGCCCCGAACGGCCTCGTGGGTTCGGTGGACCGCCTGTGGCAGTCGGCCGGGCGCCGGCGCGGGCGCGGCCCGCGGCGCGCCATTGACCCGCTCGCCGTCGAGGCCGGGGTCGACCCGATCCTCGACGATCCCCTGCCCGAACCCACCCGTCGCCCCGGCGGCGAGGACCCAACCCTGAGCCCATAGCAGCGCAGGAGGAGGACGAAGGGACGCCTGTTGAGTCATTGGTGACCCACATCCCGCGCGTGCCTGGCACGCCGGGGAGAGGAGGAGCGATGTTCCGATCGACGACCGGCCGACGGCTGGTCATTCTCGCGGCAGCGTCGATGCTCGTCGTGTCGACGGCGGCCTGCGGCGGCGGCAGCAGCAACGAGCCCATCAAGATCGGCGGTCTCGCGACGCTGGAGGGACCGTTCGCGGTCCCGGGCCAGGAGGGCTTCCGCGGCATCGAGCAGGCACTCAATCAGTTCGCGCCCAAGAACTCCAAGGGCAACTGGGAGATCGCCGGCCGCGAGATCGTCCTCATCAAGGAGGGCTCGGACGCCACCCCGGCGGTCGCGCTCGAGAAGGCCAAGAAGCTCATCGAGCAGGACGACGTCGACATCCTCATCGGACCGTTGTCCGGTGACGAGGGGCTGGCGCTCAAGGACTATGCCAAGACGGTGCCGGACAAGACGTTCGTCAACGGCTCATCCGCGTCTCAGGACACGACGCTGCGCGATCCGGCCCCCAACTTCTTCCGCTTCTCCACGGACGGCGCCCAGTGGCAGGCCGGCCTCGGGGATTACGCCTTCAACACGAAGGGCTACAAGAACGTTGCCCTGGTGGCGGAGGACTACTCGTTCCCGTACACCCAGGTTGGCGGCTTCATGTACGGGTTCTGCGCGGCCGGCGGCCACGTCGTCCAGAAGAACTGGGTCCCGCTCGGGACGAAGGACTACAGCTCGGTCGTCTCCAACCTGCCGACGTCGGGGATCGACGCGATCTACGTCGCCCTCGGCGGCAGCGACGCCATCAACTTCTTCACCCAGTACCAGGCGGCCGGCGGCAAGGCCAAGTTCATCGGCGGGTCGATCACGGTGGACCAGTCGGTGCTGGCGACCGAAGGCGCCTTCGCCGACTCGCTCGTCGGGACGATCACCGCCAGCCCGACGTCCGACACGGCGGACGAGCCGGCGTGGAACGAGTACGTGAAGGTCTACAAGGAGACCTTCCCGGATGGCCTTCCCTACCCGGGCCTCTTCGCCCTCAGCTACTACAACGAGACCGTGGGGGTCCTGAAGGCCCTGGCCGAGGTCAAGGGCGATCTTGGTGACGGCCAGAAGAAGTTCATGGAAGCCCTCGCCAAGGTCGAGTTCGACGGGCCTACCGGCAAGATCAAGCTCGACTCCAACCGCCAGGCGATCGGGCCGAACTACGTGTCCGAGATCCAGAAGGGCGCCGACGGCAAGCTCGCCGCCAACGTCATCAGCAAAGCCGAGAACATCAACCAGACCTTGAACGTCGAAGGCGGGATCAACAACCCGCTCTTTGCCCAGCCGGTCAGCCGGGACTTCCCGGACTGCCCGTGACCGTAGCGACGGCGCCCGAAGCGCTCGTCCCCGCCCTGCACCTGCAGGGCGTGGGCCGGCGCTTCGGCGCCCTCCAGGCTCTCCGTGACGTGACCATGGAGGTCGCGGTCGGCGAGCGCCGCGCCATCCTCGGCCCGAACGGGGCGGGGAAGACCACGCTGTTCAACGTGGTGGCCGGCGACTACCTCCCGACCTCCGGGTCCGTCGAGCTCTTTGGGCAGGACGTGACCCACCTGCCGCCGCACCGGCGGACGCGGCTGGGCCTGGCCCGGACCTACCAGAGCTCGATGCTGTTCATGGGGCTGACGGTTGCCCAGAGCCTGTTCCTCGCCATCCGGGGCGTGCAGCGCGGGCGCTTCGACCCGCGCCGCCCGCCCGCGGACGATCCCGGCCGCCTGCGATCCGAGGAGATCGCCGGAGTCGTCCACCTCTCGGACGTCCTCAAGGCGCCCGTGGGATCCCTCTCGCACGGTCAGCAGCGCCAGCTCGAGCTGGGCATGGCGCTGGCAGCCAGCCCCCGGCTCCTGATGCTCGACGAGCCGGCCTCCGGGCTGTCGCGCGGCGAGCGCGTGTTCCTCACGGCGCTCCTCATGGAGCTGCCCAGGGAGATCACGGTGATCCTCGTCGAGCACGACATGGACGTCGCGCTCGCGGCGGCCGACCGCGTCACGATGATGCACGAGGGCTCGATCATCGTCGAGGGCACGCCCGACGAGATCCGCGCCAACCGCACGGTCCACGACATCTACCTCGGCCACCGCGTGGGCGTCCATCATGGCTGAGACGCTCAGTGTGCCCGGCGCTCCCGTGATCGCCGACCCGATCCTCGCGATCAGCGGGCTCGACGTCCGGTACGGCCGGAGCCACATCCTGCAGGGCGTCGACCTCGCGGTCGGCGCGGAGCCGTTGTCGCTCATCGGCCGCAACGGCATGGGCAAGACGACGCTGTGCAACGCGATCATGGGGCTCGTCCCCGCGTTCGGCGGGTCGATCCGCTTCCGCGGCGTCGAGATCGTCGGGCGCAAGGCCCACGAGATCGCGCGGGCGGGGATCGCGTACGTCCCGCAGGGGCGCCGCGTCTTTGCCTCGCTGTCCGTGGACGAGCACCTGCGGATGATGGCGAAGCGGAGCAGCGACGGCTGGACCATCAACGAAGGTCTACGAGCTGTTCCCGCCGCTCGCCGAGCGCCGGAAGAACGGCGCGACGCAGCTCTCCGGCGGCGAGCAGCAGATGCTCGCGATCGCCCGGGCGCTGCTCCTCAACCCGACGCTGCTGATCATGGACGAGCCATCCGAGGGCCTCGCGCCGATCGATCGTCGAGCAGGTCATCGGCGTCCTGCACGACGTCGCGCGCGAGGGCATGGCGATCCTGCTCGTCGAGCAGAACCTCGGCGTCGCGACCGCGGTCTCCGAGCGCATCGCCGTCATGGTCGCCGGCCAGATCGCGCGCGAGACGACAGCGGCGGAGCTTCTTGCCGACGAGGCCGCCCAGCGCCGCTACCTCGGCGTCGAGCGCCCAGGTCGAGACACCCGCTTCCCCATCGGCGGATTCCTAGGAGGTCGTCCCATGGCGAGCGTCGTGCTCCTCGGCACCCTCGACACCAAGGGAGCGGAGTACGAGTTCCTGCGCGACCGCGTCCGCGAGCTCGGCTGCGACGTGATCCTCGTCGACGCCGGCGTCCTCGAGCGACCCGTCGCCGGGCGACGTCACCGCAGACGAGGTGGCCGCGGCCGCCGGCGCGAGCCGGGCGGCCCTGGCCGCCGCCAACGACCGCGGACCCGCGGTTCTCGCCATGACGCGCGGCGCCACCGAGGTCGTCAAGCGCCTCTACGCCGAGGGCAGGGTCGACGGAATCCTCGGGGTCGGCGGGTCGGGCGGCTCGTCGATCGTCTCGGCGGCCATGCAGGCCCTGCCGGTCGGCGTCCCGAAGATGATCGTCTCCACGATGGCCTCGGGCGACACCCGCCCGTACGTCGGCACCTTCGACATCACGATGATGTACTCGGTCGTCGACATCGCGGGCATCAACGGCCTGTCGGAGAAGATCCTCACGAACGCGGCGGCAGGCATCGCCGGGATGGCCAGGTCCTCCGCATCGTTCGTGTCGAAGATCCCGCCGAAGCCCCTGATCGGGGCCACGATGTTCGGGGTGACGACGCCAAGCGTGACCACGGCCCGGGAGTGGCTCGAGGCGCACGGCTACGAGGTGCTCGTCTTCCACGCCACCGGCGCCGGCGGCAGGTCGATGGAAGCCCTCATGAACTCGGGCTTCATCACGGGCTCGCTCGACATCACCACCACCGAGCTCGTCGACGAGCTGGTGGGCGGCGTCCTGTCTGCCGGGCCGGATCGCCTCGAGATGGCCGGCGCGCTGGGGATCCCCCAGGTCGTGTCGCTGGGCGCCCTCGACATGTGCAACTTCGGACCCCGGGAGACCGTTCCCGCGACGTTCGACGACCGCAACCTCTACGTCCACAACGCGACGGTCACGCTCATGCGCACGACCGAGGAGGAGTGCGCCGAGCTGGGGCGGATCATCGCCCGCAAGCTCAACGCGGCGACGGGCCCCCTGACCGTCTTCATCCCGCTGGGTGGCGTCTCGATGATCGCCGTCCCGGGTGGCCCGTTCTACGACCCGGCGGCCGACGCGGCCCTGATCCGGGAGCTGAAGGCCGGTCTCCGGCCCGACGTCGAGGTGGTCGAGATGGACACCGACATCAACGACCCCGCCTTCGCCACGGCGATGGCCGAGCGGCTCGACGCGCACTACCGCGCCTGGGCCGCCGAGGCGAACGCAGGAGGACGCGCATGAACGGACAGGAGGCACTGGCACGGCTTCGCCGCACCCTGGACGAGGGTGGCGTGATCATCGGCGCCGGGGCCGGCACCGGCCTCTCGGCGAAGTGCGCGGAGGCCGGCGGGGCCGACCTGATCATCATCTACAACTCGGGCCGCTACCGGATGGCCGGGCGCGGCTCGCTCGCCGGCTGCATGCCCTACGGCGACGCCAACGCGATCGTCATCGAGATGGCCGGCGAGGTGCTGCCGATCGTGCGCGAGACGCCGGTCCTGGCCGGTGTCTGCGGCACCGATCCGTTCCGGCTGATGCCGGTCTTCCTCGAGGAGGTCAAGCGGGTCGGCTTCTCCGGCGTCCAGAACTTCCCGACCGTCGGCCTGTTCGACGGCAAGTTCCGCCAGAACCTCGAAGAGACGGGCATGGGCTACGGCCTCGAGGTCGACATGATCCGGGCTGCTCACGCGGCCGGCCTGCTGACGACTCCCTACGTCTTCGACCCCGACGAGGCCCGGGCGATGGCCGAGGCCGGCGCCGACGTCGTCGTGGCCCACATGGGGCTGACCACGAAGGGCGCGATCGGCGCCAACACGGCGCTGACGCTCGAGGACTCCGCCGAGCTGGTGCAGGCGATCCGCGACGCCGCCGCCGCGGTCAAGCCCGACATCATCGTCCTGTGCCACGGCGGCCCGATCGCCGAGCCGGAGGACGCCCAGTACATCCTGGATCACACCACGGGCGTGGTCGGCTTCTTCGGCGCATCCAGCATGGAGCGCCTGCCCACCGAGGTCGCGATCACCGAGAACATGAAGCGCTTCAAGCGCATCGCCCGCGCGGCGGCCACGAGCTAGACATCGTCGCCCCCCCGGGGCGGCGCCAGGCAGTACGAAGGAGGAAGACTCGGTGCCCCTCAAGGAAGAAGTCCTCGGCCAGTTCCTCGGGGACGAGAAGTTCCCGGTCGAGTGGACGTCCGAGACCGAGAAGCTGCTCTTCTGGGTCTACGACGACCTGCACTGCCCCAAGCCCCTCAGCCCGATGTACGAGGACATCGGCGGATGGTGGCTTTCCTGCGACCACATGTTCCGCCGGTTCGGGACGCCGTTCGCATCCGACTGGATCTACAAGAACGTCAACGGCTACCTGTACACGGCGGCCATCCCGGCCGAGGCGGGCGTGGACGTCGCCACGCAGGAGTACAACTACGACACCCATCCGATCGTGCCCGAGGACAACGAGTACGCCGGGAAGATCGGGGCGTACCTGGGTGCGGTCCTGCCGGTCTACGGCCTGAAGTTCACCGACTGGTGGCGGACTCGCTTCGTCCCCGAGATGTCGCGCAACTTCGAGTACATCGAAGGCATGCTCGACCAGAAGGAACAGCTGAGCCTGGCCGAGGTGGCCGTCCTCCTCGAGGACGCCATCGACATGCACGACCGCCACTGGAAGATCCACTGGATGCTGAACTTCGCGCAGCTCAGCGCGACGCTCAACCTCCGGGCGGTCATGGAGAAGACCCACGGCAAGATCGACGAGGTCCTGCTGGGGCGGCTCCAGAACTCGGCCAACGACCGCAACTGGGACAAGATCCGCGCCCTCTGGGAGATGAAGGAGGAGATCAAGGGCGACGCGGACCTGTCCGTGGCCTTCGCGGGCCTGACGGCAGCCGACATCATCCCGGTGCTCCAGGCAAGTGAGCGTGGGCGCCGGTTCATCGACGAGCGGGTCGTGCCCTACCAGAAGGAATTCGGCTGGCACGCGGTCTGGAGCCACGAGTTCATCTTCCCGAGCTTCCGGGAGGACATGACCCCGGTCATCCAGCTCGTCCGCGACCAGTTCGCCTCGGACTACGACTACCCGACCAAGATCGCGGCCCTGAAGGCCGACATCGACGCGGCGGCCGCGGAGATCCTCGAGGGGCTCGAGGGCGAGGCGCTGGAGGAGATGCGCGCCGCCAACGAGATCAACCTCAAGATGGCGCCGCTCACGCCGGACCACCACTTCTACATCGACCAGGGCGCCAACGCCCACGTCCGCCTCGTGCTGATCGCCCTCGGTGAGAAGCTCGTGGAGATGGGCGTCCTCGACGCCCCGGACGACGTGATCCTGTTCCGCTACAACGAGCTGCGCGCATTCATCGGCAACCCGGCGGGCGCGGACGGCCGGGCCATCGTGGCGGCCGCCAGGGCGAAGCGCGCCGCTGCGGACGCGCTCCAGCCTCGCGACTGGGTCGGCACCGTGACGGCGACGCAGCTCGCCTTCCCGTACCTCAATCTCTGGGGCTTCCCGGACAAGTTCTACCGCTCCTCCGAGATCGAGATCGGCAAGGTCAAGGGCATCGCCGGCTCGCCGGGCGTGGTCGAGGGCGTGGCGCGCGTCGTCATGTCCGAGGCCCAGTTCGACAGCCTGCAGCAGGGCGAGATCCTCGTCTGCCAGATGACCAACCCGGCCTGGCAGGTCCTCTACGGCAAGATCATCGCGGTCGTGACCGATGCCGGCGGGACCGTGTCCCACCCGGCCGTCCTCGCCCGCGAGTACGGCATCCCCGCGGTCGTGGGCACCTCCGGGGGCACCGCCCGCATCAAGACCGGCGACCGGCTCCGGGTGGACGGCAACACTGGCGTCGTCGAGATCCTCGAGACGACGCCCGTAGCCCCGGCCGTCGGCATGAAGGACTGACGTCCACGCCATGACGCGCGATGCCACGATCTCGCGCAGCGTCCTGAGCGACCAGGTCAAGGACCGCCTCCTCCAGGCGATCCTCGACGGCCGCTACCCGCCGGGGGCCCGGATCGTCGAGACCCGGGTTGCCCGGGAGCTCGGCACCAGCCAGGCTCCCGTGCGGGAGGCGCTGCGGGACCTCGAGGCGCTCGGCGTCGTGGAGACCGCCGCCTTCCGGGGAGCTCGCGTCCGCCGCCCGTCGGCGTCCGAGCTCCTGGAGGCCTTCGTCATCCGGGCCGAGCTGGAATCCCTGGCCGCGCGCCTGGCGATCCCGCGGATGACCGACGACGATCTCGGGGAGCTCGACGGCTACATCCGGGAGATGCAGGCCGCGGCCGGAAGCGACGATACGCACGCGGAGGCCACGGCGGACGCGGCGTTCCACGGCCGCATCGTGGAGCTCGCCGGGAACGCGACGCTGGAGCGGGTGTGGCGCACGCTGGAACCGTTCTCCCGCACCTACATCACGATCGTCGCGCCCGGCGCCGACCGGCGCCGGATCGCCGAGGAGCACGTCCCCGTCCTCGACGCCCTGCGCCGGCGCGACCCGGAGCTGGCCGTCGAGATCCTCCACCAGCACTTCACCAATGCCGCCACGATGCTCGGCAACCTGTGGGCCGAGCTCCCGCCGGCAGGTGCGCCGGAGACCGCCCTCGACGCCGCGAGGCCGCCCCTGCGGGCGGCGCCGCGGGATGAACGCGAGATGGCCGCCACGGTCGTCGAGCGCCCCGCCTGATCCCGCAACCCCGAGTCCACGAAAGGACGAGATGAACGACCAGCTGCAACTGACGGAAGAGATGTCGGCCGGGGCCGCGCGCCTGCGGGTCGACGTGTACGGTGGCGAGCCGCGCGAGCACGTCCTGGACGACCTCACCTTCCTCAACTACCGCCTCGCCGACGTCCGCATCTCACCGGAGGTCACGCTGGCAACGCCGGACATCGTCTGGAACCAGGACGGCGAGAAGGGCGTCACGTACGACGGACACGTGGTCACGTTCACCGGCCCCTGGCCGGCGGGCCCCATCCAGAAGGTGATCGTGGCGGTCCTCGCGCTCCGCATGGAGGCGGTCGGCCTGCACCCGTCCCACAGCGCTGCGGTCCACTACCGCGGGACGACGCTCCTGTTCCTGGGAGGCGAGTCGAACCACGGCAAGAGCATGGGCCTCATCGAGGCCGGCGTCCGGGGCGCCCTCCAGGTTGCCTCCGAGACCACCGTCATCGACGAGGACGGCCGGGCCGTCATGGGCTCGGTCGACACGTTCCTCCGCAAGCGGACGGAGGGCACGGAGCGCTCCGACAAGGCCGCGCCCAACAAGGGCGTGGAGAAGTTCTGGGGCGACATGCCCACCTGGGGCATGTACCCGGGCGTGCCGAACATCGATGTCGTCATCGTCCCGGCCATCGACGGCAACTTCGATCCGGCCACCAATGCTCTGATCCCGTTCGAGCGCCAGTTCCAGTTCCTGCACTCGCTGCAGAACTACTTCCTGACCAACGAGCTGCTGGCTCCCGGGCACGTCATGCCGCTGGTCGACGACGACGGGCTCCGCCAACGGCGCGCCGACTTCGTGGCGCGTTTCTGCCAGCGACCTTTCTACTTCATCCGGGCTGCGACCCCGCAGGTTCTCCTGGACGAGGTGGACCGGGTCCTCTGAGACGGGAGAGCGACCGATGCACCCGTTCGAGTACGCACGGCCCGCGACGCTCGCCGAGGCGATCACGCTGCTCGGGACTCACGGTCCCGGTGCCCGGATCCTGGCGGGCGGCACGGACCTCATCATCCGGCTCCGCGACGGCACCCTCCAGCCGTCCGTCCTGGTCGACCTCAAGCGGATCGCCGAGCTTCAGCCGGGCATCCGGGAAGCAGACGGCCGCGTCGTGATCAGCGCCACGACCGTGATGACGGACGTCGCGGAGGACGCGCGGATCCGGAGGTCCTTCGTCGCCCTCGCAGAGGCGGCAGCCGTGGTGGGGTCCGTCCAGATTCGGAACCGGGCCACCCTGGGCGGCAACGTCTGCAACGCGTCGCCGGCGGCCGACACGGCGCCCGCGCTGCTCGTGTACGGCGCGGAGGTCTGGGCCGCCGGGCCCGACGGGACGCGCCGCATCCCGGTCGACGAGTTCTTCGTGCGGTCGGGGATGACGACCCTGGCGCCGGGCGAGCTCGTCACCGCGATCGCGCTTCCCATCCCGGCCCGACGGATCGGGGCCGTCCACGTCCGGCGGACCCGCCGCCGGGGCCACGACCTCGCGTCGGTGACCCTGAGCGTGGCCGTCGACGACGCGGGCGTGACACGCCTCGCCTACGGCAGCGTCGGCCCGCGGCCCGTCCTCGTGCTCGACGAGAGCGGCGTGCTCGCGGATCCCGACGCATCCGACGCCGCGAAGGCAGCCGCTCTTCGAGCGGATGTTCGTCGGCGCCAGCCCTTCCCCGCGCTCGATGCGTGCCAGCCCGGAGTACCGCCTGGCGATGCTGCGCGTCCTCGGCGCGCGAGCCCTGCGCATCGCGATCGAGCGCCTGGCGCAGGCGGAGTGACGAAGATGATCACCACGGTCCCCATCCAGGTGACGGTCAACGGGCGACGCCGCGCCCTCGACGTCGCCCCGAACCACACGCTCCTCGACGTCCTGCGCGACGATCTCCAGCTCACCGGGACGAAGGAGTGCTGCCTCGTCGGCGAGTGCGGCGCCTGCACCGTCAGCCTCGACGGGCGGATCGTCGATTCGTGCCTCGTGCTCGCGGTGGAGGCCGACGGCGCCGAGGTGACGACCGTCGAGGGGCTCGCGCCGGAGGGTCGCCTCAGCCCCCTCCAGGAGGCGTTCCTCGATCACGGCGGGGTGCAGTGCGGCTTCTGCATCCCGGGCCAGGTGATGGCCGCCCACGACCTGCTGGCCCGCAACCCGCACCCCACCGTGGCGGAGATCCAGGAGGGCCTGGCCGGCAACCTGTGCCGCTGTGCCTGTTACCAGCAGATCACCGACGCTGTCCTGGCGACCGCCGAGGAGGCAGGTCGATGACCGCGACGCGCATCGGGACCTCGCCCCAGCGGGTCGGCGGCGCCGACCGCGTCTGCGGCGCCCAGAAGTACGTAGCCGACCTCCACCTGCCGGACGAGCTCCACGCGAAGCTCGTCACGCTGCCCGTCGCCCGCGCCCGGATCATCGCCATCGATACGAGCGAGGCCGAGCGGGTGGAGGGCATCCGTCTCGTGGTGACGGCGGCCGACCTCCCCCAGCCCGTGCCGCGGTTCGGCCCCCAGTTCCAGGATCGCCCGGTCCTCGCAGTCGGCGAGACGAAGTACCACGGCGAGCCCGTCGCGGCCGTGGCCGCCGACACGAAGGAAGCCGCCGAGGAGGCCGCTCGCCTGGTCCGGGTGGAGTACGAGGAGCTCCCCGCGGTCTTCACGCTCGCGGCAGCCCTCGACCCGGCGGCGCCGCTGGTCCAGGATCCGGCGCTGCGCCCGGACGACCCGCTGGCCGGGACCAACGTCCTGCGCGAGCACCGGATCGGCTGGGGCGACGTGGACGCCGTGCCCGCGGACCTCGTGATCGACCACACCTACACGTTCCCGATCGTCACCCACTTCGCGATCGAGCCGCACGCGATCATCGCGGCGCCCGACGGCGACGGCATCGCGGTCTGGAGCTCCATCCAGCACTCGAACTGGCTCCAGAGGATCCTCGCGAAGGTCCTCGGGATGCCGCTCTCCAGGGTTCGGGTCTACGCTCCGGATCCGGGCGGCGGCTTCGGCGGCAAGCAGCACACGAAGTACGAGCCTCTCGTGGCCCTGATGGCGCTCCGGGCCGATCGGCCGGTGCGCCTCGTCCTGACCCTGGAGGAGACATTCCAGGCCGTCCGCCGGGCGGCCGCCGAGGTCCGCGTCCGGACCGGGCTGCGGTCCGACGGCACGCTCGCGTTCCAGGACGTCGACGCCAGCTACCTGATCGGCGCGTACGCCGACATTGCCGACCGCGTCGTCGGCAAAGGCAGCTACGTCGCGGCGGGGCCGTACCGCATGCCGGCCGCCCGCGTCGTCGCCCGCGCGGTCCTCTCGCACACCGTGCCGTCGACCGCCTTCCGCGGCTTCGGCAACCCGCAGGTGAACTGGGCGGTCGAGTCGAACCTCGACGAGGGCGCCAGGGCGCTCGGAATCGATCGCCTGGAGATCCGCCTGCGCAACCTGGCCCGGAAGGGCGAGGCGTTCATCCCGTGGGACACGCCGGCCGACGGGGAGTGGGAGCAGTCGGTCCGGCGGGCCGCCGACCTGATCGGCTGGGGCGTGCCCCTCTCGCCCGGGCGCGGCCGGGGGATCGCGGTCGGGCTGAAGTCCGGGCCCACGACCGGCCTCTCGTACTCGACCGTCCGCCTCCTGGTCGACGGCAGCGTGGTCATCTACGCCGGCACGTCCGACATGGGGCAGGGCGCGCGCACGGTGTTCGCGCAGATCGCCGGCGACGAGCTCGGCGCGCCGCTGAGCTGGGTGAGCGTCGTGATGGGTGACACCGCCGTCGTCCCGTACGACCAGCAGACCTCCGCGAGCCGGTCGACCGTGCTCATGGGCAACTCCATCCTGGCGGCGTGCCGCGAGATCCAGGCCAAGCTGCGCGCGATGGCGGCTCGCCTCCACGGCGTGGACGAGGCCGCGATCGTCGTGGAGCACGGCATGGTCCGGCTGCCCGACCGGGAGATTCCCATCCGCGACGTCGTGGCGGCGGGCCTCGGCCAGCTCGGTGGTGAGATCACCGGGCTCGGGGAGATGCGCAAGGACGCCGATCCCGGCCACCCGCTGCAGGGCGCGCCCGCGTTCTTCGAATTCAACTGCACGGCCATCGAGGCCGAGGTCGACGAGGGGACCGGCGACGTGACGATCGTGCGCCACGTCACGGTGTCGGACGTCGGAAGGGCCCTGAACCCACTCCAGGTCCGGATGCAGGACGAGGGTGCGGCGATCCAGGGGCTGGGCCACACCCTGATGGAGCACTACATCTTCGACGACACCGGTCGGATCCGGAACCTCGGCGCGATCGACTACCGGATCCCGACGAGCATGGACCTGCCCCTGGAGCTCCTCAGCGAGAGCGTGGAGAACGCCGACGGCCCCGGGCCGTACGGCTCCAAGGGGATGAGCGAGGGCGCGCTGCTGTGCGTCGCGGCTGCCGTCTCGGCCGCCGTGTGCGACGCGACGGGCGTCGTCATCCGCGACCTGCCGCTCACGCCGGAGCGGGTGTGGCGGGCCCTGCAGGAGCGACCCACCGAATGAGCCGGCTGGAGGTTGGGCAATGAGGTTCGGCAAGGAGATCGGCCCGATCGGCGAGCTGCCGCCCGGGCAGGTCGTGAAGGCGGCTGGCCTGGTCCGGGAGGGCCGCATGGTCTCGCTGGCGGCGGTCCGCTTCCCGGGCATGCCGCTCTTTCCGGGGCACCCGCCGTTCCAGGTCCTCAACTACCGCACCCCGCGCGGGATCCGCGTGACGGGCGCGAAGCCGTGGGGCCCGGTCAACGACGCCGGCCTGGGCTACATGGCCGAGTACGTCATGGCGACGTCGCACTCCGGCGCCCACATGGACGCGCTGGCCCACATGACCGTGGACGACGACATGCACTGGTACGGGGGCGGCAACGCCGACGAGCATCTGACCGACTTCGGCCCGGTGCACGGCGACGCGGCAAAGATGCCGCCGTTCTTCACGCGTGGCGTGCTGATCGACGCGCCGACCTTCCGCGGCGTCGACTGCCTGCCCAAGGGCTCACCCATCGACGCCGCCGAGATGGACGCCATCTGCGCGGCGCAGGGCGTCACGGTCCAGCCGTGGGACGTGGTGGTCATCCGGACCGGCTACATGGGGCTCTGGCCCGACGCCGCGGCCATGGATGCCCACAAGACCCCTGGCCCCGATCTCTCGGCAGCCCGCTGGCTGCTGGAGCGCGGGGTCGTGGCGACCGGGACCGACACCGAGACCTACGAGGTCCAGCCGGCGCCCGACCCGGGACCCACCGGCAACCCGCAGCCCGTCCACACCGCCCTCCTCATCGAGAAGGGCGTCTACATCATGGAGAGTCTCGATCTGGAGGAGCTCGCGCGCCAGCGCATCTACGAGTTCCTGTTCGTCGCCCTGCCCGTGAAGATCCGCGGCGCAACCGGGTCGATGGTCGACCCCGTCGCCATCATCTGAAGGAGCGCATCATCGTGCCGGAAACCATGGAGGCGCTCGTCGTCCTCGAACCTGATCGCTTCGAGATCCAGGACGTCCCCGTCCCGGTCCCCGGTCCGAACGAGGTCCTGGCGCGCGTGCGCGCCGTCTCGATCTGCGGCACCGATGCGCACCTGATCCACGGCGACTACCCGGGCTTCTGGCCGCCGGCGTTCCCGTTCATCCCGGGCCACGAGTGGGCGGGCGAGATCGCCGCCCTCGGCCCGGGGGTGGAGCTGTACGGCTGGAAGGTGGGCGACCGGGTGGCCGGCACCTCGCACGACGCCTGCGGCGTGTGCCAGAAGTGCGTCGAGGGCCGCTACAACCTGTGCGAGAACTACGGCCGACCGGGCCTCCACAAGCAGTACGGCCACAGCGTCCAGGGCGCCGACGCCACCTACGTGGTGCAGGGCGTGAAGACCATCTTCCCGCTGCCCGCCAGCATGTCCTTCGACGAGGGCGCGGTCATCGACCCGGCTTCGATCGCCCTCCACGTGGCCAACCGCGGGAACGTCAGCCCGGGCGACACGGTGGCGATCACCGGCGCCGGTGCGATCGGGCTGCTGGGCGGCGATGCCGCCCGGATCCGGGGCGCGGCCCGGGTGATCGTCATCGAGCGCAACGCGGGCCGGCTCGCCAAGGCGGCCGCCATGGGCTTCGAGACCGTCGACTCCAGCGCCGGCGACCCGGTGGCCACCGTGCGCGAGATGACCGGCGGCTTCGGTGCCGACGTCGTCCTGGAGTGCGCCGGCGTCCCGGTCACCGTGCAGTGGGCGCTCGGGATGCTCCGCCGCGGCGGGCGCTGCGCCGCCGTCGGGATCCCCACCCTGGGCGTGGAGATCGCGATGCAGCGGCTGGTCCTCGACGAGCTGGAGCTCGTCGGCTCGCGGGCCACGGCCGGCGAGATGCGCCGGGTGATGCCGCTCGTCGAGCAGGGCCGCATGCGCGTCCGCGACGTGATGACGCATCGCTTCGCGCTGGCGGACTTCGAGCAGGCGCTCGCGACCTTCCACGACCCCGCGAGCGGGGCCATCAAGATCATCGTCGCGCCCTGACGGTCGGCCGCGCGGATTCCCCAGTCGCGCGGCCGACCCGACGGGCGCTCCAGGAGAGCCTCCCCGTGAGCTATGTCCACGACTGCGACCAGCGCCACGACGGCCTGACCTTCCCGGAGGTCAAGCGGCTCGTCGGCGGGAAGGCCGCCAACCTGACCGTCATGGCCGTCGAACTCGGGCTGCCCGTGCCCCCGGCCTTCACGGTCACGACGGGCGCCTGCAACGAGTACCTGGCGCACGGTTGGCCGGCCGGCCTCGACGAGGAGCTCCGCACCCACATGGGGCGCATGGAGCAGCTCGTCGGCCAGGGCTTCGGCGAGCCGGCGAACCCGCTGCTCGTCAGCGTCCGGTCGGGGGCCCCGATCTCGATGCCCGGGATGATGGACACGATCCTCAACCTGGGCCTCAACGACGCCACCACGGCCGGGCTCGCGGCATCCTCGGACAGTCCCAGGTTCGCCGGCAATTGCCGGAAGCGCTTCGAGGCGATGTTCCGGGACATCGTCGGCGTCGAAGCCGTGCCCGAGGACCCGTGGACGCAGCTCCGAGCGGCCATCGAGGCGGTCTTCCGCTCCTGGAACAGCGACCGAGCGCGTGCCTACCGCGAGCACGAGGGGATCCCCGACGACCTGGGTACCGCGGTCACCGTGCAGGCCATGGTCTTCGGCAACCGCAGCGTCGACTCCGGGACCGGGGTGCTCTTCACGCGCAACCCCGCCACGGGCGAGCCGGTCCTCTACGGCGACGTGATGTTCAACGCCCAGGGCGAGGACGTCGTCGCCGGGACGCACCAGACCGAGCCGGTCGCCGTCCTGGACGAGCGGATGCCGGCCGTCGGGCAGGAGCTCCGCGCGTACGCGACGCGCCTGGAACGGCACCACGCCGACCTGTGCGACATCGAGTTCACGATCGAGCACGGGAAGCTCTGGATGCTCCAGTGCCGGGTCGGGAAGCGGAGCCCCCAGGCGGCCCTCCGGATCGCCGTCGACATGGCCGAGGACGCCGACTTCCCGCTGACCCGGGCCGACGCCGTCCGGCGTGTCGCCGGGCTCCTCGTGGATCCCCCCAAGCGCTCCACGGAGCGCGGCGACGTCGGTCCGGCGCTGGTGCGGGGGCTCGGAGCCTCGCCCGGCGTGGCGAGCGGCCAGATCGTCACGACGCCGGACGCCGCGGTGGAGGCGGCCGAGGCCGGCCGCACCGTCGTCCTGGTCCGCGCCGAGACGTCGCCCGACGACGTCCACGGGATGGCGGCGGCGGCCGGGATCCTCACCGCCAGCGGCGGCCTGGCCAGCCACGCCGCCGTCGTCGCCCGCGGCTGGGGCATCCCTGCCGTCGTGGGGGCTGCGGGCGTGCAGATCGGCGAGGCGGCCGTCGTGATCGGCGACCGGACGCTGGCCGTGGGCGAGACCATCACGATCGACGGTGGAACCGGGGAGGTCTTCGCCGGCGCCGTGGCCGGCGCCGCGGCGGTCGTGCCGGAGGCGGCGGTCCTTCTGTCGTGGGCCCGGGAGCTCGGGATCCCGGTCGGCGAGGGGGAGCCGGAGGCACCCGCAGCGGCGACGGGCGGCGTTCCGACCGCGCCGGCGCCCCCCGCCGCCCCACCGGCGCCCCCCGCCGCCCCGCCGGCGCCCACCTCCGACGACGTCCTGCGGGCCCTGGTGGTCAAGGGCTACGCGACACCGGAAGGGATCGCCACGGCGCTCCTCAGCACGCCCGACGAAGCCAGCTCGCTCCTCGACCGGCTCGTGGCCGACGGGCTGGCGGAGATCGCCGCCGGCTCATTCCGACTGACCGCCGACGGCAAGGCCGTCGGCGGCGAGAGGATTGCCGAGGACCGCGGGTCCTGGGGTCACGCCAATGCACTGGCCGCGCTCGACGCGTTCCTGGCGCTGGATCACCGCATGAAGGTGACCGTCACCGCCTGGCAGATGCGGGACGTCGACGGGACCCAGACGTTCAACGACCACTCCGACCCCGCCTACGACGCGAAGGTGCTGGGCGACCTTGGGGCGCTGCATGCGGACGCGTCGGCGTGGCTGCAGCCGCTGACCGCCGGCCTTCCACGCCTCGCTGCGTACCACGAGCGTCTGGCGCGAGCCGCAGCGGCCGCGGCGGCGGGCGACGGCCGCTTCGTAGCGTCACCGCGCGTCGACAGCTACCACGGCGCCTGGTTCGAGCTCCACGAGGACTTGATCCTCCTGGCCGGCCGCAACCGCGCCGACGAGGTCGCCGCCGGTCGAGCCTGAGTCAGCCCCGGCCGGAGCGGGGAGGGGAGGAGTCACGCGTGTCGATCGAGGGTCGCCGGATCGTCGTCACCGGGGCATCCAGCGGACTGGGCGCGCACACCGTCCGCCATCTCGTGGGGCTCGGCGCCCACGTCCTGGCGGCCGCCCGACGTGCGGATCGCCTCGAAGGCCTGGCGGCGGACCTCGCGGGCGCCCCGGGGCGTGTCGTCCCGTTCCGGGCGGACGTGACCGTGGACGCCGACGCCCGGGCGATGGTCGCCGCGGCCGTGGAGGCGTTCGGCGGGATCGACGTCCTCGTCAACAACGCCGGGAGCGAGGTCCAGGGCCCCATCGACGTCCTGGCCGACGCCGACTTCGAAGGGATGCTGCGGGCCAACGTCACGAGCGTCTTCGTCTGCACCCGGGCGGCCCTCCCGGAGCTCCGCAGGAGTCGCGGGGCCGTCATCAACCTCGGCTCGACCGTGGTGGCCCGTCCGCCGCGGGGCCGCTTCGGGTACGTCGCCAGCAAGGGCGCCGTCGAGGCGATGAGCCGGGCCCTTGCGCTCGACCTGGGCCGCGACGGGATCCGGGTCAACGTGATCAGGCCCGGCATCATCCCCTCCGAGCTCCGCGGGATGAGCGAAGAGGCCGAGCGGGCCACGTTCGAGACCGGGCTTGCCTTCGGGCGGCAGGCCCTGTCCGCGGTGGGCGATGGTCGCGACATCGCCGAGGCGGTGGCCTGGCTGTGCGGCGACGGTGGCCGCTGGGTGACCGGCGCCGTCATCGACGTCGACGGCGGCTTCACGCTGGGTGCCGCCGACGTCCTCTGACCTGCGGTACCGCGCCGGGAACGCCTGCGGCGCCCTGGGGCACCTCCACCGCCACCCGCCGACACCTCGCCTCGGCGCCCGGGCGGTCCCGCCCGCCGCTCAGGGCGCGACGAGGATCTTGATCGCGCCGCTGGTGCGGTCGTTGAAGGTGGCAAGGGCCTCCCCGTAGTCGGCCAGCGCGAAGCGGTGGGTGACCATCTCCCGGACCCGCATCCGGCCCTGCTCCACGTGGGGGATCACCCGCCGCATCTCGCCCGCCGAGGCGCGCGAGCCCGACGAGCTCCAGCTCGTCGAGGACCAGCCGCTGCATGGCGATCTCCACGCCCACGGTGGGGATCCCGACGGCCGCGCAGCGGCCGCCGCGCCGGAGCATCTCCAGGGCCCATTCCACCGCCTCGGGGACGCCGGCGCACTCGATGGCCACGTCGGCGCCCAGGCCGCCCGTCATCGCCCGGACCGCGCCCACCGGGTCCCCGGCTGCCGTGTTCACCGTCTCGAACCCCAGGGCGGCCGCCTTGGCGAGGCGCGTCCCGCGGCCGACCACGATGACCCGCCCCGCCCCGCGGATCCGGGCCGCGTCGCCGGCCAGCAGGCCGATGGCCCCCGCGCCCGTGATGACCACCGTGTCGCCCGGGGTGACGTTCCCGCGGTTGGCCACGTGAAGGGCAATCGACGCCGGGTCGATGAGCGCCCCGTCCTCGAACGTCAGGGCGTCTGGCAGGCGGAAGATGCACTTCACGCCGTGCACCACGTAGGTCGCGTCCGCGCCCTGGACGTTGTGCCCGTACTGCCGGTGGAGTCCCTTGCGCCCGTAGTTCTCGCACAGGTTGTAGCGGCCCTCGACGCACTCGCGGCAGACCCCGCAGGCGTCGTGTGACGTGCCCGCCACTCGGTCGCCGACCTGCCACCCGTGCAGCTCGGCGCCCGGCCCCAGCGCCGCGATCTCGCCGGCCCACTCGTGCCCCGGGATGAACGGGAAGGCCGGCGGCCAGAAGCCCGGGTAGTCGCCGCGGATCAGGTGGGCATCCGTGCCGCAGATGGAGACCGCCCGCACGCGGGCGAGGACCTCGTTGGGCCCCGGTGCGGGGATCGGGACGTCGCGGATCTCGAGCTCGTTCGGCGCGAGGACGACGAGCGCCTGCATGGTCTCGGGCACGGGGGCAGCCTCCGTGGTGGGGTGGGACGAGGACCCGTGAGCGCCGCGACGAGGACCCGTGAGCGCCGCGACCCGGAGCGGGTGCGAACCCCGCGACCCGGCCGGGGCGCCGTGTCCGAGCGCGGGGGTGAGGAGGGGAGTGGCGGGGTCAGGCCCCGGCGATCGCGCCCGTCAGCTTGTCGTAGAGGGTCGCGGCATTGAGGTTCTGGATGTAGTCCAGCATGTAGCCCTGGCCGATGTCGACCGGCCCGAAGCGGTCCTTGAAGTTGACGCGCTCGACGGTCTCCTCGCGCGACCAGCCGTTGGCGACGGCCGTGGCGACGGCCGTCTTCCATTCCATGAGATGAGATCGCTGGACGTCGAGGTAGCGCTTCGGGACCACCGGTCCGTGGCCCGGGACGATCCAGTCCACGTCCAGCGTGCGGATCCGCTCGAGGGCGGCCAGCCACTGCTCGACGTTGGAGGTCATGAGCCAGGTCTGGCACCCGGAGAAGATCGTGTCGCCGGTGAAGACGACGCGCTCCTCGGGCACGTGGACCGCGAGCTGGCCCGGCGTGTGGCCCGGCGTGTGGAGCAGGTTGAACGTGTGGTCGCCGACGCGGAGCGTCAGGTCGCCCGTGAAGACGAGCGTGCCCTTGTTGGGGTCGCGGTAGTACTCGTCGCGGTCCGGCCAGAGCGCCACACCCTCGGGATCGTCGAGGTCGGTTCCCTTCGGATCGTCGCCGGGGATGGACTGATAGGCGTAGGCGAAGGGGTCGAGCTCCGGGTACACGACCATGAAGCGCTCGTACAGCTCGCGGTGGTTCACCACCGTGCCGGCGCCCTTGAAGAAGTAGTTGCCGAAGATGTGGTCGACGTGGTGCTCGGTGTTGACCAGGTAGCGGATCGGGCCATGGGACTCGGCCTGCTTCCGCATCGCGACGGCCTTCGTCGGGAGCTGGGGCGTGTCGATCACCACCACGCCGTCGGAGGTCGTGACGAAGCTGGGGTTGCAGCCCCGCAGCTTCGTCTCCGTGAAGACGTTGGGGGTCACGTTCTCCATCGCGAGGGGCTCCAATCCGCTGGCTGCAGGGTGGTGGGTGGCTACTGGGTGGCCGTCAGGCCGCCGTCGATCCCGAGGATCTGGCCGGTGACGAACGCCGAGGCATCCGAGCAGAAGAAGATCGCCGCGCCGGTCAGGTCGGAGGTGCCGCCCACGCGACCCAGCGGGATCCGTCCCACGATGCCAGCCTTGAACGCGGGGTCGTCGAGCAGCATGGCCACCTGCGGCGTGTCGACGAACGTCGGGGCGATCGCGTTGACGGTGATCCCGTGCTTGGCCCACTCCGTGGCCCACTGGCGGGTCAGGGAGCTGATGGCGCCCTTCGCCGCGACGTAGGCGGAGTAGCCGGCGTTGATGCCGAGCGCCGCGCGGACCGACGAGATGTTGAGAACGCGGCCCCCGTGGCCGCCCGCGACCATGGCCTTCACGGCCGCCTGGGTCGCCAGGAGGGTGCTCCGGACGTTCAGCTCGTAGATCCAGTCCCACGCGTCGCGGGGGTAGTCCTGGGCGTCGAAGAGGACCTTGCCGGCCCCGCCGCCGACGCAGTTGACGACGATGTCGAGGCGCCCGAACCTCTCCACCGTGGCGGCGACGATCCGCTCGCAGTCCGCCTCCTGCGTCACGTCGGCGCCGAGGGCGAGAACCTCCGCCCCGGTCTCGCGGATCCTGGCGGCGGCCGCCTCGGCCCGTTCCTCGGTGACGTCGACGACCGTGACGCGCGCGCCCGCGCCGGCGAGGGCCGTCGCCATCGCGGCCCCGATCGCGCCGCCGCCGCCGGGAATCGAGGGCAACCCGCCCGTCGAGGCGGAAGACGTCAAGCTGGCCCATGGGTCCCTCCGAGCCGGCCTCCCGGCGGTTCATTCACGCAGCATGGATGTGAAGCATCATCGATTATCGAGGATACCCCTCCAGCGCTTCTTCGGTCAACGAGGCGAGGCGAGCGCGCGAGGGGCGTGCCGCGCGCCGCGCGCCGCGAGGTCGTACGCTCCGGGCATGACGGTTCGACGAGTGCCGCTCCGCATCCGCCCGGTTCGCGCCGCCGAGCTGCTTGCCATCGGCAGCGAGCTGACGACCGGTGAGACCCGTGACACGAACGGTGGTGACCTGGCCCGGGCGCTCTCGCTCATGGGCGTCGCGGTCCGCCGGATCACGGCGCTCCCGGACGACCTGCCACTCGTCACGGCCAGCTTCGTCGAGGCGCTGGCCGAGGTTGACCTCGTGGTGACCACGGGTGGTCTCGGCCCGACCCCCGACGACCTCACGCGCGAGGCGCTGGCCGCCGCCATCGGCGAGACGCCGGCGGTCGATCCGGACCAGGAGGCCTGGCTCCGCAGCCTGTTCGAGCGACGTGGCATCCGCCTCCCGGACCTCAACCTGAAGCAGGCCTGGCTCATCCCATCGGCGACCGCGATCCCCAACCCGAACGGCACGGCTCCTGGCTGGTGGGTCGATCGCCCGGATGGACGCGTCGTGGTCCTCCTGCCCGGTCCGCCGCGTGAGCTGCGCCCGATGTGGCGCGACTGGGTCGTGCCGCGGCTCCGGGAGCGCGGGCTGGGCGACGGCCGCACGGTGCGCACGCTGCGAACCTACGGGATCGGAGAGTCCCACGTCGCGGAGCTCCTCGGCGAGACGATGCTGCGGGGGGCGAACCCGGTCGTGGCGACGTATGCCCGTGCCGATTGGCTGGACGTGCGGATCTCCGCGGTCGACGAGGCCGACGCCGACGGACGCGTGACGCGTCCCGCGGCCGAGGTCCTCCGGGCCGCCGAGGCGAGCATCCGCGAGATCCTGGCCGGCCACGTTCTCACGGAGGGCGAGACGACGTGGGCGGATCTCGTCAGCGAGGCGGCGGCGCGCGAGGGCGTGCGCTTCGCGATCGTCGAGGCGGGAACACAGGGAGCGCTGGGGGCGCTCCTCGCCGAGGTGCCGGCGCTGGAGCGCCACGTGTCCCACGGGCCGGCGGTCGCCCGGGACGTGGCGGCCTGGCCCGTCGAGGACGAGGCCCTGGCGATCGCGCGCGACGCCGGCGTGGAGGTCGGCCTGGCGCTGGTGGCGCACACCGACGGCACCCAGACGCTGCTCCGGGCGGCCGTGGCCGCGCCGGACGCGGGATGGTCCCGGGTGCTCGACCTGCGGCTCTTCCAGCACGGGGCGCACGGGCGATTCCGGGCAGGGGTCGCCGCCGCCGCCTTCCTGGTGGAGGTGCTCGGCGAGGAGCGCTGAGCCGGCACCCGACGCCGATGCTCGCGAGGTCGCCCACACCGCCGATGATCGCGTCGCTCGCTCGCCCGCGCCGACGCGCACAGGACCGCCGGGAATCGCAGCGCCCTCGGTCAGGGTGGGGGAGACCGAGGGCGCTGCTTTAGTGGCGCATCGGGGAGGGGGGATCGACCGGTGCGCCTTAGCCGAAGGATCGCGGCTGGCGTGGCGGCGCACGAAGGGCCGTTCGGCCCCTCGTCGGGGGGCCGAATTGCCGGGCCATGGCCTGCGGTCCCGAGAACAGCACGGGCGGTGGTATGCTGTTCTCTCCCGTCACAGTGCGTGACGAGCCGTCGCGTGGTCGATCCCCTTCTCGAACGGACCGTGCGCTCCGCCCTCCCAGTTCGGGAAGCAAGGAGGTCCCTCGTGGCCACCGGTACCATCAAGAAGGTCGTCGCCGACCGCGGCTTCGGGTTCATCGTCGCGGACGATGAGAAGGAGTACTTCTTCCACCGCAGCGGCGTCGAGGCGTCGCTCGACTTCGACCGGCTGGTCGGCGGCGAGCGCGTGGAGTTCGAGATCGAAGCCAGCCCGAAGGGCCCGCGCGCGGCACGCGTCCGCGCCGCCTGACGTCCCGCACGCGTGACGCGGCGGCGGCGGGCGACCGCCCCGCAGGAACGCACGATCCCACCGCGGGCCCGGCGACGGGCCCGCGGAACCGGGCCCTGATCCGGAGGTGGATTCCGTGAAATCGCTCACAACCCTCATCACCAACCTTGCGAAGGCCGCTCCCGCGGACCGGATCGAGCTGCGCGAGCCCGTCCTCGCGTACGGCGTGGCCGCGGTCGCGCCGCTTGCCGACCTGGCTGCCGCCAACCCTGACCTGGGCCCGGCCGTGACCGCCTGGCTGGAAGTCCTCGCCCGCCGGGACGAAGAGGCGCGACCGGAGGTCATCGCGGCACTGCGGGTCCTCGTCGCGACCTCCGGCGAGGAGACGAAGCGCCACGCCACGGATGCCCTGGGGCGGCTCGGTGTCACGGTCTCTGCACCGCGGGCACGCCGCACACCGGTGGCGAAGGCCTGACCGGCGTCGCCGCGCCACGGACCCCGGGGGCCCCGGCGCGCCGGGCGCGCGGCTGACGGGATCGCCTCAGGCGCGGCGGTAGATCCCCGCCGCCCGCGTCATCAGCCCGCGCTCGACGAGATAGCGCCGCAGGGACGCGACGTCCGGGTGGAAGAGCGCCAGGCGAGCGTTTACCTCCCGCTCCGGATAGGGGCGGTCCTCGGCGAAGCAGTGGTCCCGCAGGAACCGCAGGACGACCAGCTTCTTCTTCTCCTGGGCGGGGATCGACGCGAGCCGCCCGTCGATCACGAACGTGCGAAGCACCCTGGCGTCGAACGCCGGGAGCGGCTCGCCATCCGGCCCGGGCAGCGTCGCCGCCCGCTCCACGGTGCGCTCGAGCGCCCCAAGCTGGCGACCCAGCGCGTGGAGGCGGTCGATCTGCAGCGAGTACTCGACATACGGGTGATCGGCGCGCGACGCGACGAGCCCTGCCGCTTCGAGGCGCCGGAGGTGGTGAATCACGGTCCCCGGGGTGAGCTCCACGGCCGCGGCAAGCTCCTCGACGCTGTAGGGCCGGGCGGCGAGCAGGCCGACGATCCGGAGGCGGGACGCGTCGGAGAGGGCCTTCAGGGTGACGAGCAGGTCTGCATCCACGGCGTCAGCATGGCAGCCGATTTGATGGATGTCAAATCAGACTGCGAAGGTGCTCGCGCCTTCTCGCCGGCGCCCGGGCGCCTGGGCCTGCGGGCGAGCCGTCCCGTTCCCCGTGCGGCGGGGACGCGAGGGCAGTCGCAGGCTACGGGGAGGCCTTGAGCACGAGGCCCGCGCCGCCGGCGTCGAGGGTCAGCGTGTCGGCTTCGACCGCGTAGGCGACCTTGCCGGTGAGGGCCGCGACCATGGCCTGCTCGAGCGCCGTCGCGCCGGGTCCGCAGGCCATCTCGGTAAGCGAGATCGGCCCGAACGCCAGGATTCCGTCGGCCACGCTGACCGCGCCGCCGCCGGTGTTGCAGCCGGTCTCGACGGCGACGGCCCCGTCGGTGAAGGTGAGCGACGCGGTGATGCCCTGCGGGACGCTCGAGACCGCCTCCCCGTTCACGATCCCGTCGACCACCCAGCGCGTCCCGACGAGCGGCCGGTCCGGGTCGGCAACCGAGCGGTCGAGGAGCGTGAGCAGCACTCCGCCCCGCGCGAGCGTCAGCGTGTCGCCGTTCAGGGTGATCTGGGCGCCGCCCAGGAGCTCCGCCAGCCACGCGTCCTGCGCCATCAGCGCCGGGTCGCACGCCATCTCCGTCGTGGCCATGTCGCGGGCAGCCAGGCGGCCGGCGACGATCGTGTACGGGCCGCTCATCGTGTTGCAGCCGCCGGTGGCGCCGACGCGCCCGTCCGCGAAGGAGAGGCGAACGCGCGACCCGCCGACGAGGGCGCGTCCGTCGATCGCCGTGGACAGGAAGGTCCGGCCCTCGAGGCCGGCCGACAGGTCGTCGCCCGGGGCGGACGAGCCGGGGTGCGCGCCGCCGACGGCCGTGGGGCCTGGCGCGGTGCCGATGGCCGTCGGGGTGCCCGTGGGGCCGGACGCGGTGCCCGTCGGTGAGGTAGCGCCGGCGTCCGTCGAGGCGGAGCACGCGGCGACGAGGAGAGCCACAGCGACGGTGAGCGACAGGGCGATCGGGAGTCTCATGGCCCGCTGACGGTGGCGGGGCCGTCGCGGTTCCGGCCGGCACGTCGACCATCTTCCCACCGGCCCGGCAGCCGCCGGTGCTAGGCTCCCGTGCGGCTGGATCCGACCGGCCCGGCGCAGGAGGAATCCGCAGCATGCACGTGGACTTCGCCCAGTTCGAGGTGCTCACCTTCGACTGCTACGGCACGCTCATCGACTGGGAGGCCGGGATCCTGGCCGGCCTGCGGCGCGTGCTGGACGCGCGTGGAGTCACGGCCGACGACGACGAGCTCCTCGAGCGCTACGCACGCCGCGAGGCGGCCATCGAGGCTGGACCCTACGTGCGCTATCGCGACGTCCTTGGGCGCGCCCTGCGAGACGTCGCCGCCGAGGTCGGGGTGGAGCCCACGGATCGCGAGCTGGAGGAGTTCGGCGGCTCGGTGGGGGAGTGGCCGGCCTTCCCGGACTCGGTGGATGCCCTCGCGCGACTCGCACGCCGCTTCGGGCTGGCGGTCATCACCAACTGCGACGACGATCTGTTCGCGGCGTCAAACCGTCGGCTTGGAGTGACGTTCGACTGGGTGGTCACCGCCCAGCAGGTCGGCGGTTACAAGCCGGACCGCCGGAACTTCCTGGCCGCCTTCGAGCGGATCGGCGTGCCCCGCGACCGGATCCTGCACGTCGCACAGAGCCTCTTCCACGACCATGTCCCGGCCAAGGAGCTGGGGATGACCACGGCGTGGATCGACCGACGCCACGACCGACCCGGAAGCGGCGCCACCCCGCCCGCCTTTGCAGCCCCGGACCTGGCCTTCCCGGACATGGCGGCGTTCGCCGACCTGGCCACCGGGTAGCGCCCCCGGCGGCCGCGCCTACCCGGCGGCCGCGCCTACCCGGCGGCCGCGCCTACCCGGCGGCCGCACCTACCCGGCGGCCGCGCCTACCCGGCGGCCGCGCCTACCCGGCGGGAGTGGTCGTCTCAGAAGGCGCGGCGCACGCCCGGCAGCCGCTTGAGGACGAGCGCGCTCACCGCCAGCGATCCGGCCAGCGTCACGAGGACCAGGATCGTCACCTTCACGATGGATGGCGCGGCGAGATCCAGGAGCAGGTACGCCAACGGGTACAGGATCAGCGGGTGGACGTAGTAGATGCCGAAGGAGTTGGCGGCCAGGGTCCGCCAGGCCCGCCCGGACCCGTTGATCCAGCGCTGGAAGACGGCGATGCCGGTGATGACGGCAGCCAGGCAGAACACCGCGAAGAGGACGGCCGCCACCGCCCGCGCCGCGACGGAGTCCAGCGGGCCGGCCATCCGGAGGGTCAGGTAGGCGATGCCGGTCAGCACGCAGCCCCAGCCCCACGGCCCCAGGTCCGGCCGGAAGCCGGTCGCGCTGAACCAGCCGCGTCGTTCCGCGTAGATCCCGAGGACGAAGTACCCGACGTAGAAGGCGATCCGCGCCGGCTGCACGACCAGGAACCACCCGAGCGGACTGCCAGTCGTCGAGGCCGAAGGCCGGCGCGAAGAGGATCGAACCCGGCGGCCGTCAGGGCGATGAAGGCCACGAACAGGCGCGGGCGCGGCTGCTCCACGCGCGGCACGCTCGCCTGCAGGCGGGTGCTCGCCGCGTAGGCCCAGGCGAGAGCCAGGAAGCAGGCGAACAGGACGCCCAGGAACCAGTAGACCGCCTGCTGGAACATCGGCCCCCAGAAGTCCGTGGTCCAGAACTCCAGGTAGCCCATCGGACTGTCCCGCGAGACGTAGATCATGTAGGTGACGAGCGGGGCCAGGAAGACGACCGCGAACGACCCACGGGATCGCGAGGCGCACCAGCTTCTCGCGGATGAACCCATCCAGCCCGCGCCGCGCGAGGGACGGAAGCGCGAAGAACCCGGCCACGAAGAAGAGGGCGGGCATGTTCGGCACGTCGACCACGAGCACGAGCCACGTGAAGACCAGGCTCCGGTCCGGGTCGAGGACGTACCACCACTCCGGGGCGAACAGCATGTAGGTGATCGAGGCGTGCAGCACGATCACCATGACGATCACGAACGCCCGCAGGTTGTCGAGGAAGTAGAGGCGAGGCCGATCGGTCATCGTGGTCCTCGAGCGGTCCAGGGATCGCTGGTTGCCGGACGACGATCGCCCGACGCCATGCCCCGCGCGCCCGCCAGCGAGCGTAGGTAGGCCGCCGCGCCGGCCGACAGGGCCGTCGGGCCCCCGCGGGCGTGCCGGATGGCCGGTGGCCCCGACTCCGGGCATTCGTCCTCGGCGGCCCCTGACTCCTGGTCGGTTCCGGCCGGGCCGGCCGCGCCATACGGTTCACGCATCGAACGGACCGCCAACATCCGGACCTCATCCGGCGGCGCGTCGACCCTCCGACGGGATGCCGGGCGGCGGCGGAGCCGGAACCCTTTCCGACCCGGCGGTCCGTTTCGATGTCCGCGCCCACCGCCGGCGCGTCACCGCGCCCCGGCCGTGCCCGGGCTCAGGCGTGCGCCACGAGGTCCTCGATGTAGGACTTGATGGAGGGCACGGCCATCAGCCGGCGCTCGAAGTAGTCGTTGACGGCGCGCAGTGCCTCGTTCTTGACCTGGTCGACCTCGGCCGTGCGCTCGGCGGAACCGCGGCGACCGCGGAGGTTGGATCGGACCTCCAGGAGGTGGCGCACCATCTCGGCCTCGGAGCGGCCGTCGAGGGCGGCGATCGCCGACATGATGAGCGCGTCGGTCTGCTTGAGCAGCGTCTCGTGGTCGAACTCCGCGCCGGGCCGGTCGGCCTCGTCGAGGGTGCGGATCTGGGCCGCGACCTGGTAGAGCACCGTCGTCGGCTCGTCGAACAGCTCCCGGAGATACGCCGCTTCGGCATACCGGCCCTTCAGGCGGAAGATGTTGTAGAGGCGGCGCGCGACCTTGCCGTAGTTCGGGTCCTTCGTCGCGTACTTGACGACCTCGTGCTCCAGCTGCCCGACGTAGTCGTCGACGGCGTCGGCCGAGAGCTCGCCGACGATCCGCGTGAAGAGCGGGAGCGACTCCGCCTCCAGGTAGACCTCCTGGAAGTAGGGGTCGATGACCCCGTCGAGCGCCACGATCGTCCCGTCGGGCGCCCCCCACGTGATGTCGAGCATGTTGCTGGCGTTGGCGAGCGCGCGGCGGGCCGGGTCGGCGACGATCCAGTCCAGCTTGCACCAGCCCGGCTCGGCTGCCGCCTGCTCCCAGGTGAGCACCTCTGGCCGCCCGTCGCGCACGACCTCGACGCGTCCGGCCGCGACCTCGTCCGGGCTCCACGAGATGGGGCCCCGGGCGCGCACGGGCAGGCCACCGCGCTCCGCGTCGAATGGATAGCTGCCGAACTTGACCTCCCATAGCCGGAAGGTCGGCCCGACCCGCGTCGCCAGTGCCTTGTCGCGGATCACGTCGGCCAGGATCCCGCAGGCCTCCTGGCGGGTGGGGGCCGTGATGTGGATCCGCTCGAAGTAGTCGCAGTCGCCCGGGAAGGACTGGACCTTGTCCTGGGCGGCCGACCCGGACAGGGCGAGGGCGGTCAGCACGGTGGGCGGCCGGTCCGGGAAGCCCACGATCTCGCCGATCGCCCGGAAGCGGGCGAGGTCGCGCGTGGTGAAGTCCAGCATGGAAACGCGGTGGCCGTAGATGCCGCTGTCGACGTCCACGACAACGTCGCCGCCCTCCGACTCCGTCTCCAGGGCCGCCACCCACTGGGCGGCCTCCCGCTCGTCGATCTCGACACCCAGCCGGCGGGCCGATTCGACCACGCTGTCGAGGGCCGACCGTTGTGCGTCCGGGCTGGAGTCTGCGTTCTTCTTCATCGTCATCGCCCCTTCATCCGCCATGCCGTCTAGTATCGGCCGATCGTACCCGCGAAGGAGGCCCGTTGAGCGCAGAAGCCTGGGTGAGCGTGGACGTGGAGACATCCGGCCCCACGCCCGGCACCGCCAGCCTGCTGGCGATCGGCGCCTGCCTGGTCGATCGTCCCGAGGAGGGGATTGAGCTGCTCCTGCGCCCGGACGCGGCGCTCGCCTGGAGCGATGAGGCCGAGGCGGTCCACCGGCTATCGCGGGAGCGCCTGGCCCGGGAGGGGCTGGAGCCCGGGCAGGCGATGGAGCAGCTCGCGGGATGGCTGGAGCGGGCGGTGCCCGGCGGCAGGCGGCCGGTCTTCGTGTCCCTCAACGCCCCCTTCGACTGGATGTTCGTCGCCGACTACCTGTGGCGCCACCTTGGCCGGAACCCGTTTGGGATCAGCGCCCTGGACCTCAAGGCGCTGTACCTGGGGCGCCACCTCGACGAGATCGGCGACTGGGCGGCCACCTCCAGCGACGCGATCCGGCTGCGCTACCCGATCGAATCGCCGCACACGCACAACGCGCTCGATGACGCCCGGGAGCAGGCCGAGATCTGCCGGCGCATCCGCGACGGAGCCCGCATGCCGCCAGTCGAGGCCCATGCTCCGGCCGGGGCCGACGCCGCCGGTGAGGCGCAGGTCAGGGCGTGAGGAGCGTCACCCGGACCTCGTAGACGCCGCGCCGCGGATCGAGGCCGAGCAGGCGCAGCGCTGGGGCCGAGAGATCGACGAGCCGAGGGTTCGGGGATCCGACGCGACAGGCGCACGCGTCGACCACCCGCACGACCGTGCAGCGGCCTGCGGAGCAGACCTGGGCGCGCGGCGCGCCCGCCCCACGGGGCAGGTAGCGGGCCCCGGGCATCGCAACGTGGGCGATGCCGGCGTAGCCGCGCGTGCCGGAGTACCAGGTTGCCATGCCGGCCACCGTCAACCCGCGGTGGAGCTGGGTCCACATCGCCGCGGGGCGAGCGGCCGCCCTCACGGCGGGGCGCGACGCCCGGACGGGCTTCGCCCGGGCCCTGACCGGCGCGGGCGACGCCTTTGGCTGGCGCGGCATGGCGACCGCGACCAGCGTGATGGCTCCGGGGGTGTCCGAGGCCGCTGCCGCGGATGCGGCCTGTGCCGCCTCGGTCAGCGCGTCGAGTTCCGAGCCGTCGGCCAGGGCTTCGACGAGATCGAGGTGCCGGCGGTCGGACGGTCGGGCGACCTGCGCCGCCCATGTCGGGTGCGGGGAGGCGGCTGGTGCGGCCGGGTGGGCATGGGAGGGAGAGCCGGCGAGAGCGCCGGGGGCCGGGAACGAGCTCGCCACGAGGGCGAGCAGGGCAGCGGCCACGGCGGTCCGCCAGCGGCGGGTCGTGGTGTACAGGGTTGGGTGCCTCGTTGGGTCGCGACCCGCGCTCGGGGGCCGGCGACCGGTCTCGCGGCGGGCCGGGTTGCAGGCTCGCCGTGCCGGGAGTCTCCCGGCGGAGTCCGACCCGGCATGGCGAGTCGCAGACCCCGAAGGTGGCGAATTCTAGCAGGTATCCCGAGAAAACCCGCCGGCGTCGGCCCGCGCGTGGTTCGCCGAGGGCCGCGGTCGCATGCGCCGACCCATCCACCGCCTCGCCCCGCCGGAGCCGGAATGCGCAGATGGACGGTATCCGGCGCCGGGGTCCGAAGCAGCCGCGACTCCGGCGACACAAGGCTCGGGCGGGCGGTCCTCCCGCGTAACGGATAGGTCCTGCGCGACGTCTCACCGGCGAAAGGGGACGTGAGTGTCGTCGCTCCTGGCGCCACATCGCTCCGCCCTCGGCGTCCCGGTCGCCGCCGGGACGGCCGTCGCCGTCGCCGGCTGCCTCGCGAACGCCCCGAGCGTCCGACCCACCTCGCCGGCCACGGCGAGCCCTGCGTCGGCGACCGGGACTCCGGGGGGCGCACGGCCGAGTCCGGGAGTGACCGCCGGCGCACGCGGTTCGCCGACGAAGGCTCCCGCGAACCTCGGCTCAACCTGGTTGGCCTTCGTTGACGTCCCGGCGGCGACCGCGGTCACGGCCGGAGGTCCCGGGCGGGAGGCAGGCGTCGCGATCGGTGTCCTCGGGGGAGCCGGCACGTCCCGGGGTATAGGTCAGCCCGTGACCCGCCCGTCGCAGAGCCCGGAACGATGAGCCGGCCGAATGCCGTGAGATCCCTTGGGGTAGCAGGCCTTCTCGCGCTGGCGGCCGGATGCTCGGCATCCCCGGCGCTCACGCCATCGATCCAGCCATCTCCCTCGCTCGCCACGAGCCCTTCGCCCACGGGACAGGCGGCGCCAAGCGCGACGGGGCGGGCCGGCCTGGACTGGACCCAGCTGCCGTCCGAACAGGCCTGGACGAAGTTCGACCCCTGGCACGTGACGGCCGGGCCGGCGGGGATCCTGGCGGCAGGGTCGGTCCGCGACTCCGATCCTGTCAGGCTCGCAGCATGGTGGTCGCCCACCGGTGGCACATGGACCGACGTATCGCCGGTGGCTGGGGGCATGCCGTGGTCGTCCTGCTCGCTCGCGATTGCGATGCCGGATGGGTTCGCGATCCTGGGGGACGTCGGGCGCCCGGACGGCTCGAGCCGCTCCGTCACCTGGACGAGGGATGGAGGCGAGGCCAGCCATTGGGAGACGCACGAGGCGGTCCCGCAGTGGGGCCCCGCGGATGCAACCGCTTTCGGCGACGGCTGGCTCGTCCTCGGGGGCACGATGCCGGTCGGCGGTGCACCGAGCGCGACCTGGACGACGCACGACTTCATCACGTGGCTGCAGGTGCCGCTGGCACCCGCCGGGTACCCGTATGCCAGTCAATTCGTCACGCTCGCGGACGGGACCGTGCTCGCGATCGGGCGTCTCGCAGCCGCACCGGTGGACACGACCCCGCGGCCAGTTGGCGACGTTGCCCTCTGGCGCATGGCCGATGCCGGGTCCTGGACGCGGATCCCCGTCGACACCCTGTTCGCCGACGCGAGCATCGACGCGATCGCCGCGCGACCGGACCGCCTCGTGGCGTTCGGCCGACGCTGGCCCGCCGAGCTTCCGCTCGATGCCGTGCCACCGGCCGCGTTCTGGTGGTCCGACGACGGCTCGGTATGGCACCAGGCATCCGGCCCGACGGACATCGGCTGGGTGGAGGATCTGCAGGTCCTTGCCCTCGAAGACCGCTTCGTCCTGCTCGGGTCGGAGGGCAGCTCAACGCGCGTGATCGCCGTCTCGGACGACGGCCGGGCGTGGCAAGGACCAGAGCAGCGGATCAGCTTCAACGGCCACGTCCACGATGTTGCAGTCGCGGGCGACCTGCTGGTCGCGGTTGGGTCGGTTCTCAACGGCGGGGATGAGGTCGGTGCCGTCTGGGTCTCGCCCGCCGTGGACCACTGAGCCTCGCAGCGCGCCTGCCGACGACGACGAGCGATCCACAGGTCACGCTCAACCGAGCCGTCGGTCACGAACGATCGCCGGGACCGTGACGCGGACGCACCACAAGTGAGATTCGGGCACTCCGGCGCGTGTCGGCTGGGGCATGATGAGCGCATGAGCGCGCGGGGGCGTCCGTGGGTGACGCCTCCTCGGTTCCGACCAGGCAGCGCGCGCGGCTCGCGCCTGCACCACGGAGCGTCAGGACCGGCAACGGCCCTGCAGGAGGAGAGATGAACCGGAGGTTGCTCCTCGCGATCGGCGCGTCGGCGCTGATCATCGCGGGCGTGGCGCCCGCGCCTGCGCTCGCGGCGGGACCCGGAGGGGCGTCCCGCCACGTCGACACGAGCAAGATCGACAAGTCGTTCCAGCCGATGCTCGCGCAGCCGCAGCGCCCGGTCACGGTCATGCTCGAGCTGGCCGGCCAGCCCGCGGTCCGGGCCGGGGTCACCAAGTCGGCGCAGCAGTCCCAGGCTAAGAGCCTGCGAACCGCCCAGGCCGCGGTCTCGGCCGCTGTCGCGAAGCAGGGCGGCAAGGTCCTGGCCAGGTACCAGTACGCATACAACGGCCTCCGCGTGCGGACCACTGCAGGCAAGCTCGAGGCGCTGGCCGCGATCCCCGGCGTCATCGCCGTTCGCCCGATCCGGGTCTACGAGCGCACGAATGCGATCGGCGTGCCCGCGATCGGCGCGCCCACGGCATGGCAGCAGACCGGCGCGACGGGCGCCGGCGTGCTGGTCGCGGTGATCGACACCGGCATCGACTACACGCACGCCAACTTCGGCGGACCCGGCACCGAGGGTGACTTCACGGGCAACGACCCGGCCACGGTCGAGGCGGGCACCTTCCCGACGCCGAAGGTGGTCGCCGGCTACGACTTCGCGGGCAACCTCTACGATGCCGACGCGGATGACGGCACCGAGGTCCCGGTTCCCGACGACGACCCGCTCGACTGCGGCGGCCACGGCTCGCACGTCGCCGGCACCGTCGCCGGCATGGGCGTGAAGGCCGACAAGTCCACCTACCAGGGCCTCTACAACGACTCGACCATCGGTGACGGCTCCGGCTTCGCCGTGGCCCCCGGCGTGGCGCCCGAGGCCAAGCTCGTCGCGCTCAAGGTCTTCGGGTGCGAAGGCACCACGGACCTCGTCGTCGACGCGCTCGAGTGGGTGGCGGCCTACAACGTCGCCCACATGGTCGGCATCGACGTCGTGAACATGAGCCTGGGCTCGCCGTTCGGCAACTACGCCGACCCCGACGCCGTCGCCACGAACAACCTCGTGGGCGCCGGCGTCGTGGTCGTGGCGTCGGCCGGCAATGAGGGAGCCGTCCCGTACATCACCGGCGCCCCGGCCGTGGCCTCGAAGGCCATCAGCGTGGCCGCGCTCGACGCCGTCCCGACCCTGCCGATGGCCACCATCGACCTCACCGCGGGCAACGAGCCCGGCGTGAACATGAACGCGCACCCGGGCCTCCCGGTCGGCGCCACGCTGGACGTCCTCGAGGACGGGTCCGGCGGCGTCAAGCTCGGCTGCGACGCGGCCGACTTCATCGGCACGTCCGGCAAGATCGTCGCGGTCAAGCGCGGCGACTGCGCGTTCGTGGACAAGGGCGCCCTTGCCGTCGACGCCGGCGCCGTCGGCATCATCGTCATCAACCGGGATGACCTCCCGGCGGATGCCCTCCCGACCTTCCTTGGCTACAACCCGGACGTCTTCGACATTCCGATGATCGGGACGACCAACGCCGTGCAGGCCGCGCTGCTGGCCGCCGACGGCGAGGCGGCCACCCTGTCCGACGCGGGCACGGCCGCCAACCCGACGTACAACCAGATCACCGGGTTCTCGTCCTCCGGCCCCCGCTGGGGCGACAGCGCCCTGAAGGCCGACGTCGCCGCCCCGGGCGCGAGCATCTTCTCCACCGCCGTGGGCACCGGCTGGAACGGCACCACGATCTCCGGCACGTCCATGGCGGCCCCGATGACCGCGGGCGCCGCAGCCCTCGTGGTCCAGGCCCACCCGGCCTGGACGCCGCTCAAGGTCAAGGCCGCGCTGGTGAACACCGCCGACGCCGCCTCGGTCGTGGGCTACACGCTGCTGCGCTCCGGCTCCGGCGCCATCAAGGTGGACCGCGCCGCCAAGGCGACCGTGGTCGCCACCACGAGCGATGGCACCGCCACGCTCTCCTACGGCTACGTCCAGGCAACAACCGCCTGGTCGTCGGCCAAGACGATCACCATCACCAACGACGGCTCGCAGTCGGCGGGCTACACGCTCGCCGCGAGCAACGCGCTGGTCAAGCTGTCGGCGACGTCGATCACCGTGCCGGCGCACTCGTCGGTCAACGTCACCGCCACGGCCTCGCGCGCCACCTCGCACGTCGCCGCCATGTGCAGCCCGGACCCGTGGGTGAGCAACGCCTGCTCCGGCCTCTATTCCATCTCGGGCGTGGTCACGGCCACCCCGAAGTACGTCCGGGCCGGCCAGTACACACTGCGGGTCCCGTACCTCCTGGTGCCGCGCGGCGCGTCGAGCGTGACCTCCACCCGGAGCACGACCTGGACGAAGTCCGGCAGCAAGATCTCCGGCCGCATCAACCTGGCCAACAGCAGCTATCACGCCGGCAACGCCGACGTGTACGCCCTCGGCCCCACGGATGCCTCCGGCGATGGCAGGAACGGGACGGACGTCCGGGCGGCCGGCGTGCAGGTCCTGCCCTACGACTTCCTCGATGACACGGCCGACCCGAGCGACCGGTCCATCGTGTTCGCCGTGAACATGCACGACCGGTTCTCGACGGCGGCGCCGCACGAGATCGATGTCGCGGTCGACACCGACGGCGATACCTTGGCGGACTACTTCGTGTTCGGCTACGACTACGGGGCGATGACAACCGGCGCGTACAGCGGCATGTACGTGAGCTTCGTCTACGACGTCGCCCTGGACACGATCACGAACGCCTGGCTCGCGGACGCCCCGCTCAACGGCTCGACGGTCCTGCTGCCGGCGCTCGCGTCGGACCTGGGTCTCGCGGCCGGAGCCGGTGCCTTCACGTACAAGGTCGTCTCGTACGACGGCTACACCGCCGGCGCCAGCGACTCGACGTACTGGTCCAGGTCCTTCGACGCCTACGCGGCGAAGCAGTCCAACGGCCAGTTCAAGAAGGTCAATGCCCGGTCCAGCACCTACATCAGTGCCTGGTTCTACCGGGTCAGCACCGTCCGCGGCTGGCTCGTCGTCAGCATGGACGATCGGAACGGGTCGTACCAGGCGGACGTCGTCAGCCCGCCGTCCAAGCCCTGACGCCACCCCCCAACCGGTAGCAGCTCGACCGCCCCGGCCATCGGCCGGGGCGGTCGTTCGTTGTCTCGGGCCCGCGACCGGGGCGGCTGCGCGTTGTCCCGGACGTCGACGCGGACCCCTTGTCGCGCCGCCGGATCACGGGGTGGCCCGCTGGCTCCACACAGTCTCCATCTCCCCTCCATGGGACATGCACGGACGCCGGTGACCCTGAGCTCGCCACTCGCTCGGCGTGTCAGACGGGGGCGGGGAACCGAGCATCCACGAGCGGGAGAGGAGGGTGAATGTCCGCAGCCATCGCGCGTCCCGGCGAGCCTGCGCTGGGGACGGTCCGCCGCCCGCGCCGCGGCCTCGCGGCGCTGCGCGGCGTCCAGGGGTTCCGGCGGAGCGTCCAGCTCGTGGCCGCGGCCACCGTCCTGTGGTTGGTGGTGGGCCGCTGGGCCAGCGCCGAGGGCGCCAGCAGCGGGGGCGGCATGGGCGGTGCGGCCTCGGCGGAGGCGCTCTGCCCGTTCGGCGGACTCGAGTCGATCTGGACGCTGGTGACGACGGGCGGGTACGTGCCGCACGTGCACGCGGCCAACCTGGTCCTGGCGGTCGCCGTCCTCGTCCTCGCGTTCGCAGCGCGCGGGGCCTTCTGCGGTTGGATCTGTCCGCTCGGCTTCCTGCAGGACCTGGTCGCCGCGTTCAGCAGCCTCGTCCAGCGGCGCGTGCCGGCCATCCGTCGGGCGGTTCGCGGCCTGCAGCGCCGGGCCGCGTGGCTGGCCGTCGTGGATCGGCCGCTGCGCCTCCTGAAGTACGTCGTGCTGGCCTGGGCGATCCTGGGCACCGCGGCCTTCGGCGTCATGGTCTTCCGCGACGTGGACCCGTGGATCGCGCTGCTCGAGATTGGGCGCGCCAGCGCCGGGTTCGGGATGGCGGTCCTGGTCGTGATCCTGGTCGCGTCACTCGTGGTCGACCGCCCGTGGTGCCGCTACGCGTGCCCGCTCGGCGCTGCCACCGGCCTCGTCTCGCGCTTCAGCCCGGTCCGCCTCGAGCGCGAAGCGGCCGCCTGCACCTCCTGCGGGGTCTGCACGAACGCCTGCCCGATGGGCCTCCCCGTCGCGACGGCCACCCGGATCACGTCGGTCGACTGCACGGGCTGTCTCGAGTGCGTGGAGGCGTGCCCGCGCTCCGGCGCCCTGGAGCTGCGGGTCGGCCTGCCCGTCCTGCGGAACGCATGAGCGGCACGGTGGTCGGGACGGCCGAGCCACGTTCCGCCCGGGCGTTGCGGACCGTGCACCTCAGTCCGTCGATCTTCGGCGTGCTCATCGTCGCTGTCTTCACGGGCACCATCGGCCTCGCCATGGCAACCGGGACCTGGCAGCTGACCGGCCGACCGGCCACCGGTGGCGGCGGGGGCTCGGGCGGCGTTCCCCAGGGGCAGGCGGTGACCGAGGTGAAGGGCTGGATGCCGGTCGGCGACGTCGCGGAGGCGTGGGGTGTTCCCCTGGCCGAGCTCCTCGCCGCGTTCGGCCTGCCCGCCGACACGCCGCCGTCAACGTCGATCAAGGAGCTGGAGAGCGAGACGTTCTCTGTGCCCGCCCTCCGCGAGTGGCTGGCGGGTCTGCCGCCCGCGTCGTCGGCGCCGCCAAGTGCCGAAGCGCCATGAGGCCGACGAACTGCCCGGCTGAGTCGCCCGCGTCGACGCCGCGCCCTCCCTGCCCCACGTCCATGACGCCGGGCAGGCGGCAACACCCGGCCCTCGTAACGGGGCGGGCGGTGGTTCGTTCCTGCTGGTCGAGACGGGAACGGCGCCACTCCGGGCAGGGGCCCGCCGCCGACCCGGAGGGACAGGGCACATGATCGTCGTCATTCCAGCAGCCATCGTCGCGAAGGTTGTCGCGTTGGTCGGCGGAGGCGCCGTGGTGGCAACGCTTGCCCTCGCGGCGACGGCACCGGTCGCCGGGCCGATCGGAGCAGGCGCCAGCACCGCTGGCGACCGGGACCGAGACCAGGTGCAGCTCCGCGATCGCGACCGCATCGTGACCACGTCGCCCGGAGGCGTCGTGGACCAGCTGCACCTCCGGGACAGGGATCGCGACCGCGACCGGGACGCGACCTGCGACGGAACGTCTTCATGCACGGGCGACCAGGACCGCGACCAGGTCCGTGACGGTGCCGCGGATTCCCCCGCGCAGGCCCAGGCGGAGGCACAGACTCGGACGAGAGCACACGGCGCGACGCCAGCGCCGACGCCAACTCCGGCCCGGCACGCAGGCGCAAGCCCGGACGCGCGGGCAGACCCAGGCGAAGGCCCAGACCCAGCCGCAGACGCAGACGCAGGCCCGGACACGCGGGCAGGTGAGCCAGGGGCCGGCGGCGACGCCGAGCGCGACGCCATCGCCGACCTGCTCTCCTGACCCGACCGGCGAGCCGGAACGGCGCCGCGGATCGTGAGCGGGCGCAGGGGGTGACGGCGAGCGTGACGCACGGGCTGGGCGACCGATGGAGCACCTCCACGGGATCAACCCCGGACGACCAGGCGACCCCAGCAGGGTCGGCCTGGACGTCGTGGAGGTGACCCCGCCCTCTACGATGGACGCCCACCTCGACGACGAAGCCGCGATCAACGCCCTCGTCTGCCGTGCGGCCGCGGGCGACGCGGCGGCATTCGCCGGCCTCTACGACGCCTACGCCCCACGCCTGCGCCGGTTCCTCCGTCACCAGCTCCTCGCCGACGCCGATGTCGCCGAGGAGCTGCTCCAACGGACCTTCGTCAAGATGATCGAGGCGCTTCCCCGGTACCGATCGCGTGGCCTTCCCTTCGGAGCATGGGTCTTCAGGATTGCCCGGAATGCGGTGATTGACCAGCGACGGACGGCCCACCCGGGAGTGCCGCTCGATGAGGCCCTCGACCGGGCGTCCGACGAGGGGGACCCCGTCGCGGCTGCCGAACGCGGGCACGACCGGGCGCGGCTCCGGGCAGCGCTCGACGTGCTCCCCGCCGATCAGCGCGACGTTCTCGTCTGGCGGTTCTTCGCCGACTTGTCGCCCGCTGAGACCGCCGCCCTGATGGACCGCAGCGACGGCGCGGTCCGTGTCCTCCAGCATCGGGCCCTCGTCGCCCTCCGCGGCATCCTGGAGCCGGCTGGCCGCGGCAAGCCGGGAGAGCTTCCGTGAGGGTGCTCGACCAGTTCCGGCTCCGGCAGCGGGCCTCGGGCGGTCTCGCCCGAACCGCGTGGGACGCTGGCGACGCCGGCGATCTCGCCGCCCTGGTGACGACGCTGGCCGCGGCGTGGGATTCCGAGCCCGGCGACCCGCGCGCAGCGGCCAGTCGTGCGGCGGTGCTCGGTCGGTTCGCCACGGTCTCGGCAGCGGGGGCGAGCACAGCCGGGCGCGCCTCGGCCCGCGCCCTCGCCTCGGCCCGTGCGAAGCCCGGGATCGGCCGGAGCGGACCTCGCCCGGCACTCGTGCTCGTCTCGGCGGGCCTCCTCCTCGCGATGGCCATCGGGACCGCCGCCGCTTCGGCCCCTGGCGGTCCGCTGTACGGCCTCCGCGTGACCTCCGAGGAACTCCTCCTGCCCGCGGCTCCGGCCGAGAGGTTGCGCGCCCAGGTCAGCCGCCTGGACGGACGCCTCGCGGAAGCATCCGGGGCCGCCATGCGCGGCGACAGCGGGGCCGTGATCGCCAGCCTGCGTGCGTACGCCCAGATCGCTGCGGCAGCCGCCGCCGGGCAGCCTGCCGACGCGGCGACCGTCGGCCAGCTCGTGGTTCGGGTACGCGCGCAGCTCGAGCTGCTCTCGACGATCGGTGCCGGCGACGCTGCGCTCCAGGCCGTCCGAACGCAGGCCGAGCTGGCGGTTCGTGCCCTTCTCGGGGCCCTGGGAGAGCCGGAGGATGGTCCGGGGCCCGGCTCCGGCCCCTCGGGCTCCGGCGATCCGTCGTGGAACGGCCCGCCGCCGACACGCTCGCAGGCGCCCGGGACGCAGGGCGCGCCCGGGACGCAGGCGCGCCCGGCCCTTCGACGCTTCCAGCCTGGTCCGGGTCGCCGAAGGCCCCTCCGACGCCCGCCGGGAGCGGGGGGCCGAAGGCCTCGCCTGGCCCGGCTCGGACGCCCGGTCCCACCCGATCGCCGACGCACTCCCCGGCGCCCGCCACTCCGGCGCCCGGCGGGAATGGCGGCCCGTCCTCGACGCCGGGCGCCGGAGGTTCCGGTCCCGGATCCCCCGAGGATGGGGGTTCCTCCACTCCGCAGCCCAGCAGCGGATCCGGCCAGGGCGGTGGTGGCCCCGTCTCCTCCCCGACGCCCGGCGGCCACCCCTGAGCTCACCTCGCGGAACGGCAGGGACCTTCAGGCCACGACGAGGCAGGGCGTGAACGCGAGGACGGACTCCCCGCCGCGAGATCCTAGCCCGCCGGGTCCGGCAGGTCGATCCAGATGCGCGCGCCTCCGGCCGGTGCATTCGCCGCTCCGACGGAGCCGCCATGCGCCTCGGCAATCGCCTTGACGATCGCGAGCCCGAGCCCGCTGGTCCCGGCCGCCCGGTCGCGCGACTCGTCGGCCTGGTAGAAGCGGTCGAAGACGTGCGGCAGGTCGGGATCGGCGATCCCCGGCCCGCCATCACGGACCTCGATGTGCACGCCCGCCGGCCGGCGTGACGCCTCGAGCGCGATCGCGGTCCCGGGAGCGTGCCGCACGGCGTTGTCGAGCAGCGCCGCGATCGCCTGGCGCAGCCGATCCGGGTCAGCGTGCACGGCGAGGCCCGCCGGCACGGAGGCGCCGACGGAGCCGCCGGTCGCGGCCGCGGCCGCTCCGAACGCGGAGGCGAGCTCGGCGAGCAGAGGCTCGAGCGGGACCGGCGCGCGCCGCAACGGCAGCACGCCCGATTCGGCGAGGCCGATCGTGCGCAGGTCGTCCACGATCCTCGAGAGCTGACGGGCCTGTCCGCGGATGGTCTCGAGGTGGCGGTCGTCGTGCTCGTAGACCCCATCGATGACGGCGCTGGTCGTCGCGTCGATGACGGCGAGCGGCGTCTTGAGCTCGTGGACGACGTCCTGGAAGAACCGCCGGCGTGCCTCCTCGGTACCCTCGAGGGTCTCGGCAAGGCTGTCGAAGGAGCGGCCGAGCGAGCCGATCTCGTCGGTCCGCGTGGCGAGCCCCGACCGCCGCCCGAGGTCACCCGCGGCGATGCCCGCCGCTGCGTCCTCGAGCGTTCCGAGCGGGTGGGCGACGCTCCGCGCCATGAGAAACCCGAGGATCGAGGCGATGGCCGCCGCGACGAGCGCCACGGCGACGAGGGCGATCACCGTCTCCTGCTGCACCTGCTGGGCGTGGATCCCGGCCATCTGGCCGAGCCCGCGTCCGGCCCCGGGCCGGGGGCTGGCATCGGGCGTGCCGAGCAGCGCGAACCCGCGACCCACGATCGCCGGGGTGGCGAGCGCCACGGCACCGGCGGTGAGCAGGGCAACCAGGGCGAAGGCGGCGGTGAGGCGGAGGCGAAGGCTCATCCGCGCGCCGCTCGATAGCCAACGCCCCGCAGCGTCTCCACGTACTGCCCGCCATCCGGCCGCGGCCCGAGCTTCCGGCGCAGGTTCTTCACGTGGCTGTCGATGGTGCGGTCGTAGCTCTCGAAGGTCTCACCGAAGACCACCGCCCCCAGCTGGTCGCGGCTGAGCACGACACCCCGGTCCGTGACCAGCGCGTCGAGCAGGTCGAACTCCGTGCGCGTGAGGTCGAGCGGCACTTCCTCACGGCTGACCTCGCGCGCCGCCGCGTCGATGCGCAGGTCGAAGAAGGACGCGCCCGGCCCGGCGGCGGCCGTCCGTCCGGCCCGTCGCAGGACCGCGCCAACGCGGGCGACCAGCTCGCGCGGCTCGAACGGCTTGGTCACGTAGTCGTCGGCTCCGAGCTCCAGGCCGGCGACCCGGTCGATGACATCGTCGCGGGCGGTGAGCATGATCACCGCGGCGCTGCTGTTCGCCGCACGGAGGTCGCGGAGCACCTCGAAGCCCGAGCGTCGAGGCAGCATCACGTCGAGGATCACGAGGTCCGGTCCATGTGCGCGGGCGCTCTCCAGCGCGGCGTCGCCGTCGCGGGCCACGTCGACGACGTGGCCCTCGCGGACGAGGTAGGCGCGGATGACGTCGACGATGTGCGGCTCGTCGTCGACGACGAGGATGCGCGGCATGGCCTCAGCATGTCAGGACGGCCGGACCTTCGCAGGCCCGACCGTCCCGGCGTGCCTGCGCCTACGGGCGGCCGGTCCCGTCGCAGGTGCCGGTGCCGTTCCCGGCACCCTGGCGGCCCCGGCCCATGCCGGCGCCGGCACCGTCGCCGGCGCCCCGACCCTGCGGACCAGCTCCGACGGCTGCGCCCTGCATGCCGCCGAGGGTCACCTTGTTGACCATGCTCTTGGCCTGGGTCTCGACCTGGGCCTTGAGCGCGGTCGCCTCGGTGGCAGTGAGGGCGCCGCTTGCGACGCGGGCGTCGATCCGGGTCGTCCACCGGCCCACCAGGGCGTCAACCAGCTTCTGCGGGTCGATCTTCTTCTGCTCGGCGATCTGGGCCAGCGAAAGGCCGTCATGCCGCAGCGCCTGCACTTCGGCCTGGGTCATCCCGAGCACGGCCGGGATCATGGTGCCGCGGTCGGCCGGTGGTCCGGCCGCGGGCGCGGGGGTCGGGCCGGCGGCCGCGACCGTCGCGGCGAGCACGAGGCTGGCGAGGCCGGCGCCGGCAAGGGAGATGAGCTGCTTCTTCATCCGGGGTCTCCTGTTGGGTCCGGGCTGTGCCGCCGCGCCTGGGTCGGCTGCCCTGGTACGGATCAGCCTCGGCCAGGCCGGTGGAGCCGCGATGGAGGCAACGTGGAGACCGCGTGGAGACCCCGAGGGCAACGAGGCTCCCGCGGGGTCCGTCGAGCGGCATGCTCGTGCCAGGTCGTTGGCATGCCCCGGACCCCGACACCCCGGGCGGGCGACCGGCCCCCCGCCACGGTGTCAAGTCTTGACAAACCCATTGACACCGGCCCGTCGAGAGGCGCATGATCCTCCTGAACTGGCGTGTCAAGACTTGACACGCCCGTACGCATGTCCGGCGCCGAGAAGCCCTGGCCGGGGCGCCGCCGGAAGGACGGGACCCCGACGGGCGGGGGAAGCGGGGGATCGCGGGCGCGCGGGATCCCCATCACGCGGGAGCAGCGGTTGGCCGTCGGCGTCGCAGCCGAAGTGAAGACCAAGCTGACGGTCCTCGACGTCGTCGGGGAGACCGTCCAGCTGAAGAAGGCGGGCACCACCTACAAGGGGCTGTGCCCGTTCCACTCGGAGAAGACGCCGAGCTTCATCGTCACGCCCGTGCGCGAGAGCTGGCACTGCTTCGGCTGCGGGGAGGGCGGTGACATCTTCAGCTTCGTGATGCGCCGCGACGGCCTCGCCTTCCCCGAGGCCCTGCGCATCCTCGCCTCCCGCGCCGGCGTCGAGATCGACGAGCGGACCTCGCGCGAGGACGCCCGCCGCAAGCACCTCCATGGCGTCGTCGAGTCGGCCATCGCCTTCTACCACGCGGTCCTCACCAGGTCGCCATCCGGCGAGCGCGCCCTGGCCTACCTGCGCGAGCGCGGCTTCACGGACGAGACGATCGAATGGGCCCAGCTGGGCTGGGCGCCGCCGGACTGGGACGCCCTGGGTCGGACGCTGGAGAAGCGCCGCCAGATCGGTGCGGCCGAGCTGGCCGAGGTGGGCCTGGCCACGCTGCGCAAGGGCGGCAACGGCGCCTACGACCGCTTCCGGGCCCGCGTCATCTTCCCGATCCGCGACGCAACGGGGAACGCCACCGGGTTGGGCGGCCGCATCCTCACGGGCGCCGACGGCGCCGATCCGGAGGGCCCGAAGTACCTGAACTCCCCGGCGACGCCGCTGTTCGACAAGAGCCGGACCCTGTACCTCCTGGACCGGGCGAAGACGCCGATCCGCAAGACCGGCAGCGCCGTCATCGTGGAGGGCTACACGGATGCGCTGATGGCCCACCAGGCGGGCTTCACGAACGTGGTGGCCAGCCTGGGGACCGCGCTGACGCCGGGCCAGGTCGCCCTCCTGATCCGCTACGCCGCCAAGAAGATCGTGCTGGCCTACGACGTGGACCCCGCCGGCGAGAAGGCCGGCACGCTGGGCGTCACGTCGCTCGAAGGGCTCACCCGCCAGCTTGCCGCGGGCGACACGGAGGTCGAGCTGGACGAGGTGCGCGTGGCGCGCCTTCCCGACGGCAAGGACCCCGACGAGACGATCCGGGAGAGCCCCGACGCCTGGCGCGAGGCGATCCGGACGGCCCTCCCCATCGTGGAGTACCTGATCGACTTCCACGCGCGGGGCGCCGACCTGCGCACGACCGGCGGCCGCGCCCGCTTCGTGGACGCGATCCTCCCCACGCTCCGGACGGTCCGCAATCCCGTGCTCCGCGACGGCTACCTGCAGACGTTGCGCCAGGTCTCGGGCGTGGAGGAGCGGGTGCTCCTGGAGGCGCTCCACCGGGTGCCGGACGGCGGGCGCGTCGGGGGCGGCGGCCCGGGGGGCTCTGCCCTCGACGGCGGCCGGATCTCCGCCGACTCGGTGATGGCCTCGCCCGACGCCTTCGATCCGCGCGCCATCCTGCGGGCGATCACCCCGGTCGAGCGCGAGCTGCTGCGCTTCCTCCTGCTGGCACCCGAGCTGCAGGTCGAGACGTCCGAGCGGCTGGCGCCGGCCGACCTGCCGTCCACGCCCGCCCGCGAGCTCTGGTCGGCCATCCTCGCAGTGCGCGAGGCGGGATCCTACACGTCGGAGGCCGTCTACACCCGCCTGGACCCCGAGACGCAGGCCCTCATGGCCGCCCTCCTCGGCGGCACCGCCGTGACGGCTCCCGACGGCGGCACCGGCCGGCCGACCGCCGGGCTGGCGGAGCAGGGGATCGAACAGTGCCTCCTGCGCCTCGAGCTCGATCGCCTGGAGGACCGCGACCGCTTCACCCGGGTCGAGCTTGCCGAGGCCGAGCGGGCGGCCGATCGCCCGGCGATCGACCGCTACATGACCGAGATCTCCCACCACAACGAGAACCGCCGCGCGCTGCATCGGCGCCTGGAGCAGGCCAGCCTGCTCGCCAGGCCGACGGCGCGCCCAGCTGGAGGACGACCATGACCCAGGATCCCGCCGACGCCGCGCTCGTGGAGGCGGTGCTCGCCGGCCCTCCGCGTCGCCGAAAGGCCGCCGCCGCCGAGGTGAAGGCCGTACGGACCGCCTCGCGGGCGGCCGCGCTTCCCGACGCCGCACCGGTCGATGCCGATGCCGCGATCGCGGCGGACGTCGAGGACGACGAGGAGGACGTGGACCTCGGCGCCGACCCGGGCGTCCCCGGGCTCGCCGGCGCGGACGTCGGACTGGCGATCGACGTGGCCGGCGACCTGACTACGGTGATCGTCCCCGGGCTCGTCGCCGATGCCAGCGACGCGGTTTCGCCGGCCGACGCGCCGGCCAAGCTCGACGTGAAGGCGCTCGAGGAGCCGACGCCCGAGGAGCTCGAGGCGCTCTCCGCCGACATGATCGGGATCGACGACCCGGTCCGGATGTACCTCAAGGAGATCGGGAAGGTCGCCCTCCTGACCGCCGAGGAGGAGGTCGTCCTGGCCAAGGCGATCGAGCTCGGCGAGTGGATGGTGGAGTTCCCCTGGAAGGCGATGGTCAGCCTCCACGAGTGGACCCTCCACGACACCGAGCGCAAGACCCGCACGGCGAAGCCGCAGCACCGCCTCCCCCTGGGGGAGGAGGCCCACCAGATGGTCAGCATCGCCATCGCCGACGAGGGCGCCCTGGACCTCCTGGTGCCGCACCCCGACTTCCACCTGGTCAAGGCCGGACGCGACGCGCAGTCCGAGGGCACCAAGGAGCTCCTCAAGGAGGCGCGCAAGCTGCTCGCGGCCTACAACGAGTCGCTCGCGCCCTCCGCCTTCGTCACCCTGCTGGACTGGGCCTACCTCGCCGTCCACAACGGCGACCTGGACTCCCGCGACAACGTCGGCCTGCGCGCGATCTACGACTGGACGCGCGAGGGGGTCGCCTTCCCGGCGCTGGAGCGCTGGATCGTGGCCGGCAACGATGCCGACCTGCTCAAGCGGATGGGCTACGACCCCGAGGTGCCGCTCAACACGAAGCTGGCCCACCGCAAGGGCGAGATCGTGCGGATCGGGCGCGACGCCCGCGAGCAGCTGACGTCGGCCAACCTGCGGCTGGTGGTCTCGATCGCCAAGAAGTACATCGGGCGCGGGATGTCGTTCCTGGACCTGATCCAGGAGGGCAACATCGGCCTGATCCGGGCGGTCGAGAAGTTCGACTTCGAGAAGGGCTTCAAGTTCTCCACGTACGCCACGTGGTGGATCCGGCAGGCGATCACCCGCGCCATCGCCGACCAGGCTCGCACGATCCGCATCCCGGTCCACATGGTGGAGACGATCAACCGCCTGATCCGGGTCAGCCGGCAGCTCCTGCAGGAGCTGGGCCGCGAGCCGACGGTCGAGGAGATCGCCGAGGCGATGTCCAAGGGCCAGGAGGTGGTGGTCACCCCGGAGAAGGTCCGCGAGATCATGAAGGTGTCGCAGGAGCCGGTCTCCCTGGAGACGCCGATCGGCGAAGAGGAGGACTCGCACCTGGGCGACTTCATCGAGGACCGCGGCGCCCTGGCCCCGGCCGAGGCCGCCTCGCACCAGCTGCTCAAGGAGCAGGTGGAGGCGGTCCTGGACTCGCTCACCGGGCGCGAGCGCCGCGTCCTGCAGCTCCGCTTCGGCCTGGAGGACGGGCGCGCCCGCACCCTCGAGGAGGTGGGCCGCGAGTTCAACGTCACCCGCGAGCGGATCCGCCAGATCGAGGCCAAGGCGCTGCGCAAGCTGCGCCACCCGTCCCGGAGCCGCAAGCTGAAGGACTACCTGGAGTAGGGCGATCCACGCACGCGGGCAACGGCTCTGGAACTCCTCGGAGGAGACATGAACGACTCCCACGCGAGCCCGGGCCAGCTGGCATCGGAGCTCATCTCGAAGAGAATCGCCGAGCTCGGGGACTGGCGCGGGAGAACCCTCGGCAGAATGCGAACGCTCATCAAGGAAGCAGACCCGGACGTCGTCGAGGAGATGAAGTGGATCAAGTCCTCCTCCCCGGGCACGCCGGTCTGGTCGCACGACGGCATCATCTGCACGGGCGAGTCCTACCGGAGCGTCGTGAAGCTGACCTTCGCCAAGGGGGCGTCCCTGGAGGATCCGGCACGTCTCTTCAACGCGAGTCTCGAGGGTAACGTACGCCGCGCGATCGACATCCACGAAGGAGAAGAGGTTGACGAGCCTGCCTTCAAGGCGCTCGTTCGCCAGGCGGTCACCCTCAACAGCTCTGGCACGTCGAACCCTTCGAACAAGGCGAAGGCCTGAGGGATTCCTCTCCCGGACAGGTCTGACGTCGGAGTGGCGGAGGTGCCGTTTCGCCCGAGCGGGCCCAGGTTGAGGGTGGCGGCGGTGCCAACGACCACATGGCCGTGTCGTCCCGGCACCAGGTCACCCTGGGATGACTTCCTGGCATCTTGAGGTGTCGATCGCGACCCTGCCACACTGTCTGCCTATGAGCCTCTGGGATCCTCCGAAGATCGTGCGCCTCTACGAGGGCCCGACCAGGGATGCCGCGATCCGCCTGGCCGGGCGGGACGCCTACGGCATGGCCCAGCAGGGCTTCGAGGTCACCGAGGCGCGCTGGGCCCCTCCGCAGGAGGCGCCCGAGACGGGCGGCAACGCGATCCGTCGGGCCGGCGCCGCGATCGCCCGGGTGCTGGGCCGGCGCACCGCTGTCGAGCGGCGCACCGGCATCCTCATCGTGACCTGGACGCAGACCGCCGAGGGCCCCATCCAGGGCACGCCCGGCGGCCTGGCCAAGGGCCCGCCCGGGGGCACGCCCGAAGGCACGACAGAGCGCACGTCCAAGGGCCCGGCACGCGGCCCGACCGGGGGCCAGGCACACGGCGCGACCCGGGGCCCGAGCGACGGCATGGCCGAGGGCCCGGCCAAGGGCGCGACCAGGGCCCCGCGCAGGGGCACGACGAAGGGCTGACCCCAGCCCGTCGGCCTGCGTGGCAGGATGTGCGCATGAGCGAACCGACCGCCGCATTTCCCATTCGCACGGCCACCCCGGACGACGTACGGGCCTTTGTTGCCCCTCTCATGCTCGCTTTCGGCGAGGAGTTCACCGACGCCGAGTTCGACGACTGGCGTCGGACCATCGAGCCCGATCGGCTCATCGCCGCCTTCGACGGCGAGACCTCGATCGGGGCGGCCGCCGCATACACCTTCCGCCTCACCGTTCCCGGCGGGGAAGTAGGTGCCGCCGGCGTCACCGCCGTCGGCGTGGAGCCCGGGCATCGTCGCCGGGGCGTCCTCCGCGCCCTCATGCGCCAGCAGCTGGACGACGTGCGCCGGCGGGGCGAGCCGGTGGCCGTGCTGTGGGCGTCGGAGAGCGCGATCTACCAGCGTTTTGGCTATGGCCTGGGCACCCTCAACGGATCGTTCGAGATCGAGCGAGGGCGGACCGCCTGGCTCCGGGCGTGGGAGCCGGAGGGCCGGATGCGCCTGGTCGACGAGGTCGAGGCGCTGGCGACCTTCCCCCCGGTCTACGAGCGGATGCGCGCCGCGACGCCGGGCGCCCTGACCAGGACCGAGGACTGGTGGCGCTGGGGCACGCTGCGCGACGCCGAGTACATGCGCCGGGGCGCCGGCCCGAAGTTCCGCTTCCTGTACGAGGTGGACGGCGGCGCCGAGGGCTACGCCATCTACCGCACCAAGGGCGACTGGGACGATCGGGGACCCAAGGGCCAGGTGCTGGTCGTCGAGGCGATGGCAACCACCCCGCGGGCCGAGCGGGCTGTCTGGAGCTTCCTCTTCGGCATCGACCTGATGCGAACGACGAAGGCCGGCCGCGCCCCGGTCCCGCACCCGCTGCAGCTGGCCCTCGCCGACCCGCGGGCGCTGGGGATGGCGGTCGGAGACGGGCTCTGGGTCCGCCTCGTGGACCTGCCGGCCGCGCTCTCCGCGCGCCGCTACGGGACCGCCGCCGCGCTCGTCCTGGAGGTGACCGACGGCTTCTGCCCGTGGAACGCGGGGCGATGGCGCCTGGACGCGACGGGGGAGTCCGGGGCTGCGACGGCGACGCTCGAGAGGACGGCGCTCCCGGCCGACCTCATCGTCGACACCGTCGACCTCGCGGCGGCCTACCTCGGGGCGTTCCGGCTGTCGGATCTCGCGCGCGCCGGGCGCGTGGAGGAGCTGACCCCGGGGGCCCTGAGCCGCGCGGACGCGCTCTTCGCCTCGGACCGCGCGCCGTGGTGCGCCACGATGTTCTGAGCGGCGACCGGTCGGCGGCCCCCCGCCGCCGACCGGTCGCGACCGCCCGTCAGGCGGGCCAGGTGATGCCGGCGACGATCTCCCGGAAGAGCGCGCGCGGGTCGGTCTCCCCGTCGGGCGGGGCGAGCATGTTGAGGACGAGCCCCTCTCCGTCGCGGACGACCATCAGCTTCTGCACGAGGAGGCCGCTGCACAGGAAGGCGTGGAGCCGCCCGGGCGCTCCGTCCACGGCAACCTCCGCGACGCTGTCGGCTTTGGCCGGGCAGCCGTGCCACGCGGCGACCTGCGCCTGGCCCTGGGCGGCGTACTCCTCGGCGGTCAGCGTCGTTGGAGCGCCGTACACGAAGAACAGGATGCTCCCCGGGATCATGACCTGGTCCGTGTACGGTCCGTTCGAGTCGATCCTGGCCGTGCCGTCCCACGGCTCCTGGGCCTGGCTGGCCACCCACGTGCCGGGATAGGCCGAGCGGTAGTCGTACGCAGCCGACGTGAAGAGCGCAGGCGTTGGGCTGGGCGTTGGTGTCTGGGCGGGTGCCGCGGATGCGCTGGGCGGGGGGCTCGCGACCGCAGCCGGCGAGGAGGACGGCGCGGCGGGCGAAGCGGTCGCCGATCCGCCGCACGCAGCCAGCCCCGTCGCCAGCGCGATGACGGCGAGAAGGCCGCGGCGAGCATGTCCTGTGCGGAAGCGGGAAGGAAGATTCATCGGTTGGCCTCCTGCGGGTCGCGAGGTCATGGCAGGCGCGAGAGCGCCGTCTGCATGAGCGGCACAAGGAACGCCAGGGCAGCGTCGGTCGGCGGCGTGCCGGCCGCGGTGTCCTGGTAGGCGACCGTGAGCCGTACGCCGTTCGGCGCGACGGCCTCCAGCTTGAGGTCGCCCGTCAGCTTGTCCAGCCACCACGCGCCGGCGGCCGCCTCAAGGCCCGGCGCGGTGGATGGATCGGCCGGTCGCGAGTAGTCGGGGATGGCCAGCACCGCCACGTTGACCTGCGGCCCGTCAGCGATCCCTGGCGGACGATAGAAGCACGACCGGTTCCCGGGGAGCGCAGTCGAGCCCGTCATCGGCGCGACCTGGTCGGCTGGTACACCGAACGCCGCGGCGACCTCGGCGGTCGTCAGCAGGGTGCAGGCGTCGATCGCATCGACCACGGCGGGATCGACCGCGGTCGCTGTCGCGGCGGGGGCCGCAGTGTCGGCGGGGGCCGCAGTGTCGGCGGGCGCGCTCTCGACGGGCGCCGAGGAGACCGGCGCCGTCGCGGGGGGCTGGGCCGCCGGGCTCGGCTCTGCGCGGCTCGACGCGATCGGCAGGGCGCTCGCAGCTCCGCCACATGCCGCCAGCACGACAGATGCGAGGACGGCCAGCCCGGCCAGGCGCGTCGTGATCATCGTCGTTCCCTTCGTGCTCACGGGAGGCGCCCGGCGACCGCGCGGGCCAGCTCGACCACCGCGTCCTGCTTCGATGGCGCGTCCTCGCGGGTGAGGTCGACCTGCACCAGCGTGTCGCCATCGAGGAACTTGGCCTCGGCGTCGAACTTGACGACCGAGGTCACGATGCCGACGTCGCCGAGCCCTTCGACGACGCGGCCGCCGTTGTCCGCGTTCTTGCCCTCCGCCTCCAGCATCGTCTTGACGAAGTCGGGGTCAGCCCCGGAGCCCGACACGAAGCCCGGCTGGACGATCACCGTGAGCGACGCCGGGATCATGCCGTTCGAGATTGCCGCATCCCACGTGCAGGAGTACGTCGGGATCGGTCCCGCTTCGTCGGCGTTGGCGACGGGTGCGGCGCCTGGCACGAGCGTCGCGACCTCCTCGGACGTCAGCAGGGCGCAGGCGTCGACCGGACCGGTCGCGGCGGGTGGTGCCGACGGTGCTGCCGTGTCCGCGGGGGTGCCCGCCGTCGGGGGCGGCGTCGCCGACGCGGGCTGGTTGCCCGGCGCGCCGGGTCCGGAGGTCGCGGCCGGCGAGGTGCCTCCGGTGCAGGCACCGAGCATGAGCGCCGCGGCGAGCGGCACGACGAGGGCGATCGAGCGTCGGTTCATCGGGGATCCTCCAGCGTGGTCGTCGGAGCCGCCGTCCACACGACGTCGGCCTCCGAGATGCGGTCGAAGGGGAATGCGGCGCGCCGGTTCAGGTCGGCAACGATCCCGGCGTCGGGCGCCTCGAAGCAGCAGAGCCAGGTCTCGTCCGCGGCGATCCGGGCGGACCACAGGTAGCGGACGGGCGCCCCCGGGCGATCGAGCTCCGCGGCGACCCGCACCGCCCGCATGACGGCGTCGCGAAGGTCGCGGTCGGCGGGGACGTAGCGCTCGACCAGGAACGTCGGCATCGACAGGGCACCGGGCGCCGAGTCGTGTCTCACCGACCCGTCCGGGCCTGCGGTCGGGGGCACGCTCACGGGATCGCCGCCAGGGCCCCGGCCGCGACCTCGTCCGACGCAGCCGTGACCCCGAAGGCCGTGTCGCCCCGGACGACGAAGTACCCGTGGTTGACCGCGCCGGGCACGGTCGTCCGGTAGACCTTCTGCCCGCCGAGGCTCAGCTCCTCCACCTCAACCTCAACCACTCCCAACCCGGCCGATGTCGACCATCAGCTCCCGCAGGGCGTCCTCGCCGAGACCCCTCACGCGGAGCGCGATGAAGATCACGTCGCCGCCGCCGAACGCCGAGGCGCTCATGACGTCGGCGGGCGTCTTGCCGTACTTCGCGAGCAGGGGGATGGCTGCCTTGTCGATGGCCCCCTCGCCCGAGAGGCTCATCTTCTGGAGGGTCACGCCGCCGTACTCGTCGGGCAGGCGCTCCTCGAGGGGCCGGTCGTCCGAGGGAGCCGCCGGCGTCGTCTCGGCCACAGGCGGGGGTGTCGGATCCGTGGCCGCGTCGGTCGCGGCCGGGGCGACCGACGCCGGGCTGGCGCTGGTTGCGTCCGGCGACCCGGGAGCGCCCGCCACCGGCGCGGAGGAGGGCGCCGGCGTCGCGGAGGCTCCACAGGCGGCGATGAGGAGTGCCACGAGCGTGATCGCGCCGGCGGCGCGACGGGCGGGACGGGTCATCGATCGGTCTCCTGCTGCGGTGGCATGGCTGGAGGGTCGCCGCCGTGCAGGGACGCGGTCATCCGTGGAATCACCGCAAAGATGTCGGTCTGGGCACGGAGGTCCCGGTCACCCGGCGAGCCGACCGCGACGGCACCACCCTCGATGCGTGCGTCGACCGCCCGGGCCGTTCGATCCTGGGCCGGCCGCCACGCCGACCGCCCACACCAACCGCCCTCGCCGGCCCAGCCCTTCCCTACGGAGCCGGCTGCGCGCCCTCCGCGAGCGCCCGGGCGAGCGCCGCGCGACCCCGCACGCCGAGCTTGCCGTAGACCGCGGAGAGCTGGCTCTCGACCGTGCGGACGCTCACCACGAGCTCGTCGGCGATCTCGCGGTTCGATCGCCCGAGGGCCGCCAGCTGGGCAACCTGCCGCTCCGCCGGCGTGAGCGACCCGCCCGCCGCGGCACGTCCGCCGAGGCGGGCGAGCTCGGCGATCGCCCGGCCTTCCCACGGGGGCGACGGACAGGCGGCGAACGTCGGCTCGGGCTGCGTCCAGCGCCGCGCGTGCCTCGCGGACGCGGCGGAGGCGGCGAAGGACGGTGCCGCGCACGAGGTCGAACCGGGCGCGTTCCATCGCGAGCGGCAGCGTCGCGGCGATCCCCGCGACGTCGTCGAGGGCCGCGAGCGCTCCGTCGGGGTCGTCGCGCGCGGCGCGCAGCACGGCCGCCGCCCGCGCGTGCGCCATGACCGACCACGGCAGATCGAGCCGTGGCTGTCCGGGCGCCGAATGCCGCGAGAGCCGTCTCCGCCTCCTCCAGCCGGCCCGCGCCCGTGAGGGCCTCCACGAGGTCGGCATCGACCCGTGCCCAGTTCGGCTCGAGGATTCCCAGCCCGACGGCCGCGTCCAGCGTCCGGTTCAGGTGGTCTGCCGCGCTCCCCGGCTCGCCCGCGGCGAGCGCGTCGATGCCGAGGGCGCGATGCCAGAGCGCGGCGACCCAGCGATTGCCCGCCGCCTCGGCCTCGGCGAGCCCCGAGGCCGCGGCCGTCCGAACCGCCTCGCGGTCGCCGAGCAGCGCGTCGAGGTGCGCGGCGTAGAGCCGTGGACCCGTAGCGTCGGCGCCAAGGTCGGCAGCGAGGTGGCCGGCGGTGTCGAGGAGCACCCGCGCGGCCGGGTGGTCGCCCGCCAGCACCTCCGTCCACGCCATCTGGGTGAGCGTGCTGACCCGGCGCGACTCGTAGCCGGCGCGCTCGAGGCGCGCGAGCGCCTCCGCCCAGCGGTCCCGGGCGTCGTCGATCCGGTCGGCGGTCCGAAGGTCGCCACCGAGCACCTCCAGCGATCCGACGACGAAGTCCGGTCGGGACCGGTCGAGCTCGAGGGCTCGCTCCAGCAGGTCGAACGCCAGGCCCTCGCCTGCCGCCAGCCGGGCGTCGGCGAGGATGGCCAGCGCATCCGCCGCGGCTTCGGGCGCCTCCCTCTCGCGGCCGGCCAGCAGCTCCAGCACGGCGGCGGCATGCCGGCGCTCGTCGCGGGTGTCCTCGGCGCCCCACGCGAGCATGGCCGCATGGGCCCGGGCGCGAAGAATCGGGTCGTCGCCGGCCTCGGCGAGCGCGGCCTCGGCGGCGCGGCGCGCGGCCGGCCGGAGACCCACCAGGTGGGCCAGCTCGACGCCGACCAGGAGGAGCGGAGCGCGCTGGGCCGGCGTCACGGCCGCGGCGAGCCCGGCGTCGATGTGCTCGCGCGCCCGGGCGGGGTCGCCGACGGCGACGCGCAGGGCCGCGGCCCGGCATCGGCGGGCGGCGACGCGGGCCACGTCGGCCGTGTCGGTGAGCCCGACGGCGAGCTCGGCCAGGTCCGCCGCCGCTGCGGGGGCACCGCGGCGCTCCGCGTCGTCGGCCGCGGCATCGCATGCGGTCGCGGCGTCGCGATCCGGTCCGGGCGCGGCCAGGGCGAGGTGGCGCGCGCGCCTCTCGGGGTCGGCACTCGCCACGGCGAGGCGCGCGTGGGTCGCTCGCCTGCGCTCGGGCGTGGCCCGCCCGACGGCCGCCGCGCCCACCAGCGGGTGGCCGAGGCGGAGCGCCTCGCCATCGAGGTCGAGGAGACCCGCGTCGACGGCCTCGTTGCACACCCGCGACCGCGACGTCGTCACCCAGGCTGGCCCGAAGGAGCGCCAGCGGCGCGCGGCCGGCAAGGGCCACCGCGAGGACGGCGTCGGCGGCGGCCGGCGAGAGTCGCGCCAGGCGGTCGCCGATCAGCGGCTCCGCGGACGATGGGATCGCGAGGGGCTCCCCGGGCGCGGGGTCGCTTCCGGCCGCGTCGATCGCCCGCGCCAGCTCGAGCGCCAGCAGCGGGTTGCCGCCCGCCGCCTCGGCGATGCGCGCCGTGAGGGCGCGGGCCCGCGACCGCCCTGTGCGCGAGTCGACGAGCCGGCCGATGGCCCCCAGCGAGAGCGGCCCGACTGCGGCACGCTCCACGCGGTCGCCGGGCAGGGACGCTGCGATCGCGTCGACGGCGGGGGAGGGTACGCCCGTTCGCACGCCGGCCAGCAGGGCGACCGGCGCGTCGTCCGCGCGCCGGAGGGCGAAGGCCAGCGCCGCGGCCGTGGGCGTGTCGCACCACTGGAGGTCGTCGATCACCAGCAGCACGGGCACGGGGCGGGCGATGGCCCGAACGACGTCGAGGACGGCCAGGCCGAGAGCCGCAGGGTCGAGCTCGCCGCCGCCGGCTGGCGCCCGCCGCAGGGCGATCTCCAGGGCCCGCCGCCGCGGCATCGCGAGGGCAGGCAGGACCGGGTCCACCCGGGCGTCCGGCAGCAGGCTCGAGAGGGCGGCGTAGGGCAGGTCCCGCTCCACGAGCGTCGGGCGGGAGACGAGCGGGGTGGCGCCGCCCTCCACGGCGAGCCGGACGGCGGCGTCGACCAGGGTCGACTTCCCGATCCCCGCCGGTCCCTCGAGGAGCACGATCCGCGGCCACGGGGCGGCGAGAAACCGGCTCAGCTCGACCAGCTCCCGGTCGCGTCCCACAAGCGTCGCGGCATGGCGGGCACGCACGACGTGGGATGCAGGCAGGGCGTGGACGGCGGACCCGGCACGCGGCGATGGCTCCACGGTCCGATCGTAGCCGAGGTGCCCGCCGCACCGGAAGCCCGAAGCCCCGCCCGCTCGCCCGGTCGCGGAGCGGCGGCGGCCACCGCCGGCCACGAGTCGCAGCGGTTCGACACGTGGGCGGCCAGCTGGCTGCCGCCGGTGCGCATCTCGGAGACCCGACGCCGGGGGCACGGGAGCTTGACCGTGCGTCAGGCCGGGCCTAGCATAACAACATTGTTCTGGAAGGGAGTGGTTATGGAAACGGGCGACCAGCTCAGCGCCGTGTTCGGCGCCCTCGCCGATCCCACGCGCCGGGCAATCCTGGTCCGCCTGGCGCAGGGGGACGCGAAGGTCGGGGAGCTCGCGGCGCCGTTCCGGGTCTCGCAACCGGCCATCTCGCGCCACCTCAAGGTCCTGGAGCAGGCCGGGCTCATCTCGCGGGAGCGGCGGGCGACCGCGCGGTTCAGCCACCTCGAGGCAGAGCCGCTCCGCGAGGCGACCACGTGGCTGGCCCGCTACCGTGAGCACTGGGACGAGCGCTTCGATCGCCTGGACGAGCTCCTCGCGACGCTGCAGACACACGGCGCGCCGGACCCCGGAACCACCGGGACCCGCCCGCGCACCAGGAGGGGGACACGCCATGGGAACGACGCGGATCACCGCTGAGCCGGGGCTCCCGTTCATCGAGATCGAGCGGGAGTTCGACGCGCCGCGCGAGCTGCTCTACCGGGCCCACGTGGACCCCGAGCTGCTGGTCCAATGGCTCGGCAAGCGCGACCACACGATGTTCGTCGACCACCTGGATGTCCGCGACGGCGGTACCTGGCGCTTCGTCCACCGCGACGGCGACGGCAACGAGTACGGCTTCCACGGCGTCTTCCACGGCGAGCCGTCGATCGACGGCATCCTCCAGACCTGGGAGTTCGAGGGATTCCCGGGGCACGTCTCGCTCGAGTCGCTCACGCTGGTCGAGCGCGACGGGCGGACGACGGTCCGCATCCACGCGGTCTACCAGTCGGTGGCCGACCGCGACGGGATGGTGGAGAGCGGGATGGAGGGAGGGCTCAACGAGGGCTACGAGCGCCTCGACGAGCTCATCGCGCGCTTCATCCGGCTCGCCTGACATCCCCGAAGCATCCCCACGCCGCCCACACGAGGAGACGACATGACGCAGCCCCGGATCACGCCCTTCCTCTGGTTCGCCGACCAGGCCGAGGAGGCGGCCGCCTTCTACACCTCGCTCTTCCCCGACTCGCGCATCGTCAGCGTCAGCCGCTACGGCGAGGCGGGCCAGGAGGTGCACGGCCGGCCGCCCGGGTCCGCGATGACCGTGGCGTTCGAACTTGAGGGCCAGCCGTTCGTGGCGCTCAATGGTGGGCCGCTCTTCAACTTCACCGAGGCGGTCTCGTTCCAGATCCCTTGTGACACGCAGGCCGAGGTGGACCACTTCTGGGACGCGCTGTCCGCGGGTGGCGACGCGTCGGCCCAGCAGTGCGGCTGGCTCAAGGACCGCTTCGGCCTGTCGTGGCAGGTCGTGCCGGCGGCACTCGGCACGCTGCTGTCCGACCCGGATCCGGAGAAGGCCCGCCGCGTCATGGAGGCCATGCTTGCCATGAAGAAGATCGACATCGCGGCGCTGGAACGCGCCCGCGCCGGCTGACGGGGGTCGGTCAGGCCCGGCGTCTACCCCACGGATGCCGCGTGGAGGCGGCCCGGGCGCGTCTCCCGTGGCGATCGGTATGCCAGCCCGGCTCCAATCTGAGTAGGAGCCCGGATAGAGAAGGGGATCCGGCAGCCCGGCCGCCCGCATCGCGAGCGCAAGCTGGCAGGCGTTGACCCCACTGCCGCAGGAGACGACCACCGGCCGATCGCCGGCTCCGCCCAGGCTGTCGAACCGGGCCCGAAGGGCGTCGGCGGGCAGGAAGCGCCCGTCGGCCCCCAGGAAGGTTGCCGTCGGGGCGTTGACAGCGGTGGGGATGTGCCCGGCGACGGGGTCCACCGGCTCGACATCGCCGCGGTAGCGCTCCGGCACCCGGCCGTCAAGGAGCGTCAGCGTGCCGAGGCGTGGGGCCAGCGCCGCGCGGTCGATGGTCCCGGGCCAGTCAGTGCCGGCCGCCACGCGGGTGGCGACGTCAACCGCAGGGTGGGCGACGACCTCCGCCGTGAGCGGCAGCCCCGCGTCGCGCCAGGCCGCGATCCCGCCGTCGAGCACCGCCGCTCGCGCGTGGCCCAGGACATCGAGCATCCACCACAGGCGCGCCGCCACTGTCCCGCCCGCGTCGTCGTACGCGACGACCCGATGCTCTCGGCCGATCCCGAGGGCGCCGAGCGAGGCAACGAAGGCGGCCGGGTGGGGGAGGGGATGGCGCCCGGGGCCAGCCGGGCCCGCCAGCACCGGGTCGAGGTCCACGAAGACCGCCCCGGGGAGGTGCGCCTCGGTGTAGGCCGTGCGCCCGGCGGCCGGCGCGGCCAGCGACCAGCGGACGTCGGCGATCCGCAGGTCCGGGTCGTGGAGGCGGACGCCCAGCTCGGCGGCGGAGATCAGGCTCACCTTCCGAGTATCGCATCGGCGGATGGCGAGGACGGCGCGCCGGGCGCGCCCGGGGCCCATGCCCTCGCGTCCGGCTCGTGTGCCCGCGAGCCGGCCGCCCGTTCGCTCGCGTCCGGCCCGTGTGCCTGCGGGCCGGACGCCGTGCCCTGCCCCCGGCCCTCCCGTCCCGGGCCGAGCCCGCACAGCCAGCCATCTCGCGGGAGCGCCCCGCGGTCGCTGCCGGCGCCCCGCGATCGAGCGGGACACCATGCTATTCTTCGCCCCGGCGCGGCCTCGGCCGCACGACGCGCCCCGACCCTTCGTGGCGGGCGCCCTCGCTCCGGCGTAGCTCAGTGGTAGAGCGGGCGACTGTTAATCGCTTGGTCGTAGGTTCGAATCCTACCGCCGGAGCCACTTACCCTCGCAGCCGCCGCGCGGCCCTCCAGGCGACGAAGGGCAGGGCGCGGAGCGCGGCGAGGCCTCCGACGACAAGGACCCAGACGGCGGACACCCCGCCGCTGCCCGTCGCCTGAACCCCGATCCAGTCGATCGTCAGGCCGGTCGCATCCGGCGGATGCTCGTCGCTGGGCGGGGCCGCCGACCGCGTGCGGGTTCGCTTCTGTCGCACGGCTTGACGCTAGGCGAACGACCGTGTGTGGCAAGGGCCATGAGGCACTCCCCCCGGCTCTGCCCGGGCGCTCCGCTCCTCGGCGCTCCCGCGCGATGGGACGCGCACCGGGCGACGGGGGGCCGTTCGCCTCCTGCGCAACGGAACGGGGCCTCGCACCGTCTCAGCTGCAGCGGAAGGCTCCGACGCGCGGCCAACCACGGTTGCCGCGGGCGCTTGTCATTCACGTGGAGAGGCCGCCATGGACACGCGGAACCGCTGGCATCGCGCCGCAGCAGTGACGCTCGGGCTGGCCGGCATGCTTCTGCTCGGGTCGGCGGCGGTGATCTTGATCGAGTACCTGCCTGACCTCCTCGGCGCCCAGGGCGAGCATATGGCGGGCGAGGCGGGCCTGTACATGATGGTGGTCAGCGGCCCGTTCGCGGTCGGCGGCCTCCTCGCCCTGCTCGGGGCGTGGCTCCTGTGGCGCGGAAGCCCCGGCGGCGTCGAGCTGGCGCTGCTCTGGGTGGCGGGAGCCGGACTTGCGGGAGCGATCGGGGTCGCCGCGGACGGGAACATCCTGTGGGCCGTGCGGATGATCCTCACCGAGTCGGCCGCCTGGTCCGTCTCGTGGCCCGATCTCAACATCGTCACGGCCCCGGGAGGGTCGCGCAGATGCGGGCTGGACAACGTCACCTCGTGGGTCCCCGTGGTCGCCGCCGTCGGGGCGGTGATGGTCGCCTGCTTCCTGCTGGCCGGGCACCTCGCAGCCCAGCGCCGCGACCCGCACGCGGGACCATAACGGCCGCTCGGCGCTCGGAGGCCCGTGGCTCCGCCCCGGTCGCTGTTCCGCTCTCCCCGGGTGGTGGGCGCGCCCCGCGCTCCCGTGGCCGGACCCACCGAGAACCCGCGGCTCCGCAACGGCTGTGCCGGGTGCCGTTTGCCTCTCGACGGCTCGCGCCGGGGCGGTCACGGTCACCGGCGGCGGGAGGCTCGGACACACGGTCCCCGCGCCGGCCGCCGGGACCGCGCGGGGCGGCCGCCACCCCGGATGGTCACCCGGCGACACGTCCCTGAAGCAGAAGAGTGGAGTCACCCGAAGCCACCATGGACACGCGGGCAGTGGCTGCGGATGCAACGGCCGAGGCGGAACCTGAGGGAGCCCGCCCGACGGCGCTCCTGCCCGTGACCCACCTCCTCCGGATCTCGGCCTACTGGCTCGGCCTGACCGCGATCGACAGCTGCGTCAACGCCTACCTCCAGAACCGCGTCAACTACGACACGACGCTCGGGATCGACCCATATCTCGCGGGTACCGCGATGGGGATCATCACGGTCGCCGGCACGTTCATCGCGATCCTCATCCAGCCCACGGCGGGCTACCTCAGCGACTTCACGTCGAGTCGCTGGGGCCGCCGGAAGCCGTACATCGTCTTCGGCTCGCTGCTCGACGTGGTGTTCCTGCTCGGGATCGCGAGCTCGAACTCCCTGCTCGCCCTGGCGGCCTTCTTCGCCCTCTTGCAGTTCAGCACGAACACGGCTCGCGGCCCGTTCCAGGGCTACGTGCCCGACCTGGTGGCTGACCCGCAGGTCGGGACGGCGAGCGCGATGGTCGGGCTGATGCAGGTCTTCGGCAACGTGACCGGCGCGGTGATCGCCACCGTCGCTGTGGAGATGAAGGCGCTGCCGCTGGCGCTGATCGCGGTTGCCGTCGTGGAGCTGGTGACGATGCTGAGCGTCGTGCTGCGGGTGGGCAAGGGCATGCCGCCACGGCCGCGCCACGGGCGCTCGTGGACGACGATCGCGAAGGAGACGTGGGCGAGCGACATCCTCCAGGAGCGGTCGTACGTATGGCTGCTGGCCTCGCGATTCCTGTTCCTCACGGCGGGCGGCATCCTGTTCGGCCTCGCGTACCAGTACCTCAAGCAGGTGTTCGGGATGCAGCAGGACGAGGCGAACGGGATGTACCGGCAGATTGCGATCCTCATCGCCGTCAGCATCGTGCTCGTCAGCATCCCTGCCGCCCGGCTCTCGGACCGCTACGGGCGCAAGCCGGTCATCTACACGGCCTGCATCGTGGGGGCGGTCTCGATGGGCATCGGCGCGGCGGCGACAGGCCTCCTGCTTGTCTACGTCGCCGCGGTGCTGTGGGGCGTCGCCAATGGCGTGTTCATCGCGGTTGACTGGGCCCTGATGACGGACATCATCCCACGGGCCTCGTCCGGCCGGTACATGGGCCTCTCGAACGTGGCGACGGGCACCTCGGGGCTCGCGGCGATCCTCGCCGGCGGCGTGCTCGCCGACGTCGTGAACCGCGTGCTGGGCATGGGCACCGGCATGCGAGCCTCGCTCCTTCTCGGGCTCGTCCTCTTCCTCCTCGCGGCATGGGCGCTGCGCCCGGTCGTCGAGCCGAAGCGAGGTCGCGCCGCCCCGGCGGCGGCACCGGCCTGACCCCGCCGCCCGGTTCCGCACCGGACGCTCCGCTCTCCTCGGATGGTGGTCGCGCACCGGGCGTCCGGGCCCATTCGCCGCCGCTGCAACATGTCACCGGCGATGCGCGTCAAACCCGCAGCAGGAGACTCCGACGCGCCTCCCGCGCGTGGCCGCCGGGACCGGCCCCGATCCACCCGGCAGCTCGACCAGTCTCGTGTGTCGGCATAGGAGTCGGTGATGTATCGCAAGCTGCTTGCCGCGTCCGTCATGGCCGTCGTACTCGCGTCGACTGCGAGCCCCAGCGTTCGCGCAGACCAGGCGGTGCTCGTTGACTTCGTGGGGCCCGTCGCGCCCGGAGAGACGATCGACTGGACCTTCGAACTGGTGGTCGCAGGGGCCGGGCTTCCAAACGTCGTGTACGAGAACGCCGAGTCCTTCGCGGTCGGCGAGATGGTCACGGCCACGATCACCCCGGTTGTCGAACCCGGGGGGTTCGGCACGGCGGAACTGATCGGTGATGCCACGCTGGTGGGCACGACCTCGGATGACTGGAACACCGGCGAGTACGGCGAGTTCGGGGAGATCCACTTCGCGCCGCGGGTGGTGCTCCGGTACGCGGCGCCCTCGCTGGCCGACCTGGGCTGTGCGGATCACCCGGGGGTGTCGTTCAGCGGCCACGTCGGCGTCATGGCGGACTTCCGCGGCGATGCCGGCACGCTGGCGCACGTCGACCCGCTGGTCAACGGTCAGGGATGGGTCGGCGCGGCGGTTCCCGTCGAGTTCGAGTGTCCGGTCCCGGAGTCCACCACCCCGCCCCAGGGGCCGATGCCCACGCCCCCGCCAACTGACGTGGAGGGTGTCGACCCCGGTGGCCCGAGCCCCGTCGTGATGGTCATCCATGGCCTTCTTGGCCTTGGCACGGTGGCCGGGTTCGCGTGGCCGGTGCGGCGTCGGCGTCCGCGATCCTAGCGCCGGGCCCACCGGGGTCGACGTGCTGCGTTGGACGCGGAGCTCGGAACGAACGCCCCTTCTGGCTGGAAGCCACCACGCTCGCGATGGCGGGCGACAGGTGCGGAGGATGGGCCGCGCACCGGGCGAGCGGGAGCCGTTCGCCACTTGCCGTCGACCGTCGTCCGCTGAATAGTCCGCGGTGCAGGGCATCGTTGGCCCCCACGCTGATGGGTGAAGCCGATGCAGAACCGCTTGACCGATGAGGTCGAACCCAACCGCCTCAGCCCGCCTGGATCGCCTGCCCCGCCGAGCGGGGCGCCACCGCCGCAGGCGACGACGGGTCGTATTGTCGAGCGCCCACGGGGACGGGTGAGGCGGCGTGCCGGTCAGGCGTCGCGCCGGGCGGCCCCGGCTCCAACGGAGGCCGGCCGTGCCCCACGGCAGTTGATGCTGGTCTTCCTCCTCGCATTCCTGCCGAGCGCCGCTGGCTCCGCGATCCTCCCGTTTGCACTCGGCGACACGGAAGGGTGGCTCTGGTTGGTCTTGGCGCCCATCGGTGGCTTCGTGGGCGGGATGGCAGCCGGCGTCGTGATCGGCCGGCGCTACCTGGCGTGGCTCGGGTTCTTCGTCGGGGTCATTGGCTGTGCCGTCGCCCAGGTCATCGCCTGGCTCGTCCTGCCCGCGAGCGGGGATACGGCCGCTCTCCCGTTCTTCCTGGGCTGGGGCTGCGTCCCGTTCGTCGTGGGCTGCTTCATCGGCGCCGCGGCCGCCACCCCACGCGCCGCCGATCACGGTGAGGTCGGTCCTCTCCGGGCCTTCTTCGACTTCCTCAGCTTCTGGGGCTAGCCTTCAATGCCGCCCCCGGCTCCGCACCGGACGCTCTGCTCTGGCCGCAGGATGCCGGCGGCCCGGACGCGGGCGGCCACGTCCTGACACGCGGGCGACTGCCATGAGCCCGTCCGCGAAGCGGCGGGCCTGGCGCGGTCGTTCCGGTTCCGCCGGAGGGGCTGCCGGGTTTCTCTAGCCGTAGTACCTCTTGAGCAGCTTGTAGACCAGCAGAGCCGGCCAGAGGCTGGCCTTGGGAATGGCCAGCACGTAGTCCCACCCGGACTCAGCCGACTGGAAGAAGTAGGCCATCGCCCCGATCATTCCAAGCCCGTAGACCGGACCTGCTCCGGCGCCCGAGCCATTGCGTCCCGCGCGTCCCGGTCCCGAACGTCGGGCCTTCCACCAGGGCACTCCATCCGCAGGTTCAGCGTCAGTACCAGCCATCTCATCCAGCGCCATGACCGCCTCCAGTGTCTGCTCCCCTGAGGGTGTGTGGTCGTTGGGGCGAATCTAGCGGCAGCCGAGGCGGGTGCCCAGCCCGCTACCCGGCACCCTGGGGGTGGGGATAGCCACAGGTTGGCCGCCGGCCGTGCGGTGAGCCGCGCTGGCTCGCCTGCTCAATGGGCCGGTGGCTCCGCACGGGACCCACGATCTGCCGCGCTCGTCACACGATGGGTCGCGCACGGGGCGTCCGGGGGCCGTGACCTTCGGCCCTCGCCGCGTCGCACCGCCGTCTCGAGATCCGGGCATGGACGCCCCGGACCGCCAGCCTCGGCTGCGACGGGCCCGGGTCCTTCACCTTCACCCGGCATGAGGCTCCGGCCCGCGCACGTGTCAGGTGCTCGTCACGCTCCGCCGGCCGAGGAACCGGGGACTCTGTCTGCCCGCATCGGATGGACTTTCAGGTCCTTGCCGCTGGCGCAGATGTGATCTACCAATCCGTCATGCGCAATCCTCGTCTTCGCTCCGGGATGGTCGCTCTTGCCCTGGCATTCGTCGTCTGGGCCTGTGGCGGCTCCACCGTGACCGCTCCCGTGACTCTCAAGACGCTTGACCCCACCAGCCAGGAAGGCTGCTACCTGATGGGAGTCGCAGGCGACCTCGTGACCGACCCGAGCGCAGGCACCGCCATCACCGACGACACGTTCGGCGGTCGTGTCGTCCTCACGTGGCCCAACGGTTGGACCGCTCGCAGCTCAGGATCAGAGGTCGAGATCCTCAACAGGAAGGGCCAGGTCGCGTATCGGACCGGGACGCACGTGAACCTGATGGGCGGCTACTCCAACGTCGACGAATCGTTCGTGGTGTGCGGGCTTGAGCTGATCCCCTGACGGGCTCCGAGGACCAGCACGACGGCCGGTGTCGGGGGCTATCTTCACTGTGGGCGGCGCGATGATCGGCGTGTGTGGTCGCGTCGCCGAATCGAACGACGGGTCCAGATGACGAAGCACAGGCGTGGGCGATGACAGCCGCGGTGGGTTGGCCGCCGCCGCCCGCCCGCACGCGGCCCTGGCGAAGCGGTCCTCCCGGCGTCTTCTTCTACCTCGCTACAGGGGTCGCGATCCTCATCGCGGTCGATGCGAGCAGCCGCGACGCGCTGTGGATGTTCCTGGTTGGCGCCGCGGTCTGGCTCACGATCGCGGTGGTCTGGTTCATCCGGTTCGCCGGGACCGCCTCAAGGTCGCGGCTGCGCATGCCCATCGTCGAGTGGGTGCGCTGGATGGTGATCCCGGTGGCGATGGGCCTCGTCTTCGTGGCCGGGCTCTCAGGCGGACTGTTCGACGCGCGCCTTGCTGCGTCGCGTGGGGCGCTTGACCTGATGGCCGCCGACGTGATGTCGGGCGGCCCAGTCGATCGGGGTTGGGTGGGTCTCTACGACGTGGGTCAGGTCGAGCGGACCGCGAATGGCTTTCGGTTCGTCGTGGATGACAGCGGGCTCTACCGGGTTGGGTTGGCCTACGCACCTGACGACAAGCCAGCTCTTACGGATGACAACTACTCGCCGCTCTGGACCGGCGCGACCTTCGAGCCGCTGGGCGGTGGCTGGTGGCTCTGGACCGAGGAGTGGGACTGAGGTGATCCACACCGGGGCGAATGGGAGATCGCCCCGGCTAACTCCCCGGCCAGTCCTCGGCGTACGCCCTGCCGCTGGTCGGGATCAGGCCGGCTCAGGACGGTCCAGATCGCCCCGGGACGGGACGTCGGCGACAGCGCGCGGCACGCTCGCGAAGGCTCCCGCGAGGGCCGTGGCCCCCGCTGCGCCCAGCAGGGCGACCGGCCGCCAGAGGGACATGATCACGTCGGACCACGGGCCGCTTTCGACCATGACGGAGCCGAGCACGTAGCCGAGATTCGCCAGGGCGTCCGGGATGAATTCCGCGAGGATCACGCTTGCGAGAAGCAGTCGCCACCAGTGCCCCCGACCGGCCCGGATGCCGGCAAGAGCAGCAAGCGCTGCCCACGTCCACGCCGCGGGGATCACCAGCCACGGGACCACGTTCAGGATTGTCCAGGACGAGCCGGCCGACGCTTCCCCGTTGCTCGCCGGCGCCAGCAGGAGAGCGCCGGCCAGCGGCCCCGCGAGGAGCAGGACCACGAGGCCGACAACGAGCACGACGGAGGCTCCAGGGAAGCGGGCCGGCGGGCGGTCGTCGAGCCGGTCGAACCCCCACACCACCAGGAGGGGGGTCGCGATGGCGACGAGCCAGCCCGGCACGGCAAGGAGCATCGAGACGGGCTGCACCAGGTCCGGTCCGGCGTCGATGGCGTCGCCCATGGTCAGCCACGAGAACAGGAAACCCCAGACGACGCGGGTGATCGCGGCGAGGATGGGCCCCGCCGCGACGACGATGGCCGCCACCGTCAGCAGGCGGTCCTCGGACCACGCGGCGGGCCGGCGGTGGAGCAGGAGGACCGGGACCAGCACGAGCAGTACGGACCCGGCAATGACCGCGAGGCTGAAGGCGTCGTCGAGGCTCCACTGTCGCTCCAGCTCCAGCAGGCCGTTGGCGCCGAGCCGCGCGATGGCGACCAGCACGGCCAGGCCCACGAAGGCCCACCCGGGCCCGGAGATCCGGTGCACGAACGCCGGCAGTCCTGGGCCCGGGGCGACGTAGTCCTCGTCGTCCGGCCTGTCCATGCTTTGACGCTGGTTGCCGGAGTGCCCAACTGTCAAGGGCCGGTCATCACAACGGCGCCACGGCTGTCCTGGCGGGCGGGCGGCGTGCCGCGAGCGCCGCTGAGCTCCGCCCAAACGAAGAGGAGGCCCCGGAGGGCCCCCTCGTGTCGGTTCCGAGTGGCGGGAGATGCGCTACGGCGCCGGAGCGACCGGTGGCGCGAAGCTGAAGCCGTCGACCGCGCAGGCCGCGTCGGCGGTGCGGAAGGCGGCCGACCCCGGGTCGACCGGGAAGCTGAGCTGGACCGAGCCGGCCTTCTCGTCGACGACCGGGTCCGCGACGTCCACGCCATGGGTCCGCATGCAGGCCGCGTAGGCCTTCATCGAGGCCGCCTGCTTGGTGACGTCGCCGCCGCCCGCGACGACGATGCCGGCGACCCCGGCGCCCACGGGGCCGCCGAGGGCCGTCCCGCTCGAGACGTCGATGGTCCCGGTCCCGGCGTGGATGCCCGCCTTCTCGAGGATGGGCGCGCACGCGTCGTTCGCCGCCTGGAAGTCCTTGTCCGGGACGGAGGCGCCGGTGGCACCGACGATGGCGCCGCCGGTGATCGTGACGCTGCCTGATGTCGGCACAAGGTTCGGGAGCGCTCCGTCGGTCGACGGCACGAGGTTCGGGATCGCGTCGCTGCCCGCCGGCTGGGCCTGGACCACGACAGGATCCGGCATCTCGATCCCGTGCTCACGCATGCACGCGGCGAACTCCTTGAACGCGGCGTCGGCGACGGCCGCGTCGACGTTCGTGGCGGAGAGGGTGCCCGCCGCCGGTGCCGCAGCGAGCCCCGCCGTGAGGATTGCCGGGCCCGGCCCCGCCGCGAGGACTGCCGGGACCCCGATCGAGACCACCATGAGGGCGGTCCCGGCAAGCACGGCCAGGATGCCGCGCCGGCGCCGGGGGCGACCCGCAACCTGGTCGGCCCCGTCGTCATGGGGCGCGGGCTCCAGGGTCCCGACTGGCTGGTCGTTCAGCTGCATGGAGGCCTCCGTCGTCGGATGCGTGCCCGTCTTCTCGCGGGCCGAGTGTCGCAGGTGCGAGGCAGGTGCGCTGCCATGCCCCAATCTCCGGTCCGCCTCTGAAGAAGTCGTGAAATCAGTGGGTCGGAAATGAGACCTCGAGTCGAGCGCCGCCGGCCGGGCTTGTGCCCGCCGCGATCCGGCCGCCGTGACGCTCTGCGATCCACGCGGCGATGGCCAGCCCGAGGCCGTTCCCGCCGGGCGCCGCGTCGGGGCCGCGCCAGAACCGCTCGAAGACGCGGTCGCGGTCCACGGGGGCGATGCCCGGCCCGTCGTCGTCCACCGTCAGCCGTCTTGGCCGCACCGTCACCGTGACGACCCCGTCCTCCCGGCCGTGGCGGATCGCGTTGTCGACGAGGACCGTGACGAGGCGCCCCAGGCGATCGACGTCGCCGGTCATGGGAGCCGGCGCGGTGTCGAGGACCAGGCGCGTCCCGCGCGACGTTGCCAGGGGCTCGAGTGTCGCGAGGGCATCCGTCGCGACGTCGGCGAGGTCCACCGGGCCAGGGTCCAGGTCGGCCGAGCCGGCGTCTGTCCGGGCCAGCGCAAGGAGGTCGTCGACCAGGGTGCCGAGCCGCACGGCCTCGGCGTCGACGACCTCGAGCGTCGGCGCGACCTCCTGGACGCGGGCGTCGGGCTGCTGGCGCACCCGCGCCACGCCTGCCCGGATGACGGCGAGCGGTGTCCGCAGCTCGTGGCTGGTATCGGCCGCGAACTCGCGCTGGCGGCGCAGGGATTCCCGGATCGGGACGAGGGCGCGGGTGGCGTACAGCGAACCGGCGAAGGCAGCGGCGAGGAGGGCGGCGAGCCCTCCGACCACCAGCACGGCCAGCACGACCCCCAGGGTCCGGAGCTCGGCGGTCCGGTCGGCCACGACCTGGATCACGCCGGCGGGTGCGGCCGCCGGATCGGACGATGGGGCAGGTACCGGCACGGACAGGACGCGCACGGGGCTGCCCTGGTAGGTCGTCTCGCGCAGGGATGTGACACCACGTTGCGCGGCCGCGTACCCCTCCGGGTCGGGTGGACCTGGCGCTTGCTCGGGCGCGAGGCCCGCAGCCGGGCTCGCCGGCGCCGGAATCGTCGGGAGCCCTTCGAGGCCCGTGGCGCCGTCCACCGGGACCACCACCGCCAGCGTGCCGGCGTAGGGCCCCCCGACGGCGAACCCGGGCAGAGCGGCGTCGCCGCCGGCCACGACCTGGATGGTGCCGGTCGCGGAGGCCTCGCCGGTGATGGTCCCGCCGCCCGGGGTGCCGGCCACCGGGACCAGGGTGGACTCCGCCAGGAGGGCGGCACGCTCACGAAGGAGGTTCTCCGACGCCGACGAGAGGGTCATCGCGACGGCCGCGTAGAGTGCCGTTCCCAGCACCAGGAGCACGACGAACGTGCTCCCCGCGCTCCAGCCGATCAGCTGCCAGCGAACGCGACGAACCAGCGGGCCGTCCGGCTCGTGCTCGCGAGCCGTACCGTCACGCATCCGACGCGTCCCGGCGGAGGCGGAAGCCCACCCCGCGCACGGTCTCGATCCGCTTCGCCCCCTCCGGCCCCAGCTTGCGGCGGAGGAACGCGACGTAGGCGTCGACGGAGTTCGGCGTCACGGCGACGCCGTACGGCCAGGCCCGATCCAGGAGCTGGTCGCGCGTGAGCACCTGCCCCGGGTGGCGCATCAGCGCCTCCAGCAGCGCGAACTCGCGGGGGCTCAGGGCCACCACCCGGCCATCGACTGTCACGCTGCGCCGGACGTCGTCGAGGGCCAGCGGGCCGCAGCGCAGCAGCGCCGCGGGCGGCGCGGCGGGCCGGCGCGTGATCGAGCGAAGGCGGGCCGCCAGCTCCTCGAACGCGAACGGCTTGACCAGGTAGTCGTCCGCCCCGGCGTCGAGGCCGCTGACCCGGTCGCTCACGCCATCGCGCGCGGTCAGCATCAGGATCGGGACGCCGCTGCCCCAACGGCGGATGCGGCGGGCCACGTCCAGCCCGGAGACGTCCGGCAGGCCGACGTCCAGCACGATGGCGTCGAGTCCGCCGACTCCGGCAAGGTCGAGCCCCTCGCGGCCGTTGGCGGCCACCTCCACCACGTGGCGCTCGCCTGTGAGGAGCTGCTCGAGGAGCGCCGCGAGGCGCGGGTCGTCCTCGATCAGCAGGATGTGCATCGCGGCCAGTATCTGTCCCAGGTTCGTGAAGAGATCATGAAAGGGGGTCGCCGCCGGGTGCCCGGAGCGGGATCCGCGCCTCGAACCGGCCGCCGCCTTCGGGGCGGTTTGCCGCCGCGATCCGGCCGCCGTGGCGCTCCACGATCCAGGCCGCGATCGCGAGCCCCAGGCCCGTGCCGCCCGCCGGGGCGTCGTCCGCGCGCCAGAACCGCTCGAACACGCGCGGCAGGTCCTCCTCGCGAATCCCCGGCCCGTCGTCCTCCACCTCCAGCACGGCCGAGCCCGCGTCCGGCCGGACGCGCACCATCACCCTGCCGCCGGCGGGCGTGTGCGCCACGGCGTTGTCGACCAGGATCTTGACCAGCTGGCGGAGCCGCAGGGCGTCGCCGTCGACCTCCGCCGGCAGGGGATCGACGACCAGCGAGACGCCGCGCTGCGCCGCCATCGCCGTGAGCGGCCCAACCGCTTCGACGGCCACGTCCGCGAGGTCCACGGGCGCCCGCTCGAGCTCGATCGTGCCGGCGTCGGTACGTGCCAGGAGCAGCAGGTCGTCCACGAGGGCTGTCAGGTGGGTCGTCTCGGCGTCGATGTCCTCCAGCGCGGCGCCCACCTGCCGGACGGGCTCGTCCTGGTTGCGCCGCAGGTCGGTGACGCTGGTCCGGATCACGGTGAGCGGCGTCCGCAGCTCGTGGCTCGCGTTGGCAGCGAACTCGCGCTGGCGCTGCAGGGCTGCCTCGCGCCGCTCGATCGAGGCGCGGATGGGCACGAGGGCCCGACCGGCGTAGACCCACCCCGCGGCGACGGCGAGGGCCAGCGCGGCGAGGCTGCCGAGCACCAGCACGGAGAGGAGCGCTGCCAGGAGCCGCTGCTCCGAGACCCGCTCTCCGATCACCTGGACCACCCACTGGCCGTCGTTGCGCGGCACTGCCAGGGAGTAGACCCGGATCGGCGTCTCGTCGACGGTCGCGGTGCGCGTGTCCTGGCCGTTGGCCCTGGCGGCCGCGACGGACGGCTCGATGGGGAGCCCGGCAACCTCGTCGAGGCGGCCGAGGACGGAGCCGTCAGGCTGGACCGCGAGCGTGATGGTGCCCGACTGCGCGCCGCCGAACGCGAACCCGAAGGGCTGCCGATCCGGGATTGGCCCGGGACGGCTGATGATCCTGGCCACCTCGTCGGCCCGGGTCTGGAGGACGGAGCTGCCGCTGCCGGCGAGCTGGTTGGAGACCGCGGCGTAGACGAGTGCCCCGAGGGCGAGGAGGATGAGCAGGGTCAGGCCGCCGCTCCAGGCGATGAGGCGGCGTCGCGTCTGCCGGAGGAGCGCGGCGTCGTCGCCGGCGGCCGCGCTCCCGCGCGTCGCCGGTGCCGGGGCGAGGGGGTCAGCGAGCACGGACGCGGTACCCGACGCCGCGGACGGTCTCGATCCAGGCGCCGCCGTCCGGGCCGAGCTTGGTGCGCAGCAGGTGGATGTAGGCCTCGACGGTATTGGGCGTGAGCGCGGCTCCGTACGGCCAGGCCTGGTCCAGGAGCTGGTCGCGCGACAGGACCTGGCCGGGCCGGCGGAGGAGGCACTCCAGGATGGCGTACTCGCGCTGGCTGAGATCCACCGGGGTGCTGCCGACGGTCACCCGCCGGTCGGACTCGTCCAGCGTGATCGGTCCTGCCTTGAGGGTCAGGCCGCGGCGCGGGGGCGGGCGGCGGCCCAGCGCCCGGAGGCGGGCCAGCAGCTCCTCGTAGGCGAACGGCTTGACGAGGTAGTCGTCGGCGCCCGCGTCGAGGCCCTCGACCCGGGCGGATACGGCGTCACGGGCCGTCAGCATCAGGATCGGCACGGCCGAGCCCTGCGCCCGCAGGCGCCTGGCGACGTCGAAGCCGGAGCCGTCGGGGAGCCCCACGTCGAGGATGACCGCGTCCAGCTCGGCCTCGCTCGCCAGCTCGAGGCCGTCGGCGGCGGTGGTGGCGCTGTCGACGACGTGGCGGTCCTGGGTCAGCAGGCGCGTCAGGAGCCGAACCAGGCGCGGGTCGTCCTCCACGAGGAGCAGGTGCACCTCAGCCTCCGCCGCTGGACGGACGGGGGATCACGCCTCGGCCCGGGCGATCAGCTCAAGCGCCGCGGCAATCGGGATGGCGAAGCCGATCCCCTGGCCGTCGCTCGCCGAGGTCGCGATGATGCCGACGACCGTGCCGGACGCGTCGAGCAGGGGTCCGCCGCTGCTGCCGGCGTTGATCGCCGCGTCGGTCTGGATGAGGCCGTCGAGGGCCACCCGGACCCCGCTCGACGGGTCGCGCAGGTCGATCGACCGTTCGAGGCCCGACACGATCCCCGAGGTCACCGTGTCGGTGAACTCGCCGAGCGGGCTGCCGACGGCCACGACGAGCTGCCCGACGACGAGCGCGCTGCCGGTTCCCAGTCGTGCGGGCGCGAGGCTGGTGGCCGCGGCTCGCAGCAGGACGAGTCCGTGTGGCGCGTCGCGGGCGACCACCGTGGCGCTGGCCTGGTGCTCGTCGGGGAGGAGCACGTCATACGTCGTGTCGGTGGGCGCGACGATGGCCGTGGTGAGGATGAGCCCGTCGGCTGAGACGATGATCCCCGAGCCGCTCGTGACCGCGAACCGGCCGTTCGACCCGCTGATCGTGACGACCGACGGCTCGGTCGCGGCCGCGACGGCGGCGACGGCGTCGGCCCCGAGAAGGCGGGTCACGACGGTGCTTGCGACCGGAGCGGAGGCTGAGGGGCTCGCCGCCGCGGTGGCCGGGGTGGCCGGGCGGGTCGCGAGGAGCAGGGCTGCCGTCCCCCCGCTGGCCAGCACCGCGGAGAGGATCGCCGCGCCCATGACGATGCGGACGCCGCCACCGCCGCCAGCGCCGCGCACCTGTCGCGCGGCATCGGAGGGCGCGGCGTCGGGTGGCGGCGTGCCCGCTGGGGTGGCCGGGTCGAGCCAGGGGCTCGGTTCGTGGGTCATGGATGACTCCGGGCGGGCTGGGGAGTGCTCGCTTCGAGTGTCGTTCTACGCGCGGTTCCTGAAGCGAACCTGAACTGCCCATCGCGCCGCGCGATCATCGCAGAAGAGCGTCCACGAGGTCCGACCACGTGGCGACCCCGGCATGGCTGATCGCGAGCACGCCCAGTCCGGCCTGGGCCGCGACGCGCGCGGGGCCCTCGGAGCCCAGCGCCAGGGCGGCCGTGGCCCAGGCATCGGCGGGGCCCAGCGTGGGCCCGATCACGGTGACGCTCGCGTACGCGTCGGGGACGTGCCCGGTGCGCGGGTCCCGGACGTGGCCCCCGCGCTCGTAGAGCCCGGACGTGGCGACGCCTCGGTCGGTGAGCTGGAGGACCGCCGAGATCCGATCGGCCGCGGCCGGATCGCGGATCCCGACGCGCCATGCCCGGCCCGGTGCCGCCTCGCCCCGCACGACGATGTCGCCGCCGGCATTGACGGCGAACGAGCGCGCGCCGGCGGCTGTCAGCCGATCCGCGGCCTCGTCGACGGCCCAGCCCTTCACGAAGCCGGACGGGTTCAGCCGGCCTGCCGGATCATGGCCGCGCACGTCGAATGTCCCGCCGGTCGCCGCCCGCAGGTCCTCGCAGACGCGCAGGACGTGGCGCACGTCGGGGTGGCAGTCGTCGAGAGCCAGCTCCCCGCGGTCCAGCCGGCGGATCTCGCTGGCCTCACGGAACGGGCTGAAGCGGGCGTCCACCTCGTGGAGCCAGGCGACCGCCTCCTCGATCGCGCGGGCGATCGCGGGGTCGGACGGATCGGGGTCGCGGACGTCGATGGAGACGACGGTCCCCATGACCGGCACCACCCGGACGCCCACGGCTCAGGCCCGCGCCGAATCGAGGGCGGCCTGCAGCGACCGGGCGTAGGCGAGGCTCGTGTACGTGGCGCCGGACACGACGTCCACGCTGGCGCCCTGGACGGCCAGCGCAGAGCTCCGCAGCTGGGGCTCGGCCCGCTGGCTCAGCTGGGCGGAGTGCGGGTCGCCGTCGGGCAGCTGGAGCGCCGTCACGTCGGCGATCTCGCCCCCGCTGATGGTGACCTGCACCTGGACGACGCCCCAGCGCGTCCCCACCACCGCCCCGGTCACCGTTCCGTCGCGATAGGTGCCGCCGGCGGCGGGCGTCGGCGGCGTGGTCGCCGCCGGCGTCGGGGTCGCCGCCGGCGTCGGCGTGGCCTCCGGTCCGGGTGTTGCGGCGGCGGCTGCGGGGGCCGATGGAGCGGTGCTCGCGCCCGGTCCGGCGGCGACCGGGGAGGGGGTCGCGCCCTCGGTCGCCCCGGTCGCCCCGGTCGTCGCCGGAGTCGGATCGCTCGGTGTCTTGAAGGCGAGGAGGAGTGCGAGCGCGGCAGTGGTCAGGAGGAGCGCGACGGCTCCGCGTCGTGGCATGGCAGGTCCTTCGTTCAGGAGGAGAAACGCTCGAGGTGGACCTGCGACCCCGGCACGCCCAGGCGCAGCAGGGCGTCGCGCGCGTGATCCATCATCGAGAGGGGGCCGCAGAGGAAGACGTCGTGATCGGCGATGTCGGGGACGAGCGCCGCGAGGGCGGCCGGGCCCAGGGGATCCGGTCCCACCGCCGGGCTCCCGCGCCGACCGACCAGGTAGTGGACCGTGGCCCCGCGGGATCGCGCGATCGCCTCGAGCTCGTCCCGGAAGACGAGGTCCTCGGGACGGCGCGCCCGGTAGATCAGCGAGAGGTCGCCGCGGCCGGAGGGCAGAGCCTCCAGCAGGGCACGCAACGGGGAGATGCCCACGCCGCCGGCAACCAGCAGGACCTTGGGGCGCGTCCGCCGGGCCCCCGTCAGGACCCCGTACGGGCCCTCCAGGATCACGCGCGTCCCCACCGGCACACGCTGGAGACGGCCGCCGCTCCAGTCGCCGAGATCCTTGACGGTGAAGCGCAGGAACCGCCCGTTCGGCGCGGCCGACAGGGAGAACGGGTGGGCGCGCCACCAGCCGTCGGGCGTCAGGAGGCGGAGCAGGAAGAACTGCCCGGCGCGGACGGCAAGCCGGTCCAGCTCACGCCCGGTGATGTACAGCGAGACGACGCCCGGGGCCTCCACGACGACGTTGGCGACGACGAACCGGTGCCGGGCCGCCAGGGCGAGCGGCTGGCCGACCCGGAAGACCAGGACGAGCGCCGCCGTGATGACGTAGAGGGTCACCCAGAAGGCGATCGCAACCGGGTCGTCGACGAAGTCGGAGCCCACGACCACCTGGTGGGCGAACGCCAGGGCGACGCCCAGGTAGGCGTACAGGTGGAGGCCGAACCAGGTCTCGTAGGACAGGCGGCGCCGGGCCGCGCGGATGGAGGTCACGGTGACGAGCACGAACAGGGCGAAGCCGGCGCCGGCGAGCAGCACGAACTGGTAGGTGCCGAGGAACGTCAGCAGCTGCTCCAGCAGGCCGCGGCCCTCGCCGAGGGCGTACCCCGCCGTCGTGGCGACGACGTGCCCGCCGATGAGCCAGGCCGTGGCGAAGCCGAGCCAGCGGTGCAGCCAGGCCAGGCGGTCCGGGCCGAGCACCTGGTCGAGGAACGGGCTGCGGGACATGAGCACCAGCTGGAGAAGCGCCGCGTACGTGCCGAGCAGGGCGGTGACCTGACCGGTTGCGGTGAGCAGGCCGGCCGGCGAGCCCAGCTCCGTGGCGCCGCCGTGGCGGATCCACATCAGGACGATGAGGATCGCCAACCCGACGCAGATGGCTCCCAGGTCGCTCGCCCGGAGCGTCCACCGGCGCGGGAGGGGGAGCGCGCGCGGCACCCGCTCGGGCACGGCAGCCGAAGCGCCGCGAGCGCGATCGGCAGACCGAGCGGTGGCTGGCTGGACGGCGTCGAGCATCACTCATTCCTGCTGGTGGCTGGGGCCGGGGATCCCGACAGGCGGCGATCGTGGCGTCGCTGCCTGAAGCGGGCCTGAAGGCTGGCCCCCTGGCTGGTCGCGTCCGGGGCGGCTCCATCGCGCCGGCGGGTCAGTTTCAGGACCCCTTCAGGTCACCTCGCGATCCTGCCTCGAACGCCCGGGGTGGCCCCTCCCCGCACCGGGTGCTGAACCGTCCCATTCACCGGGGGGTCCAGGAGAGATCGAGTGCAGGAACAGCAGGACACGCAGCAGACCCAGGTCGAGCAGCCCGCCGTGCAGTGGACCGACGTGCAGACCGAGGCGCAGCCGGCGCCCGAGGTATCGCCAGCCGCGGCGCCGCCAGGCTCGAAGGGGCCGCGCGGCAGGACGCTCGGCATCGCCGCGCTCGCGGGGGCCGTCGTCGTCGGCGTCCTCGCCGTCGGGTTCGCCCTCGGCAGCGGAGGCGCCCCGAACGACGCCGGCACCGTTCCGACGGCCGGCCGCCAGCCAGTCCAGGTGGCCGAGGCGGCCTGGACCTCGCCCGACGGCCGAACCCAGGTGCGCCCCGACGGGCGCGGTGGGCGCGGCTTCGGCGGCGGCCTCGAGCAGGGCGCCATCACGATCACGGCCATCGACGGCGCGAAGCTGTCCCTCAAGACGGACGACGACTGGACCAGGACGATCGACGCGACCGGGGCCACCGTCACGAACGACGGCACGACCGTCGCGCTGTCGACCCTCAAGGTCGGCGACCGGATCGTCTTCCGCGAGACCCGCAACGCCGACGGGACATACACGATCACCGCGATCACGGTCGTCCAGCCCACCGTTGCCGGGACCGTCGCGTCGGTGTCGGGCTCCACCGTCACCGTCACGGCCTTCGATGGCAGCTCCGCCAAGGTCGCCCTCACCGGGTCGACCACGTACACCCTCGGCGGCAAGGCGGCCACGAAGGATGCGGTCGTCGCCGGTGTCCGCATCGCGGCCCGGGGCACCCTCGGCAGCGATGGCACGCTCACCGCGACCTCTGTCGAGATCCAGCCGGCGACCGCCGCCGGCACGGTCAAGGAAAAGGGCACCAGCTCCCTCACGCTCACGATCCGCGACGGCTCCACCGTCACGGTCAAGGTCACCGCGTCGACGACCTACGAGGTCGATGGGATCACCACGCCGACCCTTGCCGACATCAAGGTCGGTGACGTCGTCATGGCCAGCGGCACGAAGAACGCCGACGGCTCGCTGTCCGCCACGGCCGTCCGCGCGCACGCGGCCGGCGACGTCGGCGGCCCGGGCATGGGCGGCGGAGACGGCTTCGGGCGCGGCGGCCACGGCGGCCCGGGCATGGGCGGCTGGGGCTTCCCCGGCGGCGGATGGGGTCCCGGCGACCCCGACGCGTCGCCGGCTCCCAGCGCCGCTCCCTCGAGCGGAACCAGCGGCTGACGAGCCACGCAGCACGACGCCCGGGACGGATCGACCCGTCCCGGGCGTCGACCTGTCCCGGGCACGGGTCACACGCCCGGGGGGCCGGCCTCGATCCGTTCGCGGAGCGACGCCACCGTCGCGCCCTCCCAGTTCGACTCGATCCACCACGTCGCGCCGGCATCGCGGAACGCCGCGACCAGCCCGTCCGTCGTCGCTCGATCGTCCGGCGGCGTCACGCCCTGGGCGATCACCTCGTACGACCCCCGACGTCCCGCCGCCGCCCGGGTACCGGCGATCCAGTGCACGATGTCGCGGAGCTGGTCGGGCGTGGGGACCGCGGCCTCGCCCGCCGCGTCACGGACCTGCGGGATGATCCCGTCCCAGCGCGCTGCGCGCGCCATCGAGCGCGCCGCCGGCCAGGCGCCCACCACCCAGATCGGGATCCGCGGTTGCTGGACGGGCGTCGGCCGGAAAGTCATCGGCCCGAAGCGGTGGCGCTGGCCCGCGAACGCGAACGGCTCGCCGCTCCAGAGGCCTTCGAGGATCACCAGCGACTCGTCGAGCAGCTCCGCCCGCGTCCGCGCGTCCGTCGGCTCGCCGACGTTCCCGAACGCGGCGTCGTCGAGCGCCCCGAGGCCCACCGGGAGCACGAGCCGGCCGCCCGAGAGGCGATCCAGGGTCATCGTCTCGCGGGCCAGCTTCCAGGGTCGCCGGCGCGCCGGCGGCGTCACGATCGCCCCCAGGACCACGCGCTCCGTGCGCATCGCCATGGCCGCCATCACGACCCACGGGTCGTACGTCTCGTCGGGGCCGATGGCGACGCCGTCCCACGTGAACACGCCGTCCCATCCGGCGGCCTCCGCCAGCGCAGCCAGGTCGGAGGTCGCCCGAGGATCGCCGGCGGTCAGGACGATGCCGTGACGCACGGCCGCCTCAGGCTCCGCGGGGCGCGGCCGCCGCGCCGTGGAGCTGTTCCGCGAAGGCGCGCACGGCCGCGTTGAACGCCTCGGGCTGGTCCTCGTTGACCTCGTGCCCACAGTCGGGGATGACGACGAGCCGCCCGTCGACCGCCGCGGCGAGGAACTCCCGTTCGGCGTGGCGGAAGAGATCGTCGTCCGCGCCGTTGACGATGAGCGTCGGACCCGGGTAGGCCGCAAGCCGGGGCTTGAAGACCTCCTGGAGCGCCGATACGAGGGCCCGGGTCCCGCCCTTGAAGAGCCAGCCGTTCGTGGCCGGCCCATCGCCGCTGTCGCCGTTCGACCGCCGCGTCCGCCGGCCCTCCGCGCCGCCAGGCGGAGCGGCGCCGGCCGAAGCGGACTCGACGGAACGGGCAGCTGCGCGGTCCGCCGGGCGGCGGACGCGCTCGCCGGCCGCGACCAGCAGGTAGGCGCCCACCGTCAGGGGCGCCCGTCGGGCGATCGATCGCGGTTCGCCGGTCGCGTCGGCCAGCACGAGCCCGGCCACCTGGTCCGGCCGTCGCGCGGCGAGGTCCATGCCCACGTAGCCGCCCAGCGACTGCCCGACGACGATGGCCCGGCCGTTGCCGGCGACGTCGATGACGGCACTCACGAGGTCGGCTGCGTCGCGCAGCCGGAACGGCACGTCGGCAAGGGCCCCGTGCCCCGGCAGGTCGACGGTGATGATCCGGAAGGCATCGGAGAGGCCGTCGACCTGGCCGCCGCCACACCGCGCGGGTGCGCCGGGTGCCGTGCAGCATGACCAGGACCGGGGCGCCCGGCGGACCATGCGTCTCGATGGCGCGCTCGACATCGGCTGCGGGCCCGCGCACCGGCGCCACGGGTCGCCGCGTGGCGGCCGGATCGATCCCGGTCTCCAGCGCAGGCTCCCGGACGGCGTCGCCGTCCATCCAGCCCGCCATCTATCGACCCGGTGCGTCGCCCCGGCCGACGAGACGCACGTCGGGCGCCTGCTCGGCCGGTTCGCCGGCGTCGAAGAAGGCCCGCGGCCGCCATCCCAGGAGGGCCGCCAGCGCGTTGGCGGGGACCTGCGCGATGGTGGTGTTGTAGCGGTAGACCTGGTCGTTGTAGAGCTCTCGACGGTCGGCGATCTGGCTCTCGAGCCGCTGGATCTCGCCCTGCAGCCGCAGCACGTTCTCCTGCGAACGGACCTGGGGGTAGCTTTCCACCACGGCGAAGAGCGAGCGGACCGCCGCGGTCGTCGCGGCGGAGACCGCGCCCTGCTCGGGGACCGGCGCATCCGGCGCGTACCGGGCGCGCTGGCGCGTCACCTCCTCGAGCACCTCCTGCTCGAATGCCATGAGGTCGCGGACCGCATCCACGAGCGCCGGCAGCTGGTCGTGGCGCTGGCGCAGGGCGACCTCGACGTTGCCCCAGGCCTTGTCGATCCGGTTCCGCAGGGCGACGACGGCGTTGAAGGTGACGATGCCGAAGAACGCCGCGACGCCGATGACCAGCAAGGCGGCGAAGAGGGCTGCCAGCCCGAGCGGGCTCATCGGAGCGCTCCCGGCAGGCTCAGGGCGAGGATCATCGCCGAAACGATCGCAAGGGCCGCGCCCGCCATCCCCAGGAGGACCTTCGCGTCCTCGCGCGCCCGCGCCTCGCCCGGGGTCCCGGCGACGATCGCGAGGGGATGCTCGGCGGCGGCAGCCACGATCAGCTCACCCGGCGGAATGTCGAAGCGCATCTCGGCGGCGGCTGCCTCGCCCGCATCGGCGAGGGCCGGCGCCTGGACCGCCGGGTCGAGGTCCGGGGCGCGCGTCGGGCGTCCGATCCCGAAGCCGGGGATGGCGGCGTTGCCCCACGCCTCCTCCGGTGTCGCGGCCAGGATCCCGGCCTCCCGGGCCTCTGCCAGGTTCATCGCCACCTCCGGGTCGTCCAGCGCCAGGGTCGGATCGTAGCGGTCGGCGGTCGCGGGGTCGTCCAGGTCGCCGAACGGGAGCGCAGAGCCCAGGATCGTGACGGTGTCGCCGGGTTCCAGGCGTCGCTCCTCGTAGCGGCGTCGCCGCAGGCCGCCGAACCCGGAGCGGTCCGCGGACTGCGTCGCGGACATGAGGCCCGGGTCGCCGGTCGGGTCCACGCCGAACGCATCTGCCGGCGGACGCACGGTGAGGAGGGCGGCGATCTGGGTCTCGCGGTCCTCGGCCGCGGCGCGATGTGTCGTCCCGGTGTTGATGGCCAGGCCGGGAGGGGCGTCGCCGTCCCAGTCGGAGGACCCGCTGAAGCGCAGGGGCGCGTCCCAGTCGGCATCCCGCGGGAAGACGCGGATCGTGCCGGACGCATCGCGCAGCAGGAACCCGATGGCACGCTCGTCGGCGAAGAGCGTGCGCTCGTCGTCTCCCGACCCCTCCCGGATCCGCGACCGGAAGTAGACGGATGGCACGCTCTGGAGCGGCGACACGAGCGTCATCAGGTCCGGCTCGACCACGCCGACGAGGCGCACCTCGCCGGCGGCCACGGTCGCAATGCGGCTGGTCCCGATCCCGGCAACGGCGTGCGCGGCCCGATAGGCCGCCAGTCCGCGCGCGAGCAGCACGAGCCCACCCAGCACGCCGAGCGACGCGAGGACGGCCACGAAGGCGCCGGGGTCTTCCACGGACCGAGTCTAGCCCCCGCGGCGGGCCCGGCGGGCCGCGTCGCCGCGAGGCGACGCCAGCGGCGCGGGCGCACGACCGCCGCGCAAGGGCGTTCAGCGGCGCGGGCGCACGACCGCCGCGCAAGGGCGTTCAGCGGCGCGGGCGCACGACCGCCGCGACGATGACCACGACGCCCAGGGCCATCAGGCCAGCGGCCGCCACGACGCCCCAGTCGACGCTGACCTGGTCGCGGAGGAGGAAGTAGGCGCCGAGGCCGACGAGCGCCAGCCCCCCGATCACGGCAAGGAGCGGATCGCCGCTCCGGCGCGGCAGCGGGGGAACTGACCACGCCGACGTGTTGGGCTGTGCGGGACTCGGTCCGGTCGACGCGGCCGCCGCGGCCTCGCCGGGGACCGGTTGGCGGGGATCAGTCACGCCGGTGCCGGGTTGGCCGTCCGGCGGCCAGCCGCCGGACGACGGCGCAGTCCAACCGGGGACGGCGTCGGGTCCCGGGGTGGGCGCGCGCCCGAGACCGGCGAAGCCGGTGGGCTCCTCCGGGACCACGGCCGCCATGATCAGGTAGAGGACGAGCAGCGGGAAGATGCCCGTCACGATGGCGAGCACCGCGTAGCCGATCCGCACGAGGCTGGGATCGATCGCCAGGCGCACCGCCAGGCCGCCGCAGACACCCGCGATGACGCGATCGTCGACGCTTCGGTAGAGCCGGTCGTTCATCGGCAGCCGCCCTCCGGGTTCAGGGTGAAGCGAACAGCGCTGCCGACCGTGCGGAGCGCGATCTTCGTCGCGGCATCGGCGTAGCCGGGCGTCTCCCAGGCGCTGCCGCTCCGGACGAGACCCTGCTCGTCGTAGTTGTCGCTGGCGGTGATGTTGTCATCGACGACGAAGCGCAGCCCGACGCCCGTGGGTGCGCAGAGGTCGATCGAGGCCGCGTTCCCCTCGACGGATCCGGTCGTGCTCGACGTCCCGGGCAGCCGGATCGCGATGTCGGCCGCGTTGACCTCCACCTCCAGCCGCTCGACCGTGGCCCCGGACAGGTCGAGGCGGGTGTTCCCGACGGCATTGCCGTTGAACGCCAGCCGGCTGAGCCGTGCCGACGCGAGGTCGATGGACGCGTCGCCGGCGTTGAGGTCGAGCGTGAGGTCCAGGTCCGGGTCGGTGCCGAGTGCCACCCGCCAGGTCGACCGCTGCGTCGAGAACGGGAAGACCACCGGTGTCTCCGGCGAGCGGACGGTGACCGTGTCGGCCGCACGGCTGACGGCCGGCCGGGCGTTCTCGGTGCCGTCGACGGCCACGGTCCAGCCCGCGCCGCCTTCGGTCGTGACCTGGACGGAGGCGCAGTTCGCGGCAAGGACGATGCGGCCTGTGCCACCACCCCCGAAGGATCCGCTCTCCTGCAGGATCTGCGGTGCCCCGGGCTCCGCGCCGCTGCACCCGATGCCGCCCATCGAGATGCCGCCGAACCCGACAGCGAGCATTGCACCGAGGATTGCCCCGATCGTTCCCGCGACGATGATCCCGCCCAGCGACCCGCAGGGGCGTTCGGCTGAGGATGAGGCCGACGCCGGCGCCGATGAGGATGAACGGCCAGAGCTCCCAGGCATGGCTGACCACGGAGCTGGGGATCCAGCCCTGCGCGACGGCCAGCGGAACGCCGCCGAGGAACACGAGGAAGACGCCCCAGTTCAGCAGGCGTCGATCGACGGACATGCGGTCCTCCGTGGTGCAGTCCACGGAGGATACGGGACGGTGCCCGGGAGTCCCATGGCCGCGTGGTAGCCTCGCGGGTGACGGAGGTCACAATCGCGCGGGAGGAGCGGCGGTGCGGCTCAACGAATGGAGCTCGGCGGCGCCCGCCGGCGACGCGGTCTCGGCGACGGTGCTGGCGGTCGTGACGGACGTCCTCGCGACGCTCGGCGCCGCCGACGACCCCGAGTGCTGGGTCACGTGGGGCGAGGAGCCGGCCGCCCGGTGGGGGCTCCTGGCGCCGACGGAGGCCGGCCTCGCGGTCGTCGCCGTCAGGGTGAACGTGCCCCAGGAGGGTCCGCGTGCCTCCGGCAAGCTCGTGCGCTGGTCGCGGGTCCAGGTTGGCGACTTCGCCGTCGAGATGCAGGGCGGTCATCGGTTCGTCAGCACCACGGTGGAGGGCTCGGTGCTCCGCGGGATGGACAACGACGCGGACCGCGTCGGGGCCTTCGTGCAGGCGATCTTCCGCGCGATCGACGGCAGGCCGCCGGCGGACGCCGCCGACGAGCGCCCGGGCGCGCGTCCGGGGAGCGGGGCCGCGTGAGGACCAGGGCTCCTGGGGAGGATCTCGACGGCGCCATCCGGCGCCTCGTCGTCGGGGTGCGTGCCGTGATCTTCGACCTCGACGGAGTCCTCGTGGACACCGAGCCGTGGTGGCACGACGTCCGCGTGGCGTGGGCCGCGGAGCGCGGCCGCGCGTGGACCGAGGAGGACAGTCGCGCCTGCATGGGCTGCAACTCGCGCGACTGGGCCGGGGTGATGCGCCAACGGCTCGCCGTGGACGACGCGCTGGAGGAGATCGAGGCCGCCATCGTGGGGGCGCTGGTGGCCCGCTACGCGCAGGACCCGGTGCCGGTGGTCCCCGGCGCCCCTGCTGCAGCCGCGGAGATCGCGGCCCGCGTGCCGGTCGCGATCGCCTCGTCGGCGCACCCGGCCCTCATCCGGGCAGCCGTCGACGCGGCCGGCCTCGCCGACCTGTTCACGGTGGTCGTCTCGTCCGACGAGGTCGCGGCCGGCAAGCCGGCGCCGGACGTCTTCCTGGAGGCGGCGCGCCGCCTCGGCGTCGAGCCGGCCGCCTGCCTCGTGTTGGAGGACTCCAGGAACGGGGTCATCGCCGGGCGTGCCGCCGGCATGCGCGTCGCCCTGGTCCCCAACGCCAGCGTGCCGCCAGGTCCCGGCGTCGCCGAGGCGGCGAGCTTCGTGCTCAGCCGCCTCGGCAGATCTTCCGATCGCCGACATGGGAGCGGCCTCATGACCGCCCTGACCACGCCGACGCCCGGTCGCCCCGTGGACCACCGTCCCGGACGCGTCCGTTACTGGCTCACGACGCTGCTCGTGCGCTGCGCCGTCGGGGTCTACCTCCGCGTGCGCGTCGAGGGCCTGGAGCGTCTTCCACCCGGGCCGTCGCTGATCTGCTTCAACCACCAGAGCTGGGCCGACCCGTTCCTCCTCATCGCAGCGCTGCCCGCGCAGCCCGACTTGATGTTCTTCGGCCCCAAGGAGTCGGATATGCGCGTCGGGCGCAAGAACCGGATCATCCTGTGGACGCAGCGCGACGTCCCGTTCCGCCCGGACAAACGCGGCCTGATCGACGTCGCGCGTCGCGTGCAGAGAATCATGGATCGCGGTGCCCGCGTGGCCATCGCCCCCGAGGGCCGGATCCACGCGGGGGAGCGGGTGGTGCTGCCCCTGGACGAGGGGGTCGCGTTCTTCGCACTTCGCGGGGGGGTTCCCATCGTCCCGATCGGCATCACGGGCGTCAGCTGGCTCCGCTTCGGGGGGACCGTGCGCGTCCGGGTGGGGGATCCGATCCCGTCGGTCGGCCGGCCGACCAAGCCCGCGACCGCGGAGATGACCGCGGCGACCCACCGGGCGCTCCTGGAGCTGGTCGCCGACGGGCGCGACCGGCGGCCCCCTGGGCGCTTCGGACGCTGGCTCACGGAGGTGTTCCAGGAGTGGCCGGAGGGGGAGCGCCCCGCCATCAGGGACGCCTGATCGAACGTCCGTTCTACTACCCGTGGCGGCGACCCTGCGCGCCGTTCTGCGATACTCGGCCCGTCACCGATCACCGCACCAGGAGGCACGCCACCGGCATGGGAGCGACCGGACTCGCCACCACCCCCGCGGAGTATCGGAGCCGGCTGCTGGAGCAGCCGGCCGAGCAGCTCGATGCGTGGGCCGCCGAGGCGATGCGCGACATCTCGATCCGGCGAGGCGTGCTTGCGGTGCTCCACGACGTGCGGCTCGCCTCAGGACTCGACGATCGGGAGCTGGAGAAGGTCTTCGCCGCGGGCGGCGGCCCGCCCGCCGTCGTCGGGCGGGATGCCGATGGGCGGCTGATCGTCCCCGCGATCACCCTGCACTGCCTGGTCAAGGGCCTCCGGGCGATCGTCCCGGGGGCCGGTGAGATGCTCGTCGACTACCTCGTGGAGAACTTCGAGGAGCTCGTCTACGTCTGATCGCGAGCCCGGTGCCCGCGGGGCGCGCAGGGTCGCGCCGGCGGCCCGCCTCGGCGGCCTGGCTCGCCTGGTCCACCCCTTCCCGTCGCTGCTCGATGCTGCCGTGACACTGGCGGTGGCGACGATCGCCGGCGCGGACGCCCCTCGTGTCGCGGTGCTGGCGATGTCGATGCTCCTGCTGCAGTTCGGGATCGGCGCGGCCAACGACTGGGCGGATGCGCCGGCCGATGGGGCGGCACGGCCCGAGAAGCCGATTCCGGCCGGCCAGGTGCCGCGCCGGCTCGCGGCACGCGTCGCAGCGGTGGCGGCCGGGACCGGCCTGGTGCTCGCCGCCTTCGCCGGTCCCGCGGCGCTGGCGGTGGCCTGCGCGGGCCTTCTCTCGGGCCTGGCGTACGACTTCCGCCTGAAGGGGACCCCATGGTCCTGGATTCCGTACGCGGTCGGAATCCCGCTCCTGCTGCTCTTCAGCTGGGTCGGGGCCACCGGGGAGGTGCCGCCTGCCCTTGGCATTCTGCTTCCCGTCGCCATGGCCGCCGGCGCGGCCCTGGCGATCGCGAACGCCCTGGCCGACCTCGAGCGAGACCGGGCCGCGGGCGTGCAGACGGTCGCGACGGCAGTCGGGATCGTTGTCGCGCGGCGGGTTGGCGCACTTCTCCAGGCGGCGGTGGGAGTCGCCGCTCTCGGGTCGGCGGCGATCCTGGGCGGCAGTCCGGCTGGCATCGCGGTGGCCGCCGCCGGGACAGGCATCGTGGCGCTGGGTGTCGGGCTGGGGTGGGGGAGCGGTCGGATTGCCCGCCAGCGGGCATGGGAGGTCCAGGCCGTCGGGCTCGCGGTGGTGGCGGCCGGCTGGGTCGCGGCACTGGCATCGACGGGCCGGCTGGCAGGATAGGGACCCGGCGCGGCCCCTCCGACGTGGGCGCCCAGAGACAGGCGCCGCGGAAGGAGCGCGGGCGCCGGGGAATCGAAGAGGCCGGCGCTCGGCGCCGGCCTCGTGGTCCCCGCGCGGCGCCTTCCGCGCGGAGGCTCAGTCGCCGCGACCGCGGACGACGGTGATCGCGTTTTCCAGGGTGAGCTTCGAGATGGTGAGGTACTTGGCGAGATTCTGCCGGTCCGTGGAGTTCACCCCTTGCTCGAAGGCGTCGCTGCGCAGCACCGCGAGCAGCTCGCCGAGTGCCTCGTGGAACTGGGCCTTCGCGATGAGAAGCGCATCGTCGCCGGTCGGGACCGTGGCGGGTGGCGCCACCCCTCCCTCATCGTCGGCTGGCCACGCGGCCACCTGCTCGGGCGCCTCTTCCTCGTCGACGACACGGCGCGGGCGGCCTTCGATCCGCTCGCGGAGCTTGACGAGCGAGAGCTGGCCGCTGGCGACCTGCGCCGCGAGCCGCTTGCGCTTCTTCGGGTCCTGGACCTTCAGCAGCTCGTAGGCGTGGGACAGGGTGTCTTTGCGCACGGACACCAGCGCGCGGATCTCCTCGGGGGCGTCAGCGAGGCGCAGCCGGTTCTCCAGGTAGCCCTTGTCCTTGCCGAGCTTCTGGGCGAGCTTGCGGATGCTGTAGCCGTGCTCGGTCACCATCTTCTCGAACATCGTCGCTTCCTCGAGCGGCGAGAGGTCCTCGCGCTGGAGGTTCTCGATCACGGCAATCTCGAGGGCCGCCTCGTCGTCGAGCTCCTCCACGAGTGCCGGGATCGTCTCCAGGCCGGCCCGGATCGTGGCGCGCCATCGGCGCTCGCCCGCAACAAGCTGGTAACCGTCGCCCATCGGCCGGACGAGCACGGGCTGGAGGACGCCGTGCTCCCGGATCGACCCGGCCAGCTCCTCGAGCGCGGACTCCTCGAACAGGAGACGCGGGTTGTCCGGATTGGCCTCGATGCGGTCCACGGGAACGTGGCGGATCCCGAGGCTCTTCGTGCCGTCGGCGGACAGCAGGCTGACGATGGAGGGCGCGAGCTCGCGCTCCTCGGAAAGGCGGCGTGCCGCGACGGCGCGGAAATCAGGCCTGGCCAAGTTCGACGACCTCCTTGGCGAGCTCACGGAAGGTCCGGGCAGCCTCGGAGCTGCCGGCGTAGGACGTGATCGGCCGGCCGGTGAGAGGTGCCTCGCCCAGCTTGACGGTCGTGCGCACGATCGAGTTGAAGACGTGGTGGTCGCCCAGCTCCCGCAGCTCGTCGAGCATCTCCCGCGCGAGGATCGTACGCCCGTCGTAGAACGTCGGGAGCAGCCCGAGCACACGGAGGTCGCGGTTGAGCTTGGCGCGGATCGTGTTGATGACCTTGACGAGGGCCGTGAGGCCCTTGAGCGCGTAGTACTGCGTCTGGACGGGGATGATCACGCCGTCGGCTGCGACCAGGCTGTTGATCGTGAGGAGGCCCAGCGTAGGCGGGCAGTCGACGATGACCCAGTCGTACGTCTCTCGAACGTTGCTCTCCGCGAGCGCTTCTCGGAGGGTGTACTCGCGACCGATCGCGCTGAAGAGCTCCACCTCGGTGGACGCCAGCTCCAGGGTCGAAGGGGCGACGTCGATGCGTTCCGTCTGCGACGGCAGGATGATCGACTCCAGCGAGACGTGTTCGTCGTCGAGCACGTGCGCGATCGACTGCTCCACCTGGCCAAGGTTGATCCCCAGCCCGACGGTGAGGTTGGCCTGCGGGTCCATGTCCACGGCGAGCACGCGATGCCCCTGCTCGGCGAGAGCGCCGGCGAGGTTGATCGCGGTCGTGGTCTTGCCCACGCCGCCCTTCTGATTCGCGATCGCGATGACCATTGCCACCCGGGAAGCACCTCGTCTGCGTCGTTCGAAGAGCTGTTGGCGCGCCGTGCGCGGGTGCAGATCCTACCGCACCGCGACCACCCGTGGACCCCGCTTATCCACAGTAAACGCGGGTTGTTCACGATTCTGTGGACAACATGGACCCGGGGCCGGGCTGTTCGCGACCGCCCCGAGGAGCCGCGGCGCGGTGCTACGCCGACGATCGCCCTGTTCCGGTCATCGCCCCGACGCCTATGATGGGAGTGTCCAGGCCGCCCTGTCTCTGCGCAAAGACATGCAGGCGTCCCCGTCCCGCGTCGCGTTGCCGACCGCGAGGAGGTCCCCGTGCCGACCAACGAAGAGCGCCTCGATCGCCTCCAGCAGATGCGCCGCGAGGCCCAGCTCGGCGGGGGAGTGGTGCGCATCGAGCGGCAGCACTCGTTTGGGAAGCTGACGGCGCGGGAACGCCTCGACCTCCTCCTGGACCCGGGATCGTTCGTCGAGCTCGACGCGTTCGTCACGCACCGGTCGACGGACTTCGGGCTGGACACACAGCACGTCCTCGGTGACGGAGTCGTCACCGGCCACGGGACGATCGACGGGCGGCTCGTCTTCGTCTTCAGCCAGGACTTCACGGTGTTCGGCGGCTCGCTCTCCGAGGCGTACGCCGAGAAGATCGTGAAGGTCATGGATCTCGCCATGAAGGTCGGGGCGCCGGTGGTCGGGCTCAACGATTCGGGCGGCGCCCGGATCCAGGAAGGCGTCGCATCGCTGGCGGGCTACGCCTGGATCTTCACCCGCAACGTCCTTGCCTCGGGCGTGATCCCGCAGATCTCGGTGATCATGGGTCCCTGCGCGGGCGGAGCCGTCTACTCCCCGGCGATCACGGACTTCACGGTGATGGTCGAGGGGACGAGCTACATGTTCGTCACGGGGCCGAACGTGGTGAAGACGGTGACGCACGAAGAGGTCGATTCGGAGTTCCTCGGCGGCGCGCTGACCCACACGACGAAATCCGGCGTCGCGCACCTGGCTGCGCGGGACGAGGCGACCGCACTTGACCACGCGCGCAAGCTCCTGTCGTACCTCCCTCAGAACAACCTGGGCGATGCCCCGCGCCTGGAGACGAAGGATCCCGTGGATCGCCGCGACCCGGCGCTCGACGGGGTCGTCCCGGACGATCCGTCCAGGCCGTACGACATGCACGACGTGATCGGGCGCGTCGTCGATGACGGCGAGTTCTTCGAGATCCAGCCCGACTGGGCACCGAACATCATCGTCGGCTTCGCGCATCTCGGAGGCCGGAGCGTGGGGATCGTCGCCCAGCAGCCGGCCGTGCTCGCGGGAGCCCTGGACATCCAGTCATCGGTGAAGGGTGCCCGGTTCGTGCGCACCTGCGATGCGTTCAATGTCCCGCTGGTCACGCTGATCGACGTTCCCGGATTCCTGCCTGGCGTGAACCAGGAGCACGGCGGCATCATCAAGGAAGGCGCGAAGCTCCTCTACGCCTACTGCGAGGCGACCGTCCCGAAGGTGTCGGTGATCACGCGCAAGGCGTACGGCGGGGCATACGACGTCATGTCCTCGAAGCACGTGCGCGGCGACATGAACTTCGCCTGGCCCACGGCGCAGATCGCGGTGATGGGCGCCGAGGGCGCGGTGAACATCATCTTCAAGGACCAGATCGCGAAGGCCGATGATCCCGCGGCGGAGCACCGGCGCCTCGTCGCCGACTACGAGGCCGGCTTCAACCACCCCTACGTCGCGGCTTCGCGCGGCTGGATCGATGACGTCATCCTGCCGTCGGAGACGCGACCACGCCTCATCGCGGCGCTGGAGATGCTGGCCGACAAGCGTGAGACCAACCCGCGCAAGAAGCACGGGAACATCCCCCTGTGATCCGGGGAGGGGAGCGGGGGGCTCGCGATCCGGCCCGGCGGTCGCTGGTCTGGCGCCGCGTCTTTGCGCAAAGACGACCCATCGGCGGGCGAGGCTGCCGGACATCGGTCAATCGCGCCTCGACAACCGCGGGCGCGCCGCTCGCGGCGGGCGGGGCAGAACCCTCGGGCGGCTCGGCGGCGACCGCGGCCGGCGCGCGGAGCGGCAGCGGATGAGCCCGCCGTTCCGGAGCGTGCTCGTCGCCAACCGGGGCGAGATCGCCCTGCGGATCATTCGCGCCTGCCATGAGATGGGGATGGAGGCGGTCGCCGTCTACTCGGACATCGACGCCGGCGCCTCCCACGTCCGCGCGGCGGACCGCGCGGTGCGGCTGGGCCCGCCGCCGGCATCCGAGAGCTACCTCCGGATCGACGCCGTGATCGAGGCCGCGATCACGTCCGGTGCCCAGGCCGTCCATCCGGGCTACGGCTTCCTGTCCGAGCGCGAGGCCTTCGCCCGGGCGGTCGAGGCGGCCGGTCTCGTGTGGGTCGGCCCCCCGCCCGCGACGATCGCGGCCCTCGGCGACAAGCTGGCGGCCCGCAGGACGGCACGGGCCGCCGATGTGCCGCATGTTCCCGGGACCCTGGAGCCGGCGACGGTGGACCGACCGGAGCAGGCGAAGGCGATCCTGGCCGCCGCCCGGAAGATCGGGTTCCCGCTGCTGGTCAAGGCAGCCGCCGGCGGAGGCGGGCGGGGGATGCGGCGGGTCGTCTCGGAGGACGAGCTGCCGGCGGCCCTGCTCGCCGGCGCGCGGGAGGCCGCGAGCGCCTTCGGTGACGGCTCGGTGTACCTGGAGCGCGAGATCATGCCGGCGCGCCACATCGAGGTCCAGCTCCTCGGCGATGCCGACGGGAACGTCGTGGCGATCGGGGAGCGGGATTGCTCGATGCAGCGGCGCCACCAGAAGCTGATCGAGGAGGCGCCCGCTCCGGGCCTTGCCGAGACCGAGCGGCGCCGGCTCCACGCGATGGCCGTCCGGATGGGCTCGGCGGCCGGCCTCCGGAACGCCGCCACGTGCGAGTTCCTCTACGACCGGGACGGCGAGTTCTGGTTCCTGGAGGTCAACACCCGGCTCCAGGTCGAGCACCCGGTGACCGAGCTGGTGGCTGGCCTGGACATCGTTCACGAGCAGCTCCGCCTGGCCGCTGGCGAGCCGCTCTCGGCCAGGGTCCTGGCCGCGGCCGAGCGGGCCGCCCGTCCGACCAGCCACGCCATCGAGCTGCGGATCTCGGCGGAGGACCCCGCGCGGGTCTTTGCGCCGTCACCCGGGACGATCTCCCGTTGGCGGATGCCCTCGGGACCCGGGATCCGCGTGGACACCGCCGTCGAGGAGGGAGACCTGGTCCCGTCGGAGTACGACCCGCTCATCGCCAAGCTCATCGTCCACGCCGAGGATCGGCCGGCCGCGCTGGCGCGCCTGCGGCGCGCGGTGGGAGAGGCCGAGGTCGGCGGAATCCAGACCACCCTGCCGTTCCACCGGGCGATGCTCGCGGAGCCCGCGTTCGTCCAGGCGACGGACCTCTCGACGACGTGGGTCGATGCCCATTGGGACGGCCCGCGTGCCAGGGCCGGCGCGGTTCGCACGGCAGCGATCGCGGCCGGTCTTGCCGCGCTGGCGGGGGACCGGCCGGCCGCGAACGGCAGCGCGCCCTCGGCCGCGGGCGTGGGACGGGCACCGGTCACAGGATCCACGCCGGCCGGCGGCGCCCCGGGCACCGGCGCGTGGCGCGCAGGTGGGCGAGCGCGGGCGACGGATCGGTGGCCGGCATGACCGCCCGGCGCACGCCTCCTCCCACGACGATTGCGGGACCCACCGGGCCCGGCGAGCCCCATGACCCGGGCTGGGACGCCGATCCGCGTGCCGTGCGGGTCGGGGTGTTCCCGGCGACCCGCCTGGAGGGCGATCCTGCCTTCCTCCTCGCGCCGCCGCCCGATCCGGCCCGCAGCCTCGTCCCGGGTGGCCCGCCGCCGAGCGATGATCCGCTCGTGGACGGCGTGCCGACGACCGTGCGGCTGCACCGGTACGACGAGGTGCGCGCCCGGCTCGACGGCGTCGACGGTGTCGGTCGGAATAGCACGCACGTTCTATTCGGACCCGTGCGCCTGGACCGCCAGCGCGGGACCGAGGTCCGCGAGGTCGTCATCGACGGCTGGCGGATCGAGGTGGAGATCGAGCCGGAGCGCCGGGCGGTGCTCCGGGAGCGGGCTCGGCGCGGCGCGGGAGCCGCGTCGAAGGGCGGCCCGGTCGAGGTCCGGGCCATCATTCCCGGCCGGGTGGTGGCCGTGAACGTGAGGGCCGGCGACGACGTGGAGGCCGGCCAGCAGATCCTCGTCGTGGAGGCCATGAAGATGCAGAACGAGCTCCGGGCGCCCCGCGAGGGCAGCGTGGAGCGCGTGGGTGTGGCCGTGGGCGATACGATCGAAGTCGGCGACCTCCTCGTCGTCATCCACTGACCAGCCGGGAGGCCCGCATGGCCGACGAATTGCAGCCTGTCACTCCGTCCGCGCCCGATCCCGGCCGGGAGCGCTGGCGCGCTGCCGCGCGGGCGAAGGCGCTCGCCGCGACGCCCGAGCGACGCCCCGTGTTTCGCACCTCCTCCGACGTCGAGATCGGCGACCTGTACACGCCGGCGGACACCGCGGGCCTCGACGAGGATCGCGATCTCGGCCGGCCGGGGGAGTACCCGTTCACACGGGGCGTCCAGCCGACGATGTACCGGGGTCGCTTCTGGACGATGCGCCAGTACGCGGGGTTCGCGACGGCGGCGGAGACCAACGAGCGCTTCCGCTACCTCCTGGAGCAGGGCCAGACGGGCCTCTCGGTGGCCTTCGACCTCCCGACCCAGATGGGATACGACAGCGATGCGCCGGAGGCGGAGGGCGAGGTTGGTCGCGTCGGCGTGCCGGTCTGCTCGCTGGCCGACATGGAGGTCCTCTTCGACCGGATCCCGCTCGGGAACGTGAGCACGTCGATGACCATCAACTCCACGGCGGCAGTGCTCCTGGCGCTCTACGTTGCAGCGGCCGAGAAGCAGGGTGTGCCCCGGGCGCGTGTCTCCGGCACGACCCAGAACGACATCCTGAAGGAGTACGTCGCGCGGGGCACCTACATCTATCCGCCGCGGCCGTCGATGCGCCTCGTGACCGACATCTTCGAGTTCTGCTCGCGTGAGCTGCCGCGCTGGAACACGATCAGCATCAGCGGCTATCACATGCGCGAGGCGGGCGCGACCGCTGCCCAGGAGCTGGCCTTCACGATGGCCGACGCGATCGCCTACGTGGAGGCCGCCGTCGCGCGCGGGCTCGACGTGGACGCCTTCGCCGGGCGCCTGTCGTTCTTCTTCGCAGCCTGGAGCGAGCTCTTCGAGGAGGTCGCGAAGTTCCGGGCGGCGCGGCGGCTCTGGGCCCGGATCATGAAGGAGCGCTTCGGAGCCACGGATCCACGCTCGATGATGTGCCGGTTCCACGTCCAGACGGCCGGCAGCTCGCTGACGGCGCAGTCGATCGACAACAACGTCGTGCGCACCACCGTCCAGGCCATGGCGGCGGTGCTGGGCGGCGCCCAGAGCCTGCACACGAACAGCCGCGACGAGGCGCTGGCCCTGCCCACCGCCGAGGCGGCGCGCCTGGCCCTGCGCACGCAGCAGATCCTGGCGCACGAATCCGGCGTCACGGAGACGCCGGACCCGCTGGCCGGCAGCTACTACGTCGAGACGCTGACGAACGAGCTGGAGGCGCGCGCCCGCGGCCTGCTCGACGAGATCGACGCCCTGGGCGGCACCCTGGCAGCCATCGAGGGCGGCTTCCAGCAGCGCCAGATCCAGGAGGCGGCCTACCGGGTCCAGCGCGCGATCGAGACCGGCGACCAGGTGGTGGTCGGGATCAACGCGTTCCGCGACGAGGAGGTCCGGACGCCGCCGACGCTGCGGATCGACCCGGAGGGAGAGCGGCGCCAGGTGGAGGGCGTCCGGCGGGTGCGCGCCGGTCGGGATGCGGCCGCCTGGTCGGCGGCGCTGCGCCGGGTGGACGAGGCAGCGCGCGGGACCGCCAACCTGATGCCCGCGCTGATCGAGGCGGTGCAGGCCTACGCCACGGTCGGCGAGATCTCGAACGTGCTGCGCGCCGCGTGGGGCGAGCACCGCGAGCTCGTGACGGTGTGACGGTGCAGCGCCGACCCGCGCGACGTCCGAGGCTTCGGCGATCCATGCCGTTCCGCCCGCCACCCTGGGAGGTGCTCCGATGACCCCCGCCGTGCCGCCCCACATTCGCAGCGTGGGCCGTGTCCACCACATCGCCGTGGTCGTGCGGTCGCTGGATGCAGCCCTGGCGTTCTACCGGGACACGCTGGGCCTCGCACCGGGACCCGTCGTGCCGATCCCCTCGGACCGGGTCAACATCGCCTTCCTGCCGGTGGGCGAGGTGAAGATCGAGCTCGTCGAGCCCACCGACGAGACCACGGGTGTCGCACGCTTCCTTGCCAACCGCGGCGAGGGCTTCCACCACGTGTGCTTCGAGGTGCCGGACATCTCGGCCGCCCTGACCCGGCTCGGCCTGGACGCCGTCGAGCTGATCGACACCGCGCCCCGCCCGGGCGCCGAGGGCCCGGTCGCGTTCCTCCACCCGCGGAGCTGCCACGGCGTGCTCGTGGAGCTGATCGAGGCGCCCGGCGGCCCCGCCTGGGCGTCGCTGTACCCGCGCGGGTTCCGCGCCCCGGGAGCCTGACGGCGCGTTCGACCGGCGGCGCATGGCGAGGGGCCACGGCGACTACCGGATGGACACCGCCTCGACCTCGCGCTCGCCCCGCGTGACGACGGCCGCACCCGGGGGCGGGCCGGGCCGCTCCAGGCCGAGCCGCACGAACGGGTCGGCCGACGGCGCCAGCAGCGCCGCGATGTCGACGCGCTCGAGGTCGACCCGGTCGCCGGGCCGGCCCAGCAGGTACCCCTGCCCGGCGTCGATCTCCAGCTCGCCGGCCATCGCGAGCTGCGCCTGGGTCTCGACGCCCTCGGCCACGACGAGCGCCCCCCAGCGCCGCGCGAGGTCGACCAGCGTGCCGAGGACGGCCCTCACCGTCTCGTGGCCGGTTCCCGCCTGGACGAGGGAGAGGTCGATCTTCACGACATCGAACCGGAACTGGCTCAGCAGGCGCAGGCCCGCGTTGCCCGCCCCCACGTCGTCCGCGGCGATCCGCATCCCGGCGGCGCGGCAGCGTTCGAGCACCGAGACCAGCCGCGGGAGATCGTGGATGACCTCGCGCTCCGTGACCTCCAGGATCACCCGGTCGGCCGGGAAGCCGGCATGGTCCAGCATGTTGACCAGGCGCGCCGCGCCGAACTCGGGCGCCTCCAGGGTGCGCGGCGAGATGTTGAGGGTGACCAGCAGCGGCGCCGGGATCGCGATCGCACCCGCGATCACCACGGTCAGGCAGGCCAGGTCCAGGTCCACGGTCCGTCCGCCGATCTCGGCCGCGGCGAACAGCGCCCCGGGGTTCGTGAACGGGGATCCCGGGGCGGGACGGATCAGCCCCTCGAAGCCGATCACCCGGCCGGTCTCCAGGTGGACGAGCGGCTGGTAGACCGGCCGCAGAGCCCGCTCGTCGATCACCTTCGCGACCGCTTCCGAGAGTGCGGCGCGCTTCTGCTCGTCCACCTGCTCGCCGTCGAGCGCCGGGTCCACCACCGTGATCACGGTTCGCCCGGACCGCTTGCCGCGGTACATCGCGGCATCCGCGTACAGCTGGAGCTGCTCGCGGTTGGTCGCGTGCACCGGGTACGACGCCACGCCGGCCGAGAACGAGATGGGCCGCGCATACGACGCCGCCGGTCGGACGGCCAGGCCGGAGGCCAGGATCCGCCGCGCCAGCTGCGCGGCACCGTCGGCGCCGGTGTGCGGGAGGAGGATCGCGAACTCGTCGCCGCCGACCCGGAAGGCCCGGTCGGCCCGCCGGATCTGCTGCCGCAGGAGGCTCCCCACTTCCGTCAGCAGCTCGTCGCCGACGGCGTGACCCTGGGCGTCGTTGACCTGCTTGAACTCGTCGAGGTCCAGGAGCACCAGCGACAGCTCGTGGCCGTAGCGCCGCGCCTGGTCGAGGAGCGACTCGAACTCCTCCTGGAAGGAGCGGTGGTTGCCGAGCCCGGTCAGCCCATCCACGAGGGCGAACTCGCGAACCTCCTCGTACGCCAGGTGGAGACGCGCGCGGGACGCCTCGAGCTCGGCGGCCGGCATCAGGATCTGGTGGGTCATCCACCTGGCCAGGACGACGAGCAGGACCCCGACCACAATCAGGGCGACGATGTGGATGGGCTCCAGTCCGTTCGGCCCGCCGGAGAGGATCCGGAGCAGCGGCGATCCGAGCGCCATCGGAAGGATGGCCGCGGCCGCGAGGGTCAGGTACAGGCGCAGCCGAACGAGCCGGAGCGAATCGCCCGTCGGCGGAGCGTCCGGCGCGACTGGCCGTGCCGTGGATGGATCGTGAGCCATGGCGACCAAGGGCAGGTTCTGCGTTCGAGGAACCCCGAATGCTGACACCTGTATAGCGGGTGCCGGGGCCGCTCCGGACCCCACCAATCGTCACCCTTGCCCACGGGACCATCTGGGAGGTGACCCCCGAGTTGGTCGCTGACGTGGCCGGTCCGCCCGCGCCCGGACGCGGTCCGAACCCGCGACCGCCGCTCAGCCCGGGCGGCTTCGTGGCCCGCAGCGAGAAGAACAGCGGCAGCTCGCCGGGCGTCCCCGCGGCAGCCGCAATCGTCCGTCGGGGCCCTCGACGAGAAAGTCGAGCGCCATTCGGCGAACGGGAACTCGCGAAGGCTCTCGATCCGGAGGCCGGCCTCGATGAGCGCGGTGACGATCTCGCCGAGGCCGTGGTCCCAGCCGTGCTCCGACCGGGGCCGCAACCTTGGCCGTCGGGTCCGCGTACGAGCCGGTGACCGTCGAAGCGCAGCGGCTCGGCGTGCTCCCAGTACGGGTAGGCGAGGCGCAGCTCGCCGGGCGCGACGCCCTCGTTCTCGAACGCGTTGGCCACCGGGTGGAGCTCGGTGATGTAGAACGTGCCGCCGGGCCGGACGAAGTGGGCCACGACGCGCAGCCCAGCGCCGGATGTCGGGCAGCCAGTTGAGCGCGCCGCGCGACGTGTAGACGATGTCGAAGTCGCCGTCCAGGACGGCCGGCAGGTCGTACAGGTCGGAACGGACGAAGCGCGCCCGGGGAAGCCGAGCCGTCGGCCAGCGAGCGGGCGAGATCGATGGCAGCGCCGCTGAAGTCGGCGCCGGTGACCCGCGCCCCGAGCCGGGCCCAGGACAGCGTGTCGATGCCGAAGTGGCACTGAAGGTGGAGCAGGTCACGCCCGGACACGTCGCCGATCTCGGAGATCTCCTCGTCGGAGAGCCGCACGCCGCCATGCCTGAAGCCGTCGAGGTCGTAGAACGACGAGGCGGCGTGGATCGCCGTCCACTCATCCCACAGGACGTTGTTGTCGCGGATCGCATTGCTCGTACGCTCCGCAGTGTCGGGATCGGGCGGGACTCCCGACCCGGACGCCTCGGCGGATTCCCGCGGCCGCTTGCCGTTCATCCTCGGTAGCCGGCATCCCGCAGCAGGGCCGGGATCTCCGTCGGCGACGAGGCTACCCGGATGCCGGCCGCCTCCAGCGCGTCGACCTTCTCGGCCGCGGTGCCCCGGCCGCCCGAGATGATCGCCCCGGCGTGGCCCATCCGCTTGCCCTCGGGCGCGGTCCGGCCGGCAATGAAGGCGGCCATCGGGACGCCCTGCAGGTGCTCCGCCGCCCAGGCCGCCGCCTCCTCCTCCGCGGCACCGCCGATCTCGCCGATCAGCACGATCGCCTCGGTGTCGGGGTCGGCCGCGAAGAGCTGGAGGATGTCGAGGAAGGTGGTCCCGATGATCGGATCGCCGCCGATGCCAACGCAGGTCGACTGGCCGATCCCGGCGTCGGTCATCGCCTGGACCGCCTCGTAGGTCAGCGTCCCGGAGCGGGAGACGACGCCCACCGTGCCCTCGCGGTGGATCGAGCCCGGGATGATCCCGACCTTGGCCCGCCCCGGCGACGTGGCGCCCGGGCAGTTGGGGCCGATCAGCCGGGCGCCGGCGGCCCGCACTACCTCCACCACCGGGAGCATGTCGAGCGCCGGGATTCCCTCCGTGATGCAGAAGATCGACGAGATCCCGGCGCCGGCGGCCTCCAGGATCGAATCCGGGGCGCCGGCGGCCGGGACGAAGATGCACGAGGCGTTCGCGCCCGTCTCGGCGACCGCCTCGGCGATCGTGTCGAAGACGGGCACCCGGTTGTCGAGGGCGTGGAGGCCGCCCTTGCCCGGTGTCATGCCGGCGACGATGTTGGTCCCGTACTCCAGCATCTGGCGGGAGTGGAACTCGCCCTCGCGCCCGGTGATGCCGTGGACGACGAGCCGCGTGTCGCGGCCGATCAGGATGCTCACGCGGCACCTCCCGCGGCCGGGGCGGCCGCCTCGGCCCGTGCCGCCGCAACGGCGCTCGCAGCCGCCACTGCCTTGGCGGCTGCCTCGTCGAGGGAGGCGGCCGTCTCGAAGCGCGCCTCCTCGAGGAGGCGCCCCGCCTCCTCGGCGTTGGTGCCGACGATCCGCACGACCATCGGCACCTCCCGCTCCTGACGGCTCCGCGCGTCGATCAGGCCGCGCGCCACCTCGTCACCGCGGGTGATGCCGCCGAAGATGTTGACGAGGATCGCCTCGACCTTCGGGTCGGCCAGGATCAGGCGCATGGCCGCCGCCACCCGGTCGGCCTTGGCGCCGCCGCCGATGTCGAGGAAGTTGGCCGGCTCGCCGCCGGCCCGTTTCACGAGGTCCATCGTGGTCATGGCAAGGCCGGCGCCGTTGACCATGCAGCCGATCGATCCGTCGAGGTGGATGAAGCTGATGTCGTAGTGGCGTGCCTCCGAGTCCGCCGGGTCCTCCTCGTCGAGGTCGCGCAGCTTCTCCAGGTCGGGGTGGCGGGGCAGCGCAGAGTCGTCGAGCGTGATCTTCGCGTCGAGGCAGGCGAGGCGCTCGACGTGGCCCTCCGGGCCGCTCTCGCGGATGACCGCCAGCGGGTTGACCTCGACCAGGTCGGCGTCGTTGACCTTCATGGTCGCGACGAGGCCCCTGGCGATCTTGACGAAGTCGCGGAGGTGCGGCCCGGCCAGCCCGACGGCGAAGGCCAGCTCGCGGGCCTGGTAGTCGAGGAGCCCCAGGAGCGGGTGGGCGGCGACCCGGTGGATCGCCTCGGGTGTCGCCTTGGCGACCTCCTCGATCTCGACGCCGCCCTCGGCGGAGGCCATCACGACGATCCGCCGGCTCGCCCGGTCCAGGATCGCCCCGAGGTAGAACTCCTTGACGATGACCGCCGCCGGGCCGACCAGGACCTTGCGGACCGTGATGCCCTTGATGTCCATCCCCAGGATGCGTGCCGCGACGTCCTCCGCCTCCTGCGGCGAGCCGGCCAGCTTCACGCCGCCCGCCTTGCCCCGGCCGCCGACGAGCACCTGGGCCTTGATCACGACGCGGCCGGCGCCGTCGGCGAGGAACCGCTCGGCGGCCGCGCGCGCCTCCGTGGGAGTCCGGGCGACCGCCCACGGCGGGACGGGCAACCCGGCGGCGACGAGCAGCGTCTTCGCGTCGGCTTCCTGGATCTTCACGGGCGACTCCTGCTGGGCGCACGGGCTCGGGAGCTTGTTGGGTCGATGGTAGCGCGCGCCACGGGCCGCGACGGTGGTCCGAGTGCGACCGTCGACGACGCCTGCGCCGGGCACGGAAGGGCCCGCGCCGAGCGCTCGGCGCGGGCCCGGACCGCCAGGATTCAGTACGAGATCGAGCCCAGGTAGTTCGCGACGTGTGCCCGCGGCGATGAGCGACGACCCGTGGGTCACGCCCGACGCCCCTGGCGTCCTCGAAGCGCCCGGTGCCGCCGACGACCGTCCAGCTCATGCTGAAGATCGAGCGTGAGGCCGTCCGGCGTGTCCACACCGGAACGTGCCCGCTCTGCACAAGGACGCAGGCTCGTCGCCGTTGGCGGCCGTGAGGGTGATCGTGCCCGGGCCAAAGGTGCCCGTGCCGGACGCCATGTCCACGAACGTGCAGTGGGTCACGTGAAACGGACGTGCGGCCGAGGTGCAGGAACTGACCCGTCCCGCGCCGAGTACCGCCAGCTGGCACCCGCCGGACAGCCGTGGTTGGCGGGGTGAGGGCATCCACGACGCTGTCGTGGCCGGCGAACGAGCCGCACGTGACCCGCTCGCCGCGACCGGCGCGGCGAAGGCGAGGCAGAGAGCCGCGACCAGCGCGGTTGCCCACACCATCCTCTTCATCGCTGGACCTCCTATCGATCCATGACCGACGCCTGCCGCCGGCCTCGGGGGAATGCTCGTGGGATGCCCCACGGAGAACGCCGGCGGTGTCGGAGGCAGGAGGCCAGCCGATGTCACCAGCGGTGGACCGTCCCCGTGGCCGGCGCGGACGGTCCCGGCTCGTGGCCGTCGACGGCTCTGTCATGGCGCCGCCTTCTGGAAGGCGGCCAGGAAGACGTCCCAGCCCTTGCCGTTCAGCACTTCGTGGAAGGAGTCCGGCATGACGTCGAGCGAGACGGGGTTCCCCTGGGCCTTGAGGACGGAGAACAGGAGCTCCTGCGACTCGCGAACATCGAGGATGCCGTCGGTGAGCGCCCCGTTCGCCTCGAGCTGCCGGCGCAGGACCCCGGACGGGTCGCGCGGGGCGAAGAATGTGTCGGTGGCCTCCGGGTCGGGCAGTGGGCGCTCGTAGTCGGCGCCCGGGTCTTCGGACACGAGCATCAGGACCGTGAGGTCTTTGTGCTCGGCGAGGTAGGTCCATGGGGTGAGGGAGGTCATGACCCTGGGGTCGGCTGCGAGGAGCTCGTCCCAGCCCATGTAGGTGGTTTGCAGCACCCAGTCGCCCTCCCAGGTGACCAGGGCATCGATGGGACCGGGCGTCGACCCCCCGAGGCAGCCCGCCGTCAGCTCGCGCCGGGCGAAGGCGCCCAGCGCCGCTGCGGTGGCGCCCGCCGAGTGGCCGAAGACGACCATCGTGGCCGGGTCGCCGCCGTACTCGTGCGCGTGCGCCCGGGCGAACTCGACCGCACAGGCAGCCTGGGATTGGATCGCCAGGCTTTCGTCGTATGTCGGCGCGTCGGCGCGTGTGCCTGCGCCCCACGCCGGAACGAAGACGACGAAGCCGAGGTCCGCCACCTTGCGGGCGTGCACGCTCATATCGGCGTGGACGGCGGGGAACATCACGACCACGGGCCACGAGCCAGCCTTGGCCGGCGCGTACACGTCGAGCACGCCCGGCGTGAGGAGCGCATTGGTCGATTCATAGGCGAGATCGCTGGTCACGACGACGCTCGGCGTGGGCGCCGGGGTCGCCGCGGGCGTGGCGATCGGTGTCGCCGCGACCGGAGCCGCGGAGGGGGACCGCGGCGGGGCGGGCGTCAGGGAGGCGGGTCCCGAGCCCGTGCCGGCGCACCCGACCACCAGGATCATGGTGGCCAGTCCAGCGAGGAGCCGGCCCGCAATTCCGCGAAGGTTCATCGTTGGTCTCCTTTGGTGAGGCTCGGAGACCGGAATGGGTCTCGACCTCTCCTGGCAGGTCGAGGCCAGCCTGCGCCGCGGTGCTCTACAACGGCTCTATGCATGGTCGTCGGGGGGCGGTAGAGTCCCCGCAGGTTCCGCCACGCAGGCACCCGATGGAGTTCGGCATTCTGGGCCCGCTCCGCGTGAGCTCCGGGGACGTCGTCCTCGACCTGGGAGCTCCGGCGCAGCGCACCCTGCTCGCGGTGCTGCTCACCTCGCTCGGGCACCCCCGCATCCGATGACCGACTGCTGGACGAGCTCTGGGGCGAGCACCCTCCGCCAAGCGCCCGCCACCTGCTGCAGGTGTACGTTTCGCGCCTTCGGGCGCTCCTGCTCGAGCCCTCGGGGGCGCGAAGCATCGTTCGCGAGGGCGCCGGCTACGCCATTCGCGTCGGGCCGGGGGAGCTGGATGCCGAGCGGTTCGCGGTGGCGGTCGCCGAGGCACGGCCGCTCGTCGGCACCGACCCGGAGGCTGCCGATCGCATCCTGGCGCGCGCCATGCGGCTGTGGCGCGGGTCGCCGTTCGAAGATCTCCCGGATCCTCCGACGGCCGTTCGCGAGCACGCTGCGCACCTGGAGCGACTGCACGGCGAGGCGCTCAGGATCTGGGTCGACGTCCGGCTCAGGCTCGGCCGACACCGCGAGCTGGTCCCCGAGCTCGCCGGCCTGGTGGCACGCGACCCCTACGACGAGGCGCTGCATGCCCGGCTGATGCTGGCGCTGTACCGCTCCGGCCGCCAGGCGGAGGCGCTGGCGACCGGCCGCGCGCTCGAGAGCCGACTGCGGGACGACCTTGGGATCGATCCCTCGCCGGAGGTCCGCGACCTGTACCGCGACATCCTGCTCCAGGCTTCGTATCTCTCGCTCGAACCGCCGGAACCACCGGGAAACCTGCCGAGCCGGCTGACCTCGTTCGTGGGCCGGACGCGCGAGCTTCGTGAGGTGGCCGAGCTGCTCGAGATCGACCGGCTCGTGACCCTGACCGGTCCGGGCGGGATCGGCAAGACGCGCCTGGCGCTCGCGGTTGCCCGGCAGCAGCGGCCGCGGTTCGCCGGCGGGACCTGGTGGGTTGACCTCGCGCTGGCCACCGAGCCGGAGACCGTGCTCGACCAGCTTGGCTCCACCCTCGGCATGGCGCCGATGCTCGGGCCCGACCTGTCTCAGGCGGTCGCTCGGGCGCTCGGGCGCCGGAGGGCTCTCCTGGTCTTCGACAATTGCGAGCACGTTGCGGCGGCGGTCGCGGAAGTCGTGAACGCGCTCCTCGTGGCGACCACCGGTCCGCGCGTGCTGGCCACGAGCCGGGTACCCCTCCGCGTCGAGGGCGAGCGGTTGTGGCCGGTCCCCCCGCTGAGCCTGCCTGCCGACACGAGCCCGGTGGTCGAGCTGGAGGACTCCGACGCCGTCCGCCTGTTCGTCGAGCGAGGCCGCGCGGTCAGCCCGAGGTTCGTGCTCGACGCCGGCAACGCCGCTGCGGTCGGCGAGGTGTGCCGCCGTCTCGACGGCCTGTCCCTGGCGATCGAGATGGCGGCCGCCCGGCTTCCGGTGCTGTCGCCGAGGGAGATCACCCGCCACCTTGACGACCGGTTCGCGCTGCTGGAGCTGGCGGCCATCGGCCGGCCGACCCGACACCGGACCATGGAGGCGGCGATCGATGCGAGCCACGCGCTCTTGGCCGAGCGCCTCCAGGGCGCGTTCGAGCGTCTCGCGGTCTTCGTCGGTCCGTTCGACCTCGAGGCGGCCGGGGCCGTGGGTTTTGGCGCCGGAGCCTCGCGGGACGAGGTCCTGGCCGCGGTCACGGCGCTCATCGACGCCTCGATGCTGACCCCGGAGCGTGAGGGGGACGAGACGACGTACCGCCTCCTCGAGACGTTGCGCGAGTACGGCCTGGCCCGCCTGCGCCGGGATGGCGTCGAGGACGAGGTGCGGGACGTCCACGCGGCGTATCACCTCGACCTGGCGGTCCGGGCCGGCGACGTTCTCGGCACGCCGGACGTCACCTCCTGGATGCCCCGCCTCACCGCGGCCTACGCCGAGCTCCGCCAGGCGCTCGGGTGGTCGCTCGTGCATCAGCCGCGGGCGGTCACGTTGCAGGCGGCTCCGGCCCTCCGGGAGCTCTGGTTTCGCCGGGGCGACGCGCGCGAGGCAGCACGGTGGACGGCTGAGATGTTGGCAGGTGACCTGGCGGACGTGCCGCCCGGCCTCCGTGCCGAGGTCCACAACGCGGCGTCCCATGCCGCCGTGCTGGCCAACGACCTTCCGACCGCTTTGTCACTCGCTGACGAGGCCGTCTCGCTGGCCCGTCAGGGCGACGGCACGCAGGCCCTGCTCGCTGGACTCTGGGGGCGGGCCTCGGTTGCCCTCGCCGCCGGCGATTTCGCCTCGCTTCGGCAGGACTCTGTCGAGATGATGCAGGTCTGCGAGCGGAGCGGCGACCGCTGGGGACGGGCGGGGGCGCTCTCCAACCTCGGGTTCGCGGCGATGTTCGGCGGTGGCACCCTGTCCGAGGCCCGTGCGCGGTTCGAGGAGGCGCGGCCGCTCTACCGCGAGCTGGGCAATCTTGGCAGTCTCGTGGTGACGGTCCTCACGCCGCTGAGCACGACCGTCCTGCGCCAGGGGGACGTCGTGGCGGCGGAACGCTACGCGATGGAGGCCGTGGAGCTCTCGAGCGGCACTGGATGGGAGGCGTCGGCCCTCGTCATCTACGGCCAGGCGCTGGCCGCCCGGGGGGATCTGGACGCTGCCGACGACGCGGCCACACGGGGTCTTCGCATCGCGCTCGGCTCGGGGCTCGAGAACTGGTTCCGGATGGCGCTCCGGTACCTCGCCCAGACGGCTGCTTCCCGGGGCCGGCTGGAAGATGCGGCGGTGCTCCTTGGGGCATCGCGCCGCAACATGCCCGCGTACGGCCTGGACCCGGCCGTCTACGGCCCGCTCGAGGAGCGATGCCGGGAGGGGCTCGGGGTTGACACGTGCCTCCGGCTCGTGAGCCAGGGCGAGGAGATGACCCACGAGCAGCTCGTCGACTTCGTCGACAGCCGCTGATCGCCGAGTCCCGGCTGTCCGTTCACGGGCGCTTCGGCCCGTCGGCGGAGGCCGGAGGACCCGCCCCGGCGCCCGCGCGCGGCCTACAATGGGCCAAGCCACGGGCCGGGCCCGGCGGCGACATCGAACGGCAGACATCGCCTCCGGGCGGACATGCCACGCAGTGGACAACCGCCGGCAGCGCCCGTGCGCAGGCCGGCCAGGAGGCGAGACTCCCGGTGCGTTACCTGCAGTATCGCGGTGGCGAGGGGATGATGGCGTGGGCCCTCCACCGCGTCTCCGGCGTGGCGGTGTGGGCATTCATCCTCCTCCACGTGCTCGACATCTGGCTGGTCGGCGCCGCCCCGGACATCTACGACGAGGTCCTCGCGCTGTACCTTCTAAATAGGTTACATTTTCCCAATATTGATCGATCAGCACCAAATTACTATCAAGTAAATTCTCGTAATAGGTTAAGTTCCCTAAAGCCCCTACAAGATCCTCTTCTAACTGAGCAATTTCTGCAACTTGTCGGTAGCGATCTCGGCTTCCTTTTCGCAAAGATTATTTCTTCCATGCTCCCAATGGTCCCAAATATGGAAAACAGTTCCGAAAAAATCCCGCTGATAGCCACGCTGATGTCGATATTGTAATCAACAATAAATTCCACAGGGAAGATTTCCATATATTTTTCAATATAATGAAGGTATGCTATGGTCTCATTCAAAGTATCTACCGGAAAGAGCTGATCAGCATCAATGACAAGTCTGCTCTATTCTCTTTTGCAATTCCGTGAATGTCCATAAAAGACCGTTACTTATGTCCATAAACATTGAATAGGGAGTAAGCAATACCTCATCCAATCCGGAAACATCATCGGAAAGTGTTAAATTCTCGGCGATTGCACTATAATCGAGGTATTCGCTATAAGAAAATTCAGACTCAGCATATTTGGTCGTAACATACTCAACGAAATACTGCAAAAGATTGAGATCATCGGTGAAATCATGATTCAAGACAATATCAATTTTTTGCTGATCGGTAATGGAGGGAACGGATGTGGAAATCACTGTATTTACATATTCGTCCATTAATTGTCGTATATAGCTCAGTTTGATCGACCAAAACCGATACATCGAAATCGAGATCGAGAGTCGGATTCTGGGTGTCAATATAGACTCCTTGATAATAGGACTCCGAGTAACTCTCAAAGGTAAATACAAATTCGAACAGGTAAAATCCTTCGGTGGGGCCGTATACACTATCGGGATCAATAGCAATATGGTATGTGGGATCACCTTGAATATCCAGAGATGTTAGTAGTTCGAAACTCGCTAAATCAGGGATATAAGTCGGAAATGCTCCGTAATAAATTGCAATCGCATCGATATTTGCGGTGGATACATTAAACATATAGTCGAATGGCCCGGTCACTTTCCCTGTATTATTCACCGGCCCCGCGATAAATTGGGGATTAAACCGAGAAATTTTCACATCAAATACCTCGCAAATTCCGAATTGATCAGCCAAATTGGCCCGATCAACTGCTTTCGCCCTTATATTATAATATCCTAAGGGAAACTCAAAAGGATCGAGATAACAGCTAAATTGATATTGATCCCCAATGGGAATTGGAGTGGTCTGTCACGGCCAATTCGCTCCAATCCGAGATTCCGACAGGGGATATTTCGAAGATCACCTCCAGAATATCGCTATCGGAAGAAATAATGGAAATTTCCGTATTGGTATAAATGACGGAATTATCACCTATCGAATCAGTGAAATCTATCGTGGGAGCAGAATTATCAACGATCACCGGGATTTCGGTGGAATTTTGAATATTTCCGTACATATCGATCATTCGCACGACAATAATCAACGGATCTGCATCAAAATTAAAAAGATCATGATTTTGAGTATCCCATTCATACGAAAAAATACCATTCACTGGAGTAATGACATTCTCCAATCAATTGAAATTCATTCATGAGATTGGTAGATCCTAAAAACTGAACGCTTGCGACGTCTTGGGTTCTGGCTTCTGCCTCCAAAATCACAGTTCGGGATAGCACTTGATTAGGAGATATATTGATCCAATCAATGACGGGGGCGAGATCGTGCATAACCACGGTAGATTTCATTATCTCTATCCCGCAAAGGGGAATATACCCTTCATCCATCGCAGTAATGGTTGTGGTAAACTGATAGTAATAACGCTCCAATTGCAAAGAATGAGTCTCCGAGTAATTGGAAAACACATTGGTCAGATTAAGTTGGAAGGTGCTAGGAGTAAGAGAGAAGGCATCATCGCTGGTCAACGTAGCGGTATATAAGATCTCAGAATATTCCATTATGTAACCCACATCATATTTAGTCCATAAGGGCAAATTGTAATTCCATATTGATAGGCACTTGCGCTAAGAACGAGGAGATTATCAATAAACGGCAAAATGGTTAAGAATAA
>CAWELX010000001.1:0-307744 GCA_963810065.1 uncultured Chloroflexia bacterium | reverse complement strand
AGTAACGGCGCCGGTGTTGGTTACAGTAATGGTGTAGTGGATCTGGTTACCGGCCGAGCTGAAGCTTGCCTCACTGGCTGTTTTTAATATGGATAGTGTTGGGGATGCATTCACACTGACGGTTGCTGAGGCCGTAGCAGTACATCCGTTTGCATCGGTTATTGTGACATTGTAAGTTGCAGCAGGGAGACCGGAGATATCTTCAGTTGTTGCACCATTGCTCCAGAGGAATGTATAAGGAGCTGTACCACCGGTAACGGTAAGGTTTACAGCACCGTCGGAAGCAGATGGGGAAGAAGCGTTTGTGACGTTTGTTGAGGCACTCAGGGCAGGAGGCTCAACGACAGTTGCGCTGGCGGTGGCAGTTGCTGCTGAGGCATCAGTGATTGTAACGGAGTAAGTACCGGCAGTGAGCCCTGAGATATCTTCAGTTGTTGCACCGTTGCTCCAGAGGAATGTATAAGGAGTTGTACCGCCGGTGACAGTAAGGTTGACGGCTCCGTTTGAAGCACCGTTGCATGTTACATCAGTGACAGCAGTAGAAGCATTTATCGGGGATGTATTCGCTGTGACGGTTGCTGATGCTGTTGTAGTACATCCGTTGGCATCGGTGATTGTGACAGAGTATGTACCTGCCGGGAGACCGGAAATATCTTCAGTTGTTGCACCGTTGCTCCAGAGGAATGTATAAGGAGCTGTACCACCGGTAACGGTAAGGTTTACAGCACCGTCGGAAGCAGATGGGGAAGAAGCGTTTGTGACGTTTGTTGAGGCACTGAGGGCAGGAGGCTGAACGACAGTTGCGCTGGCGGTGGCAGTTGCTGCTGAGGCATCAGTGATTGTAACGGAGTAAGTACCGGCAGTGAGCCCTGAGATATCTTTCAGTTGTTGCACCGTTGCTCCAGAGGAATGTATAAGGAGTTGTACCGCCGGTGACAGTAAGGTTGACGGCTCCGTTTGAAGCACCGTTGCATGTTACATCAGTGACAGCAGTAGAAGCATTTATCGGGGATGTATTCGCTGTGACGGTTGCTGATGCGGTTGTAGTACATCCGTTGGCATCGGTTATTGTGACATGTAGTAACTGCCGGGAGACCGAAGATATCTTTCGGTTGCTGGCGCGTTGCTCCAGAGGAATGTATAAGGAGCTGTTCCGCCGGACACGGAAAGGTTTACAGCGCCGTCGGAAGGACAAAGGGGAAGAAGCGTTCGTGACGTTTGTTGAAGCACTCAGCGCAGCAGGCTGGGGAGGGCGATCCTGCCTTCCTCCTCGCGCCGCCGCCCGATCCGGCCCGCAGCCTCGTCCCGGGTGGCCCGCCGCCGAGCGATGATCCGCTCGTGGACGGCGTGCCGACGACCGTGCGGCTGCACCGGTACGACGAGGTGCGCGCCCGGCTCGACGGCGTCGACGGTGTCGGTCGGAATAGCACGCGCGTTCTATTCGGACCCGTGCGCCTGGACCGCCAGCGCGGGACCGAGGTCCGCGAGGTCGTCATCGACGGCTGGCGGATCGAGGTGGAGATCGAGCCGGAGCGCCGGGCGGTGCTCCGGGAGCGGGCTCGCCGCGGCGCGGGAGCCGCGTCGAAGGGCGGCCCGGTCGAGGTCCGGGCCATCATTCCCGGCCGGGTGGTGGCCGTGAACGTGAGGGCCGGCGACGACGTGGAGGCCGGCCAGCAGATCCTCGTCGTGGAGGCCATGAAGATGCAGAACGAGCTCCGGGCGCCCCGCGAGGGCAGCGTGGAGCGCGTGGGTGTGGCCGTGGGCGATACGATCGAAGTCGGCGACCTCCTCGTCGTCATCCACTGACCAGCCGGGAGGCCCGCATGGCCGACGAATCGCAGCCTGTCACTCCGTCCGCGCCCGATCCCGGCCGGGAGCGCTGGCGCGCTGCCGCGCGGGCGAAGGCGCTCGCCGCGACGCCCGAGCGACGCCCCGTGTTTCGCACCTCCTCCGACGTCGAGATCGGCGACCTGTACACGCCGGCGGACACCGCGGGCCTCGACGAGGATCGCGATCTCGGCCGGCCGGGGGAGTACCCGTTCACACGGGGCGTCCAGCCGACGATGTACCGGGGTCGCTTCTGGACGATGCGCCAGTACGCGGGGTTCGCGACGGCCGCGGAGACCAACGAGCGCTTCCGCTACCTCCTGGAGCAGGGCCAGACGGGCCTCTCGGTGGCCTTCGACCTCCCGACCCAGATGGGCTACGACAGCGATGCGCCGGAGGCGGAGGGCGAGGTTGGCCGCGTCGGCGTGCCGGTCTGCTCGCTGGCCGACATGGAGGTCCTCTTCGACCGGATCCCGCTCGGGAACGTGAGCACGTCGATGACCATCAACTCCACGGCGGCAGTGCTCCTGGCGCTCTACGTTGCAGCGGCCGAGAAGCAGGGTGTGCCCCGGGCGCGTGTCTCCGGCACGACCCAGAACGACATCCTGAAGGAGTACGTCGCGCGGGGCACCTACATCTATCCGCCGCGGCCGTCGATGCGCCTCGTGACCGACATCTTCGAGTTCTGCTCGCGTGAGTTGCCGCGCTGGAACACGATCAGCATCAGCGGCTATCACATGCGCGAGGCGGGCGCGACCGCTGCCCAGGAGCTGGCCTTCACGATGGCCGACGCGATCGCCTACGTGGAGGCCGCCGTCGCGCGCGGGCTCGACGTGGACGCCTTCGCCGGGCGCCTGTCGTTCTTCTTCGCAGCCTGGAGCGAGCTCTTCGAGGAGGTCGCGAAGTTCCGGGCGGCGCGACGGCTCTGGGCCCGGATCATGAAGGAGCGCTTCGGAGCCACGGATCCACGCTCGATGATGTGCCGGTTCCATGTCCAGACGGCCGGCAGCTCGCTGACGGCGCAGTCGATCGACAACAACGTGGTGCGCACCACCGTCCAGGCCATGGCGGCGGTGCTGGGCGGCGCCCAGAGCCTGCACACGAACAGCCGCGACGAGGCGCTGGCCCTGCCCACCGCCGAGGCGGCGCGCCTGGCCCTGCGCACGCAGCAGATCCTGGCGCACGAATCCGGCGTCACGGAGACGCCGGACCCGCTGGCCGGCAGCTACTACGTCGAGACGCTGACGAACGAGCTGGAGGCGCGCGCCCGCGGCCTGCTCGACGAGATCGACGCCCTGGGCGGCACCCTGGCAGCCATCGAGGGCGGCTTCCAGCAGCGCCAGATCCAGGAGGCGGCCTACCGGGTCCAGCGCGCGATCGAGACCGGCGACCAGGTGGTGGTCGGGATCAACGCGTTCCGCGACGAGGAGGTCCGGACGCCGCCAACGCTGCGGATCGACCCGGAGGGAGAGCGGCGCCAGGTGGATGGCGTCCGGCGGGTGCGCGCCGGTCGGGATGCCGCTGCCTGGTCGGCGGCGCTGCGCCGGGTGGACGAGGCAGCGCGCGGGACCGCCAACCTGATGCCCGCGCTGATCGAGGCGGTGCAGGCCTACGCCACGGTCGGCGAGATCTCGAACGTGCTGCGCGCCGCGTGGGGCGAGCACCGCGAGCTCGTGACGGTGTGACGGTGCAGCGCCGACCCGCGCGACGTCCGAGGCTTCGGCGATCCATGCCGTTCCGCCCGCCACCCCCGGAGGTGCTCCGATGACCCCCGCCGTGCCGCCCCACATTCGCAGCGTGGGCCGTGTCCACCACATCGCCGTGGTCGTGCGGTCGCTGGATGCAGCCCTGGCGTTCTACCGGGACACGCTGGGCCTCGCACCGGGACCCGTCGTGCCGATCCCCTCGGACCGGGTCAACATCGCCTTCCTGCCGGTGGGCGAGGTGAAGATCGAGCTCGTCGAGCCCACCGACGAGACCACGGGTGTCGCACGCTTCCTCGCCAGCCGCGGCGAGGGCTTCCACCACGTGTGCTTCGAGGTGCCGGACATCTCGGCCGCCCTGACCCGGCTCGGCCTGGACGCCGTCGAGCTGATCGACACCGCGCCCCGCCCGGGCGCCGAGGGCCCGGTCGCGTTCCTCCACCCGCGGAGCTGCCACGGCGTGCTCGTGGAGCTGATCGAGGCGCCCCGCGGCCCCGCCTGGGCGTCGCTGTACCCGCGCGGGTTCCGCGCCCCGGGAGCCTGACGGCGCGTTCGACCAGCGGCGCATGGCGAGGGGCCCCGGCGACTACCGGATGGACACCGCCTCGACCTCGCGCTCGCCCCGCGTGACGACGGCCGCACCCGGGGGCGGGCCGGGCCGCTCCAGGCCGAGCCGCACGAACGGGTCGGCCGACGGCGCCAGCAGCGCCGCGATGTCGACGCGCTCGAGGTCGACCCGGTCGCCGGGCCGGCCCAGCAGGTACCCCTGCCCGGCGTCGATCTCCAGCTCGCCGGCCATCGCGAGCTGCGCCTGGGTCTCGACGCCCTCGGCCACGACGAGCGCCCCCCAGCGCCGCGCGAGGTCGACCAGCGTGCCGAGGACGGCCCGCACCGTCTCGTGGCCGGTGCCCGCCTGGACGAGGGAGAGGTCGATCTTCACGACATCGAACCGGAACTGGCTCAGCAGGCGCAGGCCCGCGTTGCCCGCCCCCACGTCGTCCGCGGCGATCCGCATCCCGGCGGCGCGGCAGCGTTCGAGCACCGAGACCAGCCGCGGGAGATCGTGGATGACCTCGCGCTCCGTGACCTCCAGGATCGCCCGGTCGGCCGGGAAGCCGGCATGGTCCAGCATGTTGACCAGGCGCGCCGCGCCGAACTCGGGCGCCTCCAGGGTGCGCGGCGAGATGTTGAGGGTGACCAGCAGCGGCGCCGGGATCGCGATCGCACCCGCGATCACCACGGTCAGGCAGGCCAGGTCCAGGTCCACGGTCCGTCCGCCGATCTCGGCCGCGGCGAACAGCGCCCCGGGGTTCGTGAACGGGGATCCCGGGGCGGGACGGATCAGCCCCTCGAAGCCGATCACCCGGCCGGTCTCCAGGTGGACGAGCGGCTGGTAGACCGGCCGCAGAGCCCGCTCGTCGATCACTTTCGCGACCGCTTCCGAGAGTGCGGCGCGCTTCTGCTCGTCCACCTGCTCGCCGTCCAGCGCCGGGTCCACCACCGTGATCACGGTTCGCCCGGACCGCTTGCCGCGGTACATCGCGGCATCCGCGTACAGCTGGAGCTGCTCGCGGTTGGTCGCGTGCACCGGGTACGACGCCACGCCGGCCGAGAACGAGATGGGTCGCGCATACGACGCCGCCGGTCGGACGGCCAGGCCGGAGGCCAGGATCCGCCGCGCCAGCTGCGCGGCACCGTCGGCGCCGGTGTGCGGGAGGAGGATCGCGAACTCGTCGCCGCCGACCCGGAAGGCCCGGTCGGCCCGCCGGATCTGCTGCCGCAGGAGGCTCCCCACTTCAGTCAGCAGCTCGTCGCCGACGGCGTGACCCTGGGCGTCGTTGACCTGCTTGAACTCATCGAGGTCCAGGAGCACCAGCGACAGCTCGTGGCCGTAGCGCCGCGCCTGGTCGAGGAGCGATTCGAACTCCTCCTGGAAGGAGCGGTGGTTGCCGAGCCCGGTCAGCCCATCCACGAGGGCGAACTCGCGAACCTCCTCGTACGCCAGGTGGAGGCGCGCGCGCGACGCCTCGAGCTCGGCGGCCGGCATCAGGATCTGGTGGGTCATCCACCTGGCCAGGACGACGAGCAGGACCCCGACCACAACCAGGGCGACGATGTGGATGGGTTCCAGTCCGTTCGGCCCGCCGGAGAGGATCCGGAGCAGCGGCGATCCGAGCGCCATCGGAAGGATGGCCGCGGCCGCGAGGGTCAGGTACAGGCGCAGCCGAACGAGCCGGAGCGAATCGCCCGTCGGCGGAGCGTCCGGCGCGACTGGCCGTGCCGTGGATGGATCGTGAGCCATGGCGACCAAGGGCAGGTTCTGCGTTCGAGGAACCCCGAATGCTGACACCTGTATAGCGGGTGTCGGGGCCGCTCCGGACCCCACCAATCGTCACCCTTGCCCACGGGACCATCTGGGAGGTGACCCCCGAGTTGGTCGCCGACGTGGCCGGTCCGCCCGCGCCCGGACGCGGTCCGAACCCGCGACCGCCGCTCAGGCCGGCGGCTTCGTTGCCCGCAGGGAGAAGAACAGCGGCAGCTCGCCCAGCGTGCCGTGCGGGAGGCGGTAGCGCCCGTCGGGGCCCTCGACGAGAAAGTCGAGCTTCCATGCGGCGAACGGGTACTCCCGGAGGCTCTCGATCCGAAGGCCGGCGTCGATGAGCGCAGTGACGATCTCGCCGAGGCCGTGGTCCCAACCGTGCTCGACCGCTGCCACCACCTGGGCCGTCGGGTCCGCATACGAGCCCTGGACCGCGAAGGTGAGCGGCTCGGCGTGCTCCCAGTACGGGTAGGCGAGGCGCAGCTCGCCGGGCGCGACACCCTCGTTCTCGAACGCGTTGGCCACCGGGTGGAGCTCGGTGATGTAGAACGTGCCGCCGGGACGGAGGAAATGGGCCACGACGCCAGCCCAGCGCCGGACGTCGGGCAGCCAGTTGAGCGCGCCGCGTGACGTGTAGACGATGTCGAAATCGCCCGAGAGGGCGGCCGGCAGGTCGTACAGGTTGGACCGGACGAAGCGGGCCCCGGGGAAGCCCAGCTCATCGGCGAGGGACCGGGCCAGGTCGATGGCGGCGCCACTGAAGTCGGCGCCGGTGACCCGCGCCCCGAGCCGGGCCCAGGACAGCGTGTCGATGCCGAAGTGACACTGCAGGTGCAGCAGGTCACGCCCGGACACGTCGCCGATCTCGGAGATCTCCTCGTCGGACAGCCGCACGCCGCCCTGCCTGAAGCCGTCGAGGTCGTAGAACGACGAGGCGGCGTGGATCGCCGTCCACTCGTCCCACAGGACGTTGTTGTCGCGGATCGCATGGCTCGTACGCTCCGCAGCGTCGGGATCGCGCGGGACTCCCGACCCGGACGCCTCTGCGGATTCCCGCGGCCGCTTGCCGCTCATCTCCGGTAGCCGGCCTCCCGCAGCAGGGCCGGGATCTCGGTCGGCGACGAGGCGACCCGGATGCCGGCCGCCTCCAGCGCGGCCACCTTCTCGGCCGCCGTGCCGCGGCCGCCGGAGATGATCGCCCCGGCATGGCCCATGCGCTTCCCTTCGGGCGCCGTGCGGCCGGCGATGAAGGCCGCCATCGGGACGCCGCGCAGGTGCTCCGCGGCCCAGGCCGCCGCCTCCTCCTCCGCGGCGCCGCCGATCTCCCCGATGAGCACGATCGCCGCGGTCTCCGGGTCGGCCGCGAAGAGCTGCAGGACGTCGAGGAAGGTCGTCCCGATGATCGGGTCGCCGCCGATCCCGACGCAGGTCGACTGGCCGATCCCGGCGTCGGTCATTGCCTGGACTGCCTCGTAGGTCAGCGTCCCGGAGCGCGAGACGACGCCCACCGCGCCCTCGCGGTGGATCGAACCCGGGATGATCCCCACCTTGGCCCGCCCCGGCGACGTTGCGCCCGGACAGTTGGGGCCGATGAGGCGGGAGCCGGCGGCCCGGACGACCTCCACGACGGGGAGCATGTCGAGCGCCGGGATCCCTTCCGTGATGCAGAAGATGGTGGAGATCCCGGCGCCGACGGCCTCCAGGATCGAATCCGGGGCGCCGGCGGCCGGGACGAAGATGCACGAGGCGTTCGCGCCCGTCTCGGCGACCGCCTCGGCGATCGTGTCGAAGACGGGCACCCGGTTGTCGAGGGCGTGGAGGCCGCCCTTGCCGGGTGTCATGCCGGCGACGATGTTGGTCCCGTACTCCAGCATCTGGCGGGAGTGGAACTCGCCCTCGCGCCCGGTGATGCCGTGGACGACGAGCCGCGTGTCGCGGCCGATCAGGATGCTCACGCGGCACCTCCCGCGGCCGGGGCGGCCGCCTCGGCCCGTGCCGCCGCAACGGCGCTCGCAGCCGCCACTGCCTTGGCGGCTGCCTCGTCGAGGGAGGCGGCCGTCTCGAAGCGCGCCTCCTCGAGGAGGCGCCCCGCCTCCTCGGCGTTGGTGCCGACGATCCGCACGACCATCGGCACCTCCCGCTCCTGGCGGCTCCGCGCGTCGATCAGGCCGCGCGCCACCTCGTCACCGCGGGTGATGCCGCCGAAGATGTTGACGAGGATCGCCTCGACCTTCGGGTCGGCCAGGATCAGGCGCATGGCCGCCGCCACTCGGTCGGCCTTGGCGCCGCCGCCGATGTCGAGGAAGTTGGCCGGCTCGCCGCCGGCCCGCTTCACGAGGTCCATCGTGGTCATGGCGAGGCCGGCGCCGTTGACCATGCAGCCGATCGACCCGTCGAGGTGGATGAAGCTGATGTCGTAGTGGCGCGCCTCCGAGTCCGCCGGGTCCTCCTCGTCGAGGTCGCGCAGCTTCTCCAGGTCGGGGTGGCGGGGCAGCGCCGAGTCGTCGAGGGTGATCTTCGCGTCGAGGCAGGCGAGGCGCTCGACGTGGCCCTCCGGCCCGCTCTCGCGGATGATCGCCAGCGGGTTGACCTCGACCAGGTCCGCATCGTTGACCTTCATGGTCGCGACGAGGCCCCTGGCGATCTTGACGAAGTCGCGGAGGTGCGGCCCGGCCAGCCCGACGGCGAAGGCCAGCTCGCGGGCCTGGTAGTCGAGGAGCCCCAGGAGCGGGTGGGCGGCGACCCGGTGGATCGCCTCGGGTGTCGCCTTGGCGACCTCCTCGATCTCGACGCCGCCCTCGGCGGAGGCCATCACGACGATCCGCCGGCTTGCCCGGTCCAGGATCGCCCCGAGGTAGAACTCCTTGACGATGACCGCCGCCGGGCCGACCAGGACCTTGCGGACCGTGATGCCCTTGATGTCCATCCCCAGGATGCGTGCCGCGACGTCCTCCGCCTCCTGCGGCGAGCCGGCCAGCTTCACACCGCCCGCCTTGCCCCGGCCGCCGACGAGCACCTGGGCCTTGATCACGACGCGGCCGGCGCCGTCGGCGAGGAACCGCTCGGCGGCCGCGCGCGCCTCCGTGGGAGTCCGGGCGACCGCCCACGGCGGGACGGGCAACCCGGCGGCGACGAGCAGCGTCTTCGCGTCGGCTTCCTGGATCTTCATGGGCGACTCCTGTGGAGCGGCGATCGCGGGTCACGCAACGGGGTGAAGGCCGGACGGCGAGGGGCGGCCGGGCCCGGGACGCAGCGTCCCGATGGTACCGCGCCGTGTGGCGGCCGGAGGACCGGCATCGGCCTGCCGGCGGGGGGCGCTTCGGCCCACCGGCGCAGGCCGGAGGGCCCGCCCCGGCGATCGCGCGACGCCTACAATGGGCCAAGCCACGGGCCGGGCCCGGCGGCGACGAGGAACGGCGGCCGTCGCCCCAGGGTGGACGTCCACGCAGTGGACAACCGCCGGCAGCGCATGTTCGCGAGCCGGCCAGGAGGCGAGGACTCCCGGTGCGTTACCTGCAGTACCGCGGTGGCGAGGGGATGATGGCGTGGGCCCTCCACCGCGTCTCCGGCGTGGCGGTGTGGGCGTTCATCCTCCTCCACGTGCTCGACATCTGGCTGGTCGGCGCCGCCCCGGACATCTACGACGAGGTCCTCGCGCTCTACGGGAGCCCGCTGGGGCGCGTGGGCGAGACGCTCATCGGCGCGGCGCTCCTGTACCACGCCCTCAACGGCCTGCGAATCATCGTGATGGACTTCTGGCCGTCGACGACCGTCTGGCACAAGCAGCTCTGGTACGCCTGCTGGGTGGTCTTCTTCGTGGTCGGGATCCCCGGCGCGTACATCATCCTGAGCCCGATCTGGACGGGGGCGAGCTGATGAGCGCGTTCACGCGCTCCGGTCGGGCACGGCCCGCGGGCGGTGGCTGGGAGCTCGTCGTCTGGTACCTGATCCGCCTCACCGGGCTGGGGCTCTTCGTCCTGGCGCTGGCCCACTTCAGCATCACCCACTTCGTCTTCGACGTGTCGGTCCAGAAGGCGGACTGGATCCTGGACGAGCGGTGGGGGAGCCTGCTCTGGCGCACCGTCGACTGGCTGATGCTCTCGTTCGTCATCTTCCACAGCTTCATGGGCGTCCGGACCGTCGTCGGCGACTACACCCGCGGCGGCGTCCGCGTGGCGCTCACGATGATCCTGTACGTGCTGGCGCTCGCCCTGTTCGCGATGGGGACCATGGCCGTGGCCGTCCTGCCGTTCCCGGTCCCGTAGAGGAACCCATGCGCATCGACCACGAAGCGATCGTCATCGGCGCCGGGGGCGCCGGCCTGTGGGCCGCCCTGGAGCTGGCCCGGGCCGGCGTCTCGACCGGCGTGCTCACGAAGCTGTACCCGACGCGCTCCCACACCGGCGCCGCCCAGGGCGGCGTCTGCGCCTCCCTCGGCAACCTCGAGGAGGACCACTGGGAGTGGCACATGTTCGACACGGTGAAGGGCGGCGACTACCTCGTCGACCAGGACGCGGCGGAGGTCCTGGCGCGCGAGGCGATCGAGACGGTCATCGAGCTCGAGCACATGGGCCTGCCGTTCAACCGGACCCCCGAGGGGAAGATCGACCAGCGGCGGTTCGGCGGCCACACCCGGAACTTCGGCGAGGGTCCCGTCAAGCGGGCCTGCTTCGCGGCCGACCGGACCGGCCACATGATCCTGCAGACGCTGTACCAGAACTGCATCAAGGCCGGCGTGAAGTTCTACGACGAGTACCACGTCGTGGACCTGCTCTTCGAGGGCGGCGACGGAGGCGACGGCGGCCGCGCGGCCGGTGCGATCGGCTACCGGATCGCGGACGGCGAGCTCCATACGTTCCGGGCCAAGGCCGTCCTGCTGGCCACGGGCGGCAACGGCCGGATGTTCCGGATCACCTCGAATGCCCACTCGTTGACCGGCGACGGCATGTCCCTGGCGTATCGCCACGGGATCCCGCTCCAGGACATGGAGTTCTACCAGTTCCACCCGACCGGCCTGTACGGCCTGGGGATCCTCCTCTCCGAGGCGGCGCGCGGCGAGGGCGGCTACCTCCTCAACAAGGACGGCGAGCGGTTCATGAGCCGCTATGCCCCGAAGCTGATGGAGCTGGCCCCGCGCGACATGGTGAGCCGGGCGATCTACCTGGAGGTCAAGGCCGGCCAGGGGGCCGGTCCCCTGGGCGACTACGTCCTCCTGGACGTGCGCCACCTGGGCCGCAAGGTCATCGAGGAGAAGCTCCCCGACATCACCGACTTCGCCCGCGTCTACCTCGGCGTGGAGCCCCTCACGGAGCCCGTCCCCACCCAGCCGACGGCCCACTACGCGATGGGCGGCGTCCCGACGGACCTCCAGACCCGGGTGATCCGCGACGAGCACAGCACCGTGGTCGAGGGCCTCTTCGCCGCCGGCGAGGTCGCCTGCGTCTCCGTCCACGGGGCCAACCGCCTCGGCACGAACTCGCTCGTGGATCTCCTGGTGTTCGGCCGGCGGGCCGGCCTCGCGATGGCAGCCTACTGCGCCACGACGGGCATGCCGGAGGTCGCGGCGGATGCCGAGACCCCGGTGCGCGCCGAGATCGAGGCGCTCCGCGGCCGGCCCGAAGGCGAGAGCCCGGCCGACCTGAAGGCAGAGCTGGCGACCCTGATGATGGACAACGTCGGGGTGTTCCGGACCGAGCCGATGATGCAGGCCGCGGTCGCCGGCGTCGCCGAGATCAAGGAGCGCTACGGCCGCATCCGCGTCCGGGACGCCGGGCGGGTCTACAACACCGACCTCCTCGAGGCCCGCGAGCTGGGCTACCTGGTCGACAACGCCGAGGCCATGGCGACCTCGGCGCTCGCCCGCACGGAGAGCCGGGGGGCCCATTCGCGCGACGACTTCCCGGAGCGCGACGATGCCGGCTGGCTGAAGCACACGCTCGCGTATCGGGACGAGGCAGGTCCCACGGCTCCGGTACAAGCCGGTGACCGTGACCCGCTTCGAGCCGAAGCCGCGGATCTACTGAGCCCGGGAGCGCAGCGCATGCAGGTCGACCTCCGGATCCTCCGCTTCGATCCCGAGCGGGATTCCGCCCCCCACTGGGAGCGCTACACGGTCGAGTCGCAGCCCATGGACCGGGTGCTGAGCCTCCTGCACCTCGTGAAGGCCGAGATCGACGAGACGCTCACGTTCCGCCGTTCCTGCGGTCACGGCATCTGCGGCTCGGACGCGATGCTGATCAACGGCCGGAACCGCCTGGCCTGCAAGATCCGCGTGGACCAGCTGGGCAAGAAGATCACCGTCGCGCCCCTGTCCGGCCTCCCCGTGGTCAAGGACCTCGTCGTCGACATGGAAGGGTTCTTCGCCAAGTACCGCTCCGCGATGCCGTTCCTCGTGGCCGACTCGCCGGCGCCCGAGCGTGAGCGCCTCCAGAGCGCCGCCGATCGGGCGCGCTACGACGACACGACGAAGTGCATCCTGTGCGCGGCCTGCACGACCTCGTGCCCATCCTTCTGGGCCCAGCCCTCCTACGTCGGCCCGGCGGCCATCGTGAACGCCCATCGCTTCATCTTCGACAGCCGCGACGATGCCGGCGACGAGCGGCTGGAGATCCTGGCCGACGCGGACGGCGTCTGGCGCTGTCGGACGATCTTCAACTGCGTCGATGCCTGCCCGCGCGACATCAACATCACGCGGGCGATCCTGGAGGTCTCGCGGGCCATCGTGGAGCGCTCGATCTGAGCGGCGCGGGCCCGCGCCGCCTCATCGTCCGCACCGACGGGGCGGCGCGCGGCAACCCGGGCCCCGCCTCCTGCGGCGCTGCCCTGATCGACGCGGACGCGCCCGGCGCCGAACGGCCGGACGCCCCTCCCGTCGCGACCGTCTCCGAGGCGCTGGGTCGCCAGACCAACAACGTCGCCGAGTACACGGGCGTCCTGCGCGCACTGGCCCTGGCACAGGAGCTCGGCGCCGAGGAGGTCGTCCTCCTGCTCGACTCGATGCTGATCGTGGAGCAGGTGCGGGGCCGCTGGCGCGTGAAGGACGCCAAGCTCGCCCCACTCCACGCCGAGGTCATGTCCCGTCTCGGCAGCTTCCGGAGCTGGAGCGCCCGGCACGTCCCGCGCTCCGAGAACCGGACCGCCGACGCGCTGGCCAACGAGGCCCTGGACCGGGTGGCGGCGGGCGGACCCGCCACCGTCGTCCGTCGTCCGGGGGAGGGGATCCGGTCCGAGACCGCGGCCCGCCTCCCGGACGCCCCCGAGGGCTCGGCCGACCCGGCGCAGGGCGAGGCGCCGCGATCGCGCCGGCTGGCCGCCCGGGACCAGCTTCCGCTGGGCCTGGAGCCGGGGTTCGACCCGGGCGATCCGGGTCCCGAGGCGGGCGAGCTGCGCGTGCGCATCCTGGGCTCGGGGACGAGCCAGGGGCTGCCGCGCATCGCCTGCGACTGCGCGACATGCACCTCCGGCGACCCGCGCGACGTCCGCCTGCGCGCCTCCGCGCTCCTCGCCTGGGGAGCCCGCCGCGTGGTGATCGACTGCGGCCCGGACTTCCGCGCCCAGGCCCTGGCCGCCGACCTCGACCGCCTCGACGCGGTGCTGCTGACCCACGAGCACCAGGACGCGGTCGGCGGGCTCGACGACCTGCGCCGCTTCAACGAGATCAGCGGCGGCTACCTGGCGGTCCACGGCCTGCCGGAGACGCTGGAGGTGGTCCTGCGGCGCTTTGCGTACGCCTTCGAGCCGGGCCAGGACCGGTTCCGCGGGCTCCCGATGCTGCGCCCGGTGAGCATCGCGGGGCCGTTCGCGATCGCGGGACGGACGTTCGTCCCGGTCCCCGTCCTGCATGGGTCGCTGCCGGCCATCGGGATCCGCACGGGCGGATTCGGCTACGTGTCCGACGTGAACCGGATCGAGGCGCCCTCGCTGGCGCTCCTGCGCGACCTCGACGTCCTGGTCCTCAATGCCGTCCGCGACACCCCGCACCCGGCGCACCAGACGGTGGACGAGGCCCTCGCCGTGATCGACGAGCTGCGGCCCCGGCGCGCCTTCCTGACGCACCTTGACCACGAGCTGCGCCACGCGGCCGTGGCTGAGCGCCTGCCGGCCGGCGTGGAGATCGCCGTGGACGGGCTGGAGCTGCGCATCGCCCGCTGAGGAGGACCGGGCCGGTCCGCCTGCCGGCGATCGGCTGCCTCACCCGGCCGTGGCCTGGCTGACCGGGCCGCCGGCGGCGACGGGGTAGAATGCCCGGGCCAGCGAGGCGACCGGACGGTCGCGCGCTACCGGGCAACCGGGAGCGTGAGGAACGTCCGGGCTCCACGACGCAGGGTAGCGGGTAACGCCCGTCCGCCGCGAGGCGAGGACCAGCGCCACAGAGACGAGCCCGCAACCGGGAGACCGGGCGCGGGGTGAAACGCGGCAAGCTCTACCCGGAGCAAGGCCAAATAGGAGAGCGCGTCCCGGCTTGCCGGGACACCGGCGCGTCGTCGGAGCTCTCGGGTCGGCTGCACGAGCCGTCGGGCGACCGGCGGCCTCAGATGGATGACCGTCGCCGCGCCCCACGTGGGGTGGCGGCACAGAACCCGGCGTACAGGTCGCCTCGCTGGCGACGTTCCCACTCGATGCGACAGCGCGCGCAGCGCGCCTGGCGGCACGCTCGGCGTGCTGGACAGCACGCTCGGCGTGCTGGAGTCGCGCGCGGCGCGCCTGGGTCAGTCCTCGTCGGCCCGGAAGATCCCGGCGGCCGTGCAGGCATTGCAGACCGCGAACGCGCTTTCCATGTCGCCCAGGGGCATCGGCAGGGCGCGGTCCGGGAACATGCAGTCCACGTCGTACGTGCGCTCCCGGCGCCGGTCGATGGCCGTCACGCGGCGGAACGTGCAGCGCTTGATCCGCGGGGCCGCGAGGAACGGCTCCGGTGTCGGCGCGACGATCGGCTCGGCGAGGGCCATGGTCTCGTGCGTCCTCATGCGGGTGCGAGACGAGTTGGGCGGCGCAGCCTAGCACCGGCCGTCAACCCGGCGCAAGGCGAAGAAGGTACTGCCCCGTCCGTGTCGACCGGCCCCCGGCCACGCGAAGACGGCCTGCCGCCGCCGATCCCGCGGGGACTCGAATCGCCGACGTCGGCGGGGTTCCCGTGACGCGAGATTCCCATTGACTGGTACCTCCCGCGGTGTATCATCCCATACCAGTGGCACAAAGTGGTGCCTAGTGGTGAATCTGGGGCGACCCGGGTACGTGACCCGCGCCGGTCCGGAAGTGGACCAGAGGGATCTCCGACAGGTGTTCACCGGCGAGTACCGGCACTCGGTGGACGCGAAGGGGCGGCTTGCCGTCCCCGCGAAGTTCCGAGCGCAGCTCGACAGCGGGGCGTACGTGTCCCGCTGGATGGACGCCTGCCTTGCCATCTGGCCCCTCGCGGCGTGGGAGCGCCTCGCGGCGAAGGTCGCGGCGCTCCCGACCGTGGAGAACGCTGGTGCGCGCCTCATCAACCGGTTCCTGTTCGCCAATGCCGTCGAGGTCGTGTGGGACGCCCAGGGACGCTTCGTGCTCCCGTCCTACCTCCGCGACGCGGCGGGACTGGGCAGCGAGGCAGTGATCGTGGGCTCGCTCGATCACGCGGAGATCTGGACGCCGGCCGGCTGGGATGACTACCGGAAGGCGCTCGACGACCCCGACGAGCTGGCACGGCACTTCTCGGGGCTGGGCATCTAGCGGCACTACATGCGCTTCCAGGGTCCGCTCGGGATCCGCACGTCAGTGGTGGAGAAGACATGGAGGAAGGGCACCAGCCGGTGCTCGCGGAGGAGGTCATCAAGATGCTCGTCCCGCGCCCCGGCAGCCTTCACGTCGACTGCACCGTCGGCGGCGGTGGGCACACCGAGCGGATCCTGGAGGCCGCCAGCCCGGACGGCCGCGTCCTGGGGCTCGACGCCGACCCTGCCGCCGTCGCGCGGGTGGGGGAGCGGCTCGCCCGGTTCGGCGATCGGCTCGTCCTCCGGCAGGCGAACTTCCGGGAGCTCGGCGACGTCGCCCCGGCGGCAGGCTTCGGCGCGGTCGACGGCATCCTCCTCGACCTCGGCCTGAGCTCGTTCCAGCTGGCCGACGCGGACCGCGGCTTCGGGTTCCGGGCCGGCGGCCCGCTGGACATGCGCTTCGACGCGACCCATGGCGAGCCGGCCTCGGCGCTCCTCGCCCGTCTCGACGAGGCGGCCCTCACGGACCTCCTCCGGCGCTACGGCGAGGAGCCGCATGCGCGCCGGATCGCCCGGGCGATCGTGGATGCCCGCGCCGTCGCCCCGATCGACACCGCCGGACGGCTCGCGGAGGTCGTGGAAGCCGCGGTTCCGCGGCGTCCGGGTCCCCGGGGCCGGATCCACCCGGCGACGCGCGTCTTCCAGGCGCTGCGGATCGCGGTCAACGCCGAGCTGGAGTCCCTGGAGCTCGTCCTCGCCGCGGCGCTGGACCTGCTGCGGCCCGGGGGCCGGCTCGTGGTGCTGAGCTACCACTCCCTCGAGGACCGGATCGTCAAGCGCTTCGTCGCGGCCGAACGCCGCGGCTGCACCTGTCCGACCAGGTTCCCCGTCTGCGTCTGCGGCCGGGTGCCTCGCCTCCGTCCCGTCGGCCACCAGCCGGCGATGCCGTCGGATGCCGAGGTCGCCGCCAACCCACGTGCCCGGAGCGCCCGACTCCGGACCGCAGAGCGGCTCGCAGCATGAGCCGCGCCCGTCGCCGCGAAGGAGGGCTCCGACGATGAGCAAGCGTCACCAGGCCAGCCGGCGCCGCACCTACGGTCGCCGCCAGCACGAGATCCGCGAGCGCCGCGAGCCCGACTGGCGCGTCGACGGGATCGAGAAGGATCTCGTCGATGACCGCTATGCGCCAACGGAGGCGCCGACCTCGGAGCTCCTGGCGTCCGCCTTCGGCGCCACCTGGCTGGGGCTCGAGTAGTGGCGGGTTATGCGGGCGCTCGCCCTCGGTCCGGGCTGCTGGGGCGGCGCGGATCGTCGCTGCCGCGCGAGCTGCCGGGGGATCCGCGTTCCGGGACCCTGGCGCGCCGCCGCGTGCGCTCGGGCACGGCGAGCCGGGCGCGCCGCCGGTCTGGCCGGACCGGCATCCTGGTCGCGGCCATCGTCGTGACGTTCGGGCTCGGGTTCGTCTCGCTGGCCCAGACGGTGCGCGTCTCGGCCATGCAGGCGGAGCGGGATCGCCTGTCGACGGAGGTCGGGATCCTCCAGGCCGAGCAGGACCAGATCAAGTCGAACCTCGGCCGGCTCGGGCGCGAGCCGGCGGTCCGCAAGATCGCGCTCGACGCCGGCCTGGGCCAGCTCGTCGACCCGCTCGTCATCCCGGCTCGCTGACGCCATGCTGGGCCGGACCGACAGCCGTCGTCGCGCGCTGCTGCTGCTCGTCGGCATCCTCGTGTTCGGGGCGCTGTGCGTGGGACGGCTGGCCTACTGGCAGCTGGCCCGCCACGATTGGCTGGTCGCGCAGGCGCGCGAGCAGACCCTCGTTCGCACGGAGGTTCCCGCGGATCGCGGGACGATCTACGACCGCAGCGGGACGGTGACGCTGGCGACGACCATCCACCGGGATCGGCTCGTGGCGTACGCCTCGCAGATGTCCGGGACCATGCCGGCCGACCTGGCGGAGCGGGAGCAGATCGCCGCGAACCTCGTCGCGATCCTCGGCCTCGCCGACGCCGATGCCGAGGTCCTGCGCGCCAGGCTGGCCTCGGGCAAGCCCTACGTGATCCTTGCCCGCGACCTTGACGCCGCCCAGTCCGCGGCGATCCGGGCGGCCGCCAAGGATCCCGGGACCGGGGGGGTCGCGCACGTTGCCCTGGAGCCCGAGTCGGTGCGCGTCTACCCGCTTGAAGGCGGCGCACCGAAGACGACGCTCGCGGCCCACCTCCTCGGCTTCGTCAACCGCGGCGGCGACGGCCAGTACGGAGTCGAGGCCTACTGGCAGGAGACGCTGGCCGGCTCGCCCCGGGTGCTGCTCGCCGAGCGCGACGCCTTCGGCAAGCCCAACCTCGAGACCGCCACGACCGAGGCATCGGGCAGCGATGGCGCGGACCTGACCCTCACGATCGACACCAGCCTGCAGCTCGCCCTGGAGCGCGAGGTCTACGCCGCCTGGGTCGCCGACCGGGCCAAGAGCGTCTCCGCCGTCGTGATGGATCCCCGGACCGGCGAGATCCTCGCCGAGGCGACCTACCCCTCCTACGACGCCAACGCCTACGCAGCGGTCGCTTCGCGCAGCCCGGGCCGGTTCGTCGATCCGGTGGTCTCCTCGGTGTACGAGCCCGGCTCGGTGTTCAAGCTGGTCACCGCGGCCGCGGTCCTCGAGGCCGGCGTGGTCACCCGCACGTCGCGCGTGCGCGACCAGGCGGTCCTGCGCCTGGACGGCGGCCAGGCCTCGGTCATGAACGCCAACCGCGGATCGAAGGGGCAGCTCAGCTTCCAGGACGCGGTCGCCTGGTCGCGGAACGTCGTGATGTCCAAGGTCGCGCTGCTGCTGGGCGACGACGCCCAGGCCGCGGCCGAGGTGCTCCACGCGACGTGGGCGAAGCTGGGGTTCGGCTCCCGGACCGGCGTGGACCTCGCGGGTGAGGTGCCCGGCCTCGTCCGGGACCCCGCCACGTCGACGTGGCGCCAGATCGACGTTGCCAACGGGTCGTTCGGGCAGGGCGTGGCGGTCACGCTCCTCCAGCTGGCCACCGCCTACAGCGCGATGGTCAACGGCGGGATCATGCCCACGCCGCACGTCGTGCAGCGCGTGGGCGAGGAGGCGGTCGCCGCCGGCGGCCGCGGGCGCGTGCTGACCCCGAAGCTGTCGGCCGACCTGGTGAAGATCATGCGCCGCGTCCCCATGGCGGTGCCCTTCTACCGGGATCGCACGCTCATCCCCGGGTACATCGTGGGCGGCAAGACCGGCACGGCCCAGATCTGGGACGCGGAGAAGCAGCGCTGGAAGCGCAGCGTCTTCAACTTCTCGTTCGTCGGGTTCGTGGGGCGCCAGAAGCCGGAGGTCGTGGTGGGGGTGCGGATCGAGGAGGGCAAGCCGACGGTGAACCGGGTCGGCGAGATCCTGCTGCCGGTGGAGTCGTTCGAGGTGTTCCGCAGGATCGCCACCGACGCGATGACGACCCTCGACCTGGCGCCGACGCGGACCCGCGGGGCGGCATCGCCGAGCCCCGCGGTCCCGTGAGCCCGGCCTGTGGGACACTCCCGGCCGTGACCTCCGTGCCGGCTGCGCGGGACGACGCCGGGGCGTCGCCCGCGGCCTCCCTCAGCGCCGACGAGCTCGCCGCGGTGACGGGAGGCACGCTGCTCCGCCGTTCGGCGCGCGCCATCCGGGGTGCGGCCGTGGACTCCCGGCGCGTGACGCCGGGCTGCCTCTTCGTGGCTCTTCCCGGTGAGCGCACCGACGGCCACCTCCACGTGAGCGCCGCGGTCGGCGCCGGCGCGGCGGCCGTGCTGGTCTCGCGCCCGCTCGACGACGCGGCGCTGGCCCTCCTGGGCGACGTGACCGTCGTCCGGGTCGCCGACGGCCTCGCCGGTCTCCACGCGGTGGCCGCGGCCTGGAGGGCGCGCTTCGATCCGCTCGTCGTCGGGATCACGGGGAGCGTTGCGAAGACCTCCACCAAGGACGCCACCGCGGCGATCCTCGGCGCGGCCATGCCGACCCTCGCGAGCGAGGGCAACCAGAACAACGAGATCGGGCTTCCGCTCACCCTCCTCCGCCTTCGCCCGGAGCACCGCGCGGCGGTGCTGGAGATGGGGATGTACGTCGGCGGCGACATCGCCGCGCTGGCGGCCCTGGGGCGCCCCTCGATCGGCGTCGTGACGGCCATCGCCCCGATCCACCTGGAGCGCGCCGGCTCACTGGCGGCGATCGAGGACGCCAAGGCAGAGCTGGTGGAGGCGCTCCCGCCGGAGGGGACGGCGATCCTCAACCACGACGACCCGCGCGTCCGGGCGTTCGCCGGGCGCACGCGGGCCGGGGTCGTCTCGTACGGCCTGGAGGCCGGCGCCGACGTCACGGCGGAGGCCGTCACGGCACGCGGCGCGGCCGGGATGGCCTTCGACCTCGTGGCGCGCGCCCCCCGGAGCTGCCGGATCCACGTCGAGATCGCGGCGCTGGGCCGGCACAGCGTGCAGAACGCGCTGGCGGCGGCGGCAGTCGGCCTGGCCGCGGGCGTGGACGATGAGGCCATCGCCGGCGGGCTTGCGACCCGCTGGGATCGCGCCTCCGCGCACCGCGGGGCCCTCCTGGAGGCGCCGGGCCTGACGATCCTCGACGACACCTACAACGCATCGCCGCCGGCGATGATCGCGGCCCTGGACGTCCTGGCGACGCTGCCCGGACGTCATGTCGCCGTCCTCGGCGAGATGCGGGAGCTGGGCCCCCACCACGACGCCGGTCACCGCGAGGTGGGGCGGGCCGCGGCGCGGGTCGTCGCGGAGCTCGTGGTCGTCGGCGCGCCGGCGGCGGGCATCGGCACGGGCGCGATCGAGGCGGGCCTCGCGGCCGACCGCGTCCACCCGGCCGCCGACCGCGATGCCGCCCGCGCCATCCTGGCGGCCATCCTCCGGCCCGGCGATGCGGTGCTGGTCAAGGCATCGCGGGGCGCGGCACTGGAGGCGCTCGTCGACGACCTCGCGGCGGGCCTCGTCGAGCGCCGGGCCGACGGCCTCGTCGCGCCGGGCACGGCGGACCCGACTCCGGGGAGCGGCCGGTGACCGTCGAGCTGATCCAGGGGATGCTGCTGGCCTTCGCGATCGTCGTGATCATGATGCCCGCCTTCCTGCGGCTCATGGGCTGGGCGGGCTTCGCCAAGCGGATCAGGATGGAAGGGCCCGAGGGGCACCTGACCAAGGCCGGCACGCCGACCGCGGGCGGCGCGCTCCTGCTGGCGGTCGTGATCGGCCTGGCCCTCCTCTTCGGCCTGCTCGACGCGTCGACGTTCGCCCCGATCGCGACGCTCGCCCTCGTGGGAGCCCTCGGGCTCGCCGACGACTGGCTGAACGCCCGCACGGGCGACGGGATCCGCGCGAGACAGAAGCTCCTCTGGCAGGTTGCGGTCGCGCTCTTCGCCGCCTGGCAGATCCAGGACACCTACGACATCACCTCCATCGCGGTGCCCTTCTACGGGAACCTGGGGATCGATCCCTGGGTCTACATTGGCTTCGCGGCGTTCGCCATCGTGGCCATGAGCAACGGCGTCAACCTGACCGACGGCCTCGACGGCCTGGCCGGCGGCACCCTGGTGTTCTCCTTCGTGGCGTTCCTGATCATCGCCCTCCTCAACAGCCCGGCGCAGCCCAACCTGGCACTCCTGTGCGCCCTGCTCATCGGGGCGCTCCTGGGCTTCCTCTGGTTCAACGCCCACCCGGCCCAGGTCTTCATGGGCGACGCCGGCTCGCTCTCGATGGGCGCGGCGCTGGCAGTCATCGCCCTGATCACCGGCCAGATCCTGATCCTGCCCCTCATCGGGCTGGTCTTCGTGATCGAGACGCTCTCGGTCGTGCTGCAGGTCGGCTACTTCAAGGCGACGCACGGCAGGCGCATCCTCCGGATGTCGCCGCTGCACCACCACTTCGAGCTGGGCGGCTGGGCGGAGACGAAGATCACGATGCGGTTCTGGATCGTGGCCGTGCTCTCCGGACTGCTCGGGATCACGCTCTTCCTGGCCAGCCTGCAGAAGCTGGTGTGAGCGTGGTCAGCCGCTTCGACCTCGACGGCCTGGACCTCGCCGGCGTCCGTGGCGGCGCCCTGCGCGGTGTGCCGGTCACGGTGCTGGGCCTGGCCCGCACGGGGGTCGCCCTGGCTCGCTTCTTCGCGGACGCCGGCGCACGAGTGACCGTCTACGACGGCAAGCCGCTCGCTGCTCTCGGCGATGCGCTGGAGGCGCTCGACGGGCGGCCCGTGACCCTGGCCTGCGGTCCGGATGTCGAGCCGTCCGACGCGTGGGCCGACGCCGCGATCGTCGCGTTCAGCCCGTCCATCACGCCGGGCTTCCCGACGACCGAGCCGCGCCTCCGGGCGGCGCTCGACGCGCTGGCGGCCCGCGCGGCGGCCGGCGACCCGGGAGCGCCGGCGCTGGTCTCGGAGCCGGACCTGTTCCTCCGCCTGTGCCCCGCGCCGACCATCGGCGTGACCGGGCACGAAGGGCAAGACGACCACCTCGGCGCTCGCGGCGCACCTGCTGGCCGGCGATCCCGGGCACCCCGTGGTGCTGGGCGGGAACATCGGCACGCCGCTGGTGGACCGCCTGGACGGGATCACGCCGGGCCACCGCGTCGTGGACGAGCTCTCCGAGCTCCAGCTCCCCAGCCTGACCCGGGGCACGACCGTCGGCGTGTACACCAACGTGACCGCCGACCATCTCGACCGGCACGGCTCGCTGGAGGCCTACCGGCGCGTGAAGCGACGCCTCGCCGAGCTGGTGGATCCGGAGGGCGCCCTGGTGCTCAACCTCGACGACCCGGTGGTCGGCGCCTATGCCGCCCTGGGTGCGACGCCGACGGTCTGCTACCGGCTGGGCCGGCCGATCCCCGGCGGCCTCGGGATCGTGGACGATTGGGTGGTCGCCGCGGGCGTCGAGCGACTCCCGGCGGCCGGCGGCGGCGTTGCCGCGGCGGGACCGGGGGGCCGGATCCTGCCGGTGGGCGAGCTGCCCCTGCCGGGCCGCCACAACGTCTCCAACCTGCTCGCTGCCACCGGGGCGGCGCTCCTCTTCGGGGTGGCCCCGGACGCGATCCGGCGCCAGGCGGCCAGCTTCCGCGGCGTCGAGCACCGCCTGGAGGTCGTCGCCGAGATCGACGGCGTGCGCTTCGTGAACGACTCCCAGGGCACGCAGCCGGACGCGGTGGCCGCCGCGGTCCGCAGCTTCGAGCCGCCGCTGGTCCTGATCGCGGGCGGCCGCGACAAGGGAGTGGACCTCGCCGCACTCGGCCCGGTCGTGGCGCAGCGGGCGGCCGCGGCGGTCCTCATCGGCGAGAGCGGTCCCGCCCTCGCCGGCCTCTTCCGCGCCGCCGGCGTCGCGCACGTCGAGGAGGCTGGCACGCTGGACGTGGCACTGGCGCGCGCCGACGCGCTCGCCCGGGAGCTGCTGGTCGGCGCGCCGGCTGGATCCGTCGCCACCGTGCTGCTCTCGCCGGCGGCCGCCAGCTTCGACCAGTTCAGCGACTACGCGGCCCGCGGCCGCGCCTTCAAGGCCGGGGTGGCGGCGCTCGCCGCGGCCCGCACCGCGCCAGCGACGAGGAGGTGACGATGGGACCCGCCGATCGCGCTCGTCCGTCCGGCCGTCCTCCGGTGGCCGCCCCGACACGGTCCGGGGTCCGCGGCGTCGCCGTGACTGCCGGCGCCGCGCGGACTGCGCTCCGGGCGCCCGCGGTGGTGCGCGCCGAGGCCTCGTCGGTCGCGCCGCCCGCCGGCATCGTCCGGCGCCATGGCCCGGACACCGTCATCGTCCTGGCGATCCTCTCGCTGACCGCCATGGGGCTCCTCGTCGTCTTCTCGTCGTCCGCGATGGGTGACCTCTCCACGCGGGGCGACACGTTCGCCACGCTGGGGCCGCAGCTCCAGTGGGCCGCCGTCGGCCTCGTGGGGATGCTCCTTGCCATGCGCCTCGACTACCGCTGGCTCCGGCTGGTGTCGGTCCCGCTCCTGCTCGTCGCCGGCTTCCTCCTCCTGCTGATCCAGGTTCCCGCCTTCCAGCAGACCGTCGGCGGCTCCGCGCAGTGGCTGAAGCTCCCGGGCCTGCCGGCGGTCCAGCCGAGCGAGCTGGCCAAGCTGGCTCTCGTGGTCTACCTCGCCCACTGGATGGCGCGCCGGGGGGCGGCCGTCGGCGGGTTCACGACCGGCTTCGTGCCCTTCGTCGTCATCGTGGCGCCGTTCGTGCTGCTGGTCTACAAGTCGCCGGACATCGGCTCCGCGGGCGTCCTGGGCGTCACGGCCGTGGTGATGTTCTTCCTGGCCGGGGCGAACCCGCTGTACCTGCTGGGCCTGTGCGCATCGGCCGTCGCGGCGGCCTCGTTCCTCCTGCGCGACTACCAGGCCACCCGCCTGCAGTCGTTCGCCGACCCATTCCTCGACGCGACGGGGTCGGGATACCAGGCAGCGCAGGGGCTCCTGGCGCTCGGCGTCGGCGGCATCTTCGGCGCCGGCCTGGGCGAGCGCACGGGCGGTGGAATCGTGCTGCCCAACGCGCACAACGACTACATCTTCGCGGTCGTCGGGCAGGAGCTCGGCTTCGTCGGCGCCGCGGCCGTGATCGGGATCTTCTGCCTGCTGGCGTACCGGGGCTTCCGCGTCGCGCTCGCGGCGCCCGACACGTTCGGCGGGCTCCTGGCGGCCGGCATCACCGCGTGGCTCTGCTTCCAGGCGTTCATCAACATCGGCGTCGTCGTGACGCTGCTCCCCGTCACGGGGATCACGCTCCCGTTCGTCTCGGCTGGCGGCTCCTCGCTGATCGTCAGTCTCGTCGCGGCGGGGATCCTCCTGTCGGTCTCGCGCGAGACCGCCGTGTCCGGAGGGTGGGTGCATGCGAGTGGCGATCGCGGCAGGCGGAACGGGCGGGCACATCTACCCGGCTCTCGCCGTCGCTCGGTCCCTGCGCGCGCTCCCGGCGGCGCCTGAGCTGGCCTGGATCGGCGGACGACGCGGCCTGGAGGCCGACCTCGTCCCGCCGTCCGGGATCCCGCTGCGCCGGCTGCTGCTGCGTTCGCTGCGCAGCTCGGGCCGGGACGTCCATCTCGTCCTCGACCCGCTGCGCCTGGCCGCCTCGCTGCCGCAGGCGCTCTGGCTCTTCCTCCGAAGGCGCCCCGACGTCGTCTTCACCACGGGCGGCTACGTCGCGATCCCGGTGCTGATCGCGGCCCGCCTCCTGCGCATCCGGACCGTCCTGTGGGAGGGCAACGTCGTCCCCGGGCGCAGCGTCCGGGCGACCGCCCGGCTGGCCGGCGCGGTGGCGGTCACCGACCTGCGAACCTGCGCGGCGCTGGCGGCCGGGCGCTGCTACGAGACCGGGACGCCGATCCGCGACCCGCGGTCGGTGGATCGCGAGGCGGCCCGCGTGCGCCTGGGGATCGCGGCGCGGGAGCGGCTCCTCCTCGTCTTCGGGGGGTCGCAAGCCGTGCGGCGGTTCAGCGCGGCCGTCTCGGAGGCGCTGCCGCAGCTCGTGGAGCGCTGCACGGTCCTGCACGTCACCGGCGACGACGGCTACGCCGCGGCCCTCGCCGCCCGCGAGGCGCTGCCCGCGGAGCACCGGGACCGCTACCGCCCGGTCCCGTTCCTGGCCGACGAGATGACGGCCGCCCTGGCGGCCGCCGACCTGGTCGTCGGGCGCGCCGGCTCGTCGACGCTCGCGGAATGCGCCGCCTTCGCCCTGCCCCTGGTGTGCGTCCCGTATCCCCACGCGGCCGGTCACCAGCGGGCCAACGCGGAGGCGTACGCCGCCGCCGGCGCCGCACGACTCGTGGACGACGCCGACTTCGATGCCGCGACCCTGCTGGATGCCAGCCGCCTCCTGGAGGATCCCGCCGCCCATCTCGTCATGAGCGCCGCCGCCCGGGCGGCGGCGCGCCCCGGCGCGGCGGCCGCGGTCGTCGCCCTCCTGCAGGCCGCGGCGGAGGACCGGCCCTGGCCGGAGCCCGCCGAGATCGCCGCCATCGCTGCGGGCACGGAGGCCCGGCCCCGCGCGGAGGCCCGCCCCGGCGCGGAGGCCGGCCCCGGTGCGGAGACCCGCCCCGGCGCGGAGGCCGGCCCCGGTGCGGAGACCCGCCCATGACACCCGACCCGCCCATGCCGCCCGAACCGCCGCCGACACCCGACCCGGGCGTCGCCTTCGACGCGGTCGCGATCGGGAGCGAGATCCAGCGCCGGCTCGGGATCCGGACGTCCCGCGACGAGCCGCTCGCCCGATTCACCACGATGCGCGTCGGCGGGCCGGCCGACCTCTACGCCGCCGTGCACAACGCCTTCGAGCTGCGCGCCATCGTGAAGCTCGCGCGGGCGCGCGCGCTCGCGCACACGGTGCTGGGCCGCGGCAGCGACGTGGTCATCGCCGACGCCGGCGTGCGCGGCCTGCTCATCCACGTCCGTGCCGAGGGCCACGAGGTCGCCGACGGCCGCCTGGTCGCCGAGGCCGGCCTTCCGATGGCCAAGGCGGCCACCGTCACCGCCGCCGCGGGCCTCTCCGGCCTGGAGTTCGGCCTCGCCATCCCGGGCAACGTCGGCGGGGCCGTCTGGGCCAACGCGGGCGCCCACGCGTCCGACGTGGCCGCCGTCCTCGAGTCGGCGCTGGTCCTGCAGGCCGACGGCAGCGAGGCGCGGCTCGACGGTCCGGCGCTCGGCCTGGCCTACCGCGAGAGTCGCCTCAAGCACGCGGTCCCGGGCGCGCCGCCCGAGGTCGTCCTGGGCGCGACCTTCCGCCTCGCGCCCCAGGAGCCGGCCGTCATCCGCGCCCGCCTCGACGAGATCCGGCGCTGGCGCCGCGAGCACCAGCCCCTGGGGATCCCCAGCGCCGGCAGCGTCTTCCGCAACCCGGCCGCGGGCCCGTCGGCAGGCGCCCTGATCGACGCCTGCGGCCTGAAGGGCCACCGGATCGGCGGCGCCGTGGTTGCCGAGATGCATGCAAACTGGATCCTCAACGATCGCGGCGGAACGGCCGGCGACGTGCGCCGCCTGGGCGAGCTCGTGCGAGCGACGGTCGAGCGGGCCACCGGGATCCGGCTGGCCTTCGAGATCGTGTTCCTCGGCGACTGGTCCGGCTGGACGGAGGAGGCGGCGTGAGCGACGACACGAAGGCGGGCGCCCCGGGCCCGCCGCCCGACGCTGCCCGAGCGCCGGCCGCTGCCGGAGCGCCGGGCACGCCCCGGGCGGTCGCCGTGGTCTTCGGTGGTCCGTCCGCAGAGCACGACGTGTCGGTCGTCTCGGGTTCCGCCATCGCCGCCGCGCTCGCGGGTGCGGGACATCCCGTGAGCCAGTTCTACGTCGACCTGGCGGGGGAGTGGTGGCTCCTGCCGGCCGACCATCGGCGCGGCGCCCTGCCGCCCGCGGCGTACGACGACCCGGCGGGCCTCGGCGCGGCCGGGCCCTTCGGCGCCGGCGAGGCGGCCGCCGGGATCGCGGGCGCCCGCCCGCAGCCGGTCGTCTTCATCGCCCTCCACGGGCCCTACGGCGAAGACGGCACCATCCAGGCCATCCTGGAGGTGGCCGGCCTGGCCTACACCGGCGCGGGGGTGGCGGCGTCGGCGATCGGCATGGACAAGCCGCTGTTCAAGCGCTTCGCCCGGGCCGCGGGGCTGCCCGTGCTCGACTGGGTCGAGGTGTCGCGGGGCGCATGGGACGCCGACCCGGACGCCGTCCTGGCCAGCCTCCGCGACCTTGCCGCCGCCCGGCCCGACGGACGGCTCATCGCCAAGCCCGCCTGCCTGGGATCGTCCGTGGGGATGGGGATCGCCCACGTGGCGGCGGAGCGACCAGGGATCATCGAGGGCGCCCTGGCCCACGACGCGCGGGCCATCGTCGAACCCTGCCTGGACCACCCGCGGGAGCTCGAGATGGGCGTCCTGGGCAACCTCGCCACCGGCCTCGAGCTCTTCGGGCCCGGCGAGGTGATCCCCGGCCACGAGTTCTACGACTACGCCGACAAGTACGCCGCAGGGTCGGCGGCGCGCACGGAGCCGGTCGCGGATCTCCCGGCGGAGGTCGCGGCCGAGGTGCGCCGGATCGGCGCCGCGGCCTTCTCGCTCATCGGCGCGGCCGGCCTGGCCCGCGTCGATTTCCTGATGGACCGCGGCACGGGCGAGCTGGTCCTCAACGAGATCAACACGATCCCGGGCTTCACCCCGATCAGCCTCTTCCCCCAGGTTGCCGGCGCGGCGGGCGTCCCGTTCGCGCAGCTGTGCACCCGGATCGTGGACCTCGGGGCGGCGGCCCGGGACGCGCGTCCGGCGCGGCGCCTGGCGCCGGAGGACCTTCCACGGTGACCGACGACCTGCCCGTCCGGGGCGCCCGGGTCCGCCGACGGGAGGGCCGGCGGCGAGCCTCCGCGGGCTTCTCGCCGCGCCGCGCCCTGGCCGCGCTGGTCCTGCTGGCGATGGCCGGTGCCACCTGGGGGGTCGTCGCGTCGCCCGTCTTCGGGGTGAAGACCGTCCTGGTCGAGGGCGCGACGTTCACCGGCGACGAGGCCGTGCGCGCGGCGCTCGGCCTGCTGAGCCCGCCGCCCAACGCCTTCACGATCCCCACCGACCGCCTCCGCGAGCGCCTGCTCGGCCTGCCAGCCGTCGCCGACGCGGAGGTGAGCGTCGGGCTTCCGGGGACCCTCCGGGTCCGGGTCACCGAGCGCGCGCCGGTGCTCGCGTGGAGCCACGCAGGATCGCTCTACCTCGTGGACCGGGACGGCCGCGTCGTGGCGGACGCCACGGCCGAGGTCGTGGCGGACGCGACCGCCGGGCCTGGCGCCATCGCCGCGGTCGCCGCGGGCCTGCCCCTGGTGACCGACCTTCGCAGCGACGCGACGCCGCTCGCCGTGGGCGGCCAGCTGGACCCGCTCGACCTCGACGTCGCCACGCGCCTGCTGCCGCTCGTCCCCTCCGATGTCGGATCGTCGTCGGCCGCGCTCGTGGTCGCGGTGGACGATCGCGACGGCTGGACCATCACGCCCGACGCCGCGGACCCGTGGACCGCCGTCTTCGGGTTCTATGGACCGGAGATCCGAAAGCCCGACATGGTGCCCGAGCAGGTGCGCCTCCTCGACAGCCTCCTGGCCGGGCGCGAGAAGAAGATCCTGCGCGTCGTCCTTGCCGGCGAGACCAAGGGGACGTTCATCCTGAAGTCGGAGCCGTAGGGTGGCCGGATCCACGCTGCGGTCGGAGCCCGTGTCGGGTAGCCTTCGGGAAACGCAGACGAGGAGGGCGAACCGACCCGTGCTCCTGCCGCTGGCGGGCCTGCTCGTCGGAGTTCTGCTCGGGCTCGTCCTCAACGTCAACGTCGGGTTCGAGCTGTCGCGGTACTCCGCGGTTGCCATCCTGGCCGCGCTCGACTCCGTCCTGGGGGCGGTCCGGGCCGAGCTGGACGGCGTCTACGACAATCGCATCTTCATCAGCGGGTTCGTGGTCAACGCGGTCGTGGCGGTCCTCCTGACCTTCATCGGGGATCGCCTGGGCCTGGACCTCTACCTTGTGGCGCTGATCACCTTCGGGCTGCGGATCTTCCAGAACGTGGCCCTCATCCGCCGGCACTACCTGTAGGCCGGCCGGCGGGTCGGACGAGACGACGGGAGAGGAACGGGACGAGTGGAACGCGAGACGTTCGTCGGGATCGACGTCGGCACGACCAAGGTCGTGGCGCTCATCGGCGAGGTGGGCCGCGACGGCGCGCTGACGATCATCGGGAAGGGCATCGTGCCCGCGTCCGGGCTGCGGAAGGGCAACGTGGTCAACATCGACCAGACCGTCCATTCCATCACCAGTGCGGTCGAGAAGGCCGAGCGCCACGCCGGCTACAAGATCGAGCGGGCGTTCGTGGGCGTCGGCGGCCAGCACGTCGAAGGCCTCAACTCCCCGGGCCAGGTGGCCGTCGCCGGGCCGCGGCGCGAGGTCACCCAGGAGGACGTCAACCGCTCCATCGAGGTCGCCCGCGCGGTCTCCATCCCGTCCACGCGGGAGGTGCTCCACGTCATCCCCCGCGGCTACACGGTGGACGGCCAGGAAGGCGTGATGAACCCGCTCGGCATGAGCGCCGTGCGCCTGGAAGTCGAGACGCACATCGTCACCGCCTCCGCGACCGCGGTCCAGAACCTCACGAAGTGCATCACGGCGGCGGACGTCAAGATCGACGAGCTCGTCGCCGCCGGCCTGGCCTCCGCGGAGGCGGTCCTGTCCCCGACGGAGCGCGACCTCGGCGTCGCCGTTGCCGACATCGGGGCCGGGACGATCGACCTCACGCTCTTCGTCGACGGCTCGCCGTTCCACACCGCGGTCCTGCCGGTCGGCGGGGCGAACGTCACCAACGACGTCGCGATCGGGCTCAAGACCAGCCTCCACGTGGCCGAGACGCTCAAGGTGGAGCACGGCACCTGCGACCTCGCCGGGGTCGACCCGGACGAGGTCGATCAGCGTCACCGTCCTGGGCGACGAGGCCGGGCGGACCGTCGAGCGCCTGGACGTCTGCCGCATCATCGAGGCCCGCATGCGCGAGACCTTCGAGATGCTGCGCACGGAGATCCTGGCCGCGGCCCCGGGGATGCTGCCGGCGGGCCTGGTGCTCACGGGCGGCGCCTCCCAGCTGGCGGGCACCGCGATCCTGGGCCGCGAGGTCCTCGAGATGCCGGTCCGCGTCGCCGCGCCGGGCGACGTCGGCGGCCTCGTCGACGGGCTCCTGGAGCCGGGCTCCTCCACGGCGATCGGCCTGCTCCTGTGGGGCGCCCGCCACGTCGCGGCATCCGAGCTGACGACCTACGACTCGGCGCCGGGCGGCGGCGTCATGGCCCGCATGCGGGGCGCCTTCCGGAGCATCTTCCCGTAGGGCGGCCGCTGCCGGCCGGTCACGTGCCTGCGGAGCCCCCGTGCTGACGCGGGAGCTGACGGTGCGCACCGGCCGGGTCCGCGGCCTCACGGACCTGACCCCGGCCTGCACGGCGTTCGTCGACGAGGCAGCGGGCGGCGGGGACGGCCTCCTGTCGATCTTCCTCCCGCACGCCACGGCCGGCCTCGTCATCGTCGAGATCGGCGCCGGCTCCGACGACGACCTCCTCGACGCCCTGGACCGCCTGCTGCCGCGCGACGACCGCTGGCGTCACCGGCACGGATCCGCCGGTCACGGGGCCGACCACGTCCTGCCCCTGCTCGCACCGCCTTCGCTCACGGTGCCCGTCATCGGCGGGCGGCTGCTGCTCGGGAACGTGGCAGTCGATCTGCCTCCTCGACCCGAACGCCGACAACCCCGTCCGGACGGTCAACCTCTCGTTCGTCGCGGGGTAGGGGACCGCGCGCGATCGCCGCCTGGGGCGCTTCCCTCGTGACGCTCGGCGACCGGGGGGCACCGCCCGGCGGGACCTTCGGGGGAGGACCCGGTGATCGGCCGCACCGGGTCACCGGGACGACGGGGTTCCCTCCGGGCGTGACGGAGGTATACTCCGCGCCAGTCCCCGCTCCAGCGCGCCGTGCTCGCTCGCCGGATCGGTCCCAGCACTCCCGAACGAGTCGATCCTGAAATCGGGCCCGGGAGCCCGGAACGGCCGCCCCCTTCGGCCGTTCACAACCGGAGGACGAGCGATGCCGCTGCGGTCGGATTCGGAGAACTTCGCGCTCATTCGCGTCGTCGGCGTCGGCGGCGGCGGCAGCAACGCCGTCAACCGCATGATCCGCGCCGAGATGATGGGCGTCGAGTTCATCGGCGTGAACACCGATGCCCAGGCGCTCCTGCAGTCGGATGCGCCCCACAAGATCCGCATCGGCGACAAGATCACCCGCGGCCTCGGCGCCGGCGGCGATTCCGCGATCGGCCAGCGCGCCGCCGAGGAGGACGTCGAGAAGCTCACCGAGGCCCTGCGCGACTCCGACATGGTCTTCATCACCGCCGGCCTCGGCGGCGGCACCGGGTCCGGCGCGGCGCCCGTGATCGCGGAGATCGCCAAGGACCTGGGCGCCCTGACGATCGGCGTCGTGACGAAGCCGTTCGGGTTCGAGGGCAACCGCCGCAAGCTGATCGCGGAGAAGTCCGCCGAGCTGCTCAAGGCCAAGGTCGACACGCTCATCACGATCCCCAACGACCGCCTCCGCGACGTCGTCCAGAAGAACACCTCCATCCTGGACGCCTTCCGGGTCGTGGACGACGTCCTGCGCCAGGGCGTCCAGGGGATCAGCGACATCATCACCGTCCCCGGGCTCATCAACCTCGACTTCGCCGACGTGAAGGCGATCATGCACGACGCCGGATCGGCCCTGATGGGGATCGGCCGGGCCTCCGGCGAGAACCGGGCGGTCGAGGCGGCGAAGCAGGCCATCGCCAGCCCGCTCCTCGAGATCAACATCACCGGCGCCCAGGGGATCCTGTTCAACATCGCCGGATCCTCCAGCCTCACCCTGTACGAGGTGACCGAGGCGGCCGAGGAGATCAAGGCGGCGGCCGACCCGGAGGCCAACATCATCTTCGGGGCCAGCTTCGACGAGCGCCTCGGCGACGAGGTGGTCATCACGGTCATCGCGACCGGGTTCGACGCCAATCGCCGGCGCGACTCCGTCCGCCGGGAGAGCACGGCCTCGCCGTACGACGTCTCCCGGGCGACGCGCCCGGAGCGGGACTACTACGGCGACCTGGAGAGCAGCCGCCGCGCGGCCGCCGCCTCCGAGGCCGAGGTTCGGCCGATGCCCGAGATCAAGCCCGCCGAGCGCCCCGCCGGCGAGCCGCCGGCACGCGCCGAGCGCACCGTGGCCGCCGAGCCGGTCCCGGCGAGCGTTCGCCGCACGCCGACCTACGACGAGGACGACCTCGAGATCCCGAGCTTCCTGCGCCGCAAGTAGCCGGGCCGGGGCCGGTGGACGCCGGCGGGCACCCGACGCCCGATCCGGCCGAGGTAGCCGGGCTGGCCGCGGCGCGGGCCGCGGTGCTCGACAGGATCGCCGCTGCGAGCGCGCGCTCGGGCCGTTCATCCGACGCCGTGACGCTGGTTGCCGTCAGCAAGACCGTGCCGCCCGAGCGGCTGCGTGCCGCGGTGGCGGCCGGTCACGACGTGCTCGGCGAGAACCGCGTCCAGGAGGCTGCCGAGAAGATCCCCCTCGTCCCGGGCGCGCGCTGGCACCTCGTGGGGCCGCTGCAGGCGAACAAGGCCCGTCGCGCGCTGGAGCTGTTCGACGTCCTGGAGGCGGTCGATTCGCTGGACCTGGCGCGGCGCCTCGACCGGCTGGCCGGCGAGGTCCGGCCCGGCCGCCCGGCCGCCGTCCTGCTGCAGGTGAACATCGACGCGGACCCGGCGAAGGCCGGCTTCACGCGCACCACGGCCGTCGACGCGCTGCCCGAGCTCCTCGGGCTGCGGAACCTCGAGATCCGCGGGCTGATGACGATCGGCCGGCTGGTGGACGCCGCCGAGGAGGCGCGCCCCACGTTCGCCGCGCTGCGGACGTTCGGGGAGGATCTCCGGTCCCGCTGGCCGGCCCTGGGGCCGGAGCTCTCGATGGGGATGAGCGACGACTTCGAGATCGCGGTCGAGGAGGGGGCGACCATGGTCCGCGTGGGCCGCGCGCTCTTCGGCGAGCGGACGCGGAGCGCGAGCCTCGCGGCCGAGGCCGAGGCCGAGGTCCGGGACGGTCCTGGGCGGGGAGCGCCCAGCGGACGTGCCCGCGGAACGCCCAGCGGACGTGCCCGGGTCCCCGGCGGGGTAGGGTTCGGTCGTGCTCTATCTCCGCAACGCCCTGGAGATCCTGGTCCTCGTCCTGTGGCTCCTCGTCATCGGCCGGGTCCTCGTCAGCTGGGTCGATCCGATGGCCCGCAACTCGGCCTCGCGCACCGTGATCGCCCTGACCGAGCCGATGCTGGCGCCGATCCGACGGCTCCTGCCGCAGACCGGGATGCTGGACCTCGCGCCGCTGATCCTCATGCTGGGGCTGGGGCTGCTCCTGCGGGTCGTCTCCGCATGACGGCCCGCCTCGCCGTGCGTCTCACGCCGCGCGGGGGAGTCGACCGGGTCGACGGGGTGGGGGAGGACGGCGCGCTCCGGGCCCGGGTCGCGGCGCCCCCGGTCGACGGCGCCGCCAACGAGGCGCTGTGCCGGCTGCTGGCGCGCGAGCTCGGCGTGCCGCGGAGCGCCGTGCGCGTGGTCGCGGGCGAGTCGGGCCGCCGGAAGATCGTCGAGGTCGCCGTGGACCCGGCCGTGCTGGCCGGGACGTGGCCGGAGCTTGCCGCCGGCGGAAACCGGGAGTGACCGGGGGTCCGACTCGTCGCGCTATACTCCGCGCCACGGGCGATTAGCTCAGTCGGTCAGAGCGCACGGTTCACATCCGTGAGGTCACTGGTTCGAGCCCAGTATCGCCCACCACCCGCAACGCACCGAAGCCGGCGGCATCCCGCCGGCTTCGTTCGTGTCCGCCGTCCGCCGCGCGGATCCGCGCCGGTCAGTGCTCCAGCGGCACCACGACCAGGTACCTGCCGTCGCGGCCCGGATAGGGCCCGGAGGCGAGCTTCCACGGCACGATGTTGGCCTTCAGGTCGGCGACGCTCCGCGGCGCGTTGGGCGCCTCGGAGCGGGGCCAGCGGCTGGAGACCCACGGGTACCAGGGGTCCAGGACGTAGGCGGTGGTGACCGTGAAGCGCTTCCCCGTCGCCGGATCCGCCGTTGCCGTGAAGCCCGTCATGACCCACGAGTGGACGCCCGCCCAGGCCAGGATCCCGACCGGCCGGCGCGTCGCCCGCAGGGCCGTCGCGGCCGCGCGGAGCGCATCGTTGCGGGTCTCGTAGACCCGGAGCTCGTAGGGGTATCCCTCTTCCGTGAGCAGGGCCGCCCAGCCGCCGGGCCCCGTGCCGCCGTTGTGCGAATCCTTCGCGGTCGTGAGCTCCACGAGCCGGTCGTAGAGGGCCAGCTGCGTCTTCGCCGACACGTCGGGCCTGCGGCCATCCTCCCTGAGGCGGATGACGTTGAGCGTGTTCTGGACGGCGGCCGCGACGCAGGCGTCCTTGTCGACCTGGTGGACGAACACGCCCTTCCGGTAGAGGTTCATCGTGAACGGACCGGCCGCCGGCGTGCGCGTGGGGGTGGGCCTGGGGGCGGTCGTGGGTCCCGGTGACGGCTCGGCCCCCGGCGTCGCGCCCGCCCGGTGTCGCCGAGGCCGCTGCGATCGGGCCCGCGGACGCGCGGTCCGACGGCGCAGCCGTGGGGGCCCCCGGCGAGCCGCTGGCCGCGGCGCCGGGGAGGTAGCGGGCCAGCCACGGGGCGCCGCCCCCGGCCGCGAGGAGCGCGCCCGCCAGGACCAGCCCGAAGCCCGCGATGCCGAGGGCGAACACGGTGTCGCCCGCGGTGGCGCCTCTCCGGGGAGGGCCGTGGCGGGTGGGCGGTCGAGGCTGGACGTTCATCCCGGGGCAAGACGAGGGGCGGTGGCGAGCCGTGACGCGGTGGCGAGCCGTGACGCGGTGGCGAGCCGTGGCGCGGTGCCGGGCATCGTAGTCCCCGCGGCGGAGCGACGGGGGCTACGATCGAGTCATGAGTCCCGAGATCCTCCGTCTGCGCCGCGTCGAGGTGTGGCGCGGTCCGACCTCGATCCTGGCGGACGTCGACTGGACGGTCGCGGCGGGGGATCGCTGGGTGGTGGTGGGGCCCAACGGGGCCGGGAAGTCCACCCTGGTCGCCGTCGCCGCGACGACCCTCTTCCCGTCGAGCGGGTCGGTCCATGTCCTGGGCGCCGAGCTCGGAACGGTCGACGCCCGGGGCCTCCGCGCGCGCGTCGGCGTCGCCAGCGCCCTGCTCGCGGGACGCCTGGAGCCTTCGCAGACCGCGCGGGACGTCGTCGCCACCGGGCGCACGGGCGCCCTCGCGCCGTGGTGGGACCGGTTCTCGGACGCCGACCTGGCCCGTGCCGAGGCGCTCCTGGACCGACTCGGCGTCGGCGGGCTGGCCGGCCGGACGTTCGGCACGCTGTCCACGGGAGAGCGCCAGCGGGTGCTGCTGGCCCGGGTCCTGGCGCCCGACCCGGACCTCGTGCTCGTCGACGAGCCGGCGGCCGGTCTCGACCTGCGGGCCCGGGAGGAGCTGGTGGACGCCCTCGGGTCGATGGCGGCCGCGGACCGCCCCGCGGCCATCGTCCTGGTCACCCATCACCTGGAGGAGGTGCCGCCGGGCTTCGAGCATGCCCTCGTCCTCGCCGGGGGCCGGGCGATTGCCGCCGGGCCCATCGGGGAGGTGCTGACCGACGCCGTGCTGAGCGCGGCCTACGCCATCCCGTTGCGGGTCACTCGCGACGGCGCGCGCTGGACGGCGCGCCGAGCCTGACGCCCGCCCCGCGCTGGGCCGGGCGCCCGCGCCGCGGCCCGCGCTGGGCCGGGTGCCCGCGCCGCGGCCCGCGCCCGGCCCGGCGCCCGCGCCTGGCCAGATGCCCGGCCCGGCGCCCGCGCCGGCCAGATGCCCGGCCCGACGCCCGCGCCGGCAGGGGCGCGTCAGTGGGCCCCGCTCTCCCGGGCGATGCGGCGCAGGACCGCGGGCAGGATGCCGCCCTGGCGGTAGTAGTCAACCTCGATCGGGCCGTCCAGCCGGCACTCCACGCCGAAGCGGCGCTCCCCGCCGCCGTCGGCCGGGTCGGCGGCCACGACCACGTCCAGCCGGGCCCGCGGGGCAAGCCCCTCCGCCAGGCCGGCGATCGAGTAGGTCTCCCGGCCGGTCAGGCCCAGGGACGCCGCGCTCTCGCCGGGCAGGAACTGCAGCGGCAGCACGCCCATGCCCACCAGGTTGGAGCGGTGGATCCGCTCGTAGCTCTCGGCGATGACCGCCCGGATCCCCAGGAGCCGCGTCCCCTTGGCCGCCCAGTCGCGCGACGAGCCGGAGCCGTACTCGCGGCCGGCCAGGATGACCGCCGGCACGCCCGCCTCCGCGTACGCCATCGCCGCGTCATACAGGAACGCCTCGTCACCACCCGGGAAGATCCGCGTGAACGGACCCTCCTTGTCCTGGACCAGGCGGTTGCGCAGCCGGATGTTGCCGAAGGTCCCGCGCATCATCACCTCGTGGTGGCCGCGCCGGGCCCCGTACGAGTTGAAGTCGACCGGCGCGATGCCCCGCCCCTGGAGCCACTGGCCGGCGGGCGACCAGGCCGGGATGGAGCCTGCCGGGGAGATGTGGTCGGTGGTCACCGAGTCGCCCAGCCAGGCCAGCACGCGCGCACCCTCGATGTCCGTCAGCGGCGCCGGCCGGAGGCCCATCCCGGCGAAGAACGGCGGGTTCGCGATGTAGGCGGACGCCGGGTCCCAGGCGTAGCGGTCGCCGTCCGGGACCGGCAGGGCGCGCCAGCGCTCGTCGCCCTCGAAGACCGACGCGTAGGCCGTCCGGAAGAGGTCGCCGTCGATCGCCGAGGCGATCGTGTCCCGGATCTCCTCGGCCGACGGCCAGAGATCGGCGAGGTACACCGGGCGGCCGTCGTCGCCGATCCCCAGCGGCTCGCGGGAGAGGTCGAGGTCGATCCGCCCGGCGAGCGCGAAGGCGACCACGAGCGGCGGTGACGCCAGGTAGCTGGCGCGCGCCAGCGGATGGATGCGGCCCTCGAAGTTGCGGTTGCCGGACAGGACCGCCACCGCGACGAGGCTCTCCTCCTCGATCTGCCGGGCGACCGCCTCGTCGAGCGGCCCCGAGTTGCCGATGCACGTCGTGCAGCCGTAGCCCGCGAGGGCGAAGCCCAGATTCGCGAGGGGGCCGGCGAGCCCCGCCCGCTCCAGGTACGCGGTCACGGCCCGCGACCCCGGGGCCAGCGACGTCTTGACGGTCGACGGCACCCGCAGCCCGCGGGCCACGGCGTTGCGTGCCAGGAGTCCCGCGCCGACCATGACGCTGGGGTTCGAGGTGTTGGTGCACGAGGTGATGGCGGCGATGACGACCGATCCGTGGCCCACGTCGCCGGCCTCGGCCGGGGACAGCGATGGCGGCAGGAGCCCGGGGTAGGCTGCCTCGAAGCTGGCCCGGGTCCCGGCCAGCGGCACCCGGTCCTGCGGGCGGCGCGGCCCGGCCAGGCTGGGCTCCACGGTCGCCAGGTCGAGCTCCACGCTGGCGTCGAATTCCGGCCCCGCGCCCGGCTGGCGCCAGAGGCCCTGCTCCTTGGCGTAGCGCTCGACGAGGGCCACGAGGTCGTCCGGGCGGCCCGTGAGGCGCAGGTACGCCAGCGTCTCGTCGTCGATCGGGAACAGCGTGGCGGTGGCCCCGAACTCGGGGCTCATGTTGCTGATCGTCGCCCGGTCGGCCAGCGCGAGGCCGGCCAGCCCGTCCCCGGCGAACTCCACGAACGAGCCCACGACGCCGAGGTGCCGCAGGCGCTCGGTGACGAGCAGCACGAGGTCGGTCGCGGTCGCCCCGCGGGGCAGCTCGCCGGACAGGCGGACGCCCACCACGCGGGGCATGGGCTGGTACAGCGGCTGGCCCAGGAGCACGGCCTCGGCCTCGATGCCGCCGACGCCGTAGCCGAGGACGCCGAGGGCGTTGACCATCGTCGTGTGGGAGTCGGTCCCGACGAGCGTGTCCGGGAAGGCGACCGGCGCGCCGTCGAGCGTGTCCGTGGTGACCACGGTGGCCAGGTGCTCCAGGTTCACCTGGTGGACGATCCCGGTGCCCGGCGGGACCACGCGCAGGCCGCGGAACGCCCCCTGGGCCCAGCGCAGGAGCTGGTAGCGCTCACCGTTGCGCTCGTACTCGCGGGCGACGTTGAAGGCGAACGCGCCGGCGGTCCCGAACTGGTCCACCTGCACCGAGTGGTCGATGACGAGGTCCGCCGGCACCAGCGGGTTCACCCGGGACGGATCGCCGCCCAGCTCGGCCATGGCGTCGCGCATGGCGGCCAGGTCGACCACCGCCGGGACCCCGGTGAAGTCCTGGAGGATCACGCGGGCCGGCATGAACGGGATCTCGGCCGTCGCGCCCGATGCCGGCCGCCAGGCGGCGAGGGTCCGGACGTCCGCCTCGGCGACGATTCCACGGCCCGCGTGGCGCAGCACGTTCTCCAGGAGGATCTTCACCGTGACGGGGAGGCGCCCCAGGTCCGCTGCGCCGTCGAGCGCGGCGAGGCGGAAGGCGTCGGGGAGGCCGGATCCGAGGCTCGCTCGGGCACCGAACGGATCGCGGGTCGACACGATGGGTCCTCGCTGGCTGGTGACGGCGGGCGGGCCGCCGGTCGCGCTACGCTGTCACCCCAAGAGTAGCGTGGAGTGCGAGATGCGATCGTGGCGCAGGGAGCCGGAGCCGCCGCCCCCGGGCGATCCCGCGACGATGGAGGAGGTCCGTCGGCGGATGGATGCCGCCGCCGACGACGAGCCCCTCCCCCCGGGCGCCCACCGCCACGGCGACGAGGTCCACATGGAGGCCCATGCGCACCCGCACGTCGCGCCCGCCGACGACGGGCGACCGGTGATCGGGATCATCGGGGCCGGCGCGGTCGGGACGGCGCTGGGGGTTGCCCTGGCGCGGGCCGGCTGGCAGGTCGGCGCGGTCGCCTCCCGCGACGAGGGGCGCCGCCAGCGCTTCCGGACGCTCGTCCCCGGCGCCCGCGCCTTCCCCGAGGCCGCCGCGATCCTCGACGAGTGCCACGTGGCCATCGCGGCCGTCCCGGACGACGAGCTGGCGGGCCTGGCCGCCACGCTGCACCTGTACTCCGGCCAGGCCATCGTCCACACGAGCGGCCTCCACGGGGCAGACGTCCTCGCGCCGGCCCTCGCGGCCGGAACGAGCGCCGGCTCCTTCCATCCGCTCGTTGCGTTCGCCGACCTGGATCGCGCGCTCGCGGCCCTGCCCGGCGCCACCGTCGCGATCGAGGGCGACGACGCGCTCCTGGACCTGCTCGCAGAGATGGCCACCTCCATCGGCGCGGTCCCGGTGCGCCTGGTGCCGGGCTCCAAGTCGGCGTATCACGCGGCGGCCGTGCTCGCGGCCGGGGGCCTGACCGCCCTGCTCGACGTCGTCGCGGCCGTCGCCGCCCCGACGGGGCTCGACGAGGCCGGGGCGCTCGCCGTGTACGGGCCGCTGGCGGCCCAGGCGCTGGCCAACGCCGGCGTGCTCGGGACGGGCCCGGCGCTCACCGGGCCCGTCGTCCGCGGTGACGCCGGGACGGTCGCCGCGCACGTCACCGCGGTCGCGGCGGCGGGGGACGAGGCGCTCGCCGTGTATCGATCCCTGGGCCTGCGACAGGTCAGCATGGCCGAGTCCCGGCGCAGTCTCGCACCGGAAGTGGCCGCACGGCTGCGGGCTGCGTTCACAAGGTGGCCCTGACGCGGTAGGATCTCCCCATGCAGCGCAGCATCGTCTCGCGCTATGCGGCCCGACCGACCGCCCGTTTTGCGACCGTCGCCCCGCGAGCCCGCGAGCCCCGTCTCGGCCTGGATCGCCACGTCCGCTTCCGGACCGTGGCGGATCGCCCCACCCTGCTGCGTCGGCCAGAGCTTGGTCCCGTCGCGCTCCTGCGGGCGGATTGGCGGGCGGTGACTCCGGCCAGGACGCCCCACGCCCCGGCGGGGCTTGCAGGACCGGGTGCGCCCGTCCACTGGGCGAAGCTCGGCGTGCGAGCCGCCGGTCGCCGGCCGCGCGCCGCCACGGCGCCGTGGCGCGGCTGAAGCGCGCCACCGCCACTTCGGCCGGCGGCATCGTCATCCGGACCATCGACGGCATTCCGCACCTCGTCGCCGGTCGCCGCCGGCGGTCGCGCGACGGGATGACCTGGACGCTGCCGAAGGGGACCCCGAACCCGCTCGAGACGCTGGAGCAGACGGCCCTCCGCGAGGTCACCGAGGAGACCGGGCTCCAGGTCCGTCTCGTCGCCCCCCTCCACGCGATCGAGTACTCCTTCGTGCAGGGCGGGACGCGCATCCACAAGACGGTTCACTACTGGTTGATGGAGCCCGTCGGCGGCGCCCTCGAGCACCACGACCACGAGTTCGACGAAGTGCGCTGGGTGCCGGTCCGCGAGGCGCCTGCGCTGCTGACCTTCGAGACCGAGCGGGCCCTCGTCGAGCAGGCCGCCGCCGCGCTCGTCGAGCGCCCGCCGACCGGGGTCGTCGCCGGCGCGCCGACCGGGGTCGTCGAGGGCGCGACGACCGGGGTCGTCGCCGGCGCGGACGGGCATGTCTGAGCTGGGAGAGCCGACGATGACGGACGCACCGCGCTCCACGCCGCTGGTCGAGCGCCACGAGGCGCTCGGGGCCCGGATGGTCGATTTCGCCGGCTGGTGGATGCCCATCCAGTACGCCGGCATCCTGGAGGAGCACCGCGCCGTGCGCGAGCGGGCGGGCCTCTTCGACCTGTGCCACATGGGCGAGCTCTTCGTGGACGGCCCGGACGCCGGCGACGCCCTGGCCCACGCTGTCACCACCGACCCACGCACGCTGGACGTGGGTCGGGCGCACTACTCCATGATCTGTGCTCCGGACGGCGGGATCCTCGACGACCTGATCGTCTACCGCCTGGCGTCGGATCGCTTCCTCGTGGTCGCGAATGCGTCGAACGCGGCCGTCGTCTCCGACGCGCTCGCGGAGCGCTTCGAGGGACGCCGCGCGATCCTGGACGATCGCTCGCTGGCCACCGCCCTCATCGCGATCCAGGGCCCGGCCGCCCGGGCGATCCTGGCGCCGCTCGCGAGTCTCGATCTCGCCGCCATCCGCTACTACGGGATCGGGGAGGGGACCGTGGCGGGGGTCCCCGCCCTCGTCGCCCGGACCGGCTACACCGGCGAGGACGGCTTCGAGGTCTTCGTCGACGCCGCCGCCGGGACCACCATCTGGGACGCTCTTCTCGACGCGGGTCGGGGCGTCGGCCTGGCGCCCGTCGGCCTCGGGGCGCGCGACACGCTCCGGCTGGAGGCCGGGATGCCGCTCTACGGCAACGAGCTCGGCCCCGCCACGACTCCCTTCGAGGCGGGGCTCGGCCGGGTCGTGAAGCTCGCCAAGGAAGGCGGCTTCGTGGGGCGGGATGCCCTCGCCCGGGCGGCCGAGGCCGGCCCGCGCCGCCAGCTCGTCGGGCTCGTGGTGCGTGGCCGTGGGATCGCCCGCCACGGCTACCCGGTCTGGTCCGGCGATCGGGCCAGCGGCGTCGTGACCTCCGGCACCATGTCCCCCACGCTGGGGGTTCCCATCGCCATGGCGCTCGTCGCACCGGCGGACTCGGCGCCCGGTACGATGCTCGACGTGGAGATCCGCGATGCGCGGACGGCCGCCGAGGTCGTGCCGCTCCCGTTCTACACCCGGTCTCGCTGAGCGAACGACTGCCGGCACCGGCCGGCCGCAGACCGCCCGACGCGACGCGCCGGGCGCACGAGAGGAGCGCCGCATGATCCCGGCCGACCTGCGCTACACCCGGGAGCACGAGTGGGTCCGCGTCGAGGGCGACGTGGCGACCGTCGGGATCACGGCCCACGCGGCCGACCAGCTGGGCGACATCGTCTTCGTCGAGCTGCCCGCGCCCGGGACGGCGCTCGCGCAGTTCGCGACCTTCGGCGTCGTCGAGTCGGTCAAGGCCGTCAGCGACCTGTTCGCCCCGGTCGCCGGCGAGGTCGTCGAGGCGAACGCCGCGCTGGCCGCCGCCCCCGAGGTCGTGAACGGCGACCCCTACGGCGCGGGCTGGATGCTCCGGATCCGCCTGGCCGACCCGGCCCAGGTGGACGCGCTGCTCGACCCCGCCGCCTACGAGGCGCTGGTCGCGGAGGCCTGACATGGCGTACGGACCGCATACCGCCGGCGAGCGCGGGCGGATGCTCGACGCCCTCGGCATCCCGTCCGTCGACGCGCTCTTCGAGGCGATCCCACCCGGCGTGCGGGCGGCCGGCCTGGACCTGCCGCCGGCGCTGACCGAGCTCGAGCTCATGGCGCACCTCGGCGAGCTAGCCGGCCGGAACCGGATCGACCTGGCGAGCTTCCTCGGCGCGGGGGTGTATCGCCACCACCTGCCACCCGTCGTGGACCAGCTCCTGCTGCGCAGCGAGTTCTACACGGCCTACACGCCGTACCAGCCCGAGATCAGCCAGGGGACGCTCCAGACGATCTACGAGTACCAGTCGCTCCTCGCCGAGCTGACCGGGATGGACGTCGTCTCGGCGTCGCACTACGACGGCGCGGCGGCGACCGCCGAGGCCGCCCTCATGACCTGCCGGGCGACGAGGCGGGAGCACGTGCTGGTGTCCCGGAGCGTCCACCCCCACTACCGGGAGACGTTCGAGACGTACTTTGCCGGGGCCAACCTGACCTTCGCGGAGGTTCCCCTCGTCGCGGACGGCCCCGACGCCGGGACGACCGATCTCGCCGTCCTGGAGCGGATGCTTGCCGACCCGGAGCGCCCGGTGGCCGGCGTCGTGGGCGCCCACCCGTCCGTCCTCGGCCTCCTGGAGCCGATGCAGGAGATCGGGCGCCTGGCCCACGCGGCGGGCGCCCTCTTCGTGGCGGTCATCGAGCCGGTCAGCCTGGCCGTGCTCGCCCCGCCCGCCGCGTATGGCGCCGACATCGCCGCCGGCGACGGTCAGCCCCTGGGGATGCCGCCGCAGTACGGCGGCCCGTACCTGGGCATCGTTGCCTGCCGCAGCGACCTCATCCGCCAGATCCCCGGGCGCCTGGTCGGGATGACCGCCGACCTCGAGGGCAAGCGGGCGTACGTCATGACGATGCGCGCGCGCGAGCAGGACATCCGGCGCGAGCGGGCGGCCAGCAACATCTGCACGAACCAGGCGCTGTGCGCACTGGCCGCCGCGATCTGGCTGGCGGCGCTGGGCCCGGACGGGCTGCACGCTGTCGCCGCAACCGGCGCGGCGCGCGCCGCGGAGCTGGAGGCCGCCCTTGCGGGCGTGGGGGTGCCACGGCTCCACCCGGGTCCCTACCTCAACGAGTTTGCCGTGCGCGTGCCCGATGCCGCGGCCGTCCACGGCCGCCTGCTGGAGCGCGGGATCCTGGCCGGGGTGCCGCTGCTCGCGCTGGAGCCCGGCGATCCCGCTCTCGCGGAGGGCCTCCTGGTGTGCGCCACGGAGGTCACGACGAGCGCGGAGATCGCGCAGTTTGCCGCCGCGCTGCACGCCGACCGCGCGAACCACCCCGCGGAGGCAGGTCGATGAGCGTCACCGGCAATCCCCTCCAGCCCACGCTCTTCGAGCTCAGCCGGCCCGGCCGCGGAGCGGGCACCCGCCTCCCCACGGCGCCGCCCGACGCCCTGGACCGGCTCCCGGCGGCCGCCCGCCGGCCGGTCCCGCCGGCCCTTCCCGAGCTGAACGAGGCGACCCTGGTCCGGCACTACGTGAACCTGTCGCACCTCAACTGGTCGGTGGACACGGGCTTCTACCCCCTTGGCTCGTGCACCATGAAGTACAACCCCAAGGTCAACGAGTGGGCCGCCCGCCTGCCGGGCTTCGCCGCCCTCCATCCGCTCGCGCCCGACGAGACCGCCCAGGGCACGCTGGAGCTCCTCTGGAGCCTTGAACAGGAGCTCGCCGAGATCAGCGGCATGGACGCCGTGACGCTCCAGCCGGCAGCCGGCGCCCAGGGCGAGCTGACCGGCATCCTGATGATCCGGGCCTACCACCGGGCGCGCGGCGACCACGCCCGCACCGATGTCCTGGTGCCGGACTCGGCCCACGGAACCAACCCGGCAACGGCGTCCATGGCTGGATTCCGCACCGTGAACATCCCCTCGGCGCCCGACGGCGGCGTCGACCTCGACGCGTTCCGCGCGGCGCTCGGCCCCTCGACGGCCGCGGTCATGATCACCAACCCCTCGACGCTCGGGCTGTTCGAGCGCCGCGTCGTGGAGCTCCTCGAGCTGGTCCATGCGGCCGGCGCCCTGGCGTACATGGACGGCGCCAACCTGAACGCGATGCTGGGCCACTTCCGGCCGGGCGCCGCCGGGTTCGACGTCATGCACTTCAACGTCCACAAGACGTTCTCCACGCCCCACGGCGGCGGCGGGCCGGGTGCCGGTCCCGTCGGCGTCCTGTCGCACCTGGCCCCCTTCCTCCCGGAGCCGATCGTCCTGCGCGCGCCGGACGGATCGTTCCGCCTGGAGCTGACGGGCGAGCGCCCCACCAGCATCGGCCGCATGCGCTCGTTCGTGGGCAACGTGGGGATCCTGGTGCGGGCCTACGCCTACATCCGGGCCCACGGCGCCGATGGCCTGCGCGAGGTCAGCGACGACGCCGTCCTCGCCGCCAACTACCTCAAGCACCGCCTGGCCGGGGCCTACGTGATCCCCTTCGAGCGGCCCTGCATGCACGAGTTCGTGGCCAGCGCGTCGGAGATCAAGGCCGCCACGGGTGTCCGGACGCTCGACGTGGCGAAGCGGCTCATCGACAAAGGCTTCCATCCCCCGACGATCTACTTCCCGCTCACCGTCGAGGAGGGGATGCTGATCGAGCCCACCGAGACGGAGAACCTCGAGACGCTCGACGCCTTTGCCGACGCCATGCTCGAGATTGCCCGGGAGGCGCGCGACGACCCGGAGCTCGTGAAGGGGGCGCCTCACACGGCTCCCGTCCGTCGCCTGGACGAGGCGACGGCCGCCCGCCAGCCGAACCTGCGCTGGCGCGGCGAGCCGACCGCCGAGTGAACCGGCGGCGGCGGCGCGGCGTATTGTCCGGTAGGAGGGCCGCAAAGGGCGTCCCGCACGCCTGTGCCCGCAGGGCAGGAGGCGAAGATCACCACTGAACAGGCGGCACGGCAGCTTGATCCTGAAGAGGCGATGCTGCTGCGCCGGATCCGGGCGGACGACCTCGATGCGTTCGAGGCGTTCTTCACGCGCTACCGGGGACCCGTCTTCGCGACGGCCTACGCCGTCCTTGGAGACCGCCAGGGGGCCGAGGAGGTCCTCCAGGACACGTTCGCCAAGGCCTACGAGTGGCGCTGCCGGCTGCACCCGGATGCCTCGCCGCTGCCCTGGCTGCACCGCGTTGCCCTCAACTTCTCGTACACGCGCCTGGGGCGCCGGCGCCTCCCGTGGGAGCCCATCAGCGAGGCGGTCGCGCGCCTCGTGCGCGACCGTGCGACCGGGCCGGCGGACAGCGCCGAGCGCGAGGAGCTGCGCGCGATCGTCCGTGACGGGATCCGGGCGCTCCCTCCCAAGCATCGCGGCGTCATCGTCCTCTTCTACCTGCACGGCCGGAGCATCAACGAGACGGCGGAGATCCTGGGGATCCGGCCGGGCACGGTGAAGTCCCGTCTCCACTTCGGGCTCCGCTCGCTGCGCGTGCGCCTGGAGGACGATCGGCGGTTCGGGGGTGCCTACGAGCCGACGGGCGCATCGACCGCTGCCGTCGTCGCGGAGCCGGAGGCATGATCGGCTTCTGGGTCCGCCGCGGCTGCGCCGGCCACCGGATCGGCGCTCCTCGAGTTCGCCGCCCATCGCGCCGGCGGGCCGGACGTGGTGCGGGCCCTGGACCACGTCGATCGCTGCCGGACCTGCGAGGGCGAGCTGGCGACGACGACACTCGTGCTCCACGCGCTGCGCCGGCTCCACGAGGAGACGATGCGCGCCGAGCCCGCGGCGGACGGCTGGGGCCGGCTCCGGGCGCGGCTCGCCGCCACCCGCCGAGAACCGTCACGCCTGCTCTCCAGCCTGCCGGGCATCGCGCTCGCCTTCGGCCTGTGCGCGGCCCTCGTGGGGCCCAGCGGGATCATCGGCGGCGGGTCGACGCGGGTGTACAACGAGGCGCCGCGGGGCGTGGCACCGCCGTTCATCCGCTTCGAGCAGAGCCGTGAGCACGCGCGGCAGGCGGGGCTGCTCCCCGTGCCCGCGCCCGTGGTGACGTACACGGGAGCGCGCACCGCGCCGCCGCCGATCGCGGCGGACCTGCCCCTCTCGATGCGTCGGGAGGTTGTGTGGATCGAGGAGTCCGTGGAGCCGGCACCGATCGCCGTGGCGACGGGGCCGGCCGGCGGCACCCAGCAGGGCCAGGCAGGCAGGAGGTGAGCCGGACTCGATCGTGACGCACGGTCCCCGGGGCGGCCACGTCCGCCGCCGACGACCGGGCGCAGGTTGACGCACGAGGACGGCCGCGACCTATAATCGCGGCAGTCTGTGGGCCGCCACGGCATGGTCTTGCGCGCCCGGCGCGCGGGACGCCACGGGCGGATACCAAGCGAACAAGGGCACGGCAGCGGAGGAGCGGCCGGCCCCGCGAACAGGAGGAACTCGATGAGCTTGAGACGGCGCAGTCTCGGCCTGCTCGGGGCGCTCGCCATCGGCGTTGCGGCCTGCGGCGGCTCCGCGTCGCCCACCCCTTCGACGCCGGCGGGTGAATTGCCCGCCGCGTCGGCCCCGGCCGGATCCGCGGACTTCAAGTTCGCGCTCGATGGCGAGCCGACCTATTTCTCGTACGCCTACACGGACCTTCCGACGAGCTGGATTGTCAACCTGCTCTACACCGGGCTCTACACGCCCAACAACAAGCTGGAGATCGTCCCCTCGATCGCCGACGGCGAGCCGGTCACCTCGGCCGACGGCCTGACCTGGACGGTCAAGCTCAAGCCCGGCGTGAAGTTCTCGGACGGCACGGACCTCAAGGCCTCGGACGTGATCTTCACGTACCAGCTGGGCCTGTCTCCGAACTGCACGTATATCCCGGATGGCTGCTCCGCTCTCCAGGACAACATCGCGTCTGTGACGGCGCCCGACGACAGCACCATCGTCTTCCAGCTGAAGCAGAAGTTCGCCCCCTTCAAGGTGTCCGGCCTCGGCGTGGCGATCGTGCCCGAGAAGGCCGTCCGCGACAGCTTCGCCCGCCTGTCGGCGTCGACCGGCGCGGTCGACCCGGCGGAGGTCAAGGCGCTCACCGAGAAGGTCGGCACGGCCACGGCGGCCGCTGAGTGCACCGGCGAAGACACCCAGCCCGCGACCTGCAACTTCTCGACCTACAACGCCGAGATGGAGCCTATCCTCACCAAGGCGGGGGTCGCGCTCCCGGACAAGGCGCTCTACGTCCTCGAGGACGGCTCCCCGGACCTGAACGCCTACGGCGCCGAGTTGTACGCCCGGCTCAGTGACCTCAACACCACCCTGCAGGCGAAGGACATCGACCAGATCGCGGCATCCTTCCGGATCCTCGACTTCCAGCGCAAGCCGGTTGGCGCAGGCGCCTACAAGCTCGACAAGTACACCACCGCGCAGAGCGTCGAGCTCTCCCGCAACGAGAACTACTTCGGCGGTCCCGAGGGCACCAAGGTCGGGCCGGCCAAGGTCTACATCCCCATCATCAAGGATGCCGCTGCGGCGTCTGCCGCCCTTCAGAAGGGCGACATCAACTGGCAGACGGAGATCACGTCGGACGCCCTGGCGCCCCTCAAGGCCGACCAGACCCTCCAGATCGCCGAGTATGCCGACTTCGGCTACTACTTCATCGCGTTCAACCTCCGCGAGGGCCGGCTCTACAGCGACCCGAACCTGCGGAACGCGTTCTCCATGTGCATCGACCACGATGCCACGGTGCAGGCGGCGACCGACGGCAACGGCGTCCCGGTCTACGCCAACACGCCGCCGGCCTCGTGGGCCTTCAACCCCGACGTCCCGAAGTACACCCTCGACGTCGAGGGTGCCAAGAAGCTCATCGAGAGCTCCGGCTGGGCGCTCGGCAGCGACGGCATCTACGCCAAGGGCGACAAGCGCCTTGCAAGTGACCTCTACGTGCGTTCGGGCCGCCCGCAGCGCGTCTCCTTCGGAAGCCTGGCCAAGGATCAGCTCGCCAAGTGCGGCATCGAGATCACGGTCAAGGAAGTCCGACTTCGCGACGGTCCTCCTGCCGTTGCTCGACTACCCGAACAACTTCGACACGTACCTCGGCGGCTGGTCGACCTCGATCGACCCGGATGACTACTCGATCTTCCATTCGACGAAGTGCACCACCGAGCAGAACAAGGCGGACAACAACTTCGTGTGCTGGAGCAACCCCGAGGCCGACAAGCTCCTCGAGGACGGCCGCACGGAGCTTGACCAGGCCAAGCGCAAGGACATCTACGCGAAGTTCCAGGTCCTTGCCCACAACGATCTGCCGTACTACTTCCTGTGGTCCGACCTGGGCCACGCGGGCATCACCAAGTCGGTCTCCTCGTCGACGAGCGGGATTGACCTGACGAGCCCGCTGTACTACTGGAACAACGACAGCTGGGTCGTCGCGGCCCAGTGACCGGGGCGCGACGAGCGCCGCGCTGATCAAGCCGGCCGGCGGCGGCTTCACGGCCGCCGCCGGCCGGCTGCTATCCCATGACGGACCGATGACCCGTCTGGTCGCCGACCGGAGTTCCGGACGGCCCCCGTCCCACGATCGAGGCTGAGTCGATGGCCCGCTACGTCCTGCGCCGGTTGATCCAGGCGATCCCGATCATCATCGGGATCAGCGTCATCACGTTTCTGATCGTCTACCTGGCGCCCGGGGATCCGTTCGATCGGTTCCGTTCCAACAAGGTCTCCCCCGAGGTGCTCGAGAATCTGCGCCGCGTCTACGGGCTGGACCAGCCCCTGCCGGTGCAGTTCTGGAACTGGTTCTCCACCTTCTGGTCATTCCCCTGGAACCCATTGGCGTGGGGTTATTCGATCACCGACGGGCTCCCCGTCCGCGACAAGATCTTCGAGCGCATCCCGAGCACCCTGGAGCTGATGGGCGTCTCGCTCCTGCTGACGATCGTCATCTCCATCCCCCTGGGGATCCTCGGCGCGGTCAAGCAGTACAGCCTGGCCGACAAGGCGACGACCATCGCGGCCACGATCGGCTACGCCCTCCCGACGTTCTGGCTGGGCATCATCCTGCGCCAGATCTTCGCCCAGCAGCTGGACCTCTTCCCGCTGTTCGGGAAGAACACCTTCGGGAAGGAGGGCGACATCCCGGACCTCCTCTGGCACCTGTTCCTGCCCGTCCTCACGCTCACCATCGTCGGCGTCGCCGGGTGGAGCCGCTACATGCGCGCCTCGATGCTCGAGGTGCTCCGGGCCGACTACATCCGCACCGCCAGGGCCAAGGGCCTGGCCTCCTCGCGGGTCATCTTCAAGCATGCGATGCGCAACGCCCTGATCCCGATCGTCACCCTGCTGGGGCTCACGATCCCGGCCCTGCTTGCCGGCGCGGCCATCACGGAGACCGTGTTCACCTGGCCCGGCCTGGGCAACCTCGGCGTGTCGGCCGTGCAGGAGCGCGACTACCCGGTGGTGCTCGCCTTCACGATGATCGGCGGGGCCATGGTCATCCTCGGCAACCTGCTCGCCGACGTGCTGTACGCCGTCGTCGATCCGCGGATCAAGTACTAGGAGCGCGTGATGGAGACCACGGAAGCCACGCGCCTCCCCGGGGGAGCCGCCCCCGCCGTCGACGAGGTCGACCTGACGCCGGTCCGGACCTACTGGCAGCTGGTCCGCCAGCGGTTCGTCCGGCACCGCCTCGCGGTGATCGCTTTCTTCCTGATGGCGATCCTGATCACGGCCGCCATCGTGATCCCGATCCTCTCGGGCGGAGCATGGGCCGAGACGTCGCTGGAGCGGATCAACCAGCCTCCCTCGCTCAGCGCGCCGCTGGGGTACGACAACCTGGGGATCAACACCTTCGCGCGCCTGATGAAAGGGCTCCAGACCTCGCTCTTCATCGGCCTCGCCGCGGTCACTGTCATCGTCCTGATCGGCGTCACCGTCGGCGCAATCGCGGGCTACTTCGGGGGCTGGGTCGACAACGCGCTCATGCGCTTCGTCGACATCGTGCTGTCCATCCCGACGTTCTTCCTGATCGTCATGCTCGTCGCCTTCTGGGGCACCGGCAACGTCTACGTGATCATCATCGCCATCGGGTTGACGGGCTGGACCACGGCCGCGCGCCTGGTTCGGGCGGAGTTCCTGTCCCTGCGCGAATCCGACTTCGTGCAGGCGGCGAAGGCGCTGGGTGCCGGCGACCGCCGCATCGTGATGCGCCACATGATCCCGTCGGCGATGGCGCCGGTTGTCGTCGCGGCAGCGCTCGGCATCGCCGACTCGGTGGTCACCGAGGCCGCGCTCTCGTACCTGGGGTTCGGGATCAACCCGCCGGAGGCGAGCCTGGGGAACATGCTCACCAAGGCCCAGGAATACTTCTACCGCAACCCGGCCCTGGCCTGGTACCCGGGCATCACGCTCGTCCTGCTGGTGCTCGCGGCGATGTTCCTCGGCGACGGCCTGCGCGATGCGCTGGATCCGCGCCAGCGTGTGGAGTCCAAGTAATGACCCACCGCGCGACCGACGGGGGCGACCTCCTGGCCATTGACGGGCTCCGAACCCACTTCTTCACGCAGGATGGCGTCGTCAAGGCCGTCGACGGGGTCAGCTTCGCGATCCGGAACGGCGAGACGCTCGGCATCGTCGGTGAGTCCGGCTGCGGCAAGAGCATCACCGCGCTCTCGGTGATGCGGCTGATCGAGCGGCCCGGGCGGATCGTGGAGGGCTCCATCCGCTTCGGCGGCCGTGACCTCCTGGCCATGTCCGACGAGGAGATGCGGGACGTCCGGGGCAACGCCATCTCGATGATCTTCCAGGAGCCGATGACTTCGCTCAACCCGGTGTACACCTGCGGCGACCAGATCGCGGAGGCGATCTCGCTCCACGAGGGGATCCCGGGCCGCGACGCGCGCGACCGGGCGATCGAGATGCTGGGCCAGGTGGGGATCCCCGACGCGAAGCGCCGGGCGCGCGAGTACCCGCACCAGCTCTCGGGAGGGATGCGCCAGCGCGTCATGATCGCGATGGCGCTCTCCACCAACCCCGAGCTGCTCATCGCGGACGAGCCCACGACCGCCCTCGACGTGACGATCCAGGCCCAGATCCTGGAGCTCATGAAGTCGCTCCGCGAACGCAACCGGATGGCGATCATGCTGATCACCCACGACCTGGGGGTCATCGCCGAGATGGCCGACGACGTCGTCGTCATGTACGCCGGCAAGGTCGTCGAGGCGGCCGTGGTCACCACGATCTTCGAGCAGCCGCACCACCCGTACGCCAAGGGGCTCCTGGCCTCGATCCCGCGGCTCGGCGAGCGGAGGCTGCGCCTGGAGGTGATCCAGGGCGTCGTGCCGAACCCGTTGAACCTCCCCACCGGCTGCCTCTTCAAGCGCCGCTGCCCCTACGCGATGCCCGTGTGCGACACGTCGCCGCCGCTCCAGCAGATCGAGCCGGGGCACGTGTCGCGGTGCTGGCTGACGCCTGCCGGAGAGCCGCCGGCCATCGGCGTGGATCCCGCCCGCGACCTCGCCGAAGAGACGGCGGCCGCGATGAGCGTCGCCCGATGAGCGGCGTCGAGATGGAGACCACCCAGGTCGCGGCGGACGGAGCGCCGGGCACGCTGAATCGGTCGCCCGGCACCGAGCTCGGGTCGCAGCTCGTGCGCGTCGACAATCTGGTCAAGCACTTCGAGATCCGGGGCGGCCTCCTCGGCATCACGAAGATCGGGGCCGTGCGGGCCGTGGATGGCGTCTCGTTCGCCGTTCGCAAGGGCGAGACGCTGGGCCTGGTCGGCGAATCGGGCTGCGGCAAGACGACGCTCGGCAAGGTCATCCTGCGCCTCATCCCGGCCACCTCGGGTCGCGTCATCGTGAAGGACCAGGTGCTCTTCGACATCCCGACGGAGGCGGAGCGCAAGGCCGGCAAGAAGGCGCAGATCATCGACGCGGAGGGCATGAAGAAGGCCCGCCGCGACCTCCAGGTCGTCTTCCAGGACCCCTACGCCAGCCTGAACCCCCGGATGTCGGTCGGCGAGATCGTGGGCGAGGGCCCGCTGGTCCACGGCCTGACGGACAAGGAGAAGCGCGAGGATCTCGTCCGCGAGCTCCTCGCCAGGGTCGGGCTGAACCAGAGCCACATCCACCGCTACCCGCACGAGTTCAGCGGCGGCCAGCGCCAGCGCATCGGCATCGCCCGGGCCCTGGCCCTGAACCCGGACTTCATCGTGTGCGACGAGCCGGTGTCGGCGCTCGACGTGTCCATCCAGAGCCAGGTGCTCAACCTCCTCGACGACCTCCAGCAGGAGCTGGGACTGACGTACCTCTTCATCGCCCACAACCTCGCGGTCGTCCAGCACATCAGCGACCGGGTGGGTGTCATGTACCTGGGCGCGATGGTCGAGCTGGCGGAGGTCGACGACATCTACAACAGCCCGTCGCACCCGTACACGGTCGCCCTCCTCTCGGCGGTTCCGGACCCCAACCCGCGCAATCGCAAGCGACGCGTGATCCTGAAGGGCGACATCCCGTCACCGGCAAATCCGCCATCCGGGTGCCGCTTCCACACCCGCTGCTGGCTGCGCGAGCGGCTGGGCAACCCGGAGCGCTGCTCGGCGGAGATGCCGGAGTTCCGGGAGATCGCGCCGGGCCACCAGGTGGCGTGCCACTTCGCCGAGGACGTCACGCCGGAGAACATCGGCGCGGCCGCCCGGACGGGCGTCCCGACCGCCTAGCGGGCGCGGGTCCCCAACGGCCGTCGGGCCGCCGGCGTGCCTGCGGTCGGCCCCGGCCTGGCCGGGTGTCGGGTCACGCCGCCGGCGTGCCGGGTCCCCGGAAGTGGCAGGCAACGAGCTGGTTGTTGCCTGCGTCGACGAGGGCCGGGGTCTCGGCGCTGCAGCGCTCCGGGTTGCCCAGCTCCATCCGGAGGGGACAGCGCGGGTGGAACCGGCACCCCTCCGGCGGGTTGACCGGCGATGGCACGTCACCGGTCAGGATCACCCGCGCCCGGCGGAGCTCGGGGTCGGGGAGGGGGACGGCCGAGAGCAGCGCCTGCGTATAGGGGTGGCGGGGCTCGGCGAAGATCCTCTCGCGGTCGGTGATCTCGGCGACGCGGCCGAGGTACATCACCGCGACGCGGTCGCTGATGTGCTCGACGACGCCCATGTTGTGGGCAATGAAGACATAGGTCAGCCCCAGCTCGCGCTGCAGGTTCTTGAGCAGGTTCAGGACCTGCGCCTGGATCGAGACGTCGAGGGCCGACACGGGCTCGTCGCAGACGACGAGGTCGGGCTCCAGGACGAGGGCGCGGGCGATGCCGATGCGTTGGCGCTGGCCGCCGGAGAACTCGTGGGCGTAGCGACGGGCGTGGTAGGGCTGCAGGCCGACCATGTCCATCATCCGCGCGACGCGTGCCGCTCGTTCGCGCGCGTTTCCGATCCCGTGGATGCGCAGGCCCTCGCCGATGCTGTCGCCGATCGGGGCGCGGGGGTCGAGGCTGGCATACGGGTCCTGGAAGACGACCTGCATGCGCCTCCGGTACGGCTTGAGCTCCTTGCCCTTGATGCCGGTGATGTCCTTGCCGTCGAAGACGATCGTCCCGGCGGTCGGGTCGATCAGCCGCAGGATGAGGCGCCCGACGGTGGTCTTGCCGCACCCGGATTCACCGACGAGGCCGACGGTCTCGCCCCGTCGCACGACGAGGTCCACGCCGTCGACCGCCTTCACGGTGGCGACCTGCCGCTGCATGATCCCGCCCCGGATCGGGAAGTGCTTGACGAGGCCGGAGATCTCGACAAGGGGCGGCACGGCGTCCCCCGCGACCGGGGGGGCGAGCTCTGTCGCGACCGTCATGGCACCCGCCCGTCAGGGCCACGGAGTGGTGCGCCGTCCGCGGCGTGATAGCGGAAGCAGCGGACGTCATGGCCGGCCTCGAGCTGCCGCAGCTCCGGGTGGACCTCGACGCAGCCCGCGATCGCCTCAGCCTCGCGCGTCAGGCAGCGCGGCGCGAAGCGACAGCCGGCCGGCAGGTCGACCAGGTTGGGGACGTTGCCGGGGATCACCTCCAGCTCGTCCCGGATCACCCCGGGGACGGGGATGGAGCCGATGAGGCCCCGCGTGTATGGGTGGCTGGGGCGGGCGAACAAGGTGCGGACGTCGGTCTGCTCGACGATTTCGCCCGCGTACATGACCGCCACCCGGTCGCACATCTCGGCGACCACGCCCAGGTCGTGGGTGATGAGGATGATCGCCGTGCCCGTTTCCTCGCGGAGGTGACGCATCAGGTCGAGGATCTGGGCCTGGATCGTCACGTCGAGGGCCGTCGTCGGCTCGTCGGCGATGAGGAGCTCGGGCTCGCAGGCGAGGGCCATCGCGATCATGATCCGCTGGGCCATGCCGCCGGACAGCTCGTGGGGGTACGCCCGGAGGCGGCGCTCGGGGTCGGGGATGCCCACCATTCGAAGCAGCTCGAGCGACCGGTCGAGCGCCGCCGTGCGCTTCATCCCGCGGTGGATCTCCAGGACCTCGGCGATCTGCCGGCCGGTCGTCCAGACTGGGTTGAGCGAGGACGTCGGCTGCTGGAAGATCATCGCGATCCGTTCGCCCCGGATCTTCCGCATCTCGTCGGCCGAGAGCCCCAGGAGGTCCTGGCCCTCGAAGCGGATGGTGCCGCGCTCGATCTGGCCCGGCTTCGCCACGAGCCGCATGATCGAAAGGGAGGTCACGCTCTTGCCGCAGCCCGACTCGCCGACCAGCCCCAGGACCTCGCCCCGGTCGACGTGGAAGCTGATGCCGCTCACAGCCCGGACGACCCCGTCCCGCGTGTAGAACGAGGTCACCAGGTCGTCCACCTCGAGGAGGCGCTCGCCGGCGGTGAAGCGGCGGGCCCGGCCCGGACCGCTCGTCTCCTCGATGGTCGCGCCGTCGGGCGTGATGCTCGTCATCGGTTCAGGCGCGGGTCGAGGGCGTCGCGGATGCCGTCGCCCAGGAGGTTGAACCCGAGGACCGTGATGACGATCGCGATGCCGGGGGCCAGGACGAGGTGCGGCGCGCTGAAGAGCTGGTTGCGTTCCAGGCCGATCATCGACCCCCACTCGGCGAGGGGCGGCTGGGCCCCGACGCCCAGGAACGAGAGCGCCGCGACGTCCAGGATCGCCCCGGCCACGCCGAGCGTGCCGGCAACGACGATCGGCGTCAGCGAGTTCGGCAGGATGCGCCGGAAGAGGATGCCGCTCGCGGACTCGCCGAGGGCCCGCGTGGCTGTTACGAAGTCCTGCTCGCGGATCGAGAGCACGCTGGAGCGCATGACCCGCGCGTACAGCGGGATGGCCACGATGCCGATGGCAAGCTGGGCGTTCACGAGGCTGCGGCCCATGACCGTGACGATGGCGATCGCGAGGATGAGGCTGGGGAAGCCGAGCAGGACGTCCATGAGGCGCATCAGGACGTTGTCGGTCTTGCCGCTCGTGTAGCCCGCCACGAGCCCGATGAGCGACCCGATGACGATCGCGAACCCGACCGTGACGACGCCGATGAAGAGCGAGACGCGGGCCCCGTAGACGATCCTCGAGAAGACGTCGCGGAAGTTGCCATCCAGGCCGAGCAGGTGCTGCGGCTGGTCGGCCGGGCAGCCCAGCAGGTGGATGCAGGGCGCGGAGCGCTTGACGGCGCCGACCTCCCCGAGGTCCAGCATCCCCTTGTCGGGATCGAAGGGGGCGAGCACCGGCGCCAGGAACGCGACGACCACGAAGAAGCCGATCAGGAGCAGCCCGAGACGGGCCGACCGCTGGCGCAGGATGTTGCGGAGCGTGTCGCGCCACAGGCCGTAGGCGTGGCCCTCGTCCGCCGCCTCGACCGTGGACGGCGCGGCCGGCGCGGCCGGGGCGGCCGGCGTGTCGGGCATGGCCGGCAGGTCGGTCGAGCTCATCCCAGTCGGACCCGTGGGTCGAGGAAGGCGTACGAGACATCCACCAGCAGGTTCACGAAGATGTACACGAGGGCGATGACCAGGGTGAAGCCCTGGATGACGATGTAGTCCCGCCCGGTGATCGCCTCGTACATGGCCCGCCCGATGCCCGACAGGTTGAAGATCGACTCCGTCAGGACGGCCCCGGACAGGAGGCCGCCCAGCGTCAGGCCGACCACGGTCGCGATCGGCAGCAGGGCGTTGCGCAGCCCGTGGCGGAACAGGACGCTCCGCTCCCCGACGCCCTTCGCACGGGCGGTGCGGATGAAGTCCAGCCCCAGCACGTCCAGCAGGCTCGAGCGGGTGATCCGCGCGATCAGGGCCAGCGAGATGGTGCCCAGCGCGATGGCGGGGAGCAGCAGGTGGCGCAGCGCGTCGCCGAGGAGCGCGCCGTTCAGCGTCAGCAGGCCGTTCACGACGTACATGTTGGACAGGAAGTCGAGGATGGCACGCGGCGGGCCGCCCAGGTCCGAGAGGCCCCAGGCGACGGCGATCGGCACCACCGTGATCCCGGGGCTGAGACGGCCGGACGGTGGCAGCGCGAGCGGCGTGTCCTTCAGGACGACGGCGAAGATGTAGGCGAGGATCAGTCCGAGGACGAAGACCGGGATCGAGACGCCGAAGTTGGCGCCGATCATCACGCCGACGTCGGCAGGGGAGTTGCGGCGGTACGCGGCAACCAGCCCGAGGATGATGCCGCCGACGGTGGCGAAGAGCAGCGCGAAGAGCGTGAGCTCGAGCGTGACCGGTAGCTTCTCCATGAGGATGTCGGTGACCGGCCGGCTGCGCTGAATCGACTCGCCGAGGTCGCCCGTCAGGATCTGGCCGAGGTAACGCACGAACTGGATCGGGATGGGCTGGTCGAGCCCGTACCGGGCGGAGAACGCCGCGCAGATCTCGTCGGTCGCGCGCTCGCCGAGCGCCGAGCGGCAGGGATCCCCCGGGATCACGCGGGCCAGCACGAAGACGATCGCCACGACCCCGAAGAGGACCGGGATGCTGGCAAGGAGGCGCCGGAAGATGTAGCGGATCACGGGCGAAGGCTCATGGTCGTGGGGGATGCTGGGCGCGGATGGGGACCGGGTGCGAGGAGGGAGCGCCGCTGACGCGGCACTCCCTCACGGTCACGGTTGGCGAGGGCGGTTGGGCCGCCCGCTGGGCTACTCCGCCGGGGCCGGGTTGAGGAACCCGCCGAAGAAGCCGGAGAAGTAGGAGAAGGCGCCCGTGTTGCCCACGTGGAGCGGGTTCTCCGTGTCCCACTGGGCGGCGAACGTGGTGACGACGTCGTTCGCGTCGAGCGTGGCCCCGTCCTGGAACGTCACGCCGTCGCGCAGCGTGCAGGTCCAGACGGTGCCGTCGGTGTTCGCCTCGCACGAGGTGGCGAGGACGGGCTCGACCTCGACGCCGGCGGTCTTGTAGCCGTAGAGCGACTGCGTGGTCTGCTCGCACGCGCGAAGGCTCTCGCCGTCGCTCTCGTCCGCGCAGTACATGCTGATCGGCTCGGCGTTCTGGGTGAAGACGATCTGGTCGCGGCCCGTCGGCTTCATGACCGACAGGTTCTCGTTGCCGAGCGGCGACGAGTGGGCCCCTTCGACGTCGGCCTTGAAGGCGGTCGCCGAGGCGCCGTTGGCGATCGGGATCATCGGGACGTGGGTCTTGATGGCGTTGTTGGCGTCGGTGTACGCCTGCGTGCGGACGGCCGGGTCGGCGCTCGAGGCGCCCTTGGCCAGGGCGGTGGTGATGTCGTCCCACTTCGTCCCGAACTGCTTCGTCGCGCCGGCGCCGAAGTGGTAGTCGAGGAAGTTGGTCGCGTCCGGGTAGTCGGCGCCCCATCCGAGGATGTGGATGCCCGTCAGCTTGCCGGCGTCGGAGTTGGCGATGAAGGTCCCGGACTCCTGGACGTCGATCGTTGCGTCGATGTTGAGGTTTTCCTTCAGCTGCTGCTGGAGGTCCTGGGCGACGACGTTCTGGTCGCTCACGTAGCCACGCGAGACGTCGCGGTAGCTGATCGTCGTCTTGAAGCCGTCGGGGAAGCCTGCCTCGGCGAGCAGCGACTTCGCCTTCGCCTTGTCGAACGTGTACCAGTCGTCGCCGGCGCAGCCGAACTCGATCGCGCACGGCGTGAAGTGCGTGGCAACGGTGGACCCGGCGGGGTAGAAGTTCTTGATGATCCGCTCGCGGTCGATGCCCATCGCGATCGCCTGGCGGACCTTCTCGTTGTCGAACGGCGCGTACGTGTTGTTGAAGCCGAAGTACATGACGTTCAGGCCGGCGCGCGGGTACAGCGTGAGGGTGGAGTCGCCCTGGATCGTCGCCATGTCATCCGTGCCCGGGTTGTCGATGCCGTCGGTGTTGCCGGACTGGAGCTCGACCAGGCGCTGGGCGGCCTCGGTGCTCCACTTGATGACGGCGTTGGGCGTCAGGGCCGCGGTGCCCCAGTACTTGTCGAAGGCGGAATAGATGACGCTGTCGCCGGCCTTCCACTCCTTGACCTGGTAGGGGCCGGTGCCGTTCGGCTGGCGCAGGAGGACGTTCTTGTCCGTGACCGCCTTGGCGAGCCAGTCGGCGTCCTGGATGGCGAACGAGGTGAACGCGATCTTCTGGAGGAAGGCCACGTCGGGGTTGCAGAGCTCGAACACGACGGTCTTGGCGTCCGTCGCCGAGATCTTCTTGAAGTTGCCGCCGTAGTCCTTGCCGTTGTACTTCCCGGTGGCGCAGTCGACATCGGCTGCGGTCGGGTAGGACATGGCGACGAAGGGGGCCTCAGTCGCGGGTGCGGGGGTCGGTGCCGCCGACGAGGACGGCGTCGGGGTTGGTGTCGCCGCACCGCCGCAGGCCGCAACAAGGATTGCGGTCGTGGCTCCAAGGGCGGCGAGTCGAGCGCGCCACGGAGTTCCGGGCATGCTTGCAGGTCCTCCTCTCTGCCGTCCCGTCGGGACGGGTCACACACAGACGGCGGCCCGCTCTCCTCGGGTCGCCCGGGTGCGCGCCAGCCTAGCACCGGCCGGACGGCGTCGTCACCTCCACGTGTCATACGCGGTCCGAGTCGTGGCGGTTCGAATCCGGTGTCCAGCGGCTAGACTCCCAGCGTGCAACAGCTTCGGGTCGCGCTTGCCCAGGTCGCCCCCCGCCTCGGAGATCTCGAGGCCAACCTCGCCCGCCATGTCGAGGTCGTTCGTGAGGCGCGGGCGGCGGGCGCCGGGCTCATCGTCTTCCCGGAGCTCGGCCTGACCGGCTACCTGCTCCAGGACCTCGCGGCCGAGGTGGCGATGCGCCTCGACGACACCCGCCTGGCCGCGCTGGCCGCGGAGACGACGGGCTGCTCGGCCGTCGTGAGCTTCGTCGAGGAGTCGGGCGACCATCGCCTCTTCATCTCGGCCGCGCTCATGGAGGACGGCGCAATCCGCCACGTGCATCGCAAGGTCCACCTGCCCACCTACGGCCTGTTCGATGAGCGCCGGTTCTTCGCCGCGGGTGACGCCATCCGGGCGGTGCCGTCGCGGCTGGGCGTCGGTCTCGGGCTGGCCGTATGCGAGGACTTCTGGCACCTCGGGACGGCCCAGGTGCTGGCCCTCGATGGGGCCCAGGTGCTCGTCAACGTGTCGTCGTCCCCCGGCCGCGACCTCGCGGCGACGCACCCCGAGGGGCTCGGCACCGCGGCCTCGTGGCACGCGCTCCTGCGCACCTATGCCCAGCTGACGACGAGCGTCGTCGTGTTCTGCAACCGTGTCGGCGTCGACGAGTCGATCAGCTTCTGGGGTGGCAGCGAGGTCATCGGCCCGGGCGGAGAGACGCTGGCGCAGGCGCCGCTCTACGAGGAGGCCCTGGTGTATGCCGACGTGGCCCTCGCGGATGTCCGCCGCGAGCGGATCGCGCTGCCCCTCCTGCGCGACGAACGACCGGAGCTCCTGGTGCGGGAGCTCGAGCGGATCGTGGCGGAGCGGGCGGGCCTCGCGCCCGACGCCACCGCCGACCCGGGGTCCCCATGAGCGACATCACCGCGCTGCCGTTCGAGCTCCCCGAGGAGCTGCGCATCGACACGGACGTCGCGCGGCGGGTCATCCGCGGATTCATTCGGGGCCAGCTCAAACAGGCCGGGTTCCAGCATGCTGTCCTGGGCCTCTCAGGGGGCATCGATTCGGCCCTCGTCGCCTACCTGGTCGCCGATGCCATCGGAGCCGAGCAGCTGCTGTGCGTGCTCATGCCATATCGAACGTCGTCCCCGGCGTCGCGGGGGGACGCCGAGGAGGTGGTGCGGCGCCTGGGGTGCGCGAGCCGGCTGGTCGACATCAGCCCGATCGTGGACGGCTACTTCGGGGCGCCCGGGGGGGATGCGGCGGGCGTGGCCGGTGCGGTGGGCGCCGGCGGGATCGAGGCCCGGGACGCGTCCCCGCTGCGGCGCGGCAACTTCATGGCCCGGGCGCGGATGATGGTCCTGTACGACGCCTCGGTGACCTTCGGCGGCCTCGTCGTCGGCACCGGCAACAAGACGGAGTCGCTCATCGGCTACACGACGCTGTTCGGCGACAGCGCCTGTGCCTTCAACCCGATCGGCGACCTCTACAAGACGCAGGTCCGGCAGCTGTCCCTGGCGCTGGGCGTCCCCGACGCCATCCTGCGCAAGGCGCCCTCGGCCGACCTGTGGCCGGGCCAGACGGACGAGGCCGAGGCAGGCTTCGAGTACCACGAGCTGGATCGCCTGCTCTTCTGGATGATCGACCGGCGGCGCACGGACGCGGAGCTGGCGGCCCTGGGCTTCGACGCGGCGATGGTCGCCCGGGTGGACGGGATGGTCGCGCGGTCGGAGTTCAAGCGGCAGGTTCCGCCGATCGCCAAGCTCGGGCCGAGGACCGCCGGCGTGGACTACCTGTACCCGCGGCGTCGGCCGGGCAGCGCGCGGACGTGAGCCGCCGGGCCGGGGCGTCGGGGGGCGGATCCCGACGAGGCGCCGGGCGCCCCGCGGATGTGGCACTCCCCGGCGAGTCGGCACCGCCGCCCGGCGACGCGGCGTCCCGCCCGGCTGCGGCGTCCCGCCCGGTTGCGGCGGGGCGCCTGTTCGTGGTCGCGACGCCCATCGGCAACCTGGCCGACGTGACGCTGCGGGCGCTGGAGACCCTGGGCAGCGTGCCCCTCGTGGCGGCCGAGGACACCCGGCTCACGCGCCGTCTCTTCGCGCGCCACGGCCTCGCGACACGCATGGTCAGCTACCACGCGCGCAACGTGGAGGCCCGCGGACCGGAGCTGCTGGTGCATCTCCGCGGCGGGGCGGACCTCGCCCTGGTGACCGACGCTGGCACGCCGCTCGTGTCCGATCCCGGCGGCGAGCTCGTCGCCGCCTGGGCTGCCGAGGGCGGCACGGTGGTGCCGATTCCCGGGCCTTCGTCCGTGCTGGCAGCACTCGTCGCGGCAGGCGTCGCCGGCCCGCGCTGGTCGTTCGAGGGATTCCTGCCGCGCTCCGGCCGGGAGCGGCGCGAGCGCCTCGCCCGCCTGGCGGCGGACCCAAGGACGAGCGTCGTCTTCGAGGCCCCGGGACGGCTGGCGGCGACGCTGGCCGACCTCGCGGGGGCATGCGGGCCCGAGCGACCGGCGGCGGTCTGCCGGGAGCTCACGAAGCTCCACGAGGAGGTCCGGCGCGGAACCCTGGCCCAGCTCGCGGCCGCCGCCGCCGAGGGCACGCTGGCTCGCTCGCGGCGAGATGGTCATCGTCGTGGGCGACCGCGTGGACGCGGGCAAGCGGGCGGCAGGGCCCGCGGCGGACGTCCTGGAGGAGGCACGGGCCGAGGTCGAGCGCCTCGCCGCGAGCGGCGTTGCCCGTGGGGAGGCCGCCCGTCGTGTGGCCGCGACCACGGGGATCTCGCGGCGTCGCCTCTACGGCGCCGACCGCGACCGGTAGGATCGCTCCGTCATGGACAGCCTGGCCCGACTCCCCGTCCTCGGCGCGCTGTCGCCCGTGTTCCGCATCCTCGTGCTGGCAACGCTCGCCATCTCGCTCGCGGGGATCGTGCTGGGGTGGGTCGTCGGGGCGGACCCGACGCTCCTCTTCGTCATCTCCGGGGTCGCGATCCTTGGGCTGGCCTGGGTCGTCGGCCTCTCCACGGAGCGCCTGGGGGCGCTGACGAGCCCGCAGGTCGGGGGCATCCTCAACGCGACCTTCGGCAACATCGCCGAGCTGATCATCGCCTTCTTCGCCCTGCAGGCCGGCCTGGTGGACGTCGTCAAGGCCTCGCTCACGGGCTCGATCATCGGGAACCTGCTCCTCGTGCTGGGCGCCAGCGTCCTCTTCGGCGGGCTCCGGAACGGCATCCAGCGCTTCGACCCCCGCGTGGCCGGGTCCAACGCGGCGCTCCTGGTGGTGGCCGCCATCGGCTTCTTCGTGCCGGCGATCTTCGCCTTCAGCGCCGGCTCGGCGGACCAGGGGACGCTGACCGAGGAGTCCGTGCTGATCGCGCTCCTCCTGATCGGGGGCTACGGGCTTTCGCTGGTGTACCAGTTCACGAACTCCAGCCGCACGCTGGGCGGGCACGAGCCGGCCGCGGAGCACGGAGGTCCGGCCTGGAGCCGCGGCGTGGCCATCGCCGTCCTGCTGGCGGCCGCCGGCCTGCTGGCCGCGCTCTCCGAGATCCTCGTCGGCTCGATCGAGCCGTTCATCGAGACGTTCGGGCTCTCCCAGTTCTTCGTGGGCGTGATCCTCATCCCGACCATCGGCAACCTCGCCGAGCACCTCGTGGCCGTGCAGCTGGCGTGGAAGAACCGGATGGAGTTCTCGATGGCGGTGGCGTACGGGTCCAGCCTGCAGGTCGCGCTCTTCGTGGGCCCGGTGCTGGTGATCCTGGGGGCGCTCATGGGCCAGCCCATGAACCTGGTCTTCCACCCGCTCGAGGTCGCCGCGGTCGGCGCGGCGGTCGGGATCAGCGCCCTGATCGCGCTGGACGGCGAGTCCAACTGGCTCGAGGGGGCGCTCCTGGTCATCGTCTACGTCATCCTGGCGGTGTCGTTCTTCGAGCTCGCGTGAACCTGGCCTGCCACCTCGCGGAACAGGTCGACGGCTCCCTGGAGCGCGTGCAGGCGACGGGACGCCGCCCGGCCCATCCGACCGTGGCGATCCCCGCCGGTACCGGATCCGGGTCCGTGGATGGCGCGCCGCCCGCCGTGGCCCACGCGCCGATCCACCCACGGGTCGCTCCGGACTGATCGCCGCGGCTGGGCGGAGGCGGCGGGCGTCGGGGAGGACGACGCCCGCCGGGGGAGAGGCGGCAGCCTCAGGCCACCGCTGCCACCTCGAGCTCGTCCGCCTCGGGATCCTCGGGGTCGAGAACGCCGGGCCCTGTGCTGTCGCCGGGACTCGCGTCGGCGCCGCCTGTGGCACCCTGGGCTGCCAGCGCGTCGGCCGCGTAATCCTTCTTCTTCCTCCCGGAGAGCATCTCCACCGCGGAGGCGACGACCTCGGTGCGCCAGTGGCGCTTGCCGGCCTCATCGTCCCATTGGCGGGTCTGGAGCCGACCCTCCACGGCGACCATCGCCCCCTTGCCCAGGTACTGGGCGCAGATGTCGGCGAGGCGTTCCCACGCGATGACCGCGTGGTACTCGGCCTTCTCCCGGCCGTTCCCGACGTACTCGTTCGTCGCGACCGAGAAGCTCGTGACGTGCTTCCCGGAGGCGAGCGCGCGCATCTCGGGATCCCGGGTCAGCCGCCCGGTCAAGAGGACCCTGTTCACGGTCCGTTCCCTCCTGGCCGGCCCGGCGGCGCCGGGACGCGGCCTCTCGTTGGACGGCGGGGCGAGGCTCGGCGGTGGCGGCGGGTCCGCGAGGACGACCGGTGCAGGCCCGCCGGACGCGAACCCTAGCGGGGAGCGCTCACCAGGGACTCATCCGCGGCCCATCTGCGGCCCATCTGCCCTCGCAACGGCCGTGTGCTGCAGCCACTCGGCGGTCGCGCCGCGACTCGACGACGCGGTCGTGGCCGTGGGCGGCCCGCGATCCCGTGGGCGGCCCGCGATTCCGTGAGCGGCCCGCTATCCCGTGGCCGCACCGTGGCCCCGGCGGGAGGCGCGGTCGGCGCGCAGACCGGGGAGCGACGTCGGAGCGAGCGCAACGAGGGAGACGAGCGCGGGGTCCAGATCGGGGATCCCGTCCGCGAAGAGGTCCACGAACGCGTCCACGAGGTCGGGGTCGAACTGGCTGCCGGCATGCCGGCTCATCTCCCGGATCGCTTCGACGTGACTCATCGCGAGCTTGTAGGGCCGGTCCTGGATCATCGCGTCGTAGGCATCCGCCAGGGCGACGATCCGGGCCCCGAGCGGGATCTCCTGGCCGCGCAGGCCGTACGGGTAGCCTCCGCCGCCGAAGCGCTCGTGATGGTGGAGGACGATCGGGACGGCGTCCTTGATCGCCGAAGCCTGCTCCAGGATGACCTGGCCGATCCGCGGGTGCTGGACTACCGCCTGCCATTCCTGCGACGTCAGGGCGGCGGGCTTCTCGAGGATCTCCTCGGGGAGCGCCAGCTTCCCGACATCGTGCAGGAGGGCCGCGATCCGGAGCCGGTCGAGGTCGGCGTCGGGGAGGCCCAGGTGGCGCCCGAGGAGGCCGGCCAGCGTGGCGATCCTCGCTGACGGCTGGCCCCGGTAGTTGGGGTAGGGGATCAGCGTCTGGATCAGCGCCTGCTCCGCCGCAAGGCCGGCCAAACGGCCGACCTCGGTGGCCCGGGCACGCCCCTCGGGCGTGATGGGGGCGCGCCGGACGCTGGTGTCCTCGTCGGGCTCCTCGAACAGGTAGACCTGGTTCCGCCCGAGGGACTTCGCGGAGTACATGGCCGCGTCGGCATCCCTGACGAGGGCCTCGACCCGCAGGACCCGCCCGGCGCCGGACGCCACGCCGATCGAGACCGTGACGTTGAGCACGCCGTGGCCCTCCACGGGGTACCGCGCGACGAGCACGAGCTGGCGCAGCTTCTCGGCCAGCGCGGCGGCCTGCTCGGCATCGGTCTCGGGGAGGATGACCATGAACTCCTCGCCGCCGTAGCGCCCCACCGTGTCGGCAACGCGGACGTTCGCCCGGAGTGTGGCCGCCACGCCACGCAAGACGATGTCCCCGACGGCGTGGCCGTATGTGTCGTTCACGTTCTTGAAGAGGTCGATGTCGACGAACGCGACCGCAAGGGGTCGATCGTAGCGCGCCGCGCGCTCCACCTCGCTGAACAGGGCGGCGAGGATGGCCGGCCGATTGGCGATCCCCGTGAGGCGGTCGGTCGTCGCGGCGTCGTGCGTCTCGGCCAGCGTCCTCGCGACCGTCGTGACGGCCGTCGCGAACCGACCACCCATCCCGCCGCGCAGCCCGGGGATGTGCGCGTCCACGCTGCCCTCGGCGATCCGCTCGACGGCCCGGATGACCGGCACGATGCGGGCGCGCAGCCAGAGGGAGACGATGGCGGCCGTGACGAAGGTCCCGACCAGGATCCCGCCGGCCACGCCGTTCAGCACAGGGTCGCCGCCGCCGAAGGCACCGTGGGTCAACCACACGGCGAGCACCACGGCAACGGCCAGGGGCGCGAGCAGCCCAAGGGCGCCGAGCAGTCGGGTCACGGGGGGAGCGTAGAGCCGCACCATCCCGGTTCCGGGTCGCCGAAAGGTACCGCCGAGCGGCGCGGATGGTCATCTTGCCGGCCCCTGCGCGGGCGGCGCGCGGCGTCCGTCCGGGCCTCGCGCGGCAGGCTGCGGTCGACCTCGGACGGTGCGCGAACCGACCTCGGACGGTGCGCGAACCGTCCGGGCGGGGGGGACGCCCTGCTATACTCCCCCGGTCCCCGCAGCCGCGGGCGACATACCGCCCGCTCCCCAGGAGTCGAGCCATTGTCGCTGGTCGGCCCCCCGATCCCGAGATGAACGAAGCGGCCATCCCCACCGCCGCCGGGCGCCGTCGCGGCGCCGGAATGCGGGGGACGTGTATCCAGCAGGCCCCCGGCCGACGCGCCGAGGGCCTTCTTGATTGCCGGCCGCACGACGCTGGCGCAAGGGCGGGAGGAGCTCTGCGATGCCGGCGACCGTGATCGTGGGGCTCCAATGGGGCGACGAGGGGAAGGGCAAGGCGACCGACTTCCTGGCCGAGCAGGTCCGCTGGGTGGTTCGCTACCAGGGCGGCGACAACGCTGGCCACACGATCGTCCTCGGCAAGGAGGTCTTCAAGCTCCACCTCGTGCCCTCGGGCGTCCTGTATCCGCACATCGCTCCGCTGATCGGCCCCGGTGTCGTGGTCAACCCCGCGACGCTCATCCACGAGCTCGACGGCCTGGCCGCCCGCGGCATCGACACGTCGCGGGTGCGCGTCTCGCACGCGGCGCACGTCATCCTGCCGTACCACATCGCCCAGGACCGGGCGTCGGAGGTGCGCCTGGGTCGCGAAGGGATCGGGACGACGAACCGCGGGATCGGACCGGCCTACGCGGACCGCGCCTCGCGGATTGGCGCCCGGATGGGGGACCTCCTCGACGAGGCCGCGCTGCGCCGCACGCTGGAGCGCGTCGTTCCCGACGCGAACGCCCGGCTCGCCCACCTGGGCGACACCGGGGCGCCGTTCCTCGTGGAGGCCATCCTGGAGGCCGCGATCGGCTGGGGCGAGCGTCTCCGGCCGGTGATCACCGACACGACCGCTCTCGTGCAGGACGCGCTGCGTGCCGGCGACCACGTCCTCCTTGAGGGCGCCCAGGGGACCCTGCTGGACCTCGACCACGGCTCGTACCCGTTCGTGACGTCCTCCAACCCGGTGGCCGGCGGAGCCTGCACCGGTGGGGGGATCGGCCCGCTCCAGGTGTCCGAGGTCATCGGCGTGATGAAGGCCTACACGACGCGCGTGGGCGCCGGCCCGTACCCGACGGAGCTCCGCGACGAGATCGGGGAGGGGATCGCCACGCGCGGCCACGAGTTCGGGACGACCACCGGACGGCGACGCCGGGTCGGCTGGTTCGATGCGGTCCCGCTGCGCTACGCCGTCGACGTGAACAGCGCCAGCAGCATCGTCCTCAACAAGCTCGACATCCTGTCCGGCCTCGACGAGATCCGGCTCTGCGTGGCCTACGAGATCGACGGCGTGCGGGTCGAGCGCTGGCCGGCGTCGGCCGAGGAGGTCTCCCGGGCGACGCCGATCTACGAGCGGTTCCCGGGCTGGCGCGAGGAGATTCACGAGGCGCGGACGCCCGACGACCTGCCGCCGAATGCCCGGGCCTACGTCGGGGCCCTCGAGGCGCTGGCGGGTGTGCCGATCCGGCTGGTCTCGGTGGGCCCCGAGCGGACGCAGACGCTGGTCCTCCACGATCGGCCGCTGGGGGCGGCCCGCGGCAGCGCAATCGCGGCCGGGGACACCCGGGGCGCGGCAGGAGCGGGTGACGCGGGCGGAGCCGCCGCGGGATGAGCGCCGCCCTCCCCGCAGCACGCCGGATCCTGCTCGTCGGCGGCGGCGGCCGGGAGCACGCGCTGGCCTGGCGGCTGTCCGGAGAGGCCGGCGTGGAGGAGGTCGTGGCGGTCCCCGGGAGCGCGGCCATGGCGGCGCTGCCCCGCGTGCGCGTCGATGCGGGCGTGGCGGCGGGCGACCCGGCGGCGGTCGTCGCCGCCGCGCTCCGCCACGGCGCGGACCTCGTCGTCGTCGGCCCGGAGGCGCCGCTGGCCGCCGGCCTCGCCGATGCACTCGCGGCGGCGGGGGTGCCGGTCTTCGGACCCGTCGCGGCGGCGGCCCGGATCGAGAGCAGCAAGGCGTTCTGCCACGAGATCGGCGCCGCGGCCGGCATCCCCATGGCGCGCGCCGCTGCCTTCGCCGCGCTGGGACCGGCGTTGGCGTTCGCCGCCGGGCTGGCAGCCGGCGGCGAGGGGGTCGTCGTGAAGGCCGACGGGCTGGCGGCCGGCAAGGGCGTGACCGTGTGCGACACGCTGGCCGAAGCGGAGGTCGCGCTGGAGTCCATCTTCGCCGGAAGCGAGGATCGGGAAGGCGTGCCCCGTGTCGTCGTCGAGGAGCGGCTCCGGGGGCCCGAGGCCAGCGTCATCGCCCTGTGCGACGGCCGCGATGCCCTGGCGCTCCCGGCCGCCCGCGACCACAAGCGCCTGGGGGACGGCGACACGGGCCCCAACACCGGGGGCATGGGGGCCTACTCCCCGTTGCCTGATCTCGACGACGCGAGCGTCGCCGACGTGATTGCCCGCTTCCATCGCCCGGCCCTGGCCGAGCTGGCGCGTCGCGGCATCCCGTTCCGCGGCGCGCTGTACGCGGGCCTGATGCTCACGCCCGATCGCGGGCCCGTCCTCCTGGAGTTCAACGCCCGTTTCGGCGACCCCGAGACGCAGGCCATCCTGCCGCGGGTCGGGATGCCGCTGGCGCCGCTCCTGGCTGCCGCGGCCGGCGGTCGGCTCCGCGACGGGGCGACCGCCGCGGGCCTGGCGGGAGACGTCCTCCCGGCACTGCCGGAGGCGTCCGTCGCGATCGTGCTGGCTTCCCGCGACTATCCCGCCGCTGCGTCCGCCGGCGACCCGATCGCGGGCCTCGAGGCGGCCGCCGCGACGGGAGCACTCGTCTTCCACGCTGGCACGCGCCGCGCCGCCACGGGCGGCTGGGAGACGGACGGCGGCCGCGTGCTCGCCGTGGTGGGCCGCGGCGTCGACCTGCCGCGGGCGCGGTCGGCTGCCGAGGCTGCGGCCGGCGCGATCACCTTCCCCGGGGTCCGTCGCCGGCACGACATCGGGGCCGCGGGCCATGGCGTGGACGGCGTGCTGCACCCGCCGCGCGCCGGTGCCGGAGCGGCGACGTGATCCGCCGGTACACGCGCGCCGAGATGGGTGCGACGTGGTCTGATGAAGCCCGCTTCGCGGCCATGCTCCGCGTGGAGATCGCCGTGGCCCGCGCCCAGGCCGCGCGCGGCATGCTGCCGGCCGCCGCCCTCGCCCCGATCGAGGAGCGCGCGCGGATCGACGTCGCCCGGATCGCGGAGATCGAGCGCACCACCGATCACGACGTCATCGCCTTCGTGAGCCAGGTTGCGGAGAGCGTCGGGCCCGAGGGCCGCTACCTCCACCTGGGCCTGACGAGCAGCGACGTGGTCGACACGGGACTGGCCCTCCAGCTGCGGGCCGCCGGCGACCTCCTTCTGGGGGGCGTGGACGCGCTGCTGACGGTGCTCGTCGCCCGGGCCCGCGGCGAGGCGGCGACGGTGATGATGGGCCGGACCCACTCGGTCCATGCGGAGCCGACGACCCTCGGCCACAAGCTGGCCGGCTGGGCGTTCGAGCTCGACCGCGATCGCCTCAGGCTGGCGCGCGCCTTCGATGACGTGGCGACGGGCAAGATCTCCGGGCCGGTGGGCACGTACAGCCATCTCGCGCCCGACCTCGAAGCCGAGGTCCTCGCCGACCTGGGCCTGGTGGTGGATCCGGTCAGCACGCAGATCGTCCAGCGTGATCGGCACGCGGCGGTCATCAGCGCGATCGCGATCACGGGCGGCTCGCTGGAGCGCTTCGCGACGGAGGTGCGCAACCTCCAGCACACCGAGATCGGCGAGCTGATGGAGCCGTTCCGCGTTGGCCAGAAGGGCAGCTCGGCGATGCCCCACAAGCGCAACCCGATCGTGGCGGAGCGGATCGCGGGCCTGGCCCGTCTCCTGCGCGGCTACGCCGGCGCCGCGCTGGAGAACCAGCCGCTGTGGCACGAGCGGGACATCAGCCACTCGTCGGCCGAGCGGATCCTGCTCCCCGACGCCACGATCCTCCTCGACTACATGCTGGCGAAGATGACCGGGCTCACGGCCGGGCTCGTCGTGCGAGCCGACCGGATGCGCGAGAACATCGAGCGCGGTCTCGGCCTCCACGCCAGCAGCCGCGTGCTCGTCGCGCTCGTCGAGGAGGGCGGCCTGTCGCGCGAGGAGGCCTACGCCATCGTCCAGCGCAACGCGCTCCGGGCGGCCGACGACCGCGTCCAGCTGCACGCCGTGCTGGCCACCGACCCCGCCGTGGCCGGCCGTCTCACGCTGGCGCACCTGGACGCCTGCTTCGACGACGCCGGCTTCCTGCGCCACGTGCCGGAGGTCATCGCCCGCCTCGAGGCGATCGATCCCGCCCGCCGCGGGCAGTCGCCGGCCCCGAAGCGGGACACGCCGGGATGACGGGCGCCCCCGGGTTCGTCCGGGCCGGCAAGGTCCGCGACCTCTACGACCTGGGCGACGGGCGGCTCCTCCTCGTTGCCTCGGACCGGCTCTCGGCGTTCGACGTGGTGCTGCCCACGCTGATTCCCGACAAGGGGCGCGTGCTGACGGGCCTGTCGCGCTTCTGGTTCGCGGCAACGGCCAGCATCGTTCCCAATCACCTCCTGGGCGCTGATCCGGCGAGCCTGCCGTCCGCGTTCGCCGCCGCCGACCTGCGCGGCCGCTCCATGCTCTGCCGGCGTCTCCGGATCCTGCCCGTCGAGTGCGTCGTCCGGGGCTTCCTCGCGGGATCCGGCTGGAAGGACTACCGGGCCGGCGGCCGCGTCTCCGGCGTCGCACTCCCGACCGGCCTCCGCGAGGCGGACCGGCTTCCCGAGCCGATCTTCACGCCCTCCACGAAAGCCGAGGCTGGCCACGACCAGCCGATCGACTTCGACGCCGTGGTCGCGCTCGTCGGCGGGGAGCGCGCGGAGGCCGTCCGGGATGTCGCCCTGCGGCTGTATGCGCGGGGCGCGGAGGTCTGTGCCGGCGCGGGCATCCTCCTCGCCGACACGAAGTTCGAGTTCGGTCTCGACCCGGCCACCGGCGAGCTCGTTCTCGCCGACGAGGTCCTGACGCCGGACTCGTCCCGCTTCTGGGATGCCCCGAGCTGGGAGCCCGGACGGGGCCAGGACAGCTTCGACAAGCAGTTCGTCCGAGACTGGCTGGAGACCCAGGCCTGGGACAAGACGCCGCCGGGACCCGCCCTGCCATCCGAGGTCGTGGCCGGGACGCGCGCGCGGTATGTCGCGGCCTTCGAGCGGATCACGGGGGCATCGTTCGCCCGCTATCTCGAGGAGGACGTCGTCGCCTCATGAGCACGCCCGACGCGGCGCCGGCCGCCAGCTTCCGGTTCGCCGTCAACGTCACCCCCAAGGAGGGGATCCTCGACCCGCAGGGCCGGGCCGTGGAGCAGAGCCTGCCGCACCTGGGCATGACGGGGATCGGCCACGTGCGTGTCGGGCGTCGCGTGGAGATGTCCGTGGAGGCAGCCGATCTCGCGTCGGCACGCGCGGTCGTGGACCGGCTGGCCGGCGAGCTGCTCTCCAATCCGCTCATCGAGCAGTTCGAGGTCGAGGTGCTCGGCGGCGCGTCATCGGTGGCGACGGAGCATCCGGCCCGGTGACCGTGCGCGTCGGCGTCGTCGTCTTCCCGGGGTCGAACTGCGAGCAGGACACGGTCTGGGGGCTGCGCCTTGCCGGCGCGGAGCCGGTCGAGCTGTGGCACGAGTCCCCGGACCTCGAGGGCGTCGCCGCCGTGGTCCTCCCGGGAGGCTTCGCCTACGGCGACTACCTGCGCGCCGGCGTCAATCGCCCGCTTCAGCCCCGTGATGCGGGCCGTGGCGGCCTTCGCCGGTGCGGGCGGCCTCGTTCTCGGCATCTGCAACGGCTTCCAGGTGCTGGCGGAGGCGGGCCTCGTGCCGGGCGCCCTCCTGCGGAACCGGAGCCTGCGCTTCGTGTGCCGGGAGATCGCGATCGTGCCCGAGCGCCTGGACACGCCGTTCACGCGCCTCGTCGGGGAGCGCCGGCCGCTGCGCCTGCCGGTGGCCCACGGGGAGGGCTGCTACTACGCGGACGCGGCGACGCTCGACGTCCTGGAGCGCGACGGGCAGGTCCTCTTCCGCTACGTCGCCGCCGACGGGACACCGGTCCACGACGCGGAGGACCCGGCGAACCCGAACGGCTCCCTGCGGGCGATCGCGGGCGTGATGAACGCCGCCGGCAACGTCGCCGGCCTGATGCCGCACCCGGAGCGCGCGGTCGAGGCCCTGCTGGGCTCCGCCGACGGCCTGCCGATCCTGTGCTCGCTCGTGGAGGCAGCGGCGGAGCGTGCCGCCGGGAGCCCGGCCGTCGTGCGGACGGGTGGCGCCGGTCCGGGGAGCACCCGGTGAGTCCGACGGCCGTGCCGCTCCACCGGGCCCTCGGCCTCACCGACGGGGAGCTCGCCGCGATCGAGGCGAAGCTGGGCCGCGCCCCCAACGACCTGGAGCTCGCGATGTTCAGCGTCATGTGGAGCGAGCACTGCTCGTACAAGAGCAGCCGGCCGCTCCTCGCGACGCTGCCCACCGCCGGCGACGACGTCGTGGCGGGGCCGGGCGAGAACGCCGGCGTGCAGCGCATCGGGGACGGGCTCGCGGTGGCGTTCAAGATCGAGTCCCACAACCACCCGAGCGCGGTCGAGCCGTACCAGGGCGCCGCCACCGGCGTCGGCGGCATCCTGCGCGACATCTTCGCGATGGGCGCCCGGCCGATCGCCGTCCTCGACGCCCTTCGCTTCGGCGACCCCGGCGACCCGCGGACCCGGCACCTCGTGAACGGCGTCGTGGCCGGCGTGGGCGGCTATGGCAACTGCGTCGGGGTTCCGACGGTCGGCGGCGAGCTGGTCTTCGACCCGTCCTACCAGGGCAACCCGCTGGTCAACGTCATGGCCATCGGGATCGTCCGTGAGGACCGGATCATGCGGGCGGCGGCGCCCGGGCCGGGCAACCTCGTGGTCCTCTATGGCAGCACGACCGGCCGCGACGGGATCGGCGGGGCGTCGGTTCTCGCGAGCGCCACCTTCGGAGACCAGGACCCCTCCAAGCGGCCGGCGGTGCAGGTCGGGGACCCCTTCGCCGAGAAGCTGCTCATCGAGGCCACCCTCGAGATCGTGGACCGCGGCCTGGCCGAGGGCATCCAGGACCTCGGCGCGGCCGGCATCACCTGCGGCGTCTGCGAGACGGCCGACCGCGCCGGCACGGGCATCGTGGTCGACCTCGACGCGATCCCGCGCCGGGAGCCGGGGATGGCCGCCTTCGAGGTGATGATCAGCGAGTCGCAGGAGCGGATGATCGCGATCGTGCGCCCGGAACGTCACGCCGAGATCGTCGGCGTGTGCGCCCGGTGGGGCCTGCCCTGCGCCGTGATCGGCCGCGTCACCGCCGACGGCGACGTGACGGTGGTCGAAGGCGGCCTCGACGAGGATGGTCGGCCGCGCCCCGGCGCGCGGGAGATCGCCCGGGTGCCGGCACGTGCCCTCGCTTCGGAGGCGATCGTGTTCGAGCGCCTCGGCGCCCCGCCGGCCCGCCGTCGCGCCGCCCCCGCCCCCGGCCTCCCGCCCGGGCCGTCCGAGCTCCTGCCCGAGCGCGGCATGGACCCGGGGGCGGTCCTCGTGGGCCTCCTCGGCAGCCCGAACCTGGCGTCGCGGCGCTGGGTCTACGAGCAGTACGACCACCACGTCCAGACGAACACCGTCGCCGGGCCCGGCCGCGGCGCGGCCGTCCTGCGGGTCAAGGGCACGCGCCGCGCGCTCGTCGCTGCGACCGACGGCGACCAGGCGGTGTCGGCCATCGATCCGTACCTCGGTGCAGCCATGTCGGTGGCCGAGGCGACCCGCAACGTCAGCGTCACGGGCGCTCGGCCGCTGGGCGTCACGAACTGCCTCAACTTCGGCGATCCCACCCGCCCGGAGGCGTTCTGGCAGCTGCAGGAGGCCGTACGGGGGCTGGGCGACGCCTGCCGGGCTCTCGGAATCCCCGTGACCGGGGGCAACGTCTCGCTCTACAACGAGGCGCCCGGGAGCGCCATCGCTCCGACACCGGAGATCGGGGTCGTCGGGCTGGCGGACGACGTGGACGGGCTGGTGGGACCGGCGTTCACGGCCGACGGGGACGTGGTGCTCCTGGCCGGGTTGACCGGCTCGGGCCTCGGCGGATCGGCGTACGCGGCCCTCGCCGGCGGGGGTGACGACGACCCGCCGATCCTCGACCTGGCCCGCGAGGTCGCGCTCCAGGCGTTCCTCCGGGCGGCCGTCGGGGCGGGCCTGGTGTCCGCGGCGCAGGACATTGCTCGCGGCGGCATGGCGGTGGCGCTGGCGGAGATGGCGATGTGGGGCGAGCGCGGCGGCGCCTTCCGCGTCGCCGTGGCGGGATCGCCGGCCGTCGCCCTGTTCGGGGAAAGCCCGTCGCGCGCCCTCCTCGCCGTGCCGGCGACATCCCTCGGGGCGCTTGCAGTCCTGGCTGCCGAGCACGACGTCCCGATCGCGGAGCTCGGTGTCACGGGCGGCGACCGACTGATCATCGAGCTTGCCGGGGAGGGCGCCACAGGCGCTGCCGAGGGGCGCGGAGCCCGCGTGGCCGACGCCGTCGACGTCGCCCTGGATGACCTGCGCCATGCCTGGGAGCATGGCCTCCCGCGCGCCCTCGGCGTGGAGGGCTAGGGCCGTGTGCGGGGTGTTCGGCGTGGTGCATCCCGGCGGCGACGCTTCGCGGATCGCCGCGCTGGGCCTGTTCGCCCTGCAGCACCGGGGCCAGGAGTCGGCCGGGATCGCTGCCTCGGACGGCGACCAGCTGATGCTCTACAAGGACCTCGGGCTCATCGCCCAGGTCCTCGACGACCGGCGCCTCCCGAGCCTGCCGGGGGCGCTCGCGATCTCGCACTGCCGCTACTCCACGACGGGGTCCACCGTGTGGGAGAACGCGCAGCCGACGCTGCGCCTCGGGCCGCGACGGGCGCTCGCGATCGGGCACAACGGGAACCTCGTCAACACGCGCGACCTGCTGGAGCGCCTCACGGGCGGCCGCAGCCGCCTCCCCGCCAGCACGGACACCGAGCTGCTCACGGCGCTGCTCGCCGACGCGCCGGGCCGCGACACGGTCGAGGCGCTGCTGGGCGTGCTGCCGGGCGTCCGCGGCGCCTACAGCCTTGTCGTCCTGGACGAGCGGCGCATCATCGGCGTCCGCGATCCACATGGCTTTCGCCCGCTCGTCCTCGGGCGCCTGCCGCTCGCGCCCGACGCACCGGGCCCCCGGGACGATGGCGACGAGGCCGCCGGCTGGGTCCTGTCGTCGGAGACGGCCGGCCTGGACGTCGTCGGTGCCGAATACGTTCGCGACGTGGAGCCGGGCGAGCTGGTCATCCTGGAGCCCGGGGCGGTGCCGCGCTCCGTGCGGTTCGCGCCGGCGACCCCGGCGTTGTGCGTCTTCGAGCTCATCTACTTCGCGCGACCCGATTCCGTGATGGAAGGCCGCAACCTCTACGAGGTGCGGCGCCGCATGGGGCTGGAGCTTGCCGGGGAGCACGCCGTGGCGGCCGACCTGGTCATGCCGGTCCCCGACACCGGCGGGCCGGCGGCGGCCGGGTACGCGGAGGCGTCGGGGATCCCGTACCGCGAAGGGATGTATCGGAACCGCTACGCGGGCCGGACGTTCATCCAGCCGTCCCAGGCAATGCGCCACCGGGGCGTCACGGTCAAGCTCAACCCGCTGCGGGACGTCGTTCGGGGCCAGCGCCTCGTCGTCGTGGACGACTCGATCGTCCGCGGGACGACGACGCGCTCCATCGTGGGGCTGCTCCGCAAGGCCGGGGCGGCCCAGGTGCACGTCCGGATCAGCGCCCCGCCGATCTACCACCCCTGCTTCTACGGGATCGACACCCAGGTCCAGACGGAGCTGATCGCGGCCAGCCACTCCGTGGACCAGATCCGCGACTTCATCGGCGCCGATTCGCTGGGGTACCTGTCGATCCCGGGGCTTCTCCGGGCCCTCGATCTTCCGTACGACGGCTTCTGTTTCGCCTGCTTCGACGGGCGCTACCCGGAACCGGTCCCGTACGACGCCGCGCGCCGCAAGTTCGTGCTCGAGGAGGCCCCGGCGCCCCGTGGATGAGCAGCGCCCCGTGGATGAGCAGCGCCCCGTGGATGAGCAGCGCCCCGTGGATGAGCAGCGCCTCGCCGCTCAGCGGCCCGCTCCCGGGCCGTCCGGCGCGAAGGGGGCCGCCCGTCGGGACGCCTACCGGGCCGCGGGCGTCGACGTCGAGGCCGGCGAGCGGGCGGTCGCCCTCATGCGGGACGCGGTGGCCTCCACCTGGCGCCGCGAGGTGGTCGGCGGCCTCGGCGGGTTCGCCGGTGTCATGGAGCTCCCGGTGGCCTATCGCCGCCCGCTCCTCGTCGCGTCGACCGACGGCGTGGGAACCAAGGTGGCCCTGGCGCGCCGGGCTGGCCGGCTGGGCGGCCTCGGGATCGATCTCGTTGCGATGTGCGCCGACGACGTGGCCTGTGCCGGGGCCGAGCCGCTCTTCCTGCTCGACTACGTGGCCGTCGGCCGAGTCGTGCCCGACGAGGTGGCGACGCTCGTGGGCGGCGTGGCCGCCGGCTGCCGGCTCGCCGGCTGCACCCTGCTCGGCGGGGAGACCGCGGAGCACCCGGGGGTCATGCGACCCGACGACCTCGACCTCGCCGCCACCTGCGTGGGCGTCGTGGAGCGCGACGACCTGCTGGACGGGCGGTGCGTGGCCGCCGGCGACGTCCTGCTGGGCCTCCCGTCGTCGGGCCTCCACAGCAACGGCTTCTCCCTGGTCCGGCGCCTCGTGGACGACGCCGGCCTGGACCTGGAGGCTCCCTACGCCGCGGTCCTGGCCCGTCACGCCCCGGGCGTGCTCCCCAGAGGGAGCCCTCGCCGACCGGTCGCTGGCGGATGTCCTGCTGGAGCCCACCCGCGTCTACGCGCGGTCGCTGCTGGCGATCCGAGCCGCGACGCGGGCCGGGGTCCCGGGCGCCGACGTCCACGGGATCGCCCACGTGACGGGCGGCGGCCTGCCCGGGAACGTGCCGCGGATCGTCCCCGACGGGCTCGCGGCGCGCGTCGATCCGGCCCGCTGGGCGATGCCGTCGGTCATGCGGCTCCTGGGCGCCGTCGGTGGGCTGGAGGATCGCGAGCTGCGGGCGACGTTCAACGGCGGGATCGGCATGGTCCTCGCGGTGCCGCCGCGTGCGGTGGACGCGGCGCTCGCGGCCGCGGCGGGGCAGGGGATCCCGGGAATCGTGATCGGCGAGGTCGTGACCGCCGCCGCGACCGGCGGGCGGCGATACGAGGAGGTTGGCTGATGGGCGGGCGGATCGCGGTCGGAGTCTCCGGGAGCGGCAGCAACCTGCGGGCGCTCGCCGCGCGGATCGAGCGCGGCGCGCTGGACGCCGAGATCGCCCTCGTGTTCGCCGACCGCGACTGCCCGGCGATCGCCTGGGCCGCGGAGGCGGGCTTCGAGACGGCCGTGATCACGGACCTGGGCGCGCGCGAGCCGGGGGCCCGCTGCCGGCTGCCGACGTCGTGCTGGTGGAGACGGTCAGCCGCCGCGCGAACCGACGTGGTCGTCCTGGCCGGGTTCATGCGCCTCGTCGGCCCGCGCCTCCTGGCGGCGTTCCCGGGCCGGGTGCTCAACGTCCACCCGTCGCTCCTGCCGGCCTTCCCCGGCGCGCACGCGGTCCGCGACGCGCTGGCGGCCGGGGCCGCCGTGACCGGCGTGACCGTCCACCTCGTCGACGCGTCGCTCGACGGCGGCCCGATCGTCCTGGCGGAGGCCGTCCCGGTCGCGGCCGGCGAGACCGAGGCGGCGCTCCTGGAGCGGCTCCACGCGGTCGAGCACCGGATCCTGCCGCGCGCGGTCGGGCTGGTGCTGGCAGGGGCGCTGCAGGTGGACGGCCGGCAGGTGACGATCGACGCCGCCGGCGCCGCGGCGGCGCTCCCGACCCCACGCCGCGCGCTGCTGTCGGTCTCGGACAAGACCGGCCTCGTCCCGTTCGCCGCGGCGCTCGTCGCCCGCGGCTTCGAGCTCGTCAGCACCGGCGGCACGGCGCGAGCGCTCCGCGAGGCCGGCCTCCCGGTGACCGACGTCGCCGCCGTGACGGGCTTCCCGGAGATGCTCGACGGGCGGGTGAAGACGCTCCACCCGCGGGTCCATGGGGGGATCCTCGCCGACCGGCGGCTGGCGGCCCACCGGGAGCAGCTGGCGGCGGCCGGCATCGAGCCGTTCGAGCTCGTGGTCGTCAACCTCTACCCGTTCGCCGCCGCCGCCGAGCGGGCGCTGCGGGGCGAGCTCGACCTGGACGGCCTCGTCGAGGAGATCGACATCGGCGGACCGTCGATGGTCCGCGCCGCGGCCAAGAACCACGCCAGCGTGGCGATCGTCACCGATCCTGCCCGCTACGAGGCGATCCTCGTCGCGCTGGACGCGGAGGGCGCCGTCCCGCCCGGCCTGCGGGCGACCCTGGCCGTGGAGGCCTTCCGTCACACCGCCGCGTACGACGCCCGGATCGCCGAGGTGCTGCCCGAGCGGATGGCCGCCGAGGGCGTCGCGCTCGCGGACGAGCCGGGCATGCCCGGCGCCGCCGACCCGTACCCGGCCCGCCTGACCGTGACCCTCGAGAAGGTCGAGGCGCTGCGCTACGGCGAGAACCCGCACCAGCCGGCGGCCCGCTACCGGCGTCCGGGCGCCGGACCCGGCGACGGCCCGTTCGCGACCGGCGCCCCGCCGCTGCAGGGCAAGGCGCTCAGCTACAACAACGTCCTCGACGGCTCGGCCGCGGCCGGGATCGCCCGGCTCCTGCGGGGCCCGGCGTGCGTCATCGTCAAGCACACCAACCCCTGCGGCGCCGCCGAACGCGACACCCTGGCGGCTGCCTGGGACGACGCGCTCGCCGCGGACCCGGTGTCGGCGTTCGGTGGGGTGGTGGCGCTCACCCGGCCGGTGGATCGGGCGGTCGCCGAGCGCCTGGTGAGCATCTTCCTGGAGGTGGTCGTGGCGCCGGCGTTCGAGCCCGACGCCCTGGAGGTGCTCGCGGCGAAGGCGAACCTCCGGCTGGTGGTCGATCCGGCGCTCGGCGGGACCGCACCGCTCCCATCGCCGAGCCCGACCGGATCCCTCCGGTCCGCCGGCGGCGCCGTCCTCGTGACGGCGCCCGACACCGCTCGCGACGACGCAGCCGCCTGGATCGTGGCCACCCGGCGCGGTCCCAGCCGACGCCGAGCGCCGCGACCTCGACCTCGCCTGGCGCCTGGTCCGCGGCGTCACGTCGAACGCGATCGTCCTGGTTCGCGACGGGATGCTGATCGGGATCGGCTCGGGCCAGACCAGCCGCGTGGACGCCGCGCGGCAGGCCGTCGCGAAGGCGATCGCGCTCCTCGGCGCGGATCGGCTGATCGGGGCGGCCTGTGCCTCGGACGCCTTCTACCCGTTCCCGGACGCCGTCGAGGTCTGCCTCGCGGCCGGGGTCACGGCCTTCGCCCAGCCCGGCGGCTCCCTGCGCGACGCCGACGCGATCGCGGCCGCCGAAGCCGCCGGCGCGACGATGCTCCTCACGGGCGTCCGCCACTTCCGCCACTGAGACGCGGCTGGCAGGCCCAAGCCGTCGGCGCCGCGCGCGCTCAGGTCGTCGCCGGGTGCCACAGGCGCAGGACCAGGAGGAGCAGGACCAGGGCATCCATCAGCAGGAATAGCACGAGCGCTGCGAAGTAGAGGGCCGGCTCGAGATCCGGGAGCACGCCCACGGCGATGAGGACGAGGGCGACGTTCGCCGGGAGCCAGAGGGGCACGGCTGCCAGCTCGTACTTCGCGCGGGCCCTTGTCGGCGTGGCCGCCAGGAGCGCCCTTCGTTCCTTGGACAGCCGCAGGACCACCTCGTCGCCGACCCAGAAGAGCGCGAGCGCGATGACGCTGCAGGACAGCCAGAGGGCATGGCTCGGGACGTCGAAGCGGCTGAGGGCGACCGGGATGAGCGAGAGGGCGACCACCTGGATCCCGACCCACACCACGATCCCGACGTACGTCACGTCGACCGGGTCGCTGGAGCCGCCGCCCCGGATGGCGATGAGCGCCCCGAAGCCGACGAAGACGCCGGCGATCTCCGCCAGCGAGAGGAACAGGTCGACGTCCTGCATGCCGGGCCACCTCCGCGTGCGGCGCTCCACTCGCCCCCGGCACGTGCCGGGACCGTCTCAGCCGCCTGCACGCGACCAGAGTGCGTCGCACGCCGCCGCGTGCCCAGAGCCGGACGACCCGCGCGGCCGTGGCCAGCCGGCGCCGTCGGGCGCGCGCTCCGCGGCGGCCCGTCCCGGTGACCGGCCTCAGGTCGCCAGCGCTATCCTCGTGCCGAACGCCATCAGGAGGGACCCCATGAGCGACATCATCGTCGTCGGCTTCGACCGCGAGGAGGACGGCCTCGCCGCGCTTCGCTCGCTCCGCTCCCTCGAGAAGGGCTCCGGCATCCACCTCGAGGACACCGCGGTCATCTCGAAGGACCCTGACGGCACCGTCCACCTGAAGAACGAGATGGCCAGCGGGACCGAGGAAGGCGCGGTCGTCGGGGCGATCCTCGGCGGCGTGGTCGTCGTGCTGTTCCCCGTTGCCGGCATCCTCGGCGGCGCCGCCGTCGGCGGCCTGATCGGCCGGTCGTGGAAGCACGGCATCGACGGTGGGTTCGTGAAGGAGGTCAGCGAGCAGCTGCAGCCCGGGACGGCCGCCCTCTTCGCCCAGGTGACGTCGGGGAGCGCCGACGCGATCGAGGCCGCGTTCCGTCCGTTCTCGGGCCGGGTCATCCAGACCTCCCTCCCGCCCGACTTCGAGGACGGCCTGCGCGAGGCGCTCCGCACCCACGCCTGAGACGCGGCCGGACCGATCGCTCGGCCCGTCCGCCGGACGGGGCCGCCGCCCTGCTACGATCGCGCGGCCATGCCCGACCCCGTCACGCCCGCCCCCGTCACGCCCGCCCCCGAGCGCTTCTACATCACCACCGCCATCGCCTACGCCAACAGCAAGCCCGGCGTCCACACGCTGTACGAGGTGATCGGGGCCGACGTCCTCGCCCGCTGGCACCGGATGCGCGGCGTGCCGACCCGCTTCCTCACCGGCACCGACGAGCACAGCGTCAACATCGCGATGCGCGCCGCCGAGGAGGGGCGCAGCCCGCGTGACTTCGTCGACGAGAAGGTGGCCCTCTTCCGGGCCGCCGAGGACGCGCTCCTCATCAGCCCGGATCGCTTCATCAGGACCACGGACCCCGACCACGTCCGGTCGGCCCAGGAGATGGTCCGCCTGGCTCACGCCAACGGTGACATCTACGTCGGCGCCTACGAGGGCTGGTACTGCCCCAACGAGGGCTTCCGCAACGCCACCGACGTGCAGGAGACGGCGGCGGGCACGATCTGCCCGAACCATCCCGACGTCCCGCTCCAGTGGCTGACCGAGAAGAACTGGTTCTTCCGGCTGTCCGCCTACCAGGAGCGCCTCGAGCGCTGGTTCGAGGAGAATCCCCGCTTCGTCCAGCCGGACCACCGGCGCAACGAGATGCTGGGCTTCATCCGCAGCGGCCTCGAGGACTTCTCGATCAGCCGGGCCGGGGCGGGGTGGGGGATCCCGTTCCCGGTGCTCCCCGACGGGTCGGACGCGCGGCGCCCGGACGGCACCTGGGACCCGGACGCCGGGACGATCTACGTCTGGTACGACGCTCTCATCAACTACATCACGGGGGCCGGCTTTCCCGACGACGGGGCCATGTTTGCCCGCTGGTGGCCGGCCGACCTGCACGTGATCGGCAAGGACATCGCCCGCTTCCACACCATCTTCTGGCCGGCGATGCTCTGGTCGGCCGGGCTGGAGGCGCCGCGGCAGGTCTGGGTCCACGGCTGGCTCCTGGCCCAGGGCGAGCGGATGAGCAAGAGCCGCGGCAACTTCCTCGACCCGCTCGACTTCGTGACGGCGTTCGGCGCCGACGGCGCGCGCTACGTCGCCCTCCGGGAGGTCCCGTTCGACCGCGACAGCGAGGTCAGCTGGGACGGCTTCCTGCGGCGCTACAACGCCGATCTCGCCAATGACTTCGGGAACCTGGTCAACCGCACCGTCTCGATGGCCGGCCGCTACCTGGGCGGCGAGCGTCCCGCGCCGCGTCCCGCGCCGGACGCGCCGCTGGCCGGCGCCTGGGCGGAGACGCTGCAGCTCGTCATCGACAGGCTCGACGGCTGCCTCGTCCACGAAGCGCTGGCCGCCCTCTGGGACTTCGTCGGCCGCGTCAACAAGACGGTGGACACCGAGGCGCCGTGGATCCTCGCCAAGGCCGCGAAGGCCGGCGACGAGGCGGCGGCCACCCACCTGCGCGACGTCCTGGGCGACCTCCTGGAGGCCTGCCGGCTGATCGCCCTTGCGGCAGCGCCGGTCATGCCGGGCGCAGCGCCCCGGGTGTTTGCCCAGCTGGGCTACGCGTACCCGTGGAGCGCCGACGGATCGGGCGGGCCTGCGCTCCTCGACGAGCTCGCCTGGGGCGTCCACGCCGGCGAGGCCGGGACGCTGGCCGCGCCGACGCCGCTCTTCCCGCGTCTCGAGATCGAGGTTGCGGTGGTCGATGCCGAGGGCGCCGACCCCGCGCCGGGTTCCGAGTCCGAGATGGCTGCAGGGGCCAAGGCCGACCCCGAGTCGGCGCCAGCCTGAGCCGGTCGCGAATGGCCATGCGTCTCGTCGACACCCACGCCCATCTCCAGTCGCCGCAGTTCAGGGACGATCTCGCCGAGGTCCTGGCGGCCGCCGAGACCGCCGGCGTGGAGTGGATCCTCGTGCCGGGATGGGACGAGGCATCGTCGGTGCGGGCGCTCGAGCTCGTGGCGCGCTTTCCCGGGCTCTCGGCGGCCGTGGGGATCCACCCGCATGCCGCGGCCGAGACCGACGAGGCCGGCTGGGCCCGGACGGCTGCCCTGGCGGCTGACGCCGCTGTCGTCGCCATCGGCGAGACCGGGCTCGACTACGACCGCCGCTACTCGCCCATCGTTGACCAGCTGGTCAACCTGCGCAGGAACCTCGCCCTCTCCCTCGCCACGGGCAAGCCGGCGATCCTCCACTGCCGGAGTGCTGCCGGTGGTCGTGACGCCCAGGATGACCTCCTCGCCGAGCTCCGCGCCGCGGGGTTCGGCGGCGCCGCCGGCCGCGCCGCCTTCGGCGATCGCCCGGGGGCGGTCCTGCACTCGGTCTCCGGCCCGGCCGACTACGTCGCGGCCGCAGTGGAGCTCGGCTGCGCCGTGTCGATCTCGGGCCTGTGCTTCCGGAAGGGCGAGGAGGCGACGGCCGCGAGTGTTCGCCTCGTGCCCTCGGACCGCCTCGTGGTCGAGACGGACGCGCCGTACCTCTCAGCGCCCGGGGCCCCGCGCCGGCGCAACGAGCCGGCCTGGGTGCGCGTCACCGCCGCGTGGGTCGCCGAGCAGCGGGGCGTGCATCCCGACACGCTCGGGGAGCAGCTCGTGGAGAACGCGGCGCGGATCTTCGGGGTGCCCGCCGGCGATGGGCGCGCTCCGGGCGCGTAGCCCGGTCCGGACGCGAAAGGCCCGCCGGGCACAGCGACGCTCGGGCTCCGGCCCGGAGCGCTCCTCAGCCGGGCCGCCGCCAGGCGATCGTCATCGTGGCCACGAACGGCACGCCCGGCTCCACGACGGCGAGCTCCCCGGTGTTGAGCCCGTTCGGCGGGCCGGTCTGCGGCTCGACACAGACGCCCTCCTCGCGCTCGGTGTAGACCACCCAGAACGGCGCCTCGCTCGAGATCCGCACCTCGAGGGCGCCGGGCCAGTGGACGCCGGGGGCGCCGGAGACGTCGACGAAACAGTCGTCCCACGGCTCGGGCGGGATGGGCCGCAGCACCTGGCCGTCCGGGAGGCCGTCGGCGCCGCGCAGCAGCATCCCGGCGGCATCCAGGTCGACGACGACGCGCTCGCCGACGGCGGCGCCCGACGCAGCGCGGAGGACCCGCGGGAACCACGGGTGCCAGCCGACGATCGCCGGCATGGGCCGGTCGCCGGCCTGCACCTCCAGCTCCGCGTGCAGCCTCGTCGGGGTCAGCCGGACGCGATGGACGACGCGTCCGCCGAAGGGCCACGGCGGCGCCAGGTGCGCCGCGAGCGTCGCCGCGTCGGGCCCGGCCTCGATGACGTCCCAGGCGGTCGCCAGCAGCGTCCCGTGGATCGCGTGGGGTGGGAGGAGATCGGTCGGGAGCCGATGCGCCTCGCCGCGCCAGCGCAGGAGCCCGTCCCGCAGGCGGCCCGCCCAGGGGGCCATCGGGTAGCAGCCCCAGGAGAGGGGACCCAGCCCCTCCGTGACGAGCACATCGAGCCCGTCAACCCGGAGAGCTGCGATCCGGCCACCGGCGGCAGGATCGAGGACGGTCTCGGCGTTCCCAGCATGAAGCGTGACGTGATCGGGCATGCGTGGAGCGTAGCGGGCGCGAGCGTCGCCCATGCGGCAGCTTGTGCGCGGGCGGCGTCGGTTCACGGTCCAGGTTGACCCGGCCACAACATCACCCACCCAGGATCACGGCGCGTGATCAGGGGCCGGACGGCACGCTGGGAGGCGCTCCGTGGCGGGACGTTGGCCGCCCTTCCACGCCTGACGACCCCGGCGCTGAGCATGCCACGTGATCAGACGCAGGCCTTGAGCGCGTTGACCGGGTTGATGATTGACACGCCCGTCGGTTCCGGCTAGCATTGTTAGCACTCTCATGTTGTGAGTGCCAGAAACCGGAGTCGTTGCGCCGGGCTGTCCGCCCGGACCTGCGATGCGACCGTGGCTGGCACACGCGGAGCACCGCGGCGGGCCACCCGTCCGGCGCCCCGAGCCAGTCGAACCGGGCGTGCCGCACGACCTGTGTGCCGCCCCGAACAGATCTCGAAGGAGGGATCGCGCGTTGGTCACTTCCAGCAAGCTTCGGCCGCTCGGCGACCGCGTCGTCGTGAAGCCTCTCCCGCGCGAGGAGATGACGAAGAGCGGCATCGTCCTGCCGGACACCGTCAAGGAAAAGCCCATGGAGGGCGAGGTTCTCGCCGCCGGGCCGGGCAAGATGCTCGACGACGGCAAGCGCGAGGCGATGGACGTCAAGGTCGGGGACAAGGTCCTGTACGCCAAGTACGCCGGGACTGAGTTCAAGGTCGAGGGCGACGATCTCCTCATCGTGAGCCAGAAGGACATCCTCGCGATCGTCGAGGGCTGACGCCGGCCGGCGTGCCGTTTGCCCGGCCCGCCGCCCTGTCCCCTCCATCGCACCACGACTTCCCAGGAGGAACACGAATCCGTGGCTAAGCAGGTCATCTTCGACGACGCCGCGCGTCGCTCCCTCAAGCGCGGCATCGACCGCCTCGCGGACGCAGTCAAGGTCACGATCGGGCCGAAGGGCCGGAATGTGGTCCTCGACAAGAAGTTCGGCTCGCCGACGATCACGAACGACGGCGTGACGATCGCCCGCGACATCGAGCTCGAGGATCCGTTCGAGAACATGGGCGCGCAGCTCCTCAAGGAGGTCGCGACCAAGACCGATGACGTCGCCGGCGACGGCACGACCACCGCGGTCGTCCTGGGCCAGGCGCTCGTCTCCGAAGGGCTCCGCAACGTCACCGCCGGCGCCAACCCGATGGTCCTCAAGCACGGCATCGAGCGTGCCGTCGAGGTGATCGTCGAGGAGATCAAGGCCAGCGCCCGGCCGGTCGACTCTCGCGAGCAGATCGCGGCCGTGGCCGCCATCTCCGCGGCCGATCCCGAGGTCGGCGAGATCATCGCCGAGGTGATGGACAAGGTCGGCAAGGACGGCGTCATCACCGTCGAGGAGGGCCAGTCCCTCGGCCTCGAGAAGGAATACACCGAGGGCATGCAGTTCGACCGGGGCTACATCTCGGCGTACTTCGTGACCAACCCCGATCGGATGGAGGCGGTCCTCGAGAACGCCAAGATCCTCGTCACCGACAAGAAGATCTCGGCCGTCGCGGACATCCTCCCGGCGCTCGAGAAGGCCGTCCAGCTTGGCCGGCCGTGCCTGATCATCGCCGAGGACGTCGACGGCGAGGCCCTTGCCACGCTCGTCGTGAACAAGCTCCGCGGCACGATCCAGGTCCTCGCGGTCAAGGCGCCGGGCTTCGGCGACCGCCGCAAGGAGATGCTCCGCGACATCGCGATCCTCACGGGCGCGACCGTCATCTCCGAGGAAGTCGGCCGCAAGCTCGACTCCGTCACGTCGGAGGACCTCGGCGAGGCCCGCCGCGTCGTCGCCACCAAGGACGACACGACGATCGTCGACGGCGCCGGCAGCGAGCCCGACATCAAGGCCCGCATGACCCAGATCAAGGCGCAGATCGAGGAGACCACCTCGGACTACGACCGCGAGAAGCTCCAGGAGCGCCTCGCCAAGCTCGCCGGCGGCGTGGCCGTCATCAAGGTGGGCGCGGCGACCGAGGTCGAGCTCAAGGAGAAGAAGCACCGCATCGAGGACGCCCTCTCGACGACCCGCGCGGCGGTCGAGGAAGGCATCGTCGCCGGCGGCGGCACGACGCTCCTCCAGGCGATCCCGGCGCTCGACAAGCTCACCCTCGAGGGTGACGAGGCGGTCGGCGTCGACATCGTCCGGCGCGCCCTTGAGGCCCCGGCCCGCCAGATCGCCGACAACGCCGGCGCTCGCGGCGAGGTCGTGATCGACCAGGTCAAGGCGCTCCCCAAGGGTCAGGGCTTCGACGCCCTCAAGGGCGAGTACGGCGACATGTTCGAGCGCGGGATCGTGGACGCCGCCAAGGTGACCCGCTCCGCCCTGCAGAACGCGGCCTCGATCGCGGCGATGGTGCTGACGACCGAGACCCTGATCACCGACCTCCCCGAGAAGAAGGACAACGGCGCCGGCGGTGGCCACGGCCACGGCGGCGGCGACATGGACTTCTAGTCCGCCACTCCGGACACGCACGAAGGGGGCCCCGGCCGGGAACGGCCGGGGCCCCCTTCCGATTCATCGAGCGCGGCCGCTGTCACCGAGCCGTCGAGGCGCTGCCGGTCCTCCTCCAGGTCACCTCGAGGCGACCGTGATGCCGTTCCGCCGTCAGGCGGCGGGCAAGCGCGGCGGCGCCGAGTGCCAGGATCCCTGCGACCACCAGGAAGATGGGCAGCACGAAGACCCACGCGCCGTTGGCCTGCGACGCGGACTGCCGCCAGGTCCACGAAAGGGCAAGGATCGTGAGGAGAATCGCGACGGAGCCGAGCATCATCGCCCGCCCGCGCATGCCCCTCGTGCCCTCGGCAGGCGGCACCCCGCCCTCCGTCCAGCGTGCCGAGGTGGTGACGTACCCACGTGCGGCCATGCGGGCCGAGTCGGCGGCGGCGAGCCGCTTGGCCGCAGCCTCGCTGTCGGCCTCGTAGAGGCGGACGATCAACGACGGACCCGGGGCGTCCATGGGGCTCATCGTGGGGATCGTCGCGGACCTCGCCAGAGCCGAACGTCCTGCCTGATGCTCGCGGCCGGCCTCGAAGAGCGCGCATGCGCGCCAGGCGCTCCGCTGAGCAGGCCAAGCGGGATCCACGGCGGCCCCGGCAGGGGCTGCGGCACGACGGGATGCCGAGCATCGAACGCCCCGGTGGCTAGTCCCAGGCCTCGCTCCCGGCCTCTCGCTCGACGTCCTTCCAGGCGTCCAGCAGCGGTTCCCAGTTGAGAGCCGGCTCGTGGACCCGGATGTTCTCGAGGCGCTCCCCGAGGACGATCGACGCCTCCCGGAGCGCCGGGGAGAGGGGCTCCCGCTGGAAGGCGGCGAGCGCAACCCGGGCGTCATCCTTCGCCTGCCGGACGGGCGCCCGCATGAATGACGACGACGACCCCAGGTCCTCGATGGCCTGCTTCAGGTGGTCGTACACGCGGCGGTCCATGAACGGAATCATGGGCCGCCCGCGATGCGCATGACCAGAGGCGGACGGCCCCCGGTCACCAGGTGTTCGTCGCGTCCTCCGCGGATAGCGGAGCGCACGCCGGGGGTCCCGGGCTCCGAGGGCGCGGAGCCGGGACGGCGAGGGCACGCCTCCGGGGCTGGCTCAGTTCCGGCGGACGGCGAGCCCGTCGATGTACACGTCCTTGCCGCTGGAGCTGACCTCGATCCACAGGGTCCCGGTGCGGGTCGACGTGAAGGCGGCCACGCCGATCAGCTTCTGCTCGACCGTGGTGGGGGAGTAGAGGTCGATGGTCTTGATGAGCTTGGCAGGGTCCGGTCGGTGCCCCACCTCGTGCCCAGGCTGTGGCCCAGGTAGATCCTGACCGACCCGCAGGTCGGGCAGGTCGTCGCGATGAGGGCGATCCGCTTCGTCGCCACCTGCGAAGTGAGGAGGAGGTGGTCGCGGTAGGTGGAGCTGAGCGAATACGTCCCGGAGTACCACGCGCTTCCGGTGCCTTCCGTCCAATGGTCCCTCGAGCCGACGCGGCCCACGAGCGATCGGTCATCGAGGGGCATCGTCGTGCACGTCTCGCTCGTCCACGCGGACAGGCGCCCCTCCACGTCCTGCGCCCGCGCGCTGTAGCAGTACGTGTACCCGCGGTAGATCCTGAAGGTCCAGCTCGTCGCCTCCCCATCCACGAACACGACCCGCAGCGGCTCGAACGGGAGGTTCCAGCGCGCGCGACGCACCCGCACGTCGTAGATGTCGACAGCCGCCCCTCCCGGGGTGGCGCCCCAGCGGACGTTCACGTCGTTCGAGAGCGTCCACGTCGGGAGTCGAGCGATCCATGCCGTGGGCGGGGCCACGGCGAGGAGCGTGCGGGACGCAGCCGCGGAGCCGCCACCCTGCTCCTGCGCCGACCCGCCTGCCGTGGTCGCTGCCGATCCGGGTCCGGCGACGTATGGCACGCACAGGAGCGCGGCGACTACCGAAACGCTGACTGCGCGGAGTGCTGGCAGGCGCATGTCGAACCTCCTCGCGCGGGACGACGGGTTGGTCCGCCGTCGGCTCCCCGCGGACCGGGCAGGCATGGCCAGGCCGTGGGTCTTCGTGTCAGCCGATCAGACGATGGAGGGCCTCCCGACGTTGCGCAAGACCCGGACGGCCCGCGGACGCCGGACGCGCGTCTCGCGCCACGAGAAGGGCCGTGCGCCGGGTAGGGGGCATCGCCGCGGGTCGCACGCGCCGCGGTGATCGTCGCTAGCATGGTCACGGCTTCGATGCGGGGCCGTCTCGGAAGAGCAATGTCGCCAGCCGACCGACGCGAGCCCGCCAGCGGGACTCCATGGACCTGCACCAGGCGACAGTGCGCCTGCGCTCGAGCAACTCAACGCGGATCGGTCAACAGGGGATACCAGTGTCAGAGCAGCTGTACTCGGTCAGTCCATCGGGAGAGAAGTTCCCCATTCCCAGCACAAGCGATCAGCAGGCCGAGATGGCGCGCCTGGAGAAGCTCGCCGGCGCGGCCCGTGACGAGGGCAAGGAAGTCGTCGTGGTCATGGGCGTGGGGTTCGTGGGCGCGGTGATGGCGGCGATCATTGCCGACACGGTGGACAAGAAGACTGGCAAGCCGAGCAAGTTCGTCATCGGCTGCCAGCGGCCCAGCGTCCGGAGCTACTGGAAGATCCCGCTGCTGAACCGCGGTGAATCGCCGGTCAAGGCCGAGGATCCCGAGGTCGATCCGATGATCGACCGCTGCGTCAACGAGAAGAAGACGCTCATCGCCACCTCCAACAGCGACTGCCTGGCGCTGGCGGACTGCGTGGTGGTCGACGTGCAGTGCGACTACACCAAGACGGCCCTGGGCAACATGCGGACCGGCGAGGCGGAGATGGCCGCCCTGGAAGCGACGATGCGGACGATCGGCGAGAAGGTCAAGCCCGACTGCCTCGTCCTGATCGAGACCACGGTGGCGCCCGGCACGACGGAGTTCGTGGCCTGGCCGATCATGAAGAAGGCGTTCGCCGCCCGGGGCATCGAGAGCGAGCCGCTGCTGGCCCACAGCTTCGAACGCGTCATGCCGGGCCGGGACTACGTCTCGTCGATCCGCGACTTCTGGCGGGTCTGCTCCGGCTGCAATGCCGAGGCCCGTCGCCGCGTCGAGAAGTTCCTCCACGAGGTGCTCAACACCACGGAATTCCCGCTCACGGTCATGGACCGGCCGATCGAATCCGAGACCACGAAGATCGTCGAGAACTCCTACCGAGCGACGATCCTCGCGTTCCTGAACGAGTGGAGCCTCTTCTCCGAGCGCAACGGGGTCGACCTGACCAAGGTCATCAAGGCGATCAAGATGCGGCCCACGCACAACAACATGATCTTTCCCGGGCCCGGGATCGGCGGCTACTGCCTGCCCAAGGACGCCGGGTTGGGCTACTGGGCGTACAAGCACATCCTGGGCTTCGAAGACGGCGACCAGGTCTTCAAGATCAGCCCGACGGCCGTCGACATCAACGACACCCGCGGGCTCCACGTGGCCGAGCTCACGCGCGATGCGCTGCGCAACATGGGCCGCTACATCGCCGGCGCGGACGTGGTCCTGTGCGGGGCCAGCTATCGCCAGGACGTGGGCGACACGCGCTACAGCGGCTCGGAGCTGGTCGTGCGCAAGCTGACCGAGATGGGCGCCGAGATGCGGGTCCACGATCCGTACGTCGAGCACTGGTACGAGCTGGAGCTCCAGGACGAGTACCCGTCCCCGGGCCACTCCTGGGCGCGGTTCTTCCGCAACCAGGAGCACCTGAAGGACGTCCGCGTGCAGAATGACCTGGCCGCTGTGCTGCACGACGCCGAGGCCCTGATCCTGGCCGTGCCGCACCAGGCCTACCTCGATCTCGATCCCCAGCAGGTCGTCGAGTGGGCAGGCAAGCCCCTGGCGGTGATCGACTGCTTCGGCATCCTCTCCGACGACGCCATCCGTCGCTACTTCGAGCTTGGCTGCGAGGTCAAGGCCCTGGGACGCGGGCACATCCAGCGCATCAAGGAGCAGGCTCGAGCCGGGGCAGAGTAGTTCCGGTAGCGGGGCTGACGTCGCATTGCGGCGGCGCCCGGGGACGCAGGTGGTCCAGGACGCCCGAGAGCGGCGATCCCGCATCGGGGCCCGGTCGGTGGGCGTGCTGTCGACCGCCCGTTTGACCGGCGGGCGTTCGTGGGGCACGCTGGACCCGACGCGCCCCTCCGGCGGGCGCAACACCGAGGCCCCGATGTCCCGTCTCACCTCGTCCCGGCTGGCGCGTCCGACGCTCGTCGGCGCGCTCGCGACCCTCGTTCTTCTCGGCGCCGCCGCATGCTCCCCGGGCACGCCCGCGCTGACCGACCCGGCCGAGATCCTGCAGAAGGGCGCCGCGTCGCTCGGCGAGATGAAGAGCTTCCACCTGCGCGGCGCCATCGATGGTGAGTTTCCGCTGAGCATTGGGGGCGCCGGCGGCGGTGCCCCGCTCCCGCTGAACGGCACGACGCTCGACGGCGACGTCGACGTGGCGAACGGCGAGCTGGCGGTGGAGCTGATGGCGCCGGCGCTCCTGAACCTGCGCGTCAACCTCGTGGTCGCGGACGGCGCGGCGTACCTCAAGGCGCCGATCATCACGGGCGACGGCTGGGTCAAGCAGCCGGCCACGGGCGGGATCGGCGCCGACCCGGGAGCTGCCATCGACGGGCTGGCGACGTTCCTGGCCCGGCCCGAGCTGAAGCCGGAGAAGCTGCCCGACGCGCGCTGCGCTGGCACCGACTGCTACAGCGTTCGCTTCACGGTCCCGGCGGCCGACGTCCGCGACGCTCTCGGTTCGCTGGGCGGTGCGATCCCCGGGCTGTCCGGGGACGCCGTCGGCGACGTGACGGTCACGGCGGGCGTGCGCAAGGACGACCTCCAGCTGGCGACGCTCGATCTCGAGATCCCGGGTGGCGGAACGAAGCCGCTGACGATCTCCCTGGAGCTGAGCAAGGTGGACCAGCCGGTGACGATCACCGCGCCGCCGGCCGACCAGGTGAAGGACGCCCCGGGCGGCTGACCCGCCGGCCCTCACGCGGGGCTCGCCGGCACCCCGCGGAGGCGGCGCAGCGGGGCAGGTCACGGGCAAGGGGCGGGCAACCCGCCGCCGGTACAATTCGCAGGTGGACCCCACGCCCCCCTGGCTCGAGGAGCCCGAGCCGCCCCTGCCCGACGCGCCGGCATCGGACGACGCCGATCCGTGGGGCTCGCCCGGAGCCGACCCACGCTCCGTGGAGCGCGACCGCGGCCTGGCTACCGGCGCCGCCAGCCAGGAGGAGCTGGAGGAGCGGATCCTCGCGAGGCTGAACCCGGAGCAGGCCCGCGCGGTCACGACCACGGAAGGGCCCCTGCTCATCCTCGCGGGAGCCGGGTCGGGCAAGACCCGCGTCGTCGCCCACCGCGTGGCCTACCTGGTGGGAGTCCGGAACGTGGCCCCGTGGCGGATCCTGGCGGTGACCTTCACGAACAAGGCCGCCGGCGAGATGCGGGAGCGGATCATTGCCCTCGTCGGGGCGGACGATGGCCGGAAGGTGGAGATGGGCACCTTCCACGCGCTGTGCGCCCGGATCCTGCGCCGCGACGGCGCAGCCATCGGCCTCTCGCCGCGCTTCGTCATCTATGACACCGACGACCAGCAGAGCCTCATGAAGCAGGTCTTCCGCGACCTGGACCTTCCGATCCAGGGCGGCGTTCTGCGTCCCAGGACGGTGCTGGAGGCGATCAGCAGGGCCAAGAACAACCTCGAATCGGTGGAGGATCTCGTCGAGGGCGCGACGACCCACTTCGAGCGCGAGATCGCCCGCATCGCGACCAGCTACTCCGAGCGCCTGCGGGCCGCGGGCGCGCTCGACTTCGACGACCTCCTGGTCGAGACGGTGCGCCTCCTGGAGACGCAGCCCGACGTGCTCGCCCGCTACCAGGCGCGCTGGCGCTACCTCCACGTCGACGAGTACCAGGACACCAACGCCGCCCAGTACCGGATCGTCCGCGCGCTGGCTGCCGCCACCCGCAACCTGTGCGTCGTCGGCGACGACGACCAGTCGATCTACGCCTGGCGCGGCGCCGACCTGCGCAACATCCTGGACTTCGAGCGGGATGAGCCCGGCGCGACCGTCGTGAAGCTCGAGCAGAACTACCGGAGCACGCAGCTCATCCTGGATGCCGCCCACGCCGTCGTCACGCGGAACGAGGGGCGCAAGGACAAGAAGCTGTGGACCGAGCGGTCCGGCGGGCGGCCGATCCAGCGCTTCGAGGCGTTCAACGAGGAGGAAGAGGCCGAGTGGATCGCCCGCCAGGTGGAGGCGCTCCTCGGCGGCCGGGCCGCAGCGCTCACCCGGCGGGCGGACGAAGCCGACCGGCTGCGGGCGAAGGACATCGCCGTCCTGTACCGGACCAACGCCCAGTCCCGGGCCATCGAGGAGGCGTTCCTGCGCTACGGGATCCGCTACCAGCTCATCGGCGGGACGCGCTTCTACCAGCGCCGCGAGGTCAAGGACGCCCTGGCCTACCTGCGGGTCCTGCGGAGCGAGACGGACGAGGTCAGCTACGAGCGGATCGTCAACATCCCCGGCCGGGGGATCGGTGAGAAGACCCTCGAGGTGATCCGCATGGCTGCCGGCGAGCCCGAGCGGACGTACTGGAGTGCTCTCGAGCGCGCCGCGGCGGGCGAGCTCCTCGTGCTGGCCGCCAGGGCGCGCGGGGCGGTCGCCGACTTCGTGGCCCTCGTCCGGCGGCTGCGCAGCCGGATCGGCGTCCTGGGGCTGCCGGAGCTTCTCGACGAGGTGCTCGAGGTGTCCGGCTATCGAGCCATGCTCGCCGACGGCACCGAGGAGAACGAGGAGCGCTGGCGCAACCTCCTGGAGCTCCGCTCCGTGACGACCCGCTATGACGACCTGGCGCCGGACGACGCGCTGGACCGGCTGCTGGAGGAGACGGCCCTCGTGGCCGACCAGGACGCCTACGAGTCGGACGCCGATGCCGTGACGATGATCACCCTCCATGCGGCCAAGGGCCTGGAGTTCGGGGCTGTCTTCATCTCGGGACTGGAGGAGGGCGTCTTCCCCCACAGCCGGGCCCTCGACGACGAGAAGCAGCTCGAGGAGGAGCGGCGCCTGGCCTATGTCGGGATCACCCGGGCGAAGGAGCGGCTGTACCTGTCGCATGCCGGGCAGCGGGCGACCTGGGGCCCGGGCGGCGGCGGCCCCTCGGTCCCGTCGCGCTTCCTGTTCGAGATCCCCGCCGACCTGATGGAGGGCCCACGCCTCCATCCGGGCGAGGGGAGCGACGCCGCCTACGACCTGGACCTGGCCTTCGGGGCGCGGCGCAGCAGCCGCTTCGGCTCTCCGATCCGGGCGGGCGGCGGGGCGTACCGGACCGGCAGCGGTCGACCCGGAGCGCCGGCGGCCGGGGCGGCGTTCCGCCCGAGCCGCGACCTCGCCGCCCGCCGCGGCGCCTTCGAGGCCGGCGCCCGCTCCGGGTCGCTGGCCGTTCCCGGCGTGCGCCACGGCTTCGGCGACCGTGAGGATGGCACCGATGACCATCCGGACGCCGCCTTCCCCGACGACCTGCCCGTTCGTCGGATCGCCCCGCCGCCGGCCGTGGGTGCAACCCCCGCTCGCGGGGCCTCGGCGCCGCGGGTCCGCGTCCCCGGGGAGCGGCTCTTCCGCGACGGCGATCGCGTGGTCCACGCCCGGTTCGGGGACGGCGTGGTCGTGACCAGCAAGCTGACCCGTGACGACGAGGAGGTCACCGTGGCGTTCCGCAATGGCGGCGTGAAGACGCTTCTCGCGAGCATGGCCAACCTCGAGATGGCGGAGTAGGGCGCGTGCCCGCCGACGACGTCCTGGCCCCTGCCCAAGCACCCGATCCGCGCGCCCTGGCGGCGCTGAGCCTGGCCGAGCTCGCGCCGATCGCCCGGGAACGGATGGCCCCGGCCGCCTGGGACTACGTCGCCTCGGGCGCCTGGGACGAGATCTCGCTGGCCGAGAGCGAGGCGGCCTGGCGGGCCGTCCGCCTGGTCCCGCGGGTGCTCGTCGACGTCGCCGACGTCGACACGACGACCACGCTGCTCGGCGCCCCCGCGAGCGTCCCATGGGCGATCGCCCCGATGGCCGCGCAGGCGCTTGCCCATCCCGAGGCCGAGCTCGCCGTGGCCCGCGCCGCGGCTGCCGCCGGCGTGCCGTTCGTCCTCTCGACGCTTTCCTCGGTCTCGCTGGAGGACGTGGCCGCCGCGGCCCCGGAGGGCGTGCGCTTCTTCCAGCTCTACGTCCAGCGGGACTGGGGCGTGACGCGCTCGCTCGTCGAGCGGGCGGCCGCGGCCGGGTACCGCGGGCTCGTCGTGACCGTGGACCTGCCGGTCGTCGGCTACCGCGAGGCGGACCTTCGCAACGGGTTCACCCTCGACGTGCCCCTGGCGAACCTGCCCGGCGGCCGCGCCACGGACGAGAAGGCCCTGGCGGCCGGCGGCCTGGCGATCCTCGACGGCGTCGCGGGATCCACCCTGACCTGGGCCGATATCGAGCGGATCGCGTCCTGGACCGACCTGCCGCTCGTGCTCAAGGGGATCCTCGCCCCGGAGGATGCGCGCCGCGCCGTTGACGCCGGCTCGGCGGCGATCGTCGTCTCGAACCACGGGGCTCGCCAGCTCGACCGGGCGGTCTCGCCCCTGGCGGCGCTCCCCGGCGTCGTGGAGGCGGTCGACGGGCGGGCCGAGGTGTGGGTGGACGGCGGCGTGCGTCGGGGTCTCGACCTCGCCATCGCGCGGTCCCTCGGCGCCCGGGCGGCGCTGGTGGGACGCCCGGTCTACTGGGGGCTCGCGGCCGCCGGCGAGGCGGGCGTCGCGCGCGCCTGCGAGATCCTGGCGGACGAGCTGCGGCGGGCCATGGCGCTCCTCGGGGCGCCGCGGCTCGCAGGACCTGCGCCCCGAGATGGTCGTCCTGCCGCGCCGGTAGACTCGAAGTCGATGACCACGCCCGACCTGCCCGTCGATCCCGGCCTCGTCGCCGCGGCGGCCGCCCTCGATCCCCGCACCGCGGCGGCCCGGCACACCGCGCTCGCCGCCGAGGTCACGGTCGCGAACCGCGCCTACTACCTGGAGGACGCTCCCACCATCTCTGACGCGGAGTACGACGCGAAGCTCCGCGAGATCGTCGCGCTGGAGGCCGCATTCCCGGGGCTGCGGACGCCGGACTCGCCGACCCAGCGCGTGGGAGCCGCTGCCGCTGACGAGGGCATCGACGGCGATGAGGCGAGCCCCTTCGCCGAGGTCCGCCACGAGCGGCCGATGCTCAGCCTGGGTAATGCCTTCGGCGAGGAGGAGCTCCGGGCGTTCGACACCCGCGTCCGGCGCGGCCTCGGCCTGCCGCCGGCCCCCGAGCCGGCGCCCGACCTGCGCTACGTCGCCGAGCTCAAGATCGATGGCCTCGCAGTGAGTCTCCGCTACCGCGACGGCCGCTTCGTCCGGGGCGCCACCCGCGGCGACGGCTCGACCGGCGAGGACGTCACCGCCAACCTGCGCACGATCGCCGCGATCCCGGCCCGGCTGCCCGAGCCTGCGACGCTGGAGGTGCGCGGCGAGGTCTACATGCCGAAGGCCGAGTTCGCCCGGATCAACGCCGAGCGGGAGGAGGCCGGGCTGCCGCTGTACGCCAACCCGCGCAACAGCGGCGCGGGCTCCCTGCGCCAGCTCGATCCGGCGGTCACCGCCGGGCGCCGGCTCTCCTTCTGGGCCTACCAGCTGCTGGAGGAGGCGGCGCCGGCCCAGGCGACGCTCTTCGGCGGTCCTGGATCCGTCGACCCGGGGGATCCCGGATCCGTCGAGCCGGCCGGCACCCGGGCCGTCCCGCCGGGCGTCGAGCGGGTCCTCCCGCCGGGCGTCGAGCAGGCCCTCCCGCCGACGAGCCCGACCGCCGTGCCGCCGGCCGTCCGCCGGCCGTCGGGAGCCAGTCCGGGGCGCTCGCCCGCCTCGAGGCGCTGGGCCTGCCGGTCAACCCGAACCGCGAGGCCGGCCTGGACATCGAGGGCGTCATCGCCTTCCTCGAGCGCTGGCGCGAGGCGCGCCACGCCCTCGACTACGAGACCGACGGCGTCGTCGTGAAGGTCGACGACGTGGACCAGCAGGCCCGCCTGGGCATGGTGTCACGCGCCCCGCGCTGGGCCATCGCCTTCAAGTTCCCGCCCGAGCAGGTGGAGACGGTCGTCGAGGACATCGTCCCGTACGTCGGGCGGACCGGCACCCTCACGCCGGTGGCCCACCTGCGGCCCGCGAAGGTGGCGGGGAGCACGGTCGCGCGGGCCACCCTCCACAACCTGGACGAGGTGCGCCGCAAGGACATCCGGATCGGGGACCACGTGGTCCTCCAGAAGGCCGGCGACGTGATCCCCGAGGTCGTCCGCCCGTTCCCCGAGCGGCGCACCGGCGACGAGCGGGTCTTCGAGATGCCGGAGGCCTGCCCGGTCTGCGGGACGCCGATCGTTCGCGACGAGGGCGCCGTCCGCCACTACTGCCCGAACCTCTCGTGCCCGGCGCGGCGCGCCCAGGAGTTCGCCCACTTCCTTGGCCGCGGCGGGATGGACGTGGAGGGCGCCGGCTGGGCCGTCCTGGAGCAGCTCCTGGAGCGCGGGATGGTCCACGACCGGGGCGACGTCTTCCGGCTGACGGTGGAGGATCTCGAGGGTCTCGACCGGTTCGCCCGGAGGAGCGCAGAGAACCTTGCCGCGGCCATTCAACGGGCCCGCGTGGGGCGGCCCTTCGCCCGGGTGCTCAACAGCCTGGGGATCCCGCAGGTCGGCGAGGCGACCGCGATCGACCTCGCGCGCTGGATCGCCGGCCGCGTCCCGCCCGCCGGCTTCCCGCCGCCGTCCCCGGGGGCCGTGCCTGACCCGTGGTTCGCCGCCGCCGAGGTCGAGCTGCGGCGCGTTGCAGCAGAGGAGCCCGAGGCGCTCACGGAGGTGATGGGGATCGGTCCGACCGTCGCAGCGGCGGTCGCACGCTGGTTCACCGACGAGGCAACGCAGAACGGCCTGCGCGAGCTCGTGGAAGCGGGGGTTGTCCCGGAGCGCCCGGTGCCGCTGCCCGCGGGCGAAGCATCCGCGTCCGGCCCCCTGGCCGGCAAGGCGGTGGTCGTCAGCGGCACGATCGAGGGCTACTCCCGCGAGGAGGCCGAGGAGGCGGTCCGGGCGGCGGGGGGCAGGCCCGCCGGCTCCGTGTCGAAGAAGACGGACTTCCTGGTCGCAGGCCCGGGCGCCGGCAGCAAGCTCCAGAAGGCGCAGGAGCTGGGCGTGCCGGTCCTGGACGCCGACGGGTTCCGGGCGCTGCTGGCGGGGCAGCCGCACAGCACGGACGGCTGAGGCCGGTCGTCAGCCCGCGGAGCACCGCCGTCGTCCCCCGGGACCTCCCGCAGGTAGGGCCGGGTGACCGGCCGGCCGCCGTGCTCCAGCACCTCCGCCGGGTCCAGATGGCCGAACAGCTGGATGAGCCGGGCGACGACGCCGCTCCAGCCCGTCTGGTGGCGGGCACCCAGCCCGGCCCCGTTGTCGCCGTGGAAGTACTCGTCGAACAGGACGAGGTCGCGCCAGGGCGGGTCGTCGCGGAAGCGCGTGGTCCCTGGGTGCACCGGCCGGCCGCCGTCCGCGCCGGGCGGGAAGATCGCCACCGGGCGGTCGGCACGCTCACGGGCGACCTCGAAGAGCATCATCGGGACGCCCGAGCCCGTCGGGCACTCAACCCGCACGGTTACGCCGAAGGACAGGTAGGAATGGAGGAGCGCCCGGATGATCAGCAGGTTGACCGGGAGCCAGACCGGACCGCGCCAGGTAGCACCGCCGCCCCGGTGCCGTCACGGCGGCCCGCTCCGCTATCATCGGCCGCATGGCGACCCTCTCCCGAGCCGACGTCGAGCACGTCGCCCACCTCGCCCGCCTTGGCATGAGCGACGACGAGCTGACGCGTTTCGAAGGTCAGCTCAACCACATCCTCGACCAGTACGCGATCCTGGCGCAGCTCGACACCGACGCCATCCCGCCGACGGCCCAGACGATCGAGCTGGAGAACATCCTGCGCGAGGATGCGGCGCGCCCGTCGCTCACGGTGGATGAGGCGCTGGCGAACGCGCCGGCACGCGACGGCGACTTCGTCGTCGTGCCCGCCATCATCGGCGGCGAGCGGGGGGGCGACTGAGCGGTGGTGGACCGCACCCTGACGCGGCTCGCAGCCCACGAGATGACCGTCCTCCTGCGAGCTGGCGAGGTCTCGTCCCGCGAGCTCAGCGCGGCGCACCTCGCCGAGGCGGAGGCGGGCAACCGGGCCCTCAACGCCTGGCTCGTCATCGACCATGCCGGCGCCCTCGCCGCCGCCGCCGCGGCCGACGTCCGGCTGGCTTCTGCGCGCGACGACGGACCGGATGCCCTGGCCGCGCTCCACCCGCTGTGCGGCGTGCCGGTGGGGCTCAAGGATCTCGTCACGCAGCGTGGGGCGCAGTGCACCGCCGGGTCGCGGATCCTGGCGGGGTACGTCGCGCCGTTCGACGCCCACATCGTTGAGCGTCTGCGCCACGCGGGGGCGGTCATCCTCGGCAAGCTGAACATGGACGAGTTCGCCATGGGCTCCTCGACAGAGCACTCCGCCTACGGCCCGACGGCGAACCCGTGGGACCTCGACCGCGTCCCGGGCGGCAGCTCGGGTGGGTCCGCGGCGTCGGTGGCGGCCCGCCATGTCCCCCTGGCCATCGGCACCGACACGGGTGGCTCTGTCCGCCAGCCCGCTGCGCTGTGCGGGGTGGTCGGCATGAAGCCGACGTACGGCCGTGTCAGCCGCTACGGCATCGTCGCCTTCGCCAGCTCGCTCGACCAGGTCGGTTCAATCGGACGGGACACGCGCGACGCCGCCGTCCTCCTCCACGCGGTGGCCGGCCGGGACGAGCGTGACTCCACGTCGGCCCCGCACCCGGTCCCGCCGGAGCTGCTGACGCTGCCGGCGTCCGACGACGCGGCCGCCGCCACGCTGCGCGGCGTGCGGCTGGGCCTGCCCCGCGAGTACTTCGTCGCCGGGATGGACCCGGGCGTGGAAGCCCGCGTCCGAGAGGCGGTCGCGGCCCTGGAGGCCGCCGGCGCCGAGATCGTCGACGTGAGCCTTCCCCACACCGACTACGGGCTCGCCGCGTACTACATCGTGGCCCCGGCCGAGGCATCGGCCAACCTCGCCCGGTACGACGGGATCCGCTACGGGCACGCCGTCCGCGACGGCGATGTCCTGGCCAACTACCTGGCGTCCCGCGGAGGCGGCTTCGGGGCCGAGGCGAAGCGCAGGATCATGCTGGGCACCTATGCTCTGTCCGCCGGCTACTACGACGCCTACTACGTGAAGGCGCAGAAGGTCCGGACGCTCATCAAGCAGGACTTCGACACGGCCTTCGGCGGCGGCATCGACGCGCTCGTGGCCCCGACCAGCCCCATGGTCGCCTGGCCGTTCGGGGCGAAGATGGCCGACCCCGTGGCGATGTACCTCACCGACGCCTGCACGTTGCCGGTGAGCCTGGCCGGATTGCCCGGGATCTCGGTCCCCTGCGGCCTCTCCGACGGGCTGCCGGTCGGCCTCCAGCTGATCGGGCCCGCCTGGAGCGAGGCCCCCCTGCTCGCCCTGGCGCGCGCCTACGAGGGCGTCACCGCCGGGGCCCCGTGGCGTGGCCTGGAGCCGCCAGGCCTGGCGGCCACCTTCGATGTCGCCGGGCCGACCCCGGCAGAGCGAGCAGCGCGGCTCGCGGGAGGGCACTGACATGACCGACACGACACCCCGCCTGCCCCTGGCCGCACGCGTCCTGTCCGAGCGCGTGAAGGCCGTCCCGCCCTCGGGGATCCGGCGCTTCTTCGACATCGCGGCGACGATGGAGGACGTCATCAGCCTCGGGGTGGGGGAGCCCGACTTCGCGACGCCCGCCCAGGTGATCGAGGTCGGCATCGCCAGCCTGCGCGCCCAGCGCACCCACTACACCAGCAACTACGGGACGATCGAGCTCCGCCAGGCGATCTCGGACCAGCTCGACCGGCGCTACGGCGTGCGCTACGACCCGGCGACCGAGATCCTCGTCACCGTCGGCGCCTCGGAGGCGGTCGACCTCGCCCTGCGGGCCACCGTCGACCCCGGCGACGAAGTGATCCTCCACGAGCCGTCGTACGTGGCCTACGTCCCGGCGATCGTCTTCGCCGGCGGAACCGTGCGCCACGTGGCCACGCGGTACGAGGACGACTTCGCGCTCGATTCGACCGCGGTGGAGGCGGCGATCACGTCCCGGACGAAGGCGCTCTTCCTCGGCTATCCGTGCAACCCGACCGGCGCCGTCCTGCCCCCCGGGACCCAGGACGAGCTCGCCGCGATCGCCGTCCGCCACGACCTCCTCGTCTACTCCGACGAGATCTACGACCGGCTCGCCTACGACGACTACCACCACCGGGCCATGAGCGCGCTGCCGGGCATGCGCGAGCGGACCATCCTGATGGGCGGCTTCAGCAAGGCGTACGCCATGACCGGCTGGCGGGTCGGCTACGTCTGCGCCCCGGCCGGGATCCTGGAGGGGCTCGTCAAGGTCCACCAGTACGGGATCATGTCGGCGCCGACGACCGCCCAGGATGCCGCGCTGGCCGCGATCACGATGGCCGAGGCCGACGTCGAGGCGATGCGCGCGGAGTACGACCGCCGGCGACGCCTGGTCGTCGATGGCCTGAACCTCATGGGCCTCGACACGTTCGTGCCGCGGGGCGCTTTCTACGCCTTCCCGCGGATCACCTCCACGGGCCTCGACGACAACGCCTTCGTGGAGCGGCTGCTCGACGAGGAGCACGTCGCGGCCGTCCCCGGGAGCGCGTTCGGCCCGTCCGGCGCCGGCCACGTGCGGATGTGCTACGCCACGAGCTACGAGAAGCTCGAGGAGGCCCTGGAGAGGATCGGCCGCTTCGTCGCTCGCACGCGGGCCGCGCGCGCCGGCTGACGTCGCGCCGCTGATGCCGTGGCGGCCGGGTGCTCCCGGGGTGAGGTCACGGAGCGGCCTCGACGAACGCCTCCACGAAGGCCTCGACCTCGATCTCGATCCCCGGGGCCGCCGGCAGCGCGACGAGGTTGCCGGCAACGTCCCGGCCGTCCACGCGGAGCCTGCGTCACCCGGCCCGTCGTCCCCGGCGCCTTGTGGACGACGATCCGGTACGTGGCGCCGCGGAAGCGGCGCGTCGCCCTGAAGCCGTCCCACGCGGCGGGCATGCAGGGGTCGATCCGCAGGCCGGCGTGCTCGGGCCGGATCCCGAGGATCCACTGCGACACGGCCACGAAGTTCCAGGCGGCGGTCCCGGTCAGCCAGGAGTTCTTGGCCTCGCCGTGGTTCGGCGCGTCGAGCCCGGCGATCATCTGGGCGTAGACGTAGGGCTCGCAGCGGTGGACCTCGGAGATCGCCTCGCGCGCCGACGGGTTGATCCGGAGGTAGTAGTCGAGCGCGCCGTCGCCGTTGCCGACGATCGCCTCCGCGATCATGGCCCACGGGTTCGCGTGGCAGAAGATGCCGGCGTTCTCCTTGTAGCCCGGCGGGTAGGACGAGACTTCCCCAAGGTGGACGTGGTAGCGGCCGAAGGCGGGCTGGAGGAGCACGATCCCGTGCGGCGTGGCCAGCCGGTCGCGGACGGTCGCCAGCGCCTGTCGAGCCCGCCCATCGGCGAGGCCGAGGCCGGCCATGACGCAGAGGCCCTGCGGCTCGAGGAAGACCTGGCCCTCTTCGTTCGCGGACGAACCGAGGACGGCCCCGTAGTGGTCGTAGGCGCGGCGGAACCACGCCCCGTCCCAGCCGTGGCGGTCCACCGTCTCGGCCATCCGGCCGGCGGCCGATCGCCAGCGCTCCGCCTCGGCGGCGTCCCCGCGCCGTTCGGCGATCTCCGCCAGCTCCCCGGCAGCGCTCACGAAGAGGGCCGCGATGACCACCGATTCCGCGACCCCACCCTCGCTGTGGGCGGCCGCCTGGAAGGACTCGCCGGGGCTCTCGGAGAAGGCGTTCAGGTTCAGGCAGTCGTTCCAGTCCGCGTGGCCGATGAGCGGGAGGCCGTGCGGGCCGAGCCGGTCCAGGGTGTACGCGAGGGCCCGCTGGAGATGCTCGTAGAGCGCGGTCTCGGAGCCCGGGCTGCTGTCGTACGGCACCTCCTCGTCGAGGATCGTCGCATCGCCCGTTTCCTTCAGGTAGGCCGCCACGGCGAGCACGAGCCACAGGGGGTCATCGTTGAAGCCGGAGCCGACCGCGTCGTTGCCCCGCTTCGTCAGGGGCTGGTACTGGTGGTAGGCGCCGCCCGTCGGCAGCTGCGTGCCGGCCGTGTCGAGGAGCCGCTCGCGGGCCCGCTCCGGGACCATGTGGACGAAGCCGAGCAGGTCCTGGTTGGAGTCCCGGAAGCCGATGCCGCGGCCCATCCCGGATTCGTAGAGGGAGGCCGACCGCGACAGGTTGAACGTGACCATGCACTGGTAGGCGTTCCAGATGTTGACCATCCGGTCGACGTGCTCGTTCCCGGTCGTGACGTGGAGGGTATCCAGGAGCTCGCTCCAGCGCGCCCGCAGCGCCCCGAACGCCTCGTTCACCACGTCGCTGCGCAGATACCTCGCCAGCGTCGGGCGGACGAGCCGCTTGTCGATCGTCTGCGAGCCGGGCGGGTCGAACTTGGCGTCCCGGGGGTTCTCGGCGTAGCCGAGCAGGAAGATGACCTCCTTCGTCTCGCTGGGGCCGATCTCGAGGCGGACGTGGTGCGAGCCCGACGGCTGCCAGCCATGGGCGATCGAATTGGTGGACGCCCCCTGCTCCACGGCGATCGGCCGGTCCCACCCGCGATACGGCCCGAGGAATGCGTCGCGCTGCGTGTCGAAGCCGGCCAGCGGCTCGGAGCAGGCGAAGTACGCGAAGTGGTCGCGCCGCTCGCGGTACTCGGTCTTGTGGAAGATGATGCCGTCCTCGACCTCCACCTCGCCGATCGAGTAGTTGCGCTGGAAGTTCGTGGCGTCGTCCTGGGCGTCCCACAGGCAGAACTCGATCGAGCTGAAGAGCGAGAGCTTCGCCGGCTCCGGCCGCTCATTGGTGATCCGGACCCGCCAGACCTCGAGGTTCTCCCCGCCGGGCACGAAGAACAGCGTCTCCGCACGGATGCCCCGGTAGCGCGACGAGATGATCGAGTAGCCCAGGCCGTGGCGGCAGGTGTAGTCCTCCAGCTCGCGCTGGGTCGGTTGCCAGCCCGGGTTCCAGTAGTCGCCGGAGGCGTCGTCGCGGAGGTAGAGGTACCGGCCGCCGGAGTCGAGGGGCGCGTCGTTGTAGCGGTAGCGGGTGAGCCGGCGCAGGCGCGCATCCCGGTAGAAGGCGTATCCGCCGCCGGTGTTCGAGATGAGCCCGAAGAACTCCTCGCTGCCGAGGTAGTTGATCCACGGGAGGGGGGTGTCAGGACGCGTGACGACGTACTCCCGCCGGGCGTCGTCGAAGTGTCCGTAGCGCATCCTGCTCTCCTCCGCGGCCTGCTGGTCAGGCTCCCGAGCGAACGAAGTCGATGATCCCGGACAGGTGGCCGTGGGCCATGCACACCACCGTGTCCGCTCCGCCGTAGTAGATCGTCACGCGGTCCAGCGCGCCGTCCACCAGGGCGGCACACGGGAAGAAGACGTTCGGGACGTCGCCCACCTGCTCGTACGGGACCTGCGGCGACATCAGGTAGCCGGTGCCCCGCGCGATCACCTTCCATGGCTCGTCGAGGTCCAGGAGGGCGGCGCCCATGGAGTAGACGAAGCCGTTGCACGACGTCAGGACGCCGTGGTAGATCAGGAGCCAGCCCTCGGGGGTCTCGATCGGGGTCGGCCCGGCCCCGACCTTGGTGGACTGCCAGGTCCACGGGACGGGCGCCATCACGTGGCGATGGCGGCCCCAGTGGACCATGTCGGGGCTCTCCGAGTAGTAGATGTCCCCGAAGGGCGTGTGCCCGCTGTCGCTGGGCCGGCTCAGCATCGCGTAGGCGCCGCCGATCCGGCGCGGGAAGAGGACGCCGTTGCGGTTGAACGGCAGGAACGCGTTGTCCAGCTGGTGGAACGTCTCGAAGTCGTGGGTGTAGGCCACCCCGATGGTGGGACCGTGGTAGCCGTTGCACCACGTGACGTAGTAGCGGTCCTCCAGCCAGGTCACGCGCGGGTCGTACGCGTGGACGAACTGCTCCTGGATGTCCCGGACCCGGTCGTCGGCGGGCACGAACGCGATCGGCTCCGGGTCGATCTGCCACGTCACGCCGTCGGGGCTGCGGCCGGCGTGGACGTTCATCGTCCGCGTGGTGTCATCGACCCGGAAGACGCCCGCGAAGCCGTCGCGGAAGGGGACCACGGCGGAGTTGAAGATGCTGTTGGAGCGCGGCAGATGGTCGCGCCCGATGATCGGGTTGTGCGACGAGCGCCAGATCACCGCCGTGGAGCCCGCCGGGCGGTCCTCCCACGGGATGGGCGCCGAGGCGGGGGAGGGGAGCGCCGGATCGGGCAGTGACCTGGGCTCTGTCATCGGATCTCCCTTCGAGGGGGGCCAGCCATCGCGCAGTCCGGGGCCCGCTCAGCCCGGCCGATCGCCGGCGGGCGCTGGCTGGTCGCCCGGGATGCGGCCGGTTCGGGCGACCTCACCCATGAAGCGGGCGCTGTCGCGGACGCGCCGCTCCAGCGTCGCATAGTCGACGTGGACGATGCCGAAGCGATAGGCGTAGCCCTGGGCCCACTCGAAGTTGTCGAGCAGGGACCACACGAAGTACCCGGCCAGGGGCACGCCGCGCTCGACGGCGTCGAGGGCGACCGCGAGGTGGCGGCGCAGGTAGCTCACGCGGGCGGGATCACGCTCGGGAGCGCTCTCATCGACCGGGTACGCGGCCCCGTTCTCGGTGACGAAGAGCGGGAGATCGCCGGTCCGTGATGCCACGAACTCCAGCACCTCGGCAAGCCCGCGGGGTACACCTCCCAGCCCATCGCCGTCACCTCCGGTCCGGCGCCGGCGGGCTGGAGCGGCGGAAGGAGCGGCGAGCGGATCCAGTTGCGGCTGTAGTAGTTGACGCCGATGAAGTCGATCGGCTGGGCGATGAGCGCCATGTCGCCCGCGAGGATCTCGTCCCGCCCGACGCCGGCTGCCCAGCGTGGCAGCTCCGGGTAGTCGCGCCCCGCGATCGGGTCGAGGTACCAGCGGTTCAGCCAGTCGTGCGACTCGGCGGCCGCCTCGAGGTCGAACGGATGCGCTGAGGCCGGCACCTGCGGCCCCAGGTTCAGCACGATCCCGGCCTCCACCGCGGGCGCCTGGGCGCGGATGGCCTGCATCGCGAGCCCGTGCGCCAGCAGCACGTGGTGCGACGCCCGCACGGCCGCCGCCGGATCGCGGCGTCCGGGCGCGTGCGCACCTTCGCGGTAGCCGTGGTCGACCACGACCCACGGCTCATTGATCGTCGCGATGCTGCGGACCCGGTCGCCGAGCCGTCCCGCGACGATCGCGGCGTAGTCGGCGAATACCTCTGCCGTGCTCCGGACCGGCCACCCGCCGGCATCCTCCAGGGCCTGCGGGAGGTCCCAGTGGTAGAGCGTCGCGTAGGGCGCGATCCCGTGCGCCAGGAGCTCGTCGACCAGGCGATCGTAGAAGTCGAGCCCGGCCGGGTTGACCCGGCCCGTTCCCGTCGGCTGGATGCGCGGCCAGGCCACCGAGAACCGGTAGGCCTTCAGCCCGAGGCCCGCCAGCAGGGCGACGTCCTCGCGGTACCGGTGGTAGTGATCGCAGGCGACGTCGCCGGTGTCGCCGTTGCGGACCTTCCCGGGCGTGTGCGAGAAGCGGTCCCAGATGGACTCGCCGCGGCCGTCCTCACCCGCGGCGCCCTCGATCTGGTAGGAGGCCGTCGCGGCGCCCCAGACGAACGAGGCTGGAAAGGATCGACCGTCCATTGGCAGTCCCTCGAATGGAAGCGCGCTCACACCATTGTCGAGCTCAGATCGCAACCAGTTGGGCGGAATTGTACAGCACCACCTTGACGGCGGGGTTGCGATGGCGTACGTTTGGAAGCGCTTCCAATCCTGTGGAGGGTCTCCTGCGGCGTGGCACCCACGATCGATGAGCTGGCGCAGCTGAGCGGCGTATCCCGGGCGACCGTCTCGCGCGTCATCAATGGCGGCTCGGTGTCGGCGAGGACCCGGCGGCGCGTCGAGCACGTCATGGGCGAGACTGGCTACCGGCCCAACAGGGCGGCCCGCACGCTCGCGACGGGTCGCTCCGGGATCGTCGGGCTGGTGATGCACGTGGACTCCCACCGGCTCTTCCGCGACGCCTACTTCGCGCAGCTGCTGCAGGGCATCAGCGACGAGCTGGCGGACCTTGCGACGGGCATGATGCTCTGGCTGGGCAATCGGACGAAGGAGGAGACCCTCGAAGGGATCCTCTCGGCGGGCCTGGTGGACGGCATCATCGCCACGGCCAACACCCTGGACGACCCGCTCGTCGACGGGCTGCTGGCGTCGGACCTGCCCACGGTGCTGGTGGGCCATCGTCGCGGGGATCGCTCCGCGAGCTACGTCGACGTCGATCACGTGCACGCCGCCGACCTGCTGACGTCGCACCTGGTCCGGCTGGGCCGCATCCGGGTGGGGCACATCACGGGGATCCGGGGGACGGTCGCCGCGGAGGACCGCATCGTCGGCTATCGCCGGGCGATGGAGCGGGCGGGCCTGGCGGCGGATGACCTCATCGTCGACGGCGACTTCAACGAGCCGTCCGGTGTGACGGGCGCCGAGGTGCTGCTCGACCGTCGCTGCGACGCCATCTTCTGCGCCAACGATTCCATGGCCGCCGGGGCGCTCGAGACGATCCGGGCCCGCGGCCTCGCCGTCCCGGACGACGTCGCCCTCGCCGGCTTCGACGACCTCGAGTTCGCCGCCCACCTCGACCCTCCGCTCACGACCGTCCGGCAGGGCGTGCGGGAGCAGGGCGCCGAGGCGGCGCGCACGCTGTTCGAGCTCATCGCAGACCGCGACGGGACTCCCCGCCGCGTGATCCTGCCCACGGAGCTCGTCATCCGACAGTCGACGGTGGGAGGTGTGCTGCGCCCCTGATCGGCCCTCATCGCGTCCATCCAAGTGGGAATCGTGGCACAAGGGTAGGAGTTGTCACGCGCGATGACCCACACGATGGCTCTTGCTGGAGTGGGACGCTTGGTCCAGCGGAGCTGCTCGTCACCCACAGTCATGGCAATGTGCCGGAGGAGGAATTCATGGCCAAGAGACTACGAATGACGGCAGCCCTGGCGGTCGTCGTCATGATGCTGGTCGGCGCATGCGGGAGCGGCACCACGACGCCGACACCGGGCGTGTCTGCCGCGCCGAGTGCAGTGCCATCGGCTGCCCCGAGCGCGTCTGCCGAGCCGAGCGCGCCGCCTGCGTCTGCGCCGCCAGCGGCAGCCGTGCCGACGGTGCCGACCGGCTACACCGAGCTGGACAAGGCACTTGGTGCCGACAAGCCGTTTGCTGGCAAGACGGTTTCGGTCCAGACCCAGTGGATCGGCGGAGAAGGCACCAACTTCGCTGCCTCGGTCGCCGACTTTGCGGCAGCGACCGGCATCAAGATCCAGATCGACAGCATCGGCTCGAGCCACGAGACCGTGCTGAAGACGCGCATCGAGGGCGGGAAGCCGCCGGACCTGGCGATGCTCGCCCAGCCGACTCCCGTCCTGGCCTACGCCGCCGCAGGCAAGGTCATCGACGTCGCGACGTTCATGGATGCCAAGAAGCTCAGTGATGAGCATCCAGCCACGATCGGCCTGGTCACTCAGGGCGCGAACATCTGGGGCATCCCCTACAAGGCCGATGTGAAGTCGACCGTCTGGTACCCGATCAAGGCCTTCGAGGCCAAGGGGTACGCGGTCCCCACGACGTGGGACGAGCTGATCGCGCTGTCCGACAAGATCGTTGCCGACGGCTCCAACCCGTGGTGCGTCAGCGCGGGCGGCCCCGGTGACGCGACCGGCTGGCAGCTCACCGACTGGGTCGAGGAAGTGGTCCTCAAGACCAAGGGCCTCGCCTACTACAACGATTGGATCAGCCACAAGGTCACGTTCCAGGACCAGGGCATCAAGGACGCCTTTGACAAAGTCGGCAAGATCCTCTTCACGCCCAACTACGTCTTCGGCGGCAACACCGCGATCGTCGCCTCCGACATGAAGACGGTGATGGATCCGATGTTCACCGACGATCTGGCGAATCCGAAGTGCTGGATGCAGAAGATCCCGACCTGGTACGGCCCGGACTTCTTCCCGGACCAGCGGGTCAGCGGACAGCCGTCGAAGTACGTCCTTGGTACTGACGTCGGGATGTTTGCGTTCCCGACGATCGACCCGGCCCAGAACAACGCCGAGGGCTCGGCCGACACGCTCATGGTGCTCGTCGACAGGCCCGAAGTGCGCGCCGTTGCCGAGTTCCTTGCCACGCCGGAAGGCATCCAGAACTGGATCCGTGCCGGCAGCGCCATCTCGGCCAACTCGGCCACCCCTGCCGACTGGTATGCCGGCGCCTACAAGCTCAAGGTCGCTGCGGATATCGCGAACAGCGCCGCAGGTATCGGCTTCGACGCTTCCGACCTCATGCCTGGCAAGGTCGGTGCCGGAACCTTCTGGACAGAGATGGACAAATGGGCCAACGAGGGTGGCACCAACACTGATGCCGTTCTGAAGGCGATCGACGACAGCTGGCCCACCCAGTAACGTCTGATGGCTTGCGGGGCGCGCCACCTCACGGTGGTGCGCCCCGCTACTCTTTCCGCGAGGTGGGTGGATGGCCGTCACTCGAACTGAGAGGCCCGGACTATCGAGCTTCGTCCTGCCGATTGCAGGGCTGATCGGCCTGGGTCTGTGCGTCGCCGGCATCCTCGTCCTGTACGACCCGCAGGGCGGGCCGAACCTTCTGGCCTCGATCTACGAGGCGCTGGGCAACACGTCGGGCGCGACCGAGCTGCGGAACGGCTCGGGCGATCAAGTACTAGCCAAGCTCCTGCTGGCGGCGATCGCCCTGGCGGTCGGCGTCGGCGGCATCTGGCTGCTGTTCATCGGCGTGGGCGGGCTGGTTGGCCTGCTCAAGGCGAAGTGGCGCGACCGGATCCTGCCGTGGGTCTTCGTCGGCCCCGCCCTGGCGCTGCTGGCGGTCTTCCTGGTCTACCCAGCGGCGGGGACGATCCTGCGCAGCTTCCAGGACGACCACGGCCAGTTCACGCTCGCGAACTTCGCGGTGATGATCGAGCCCGAATTCACCCAGATCCTGCGCAACAACGCCATCTGGCTGATCGTAGGTACCGGCGGCAGCGTGGTGCTCGGGCTCATTTTCGCCGGGCTCTTCGATCGCGTCCGACGCGAGGCGCTGGCCAAGACCATCGTCTTCCTGCCGCTCGCGATCTCGCTCGTCGGCGCATCGGTCATCTGGGGCTTCGTCTACGCCTGGCAGCCCGCCGGCCAGCCGCAGATCGGACTCTTGAATGCGGTCGTTGTCGGCCTCGGTGGTCAGCCGATCCCGTGGCTGACGACCAGCCCGATCAACGTCTTCTGCGAGATCGTGATCATGATCTGGCTCCAGACCGGTTTCGCCATGGTCGTCTTCTCGGCAGCGATCAAGGGAGTGTCGGGCGAGATCATCGAGGCGGCCCGGCTCGATGGCGCATCCGAGCGCCAGCTCTTCCTCCGGGTGATCGTGCCGATGATCCGCGGCTCGATCGTCACGGTCGCGACGACGATCGCCATCATCACCCTCAAGATCTTCGACATCGTCTATGTGACGACTGGCGGACGGTTCAATGACGACGTCGTGGCCAACCGCATGTTCCACGAGATCTTCCAGTTCTTCGAGGATGGTCGCGGCGCCGCGCTCGCGACGCTGCTCTTCATCGCCGTTCTACCCGTGATGTACATCAACCTGCGCAACTTCAGACGACAGCAGGTGGAAGGATGACGACGCCAGCCCGGCCCATCGCACGGCGAACGGCACGCGGCGCCGCGTGGCGGCCAGCCTTCATCCGGAGCCTGCCGCTCCGCCTGTCGGTCCTCGCCATCTGCTTCCTGTGGACGCTGCCGACGCTCGGCCTGCTCGTCACCTCGGTGCGCGATCCGAAGTTCATCACGACATCTGGTTGGTGGACGGCACTGCTCCACCCATTCGAAGCCAACCAGTGGACGCTGTCCAACTACGCCACGGTCATCGCGAGCGACGGCATGGGCAACGCGTTCATCAACAGCCTGATCGTGACCATCCCGTCGGTGGCCATCCCGATCACCATCGCCGCATTTGCCGCCTATGCGTTCGCGTGGATCCCGTTCCGCGGCCGCGGCATCCTGTTCACGATCGTGGTGGCACTGCTGGTCGTGCCAATCCAGATGTCCCTCATCCCGATCCTGAAGATCTACGCCGCCGGTAACCTGTACGGCTCGTTCCTCGGCATCTGGCTGGCGCACACGGGCTTCGGGCTGCCGCTCGCGATCTTCCTGCTCTACAACTTCATCTCGCAGCTGCCGCGCGACCTGTTCGAGTCTGCCGCCATCGATGGCGCGTCGCATCTCCAGACGTTCATCAAGCTCGTCCTGCCGCTCTCGATCCCGGCCATCGGTGCGATCGCCATCTTCCAGTTCCTGTGGGTCTGGAATGACCTGTTGGTAGCACTCGTCTTCCTGGGGCCGGGTGCCGAAGTTCGGGTCCTGCCGACCGCCCTCTACCAGCTGATCGGCAGCCGCGGCGGCTCATGGCATCTCCTCACCGCCGGCGCCTTCATCACCATGGTCGTGCCGCTGCTCGTCTTCCTGCTTCTCCAGCGGGCATTCGTGAGGGGGATCCTGGCTGGCTCGGTAAAGGCGTGACGTCGGCCCGGCTCCTCATCGCCTTCGTCGGCACCGAGCTGCCGCGATCGGCGGCGAGGCGGATCAACGAACATGGCGTCGCCGGTGTGACGCTGTTCCGGGTCCACAACATCGTCGATCTACCCCGACTCCGCAGGCTGACCGCCGCCATCCAGAACGCACGGCCGGCTGGCGTGCCACCGTTGCTGATCGCGGCCGACCAGGAGGGCGGCCAGCTGGTCGGTCTGGGCGACGGGACGACGCAGTTCGCGGGCGCGATGGCTCTCGGCGCGACCGGCGACGAAGAGCTGGCCGAGCGCGTCGCCGGCGCGACGGCGCGCGAGCTGCGCGCCCTCGGCGTCAACGTGAACTACGCGCCGGTGTGCGATGTGGCCACCAACCCGGCCAATCCGGCGCTCGGAATCCGCAGCTTTGGCGACGATCCTGAGGCCGTCGGCAAGCTCGCGGCGGCGACCGTCCGTGGCCTGCAGGACGAGGGCGTGGCCGCGACGGCCAAGCACTTTCCGGGCGTCGGCGACACTGCAGCGGATCCGCACCACGAGCTGCCGCTAGTGCCCCGGACGAACGCCGAGCTTGCCGCACGAGAGCTGGTCCCGTTCCGAGCGGCATTGGCAGCGGGCGTGCGGATGGTGATGACGGGCCACTTCGCGCTACCCGGCCAGAGCGACGACTTGCCGACCAGCCTGTCCGCCGCGGTTCTGCGAGACCTGCTGCGCGGAGAGCTGCAGTTCGGCGGCGTGACCGTCACCGATGCCCTGGACATGCGCGCCCTGGGCCAGGGATCGGCGCAGATTGTCGAGGCCATCGCTGCCCTCCGTGCCGGCGAGGACGTGCTGCTCGGAACAGCCGACGAGGCAGCGCTCGAACGGCTGCACGAAGGTCTCGCGCAGGCCCGGCGACGAGGCCTGATCGACGCCGCCGACGACGCTGCGGCGAAGCGCCGGCTGGGCGACCTGCGCCGCTGGGTGGGGCGCTACGACCAGCCGCCGCTCGACATCGTCGGGTGCGGCGAACATCAGGCAGTCGCCGCCGAGCTGGCCCGACGTTCGATGACCCTCGTCCGCAACGACGCCCGGCTAGTGCCGTTGAAGCTGGCCGCCGACGCGCGGATCGCGGTCGTCCAGTCGATGCCCGCCGACCTGACCCCGGCGGACACGTCGTCGACCGTACCGCCGACGCTGGCATCGGCGCTCCGCCGCCGGCTTGCGGGCGTGGAGCAGATCCTCCTGCCAGCGGCGCCAGGCGACGGTGACATCGCAGGTGTCGCTGAGCGGCTGGCAACCTTCGACCTCGTCGTCGTCGGGACGTTCTCCGCGCACCTCCAGCCGGCGCAGGCGGCACTGGCCGCAGCGGCCCTGGCGTCCGGCAAGCCGACCGTCACCCTCGCCCTGCGGACGCCGTGGGACCTGCTCGCATACCCGACCGCCAGTACCCACATCTGCACCTACGGCATCCTGCCGCCGTCGATGGAGGCGCTGGCGGCCGCGCTACTGGGTGAGGCGCCGTTCGTCGGCCGGTTGCCCGTTGACATCGCCGGTCTGTATCCGCGCGGTCACGGGCTCATGGCATGCGCCTGAGACGGTCGAGCAGGACCGCCCGACCGGCAAGGCGTGAGGCGGGGTCGGGCTCAGGGCTGAAGGACGATCGCTTCGAGTGGTCGCAACGCGACGCGCGACCCGACCGTGGGCGTGGTCAGGTCGTGGCTCGAGAGCACGACCCTCCAGGGACCGGCGGCTGGGGGTAGCTCGACCTCGCCACCACGGAAGCCAAACCGCACCACGACCAGCACGGCCTCGTCGCCCGCCCGCCGGAGATAGGCGAGGACGTCGGGGTCGCCCACGTCGACGAGGGCGAGCTCGCCGGTCCGAAGCGCCGCAGACCCTCGCCGAAGCGCGAGGAGCCGCCGGTAGTGGGCCAGGACCGAGCTCTCCGACGCCCGCTGGCGCTCGACGTTCCGCGACGCGGCGTCCGGCGGAATGGGCAACCACGGGCTGCCACTCGTGAAGCCCGCCTTCCCGTCGCCGGACCACGCCATCGGCGCCCGGCACCCATCACGATTCCACCATCCCGCCAGCTGCACGGCCGCTCGATCCCGGGCGCGGCCGCGGGGGACCGCGATGTCCTGTTCGCCGACCTCCTCCCCGTAGTAGAGGAAGGGCGTCCCTCGCAGCGTCAGTTGGATCGTCGCGGCCGCCTTCGCCACGGCATCGACCGTCGCCCGATCGTGACGACCGAGCGTGTGCAGGTACCGCGAGACATGTCGCGAGTGATCGTGGTTGGACAGCACGATCGTCGGCCAGCGACCGGACCACGCGGCCTCCCGGGCAGCGATCGCCGCGCGGAAGGCCGCCGCCGTCCACGGGGTCTCGAGGAGGACCCAGTCGAACACGAGGTGGCGCGGCGCCCAGTGCGCTACAGCCTCCTCGATACCGCTCGTGAACAGTTCGCCGACCGTGGCGGTCCCCGGCCGGGAGTCGACGATGCGTCGGAACTCGGCGAGGAGATCGTGCAGCTCGGGCTGGTCCTTGTCGTGGCGGTGCTGCTGGCTGTCCCAGGGGATCGAACCGCCTGTTGCGGTCTCCGGGTTCGATGGCATCTCCGCTGCCTTGAGGAATGCATTGAAGACGTCGAGCCGGAACCCATCGACGCCGCGGTCGAGCCAGCCCGTGACCATCGACCACATCTCCGCGCGAAGAGCGATGCAGCGCCAGTTCACGTCGGGCTGCTCGGGCAGGAACGTGTGGAGGTAGAACTGCTTTCGCCGAGGCTCCCACTCCCAAGCCGGCCCGCCGAACCACGAGAGCCAGTTATTGGGCGGCTCCGGTCGACCATCGCGATCCCACCCGGACGGATCCCGCCAGAGAAAGAAGTCGGCGAATGATCCGGTCCTCGACTGGCGCGATTGCACGAACCACGGATGCAGGTTGCTGGTGTGGTTCATCACGAGGTCGAGGATGACGCGGATGCGTCGTCGATGGCATTCCTCGATCAACCGATCGAGATCGGCCAGCGTTCCGAAGACGGGATCGACCGCCGTGTGATCCATGACGTCGTAGCCGCCGTCGAGCATGGGCGACGGGTAGATCGGGGAGAGCCAGATGGCGTCGACGCCGAGCGAATCTGCTCCGCCGGCGAGATGGTCCAGGTGGTCGATGAGCCCCGGGAGGTCGCCGACCCCATCGCCGTTCGAGTCGGCGAAGCTCCGTGGGTACACCTGGTAGACGACGCCGTCCAGCCACCATCGACTGGCTGCGTCCAAGTCGGCGGCGGATGCTGACCCTGGGATCGCCATCGGAGACCTCTCAGACCTTCGCTCGTCGCGTTCGCTCGGCGACTGATGCCGTGTTCGGGGCGGCTCACGGATGGTAGCCGTGCGCCGCCACTTCGTCGGCTGCCGTCGCGACGACGACGCCGGCCCCTGCTGACCCATCCCGGCCGGCCGCCCGGACTCCTCCGCGGGCGGCCGGCCGGCCTTCTCTCCGGCGGCGGCCGCCTCTCTACGCGGGCACCCGCCGTTCCCGGCACGCGCGCCGGAGCGTGTGAGACACTCTCGGCCATGGGTCTCCTGCTCACGACCTGCGGCCTCGTCCTCGCCGGGATCGGCACCTGGTCCGGCTATCGGAACGCCCGCGATGCAGTCGCCCCGGCTGCGCACGAGGGAGATCCGACGCGATCGGCGATCGACGCCGCCCGTCCCGTGTACGCCCGCCCGGGCGTGCGCCGGTTCGCCCGCTCCGCGACGGTGGCCGTCGGCTGGCTGGTGCTGGCGCTGTACGGCCTGTTCCTGGCGTCGACCGGCTCCGTCGTCGGGACCCCCTGGTGAGCGCGACCTCCGCGGCGCTGGAGCGCTACGAGGCGGTCATCGGGATCGAGGTTCACTGCCAGGTCCGGACCGTCAGCAAGATGTTCTGCGCCTGCGCGGTCCCGTCCCGGGACGCCGCCCCCAACACCCACACGTGCCCCGTCTGCCTGGCCCTGCCCGGCGTCCTGCCGACGATCAACCGCGCGGCCGTCGAGCACGTCCTGACCACCGGCCTGGCGATCGGGGCGAGGGTGCCGCCGGCCACGCGCTGGGATCGCAAGAACTACTTCTACCCGGACCTCCCCAAGGGCTACCAGATCAGCCAGTACGACCTCCCGCTGGCCTCGAACGGATCGCTGACCGTGGACACTTCGGAGGGTCCGATCAGGATCGGCATCACGCGGGCCCACCTCGAGGAGGACACCGCGAAGCTGGTCCACGCGACGAGCTCGGACGGCCGGCGGGTCAGCCTGGTCGACTTCAACCGGGCCGGCGTGCCCCTCATGGAGATCGTCACCGACCCCGACATCCGGACCGCCGAGCAGGCCCGCCGCTATGCCGAGGAGCTCCGGCTCCTGCTGCGGACGATCGACGTCTCCGATGCCGAGATGGAGAACGGCCAGATGCGGGTGGAGGCGAACGTCTCCCTGCGGCGGCGGGGGACGGAGCCGTTCGGGACGCGGACCGAGGTCAAGAACATGAACTCGCTGCGGGCCGTGGAGCGGGCGATCGACTTCGAGATCCAGCGCCAGGCCACCGCCCTCGATGCCGGCGACGCCCTGCGCCAGGAGACGCGCGGCTGGGACGACGCCGCAGGGGCAACGTACGTCATGCGGGTCAAGGAGTCGTCCGACGACTACCGCTACTTCCCCGAGCCCGACCTGCCGCCGCTCCACGTCGATCCGGCCTGGCTCGCCGCGCTCCGGGCCGCGCTCCCTGAGCTGCCCTCGGCGCGTCGGGCGCGGTACGGAGCGCTCGGCCTGTCGGGGTACGATGCCGCGGTCCTGGCCAACGACGAGAGCATGACGCTGGCCTTCGAGGCGATCCGAGCCGCGGGCCCGGACCTCCCGGCCAAGGAGGTCGCCAACCTCGTCACGGGCGACTACGGGCACGCCCTCAAGGAGTCCCCGGACCGCAACCCCGCCGGGCTGGCGGGCCGCGCCGACGCGGCATCGCTGGCCCACGTGCTGCGCGAGGTGCTGGCTGGCCGCCTCAGCCGCTCCAACGCGAGGGAGGTCGTCGCCGACCACGTGGCGACCGGCCGCCCGGCCGCCGCGGTCATCGCGGAGCGCGGCTTCGCCCAGATCTCCGACGTGGACGCCGTGGACCGGCTCGTGGACGAGGTGATGGCGCGAACCCGGCCGCCGTGGCGGACTTCCGGGCCGGCAAGCCACAGGCCGTCGGGTTCCTCGTCGGCCAGGTCATGAAGGCGTCCCGGGGACAGGCCAACGCCGCCCTGGTCGGGGAGGCGCTGCGCGCGCGGCTGGGACAGGGAGACGGCGCATGAACATGCTGGGCTACGGCCTGATCGCCATCGGCGTCGTCCTCTTCGCCATTGGCTACGCGCGGGCCCGTGAGCCGTGGCGCCGCTACCAGGCGCTCAAGGCGCAGGACGCGAATGCCGCCCGCTACCGGGCCTGGCGCGGCGGCCCGGCCTCTGCCTCCGAGGAGAAGACGGGAGCGTCGGTGGCGATGGAGATGCTCCGCCGCGAGGTGCGCACCTGGGGCGCGGTCGGGATCGGCGGCGTCGTGCTCGTGGTGGTGGGCTTCATCCTCGCCGCGACCTGAGCCGGCCTCGCGCGCCCCGGGCAGGGATGCCGCCCGCGCCGGGCGGGCGCCCGCTTCCTCGGCGCCGTGCGCCCGGTTCTTCGGCGCCCGCGACGTCCACCCGCGAACCCGCTGGTCCCGCTTCTCCTGTCAGCCCAGGCGCCAGAGCTCCACGGAGAGGCAGCGGTCCATCACGACCCCCAGGCCGCCGGCGTGGGCGATCCGTGCGGCCTCCCAGCTGACGATCCCGAGCTGGAGCCACAGGACCCGCGCCCCGGCAGCGACGGCCTCGCGAGCGTGGACCGGACACTCCGCGGGGCGGCGGAAGACGTCGACGAGGTCGAACGGGCCGGTCGCCGCCACCGCCGCGGCGAGGTCGGGGTAGGCGGTCACCCCGCCCACCGACGCGAACCCCGGCGTGACCGGGACCGCGTCGAGTCCGGCCCGCTGGAGCGCCAGGAAGACGTCTCGCGACGCCCGGTCGGGCCGGTCGGAGGCGCCGATGACGGCGACGCGCGGACGGCTTCGGAGGAGGCCGGTGATCGCCGCGTCGTCCAGGATCGGGACCGGCCGCGGCCCTCCTGGAGGTCCAGCATCTCGGCGAGGCGGGCGCGATCGGCGGCGTCCATGCGACCGGCGTGACTCCCGTGCCGTGCCCGCTCCGGCCCCGGTCGGCCGGTCGCCGAGCCACGGTTCGATCACCCATACTACCGGCGAGCACGCAGGATCGCGAGCGCAGGGAGGTGGTCTCGTGGCAATGACTCCGAGGGAGCGCGTCCTGACGACCCTCGAGCACCGCGAGCCGGATCGCGTGCCGATCATCGTCGGCGTCAGCAACGCCACCGGGATCAAGGCCCTCCCGTACCGCCGGCTGGCCGCCAGCCTGGGCCTGGAGCCCGGCGACCGGTACATCTACGACTGGCCGGAGCTGGGCACCGCGCTCCCCACGGAGGCGATCCTCGAGCGCCTCGGGACGGACGTTCGGCCGGTCTTCGACGCGTTCCCGGCGTGGCTGCGGGAGCGCCATGGCAGCCGACCGCCCCACGCCCCGTTCATCGACGACTGGGGCACCGGCCAGGTGGAGCTCGATGACGGCGCCTGGTTCCCCGAGATCCACCCGATGGCGGACGCGGCGACGCTCGACGCGATCGAGGCGTACCCGTGGCCGGACATGGACGACCCGTCCCGGGTGGCCCACGTCCGCGAGGCGGCGGCCCGCATCCGGGCCGAGAGCGACTTCGCGGTCATGGCCACGCCCTGGCTCCTGTTCCCCCTCGAGCGCGCCTACGCCATGCAGGGCCTGGACAGCTTCCTGACGAACCTGGCCCTGGAGCCGGAGTTCGCGGAGGCGCTCCTGCGCCGCATCGCCGCCCTGTGCATGCGCCTGATGGGGCACTTCCTGGACGCCCTCGGGCCGAACGTCGACATCGTCAAGATCGGCGACGACCTGGGGACCGAGCAGAGCCTGCTCATGTCGCCCGCCATGTACCGGCGCATCCTCAAGCCGATCCACGCCGAGTACATCGCCTTCATCCGGGAGCGCACCCGGGCCAAGGTCTTCTTCCACTCCTGCGGCGACGTGTCGGCCCTGCTCGACGACTTCGTCGACATCGGCGTCGACATCCTCAACCCGGTCCAGACGTCGACGGGCGGCCTGGCCGATCTCGGGGCCCTCAAGCGCCGCTACGGCGAGCGACTGACGTTCTGCGGAGCGATCGACACGAAGCGGGTCCTGCCCGACGGCACGCCCGACGAGGTCCGGGCCGAGGTGCGCCGGGTGATCGGTGCGCTGGCGCCGGGCGGCGGCTACCTGCTGGCCGCCGTCCACACGATCATGAACGAGGTTCCGCCCGAGAACGTGCTGGCGATGGTGGACGAGGCGATGAAGGTGGGTCGCTACCCGATCCGAGCCTGACCCCCGGGCGACCCCGCCCGCCCCGGCGCCGCCTCAGCGCGGTCTCGGGGCCGCCTCAGCGCAGCCGGACCGGCAGCGCCTCCACGCCGCGCAGGATGAAGCGTGGCTTGAACACCGGCTCGGCCGTCAGCTCCAGCGTCGGCATCCGCTCGACGATCGCCCGGAACAGGACCTGCAGCTCCAGGCGGGCGAGGGGCGCCCCAAGGCAGAAGTGGATGCCGGCGCCGAACGTCAGGTGCGGGTTGGGACTGCGATCGAGGTGCACGGCGTCGGCATTGGGGAATGCCGCCTCGTCGCGGTTCGCCGACGCGAAGAGGAGCGCCACCTCCTGCCCGCGAGGGATGCGCACCCCCTGGACCTCGATCTCGTCGAGAACCCAGCGCTCGAACATGGGCGCCGGCGTGTCGAAGCGGAGCAGCTCCTCGACGGCGCTTGCCACGAGCGTCGCGTCCGCCCGCAGCCGTGCGAGGGCCTCGGGATGGAGGAAGAGCGTTCGCCAGGCATTGCCGGCCCCGTTCACCGACGCCTCGTGGCCGGCGTTGAGGAGCAGGATCGCCGTCCCGATCAGCTCGTCCTCGGTGAGCCGGTCCGAGCCCTCCGCCACGCCCACCAGCTCGCTGAGCAGGTCGCTCGCGGGCGCCGCGCGGCGCGCCCGGACCAGGTCCCGCACGTAGGCCGTGAACTCCACCGTCGCCTGCACGGCCCGGCGCTGGTCGGCCTCCGTCGCGTCGAGCTCGAACATCATCGTCATGTCCGCCGACCACGGGCGCAGCAGGTGGCGATCCGACGCGGGGATGCCCAGCATGGCGGCGATCACCGTGACGGGCAGCGGCTCGATGACGTCGGCCAGGAGGTCGAACGTGCCGCGGCCCGCCGCCGCGCCCACCAGCTCGTCCACGATCTCGCCGATCAACGGCCGCATCCCCTCGACGGTGCGCGGGGTGAACGCGGTGCTGACCAGGCGCCGCAGGCGGGTGTGATCGGGCGGTTCCATGTCGATGAGCTGGGCCAGCTGCGACTCCGTGAAGGGAGCCTGCCACGCCGGCGGCGGCGTCCGACCGAACTCCTTGTCGGTGGCCACGTGGCCGTAGGAGCGGCCCAGGCGCCGATCCCGCAGCAGCGCGCTGACGTCTGCGTGGCGCGCCACGAGCCACTGGTTCGTCGCCGCGTCGAACGCGACCGGCGCCGCCTCGCGGAGGCGCGCGAACGCCGGGTACGGGTCGCCGATGAACGCCAGTTCCGACGGCAGGTAGCCGAGCGCCGCCGGCAGGCCGGGATCGAGCCCGGCAGTGATCGCCGCCCGCGGGACCGGCGTCGGCACTAGGTCGCGGACTCTCGCTCGTAGGGCTGCCCGTCTGCCGCCGGCGGGATGCTCCGTCCGACGACACCGGCCAGGACGACGATCGTCAGGATGTAGGGGAGGGCGTCGAACACCTGGGCCGGGAGCTGGCTCATTGCCGACCCAAGGTCGCCGCTCGGCGGCGCGATCTTGATCACCTGGCTCAGCTGCAGGAAGAAGGCGAACAGGAGCGTCGAGGCAAAGGCCCCGATCGGGGTCCACCGTCCCATGATCATCGCGGCAAGGGCGATGAAGCCCCGCCCGTTGGTCATTCCGATCTGGAATGAGTTCGTCGCCTCGATCGAGAGGAACGCTCCGGCCAGGCCGGCGAACACACCGCCGAGCAGCACGTTCTTGTAGCGCAGCCGGATCACGTCGATGCCCACCGTCTCCGCCGCCCGCGGGTGCTCGCCGACGGCCCGCGTCCGCAGGCCCCAGCGCGAGCGGAAGAGCCAGATCTGGGTCCCGACGATGAGGATCAGCGCCGCGAGCGTGATCGGTCCCTGGTTGAGGAACATGTCGAAGATCCAGCCGACGACAGGCAGGTCCACGAGGAACTGCGGTGGATCGAAGCGCGCGAACGAGCCCGCCCCGGCTGGCGACGATTTCGAGATGAGCTGGGTGAGGTACCCGGTGATCCCGAACGCCAGGATGTTGATGATGGTGCCGCTGATGATCTGGTCCGCTCGGAGCGAGATCGACAGCCAGGCGTGGAGCCCCGAGACCAGGATTGCGGTCAGGACCCCGGCCAGGAGGGCGATGAGCAGCGGGATCGTGATCCCGAAGATGTCGCCCGGCGCCGGGCTCCCGAACATCGGGTTGACCGCGACACCGACGACCCACGCGGCGAAGGCCGCCATGAGCATCGTGCCCTCGATCCCGATGTTCACCACGCCCGACCGTTCGCAGACGACCCCGGTCAGGGCAGCGAGCGCCAGCGGCGTCGCCTGCGTCAGGATGTTCGGCGCGTTGGGCGGGATCACGGCGACGAGGTACCCGGCCAGCTGGAAGAGCACCCCGACGATCGGGATGGCGTACAGCGCGTCGACTACCGGCGTGACGTCCATCAGACGCCCGCTCCCGCGGTGAACGGCCGCGCGGCCGGCCGGGCTCCCGGCGCCCGGGTCGTCGACGCCCGTAGCCCGGCGGATGACCGGGCTCGCCACCAGGAGGAGCAGGATCGTCGCCTGGAGGACGTCGACGAGCTCCACGGGGATCTGAGCCTGGATCTGCATGAGGCCGGCCCCGGCCCGCATCGCCCCGAAGAGGAGCGCCGTGAAGATGATGCCGATCGGGTTCGAGCGGGCGAGGAGGGCGACCGCGATCGAGTCGAACCCGACCGTCGTCCCGAAGCTCGAGGTCATCGTGTGGTTGACGCCGAGGAGGACGCAGGCGCCGGCCAGGCCGGCGAGCGCCCCGCTGAAGGACATCGTGGCGACGATGACGAGTCGTGGCCGGATGCCGGCGTACCGGGAGGCATCGGGGTTCGCGCCGACCGCTCGGACCTCGAAGCCCCACGTCGTCCGATAGAGGATCCACCAGACAAAGACCGCCGCGAGGAGCGCGATCACGATCCCGATGTGTCCGTTGCGTCCGATGATGATCGGGAAGGCAGCGTTGCCGACGTCGTACGTGATCGGCTGGGGCGAGCCGGGGACCTTGAGCGGCCCGCTCACCAGCATCGCCAGCGTCTGGACGGCGATGTAGTTCATCATGATGGTGCTGACGACCTCGTGGGCGCCTGCAGTGGCCTTCAGGAAGCCGGGGACGAAGCCCAGGCCGCGCCGGCGGCGACGCCGGCGAGCGTGGCAAGGGGATCGCCGAGGATCGGCGACGACTCGGCCACCGAGACACCGACGACCACGGAGCCGATCGCGCCGACGAGGAACTGCCCCTGGGCGCCGATGTTGAAGAGGCCGGCCTTGAAGCCGAACCCGACGGCCAGGCCACCCAGGATCAGCGGCGTGGCGTTGACGAGGGTGAGGACGATGGCATCCGGGTTCCCGATGGCACCCTGGAGCAGGGCCGAGTAGGCCGTCCCCAGAGCCAGGGTCGAACGCCTCGTCGGGGACGAGCAGCTGGGAGACGAGGATCACGATCGCCGAGCAGCAGGGAGCCGACGATCACGACGAGCGGCACCGCGACGGTGGCCCAGACCGCACGCCACGTGAGGCGGCGGGTGGCTCCGGCTCCGGGGCGGCGGTCGCCCGACGACGTGGCCGCGGCACCGGTGACCGATCATCCGGCGCTGGTCGGCCGCCGGTCGTCGCGGGAGTCGTGCCGGGGTCGGCGTCGCGCCGATCGGCGGCCTCCACGATCTGCGGCTGGACTTCCGCCACGGTCGAGGCCGCCCGTCGCCATCAGGAGGCCGACCTCGTTCTTGTCGGCGGTCGTCCGTCGAGCACGGCGACGATCCGCCCCGGAACATCACGGCGATCCGATCGGACAGCTCCAGCACCTCGTCGAGCTCCGCGGAGACGAGCAGCACTCGCCGCCCCGGCATCGCGTTTCGCGATGATCTGGCGGTGGATGAACTCGATGCTGCCGACGTCGAGGCCCCGGGTCGGCTGGTCCAGGACGAGGAGCTTGAGGTCCCGGTCGAACTCCCGCGCCACGACCGCCTTCTGTTGGTTGCCGCCCGACAGCGTGCTCGCCTTGACGGTCGGCGACGGCGTCCGGATGTCGAACTTCTCGATCGGCGGCGGCGGCATCGCGCTCGATCGCCGCGTCGTTGCGCAGGATGCCGCGCGAGAACGGCGGGCGGTGATAGCTCGTCAGGACGAGGTTGTCGGACAGGGGGAAGGAGAGGATCAGCCCAAACCGGTGGCGGTCGGCCGGCACGTATGCCACCTGGGCCTCGTTCGATCGCCCGTGGGCGAGAGCCCGGTGACGTCCTTCCCGATCGAGCGTGACCGTCCCCGCCGTCGGCTTGCGCAGCCCGATGATCGCCTCGACGAGCTCGTCCTGGCCGTTCCCGGCGACGCCGGCGATGCCGAGGATCTCGCCGGCCCGGACCTCGAGCTCGACGCCCCGGACGCATCGGGTTGCCGCGATCGTCGCTCGCCTCGAGGCCCGAGACCCGGAGGACGGCCCGGCCGGATGCGACTCGCCACGATCCACGGTCAGCTGGACCTCGCGCCCGACCATCAGCTCGGCGAGGTCCTCCTCGTTCGTCTCGGCCGGGAGCCGCTGGCCCACCACCCGGCCGCGGCGGATGACCGTGATCCGGTCGGCGATCTCCAGCACCTCGTAGAGCTTGTGGCTGATGAAGACGATGGAGTGGCCCTTCGCTGGCAAGGCGCCGCAGGACGGCGAAGATCTCCTCGGTCTCCTGGGGCGTCAGCACGGCCGTCGGCTCGTCGAGGACGAGGATCCGGGCGTTGCGGTAGAGCGCCTTCAGGATCTCCACGCGCTGCTGCCAGCCGACCGACAGCGACCCGACCTTCGCGTCGGGGTCGATCTCGAAGCCGAACCGCCGGCCCAGCTCGGCGATCCGCTGGTGGGCCTCGCGTCGGTCGAGGAAGACCGGGTTCGGCCATCGTCTCCTCGCCGAGCAGGATGTTCTCGGCGACGGTGAGCACCGGGACCAGCATGAAGTGCTGGTGGACCATGTTGATGCCGCGGGCGATCGCGTCCGACGGGCCGACTGATCGTCGACGGGCTGGCCGTCGAGCAGGATCTGGCCCTCGTCCGGACGGGCGAGGCCGTAGAGGATGTTCATGAGCGTCGTCTTGCCGGCGCCGTTCTCGCCGAGCAGGGCGTGGATCTCGCCGGGCCGGACCTCGAGGTCGATCGCTGTCGTTGGCCACGACTCCCGGGTAGCGCTTGGTGATCCCTCGCATCTCGAGCGCAGGGGCGTGCACGGTGGCTGGCTGGTCAGTCATCGCGGCGTTCTCCGGCGTGGGCGGCCGAACGGGTAGCGAACGGGCCGGCCGTGCCGGCCCGCTCGTTCGCCGTTCTGGATGACGCTGGGCGTTAGGGCGTGTGCTTGCCGCAGGAATCCGCGGGACACGTGGTCGAGCGTGCCGGCCTTCATCGCGGCAAACGCGGTGTCGAGCGCCTGCTGGACCTCGGGGCCGAAGGTGCCTTCGAAGTCGTGGAACGGCGCGACGCCGATGCCGTCGTTGTTGGCGTCGTACAGCGAGTCGCCGGGTGCGAAGGTCCCGTCGGCGACCGACTTGACCGCCGCGGAGACCGAGTTGACGAGCTTCTTCTCGGCGCTCGTGATGACGCACTTGTTCGCTGGCGCGCCGAGGGAGATCCACTGGTCGACGTCGACGCCGACGCCGTACAGGTCAGCGGCGCAGGCGGCCTCGAGGACGCCGTTGCCGGTCTTGCCGGCGACCTGGAAGAGGACGTCCGGCTTGTTGGTCTTGATGAAGGTCTCGCCGAACGCCTTGCCGCCCGCCGGGTCGTTGAACGCGGCCGCGGAGAAGTCGTTCGGTGACGTAGGCCGTCTTGACCTGGATGTCCGGCTTGACCGACTTGGCCCCGAGCTCGTAGCCCTGGATGTAGCGGACGCACGGGGCGCAGAGGGTCGTGCCGCCGATGGCGCCGATCACGTTGTTCTTCGAGGCGTAGGCCGCCACGATGCCGGCCAGGTAGCCCGCCTGGTCCTCGGCGTAGTAGATCGACTGGTAGTTCGGGAGCAGGGTCTTGGCGTCACCCTTGCACTCGAACTTGGTGTCGGGCGCGCCTTCCGGGGTCACGCAGATCGGCGACTGGTCGACGCCGATGAACTTGGTCGCCGGGTTCGCCTTTGCCGCGTTCACCGTGTCGTTCGTCAGGTTGAACCCGACCGTCACGATGATGTCGTACTTCTGGTCGATGAAGCTCTGGATGTCGGCGGCGTACTCCGACTGGTCCTTCGGGACGATCGACGACGGGGTGGCAGCACCGATCGCTGCGGCGCCCTCGCTCGCGCCCTTGAAGCTGTACTCGTTGTAGTTCTTGTCGTTCAGGGTGCCGATGTCCGTGACGACGCCGATCTTCAGATCGGACTGCGGCGGAGCGGCCGTGGGCTCGACCGACGGAGCGACCGACGGAGCAACCGACGGAGCGACCGACGGAGCAACCGACGCGGCGGGGCTTGCGGTGGCGGCGCCGCCGCAGGCGGCGACGACGATGGCCAGGCCCGCGATCAGGCCCAGCCCGGCTCGTTTCTGCATGTTTCCTCCTGGTGAACCCGCGAGGCTCACGTCCACGCCCGCCGATCATGGTCTCCTCCGAGTGCCGGCGGGCACTCCCGTCATGCTACCCCAACGCGATACGCCTGACGCATACTCCGGCGCATGCAGCGGCGTCAGATCGTCCTCGATTGCGACCCCGGCCACGACGACGCCCTGGCGATCACGCTCGCCCTGGCGCGCCCCGAGCTGGAGGTCCTGGGGATCACGACGGTCGGGGGCAACTCCCCCCTGGCGAACACCACCCGCAACGCGCTGCGTGTCCTGGCGTTGCTGGGTCGCAACGACGTGCCGGTCGCCGCGGGCGCCGAGCGGGCGCTCCTGCGCGAGAGCTGGACCCCGGTGGAGTTCCACGGGGAAAGCGGCCTCGACGGCGCCGACCTGCCGGAGCCCGAGGCGGCGCCGCGGCCCGAGGGGGCCATGGCCCTCACCGAGGCGCTGGTCGCGGCCGCCGGGCGCCCGGTGACCCTCGTCGCCACCGGGCCGCTGACCAACGTCGCGCTGCTCGTGCGCGCGCGCCCGCGCATCCGCGAGGGGATCGCACGGATCTGCCTGATGGGCGGCTCGCTGGGGGAGGGGAACACCACGGCGTCCGCCGAGTTCAACATCTGGCAGGACCCGGAGGCCGCGGCGATCGTCTTCGGCAGCGGGATCCCGATCTCCATGATGGGCCTCGACGTCACGCATCGGGCTCTGTTCCTGGAGTCCGACGTGGCCCGCCTCGAGGCGCTGGGGACGCGGGTCGCCCGCGTCTGGGTGGACCTCCTGCGCTTCTTCGCCATCTACCACCGCGGGCGCTACGGCTGGGACGGCTCGCCGATCCACGACGCCGTGGCCGTGGCCCACCTGGCCGTGCCGGGGCTCGTGACCACGCGCCTGCTGCGCGTCGACGTCGAGACCCGGGGCGAGCTGACCCGGGGGCGCACGGTGGCCGACCCGGAGGGCCTGCGGGGGCTCCCGCCCAACGTCGAGGCCGGCGTGGACATCGACCGGGCGCGCTTCGTCGACCTTCTCGTCGACGCGATCGCTTCGTACGGCTGACGCACGACCACCCGGGGGGTCCGCGGCGGTCGCCGGGGTCCACGCCGCCACCGCCGGCGTCCGGTCGCGGTCGCCGCACCGCGCGGGGCGTGGCACCATGGCGCCGGCACGGGATGATGCCGAGCCGGCGGGGGAGGGGATGGACCATGGCGACGCGGGTGCTGCTCCTGGTGGGGACGCGGAAGGGCGCCTTCATCGCCGAGTCCGATGCCGAACGGCGGACCTGGACCCTGCGCGGCCCGCTGTGCGAGGGTTGGCCCGTCCACGACCTGAGCGTGGACCCGGCGACCGGCGCGATCTACGCCGCGGCCGGCAGCCCGTGGTACGGCCCGGCCGTCTGGCGCTCCGACGACCTGGGCGCGACGTGGACCCACTCCTCGGCGGGCCTGACGTACGGTGACGACGGTCCGGCCATCCCGTCGGTCTGGAACGTGACCGCGGCCCACGGGGCCGTCTTCGCCGGGGTGGAGCCGGCCGGCCTCTTCCGGAGCGACGACGACGGCGCCACCTGGTTGCACGTGGCCGGCCTGACGGAGCATCCGACGCGGCCCGCGTGGGAGCCTGGCAACGGCGGGCTGATCCTCCACACGATCGTGCCCCACGTGGACGATCCGCGGCGGATGTGGGTCGGCATCTCCGCCGCCGGGACCTTCGAGACGCGCGACGGCGGGGCCACGTGGGCGACGCGCAACAAGGGCGTCCGGGCGGACTTCGTCCCGGGCCCGCCGCCGGAGTTCGGCCATTGCGTCCACAAGCTGGTCGCCGCGGCCGGTGAGCCGGAGACGCTCTACCAGCAGAACCATTGTGGCGTCTACCGCTCCGACGACGGCGGGACGAGCTGGATCGAGATCACCGCGGGCCTGCCGTCGCAATTCGGCTTCCCGATGGTCGCCCATCCGCGCGACCCGGCCACCGCGTGGGTGATCCCGCTCAACGGCGACGACCGCGGCCGCTTCATGCCCGACGCCGCCGCAGCGGTCTGGCGGACCCGCGACCGCGGGGCAACCTGGACACGCCTTGCCGGTGGCCTGCCCCAGGAGCACGCGTACGTGGGCGTGCTGCGCGAAGCGATGGCCGTCGACCGGCTTGATCCCGTCGGGGTCTTCTTCGGCACCAGCAACGGCGAGCTGTGGGCGAGCCCGGACGAGGGCGCCACCTGGGGCCAGGTGGCGGCGCACCTGCCGGGCATCTGGTCGGTCGAGGCCCTCGTCGTCGAGGACTGACGGACCAGGTGGCGACCGTCGTCCTGCCCCGCTCGCTCGTCGCGCTCTTCCCGGGCGCCGAGCGGCGCACGTCGGTGCCGGGCGCCACCGTCGGCCAGGTCATCGCCGCGCTGGACCGGCGCATCCCGGGGCTGGCCGATCGGATCCTGGGCGCCGGCCCCGCCATCCGCGAGCACATCAACGTCTTCGTGGACGGCGAGCGGGCCACCCTGGCGACGCCGGTGGGACCGGAGGCGGTCGTCCACGTCCTCCCCGCGATCTCGGGCGGGTAGGCCGCCCGGGCCCGGCGTCGCTGGGCGGGTGGAGGCCCGGGACCGTGGCGCGACGGCTCGGCAGCCCGGGACCGGCGTCGCCGGCGGTGGCGACTCGGCGGGCGGCCCGTGTCGCGGGCGCCCACGCTCGGCCGGCCGCCGTCAGCGAGCCCCGCGCTTCAGCTCGCCGAGCCGGGCGTCGGAGATGCCCAGGTGGTGGGCGACCTCGTGGCGGAGCGTCTCCTCGACGCCGTCGGTGAGCGCCGCCGGGGTCCGGTAGGTGCGTTCCAGGGGGCCCGCGGTACAGCGTGATGACGCTGGCGACGGTCGCGTGCCCGGCCCCGAGGACCGTGCGGGGAACGCCGCGGTAGAGCCCCAGGAGCCCGTGGGCGCCCGTCGACGCCAGCTCCTCGGCGGTCGCTTCGTCGGCAATCACGATCGCCACGGTCGCCAGCTGGGCCCGGTAGTCGTCCGGCAGCCGCTCGATGGCGGCGGTCAGCGCAGTGTCGAACTCGTCGGGCTCGGCAGTCGCCTCGAAGGCGTCGTCCCCATCCACGAACCCCGCCGAGGCCGTCGGCAGCGTTCCGTCGCGGTCTTCCATGCGCGCAGCGTACCGCCGACGCGGCGAGGGCCGGCGCATCGACCTCACCGAGTAGCCGCCGCAACGCGCAGCCGCCGGGCCCAAACCCCTCAACGGAGCGTGCCTCGCCGCCGGGACCGCCGCTCGGACCTGTCAGGATGGCTGCATGAAGAGCGCGCAGGCACGACTGCTCGACATCATCCTGCGCGTCACCCGGCAGCGCCACGGCTTCGAGGAGCGCATCGCCGGCCGCCGCCCGTTCGTGTCGGCCGAGCCCGGGTCAGAAGTGGCCGACGTCGCGGTCGTGACGCGCACGTCGCGCGCCGGTCACGCCGTGTGGCACCTGGAGCCTCGCGACGGGCGTGTCGGTGCGCCGCACGTGCTGTACCTGCACGGCGGCGCGTACGTCGGTGGGTTCGAGAGCGTGCACTGGCACTTCATCGCGCAGCTCGTCCGGCGCACCGGCGCGTCGGTGTCCGCACCCGAGTACCCGCTGGCTCCCGGGAGCACCGTGCCCACGACGCTGGCCTGGACGGTCGACCTTCACGCGGACCTCGTCGCCGCAGGACGACCGCTCGTCGTGATGGGGGACTCAGCCGGGGCCGGCCTGGCGCTGAGCGTTGCCGTGGCCGCGCGCGACCAGCGCCTGGCCCCGCCCGCGCGCCTGGTCCTCCTGTCTCCGTGGCTCGACGTGGGGATGACATCCGCGGCCGGCGTCGACCTGGATCGCCGGGACCACATCCTGTCGCGCGCGAGCCTCCTGCACGCCGGTCGACTGTACGCGGGCGCCGAGGGTGTGAACGACCCGCGGGCCAGTCCGCTGTTCGCCGACCTCTCAGGGCTCCCGCCAACGACGGTCTACTGCGGTGGCGACGACCAGCTTGTCGCGGACGCGCGCCGGCTGGCGACGGTGGCGGCGAGCCTGCCGGCCTGGGAGCTCTCGATCCGGGAGGCATCGGGGATGGTGCACGTGTGGACGTTCTTCGACTTCCTGCCCGAGGCGAAGGAGGCGCTGGACGCCATCGTCCACGAGGTCGCGGCAGCGGGCTGAGGCCAGCCTTCGCACACCTGAACCCTCGACTTCTCGCGACAACCCCTGGAGACGAGCGGGCGCCTGCGGCGCCGCCCAGGACGTCGCGGTCGCCCCGGCGGTCAGGGCGCCGGGTCAGCGAACCCTGTGGGACGGTCGTGGTCGATCGCGTCGAGGAACCGCATCACGGCCTCCGCGTTCATGGCGCGCCAGATTGCCACCGGCCGTTCGGGGCCCGTCGCGGCGGCGGCGCGCTCGGCGAGCCCCGCGATCACCGGCGCGAGCCGCTCTCGCTGGCGCCGGACGAGCGCGCGCCGGTCCTCGCCGCGACGCTCCAGGAGGAGCAGCTTCACCAGGAACGCGGTGCGCACCTCGCGGACGTGGTCCACGGGCTGCTGGAGCCACGCCGCGACCATCTCCGCGCCCGCCGGCGTGGCCTCGAGGATGACCCGGTTGGGGCCCTGCCCCTCGGCCAGGCCCACGGGTCGCAGGAGGCCGACCTCCTGGAGCCGGGAGATCGCCCGGTAGACGAGCGGCCCGGAGCTGGACCAGGCCTCGCCGATGGGGCCGCCCCGGCGGACGGCCCGGACGATCGTCCAGCCGTGGATCGGGGCCTCGCTCGCGAGCGCGAGCACCACCCACTCGGTGAGGTTCAGCTCCGTCCTGGGTGGGCGCATCTTGCTCCTGACGATCCCTTGCCTTGGAGTAGTCAATCATCGGCTACTATCTGGAAACGCGCCATGCGATCCCGCCACCGGAGAAGCCGACGATGAGATCTCGACCATGAGATCCCGACGCGCCGCCCTCGTCGCCATCGTGGCCTGCATCGTAGCGGCCTGCTCGGGCGGTACATCGTCGTCGCCGAGCAGCCCGTCCGCGACGCCGGCGGCCGCTCCCTCGAGCGCGCCTGCGTCGGCGACGCCGCCGGCCGCGGTCGACCTGACCATCTACGGCGCGGCGTCGCTCAAGGGAGCGCTGGAGAAGGCGAAAGCCGCCTACGAGGCCGCGGTCCCGGGCACCACGCTGACCATTTCGACCGATGCTTCCTCGGCGCTCGCGACGAAGATCGAGCAGGGCGCCCCGGCCGACGTCTTCCTCTCTGCCGACACGAAGAATCCGCGGGCGCTCGTCGACGAGGGGCTGACGGACGGGCCGGCCGTCAGCTTCGCCGGCAACAAGCTGACCGTGATCGTCCCGATCGACAACCCGGCCGGGATCACCACGCCGGCCGACCTCGCGACGGCCGGCGTGAAGATCATCGCCGCCGGTGACGAAGTGCCCATCACGAAGTACGCCACGCAGCTGGTCGACAACCTCGCGAAGGAGCCCGGCTACCCGGCGGACTTCGCCGCGGCCTACGCCGCCAACATCGTGACGAAGGAGGACAACGCGAGGGCCGTGGTCGCCAAGCTGGAGCTCGGCGAGGGCGACGCCGGCATCGTGTACGTCACCGACGCCGCGGCGTCGACGAAGGTCGCGACCGTCGACGTTCCCGACGCGGCGAACGTCCTTGCGACCTATGCCGGCGTCGTCGTCAAGGCGTCCGAGAACGCCGCCGCCGCCCGGGCCTTCCTCGCATGGCTCGCGGGACCGGACGGCCAGGCGATCCTGGGCAGCTTCGGCTTCCTGGCCCCGCCGTGATCGAGGAGGCTGGCGCACGCGCCATGGGACCGCCGGTGGAGGTCGCCCGTCCCGCGGTGGATCATCACGTCCCGGGGCGCTGGGGGGAGCGCTCGCTCGTGGCCCTCGCGGCCCTCTTCGCCCTCTTCCTCGGGCTACCCGTGCTCACCCTGGTGGCCCGGGCGATCCTCGACGGGTCGCTGCGGGTCGCGATCGCCTCGCCCGTCGTCCTCGACGCCCTCTGGCTGAGCCTCGTCACGACCGCCATCAGCCTCGTCATCACCGTGACGCTCGGGCTGCCGCTCGCCTTCGTCCTCGCCCGCCGGCGGTTTCGCGGCAAGGGCCTGGTGGAGGCGACCGTGGACCTCCCCATCGTCCTGCCGCCGGCGGTTGCCGGGTTGGCCCTGCTCCTGGTCTTCGGCCGGCACGGGCTGCTCGCGGCGCCTTTCACGTTCCTCGGCATCTCCGTGCCGTTCACGACGGTCGCCGTGATCCTGGCCCAGGTGTTCGTCTCCGCCCCGTTCTTCATCCGCTCGGCGCGGACCGGGATCGCCGGCGTCGACCGCGACCTGGAGGACGCGGCACGCGTGGACGGGGCATCCGAGCGCCGGCTCTTCAGCGCGGTCACGGTTCCCCTGGCCGGGTCTGCGCTCGCGGCGGGCCTGACGATGAGCTGGGCGCGCTCGCTCGGGGAGTTCGGCGCCACGATCATGTTCGCCGGGAACGTGGAGGGTCGGACCCAGACCCTGCCGCTCGTGGTCTACGGCGAGTTCCAGGGCGGCAACCTCGACGCGTCGATCGCGGCGGCGGCGATCCTGGTGCTCGCGGCGTTCGGCGTCCTGCTGGCCGTCCGCGTCTTCCACTGGAGCCGCGTGCTCGACGCGCGGGCCGTCGCCTGAGCGCCGCGCGCACGGCTGGACGGATCCGCGCGATTCGGGACGTGGCGCCGGCGGTGTGCGACCATGGCGCGGCGTCGCACGACTGACCGTGGGGAGCCGCACGACTGGCCGCGCGGCGCCGGCATGGCGGCGGCGATGACGGCCGGCTCTCCATCCGCCGCCGGGTCAGCCGCGACAAGGGAATTGCCGGACGGGGCGCAGGCCCCCGACGGCGCAACACAGCAGGGAGTGAGTCGATGAGGATCAGCGCGCGAAACCAGCTGCCCGGCACGGTCCGCACGGTGACCGGGGACCAGGTCATGGCCGAGGTCGTGATCGACGTGGACGGCGGGCATGAGCTCGTGTCGGCGATCACGGCCGAATCCGCCCGACGGCTCGGGCTCGAGCCGGGCAAGCGCGTGGTGGCGGTCATCAAGTCGACCGAGGTCATGCTGGCCGTCGAGGACTGACGCCGGGCCGCGCCCGACGACCCGCGCCCGCCCTTGCGCCGCGGACGAAGCGGAGGAGCTCCCATCCAGCGACCGGACTTCGACCTGACCGGGCAGGTTGCCCTCGTGACCGGTGCCGGCCGTGGGATCGGCCGCGACCTCGCGCGGGCGCTGGCGGCCTGCGGCGCCCACGTCCTCGCCGGCGTCCGCGACGCCAGCCCGAGCGAGGTCGCCTGGAGCGCCCCGGACGGCGGGCAGGTGGAGCCGTTCCGCATCGATGTGACGGATGTCGGCGCCACCAGGGCCGCGGTCGACGTGGCGGTCGCCTCGTACGGCCGGATCGACATTCTCGTCAACAACGCGGGCCTCGGAGCGAATCACGACGCGCTCGATGTCACCGAGGCCGACTGGGACGAGATGATGGCCGTCAACCTCAAGGGCGTCTTCTTCGTCAGCCAGGCCGTCGGTCGCCACATGGTCGAGCGAGGCTATGGGCGCATCGTCAACGTGAGCTCGCAGGCCGGGCTCGTCGGCATCCGGCGCCACGCGGTCTACTCCGCGAGCAAGGGCGGCGTGAACCTGCTGACCAAGGTCCTCGCGCTCGAGTGGGCGCCGCACGGGGTGACGGTCAACGCGATCGCGCCCACCTGGATCTACACGCCCGGGACTGCCGAGCGCCTCGACGACCCGGCGTTTCTCGCCGAAGTCCTCGCACGGATCCCCATCGGCCGGGTCGGCACGACCGCCGACGTCGCGGCCGTGGTCGTCTTCCTGGCCTCCCGGGCGTCGGGCCTGGTGACGGGCGCCGTCCTGCCGGTCGACGGGGGCTGGACCGCGCAATAGGCCGCGCCGGTCCAGGGGCGGGCCGTCGAGCATCCCCCCGCCGAGGGGGGGAGGTTCGGCCGGCCGCGGTCCGCCGCGGTTGTCGGCCGGACCCCGCCACCCCGGCTACCATTGACCTCCCGTGACGACCCTCCGGCCTCAGGATTCTGCCAGCTCCACCCGCCAATGGGCAGGAGTTCACGCACGACTCGCTGAACCGTCAGGTGCGCCGCTCAGGCACCTCCACGTCCGTCAGTCGACGCGTAGGCGTCGAGCCGCTCCCGAAGCCGGCGAACGTTCTCCTCGTGAACATGACGTGACTTCGCGTGCGCCTCGGGGTCAAGTGCCGGGTCACAGGTCTCGACGATGGCCCCCTCGACGAAGACGGACTCCGAACCCCGCCGCCACAGGGTGACCCGCCCGATCCACGGAACCGGGACGGAGGTGGCCGGCGAGCCATCACGCTCCTCGGCCGCGAAGCCAAGGACGACCACGCGCCGCGGATCGAAGCCGCGCGCCCGGATGTCGTCCTCAGAAGCCGCGGGAAGCGTGGGCCAGTAGCGATACGTTCCCGCGTCGAGATCGCGGACCTGCTCGGCCAGCGCGCCCGCGATGACCTTCGCCTCGTCGCCGTTCCGCAGCGGGTCGTCCGGCGGCCGGAGCCAGATGTCGCGATACGCTGCGACAAGATCGGGATCCACGTTCAAGGACCGAAATGCCCGGAACGCCGTTGCGGTCGGACTCTCGACGTGCGCGGCCAGCTCCACAACCCCCTCCGTTGTTCGCAGCAGCCAGGCGTGCCACGCCTCCACGACGTGGGCACTTGGGCGATGCTCCACCCTCTTGTCGGCCAGGCGTTCCTCCACGTCGTCCAGGCCGAGGATGGCGAGAGCGCGGCCCAGGAACCAGTCCGCTCGCCCCTCGTGGCCGAGCGCCCTCCACCACTCCCAGCGTCGCTGCCAGGCGTCCGGGATCGACTCGTCGAGGGGCGGCGGCGGGCGCCGGCGCGCGGTCCCCCCGCCACGCCCGACCAGCGCCCGGAGGCGCTCCATCGCGGAGGGGGCGTCGCGGCCCTCGGCGCGCATCGACGGCGGCAGCATCCGCTCGTGGAGCGTCCACGGGTACTCGGGGTCCTCGCCCGAGTGCGCGCTGCGCCACCAGGCCAGGTACGCGGCGGGGTCCGCGAACTCGCGGTCGGCTCCACCGTCAGAGACAACGAGACCGGAGATTTCCAGGCCGCTGGGCCAGGCGGACCGGCTCCGAGCCGTGCCAGGGAAGACGCCCGAATTCATGGAAGCCGGCGAAGACGGGACCGTCGGGCGCGGGCGAGACGGTGTGGAAGTTCGCACAGTAGGTGTAGAACGGGTCGGCGACGGGCAGCTCGGACCGGATCTCGCAGAACGCCGCTTCGTGCGTGAGCGCTTCGGAGGCGGCCCCGCCGGTCCTCACGACGCTCGCCGGGTTGAAGACACACTCGCCGCAGCAGTCGCGGCCCCCGTTCGGCATCGCTAGCCCTCGCTCCGGCCGCTTTCGAAGGTCGCCTCCCCGTGGTGCGCATCGTTCGCGGTCGCCGCCGGCCCCCGGCGGGCCAACAGGGCCAGCGGCGTGGCCTCCCGCCGGTTGCGGGGCGACGGTAGACGAGCCAGATAATGCCGTTCGAGCTCTCCACGGGCAGTGTCGGCATCACGCACGCGCATGGCATCCAGGTCTCCATGGTGAGGAACTCGCACAAAGCATCCATGATCGGCGACGCCGGTGCGAGGCGGATCCGTCGGACGGCCGAATGCTGATGGCCCGTCAGCATTGTCGAACCGTGGCCCCGTGCTACGGGCAGCTACCATGAGCGAGGGGCGGCGTGCCGCGGCTGGCGGGGTGGGGGAGCGGCTGGTCATCGCCGTTGGTGGTGGGAGTGTCACGCTCAACCGTCCATCTCACCGCGCCCCCTGATCGCCCGGCTACCATTGACATCCCATGACGACCCTCCGGCCTCAGTACTCTTCGCAGCTCCACCTGTCAATAGCCGGGTGTTCACTTGTGCGTCAAGGACGGTTGCTAAGTCCCACCCCATCTGTGCCATAGAACCTGTCGCAGGCCTGCGGCACGCTCGCAACGATGGACGGGACAGCGACGGGCACGGGCAGGACGGGGCGACCGAGGCTCGTGATCGCCAACCGCCCGACGACGTGCTCGAAGGGACACCAGGGCAGCATCACCCTGTGGGGCCGGCGGGACTGGACGAGCGCGCCCTACCGCCGTCAGCGGTTCCGCTGCGCGCCCGATGACGGCTCGGATCCGCACACCTTCTCGCTCGGACGACGCCGCCCGAGCGACGCGCACGGCCCGGGCTCGGAGTGCCTCACCTGCGACGTGAAGCCCGGCGTCGCCCAGGGGCCGATCTCGCCGCCCGACTACCTCCACACGGCCATCGAGATCGCGCACCTGCTCCAGCTCGTCGCGCAGGGGATGTCGCTCCGGCGGGCGAGCCGCACGATCCGGCTCGAAGCCCACCGCTACGTCGAGGACGGCCACAAGATGCGGCACGCGAGCCGCCAGCACACCCTCGCCGCCCGCTACCTCGACCTCTTCGGCACGGCGATCGACAAGTCGCTCGCGCCGTCGAGGTGCCCGCGCATCCTCATCCTCGACTCCAAGCCGCTCAACCTGCGCGCATACGGCGCGGAGGGCTTCGACCCGACCTGGAATGCCGACGAGCGCGGCGGCGCGGTGCTCATCGCGGTCGGCGGCGACGACCCCAAGCAGGCGATGATGCCCTGGCGGATCGGCCTCGCCCCCGACGAGACCGGGCGCTCCTGGATCGACTTCCTCGACGAGATCGACCCCGGCGGCGACGGCCCCGAGTGGGTGGTCGCGGACGGTGCGGGCGCGATCGCCAACGCGGCGCAGCGGCGATGGCCCAACGCCAACTTCTACTCGTGCGAGTTCCACCTCGGGCGGCTCATCCGCGAGCACGCCCGCAACGACGGAAACAACCCCGACGACCCGGCCAACGTCGAGCTATTCCGCAAGGCCCAGTGGTCGAACCACGACTGGGACGCGCTCCGCGCCTTCGCCGTCGCTCGGCAGGCCGTCGCGCTCGACGGCTGGTGCCGCACGAACGACGCCCTCATCCGCCAGCAGGTCGGCCTCCACCGCCAGTTCTTCGGCTTCCCCCGGAGCAACGCCGCCGCCGAGCGGATCCTCGACTGGATCGACCGCCGGTTCGGGAAGCGCCGGCGCTACTCGCTCCGCAACGCGGGCCGGCTCCAACTCGTGCTCGCGCTCGTGCGCGCCTACCACGCGGGCCAGGCCGACCTCGCCACGTTCGGCGGCATCGTCAAGGCCACGATGCGCGACCTGCGCCCCGACCAGCACTTCGCCTGGACCGCCCGCCACGACCCGCGTGGCACGCTGTGCTCGATCGGCCAGCTCATCGTCGATGCCCACGACCGGGCGGCGAAGGGCAAGGCGACCTACGACGCGGCGGCGAAGGCGCGCTCGGTGATCGCCAACGTCGCCGCGCTCAACGCCTCGCTCGCGGAGATCGGGCTGCCGCCGATGGAGGCGACCGTCACGCCGGGCCGCACGACCGCCTCGGTCAAGGTCGCGGGCAGGATGCTCACCGACTTCCCGCTCGTCCTGCGCGACTGGGACAGCGTGGCGAACAACCGGCTCGCCTCATCGGTCAAGGCCGGATCCGGCTACAAGGCGCACTGGAAGTGCCACCGCTGCGGCCATACGTGGGAGGCAGAGGTTGCCCAGCGGACGGTGCGCCAGACCCGCTGCCAGCGGTGCTCCACCGAGCGCGCGGACGGCCTCAACGCGCTCGCTGCGGTCCGGCCGGACCTCGAGCGCGAATGGGACGCGCACGCAAACGCGCCGCTCCGCCCGGACAAGATCAAGGCGACCTACGACAAGACCGTGCGCTGGATCTGCCCCGACGACCCCGAGCACCCGGCCTACAAGATGTCGCCCTTCACCCGCGCGAAGCTGCCCGTCGGGTGCCCGCTTTGCCGCCGCAAGGCGAAGGCGCAGGGGCGGCGCGCGGCCTGATCCGGGGCCTACGCGTCCGGGGCCAGCACCTCGGCGAGATGACCCAGCTCGTCACGGGTCAAGAGCGGACCCTGCGACCAGCGGCAGTAGATGGCTGCCACCCAAGAGGACAACCACGCCGCCCGGCAGATGCGCCCGTGGCCGGCGCAGCGAGCGTCACAGCTGCCTCCAGTGCCGGGCGAGGACGAGACACGCGACCGCGCCCATGAACGACGCGATCGCCAGCCCAGCCATGAGGACGGTTGATGGCGTCTCCGGCAGCCCGAACTCATCCCGCGTTCGGCTCGCCTGCCAGAGCAACAGCCCGATCAGGGCCAGGAACCCTGACCCGACGACAAGCCGCTGCGTCCGCGTCCGCGGCAGGAGTGAGACCGCCCACAGCAGCAGGAAGAACGCCAACCGCGCACCATCGGTGTCGCCGCTGGCGAGCAGGATGGCACCGAGGACGACGCCGGTCGACGCGATCACGAACGCCGCCCTGACGCGCAGCAGTTGGTCTGGATCGGGTGGGTTGCCGTCGTCTGCCACGGCTCCACTGTCGATGACCTTCGTCGCCTGGTCAAGGGGTGGCTGCCTGTGGCGTCGGGACTTACCAACCGTCCTTGACGCACGAGGATGTTCATGTGCGGCGACAGCTGGCTGGCATTTGGGTGGTCGACGGGTTCGGGCCGCTCGAGCCAGGCGCGGTCCTGGAGATGCGGCCGCCCGAATCGAGGTTCATCGCACCGAACCACGGCTGAGCCAACCAGGGAAGCACTGACAATCGGCCCATTGCGCGCCCGAGCCGTGGGGTCGACGATCGGCGCATGACCTCGATGCCGGACTACGGGCCGCGAGGCGCCCAGGTGGCGGCCTTCATCGCGGATCTGGCCGCTCGTGACGACCAGGCCCTGTGGGAGCTCGAAGAGGCGATCGGCGAGAACCTGACCATTGGTTCGCATGGCTCGCCTTGGTCGACGCCCGGACCAGACGGGCGATCCTGGCCCAGCACGCGTCCCGCCGCGGAGGCCTCGGGGAGGCTGCTCGCCTGGTACGAGGCCGGCCACTACGCGCTTCTCGCCGTCGCGCCGCGTGACGACGGCAGCGTCCGGATGGAGGTTCCTGGCCAGGCCAGCACGGTGAGCCTGCCCCACCTCGCACGCCTGGCTCCATCGATCGCGCAGGCGCTGGTCGTCCGCGACCAGCTCACGACCAACGCCTTCCTCGAGGCGATCGCCGGATGGCCGGAGGTCGTCGAGGGCTACCTGGTCGAGCAGCTGGACGACACGACGCGGCTGCCACCCGTCTGGAGTGGCCCGTCGTCTCCTGGATCCGGTCTCTCATTCACGCCGGAGAGCGTGGCACGATGGCTCGACCCCGTGCCGGATGACCTCGCGTTCGTCATGGTCGACTATCGGGGCCTCCAGGAGATCAACTACCGGCACGGCTACCGGGTGGGTAATGCCCATCTCCTCAGGGTCGCCGAGCGCCTCTCGAAGGTCGCCGATCCCGGGGTTGTCTTTCGGATCGGCGGCGACGAGTTCCTGATCGCCATCCGTTTGCCGGATGCCACCGCTGTTCGCGCCTATGTCGACAACTTGAGGGCTGCCGTCGGGCAGCCGATCGACGATGAGCCGGTGGAGCTGAGCATCGGCGTAGCCCGGCCGACGGGTCCCGATGATGACCTTGGCCATCTCTACGAGGTCGCCGACCAGGCGATGAGAGCGGCAGCGACCGATGGCTGGACCCAGCCGGACCGCAGCGTGCCGTCGGTCACGCTGCCCTCCGACGCGCCCGGCGCTGTACCGGCGGCACCCCGAGACTGGAGGGGGCGGACCCGCGAGGAGGGCGTCGGCGACGCGTTCGTGTTCTTCCGGGACCGCATGCCTCCGGCGCGAAGCACCGCGACCGGAACCTTGACCGACGAGGAGTGGCCTCGCGGACCCGACGGCAGCGACGCGCCGCTGGCGGACCATCTCGCCTATGTCAATGGCTGTCTGCGGATCCTGGCCAGGCGCTACACGCTGCCTGGTGGAATCGAGGGCCTGCGGGTGATGCCAGCCACCTATCCCGGCACCGCGATCGAACCCGACACATACGGCGACCGAACGGGCCCGTGGGGTGACGGTGTTGAGTGGCTCGACTACTGGGCAGGACTCGGGGGCTGGTGGGTCAATCTCGGAATCACCAACGACGACGACGGCGCGTTCATCGAATACGAGTCGCAGTGGCGAAAGGGCGATCCGGCCGAACCTCTCCCAGCAGGACGGTATCCGGCGTTCAACTTCCACGGCTAGCACGACCCACTCCTCCGCGCCGCGCACCCACCAGCCCCTGCGCTCGCCCGGCTACCATTGACCTCCCGTGACGACCCTCCGGCCTCAAGATTTTTCGCATCTCCATGTCCATTCCGAGTTCTCGCTCCTCGACGGTCTCGGCCGGATCACCGATCTCGTCGACGAGGCCGAGCGGCTGGGCTTCGACTCCCTCGCCCTGACCGACCACGGCGCACTGTACGGGGCTGTCGCCTTCTACCAGGCGGCGAAGTCCAAGGGCATCAAGCCGATCATCGGCGTGGAGACCTACATCGCCCGCCGCTCCATGCGCGACAAGGAGGGGAAGGCAGATTCCCAGCCCTTCCACCTCGTCCTGCTGGCCAAGGACCTCGTCGGGTACCGGAACCTGACCCGGCTCCTGACGGACGCCCACCTCGACGGCTACTACTACAAGCCGCGGATCGACCGGGAGCTCCTCGCCCGCCACGCGGAGGGGCTCGTGGGCCTCTCGGCCTGCCTGGGCGGCGAGATCCCGAAGGCCCTGGAGGTGGACGACTGGGAGCAGGCCCGCCGGCTGGCCGGCGAGTATGGCGACATCTTCGGCACGGGCAACTTCTACCTGGAGTTGCAGGACCACGGCATCCCGGAGCAGGCCCGCCTCAACGAGCAGCTCCTGCGCCTGGCGCCGGAGGCCGGCCTGCCGCTGGTCGTGACCAACGACCTCCACTACGTCCACCGGGCGCAGGCGGAGGCCCACGATGTCCTGCTCTGCGTCGGCACGGGCAGCAACCTGGACACGCCCAACCGGATGAAGTTCGAGGGCGCCGAGTTCTACCTGAAGTCGGCCGCGGAGATGTTCGCGCTCTTCCCGGAGCAGCGCGAGGCCTACCTCAACACGCGCCGGATCGCCGAGATGGTGGACCTGGAGCTGCCGCTGGGGCAGCTGCGCATCCCGCACTTCCCGGTGCCCGAGGGCGAGACCGTCGACAGCTGGCTGCGGGCCGAGTGTGAGCGAGGCCTGGCCCGCCGCTACGGGACCGTGACCCCGGAGCTCCAGGGGCGCCTGGACTACGAGCTCGGGGTCATCACCCGGATGGACTACGCCGGCTACTTCCTGATCGTGGCCGACTTCGTCCGTTTCGCCCGCGAGCAGGGGATCCAGACCTCCTGCCGCGGCAGCGCCCCGGGATCGATCGTGACGTACACCCTGGGCATCACACCGGTGGACCCGATCCACTACCAGCTGCCGTTCGAGCGGTTCCTCAACCCCGACCGCGTGACGATGCCCGACATCGACGTGGACTTCGAGGACGGCCGGCGCGACGAGGTCATCAACTACGTCACCCGCAAGTACGGCGCCGACCACGTGGCCCAGATCATCACCTTCGGCACGATGCTCGCCCGAGCCGCCATCCGTGACGTGGGGCGGGTCCTGGGGAGCTCCTACGGCGACGTCGACCGGATCGCCAAGGCGGTTCCGAACCAGCTGGGGATCAAGCTGGACGAGGCCCTGGAGACCAGCCCGCAGCTGAAGGAGATGTACACCGGCGACCCGTCCGTGCGCCGCATCATCGACTTCGCGAAGCAGCTGGAGGGCGTCGCCCGCAACGCCTCCACGCATGCCGCGGGCGTCGTGATCAGCCGCGAGCCGCTCACCGAGCTGATGCCGCTCCAGCGGGCCACGAACTCCGACGCCGCGATGACCCAGTACGAGATGCACGGGATCGAGGCGCTGGGGCTCCTCAAGTTCGACTTCCTGGGGCTCTCGAACCTCACGATCCTGCGCGCGGCGGTGGACCTCGTCCGGGAGCAGCGCGGCGTGGAGATCGACCTGGACCGGATCCCCCTCGATGACACCCGGACATTCGAGCTCCTGGCCTCCGGCGAGACGACGGGCGTCTTCCAGCTGGAATCCGCGGGCATGCGGCGCTACATCCGCGAGCTCCGCCCGACCTCGGTCTACGACCTGGCCGCCATGGTGGCCCTGTACCGGCCGGGGCCCATGGACAACATCCCCGCCTACATCCGGCGCAAGCACGGCCAGGAGAAGGTGACCTACCTGCACCCGCTGCTGGAGCCGTTCCTGGAGCGGACGTACGGCATCTTCGTGTACCAGGAGGACATCATGGCCGCGGCGGTCGCCCTCGGCGGCTTCAGCGGCCCCGAGGCGGACACCCTGGGCTACGCCATCCGCAAGAAGAAGTCGAGCGTCCTGCGCTCCATGAAGGACCAGTTCGTGACCCAGGCGGGCGAGCGCGGCGTGCGGCCCGAGACGATCGACGCCGTCTTCAAGGCCTTCGAGCCCTTCGAGCGCTACGGGTTCAACAAGGCCCACGCGACCACCTATGGCCTGGTGGCCTACCAGACGGCCTACCTCAAGGCCAACTACACCGTCGAGTACATGGCCAGCGTGCTCACAGCGTTCCGGGACAACGCCGAGAAGGTGGCCGCCGCCGTCGCCGAGTGCCGCCGCCTGGGGATCGCCGTCCTGCCGCCGGACGTCCACGCCAGCCACCTGGAGTTCACCGTCGAGGGCGCCGCGATCCGCTTCGGGCTGCTGGCGGTCAAGAACGTCGGGCACGGCGCGATCGAATCGATCATCGCCGCCCGCGAGGCGGACGGCCCGTTCCGCTCGTTCGCCGACTTCTGCAACCGGATCGACCTGCGGCTGGTGAACAAGCGGGTCCTGGAGTCGCTGGTCAAGGTCGGGGCGCTCAACGCGTTCGGGCACCCGGCCCAGCTGCTCCTGGCCCTCGACGACGTCCTCGCCGCCGCCCAGTCCGACCAGCGCGAACGGGCCTCGGGCCAGATCAGCTTCTTCGACCTGGCGGCCGAGCCGGCCGCCCTCGAAGCGCCGCTGCCGGCGGCCACGGAGGTCCCGGTCCGCGAGCGGCTGCGCTGGGAGAAGGAGCTCCTGGGCCTCTACCTCTCGGACCACCCGCTCGGCGAGGTGGCGGAGCGGATCGGGAAGTTCGTCACGGCGTATTCGGGCGACCTCAAGGACGAGTCGCTCGACGGCGAGCACATCGTCGTCGGCGGCGTGGTGACGGGCATCCGTTCCGTGGTGACGAAGTCGCGCTCCACGATGGCCATCGTGACGCTCGAGGACCTGCAGGGCTCCATCGAGGTGGTGGTCTTCCCGAGGCTCTACGAGCAGACCGGCCCCACCTGGCAGGACGGCGCCATCCTCCTGGTTGGCGGGCGCATCGACCACCGGGGCGAGGAGGTGTCGCTGCTGGCCGACATGGTCCGGGACTTCGACGCCGCGTCGGTCGCGGGCGAGGAGTCGTTCGCCGCGGAGGTCGCGGCCGCCGACCGGGGCCGGCCCCGCGGTCGGCCGGGCGGCAACGGCAACGGGCGGGGAGGCGCGCCCGACGCAGGCCGCCCTCCCGTGCGCGCGCCGGGCCCGGGTGCGGGCGGCGGCAGCGCTGGCCTCGGCGCGGGTGGTGGCGTGGGCCCGGGTGGCGCGCCGCGTCGCGCAGCTCCCACGGAGGGGCCGCCGCGCACGTCGCCGATCCGCGCCAGCGCGCCCATCGAGCCGCCCGGCGCAGGCGAACTGGACGGCCCGGGTGGCGCCGGTGCGCCCGGCGAGCCCACGGTCCATGCTCCCGGGCCCGTGCCCGGATCCGCCGGGCCGGCCGATCTCGCAGCCGTCGCCCCCGACCGCGACGAGCCCGCGTTCCCGGAGGAGACGCGCGCCGCGGCCCTTCGGACGGAGGCCGCCCCCACCGTCCCGCGGGAAGCCGGTCCCGGGGGATGCCTGCACGTGCGCTTCTCCGCCGGCCTCCCGACGGAGGACCTCCAGGCCGCCATGGCGGAGGTCCGCGACGTCCTGCGCGGCCGCCCGGGCGCCACGCGCGTCACGATCCACCTGCCGCAGGGCACGGGGCGGCCCGCCCTCCCGATGGAGCTGCGGGTCGGCGTGGCCTACGACGCCGAGCTGATGGCGGAGGTCACCAGACGCCTGCGGCCGGGGCTCGTGGACCTGTCGCTGACGGCCGACGGCGACGAGATGGCCGCGTCCGCCTGATCAGACGCCGGACCCGCGCCCCGCGCGATGGGCATGCGCAGCGCGCACCTGGCCCGCGCCGAGCCCTCGGGGGATCGGATTGCCGCGTCCGCGGGGGATGGGCGCGGCGCGTGACGCCGGGTCAGCCGCCCTGCACGGCCTTCATCGCGCGGACGACCGAGAGCTGGTCCCGGTGCGCGGAACGGACGGCATCGAAGTCGGCCGGCTCGATCTCCAGCTCGCTGGCGATCTCGCTGAGGACTGCGCTCTCGGGGGATGAGATCTCGTCGTCCGCGGCCGCCACCTGGAAGCAGGCGCGGAGCACGCCCAGGCGCTGCTCCATGGTCGCCACGCGCTTGAACTCGCGGGTCACGAGGTAGTCCTCGGTGGAGCCGAACAGGCGGGCCTGCTGCCGCGCGATCTCCACGACGATGACGGCCTCCGCCTCGGACACGCCGGTCCGCTCGACGAGCGTCGACTCCATCAGGGCGACCTCCTCGTCGGTGATCGACATGTCGGCATTCGCCGCACGGCTCACCACGTACGCGGCGCCCGCCAGGAGGCGCGCGCGGTCGGGGGGCAGCGCCTCCAGCTCGGCCACGATCTTGCGGACGGTGGCAGTCTCGGCCGCGGCGGTCTGGGCTGCCGGCGGTGGGGGCCGCGGCTGTCGGGGTGGCCGGAGCAGGATCGTCGCCCCCGAAGAGGCGGTTCAGGAAGGACATGCTGGACTCCGTGGTGCTGGCGGGGCTGGGGGTGGCCGGGCTCGTCGTGGCGGGGCAGGTGGTTGCGCGGCTGGCTTGGCTGGGCTCGTCGTGGCGGGGCTCGTTGCGGCGCGGCCGGAACCCGCGGAGCGTAGCGCAGGACGCGCCGGGGGGTGGCCGGTGGGTCAGGGCGTGCCCGGGTCGCCCAGCGCCTCGGTGAAGAACGCGACGATGCGCCGCTCGTACTCCTCGGGTGCCGTGAAGGCCGCCTGCACGTGCTCGGCGCCCGGCACGAACCACGGCTGCAGGTCGGTGCCCGTCTTGCCGACGACCGCCTCGCGGGCGCGGGCGAAGTCGATCGCGTGGTGGGGCAGGACCCGGTCGTCGGAGATCCCGTGGACCACCGCCAGGCGCCGGCTGCCGATCTTGGCCACCGCGTCGATCGGCCGGTGCTCGTCCAGGTTGATCCCGAAGAGCCGGGCCCAGAGCGTGCCGCCCACCGTGAGGATCTCGGGAAAGCCCGCGTGGCGAACCTCCTCGCCGATCACCGTGGACGTGTCGGAGTAGCCGCTGTCCTCCCACGTGGCCACGATGCCCTGCTCCTCGCCGGCGGCGATGACGACCGTGGAGGCGCCGTTGGACTCGCCGACGACGCCGATCCGGTCCGCCGGGAGGCCGCGCGCTCGCAGCCAGTCCCACGCCCCCAGCACGTCCATGTACTCCTGCGTGCCACCGGAGTAGCGTCCGTCGATCACCTCGGAGTCGCCCATGTCGCGGAGGTCGACCATCAGCACGGCGAACCCGTTGCGGTGGAGCATGCCGGCCGGGAGCAGGAGGACGGGGTCGCGGCGGCAGCTGCCCATCCCGTGGACCAGGATCACGGCGGCGGCATCCGGCCGATCCGCGGGCATCCACCAGGCCGCGAGGTCCACGCCGTCCCGGCTCTGGAACCTGACGTCCTCGTAGTCGGGCATCGCGTACGGCGCGGTGTCGAATTCACCCGCCGTGAAGGCATCGGAGACGCCCGCGGTCCCGAACGAGGCGGGCGTGTAGTCGCCGAACCGGGCAGTGCCGTCCTTGAAGAACCCGCAGTGCGGGTCGACGCGCGAGACCGCCTCGAAGAGCAGCCAGCTCATCCCCGCGTACACCACCGCGCCGACGACGAGGACGATCCCCAGCCCCGCCAACGCGACACGCCGACCGCTCATCCGATGCACCTCCCGGACGCGCCAGGGACGCGGCACGATCGTGGTGGGGCGCAGCCCCTCGTGACAGTGCCGGAGGTCACGCGCTCGACGGGGGGTGGCGGATCGTGCGCCCGGCGGACGTCATGCGCCAGCCGGAGGCTCTTGGCTCGTCCGCCCGGGCGTGCGCGGCAGCTCCAGGTCCAGCTGGAGCCCACCCGCCGGCGGGGGAGCGACGGCTGCGGCCCGACGGGCTCGCGGCCGTCTCGCAGCCTCCACGCCCTCGGCGAGGAGCGGTGCGCCCACCGCCTTCGCCAGGCGTTCGGCCAGCGGCCACCAGTCGAAGTCGTCGGTGATCTCCGATGCGGGGATCGTGACCAGTCGGTCGGGACGCACGAAGCCCGGCAGGACGGTGTCGAGGATCCCTTCGATGAGCTCGCGGAACGCAATGCTGGTGGTGCGGATCCCGTCGGGGCGCAGCTCGATGTCGGGGGTCAGGCGCACCACGAGGTCGTAGGTGGCACCCCAGTTGCGCACCAGCGGTTCGATGTCGAAGCGGTCGGTGCCTCCACACGCACGGAGATAGTAGGCGTAGTTGTCGACGACCCCGCGGTCGGTGACCAGGACCTCCGCCTTCGGCGCCAGCTCCAGCTCCTGGCGCACCTGGCTGACGAGGACCCACAGCTGTGCCTCGCCGGTGGCCGTCTCGTTGATGCCAAGCGGGTTGTCGCGAACGACCTCGCGCCCGAACTCCACGGAGCGGCCGGCGCGCTGGATCGTGTGGGCGAAGGCGTAGGCGGCCGTCGTCTTGCGGATGCCGTGGGAGCCGACGAAGGCGATCTTGGCGCGGCGCGGCCAGGCAGTCACCCTGCGAGCCTAGCGCGTTCCCGGGCGCGCCGGGTGGTGGGCGCGTTCCCGGGCGCGCCGGGTGGTGGGCGCGTTCCCGGGCGCGCCGGGTGGTGGGCGCGTTCCCGGGCGCGCCGGGTGCCGGTGCTGCTCAGGATCCCGGCGGCAGGGCTGCGCCCAGGAAGGCGCGGATACGCGTTGAATAGGCGGTGGGATCGACGAAGTAGGCTCCGACGTGCCCGGCTCCGGCGACGAGCACGTAGGCGGCCGGCGTCCCGGCGGTCGCTGCCATCGACTCCCCGTCGGCCGGCATGACCGTACGGTCGTCGGCGCCCGCGATGAAGAGCAGCGGACGCGCCCCAAGGGCGCCGATGGCATCGGCGGGCATCACCGTCGCCGGGTCGGTCCCGGACATCACCTGGTACAGGAACATGGCGTACGCCACTCCCGGCGCGGGCATGTGCCAGGTCGCGCGGAACTCGTTCTCCAGCGTCGTGGGCAGGTCCGCGAACGCGGAATCCAGCACGAGCGCCTCGATGTCCGGCGTGCGCGCCGCGGCGAGCATGGCCGCCGCGGTTCCCATGCTGAAGCCGATGACGGCCACGTGGCGGGCACCGCGCGCCCGGGCGGCGGCCACCGCCCCCAGGACGTCGTCCTGCTCGCGCGCCCCGAACGACAGGGTGTCGCCTTCGCTGGTGCCCTGGGCCCGCATGTCGAAAACCAGGACGTCGAACCCGTCGGCGACGAGGTCGACGGCCAGGGGCAGGCTGATCCCGCCGACGAGGCGGTTGCTGTCGATCCCCGGCGCGATCACGACGGTGCGGCCGGTGGACTGCGGGGCAGGCAGGTACCACCCGCGCAGGATCGTGCCGTCGAGCGGGCTGGCGAAGGAGACGTCCTGGTAGCGCAGGCCGTGGCGCCCCGGATCGTCGTCGATGGGCGTGCGCGGGGGATGGACCCGGACCCACATGACCCCCACCGGCAGGAGGAGGACGATCGCGAGAAGCAGCACCGCGAGACCGCGCCAGTGCGCGCGCATCCAGCGCCGGGGTCGACGCGCTGAGGCCGGCGGAACCGCGGCGCTCATGGTTCCGCTCACCCCGGTCTGTGCTCGACACGCGGCGCACCCCGGTCGGGGCACGACCGTCGAGGCGCGATCGTGACGACGATACTGCCGCGCTCCGCAAGTCGTCGCGACGGCCGTGGACGGCGCGCCGACCGACCGGACCCTACGGGCGATGCCCGTGGTGAAGCGGCAGGTGCTCCCGCACGTGCAGCCGGCGCAGCGCCATGAGAGCGCTGTCGACGGCGGCGACGTGGCGGCCCGATCCGCCCGGCGGACGCACGGCGCGCTCACTGGCCGCCTCCATCTCGAGGCGGCGCATCCGGAAGTCGATCTCGTCGGACAGCGTCGAGCCCGACTCGCCGGTGAAGATGCCACCGACGGGCACGACACCGGGTCCTCGACTCGGCCTCATGTCTCCCCCTTGCAGGCGACGCCTCGGCCCTCGCGCGTTCACCGGCACGCTGGGATGCCATGACGCCCTGCATCACCCACCTGCGATGCAGGTCGTGCGGGTCGGTCTCGCCAGTGGCTCGGCGCGGTCCCGGCGACCGAAGTCTGGGCCGCGCGTCAGGGCCTCCCGCCAACTCGAAGGAGATTGCTCCCATCGCGGGAGGCTGGCTAGAGGCAAAGGGCCCCCCAAACGCCCGGGCCGCGCCCGGCCGTGCGGCGAGGGGTCAGGGGGTGGGCGCGTTGCGGATGGACGTCACGACGAACGCGTCCCGGCACACTCGGACAGCCTTGGCACGCGTGATGCTGCTGTTGGTGTGGCCATCCCAGGCACAGGTACGTGCCACCTGGTCGTCGAAGTGGCCGGCCAGGATCACCCACCGCGCCTTCTTGCCAAGCACGACCCCGGATCCCGGGCGAACGTGGATGAAGACAAACACGCAGTCATCGTCGTCGATGCAGCCGTCCGGGTTGCGTGGCCTCTGCCAGAGCACCGGGCCGGCGGGCATCTCGCCCAGCCAGGACGGGATGATGCCGGACTTCAAACCGCCGATCCCCCAGGACTCCGCCAGCCACCCCCGAACACGGATGCTGTTCCGGCCGAAACAGGGGCGGCCGCCGTCGAGGACCCGCTTCACGCTGAGCACGGGTGTCGAGTCGCACGGTGGGCGGGGCGTGGCAGCCGCAATTGAGGGTGTTGGCGCCGGGGTGGCCGCCGGGGTGGCCTTCGCCGTTGGTGTCGGGGTCGGTGTCGGGGTGGCCGCCGGCGGGGCCAGGGTCGCCTCGGGCGGCGGAGCGATGGTCGCTGGCGGGCTGAACGAAGTCTCCGCCGATGCGCCGGGCGTTGCGGTTGCGGCGGCCGTGGGCGGGGAGGGCGAAGGGCTCGTTCCCGTCGCGGCACACGCCGAGACCAAGAGTGCGGCACCGACCATCAGTCCGAACCAGCGCATCTCTCGACTCCTCGGGGGTGGCACCTGGTACGACGCAGGTCGATCCCCATGCGTTGCGAGTCTCGGACGCTCGGGTGTGCGTCCGGGGGCCGGCATCTCGGCGGTCCTGTTCACCGGGAGCTACTCGAGGCCGTACTGGGCCATGAGCGTGCGGATCTCGTCGGCGGCGTCGGCCGTGGGTGCCAGCTCGATCGCCTTGCGCAGGTCGGCGGTCGCCTGGGCCTTGTCGCCCCGTTCGGCGTAGACGAGACCACGCGTGTAGTAGGCGTACATGTCGGTCCGGCCGAGGTCGATGGCCCGACTGGCGTCCGCGAGCGCACCATCCAGGTCGCCGGCGTCAGCCAGGCAGAGGGCTCGCGCGCCATACGCGGTCGGGAAGTCGGGCTCCAGCTCGATCGCCTTCGTGGCGTCCTCGATCGCCTTCTTGCAGTCGCCGGCATAGAGCTCGCTCATGGCGCGGTTGGCATATGCCGGCCCGTACTCCGGGTCGAGCTCGATGGCCTTGTCGAGATCGGCCGCGGCGCCGGCGTCGTCATCCAGTCGCCCGCGAGCGATGCTCCGCTGGTTGTACGCATTGGCCAGCAGCAATCGCTGTCCCTCCCCGTCGGCCAGCTTCGCGGCCAGCTCGATCGCCTTGTCGTACTCGGGGATCGCCTCGCTCGTCCGGCCCATGTCGTCGAGGATGTTGGCGAACGCCACGTGGGCCGCCGCGTCCGACGGATCCAGCTCCAGGGCCTTCGTGGCGTCGGCCAGTGCAGCGTCCAGGTCACCCTTGATCCGCCGCGCCCCGGCTCGACATCGATAGCCGTCAAGGCTCGTCGGGTCGAGCTCGATCGCCCGGTCGAGATCCGCGATCGCAGCAGCGACGTCGGTTTGCGACTGCGCGCAGCCTCTCCCCGCGAGCGCTTCGGCGTTGTCGGGATCGAGCTCGAGGGCGGCCTTGTAGGCAGCGATTGCCTCGTCGTACCGACCGGTGTTGGCAAGCTCGGCGCCGCGGTCGATCTCGGCCTGGGCCGGGTTCGAGCAGGACACCACCACCACTCCCAGCGCCAGCGTCAGGGTCGCGACCGCAAGCCGGCGGCACCTCTGCACGTACACGGCGGGTGATCCTCCGCGGCGCGGGACGGTCTTCGCCCTCGGGCTGGCTCGATTCCGGTTCGCGCCCGCGGCCACGTTCGCTGCCGGGAACGCGGTCCACCAGAGTCGAATGGCACGGCGCGCCGAGGTTCAGCGCGCGCCACCGCCCCCCGGAGGCCGAGCCGGCCGGACGTGCGGAACCGGTGGGGCCGGTCCGTGCCGGGCCGCACTGCCCTTGCCGTGGGCGAGGCGCGGGCGCTACTGCCCGTGCTGGCCCCGATCCGCCGGCGGGCGGGGCGTTCGATGTCGCCGGAGCGCCGTTCGGCGGATCGTCCCGCCGTACGTCGCACTGGAGTCGACGCCGGAGCCGACCCACGTGCCGCTCCCGCGGACGTGCCTGAGCCCCTTCGTCCCGGAAACGATGACCCAGGTCCCGCTGAGCAGCGCATCGTCCGCGGGCTCCCGCATGGAGAAGAGCAATGTCAGGGTGCCGTGCCTGCCACTCACCCTGCCGGTGAACACGGCCGTGAGCGTGCCCCAGGCGGCGCCGTGCACGGTGTCCCCGAAGGGTGGCGTCCACGTCATCTCGAAGACGTCGTACGAGCTTCCTCTAAGGGTGCCGGTCCAGGTGCCGGCTCGGGTGCCGGCGGCCAGGATGCTTCCGTCGTCGAGCGGCGTCTGCGCATAGCTGACACTGACCCACGACCACGCGCCCGATACCTCCGTCGTCGTGCCGGGCGACGCCCGGATAGCTGTTGGCCCGTGGGTCATGACCCATCCTCGGACGGTTGACGACCGGTCGCCGGTACCCTGACGGCGGCATGGCGCGGCCCCCGGAAGCCCGGCGCGCGCCCCTTCCCCCGAGGAGAGCGAAGCGCTCGATGCCGCGCCGGGGGTCGGTGCCGCCATCGAGCCGTCACCTCGTCGGACCTACGGATTCGTCGGGCAGGAGGCTCCGACGCAGCGCAGGACGAAGGAGCCCTTCCCAACGAAGAACTGGAACTTGTCCCACGTGGTCGGGTTGTTGGGGTCATGGTTGATGTTGGCGGGGTCGTGGGTCTGGAATTCGACCCAGTCGGTGGCGGCCGGATCAAGCACGTCCACGAACATCCCGGTGAAGGCATGGCAGTCCTTCGCGCCGGGCTCGGTGTAAAGGCATTCCACGCCCTCGGTGTAGGCGACGTTCGAATCGGCCCCGTGCCCGAAGTCGAACCAGAAGCCGGTAACCCCGAGGACGGCGTGGCCCTCTCGGATTGGCGAGCCCTTCGCACCACGGAAGTCGTAGTGGCCCGGGACGAGCCTCTGCTCGGTCGCCACGCGAATCTCGACGTTGGCCCAGCCAGCCGCCGTCCCGTCGTTCATGTTGATCATCTCGAAGTTCCCGACGAAGCTGCTGCTTCGCGTCGCTGCGGGAGACGCTGCTGCGCTCCCCGCGAGCGAGGCAACGAGCGCGACGGCGGACAGGAGCGCCACGAGACGGCGCATGCCGAACCTCCCCTGGGACGCTCGCAGCGGGGTCGGGCTCGCCAGTGGCTCGGCGCGGTCCGGGCGGCCGGGGTATGGACCTCAGGTCATCGCCTCCCGCTGGCCGACACGCTGGGCGCGGGTTGCGGGTCTGGCGAGGGCCGAACGGCCCCCTGCGGCCGAGGCGGTGCGAGCGGGCTCCGGAAGCCTTTCCCCGGACGCCCGGTGTGCGTCCTGTCCTCCGAGGAGAGCGGAGTGGCCGGTGCCGAGTCGGGGCGGCGGTGGTCTAGCTGCGACGCGACGGTGAACGCTGGGCGAGCCAAGGCCAGAGGAGGGCAAGGGTGGCCACCGCAAGCGGCACCAGCGGAAGTCCGACGGGATCCTCGTGACCCGGGGCTGCCATGGACGTGTCGGGGGGAGCGACCGAGCCGACGGACAGGACGATGAGCTTCGCCTTGCAGTTCGCCACCGCATCACGCTTCGTGAAGCCCGGCTCGGACGGGTGATCGGTGAACCGGCAGGTTCGGGCAACGGGGCCGTCGAAGTGGGCGCTCACGGTCGTCCAACGACCAACGAACCAGCGGAATGGGCAGGACGCCAGCATCTCGCCGACGGAGCATCGCCCGAGCGCCGGCGGAATCCACGCGGTGATCACCTCGCCCGGCCCGAAGTCACGCGTCGGCCCCGTGGTGAGCCACACCATGCTGCCGCTGTTGTCATCGAGCCAGCCCGGTGAGATCGACCAGGCCATCGCCCATCCGATCCCCTCCGGGGCCGGCGGGACGTAGGTGGAGAAGGTCAGAAGGCGGCCGCCGAAGCAGGCGAGCGGGTTCCCCTCGTACATCACCCGGGCGAGCTTCTCGGCGGTGATCGGCGGCGAGGGACAATCGGGGGACCGAGCGAGGGTCGCCGACGTGCCCGGCCCCGGCACCACCAGCATGCCGATCCCGATGAGCGTCGCGGCCATCAGCCTGACGGCGCCACCGAATCCACGGCCCATCGTCATCCTCCCGGGACGCCGAGAAGCGAACCTGGTGAACGGCCCGGCCGGGCCGGAGCCCCCCGCTGTGGGTGTGACGCTGCCCGGCTGGTCCCCGTTACGCGAGAGCCGGATATCAGACCCCCGGGACGCCCGGTGCGCGTCCCATCCCCCGGGGAGAGCGGTGCGCCCGGCGCGGGCCGAGGGCGTGGCGAGCGCTATTCCAGCCGGGTCACCACGAACATCGGGCGACACCAGGCGGGATCGGGCTCTGGAGGACCCTCGATCAGACTGACAAACAGGCAGCCTGCGGCCGCCGGGTGGTCGAAGATGCCAGTCACCTCCACGGCCGTGCCCATCGGCAGCGGATCGGGCGACGTCCCGGCCGGGTCGAGGTAGAGGGAGAGTCGACTCCTCCCGCTGTCGTCCGCGCACGGGTCCGCCTGCGGGTCGCTGAGCTCGACCGGGGCCGGAACATCCTTCCGTGGGTCGTAGACGACGTTGAACATCGCCGGGTCGTGGAACGCGTCGGACATCTCCACCGAGCAGCTGGTGAGTTCCGCCCTGACCGTGATCGGGACGCCGCCGAAACATGCGAGCCGGATGCCAGACGGCAGCCGCGCAAGGCCCGCAACCGTCCTCGGGATGGCTGGGCAGGTGGGGGCGCCCACAGGCCTGATCCACGGCTCACCGGAGCGGCTCGCCGCAGCGACCCAGCCGGTTTCGTCGTACTTCGCGGAGAGCGGCATGACCTCGTACCACTGGTATCCGCTCCCACGAACCGGACCGCCGAGCACGTAGAGCTGCTCCCGGCGCTGCAGCCACCGCTCGTAGACGACCGACGACTCGCTGATCCGCGGCTCGCTCCGCATCACCAGATCGTCGGTCACCACGACGGCGACCATGTCTGGTCCGAGCCTTCCCGGCGCGGCCTTCGCCGTTCCGGTCGGTGCCGGCGTCGGCACCGGTGCAAGCGGCGTCGGTGTCGGGGTGGCCGCCGGGGTGGTCGGCGACGGGCCGGTATCGACCGCCGCGGGCGCGCTCGGAAGCGCCGTCGGCCTGGGCGTGGAGGGCGACGGCGAGGGCAGCGAAGTCCCGGTACCGGCGGAGGCGCAGCCCGCGAGCAGCACGAGCATCGACGCTGCGACGACGAACCTGCGTGCCCGGTGCCCTCCCATGTTCCTCCTCCCTGGGGCGTCTCTTCGCTGGCCGATCGCACCTTGCGTTGGGCGGTGGCTCGCCGATGGAGACGTTCTCCCCGGCGCCGGCGTCACGGGGAGTGCCGAACGGCCCTCCGGCGCTCGGTGATCGCCCGCGGCCCCGCCGCTCCGATGAGACGCTGCGCAGTCAAGGCCCGTTGCGCGAGCGGCGAGCGGCGAGCGGCCCCGTTGCGCCCGGTCCGCGTCCCATCCCGCGAGCAGCTACAGCTCGTCGGCGAAGCAGTCCGTGCTGATCCCCACGCCGCAGACGACGCGGAAGACGCGCGAGGTTCCGTCGGCGAAGTGAAGCTCCACGACCCAGGGGTTCGGCCCCCCCTGCGGAAGGACTCCACCCGTCCATCGCCGCGCATACGCGACGCCCCGGATCGGCTGAGGCTGCGCAGGATGGAGCGTCGTGGACTTGGCGACCGCGGCGTCGACCGCCGGGCTGCAGTCGGTGATGAGCGACATGACGCAGTTCTCGCCCGGACTGCCGATGGGAAGACCACCAAGCGAATTGCCGACGTCTCCGCCGCACGCCGAGACGGCCAGGGCCACGACGACGAGGCCCAGGACCAGCGGATGCCAGAGCCTGCGACCTGCAGATCCGGGGGTCATGCGCCGAGACTAGCCCCAGTTCCGCGTGCGTTGCATCGCTCAATGGTCCCGGGAGGGAGACTCGAACTCGCGGACCTTGCGGTCGCCCGACGTTGAGTCGCGGCCAGCGGGTACGAACCGGTCCGAATCCGGCGCCGGCCGCGGCCCAGGGCCGAACGCCGAGACAGGACTCGAGCATGACCCGTCGTCGTAGATGCGGGCCTCCCGCGGCTGCTCATTCCCGTTTGCGTCCAGGTCTTCGCTGGTTGCGAGCAGACGTCCGTCGGAGGTCGCAACGGCCGGCGTGAGGGTCTCGGAGCGTGACGGGTCGTCCCCGACGCCATGGATGACGGGATCGATCGGGTGCCACTCGAGCCCGTCGCGCGAGATCCGGGCGCAAGCACGGTTCCCCGGATGCCCCGTGCGGGACCGGGAGCCGGCCAGGGTGTGGCGCTGCAACCGTGCAGCGCCCACGGAGTGCCCCCGGCGCTCCGACGTCCGGAATGCCGGTGGTGGTGGCGTTACGGACGAAGGATCGCCCAGCGCGCCCGTCTGAGAGACCCGCTCGTGCGAGGAGCGATCGGGAGCGAGCGGGCGACGGCCGCCGACGGCCGCCGCCGGCCGGCTCGGGCCCGCCCGGAGCCCGGCCGATCGTGCGTAGCGCCACCGGGGCCGGCATTCCGGACCACCACCCGGCCCCGGCGACGACAACGCCACTGGGGCCGGCATTCCGGAACGGCGCCGGGCGCGGAGCCCGTTGCCGGGCCCAGGGAGGCGGTACCAACGCCAGGGCCGGCATCCTGGAACCGCGCTCGGCGCCGTGCCCTGGGCCGACCGATCGCCGTGGCGGAGCCACCCTCGCCCAGACGCGGCCACGATGCCGGTCTCATCTGCCCCGGGGAAGATCACTGAGACCGTGTGGCGGAGCTGTGAGCACGGGGCTGGGCCCATCCGCGCGGGAGTTGTCGTCGATGGTCCCGGGAGGGAGATTCGAACTCCCATGACCTTGCGGTCGCCCGATTTTGAGTCGGGTGCGTCTGCCGTTCCGCCATCCCGGGCCGACTCGAAGTCTAGCGGAGGGTCATGGCGACCCGGGTGCCGCGACGCGACGCGGCGCCGGTCGAGCCGATCGTGATCGGGCGCCAGCGATCGGCCGGTCGGACGCCCGGCTGCGCGCGCAACCAGGCAGTGCGGCGGCACCGGACGCGCGATGATCGACATCACGCCGGAAGACGGCCCAACGACGCATGGAGGGAGCATCGATGACAGGCGCCAGGATCCTCGATCGCTCCCGGATGGAGCGGCTCATGGAAGCCGAGATGGCGGCCTTCGAGCGCGCGAACCCTCGGTCGAAGGCGCTGTTCGAGCGGGCCAAGGGCTCCCTGCTGGACGGCGTTCCCATGAACTGGATGGTCAAGTGGGCAGGGCCCTATCCGCTCTTCGTCGAGGAGGCCCGGCGGCGCCCACTTCACCGACGTCGACGGCCACGAGTACGTCGACTTCTGCCTGGGCGACACGGGAGCGATGGCCGGGCACGGCCCCGACGCCACGATCCGCGCGGTCGAGCGCCAGCTGCGGCGGGGCATCACCCACATGCTGCCCACCGAGGACGCGATCGTCGCCGCCGACGAGCTCCAGCGCCGGTTCGGCGTCCGGTGGTGGCAGTTCACGCTCACTGCCACGGACGCCAACCGCTTCGCGATCCGGCTCGCCCGGCACATCACCGGCCGCCCGAAGGTGCTCGTCCACAACTTCAACTACCACGGCTCCGTCGACGAGGCGTTTGCCTCGCTGGGGCCGGACGGCTCGGTCGAGGCGCGGCGCGGGAACATCGGCAAGCCGGTGGCCCTGGCCGAGACGACGCGCGTCGTGGAGTTCAATGACCTCGAAGGCCTGGAGCGGGAGCTCGCGCACGGTGACGTCGCGGTCGCGCTCATGGAGCCCGCCCTGACGAACGTGGGCATCGTCCTGCCGGAGCCGGGCTACCACGAGGGTGTGCGGCAGCTCACCCGCAGGTTCGGGACGCTGCTCATCATCGACGAGACCCACACGATCTGCGCCGGCCCCGGCGGGTACACGGGCGCGCACGGCCTGGAGCCGGACATCCTGACGATCGGCAAGACGATCGGCGGCGGCATCCCCGCCGGCGCCTACGGCTTCACCGAGGAGGTGGGCGAGCGCATCAGGGCATCGATCGAATGGGACGACTGCGACGTGGGCGGGATCGGCGGGACGCTCGCCGGGAACGCGCTGTCGCTGGCCGCGATCCGGACCACTCTCACGGAGGTTCTCACCGACGAGGCGTTCGCGCGGATGATCCCGCTGGCGGAGCGATTCGAGGCGGGCGTGGCCGGGGTCCTGCGCAGCCACGACGTCCCGTGGCACGTCACGCGGCTGGGTGCCCGCTGCGAGTACCACTTCATGCCCGACCTGCCGCGCAACGGATCCGACCAGGCCGCCCACGACGATGCCGACCTGGCCCGGTTCCTGCATCTGTGGGCGATGAATCGGGGCGTGCTCATGACGCCCTTCCACAACATGGCCCTCATGTCGCCGGCGACCACGGAGGCTGACGTCGATCGCCACACGGCCGTGTTCGGCGAGGCGATCGAGGCGCTCTTCCGGTAGCCAGACGCGGGCGGGCTACGCCCGGTTCCCGGCGGGTCCGCGCCTCGTCGCCCGGGGGCGACGAGGCACTCCTGGCGCGGTCCCGGGCGAAGCTGCGGGCCGGCCCGCGATCCGTCAGGCGGAGCGGCGCCGGGCCAGCGCGCGAGCCAGGAAGAGGCCGAGCCCGAGGATCAGCAGCGCCATCGACGCCACGAGGGCCACCGGGACGCCGGCCGGCGCACTCTCGTCCGCTGCCACGCCGATCGGGGCGGTCTTCTCGCCGGCCGACCCCTGGGGCGCGCCGGCCGCACTGTTCCGCTCACCCGGCGGAGTGGGGGAGGCGTCGGGGCCTGCCAGCGCACCGGGAGCCGGCTCGCTGGGAGCCGCGCTGGGAACGGCGCCGGGCGCACCGCTGGGCAGCGGCGCCGGTGCGGCGGTCTGAGCGGCCGACGGCACGAACGAGTCCCCGGCGTCGGCGGGCCGACCAGCCTCGCTGGGCCGGACTGCGGCGGGGCCGTAGTTCTCCTGGGGCGATGCCCCCGAGCTCATCTCGGGCCCTGCCCCGGAGCTCATCTCCGGTGCTGCCGCGCTCGAGCCGAGGCTGGGGATGCCCGCGGTGAGGAGCAGCCCGACGACTCCCAGCGTCGCCAGGCCCGTGGCGAGCGGTCGCACGGTGGAACCCGGCGCGGCGAGCCAGTCGCGCACCCGACGCCACCCCGACGGCCTGAGCCTGGCCGCGTCCTCGTCAGTCAGGCGGTAGTCGCGGCGACGGACGGGCACGGGCAGGGCGGTCATCGCGTCGCGGATGACGGCGAGGTCCGCGACGAGCGAGGCGCAGCCGGCGCACGAGCTGGCAACGTGCCGGGCGCGATCAAGGTCGGCGCCCGCGAGGTCGCCGGCGTCGAGCGCGACGACGAGGGCGGCGTGCTCTTCGGCTTCAGCGGCGGGAACGTGCGGGACGAGCGGCATGGTCCTCTGACGGCCTCAGCTGCGGAAGAGTTCCATCCGCTCCTCCAGGATGGCGCGAAGCGCCAGCCGGCCGCGGTGGATCCGGGACTTGACGGTGCCCAGGGAGACGCCGGTCATCACGGCGATCTCGGCGTAGTCGTAGCCCTCGACGTCGTAGAGCACGATCGCATTGCGCTGGTCGGCCGCGATCGCGGTCAGGGCCGCGGCCAGCACCCGGCCGCGCTCGGACGCGGTGGCGATGTTCTCGGGATCGGTGTCGGCTCCGGCGGGTGGCTGCCACGACTCGTCCTCGAGCTCCGGGTATGGCGATACGGGCCGCCGCTTGCGGGCGCGCTGGAGGTCCATCGCCGCGTTCACCGCGATCCGCGTCAGCCAGCCGCGGAACGATGGGCCGCGATAGGAGCGCAGATTGCGATAGGCCGAGAAGAAGGCCTCCTGCACGGCGTCCGAGGCCTGGTCCGGGTCGGGGACCATCCGGGCGACCAGCGAGTGGCACAGGTCCTGGTAGGCCTCGACCAGCTGGTTGAACGCGCCGAGGTCACCCTCCAGGGCCCGCGCGACGAGGATCTCGTCCCGGCGCGCGATGGCGTCGTCGCCCGGGCGGACGGACGCGGAGCTCGGGGTGCGCTCGCCGGTCGTGGTCGAGCGCGGATCATCCAACGGGACTCGGCTCCTTCCGGCGCGGACGCCCGGGAACGTCGAGGCGGCGAGGCGGCGCGAGTCTAGCACGGCCCTTCGGACGCCCGGCGGACGGCCGCGGTTCCCGATGCCTGGACGTGGGTGCGGGACGGCCTGGGCCCCGACACGGGTGCGGGACGGCCTGGGCCCCAGGCGGACCCCCGACGATCCCCGCCGGCGCGCATGGGCCCGGGACGATCCCCGCCGGTACACTGGATCCATCGTCGGCCGCGCGCCGATCTCGCCGGAGGATCCCGCCCGCCATGACCCGTCTGATGCTGCTCGACGGCAACGGGCTCATCTACCGCGGCTACTACGCGCTGATCCAGACGCCGCTGACGACGTCGAAGGGCGAGCTGGTGAACGCCGTCTTCGGCTTCACGAACATCGTCCTGCGAGCCATCCAGGACGTGAAGCCGGACGCCGTGGCGATCGCCTTCGACCTGGGCAAGCCGACGTTCCGCCATGAGCGGTACCTGGAGTACAAGGCGACGCGGCAGCGGATGCCGGACGAGCTGCGCGACCAGTTCCCGAAGGTGCGCGAGGTCGTCGCGGCGCTCGGCTTCCCCGTCTACCAGCACGAGGGGTTCGAGGCCGACGACGTCATCGCCACGCTCGTCGGGCAGGCCGAGGCCCGCGATCTCGACACGACGATCGTCACCGGCGACCTCGACATGCTGCAGCTGGTGACCGACCGGACGCACCTCGTGGTCTCGCTGCGGGGTGGCGTGGCCAACACGGTCGCCTACGACCTCGCCCGGATCGACGAGCGCTGGGGCCTGCGGCCCGACCAGATGCTGGACTACAAGGCCCTCAAGGGCGACGCCACCGACAACATCCCCGGCGTGCCCGGGGTGGGAGAGAAGACCGCCGCGAAGCTCGTCGCCACGTTCGGGACCCTGGATGCGCTCTACGACCGGATCGACGAGGTGACCCCGGACCGGCTGCGCCCGCTGCTCGTGGAGGCCAGGGACCGCGTCCTGGAGAGCCGCGAGCTGCAGCGGCTCATCCGCGACGTGCCGGTCGAGCTCGACGTGGAGGCCGCCCGGATCGGCGTCTACGATCGCGACGCGGTCGTCAGCCTGTTCCGGGAGTACGAGTTCCGCACCCTGATCGATCGCCTGCCGGCGCTCCAGGGCGAAACGGCCGCCGAGGCGACGTCGCGCGTGCGGGACGCCGCCGGTGAGGTCGGGGCGGCGCGGGCCCCCGGGGTTCGGCCGCCGGGCGTTCGGCCGCCGGGCGGGGACGCCCGCGCCCGGGCGGCAACGTCAGGTGGCCTCCAGCTGTCGCTGGACTTCGACGCGGTGGGCCCGGCGCCGGCCCCGGGTCCCGCGGCGCCGCTGCCCGCGGGCGACCTGCCTGCGGCCCTCGCCGCGCTGGTCGCCGATCCCGGCCGCGTGGAGCGCGGCGATGCGGCCGCCGCCGCAGACCTGGGCGCCTGGCTGGGCACGCTGGCCGTCGTCGGCGTCGCGCTCGTCCTGGACGATCCCCGGCCGCGGGCCGGCACGCCGCTCGCGCTCGCGCTCGCGGGCGAGGACGGCCGTGTCGTCGTCTTCGAGGGGGCCGAGGCGGCGACCGCTGCCCGGCGCGCCCTGGAGGCGGCCGGGACCCCGCTCGTTGCCCACGAGGCCAAGCCGCTGCTGGTCGCCCGCTTCGGCGACGAGCAGGACGCGAGGCCGACGCCGATCGCCTTCGACACCCAGATCGCGGCCTACCTGCTCAACGCGTCGCTGCGCAGCCAGGGGATCGCGGACGTGGTCCACGAACGACTGGATCTCGACCTGCCGCCGGCGGCCGCGGGCCTCGGGCCGGGTGAGCGCGCCGCCCTGGAGGCCCTGGGCGCCCTGGCCGTGCGGGCGCCCCTCGCCGCGGCCCTCGAGGAGCAGGCGCTGGGACGGCTCTTCGGGGAGCTGGAGCTGCCGCTCATCCCGGTCCTGGCGCGCATGGAGGCGATCGGCGTCGACCTGGACCTGGAGGCGCTCGCGGCGCTCGACCGCGAGTTCGGGGCCGAGCTTGGGCGGCTGGAGGCCGGCATCTACGCCGACGTCGGGCACGAGTTCAACCTCGGGAGCCCGAAGCAGCTGGAGCAGGTCCTGTTCCACGAGCTGAACCTGCCCACCGGGAAGCGGACGAAGACCGGCTACTCCACCGACGCGACGGTCCTGGAGGAGCTGCGCGCGGCCCACCCGATGGTCGGCAAGCTCCTGGACTGGCGGCTGTACGCCAAGCTCCGCAGCACCTACGTCCAGGCGCTCCCGAGCCTGCTGGCTGACGACGGGCGGCTGCACACGACGTTCCACCAGGCCGTGGCCTCCACGGGCCGCCTCTCCTCGTCGGACCCGAACCTGCAGAACATCCCGATCCGCACGGACCTGGGGCGTCGCATCCGGCGCGCGTTCGTGGCGGGCGGTCCCGAGGTGGTCCTGGTCTCCGCGGATTACAGCCAGATCGAGCTGCGGATCCTGGCCCACGTCTCGGGCGACGAGCGCCTGAAGGCCGCCTTCGCGGCCGGGCAGGACATCCACCGCGACAGCGCCGCCCTGGTCCTGCGCAAGGACCCGGGCGACGTGACGCCCGCGGAGCGGTCGATGGCCAAGATGGTCAACTTCGGGATCGCCTACGGGATGAGCGACTTCGGGCTCGCGAGCCGGGCCGGCATCCCGCGCGACGAAGCCCGCGCCTTCATCGACCGCTACTTCGCGACGTACTCGGGGATCAGCTACTACATGCTCCACATCAAGGAGACGGCCCGGGCCCAGGGGTACGTCAGCACCCTCCTGGGCCGGCGCCGCGAGATCCCCGAGCTGCGCTCTTCGAACCGGAGCCTCGTGGCCGCGGGCGAGCGGATGGCCATCAACATGCCGATCCAGGGGACCGCAGCCGACATCATGAAGATCGCCATGATCCGGGTGGCCGCGCGCCTGCGCGCGGAAGGCTTCCGGGCCCGGCTCCTGCTCCAGGTGCACGACGAGCTGCTGCTGGAAGTTCCCCGCGGCGAGGCCGACCGCCTGGTGCCGCTCGTGCGCGACACGATGGAGGGGGCGCTGGCGCTCGACGTGCCCCTGACGGTCGACGTCAAGACCGGCAACGACTGGGAATCGATGACCCCCGTGCCGCGGGACGCGGCCGCCGCGGGCTGAGGGGCGTGGACATGTCCCGCGCCCGCGGGGGCGCCGATGCCTGAGCTGCCCGAGGTCGAGACCGTCGCGCGCGACCTGGCGCGCCACCTGGTCGGCGCCACGATCACGGGCGCTCGCGGTGACTGGCCGCGGGCGATCGCGTCCCACTCGTCGGTCGCGGCGTTCGCCGCCGCGGTCGCCGGCCGGCGGGTCGAGGCCGTGGGGCGGCGGGCCAAGCTGGTGGTCGTGCGGCTGGCGGGGGATGCCGCGCTCACGATCCACCTCAAGATGACCGGCCAGCTCTTCGTGGTGTCGGCCGGTGCCCAGATGGACCGCCACGTGCACGTCGTCCTCGCGCTTGCCGACGGCCGCGAGCTGCGCTTCCGGGACGTGCGGAAGTTCGGCCGCATCGGCTGCTGGCCGGTGGACCCGGCCACGGGCGCGGTCCTGCAGGCGGAGGCCGGGGCCGGGCTGTTCGCGGCCATCGGGCCGGAGCCGCTGGATGACGCCTTCACGGCCCGGGCATTCCGCGAGCGGCTTCGCGGCCGGCGGGGCCGGCTCAAGCCGCTGCTCCTCGACCAGCGCTTCATCGCCGGGGTCGGCAACATCTACGCCGACGAGGCGCTCTGGCGGGCGCGCCTCCACCCGCTCCGGACCGCCGCGACGCTGCGGCCGGCCGACGAGGCGCGCCTCCATCGCGAGGTCCGAGGGGTGCTGTCGGAGGCGGTGGCGCGGCGGGGCGCCTCCATCGACGACTACACCGCGCCGGACGGCGACGGCAGCATGCAGGAGCGCCTGGACGCGTACCAGCGCACCGGCGAGCCGTGCACACGCTGCGGGCGCCCCATCCGCCGCATCGTGGTGGGCGGGCGGGCGACGCACTTCTGCTCGTGGTGCCAGCGCCTGCCGGCCGCCGACCGGCCCGCCGCGGCCGGGATCCTTGCGGCCGGCCGGGCGCCGCGCGCCCACGGGCGACGCTGGGTGGAGCTGCCAGGGGAGGGGACTCTGGGCCTGACGCCCGGCGAGGCTGGCCGGGCGCGGACGGAGCGCACCCGACGCGCGGCAGCCACGCGACGTGCCCAGGCGCGGCGCGGGGCGGGGGGCGGCTGAGGATGTCGCTCGTCCGCCTCTCGAACGTCACCCGCGAGATCGGCACGTTCGTGATCCTCGACGCGGTCAACGCGGCCATCGCGATCGGCGAGCGGGTTGGGATGGTGGGGCCGAACGGCGCCGGCAAGACGACGCTGCTGCGGATCGCGGCCGGCGTGGACGAGCCCGACCGGGGCGAGGTCCACCGACGGCGCGCCCTGACCGTGGGCCTCCTCGCCCAGGAGGCCCACTTCGACGAGGCATTCGCCTCGGCGCCGGACCTGCGCACCGCCGTCCGCCGCGGCGCCGCGGCCGTGGAGGCCATGGAGTCGCAGCTGCGGGACCTTGAGGAGGCGGGAGCCGCCGGCACGCCGGCGTACGCGGACCTCGCGCACCGGTTCGCGGCCGTCGACGGGTGGTCGCTGGACCAGCGCGTGGACGAGGCGCTCTCCGGGCTCGGGTTCAGCCCCGAGGAGGTCGCCCGCTCGCCGGAGGAGCTGTCCGGCGGCCAGCAGACCCGTGCCGCGCTGGCGCGCCTGCTGGTGGCGGACCCCGACCTGCTCCTCCTCGACGAGCCCACGAACCACCTGGACCTGTCGGCCATCGAGTGGCTGGAGCAGGCCGTCCGGACGCGCCGCGGCGCCCTCCTGGTCGCATCCCACGACCGGGCCTTCCTGGACGCCACGGTGACCCGGATCTGGGAGCTGCGCGACCGCCGCCTGGCGGCCTTCCGGGGCGACTACTCCGGGTACGCCCGCCAACGCGAGGAGCGTGACGCGCGCCTCCGCAAGGATGCCGAGGCGCGGGAGGGGGAGATCGCCAGGGAGCAGGCGCTGGTGCAGACGTACCGGAGCCAGCGCAAGCACGGGAAGATGCACGAGCACGAGGCCCGGCTGGCCCGCCTCGATCGGATCGACGTCCCGCGCTCGGGCCCCGCCTTGCGCCTGGACCGTGCCCTGGGTGGTCCACCGCCGCGCTCGGGGGACGTCGTGCTGCGCCTGGACGACGTCGTCGTGGGCCACCCAGGTGGTCCGGACGTCGCGCGCACGGTGCGCCTGGAGGCGTCGCGCGGCGAGCGGATCGGCATCGTCGGTCCCAACGGCGCGGGCAAGACCACCCTCCTGCGCGCGATCGCCGGCGAGCTCCAGCCGCGCGACGGCCGCCTCGTGTTCGGGGCCAACGTCCAGCTGGGATACCTCGCCCAGGTCCGCACGAACCCGCTCCTGGGCGAGACGGTCCTCGACGCGCTGCTGGCGGAGATCCCGATGACGGCCGGCGAGGCGCGCGGCTACCTGGCCCGCTTCCTCTTTCGCGGTGACGACGTCTTCAAGGAGGTCGGCAGCCTCTCGGGCGGCGAGCGCTCGCGGCTGGAGCTCGCGATCCTGGGCATCATGCCCTCGAACCTGCTCCTCCTCGATGAGCCCACCAACCACCTCGACATCCCGGCCCGCGAGGCGCTGGAGGCGTTCATGCGCGAGACGACCGCCACGCTGCTCGTCGTGAGCCACGACCGGCGGCTGCTGCAGACGACCTGCGACCGGCTGTGGGTGGTCGACGAGGGTCGCGTCGTGCCCTTCGAGGGCGGCTACCGGGCCTGGCGCGCCGCCGCCGCCGACGGGTGGCGCATCGCGGACGCGTGGGCTCGCGAGGAGGCCCGCTTCCACGGCCGGCCGACACCCGCTGCTTCGTCGCCCACCGGACGTGGAGGGCGCCCGCCGGATTCGCCCGGCCGGCCCGATGATCGTCCGAAGCCGGCGCCGGCATCGGAGCCATCGGGCCGCCAGGCGCCGCGCCAGCCGAAGCTCTCGAAGGACGCGTACCGGCGCCAGAAGGCTGCCACGGAGGACGACCTGACCCGCCTGGGTCTCCGCAAGAGCCACCTGGAGCTGGCCCTTCTCGACCCGTCGATCGCGGCGAACTTCGTGGAGCTCCGACGGGTGACGAGCGAGCTGGCCGACGTCGACCAGGCCCTCGCCGAGGCCGAAGAGTCCTGGCTCCTCCTGGAGGAGCGGGCGCCGTGACGCGGGGAGGGGCGCCACGATGCCGGGAGCGGGCCCCGTGACGCCGGGAGTGGGCGCCATCACGCTGGAGGGGACGCCATGACGCGGACGCTGCGGATCGGGATCACCGGGCCCATCGGGTGTGGCAAGTCGACGGTCGCCGGATGGCTGGCGGCGCGCGGCGGCGTGATGATCGATGCCGACGATGTCGCGCGGGAGGTGGCGGCGCCGGGCGAGCCGGCGCACGACGCGATCCTCGCCCGCTTCGGCGCCGCGGTCCGGGCCCCGGACGGCTCGCTGGACCGGGCGGCACTCGCGCGGATCGTCTTCGCCGACCCCTCCGCCCTGCGGGACCTGGAGGCGATCGTCCACCCCGCGGTGCGCCCGCGGATCCTGGCCGTCATCGAGGGCGCCGAGGCCGCTGGGGCCCCCGCCGTCGTCGTGGAGGCGATCAAGCTTGTCGAGGGCGGCCTCGCCGCCCTGTGCGACGAGGTCTGGCTGGTGGATTGCACGCCGGAGACGCAGCGGGCGCGCCTGCTTGCCCGGGGGATGGCCGCCTCCGACGCCGACCGACGGATCGCGGCCCAGGCGGACCTCCGGGCCCGCGCCCGGTCAGTCCCCGGCGTCGTGGTGATCGACGCGTCGGGCGATCGTGGCCCGACGGAGGCGCTGGTTGCGGCGGCCTACGCCGCGGCGCTCGCGCGGGTCGGCGCAGGGCGCGGTCGGCCTCGCTGAGCCACCGCGGCGCCCCCACGGCGCCCGGATCTGAGGCGCGCAGTCCGGAAGGCGCGGGTCCGACCGCTACGGGGCCGGGCTGGCCGTGACCGCGGGGGACTCGCTCGGGACCGGCGTGGCGAGGGGCGAGGGCGCCGCGGCCTTGCCGGGCCCGTACCACTCGGGCAGGGGGAGGCCATACCGCGCCACGATCTTCGTCGTCGTCGTGCCGAGCGTGGAAGCATCGACCGGACGCGTGTCCTGGTCGGGCCGAAGGGCGAAGCTGAAGGCGGCGGCGCCGCTGGCCTGGAGGTGCGAGATCTCCTCGGCGACCGGGACCGAAGCCTTGAGGACGTAGGCGGTGGTGGTCTTCGCCAGGATCAGCATGTCCTGGTAGACGATCTTCGTCGACTTGTCGGTGAAGTATCTGCCGGCCGCCGCGATCTCCTCGGGCACGGCGATCGTCGAAGTCACGAACACGTCAACCGTTGCTCCGGGTTGCAGCAGGCCGCCGACGGCGCGGTCGTCGGGGACGGTGATCGAGACGGCACGCCAGGCGGGCGAGTCGGGCCCGACGGTCTCGGTCGGGCCGAGGATCGAGAACTGCGATCCCTGGGTCTGGCCGGCGAGCATGTTCGCGAAGACGGGCTGGCCCTGGAGAATCGTCGTCCCGGCGACCAGGCCGACGATCTTGGACGACTCGGCGAAGACGCCCTGGGCGGTGGTGGCGTCCAGCGGCACCTGGCGCAGCTCGAGGTCCTCGGGGGCGATGACCTTGCGCGCCGGGATCTCCTTGGCGGCAACCACGATTGCCGCGGTCGGCAGGTTGGCCGAGCCGGCTTCCTGCTGGGCCTGGCGGATCACGAAGAACGCCCCGACGCCCGCGACGAGGGCCAGCACGAGCCCGAGGGCGACGATGTACTTGCCTCGCCGCGAGGGGTCGTGGTACTCCATTTCCATGCTGGGCGAAGCCTCCGGTCTGATCCTGACGTGCCGCGTGCGACGCGATGGACGCGGCGGCCATCCGCATCGTCGCGGGCGGGTGCTGCAGGCTCCATCCGCCCGAAGTACCGCGCGGGATCATCCGATCGGACGTGCAGCGGCGGTGCGACGCGTCTCGCGGCTCCTGATCGCCTGTCAGGGCAGGACGAGGTGGACCGGATTGCCGCGGATGGAGACCTGCCAGGTGGTCGTGTCGGTCGTGACGTTGTCGAACGTGTAGCGGATCTTCCACCAGCCTCCCAGCGTGCCCGCAGGCTCCCCCGGTGGCAGCGGCGCCGTGTAGGTCTTGGGAAGCGGGACCGTCAGCGTGACCCAGGAATTGTTGTACTGGCCCGCGCCGTTGATCGTGGTCTTCAGGCTCGTCACGTTCGTGCCGCTCTTCGACCCGCTCGCGTTGGCGTCCGCGGTGTAGTTGAACCTCGCAGGGGTGTAGCCCGTGGACGTGGGCTGGAGAACCTCGATGCTCGAGTTCCCCGATGCGTCGCCGGGGTCGAAGAGCTGGATGACCATCGTCTTGCCCGCGTGCACGGACTCGATCCGGCCGAGGTAGAAGAGCGTCGTCCCGGTGGCCACGTTGGCGTAGATGACCATCTTGCCGAGCCCGTACACGTACGGCTTGAAGGTCGGATCGGTTGCCACGGCGCGCAGGGCCCACATGTTCTCGGCGCTGGTGCCCTTCTGGTCGTTGGGATTGAGCGGGTTCGTCGTGGTCACCTGCAGGCGATAGACGCCGGGCGAGGTCACCGTGGAGAGAGTCCACCACTGGTTGTGATAGGCATTGCTCGTGCAGTCCGGGAGCGACCAGAAGGCGTGACCCGGCCACGAGGCGGAGTTCTCGCGGAGGGCCGCGCTCTTGTCCACCTGGCGCTTGTTCTCGAACAGGGTGCCGCTCGCGGCGACCACGACGTCGTCGCTGTAGTCGAGCGGCGTCTGTGCCGGGTCCGACCACAGGGTGTAGTAGATGGACACGGCGGGCCAGCCCGCGAGATCCCACGCGATCCAGTGGTCGCCGGTTCCCTTCTGGTCGTCGACCGCGCAGAACGTGGGATCGTAGAGGTCGATGTTCGTGGCGCCGGCCCCGACCGGCACCTCGATCGCGTACTGGTACCCGCGGGCGTCGTACTGGTTGTTGAGCGTGGGGCTCGGGTTGTAGTACGTGCCGTACGCGTCGCCGTACGAGCGGTTACTGCCCTGCGTCTCGGCCGCCGCCCAGAAGTTCCCGGTGTTGTCGCCATACGTGCTGAGCGGGCTGCCCATCGGGACCGGCAGGGTGTACTCGGCGGTCGCCGTGAGCGTGATCCGCACCGAGTTCATCCCGAGGAGCCCCAGGAAGTACGTGCCGAAGGAGCGCGACACGGTGACATCGAGGCGGCGGTTGGACTCGGCGTTGATCGCGGGCGTGACCGTCGAGCCGCCGGCCGCCCAGTAGCCGTTCCGCCTGGCCTCGGCCGTGGCCTTGGCCGACGCCGTCGTGAAGTCGCCGGGCATGTACGGGACCCCGGCCATGGCCGCGGCCTCGGCGGCCTGCTGGACATGGAGCGAGTTGCTCCAGATGTTCCCGATGTCGATCACCAGGGCGAGGATGCCGAACAGGGCGCCCAGCGCGAAGACGAAGATCACCAGCACCTGGCCGCGGGGCCTGGGACCATGTCGCCGGTCGCCGGCCGCGTCCATGCCGGCGGGCGTCCCGCCGTCGACGGCGACCTCGCTCACGGCCCGGGCTCCAGCTTCATGACTGCGGCGTCCGTCATCTGGATCGACGTATAGGGCGGGTTGCCGTTCATGAAGAACCCGAGGAGGGTGCCCAGCGGCGTCTGTGGTCGGAAGTCGTAGACGACGCGGACGCCGACCGAGTCGCCGCTCAGGCCGGGGACGCGGCTGGTCGCCGGCCAGCCCGCGGCGCCGATGAGGTTCCCATAGCGGTCGTACGTGTCGATCTTCCCCGAGATGGGCCGGCCACTCGTGTCCGCCTGGTAGATCTCGATGGACGTGATGTTCTCGATCAGGATCGGGTCCGTCAGGCCACGCTGCACGGCGGCCAGGATCGCGGGATCGACGCCTGTCGGCTGCGACCCGCCATTGCCCAGGCTCGCTCCCACCCTGGCGCCTTCGCGGACCGCATACGCCATGGCGTTGCGGTGATCGAAGGCGATGCCGAACTCCAGCATGCCCATGAGGATGATCAGGAAGGCCGGGATGATCAGGGTGAACTCCACGATTGCCTGGCCCTGTGCGCCGGCGCGCCCTCGAAGGCGGCTCATTGCTTCGGCTCCATGCGCAGCGTGGCTCCGTCGGACAGGTCCCAGGTGCGACCGAGCGCGACAGGAGTCATGCCGACGTACTCGTACCCGAGGCGCACCCCGATCACATCCAGCCCCTCGACGAGCGCGTCGTGCCGGTCGATCTGGGGGTAGCCCTCGGCGCCGACGAGCGTGTAGGGCTGCGTGCCGGTGCCCGGGCAGTCCAGTGTTCCTTCCCGTACGTAACGGTTGATGACGCCTGGCACGACATCGCCTGCCGCGTCGGACTGGAAGATCTCGACGAACTCCACGCGGGCGTGGTCGATCGGCGGTGAGAGCGCCTTCTCCACGGCATTGAGGATCGAGCAGTCGGCGCCGTCCACTCCGCCGGCCTGGGCCGCGGCGCTCACGCCCTGGCGCGCCGCGAACTGGACCGTGAGCAGGTTGTTGTAGAGGAACCCGAACTCGATGACGCCCATCAGGAGCCCGACGAAGAGCGGGATCACCAGGGCGAACTCCACCAGGCCCTGGCCCGCCTCCCGGCGCGGCCGGATGCGCGTCACATCCCGGTCTCCGTCGCGCGGCGCTCGCATCGACTCTCCACACAACCTCGGCGCGCGAGGGAACCCGCCGAAGGGCGGCCCAAGGCGAGTATCGACCCCCATCCGGGCCCCTCCCACGGGCGATTGGTCCCACGCCCGGCGCGCATTGGTACCGCGTTGTGCGTCGTGGCACCGTTCGCGAGGGGCTGGGCCGCTGGTCGAACGTCCGTTCGGTTGCCGTCCGGCCTGTCTGGTAGACTGGTGACGTGCCCGACTTCAAGCTCGTCGCCCCCTTCGAGCCGACCGGCGACCAGCCGGTGGCGATCGAGCGCCTCGCCGACGGGCTGGCCCGCGGGCTGCACCACCAGGTCCTCCTGGGAGCGACCGGCACCGGCAAGACCTTCACCCTGGCGCGGGTGATCGAGAAGGCGAACCGGCCCACGCTGGTTCTGGCTCACAACAAGACCCTGGCGGCCCAGCTGTACGCCGAGTTCCGCGACTTCTTCCCGGAGAACGCAGTCGAGTACTTCGTGAGCTACTTCGACTACTACCAGCCGGAGGCCTACCTGCCCCGGTCGGACACGTACATCGAGAAGGACTCCAGCCGCAACGAGGAGATCGACAAGCTCCGTCACGCGGCCACGAAGGCGCTCTTCGAGCGGCGCGACGTGATCATCGTCGCGTCCGTCAGCTGCATCTACGGCCTGGGCGCGCCGGTGGACTACGGCGCGACGGTGCTGCGCCTCAAGCGCGGCGGCGCCTATCGCCGCGACACCGTGCTGCGCCACCTGGTCGACCTGCAGTACCAGCGCAACGACCAGGCCCTCCAGCGCTCGCGGTTCCGCGTCCGCGGCGACACCCTGGAGCTCGTACCGTCATCGGAGGATCTCCTCATCCGGGTCGAGTTCTTCGGCGACGAGGTGGAGCGCATCACCGAGCTGGACCCGTTGACCGGCGAGCTCCTGGCCGAGCGCTCGGAGGTCAACGTCTTCCCGGCCAGCCACTTCGTGACCCCGGCCGACAAGCTGCGGGCGGCGATCGGCACGATCGGCGCCGAGGCCGACGAGCGCGTCGCCTGGCTGGAGGAGCAGGGGAGGGCCCTGGAGGCCGCGCGCCTCCGCCAGCGGACCACCTTCGACCTGGAGATGATCCGCGAGCTGGGCTTCTGCTCCGGGATCGAGAACTACTCCCGGCACCTCTCGGGACGCGAGCCCGGGTCCCGGCCCTGGACGCTCCTTGACTACTTCCCGCCGGACTGGCTGCTGGTCGTGGACGAGTCGCACATGACGATCCCGCAGGTGGTCGGCATGTACAAGAACGACCGGACCCGCAAGGAGATCCTGGTCGACTTCGGGTTCCGCCTGCCGTCGGCCCTCGACAACCGGCCGCTCACCTTCGAGGAGTTCGAGGCCACCGTCCACCAGGCGGTCTACATGAGCGCCACGCCCGGCCCGTACGAGCTGGAGCGGAGCGAGCGGATCGCCGAGCAGCTGATCCGGCCCACCGGGGTCGTCGACCCGCGGATCACGGTCCGGCCGACGGAGGGCCAGATCGACGACCTCCTGGAGCGCGTGCGCGAGCGCGCGGAGCGCGGGGAGCGGGTCCTGGTCACGACCCTCACGAAGCGGATGGCCGAGGACCTGACGGACTACCTGCGCGAGCTCGGGGTCAAGGTGCAGTACCTGCACAGCGAGGTGGACACGCTGGAGCGGGTCCGGATCCTGCGCGACCTGCGCCTGGGCGTGTTCGACGTGCTGGTCGGGATCAACCTCCTGCGCGAGGGGATCGACCTCCCCGAGGTGACCCTCGTCGCGATCCTCGACGCCGACAAGGAAGGCTTCCTGCGCAGCGCCTGGTCGCTCATCCAGATGATCGGCCGGGCTGCGCGCAACATCGGCGGCGAGGTCGTCATGTACGCCGACGTCATCACCGAGTCGATGCGCGCGGCGATCGGCGAGACGGACCGCCGGCGCGGGATCCAGGAGCGCCACAACGCGGAGCACGGGATCACCCCGCTGACGATCGTCAAGGAGATCCGCGACATCAACGACCGGCTGCGGGTCGCGGCTGAGGTCGGGGCCTCCTACGGGGACGGCGGCGGCCGCGACCTCGAGGGTGCCACGAAGACCCAGGTGGAGCAGCTCGTGGCGCGCCTGGAGACGGAGATGCGGGCCGCGGCCCGCGAGCTGGAGTTCGAGCGGGCGGCGGCACTGCGGGACGAGATCCAGCAGATCCGGTTCCGGGTCCTGGAGGAGGATGCGTCGATCGTGGTTGGGCGCGCGGCGGAGGCCGCCGGCCGTACGTCGGGACGGACGCGCCGGGGCGGACGATCGAGCGCCGAGCCGGGTGCGCGACCCGCTGCGGGCGCGTCGACCGAGATCGCCGCGGGCGCCGAGACCTCCTCCGCCCTGGAGGTGACCGAGGTGACCGTGGTGCCGGCCGGCGAAGAACCCGCGATCGCCGAGGGGACCGCAGCCGACTGGCTGCCGGGCCTCCGCGACGAGCACGAGGACGACGATGCCGGCTGGCAGGCACGCTGGCTCGACCGCCCCACCTGGGATCGCACGGTCACCCCGAACGTTCGCCGCCGCACCGGGCGCCGCGGACCGCGGCGCTGAGCGTGCGCCGCCGCCACCACGCGCCGCCGGGCACTCCAGCGCGCCGCCGCACGCCCCCGCCATCGGCCTAGCCCAGCCGGCGCCCCAGGTTCTGGCACATCGAGCGCGGTCTCCGTGCCCGGATGTCCCGCCGAACTGCCTCTTGACGACGGTTCCACGGGCATTCCGTGCTGGAGTAGCCGCGTCGTGTGCCACGTTGCCACGGCGAGCGGGTGCCGTCTGCGCGCGATCGCCGCGGCGACCGTGTCCGAATTCGATGACCCTATGCGCATCACCTGCGCATCACCAGCGCTGAGGTGGCCTTGGGCGCCGACGCTGTCAACGCGCGGTGCCGGAGGATCGCCCTGGTGGGCGCGTGATGTGGCCACGGTCATCGATTCGAGAGGGCGTCCGTCACGAGGCGTCGATCGGGCCCCGCTCGACGCCTCCTTCCTGCCCTTCGGCGTGGTCCCGGGGCGCGACCGCGGGCGACCGGCGCCCCGAGTCTGTTAGAACACCTGTACGAAATAGCACGTCTGGCGTAGACTGCGCACGTGCCCTCCGACCAGCTGATCGTGCGCGGCGCGCGCGAGCACAACCTCAAGAACGTGACCGTCGCCATCCCGCGCGACCGCTTCGTGGTGATCACCGGCCTGTCCGGCTCCGGGAAGAGCAGCCTCGCCTTCGACACCATCTACGCCGAGGGCCAGCGGCGCTACGTCGAGAGCCTGTCGGCGTACGCCCGGCAGTTCCTGGGCCAGATGGAGAAGCCCGATGTCGACCAGATCGACGGGCTCTCGCCGGCCATCTCCATCGACCAGAAGGGCGCCAGCCGGAACCCTCGGTCCACGGTTGGCACGGTCACGGAGATCTACGACCACCTGCGGCTGCTGTTCGCCCGCATCGGCCACCCGCACTGCCCCGTCTGCGGCCGGGAGATCGAGCGCCAGACCGTCCAGCAGATGGTCGACCAGGTCCTCCGGCTGCCGGAGGGGACCCGCCTGCTGGTCCTCGGCCCGCTCGTCAAGGACCGCAAGACCGAGGGCGACCGGATCTTCGAGGCCGCCCGCAAGCAGGGCTTCGTCCGGGTGCGCGTCGACGGCGAGCAGATGGACCTCTCCGAGACGAAGAGCCTCGACAAGTACAAGCGCCACACGATCGAGGTCGTGGTGGACCGCTTCGTCGTCCGGCTGCCCGAGCGCGAAGGCGAGCCAGCGCCGGACGCCGCCCGCCTGGCCGACTCCATCGAGACCGCGCTGCGCCTGGGCGAGGGCGTGGTGGTCGTCGCGCCGTCCCCGCGCGGCGGGGAGGAACCCGACTTCGAGGAGCGCCGCTTCAGCGAGCGCTACAGCTGCCCGTACGACGGGACGACCATCGATGAGCTGGAGCCGCGGAGCTTCTCCTTCAACTCGCCGCACGGGGCCTGCCCCACCTGCACGGGAATCGGCACGCAGCTCGTCATCGACCCGGACCTCGTCCTGCCGGACCGCAGCAAGAGCGTCGCCGGCGGGGCGCTGCTGCCGTGGGCCAGGATGCCGACGGAGGCGTCCTGGCGGATGAAGATCCTGGAGGCGATCTTCGCCGACCACGGCTGGGACGTCCGGGCCCCGGTCCGCGACCTGCCGCCCGAGGCCGTCCAGCACCTCCTGTACTCGGCCAAAGAGGAGAAGGTCCTCGTCCGCTACCGCCACGACCGCGGCGAGAACACCTACTGGGCAACCTTCGAAGGCCTGGTCACGAACCTGGAGCGGCGCTTCCGGGAGACCGAGTCGGAGTACATCAAGACCGAGCTCGAGAAGTACATGGTGGGTCGCCCCTGCCCGGCCTGCGGCGGCCGCCGCCTGCGGCCCGAGGTCCTCGCGGTCACGATCGACGGCCGCAACGTCCACGACGTCTCGACCCTCAGCGTCACCGACGCCCTCGCCTGGGTGGACGCCCTGCCCGCATCCCTGACCGAGCGTGAGCGGACGATCGCCCGGATGGTCCTCAAGGAGATCGTGGCCCGCCTGGGGTTCCTCGCCGACGTCGGCCTCGACTACCTGACGATCGACCGCACCAGCTCCACGCTCTCCGGCGGCGAGGCCCAGCGGATCCGCCTGGCCACGCAGATCGGCAGCTCGCTCGTGGGCGTCCTGTACATCCTGGACGAGCCCTCCATCGGGCTCCACCAGCGCGACAACGCCAAGCTCATCGCGACGCTCACCCGCCTGCGCGACCTGGGCAACACGCTCCTCGTCGTGGAGCACGACGAGGAGACCATCCGGACGGCCGACTGGGTGGTCGACATCGGGCCGGGGGCCGGGGAGCACGGGGGCGAGATCATCGCCTCGGGGCCGCTGGAGGCGATTCTCGCGGAGCCGCGCTCGATCACGGGCGCGTTCCTGCGCGGCGAACGGGCCGTCCCGATCCCGGCGCGCCGGAGGCCGGGCAACGGGAGCGCCATCACGGTTCGCGGCGCGCGGGAGCACAACCTGCGCGGGATCGACGTGGCCTTCCCGCTGGGGCGCTTCGTCTCGGTGACCGGGGTCTCGGGATCGGGCAAGAGCACCCTCGTCACGGAGATCCTGTACCGCGCCCTGGCGCGGGAGCTCAACGGCGCCCGCGAGGCGCCCGGGGCCCACGACGCCCTGGAGGGCGCCCACCACGTCGACAAGATCATCGAGATCGACCAGAGCCCCATCGGGCGCACGCCGCGCTCCAACCCGGCCACCTACACGGGCCTCTTCGGCACCATCCGCGAGCTCTTTGCCGGCGTCCCGGAGGCCCGCGTGCGGGGCTACGCGCCGGGGCGCTTCAGCTTCAACGTCAAGGGCGGCCGCTGCGAGAACTGCAAGGGCGACGGGATCCTCAAGATCGAGATGCAGTTCCTGCCGGACGTCTACGTCCCCTGCGAGGTCTGCAAGGGAAAGCGCTACAACCGCGAGGCGCTCGAGATCCACTACCGCGGCCACTCCATCGCCGACGTGCTGGACATGACGATCGAGGAGGCGCTCGACGTCTTCGGCCCCGTGCCGAAGGTCGCGACGAAGCTGCGGACGCTGGTCGACGTGGGCCTGGGCTACGTCCACCTGGGTCAGCCCGCGACGACCCTGTCGGGCGGCGAGGCCCAGCGCGTCAAGCTCGCGACGGAGCTCTCGCGGCGGGCGACCGGCAAGACGCTCTACGTCCTGGACGAGCCGACCACGGGCCTCCACTTCGCCGACGTGGAGAAGCTCCTGCAGGTCCTCCATCGCCTGGTGGACGCCGGGAACACGGTCGTCGTCATCGAGCACAACCTGGACGTCATCAAGACCGCCGACTGGATCGTGGACCTTGGCCCGGAGGGCGGGACCCGGGGCGGCGCGATCGTGGCCGAGGGCACGCCGGAGGAGGTCGCCCGGGTCGAGGGCTCGGCAACCGGGGAGTACCTCGCGCGTGTCCTGCGCGGGGAGCCGCTGGTGCCGCTCTCGGACGTCACCTTCGCGGACGAGCTGGGTCGAGAGGTCGCCCGCACGGCCGCCGAGACCGGCGAAGTCGTGCCGGCGGCCCCGGCGCCGAAGCGCGCGGCCGCCGCCGTCTCCGTCCGAGACGCCTGAGCACTCGGTCCGCGGCGGAGCACGCCCGTCACGGCGCAGCACTCCCGCCGCGGCGTAGCATTGGCCCATGCCCGACATCGAGTACGCGTTCCTCGCCGACGCGGCCCAGGCCCGCCCCGGGGAGAAGTTCCCGCGCGACGCCTGAACGGTCCGGCCGCGGCGCAGCACTGGTCGCCGCCCCGGGCCTCCGGCGCAGGCGCCCGGCCAGGGCCTTCTCCTGCGCTGGGGTCGCGCCCGCGAACGGACTATCCTTCCGGTGCTCGCGGCCGGGGTCGCAACCGGCCGGGGCAGGCACGGGGTGGTGCGATGTTCCGGCGTTCTCGCTGGCTGACGATCCTCGTCCCCGCACTCGCGGTGGGAGCGATCGAGCTCCTGAGCGACAGCCTGCTCGACGTTGCATTCCCGGTACAGCTGGACACGATCCTCATCGTCGGCGTTGTGCTGGCCCTCAGCGCGGCGTTCTCGTTCGTGACCTACCGGCGGACCGATGCGCTGACCGCGAGGCTGGAGGCGCAGAACGAGGAACTCGAGGCCCGCAATGCAACGGCCCGTGCCCTCCACCGGGTGAGCGTCGCGATCACGGCACTCGGGGAACTCGATCCGATCCTCGCGGCCGTCGTCGACAACGCCCGCGAGCTCCTCGTGGCCGACGTGGCCGTCCTGCTCCTGGTCGGATCCGATGGACGACTCGCTCTCCGGGCATCAAGCGGCCCCGCACACGCAATCCGCCCTGCCGGGGGTGAGGGCGACGACGACGCCGTGCGCTTCATCGACCCCGCCCACGCCGTCGGGCGCCTGGCCGCGCCGCTGCAGCGAGGCGGCGGCACCATCGGGCTCGTGGTCGTCGGAAGCGGCACCGCCCGGACGTTTGGCGTGGACGACGTGGAGGCGCTCTCCTCATTGGCCAATCAGGCCGCCATCGCCATCGAGAACGCCCACCTCCAGGAGCGGCTCCGCGAGCTGGCCATCATCGCCGAGCGAGAGCGGATCGCCCGCGAGATGCACGACGGTCTGGCGCAGGTCCTGGGCTACGTCAACACGAAGTCGCAGGCCGTGGACCAGTACCTGGCGACCGGCCGGATCAACGAGGCGCGCGCCCAGCTGGCCGAGCTCTCCGCGGCGGCTCGGTCCGTCTACGTCGACGTGCGCGAGGCCATCCTCGGGCTGCGCAGCCCGATCTCCCCGGGGGTGGGGCTCGTGGGCGCCGTGGAGGATTACGCCCGTCGCTTCGCGGAGGCCTCGAAGCTCGCCGTCGTCGTCACCGCCACGCCGGAGGCGTGGGCGGCGACGCTCTCGCCGGAAGCCGAGGCCCAGGTCTTCCGGATCGTCCAGGAATCGCTGACGAACGTCCGCAAGCACGCGGAGGCGCACCGCGCCGTCATCGACATGGGCGTCATACGGGATGCCCTCCTGGTGCGCGTCAGCGACGATGGGCGCGGCTTCCCGGTGGCCGGGTCGTCGCCGCCCGACTGGCCGCGCTACGGGCTGCAGTCGATGCGTGAACGCGCCCATTCCGTCGGGGCCACCGTCGAGTGGTCGTCGGGGCCACACTCCGGGGCGACCGTGACGGTCAGCGTCCCGGTGGCTTCGGCGGGCGGAACGGCCGGAACGTCCGCCAGGTCCGGAACGGCCGGAACGCGGAACGTCCGCCAGGTCCGCCACGTCCGGAACGGCCGGAACGTCCGGCACGTCCGGAACGGCCGGAACGGCCGGAACGTCCGCAGGTCCGCCACGTCCGGAACGGCCGGAACGTCCGGCACGTCCGGAACGGCCGGAACGGCCGGAACGTCCGCCACGTCCGCCACGTCCGCCACGTTCGGAACGGCCGGGGTGTCCGGGGCTGCCGCGATGGCCGCGGCCCGGGGCGGGTGACCCAATGCGGATCGTGCTGGCCGACGACCACCCGCTCTTCCGCGATGGGGTCGCGTCGCTCCTCGCCGCCTGGGGTCACGAAGTCGTGGGGATGGCGGGCGACGGCGAGGAGGCGGTCGCCCTCGTGGAACGGCTGCAGCCGGACCTCGTCCTGATGGACGTCGCCATGCCGGGCGTGTCGGGCCTGGAGGCAACGCGGCGCCTGGCCACCAGCCGGCCAGGGACGGCCATCGTGATGCTCACCGCGAGCGAGGATGAGGATGACCTGTTCGCGGCCATGAAGAGTGGTGCCCGTGGGTATCTCCTCAAGAACCTCGAGGCGGACCAGCTCCGGGCGATGATGGAGGCGGTGGCCCGGGGCGATGCGGCAATCTCGCCGGCGACGGCCGCCCGGATCATCGCCCAGTTCGCGCGGCCGGCCGCGGTCCCGACGCCCGACCAGCTGACCGAGCGCGAGACGGCCGTGCTCCGCCTGGTTGTCGAGGGCAGGCGCAACAAGGAGATCGGTGCCGAGCTGGGGATCTCGGAGAACACCGTGAAGTTCCACCTCCGCAACATCCTGGAGAAGCTGCACGCCGAGAGCCGCACCGAGGTCGCGGCGCGGGCGGTGCGCGAGGGCCTGGTGCCGCCGGCCTGACGTCGAGCGAGGGGCCGCCGGCCTGACGTCGAGCTGCATGCGCCGGCGCCGGCGACGCTGCCCGCCTGGGTCCTGGATCCCGCGCTGGCCTCCCGGCATCCGCGCGGACATGCACCAACCCTTCGTCGGCCTATCCGGTTGGGTAGGGGAGCCACCCATCCTGATGAGGGTTCCCCTGCGACCACGGCGAGCCGATGCTGGCCCGTGACACGCCCGTACGGAGAGGCTTCATGGGCTATCGCATCGACATCGACCACGGCAACTGTCTCAACTGCGCCGTGTGCATGGACGTCTGCCCGGTCGAGGCGCTCGACATGTCGCGTCCTGCTGGGCCGGGCATCGAGACGGCCGGGCGGGGCATCCCCCTGCCATGGATGATGGAACGCCCCGTCCAGGTCGGGGAATGCATCGGGTGTGGGATCTGCATCCGCGAGTGTCCCACGGTCGTGATGACGCTGGCCACGGTGGAGGGTGCCACGCCGCTCGCGGCCCGCCAGGGCCCGATCACCCGTCCGCCCGCGGACGAGGGTGGCTGGGTGCCGCTGTCGGCCATCACCCGCGAAGCTCTCAAGCCGAACCACCCGTCGCCCTGGGGCGACCTGTTCGGGTGGCGGACGGCCGAGCGACCCCAACCGTGGCAGGTCTGGCGGACGATGGTCGAGGACGTTCCACCGTCTCCGCTGGCACCTTGCCAGGTGGCCTGCCCGGCCGGCACCGATGCCGGGCGGTATGTCGGACTTGTCGCCGAGGGCCGCTACGACGACGCCTACGCGGTCGCCGCCGAGGTCAACCCGTTCCCGTCGGTCTGCGGCTGGATCTGCACGGCGCCCTGCGAGGCGGCGTGCCGGCGCGGCGTCCTGGACGAGCCGATCTCCATCCGGACCATCAAGCGGTTCGCCGCCGAGCACGGCCACCTGCCGCCGGTCGCCCCTCCCGTCCTGCGACGAACCGAGCGGGTGGCGATCATCGGCGGTGGCCCGGCCGGCATGTCCGCCGCCTACTACCTCGCCCGCCTGGGCTACCCGGTCACCGTCTTCGAGGCGATGCCGGTGCCAGGCGGCATGATGGCGATCGGCATCCCTGAGTACCGCCTCCCACGGGAGGTGCTCCAGGAGGAGATCGCGCGGATCGTCGGCCTGGGTGTCGAGCTTCGGCTGGACACGGCGATGGGCCGCGACTTCACGCTCGGCGACCTCGAGCGTGAGGGCTTCAAGGCCGTGTTCCTGGCGACCGGCGCCTCCAAGAGCCGGCGGCTCGGGGTGCCCGGCGACAGCCTGGCAGGCGTGGTGCCGGCGACGCTGTTCCTCAAGCAAGTCAACCTCGGGGAGCACCCTCGGCTGTCCGGGCCCGCGGTGGTGGTCGGCGGCGGGAGCACGGCCATGGACGCCGCCCGCTCCGCTCTCCGCAGCGGGGCCTCGTCGGTCACCATCGCCTATCGCCGCGGCCGAGCCGACATGCCGGCGCAGGAAGAGGAGATCGAGGCTGCCGAGCGCGAGGGCATCGTGGTCAGGCCGGGCCTGGCGGTCGCCGAGGTCGTCGGGCGCGACGGGGCCGTGGTCGCCCTTCGCTGCACCGAGCAGCGGCCGACCGGCGAGGTCGACCGCGGCCGCGCCGCCTGGGCCCCGGTTCCGAATTCGATCGTGGAGATGCCGGCCGCGACGATCCTCGTCGCCGTGGGCGAGGAGCCCGACCCGTCGATCCTTCCCGAAGGCGCCGGGATCGAGGTGAGCGGCTGGGCCGGCATCGTGGCCGACCCGCGAACGCTCGCCACGGGCCGCGCCGGGATCTTCGCGGGCGGCGACGTCGTCTCCGGTCCCAAGACGATCATCGACGCGGTGGCCTCCGGCCGCCGGGCCGCCGGGTCCGTCCACGAGTTCCTGGCGGGAGTGCGTGACGGCGAGGCCGAGATCATGCGGACCGTCCGCTACGCCACGCCGCCCGAGACGTCGCTCTCGCTGGACCTGGCGCCGCGGCCGCGGGCCCACGCCCCGCTGCCCGTCTTCAACCCGGGTTCCTTCGGCGCCACCCAGGTCGGCTTCGACGAGGCCACCGCCCGTGGCGAGGCCTCGCGCTGCTTCCGGTGCGACGCGGTCTACGGCTGCTCGAGCGTGTCGGTCCAGGCCGGCCGGGGACCCGCAGATCGCCCCGGCCTCACGGTCATCGACGCGCCGCCGGCCGGCCACCCGGTGGCGCCCATCTCAGCCGCAATCGGAGGAGACCAGGCATGACCCCGGACCAGGTATCGGGCTTCTTCGACGCCGGAGAGGCCTTCATCGAGGGCACCATCGGCGCGGCCCTCGTCGTGCTGTGGCTGTTGGCCCTCGGCCTCCACCTCGCCCGTCCCTACATGGCCCACACGACGGGTAAGTTCACCCTGCGGCTGGGCGCCGACCTGTGGTGGATCATCTACGTCGCCCTGCGCGACATCTTTCTGCTCCAAGTCTTCCTGGGCAGCTTCATCCTGTTCTACCCGGACGTCGTCACCGGCCAGCAGCTGCCGGTGACGGGTGGCCTGGCGGCGGTCTGCGCGTTCGCCGCTCTGCTCATCAAGCTGGTCACGAAGGGCGACGCGGACCTGCGCTGGTTCCGCGTGCAGGTCCTGCTGGTCGGCCCTGGGGTCGATGCTCTATCTCATCCCCTACTTCTTCGGCGTGCAGGCGACGGAGCTCTCCGGGCAGCACATCGAGGGCATCTCGCAGGCCCTCGTGAGCTCGTCCAACCCCGACCTCGCCCTGCCGCTCTGCTACCTGTCCGCCGCGCTCGCCGGCATCCTCGGCGTGGTCGCGGTCGCCTACAACTTCCGGCTCACGAGCGTCCGCCGGCCGACGCCCGGCACCGAGGGGTAACCGATGAGTGCCGACGACCTCGCAACCGCCCTGACGACCGGCGCCTCGGGCTGGCTGGTCCTCTCGCTCGCGGCGGTCCTGCCCATCCTGTGGGCGTTCGCCATGTCCATGCACTTCGCGCGACCGTATGTGCTGCGCTTCCTGCGGACCCTCACGCTCCGCTTCGGCGGCGACGTCTGGTGGCTGTCCTACGTCCTGATCCGGGATGGCCTCCTCTTCATCACCCTCGGGCTGAGCATGATCTTCTTCATGCCCAACCTGTATCTCACCGGCGACGGCCTGCCGATCACCGCGCCTCTGGCCTCCGTCTTCCTCTTCTGGGCCCTCGCAGTGAAGATCGTCCGCGACGCGGACGACGATCCGGTGGCCTTCCGCATCGTCAGCGGTCTGCTGGTCATCGCGTCCGTTCTGTACATCGTCCCCCAGGTCTACGGCATGGAGGCCGCCGACCAGAAGTCCCTCGGCGATCTGCCGTCGAAGCTCATCAGCACCTCGAACCTCGACGTCGCGAAGCCGATCTTCTGGATCAGCATCGTTCTCTTCTTCGCCACGGCGGGCGCCCTGTTCGTGCGGTTCCTGGTCCGCCTGGGCCGGCCGACGGAGGCATCCTCCACCACGATCTGACCACCGCAGCCACGGAGCGTCCCGATCGCGGGCGGCCTCGGCCGCCCGCGATCACTGCTGTCCGCCGTCTCCTGGTGGACCCCGATCGCCATGACGAGCGCGGTACGATGCCGGCATGCCCGACATCGAGTACGCGTTCCTCGCCGACGCGGCGCAGGCACGCCCCGGCGAGAAGTTCCACGTCATCGGCGGGGGCGTCACCCGCCTCGGCGCGCGGGCCTTTCCATTCCGGCATCCGCATCTCGCGCTGGTCATCGGGCTGCTGGTCACGGCGCCCGAGGCGCACAGCGAGCACGAAGTCCGCTTCGTGCTCCTGGACCCGGACGGCCGCGAGCTGGCAGGGGCGGGCGGCGTCCTGCGGACGAGCCCACCGTCCGACGCCCGCGACAGCCTGCTGACCTTCGCCGTGGACCTCTGGAACGTGGGCTTCGACCGCGCGGGCGACCACTCCTTTCGGATCCTCGTCGATGGCTCCGAACGGAAGCGCCTGCCGCTCGTCGTGGACCAGCTGCCGGGCGAGGTCGGCCCGCTCGCCGCCCCCGCCGGGCGGTCCGGCGATCAACTGACCGCCGCGACGTGACGCCGCGCACCCCGGGCCGCCACGAGCTGCCCGAGATCGACGACGCCGGGCTCGCGGCCGCGCGCTGTGCCGATCGCCTGCTGGCCGCCGCGCGGGACGCCGGCAGCGCCAGGTGGGAAGCCTTCCTGGCCCCCCTTCCGGAGCGGCTCCGCGACGCGCCGCCGGGCGAGCTGCGCGCGGTTGCCCGCCGAGGCCGGGCCGCGTTCGGGGCGAAGGACTCGATCGCCGACGTCCTGCCCTGGGACGACGCGATGGCCTTTCGCGACGCGCTGGACCTCCTGCTGAAGCTGCTCGTCCGGCGCGAGGCGGCGGAGCGCTGATCGCGAGCGGCGGCCGAGCCCGGATCGCGTGCGGCGGCCGAGCCCGGATCGCGCGGCGGCCGAGCCCGGATCGCGAGGATCGATCCCGGGGTTCGCCCGAGTCGAGGCACGGGCCCGGCAGCCATCGTTCAGGCTCGCAGCTCGGGCGTCGGATCGCCGGCGAGCTCATCGGGGTCGAAGGCCTCCAGGAGGAAGGGCGACGGCGCCTCCGGGTCATAGAAGAGGGTGAGGCTCCGCCGGGCGCGGGTCCAGGCGACGTAGGCCAGCCGGCGCTCCTCCTCCAGGGCCCGCTCCGGTTCGGCTGCCTCGGCCAGGCTCCGCGCGCTGGGGAAGCGGCCCTCGCTCATGCCGAGGATCGCCACGTGGTCCCACTCGAGGCCCTTCGTCCCGTGCGCGGTCGCCAGGGTCAGCGCCGCGTCCGGGACCCGCAGGCGCGCCAACCGGGCGCGAGCGTCGGTGATCGCGGTCCCGAGATCGGCGTCGCGCGGCAGGGCCACGGCCCAGCCGACGAGCGCCGCTCGGAGCTCATCGAGGGTCCACTCCGGCTCCTGGTCCGAGGCCTCCGGCATCGCGTCCGAGTCCCCGGCCCGCCTCGGACGAGCCGGTCGCCGCGTCCGGACGCGCGGCGACGTCCGCGTCCATCCGCCGGCATTGGGTCGCCCGCCACGGTCGCCAGCCGGGCCGCCATCGGCAGGCGCCGCTGATCGGCCGCTGCCCGGGCCACCAGACCGTCGATCCGTGGGTCGTCGAGCGGGAGGGCGATGCCGTCGGCGCGGAACGGCACGTTCGTCGACAGGCAGGCCACCACGGCCGGCAGGAGCTCCCGCCGGGTGCGGGCCAGGATGGCGCGCCGCGTGCCGTCGGCCGGCCATCGGCGCAGGAGCGCGTCGATCACGGCCGGGCCGGGGGCTGCGGGGGCCAGGACGAGTCGCCCGGCCGCCCCGGGACCCGGGCGGATCTCCTTCGCGAAGCGCTCGCGGTTGTGCTCCACGAGGCGGACCGCCCGGGCCAGCACGGGTGCGGGGCATCGATAGTTGACCGCCAGGTCGACGCGCCGGAGGCCGGGCAGGGCCGCCGCAAGGCCCAGGACCCGGCGCACGTCGGCCAGCCTCCAGCCGTAGATGCTCTGGTCGTCGTCGCCGACGAGGAAGACGCGGTTCGCCGGGGCTGCCAGGAGCAGCGCCAGCCGGAGCTGGCTCGCGTCCACGTCCTGGACCTCGTCGACGAGCAGGTGCGCGCAGCGCGACCGCCAGCGGGCGAGAAGCGCCGCCTCCGCCTCCAGGACCCGCAGCGCCCCTGCGACCAGGTCGTCGAAGTCGCATGCGCCGGCATCCTCCAGCGCCTGCTCGTAGGCGAGGAAGGCGCGCGCCACGGGCCCTGGCTCCGGGTCGGCGGCGACATCGTGGGCCGTCAGGCCCAGGTCCAGCTTGAGCCGGGAGAAGGCGTCGTCCAGGCGCCGTCGGGCCGCGGCGTCCGCCAGGGGCTGGCTCCTGCGGAGGACGCTGTCGCGCGCCACGAGAACAGGAGGCCGGCCGGCGTCGCGGAGGATCTCGAGCCCGAGCGCGTGGAAGGTGCGGACCCGCACGCCGCCGTCGCGCGCGCCGGCTGACCGCGCGGGTGCGGGTGACCGCGCGGGTCCGGGTCACCGCGCGGGTGCGGCTGTTCGCGCGGGGCCGCCCCGACCGCCGCTGCGCTCAGCGGCTCCAGCGCAGGCGCCAGCCGCTCGCGGAGCTCCGCTGCGGCGCGCGCGTTGAAGGTGATCGCCGCGACCGTCGCCGGGTCAACCCCGGTCGCCACGAGCCACGCCACGCGCGCCACGAGCGTCGTCGTCTTGCCGCTGCCGGCGGGCGCGATGCACAGGACCGGTCCGGGGGGCGCAGTGGCGGCGGCGCGCTGGTCCGGGGCAAGGCGCGCCAGCCGTTCCGCCACCGCGGGCGGCAGGGCAGGGGGGTCGTGCCGGCCGATCTCCACGCGAGGAGCGTGGCGGTCGCCCATTCACGGTCGCTCACCGGCGGATCATCGCGACGCCGCCGGCCAACCGTGGGCGAGAGCCGGTCAGCCGTCGTCCGCGCACGAGCCGAGCTGGCATGCCGGGCGCGAGGGCCGCTTCGCGTCGACAAACGGGACGTTCGGCAATAGGCCGGCTCCCGCCCAGCCCCTACGGTGCCTGCATCGCTTCCCCGCGCGGCCTGGATCAAGAGGGACCGGGTCGCCGGCGTCCCCGCGCTTGCCCTCGCGTCGGAGGTGCCCCCGGTGCAACGTACCCGACCCCTCGTGGCGGCGGCCGTCCTGGCCCTGCTCGCATCGCTCGGGGCCACGCCCCCGACGAGCGCGGCGCCCTCGGTCTCGTCCACGTTCACGATCCTGCACACGAACGACTTCCACGGCCAGCTGGAGGCGTCCGGCAGCAACCCCGGATCAGCGAGGGTGGCCACCGTCGTCAACGACATCCGGACCGCGGTCGGCGCTGGCAATGTCCTCCTCGTCGACGGCGGAGACGAGATGCAGGGGAGCCTGCTCTCCAACCTCGGTGACGGCACGGCGACGGGCAAGGGGATCCCGACCATCGCGACCTACAACGCGATGGGCTACGACGTGGCGACCTTCGGGAACCACGAGTTCGACTGGGGCCAGGTCAACCTCGCCAACCGCACCGGCGAGGCCACCTACCCGTACGTCACCGCGAACATCGTCAAGAACGACACGGGCAGCTGCGCGACCGCCGGCTGGGACACGCCGGACTTCGCTGACGCCCCGTTCGAGGTCAAGACGGTCGGGACGGCACCCAACGAGATCAAGGTCGCCTTCATCGGGGTGACCACGACCGAGACGCCCACGATCACCGTCTCGACGGCAACCGCGGGCCTCTGCTTCAAGGACCCGGCCGACTCCATCCTCCACTACTACGACGCGATGAAGGCCCAGGCCGACGTCGTCGTCGTCCTGAGCCACCTCGGCTTCGCGGACGGCGGCTACGGCTACGGGATCCCGGTGTACGGCGACCAGACGCTGGCCGCGAGGCTCAACACCGCCGGCAAGCCGGCGAACCTGATCATCGGCGGCCACAGCCACACGAACATGGCGCCGCCGGCGACCGTGGTCGGGACGACCACCATCGCGCACGCCTACTACAACGGGCGCACGGTCGGCCGGGCCGACGTCACCGTGTCCCCGGCCGGCGCCGTGTCGGTCGCCTGGACCCGGACGACCAGCTTCACCGCCGGCGTCAAGGACCCGACGATCGACGCGCTCGTCACGAGCTACGCGACCGACCCGGACTATCTCGCTCTCGTGAACACCCCCGTCGGCTACAGCGCCGTGGACCTGGGGCGCAGCAACACCGGCGACAACATGATGGGGACGTTCATCGACGACGCCATCTACAACTACCTCAACAGCGACGGCTCGGCCGCCAACGACGTCGACATCTTCTTCAACAACGCCGGCGGAATCCGCACCGACTGGTGCTGGAACGGCGCCGCGTGGGTCAACACCGGCTGCGCCGCCGGCACGCACGACCCGGCGCTCCTGACCTACGGCAACATGTTCACGGTGCTGCCGTTCGGCAACGCGACGGCGGTCGGGACCATGACCGGGGCCCAGATCCTGGAGGTCCTCAACTACGGGCCCAACGTGGCCGGCGTCATCCAGCCGGCGGGCCTGGAGTACAGCTACTTCTCGTACAAGGACGCCAACCCCGGACCGCAGCCCTACGCCTGGGGCGCCTTCGACGCGTGCGTCGTTGACAAGGGCACGGGCGACTGCGAGCCGCTCGACCTGGAGAAGACCTACAAGGTCGGGACCAACGAGTTCCTGGCTCCGGCCGGCGGCGACGGCTACGGCGGCTTCAAGTACATGAAGAACATCACGTACTGGGGCGACATGCTGAATGCCGTCAACGCGTACGTGGCCGCCAACTACGGGACACCCGCGACGGCCTACAGCGGCCCCAACGGCGACGGCACGCTCGATGGCCGGATCGTCCGCGACGGCAACGACGCCGGCGGCAGCATCGTCCCGGTGACGATCCTCCACCACAACGACTCCCACGGGAACCTGGTCAAGGGTACCTACGTGGGCTACACGCAGCTGGCGACGCTCATCAAGCAGGAGCGGCTCCACAACCCGACGCGCACCCTCCTGCTCAACGGCGGTGACAGCATCCAGGGCGACGCGATGTCCTACTACTTCAAGTCGGCCCCCCTGGGCTACGCCGCCGACGGCACCCCGCTCGCGGTGGACCTCCAGGAGCAGCCCCTCATCGCGGCGTTCAACGCCATGGGCTACGACGCGATGACCCTGGGCAACCACGAGTTCAACTTCGGAAGCGCGATCTTCAAGGCGGTCATGGGCCAGGCGACGTTCCCGATCCTCGGGGCGAACGTGGCCGACAGCGGCGCCTACGGCCTCGCGGATGTCGGCGTCGAGCCGTACGTCGAGAAGACCCTTGGCGCCGAGGGGATCAAGGTCGCGATCCTGGGCATCACGAACCATCGCGTGCCGAACTACGAGCTTCCAAGCAACATCCCGGGGCTGACCTTCAGCGACCCGCTGGCGAAGGCCCAGGAGCTCTCGACCGCGCTCCGCGGCACCAACGACGCGCTCGTCGCGCTCACGCACATCGGGTTCACCGAGAACCCGGCCAGCGTCGAGGTCGACAGCAATGTCGACACCAACATGGCCACGACGGTGACGGGCCTCGACGCGATCATCGGCTCGCACAGCCACACCAACCCGGCGACCGGGTTCGGGGACTACAAGTACCTGCCGACGATCGTGGCAGGTCCGGACGGCAGCCGCGTGGTCATCAACCAGGCCTACCGCTACAACAACACGCTCGGTGAAGTCGTCCTCGGCATGCGCGCCAAGGCCGGCGGCGGCTACGAAGTCGTCTCGAACACCGGCCGGTACCTCACCGTGACGACGGGCACGGCAGAGGACGCGGAGATCCAGGCGATCGCCGACCCGTTCGTGGCGGCCCTCGCGACCTACAACAACACCGTCCTCGGCGAGACGACGGCCCCGATCGACACGCTGGCGGCATTCACCGAGGAGACCAACGGCGCGAACCTGCAGGCCGACGCCTCGGTCTTCGAGCTCGCGAAGCACAACATCCAGGTCGACGTGCACATCTCGGGCGCGATGACCAACAAGAAGATCGCCGACGCCGCGACGCCGGCAGCCCCGGTCACCCTCAAGGTGTCCGACATGTTCGCCGCGATGCCGTACGAGAACTCGCTGGTGGTCCTGAACATGAACGGACCGCAGCTCAAGAAGGTCCTGGAGCGGGCCTACCGCAACTACTACTACTACAAGTACGTGACCGGGTACGGCGGCTACTCGTACTACACGACCTGCATGCTCGACACGAGCAAGGTCGGGAAGATCACCTACAACGACCAGTATCCGCTTCCCTATGACGCGGCCAAGAGCTACGTCAGGTCGTTCACGATCAACGGGCACGCGGTCGACTTCAGCGATGCGACCACCTTCTACCGGGTCTCGACGGTGAACTACCTCGCCGCGGGCTCCTGCAACTTCAACGACGGTGGCGTCAGCCTCTGGCCGCTCGACCAGATCGCCAACGACACCCAGTACTACGTCCGCGATGCCGTCATCGACTACCTCGCCGAAGTGGGGACCATCTCGCCGGCGATCGAGGGCCGGCTGGTCTTCCAGGCGGGCGACATCGATGCGCCGGTCATCACGATCACGGCGCCCGCGGCGAAGGCGTACGTCCATCCCGCGAAGCTCAAGCTGGCGTTCGGGGCGGCGGACCCGTACTCGGGGATCGCGTCGGTGACGGCCAAGCTCGACTCCAAGGCTGTCAAGAACGGCCAGACCATCGACCTCCTCACCCTGAAGCTCGGTACGCACAAGCTGACCGTCACGGCCAAGGACAAGGCGGGGAACACCGCCGTGAAGACCACCACCTTCACGATCGTGGCAACGACGTCCAGCACCATGACATCGGTCAGCCGCCTGTATGCCGACCACCGGATCAAGAGCCGCGCCATCCGTGACCGGCTGCTCGGGTACCTGACCGCCGCGAGGACCTACGAGAGCAAGGGCTGGTCCACGCCGGCGATCATGAACATGGCCTTCTTCACCATGACCGTGGCGCGGGAGACCTACCGCACCATCACGCCCTCTGCCAGCTCGATCCTGATCGACGACGGCGTCTACGTGATGAAGCAGATGCGCAAGCTCTAGGAAGCACCCGCCGGGCGGCCGTGCCCGGCGACGCGACCAGGGCGGGCCGCCGGCCTCCGGGCCGGCGGCCCGCCTCGTGCTGCGCGGAGATTGCGGCCGGGCGCCCCGCTCGTGGCCGTCGTAGCATCGCGGGGTGACCCCGCAGCTCGAAGCGACGCTCGCCGGCCTGCCCATGCGCCCCGGCGTGTACCTCATGCGGGACGCGCGCGGGACCGTGCTCTACGTGGGCAAGGCCCAGAACCTGCGCGCCCGCGTCCGCAGCTACTGGCAGAAGCAGGGCACCGGCGGCGGCCTCGGCGAGGTCCACCGGATCCGCGAGGCGATCGAGCGTGTCGCCGACCTCGAGTACACCCTGACCGACTCCGTCTCGGAGGCGCTGCTTCTCGAAGCCAACCTGATCAAGCGGTTCCAGCCGCGCTTCAACGTCCGCCTGAAGGACGACAAGAGCTACCCGTACATCCGGATCACCCTGGCCGAGGACTTCCCGCGCATCGAGCGGACACGCAAGCTTGTGGGCGACGGGAGCCGCTACTTCGGGCCGTACGCGTCGGCGAGCAGCGTCGACGAGGCGATGAACCTGATCCGGCGCCTGTTCCCGTTCCGCACGTGCACGATCGACATCCGCGAGGGCGAGCGGGCACTGCGGCGGCCCTGCCTCCTGTACCACATCAAGCGCTGCCAGGGACCCTGCATCGAGGCCGTCGAGCGGGGGGCATACCGCGCCGACATCGCCCAGGTGGAGCTCTTCCTGGAGGGTCGGCAGGAGACCCTCGTGCGGGAGCTGCGGCGCGAGATGGAGGCGGCCTCCGAGCGGACGGACTACGAGCGGGCGGGCGCTCTGCGCGACAAGGTCCGGTCCATCGAGCGGACGATGGAGGACCAGAAGATGGCCGCCTTCGCCCGGACCGAGCTCGACGCGCTGGGCCTCGCCCGTTCGGGGACCCAGGCCGCCGTCCAGGTCTTCGCCGTCCGCGCCGGCAAGCTGGTCGGGCGCGACGTGTACCTCCTGGAGGTGCCCGCCGAAGCCGGCAACGACGAAGCGCTGGCGGCATTCGTGCTCCAGTACTACAGCCGCTCGACGCACGTGCCGCCGGCAATCCTCCTGCCCGTGCTGCCCGCGGAGCCCGCCGACCTGGAGGCCTTCCTGGCTGAGCGGCGGGGTCACCAGGTCCGGCTTCGCGTGCCCATCCGCGGTGAGAAGCGGCGTCTCGTCGACCTGGCCGGCCGCAACGCCGCGGACTTCCTGGCCCGCGAGCAGGCGCGCTGGCTGGCCGACGAGGGGAAGACGCTGGTGGCCCTCGACGAGCTCGCCGCGGCCCTCGGCCTGGCCGGCCCGCCGCTCCGGATCGAGTGCTACGACATCTCGACGATCCAGGGCCGCGAGACGGTCGGGAGCATGGTGGTCTTCGAGGACGGCAAGCCCCGCACCGGCGCCTACCGCCGCTTCCGGATCAAGGGCGTCGCCGGGCAGGACGACTTCGCCAGCCACGCGGAGATGCTGCGACGGCGCCTCCACCGCGGGAAGGCCGGCGAGGAGGGGAGTGCGGAGGAGCTCCGCTGGGCCCTGCCGGACCTCATCGTCGTGGACGGCGGGAAGGGCCAGCTGGCGGCCGACGTCGCCGTCCTGGAGGAGCTGGGCATGACGGAGATCCCGATCGCCGGCCTTGCCAAGGAGCGCGAGGAGCTGTTCCTGCCGGGGCGCGCGGACCCGGTGGTGCTGCCGCCGACGTCGTCCGCCCTGTACCTCGTCCAGCGACTTCGCGACGAGGCGCACCGGTTCGCGATCACCTACCACCGCGACCTCCGCCGCAAGGCCGCCGTCAAGAGCGCCTTCGACGACCTCGCCGGGGTGGGTCCCGCGCGGCGGCGCGCGCTGCTGCGCACGTTCGGGTCCGCGAAGCGGGTCCGCGAGGCCCCCGTGGAGCAGGTAGCTGCCGTGCCCGGCATCGGCCCGATCCTGGCGGCACGCATCAAGGCGCACCTCGAGGCCGGCTGACCGGCGCCCGGCAACCGGCGAACGCCGCACGGGCAACGGTGGTAGCATCCCGGGCCGATGCGTCGAATCACCCCGATCCTCATCCTGCTGGTCCTTGCGGCCGCCCTGTTCGTCAACTTCTGGCCCAACCTGACCCTGCCCACGTTCGGCCCGGAAGGCGGAACGCGGACGGTGGAGACCAAGCTCGGTCTCGACCTCGTCGGAGGCCTCCAGGTCGAGTACCAGGCGATGCCCGCCAACGGCCAGGCGCCGAACGCGGCTGCGATGGCCACGATCAAGACGATCGTGGAGAACCGGGTCAACACCACGGGCGTCGCCGAGCCTGTCGTGCAGACCCAGGGCACCGATCGCATCGTCGTCGAGCTGCCTGGCGTCACCAACCCGGACCAGATCCGCAAGCTGCTGGGCCAGACCGGCCGCCTGGACTTCGTCCCGCTCCCGACGGAGCGCTACGGCACGGGGAACAACCCGGGACCCAACGCTGCGACCCAGGGTCAGCCGCTCCCGACCCAGGAGACGGTCCTGTTCTCGGGCGCCGAGATCGACCAGGCGTATGCCGACACGGACTCGAATGGTGCGCGCGCGGTCGGCTTCCGCCTCAAGAGCGACGGCGCCCAGAAGTTCGGCGACTACACGACCAAGAACGTCGGCAACTTCTTCGCGATCGTTCTCGACGGCAACGTCGTGTCGGCGCCGGTCATCCAGAGCGCGATCACCGGCGGCAGCGGGATCATCACCGGCGGCTCGACCGGCTTCACGGTGACCGAGATGAACAACCTCATCACGGTCCTCGCCTACGGCTCGCTGCCGTACCCCCTGGCCGAGGTCGGCTTCCAGGACATCGGGGCGACGCTGGCAGGCTTCTCGCTCGACCGGATCCTCGTGGCCGGCCTGATCGCGATCCTGCTGGTCTTCGTGTTCATGCTCGTGTACTACCGGCTTCCGGGGCTCGTGGCCTGTCTCGCCCTCGTGTACTACGCCCTGGTCGTGCTGGCGCTCTTCCGGCTCATCCCCGTGACCCTCACCCTGGCCGGGATCGCCGGCTTCGTCCTCTCGGTGGGCATGGCGGTGGACGCCAACATCCTGATCTTCGAGCGGATGAAGGAAGAGCTGCGGGTGGGCAAGTCGCTCCCCGCGGCGATGGAGGCCGGCTTCAACCGGGCCTGGAACTCCATCCTGGACTCGAACGTGTCGAGCCTGATCACGGCGTCGATCCTGTTCATCTTCGGGTCGTCCACGATCCGCGGCTTCGCGCTCGTCCTGATCATCGGCATCCTCGTCTCGATGTTCACCGCGATGACCGTCACCCGCACGATGCTGCGCTACGTCGTGAAGAACGAGTGGGCCCGCAAGCCGCAGCTGTACGGGCTGCGCGAGGAGGAGTTCGTGGGCGCCCGCGGTGGGCGCACGATCGTCCGCGGGGAGGCCCGCACCCGTGCGTGACATCATCGGCAAGCGGAACTGGTTCTTCGCCTTCTCGCTGCTGCTCACGATCCCCGGCCTGATCTTCATCCTGCTGGGGCCCATCACCAACGGGGCCGCCGGGCTGCAGTTCTCCATCGACTACACGGGCGGGACGAAGTGGGAGATCCGCTTCGAGGACACCGCCGTCACGCCGGAGCAGGTGCAGGCGGTCCTCGCCACGCAGGGCGAAGGTGACTCCACGGTGCAGCGCACGACGGACGACTTCCTCCTGATCCGGATGGGGGCGGTCGGCCTCGTCGAGGCGTCCAGCCCGACGCCCATCCCGTCCGTCAGCCCCGCGCCCAGCGGATCGCCTGGTCCGTCGGGCTCGCCTGCACCCAGCGCCTCGCCCGCGCCGTCGGCACCGCCTCGCCCGCGCCGTCGGCTCCGCCTCCCCCGCGCCGTCCGGCTCGCCGGCACCCAGCGCCTCGCCCGCGCCGTCGGGCTCGCCGGCCGCCTCCGCGGGTGCGTCGCCCGCCACGACGCCGTCGCTCAACACGCCCGGCCCCAGCTTCCCGGCCAGCCTGCCGCCTGCCTCGTTCACTGCGCCGACGCCGGCACCGCCCGGGCAGGTGACCCGCGTGGGCGGCATGGCGCCCATCGTCACCGCGCTCGAGGCCGAGCTCGGGGCGATCGAGTCGCAGCGCCTGCTCACCACGATCGGGCCGGTCATCTCGCAGGAGCTGACCCAGCAGGCGATCCTCCTGATCCTGATCGGGTCGATCGGGATCGTGCTCTGGATGACCTTCCGGTTCCGCGACTTCCGGTTCGGGATGACGGCCCTCGTGGCGCTCGTGCACGACGTCCTCGTCGTGGTCGGAGCCTTCGCCATCCTGGGCACGTTCTTCGGCCTGGAGGTGGACGGCCTCTTCGTGACTGCGATGCTGACGATCATCGGCTTCTCGGTGCACGACACGATCGTCGTCTACGACCGCGTCCGGGAGAACCGCTCCAGGCATGCCGGCGAGCGCTTCTCGGCGATCGTCAACCACTCGATCCTGCAGACGCTGGCCCGGTCGATCAACACCAGCCTGGTCGTGATCTTCACCCTGTCGGCGCTCTTCCTCTTTGGCGGGCAGGCCATCCGCCCGTTCATCCTGGCGCTCCTGATCGGGATCACCTCCGGCACCTACTCGTCCATCTTCAACGCCGCGCCGTTGCTGACGGTCTGGGAGGAGTGGGACGCGCGCCGCAAGGAGCGCGCCTCCGGCCGACCGGTTCGACGCCCCTCGGCGTGACCGGCGGCGCGAGCCCGGTGGGCCCGGAGGGCCCGGTGAAGTCGCCGATGACCGGGGCGTGCGATCCTTCGGGGATGCTGGTCCCGCGCTATCGCTGGCGCTACCCCGACCGCGCCCCCCTCGACGAGGCGTTCGTGGCCGCCGTGGCATCCCACGGTGGATCCGCCCTCCTCGCGCGGGTCCTGGGCCGCCGCGGCGTGGGCATGGGCGAGCTCGAGGCGTTCTTCGGCCCCCCGGCCGTCGGCCTGCACGACCCGGGGCTCCTCCCGGACGCCGGGAAGGTCGTGGAGCGCGTGGGGCATGCCCGCAGGCATGGCGAGCGGGTCCTGGTCATGGGCGACTTCGACGCGGATGGGCTGACCGGCCTCGCGGTCCTCGCGACCGCGTTGCGGCGGCTTGGCCTGGACGTCGTGACCCACGTGCCCAGCCGGCTGGACGACGGCCACGGCCTGTCGCTGCGCGCCGTCGAGGCGGCCCGGACCGAAGGCTGCGGCCTGCTCATCACCGTGGACACGGGCACCTCGAGCGTCGCCGAAGCGGCGGCGGCCGCGGAGCTGGGGATCGACGTCATCATCACGGACCATCACCGCGTCCCCGACGTCCTTCCCCGGGCCGTCGCGATCGTGAATGCCCAGCGGGCGGGCTCGGCCTACCCGGATCGACGCCTGGCCGGGAGCGGCGTCGCGCTGAAGGTGTCCGCGCTCCTGCTGGAGCAGCTCGGCGGTGTCCCGGCGGTCGATACGATCGCCGACCTGGCCGACCTGGCGACCATCGGCACGGTCGCCGACGTCGCACCCATCCTGGGAGAGAACCGCTCCATCGCGCGGCTCGGACTCGAGCGCCTGCGGTCCGCCCCGCGACCCGGGATCGCCGCGCTGCTGGCCGCCGCGGGAGTGTCGGCGGGCGCAGTCACGCTGGAGACGGTGGCGTTCGCGATTGCCCCGCGCCTCAACGCAGCCGGCAGGGTGGGGGAGGCCGGCGACGCAGTGGCGCTGCTGCTGGCAACCACGCCCGAGGAGGCGGCGGCAGCCGCGGCCGCCCTCGAGACGGCCAACGTGACCCGTCGAGACATCACGCGCACGGCCCTGGAGGAGGCACGCGCGGCGCTCGTCGACCAGGCGGACGACCTGCCCGCCGTCCTCGTGCGTGGCCCGTGGTCGGTGGGGATCGTGGGGCTGGTGGCCGCGCGCCTGGCCGACGATCGCGGCCGCCCGGCGGTGGTGGCGGCCGACCTGGGGGAAACGCTGCGCGCGTCGTGCCGCGCGCCGGAGGGCTACGACCTTGCCGGCACCCTGGCCGCCTGCGACGACCTGCTCCTGCGCCACGGCGGCCATCGGGGCGCGGCGGGACTGGAGATCCGCGCCGCCGACTGGGATGCCTTCCGGTCGCGCTTCCTCCGGCTGGTGGGGCGCGATGGCACGCCGGACCCTCGGCCCGAGCTCCGCCTGGACCTGGCCCTCCCCGCGCGCGCGGCGGACTACCGCCTGCTCGGCCTTCTCGCGCCGCTCGGACCAACGGGCCCCGGGAACCCCGAGCCGATGGTGGCCGTCCATGGGCTCACCGTGACACGCATTCGAGCCGCCGCCGGCGGCCACGCCCAGCTGACCCTGCGCCGCGACGTGGACGTGGTGGACGGCATCGCCTTCGACCGCGGCGACCTGGTCGGCGCCCTGCACGAGGGCGATCGTGTCGATGTCGCCGGGCACCTGGTGACGCGGCGCTACGGGGGCCTCGAATCGCTCCAGGTCGTGGTGCTGGACGTCGCACCCGCCCGGGAAATGCGCCCGGCCGTCCCGACAGCGCCGACCTTCACACCGGTCGAGGTGGCGTCCCGATGACCCGCTCCAGCTCCCCGGGTCGGGCCCCGCGATCGCCGCGTCGCACGACGGGCGATCCGTATGGGCTGGCGGCCGCGCGCCCGTTCGTGGCACCCCTGCTCTCCTTCGCCGGGCTGGCCGTCATCGGGCTCCTGACGCTTGCCGTCCTCACCGGGAGCATCCCGTTCCTCCCGGCCCGGTCCGGGGGCAACGAGAACCCGGGGAACCAGAACCCCGGCGTCCCGGTGGCACCCGGGCGCACGCCGTCGCCAAGCGCGGCCCCGGTCGTCAACCCGGACGTGGGGATCGATGGAACTCTCGTCTACGCCAAGGCGGGCAACCTCTGGATCCAGATGGGCACCCAGACCACGAAGCTCACCAAGACCGGCCGCGACTCCCAGCCGGCGTGGTCGGAGGACGGGGCCTGGATCTACTTCATCGAGACGCGCAAGACCAAGGCGCGCTTCCCGCGCCTCGGCAAGCCGCTGCTGTACGACCTCCGCTACCCGATCCTCACCCGGATCCGCCCGGACGGCAGCGATCGCCAGGCCATCCTCTCGGGCCTGTTCAAGGCCGGTCCCAGCAACCAGTACGCGTGGTCGTACTTCATCCGCGACCCTGCCGTCGCGCCGAACGGCCGGACCGTGGCCGTCGTCTCCGACGGGCCCGACCCCACCAAGTCGGACGTCGTGCTGGCGCTGGTCAACGTGTCCCGCAAGCGCCTGGTGCCGCAGGGGCTGCCGGAGAGCGCACCCTACGGCCACCAGGACCCCGCCTGGAAGCCCGACGGGTCGGTCCTCCTCTACGTTCGCAACGCCCGGGACGGCGCCCGCGGCGCCCCTGCCATCTGGCGCTACGACCCGGTCACGAAGAAGAACTCCCGCTTGAGCCAGCCGGGGTACACGGAGCCCCTGTACTCGCCGAACGGCCGGTATCTCGTGGCGACCAAGACGAGCACCCTCGGCACCGACATCGTCGTCCTCGACGCACGCAACGCGAACGAGCTGCTGCGGGTGACGAGCGACGGGCGGTCATGGGGCGGGGCGTGGTCGCCGGACGGGACGCAGATCGCCTTCCTGCAGCTCGTCGGATCGACCACGGACATCCAGGTAGCGACGATCAAGCGCGGCGCGAACGCCGACCTCACCGTCGACACCATCAAGCCGCTCACCGAGTTCAGCGGCCTCGACGCCGGCAGCCGCCCCGCCTGGTGGGGCCCGAGGCCCACGCCCACGCCGACTCCGAGCGGGACACCGGCGCCCTCGGTCTCGGCGGCCCCGTGAGCGACCCCTACCTCGCGCGCCTGGCCCGCCGCACCTCGACCTGCGGCACGGTTCTGTGCGTCGGGATCGATCCGACACCCGAGATGCTTCCCGAGGGATGGCCGGGCGACCTGCCCGGCATCGAGCGGCTGGCGCGCCTGATCGTGGAGGCGGCCGCGCCGCACGCGGCGGCGGTGAAGCCCAACCTGGCGTTCTTCGAGGCCTATGGAAGCGCCGGGATCGCGGCCCTGGAGCGGGTCCTCGCCGCCGTGCCAGCCGGCGTGCTCGTCGTGGCGGACGCCAAGCGTGGCGACGTCGAGTCCACGGTTGCCCGCCAGGCGGTTGCCATCTACGACGGCCTCGGCGCAGATGCGGTCACGGTCAGCCCATACCTGGGGTTGGGGGCGCTGGAGGCATTCCTCGAGCGGGGGGACCGGTTCGCCTACGTGCTCTGCCGCACATCCAACCCGGGCGCCGGGGAGCTGCAGGACCTCGTGGTGGGGGAGGACCCGGCGCTGGGGGCACCCGCGGAGATGCTCCATCGGCGCGTCGCGCGGCGTGTCCAGGCCGCCGGCCTCGGCGATCGCGCCGGGCTCGTGGTGGGAGCCACGGCGCCGGCGGAGCTCGCGGGAATCCGGGCGCTGGTCCCGGGCCTCGCCTTCCTGGTCCCGGGCGTCGGTGCCCAGGGCGGGGACGCGGTGCCGGTCATGGCCGCCGGCCCGGCCGTCGCTGGCACGGCCGGTGGAGGCTCCGGCGGCGGCCTCCTGGTCAACGTGTCGCGCGGGATCTCGGGCGCCGCCGCGCGGCGCGGCGTGGCCGATCCCGCTGATCCGGGTGAGCGTCTCGCGGCCGCGGCCGGTGCGTGGAGCGCCAGGCTCGCCGTGCTATCGTAGGTCGGCCCGCGAGGCCGCCCGTGCCGCTGCGCTTGCTTCGCTGGAACACCCCGGAGGTCCCGCCCAGATGCCCAACATCGGCCCCCTCGAACTGATCGTCATCCTGGGGATCGCTCTCCTCATCCTGGGGCCGGGGCGCCTTCCCGATGTGGGCGCAGCGCTGGGCAAGAGCATCCGGGAGTTCCGCAAAGCCGCGACTGACGTCCAGGACGCCGTCAAGCTCGACACTCCTCCGGCCTCCACGACTCCGACGGCCGCCCCGCCCGCCACGGCCGCCCGCCCGCCCCGTCTGCCCCGGCCGCGCCTGAGCCCAACACGCTGGCGGCGACGGCGGAGCCGAACACCCTGGCCCCGACAGCCCCGGCGACCACGGCCGGTGAGGGCGTGATGGAAACCCCGGTCGAGGCCGACGCCGTGCCCGTCGCAGCGAGCACCGAGACGAAGGCCTAGCCCGCCCGCGGGCCGCACTGCCATGGCCGACGCCGATCCCGCGCGCGACGGCGCCGCGCTGCTCGTTCCCGCGGCGGCGCCAGGCGCGCCCGATCCCGAACCGAAGGCCCCCGGCCACGCGGCCACGCCGGCCGCGCCGGCCGCGCAGGCGGCGGCCGACACGACGGTGATGCCGCTCTTCGACCACCTCGCCGAGCTTCGGCGGCGCATCGCGATCGCCCTCCTCGCGGTAGCCCTCGGGACCCTCGTCGGGTTCGTCTTCGGGCAGAGGATCATCGAGGTCCTGAAGGCGCCGTACGGCGACGCGCCGCTCCTCCTGCTGGGCCCGGGCGAGGGCTTCTTCATCGTCCTCAAGATCGCGCTCGCGACGGGGATCGTGCTGGGGATGCCGGTGATCCTGTTCGAGCTGTGGCGGTTCGTCTCGCCCGGCCTGACCTCCGACGAACGCCGCATGGCGCGGCCCTGGGTGCCGCTCGCCCTCCTGTTCTTCGTCGGGGGCGTCGCCGTCGCCTACGTGGTCCTCCCGTTTGCGATCGCGTTCCTCTCGAGCTTCGGGAGCGGCGACCTGCCCCTGCAGAACGCATGGACGGCGGACGGGTACTTCGGCTTCGTGGCCACGATGTTCATCGGCTTCGGGCTGGTCATGGAATACCCCATCGTGCTCGTGCTCCTCTCGAAGGTCGGGATCGTCACCAGCGCGCGGCTCAAGTCGTCACGGCGCTACGTGGTCATCCTGTTCGCGATCGTGGCGGCCGTGGTCACGCCGGGCGGGGACATCATCAGCCCCATCGTGCTCGGGTTCACGATGTACGCCCTCTACGAGCTTTCGATCGTGCTCGTCCGCGCCGGCGGCCGCTGAGCGCGCGGTAGACTGGCCGCATGGCGACGACCAGGCGGCCCGGCGACGGCGGTCGGGGGCCCGACGATCGCGGCGCAGGCGACGGCCAGCAGCACGTCGTGATCCTGTCGGGGCTCTCGGGCGCCGGGAAGACCGCCGCCACGAAGCTCTTCGAGGACCTCGGGTACGTCTGCGTCGACAACCTCCCCGGCGAGCTCCTGCCGGACCTGGCGGACCTCATCGCCCGGGAGCCGGAGCGCTTCGAGCTCGTCGCGATCGTGCTCGACGTGCGGGCGGGCGAGGTGCCCGTGGCCTTCGCGGCGATGCGCGGGGCGCTCGAGGGCCGCGGGATCCGGCCCCAGGTGTTCTTCCTGGACGCCCGCGACGAGGTCCTCATCCGCCGCTACTCGGAGACCCGGCACCGCCATCCGCTGGCCGGCTCGGACGGGATCGCCGCCGGCATCGCCGAGGAGCGCCGCATGTTGGACGCGGTGAAGGCCGATGCCGATGTCGTCCTCGACACGTCGGAGCTGTCGCTGCGCGAGCTCCGCGAGCGGATCTTCAGCCAGCTGTGGCACGTCGTGGAGCCCGACCAGCTCTCGATCCAGCTCGTCAGCTTCGGCTACAAGTTCGGCATCCCGCTGGAGGCCGACCTGGTCTTCGACGTCCGGTTCCTGCAGAACCCGTACTACGTCCCCGAGCTCCGACGCCTGTCCGGCCTCACGGACGGGGTGAGGACCTACGTCCTCGACCAGCCCCTGGCGCGGCGCTTCCTGGGAGTTGCCCAGGACCTCCTGGATCTGACGATCCCGGCCTACGTCAGCGAAGGGAAGACGCGCCTCACGATCGCCATCGGCTGCACGGGCGGCTACCACCGCTCCATCGCCCTCGCGGAGGAGCTGGCGGCCTGGCTGCGCGAGCAGGAACACGGGCCGGTCAGCGTCTTCCACCGCGAGCTCGAGCGGCGGTGACCCGGTGAACCTTCGGCGCTGGCTGCGACCCGGCGTGGGCGTGAAGCGCTGGCTCGGCGTCGCCTTCGTGGGGCTCACCGCGCTTGCCCTGGCCGGGGCGCTGGCTCTTCGCCAGCTGTACCGCGAAGTGGAGGTCGACGGTCCCGTCCAGGCCGTGATCTCGATCCTGACCCTGCAGTTCCTCCCGTACTGGATCCGCGCGGCCGTCCTCCTCGCGGCCGGCGTCGGGCTCTTCGCGTACGGCTCGTACAGGGTCATCGTGGCCCTCCTGGGCCCCTTCACGGAGAGCGCCGAGGAGCCCCTCGTGGACCTCGTCTATCGCCGTCGGCTCCTTGCCCGCGGGCCGCGGATCGTGGCGATCGGCGGCGGGACCGGGCTCTCGACGCTCCTGCGCGGCCTCAAGACCCACACGGCGAACCTGACGGCGATCGTCTCGGTCGCCGATGACGGTGGCTCGACGGGCCGGATCCGCGAGCAGCTTGGCATCCCGGCCGTCGGCGACATCCGCAACTGTCTCGTGGCGCTGGCCGAGACGGAGCCGGTGATGGGCGAGCTGCTGCAGTACCGGTTCGGCAACGACGAGGGAAGCCTGTCCGGCCACGCGGTCGGCAACCTCCTCATCGCGGCCATGAATGCCATCGACGGCGGGGACTTCGAGGCGGCCGTGCGCCAGATGAACCGCGTCCTCGCGGTGCGGGGGAGCGTCGTGCCGGCCTCAGGAACGCCCTTGACCCTCCACGCGCGCCTGCGCGACGGGGGCGAGGTCGTGGGGCAGTCGCGGGTGATGCGGATGCGCGGGATCGAGCGCGTCTGGCTCGAGCCCGGCGACGCGCGGGCGAGCCGCGACGCGGTCAACGCGATCGCCGGGGCCGACCTCGTCGTCCTTGGCCCCGGAAGCCTGTACACGAGCCTCCTGGCGACGATCATGATGCCCGAGCTGCGCGCCGCCCTCGCCACGAGCCCGGCGGTGCGGGTCTACGTGGCGAACGTGGCGACGCAGGCCGGCGAGACGGAGGGCTACGACCTGGCTGACCACGTCGAGGCGCTGGCGAGGCACGGCATCGCCGACCTGCTGGACGTGGTGCTCGCCAACAGCCAGCTGGCCGAACCGGAGCCGGACGGCGAGCTTGGCGTGCCGGTCAAGCTGCGCTGGCCTCCGCTGGGCGCCACGCGTCGCCCGCGACTCGTCCTCGACGACGTCGTCGATCCCGCGAACGCGCACCACCACGACCCCGAGCTCCTTGCCGAGGCCCTGCTGCGCCTGTTCGGGCGCGAGGTGGGGATCCGCCGCGGCGGGATCGCGCGGACCGCGTAGCCCGTGGCCGACGCCGACCGCGCCCTCGTGGCGGCGCTGCGTGCCGAGCTCGCGTCGATCGAGCCCTCCCGGCGCTGCGATCGGGCCGCGGAGGTGGAGGGGCTCGGGACCGCTGCCATCCGCGGCGATCGGCCCGCACTGGGGCGGCTGATGGTGCGGCTCCTCCGGGACGCGACGCCTCCGCTGGCGCCGTTCGCATGGGACGGCGCGGCGGATCACTGCCGGGCGGCGTGGCTGCGCGGCCGGTTCCTCGCCCGCGGCTCGCTCTCGCTGGCCCACGGCCGGCCGCACCTGGAGTTCGTGGTCCCGCCCGAGGAGGCGCCCGTGCTCGCGGGTCGCCTGGCGTCACTGGGGCTCCCGGCTGGAGTGCGCCAGCGACGCGGCCGCGGCGTCGTCACCTGGAAGAGCGTGGACGAGATCGGGACCTTCCTGCGCTGGATCGGCGGCGGGGCCTCGCTCCTGGAGCTGGAGTCGCGGCAGGTGACGCGCGCGGTCCGGGGCGACCTCAACCGGCTCCTCAACGCCGAGTCGGCGAACCTGGAGCGGATGGCCAGCGCGGCGGCGCGCCAGCTGGACGCCATCGCGACCCTCGACGCCGACGGCCGGCTGGCCGAGCTCCCCGAGACGGTCCGCAACGTGGCCGCGATGCGGCGGGCGACCCCGGAGGCATCCCTCTCCGAGCTTGCAGCAGAGCTCGAGCTCTCGCGCGGCCGCGTGCAGCGCTCCCTGGAGCGGATCGAGTCATTGGCGCTCGTCGATCGCGGGGACCTCGGCGACCCGCGGCCGCCGCGATCGCGTGCCGAACGGCCCGGCCACGACAGGCCGGCAGCCTCGACAAACGGCGCTTCCCGAGTGGCATGATTGACCCATGCGACCTGTAATCATCGCCGCCAACTGGAAGATGAACACCACCCCCACAGATGCCGGTGAGCTCGCGCGCGAGATCGCCGGGCGAACCCGCGAGGCCGACGTCGTCCGGGTGATCTGCCCGCCGTTCGTGTGCCTCCCGGCGGTCCGCGACGCCCTGGCCGGGGAAGGGATCGGCGTGGGCGCCCAGAACATCCACCACGAGCTGGCCGGCGCCTACACCGGCGAGATCAGCGCGCCCATGCTGGCCGGGCTGGCCACCTGGGTCATCCTGGGCCACTCGGAGCGCCGGCGCGACGCCGGCGAGACCGACGCGCTCATCGGGCGCAAGCTGCGCCGAGCGCTCGATGCCGGGCTGCGCCCGATCTTCTGCGTCGGCGAGCAGCTGGCGGAGCGCGAAGACGGCCGCGCCGTCGAGGTGGTCGCGTCGCAGCTGCGAGGTGCCCTCGCCGACCACGATGCCGGCGCCCTCGCCGCCGCGGGCCTCGTCATCGCCTACGAGCCGGTCTGGGCGATCGGGACGGGCCGGACCGCGTCGAGCGCCGACGCAGCGGCCATGGCCGACGCGATCCGGGCCACGCTGCTCGAGCTCGGCTGGGACCAGCGGGCCGCGGCAACCCCCATCCTGTACGGCGGGAGCTGCACGGCCGCGAACATCGGCGACTTCCTGGCCGAGCCGTCGATCGATGGCGCGCTCGTCGGCGGCGCCTCGCTCAAGCCGGACGAGATGGCGGGGATGGTGGGGCGTGCCGCGGTGACGGCAGCCGCCCGTCGCGCCGCCGGCGCCTGAGCCGCCCTCCCGGACGCCCGTCCGTCTTCGCCCTCGGAGCTACCAACCCACGGAGCACTCTCGATGCCGACCCTCGTCCTTCTTCGCCACGGCGAGAGCACCTGGAACAAGGAGAACCGCTTCACCGGGTGGACCGACGTCGACCTCTCGGAGACCGGCGTCGCGGAGGCGCACGACGCCGGGCGGCTCCTCCGCGGCGAGGCCTACCGGTTCGACGTGGCGTACACCTCCGTCCTCAAGCGGGCGATCCGGACGCTGTGGATCGCCCTCGACGAGATGGACCAGATGTGGCTTCCGGTCGAGAACTCGTGGCGCCTCAATGAGCGCCACTACGGGGCGCTGCAAGGCCTCAACAAGGCCGAGACGGCGGCGAAGTTCGGCGACGAGCAAGTGAAGCTCTGGCGCCGCAGCTACGACGTCCCACCCCCGGCGCTGACCGTCGACGACGAGCGCTTCCCGGGCCACGACCCGCGCTACGGCGGACTCGCCGATGCTGACCTTCCGCGCTGTGAATCCTTGAAGGACACCGTTGCCCGCTTCCTCCCGTTCTGGGAGTCGGACATCGCGCCGGCGCTCCTGCACGGGAAGAAGGTGCTGGTGGCGGCGCACGGCAACAGCCTCCGGGCGCTCGTGAAATACCTGGACGGGATCTCCGACGAGGAGATCGTGGGCCTCAACATCCCCACGGGCGTGCCGTACGTGTATGACCTCGACGAGGCCCTCCGGCCGCGCTCCGGGCGCTACCTCGGCGATCCGGATCGCGTCGCGGCAGCGGCCGCCGCGGTGGCTGCGCAGGGAACCGCGAAGCCTGCCTGATGCCGTCGGCGAACGGGAGATGGCGCGCCATGTGCTACGATCCCGCGCGGCCCACCCGCTGAGAGGATCCCCCCAGAGTGAACCCGTTCCTGGCCTTCGGCCAGCTCATCGTCAGCATCGCGTTGATGGTCGCCATCCTCATGCAGGCACGGGGAACAGGGCTGTCCGGCGCGTTCGGTGGCGACTCCGCCGTCTACCGCAGCCGGCGTGGCATCGAGCGGCGCCTGTGGCAGTTCACGATCGTCCTGGCCGTGCTCTTCGCGGTCTTCTCGCTGGCGAGCTACCTCTTCACGCCGATCGCGGCCTGAGCGCGCCCGCGCCACGGGAGCGCGCCCCGTGAGCCGACGTGACGGCGGCATCGTCGTGGCCCTGGTCGCGGTCCTCGCCATCCTCGCGGGCATCGTGGCGCTCCCATCCCTGGCGCCCGCCGCAACCCCCGCGCCCAGCCCGACCCCGGCTCCCGTCGCCGGCCACGTCGAGGGTGTCCTGGGACGCCCGTCATCGATCACGCCGCTGACCGCCCGCACGCAGGCCGATCGGGACCTCGTCGCGCTGCTCTTCCGGGGCCTCGTGCGCCTGGGGCCCGGCAACTCCGTGCTCCCGGATCTCGCCTCCCGGTGGGTTGTCGACAGGAAGGGCGCCCGCTGGACGTTCCACCTCCGCGACGACGCATGGTGGCACGACGGCACGCCGGTGACGAGCGCCGACGTCATCTACACGGTGGACGTCCTCCAGGACCCCGACTACACCGGCCCGCTCGCCGCCACGTGGGCGCAGGTGAAGGCCAGCGCGCTCGACGAGCACACTGTGCGCTTCGATCTCGGCGACCCGGTCGGCGGCTTCCTGCAGGCGGCGACGCTCCCCCTGATGCCGGCGCACCTGCTCTGGGACGTCCCCGTCGCCGCCCTGGTCGACGACCCGTTCGCGAGCCAGCCCATCGGCAACGGCGCCTTCGCCCTCGTCAGCCTCACCGAGGATGCCGCCGTCCTGGAGCCCGTCCTGCCACCGGTCCGCGATTCGTCCCTGCCCCTGGACGGCCCGCAGGCCGGGCAGACCGTGACGCGCATTCCCCGGCTGCCCCAGCTGGAGCTCCGCTTCTATGACACGGGCGATGCGCTCGGTGCCGCCTTCGCCGCCGGGGAAGTCGGATCAGCGGGGGGCCTGGCGCAGGCCGCGGCGATGACCCTCGCGGAGGCCACGCCGGGGGCGCGCGCGATCAACTACCCGGGCACGACCGTCACAGCCATCACGTTCAACCTGCAGAGTCCCGGCGGCCCGTTCGCGGATCCACGGACCCGGCGGGCGCTGCTGGCCGCCGTGGATCGGCCGGACATGATCGCGGACTTCCTGCGCGGCGCCGGTGTGCGGGCGGACACGCTGATCCCGCCCTCCTCGTGGGCCTACGACGCCAAGGCTGCCCCGGAGGTCGTCTACGATCGCGCGGCCGCCGCAAGGGGACTCAAGGACGCCGGCTGGCGGCGGCCCGCGAAGGCCTGGATCCCGCCGCGCGCCTCGAAGCCGCTGAAGGTGACGCTCCTGGCGCCGGAGCGCTCGGCGAGCCCCATCGTCTTTGCCGCCGCCACGCGCGTCGCCGCGGCGTGGACCTCACTCGGCCTCGCGACGACCGTGGAGGCGCTCCCTCCCGGGGAGTTCGTGGATCGGCTTCGCACGGGGACGTTCGTCGCAGCCGTCGTGGACGTGAACATGGGCCTGGACCCGGATCCGTACCCGATCCTGGCATCGACGCAGGCCCGTGGAGGCGGCGCGAACGTGAGCGGGATCCAGAACCCGGTGCTGGACGCCGCCCTCGTCGCGGCGCGCGCGCCGGGCACCGCCGCCGAGCGGAAGAAGGCCTACAGCAGCCTGCAGTCGGTCCTCGGGACGCTGCAGCCGATGCCGACGTTGTTCTTCCGCGACAGCGTGCTCGTGGCGGGCAGCGAGCTCGCCGGCCCTGCACGCCGGCCGATCGCGGATCCGGGTGGGCGATTCTGGGACGTGATACGATGGGACACGACCGGACGGTGACCCTCGCCGCCTGTGTCTCTCCACGCTGCCGAGGTGGCGGAACTGGTAGACGCGCTAGCTTCAGGAGCTAGTGTCCGCAAGGGCGTATGGGTTCAAATCCCTTCCTCGGTACCACTTCGTCGGCAACGAACAGCACACCGGCCCAGGTGGCGGAATTGGTATACGCGTACGTTTGAGGGGCGTATGAGGCAACTCATCCGGGTTCAAGTCCCGGCCTGGGCACCACCCTCCTGCGAAGGTTCAAGGCGGCTCCGCCCGGAGCCGCCTTGCGTGTCTCCGGGCCCAGCGCCCGGCTCGGCGGGCGGTTAGCTCAGTCGGTCAGAGCGCCTCGCTTACACCGAGGAGGCCGGAGGTTCGAGCCCTCCACCGCCCACCATCGCCGCGGGACGCTGTGGGGCGCTGTGAGGCGGTCGTCCTCCCTGCGTGGTGCAGCACGCGCGGCGTACACTCTGGCGGGGGCGGCATCCGCCGCCGGTGTGCCACCGGAGGGACCATGGAGCTCGGGATCATCCTGCTCGTCATCGTCGGCGTGGTCGTCATCGTCGGCGTGCTCCTCTACAACGGGCTCGTCACGAAGCGCAACCGGGTCGACGAGGCCGTCGGGCAGATCGAGGTTCAGCTCAAGCGGCGCCACGACCTGGTGCCGAACCTCATTGCCGCGGTCAAGGACTACATGGGGTTCGAGCAGGAAGTGCTCACCCGCGTCACCGAGGCACGCGCGAACGCGGTCGCCGCCGGCGCAGAGGGGACAGTGTCCCAGGCCCAGGTGCAGGCCGAGAACCAGCTCAGCGGCGCGCTCCGCTCGCTCTTCGCCGTCGCCGAGAACTACCCGCAGCTGAAGGCGAACGAGAACGTCCTCGCCCTGCAGGAGCAGCTCACGACGACCGAGAACCAGATCAGCTTCTCGCGCCAGCACTACAACGCGACGGTCAACGACTACAACACCACCATCCAGACGATCCCCTCGGTCCTCGTCGCGGGTCCCCTCGGCTTCACGAAGCGTGAGTTCTTCGATGCCGAGCCGGAGGCCGACGCGGTCCCGGTCGTCGCGCTTCGCTGACCTCCGCCGTCGGGGCGATCCCGGCTGCGGACGCCACCATGGCCGCATCCTTCCAGAACCAGGCCTCCGCCAACCGCCGGAACTCGATCCTGCTGGTGCTGGTCATCGTTGCCCTGCTGGCCGTGCTGGGCTTCGCGATCGGGTACGGGACGACCGGCGTCGTCGCCGGCGGGCTCGGGTGGCTGGGCATCTTCGGCATCATCGCCATCGTGTCCTCGCTGGTCGGCTACTTCTCGGGCGACCGCGTCGTGCTCGCGGCCTCCAAGGCCCGGCCGGCCACGGAGGCCGAGGCGCCCCAGCTGATCAACGTCGTGCGCGAGCTCACGCTGGCGGCCGGCATGCCGATGCCAAGCGTCTATCTCATCGACGACACCGCCCTTAATGCATTCGCCACCGGTCGCGACCCGGCGCACGCGTCGATCGCGGCGACGACCGGCATCCTGGCCCGGCTCGACCGCGAGGAGCTCCAGGGCGTCGTGGGCCACGAGCTGTCGCACGTCCGTAACTACGACATCCGGTACGCGATGCTGGTCGGCGTCCTGGTCGGCACGATCGCCCTGGTGGCCGACGTCTTCCTGCGGATGACCTTCTGGGGCGGGATGGGCCGGCGGTCATCGTCCTCGGACCGCGGCGGCGGCGGGCTGCAGGCCGTCGTCTTCATGCTCGCCATCCTCCTGGCGCTCCTGGCCCCGTTCTTCGGCCGGCTCGTGCAGCTGGCGGTCAGCCGTCAGCGCGAGTACCTCGCCGACGCCAGCTCGGTGGAGCTGACCCGCAACCCCTACGGGCTCCAGCGGGCGCTCGCCGTGCTTGCCGAGGACAAGGAGGTCCTCGAGGTGGCGAACCGGGCCACCCAGCACCTCTACTTCCGGAACCCGATCCGGAAGTCCGAGTCGCGGTCGAAGGGGCTCTTCTCGACGCACCCGCCGATCCTGGACCGCATCAACCGCCTGCGGAGCCTCACCGGGGATGCTCCGATCGACGCGGCCGGCATGCCGGACGTCGCGGCCAGCGACTGAACCCGTGAACCCGTCGCCGGCGCCACCGCGGCCGGCGGGCCGGTGACGGGGCGCCTTCCCCGGAGGCGCCCGGCGGGTCGATGCCCCGGCCGGCGTCGTGGAACCGCCTGGCGGGTCGACGCGGCGACGGCCCTGGCAGCGGGTGCCTTCCTTGCGAGAGGGGACCCTTCGTGGTACCTTCGTGCTCGCCGACGGGCGGCGACGCCTGGCGGGGCCTACGGGCCGAGATAGCTCAGTTGGTAGAGCACGCGACTGAAAATCGCGGTGTCGGCAGTTCAAGTCTGCCTCTCGGCACCACCAGCCCCGCTGCGGCGATCCGAGCGGAAGTGGCTCAGTTGGTAGAGCATCACCTTGCCAAGGTGAGGGTCGCGGGTTCGAGTCCCGTCTTCCGCTCCATTTTCTTGCCTGGAGACGTGCTGGTCTCACGCCGCTGGCCCTTCGTCTAGTGGTAGGACAGCGGACTTTGGATCCGTGAACCGAGGTTCGAATCCTCGAGGGCCAGCCAATCACCCGGGGCGACGTGGCGAAGAGGCCTAACGCGGGGGTCTGCAAAACCCTTATTCATCGGTTCGAATCCGATCGTCGCCTCCACACTCCGACCTGACCAGCGCCCGCCGGCACGGCGGGCGTTTCGAATTCGGCCCCGTTGGGACCCGGCTCCGACGGAGCGTCCTGGTGCCGGCCGTGGCTGGCCGCGATACGATGCCCGCGAACACGCCGAGGTGGCGGAACCGGCAGACGCGGCCGACTTAAACTCGGCTGGGCGAGAGTCCTTGTGAGTTCGAATCTCACCCTCGGCACCACGCTCGGTTGGCCCGAGGGGCAACCCGGCCCCCGGTCCCGGAGGATGCGACGCACACGGGCCGTCCGGGCGTTGCATGACGCGTGCCGGCCGGGCTGAAGCGCGCAGAATGGCCTCCGCCGGCCCGGCGCGGCGCTCGCCGTTGCGGCCGAACCCATCGAGGACGCAATGGACAGCGTGGCACTGCTCCGCGAGGCGCTCGCGGATGCGCACGGAGCGCTTGAGCGCACCGTGACCGGCCTGGATGAAGGCGCGCTCGAGTGGGCTCCGCCGGGCACCGCCAACCCGATCGGCGCGACCCTAGCCCACGTGCTCGTGTCCGAGGATGTGATGGTCAACGCCATCCTGACCACCCGCGGACCACTCATGACGAGCGAGTTCGCCGGGCGAACAGGCCTCAGCGAACCGATGCCGATGCCAGGTCCAGCCTGGGCCGACTACGCGGCGTGGGCACGACGGCTGCGCGTGGACCAGGCCGCCCTGCTCGAGTACGGCCGCGCCGTCTGGGCAGGATCCGATGCCCTCCTGGCTGGCCTTGGTCCCGAGGACCTCGAGCGCGAGCTCGATCTCACGCCGCTGGGACGCGGACGCCGGACGCTTGGGTGGGCCGTCGTCCGCCTGCTCTGCGCCCACGTCGACTCGATCACCGGCGAGATCGCCTGCCTCAAGGGCCTGCAGGGTCGCGGTGGCTACGGCTGATCCGTTCGCGGCACCTTGACACCGGCCCGACGCCGCCCCACCGGCGGTGCCTGCACGACGGCCGCGGCATCGCCCGCGGCGACTCGCCGATGGCATCACGAGGTTGAGCTCGCCGGCGTCCTGCCCGAGGTCGACGGCTCCGCTGCCGAGGTTGACAGGCAGGGATCCCAAGTGGATCGTTCAGCCATGCTCGACGATTGCCCCATGACCGAGGACTGCCCGGGCTACGACCGCGACCGACGGACGTGCCTCCTCCGTCCGGGTGACTGCGAGTTCTCGCCCGCGGAAAACGATGCCGTCCTCATCGTCGAGACGCCCGAGGCGCAGCCGACGAAGGTGCTCGAGGCGCGCGCCGGCCGAGAGTGAAGCGCCGCGGGATCGTGCTGACACCCGCAGCTCCGCGCCGGGCGCTCCGCTCCGCGCCGCTCGTGGGGACGGACGCGCACCGGGTGTCCGGGGGCCGGTGCTTCCTCCGATGTGCGAGACTCACGGCGTCGGGTGCGCGGGCCAGCGGTGGAAGAGGGCGGCCCGCGGGGCGAGAGGAGGTCCGAGATGGAGGAGATGCCGAAGTCCGAGTCGACGCCGGACGTCTCGGCCGAGGTCCGGCGTATCCGGGCGGAGCTGGTTGACGCGGGCATCGCGGCCCGGCGCACCGCGGAACGTCTTCGCCTGGCTCGCGTGATCATCGCGGCCGCCGCCCAGGTCGCCATTGCGTTCATCGCCTGGCGCATCTGGGTGTGGCGCGCGCGGCGCCGCCACCCCTGATCGACCACAACGCGAGCGCGCCCGGGTTGCCGTCCACGACGCGATCGGCACCAGGCGGGCCGGGCGCGTTGGCGCGTCCGGAGGTGGATGCGGGAGACGGTGTCATGCCCCGGGTTGGGCGGCCTCGAGCTTCTGGATCTTGTCGAGCAGCGCGTTCAGGGCGTCGTCCTGCGCCTTGAGGTGGGCCTGGATCTGTTCGGCCTCGTGGAAGATCGCCTCGGCGTCGCGGTAGGTCATATCGGCGCGCTTGTCGGCGGCGCGGCTGACAATGTTCTGGCCAACCATGATCACCGAGAGCATCACCAGCTGGATGAACGTCTGGCTCACCCACTGGATGAGCGGGAGCAGGCCGCCGCCAAGCGCCGACGGCAGGGCGACCAGGGCGAGGACCGCGAAGACATAGGCGGCCCACATCGTCCCGACCGCCGTGGTCAGGAGGAGGGCCAGGCGCCCGTTGAAGCCGACGTGCTCGTCGGTGCTCTTCGGCGGCCCCGTCTTCGTGCGCGCAGCGATCCTGGGATGGGGCTGATGGTCGAAGGCGACGCTCATCGTTGAGTTCCCTCCCTGCGGCGTCCCTGACCCCGCCGGCGACGAGGTTCGCGGCTATTGTCGAACGAGGCACGCGGGCCCGCGTGCGCCGCCCCGTACGCCCTTGTCGGACGGGACCCCGCACCGGGGGCACGGGCAGGCCCGGTCGGCTGCACCCGCCGGGGCACCGTGGACTGCCCGTTCGGGAAGAGCGCCGCGTGCGAAACTGGCGCCCTCCGCCGCCGGAGAAGCGTGGAGCAGGGGAGGCCAGGCATGCCGGAGCTGGTGGTCAACGGGGCCCAGATGACGTGCATGTTCGGGACCAGCCCGGCCAACCTCACCGTGGTGCCGTCCGGCCCGCCGATCCAGGCCGGGGGTCAGCTCCTGGCGCGCATCGCCGACAGCGTCCCGATGATGAACGTCCCTCCGTTCGGCATGTGCTCCACCCCCACGAACCCCCAGGTGGCCGCGGCGACGTCGGCTGCGTCCGGCGTGCTGACGCCGCAGCCCTGCATCCCGGTGATCACTGGCCCGTGGGCCCCGGGCTCCCCGAAGGTCTCGGTCGGCGGCGTGCCGGCGCTGACCAGCACGTCGCGCTGTACCTGCGCGTGGGGCGGCTCCATCTCGATCGTGCAGGCCGGCCAGGTCAAGGTCACCGGCTGACCCGCCGCGGCCGGATCAGGTCCGACGGCGCAGGGCCGAACGGGCCGCTGCCGATCAGGTCCGACGGCGCAGGTCACCGGCTGACCGACCGCGGCCGGATCAGTTGCGGCGGCGCAGGCCCCCGAACAGCCCGCCGCTGCGCCGGGTGTCGCGCTCGGTCTCCGCGACGTCCTCGATGCCGGCCGTGAGCGTGGCGAGGTGCGCCAGAGCCCGGGCCGGGGCCGATCCGGGGGCGCTGCGAACCACCGGGATGCCCTCGTTGACGGCCTTGAGATACAGGCCGACGTCGTACGGGAGCTCGGTGTCCACGCGGGCCCCGATGGCGGACTCGACCTGCTTCATGGAGAGCATGTCGCGGGCGAAGAGATGGTTGAGCACGAAGGTGGACTTGGCGGGCACCGCGCCCTCATCCTCGACGTACTCCAGGAAGCCGTGGAGCGCCTTCAGTGCCCCGATCTCGGGGATCAAGGGCACGATGACGGCGTCGGCGCGGTCGAGCACCACGAGGGCGCGCTCGTCGAGGGTGGATCCAACGTCGATCACCACCGCCTCGTAGGCGAGCGGTGCCGTAGCGAGGATCTGGTCGACCTGGGCCGGCGTGATGAGTCTTCCGTGCTCCGGCGTCGCCGGGGCGGCAAAGACCATGAGCCCCGCCTCCGTCTTGTCCGCATACGACCGCATCAGCTCCGGCTCGCGGGTGGAGCTGTCGTCCCCGGCGAGGTCGGAAACCGTCAGCCGAGGCTTGACGTTGAGATGGGTGGCCACCTGGCCGAAGTCGAGGTCGAGGTCCATGATCGCGGCCCGGTTGGGGAACAGGTTGGCGAGCACGACCGCCACGTTGACCGCGATCGTGGTCGTCCCCACGCCGCCCTTCGGGCTGAAGCAGGCGATCAGGCGTCGGCGGCCGGCCACCGCAGCCGCGCCCGCCGTCAGGGGCGCCAGGTCGTGCGAGCGCTGGAAGCGGATCAGCAGGCCCTCGACGCGCGCCTCGAGCTCGCGCGGATCGAAGGGCCGGGCGATGACATCGTCGGCGCCGGCTTCCAGGAAGCGAACGCGGTCCTCCACGTCGTCCTGGCGGCTGACGCAGAGCACGGGAACCGCGGCCAGGGCCGGCGTCCGACGGATCTCGGCGCAGACGTCCGCGCTCGTCCGGGGCGGCTCGACCGCGTCGATGATGATCAGCGTGAACTCGCCGGCACGCCGGACCCCCTCGTCAGGATCCGCGAGGGTCGTGACCTGGTGTCCGCCCGCGCGCAGGACGTCGGCCATGGGGCCGGCGGCGTCCGCGTCGGCCGAGAGCAGGAGGATCGAGATCGTCGTCACCGTGGATGGGGCTCCCCCGGGCGTGATGCGCTGAACGGGGCGAAGGATACACGCGGAGCGGCAGGATCGCCGAGGCACTCCTGTTCGCGGGCCGCCGGGACCCCCGTGGTACACTCCCGCGGTCCTTTCTGCTCTGCCGGGGGACGGGCCGGGTTCCGGTCGCGCCGAGCGGGGCATTTCCCATAGGAAGGAGCGGACACGGCCATGCGCCGATATGAGTTGATGCTCGTCCTCCGGCCGGACGCGCCGGAAGACAGGATCCAGGCCGTCCTGGAGAAGACGACCCGCCAGCTGACCGATGCCGGCGGCCAGATCGTCAAGGCCGCCCCCTGGGGCCGGCGCCGCCTCGCGTACCCGATCGACCGGTACCGCGACGGTTCGTACCACATCATCCACTTCGACGCCCCCCCCGAGGCGCTCGTGGAGCTAGAGCGGACCCTCCTCATCACCGAGGACGTGCTCCGCCATCTCACGGTCCGCGTCGATCGCCCCGTCCGCGCCTCGCGCGGCGACAAGCTCGATGACGGCGACCTGGTCCCCGCCCTGTCGGACGAGGAGGACGAGGAGCCGCAGGGCGAGCTGATCGATGAGTCGGAGAGTGAAGCCGCCCCGGCGGCCACCGACTGACACCGTTCCAGCCCCGAAACGGAGGCCCCTCCCGTGTCCCTGAACAAGGTGATGATCATCGGGAACCTCGGGCGTGACCCGGAGATGCGGTACACCCCGAGCGGCCAGGCGGTCACGCAGTTCACCGTCGCCGTGAATCGCAACTACAAGGGCCAGGACGGCAACTGGCAGGAAGAGACCGAGTGGTTCCGCGTGGTGGCGTGGGCCCAGCTCGGCGAGCGGGCTGCCGAGAACCTCCGCAAAGGCATGAAGGTCTACGTGGAGGGCCGACTCCAGACCCGCCAGTGGGAAGACCAGCAGGGCCAGAAGCGCTACACCACCGAGCTGGTCGCCAACCAGGTCACGAACCTGGATCGCCGGCCGCGCGAAGAGGGCGAGAGCGGCTTCGCCCCGCCGTTCCCCGCCGACGCTCGGCCATCGTCGTCGCCCGTCCGTCGCGATGCCCCACCCGAGGACGCCCCGTCGGATCTCGACGACCTCCCGTTCTGACACACTCGAAGGAGCTCATCCAGTCATGCCTCCCGCCCGACCCAAGAAGCGCGACGACTACTACCGCGATCGCCGGCGCCGCAAGGTCTGCGCCTTCTGCGCTGACAAGACGCCCCAGATCGACTACAAGGAGGTCAGCCGCCTCCGCCGCTACCTCTCCGAGCGGGCCAAGATCGAGCCCCGCCGCAAGACCGGCACGTGCGCCGCGCACCAGCGTGAGCTTGCCGTGGCGCTGAAGCGGGCACGCCACGTGGCGCTGCTCCCGTACGCGCCGCAGCACCTGCGGCCCTGATCAGCGGCCCGGGAACTCCTCTGCCGAGCGCAGGGTGATCATCGGGCTCCTCCTGGCGGCCGGCGGCTTCGGTGCCGGCGTCTTCGGTTCGCTCCTCGGCCTGGGGGGCGGGATCCTCATCGTCCCGCTCCTCACCGTCGGATTCGGCGTGCCCTTCCGCGAGGCTGTCGGCGTGAGCCTGGTGTGCGTCATCGTGACAAGCAGCGCCGCGGCGGGAGTGTACCTGGAGCGGCACCTGGCGAACCTGCGGCTCGGGATGCTCCTGGAGGTGTTCACGGCGACCGGGGCGCTCCTGGGCGGCCTGGTGGCCTTCCTGTTGCCGGAGCGGGTCCTGGCGGGCCTCTTCGCGCTCCTCCTGGCCTACACGGCCGTCACGATGCTGCGCACGGGTCGCGCGACGGCGGCGCCGGCCGTCCCATCTGCCGACGAGCCCGAGCCGGCCGGCGGGGACCCGGATCCGGCGCCGGACTCACTGGCCGCCGACATCCGCGGACCCGGCTACCAGCCCCGGCGCCTGGTCGCCGGTGCCGGCGGCAGCCTGGGCGCCGGGGTCGTCTCGGCGCTCCTGGGCGTCGGCGGCGGCATCGTGAAGGTGCCGCTCATGCACCTCGTGATGGGCGTGCCCCTCAAGGTCGCGACTGCGACGAGCAACCTGATGATCGGCGTGACGGCCGCGGCATCGGCCATCGTCTACCTGCTGCGCGGCGGGATCGACCCGTACGTTGCCGGGCCCACGGCCGTCGGCGTCTTCATCGGGGCCATGGTCGGGTCGCGGGTCGCGGCGCGGATCGACGTCCGCGTGCTGCGCCTCCTCTTCGTCGGCGTGCTCGCCATCACGGCCGTCCAGATGACCCTGCGGGCTCTCGGATGAGCGCCGCGACGGCGCCCGGCGCGCGGCCAGGGGGCAGGTCGGCGACGACCGGCATCGAGGCGCAGATCGCCCGCCTTCTCACGCTCGGCACGCGCGCCGGCGTCGGCCTCCTCGCGGCCGGCAGCCTGCTGCTGGTGGTGAACGGGATCTCGCCCCTGGAGACGACCTGGCCGCCGCTGGACGTCGCGGCGCTGCCCTCGCAGCTGCTCGCCCTGCAGCCGGCGGCCTTCCTCTGGCTGGGCCTCATCGTCACGATCGCGACGCCCCTGGTACGGGTGGCAGCCGCGACGCTCGGGTTCGCGCGGGCAGGGGAGCGCCGGATGGTCGCCCTCGGGCTCGGCGTGCTGGTCGTGATCGCGCTCGCGGTCGTGGCCGGGGTCGCGGGGGGCTGACGCCATGGACGTGGCGGTGCTCGCCGTCTCGCTCGTCGTCATCCTGGCCGGCGCGGAGCTGTTCACCAACGCGGTGGAGTGGTTCGGCCACCGGCTGAACCTCTCCGAGGGCGTCGTCGGGAGTGTCCTCGCGGCCGTGGGGACCGCGCTTCCCGAGACCATGATCCCGCTCATCGCGATCGTGTTCGTGGGCTCCACGTCCGCCGACGAGATCGGGATCGGCGCGATTCTCGGTGCGCCGTTCATGCTCGCCACGCTCGCGATGTTCATCACGGGCGTGGCGATCTTCGTCTTCCGGGGCCGGCGCCCGACGGGCACGGACGCCCGGGTGGACATGGGCATCGTGGGCCGGGACACGCGCGCCTTCCTGGTCGGCTACGCGATCGCGATCGGCGCGGCGTTCCTGCCGCCGGACCTGAAGCCGTACTCGTGGGTCGTCGCGATCGGGCTCGTGCTGCTGTACGCGTCCTATGTCCGGTCGCACATGCGAGAGGTGCGCGACGAGGGCCTGCAGGCTCCGGAGCCGCTCCGGATGCACCGCCTCGATCCGGCGCGGCGCCGGGTGCCGGACGACCCGCCGCGACTGTGGGTCGTGGTCCTCCAGCTTGCCGTCGCGCTCGGATGCATCGTGCTGGGCGCCGGCTTCTTCGTGAGCGCGGTGGATGGCGTCGCGAGGTCGATGGGCGTGGATCCGACCCTCCTGGCGCTGGTGATCGCTCCCATCGCCACCGAGCTCCCGGAGAAGTTCAACAGCGTCATCTGGGTGCGCCAGGGCAAGGACAACCTCGCGCTCGGGAACATCACCGGGGCGATGACCTTCCAGAGCGCCATCCCCCCCAGCATCGCCCTCGTGTTCGCGCCCGAGGCCTGGGCTTTCGGGGAGGGCACCGCGATCGCCTTCTTCTCGGCTGCCATCGCCGTGGTCTCGCTCCTCGCCATCGTCCTGCCCGCGACCCGGCGCCGCCTCCTGACGGGGCGCGGCCTGCTGGTCGGCGGCCTCTTCTACCTGGCCTACCTGGGGGTCGTCGTCGCCTCGGTCGCCGGCGCCGGGTGACCTCTGCTGGGCGTTGGGTGACCCCGGGCGGAGCCGGGGGTCGGCCGCGGCGCGTCGGGTGGCCTCCGCCGGGGGCCGCTTGACGGAGGCTCCCAGCCATCAGGCCTCGGCTCGTGCGCGGGGCCGGGCCCCGGCTCTCGCGCAGGGCCCGGGTCTATACTCGGACCGTCTCCGGGGGCCTGCCGCCCCGTCGGGACCACGCGAAGGAGCCGACCCGATGCTCACCCAGAAGCCTGCCGTCCAGGCTCCGCCGCAGGCGGCCGCTGCGTCCCCCGACCTCGCCTCGCTCGTCTGCCTCTTCGAGGGCCGCTACGTGCCCCTCGGCGAGGCCAACGTGAGCATCATGACCCACGCCTTCATGTACGGGACAGCCGTCTTCGAGGGGATCCGGGCCTACTGGAACGCGGAGCACGGCCAACTCTACGCGCTCAAGGTCCGCGAGCACATGGAGCGGATCCGGAGCTCGTCGAAGGTGCTCCTGATGACCGACCTGCCGTCCGTTGACCAGCTGACGTCCGAGGCCCTGGAGGTCCTCCGGCGCAACGGGTTCCGCGAGGATGCCTACGTGCGGCCGTCGTTCTACAAGAGCACGCAGGCGATCGGGGTCAGGCTCCACGGTCTCGAGCACCGCTACTACATCCTGGCCCTGCCGTTCGGTGACTACGTCGACACCACGGTGGGGGTGAAGGTCGGGACCGTCTCCTGGCGTCGCACCGCCGACCCGGCCATCCCGTCGCGCGCCAAGATCGTGGGGAGCTACGTGAACCCCGCGTTCAGCAAGTCCGAGGCGCTGCTCAACGGCTACGACGAGGCGCTCGTCCTGACCCAGGACGGCCACGTCTCCGAGGGCTCCGCCGAGAACATCTTCGTGATCCGCGACGGCGTCCTCCTGACCCCGCCGGTGACCGACGACATCCTGGAGGGGATCACGCGCGCGGGGATCATGGAGATCTGCGATGAGCTGGGGCTGCGGGTTGTGGAGCGCTCGATCGACCGCTCCGAGATCTACATCGCGGACGAGGCGTTCTTCTGTGGGACGGGGGCCCAGATCAGCCCGATCATCGAGGTGGACCGGCGGCCGGTCGGCAGCGGCTCGGTGGGACCGATCACCAGGCGCGTCAAGGACCGCTACTTCGACGCGGTGCGCGGCAACCTTCCGGCGTACGCCCACTGGGTGACGCCCGTGCACGCGGGCTGAGGGCCCAGGCCTCCCGGTCCCGGGACGCCGGCGTCGGGATGCCGGCACGCCGCCGCCGTCAGGGGTTGACGGGTGCCTCGAGGGCCGGGGTTCGCGTGCCCTGGACGACGACGACGTCCGCCTTCATCTTGGGATCGACGACCAGCACGGCCTTCACCTTGAAGATGGCCTCGAGGCGGGCAAGGGTCTTCGGATAGGCCGTCTCGGCGCCATTGAAGACGCGGATGATCGTCTTGGGGGCGACGGTATCGGGCGCCTGGCCGCGCGGAGCGGAGGCGGCGAAGCCCTCGAAATCCAGGTACTGGGCGAGGGTGGTGGCCCGCGCCGCCTGGCCCGTGCTGCTCACGACCCACACGGAAGCGCCCTCCTCCGCGATCTCCTGGCGCTGCGCCTGCTCGCGCGGATCGAAGTCGAACGCCGCCGCGGCCGCCTGCCGGATCCGCGGCACGTTGGCGACGATGTCGCTCGACACCGGCCACATGTTCGTCGAGTAGTACGGTGGCGTGAAGACGAAGGAGCGGACGTTGCCGATGTCGATGCGCTGGGCCAGCTCGATGAGCTTGGCCAGCTTCGCCACCGGGAAGTCCGTCTTGATGGCGCCCTTGGTGGCCTTGACCAGCTCGGAGATGACACCGGGGCTGGCCAGGGTCGCGAAGTCGGCCTGCTGGCGCAGCGACAGGATCACGCGCTGCTGCCGCGCCGCCCGGTCGAAGTCCGAGGAGGCATGGCGCGACCGGGCGTACACGAGGGCCTCGGTGCCGCTCATGTGCTGCACGCCGGTCGGGATGTAGACCCGGAGGCGGCCCTTGTCGCCCGGGTAGTCGTCGTCGATCACCGGGACCTGGACGTTGACGGTGACCCCGCCCAGCGCGTCCACGACCTTGCGGAAGCCTTCGAAGTCGACCTCCACGAAGTACGGGATCTTGATGCCGTAGAGCCCGCCCAGCGTGTCCTTGAGGGCCTGGTACCCGCTCCGCTTGCCTCCCGGGAACAGGTCCGGCCGGACGCGCGCCTGCTGGAACAGGGCGTTGATCTTGCGGTTCCACGTCGTCCCGAAGACGGAGCGGGCGGGCCCGGCGGGAAGCGGGATCCCCGTGGTGTCGCGCGGGAGGCTGAACATCGCCACCTGGCCCGTCTTCGGGTCGATGCTGGCGACGATGAGTGTGTCGGTGTTGTACGAGCCCTCGCCGGGGCGGCGATCGGAGCCGATGAGCAGGACGTTGAGGCGCCCCGTGCCGTCCCAGGGCGGCAGCGTGGGCTCAGCGGGCGCCTCGGTGGCGTTGGGCGGCGCTGTGGCGAGCGGCGTGTCCGTGGGCTCGGCGGATCCGTCCGGCGTCACGAGGGGCGTGGTGGTCGGATCGGGCGTGGCGTCCCCTTCGTCGGGGTTGAAGACGCCATTGACGAGGTCGAGGGCCTGCATGTCGTAGTAGGCGACGGCGGCGTGCGCGCCGCCCATGACCAGCACCACCGCGAGGAGCCCGGCGATCGACAGCGGCGCGAGGGACATCCGCGACGGACCCAGCCGCCCGGCTCCCTGGTCCCAGCGGTTCAGGTAGACGGTGACGCGGTAGGCATCGATCGCCGCTACCAGCCGGTAGGCGAGCGCGACGATGTTGCCGACGAAGATCCCGACCAGGGCCGCGGGCTGGAGGACGACGCCGAGCAGCTCCACCTGGTAGGTGATGCCGATCCCCAGCGCGAGGGCCAGCAGCAGGAATGGCGGGGCGGCGAATGCGACGGCGCGATACCACGCGCCGGCATAGGCATGCCCGAGGCCCGGGAACAGGATGGAGAGGAACGCGGCGGTGAAGGCGGATCGTGCGCGACGCTGCGGTTCCTGCGGTCGGTTCATCGCGGGTAGGATAGGGGAACCTCCGTGAAGTGTGTCCGAGGGGCTGTGACGGTCGGTGGCACCGGCGCGTGACGCCGGGCCCGCCCGCGGCCCGCAACTCCTGTCCCCAGCCGAGGCCCGATGTTCGATCCGGTCAGCAGCAAGCCCGACCTCGTGGCCAACGAGCACGAGATCCTCGCGCTGTGGCGCGAGCGGCGCACCTTTGCCCGGCTGCGCGCCCAGAACGCCGGCGGGCCGCGCTGGAGCTTCCTGGACGGCCCCATCACCGCCAACAACCCGATGGGCGTCCATCACGCCTGGGGCAGGACCTACAAGGACGTGTTCCAGCGCTTCCACGCCATGCGCGGGGAAGACCAGCGCTGGCAGAACGGCTTCGATTGCCAGGGCCTGTGGGTCGAGGTCAACGTCGAGAAGGACCTCGGGTTCACGTCCAAGCGCGACATCGAGGCCTACGGGATCGACCGGTTCGTGACCCTGTGCAAGCAGCGCGTCCTGGATTTCGCGGCCCGCCAGACCGAGCAGTCCATCCGACTCGGGATGTGGATGGACTGGAACGACCCGGCCGAGCTGCGCCGGCTGCACGACCTGCTCGCCGCGGACCCGGCCACGGTGACCACGATCCAGGGCCCGGATGGCCCCGTCACGGACAGCGTGGAGATGCTCGTCGGGCGGCTGGGAATGCCCGACGTCGGCGGCAGCTACTTCACGTTCAGCAACGAGAACAACGACCTGATCTGGGGCTTCCTGGCGGAGTGCCATCGGCGCGGCTGGCTCTACAAGGGCCACGACACGATGCCCTGGTGCCCACGCTGCGGGACGGGCCTCTCACAGATGGAGATGAACGAGGGCTACCAGGACCGCGAGGATCCCGGCCTGACGGTCCGCTTCCCGCTGGTCGATCGCCCGGGTGAGTCGCTGCTGGTGTGGACGACCACTCCCTGGACCCTCACGGCGAACGTGGCGGCCGCCGTCGGACCGGCCGTGCGCTACGTGCAGGTGCGCCAGGGCGACCGGATCTACTGGCTTGGGAAGGGCACGCTCAAGGTCGCGCTCCAGGACCGCTTCGAGATCCTCGACGAGGTGCCCGGCGCGGACCTCGTCGGGTGGCGCTACGCCGGTCCCTTCGACCACCTGCCGGCCGTCCAGTCGGCGTTCGCGGCCGACAGGCCCGATGGCCGGCCCTACGAGCACCAGGTCGTGGCCTGGGACGAGGTCGGCGAGGACGAGGGCACCGGGATCGTCCACATCGCTCCCGGCTGCGGAGCCGAGGACTACCAGCTGGGCAAGGCGCTGGGCCTGCCCATCATCGCCCCCATCGACGAGAGCGGCCGGTACGTGGGTGGGTTCGACTGGCTGACCGGCCGCGAGGCGCCCAACGTGGCCGAGGCGATCGTCGACGACCTCGAGCGGCGTCATGTCTTCTATCACCTGGAGCCCTACCGGCACCGCTACCCGCACTGCTGGCGCTGCGGGACGCCGCTCCTCTTCCGGCTCGTCGACGAGTGGTACATCAGCATGGGTCCCGTCTACGACCAGCCCCGCGCGACGCTGACGGCGGAGCAGGTGGACGCGAGCCTGCGCTACCAGATCATGGAAGTGGTGGACCGGATCCGCTGGGTCCCGGAGTTCGGGTACGACCGCGAGCTCGACTGGCTCCGCAACATGCACGACTGGATGATCAGCAAGAAGCGCTACTGGGGCCTCGCACTGCCGATCTACGACTGCGCGGCCTGCGGCACGGTCGCCGTCATCGGCGGGCGCAACGAGCTGCGCGAGCGGGCGGTCGCGGGCTGGGAGCGCTACGAGGGCCACACCCCTCACCGCCCATGGGTGGACGAGGTCCGCATCGCCTGCCGGCGCTGCGGCGCGCCCGTGGAGCGCATCAAGGACGTCGGCAACCCGTGGCTGGACGCCGGGATCGTGCCCTTCTCCACGCTCCACTTCCGCGAGGATCCCGACTACTGGGCGCAGTGGTTCCCGGCGGACTTCATCACCGAGAGCTTCCCGGGCCAGTTCCGCAACTGGTTCTACTCCATGCTGGCCATGTCCACCGTGCTCCGGCGGGAGGAGCCGTTCAAGGCAATCTTCGGGTATGCCCTCGTCTTCGCCGAGGACGGCCGCCCGATGCACAAGAGCTGGGGCAACGCCATCGAGTTCGACGAGGCGGCGGACCGGATGGGCGTGGACGTCATGCGCTGGATGTTCGCCAGGGCCCGGCCGGAGGAGAACATCCTCTTCGGGTGGCACGCCGGGGACGAGGCGCGACGGGAGCTGCTGGTCCTGTGGAACGTCTACGCGTTCTTCGTGACCTACGCGAACCTGGCCGGCTGGCAGCCCGGCGACCCGGCGCCGCCGGTCGCGGAGCGGGCGACCCTGGACCGCTGGGTCCTCTCGCGCCTGGCAGGGCTCGCGGCCCGGGTCGAGGAGCGCCTCGCCGACTACGACACCGACGCCGCGGCGGCCCTCGTCTCGCGGTTCATCGACGACCTCTCCACGTGGTACCTGCGGCGCAGCCGCCGCCGCCTGTCGCGGGCGGCGGACGGCCCCGACCGCGCGGCGGCGTTCGCCACGCTGCACGCGGCGCTCGTCGGGGTCGCCCGCGTCGTCGCCCCCGTGATGCCCTTCCTCTCCGAGTCCCTCTACCAGAACCTGGTCGTGCGGGCGGGCGTCGATCTGCCGGACAGCGTCCACCTCACGGGCTGGCCGACGTCCGAGCTGGACGGCCTGCGTGACGAACCCCTGGAGCACGGGATGGAGATCGCCCAGCGCGCCGTGGAGCTGGCCCGGACGCTCCGGTCGGGGGCTGGCCTGCGGACACGCCAGCCGCTGGCCCGCCTCTGGATCGCACTCCCCGGCGAGGATCACGCGGAGCTCGACGCGCTGCTGGACATCGTTGCCGAGGAGGTCAACGTCAAGCTGGTCGTGCGGATCGACGACGAATCCGCGCTGGTGGAGCGGCGGGTCAAGCCGCTCTTGCCGAAGATCGGGAAGAAGCTTGGCCCTGCGATCCCGGCCGTCATGGCCGCGGCCCGAGATGGTCGCTTCGAGATCCACGCGGACGGCTCCGTGGCGCTTGGGGGCGTCCTGCTGGCCCCGGACGAGGTGGAGATCCTCGCCACGCCCCGCCCGGGGACGGCCGTCGCCCACGACGAGGGATTGGTCGTCGTCATCGACACCGAGCTGACCGACGAGCTGCGGGCGGAGGGCGACGCACGCGAGCTCCAACGGGCGGTCCAGGACCTCCGCCGCGACGCGCGCCTGGAGCTCGACGATCGGATCGACCTCGTCGTCGCGTTCGAGGGCGATGCCACGGCCATCCGGCCGCACCTCACGGCGGTGGCGCTCGAGACACTGGCGGAGTCCGTCGCGGAAGGGCCGCCGCCGGAGGGCTGGCCCACGGCGACGTTCGCCCTCTCCGCGACGACTGCGACGATCGCCATCCGGCGGCGAGGCGGGGGGCCTGCGTGAGCGAGGACAGCATGCCGATCGTTGCCGCCGATGGCGCCGGGGGGGAGGCGCCGTCCCGCGGGAGGGCGGCGGGGCGGGCGAGCCACTGGGTCGTCTTCTTCGCCATCGCCGGCGGGGTCATCGTCCTGGACCAGGTCGTGAAGGCCGCGGTGGTCGGGAGCCTGGAGGTCGGTCAGTCCAGCGACGTGCTCGGCGAGTGGCTGCGCATCTGGTACGTCCGGAACACGGGCGCCCTCTTCGGGCTCTTCCGCGACCAGGCTGTCCTCTTCGCCCTCCTCAGCATCGGGGTGATGGCCCTGATCATCTGGTACCACGGCAGGGCGCTCGTCAGCAGCGGCTGGCTGGCCACGATCGCGCTCGGCCTGCTCCTGGGCGGCGCCGTCGGCAACTTCATCGACCGGGCCCGCTTCGGCTACGTGGTGGACTTCGTCGACATGGGAATCCCCGGCGGCTGGCGCTTCTACACGTGGAACGTGGCCGACGCGGCGATCACCACCTCCATCCTCCTCCTGCTGCTGATGGTGCTCCTGCCCGCGGGACGCCGGGACGCCCCGGTCGCATGACAGAGCTCCGCCTCGTGGTCCCGGACGGTGGGGGAGGGCGGGCCGACCGGTTCGCCGCCGACCTGTCAGGGCTCTCGCGGAGCCGCATCCAGCGCCTCATGGCCGACGGACGGGTCACCTCGAACGGCCAGCCCGTCAAGGCCAATACCCACGTGCCGCCGGGCGCCGTGCTGGTCATCGACGTCCCGCTGCCGGAGCCGTCCGGGATCGAGCCGGAGGCGATCCCCCTCGATGCGGTGTACGAGGACGACGACGTGCTGGTGATCAACAAGCCGGCCGGCCTCGTCGTGCACCCGAGTCCGGGCCACTGGTCGGGCACGCTGGTCAACGCCCTCCTGGCACGCGACACGGTCTACGGCGGGATCGCCGGGGTGGAGCGCCCCGGGATCGTCCATCGCCTCGACCGCGACACGTCGGGGCTCCTCATGGTTGCCAAGACCGACGCCGCCCAGGCGAGCCTCATGGCGCAGCTCAAGGCACGGCGTGTCAAGAAGACCTACCTGGCGCTGGTCCAGGGAAGCGTGCAGGCCGCCATGGGCCGGATCGAGGCGCCCATCGGCCGGGATCCCAAGAACCGGATGCGGATGGCCGTGGTCCCCGACGGGCGCCCGTCGGTCACGGGCTACCGGGTGCGGGAGCGCTTCACGGGCTGGACCCTCCTGGAGCTGGACCTGGTCACCGGGCGCACCCACCAGATCCGGGTCCACCTGGCGGCCCTGGGGCACTCGATTGCCGGCGACCCGGTGTACGGCCCGGGAGCGGCCCGGCGAGGTCCCGACGGGCTGGAGCGGCTCTTCCTCCACGCCTGGCGCCTGGTGTTCGCGGCGCCCGCGACGGGCGACCTGGTGCGCGTCGAGGCAGCCCTGCCAGCGGTGCTGGAGGCCGTGCTGCAGGCGCTGCGCGACGCCGCCGCGGGCATCTCCGGGCAGCCGCTCTCGGACATCGAGCTTCCGCGATGAGCGAGCAGCCGCTGGGCGCCGCGCCGGCTCCCGACGACCCGCTCGCCGGCTCCCCGAGCGCCGGGGCGCCCGGAGCCCTGCTGGTCGTCGTGTCCGGACCCTCCGGCGTGGGCAAGGACACGATCATCGAGGCGCTCCGCGAGCTCCCTCGCGACCCGGACTACCACTACGTCGTGACCTGCACGACGCGCCCGCCCCGTCCCGGCGAGGTGGACGGCGTCAGCTATCACTTCCTGACCCGCGAGCGGTTCGCCGCGCTGCGTGATGCCGGCTCGTTCCTGGAGTGGGCCGAGGTGCACGGGAACTGGTATGCCACCCCGCGGGCCGAGGTGCGGCGGGCCCTTGCCGCCGGTCACGACGTGATCCTCAAGATCGACGTCCAGGGCGCGGCCGCGGTGAAGTCGCTGGTGGACGACGCTCTCCTGGTCTTCGTCGTCCCACCCTCGCTCGAGGCGCTCTTCCGGCGCCTGCGGGCGCGAGCGACGGAATCCGCGCGCGAGCTCGAGCTGCGCCAGCGGAATGCGGCGATCGAGCTGGCGCGTGCCGGCGACTACGACCACGTCGTGGTCAACGAGGACGGCCAGGTCGAGCGGACCGCCGTGCTGATCGACGAGATCATCCGGATCGAGCGCACGCAGCACCCGGATCGCCGGGTCGTCGTCTGACGTCGATGAGCCCGGGTGACGTCGGCGCGGCCGCGGCGCCCAGCCCGGGTCCCGGGCTCCCGCGCCCAGGCCGGGCCCCGGCCTCACGGCCGAGCCAGGCCCCGGCCTCACGGCCGAGCCAGCGCTGGAGCGCTGCGTCGAGGTCGCCATCGACGCCACCGGCGTGGCGGGCGACCGGACCTGGACCTATGCGGTCCCCGAGCCCCTGTCCGACGTCGTGGCCGGCGAAGCGGTCCTCGTGGAGTGGGGACGCCGCCGAGCGCTGGGGATCGTGCTGGGAGACGCGAACGCGCCCGAGGGCGTCACGCCCCGGCCCCTGGTCGCGCGCGTGCGCGCCGACGGGCCGCTCCTCCCACCGCTGTCGCTGGCGCTCGCCCGCTGGATCGCCGATCACTACCTGGCGCCGGCGGCGATGGTGATCCGGGCGATGCTGCCGCCCGGTCTCCTGGAACGTCTGGATCTTGTCGCGACGGCGCTGGGAGGTCCCGATCCCGCCGACGACCCCGCGACAGCCGCCCTCCTCGAGGCCCTTGCCGCCGGACCGCGGCCCCTGCGGGCCCTTCCCGTCGGGGAGAGCCGGCCGGCAACGTTGCGACGCCTGCGGACGCTCGAGCGCGCCGGGCGGGTCCACCTGGAGTGGGCCCTGGGCGTCGCCGGCGCACTGCCGCGCTACGAGCGCTGGGCCTGCGCCACGCGGGACGGACTGGACGTGGCGGGCGGGGCGCGTCCACCCGACGGCCGGATGCTGGGCCCGCGCCAGCGCGCCGTCCTGGAGGAGCTGGCCCCCGCGGGTGAGGCCGGCGTGGCCGCCGCGGCCCTTGCCGCGCGGCACGGGGCGGGGAGCCTTGCATCCCTGGCGCGACGCGGCCTGCTCGACCTGGTGACGCGCGAGCGGTCCCGCGACCCGCTCGCGACCCGGGGCGTCGGGAGCCGGGGCAGCCGGCCGGCCGGCGCCGCGCTCTCGGAGGCGCAGGCCTCCGCGTGCGCCGCGGTGGTGTCGGCGTTGGCCGCGCGCGACGCGACGCCGCTCCTCCTCGACGGCCCGACGGGCGGCGGCAAGACGGCGGTGTACGCGGAGGCGATCGCCGCCTGCCTCGCCGCGGGCCGGCCGGCGCTGGTCCTGGTGCCGGAGATTGCCCTGGCCCTGCCGCTGGTGGATCGCCTGCGGGCCGACCTGGGCGCGGAGGTGGCGGTCGTCCACTCGGCGCTCGGGGAGGGCGAGCGTGCCGACGCCTGGCGCCGGATCCGCTCGGGCGCGGTCGACGTCGTCGTGGGCACGCGCACGGCGGTCCTCGCACCGTTCGCCGACGTCGGCCTCATCGTGGTGGACGAGGAGCACGAGGCGACGTACAAGAGCGACCGCACGCCGCGGATCCAGGCCCGCGATGTCGCCGTGCGCCTCGGGGCGCTCGCCGGCGCGGCCATCGTCCTCGGGAGCGCGACGCCGTCGGTGGAGACGGAGGGCCGTGCCCGGCTGGGCCTCCACCGCCGGTCGACGCTGCCGGATCGGGCGGCGGGCGCTCCGCCGGAGGTGGAGCTGGTCGACCTCCGGGCGGAGCTCGCGGCCGGCAACCGCGGGCTCCTCTCGACGCGACTCGTCGAAGGCCTGGCGGCCCTCGACGGGGTCGCCGGCGACCGGGCGATCCTCGTCATCAACCGCCGGGGGGCCGCGTCGGCGGTGCTGTGTCGCGACTGTGGGCACGTGCAGGCGTGCCCGGAGTGCACGCGGCCGCTCGTGTACCACCAGGCGGGCATGACCCTCCGGTGCCATCACTGCGGCGCCGCGGCGCCGATGGTCTCCCGGTGCCCCGCCTGCGCCTCGCCGCGCATCCGCTACCTCGGCGGGGGCACGGAGCGCCTGGAGGCGGAGGTGCGGGGCCGGTTCCCCGAGCTGCGGGTGGGCCGCCTGGACCGCGACGTCGTGGAGCGCCGCGGCGCCGCCGCGAGGGTCGTGGATGCCTTCACGGAGGGCCGCCTCGACGTCCTGGTCGGGACGAGCCTGGTCACCAAGGGTCTTGACATCCCCGAGGTTACCCTCGTCGGCGTGGTCTCCGCGGACATCGCGCTGGCCCTGCCCGATGAGCGGGCCGCCGAGCGGACGTACCAGCTGCTGGTCCAGGCGATCGGGCGTGCCGGGCGCGGCGAGCGGGCCGGCCGGGCGATCGTGCAGACCTACCAGCCAGAGCACCCGGTCATCCGCGCCGTGGTGTCGGGTGACGCGGCGGCGTTCTACGACGCCGAGCTGGCGGCGCGCGAGCGCTTCGGGGCGCCCCCGTTCGGATCCACGATCAAGCTGTCGGTTGGCCTCGAGGACCGCGAGGCTGCCCGCGCCGCCGGCCGCGACATGGCCGGGATCCTCCGCGCCCGGGCTCTTGAGCGCGGCGTCTCGGTCGTCGTGGCGGGCCCCGCCCCGGCGTACGTCCCCCGGCGTGCCGGCCGTTGGCGCTTCAACCTCGTGGTTCGCGCCCCGGACCCGCGGGCCGTGCTCGACGGCGATCCGGGGCCGCCGTGGTCGGTGGACGTGGACCCGGAGAGCCTGCTGTAGGAGCGCGCCCCCGCGCATGCCGCCGGGTGCCGGACGGGCCGCGGGCTGTCGCGCCCGGGCCGGCGCAGCCCCGTGCCCGCGCAGCCGGCGGTCCGGAGGACCCTTGGCTGCGTGGGCCGGAGTGACGGAGAATGGACGTCCGAACGAGGAGTCGACCGATGACCGACGAAACGAACCCGTCTCCAGCGACCGAGCCCACGCCGGATCCGTCCGACACCCCGCCCGCGGAGCCGGCCGCAGAGCCGGCCGCCGAAGCCGGCGGCGGGTGGGAGCCGGGCGGCGAGGCACGCAGCACCCAGGCGCGCGAGTGGCTCGTCCAGCTCCAGCAGATGATCGATCGCGTCACGGCCGAGGCGGCCCCCGTCGCCCGCGACGTGGCGGCCAAGGCCGCAGAGCTGGCGGCCGTGGCAGGGGAGAAGGCAGGCCCGCTGGCCCGGCGTGCGGCCGACGTCACCGAGGACGTGGGGACGCGGGTTGCAGAGCGCTCCCGACGCTTTGCCGAGGAGGTTCGCCACCGTGGCGCCGAGGCCGGGATGCCGCCGCCCGAGGCGACCCCGGGCCCGGAGACGGCCGGGCCGCCAACGGGGGCGTCTGATGTGCCCTCGTCGGACGCGCCCACCCCGGAGGAGCCGCGGACCTGACGGATCCCGGGGCCGCCACGGGGAGCTCCCGTATACTTCGGGCATGAGCGTCCTCCCGATCCTCACGCTCGGCGATCCCCGGCTGCGCCTCAAGGGCGAGCCGGTGGAGAGCTTCGGCAAGCTGCTGCATCACCTCCTCGACGACCTCACCGACACGATGCGCCATGCGCCGGGGGTGGGGCTGGCCGCGCCCCAGCTGGGCGAGCCCCTGAACGTGGCGGTGGTGGAGGTGGGTGGCCGTCTCCTTGAGCTCGTCAACCCGAGGATCGTGCGCGCCGAGGGCGACGATCGTGATCTCGAGGGATGCCTGTCCGTTCCCGGCTTCGTGGCGTACGTCACGCGCCGCGAGCAGGTCTGGGTCGTGGCCCAGAATCGCGTCGGTCGAAAGGTCAAGGTCGCGGGCAGCGGGCTTCTGGGGCGAGCGCTCCAGCACGAGCTGGACCACCTCCAGGGCAAGCTGTACATCGACTACCTGGAATCGCCGGACGAGCTGATCCCGGTGGGCGGTGGCGAGGACGAGGACGAGGACGACGTGGACGCCGAGCTCGAGCGCCGAGGGATCGACCCCGAGAAGGCAAGGACGGCCTCGCGCGGCTGACGTGGAGCGCGCCCGGACGGTCTTCTTCGGATCCGGCGCCTTCGCGGTGCCGGTCCTCGAGGCCGTGGCCGCTGCCCCGGAGCTGGCCCTCGTTGCGGTCGTGAGCGTGCCGCCTCGCCCCGCGGGGCGCCATGCCGAGCTGATTCCCACCGCGGTCGCGGTGCGAGCCGCGGCGCTCGGAGTCGCGGTGGTGCTGCCCGGGCGCCTGCGGGATGCAGCATTCGTGGAGGACCTCGCCGGTCTCGGGACCGAGGTCGGGATCCTCGCCGACTACGGGAAGCTGCTGCCGCAGGCCGTCCTCGAGCTTCCCCGCCGCGGAATCCTCAACCTCCATCCGTCGCTGCTCCCGCGCCATCGCGGCGCGACGCCGATCCCGGCGGCCATCGTGGCGGGCGACACCGTGACCGGGGTCTCGCTGTTCCGGATGGACGCGGGGATGGACACCGGCCCCCTCGTCGCGGTGGAGCGGACGGCCCTCGGACCCACCGAGGACGCGCCCAGCGCGGAGACGCGCCTGGCCGCGATGGCCGGGGGCCTCCTCGCCCGTTCGATTGGCCCCTACCTGCGCGGCGAGCTGCCGTCCCGCGCGCAGCCGGAGGAGGGCGTGACCGTGACGCGCCCGTTCGTCCGCGAGGACGGGCGCCTCGACCCGACCCGGCCCGCCATGGAGCTGGAGCGTCGTGTGCGCGGCCTGCGCCCGTGGCCCGGGACGTATCTCGACCTCGCCGAAGGCCGCCTGGCGGTCCTCGCCGCGACGGCTGCGGCCGGTCGGCCGGCCGACGTCGCGGGCACGCTCGCCCGCGATGACCGCGGGCTGGCCCTGGTCACGGCCGACGGCTGGCTCAGGCTCCTGGAGGTGCGGCCGGCCGGCGGTCGGGCCATGGACGGCGCCGCGTACCTGCGGGGCCGGCCCGCCGTGATCGGCTCGCGGGTACGATGACCTCCTGATGAGCGACTCCACGACGGCCAACCGCCCCGTCCGCGCGCTGCCGGTGGCCGCGACCCCGCGCGACGTCCGACCCGGGATCGGGGGCCTCGCGCCGGCCGACGTCGTCGAGCTGGTGGCCGAGCTCGGCGAGCCCGCATTCCGCGCGCGGCAGGTCGCGGACGCGGCGTGGCGCTCCACCGCGGCCGGCTGGGACGAGGTCACGCCGCTGGCGCGACCGCTCCGCGCGGCGCTGGCCGAGCGGACGAGGTTCGACACGCTTGCCGAGACCGACCTTCGCGCCGCGGACGACGGGGCCACGGAGAAGGCCCTGCATCGCCTGTCCGACGGCCGCCTCATCGAATCCGTCCTGATGCACTATCCGCCGGGCGCCGGGCGCCGCGAGCGCAACACGCTGTGCCTCAGCAGCCAGGCCGGCTGCGCCGTCGGCTGCCCCTTCTGCGCGACCGGGGAGCTCGGGTTCGAGCGCGACCTGGAGGTCGCCGAGATCGTCGACCAGGCGCGCCACGCCCAACGACGCCTGGCCGTCGTGGGCCGGCACCTCACCAACATCGTGTTCATGGGCATGGGCGAACCGCTCCTCAACCTGGATGCCGTCCTCGCCGCCGCCGCCGCGCTGACGGATCCCCTGCGCTTCGGCATGGGCTCCCGCCATCTCACGATCTCGACGTCGGGGGTCGTGCCGGCGATCGAGCGCCTGACGCGGCTGCGTCCGCAGTGGACCCTGGCCATCAGCCTGCACGCAGCCCGCGACCCGCTCCGCGACCTGCTCGTCCCGCTGAACCGCCGCTGGCCGGTGGCCGATGTCGTGGCAGCCGCGCGGGCCTATGGCGAGGCGACGGGCCGCCGCCTGAGCTACGAGTACGTGATGATCGAGGGGATCAACGACACCCTCGGCGACGCCGATGCCGTGGTGCGCCTCCTGCGTGGCTCGGGGGCCCACGTGAACTGCATCCCGATGAATCCCGTGGCCCACACGCCCTGGGTCGCCAGCGCCCCGCAACGGATCGCGGCCTTCGCGGGCCGTCTGAGCGAGGGCGGGGTGGGGGTCACCGTGCGCCGGAACCGCGGCCAGGAGGTAGGCGCCGCGTGCGGCCAGCTGGCCGCCGAGCGGGCGGGCGAGCCGCCCGCCCCGGCCGTCGCGCGCCGCCGCGAGCGCCTGGTCGCGGAATCCGCGGCGGCCCTGCGCGGGGAGCGAAGCACCGGCCCCGCGCCGGCTGGGCGTGCAGCCATCGGACGGGCGAGCACCGGCCCCGCGCCGGCTGGGCGTGCGACGGCTCCCGGACGATCGACCGCCGGGAGGGCCCCCCGGGCCCGGGGGCGCCGCTGATGGGAGACGGACGCGCCCTGATCGCGGCGAGCATCCTCAACGCCGACCTGGCGAACCTGGCGCGCGAGGTCCGGCGCGCCGTCAAGGCCGGTGCGGACCGGATCCACGTGGACGTCATGGACGCGCGGTTCGTGCCGAACCTGACGTTCGGCTGGACGACGATCGCGCACCTCCGCCCGATCACGAGGTCGCCGTTCGATGCCCACCTGATGATCGCCGAGCCGGGGCGCTGGCTCGACGACTTCCTTGGCGCCGGCTGCGATTCCGTGACGATCCACGTCGAGGTGGAGGAGCCGATTGAGCCGATCCTGCGACGGATCAAGGCCGCCGGCCGGGCCGCCGGGCTTGCGATGCGGCCCGGAACGCCGATGTCGGCGCTCGAGCCGTACCGGCACCTCCTCGACATCGTGATGGTCATGACCGTCGAGCCCGGCTTCGGCGGGCAGGCGTTCATGCGCGACGTCGCGACGGAGAAGATCCCGGCGGCACGGCGGCTCCTCGCCGACAAGCCGTGGGGCGGGGAGGTGCACGTCGACGGCGGCGTGAACCGCGAGACCGCCGAGATCATCGGCGGGCTGGGGGCGGATGTCCTGGTCGCCGGAACGGCGCTCTTCGCGCACGGCCGCAACGCGGCCCGCGAGGTGCGCCTGATGCGGGCGCTGGCGGACGAGGGCTATGCCGTGGAGCTGAACGGCGGTGTGCTGCCCGGACCGCGCGACCGGCTGGTCCGGCTGGCGTCGCTGCCCCGTGAGCTCGGCGAGCCGCTGCGAGACGCGGTCGAGGCGGCGGGCGTTCCCGTCCTGGTGCTCCGCGGCGACGGTTTCGTGGGTCCCGGAGGGATCCGCGACGTGGACCTGCTGGTCCCGCATGCCGCCGCGGCCTGGGTCGAGGAGCGCTTCGGCGCCCGCCGGGACGAGCTGCAGGAGGCCGCCACCGCGGCGCGCGCGGAGGCTGGATCCGCACCGGCGAACGACGTGCTCCCGGACGCCGAAACGGCCGGCTAGATGCGCGCGCTCCTGCAGCGTGTCTCGCGGGCCGAGGTCCGCGTAGAGGGCGAGGTCGTCGGGTCGATCGGGCGCGGCCTCCTGGTCCTGCTCGGCATCGCCCCCGGTGACGACTGCGCGCTCGCCGGCTCGCTGGCGCGGCGGATCGTGGAGCTGCGCATCCACGAGGATGCCGAGGGCCGCACGAACCTGGCGCTTGCCGACGTGGCCGGCGCGATCCTCGCGGTCAGCCAGTTCACGCTCTACGCGGACACCCGTCGCGGGCGCCGGCCGGGTTTCACGGACGCCGCGGCGCCGGCCCACGCCGAGGCGGTGTACACGTGCTTCTGCCGCGCCCTCGAGGAGCTTGGGGTGACGACCGCGGAGGGTCGCTTCGGGCGCTCGATGGAGGTCGAGCTCGTCAACGACGGCCCGTTCACGGTCTGGCTGGACACCGCGGATCGCTGAGCGTTCGCCCTGGATCGCTGAGCGTTCGCCCCGGATCGTTGAGCGTGTCCGCCGAGGGCTCCCACGCGGGCGACGCCGGAGGCAGGTCGCGCGGCGGGAGGCATGGAACGGCCCGGTCGCGCGGCGCGGACCGGGCCCGTGGGGCGGCGTGCCGGGTGGCGACCCGGCGGGTGATCAGCGGGACTTCTTGGACTGCGTGCGCTTGCAGCGCGTGCAGACGAGCTTGCGGGTCACCACGCCACCCTCGACGACGGCAAGCGTCTGGAGGTTGGGCTGGTAGCGCCGGTGGGCACGGACGCGGTTCATCCCGCTGGACTGCGGGTTGAAGCCGCCCATCGCGACCTTGCCGCAGATCGCGCAGCTACGGGCCATGGAGTTCCTCGTGGTGGCAGTGATCGTGGTCTCAGGACGGGCGGGCCCGTCGATCGGGAGACCGGCACGCCAAGGCGCCGCCGGAGCGCTCCCGGGGAGGCTGTATGCTAGCACATCGTTCCACGTTCGCCCGTCCATCCCGGAGGTCCGAGCCCGCATGCGCGATGCGCCGTCGCCTCCTGCCATTCCGGGCCAGGCGCTCGTGACGCGCCGCGCGCTCGTCGAGATCGTCCGGGTCGCCGTCCTCGGGAGCTATGGCGTGACCGGCCTCGCGCAGTCGTTCCTGGGACGCCTGGGCCTCCGCCGCCCGCCGATCCGGGTGGCCCTCCGTCCCGAGGTGGCGGTGGACGTGCGCCTGACGATCGCCTACGGGCTGCCCGTCGCCGAGGTGGCGCGGCAGGTCGACTCCGCGGTCCGCTACTCGCTGCGCCGGGCGCTTGGACGCGAGGTCGGATCCGTGACGATCCATGTCGAGGGCCTGGAGGCCGGCCCCTTCACCACCGCCGGGGACCGCGCTCCCGGGAAGGCGGACGCCGTCGCCCAGGCGTCCAGCGAGGACGCCACGTAGGTGGTCCGCCTGGCCTGCGATGGCGCGGGATTCCTGGAGGCCGTGCGCGCCGCCGTCGCGAACCTCGAGGCCCACGTCGAAGAGATCAACGCGCTGAACGTCTTCCCCGTGCCCGACGGCGACACGGGCTCCAACATGATCGCGACCTGCCGCGAGATGCTGGACTACGTTCGCGACGACACGAGCGTCGAGGCCGTGGCCGAGCGGCTCCGTGAAGGGGCGCTCTTCGGGGCCCGCGGCAACTCCGGGGTCATCCTGAGCCAGGTCGTCCGGGGACTCGCGGAGGGGTTCGCCGGGAAGCGCCGCTTCAACGGCCTCGACTTGGCCCATGCACTGGCCCTCGCCTCGACGGCCGCCTACGGCGCCGTCCCGCGGCCCGTCGAGGGCACCATGCTCACCGTGATCCGGGAGGCCTCCGCGGTGGCCGTGGAGACGGCCGAGCGGTCCAACGATGTCGAGGCGGTCCTCTGGTCGGCGACCCATGCGGCGGCGCGCGCGCTCGAGAAGACGCCCAGCCTGCTGCCCGTTCTGCGCGAAGCTGGCGTCGTGGATTCGGGTGGCGCCGGCCTGCTGCGGCTGTTCGAAGGCGCCCTGGCCTACGTTCGCGGCGAGGTAGCCGTCCCGACCCCGGCCCGGACCGCCCGTCACGCCGGCCCGACGCCGGCGGAGTACCACCACGCCGACACCGGCCACGGCTACGAGACCGTGTACCTGGTCCACCCGTTCGCGGGCCAGCTGCTGGACCTCGACCGGATTCGTGCGTACCTCGTGCGCACCGGCGAGTCCGTCAACGTCGCCGGGGATCCGAAGGCCGCCAAGATCCACGTGCACAACGGGCGCCCCGACCTGGTCCTCCGGCAGGCGCTCCAGCTGGGGAGGATCGTCAACGCGACGATCATGGACCTCGACCACCAGACCACCGAGCTTCGCGAGGCGCGCGCGGGCTCCTCCGGGGCCGTGCCCGCCGAGCCGCGCCCCGAGCCCGGTGCCCTGCGCGTCCCCCTCGGGATCGTGGCCGTCGCGCCCGGAGACGGCCTCGCCGAGGCGCTGGCCGCGTTCGGTATCGCGGACGAGCGGATCCATGTTTCGATCGTGCGCGGCGGGCAGGCCGAGAACCCGAGTGCCGGGGAGATCCTGGCCGCCATCACGGCCTCGCCGGGCGAGGAGGTCGTGGTCCTGCCGAACAACCCGAACGTGAAGCTGGCCGCAGGGCAGGCGGCGGAGATGGCGGACCGGCCGGTCCGGGTCGTGCCGACCCGCAACGTCGCCGAGGGGATCGCGGCCCTCCTCGAGGTGGATGCCGGGCTCGGCGCGAGCGGGAACGCGGAAACCATGCTGGAGGCCAGCCGGGCACTCCAGACGCTCCTCGTCACGGAGGCGGTCCGGGACGCCGTGGTGTCGCGCCGGAAGGTCAAGCGCGGACAGACGATGGCGCTCGATCCCGACGACGGGCTGCTCGCCGCGGACGACGATCACGACCGGGCGGTGCTGGCCGGAATCGCGGCGCTCGCTCCCGGCTTCAGCCTGGTGACCCTGTGGTACGGCGACGGCGCCGACCTGGCCGACGCGGAGCGGCTGGCGCGCCTCGTCCAGGAGGCCTGGCCGGCGGTCGAGGAGGTCGAGGTCCGCCACGGCGGTCAGCCGCACTACCGGTACCTCATCAGCGTGGAGTAGGGGGGCGGCGTGGCGACGAGGGGCACCCGGACGGCGTCCGCAGCGGCCACTCCCCCGGAGGATGTCTTCGCGACCGGGCTGCGCGCGAGCGGGCTTCCCGGCGCGGCGGCCCTGGGACGCGCCGGCGGGAAGGTCGGACTGCGCACGGTCCGGGACCTGCTCATGTGGCTGCCTCGCCGCTACGATGACCTGCGAACGGTGTACGACCTCGGGTCCCTGCGCTTCGTGGAGCCGGGCACGGTCGTGAGCGTCCGGGCGCGCGTTCTGGCCGTCCGCGAAGGGCGCACCGCGCGACGCCACCTGCAGGTCGTGACCGCGACGCTCGCGGACGCCACCGGCGCCGGCGAGGCCCAGTGGTACGGCCGGCAGTACGTCCAGAAGCGGCTTGCGCCCGGGGAGGAGTACCTCTTCTCGGGCAAGCTCAAGAAGCGTGGCATCGGGCTGCTGATCGACAACCCGGCCTTCCAGGCCCCGGACGGCGACCTCGTGCACGTGGGACGGATCGTCCCGACGTACGCTCTCACGGCCGGCCTCGCCCTCAAGTCGCTGCGCGCGGCGATCCGCGCGGCGCTGGACCGCTATCCGCGCTATCCCGAGTACCTCCCGGCGGACCTGCTGGGAGCTGAGGGCCTGGAAGGGATCGCGACCGCGATCGAGCAGGCGCACTTCCCGGACGACTTCCCGCGTCGCGACGCGGCCCTGCGGCGCCTCGCGTTCGACGAGCTGCTGGCGCTGCAGGTGGGGATGGTCTCGCGGCGCCGCCAGCGCGCCGTGGCGGCCGCCGTCAGCGTGGCGCTGCCCGGGGGCCGGGACCGGGCGATCCGGGACGCCCTCGCGGGCGCCCTCGCGGTCCGCGTCGGAGCCCCGGTGTCGCTCACGCCCGACCAGGAGGGGGCGATGGACGCGGTGCGCCGCGACCTGGCGGACCGGCACCCCATGCTGCGGCTCCTGCAGGGCGACGTCGGCTCGGGGAAGACGGCCGTCGCCGCGTACGCCCTGGCCGTCGCGGCCGACGCCGGCGTGCAGGGCGCCCTGCTCGCCCCGACCGATCTCCTCGCCCGCCAGCACGCCGCGACCCTGGGCGACCTCCTGGCGCCGCTCGGGATCCCGGTCACCCTGCTCACGGGGTCGCTCTCGGGCCCCGGCGCGGCGACGGCGCTCGATGCGATCGCGGACGGGCGCGCCTCGGTGGTCGTCGGGACGCATGCCCTGTTCTCCGAGCGGGTCCGCTACGCCCGCCTGGGGCTCGTGGTCGTGGACGAGCAGCACCGCTTCGGGGTGGAGCAGCGCGGCGCGCTGGAGGCCAAGACGACGGGTGGTGCGGCGCACGTCCTGCTGATGACGGCCACCCCGATCCCGCGCACGCTGGGGCAGGTGCTGTACGCCGACCTGGACGTGTCGGACCTGCGCACGGTGCCCGCCGGGCGCCATGTCATCGACACGCGCCTGCGGCACCCGGATGCACTCGGCCCCCTCTGGGATCGCGTTCGCGCCGAGGCGGCCGCCGGGCACCGCACCTTCGTCGTGGTTCCCCACATCGACGAGGCCGGCGACGGCGAGGAGGATGTCGCCGGTGCCGAGGCCGAGAAGGACCGCCTGACGGCGCTGCTGGCGCCACTCGAGGTGGGTCTCGTCCACGGCAACATGAAGCCCCAGGTGCGCGACGAGGCGATGGCCAGGTTCCGCGACGGCGGGATCGACGTGCTGGTGGGCACGACGGTGGTCGAGGTGGGCGTGGATGTCCCGGAGGCTACCGTCATGGTGATCCTGGGTGCCGATCGCTTCGGGCTGGCGCAGCTCCACCAGCTGCGGGGGCGCGTCGGGCGCGGCACCTCCGCGTCCTTCTGCGCCCTGGTGGACGACGCGGTGCCGCGTGAACGAACGGCGGCGGACCAGCTCGTGGCATCCGGCGCCGAGGGCGAGACCACCGCGCTCAGGCGCCTGCTCGCCATCGCCCGGACAGCCGACGGGTTCGAGCTGGCGGAGACCGACTTCTCCCTTCGCCGCGAAGGGGACGTCCTTGGCCTCGCCCAGAGCGGGCTGCCACGACTCCGGGTCGCCACCCTGGCCCGCTCCGACCACCGCGAGCTGGCGGTTGCCGCCCGGCGCCACGCCGAGGCCCTGCTGGACGCCCGGGGCGCCTTCCGCCGGGCCGGCGCGCCGCTGGCCGTGGAGCTGACCGAAGGGTGGCTGGCCCGGGTGTTCGCCGGCGACCCGGCGTCCGGGGCCTAGGGGAGTGGCTGGCGCGGGCCGCGTCGTCGCCGGGAGCGCGGGCGGAATCCAGCTCGCCGCGGCCGGCGCGGGCACGCGACCCCTCGCCGACCGGATGAAGCAGGCCGTCTTCGGATCGTTGGAGCCGCTCCTGCCCGGCGCAGCGGTGCTGGACCTGTGTGCCGGGACCGGTGCGGCCGCGATCGAGGCACTTTCCCGGGGCGCGGCCGCCGCGGTGCTCGTGGAGCGCGACGCGGGCGCCGTCCGGGTCATCGCCGAGAACCTGCGGCGGACCGGATTGGCGGCATCCGCCCGGGTCATCCGGCGCGACGCCCTCGCCGCCATCCGCGATCTGGAGGCGGCGGGAGAGGCGTTCGACGTGGTGATCGTAGACCCGCCGTACGCGGACGCGAGCCTGCGCGACGCGATCCTCGCCGCCCTGGGCGCGGCCGACGGGCCCCTGCGGCCCGCTGCGACCGTCGTGGCGACCGCTCATTGGCGCGAGCTCCCACCCGTGGAGACGGGGCTGCTACGATCCACGCGGGTCCGCCGCTTCGGCGAGACCGCGGTCACGTTCTACCGCCGCGAGGGCGGCGGCACCGCAAGCACGGACTGATCGGAGGCGGGATGCGCACCGCGGTCTACCCGGGGTCGTTCGACCCGATCACGCTCGGGCACGTCGACGTCCTGCAGCGTGCCGCGGGGGTCTTCGACCGGGTCGTCGTGGCCGTCCTGGTGAACCCGCGGAAGGCACCTGCCGGCGAGGCCGAGGTCCGGGCGTCGGCGATCCGCGACGCGATCGCCGAGCTGGTCCCCGAGCTGCTGGACCGGGTCGAGGTCATGATCTTCGACGGGCTCACCGTGGACGCCTGCCGCAAGGTCGGCGCGCGCCACGTCGTGCGCGGCCTGCGCGCGATCTCGGACTTTGAGGCGGAGCTGCAGATGGCCCACATGAACCATCGCCTCGCGCCGGAGATCGACACGGTCTTCTTCATGACGGCACTGGAGTACGGCTACCTGTCGTCGAGCCTCGTCAAGGAGATCGCCCGCTTCGGCGGCGACGTGTCGGCGATGGTTCCCCGGGGCGTGGCGGCACGCCTGCGTGCGTCCGGCGAGGAAGACCCCCGTCTATAATCGGGCAACAACCGCCCGGCGCCGAGGAGGGCCCGTCTCATCGACATCATGTTCTTCGTCGAGCGCCTCGAGGGGATGCTCGCCAACGGCAAGAAGCTGCCGCTGACCTCCAACGTCATCGTGGACCAGCCGGCGGCTCTCGAGCTCATCGACGAGCTGCGCCACGCCGTCCCGGAGGAGGTCCAGGCTGCGCGCCGGATCAACGCCGAGGGGGAGCGCATCCTGGAGCGCGCCGGCCAGGAGGCCGAGCGGATCCTCGCGCGGGCCAACGAGCAGGCGGCCTATCTCATCGACGAGCAGGGACTGACCGAGGCCGCCCAGGCGGAGAGCCGGCGGATCATCGCCGAGGCGGATGCCGACGCGGCCGCGACGCGCCGCGGGGCCGACGAGTACGCCGCCGACGTGCTGCTGGGCCTGGAAGCCGAGGTGGCCCGGGTTCTCGGCCAGATCGAGCGTGGCATCGATACCCTCCACGTTCGCGACGAGCCCCAGGCGACGCCGCCGACGGCGGACGAGCCCGAGCAGGAGCCCGCCGAGCCCGTCGCGGGATGACCACGTCCCCCGCGGACGCCCTCGTCGTCAACGTCGCCGGGCTTCTCGGCGAGGGGCCGGGATCGCATCGCGACGTGGCGGTTGACGGGATCCGGCTCGAGCTGGGCGAGGACCTGCGGCAGGCCGTCCCGCTGGGCGTCCGGGTCCGGGTCGCGCGCACGAACCGCGGCGTCATCGTCACGGGTCGCGTCCACACCGCGCTGGCGGACACGTGTGGCCGCTGCCTTGGTGCACTGGAGATCCCGATCGATGCGCCGATCGATGAGGAGATCCTGCCGAGCGTCGAGCTGCAGTCCGGGGCGGCCGTCGACGTCACCGCGGAGCCCGACGCGTTCCGCCTCTCCGACCACCACGAGCTGGACCTGGAGCCGTTGGCCCGGGAGGCCGTCCTGCTCGCAGCACCGATCGCGCCCGTGTGCCGTCCAGACTGCCGCGGGCTGTGCCCGGAGTGCGGAGCGGATCTCAACGTGGGGATGCACGAGCACGATGAGGCGCCGGTCGATCCCCGGCTCGCGAAGCTCCTGGACTTCACGGTCGACGAGGAGGGCTGAAACCGGCTAGACTCCGGCTTCGGCCCGACGGCGTCGCCGCGCCGCCACGCCCCACGCATGACGAACCGGCGGTCTCGCGCGATCGCGCCGCACCGCCAGCAACGACAGGAGCAGCAGCCCCGATGGGTCTCCCGAAGCGGAAGGTCTCGCACGCCCGGCAGGGCGACCGGCGCTCACATCTCGCGCTCACCCTGCCCAGCCTGGTCGAGTGCAGTCACTGCCACGCCATGAAGCGCTCGCACCACGCGTGCCCGAGCTGCGGCTACTACGCGGGCCGGCCGGCCGTCGCGCTCAAGAAGAAGGGCGGCGAGGCGGCCTCCTGACCGCCGCGCTCCCCCGAGCCGCCAGCGACCGCATTCGATGGATCTCGCGACCGTCCGGGGCATCGAGCATGACCGGAGGGTCCGTCTCGCCGTTGACGCGATGGGCGGCGATCACGCGCCCGAGGAGGTCGTCGCGGGCGCGCTCCTGTACGCCGCTGAGAACCCCGCCGACGAGGTGATCCTGGTCGGCCTCCCCGAGCGGATCACCGCCGCCGCCGGGACGCCGCTGCCGGCCAACGTGACGATCCAGGCCGCCTCCCAGGTCATCGAGATGCACGAGCATCCGGCGATGGCGCTCCGCGAGAAGAAGGACGCCTCGATCCTCGTCGCCTGCGAGCTCGTCAAGCGGGGACGCGCCGACGCCGTGATCACCGCGGGGCACACTGGCGCCGGGATGGCCGCGGCCGTGCTGCGCCTGGGTCGAGCGCCCGGCGTCGACCGCCCGGCGCTGGCGATCCAGATGGTGACTGCGACGGGGCCGCTTGTCCTCCTCGACATCGGCGCCAACCCTGACTCGACACCCGAGAACCTGGTCCAGTACGCCCACATGGGAGCCCTCTTCGCGGAGCGGGCGCTCGGGGTCGCGAGCCCCCGCGTCGCGCTGCTCTCCATCGGCGAGGAGAAGGGCAAGGGCGATGCCCGGATCCAGCGGGCCACGGAGCTCCTCGACGGGACCGGCCTGAACTTCGTCGGCAATGTCGAGGGCAAGGACCTCGTCCGCCACCCCGCCGACGTCGTCGTGTGCGACGCGGTCCTCGGGAACGTGACGATCAAGTTCTTCGAGGGCCTGGCCACCTTCATCTTCGACCTGTGGGCGGAAGAGTTCCGCGCCGGCCTCCGCGGGAAGATCGCCTACCTGCTCATGCGCCCGGGGATCGGCCGGATCCGCCGAACCTTCGACTACGAGGTCCTCGGCGGTTCGCCGTTGCTGGGGGTCCGCGGCACCGTCGTCATCACCCACGGCCGGGCGAAGCGACGCATGGTCAAGCACGCCATTCGCGTGGGCGCCGCGTCGGCGCGCGCGCGCCTGCCGGAGCTGATCGGCGACACCTTCCGGCGCCCGGGCCAGGGCGGCGACGGCGGGAGCGCCGGCGAGGCGGCCACGGAAGCGGCTCCGGAGGCGACCCCGGAGGGCGTGGCGGCCCCCGCAGCGGCCCCTCGCGGGACCGCGGGATGAACCGCCAGTCGCTCGCCGTCAGCCGCCCCGTGATCCGGGACCTCATCCGGCTTGCGGCCATGGAGGTGCCGGGCGTCCTGCGCGTCGGCTGGGCCGGGGGACCGCTGCGACGCATCTTCGTCGGGCGTCCGGTTGTCGTGCGCGTGCGCGACGGCGTCGTCGAGGCGCGCGTCGTGGTCATCGCCCGGCCGGGGCAGCCGCTGGCGGCGCTCGCCGAGGAGGTCCGGACCGCGGTGGCCGCGGCGATCGAGCGGGTGCTCGGGCTCCAGCTCGGCGAGGTGACCATCCGCATCGACGGCGTCGGCGGCTGAGGGTGGGTCGTCGCGAGGGATCGTCGGGCGGCGACCTGGTCCGTTCGCGGCGCGCGGCGCGGCGGCTGGTCCTGGCCTCGCTCTTCGAGGCGGAGTTCGGGCAGCGAACCGCGGCGGCGGTGCTGGAGCGGCACCTCGTCGAGACCGAGGGCGATCCCGAGACTGCACGCTATGCGCGCCTGCTGGTGACGGCGGCCGTGGAGCATCGCGAGCAGATCGACGCCCGCATCGAGTCCGCCGCACCCCAGTACCCGGTCGTCACCCTGGCCAGGATGGACCGGGTCCTCCTCCGTGCCGGCATCTGCGAGGTGCTACACTCGCCCGCGACGCCGGCCCGGGTGGCGATCGCCGAGTGGGTCGAGCTCGCGCGGGTCTATGGAGGGGACCCGGCACGGCGCCTCGTCAACGGGGTCCTCGGCCGCGTGGCCCGGGATGCCGGCAGCGGGACCGTCGAGCCTCACCCGGACTCGCGCAGCGCACCAGTCCCCGACGCACAGGAATGAACACCCAGGGAGGAAGGAGCCAGTGGCGACCACGTACGAGCGGCTGAAGAAGATCGTCGTCGAGCAGCTCGGCGTCGATGAGGCCGAAGTGAATCCGGAGGCCTCGTTCGTCGATGATCTCAATGCCGATTTGCTCGACCTCGTGGAGCTCATCATGAGCCTCGAGGAAGAGTTCGGGATGGAGATCTCGGACGAAGAAGCCGAGAAGATCCGCACCGTCCAGGACGCTGCCGACTACATCGACGAGCACGCGAGCTGACCCTGCCCCGGTCACGTCCGGGGGAGGCAACGCCCATTCCGCGCACCGCGCCCGAGCTCGCCCAGCGGCTCGGGCTCACCTTCCGTGACCCGTCCCTGATCGAGCGTGCCCTGGTGCACGGCTCGTGGCTGCACGAGCACCCCGACGAGGCCAGCGGCAACAACGAGCGCCTCGAGTTCCTGGGCGACGCCGTCGTCAGCCTGGTCATCTCGGAGGCGCTGCACGCCCGGCGCCCGGACGACGACGAGGGCGTGCTCTCCGCCCGTCGCGCTGCGATCGTCAGCACGACCGGGCTGGCTCGGCTGGCGCGCCGGATCGACCTGGGAAGCTACCTCCGGCTTGGCGAGGGAGAGGAGCAGCGTGGCGGGCGCACGCGCCCGGCGTTGCTGGCCTCCGGACTGGAGGCCGTCGTCGCCGCGATCTTCCTGGACCTTGGCTGGGATGCCGCGCGGCTGTGGCTGGCCGACCTGGCCGGGCCCGAGCTGGCTGCGGACGCCGCGCCGAGCTCGCTCAAGAGCCCCAAGAGCCGGCTCCAGGAGCTGACCCAGCGACGCTCCGGCGAGCGGCCCGAGTACCGCCTGCTGGACGTCACGGGCCCCGACCACCAGCGGCGCTTCGCCGTGGAGGTCGTCGTGGCCGGCAACGTCGTCGGCTCCGGTGGCGGCGGCTCCCGGCGGAGTGCCGAGACTGCCGCGGCGGCGGCCGCGCTCGAGACGCTGGCGGCAGCGCACGCCGCATCCGGCATCACGCCGCCGGGCCGGTCCCACGCGCCCTCCGCGACGGCGCCTCCGTCGGAGCCGCGTCCATGAACGGCCCGGCGCGGCTGCAGGCGCTGCGCCTCCAGGGGTTCAAGTCCTTCGCCGAGCGCACCGTCGTCGAGTTCGTCCCCGGGATCAATGCGGTCATCGGGCCCAACGGGTCCGGCAAGAGCAATCTCGCCGACGCGCTGCGCTGGGCCCTGGGGGAGCAGGGCCGCGCGCTGCGCTCCCGCCGCGCGGAGGACGTCGTCTTCGCGGGGTCTGAACGGAGGGCTGCGCTCGGGATGGCCGACGTCGCTCTCGTCCTCGACAACGCCGACGGCCTGGTGCCGGTCGACTACGCGGTCGTGGAGGTTGGCCGGCGCCTGTTCCGCTCGGGCGAGAACGAGTACCTGGTCAATCGGCAGCGGGTCCGCCTGCGCGACCTCGTCGAGCTGCTCGATTCGGCGCACCTCGCCGACAACGCCTTCCTCTTCATCGGGCAGGGGATGGTTGACCAGGCGCTGGCGCTCCGCCCCGAGGAACGCCGGCCGCTCTTCGAGGAGGTGGCCGGGGTCCGCCGGCACGAACGGCGGCGGCGGCGCGCCGAGGAGCAGCTTGCCGAGGCGTCCGACAACCTCTCCCGCGTCGAGGACATCCTTGCCGAGCTGCGCCCGCAGGTCCGGCGCCTGGCGGCCCAGGCCGAGCAGCAGGCCTCGCGGGCGCGCGCCGGCGACGAGCTGGCGCTGGCGCTGGTGGCGGTCATCGGTGCCCGCTGGCACGCCGCCGCGCGCGACTCCGGCGCGGCCGAGACGGCGCTGGCCGCTGCGCGGCGGAAGGCCGCGAGCGCCCTCGAGACGCTCCAGGCCGCCGAGACCCGCGCCGCAGCGACGGCCGCGGAGCTGGCCGCCCACGTGACCGTCGAGGAAGACTGCCGGGCCCGCCACGAGACGTCCCGGACCGCCCTGGCCGCCCTCGACCTCCAGGCGGCGACGGCGACGGCCGAGGCCGCGTCGATCGCCCGCGATCGTGACCGACTGGCCGTCGAGCGGGCCGCCGCGGACGCGGAGCTGGCCGATCGACGCCGCGAGCTTGCCCTCCCGGTCCCGACCCAGGACCCGGTCCTCGACGGCGACCTCGCCGAAGTGGACCGCCTGCTCGCGGAGGCGCGCGCCGAAGCCGGCGCGCTGCGCGCCGCCTCGGCACGTCGCTCGGAGGCGGAGTCCGCCCTGCGACGAGCGGCGGCCGCACGGGCAGGGGAGCTCGAAGGCCTGCGCCGCCGTCTCGCCGGCGCGGAGGAGTCCGTCAGTGAGGCGACGGGTGCCCTGCAGCGGGCGCGTGACGCAGCGTCGTCATCCGCGGCCGCCCTGGATGCGGCGCACGCGGCACTCGCCACGAGCCGGATGGAGGAGGAGGCGGCCCGCGAGCGGCGCGAGGCGGCGCGTGTCGCCCTCGTCGAGATCGAAGCTGCGCGCCAGGGCGCCGCCGAGGCCGCCGACGCGGCCCGCTCGCGCCGTGCGACGCTCCGCGGGCGCGTCGAGGCGCTGCGCGCTCGGGCAGCGGCGGACGAAGGCCGCGGGATCGCCCCGTCGGCTCGCCGGGCCGGTGGGCGGGCGCTGGCCGCCGATCTCGAGATCGATCCGGTCCAGCGTCCCCTCGTCGCGGCCGCGCTCGGCGAGCTGGGTCGGAGCTTCGTCGTCTCACAGGACGCGCTCGGGCAGCTCGCCGGCCAGCGCGGCATCGTCGTCCTTGGCGACCTCGGCGGCTCTGGCGCACAGCACCCGGGCAGCGCGGAGCTTGATGCCGCCCGGAGCCGCGCCGCCCGGCACGGAGGCGGACTGCTCGTCGACGCGGTGCGCGCGGACCCGGGCGGGACGGTGCGGCGCCTGATGGCCCGCTGGGCGTGGGCGCCGTCGCTCGGCGACGCCGTCGACCTCGCGGCCGGGCTGCCGTCGGGCTGGCGGGTCGCGGCCCGCGAGGGCGGCCTCGTCGGCGCCGACGGGATCGTGACCCTCGGAGCGCCGGATGTCCCGCTCGAGCGCCGCGCCGAGCTCGCAGCCGCGGAAGCGGAGCTGGCGGAGGCCGAGATCGCGGTCGCCGCACTCGCGGATCAGCGGACCGCGGCCGAGGAACGCGCCGCGGCCGCGCGGCGCGCCGCGGAGGTCGCTCGGCGCGACGAGGCCGACGCCGTCGGACGCCGCCGCGGCGCCGAGGAGCAGGAGCGCCAGGCCGGCCGGGCAGCCGAGCAGGTTGCGCGCGAGGACGCCTGGGCCGTGGCCCGTCTCGCCTCGCTCGAGGCCGAACGCGTGCCGCTCCGGGCGCGCCTGGCCGCGCTGGAGGCCGAGGCGGCTCCGGACATGTCGGCCGCCGGCGTGCCGCTCCCCGACGGCGTCGCCGGGGCGCTCGCCACCTGGGAGGCGCGGGCGGCCGAGCTGGCCGGGCGAAGGGAGGCCCTGGCCGCCACGCGCGCCATCCGCGATGCCGAGCGGCGGGCGGCGGAGGGCGCGCGAGCGCGGGCCGAGGGTGCGGCGCAGATCGCCGAGGAGCGGATCCGGCGGGCGGACGCCGAGTCCGAGGCGCTCGCGCAGCGCCACGCCGACCTTGATGCAGCGCGGACCGCCCGCGACGCCGCTCGCGCGGAGGCCGCAGCGCGCGAGGCCGCAGCGCGCGAGGCCCTCGCCGCCGTCCGCGCGGCGGATCTCGCCGGTCGCGACCGCCTGCGGGTGGGCGAGGTGGAGGTCGCCGCTGCCCGCGAAGGGCTTCGTCGAGCCGACGAGGTGCACCGCTCGGCGGAGGTGCACGAGCTGGAGACGCGCCTGTCGCTCGACGCGGTGCGCGAGCAGGCGCTCGTGGAGTTCGCGGGCCTTGGCGCCGTTGGCCTGCGGGTGCTCGACCCGGGGCTGGACCCGGCATCCGGCGAGGACGACGGCGCCGCGCTTGCCGGGGCGCTTGCGGCCGCCGGGGCCAGGTGGGCCGCGAGCCCACCGCCCGGCGAAGTCGCGTCTCCCGGGCGGCTGGCCTCCCTGCGGCGCAGGTTCCACGACCTGGGTGCCTCGAACCCCTTCGCAGCCGAGGAGCACGCCCAGCTGCGGGCGCGCGTCGACGGCCTGGAGGTCCAGCGGGTGGACCTCGTGGGCGCCATCGAGAAGACGCGCAGCCTCATCGCCGAGCTGGACGCGCTCATCACGCGCCAGTTCCGGGCGACATTCGCGGCTCTCGAGACGGCATTCGACCGGCGGTTCCAGCAGCTCTTCGGGGGTGGGTTCGCGCGCCTCAGCCTGACGGACCCCGCCGATCTTGCCCAGACGGGCGTGGAGATCGTCGCCCGTCCGCCCGGCAAGAAGGCCCAGGCGCTGGCCATGCTCTCCGGCGGCGAACGCGCTCTGACGGCGGTGGCCCTGCTCTTCGCGATGCTCGAAGTGCGGCCCGTCCCGTTCTGCGTGCTCGATGAGGTGGACGCGGCCCTCGACGAGGCGAACGTGGGCCGGTTCGTCGAGGCGCTGCGCGGACTGGCCGAGACGACCCAGTTCGTCGTCATCACGCACAATCGGGGAACCATCGAGGCCGCCGACGCCCTGTACGGCGTGACGGTCGGGGAGGACGCGGTCAGCCGGGTGGTCAGCCTCCGGATCGAGGAGGCGCGCTCGATGGTGGCGCGCGTGCGCGGCACGCGGGACGCGGGGCCGGCCGCGCCGCCGCCCGTCGACTGACGGACCGATCCCGGCCCGGCCGGATACGGAGGACGCATGTTCTGGCGACGCAAGCCACGGGAGGACGAGGACGCGGTCCCGGCCGGGGACCCGCTGAACGCGTCGTCGCCGGACGCGCCCGTTTCCGACGCCGAGATCGAAGCGCAGCTCGAGGCGGAGCTCGAGGCCGCCGACGCGGCAGCCGGGGCCGCCGAATCCACGGCAGCCGGGGCCGCCGACGCGGCGGCCGGGGCCGCAATCCACGGCAGCCGGGGCCGCCGACGCGGCAGCCGGGGCCGCCGACGCGGCCGCCGAGTTCGCCGAGTCCGCGGCAGCCGGGGCCGCCGAGTCCGCGGCGGCCGTCACCGCCGTCGAACCGGACCTGCTCGGCGCGCCTCGGCCGTGGGAGAGCGAGGCCGGTGGGATGCCGGCCGCGGACGCCGAGCCGATCGTCGACGGTGACCTCGCAGCCGGCATGTCGAAGAGCCGCGGCGGGTTCGTGGCCCGCCTTCGCGGGATCCTGGGGCTGGGCAATCCGGACGCGGCCACCTGGGAGGAGGTCGAGGAGACCCTGATCGCCGGTGACGTCGGCGCCGCGCTTGCCGTCGAGGTGGTCGAGCGCGCGCGGGCGCGCCGCCACCCCGACGGGCCGGTTGCCGCGGTCCGCGACGAGCTGGCCGCCCTGCTCGCCCCGCGCACGAGCGGCTGGGCCTTCGAGCCGGCGGTCCCGGGGGAGCCGGCGGTGATCCTGGTCGTGGGCGTGAACGGGACGGGGAAGACCACGACGATCGGCAAGATCGCGGCGCGCGAGCGGGCGGCCGGCCGCAGTGTGCTGCTGGCGGCGGGTGACACGTTCCGCGCCGCGGCCATCGAGCAGCTGCGGCTGTGGGGGGATCGGGCCGGGGCGCCGGTCGTCGCGCATGCCCCGGGCGCCGACCCCGCCGCGGTCGTCTATGACGCGCTCGACGCGGCGATCGCCCGCCACGTCGACGTCCTCATCGCGGACACGGCCGGGCGCCTCCACACGAAAGCGAACCTCATGGACGAGCTGGCCAAGATGCGGCGGGTCATCGACCGACGCCTGCCCGGTGCCCGCCCGGAGGTGCTCTTCGTCCTGGATGCCACGACCGGCCAGAACGGCCTCGCGCAGGCGAAGGCGTTCCACGAGGCGACCGGGCTGACCGGGGTCGTCCTCACCAAGCTGGACTCCACGTCGAAGGGCGGGATCGTCTTCGCCATCGAGCACGCGCTGGGCGTGCCCGTCCGGTTCGTCGGGGTAGGGGAGAAGGTCGGCGACCTGCTGGTCTTCGACCCGGATGCCTTCGTGGCGGCCCTCTTCGCCTGATCGCGTGCGGTCGCGGTGCGGCGTCGCACCAGCCGATCGACGTGCGTGATGGGACCGTCGTCCGGGGGCGCGTGGGCCGCTTTGGGGTAGACTTCGATCGCCTCGGTGTCGCCAGAACCCGCGCACCACCTGCGGAGCGCAGCTGCGCCCCGCCGGACCCGGTCCACAGGAGCCCTCGCCCCGGCATGTTCGACGCCCTCTCCGATCGCCTCCGCAAGACGCTCGGCGCCCTGACTGGCCGTGGCCGCGTCACGGAGGCCGACGTCGACGCGGCCATGCGCGAGGTCCGCCTGGCGCTCCTGGAGGCCGACGTCAACTTCAAGGTCGTGAAGGACTTCACGGCCCGCGTGCGCGAGCGCGCGATCGGCGCCGACGTCCTGGAGTCGCTGAACGCCGGCCAGCAGGTCGTGAAGATCGTGAACGAGGAGCTCACGGCGCTCCTGTCGGCCGGTGATCGCACCTTCCACCTCTCGGGCAGCCCGGCCGTGGTGGCGCTGGTCGGCCTGCAGGGCTCCGGGAAGACGACCTCGGCCGCCAAGCTGGCGCGCCACGTCGTCAAGCTGGGCCGCCGTCCCATCCTCGTGGCCGCGGACCCGTACCGGCCGGCTGCCGTGGACCAGCTGAAGACGCTCGGGGCCAGCCTCGATATCCCGGTCTTCGCGGCGCCGCCCGGGACGTCCGTCCCGGAGATCGGGCGCCTGGGGATCGAGGCCGCCCGGCGCGAGGTTCGCGACACGGTCATCCTCGACACCGCCGGCCGGCTCTCGGTCGACGAGGTCCTGATGGCCGAGATCACGGAGCTGACCCGCGCGGTCCGGCCCATCGAGACGCTCCTGGTGGTGGACGCGATGGTCGGCCAGGAGGCCGTGAGCGTCGCCCAGGCCTTCGTGGCCGCGGTGCCCCTCACCGGCCTGGTGCTGACGAAGATCGACGGCGATGCGCGCGGCGGCGCGGCCCTCTCCATCAGCGCGGTGACGGGGCTCCCCGTCAAGTTCCTGGGCACCGGCGAGAAGACCGATGCCCTCGAGCCGTTCCACCCGGACCGGCTGGCCGGGCGCATCCTGGGCATGGGCGACGTGCTGACGCTCATCGAGCGCGCCCAGGGCGCCTTCGACCAGAAGGAGGCCGAGAAGGCCGCCGCGAAGCTCCAGACCGGAAGCTTCACCCTGGAGGACATGCTGGAGCAGCTCCAGCAGGTCAAGAAGATGGGTCCCATCGACCAGCTGGTCGGGATGATCCCGGGCCTCTCAGGGATGGCCAAGCAGGCCGAGGAGTCCGTCAACCGGGGCGACCTGACGCGGACGGAGGCGATCATCCGCTCGATGACGCCGCGCGAGCGGCGCGACCCGGATGTCCTCAATGCCAGCCGCCGCCGGCGCATCGCGACCGGGTCGGGAACCTCGATCGCCGAGGTGAACCGGCTGGTCAAGCAGTTCAACGACATGCAGAAGCTCATGAAGCAGCTCCGCGGGGGTCGTCGGATCCCCGGGATGATCGGCCGCTGAGGCCGGGAGGTAGCACCATGGCCGAGATCGAGCCGGTCTCCGGGCCCTCGGGAGCACCCGGGGGGACCTCCGCACCGGACGTCGCACCCGTCAGCCCCGCCGACCCGCCGGCGCGCCCGAAGGGCCTCGTCCGCTGGGGCATCGCCCTCGCGGCCGTCGCCGTGATGGTCGGGGTCGTGTCCATCGCGGCCGTGATGCTGGCCGCCGGCGCCACGTCCTCTGCCGTCCAGGGCTGGATGCCGGCCCGGACCGTCGCCTACCTGGAGATCCGGGCGGATCTTCCGGGCGACCAGCGTGCCAAGGTCGGCGACATCGTCGCCAAGTTCCCCGGCTTCGCCGACCAGGCGTCGCTCGACGCCAAGATCGACGAGGCCCTGCAGCGGATGCTGGAGGGCTCCGGCGTCAGCTGGACCGCGGACGTCAAGCCCTGGCTCGGCGGCGAGGTGGGCCTGGCGGTCACGTCCGTCGTCTTCGACGTCGCGGCCATGCCGGGCCTGGGTGCGAACGGCCTGGATGGGCCCGACCTCGGCAAGGCCCCCGACGATGGCGCAGTGGCGCTTGTCGCGGTCAAGGATGCGGGCGCCGCGAAGGCGTTCGCCTCCAAGCAGCTCGGCGGGAAGCAGACGACCGAGACGTATGCAGGCGGCGAGATCACGATCGTCTCGGGGCTCCTCAAGAGCAACCTCGCCTTCGCGGTGCGCGACGGCGTGCTGATCCTGGGGCCGGAGAAGACCGTCAAGGCGGCCCTGGACACGAAGGGCGCGAGCCCTGTCGCCGCGTCCGAGTCGTTCGCCGCCGCCCGCAAGAGTGCTCCGTCCGCGTACATCGGGTTCGGCTACCTCGACCTCGCGGCGCTGGTGGATGCCTCGCTCGCCATGGCGGGCGACCAGGCCATGCTGCCGCAGGCCTGCCTCGACCAGGTCACGGGGATGATCCCGGCCTGGACGGCAGGGTCGGCGCGCGCCGGGGATAGCGCCCTGATCTTCGAGAGCACGACGCCGACCGATGGCGCCGGTACGTCGGATCTCAAGGGAACGGACAGCGCAATTGCCGCGCACCTGCCGCCGACCACCGTTGCCGCCATCGAGGTCCGCGACCTGGGCCCGCGCGTCGTGGACGCGGTCGACGCCCTGAAGAAGGTGCTGGCGTGCGAGCCGGCAGCCGCCGACGCGATCAAGCAGGTCGAGCAGGCCCTGGCCGCCGCCGGCGGTGTCGAGGCCCTGGTCGGCTGGGCCGGCGACACCGCCATCGCGGCCGAGGCCGGCAACGGGACCTTGGGCGGGGGCCTCGCGGCCACCGTCACCGACGAGGCGGCCGCGGGTCGCACCCTGGACCAGGTCCAGGCGCTCCTCGCGCTCGGAGGGGCCGGGGCCGGGATCACCTCCACGAAGGAGGCCTACGGCGACGGCGAGATCCTGGTGATCACGATCCCGTCGCAGGACATCCCGGCGGAGGCCGCGGCCCTGGTGCCGAAGATCGGCGTCACGATCCAGCGCGGCGTCTTCGTCCTCGGGACGCTCGACTTCGTCAAGCACGTCGTCGACACCACGGCCAACGCGTCGCTGGCCTCCAGCGACGTCTACAAGCGCGCCATCGAGACGGCCGGCGGGGCCGGCATCAGCGACGTCTTCGTCGACATCGCGGGCATCCGGTCCGCGGTCGAGTCGATGCTCCCGGCCGCCGAGAAGGCGAAGTACGAGACCGAGATCAAGCCCTTCCTCGCTCCGCTCGAGGCGTTCGCCTCGGTCGCGGAGGCCCCCGGCGCCACGACCGTGTCGCGCTCGGTCGTCACGTTCACGAAGTAGACCAAGCCAGGCCGGTCCCAGACACCCGGCGCCCCAGCACAGGAGGTTCCCGCACCCAGATGGCAGCCCGCATCCGCCTCACCCGCGTCGGCGCGAAGAAGCAGCCGGCGTACCGCGTCGTCGTGGCCGACAGCCGGTCGCCCCGCGACGGTCGCTCGATCGAGATCCTCGGGCACTACAACCCGCGGACGGAACCCGTCGACTTCGCGGTCGACGTGGAGAAGACGAAGGCCTGGCTCGCCAAGGGCGCCCTGCCGACGCCGACCGTCGAGCGGCTCCTCAGGTCTGCCGGCGTGCTGCCGGCCGCGAAGTAGGGAAGGGCCCACCATGGCAGCCCCCCAGCTCGTCGAGTACGTCGCCAAGTCGCTCGTCGATCATCCCGAGCAGGTCGAGGTCGTCGTCAGCCACGAGGCCGGCGCAACGGTCATCGAGCTGCGTGTCGCCGACGACGATATGGGCAAGGTGATCGGCCGGAACGGCAGCGTCGCCAAGGCGCTGCGCACGCTCCTGAAGGTCGTCTCCGCCCGCGACGGCGAGCAGTTCCAGCTGGAGATCGTCTGATCGAACCCGAGGACGCCCCGGACGGCCGGCTGGTCGTCGCGCAGGTCCGGGGCCTCCACGGCATCCACGGCGCGATGCGGGTGGAGGTCCTGACCGACCGTCCCGCGGAACGCTTCGTCGTGGGCGCGCGGCTCTTCCCGGAGGGAACGGCGGCTCCGCTCTCGATCATCGAGGCGCGCCCGGCGAACCCCGGCTGGGTGCTCCGGTTCCGCGAGGTCCCGACGCGCGAGGCCGCGGAGGCCTTCCGGCTCGCCTACCTGGAGGTCGAGGCCGGGCCGGGCGACGCCCTGCCGCGGGGGTCCTACTTCTGGCACGAGATGCTCGGCGTCACGGTGCGCGACCTCGAGGGCGCGGACCTGGGCACCGTGCGGGACGTCTACCGTGCCGGCGGCGGTGACGTTCTCGACGTGGCGGGCGGTCCGCGCGGCGACTTCGACCTTCCGATCGCCCGCCCCTTCATCCGCGTCTTCGCGCCGCGCCGGGGAGAGATCGTCGCGGACCCGGAGGCACTGGACCTGCCGGCCCTCGACGAGATCCGACCGCCGCGTCCGCCCCGTCCGCCGCGCCCCCGCCGTGCGACGCGCCGGCGGCCGGCCGTGCCGATGACGCCGCGGACTCCGACGGGCGAGGCGACCCCGATGGTGCCCGACGCCGAGCCGGGTGCCGCGTCAGGCGAGCTCCCGCCCGCGGCAGGGCTTCCGCGGGACGATGCGGGCCCGCGGTCCGACGGGCCGCAACCCCCCGACAAGCCCTCGCCCGACGGCCACACGCTCCCGCCTCAACACTGAACCGTGGCGCTCGAGATCGACCTTGTCACGCTCTTCCCGGAGATGGTCGGGGCGCCCCTCGCGGCGAGCATTCCCGGGCGGATCCTGGAACAGGGCCTCGCGACCGTCCGTGTCCACGACCTGCGGACGTGGGGCCTCGGACGCCATCGCAGCGTCGACGACGCGCCGTACGGGGGTGGGGCGGGGATGGTCCTCCGACCGGAGCCCGTGGCGGGGGCGCTGGCCGCCCTGCGCCGCCCCGACTCCACCGTGATCCTGCTGGACCCCGCCGGCGAACCGTTTCGACAGGCGCGGGCGGAGGACCTCGCAGCGCGGACGCATCTCGTCCTGCTCTGCCCGCGCTACGAGGGCGTGGACGAGCGCATCCGAGGGCTCGTCGATCTCGAGCTGTCGATCGGCGACTACGTGCTGACGGGTGGCGAGCTGGCTGCGCTCGTCGTGGTCGACGCCGTGCTGCGCCTCCTGCCGGGTGCCATCGAGGCCGCGTCACTGGAGGATGAATCCTTCGCTCGCGGGCTCCTGGAGTACCCGCAGTACACGCGCCCGCCGCGGTTCGAGGAGCAGGGCGTGCCGGACGTGCTCGTTTCGGGGGATCACGGGGCGGTGCGCCGATGGCGTCTCCGCGAGTCGATCCGGCGGACGCTCCAGCGCCGGCCCGACCTGCTGGCGCTGCGCGCGTGGACGGCCGAGGAGGAGCGCCTCCTGGGAGAGGTCCGCGCCGACGCCGACCCCGCGCCCGAACCGCCGTCGCCCTTGCCGCAGGGCGAGCCTCCCGACGCGGACTGACCCGGAGTGACCCGGACTGACGGCCGCGGGTGGCGTGCTATACTCCGCCCTCGGTCGCGCTCCCGCGATCGCTTCAGTACGCCCTCGACGCGGCACACGGAACCACCGGGCCGCTCCCACAGAACGCAGGGGACCCCGTGAACGTGCTCGACGAGATCGTCAAGGATCAGCTTCGCAGCGACATCCCGGAGCTTGCGCCGGGCGACACCGTGAAGGTGGCCGCCAAGGTGGTCGAGGGCAACCGGGAGCGGATCCAGGTCTTCGAAGGGACGGTCCTCCGCCTTACGGGCGGTGGGATCACGCGCTCCGTGACGGTCCGACGCCTGGCGTCCGGCGTCGGCGTCGAGCGCACCTACAAGATCAACAGCCCGCGCATCGAGAAGATCGAGGTCGTGCGCCACGGCGTGGCGCGCCGGGCGAAGCTGTACTTCCTGCGCAAGCGGGTCGGCAAGGCCGCGACGCTGCGCGAGCGCCGCGTCAGGTAGCCGCCGCCGCACACCGCCATCGGCCACGGCCCTGTCATCGGACGGGGCCGTCGCGATTCCCGGTACCCTTGGCGACGATGGCCCCGACCGCCCCGACCCTCCGTCGCGAGCGCGCTCTCTGGCGAGCCGGGGTGGCCCGCGTCGCCGGCGTCGACGAGGTCGGCGTGGCGCCCGCCTGCGGCCCGGTCGTGGCGGCCGCGGTGATCGTCCGCCCCAACGGGCGGCCCATTCGCGGCGTACGCGACTCCAAGACGCTGTCGGCCGCACAGCGCGAGGCGCTGGATCCGGAGATCCGGCGGCGCGTGATCGCCGTCGGGGTCGGCGCCGCGTCCGTTGCGGAGATCGACCGCCTCAACATCTACCACGCCACCCACCTGGCGATGCGCCGGGCGCTGGCTCGTCTCGGTGGGCACGACCACGTCCTCGTCGACGGGCTCGCCATCGCGGGCTTCGAGGACGACGTTGGCCCCTACGACGCCATCGTCAACGGCGACGCGCTCGTCTACTCGATCGCCTGTGCCTCCATCGTGGCGAAGGTGGTTCGTGATCGCCTGATGGCCCGCCTGGCGGCCCGCCATCCCGGCTACGGCTGGGAGCGGAACGCGGGATATGCGACCGCCGAGCACCGTGCCGCCATGGCCGAGCTGGGCGTCACGGCATTCCACCGGCGCTCCTTCATCACGACGCGCAGGGCCATCGAGGGCGTCGAGCAGCTTGGGCTCGACCTCGTGCCGCTGGCTTCCGGCCGGTGCGCCGCCGGAGCGGCGACGGAGGGCGACGAGCTCCTCGCGGCCTGGGAGGCCGAACGCGAGGCGCTGGCGCCCGGGGTGCATCCCGCGTAAGTCCGGGGAGAGCGGCGCGCGCTAGCCTCGGGTCATGACCGACGACTCCAGGTCCCGCGATGGGGCGCGCACGCGGGCGCAGACCACCGGCGATGCTGCTGAGCACGCGGTCGCGGCGGCGTTGACGGCGCAGGGCTGGTCGATCCTCGGAGACGCCGTCCGCGTCGGCACCCTGGAGGTTGACCTCGTGGCCGCAGATCCCGGTCCACCACCCAATCTCGTGGTGGTCGAGGTCCGGTGGCGCGGATCGCGGGCCTTCGGCCTTCCCGAGGAGACCGTGGACCGCCGCAAGATCGCCCGCTTGCGGCGCGCGGCCGCAGCGCTCGCGGCGCGTGGATCGCTGCCCGACGGGACGCTGCTGCCGGCGCTGCCATTGCGCCTGGATGTCGTCGCGGTCGAGCCGGGGTCCGGCGGCCGGCTCCGCGCTCGGCATCACCGCGGGGTCGGCTGACCCGGAGGGCTGGCCCGCTCGAGAGGTCGACCCGGTCGTCAGAGGGCCCTGTGGTAGACTCCGCGCGGCTGCCGGGCCCGTTCCGCCAGCCGCCGTCGCCGCGCCGCGGTGACGAGCCCACACGCGGTGCCGCCACCGTACCCGGGCGGTGCCGGGGAGCCGAGCGAGACGCTCGTGCGACCCGGTCCGGGGCGGGGCCCGCGGAGGATCAACCGGACAGGAGGACCACGCGTGCCAACCGTCTCCATGCGGCAGCTGCTCGAGGCCGGCGTCCATTTCGGCCACCAGACGCGCCGCTGGAATCCCAAGATGCGCCCGTTCATCTTCGCGGAGCGCAACGGGATCCACATCATCGACCTGGCCCAGACCGTGCAGCGCCTCGACGTGGCGCTGGAGGCAGTCCGTGAGACCACGGCGCGCGGCGAGGCCGTCCTCTTCGTGGGAACCAAGAAGCAGGCCCAGGAGCCGGTCTCCCAGGAAGCGGATCGCGCCAACCAGCCCTACGTGAACCAGCGCTGGCTGGGCGGCATGCTCACCAACTTCGTGACGATCAAGAAGCGGCTCGGCCTGCTCGAGCAGCTCGAGGCGCGCCTCGCCAACGGCGACTTCGAGCGGATGCCGAAGAAGGAAGCCGCGCGCTACATGGAGGAGCTGCGCAAGCTCCGCCTGACGCTCGGCGGCATCCGCAAGATGAAGCGCGTTCCCGGCGTGGTCTTCATCGTCGACCCGGCCCGCGAGCGCATCGCCGTCACCGAAGCCCGCAAGCTGGAGATCCCGATCGTCGGCACCGGCGACACGAACGTCGACCCCGACGAGATCGACTACATCATCCCGGCCAACGACGACGCGATCCGTGCGATCCGGCTCCTGTGTGGCCTGGTCGCGGACGCGGCCATCGCCGGCAGCCGTGAGCGCGCCTCGCGTTCCGAGCGCGAGCCCGAGGTCGAGCCGACCGCGGTGACGGCCTTCGAGGTGGAGGAGATCGCCTCCGCCGACGACCTGGTCGCACAGCTGGCCGCCGCGGGCGGCGCCCTCACCTTCGAGCCCGACGCGGAAGAGGAGCTCCTCCCGGAGCCCCCGGCCGTCGAGGGCGAGGCCCAGTAAGTCCGAGCCACCGTGCGGCGGCACGCTGCCGCCGCACCCGAACCTCCCTGCCACGGCCGGGAGGACGACAGGAGACGCACCCCCCCATGGCGAACTTCTCCGCCGCCGAGGTCAAGGTCCTCCGCGAGCGCACCGGCGCCGGGATGATGGACTGCAAGCGCGCCCTCGAGGAGACGGAAGGCGACGTCGAGAAGGCCGTCGTGCTCCTCCGCGAGCGCGGCCTTTCGGCGGCCGCCCGGCGCGCCGGCCGGGAGGCCCGCGAGGGCGTCGTGGCCAGCTACATCCATCCAGGTGGCCGCGTGGGCGTGCTCATCGAGGTCAACTGCGAGACGGACTTCGTCGCCCGCACCGACCAGTTCCAGAAGCTGGTGCGCGACCTGGCCATGCAGGTCGCCGGCCTCGCTCCGCTGTACGTCGACATCGACCGGATCCCGGAAGCCGAGCTGGAAGCCAGGAAGGCGGCGCTGCTCGCCGACGAGACCGTGCAGAAGAAGCCCGAGCACATCCGGCCCCAGATCATCGAAGGCCAGCTCAAGAAGTGGTATGCCGAGGTGTGCCTGCTGGAGCAGCCATTCCGCGACACGGACCAGGCCGTTCGCGACCTGGTGACGGCTGCGATCGCGACGATCGGCGAGAACATCCGCGTTCGCCGCTTCACCCGCTACGCGCTCGGCGAGGAGCTGTGAGCGAGGGCGGCGGCTCGGCCGACGGGACCGGCGCGGCGCCGGCGGCCCGCTACGGGCGGGTCCTTCTCAAGATCTCGGGCGAGGCGCTCCTGGGCGATCGCCCGTACGGTGTGGACCCCGCGTTCTGCGCGTTCATCGCGACCCAGGTGGCCGCGGCGCAGGCCGCCGGCGTCCAGGTGGGGCTCGTCGTCGGCGGCGGCAACATCTTCCGGGGCCTCGCGGCTGCTGCACGGGGCATGGACCGTGCCACCGGGGACTACATGGGGATGCTGGCCACCGTGATGAACGGGCTGGCGCTCCAGGACGCGCTGGAGCGCACCGGCATCCCGACGCGGGTCATGACGGCGATCGCGATGAACGAGGTCGCGGAGCCGTACATCCGGCGTCGGGCGATTCGCCACCTCGAGAAGGGGCGGGTCACCATCTTCGTGGCCGGCACCGGCAATCCCTACTTCACCACCGACACGGCCGCGGCCCTTCGCGCCGTCGAGATCGGCGCCTCCGTCCTGCTCAAGGCCACGAAGGTGGACGGCGTGTACGACGCCGACCCGATGACCCATCCGGGGGCGAAGCGCTACACCGAGCTGACCTATGCCGACGTGCTCACCGAACGCCTCGCGGTGCTCGACGCGACGGCCGTGTCACTGTGCATGGAGAATGACCTTCCCATCATCGTCTTCGACCTGAACGCGGCGGACAACGTCCGACGGGCGGCGATGGGAGAGCAGGTCGGGACCCGCATCTCCGGAGGTTCACCCGCATGACCAGCCAGGTCCTCGCGGCCATCGAGCCCAAGATGGCCCGCGCCGTGGAAGTGATGGAGCGCGACCTGCAGGGCATCAGGACGGGACGCGCGTCGACCGCCCTCGTCGAGCGCATCCACGTGGACTACTACGGGACGCCGACGGCGCTCAACCAGCTTGCCGGGATCAGCGTCCCGGAGCAGCACCTGATCGTCATCCAGCCCTGGGATCGGGGGGTCCTGGGCGCCATCGAGAAGGCGATCCTCAAGAGCGACATCGGCCTGGTGCCGAACGTGGACGGGACCGTCGTCCGTCTCAACATCCCGCCCCTCACGGAGGAGCGCCGTCGCGACCTCGTCAAGGTCGTGCACCGGCGGATGGAGGAGGCGAAGGTCGAGATCCGCAATCTCCGCCGGGAGGCCGCCGACGCGATCAAGCACGAGGAGCGTGACGGCGTCATCGGGACCGACGAGGCCCATCGCGAGCTTGAGCTGCTGCAGAAGGTCACGGACCGCTACGTGGCCGAGGTCGACAAGGTCGGGGGCGCCAAGGAGCGCGAGGTGCTGGAGGTCTAGTGACCGGCGCCCGGCTCGCGCGCCCGACCGACTCCCCGCCGGTTGCCCACGCGGCTCTCGCGGATGGGGAGATCATCACGGTGCCCGACGCGGCGCTGCCTGCGGAGGTGCCCGTCAACGCCGCCCACGTGGCGATCATCATGGACGGCAACCGCCGCTGGGCCCGCGAGCACGGCCTCGACGAGCTGGACGGCCATGCCGCCGGCGTCGAGAAGATCCGCTGGCTCGTGGAGCACACGCTCCGACGCGGTGTCGGCTACCTCTCGCTGTATGCCTTCAGCCGCGAGAACTGGGCCCGCTCCGACGAGGAGGTGATCGGCCTCTTCCGCCTGCTGGACCAGGCGATCCGGGCCGAGACGCCCGAGCTGGTGCGGCAGGGCGTCCGCGTCCGGCTCCTGGGGCGGGTGGAGGAGCTGCCCGCCGACCTGCGCGATTCCATCGGGGAGGCGCTTGCGGCGACGGACAACGGGACCCGCCTGACCCTTGCCGTGGCGTTCAACTACGCCGGCCGGACGGAGCTGGTGGACGCGGTCCGTTCGATTGTCGCGGACGGGCTTGGGCCCGACGACATCGACGAGTCGGCGATCGCCGAACGCCTCTACACGCGCGGCATGCCGGACCCCGACCTCGTGATCCGGACCGGCGGTGAGCAGCGCCTCTCCAACTTCCTGATCTGGCAGAGCGCCTACGCCGAGTTCTGGTCGTGCGACACGCTGTGGCCGGACTTCGACGAGGCAGCCTACGACGCGGCGCTGGACGCGTTCGCCCGTCGCTCGCGGCGCTTCGGAACCTAGGAGGCCTCGTGCAAGAGCGCACCCTCAGCGCGCTGGTCATCGTCCCGATCGTCATCCTTGCGATCGCCGGCGGTGGCGTCGGGGTCGGCATCCTCGTCCTGATCCTCGCTGCCCTTGCGGCGCGCGAGGCCGAGCGCCTCCTTCCGGCGGCGGGCCGACCCGTCCTGCGCAACGGCGTGGTCGGTGGCTCGCTCGTGCTGGTGGCGGCCGCCGCGATCCCCGCCATCCTGGGAAGCAAGCTGCTCGGAGAGCAGGGGACGTCGGCGGACCTTGCGGCGCGCGTCGGCGCCGTCGACGGACTGGCGCTCCTGGGCGTGGTGGCGGTCGCGCTGGCAATGCTCGCGTTCGCGCGTCGCGACCCGGCCGACGGGTTCGCCGCATGGTCGTCCACGCTCTATGGCGCCCTCTACGTCGGCCTCCTCGGGACGATCGCCCTCCTGACCACCCAGTGGACCGACCCGGCGTCCTTCGAGCGGGTCTTCTGGCCGGAGCGGCGTTGGGTGCTCGTGCTCCTGGCCGGGGTGTGGAGCTTCGACACCGGCGCGTACCTGGTCGGCCGCGCGATCGGCCGGCGCCCGTTCCTGCCGTGGATCTCGCCCAAGAAGACCCTGGAGGGAGTCCTGGGCGGCCTGGTCGCGGCCACGGTCGGCGTCGCGGTCGTGCTGGGGATCAGCAGCAGCTCGCCGCTCGAGGCGCTCGTCCTGGGGCCGCTGCTCGGAATCGTCGCCCAGTCGGGCGACCTGGCCGAGTCGCTCCTCAAGCGCGCTGCGGGCGCGAAGGACTCGGGGACCCTCATCCCTGGCCACGGCGGGATCCTGGATCGGGTCGATTCGCTCCTGTTCGCGGCACCCGTGCTGGCTGCCTGGGTCGCTCTCGTCCATGGCTGAGGCCGCGCCCGCGCCGCGTGTCCCCGTTCGGGTCGCCCTCCTCGGCTCGGGCGGATCGATCGGCGTGCAGGCCGTTGACGTCCTCGCCGCCCTGGCACCGGACTGGCGGGTGGTAGCGCTGGCCACCGGATCGCAGGCATCGCTCCTGGAGGCGCAGGTCAGGCAGCTGGGCGCCGTGGCGGCTGCCATCAGCACCGACAGGCCGCTGGACCTGCCCGCCGGATGCGACCAGGTCCGGGGCCACGATGCGCTGGAGGCGATCGCCACGCGCCAGGACGTCGACCTCGTGGTGGTCGGGACGGACGGCGTCGTGAGCCTCCGGCCGGTCCTCGCCGCCCTGCGGGCCGGCAAGGTCGTCGCCACCGCCAACAAGGAAACCCTGGTCGCAGGTGGCCACCTCGTGATGGCCGAGGCTCGCGCCCGGGCCGCGGAGCGATCGTCCCGTGATCCGCGGGATCCCCTGGCAACGCCGCTGGGCTGGCTGCGCCCCATCGACTCGGAGCACTCCGCGATCTGGCAGTGCCTCGTCGGCGAGGCGTTGGAGGACGTGGCGCGCCTCCTGATCACGGCCTCCGGCGGGCCGTTCCTCGATACGCCGGCGGAGGCCTTCGCCGGGATCACGCCGTCCGACGCGCTGCGCCACCCGATCTGGACCATGGGCGCCAAGATCACCATCGACTCGGCGACGCTGGTCAACAAGGGGCTGGAGATCATCGAGGCGCACTGGCTCTACGGGATGCCCTATGACCAGATCGACGTGGTCATCCATCCACAGTCGGTCGTCCACTCGGCCGTCGTCTTCCGTGACGGGTCGCTCAAGGCGCAGCTGGGGACGCCGGACATGCGGCTCCCGATCCAGTACGCCATCACGCACCCGAGGCGACGGCCATCCCCGGCAGCGCCGCCGGACCTTGTCCGCGTCGCGCGGCTCGACTTCCGGGCGCCCGACGCGGCCCGCTTCCCGGCGCTGCGGATCGCCCGCGAGGCGGGGGCCATCGGGTCGCGCGCCACGGCGGCGCTCATCGCCGCCGACGAGGTGGCCGTGGCCCGGTTCCTGGCCGGGACCCTGGACTTCCCGGGCATCCCGCGCCTTCTCGAGCAAGCCGTGGCACGCTATGGGTCCGGTTCGGACCAGGCGCCCGGGGTCGACGACCTCGTCGCCCTCGATGCCGAGGTCCGGGCGGCGTTCGCGGCGCCGGAGTCCGCGCGGGGAACCGCGGCGGGCCCGGCAGCGTAGGGGAGAGCATGGCCATCATCCAGGGCGCGATCACGATCGCGCTGTTCATCCTCATCCTCGGCGGCCTCGTGGTCATCCACGAGGTCGGCCACTTCGTGCTCGCCCGCGTCTTCGGGATCCGCGTCCTGGAGTTCGGCATCGGCTTCCCGCCGCAGGCCAAGGTCCTGCGCGCCCGGGGCGAGACGGTGTACACGCTCAACTGGCTCCCGATCGGCGGCTTCGTGCGGCTGGACGGGGAGGACGGCGACTCGGACGATCCGCGCTCCTTCGCGGTGCAGCGCCTCTGGAAGAAGCTCGTCGTCCTGATCGCCGGCGTCGGCATGAACCTGCTCCTGGCGTTCGTGATCTTCTTCGGGATCGCCTGGCTCGCCACCCCCCAGGGCGGGCTGCAGTTCGCCGAGGTCGCCGCGGGCTCGCCGGCCGAGGCCGCCGGCCTCAAGCCCGGGGACACCATCGTGGCGATCGACGGCGAGACGTTCGACCTGTTCCCGAGCCCGGATGCCGGGCGGGCGGCCATCGCCGCGCTCAAGGACAAGGCCGGTCAGACCGTGACCCTGAGCGTGAAGGGCGCGGACGGGGTCGTCCGCACGGTCGACGTCGTGCTCCGGCCTCCGGAGGTCGCCGCCGACAAGGGCGCCCTGGGGATCCGGGGGGCCCAGCTCGTCTTCACCGGGGAGTACCAGGGACGTGACATCGTCTCCGCCGTCGCCGCTGGGGCAGCGTGGACCGTGTCCGCGTTCACGCTCATCCTGAACGGCCTCGCCGACCTCGTGGCGTCCATCGTCTCGAACCCTGGCCAGGCACCGCCGGTGTCAGGCCCGGTGGGCATCGCGGTGCAGGTCGGCGACGTCTTCTGGCAGCTGGGGCCCATCTTCACGCTGTACCTGGCCGGCCTCCTCTCGGCGAACCTGGCCCTCGTGAACATCCTGCCGTTCCCGCCGCTCGACGGCGGACGGATGCTGGTGCTCCTCATCAAGGCCATCCTGTCGGGCGGCGGCCGCGCGTTGCGTGCCGCGGGCATCCGCGTCAGCGGCCCTTCGTCGCAGGCCGTCATGTCCGCCGAGCGCCTCACCTACCTGGTCGGGTTCGTGTTCCTGTTCGGATTCCTCATCTGGATCACGTACTTCGATATCGCGCGGCAGGTGGGCGGCGGCACCCCGTGAGCACGCCCGACGCGCTGCGACCCCGACGTCGCCCGACCCCCTCGGTCGACGTCGGCGGGGTCCTCGTGGGCAGTGCGCACCCCGTCGTCGTGCAGTCGATGACCAACACCGACACGGCGGACGCCGACGCGACCGCCCTGCAGGTCGCGCGCCTGGCGCAGGCCGGCTCGCAGCTGGTGCGCGTCACCGTCAACAACGAGGCCGCCGCCGCCGCCGTTCCGGAGATGGTCCGCAAGGTCCGCGACCTCGGGTTCGAGACGCCGATCGTGGGCGACTTCCACTACAACGGCCACAAGCTCCTGGTCGACTACCCGGAGGCGGCGCGGGCGCTCGCCAAGTACCGCATCAACCCAGGCAACGTCGGGACGAAGCAGCACGATGCCAACTTCCAGACGATCGTGCGCGTCGCGGTCGACAACGACAGGCCCGTACGGATCGGCGTCAACTGGGGCTCGCTGGACCAGCAGCTCCTGACGGTCCTCATGGAGGAGAACGCCCGCCTGGCCGCCCCCGGCGACGCCCGCGACGTGATGATCGAGGCGATGCTCCAGTCGGCCCTCCGATCCGCCGAGCTCGCCGAGGAGACCGGCCTGCGCCGCGACCAGGTCATCGTCAGCGCCAAGGTGTCGGGCGTCCGCGATCTCGTGGACGTCTACCGGCTCCTGGCGGCGCGCTGCGACTATCCGCTGCACCTGGGCCTCACCGAGGCCGGCATGGCCATGAAGGGGATCGTCGCGTCGACGGCGGGACTCTCCATTCTCCTCAACGAGGGGATCGGCGACACGATCCGCGTCTCGCTCACCCCCGAGCCGGGCGCCGGGCGCGAGCTGGAAGTCGAGGTCGCCCAGCAGGTCCTCCAGTCCCTGGGCCTGCGCAGCTTCCTGCCCCAGGTGTCGGCGTGCCCCGGCTGCGGACGCACCACCTCGACCTTCTTCCAGGAGATGGCCCGCGACATCCAGCAGTACCTCAAGGACCGCATGCCGGAGTGGCAGGAGGCGCACCCCGGCGTGGAGGAGCTGAAGGTCGCCGTGATGGGCTGCGTCGTGAACGGGCCCGGGGAGAGCAAGCACGCCGACATCGGCATCTCGCTCCCCGGCACGTTCGAGGAGCCGGTTGCACCGGTCTTCGTCGACGGGAAGCTGCACGGCACGTTCCGCGGCGACGACATCGTGGAGCGTTTCGTGGCCCTGCTGGAGGACTACGTGGAGCGGCGGTTCCCCGGCCCTGCAAGCGGCACTGGATTGCCCGCCTCGTCCTGAGGCGGCGCCTCATCCGCACCTGGCGGCGGCCGCGGCACGAGCGACCCTGGCGGTCGCCGCCGCACCCCGGGGCCTGCGCTGCGCCGCCAGCTCGGCCGGCGCCCGGCCTCCGGGTCCGCGCGGATCGGGGGACGCCGGCGCCCAGAACACGCCGGCGCCCAGAACACGCCGGCGCCGGGGATGGCGCGGCGCGCTATACTCGCTCGAACACGACCGCGCCGCTCCCCAGACGTGGCTGACCGCCACGTTTTTCTTTCGGTCCGGCGGGCGCGGCGGCGTCGGACGTTGACAATGGCGAACAGGGAGGTGCGCGCATGAGCCGTGACTTCGTCGGCGCCCTCCTCCAGCTCAACGCGGAGAAGGGGGTCCCGCGGGAGCACCTGATCCGGACGATCGAAGAAGCCATCGAGTCCGCCTACCGGCGGATCCCGGGCAACGAGGACGTGCGCGTCCGCATCGACCCGGAGCGCGGCGAGATGATGGTCACCCGCGAGCGCCTCGTGGTCGAGGAGATCGAGGACGAGCTCACGCAGCTCACCGTCGAGGCGGCCGCCGCCTACCAGGCCGGGGCCCAGCCGGGTGACGTGATCGTGACGGAGCAGCTGGGCCAGGACGCGTTCGGCCGGATCGGCGCCCAGACGGCCAAGCAGGTCGTGCTGCAGCGCCTTCGCGAGGCGGAGCGGGACGTCGTCTACGACCAGTTCGCGAGCCGCGAGGGCGAGCTGATCACGGGCACCGTCAATCGTGTCGAGCCGCGCGCGATCATCCTGGACCTCGGCAAGGCCGAGGCCATCCTCGCCACGACCGAGCAGTCCCCGGTGGAGCACTACCGCATCGGCCAGAACGTGAAGGCCTTCGTGCTCGAGGTGCGAAGGACGCCCAAGGGCCCGCAGGTGCTCGTGAGCCGAACCCACAAGGGCTTCCTGCGCCGCCTGTTCGAGCTGGAGGTCCCCGAGATCCACGCCGGGACCGTCGAGATCAAGGCGATCTCGCGGGATCCCGGCAGCCGCAGCAAGGTCGCCGTCGCGTCGCGCCAGGAGGGTCTCGATCCGGTGGGCGCGACGGTGGGCCAGCGCGGGGCACGCGTCCAGGCGGTCGTCGCCGAGCTCGCCGGCGAGAAGGTCGACGTCATCGAATGGCACGAGGATCCCGCCGTCTTCGTCGCCAAGGCCCTCTCGCCCGCGCAGGTGGACGGGGTCGTCATCGACGAAGAGGGCCGCGTCGCGAACGTGACGGTCCCGGAGCGGATGCTGTCGCTCGCCATCGGGCGCGGCGGCCAGAACGCGAGCCTTGCCGCGAAGCTCACGGGGTGGCGCATCAACATCCGGAGCGACGTGCAGGGCCACGAGCCCGAGCCCGTCCCGGCCACACCCGAGGCCGAGGAAGCGCCGGCCGCTGACGCTGCCACACCGCAACCCGAGCCGGCGCCGGCCCCGGACACGGCCGTTCCCGATCCCGGGAGCGAGGCCGCGAAGGAGGTGGCGTCGTAGCCCGCGCCGCGACGGACGGCCCGCCCGCGCGGCGGTACCCGACCCGGACCTGCGTCGCGTGCCGGACCGCTCGCCAGAAGCGCGAGCTCATGCGGGTCGTCCGGGATCCTGCCGGGAACGTCCTCGTGGACCCGACCGGAAAGGCACCGGGACGCGGCGCATATGTCTGCGCCGACCCAGCGTGCCAGCACAGCTCGATCACCCGGGGGGCGCTTCGGCGGGCCCTCGACGTCCCCATCCCGGCCGGGCTCTTCGGAGCCCCACCGGCTCCCGGGACCAGTGCCGACGACATCACCACCGACCACGAAGGAGGGTCCTGATGGCCAGGAGCAGGAGCGGGACCCGCGGACGCCGCGGCCCTCGCAAGCCGCAGCGGCGGGAGGGCGGCTTCTCGCCGGCCTCCGTCGCCGAGTCCCGAGAGCGGGCAGCCGTCTCGCTGCCGCCCACGATCACCGTCAAGGAGCTGGCCGAGCTGCTGGACGTGAACCCCGCGGACGTGATCCGCGAGCTGATCAAGAGCGGTATCTTCGCCACGATCAACCAGCTCATCGACCGCGACACCGCGTCGCTCGTCGCGACCGAGCTCGGCTACGAGGTTGCCGAGACCGAGGAAGCGGCCACCGAGACCGCCGAGGAGGGCATGGAGGTCGCGGCTCCCGCGACGAAGGACCCCACGCTGCTCGGCGAGGACGATCCGGCGCTGATGCTGGCCCGGCCTCCGATCGTGACCGTGATGGGCCACGTCGACCACGGCAAGACGAGCCTCCTCGACGCGATCCGCAGCACGACGGTCGCCTCTGGGGAGCGCGGCGGGATCACCCAGCACATCGGCGCGTCCGAGGTGACGAAGGACGGCAAGAAGGTCGTCTTCCTCGACACGCCGGGGCACGAGGCGTTCACGGCCATGCGCGCCCGCGGGGCGCGGGTCACCGATATCGCGGTGATCGTCGTCGCGGCCGACGACGGCGTGATGCCCCAGACCCTCGAGGCGATCAGCCACGCCCGGGCGGCCAAGGTGCCGATCATCATCGCCCTCAACAAGATCGACAAGCCGGACGCGAACCAGGACCGGGTGAAGACGGAGCTCGCCGAGGCGAACGTCGTCGTCGAGGAGTACGGCGGCGACGTGCCGCTCGTTCCCGTGTCCGCCAAGGCACGCACCGGCCTGGACGAGCTCCTGGAGATGATCCTCCTGGTCGCCGACCTGCAGGAGCTCAAGGCCAACCCGAAGCGACCCGCCGTCGGCACGATCATCGAGGCCGAGATGGACAAGGGCCGCGGCGCCGTCGCCACCGTGGTCGTGCAGACCGGGACCCTCCGCATCGGCGACGTCGTGGTCGTCGGCAAGACGTACGGCAAGGTGCGCGCCCTCGAGAACGCCGCCGGGAAGCGGACCCAGAAGGTGGGCCCCTCCTCGGCCGCGGTCGTGCTGGGCCTCGGCGAGGTGCCGGAGGCCGGCGACATCCTGCGCGTCGTCGCCGACGAGAAGACCGCCCGGTCGCTCGTCGAGGACGCGCGCGCGGCGGCCACGTCGGCCACCGGGACCAGCCAGAAGGCGACGCTCGAGGATCTCTTCGAGCAGTTCAAGGAAGGCCAGGCGAAGGAGCTCCGCATCATCCTGAAGGCGGACGTCTCCGGGTCGCTGGGGGCGATCACCCACGCCCTGGAGCAGGTCCAGTCGGACGAGGTCCGCATCAGTGTCCTGCACGAGGGCACCGGCGACATCACCGACACCGACATCCTGCTGGCCTCGGCGTCCAACGCCATCGTCGTCGGCTTCAACACGAAGCTGGACCCGCAGGCCCGCCGGACGGCGGAGGCCGAGAAGGTCGACGTCCGCATCTACGACATCATCTACAAGCTCACCGACGACATCGACGCCGCGCTGCGGGGCATGCTCGAGCCGGAGATCGTCGAGGTCATCGAGGGCCGGGCGGAGGTCCGCCAGATCTTCCGTGTCGGCAAGAGCACCGTCATCGCGGGCTCGTCCGTCACCGACGGCCGGATGGTGCGCAGCGCCGGCGCCCGGGTCTACCGCGGCGGCAAGGTGATCGTCACCGACCGGATCGACTCCCTGCGCCGCTTCCGGGACGACGTCCGGGAGGTCGCCCAGGGCTACGAGTGCGGCATCGGCCTGGCGGGGTTCCACGATCTCGTCGAGGGTGACGTCATCGAGGCGTTCACCCAGCAGGCGGTGAGTCGCGCCGCGGCTCGCTGACGGTCCGCGATGAGCCAGCGGACGGAGCGGGTCGACGAGCTCCTGCGCCAGGAGATCGGCCGGATCCTGGCGAAGGACGTCCAGGACCCGCACATCGGCTTCGCGACCGTGACCGACGTCGAGACGACGCCGGACCTGCGCCACGCCCGCGTCTGGGTCAGCGTCATCGGCGGGGCCCCGGAACGCGCCGAGACGCTGGCGGCACTCGAACGGGCCATGCGGTACGTGCGCCACGAGCTCGGGGTCCGCTTGCGCATCAAGCGGATCCCCGCCCTCCACGTCTCCCTCGACGATTCGGCGGAACGCGGCACCCGCGTCCTGCGGATCCTCGAGGAGCTGGAGCACGGCCGGGATGCCGAGGGCGAGGCCCTCGCCGACGCGCCGCGCGGTGAGTCGCTGCCGACACCCGTGTCGCGCCTGCGCCGGGAGGGCGACGCGGTGGACCTCGACGAGGTCCGTGATCCCGATGCCGTGACGCTCGACCCGTCACTCGCCATTCCGCCCGCGCCGGAGCGTCGTCCGTCCCGGGCGGCCAGGTCGCGCCGGCGCGGCGTCGATCATCTGCGCGGCGGCGCATGACGGCCACCGAGGATCTCGCGCTCCTGGCGGCGGCCGTTCCCGACGCGGTGCTGGCGCGCCTGGGCTCCGCCCGCTCCGTCCTGGCCGTCGGTCACGAGAACCCCGACGCGGACGCGCTGGGCGCCGCGCTTGCCGTGGCGCTGCTCGTCGAGGCCCGCGGCGGGAAGGCGACCGTCGCCATCAGCGACGGCGTCCCGGCCCTCTACCGGTTCATGCCCGGGGCCGACGGGGTCCGGACCGATCCGGAGCCCGGCGTCGCCTACGACCTGGTGGTCCTGTGCGACTGCGGCGACCTGTCGCGGGCGGGCCCCATCCTGGAGCGGAACGCCGCCCTGTTCGCGGAGACGCCGCTGCTCACGATCGACCACCACGCCAGCAACGACGGGCGCGGCACCCTGGCCTGGATCGACCCGGGCGCGGCCGCGACCTGCGAGATGGTGGCGCTCATCGCGGTCCGCCTTGGCGTGCCGCTCGCCGGGCCGGACGGGGCGCTGGCAGCGGCGCTGACCGCGGGGATCGTCATGGACACCGCGACGTTCGCTCACCCCAACACGACCCCGCGCACCCTGCGCGTCGCGGCGGCGCTGCTGGAGGCCGGGGCGCCGCTCTCGGACATCAGCCGCCGCCTCTACCGGACCAAGCCCGATGCCCAGCTGGCCCTGTTCGGCCGCGTCCTGGCGCGGCTGGAGCGGCACGCCGACGGGCTGGTGATCGCGTCCGCGATGGAGCTGGCGGATCTCGCCGCGACCGGCGCACTCTCCGAGCACTCCGAGGGCATCATCGATCTCCTGTCCCAGGCCGAGACCGCCGAGGTGGCGCTGCTCCTCAAGGAGAAGGGCGCCGAGACCCGCCTGTCGGTGCGCACGAAGCCCGGGGGTGTCGATGCCACCGTCCTGTGCGGGACGTGGGGCGGCGGCGGGCACGCCCGCGCCGCAGGAGCCTCGCTCCCGCTCCCGCTCGCGGAGGCGAAGGCGGCGGTCCTGCCGGTCGCCGCACGCCTGGCGCGGGCCGTCGTCCGGTGACCCGGCCCGGCGTGCGCGTGGACGGCATCCTCGTCGTCGACAAGCCGATCGGCCCCACCTCGCACGACATCGTGGCGCTGGTCCGGCGGCTGGCCGGCACGCGCAAGATCGGCCACGGCGGGACACTGGACCCGTTCGCCTCCGGCGTGCTGCCCCTCTACCTCGGCCTCGGCACGCGTGTCGTCGAGTTCCACCTCGGTGCCCGCAAGGCCTACCGCGCGACGGTGGTCTTCGGGTCGAGCTCCACGACCGACGACCTGGAGGGCGAGCTCTCCCCGGCAGGGGCGGCCCCGGGAAGGGATGCCGTGGCAGCCGCTCTCGCGGGGTTCGTGGGCACGCACGAGCAGCTTCCGCCGGCCTTCTCCGCGCGGAAGGTCGGGGGCCGTCGGGCGTACGCGCTCGCCCGCCGCGGCGAGACGCCGGAGCTCAAGCCTCGCGCCGTCACGTTCCACCAGCTCGACCTGGTGGACTGGGAAGCCGCCGATCCGGAGCACCCGACCGCCGTGGTGGACGTCGCCTGCTCGGCCGGCACCTACGTGCGTGCTCTCGCCCGCGACCTGGGTGCCGCCGTGGGCAGCGCCGGCTACCTCGGGGCGCTGCGGCGCACCGCGTCGGGCCCATTCGGGCTGGCCGACGCCCACCCCCTCGACGATGTCCGCGCAGCCGCGGCGGCAGAGCGCCTGGCCGACCTGCTGCTCCCGGTCGGCACCGGCCTCGACGACATCCCGGCCCTCTCGCTCGCGGACGGCGAGATGCGGTCCGTCGCCCACGGCGGCTGGATCGGACGTGTCGAGCGCGTGGCCGCGGCAGGGGAGGGGATCGCGCCCGGCTCGGCGGTCCGGCTCCTGGGGCCGGCCGGCGCGCTTGCGGCCATCGCCCGCGTCCAGCCGGACGGTCGCCTCGTCACCGACAAGGTGCTCCTGGACCGGGAGGCGGATCCCGTTCCGGCCAGCGGTGCGAACAGCACATCCGACCTCGCGGCGCCCACCGGGGAACGCGGCGATGCGTGACGCGCTGCCGGGGATCGACGCGCTCCGGCCGGCCGACGGACCCCTGCTCGTCGCCGTCGGTGTCTTCGACGGCCTGCATCGTGGCCACCTGTACCTTCTGCGCGAGCTCCGGCGCGCGGCCCGCCGGCTGGGCGCTCATCCGGCGGTCCTGACCTTCGACCACCACCCGGACGAGATCCTTGCCGGGGCGGCGCCGCCGCTCCTCTGTGATCCCGACGAGCGGTTGGCGCGTCTCGAGCGGGACGGCGTCGCGGTGACCATCGTCGAGCACTTCGACGAGGAGCTGCGGCGGACGCCGTATGACGCGTTCGTCGCGCGCATCCGGGCGCGCACCGGGCTGGCCGGGTTCCTGATGACCCCCGATGCCGCGTTCGGGCACGAGCGGCGCGGCACACCCGACACCCTCGTCGCGCTGGGTGAGGCGGTCGGGTTCCGCGTGGTGGTCGTGCCGCCGTTCGACCTTGACGGCCGCCCGGTGCGGAGCACCGAGATCCGGACGGCGATCGGGGCCGGCAACCTGGCCGTTGCCCGGGCCCTGCTCGGCCGGCGGGTCGCGGTGACGGGGATCGCCGCGGAGTGGAGCGATGACGGCCGCGAGGCCGCGCTGCGGTTCCCGCTTCCCGTGGCGTTGCCGCCGGCCGGAACATACGCGGCCACGGTGTCGGCAGCCTGGGCGCCCGGTGTCCGCCCGGGCCCGGCCCGTCGCGCGACCGCGACCGTGGAGGTGGGCGGGGCGCTGGTCGTGAGGGCTCACCACGAGGCGCTGCGCCACGACCGCCTGCGGGTTGCCTTCCCGGGGTAGTGGGGCGCCGGCGCGGCCGATCGGCCTCGACCGCTCGGGAGCCCGTCCTCGCCGATCGGCCTCGACCGGCCCAGGCCTTGGGGTGTGCGCCTGTGGGCCGCGGACGGTCCGCCGGGCGGCGTCAGTCGTCCGACGTGCGCGACGCGCGGACGGTGCGGCGGGCGGCGCTGACGGCGCGGAAGAAGTGGCGGACGTGGGCCGCGGGCCGGATGTGGCTCGGCCCGCCGGTGTAGATCGTGCGGATGGGCACCCACGCCACGGGCCAGCCGCGGGCGATGCAGGTCGCGAGCATCTCCACTTCGAACTCGAAGCCGCCTTCGCTGCTCGCCAGGGATGCCTCCATCAGGCGCCGCCCGACGAGGCGGTAGCCCGACTGGTTGTCCGGGACGTGCGTCCCGACGGCCCACGAGAAGGCATGCCCGCCGATCGTGTTGGCCAGGCGTCGCGCGGGCGGCATGCGGCCGAAGTCGCGCTTCCCGACGACGAGGTCGGGCCGCGAGGACCCCGCGGCGGTACCACCCGGCTTCTCGGCCGCGCGGCCCCCGAAGGCGGCCAGGAACGCGGGGATCTCCGCCGGGTCGTGCTGCCCGTCGCCGTCGAGCGTGAGGGCGCCGTCGAAGCCGGCCTCGAGCGCCCACCGGAAGCCGGCCCGCAGGGCGGCCCCCTTGCCGGCATTCGGACGCTGCTCCAGGACCTCCGCGCCGGCCTCGCGGGCGACGCCGGCGGTCCCGTCGGACGAGCCGTCGTCCACGACCAGGACCGGGAGGAACGCGGCCGCGCCCGTGACGACTGCAGCAATGCGTGGCGCCTCGTCGTGAGCCGGGATGAGGGCCAGGACGCGCAGAGGCGAGGGGAGGTCGTGCATCCGTGGAGCGTACCGGGGTTGGGGCCGGGCCGGCGCTCCGGCGGGCGTCAACCCCGGTTGACACCCCGGCACTCTGTCAACTACAGTTGACAGCATGCCGGAACCGTTGCGGATCCCATCGCCGGACGAGCCGGCGGAGGCGCTGGCGGCCGTCGTGGCGCTTCGGCGCCTCGCCGAGCAGCTGGAGCGCGCGGCCGTCGCCCGGGCGATCGAGCAGGGGTGGACCTGGGCGCAGGTCGCCGAGGCGCTCGGGGTGACCCGCCAGGCCGTTCACAAGAAGCACGCCCGTCCCCGCCGCTGAGGAGACCCGCGCAACCCCGAGGAAGGTCCACATGTCGTTCATCCGACCCCTTCGCGAGTTTCGAACCATTCGCCGGCTGCTGGGTGGCGCCGAGGACCTGGCCCGCGCCTCCGGCGAGGAGCTGCCGGGAGCCGAGCACCTCCTGCTGGCCGCCGTCGCGCTCCCCGACGGGACGGCCCGGCGCGCCTTCGAGCGCCTGGCGGTCGACCCGCGTGGCCTGTCCGCGGCCATCGCGGCCCAGCACGCCGATGCCCTGCGGGCGATCGGGATCGATCCCGGGGAGACCGGGGCGCTCGAGACGCCCGCCACGCCCGCCTCGGGCGTGTTCCGGGCCACGCCGTCCGCCCAGGTCGTCTTCCAGCGGGCGGTCGAGCTCAGCGGAACCCCGAGGCCACGCCGGCTCCTGGGGGCTCACGTCGTGGTGGCTGCCTGCGAGATGGAGCATGGGACGGTGGCTCGCGCGCTGCGCCAGATGGGCGTGAGCCGTGAGGAGCTCGCAGTGGCCGCGCGCGAGGAGCTGGCCATCGCCACCGGCTGAGTCGCCTCCGATCGCCGGATCGGCGCGACGCGGCGCCCGGTCACGGCGGTGCGACCGGGCCATTCGCCTCTGGCCACGGCCACGTCGAGGCCCCCGGGCCGGGGTGAGTCGCGTGCGGGGCCAGTCCAACGCGTTTGCGTGCTTGCGGTAGCCCTGCTACCCTTCGCGGGTTGAAGAAACGGTAATACCAGTCAAGTCGTGTCGGAGGACCGAGTGCCGCTCGTGCGGGAAACCAAGGACCGGATCGTCGCCGAATATGGCGTGAAGCCCGGTGACACCGGCTCCCCGGAGGTCCAGATCGCGCTTCTCACAGAGCGGATCAAGGATCTCACGGAGCACCTGAAGCAGTTCCCCAAGGACAACCATTCCCGCCGCGGCCTCCTCAAGCTAGTCGGGCATCGCCGACGCCTTCTCGCGTACCTCGTGAAGAAGGACGCCTCCCGGTACCGGGCCGTCATCGCCCGGCTGGGCCTGCGCCGCTAGCACCCGCGCATCGACGACCCGGGGCCATGCCCCGGGTCTCGTGCATCCGGCCCGCGCGTCCTTCGCGTCGGCCTCGGTCCCGCGCCGGCACGGGCAAGGAGTAGCTCGTGTCTCATTCCCTCTCCGTCGAGTTCGGTGGTCGCACGCTGACCATCGAGACCGGACGGATGGCCCGCCTCGCCGGCGGCGCCGTCACCGTGCGTTACGGCGACACCGTCGTGCTCGGCACGGCGAACCGCGCCGATCCGCGCCCGGGCCTCGACTTCTTCCCGCTCACGATCGACTTCGAGGAGCGGATGTACGCCGCGGGCAAGATCCCGGGCGGCTTCATCAAGCGCGAGTCGCGCCCGTCGGAGGCCGCGATCCTCGCCTGCCGCCTGACGGACCGCCCCATTCGGCCCCTCTTCCCCGAGGGGTACAAGGACGACGTGCAGTGCGTCATCACGGTCCTCTCCACCGACCAGGAGAACAACCCCGACATCCTGGGCACCATCGCCGCCTCGGCGGCCCTGACGATCAGCGAGATCCCCTTCCAGGGGCCCATCGCCGCCGTCCGCATCGGGCGCATCGACGGTGAGTTCGTCATCAACCCGACCATGCCGCAGCTGGAGGAGAGCGAGCTCGACCTCGTCGTCTCCGGCACGCGCGACGCGATCATGATGGTCGAGGCCGGCGCGAAGATCCTGCCCGAGGACGTGATGGCCGAGGCGATCCTGTTCGCCCACCGCGCGCTCGAGCCGCTCATCATGCTCCAGCTGGAGCTCCAGGAGGCCGTCGGCAAGCCCAAGCGCCTCCCGTTCCTGGATGCCGGCACGGAGTCGGTCCTGGACTTCGCCGCGAAGGCTGCGGCCGGCGCCGAGTTCGTCATCGTCGACGTGGAGACCACCGGGACGAACCCGGAGATGGCCGATCTCGTGGAGATCGCCGCCGTCCGCGTCAAGAAGGGCAAGATCGCGGACCGCTGGTCCACCTTCGTCAACCCGGGCCGGCCGATCTTCGGCAACCAGATGCACGGCATCACCGACAAGGACGTCAAGGGCGCCCCCAGCCCGGCCGAGGCCGCCACGAAGGCCCTCGCCTTCGTCGGCGACGCCACCATCGTCGGCCACTCCGTCGGCTTCGACATCGCCTTCCTGGAGGCCGCGCTCGGCGACGGGACGCGCATCCAGAAGGGCCGCTACCTCGACACGCTGACCCTCGCCCGCGACGGCTACCCGGACCTCGCCAGCTACACGCTCGGCGAGCTGTCGAAGTTCTTCGGCATCCAGCTCCAGCAGGCCCACCGCGCCCTCCCGGACGCCGAGGCCACGGCAGAGCTGCTGATCGCCATCGGCTCCGATCTCCCGGGACGCCTCCAGGCGCTGGGCGAGGGGATCGCGGACTCCATTCGCGCCGCGCGCTCCTCGAAGGACGAGTCCAAGGCCAAGCTGGACGCCGCCCGCCGGACCGCGCGCGTGAGCAAGGCCCTGTTCGGGCTGGTCCACAAGAAGACCGCCCGGAAGCTGACCCAGACCGAGGGGATCCGGATCGACGGCCGCGGGGTCGACGACATCCGCCCCATCACCGTGGAGGTCGGCCTCGTGCCGCGCGCCCACGGCTCCGGCCTCTTCACCCGCGGCGAGACCCAGGCGCTGACCGTTGCCACGCTCGGCCCGTCCTCGGACGTGCAGCGCATCGACACGATCAGCCCCGAGCTCGAGAAGCGCTACCTCCACCACTACAACATGCCGCCCTACAGCACGGGCGAGAACAAGTTCATGCGCGGCCCCGGCCGGCGCGAGATCGGCCACGGCCACCTCGCCGAGCGGGCGCTGATCCCGGTGCTGCCGTCCAAGGACGACTTCCCGTACGTCATCCGGCTCGTCTCGGAGTGCGTCACGTCGAACGGCTCCACGTCGATGGCCTCCACCTGCGGCTCCACCCTGGCGCTCATGGATGCCGGCGTGCCGATCTCGGCACCCGTCGCCGGCGCCGCGATGGGCCTCATGTCCGAGCCCGACGGCACGTTCACCGTGCTGACGGACATCCTCGGCAAGGAGGATGCCTTCGGCGACATGGACTTCAAGGTGACCGGCACGCGCGACGGCATCACCGCGCTCCAGATGGACATCAAGGTCAAGGGCATCAACGAGGCGATCATCCGCGAGGGGCTGGCCAAGGCCCACACCGCGCGGATGACCATCCTCGACAAGATGACCGAGGTCCTGCCGTCCGCCCGCGAGACGATGAGCGACTTCGCCCCCCGGATCACCAAGATCAAGATCAACCCCGAGAAGATCCGCGACATCATCGGCAAGGGCGGCTCCATGATCCGCAAGATCCAGGAGGAGACCGGCACCGAGATCAACGTCGAGGACGACGGGACGGTCGAGATCGCGGCCGTCCAGGGCGAGAACGCCCGCAAGGCGATCCTGTGGATCGAAAGCCTCACCCGCGAGGTCGAGATCGGCGCCCTCTACCTGGGCACTGTCACCCGGCTCATGACCTTCGGCGCGTTCGTCGAGATCCTGCCGGGCAAGGAAGGCCTCGTCCGGATCGGCGAGCTCGCCGACTACCACGTGCCCAGCGTCGAGGACGTCGTGTCCGTCGGCGACGAGGTGATGGTCGTCGTCACCGAGGTCGACCGCCAGGGCCGCGTCAACCTGTCCCGCAAGGCCGCCATGCAGCGCCACCTCGCCAAGGGGTAGCGGCTGACCGGCCCTGCGCCGGCACGCACACGCAGACCGCAACGCGCCCCCGGGCCTCCCGGGGGCGTGTTCACGTCCGAGGGGCGTCCCAGCGGATGCCTGCGCCGCGCAATCGGGCTCGCCCGGAAGGTGGGACCTGGCCGTCCCGGGGGACCCCCGGGGCCGCTGCTATACTCGGCACGTGCCCGTCTGCCTACTCGCGCCCTGAAAGCGGAGCCATGTCCGGACACTCCCCCCGTCCTCTCACCGTCGCCATCGTCGGCGCCACCGGCCTCGTCGGCCGCACGATGGCGACCGTCCTCCTCGAGCGGAGCTTCCCGATCGGGGAGATCCTCCTGATGGCGTCCGCGCGCTCGGCGGGCAGCACCCTGCCGTTCGACGGCCGCCAGGTCGACGTGATCGAGGCGACACCCGAGGCTTTCGAGGGAGTGGACATTGCCCTCTTCTCGGCCGGCGGCGGCACATCCCGCGAGCTGGCGCCCCACGCCGCCGCCCGTGGCTGCACCGTCATCGACAACTCCAGCGCCTGGCGCATGGAGCCGGGCATCCCGCTCGTCGTGAGCCAGGTCAACCCGGACGACCTCGCGGCGCACGAAGGGATCATCGCCAACCCCAACTGCAGCACCATGCAGCTGGTGCCGCCGCTCATGGCCCTGCGTGACGCGGTGGGCCTGGAGCGGATCGTGGTGGACACCTACCAGGCCGTGTCCGGCACCGGCGGCAAGGCCGTCGCCGAGCTGGAGACGCAGATCCGGGCGCACGTGGCCGGCGTCCCCAAGGAAGCCCGCGTGTATCCCCACCCCATCGCCTTCAACGCCCTCCCGGAGATCGACGTCTTCCTCGACAACGGCTACACGAAGGAGGAGTGGAAGGTCGTCACCGAGTCGCGCAAGATCCTCCACCTCCCGGACCTGCGCGTCTCCTGCACGGCCGTTCGGGTGCCCGTCTTCATGAGCCACTCCGAGGCGGTCCACGTCGAGACCCGCGAGCCGGTCACCCCCGATCAGGCGCGCGCCCTGTTCGCCGCCGTTCCCGGCGTCGTCGTCCGCGACGACCCGGCGGCGCACGTCTACCCGCTGGCCACCCAGGCCGCCGGCAGTGACGAGATCTACGTGGGCCGCGTCCGAACCGACCCGTCCATCCCGGGTGGCCACGGTCTCGCCTTCTGGGTGGTCTCCGACAACATCCGCAAGGGCGCGGCCTCGAACGCCGTCGAGATCGCGGAGGTGCTCGTCGCGCGCGGCTGGGTCCGCCCGGCATCCCGGCGCGGCACGGAGGCCCCACCGGCGTGACGGAGGCCGAACGCCGCGCGGCGCTCGAGGCGCTCGCGGCGGAGGTCCGGGCCTGCACCCGCTGCCGCCTCCACGAGGGCCGAACGATGGCCGTCCCCGGCGAAGGCCATCCAAGCACGGAGGTCGTCTTCGTGGGCGAAGGGCCCGGCATGAACGAGGACCGCCTGGGCCGCCCGTTCGTCGGCCGCGCCGGCGATCTCCTCGTCCGGCTGCTCGGCTCCATCGGCTGGCAGCGCGACGACGTCTACATCACCAACATCGTGAAGTGCCGGCCGCCGGAGAACCGCGACCCCGAGCCCGACGAGGTGGCCGCCTGCGCGCCCTATCTCCAGCGGCAGCTGGAGGTCCTGGACCCGGCCCTCGTCGTGACCCTGGGCCGCCATTCGATGGCCCGCTTCATGCCCGGGACGACGATCAGCCGCGCGCACGGCACGGTCCGCCCCGTCGATCCCGCCACGGGCGCCCACGACGCCATGGTCTTCGCCATGTACCACCCGGCGGCGGCACTGCGGACGACCGCCATCGAGCAGGCGAGCTACGCGGATGTCGCGCTCGTCCCGGCGGCCCTCGACGATGCCCGCGCCCGACGCAGCGGCGACGCGGCGTCCGCCCGGCCGGAGCCGCCGGCCGCCGAAGCGGCGCGGGCCGACGCTGCGTCGCCCTCCAGCGCGCCACAGCCGCCTTCGCTCGCGGCAGCGCCCTCGGCCCCCGCGGCCGATGCCGCGCCCCTCGACCACCCCGAGCCGGAACCACCGGCCGCGGACCAGCTGACCCTCTTCCGGTGACCCGATGACATCGCAACGCCCCGCCGCCAACGACACGCCGCTCCGCATCATCCCGCTCGGCGGGGTGGGGGAGATCGGCAAGAACATGTACGTCTTCGAGTACGGCGACGACATCGTCGTCATCGACTGCGGCCTCATGTTCCCCGACGAGGAGATGTTCGGCATCGACCTCGTCATCCCTGACATCACGTACCTCAAGGAACGCCGCGAACACGTGCGGGCATTCCTCATCACCCATGCCCACGAGGACCACGTGGGCGCCCTGCCCTACGTGCTGCCGGAGTTCCCCGGCGTGCCCGTCTATGCGTCGGTCCTCGCCCGCGGCCTCCTGGGCAACAAGGTCAAGGAGCACAAGCTCCACAACAACCCGCTCATCGGACTGGAGCCCGGGGACGAGGTCCCGATCGGACCGTTCACCGTGGTCCCCTTCCGGATCGGGCATTCCATCCCCGACGCCATGGGGATCGCCCTCCGCACGCCGGTCGGGACCGTCGTGCACACCGGCGACTTCAAGTTCGACCACACGCCCGTCGACGGCCGGCTCTCGGACTTCCACATCCTCGCCAAGCTCGGCGAGGAGGGCGTGATCTGCCTGCTCTCCGACTCGACGCGGGCGGAGAACCCCGGCTACACGCCCTCCGAGCGGACCGTCGGCGAAGCGTTCCGCGAGATCATGGAGCCGCTCGACGGCCGGGTCATCGTGGCCACCTTCGCCAGCAACATCGCGCGGGTCCAGCAGGTCCTCGACGCCGCCGCGACGTTCGATCGCAAGACGGCCGTCATCGGGCGCTCGATGGAGCAGAACTTCCGGATCGCGAGCGACCTCGGCTACCTGACCTACAAGCCCGACGCCATCGTCGCCAAGGATCGCCTCGGCGACATCCCGCCGAACAAGCTGGTCATCTGCACGACCGGCGCCCAGGGGGAGCCCATGGCGGGCCTCGCGCGGATGGCCAACCGCGACCACCGGTTCGTGGAGATCCAGCCGGGCGACACCGTGATCGTCTCGGCCAGCCCCATCCCCGGCAACGAGGAGTACGTGGCCCGGACCATCGACAACCTGTTCAAGGCCGGCGCCAACGTCTTCTACCACACGATCAAGCGGGCGCACGTGTCGGGCCACGCCAGCCAGGAAGAGCTGAAGCTGATGCTCGGCCTGACGAAGCCGCGTCACTTCATCCCGATGCACGGCGAGTTCCGGATGCAGGTCCAGCACGGGCGCCTGGCGATCGAGACGGGCGTCGCGCCGGAGAACGTCTTCATCATCGAGAACGGGATGCCCATCGAGATCCTCGCCGACGGCTCGGCGCGCCGCGGCACGCCCGTCACCGCCGGCTACGTCTACGTCGACGGGCTCTCGGTCGGCGACGTCGGAGAGATCGTCCTGCGGGACCGGCGCGCGCTCGCCAACGACGGCATGTTCATGGTCGTCGTCACGGTCGACAAGCAGACGGGCACGATCGTCGGGCGGCCGGAGATCGTCACCCGCGGCTTCGTCCATCTCAACGAGAAGGATCCGATCATGGAGGAGGCCGTCCGCCGTGTCGTGGCGGCCATCGACAACCCCGGCGACCACATCAGCGAGGTCGCCCTGCTCAAGAGCCAGATCAAGGACGGCGTCTCGCGCTACCTGTACGAGCAGACCAAGCGCCGGCCGATGGTGTTCCCGGTCGTGGTCGAGGTCTAGGTGACGACTCGCCGCCGGAACCCACCGGCCCGCTCGCGCCGCACCAGCCGCCGGACGCCCGGCGGCCCGTCCCTGCCGCGCCTCAGCTCGGACGTGACGCGCTCCATCGTCGCGGTGATCCTGCTCGTCCTGGGCGTCGTCGTGCTGGTCGGCCTCCTGCTCCCGGGCAAGGGCGCCCTCACGGACTGGATCATCAACGTGATCGCGCCCTGGTTCGGCTCGGGGCGCTGGCTCCTGCCGGTCCTCCTGATCGGGCTGGGCGTCTTCATCGAGCGGGCGAAGGGACCGCGCGCCGGATGGGGGCGCACGGTCCTGGGGACCGTCATCGCGTACGTCGCGCTCCTGGGCATCATCAGCCTCCTCGAGAGCGCCGGCCTCGTCGAGGGCCGCAGCGGCGGCCGGATCGGCGGAGCCATCGCCGGCCCGCTGGCGGGGCTGGTGAGCGAGCCGGGGGCCTTCGTGGTCCTGCTGGGACTCCTCGTGGTCGGCGTCGTCATCGCGGTGAACCGGCCGGTGCGGGAGCTCGTGGCGCCCGTGGGCCGCGGAGCGCGGGGGATCGGGGCTGCCCTGGCGACGCCCGCCGCGGAAGCGGCCGGGAAAGTCGCCGATGCCGGAGCCCGGCGCGAGAAGGCCGAGCCGGCCGAACCCGCAGGGACGATTCGCAATGGGCGCGGCGCCCGCGACGGAGCTCCGCGCCCGGAGATCCCCACGCCCCTCCCGGGCCCCGCCCAGGTGTCGTCGGTCTTCTCGGGCGGCGGCATGGTCGCGGCAGGGGCCGCGGCCGTCGCCGTCGTGCCCGCGCCGGACGGCGCACTGAACGGCGAGGCGCCGCGCCCGATCGGCGTGCGCGGGCCCGCCGCGGGCGACGACGCCGACCTGTCGCTGCCACCCGCGCCGCGGGAGTACCGCCTGCCGCCGCTGACGCTCCTGGAGGACGTCGTCGCCCGGAACTCCGACCGCGGCATGGACCACGAGCGGAACGCCGCGATCATCGTGGGCAAGCTCGCCAGCTTCAACATGCCCAGCCGCGTCGTGAAGTGGAATGCCGGCCCCGTCGTCACCCAGTACGAGGTGGAGCCCGATCCGTCGGTCAAGGTGAGCCGGATCGAGGGCCTGGCCGACGACCTGGCCATGGCCCTCGCCGCGCGCACGATCCGCATCGAGGCGCCCATCCCCGGGAAGTCCGTGGTCGGGATCGAGATCCCCAACATGGACTTCAACGTCGTCGCCATCCGGCGGATCCTCGAGGATCCCGAGGTTGCCGCGATCCCATCGCGCATCGCGTTCGCCCTGGGCCGCGACGTGGCGGGCCATGCCCGGGCGGCCGACCTCGCCAGGATGCCGCACCTGCTCATCGCGGGAGCCACGGGCTCCGGCAAGAGCGTCATGGTCAACGCTCTCATCGCGAGCCTCCTGATGCGCGCGACGCCGGACGAGGTCCGACTGATCCTCGTCGACCCCAAGCGGGTCGAGCTCGCCGACTACAACGGGGTCCCGCACCTGATGGTGCCCGTGATCACGGAGGCGGATCGGGCGAAGGCGGCCCTCAAGTGGGCCGTGGCCGAGATGGAGACCCGCTACCGGCGCTTCGCCGGTGCCAGCGCCCGCAACATCACGGCCTTCAACGAGACGCGCGTGGATCCGGCCGACCGGATGTCGTACCTCGTGATCATCATCGACGAGCTGGCCGACCTCATGATGCGCGACGGCCGGGCCGTCGAGGATCCCATCGTCCGGCTCGCCCAGAAGGCCCGCGCCACCGGGATCCACCTCGTCCTGGCCACCCAGCGGCCTTCCGTGAACGTGGTGACCGGCCTCATCAAGGCGAACTTCCCCAGCCGCATCGCGTTCGCCATGGCCTCCCAGATCGACTCCCGGACGATCCTCGACGCACCGGGCGCCGAGGACCTCATCGGGCGCGGCGACATGCTGTTCCAGCCGTCGGACCTGCCGCGGCCGATCCGCCTGCAGGGCGTCTTCGTCTCGGACAAGGAGGTTCGCGCCGTCACCGCGCACTGGCGCGCCGAGGCGGAGCCGCACTACGACCTCTCGATCATCGAGGACGAAGAGGAATCCAGCGGTTCCGTTGACGACCTGGCCGACGAGGACGCCGACCGGCTCCTCCCGGATGCCGTGGCGGTGATCCAGGAGTACGATCGCGCCTCGGCGTCGCTCCTGCAGCGGCGTCTCAAGATCGGCTATGCCCGCGCGGCACGGATCATCGACCAGCTCGAGGAACGCGGGTACATCGGGGCGTTCGATGGCTCGAACGCGCGCCAGGTCCTGCGCCGTGACGCGGGAGGTGCGGGGCGCGTGCGGGACGTGGACACTGACGAGGACGACGGGTGACGCAGCGGGATCACGCTCGACCGCTCGGGCTTCGCGGCCGCGGTGGCGGTGGCGATCGCGGCCAGGAGCCGCCGACGCCGCCGCCCGGCGAGCGGCTGGCCGATCGGCTGTGCGCTGCCCGCGAGGCCAAGGGTGTCGACCTCCTGCGGGCGGAACGCGAGACGAAGATCCGCCGGCAGTACCTGTCCGCGATGGAGCGGGGGGCGTGGGAGGAGCTCCCGGCGGGCGTCTACGCCCGGGGATTCCTGCGCAACTACGCGATCTACCTGGGCCTCGATCCGGACGAGGTGCTCGCCGCCTGGGCCCGCGAGCGCGGCGAGGTGCCGGTGGAGCCGTCGATCGTGGTGCCCCGCCCCATCGAAGCCCCGCGCAAGGGCGTGGTCCTGGGCCCCGGGATCATCGTCGCCGGCCTCGTGACCCTGGGGGCGCTCGCGATCATCGCCTACATCGGCTTCCAGCTGCTCCGCTTCTCGGAGCCGCCGACCCTCAGCGTCACCGACCCCCCGGCCGCGGTGACCGAGGTCGCCGAGGACACCACGTCGTACACCCTGCGCGGGACGACCGTGGCGAAAGGCGAAGTCACGATCCGGGCGCCCGGCCGCGAAGACCTCACCGTGATCGCCGGAAGTGACGGCACGTGGCGGGCGGTCGTCGACCTGCGGCGCGGCGAGAACCGCTTCGTCGTCTCGGCGGCGGATCCCAGCACCGGCAAGGAAGCCGAGAAGCCGATGGAGATCGTGATCACCGTCCCGTTCACGCAGGTCGCCGCGCCGACGCTGGAGCTCACGTCGCCGGAGGACGGCCTCAGCGTCGAGAACGGGGCGATCCCGGTTCGCGGCACCACCACCGACGCGACGTCCGTGAGCGTCTCGGCGGCCTACGTCGGGCGCGCCCCGGGGCAGGGGAAGACGCCCTCTCCCACGCCGGCCTCCATCCCGGCGACCAAGGTGACCGTGGCCAAGGACGGCACGTTCGCCACGGCCGTGGACCTGACCGAGGGCCGCTGGAGGATCACGGTCACCGCGGCCGGCGAGCAGGGCAAGTCGACGACGCTCACGCGCAACGTCACCGTGGTGTACCAGGGGATCACGGTCGTCATCCAGGTCAAGGAATCGCGCACGTGGCTCAAGGTCTGGGTCGATGGCGCCGTCTCGCCCGTCACGGGCGCCGGCGGCAAGGTCTTCACGGCCGGCAAGACGCTCACCTTCCGCGGCGAGCGCCTCGTGGAGATCCGGACCGGCAAGATGAGCACGACCTTCGTCACCGTCAACGGGACGGAGTACGGCGCCCTCGGCTCCAGCGCCAACCCCGGCACCTTCACGCTGGAGCCGGGAAAGGCTCCTCGACCCTCGAACTGAGGGAGGTCGTGGCAGACACGCGCGCTCCAGGCGCTGGCAGAACAGCTCCAGGCGGTCTGCGTGGCGGCGCATCTCCGCGTCGCCGTTGCCGAGTCCTGCACGGGTGGACGCGTCGGTGACGCCCTCACGGACGTCCCGGGATCCTCCGCCTACGTGGCGGGCGGCGTGATCGCCTACGAAGACGCCGTGAAGGAGGCGCTGCTCGGGGTCCCGGCGAGCGCCCTGGTCGCCCACGGCGCGGTGAGCGCCCAGGTGGCGCTGGCGATGGCCGAGGGCGCGCGCGCCCGCCTCGGCACCGACCTGGCCGTGGCGGTCACGGGAATCGCCGGTCCCGGCGGCGCAACGCCCGGCAAGCCCGTCGGCCTGGCGTACGTGGCGGTCGCCGACACCGCCGGCAGCGCAGTCCGACGGTTCGCCTGGACCGGGGACCGCGAGGCCAACAAGGCGTCGAGTGCGCAGGCGGCGCTGGAGCTGCTCGTGGAGCGGGCAGAGGCGCTGGCCGGCGAGCGACGGGCGCGCTGAGCGACCCATCGCGACAGGCACCGGCATCGGGCGGCATACTGGGGACGATCGCAGACGGCCCGCGCGGCCCGCACGGAGGATCCGATGGCAGGCGACTTCTCGTTCGACGTGGTCTCCGACTTCGACGCCCAGGAGCTGCGCAACGCTCTCGACCAGGCCCGACGCGAGATCACCACGCGCTTCGACTTCAAGGGCGCGCTGGCCGAGATCATCCAGGAGAAGGACGCCCTCGCGATCCACACGGACAGCGAGCTCCGGGCGAAGGCCATCCGGGACCTCGTGGAGTCCAAGGCGATCCGCCGGAACCTGTCCCTCAAGATCTTCGACTGGGGTCCCATCGAGCCGGCGGGCGGCATGACCGTGCGGCAGCGGGTGGAGCTGCGGCGCGGGCTGTCCGACGATCTCAGCCGCAAGATCACCAAGATCATCCGGGACGAATGCCCCAAGGTGAAGAGCCAGGTCCAGGGGGACGCCGTTCGGGTGACTGCCAAGAGCAAGGACGACCTCCAGAAGGTCATCGCCCGCCTGCGCGAGCTCGACGAGGCGGTCCCGCTCCAGTTCGTCAACTACCGGTAGGGAGGCAAGGCAACGGTGTCCACCCGGTCCCCGATGGTGCGGCTCATCCTCGTCCTCATCATCATCCTCGTCGTGGTGGGGCTCGTCGTGACGTCGTTCCCGCCACCCGCGGGCAGCTGACGTGAGCGGAAGCGAAGGAACCGCGGGTCGCTTCATCGCCGACGCCCTGGCCGCCGCCGGGGTGCGCGTGGCGTTCACCGTGCCGGGCGAGAGCTTCCTGCCCCTGCTCGACGGGCTTCCCGCCGCGGGCATCCGCGTCGTGGCCGCGCGCCACGAGAGCGGTGCCGGCTTCATGGCGGCGGCGCACGGGGCCCTCACCGGCCGGCCGGCCGCCGTCCTGGTCACCCGGGCGGTCGGTGCGGCGAACCTTGCCGTCGCCCTGCACGCAGCCCAGGCCGACTCCGTCCCGATGATCGTCATCGTCGGCCAGGTGGAGCGGGCGGCGCGGGGCCGGGAGGCGTTCCAGGAAGCGGATGTCGTGGCGACGTTCGGCGGGCTGTGTCGATGGGCCCGCGAGGTGCGCGACGTGGCCGCGCTGCCCGGCGCCCTGGACGAGGCGCTCCGCAAGGCGACGACCGGCCGCCCGGGACCGGTGCTCCTGAGCATCGCCCAGGAGCTGTTCGACGCCCCGGCGCCCGCCGACGGCGGGCGGATCGCCACCGGCACCGTGCTGGGGCCGCCGCGCGCCCCCGAACCGGACGCGGTCACGGTGAAGCGCATCCTGCACCTGCTCCTCGACGCCCAGCGCCCGGTGATCCTGGCCGGCGCCGGCGTCCTCAGGTCGCGGGCAACGGCCGACCTCGTGCGGCTCGCCGAGTTCGCGGACATCCCGGTGGTCGCCGCCTGGCGGCGCCCCGACGTCTTCCCCAACGACCATGCGCTCTACCTGGGCATGAGCGGCTTCTTCGCGGCGCCGACGGTCCATCCGCGTCTCCTGGAAGCCGACGCCGTCCTGGTCCTGGGGTGCCGCCTCAACGAGGTGGCCTCGCACGGCTGGACCGTGCCGGCCCCGGGAGCCCGCTGGGCCCACGTGGACCTGGAGCCGCTCGGCGCGCGGGGCGGACTCGGCGCGCCGACCATCGCCCTGGCCTCGGATGCCCGGACCTTCGTCCGCGAGGCGCGCAGGGTGCTCGGCGGGGGCGTCCTGGAGATGGCGTCGCTGGAGCAACGGCGTGCCGCGAACGTCGCCGACCGGGCCGCCTACGAGGAGGCCTGCCAGGTCGACGGAGCACCGTGGGATGGCCCCGGTGTGCACCCGGGTCGCGCGATTGCGACGCTCGGCAGGACCCTGCCCCCGGACGCGATCATCACGACGGACGCCGGGCACTTCGGCGGCTGGGCCGCGCGCGGCCTCTGGATGCGCCGCCCGGGAACCTATCTCGGCCCGACGTCCGGCGCCATGGGTTTCGGGCTTCCCGCGGCGATCGCCGCGTCGATCGCCTCGCCCGGCCGCCCGATCGTCGCCCTCGTCGGCGACGGCGGGCTCGGAATGAGCGTCGCGGAGCTGGAGACCGCCGTCCGGGAGGGCGCGCGGCCGGTCGTGATCGTCTTCGACAACGCCCGCTACGGGACGATCCACGACCACCAGGTCCGACGCGGCATGACGCCCGTCGCCACCAACCTGGGACCCGTGGACTGGGCGGCCGTCGCCCAGGCCTTCGGGGCGACCGGCGTCCGCGTCGAGACCGACGAAGCCTTCGAACCTGCCCTCCGGGCGGCGCTTGGATCGCGCCAGCCCACCGTCCTGCACCTGGTCGTCGACCGGCGCTGGGTGAGCGTCGATCGCGTCGACGACACGGTGCCCGAGGACATCGCAGCCGATGAGCCCGACGACATCACCTCCGAACCGCCGGACTCCGAGGTCCCGGCAGTCGGCGACGCCGGCGACGCGGCGCTCGAGCCCGAAGCCGAGCCGGAGCCGGAGCCCAGCCGGAGCCCGAGCCGCAGCCGGAGACCCGAGCCGCAGCCGGAGCCCGAGGTCCAGCCGGAGACCGAGCCGGAGCCGGAGCCCGCGGCAGCCCGGAGCCTCTGCCGGAGCCCGCGGCAGACCCGGAGCCTCTGCCGGAGCCGGCGGAGGAGCCGGCGGAAGGGTGACGCACCGGACCGCGGCGGAGATCGGCGCCGGCCTCCAGCCGGCACGGCCCGCCCGGGCGATTGCGCCGGGCGAGCGGATCCACGTGATCGGCGCGGGCGGCGCTGCTGCCTCCGCAGCAGCCCTGCATGCCCACCATGCCGGTGCTGCGGTGTCCGGGTGCGATGCCGGCGGTCCATCGCCGTACACCCCGGCCCTCGGGGACGCGGGCATCCCGCTGGCCTGGGAGCATGCCGCGGCGCACGTCACGGCCGCCGGGCGCCCGCTGGTTGACCGCATCGCCGTCACGAAGGCGCTGACGTCGGTGGCGCCGGACCATCCCGAGCTGGCGGCCGCCCGCGCGCTCGGCATTGCGGCGACCAGCGTCCAGCAGGTCGTCGCGGACGCCGCGGCGACGCAGGGCCAGGCGCTCGTAGCGATAGCCGGCACGCACGGTAAGTCCACAACGACGGGTTGGCTCGTCCAGATCCTCGTCGGCGGTGGGCTCGACCCTTCGGCCTTCGTCGGGGCGCTGATGCCCGCAACGGTGGCCGGGGGAGCCCACCGGGCCACCGCGCGCGTCGGTGCGGGGGCACACTTCATCGTGGAGGCCGACGAGTATGCCGGCAACTTCGACGCCTACCGGCCGGCGATCGGCGGGCTGACGAACGCGGACTGGGATCACCCCGACGTCTTTGCCGACAGGTCGGCCGTGGTCGCCGCATTCGGCGCCTGGATCAGGGGCTTCGATGGGGGAGGGGACCTCCCGGTCCTGGTGGCGAACGCGGGCGACGACGGCGTCCGGGAGGTCCTGGCGTCGCTTCGCACGTGGAACGGCCGACTGCTTCTTGTCGAGGTCGTCGACGATGCCGTGGATCCCACCGCCCGCCGCGCATCCCTCGCGGCTGCGCATGCGACGGCCTCCGGACCGGCGTCGGCGCTCGTCGGCTCCTGGCGTCACGCGGCGGGGGAGGGGAGCCTGCGGATCGCCGGCCTCGACGACGGCGATCCCGTGACGGCCCGCCTCGCGCTTCCGGGGCGTCACAACGCCGAGAACGGGATCGTGGCGGCAGGGGTCGCGATCGCGGCCGGCGTGGCCCCTGGGCCCATCCTGGACGGGCTGGCGAGCTTCGAGGGTGTCGGTCGCCGGCTGGAGCTTTCCGGCGACGTTGCCGGTGTGATCGTCCTCGATGACTACGGGCACCATCCCACCGCCATGGCCGCGACGTTCGCGACCGTCCGGGAGCGCTACCCCGACCGGCGCCTGTGGGCGGTCTACGAACCCCTGACGTATCACCGCACCGCGGCGATGCTGGAGGAGTTCGCCGACGTCCTCGCGCGAGCAGATCGCGTGGTTGTCGCCCAGGTCCACGCCGGCCGCGACCCGGACCGGACGATCGCGTCGGCCGCGACGCTGGCGCAGGCGGTGGGGCTGCGGGGCACGACGCCGGCCTGGGCGCCGGGGACCGTCGAGGAGACCGCGGACTGGATGGCCGATCGCGTCGAGCCCGGCGACGTCGTCCTCGTGATGGGCGGTGGGAAGAGCTACGTGATCGCGGAGCGCCTCGTGGCCCACCTGCGGGGACGCGCCGGGGCCTGAGACCGACCGCCGATCGCCGAAGCCGCCCCTGGACCGCCGGCACGCCGCAGCGCCGGTACCGGACCGCGGGCACGCGGCAGGCTCGCGTCCCGGGAGGCCGGCTGCCCGGGCGTGACGCCGGAATCACGAAGGCCGCCGGGCGCAAGCGCCGCGGCGGCCGTCGAGGTTGTGCGGTTGGACTAGCGCCGGCTGAAGCAGTCGGAGCAGTAGACCGGCTTGGCGCCGGACGGGCGGAACGGGACGGACGCCACGTTGCCGCACGAGCTGCAGGTCGCGGTGAACATCTCGCGCGGGCCGCGCGATGCGCCGCCGCCGTAGCCGCCACCGCTGCCGTACGAGCTGCTTCCGCCGCCGTACGAGCCGCCGCCGGAATCGCCGCGGGCGGCCTTCTTGGCCGCGCGGCACGCCGCGCAGCGGCGGGGAGTGGTGAAGCCGCGATCGGCGTAGAACGCCTGCTCGCTCTCCGTGAAGACGAATTCCTGCCCGCAATCGGTGCAGGTGATGACCTGGTCGGCCATAGTCGCGGTCGCTCCTTCGAGCTCTTGTCGGCGAGGAGCGGGACCGGACTCCGGCGGTCGCGAATGGGCGATCGTGGAGAGGTGCGAGCCTGGGCCGAGCGTGGTCCCTCGCCGTCCATATACGGCGAGCGGGCTGATGGTACCCCGTCCGCGCAGAATATGCGAGTCCTGATCGCACACGCGTTGCGCGGAGGCTCCGGCGCCGTCGCCGGACCTGGCGATCGGATACCGTTCGCACCCATGAATGCCGATCCCGATCGCGTCGCCCTGGAAGCCGCGCTTGAGGGTCGCGGCGGGCACGAGCTGTTCGCCTGCGACCCGGCCCTCGCGGACACCGCGGCCTTCTGCGCCGCCTATGGGTTCGCGCTGGAGGACTCGGCGAACACGATCATCGTCGTGGGGAAGGCGTCCCCGCCGGTGTACGCCGCGTGCGTCGTCCTGGCGACCCACCGCCTGGACGTCAACCGCGCCGTCCGGAGCCGCCTGGGCACGCGCAAGGCGTCTTTCGCCTCACCCGACGAGACGCGGGCCGTCACGGGCCACGCGATCGGCGGCGTCACGGCGTTCGGGCTCCCCGCCGGGCTCCCGCTCCTCGTGGACGCTGCGGTGATGGGGCGCGAACGAATCATCCTCGGCGGTGGCAGCCGGAGCTGGAAGGTCATCGCGCCGCCATCGATCCTGCTGACCGTGGACGGCGCCCTGATCGTCGAGGGCCTGGCGAACCCCGCGCCGCCACGCCCGGAGTAGGGGATCGGCCGGCCGGCGCACGCCGGCGAGGCTCGCGAGGCATCCGTCCGCTCTGCGATACTGCCGCCATGAGGCTTCACCCCAACCCGCCACGCATGATCACGGTGGGGATCGCGGTCGCCCTCGGGGTGATCGGCGTCGTGTACGGATGGCCGATCGACGGCCTCATCTCCGCGTTCGCGCCCGTGGCCGACCTGGCCGGCAGCTTCGGCCTGGCACTCGATCGCGAGATGGGCTACCTGAGCCTGTTCGCCTCGTCCTGCCTGCTCGTCGCGGGCTCCCTCCTGCCGGGGATCTGACGGATGCGCGCCCGGACGAACTACGCGCCGACCGGCCTGACGATCATCGTCGCCCTGGTCCTCATGCTCGTCGGCCTCCTGGGGACCTACGGCACGCTGCTGCCGGACCAGGTGGGCGTCCTGGCGTTCGTCGCGGCGATCGTCCTGCTCCTGCTCGGCATGGTCGTCCGCCGGATCTGAGGCGCGCGACGCCCGACGAGGCACGCGGGATACGGGATCTGACGCACGCGCGGCGACCGACGCGGCACGCGCAACGCCGGATTTGGCAGAATGCCCGGATGGCCGAACGAATCCTCTCCCCACGCGCCCTGAACCGGGCCCTGCTCGCCCGCCAGCTCCTGCTGGAGCGGACGCCGATGGCGATTCCGGACGTCCTCGACCAGGTCGGCGGCCTGCAGACCCAGTACGCGCCGGCCGGGTACGTGGGCCTCTGGACCCGCGTCGCCGGGTTCCCGCGCCATGCCCTGACCGCCGCGCTGGAGGATCGCGCGGTGATCCAGGCGACCCTCATCCGGACGACGATTTCACGTCGTCTCCCGGCGCGAGTTCTGGCGCTACGCGGCCGGGGTGCGCCGGGCCCGGCAGCAGTGGGCCCTGCGGGTGGCGGGCCCGGGCGCGGACGAGGCGGCGATGCTGCGCGCGGCGGACCGCCTGCGCGCCGCCCTGGCGGACGGGCCCCGGACCGTGAAGGAGCTGGGCGAGCTCGGCGCCGGCTTCGTCGGCAACCTGGGCCTGTGGGTGGACCTCGTGCGCGTGCCGCCATCGGGCACCTGGGAGCGTCGCCGGGCGGATCGCCTGGCCCTCGCCGACGACTGGGTGGGGCCGTGCGACGCCACCGAGGACGAGGGGCTCGCGCACCTCGTGCGCGCCTACCTGCGCGCGTTCGGACCGGCGCCCTGGCGCGACATCGCCGCGTGGGCCGGCATCCCGGTCGGGGAGGCGCGGCGGGGCGGGGCAGGGCTGGACCTCGCCCGGTACCGTGACGAGGCCGGGCGCGAGCTCGTGGACCTGCCGGGGCTGCCGCTGCCGGACGAGGCGCTGCCGGTGCCGGTCCGGTTCCTGGCGCACTGGGACGCGAGCCTGCTGGTCCACGCCCGCCGGACGGGCATCCTCCCGGAACAGCACCGGCTGCGAGTCTTCTCGGACCGGAACCCGTTCTCGGTGGGGACCTACCTCGTCGACGGGCAGGTCGCGGGCACGTGGTCGTTCAAGGACGGCCGCATCTTGCTGGATCCGGTCGAGGAGCTGGGGAACCGGGATCGACGCGCCGTGGAGGCCGAGCGCGACGCTCTGGAGGCGTTCCACGCCTGACGTCCCGAGGCGCCTGGGCCGGCGGCGTCACCCGTGGGCGGGCCGCCGGGCCCCGGCGCGGTTCGCCGGGCGAATCGCGTCGGGCGCGCGGACCTCGCGGGCGAATTGCCGGGCGCGCGGACCTCCCGCGGGCGAATTGCGTCGGGCGCGCGGACCTGCGGGAGGCGGACCTACGCCACCGGCTCTTTGCCGTCGCGTCCCCGGCCGAGCTCGCCGCGGACGGCGGCCGCGCCGTGCACGGCACACCAGGCCGTCACGGCATCGGCGAGAGCCATCGAGGAAGGCCGAACGGCGAGCCGGTCGTTCGCCCCGCGGATGCCGGGGCCAAGCTCCGCGAGCCGGCCGCGATAGGCGGGCCGGTCGCCGCTGGACCGATCGATCGGCGGGTAGACGTCGAAGTAGCCGTCCGTGCTCACGACGACGTTGGCGTCGGCGGACGAGAAGGTGGTGCGTGCCATGCTGCGGTCCATTCCGTCGGTGCGCTCCCGGACTGACGGAATCGGAGCCCTGCGCCTGCGACTTGGTCATCCCACCATGGGGCCGCGGCGGGTTTCCGTCAAACGCGCCGGCGTGGCAGCGCCCGCCTGGGACGCCCTGTCACGATCGGACCAGCAACGCGTCATCGGCCACGGGCGCCGCGCGCCGCGCTTCGATCTCGGCACAGGCGTACGCTCAACCGGTTCCGCCACGTCCGAACCAGCGGGTTGGAGACACGTCGTGAACGCTCCGCTCGAGTGGCTGCTCGAAGGTGAGCCCTGGATCGAGTACCGGGTGCGTCGTGATCTCATGTCCCAGGACGACGCCGCGGCCGAGGTTGCCTCCTCCCGACGCCGGATGCTGGCGGACCCGCGCGTGCAGGCGCTGGTCGCGGAGCTGTCGGGGTGGCCGGGAACGGTCATCGCGAGCCACAAGAGCGCCGGCCAGCCGTTTCACAAGCTGACCTTCCTCGCCGATCTCGGGTTGGTGGCCGCCGATCCTGGCGTGGGCACCATCGTCGCGCGGATCCTGGAGCACCAGTCGCCGGAGGGGCCGTTCCAGCTGTCCATGAACAGCGCCGCCCACGACGGAGGAACGGGCGAGGACCGCTGGGCGTGGGCCCTGTGCGACGCGCCCCTCGTCGTGTACGCCCTGGTCGGATTGGCTCGGCGAACGAGCCGGCGGTTCGGTCGGCGATCGACCACCTGGTCGGGCTCGTGCGCGACAACGGGTGGCCGTGTGCTGTCTCGAAGGAGCTGGGGACCTTCCGGGGCCCGGGTCGCAGGGACGATCCGTGTCCGTTCGCCACCCTGGCCATGCTGAAGGCGTTGTCGGTCACCGACCAGTGGCGCGACTCCTCCGCCACGCGCGCTGGGGCGGAAACGCTCCTCACCCTCTGGGATGAGAGCCGCTCGCGGCACCCGTACATGTTCTTCATGGGCACGGACTTCCGGAAGCTCAAGGCGCCGTTCATCTGGTACGACCTCCTGCACGTGCTCGACGTCCTGTCGCGATTCGCCTGGCTCCGGGACGATCCTCGGCTGCTCGACATGCTCGGGTCGCTGCGCGCCAGGGCGGATCCGCAGGGGCGGTTCACCGTCGAATCCACCTGGACCGCATGGAAGGGCTGGGAGTTCGGGCAGAAGCGGGTGCCCTCCCGATGGCTGACGCTGCTGGCCTGGCGGATCCTCGCGCGCGCGGGCGCCGAACCGCAGGCCGCGGCGGCACGTGCCGCGCCCGGACGGCACCTCGTTCCCTGATCCGCGACCCGCGCCTGCGGGCACGCATCGCGCGGAACGCAGGGACGCGTCTACACTCCACCGCGTTCAGCGCACGCGTCGGTACGCGTGGTCCAGACCGGAGGCGCCCGATGAGCTCCGCCACGTCGCCGTTCGCCGGCTTCACGCCCGAGGCGATCCAGTTCCTGGCCGACCTGGCACGCAACAACGACCGCGCCTGGTTCGCCCCCCGCAAGGACGACTTCGAGCGCCTGCTGAAGGGTCCCATGGAGGCCCTCTGCGTGGCCCTCGGCGAGCGGTTCACGGCCCGGGAGATCCCCCTGCGGGCCGACCCGAAGCGCTCCCCGTTCCGGATCTACCGGGACACCCGCTTCAGCAAGGACAAGTCGCCGTACAAGACGAACCTGGGCGCCACGTTCCCGTGGGTGGAGGCGGACGGCGGGGCGGGGGAGGGGGCCGACGCGGGCGCCCACGCGAACGGCGGCTACTTCAGCTTCCGGCCTGGCGAGATGTACGCCGGCGGCGGCATGTGGCGGCCGGAGAAGCCGCGCCTCGACGCCTTCCGGCGCGCCATCGTCGACGACCCGGATCGCGTGCGCGAGGCCGTGGAGGACCCGGCCTTCGTCGCCTGGTTCGGCGAGGTCCACACCCAGGACTCGCTCAAGCGCGTCCCGACCGGCTATCCGCCCGAGCACCCGATGGCGGCGATGTTCCTCTGGAAGGACGTGATCTTCGGGCGTCGGCTGTCGGATGCCGAGGTCTGCTCGCCGGCCCTGCCGGACCTGCTCGCCGACGGCTACGCGGCAGCGCTGCCGGTGTTCCGCTTCATTGCCACGCTCCGCTAGGGCGGGCGCCCGGGAGGAACGCGCGTTGGACGTCACGGTGGTCTACATCTCTGTGAAGCCGGAGCACGTGGCCGACTTCCTGGAGGCGATTCGCGAGAACCACGAGGCCTCGGTGCGCGAGCCGGGCAACCTGCGGTTCGACATCCTCCAGTCGGTGGACGAGCCAACGCGCTTCGTGACCTACATGGCCTACCGCGACGAGTCCACGGCCAGGGCCCACCGGGAGACCGCCCACTACCTGGCCTTCCGCGACCTGGTGGCCGACTGGATGGTGGAGCCGCGCCAGAACGTCCGGTACGTCGGCCTCTACCCGCTGACCGACTGACCGCACGAACCGGCGTCCACCCGCCGCGCCGTAGGATGGCGGCCATGACCGCGCCGACGTATCCCACGCCCCCGACCACCGACCAGGTGGACGACTACGACGGCACCCGGGTTGCCGATCCGTACCGCCTGCTCGAGGACAGCGACGCCCCGGCATCCCGTGCCTGGATCGCGGCCCAGAACGCGCTGACCGCGGGCGTCCTCGACGGATACCCGGCCCGGCGAGCGATCCACCGGCGGCTTGGGGAGCTGTGGAGCGTTCCGCGGGCGGGCGCGCCGTGGCGTCACGGCGATCGCTGGTTCCAGCTCCGGAACAGCGGCCTGCAGGACCAGGACGTCCTGTGGACGGCCGACGCTCCGGACGCGGAGGGCACGCCGCTCCTCGACCCGAACCATCCGGGCGAGCGGGGCACCACGGCCCTCTCCTCGGTTGCGGTATCCGACAGCGGCGAGCTCGTTGCGTGCGCCACGAGCGAGGCGGGATCCGACTGGCGCACCTGGAGCGTCCGACGCGTCGGGACCGGAGAGGATCTGCCGGACCAGAATCCCGTGGAGCAAGTTCTCCTCGGCGGCGTGGACCCATGACGACGCGGGCTTCTTCTACGGCCGCTACCCCGAGCCACCCGCGGATGCGGCCCACGACGCGCCGAACCGGGGCATGGAGCTGCGGTACCACCGCCTTGGTACGGATGCCGTCGATGACCACCTCGTCTTCGCGACGCCGGACCAGCCCGAGTGGATCTACGACGGGTTCGAGATCTCCGAGGACGGCCGGCTGCTGGTGGTGACCGTGGCCCACGGCACCGACCCGAAGAACCGGATCTACGTCGCCGACCTTGCCGACGGTGTCGAGGCGGCGATCGTGCGGCCGCTCCTGGATGCGGCCGACGCCCACTACGCGCACGTCGCCACGGTCGACGGGAGGCTCTTCCTGCTGACCGATCGCGACGCCCCGCTCGGCCGCGTGATCGCCGTCGACGTGGACGACCCCGACCACCCCCGCGAGATCATCCCCGAGGGCGACGATGCGCTGGAGCGAGCTCGCCTCGTCGGGAACCGGCTCGCGGCGGTCCACCTCCACCACGCCCAGCATCGGCTCGCCATCTTCGAGCCCGACGGACGCCACGTGGTTGACGTGGCGCTGCCGGGGGTCGGCACGATCGTCGACATGGCAGGGCGGCGCACCGACGACGACCTGTTCCTGACCTTCATGACCTTCGCCGCGCCGGCAGCGGTCCTCGTCGTCGACATGGCGGACGGGGCCGTGCGCGAGGTCGGACGGCCGCCGCTGGCCTGGGACCCGGATGACTTCGTAGGTGAGCAGGTGTTCGTCACCTCGGAGGACGGGACCCGGGTGCCCCTCTTCCTCACCCGCCGCCGCGACCTGGTGCCCGACGGGAACGTTCGCACGCTGCTGTACGGCTACGGCGGCTTCCAGATCCCCATCGGCCCCATGTTCAGGCCGGAATGGCTCGCCTGGATGGAGCGCGGCGGCTTGCTGGCCGTCGCGTCGCTGCGCGGGGGAGGGGAGTACGGCAAGGCCTGGCACGACGCCGGCCGGCTGGCCAGGAAGCAGAACGTCTTCGACGACTTCGCCGCGTGCGCCCGCTGGCTTGCGGCGTCGGGATGGACGCGACCCGCGCTGATCGGGATCAGCGGACGCTCCAACGGGGGCCTGCTGGTGGGCGCCAGCCTCACGCAGCACCCGGAGCTCTTCGGCGCGGCCGTGGCCGAAGTGGGAGTGATGGACATGCTGCGCTTCCACAAGTTCACGATCGGCTGGGCCTGGACGAGCGACTTCGGATCGGCGGACGACCCGGAGCAGTTTCGCGCGCTCCTCGCGTACTCGCCGCTGCACAACACCCGGACCGGGGTGGCGTACCCGGCGACGCTGGTGACCACCGGCGACCACGACGACCGCGTGGTGCCCGGCCACTCCTTCAAGTTCGCCGCGGCGCTCCAGGCGGCCCAGGCGGGTGAGGCACCGATCCTCCTCAGGGTCGACACGGAGGCGGGCCACGGCACCGGCAAGCCGGTGAGCAAGCTGATCGACGAGCGCGCCGACGTGCTCGCCTTCATGGAGCTGGCCCTGGGATCCGGCTAGGCCGCGGGCGACAGCGGACCGGCAGACGTGGCGTCCCCCGCGAGGATCCGTCGGATGCGGTCGATCTCGCGCGGAGCGTACCCGCGACAGTCGCGGACCTGGGCGGGGTAGGGGAGCGTGCGACCAGCCAATCGGGCGTATGCTGCGGTGCGGCGCCGACCACATGCTGGCTGGCCGCCGTCTCTCTGCTCGGGCCGACCGCGTCTGGCTCGACGAGGTGCGTGAGATGAGCGAGCGTCGGGGGGCGCCGCGCCGGCAGGCGCGACAGGACGTGACCGATCGCAACAGGCTGCCCCAGGAGCATGGCGGCCTGGTCGCTGCGCTGGAGCAGATGAGCGACGGCGTGATGGTCCAGGACGCTGGCGGCACGATCAGCTACGCCAACGCGGCCCTCCTTGCGTGGGGCGGCTTCTCGCTCGACGACCTCGTGGGCCAGGACGCCGCGACGATCGCGGTGCCGTTGCTGGGCCCCGAGAACCTGGCGGCGCTGGTGAAGGCCGCCGCGGCGGGGGTTCCCTGGACGAGCGACACCGACGTCGCACGACCCGACGGCAGCGTCCGCCACGTCGAGCTCACGGCCACGCCGGTGCGCGACAGCTCCGGGACCGTGATGAGCCACGTCATCCTGATCCGCGACGTCACCCGGATGCGCGAGATGGAGAACGCGCTGGCCCAGTCGGAGCGACGCTTCCGCGAGGCCCTCGCCGACGTGGCCCTCGTCGCTGTCATGCTCGACGCCGACGGGATCGTCACGTTCGCCAATCGGCACCTCCTCCGCCTGACCGGCTGGGAGGAGGGCGAGGTCGTCGGGCAGGACTGGTTCGCTCGGCTCGTCCCGCCCGAGGAACAGACGCGCGGTCGGTCCGCTCACCGTGCTGCGCTCGCGCGCGGCACGGCACCCCCGGGCTGGCCGTGGCGCCTGATGACGCGCCGCGGAGAGACCCTCGCGATCGACTGGTCGAGTGCGTTCACGCGTGACGAGTCAGGGTCGGTCATCGGCCTCGTCAGCCTGGGAAACGACGTGACGGCGCGCGAGGCGGCCCGCGCGGCGCTCGAGCGGTCGGAGGCGCGCCTGCGGACCGCGCTCGACGTGATGCTCGATGGGGTGACGCTCCTGTCGGCGATCCGGGACGAGCAGGGTGCGATCGCCGACTTCCGGGTCGACTCCGTCAACTCCGCGCTCGGCCTGATCGGCGGGGTGGCCGCCGGCCAGCAGGTGGGCCGTTCGCTGCTCGAGATGTTCCCGGCCCACGGAACGAACGGGCTCCTCCAGGCGTTCATCCGCGTGGTCGAGACGGGCGTCCCGTTCGAAGCCGACGGGTTCCGGTACGTGGACCCTGATGCGGCCGGCGGACCGCTCGACGAGGTCCTCGACCTGCGGGCCGCGAGGCTCGGCGAGGGCGTGGTCATGTCGGTGCGCGACGTCACCGATCATCACCGGGCCGACCGCGAGATGCGGCGGCTGGCGACGGCGATCGACCAGTCCTCCGACGCCGTCATGATCACGGGCGCGGCCGGGGCGATCGAGTACGTGAACCCGGCCTTCCAGCAGGCCAGCGGCTACGCGTCCGACGAGGTGCTGGGTCAGAACCCGCGCATCCTCAAGAGCGGAGTTCACGGTCCGGCCTTCTACGGCGCGATGTGGGCGGCCCTGACGAGCGGGCAGTCATTCACGGGCGAGATGACGAACCGTCGGAAGGACGGGAGCCTGTTCAGGGAGGAGGCCGTCATCTCGCCGGTCCGAGACAGGACGGGCACCATCACCAGCTACGTCGCCGTCAAGCGCGACGTGACCCGCGAGCGCGCCTCTGAGGCCGCCCGAGAGCGAGAGGCACGGGAGCGCAGCCTGATCGCCGACACGCTGGTCGGCGTGCAGGCCCAGGCGACGCCCGAGGCGACGTCCGAGGCGATCCTCCGCCAGGTCGTGAGGCTGTCCGGGATCGCGACCGCCCGCCTGTCCTATTTCACGGCGCTCGATCCGGGGATCCCGCTGGCCTTCGTTCGGGCGGACGGCGTCGCCGTGCCCATGGAGCGCGCTCCACTCCAGCGAGCCAGGACGCTCGCGGAGCGAACAAGGGCCGGGCCCTGGGTCGAGGCCTGGAAGGGGAACACCCAGCATCCCTATGATCGACTGTTCCGTGAGCTCGGGGTGGTCGCCGTCGCCCACGCACCGATTCGTCACGGCGACGAGGTCATCGGGCTCCTCAGCGTCTCGTCGAGTGAAGCGGGCGCCGTTCAGCGGCTGACCGAGTCCCTGCCGGCCATCCTCGAGTTCGCGACGCTCGCGGGAGCGATCCTGGCACCCGCGATCACCGGTCTGAGCGAGGTCGGCGACACTCGCGCCAGGGTCGCGCAGATCATCACGACGCGCGCCTTCCGCCCGGTCTTCCAGCCCGTCGTCGACATCTCCACCCGCCGCCACGTGGGCTACGAGGCGCTGACTCGCTTCGCTGATGGATCGAGACCGGACCTCGCGTTCGCCCAGGCGGCGGCCGCCGGCCTCGGCCCGGAGCTGGAGATGGCGACCCTGCAGGCGGCCATCGCGGCGGCGGTACGGCTGCCACTCGACGCGTGGCTGAGCCTCAACGTGTCGCCGGACCTGCTGCTCGCGGGTGGGCGCCTCAGCGCGGTCCTGGCGCGGTCGGCCCGGCCGATCGTGCTCGAGGTGACGGAGCACACCACGATTGCCGACTACGCCGCCGTGCGCGCGGCGATCGCGGAGCTTGGCGCCGGGATCCGGATCGCGGTCGACGATGCCGGATCGGGCGTTGCCAACCTGAGTCACATCATCGAGCTGCGCCCGGCGTTCGTGAAGCTCGACCTCACGCTGGTGCGCGGCGTCGACGGCGACCTCTCCCGCCGGGCGATGGTCATCGGGATGCTGCACTTCGCGAGCGAGGCAGGCTGCGAGACCATCGCCGAGGGCGTCGAGACGGTCGAAGAGCTCGATGTCCTGCGCAGCCTGGGCGTCCGCCTCGCCCAGGGGTATCTGCTCGGCCGCCCGGCCGCCGCCGAGAGCTGATCACGACGACTCCGCGGGACGCGCCTCGAGAGGCGCGAGAGCTGCGATCGCGAACCGGCGGTCCTGGCCGCCCGGCGCGTCACGCCACTCCCCACTCCAGCCTCCTTGACCCTCGGAGGCCCAGTGTATATAGTGCCCCGTGTTACACGGAGGCTGGTTCAATGGCGAACCTCACCCTGGCGCTCGACGCCGACCTCATCCGCCGCGCGCGCACGAAGGCAGCGGAGCAGGGGACCTCGGTCAATGCCCTGGTTCGCGAGCACCTGGAGACGTACGTCGGGCCGTCGGACGCGGCGATCGGCGTCGCGATCCTGCTCGAGCTCGGCGGGCGGGCCGAGTTCTCGCTCGGGGCAGAGGGGATCTCCTGGACGCGGGAAGACCTCCACGACCGTGCGCACCTTCGTTGACACCAACATCTGGGTCTACGCGCTGGATCGCGGGGATCCGGCGAAGCAGGCTGCCGCGCTGGACGTGGTCAGGCAGGATCCAGCCGCCATCGTGGTCTCGCCGCAGGTGATGGGGGAGCTGTACGTCACGCTGGCCCGTCTCGGGGTTCGCTCGGCGTCCGCCGATGATGCGGCGCGCGCCGTCGATGCGCTGCGTCGGTTCACGGTGGTGCCGCTCGAACCTGACCACGTGATGGCAGCCCTCGAGCTCCTCCGCCAGCACTCGCTGAGCTACTGGGACGCCCTGATCATCGCGACGGCGCGGGCAGGCGGATGTGCACGCCTCGTCACGGAGGACCTGGCCGACGGCGCGGTCATCGCCGGGGTCCGCATCGTGAACCCATTCCTCGCTCCGGGCCGTCGGCTGGCGGAGTCACGCCCGTCCTACGGGGCCGCTCAGGCCCTCACATGGAATGAGCACGACCTGCGCGACGAGCTCGAGCGGTACCGCGAGACGTGCTCGGCTGCCGGCATGCGCCCCAGCGCGGTGCACTCGTACTGGGACTATGCGCGCCGCTTCCTGGACTGGCGCGAGGGCATCTACCCACGGAGGGGGGCGTTCCGCCCGGTCCCGGTACGCGCGCTCGGCGTCGGCGACCTGCGCGCCGATGCCGGGGCATACGCGCAGTGGCTCGACGGCGCCGGCCTCAGCCAGGCGGCCATCGACACCTACGTGCGCCACGCCGGCTTCTTCGTGCGCTGGCTCGCCCGCGAGTTCGAGCCCGGAGCGCGGCTGCGTCGTCGCCGGTGACGCCGGGGCTGCGACCGCGATTGAACAGATAGGCTGTGTCGATCGCTCTACCCACCGATCGGTCCAGTCGGGCCGACTCGAGAGGAGGGGGGACGGGTGCAGCACGAGCTGGTCGAGCAGGCACAGCGGGGCGACGCGGAAGCGTTCGACACGCTGGCGCGCTCGGTCGGCGATCGATGCCTGGCGATCGCGGTGCGGATCCTTCGCGATCTCCACCTGGCCGAGGACGCCGTCCTTCATTGGTGGGGCGAGGCATCCACTGACCGACCAGGGCCGGCTCCTGCCTCCACTGTAGCGATCGATTTCGTCGCCGACCGGACTCCGGCGCTGATCCGCCACCCTCGACGACCGACCGACGACGCCTCCGGTCACCTACACTCGACCTCGAGTCGACCGTCGAGTCGACGAGCGGGGTAGGGGAGCGTGACGACCCAGCCGACCCTGGCGCCGGGGGCGTTCGCGGCCAAGTGGCGCGGCGTGACCACCACGGAGAAGGCCGCCTCCCAGGAGCACTTCATCGACCTGTGCCGGATGCTCGGCGAGCCGACACCCCACGAGGCCGATCCCACCGGCGCGCACTTACGCCTTCGAGAAGGCGCGTCGCGGGCCGCCGGCGGCGACGGGTACGCCGATGTCTGGAAGCGCGACTTCTTCGCCTGGGAGTACAAGGGCAAGAGCAAGGACCTCAAGGCCGCCTACGTCCAGCTGATCGGCTACCGCGACGACCTGGGCAACCCGCCGCTCCTGGTGGTCAGCGACCTCGAGCGCATCGAGATCCACACCAACTTCACGGGCCTGAGCCCGGTGGTGAAGATCGTCACGCTGGACGACCTGGCCGCCGACGACCCCTCGGACGCCCTGCAGATCCTGCGCGACGTCTTCGCGGCGCCGGAGAGCTTCCGCCCGCACGTCGCGCCGGCCCACATCACCGAGCAGGCGGCGCGCCACTTCGCGGAGATCGCCCAGAGCCTGCGCAGCCGCGGCCACGACCCGGCGGACGTCGCCCACTTCCTGGACCGGATCCTGTTCTGCCTGTTCGCCGAGGACGCCGGCCTCCTGCCCAAGGGCATCTTCGAGCGGCTGTCGGCGGCCTCCCACGGCCGGTCCGACGTCTTCACCACCGCCCTGGGCGAGCTGTTCGCCAAGATGGCGAACGACGGCGGCCTCTTCGGCACCGAGGAGATCGACTGGTTCAACGGCGGCCTGTTCGACGCCGCGCGACGTCATCCCGCTGACCGGCACCGAGATCGGCACGCTGCTGGAGGTCAGCCAGGCTCGACTGGGCGCTCATCGAGCCCGCGATCTTCGGCACCCTGTTCGAGCGCGGCCTGGACCCCGACCAGCGCGCCCAGCTGGGCGCCCACTACACGGACCGCGACGCCATCTGGGGCCTCGTCGAGCCGGTGATCCTGCGCCCGCTCCGCCGCGAGTACGCCGCGATGCAGGAGCGCGTCACGCAGCTCCTCATCGCGGGCCAGAAGGTCACGAAGGCGACGCCGCGCGCCGAGAACCCGGAGGCCGTCTTCGAGGACTTCCTCGAGCGCCTGCGCCGCGTCCGCGTGCTGGACCCCGCCTGCGGCTCCGGCAACTTCCTGATCGTGTCGCCTGTGGGCCCTCAAGGACCTCGAGTACGAGGCGATCCATCTGGGGCTCGCTGGTCCTCGAGCGCCCGATGCAGGTCCCGCAGATCGGCCCGGAGGCGGTCCTGGGCATCGAGATCAACGCCTACGCCGCCGAGCTGGCCCGGGTGACCATCTGGATCGGCGAGATCCAGTGGATGATCCGCCACGGCCTGGGCTACCGCCGCGACCCGATCCTCAAGCCCGCTCCACCACATCGAGAACCGCGACGCGCTCCTGGACCTCTCGGACCCGGCGCAACCCGCGCGAGGCGGAGTGGCCGGAGGCCGAGTTCATCGTCGGCAACCCGCCGTTCCTGGGCAATCGACTGCTCCGCCGCGGTCTTGGCGACGACTACGTCGAGACGCTGTGGTCGGTCTTCGACGATCGCCTGCCGCACTCGTCTGACCTCTGCTGCTACTGGCACGAGAAGGCGCGCGCTGCCATCGAAGCCGGTCGCAACACGGCGCGCCGGCCTCCTGGCGACGCAGGGCATCCGGCGGCCAAGCGAACCGGCGCGTCCTTGAGCGGATCAAGCGAAGCGGCGACATCTTCTTCGCTCGCTCTGACGAGCCCTGGGTCCTCTCCGGTGCCGCCGTTCACATCAGCTTTGTCGGTCAGGACGGTGGCTCCGATGCTGAGCGCGAACTCGACGGCCGAGGGACAGTGGCGATCAACGCTGACTTAACGAGCGGCCCCGATCTCACGAAGGCTCGCCGACTACCTGAGAACGCGGGTATCGCGTTCTACGCGGACGTCAAAGCAGGTCCGTTCGAACTCGAGCCGGACGAAGCCATCCGCATGCTCGCCTCGCCGAACCCAGACGGAAGATCGAATGCCGACGTGGTTCGGCCGTGGATCAATGCGATTGACATCACCGAGCGCCCACGGGGGATGTGGATCGTCGATTTCGGGGTCGGCATGCCGGCTGAGGAAGCCGCCCTGTATGAGGCGCCGTTTGAATACGTTCGTCGGGTGGTCAAGCCCTTCCGCGACACCGTTCGCAGAGCGGCCTACCGGGAGAAGTGGTGGCTCCACGCCGAGCCGATCCCGGGGATGCGTCTTGCTTTGCGGGCAGTCCCTCGCTACCTCGTTACGCCCCAGACCTCGAAGCATCGCGTCTTTGCCTGGGTGGACGTCAAGGTGCTTCCGTCCGCGTCGCTGACTGTCTTCGCTTGCCCCGACAACTACACCCTCGGCGTGCTCCACTCGCGAGTGCATGAACTCTGGACGCTTGCCGCGGGCACACAGCTCGAGACTCGGCCACGCTACACGCCCACGACCTGCTTCGAGACGTTTCCCTTCCCGGACCCCACCCCCGGACAGCGCGAGAGAGTAGGGGAGGCCGCCCGCCGCCTCGTCGAGCTCCGCGACGGCTGGCTGAACCCGCCCAGCCCCGACACGGCCGACCTCTCGAAGCGCACCCTCACCAACCTCTACAACCAGCGCCCCACCTGGCTCGCCAACGCCCATGCGGACCTCGATGCCGCCGTCGTCGCCGCCTACGGCTGGCTCGCCGACCTCACGGGCACCGAGATCCTCGAACGCCTACTCGTGCTCAACCTGACACTGGCATCACAACCCTGCCGCCCGACGGACTTACCGCCTGACAAGGCGAGACCTGTGGAACCAGAGCACTCATGAACAACCCGTCTCCGGTGATCACGCCTCGCGCAGGACGCGGCCTCACAGTCCTCCATGTCTCCGATGTCCACCGCTCCTCCGACGACCCAGTCCGCAATAGCTCTCTCGTCGCAGCACTCGCAGCGGATCGCGACCGTTGGCCGGCCCGTTTCGATGCCGGGCCTGACCTGATCGTCGTGAGCGGGGACGTTGTGCAGGGCGTGCCCGTTGGGGTTCAAGACCATGAAGTCCAGCTTGAGGCACAGTATCAGGAGGCCTACGCCTTTCTCGTCGGACTCTGTGATCGCTTCGTCGGTGGAGATCGGTCAAAGGTCGCGGTGATTCCGGGAAACCACGACGTTGACTGGAATCAGGCTCGAGCGGCGATGGAGCCTGTTGCGGACGAGGAGGTTCTGCGCCTAAGCGGTGCGTTGCCCGACATAGCGATGGCGGCGAAGTCCCCCTATCGGTGGGACTGGAAGGAACAGCGGCTTCTCAAGATTGTCGATCGCGGCGCCTATGAGCGCCGCCTGGAGCCCTTCCTGCGATTTCGCAGCAGGTTCTACGAACGGGTTGTGCCCGATCCATTGGTCCACGAGCATGACCTCTTCTTCCGGGACTACGAGGATCTCGGCGTGTCAATTACGGGGTTCAGCTCCTGGGACGGGAACGACTGCTACTGTCCCGTTGGCTCGATCGACCCAGACACCCTGGCAGCGGCCAGAGACCTCATCGCCGCTTCCTCTTGCGAAGTCCACCTCGCCGTGTGGCACCACAGCTACTCGGGACCCCCATCCCGCAGCGACTACCTCGACATTGCCACGGTTCGGACGCTGCTTGACTACGGATACAGGATCGGGCTCCACGGCCACCAGCATCGCGCGGGTTTCTCCGTTGTGCCGCTCCGACTACCCACTTCGGAACAGATGGCTCTCGTGGCTGCCGGATCGCTGTGCGTCGGCCACCGCGAGCTGCCCGTCGGCATCAACCGGCAGTACAACCTGCTGGACATCGACCTCTCAATAGACTCGATCCGAGTTCACCTGCGGGAGGCAATCGGCGAACTCATCTTCGCCGAGGGAAGGCGCGTCGAGAACGGGTACGAGGATCCAGTTGAGATCGGCTGGACGCCCGCGCCGGCAAGAGGCACGGGCGTGGCTCTGCAGGTTGCCCAACTCGACCGAGCTTTCGATGCCTACGGCCGAAAGGATCTCCGGACGGCTGCGGAGATCCTCGAAGTCCTGCCATCGGCGGATTCGACAGCACGACGACTACGTATCCAAGTTCTCACGGAGCTTGGAGACTACGCCAAACTCGTGGACGAACTTGCCAATCCTCGAGATCCCGACGAAGCGATAGCGCTGGTCGACGTGCTACTCCGTTTGGGCGAGTACGACAAAGCGCGGCAAGCGCTTCGGGACGGAGCGGAGCGTTTCGGGATGACCAGAGACATCCGCGTTCAGGTCGAGACAAGGATCACGGTGCAGGAGATGGCGCCATGACCGACGGGACGCGAATGATCCGCTTCGAGGTCCAGGTCGGCCGGATCATTGAGCTGCTCGCCGCTCAGATATACCAGTCCCCATTGGCACTGCTCCGCGAGAATGCGCAAAACGCCTTCGACGCCGTTCTCATGCGTAGGACTCTCGGCGCGGAGTTCCACCCGAGGATCGACATCACGCTCTCGCGGGAGCAAATCGTGGTCGCTGACAACGGCATCGGCATGACACCGGCCGAGCTAGTGGCGAACTTCTGGCGTGCCGGCGCAAGTGGGAAGAACACGGACGAGGCCAGGGCCGCGGGCGTGGTCGGCACCTTCGGGATCGGGGCTATGGCGAACTTCGGGATCGCCGACTCACTAGTCGTGGAAACAGAGTCGGCCAGGGAGCGCGTACGAACAAGGTCGTTCGTCGACAGGGAGAACCTCTCGACAACCGTGGGCTGCATCTCAGTCGAGGACCTTACCCCAGACGGGATACCAGGCACAGTAGTCACGGCCAGACTAGAGTCCGGCGCGGATCTGGATGTGGCGGGGGCGAGGGACTACATCGCGCAGTTTGTCGAGTTTCTCGACGTTGATGTGTATGTGAATTCTGATCTCGTAAGCCGTCGCACAATGACGGATGCACTTCCATCGGACCGAGCCAACTGGACAGAGAAGGTGGGTTCGGTCGATCTCGACGGCCTAGCAACCGCAGACGTCGAGGTGCGAGGGCTTGCTGACGGGCAGATGCGGATCCTTCTTGAGAATGTCGTCACGGCACCGCCTTCCGGCCCTCCCGGTCGAGCAGCCCTGGTTCAAGCCCGTTCTGCTATTCGCACCCTCCGCTCTGGCTTCGGCCTGGCAACGGTCTCCACCGGCTCGGAGTACGCGTGGGGTGGGGTGGTGGACCTTCCAGCGCTCCAGCCGACGGCCGGACGGGAGGCACTCGAGTCGACAAGTCAGGAGCTGCTCAGACTCCTTCTCGGCGCTGTCGACGGGTTCGCCTCTAATGTCGCGATGGGCCATGAGACATCACTCGAGAACCAGGCGTTCCTCAATTGGGTCGTGCGCCACGGCCGGTTTGACATCTGTGGGCCCATGCCGGTGCGCGTCGAGCCCCAGGCGGGGGAACGTCCGCTCAGCTCCCTCCCAACGGGTGTGCAGTACTACGCGGGCTCCGATAACTCAATCGTTCAAGCGTATGCCTCCGAGGACCAGCCCTTGGTGGTCCTCTCACGCCGTGCGCCTCGACGCGATTGCGAGATCGGCTATCTGCGCAGCCTTGATGCCGTCGAGGTGAGCGATCAGCCCCGCGTTCTCGAGGATGTGCGGAGTTCCGTCCTTTCGGTTGCCCACGGCGCCTTGCAGACGCGCATAGCCGTCCTGCTACTCGAGGACTACTTCATCGCGGCAAACGTCCAGTACGCCAAGATGAGCCACGGCGTTCCGCTCTTGGTCGACGAGGCCACATCTCCGTTGACGATCCACATCGACCCCGAGTCCTCCACAGTTGCCCCGCTGATCCAGCTCTATGAGAGTGACTTCAGCGCGTTCGGCCCCTTTGTCAAGGACTTCATCCGAGCCCAACTCTTCCCACGCTTGGCGCAACTCGTGCCGAGCAGCACTCGTGACGGCGCGGAGGCATTCTTAAGGAGACTCCGCGATCGTCGGGAGCTATTCGAGGTCGACTGGACAGACCGACTGGACCTCGAGGCGGCGTGGGAGCAATTCAAGCTCGGCGAGATGACGTTGAGTGAGTTCAACGTCGTATCGACCTCTATCTCAAGCCGCTCGGTGGTGGTCGTCGAACCAGGCCAAGCCGCGGAACTGTCGAGTGTCGTTCCAGGCATTGAGGACTCACAACCCGAGCAAGACGGAGATGAGTTCGGGCCGCTTCCGCCAGTTGATCGCCGCGAAGCGGTCACTGACGCTCTTGTCCTCGCCGGTGACCGGGCCCTGAATGGGTACTCGTGCTTCCTGGCGATTAGCGATCGGGCCAGACGCCAGTACGGCGACTTCTTCCTGCAACCCCACACCACTTCCGTCGTGTGGGGCGGCCAACGGGTGCTTTTCGTCTTCCTACACCACTCACGTAGGTTTGGCCTGTACTACGACGTCCAGTGCCAGCAACTCGTAGAGGCGACCTCCGGCGGTGGGCCTATCCGATCCTCAACTCTCCTCCTGCAGGATCGCGTCTTCCTTCCCGTTCCGAGCGAAGTCGCCGCCAACTTCATTCCACGAGAACGCGAACGGATCAGGTTCGAGGTGCGTGCTGACGTCTTCAACCAAGACGACCTGAAGGGGGAGCCTGATCGCTGATCTTGGCTCCACCCCCCTGGCATCAATAAACATAACTAGTATTATCGGCAGTTGTGGAACGGGCTTCGCCTGATACCGGCTCCCCGTCGGGAGCCATCACGCCGCGGCTGGGTTACAGGCCGACGTCGGACGGGCCGAGGACCGTGACGAGGTGCCCCACGCCGCGGGCGAGGCGGACATCGACCGTGAGCAGCGGGGCCTCGAGGAGCTGCGCGAGAGCGACGTACTCGGCGTCGTAGGTCTTGGCCCAGCCAAGCGACGATGCGACGTTCCACGCGCGCTCGGAGAGGTCATCCGGTCGGGTGATCGTCAGCGGGATCGCCCGGAGAAACGCCAGGGAGGCGGGCACGCGTTCTCGGGGCAGCTCGGCGCGCCAGGCCATCTCGCTGATGGTCGAGGTCGCTTCCGACAGGGCGAGCGGTGGTGCCACGAGGTCATGATCCATCAACGGCCCCAGGTCTCCCCCGGCGAGCGCTACCTCGACGAGGACGCTCGCATCGACGACGACACGCATCGATCAGTGGCCGTGGCGCGACCGACGGATAGCCGCGACGACGTCGGGCATCGGCTCGCCCCAGAACGTCGTCCGCCAGGCAGGCGGCAACGGCAGCGATTCGGCAGCCTCCGGCGCCGCGACGGCGTCGAGGTCGCTCTCCTCGATGATGTGCTGCGTGCCGACCTTGCGGGACGGCAGCTTCCCCTCCCGGATCCAGCGACGGATCGTCTCGGGGTTGCGGCCGGTGCGGCGGGCCGCCTCCGGTACGGTCAGCGTCATCGTTCCCCTCTTGGCCTCCAGGAGCACAGGCTCCATCATTGCATTGTAGTATACTACAACACCAAGTCAAGGCCCTCGGTGCCGGCGGGATCGGCGTGCCTCATGGACGGGTGTCGGCAGCGAAGCGAGCGGATCCCTGCCCGCCGCCCGCCGGACCCAGCACAGACCAGGAACTGCCTCCCCTCCCCTGCCATCGAGCCGGCCGGCCAGACTCAGCCGGCCGAGTTCAACATGGCTCAGGGGACCCTTGCTGTTACGGTCGTCCCGGTCGCCGCGA